>NZ_CP109660.1:0-3575733 GCF_052660795.1 Sphingomonas sp. G5 | reverse complement strand
AGCCCCTCCGGGATCTTGACGCGACGGGTGATCGACGTGTCGCGTCGAACCTGTGGATAACTTCCGGGGCCACGCTAGTTCGCGGCCCTGTCGGAGCAAAATCCACTGTAGGACTCGGTCGCGTGTCTTTGCCACGCTTGTGGACAACGCCTGGGGATAATGGGCGGTCGCGGTTTCGGTTTGAGTTAACGCCCCGCGCGACGTAGCCTTAGTCGGTTGACTTATGCCTATACGGCAGTCCCGACCCCCGTCCCCGGCAGAAGAGCATCGGGCGACATCACCTCCGGAGTGACCCATGAGCAAGCGCACCTTCCAGCCCAACAACCGTCGTCGTGCCAAGAAGCACGGCTTCCGCGCCCGCATGCGTACGCGTGCCGGCCGTGGCATCCTGGCCGCACGTCGCGCCAAGGGCCGCACCGAGCTCTCGGCCTGACGGACCCGGTGCTCGCGAAGCCGAACCGACTCACTCGCGGATCGGACTACAAAGCCACGGTCCGACGGGGTACTCGCTGTGCCGGAGCGCACACCGTGACGTACGTCGGGATCTCGGCTGAGACCGATTCGCCCCGGTTCGGCTTCATCGTGAGTCGCCAGGTCGGCTCCGCGGTCACCCGCAATACCATTCGCCGCCGCCTCAAGGCGGTGTGCGCCGAGGCGCTCCCGTCTGTTCGAGGGGGCGCCTCGATCGTCATCCGCGCACTGCCGTCGGCAGCGACCGTCGACTATTCGACGCTTCGTGCCGAAGTGGTGCGATGCCTCGAGCGAAAAGCATCGGTATGAGTGCTTCTACTCTCCCGACCTCGTCCACGGGGACCGGACGGCTCACTGTCGACGGCGTCGTGGCATCCGTGCCGCTCCTCCCCCGCAATGCGGGGCTGGCACTGCTGCACGCGTATCGAGCGACGATCTCGCACGTCTACGGCGACGTGTGCAAGTACTACCCGTCCTGCTCCGCCTATTCGGTGGGTGCCGTACAGCAGCATGGACTCGTGAAGGGTATCGCGTTCACCGCGGCCCGTCTCGCACGCTGTCATCCCTGGGCTCAGGGTGGCATCGACGACGTCCGTCCTCATCGGGCCTTCCGCCACGAACTCACTCGGCACGGATTCGTCGTGCCCTCCCGAAAGGACTGATCGTGCAATTCGATCTCATTGGGACCATCCTCTGGCCACTGAAGTGGGTGGTCGAACTCGTGCTGGTGGGGTGGCACGCTCTCTTCACGGCGTTGGGCATGGCCCCCGCGGCCGGTCTGACCTGGGTGCTGTCGATCGTCGGCCTGGTACTCATCGTGCGCGCCGCTCTGATCCCGCTCTTCGTGAAGCAGATCAAGAGCCAGCGCAAGATGATGGAGATCGCCCCTGAGCTGCGCAAGGTGCAGGAGAAGTACAAGGGCAAGCGCGACCAGCTCTCCCGTGAGGCGATGAGCCGCGAGACCATGGCGCTGTACAAGAAGCACGGTACGACGCCGGTTTCGAGCTGCCTGCCCCTTCTGGTGCAGATGCCGATCTTCTTCGCCCTCTTCAGCGTGTTGAACGACGTGTCGAAGCACGCCGCCAGCGGCATCGGCGGCGTGGGTCTGCTCACGCCGGAGCTCACGACCGAGTTCTACGACGCACGCCTTTTCGACGTGGCATCCATGCACGTCAACCTCGTCACGGCGTGGGGCCAGTCGGACGGCCAGGTGACCGTCGCGATCCTGCTGACGCTCGTCGTACTCATGATCGGCTCGCAGTTCTTCACCCAGCTGCAGATCATCTCGAAGAACCTGTCGCCCGAGGCCAAGATCGGTCAGGCGTACCAGATGCAGAAGATCATGCTGTACATCCTGCCGCTGGCCTTCATCTTCTCGGGTGTGTTCTTCCCGCTCGGTGTCGTCATCTACTGGTTCGTCAGCAACCTGTGGACGATGGTCCAGCAGTTCGTGGTCATTCGCGAGATGCCGACTCCCGGTTCCGACGCGGCGAAGGCGCGGGAAGAGCGCTTGGCGCGGAAGGGCAAGGCCATCGATTCGTCGGGCAAGGTCGTGCCCATCGAGAAGTACCGCGCCGAGCAGCAGCGGCTCCTCGAAGAGGCCGAGAAGGCCCGCGCGGCCCAGCCCAAGCGCCAGCAGCCGGTCGGCAAGCAGCGGGCGAAGAAGCAGCAGTCCACGAAGAACACCGGTGCCGCGGGCGGATCCGCCGGCACAGCCGGCTCCGCACCCGCCTCCTGAGAACCGGAGATCACGATGACGACATCCGATCAGATCGCACCCGAGCACACGGCCGCCACGGTGGAGCAGCTCGAGCAGGAAGGCGATATCGCCGCCGACTACCTCGAGGGTCTTCTCGACATCGCCGACATCGACGGTGACCTCGCTATGGACGTGCGCGCAGGCCGCGCGTACGTCTCGGTCGAGGCCGAAGATGCAGCCGCACTGTCGACGCTGTCGCACCCCGACACCGTGCAGGCCCTCCAGGAGCTCACGCGTCTTGCGGTGCAGAACTCGACGGGCCGATTCTCGCGGCTCATCCTCGATATCGGTGGCTCCCGTGATGCGCGTCAGCGCCAGCTCGAGAACCTCGTCGACCGGGCGATCGCGCGTCTCGACGAGGGTGCGTCGCAGGCGTCGCTCCCGGCGATGTCGAGCTACGAACGCAAGCTGGTGCACGACATCGCGGCCGATCGCGGCTTCTCGTCCGAATCGTTCGGTGAGGGCGCTGACCGTCACACCGTGCTTCGCCGCGGCTGAGTCTCGGGATGCCGGAACAGCTCGAGGCAGAGCCGAGTGCAGCGCTGACGCTGTTCGGCGACAACATCGAGAAGGCCCGTCGCTTCACCGAGAACCTGGCCCTGTACGGGGAGCAGCGCGGTCTCATCGGCCCGCTCGAGGTCCCGCGACTCTGGACGCGTCACATTCTCAACAGTGCGATCGCTGCGCCGTACTTCGCGGGTCGCGCGGTCGACGTGGGCTCGGGCGCCGGGCTGCCCGGGCTCGTGCTGGCCATCGCGCGGCCGGACGTCGAGTGGACGCTCATCGAACCCATGGAGCGTCGCACGGCCTGGTTGTCGGAGCAGGTCGGTGAGCTCGAGCTCGAGAACGTGACCGTTGCACGCATGCGCGGCGAGGAGTGGAGCGAGGGGCGCGTGTTCGATGTCGCGACGGCGCGCGCTGTGAGCGCGCTGCGGACTCTGCTTCCGTTCACCGCTCCCCTGGTGCGTCCCGGCGGGCGTCTCGTCTTCCTGAAGGGCGCCAACGTCGGAGCGGAGGTCGAGGCGGCCGCGAAGCAGGTGCGCAAGTACGGCCTCACCGATGTATCGATCGAGGTCGTCGGCGAGGGCGTGCTCGACGAGCCAACACGGGTCTTCCTCGCCACGCTCGGTCGCTGAGTGAGGCATGTGCACATACGGCATGTGCTTTGGCGCTTTATCTATGTTTTTCCTATGCACGTGAAAGTTCTCTACTCGTGGGTGGAAACGTCGCTGACGTCGATCTCAGCAACCTTCAGAGCATCGAGAACAGCACCGCGCAGCACGCGAGGGTGACGAGGTCGATCGGAGTGGGTCGTGCCGCCCGGTCGCGTTGTCTCGATATGGGGCGCGGGGTGCAGTGCCGAACGGGAGCTCGGCAAGAAGTGCCGTTGTGAGAAGGCGGTAGAGGCTGCGATCGACGCGTGACCAGATGGCTCGCGCATCGGTGGCACCTATGCTGTCTGCTTCGGTGCCGTGACGTCTTGGTCGTCGAATCCGGGGCTCCGAAAGACTTCGGCGCGTCCGTCGGAATGTGACCCTGGCGTGGCGGGAGGCCGTTTTCGAGCTCGGCAGGTTCGTTCGCTGGCGGTGAGTGATGTGTGCGCTCCGCGCCGTTCAGGTGACGTGTACGGGGCGGCCGGCCGGCCCGGGACCACGTGCCGGGTGTGCAGGACATGAGTTTCACGTGAAACGGTTTCGCGGCAGTTGCATCCCGGGGGGCTCGGGCGCTGCGATACGCCGGGGCGGGTTCGGCCACGACGGACGTTCTCTGGTCACGCGTGGAACGAGTGGGCTGAACGACGATTGTCGTCTCGTCACCGAAGCCCTCGGCCGGTACCCGCGGAGGTCGCTGACCTTCGGCTCCCAGCGTGATCGGGTTCGTTCGGCGTGGCTTCGTCGCGCGCTAGCGAGCCGTGGTGCGCTTCGCGTCAGGATCGACCGCCACGGCGGAGGTAAAGCACCCGCGAGCGCTCTCGCGCTCTACTTCGAGTCTGGGACGCGCGCGAGACCACGGGAGTTCGCTCGTGCGTAGGCGTAGATGTCCGCGTGATCCGCACGCACGTCTAGCCTTGTTCGGGCTCAAGAGAGACCGACGGCTCTCCCCCACTCGCACGGCGGCCTCCTTCCATAGCGCGCTCAAGAGCGCACACGTCTGCAGGGTGAGAGAGGCTCCTGCACGACGTGCCCGGCACGTACTCGCGATCCCTGGAACGACAGGGGTGGGCAGCTCTCGCAACGATCACGGCGCACATCGGGCTGTGTCGCGCGTCGGGTCCCCTGCCGGGCACTGAGCCGACCGCCCGGGTGCTTGGTGGCGGGGTGCGGGAGTCGCACGACACAGTCACTGTTCCAGCGTCTGCGGGGCGGGGTGACGTCGTGGTCGACCCGCGACCAGGGGCCTACGGGCAGCACCGATACGCGATCGTCGAGCGGTTCATCTGAGCGAGCCGGCTGGTGGGTGGCGGCGCTCTCCGTTCCGTCTGATGTCGGCGGTGACAGTCGCATCAGCTCGGTCCGATGCACGGGGCGACTGAGATCTTCTCGTTGGCCACACTCAGTGTCACGCGCCCGCATGGAAGGCCGCCCCCCCGACGCGGCTGAGACGGGGCCCTTGGATGGTCGGGCTGCTCGTCGTGGTGAGGCCCGGATGTTCTCTTGCGGTTCGCCTCGTACGGCGGCGAACTCTCAATCGTCGCCCCTGCTTCTACTCCCCTGCTGGCTGATCGTCCACCTGCCGCACAATCCACGCGGCGTTCTCACGTCGGTACGCCGCTTGGTTTCACGTGAAACGTCGCGTTGATCCTGCGGGCGATGATTGCGCCAGTGGTGCGTTCTAGGCCGGCGGGGAAGTCGTGGGTCGACACTGCTCGGATCGTGGGTGCTCCGTGCCCGTTGAGGTAGAGCTTGCGCGATCAATTGCGTCGGCAACCGATGCAGGGCGACGGCAATCTGGGCCGGTTCGGTGTGGCACGTGTTTCACGTGAAACAGCGGAGGCGTGTCGGGTGGTGGCGTGTCTGTCGGTGGGTGCTGAAGGGTGAGCACGCAGCGTCGGATCGTGGGATTGCGCCAACATGGAGAGATGCACGCCGTGTGCCCTAGCGGTCACGAACTCACGGTCATTGTCGCGAGATAGCTGGCGGACAGTCGACCTTTGGGTACTGTTCCTACGGGTTGGGAACACTCGCCTATGTATCATCCGCCACAGGTGTCGCATTCGTATAGGTATCTCGATACTGCGCGAGCGATTGAAGGCGGCGCGTGGCTAGTTCCTCGCTACCCACCTGCTGACGGTCGCGGAGTGCGACACCGCGAGCGGACGCGGTGGCGCCTGAGGAGAGCTGATGAGGGTTTCACGTGAAACACCGCTGCGAAGCGAGGCACTGGGCGATGTCGCGACGTATGTCTCGGGTGGTCCGCCACTGTGGGGCGACCCCCGGCCACTCCGATTACCCACAGATCCCTAGCTTGTCCGTCTACGTAAGTAGACGGTCAGTGCCCCGACGGGCGCGATGCGGACAGCGAGAGGGCGGCGTACTAGCTCGGGATTCGGCCGATGGGAGCTTCGTGCCCTGGGAGTGAGTGTGCGTCACCCCGCGGTGGGCGGGGGCGGCGTACATCGGCGTGGTCACCCGTCGGTGAAGCGGGACTCCCCCGCATCTCGAGCCGCGAGTCAGCGGAGCTCATCACCAGTGATCGGCACCGTTTCACGTGGAACACGCGCCCGCGTGAGGGCTAAGACCTGCACGCCAGCTCCACCTTGACGGGAGAGATGGATAGCTGACCGGCGCCCAAGAAGGGTCTGACGCTGTGTGACATGGAGGGGCTTATCCGGCTCCACGCACGGCAGGCATGTAGCGAGCGGCCTCAGCCGTGGTCATCAGGGCCATCCGCCTTCTACGCCACGATGCAGAAGACCGCGATGTTTTGGACCGGCCGGCGCCGAGGTGTTGGCGCTCAGCTGCTCGCACTGTTCCGCAGTCGAAACCGTGTCGACCCGCGTGCGAGGTGCCGGGGGGAAGTCACGACGATCCACTGTCGTCGCGCGCGTTGAACTGACCCTTAGGGTCCCGCGCCGGCTTGATGGCCACGAGCCTTCTAGGTGGACCGCGAGAAGGTGTGCTTCTGTTCGCGGAGGAGGACGCATCAGTGCTGTTCCCCTACGGCCGATGACCGAAGCATGTGAGACCGCGGCAGGTGAAGCCCGGGCTACACAGCCGATCACCGTTCCGGCCCGGCTCTCATGGGGAGCACCTTCTCTTTCCGACACCTCCGACTGCTGGGCGAGGGTGAACCTGCGCTGGGCAGGGTGACATCGTGAACTGCCAGGCGTCCACGGCACGGCGACACATTGGAGACAGCCGCCTCCGAAGGGACGCCTACTAACTCCTGAGACCTCGACAGCTTGCGCTCAACCTCTTCGATGAGGGTGTCGAGTGCCGTCGGGTCCTGCGGGAGTCCCCAGTCGCTCTTTGGGGTCCAAAGTCGAGTGCCGCTCTCCCCGGCGCTCGTCCACCGAAACGCGGGCAACGTGACCCGAAGCCGGTCGGGACGAGACGAGACGCAGGGCGCGGGTGCAGCTGAACCGTCGGAGTGTGCCCTCGCCAGGTTCCTCGACTGTCGAGAGGCTGCTCGATCGTGACTCCTTGTCCGTCGGCTCCCGTCTACCGTTGTGGAGGCTGGGACCTACTCTCTGCACCTCGACGGAGACGCGGATGGACGCGCGCGGGAAGCGGCCTCTCGCCCTCCCCCGGCGCCCGGCAATTGCCGCCCGCGCGCATCTCGTGGCTAGACCCGACGCGACTTCTCGAAATCGGCACGATCGCCAAGGAGGAATCCAATGCCCCGTCACGAACGTTTCACGTGAAACGCCGGCCATTATGGGGACGCCGTGCAGGGACCCTTCGGGGCGTTGAGGCCACTCGGATGTGAGCGCGGAGCCGCACAGGGGAATCGGCGACGTCGGAGGACGGACGTGCGTACGCTCACCGTCTGCATGTTTCACGTGAAACGTGAATGACCACAGGCGTGTGTGGCAGCGCGTCATCGCCCTCGGTGCGCTTCGCTGGCCGCCTGATGGTGGAGCGCAGGAACTCCCTGCAACGAGCTGGGCGCTCGAGAAGGCCGGGTGAGCCACGATCGACAAGCTTTGAATACACAGCCACGCCAGCGGTCCATCATGAGCGGGCCAGAGCGCGGGTAGACTGAGCGGGTTGCCGAGGGAGAGGTGCGTTTCACGTGAAACAGTCCGATGAGGCGCCCGCGTCGACGTCGTTCGACGACTCCCCCATCGCTCGGGAGATCGCGAATCTCTCGGCGCGCCGGCGCACCCTGGAAGAGACGACCGTGGAGCTGTCGGGTCGCACCCGCGTGTTCACGGTCTCGAACCAGAAGGGCGGGGTGGGTAAGACTACGACCGCCGTTAACATCGCAGCGGCCCTGGTGTCGGTGGGAGCTCGTGTTCTCGTCGTCGACCTCGACCCACAGGGCAACGCGTCCACGGCACTGGGTGTCGCACACAACGCGGACACGCCCAGCGTGTACGACGTCCTCATCGATGAGTTTCCTCTCGCGGACATCATTCAGACCAGTCCGGAGTCCCCGAAGCTGCTGTGCGCACCCAGCACGATCCATCTCGCCGGGGCCGAGATCGAACTGGTATCGCAGGTCGCTCGTGAGCACCGCCTCCGTGGGGCTCTGCGCGACTATCTCGACATCGAGGGCAACCACCTCGATTTCGTCATCATCGACTGCCCTCCCTCCCTCGGCCTTCTGACGATCAACGCATTCACCGCAGCAGACGAGGTGCTCATACCTATCCAGTGCGAGTACTACGCGCTCGAGGGCCTCAGTCAGCTTCTCGGCAGCGTGCAGATGATTCAGAAGCACCTGAACCCCGGTCTTCACGTGTCGACGATCCTGCTGACCATGTATGACGGTCGCACGCGGTTGGCCCAGCAGGTCGCCGAGGAAGTTCGCTCGCACTTCACCGACGAGGTCCTGAACACCGTCATCCCTCGATCCGTGCGCGTCTCTGAAGCCCCGAGCTTCGGGCAGACCGTCATCGCGTACGATGGCCAATCAGCGGGCGCCATCGCCTATCGCGAGGCCGCGGTCGAGATCGTCGCTCGCGACACCACCAAGAAGGGTTCCTGATGGCTAAGAGGACCGGTCTGGGCCGCGGTATCGGCGCCCTCATCCCCACCATGGAGCCGTCCGAGGCGCGTCCCGTCGACGTCTTCTTTCCCGATGGCAACATGAAGAGTTCGGACGCTGCCGCGGAGACCGCCGCTCCGGAGTCGTCCGACGACAACCTCGTCACCGTCCCCGGTGCGCGGCTCGTTCACATCGACCCGAAGTCGATCGTTCCCAACCCACGCCAACCACGCACGAACTTCGACGCGGACGACCTCGCGGAGCTCGTCCACTCCGTCCGCGAGTTCGGAGTCCTGCAGCCGGTCGTCGTCCGGGATAAGGGCGATGGCACGTTCGAGCTGATCATGGGCGAGCGTCGCACCCGCGCCTCGCGCGAGGCGGGACTCGAGACGATTCCTGCCGTTGTCCGCGAGACGGATGATGAGTACCTGCTCCGCGATGCTCTGCTCGAGAACCTTCACCGCTCGCAGCTGAATCCGCTGGAAGAAGCCTCCGCCTATCAGCAGCTGCTGGAGGACTTCGGTATCACGCAGGAGGAGCTCGCAACGCGCATCGGCCGCTCCCGCCCCCAGATCAGCAACACCATTCGCCTGCTCAAGCTACCGGTCGCCGTGCAGCAGCGCGTCGCCGCGGGTGTCCTGAGCGCTGGACATGCTCGTGCCATCCTCTCGTTGGATGACCCCAAAGAGATGCAGAAGCTCGCCGACAAGATCGTCAACGAAGATCTCTCCGTGCGGGCGGCCGAAGCCGCCGCGAAGATGCCGGGCGTCGCCCCCCTCCGCCAGAAGCCCAAGGCAGGATCGCAGCGATCGGGTCTGGATGCCATCGCCAATCGGCTCGGGGATCGCTTCGATACGAAGGTGCGCGTTTCGCTGAGCGCAACAAAAGGCCAGATCAGCATCGATTTCGCGAGCATTCAGGATCTGAATCGCATCCTCGCCACCCTGGGTGAAGAGGGATACACCGGCTGAGAGGCCTGCCGCTGATGAGCGTCTCCCGGGCAGCGAGCGACTTTCGAGGCCTGGTGTCGGTCCCTCGACGTAACCTGGAATGGTGACAGCGAACGACGACACTCCCCGCCGTCGCGCCAGCCTCGAGCTACTGCGCGCGGAGGCCTCCGACGAACTCGCGGTCCTCATCCACGAGCGCCTGCGCGGTGGAGAAGACCCGTGGGACTTCATGGAGGATCTTCCGAGCGTCGACGAACTGGTCGTGCTCATCCTGCGGGCTGACAACATCTCGGAGAATGGCGGCGTCCGACCGACCCGCGCGCGCAACTACCGCGTGCTCCGACAGATCGCTCTCGACTACCCCGCCCTCACGAAGGCTGTGTGGCGCATTCTGGGCGAAGAAGAGCCACACCGCCGCTGGGACGCCAGCGTTCGTCTCGACGTCTCCTGAGGGGCGCTCACGGTCCCTCAGAGACATTCGTGCCTCTTCTCGTACCACGGGCGCTGTCTTCCCTCCCGGGCCCCGACTCCGCGGTTCATTCGAGGTCATGGCGCAACGGCTTCGACAGCGGGGGGAGCCCCCGCGCTCCGGCGTTCGACGCCGCCCTGCACACGTCGTCAGAGGCGGCCATACCTGTGATCGTCGTGACGAGCCCGGCACCCACAACGCAAACGTCCCCGGCACCATACGGCACCGGGGACGTTCACACGGCAGGTCTTAGCCGAGGAAAGCGGCGAGATCCTGCTCGAGAGCGTACTTGGGCTTCGCGCCGATGATGGTCGTCTTGACCTCACCGCCGTGGAAGACCTTCATCGCGGGGATGGAGGTGATCTGGTACTTCATCGCGAGGTCGGGGTTCTCGTCGACGTTGAGCTTGAGGACGGTGATCTTGCCCGCGTTCTCGTTCTGGATCTCGTCGAGGACGGGAGCGACCATGCGGCACGGGCCGCACCACTCGGCCCAGAAGTCTACGAGAACGGGTCCGTCGGCCTGCAGGACGTCCTGCTCGAACGTTGCGGAGGTCGTCGCCTTGGCAGTCATTGCATTTCTCCTTAGATGAAAGCGTCAGTTCGTGAAAACGCCGGTGAGCGCGGTTTTGTTCCTCAGACGACCGCGGCGTCGGGGAGTCCCTCGATGGGGCTCTCGGCGACGGCGGGCTCGCCGGCCTCACCGCGCGCGGCGAGGAAGTGCTCCACGTCGAGAGCCGCGACCGTTCCGCTGCCCGCGGCCGTGATCGCCTGGCGATAGGTCGGGTCGATGACGTCACCGGCGGCGAACACGCCGTCGACCGAGGTGCGCGACGAACGGCCGTCGACCCAGATGGTGCCCTGGTCGGTGAGCTGCAGCTTGTCGTGCACGAGGTGCGTGCGCGGGTCGTTGCCGATCGCGACGAACAGACCGTCGAGGGGCAGCTCACGGGTCGAGTCGTCGACGGTCGAGCGCAGACGCACGCCGTTGACCGCGTCCTCACCGAGGATCTCGTCGACGGCGCTGTTCCAGATGAACTCGATCTTGGGGTTCGCGAAGGCGCGCTCCTGCATGATCTTCGACGCGCGGAGCGAGTCCTTGCGGTGGATGATGTAGACCTTCGACGCGAACTTGGTCAGGAAGTTGGCCTCTTCCATCGCCGAATCGCCACCGCCGACCACGGCGATCGTGCGGTCGCGGAAGAAGAAGCCGTCACACGTGGCACACCACGAGACCCCACGGCCGGAGAGGCGATCTTCCCCCTCGAGTCCGAGCTTGCGGTAGGCCGAGCCGGTCGCGTAGATGAGCGAGACTGCTTCTTCGACCTTGCCGCTGCCGAGCGTGATCTTCTTGACGGGGCCGTCGAGCTCGAGCGACACGACGTCGTCGTACAGCACCTGGGCACCGAAGCGCTCGGCCTGCGCCTGCATCTTGGCCATGAGGTCGGGGCCCTGGATGCCGTCGGGGAACCCGGGGAAGTTCTCGACCTCGGTCGTGTTCATGAGGTCGCCGCCGGCTTCGACGGAGCTCGCGACGACGAGGGGCTCGAGGTTGGCTCGGGCAGCGTAGATGGCGGCCGTGTATCCGGCCGGGCCCGATCCGATGATGATGACGTGACGCACGGTTGCGCCTTCCTCTCGTTGATTCCGTCGGATGAAACCCATGGTAGCCGCGGGGTATTCCGCAGCGCCGGGGCTAGCGCTTGGGGAGGAACCGCCGACCGAGCGCGAGCGCCGGGGCGAGTTCGGGAGTGCGGAAGAGGGCCAGGATGCCGATGTACACGGCGAGGACGACGATGCCCAGCACCGCGGCACCGGCGATACCGGCCCCGACGCTGCTCGTCATCCATCCTTCGGGTCCGCCCAGGAGAAGCAGGGTCCCCCATCCGGCGGCGGCGGCGGGAATCGCAGCCAGGGCGAAGCGTCCGAGCGCGGGGAGCCATGAGCCCGTGCCGATGCCGGAGAGCCGTCGACGGAGCAGGATCGTCGCGACGATCACCTGCACGATGCTGGCGAACGACTGGGTGAGGGCGACGCCGGCAGCCAGTTCCGACCGGTCGATGACCGCACCGGCCGCGAGAGCACCGCCCGCGACGAGCGCACACTGCAGCAGGGTGAAGAAGAACGGCGTGCGGGTGTCGTTGTAGGCGTAGAACGTCCGCTGGATGACGAACAGAACTGCGAGCGGCACCAGGCACACGAGGAAGGACCACAGCACCGGGGCCGCCGCGAGGGCCTCCTCCGGCCCGTTGGTGAAGATGCGGCTTGCGGGGACCGCCGCGACCGCGAGTGCCGCCGTGGCGGCGACGATGAAGAACCCGAGGGTTCGGATGCTGCGCGCGATGTCGGCCCGCACCTCGTCGTCGCGTCCGGCCGCGGCGTGCTCGCTGAGCTGCGTGAAGTAGGGCGTTCCGATCGAGAGCACGATGATCGA
Organism: Sphingomonas sp. G5; assembly: GCF_052660795.1. NCBI lineage: Bacteria > Pseudomonadati > Pseudomonadota > Alphaproteobacteria > Sphingomonadales > Sphingomonadaceae > Sphingomonas > Sphingomonas sp. G5. The sequence goes on along the minus strand of NZ_CP109660.1, from coordinate 3,563,498 downwards.
GTACGGCAGCATGAACAGCAACCAGGCGTTCTGCGAGGCGAAGATCGCGGGGTCGTTGCCGGAGGCCCCGGAGAGCACGTTGGATTGCACGATGCCCGCCAACTGGCCGGCGACCACCATGAGGAAGGTCCAGCCGGCGAGCCGGCTGATGTGCCGGAGCCCCACACCCTTCCACTGGAAGTCGGGTCGGAGCGTCAGACCCGCGCGACGCCAGAAGAACATCAGAACGACCGTCTGCACGACGATCCCACCCGTCGCCGTGGCCGCGAGCAGGGTGATCATCGACGGGGTCCACGCGCCCACGTTCTCTTGCGGACCGCCGAACAGCAGGATGAACGCCCCGAAACCCGCGATCGACACGACGTTGTTGACGATCGGCGCCCACGTGTACGGGCCGAAGACGCGCCGGGCGTTGAGGATCTCGCCCAGCAGCGCGTACAGCCCGTAGAAGAAGATCTGCGGCAGGCACCAGTAGGCGAAAGCGGTCGAGAGCGCGAGCTGGTCCCCGGTGAACTTGCTCGCGTAGACCTGCACGAGGAGCGGGGCGGCGATCATCGCGAGAGCGGTGGCGCCCAGCAGACCGACGGTGCCCAGGGTGAACAGTTTGGAGATGAAGGCCTGTCCCCCATCGGCGTGCGCGGCGGCCTTCACGATCTGCGGGACGACCACGGCGGTCAACAGGCCGGTCGAGATGATCGCGTAGATGTTGTTCGGGAGCTGGTTCGCGACGGCGAAGGCGTCACCCGCTCTGCTCTGCGAACCGATGGCCGCGACGAGCACGATGGTGCGCAGCACCCCGCTCACGCGGGACGCGATGGTCCCGGCTCCGATGAGCACGCTGGCCCGTCCGATACTGCTCACGGGCGTGTCTCCTGCTCGGTCTCCGACGCGGTCGCGCGGGGTGTCTGGTCGTCGTGCTCGAAGTCCTCGGCGTCTTCCGCGGGGCTGCGCCCGTCGGCATCCGGATCTTTCAGGACGATCCCGTCCGCGGGCTCGTCGTCGTGAGGGGTCTGAGGTGCGGCTTCTTCGGCACGCAAGCGGCGTCGACGGGCGACCGTGCGCACCACTCCGAGGCTCAGGAAGCCGACGATGAGGGCGATGACCACCACGATGCCGATGTTCTCCCACTCGGCGCGCACCTCGACGTCGACCGCCTGAGGCGAACCGATCGGCACGCCCGTGGGGCTGAAGAGCTGCAGGTCGACGCTGACCTCGCCGTTGGCGATGCGGGCTTCGACGGGGACCTCGACGCGGGTGTTGGCGGAGGCCTGGGCGTCGATGGTCGTGTGGTCTTGGACGCGAAGCCGCACGTCGTTGGTGCGGACCGCCATGACGACGGTGATCGGCCAGGGCAGATCGTTGCGCACCCACGGCCGCAGCGGGGCGCTGGAGCTGACCAGGCGGAAGTCGGACGACAGGATGCCGACGGAGTCGAGCGTCGTGCGCGTGGCGTCGCGGTGGTCGGAGACGGCCTGGCGGGCGGCATCCCCCGTCCACGAGACGTTCGTGACCTGCAGGACCTCGGCGCGTTCGCGCCCGGTCAGGAGCTCGGGCTGGTCGAGGATCGAGGCGAAGCGGTCGATGCTCTGTTCGTCGCCGAGGAGGTTGCGGACCTCTTCGACACGGGCGGCGTCGACGGTCGGGGCGGTGAGGGAGACCTCGGATGCCGGGAGGGCAGCCACCGTACGCAGCGTCGAGGCCGTGAAGCCCGGCGCTGTCGCGGCGAGGCCCAGGGTCGCGCGCAGGCTCACACGAGAGCGGTCGGTGCCCCGGTCGAGGACGGCGAGCACCGGCTGGTCGCCGGTGGCGGCGCGTGCGATGGAGAGATACGCCTGGGCGGCCGCCAACGAGGCTCCGCGCCGGGTGCTGTCGTTCTGCCCCGCCGCGTCGGCGAGGGCACGCGAGACCTCGGCGTCGTAGACCGGGGTGGACACCCCTCCGACGCGGGCGGAGGCCTGCCGGCCGCCGCCCGAGACGCTCGTCGACGGGATGAGGACGTGGGTGGGGTCATCGGTGCTGCCGAGGGCGCCCAGGGCGGCGACGGTATCCGAACCCGCGGATCCGGTGGCAGGCCAGTAGACGTGGGGGGTGGCGACTCCGATGTCGAGCAGCGTCGACAGGGACGGGTAGGTCGGCTGGCCGGGCGTCGTGCTCGGGGCGGGTTCGGGAGTCGACACCGCCGAGACGGCCGGCGCCGGCTGCACGAAGTCGGCCGCGGTCATGTAGTTCTGCAGCGATGTGGGGGTCAGCGGGGCCGTCAGCCCGGCGTGCAGCTGAGCCGCGACGTCGGAGTCGCCGAACTGCAGGGCGAACCGGTCGTTGGGGAGGGCCATCAGACGCTGGAGCCACGACACCGCGGTGGGCGGGGCCGCGGAGCCGAGCACGCGGATCGCGGCGGGGATGGCGGGGTCGACCGCCAGGGTCGCGGCCGTACCGTCGACCGCGTCGAGCTGCGCCGAAAGCGCGCCGTCGACAGCGGTGAGCTCGGCCAGTTCGTTCGCCGTGAGCAGGCCGCGGGTGAGGGGGGCCGCCTTGATGGGCACGACGAGGGCGATCGGGGTCTGCGCGCCCGTCTCGGCGGGGACGACGACGACGCTGGGTGCGGTCAGTCCCCCGCTCGTCGCGAGCACCGGGTAGACCCCGGCGCCCCGGTTCGCGAGGGCCGGGTCGTTACCGAGCGCCGTGAGCGTCGTGGTGGATTGCGAGCCGGAGGCCGCGGCATCCAGGGTTCCCGTGGCGACCTGCTGAAGCGTCACGCCGGCGGCATCACCGCTGAGCCATCGGTCTATCGCGGCGTCGTCGGCGAGAGGGGCGGCACCGAGGGACAGGGCCACGGGCCCCGCGGACGCCGGCGAGGTTCCGGCGGCGACGCTGACGACGACCGAGAGGGCTTCGCCGGGGCGCAGGATGCCGTTCGCTGCGGGAGCGGCGGTGAGCACCGACGGCGATGTCGAGGCGGATGGCGACGGGCTGGGCGTGGCCGCGGAGGCGGTCGTGACCGGCAGTGCGATGCCCGCGACGATGGCCCCGGCGGCCAGGGTCGCCAGGAGCCGGCGCGTGAGGGAGCGCCGCGGCACGGGTGCGCCCGAAGGCTGGGAGGTCACGGTCATACGATCGTCGGTGGAACGAGGGGGCCTCGCACCGCCTGCGAGTCTAGGCCCGCGTACCTACAAGCCCCCCGATAGCCTCGCGCAGACGGTTGAATGGACCGGTGCTCCCCGAACCCGATCCCCAGCTGTGCCAGGCCCTCGCCGACGACCTCCGCGCGGCGGGCTACACGAGCGCCGCCCTCCGCGACGCGTGGGGAACACAGGCCGACGACGCCGTCGCCCGCGGGCTCCGTCGACCCGCTACCCGGGCCCTGGGCGATCGCGGCGACGCCCTCGCCGTGCTGGGCCGCCTGTGGGGGCTCGGGCTGCCCGTCCCCCGCGGTGACGCCGAGGCGGCTCTTCCCACCCTGCGCGTCGACGGGGCTGCGGCCCTCGGTCTGTTGGAGATCTCGGGGGATGCCGTGACTCCGGCGGTGCTCGTGAGGCCTCAGGCCTTCGCCGACGACGAGGGTGAGGTCGAATGGTGGATCGCCAGCGACCTCGATGAAGCAGCCCTCGAGGGTCCTCTTCCCGAGGACCATGTGCTCGGCGTCGGCGGGGCGTCACAGACACTCGCGCGCCTTCAGCTCACCCGTCGCGCGCGCTCTGCCCTCGACATCGGCACGGGCTGCGGCATCCAGGCCCTTCGACTCCGCCGGCTCGTCGATCGCGTCGTCGCGACGGACATCTCCGAGCGCGCCCTGCGCTTCACCCGCCTCAACGCCCTCGTGAACGGGGTGGACGGGATCGAGACCCGCCTGGGCTCCCTGTTCGAGCCCGTCGCCGGTGAGACCTTCGACCGAGTGGCATCCAATCCCCCGTTCGTCATCACGCCGCGGGTCGCGGGGGTGCCCGCGTACGAGTACCGCGACGGGGGGATGGAGGGCGACTCGCTCGTCGCATCGGTCATCTCGGGTGTCGGGGAGCACCTCGCGCCCGGTGCGGTGGCGCAATCGCTCGGCAACTGGGAGTACCGCTGGGGCGAGTCGGGGCTCGACCGCGTGCGGGGATGGGTCGGACCGTCGCTCGACGCGTGGGTGATCGAGCGCGAGGTGCTCGACCCCCTCGCCTACGCCGAGCTGTGGGTGCGCGACGGCGGCACGGTGCCCGGCACTCCCGCCTACGCGCGTCTGATCGACGCCTGGCTCGACGATTTCGCCCGGCGCGGAGTCACGGGCGTCGGCTTCGGGTACGTGCTGCTGCGTCGACCTCTCGCCGGTGGACCCACGCTCGCGCGCTACGAGCGCGTCTCGGGTGGCGGGGAATCGGCGTTCGGGCCGCACCTGTCGGCATCCCTCGCCGCGCACGACCGTGCGGCCCTGCTCGACGACGAGGACGTGGCCGCGAGCGTGCTGCGCGTCGCCCCCGACGTCACCGAGGCGCGTCATCACCGCCCGGGTGAGGAGGACCCCTCGGTCATCGAGCTGCGTCAGGGCGGCGGCTTCGCGCGCACGCTCGAGGTCGACCCGGGTCTGGCGGCGCTCGTCGGCGCCTGCGACGGTGACCTGCCGGTGGGCTCCCTCGTCGATGCGATCGCGCAGTTGATGGAGGTGGATGCCGCGGCCCTGCGCGCTGATCTGCTGCCGCGCGTGCGCGAGCTGCTGGTGACGGGCTTCTTGGGTTTCGCCGACGATTGATCCGGCCCCCGCTCGGTGGCGTTCCGCGGCCCCGGATAGGCTCGAAGGCATGCTGAACATGGCTGAGGGTCTCGCGCGCCTCGAGGAGCTCGCCGCGCATCCCGTGGTCGCCACGCTCGCTCGCGTGTTCGCCGAGGCCGGTCGTGATCTGGCCATCGTGGGGGGGCCCGTGCGCGACGCTCTGCTCGGCCGCGTCACCCACGACTTCGATTTCACGACCGACGCCCGCCCCGACGAGATCCTCGCGCTGGTGAAGCCCGTCTCGTCGGTGCAGTGGGATGTGGGCCGGGCCTTCGGCACGATCGGCGCCCGGGTGAAGGGCGAACAGGTCGAGATCACCACCTACCGCGCGGACAGCTACGACGGCGTCACCCGCAAGCCCACCGTCGAGTTCGGGGACACCCTCGAGGCCGACCTGAGCCGCCGCGACTTCACGGTCAACGCGATGGCTCTCCGGGTTCCGGCCCGCACCCTCGTCGACCCCACCGGCGGCGTCGAAGACCTGGTCGCGGGGCGTCTGCGCACCCCCATCGACCCGGCCGTGAGCTTCGGCGACGACCCGCTGCGCATGCTGCGCGGGGCTCGCTTCTCGTCTCAGCTCGACTTCGCCGTCGACCCCGACACCCTCGACGCCGTCCGCGAGCTGCGCGGTTCGCTGCAGATCGTCAGCCCCGAGCGGGTGCAGGCGGAACTCGTACGGCTCCTGCAGACCGATGACCCCGTGCGCGGCATCCGGGTGCTCGTCGAGACCGGACTGATCGAGGAGTTCCTGCCCGAGGTGCCCGCGCTGCGCCTCGAGGTCGATGAGCACCACCACCATAAAGACGTCTACGAGCACTCGCTCACGGTGCTGCGCCAGGCGATCGCGCTCGAGAAGCAGCGTCACCCGGATGCCGCACCCGACGTGCCCCTGCGCCTGGCAGCGCTGCTGCACGACATCGGCAAGCCCGCCACCCGTCGCCTTGAAGCGGGCGGTGGAGTGACGTTCCACCACCATGACATCAAGGGCGCGCGCATGGCGCGCAAGCGTCTGCAGGCCCTCCGCTTCGACGCCGCGACCACGACCGTCGTCGCCCGCCTGGTCGAGCTCCACCTGCGCTTCTTCGGCTACGCCGAGGGAGCGTGGACGGATGCCGCGGTCCGCCGCTACGTGCGCGATGCGGGCGACGAGCTCGAACGTCTGCACATCCTCACGCGTGCCGACGTGACCACCCGCAACAAGCGGAAGGCCCAGCGCCTGGCATCCGCGTACGACGACATCGAGGCCCGCATCGCGGCGCTCCGCGAGCAGGAGGAGATCGACTCGATCCGCCCCGAGCTCGACGGCAACCGCATTCAACAGGTGCTCGGGTTGAAGCCGGGTCGCGAGGTGGGCGAGGCGTATCGCTTCCTGCTCGACCTGCGACTCGACGAGGGCGTGCTCGGCGAGGACGAAGCCGAGAAGCGCCTGCGGGAGTGGTGGGCGGCGCGGGGCTGAACCGGGGCCAGGCTTCCCGCCGGTGGGCGGGACCGTCGCGCGGAGTTCGTCGGTGACACGCCGACGATGACACGCCGACGGTGACGGGCCGTCGGCGGCGGGTCGGGCGCGCGCTCCGCACGACGGTGCGGGGTGGGGCGGCCTCGTAGGGCGTTGTTCGTGGCCCCGGGGCGTTCTGTGTGGCCCCGGGGCCATTGGCGAGAGAGAGGGGCGGCGTCATCGGGTTGCTCGAAGGTCGGATGCCACCCCCTCACTGCCCGCGTCAGGGCACGACGACCGCGCGCCCCCGGACCTCCCCCTTGTGCAGCTTCCCGTATGCCTCGACGGCGCCGTCGAAGCCGTAGCGCTCCACGTGCACGCCGACCGCGCCGCTGCGGGCGAGATCGAGCACCTCGATGAGTTCGCTGCGGGTGCCCCAGTACGGAGCGCGGACAGCCGCGCCCATCGGCGTCGAGAAGAAACCGGCGGGGAGGATGCCGCCGCCGATGCCCACGATGTGGATGAAGCTGTCCATTCCCGCGACCGCACGGGCGAGGTCGATCGTCGGCTGGACGCCGACGAAGTCGAAGACAGCGGTCGCACCGAGGCCGTTCGTCAGTTCCTTGATGCGCTCGGCCGCATGCTCGTCGGAGGTGACCGTGTGGTGCGCGCCCACCTCGCGGGCCAGTGCCAGCTTGTCTTCGCCCAGGTCGACCGCGATGACCGTCGCCTGCGTGATCGCGCGGAGGATCTGGACGCCGACGTGACCGAGGCCTCCGACACCGATCACGACCGCTGTGGCACCGGGGTACAACTTCTCCTTCGCCGCGACGATGGCGTGGTACGGCGTGAGGCCGGCATCCGTGAGCGAGACGGTCTCGACCGGGTCGAGGTCGCCGAGGGGCGCGAGGTGACGCGGATCGTCGACGATCACGTACTCGGCCATGGCTCCGGGGCTGCCCAGTCCTGGAGGCGTGATGCCCATCTCGGCCGCGTAGGGGCAATAGTTCTCGGCCCCCTGGGCGCAGGCATGGCAGCGGCCGCAGCCCCACGGTCCGTAGATCGCGTACGCCGCGCCGATCTCGACGCCTTCGACACCTTCGCCGAGCTCGTCGACGACACCCGCTCCCTCATGACCCAGCGTGAGAGGGAGTCCGTAGGTGTACTGGTCTTCGGGCAGGTCCATGACGAACCAGTCCGAGTGGCACAGGCCGGCCGCGGTGACCTTCAGGCGCACCTGGCCGGGACCCGCGTGGGGCTCATCGATGTCGACGACCTCGGGGCCTTTGCCGATCTCGCGATACTGCACTGCCTTCATGGCATCCCTTTCTCTCGTTCTTTCCACCGTGGGGCGCGTCCTCTGTGTTTCCTGTGGGGGTTGACGGCGTTTTCGGGACATCGGGAACGGTTCTCATCGGCAGGCTGGGGCAATGGATGCCACGGACTGCGTGTTTCACGCCCGGGTCGGTCTCGCGCAGGGCACGTCGGCGCTCGTGCCGATGAGCGACCTCGCCGGAATCGCGCCCGAGGCCTATCGAGACGCCTTCGCAAAGTACGACGACACCGCCGAGCGGCGCCGGCTGCGCGACACCGTCATTCCCGGCCTCGACCGGACGTGGACAGAGGTCGTCTTCCTCTCCCCCGTGCACCCGCACGCGATCTGGCAGGCGTGGCTCGAGATCCGGGGCCGTGAGAGGCCCCCAGTGGAGTTCTGGGCCATTCCGGCCGCTGACCTTCCCGATGGCTGTGTCGTGCTGGACCGCACGCTCACCGCCACGGGTGAACCCATCGACCCGCGTGAGGTCCTGCCGTTCGATCGTGCGTCCCATCGAGCGGCACTGACGACGACCCCGCAGAATCGCGCCTGGCTCGAGGATTGCGCGCGCCGAGGGGTGAGCGGGGCCTGGTTCCACGGCATCCCGCATGTCCTGGCTCCGGGGTCCGTCCCGCTCGACCGCGCTCGTGTCGTGTCCTGGGAGGTCGCGCCGTAGCGGGGTGTCTTTCGTGCACCGGGGCGCTCGCTGACCGCCCCGGTGCACGGACTGCGCCCCGGTCGATTCGACCCTCCCGATCGCGGACCACCCGACCTACACTGGGACCCACCTCCGTCACCGCCGATGGGAGTCCCGTGCCCTCTCCATGGTCGCGACCGGCCGTTTCCCCCGAGACCTCGGGGCTGCTGATCGCGCGTGCTCACGACGAGCTCCTCGCCGGCAATGACGACCGGCGCCTCGATGACGTGCGGCCCCTCGTGCAGGATTCGTGGCGGAGGTCGCTGGCATCCTTCGTTGGGCCCGAAGGTCTTCCGCCGCTCGATCTGCCCAGCGGTGAGCTGGAGGCGTACCGCCGCGCTCACCCGCTCGCGGGGGTCATGGACATGGTTCGCTCGTTGCTCCTGCCCGGCACCGCGGAGGAATCAGGAGTGGTCGTGGCGGTGGGCGACGCCGCGGGCCGCCTGCTGTGGGTCGAGGGCGATCGTCATATCCGCGCCCTGACCGGCGATATGGGGTTCGTGGCGGGGGCGAATTGGGCGGAGGATGCCGTGGGCACCTCGGCCCCGGGGACGGCCCTGACCCTCGACAGGTCGGTGCAGATCCGCGGCGCGGAACACTTCAACCGGCTCGTGCAGCCCTGGTCGTGTACCGCGGCGCCCGTTCACGACCCCGAGACGCGCCGGCTGCTCGGCGTGATCGACGTCACCGGAGGGCCCGAGGCGGTGACGCCCCAGGCTCATCTGCTGGTGGATGCCACGGCTCGCGCGATCGAGAGCGAGCTGCTCGTGGCGCGGCTGCGCGCGCAGCAGGCTTTTCCCCCGCGTCGACCCACGCCGGCGCGAGCCCTGCTGCGCATCCTGGGCCGGGACCGCGCCCTGCTGGAGGTGGGCGGTGCGTCCGTCGAGCTCAGCGCGCGCCACGCGGAGATCCTGCTGCTGCTCGCCGTGCACCGCGAGGGTCTGTCGGCCGAGGCCCTGAGCGAGGCGGTGTATGGCCACGCCGCCGTCGAGACGCTGCGGCCCGAGATGGTGCGGTTGCGGCGCGCGCTCGTTCCGGTGGCTCCGCGCCTCGTCCCCTCGTCGCGGCCGTATCGGCTGCCCGCGGGCCTCGAGACCGACGCTCAGCACGTGCTATCGCTGCTCGACCGCGGCGCACACCGGGTGGCGCTCGCCGCCTACGCCGGTCCGGTACTCCCCGACTCCGAGGCTCCGGGCGTGGTCGAGGTGCGCGAGTCGGTGCGCTCGACGCTGCGTGAGGCGCTCATCGCCGAGGCGGGTGTCGACGTGCTGCTCGCCTACGCCGAGACCGCCGACGCGCGCGACGACGAGGAGGTTCTGCGACTGTGCTTGGAGCTCGTGCCCGCTCGCTCGCCGAAGCGCGCGGGTCTCGTGGCGCGGCTGGAGCGCCTCGAACGCGGGTGACACTCCGTACTCCCCCGGCAGCACCAGGGGATTTCCCGAGAGCGTCCGCGATGTCGGAGGCCCTCGTTACTCTGAACATATGGACGAAAACGCGCTCGACATCTTCTCGGCAGCTCGCGCCCGTCGCGACGTGGGGCGTATCCGCGAGGCCCTCGCCGAGGTCAAGGCGGGCGACGTCGCCCGCGTCATCGTTCGTTCGCCCCGGTACGGCCTGTACGCGCTCGAGGGCACCGTACGTATCGGCGTGGGCGGGCAGCCGCTGGTCGGCGACGTCATCCTGGCCACGAGCGCCGAGATCCAGCGCATCGACCTCGGTATCGAGGCCCCGCAGCCCGCGCTCGAGGCCGAGGTGGTCGACCCCTCGACCCTCCCCCACGGCACCCCCGTGCGGGTCACCTTCGTCACCCCGACCCACCAGACCTTCGCGCTGACGGGTCCCATCACGGCCGGTAACGACCGCTTCCTTCTCGTCGGCAGCTGGATCGTGGCCGACGACCGCACCATCGCGCCGCGCGTGCAGAGCATCGAGCGCCTCGACGACGTCGACCTGCACGAGGTCAACGTGCCTCCGCTGCGGTCGGTGCTGGCCGACGCCGACGCCTAGTCTTCGACGCACAGAACGGATGCCACGGCCTCGGGGTCGTGGCATCCGTCGTTTCGCGGGGCGTGGTGAGGCTGCGAAATCACGTGATCTCGTCGACACCACCCGTCTTGTCGTGTGTTCTCGTCCAGGTCACGTGATCTCGCGCCCCCCGCGGCCGCGACGACCTCCGTGCAACCCGATGCAACCTCCGCGGGCGTACCGTCGGCGCATCGCCGCCCGCAGCCGACGCGGCGACTCATGACCGTCGAAGGAGACACGCATGACCATCGTCGAAGAAGGCGTCTCGAGCGTCTATGCCGCCCCCGGAACCCGCGGGGCCGTCGCCGAGTATCGCTCGCGGTACGGGCACTACATCGGCGGCGAGTGGGTCGAACCGCACAGCGGCGAGTACTTCGAGAACATCACCCCCGTCACCGGAAAGCCGTTCTGCGAGGTCGGTCGCGGCGACGCGCACGACATCGATCGAGCGGTGGATGCCGGGTGGAAGGCATTCGCGTCGTGGAAGAAGACCACGCCGGCCGAGCGCAGCGTCATCCTGAACAAGATCGCCGACCGGATCGAAGAGAACCTCGAGAAGATCGCCGTCGCCGAGACGTGGGAGAACGGCAAGCCGGTGCGCGAGACCCTCGCGGCCGACATTCCGCTCACCGTCGACCACTTCCGCTACTTCGCGGGCGTGCTGCGTGCGCAGGAGGGCTCGCTCAGCCAGCTCGACGAGAACACGGTGGCGTATCACTTCAATGAGCCGCTCGGCGTGGTGGGCCAGATCATCCCGTGGAACTTCCCGATCCTCATGGCCGCGTGGAAGCTGGCCCCCGCCCTGGCCGCAGGCAACTGCGTCGTGATCAAGCCGGCCGAGCAGACTCCGGCATCCCTTCTCTTCCTCTTCGACATCATCGGCGACCTGCTCCCCGCGGGCGTGGTGAACATCGTCAACGGCTTCGGCATCGAGGCGGGCGCGCCGCTCGCCCAGCACAAGCGGATCCGCAAGATCGCCTTCACGGGTGAGACCACGACCGGCCGCCTGATCATGCAGTACGCCTCCCAGAACCTCATCCCGGTGACGCTCGAGCTCGGAGGCAAGAGCCCCAATGTGTTCTTCGAAGACGTGGCCCTGCGCAGCGACGATGCCTACTACGACAAGGCTCTCGAGGGTTTCACGATGTTCGCGCTGAACCAGGGCGAGGTCTGCACGTGCCCTTCGCGTTCGCTGATCCAGCGATCGATTTACGACCAGTTCCTGGGCGACGGCCTCGAGCGCGTGAAGAAGGTGCGTCAGGGCAATCCGCTCGACCCCGAGACGATGATCGGCGCGCAGGCCTCGAACGACCAGCTCGAGAAGATCCTGTCGTACATCGACATCGGCACGCAGGGCGGCGCGAAGCTGCTCACGGGCGGCGAGCGGGTCGACCTCGGTGGTGACCTGTCGGAGGGCTACTACGTCGCGCCGACCGTGTTCGAGGGCACGAACGACATGCGGATCTTCCAGGAGGAGATCTTCGGACCGGTTCTGTCGGTCACCTCGTTCGACGACTTCGACGACGCGATCTCGATCGCCAACGACACGCTGTACGGCCTGGGCGCCGGTGTCTGGAGCCGCAGCGGCGACACGGCGTACCGCGCCGGCCGGGCCATCGAGGCGGGACGTGTGTGGACGAACACCTACCACCAGTACCCCGCGCACGCCGCGTTCGGCGGGTACAAGCAGTCGGGCATCGGCCGCGAGAACCACCTCAAGATGCTCGATCACTACCAGCAGACGAAGAACCTGCTCGTGTCGTACGCCGACGGGGCGATGGGCTTCTTCTGAGCCGCCGTGTGCTCCCCATGTCCCACTTTCGGTTGTCTGCCGAGCGTTTGAGCAGCCGAAAGTGGGACATCGTCTGAAAGGAACGGGACATGGACCAGCTGTCTCGCGTCGATGTGACGGATGCCGCTGCCGCGCTGCTGCGCGAGCTGACGGCGACGCACGGGCCGCTGATGTTCCATCAGTCCGGTGGGTGCTGCGATGGCAGTTCCCCCATGTGTTACCCGGTAGGCATGTTCCTCACCGGGCCGAGCGACGTGCACCTCGGCGACCTCGACGTCGGCCTGGGCGACCCGATCGAGGTCTACATGTCGGAGTCGCAGTTCGAGTACTGGAAGTTCACGCACCTGACGATCGACGTCGTTCCGGGGCGCGGCGCCGGCTTCTCGGTCGAAGGACCGACGGGCATGCGATTCCTCATTCGCTCCCGGATGCTGACGGAGGAAGAGGCGGTGGCGTTCGGGGTGGGCGCGTCGTCGTAATGCCAAAGGAGCACGTCCTCATCAACCCGAGGCGCTTCGTGTGTCGCTTACCGTCGCGGTGGTCGCGAGCTGCCGGACTCATGACCCAGCCGTACTCCTGCGCCGACCAAATGCGAGAGTGACGTCAGGACAGGGGGCCGAGGGACTGATACCACCTGCCGCACGACCCAGCAATGCACGAGATCGCGCCGGATGAAGGAGCGATAACGATGTTCGGCCCCCTTTGTGTAGGCAATCGCCAATGCGGTGTGCCCCGGCAGTAGCCGGATCTCGCGGGGTACCTGATCGCGAGTTGCTGAATGCGGGCATAGCAACGCAGAACGCCGAGGGCGCCGCATAATCAATTGGCGGGAGGAACGGCGGCCAAGGCGCGATCGAGAAGCGGAATCACGCGGCGGGCACACTCCCGTCGATGGCCGAGGATGCCCGGTCGACGAATTCCCTGATCGTCTTGGCAAGATCCACGTAACTTCCGGCAGACGTCACGAGGTCGCGGATGAATCCGGAGAGAAGGGCGGTCCATTTGGCCGATTTCACCGCCAGTTGGGCGGCCACTACCGGTGTTGCCGCCCCCAAGGTTCCTGCAACCAGCGCCAGCTCCTGAACGACGAACCCGACGAGGTCTGCGATCACGTCGCGGACGACATCGTGTACCGCCTTGACGATCCCAGCAAGTAACTCCGCCGCAATCCCAAGTCCGGAGCACAGTTCAGCGCACCTGTGCAATGACGACGTCAGGGCCGTGAGTAACGCTCGGTAGGCGTCAGCAGCGGCCCCGTCGAAGTCGCCCAGGTCGCTAACGCAAAGACGCAGCGAGTCTGACGACCCAGTGAGTCGACCCGCGATGTTCTGCCAGGTCTCGGCGAAACCGGCGACCTCGTGATGGTCGCCGGTGAGCTCGTTTAGCCAGTCGTTCAGCGGCCACATATGTTCGAGAAGCCATCCAACGCCGAGCGAGACGAGGGTCGCGATCGGGTTTACGACCGCGTCGAAGCCAGACGCGAGGATCGAGCCCCCGGCAAGTGATGCCCCAATCCAATCGCCCCCCGAGATGGACTCGACGAGGAGAGATCCATCTTCGAACGGACCAATGCCGTCGGCGAGACTGCCTGCTTCCGGTAGTGCGATCAGCGGGTTTGTCTCCGTCATGTGTATACACCGCCGTCAATTTTTGCTCGGAGAGTTTCTAGCTCGTACACGAAGCGGTTCTCGAGGTCCTCGAAGTCGTCGGCCATCTGCGTTGCTGCGGTTGCAGCTCTCCCCAGGGCGCGCTCAACGGATCGGAGGGCACCTGTAGCGCTCAGGCCGAGGAGAGTTGTCGGGGTGGCGGCAAAGGCACAAATGATTCCGAAAGCCTGCCCTCCGAGAGAGACATGCCTTGCCGCCGAGGCGGCTTCAGCAACGTCGCTGGACAGCGCCGCCACTTTACGAGCGTGCTGTCGCAGGAAATCCGGATCTACTCGAATACGATCGTCGCTCACCCTGCATCCTCTTGCTTCGCTTGTGGGCGGTACCTTTCAGCATTCGTTCGAAGGCCAGCGACCGTTGGTGCGTCGGGTCCGAAAGCATCCGCAGCCAGGGCGATACTGCGACGTGTCGCTTCCTCGTAGCCCTCGTCGAGCGCCTGGAGAAGCAACGAACGGATCCGATCGGGACCCAATGCGAACGCCTGGTGAGTGAAGCCGACATCGAGCAACCGACCGTTGGCATCCACTGAAACCTTTACTTGCCCACCTGGGGAGGCGATTTCGACGCGTATTGCATCGATGTCTGATGCGAGTTGCTGCATCTGCTCCGCCCGGCGCTGGCTCAGGGCCACCTGCCTGTCGAGCTTGAGTAGTGCTTCCTTCACTTCTGCAGAGTCCGTCACTCAGCCCTCCTTGAATGTCGTGCTCAACACCACATGGTCTCCCGCACCACAGGCGGAGTCTCGTCTTGACGCCGCAGCGGGCAGAATGACCCCGTGCACGCTGACATCGACTTCACGCCGCTCACGCACCCGACCGATCCGCCGGCGAGGACAGACCCGACGGCGAACGCCGTCGCTCATCTCGCCCTGGCGAACGGCTGGCAGTACTACACGCATGCGGTCGACCAGCAGCTGCCCGGGGTGGTCTTCCGTGAACCGAATGGCGGGTCGCGGTTGTCGCAGCGCGCCGTCAACATCGTGCGCATCCCCGGCACTCCCATGATGGAGATCGGCGATAGCTTCTACACGAAGGTCGCTGTGGGGAATCAATTCACTCAGCGGTGGGGGTATCTTGCTGCGGACGTCGGCGTCGCGATGCCCTCCGTCACGATGGAATCGCGGTCGAACTTTGCCCAGAACCCTCTGCCGGCAACCCCGGCCGGGGCTCTAGCGGACGAACGTCGCAGCGGCCTCCGCGTCGAGGCGGTCCCCGGAGCAGAGTTTGTGGCTAACGCGCTCCTGACGCCCGAGGTCGTCGGGGCGTTGGACAACCGGACATATCCGTTGAATGTGGAACTGAACGGACGGTGGCTGTTTCTGTACGCCCCTCGCTCTCTTGCGACGGACGATGCGGAGTCATGGAAGCACACTCTTCGTACAGCGCAGCTGCTGATGGATCGGATCCGTGAGATCTTCCCGATGGACGCCTCGTCCTCGGGCACTGAAGTACACCAGTCCGTGGCGCCCATGCAGTCGCAGGGTGGCCGTGTAAACCGTATGCGAGTCACGTGGTACCTGCTGGCCGTGGTCGCCGCGATGGGGGTTGCGGGTGGTGCCGCGCTGCTCTTCGGCGGCCGATGACATCCAGGACGCCGAACTGGGCTGCGCAGTCCCTTCTACCTTCGGAAGGTGACGCGCTCCGGGTCACGCCCCCTTCGTCGCCCGGATCGTGTAGCTCAGCGGCATGACCGAGGGCTGCTCCGTCAGAGCGAACTCGCCGTCGGGTCGTTGGGTCATGCGCCCGGGGAGTGCGTCCCACGGGACGCTGTCGTGCTCGACGAGAGCGTCGATGCGCAGTCCCCTGTCGAGCAGGGCGGTGACGATCTCGCCGAGGCCGTGGTTCCACTCGTACGTGCGAGTCGAGGTCAGCGGCGCCGACACCTCGACGTACGTGCTGTCGTCGTTCCACTCGAGCGGCGCCGCCTGCTCGAAGTACGGGAAGGTCAACGCGAGACCGGGGAGCTCCTCGTTCAGGGCCCACAGGATCGGGTGTCCCTCCCGGATGTGCAGGGTCCCGCCGGGCGTCAGGAGCTCGGCGACGACCCCCGCCCATTCGGTGATCGAGGGGAGCCAGCACAGCGCTCCGATGCCGGTGTAGACGAGGTCGAACGCCCCGCGCGGCAGCGCCTTCGCGGCATCCCGGACGTCGGACTGCACGTACGTGACGTCGGCACCGGCCTCCGCGGCGAGGCGGCGGGCTTCGGCCACCGCGTTCTCGGAGAAGTCGAGCCCCGTGACGCGAGCGCCGAGGCGCGCCAGCGAGAGCGTGTCGGTACCGATATGGCACTGCAAGTGGACCGCGCGCTTTCCGGCGATGTCGCCGAGCTGGGGCAGGTCGAAGCGGACGACGTCGGACAGGGCGGCGGGGTCTGCGACGTACCGCTGCACGCCGTACCCTGACCCGTCCCGAGCCGCGTGCAGCGTCGCCCGCTCGTCCCAGTTGGCGCGGTTCGCGTCGATGTACGCAGACGTCATGGCACCCCTCTTGAAACTCAGTCGTCCAGACTTTCGAGAATGCAGGAAACGCACCGTAACCCAACAACGCGCATCCTTCACATCCAAGAAATGACGGAATCATATATTTCTTTCAGCTCTCATTCGATCTCGCCCTGCGCGGCATCCGCCGTGTGCTGAGCCCCCCACGTCCAGGAGAGATTCCGTTGAAGAGACGCACCAGCACCGCTGTCGTCACCGTCTTCACCGCCGCCATGATCTTCGGTGCGGCAGCCGCGCAGGCGGCATCCATCTCCGCGTCCGTGCCGATCGTCCGACCGACGTCGCCGCTCATCGACATGCGCGCGAGCTACCCCGTGCAGCCCCAGCTCCGCGTCTTCCCGGACGATCCCGGGGATGCCTCGATCTGGCGGGGAGCCCGTCCATACGACGAGATCGCTCCCCTCCTCAACGACCTCATGAGCAAGAGCGACCGCGTCTCGACGCAGGTCGTCTCGCATTCCGCGCAGGGCCGCGACATCTATCTGGTCACCGTCACCGCCCCCGAGACGGCCGCCGAGACCGCACGACAGGAGGCCCGGCGAGACACGGTCAAGTACGACCCGATCGCGGCCGCGACCGATGCCGACCTCCTGGCGAACTACAAGGTCCCGGTGTGGTTCAACTCCAACATCCACGGGAACGAGTGGGAGGGCACCGACGCGACGCTCGACTACATCGCCGATCTCGCGACGAGCACCGATCCGGCCGTGACCGAGATCCTGTCCGACCGTCGTCTGTACTTCACCGTGACGAACAACCCCGACGGTCGCGTCCTCGGCTGGCGCGGCACGTGGAACGGCTACGACCCGAACCGGGACTTCATCAGGGGCGCCACGGCCGAGGCATCCATCGTCCGTGACCTCTCGGCCATCATCCAGCCCACGTACTTCATCGACATCCACGGATACACCGACGTTCTGCAGGTCGAGCCGTGCGGGCCGCCGCACGGCGGGATGCCACGCCCCGGTGTCGTCGCGTGACAGCGGTCGGGCGGGATGTCGGGGGTCCGCGTTAGCGTGGACCCTATGTCGGGCAAGGTCTATGTCATCCACGAGAATCCTCAGTGGATCCCGCCGTTCGCGGCGGCGTTCGAGGCAGAAGGGGTGCCGTTCGAGGAGTGGCTCCTCACCGACGGGTCGATCGACCTGTCCGTCGAGCCGCCGGAGGGCATCTTCTGGTCGCGCCTCAGCGCCTCGGCGCACACTCGCGATCACGCCTACAGCAAAGAGTTCGGTCGCGCCGTCCTCCGCTGGCTGGCGTCGTGGGGCCGTACCGTCATCAACGGCGCCGACGTGCTCGAGCTCGAGGTGAGCAAGGTCGCGCAGCACGCGGCGCTGCGCCACGCCGGTATCGACGTTCCGCGCACGGTCGCGGTCTTCGGGACTGACGACCTCGCCGCGAAGGCTCGGGAGTTCGGTGCCCCCTTCATCAGCAAGCACAATCAGGGCGGTAAGGGCCTCGGCGTGCGGCGCTGGGATTCGATCGACGAGTTCGCCGCGTGGGTCGGCAGCTCCGACTTCGAGCCCTCCCCCGACGGCATCACCCTGCTGCAGGAGCTCCTCGTCGCCGAGGCGCCGTTCGTGACACGCGCCGAGTTCGTGGCCGGCGATTTCGTCTACGCGGTTCGCGTCGACACCAGTGCGGGCAGCTTCGAGCTGTGCCCGGCCGAGGCGTGCGCTCTCCCGGGCGCCGACGGCGTCGAGCCCGAACCTCTCTTCCGGCGGCGGGATGACGTCGACCCGGCCCTCATCGACCGCTATCTCGCCTTCCTGGCCGCAGAGGGCGTGGGCATCGCCGGCATCGAGTTCATCGACACGCGAGACGGTCGCACGGTGACGTACGACGTCAACACCAACACGAACTACAACCCCGACGTCGAGGCGACGGCCCCGCGCTCCGGCCCGCGAGAGATCGCCCGCTGGCTGGGCTCCCTCCTGCCGCAAGAGGCGGTGGGTCTGGGTGGCTGAGCCCTCTCCCCCGCACGCCGACTGGGACGGCTTCGGTTTCGCGACACGGCAGGTGCATGCGGGCGAGGTCGAAGACCTCACGCACGGCTCGCGCATCACGCCCGTCCACCTGTCCGCGGCCTATCGCTTCGCGTCGTTCCAGGAAGCGACCGACCGCTTCGCTGCGGCCGATCTCGGACACCTGTACTCCCGCAACGCCAACCCGACCAATCAGGTCGCCGAGGCGCGCCTGGCCTCTCTCGAGGGCGGGTCAGGGGCGATCGTCGTCGGCTCCGGGCAGGCCGCGATCACGGTCGCGCTGCTGGGCCTCGCCGGCAGCGGCGAGCACATGGTGTCCACGGCGAGCATCTACAGCGGCACGCGTGTGCTCTTCGACCGCACGTTCGCTCGCATGGGCGTCACGGTCGAATACGTGTGGGACCCGAACGACGAGTCCGAGTGGGACGCCCTCATCCGTCCCGAGACGAAGGCCATCTTCACCGAGACACTGCCCAACCCCAAGAACGACGTCGTCGATATCGGCGCCGTCGCGCGGGTGGCGCGTCGCCATGGCATCCCCCTGGTCGTCGACAACACCATCGCGACGCCGTACCTCATCCGTCCGATCGAACACGGTGCCGACATCGTGGTGCACTCCGCGACGAAGTTCCTGTCCGGCCACGGAGCCAACCTCGCTGGCGCCGTCGTCGACGGCGGAACGTTCGAGTGGGCGGCATCCGACCGCTCCTACCCCGCCCTCACCGACACGCCGGTGGCGGCGTACTCCTCGTTCGTCGAAGCGTTCGGGCCGCGCGCGTTCGAGCTGTCGCTGCGGTTCGGTATCGCCAACGACACCGGCCCCGCGCTGTCGCCCCTCAACGGCTTTCTGCTGCAGCAGGGCATGGAGACGCTGTCGGTCCGCATGCGGCAGCATCTCGCCAGCGCCCGCACGATCGCCGAGTGGCTCGAGCAGCACGACGCGGTCGAGAGCGTCGACTACGCCGGCCTCCCGTCGCACCCGCAGCACGCGCTGGCGGTCCGCGACTACGACGGGCTGTCGGGTTCGGTCTTCTCGTTCACCGTGCGCGGTGGCCGAGACGCGGCCGAGCGCTTCTTCGACGCTCTCCGCCTGTTCAGTCGCATGACGAACATCGGTGACACGCGCTCGATGGCGCTGCATCCCGCCACGACCACGCACCTCGGCTTCACGCAAGAGACGCGTGACCGCCTCGGCATCGGTGACGGCCTCATCCGCCTGTCCATCGGCCTCGAGGATGCCGAAGACCTCATCGCCGACCTCGACCAGGCCCTCCGCGCCGCGGTCTAGTCATCACGGTTCGCCGGGCGCCCGGCATCTCGCTGCGCCGTGAGGTTTTCGGCTTCCCGTCGTTCGGTCGGGTACCCGGCATCCCGCTGCGCCGTTGGGTGTCAGGTATCCGCTGCGCCGTTGGGTGCCCGGCGTCCCGTCACGCCGTCAGTTCCGGCAGCCCGCCGCGCCCTTGGGCGTTGGGTATCCCGTCCCGCCATCAGGTGCTCGGCATCCTGCGGCGCCTTTGAGTGTCCAGAACACCCGGACGTTCTTTGCAACCGTTCGGGTGTTCTGGACACGCAGTCGTTCACAGCCGCGTCCCAATGGATCTCAACCCGAGGGGCGCGGCGTCACGCGTCGCGCTGGGTCTCCAGGCGGCGTACGCGCGGGATCACCTCGGCCGCGAAGCGCTGCATCTCGGGCAGGTGCGGCGAGAACTGCAGCAGCAGGGTCGAGACGCCCACGTTCGCGAAGGCGACGATGCGCTCGGCCACCTGATCGGGCGTGCCGACGAGATCGGGGCGGAGCCCGCGGTTCGACACCGAGTACTCCTTGAGGTCGACCTGGGTGTCGAGCTTCGACTTGCTCACGAAGTCCTGGTACGAACCGTAGGCCGCTCCCCCGCGCACGTCGGTGATGCGGTCGATCTCGGCCTGGGCCTCTTCCTCGGTGTCGCGAACGATCGCGTAGGCGGCCATGCCGAAGGCCTCGAACGGGGTCGCTCCGGCCTCGGACCGACGACGACGCATGTCGGCGACCTTCGTCTCGAGCTCCTCGAGCGTGCCGCCGTGCGTGAGGTAGGCGTCGGCGAAGCGGGTGATCGCGGTGCGTCCGGCCTCGCTCTCACCGCCGGCGTAGAGGCGGGGCTGCACCCGCGGCTTCGGCTCGGTGTAAGTGCCCTCCGTGCGGTAGTACTCGCCCTCGTACGCGAACGGCGTCTGCGACCACAGGCCGCGCAGCACCTCGACCCATTCGATCGTGCGGGCGTACCGGTCGTCGTGCGCGCTGAAGAGGCCCTCGTACTGCTTCGCCTCCTCGGCCCACCACGCCGAGACGACGTTCAGCGTGAACCGCCCGCCGCTGATCTCGTCGATGGTCGCGGCCTGCTTCGCGGTGTGGAACGGGTTGTGGAAGCCGGGGCGAACGGCGGTCATCAGCTCGAGCTTCGACGTCACCGCGGCGAGACCAGCCGTCACGGCCCAGGCGTCGAGCGACGGCGCCTCGACGCCCTTGATGTCGTTGAGGTTGAGCTCGGGAATCAGCGTCAGGTCGAACCCGCCCTCTTCCGCGGCCCGCGCGATCTCGGCGACGTGCGCGAACGACACGGGGGTCTGCTCGTCGTCGACGTTGCGCAGCCATCCGCCGAAGATCGGGGTCCAGTAACCGAAACGCACGCGCTGGGGGGAGGTCATGGCTCCATCCTCGCCCGGTCGATGAGGCCCGGCGTCACGCGGCGACATGGTCCGTCATATGTCGTTGACGCCTCGACCGAGCGGTGCGACGGTAGCCGGGTTCCGATCCCGCCAGGAGGACCCCATGACCGACACCACGCCCACCCACGAGCCGCTGAAGTTCGCCTACTGGGTGCCCAACGTCAGCGGCGGTCTCGTCATCAGCTCGATCGAGCAGCGCACCGACTGGGGCTACGATTACAACGTGAAGCTCGCTCGCACCGCCGAGCGGGTGGGGTTCGAGTACGCCCTGAGCCAGGTGCGGTACGCCTCGAGCTACGGTGCCGCGCAGCAGCACGAGTCCACCTCGATCAGCCTCGCGCTGCTGCTGGCCACCGAGAAGCTCAAGGTCATCTCGGCCATCCACCCCGGGATCTGGCATCCGGCCGTCCTGGCGAAGTTCATCAACACGGCCGATCAGTTCTCGCACGGCCGGGCGGCGGTCAACGTCGTCAGCGGATGGTTCAAGGACGAGTACACCGACCTGGGGCTCGAGTGGCTCGAGCACGACGAGCGCTACGAGCGCGCCGCCGAGTTCATCCAGGTGCTGCGCGGTCTGTGGACGCAGGAGAAGTTCTCGTTCCACGGCAAGTACTACGACATCACCGACTTCACCCTGCGCCCGTTCCCGTACGAGGTGCCGGGGCGGGCGCACCCCGAGATCTTCCAGGGCGGGAACTCCACGGCGGCGCGGTTCAACGGCGGCGCGTACTCCGACTGGTACTTCTCGAACGGCAAGGACTTCGACGGCTTCACCGAGCAGTACGACGACGTCACGCGCATCGCCGCCGAGCACGGGCGCCGCACGCGCTTCGGGCTCAACGGCTTCGTCATCCAGCGCGACAGCCGCGCCGAGGCAGAGGCGCAGCTGCGCGAGATCATCGCGCACGCCGATGGCGGGGCCGTCGAGGGTTTCCGCAAGAGCGTGCAAGAGGCCGGCAATGCCACGGCCGACAAGAAGGGCATGTGGTCGGACTCTTCGTTCGAAGATCTCGTGCAGTACAACGACGGCTTCCGCACGCAGCTGTTCGGCGACGCTCAGCAGATCGCGGAGCGCATCATCGAGTACAAGAAGCGGGGGGTCGACCTGTTCCTGCTCGGCTTCCTGCACTTCCAGGAGGAGCTCGAGACCTTCGGCGAGACGGTGATCCCGATCGTGCGCGAGATCGAGGCCGACCTCGAGCGCACGGGCGACCCGATCGAGGTCGCGACGCGCTGACGACGGCCGCGAGCCCGCGGATCCGTCTTAGCCTGGAGGGACATTCCTTGACGGGCATAGGACGGTGAGGCTCCGACATGAGCGGCGCACGACTCGGTTTCTTCACGAGACTCCTGGATGCCGGCACCGACGGTGAGCGATACCACCGGGCGCTCGCGCAGGTACGCGCCGCTGAGCGGCACGGCTTCGCGTCGCTCTGGGTGGCTCAACACCACTTCGACCGCGACGAGGGTGGGCTGCCGTCGCCCTTCGCGTTCCTGGCGGCAGCGGCGGTGCAGACCGAGCGGATCGCCCTCGGCACCGGGATCGTGACCCTGCCCCTCGACGATCCGATACGCGTCGCCGAGGATGCGGCCGTCGTCGATTCGCTCAGCGACGGCCGGGTGCAGCTGGGGATCGGAACGGGCGGGACACCGGGCTCGTTCGCCGCGTTCGAGCGCTCCTCGGATGACCGACGCCGGATCCAGGCCGCGCACCTGGAGGTCCTGCGCGACGCCTTCGCCGGGCGCGGCATCCGCGGCACCGATTCGCGCCTGAATCCCGCTGCGTCACAGCTGGGCGGGCGCCTGTGGCAGGCGACCTTCTCGGTCGAGGGCGGCCGCAGGGCGGGCGCCGACGGAGATGGGCTGCTGCTCTCGCGCACCCAACCACGCGACGAGAGCGTGCCACTGCACGCGGTGCAGGTGCCGATCGTCGAGGCCTATCTCGCCGCTCTGCCCGCGGGCGTGACGCCGCGCATCCTCGCCTCGCGGACGGCGGTGGTGGTGGATGCCGAGAACCTCGACGCCACGTGGAGCGCGGCCGAGCCCGGTGTGCGACGCCTGACGCGTACATTCCTCAAGCGGAATGCGGACGGTGACCTGCGCGACCTCGCGCGCCAGACCGACACGCACCTCGGAACCGTCGAGCAGGTAACCGCCTCACTGACCGCCGATGAGACCCTCGCGCTGGCCACCGACGTCGCGTTCCAGGTGCACTCCGTCGATCCTGCGCACGAGATCACGCTGCGCTCGATCGAGCTGCTGGCGACCGAGGTCGCGCCGCGCGTGGGGCTGCGCACGGGCGCCGAGGCGGCGGAGGAGCTGCGGGCCCTGGGGTCGCCGCCACTCCCCCGCTGACAGGGAGCTGCGTGATGGACGGCGCACGGAGATGCGGGTGGACGCCCGGAGTGACGCCCACCCGCACGGTCAATCGAAGACGCGAGGTCCGCGGATCACGGCGTCCGCGCCGCCGTCGATGAACACCACCTGACCCGTGATGTGGGCGTTGGGGGCGTCCGAGAGCCAGGCCAGCACCTCGGCGATCGCCTCGGGTCGAGCCGGTCCGGCCAGCGGCATCGGCACGACCTGCATGAGCGCGTCGCGTCCCTCGGCCGTGGCGAGCAGAGGCTCGGTCATGGGCGTCAGGATGATGCCGGGTCCGACCGCGTTGAGCGGGATTCCGGATGCCGCCCACTCGGGCGTCACGGCCCGTTCGCGCACCCACTCCGCGATCGCGCGTTTCGTCGACGGGTAGATGAGATCGCCCTGGTTCGCGCCGACGAGCTCGTCGGCGCGGGCGACCGCGGCATCCTCGTCGCCCGCGCGGAGCAGATCGACGAGTTCGGCGTCGTTCTGCTGAAGGGCCGAGAACGAGGCCACCACGACGGCGCGAGGCGCGGGCGAGTTCCGCAGGAGCGGAAGGAGCTCCTCGAGAGTCGCGATCGCGCCGAAGTAGTTGACCCGCACCGTGAGAGACGTGGGCAGGGCCACGCCCGCGACGGCGATGACGGCGTCGACGGTGTCGCCGACCGCCCCGCGAACCGCGTGGGCGACGGACCGGCGGCCCTCCCCGGTCGACAGGTCGGCATCGATGTCACTGCCGCGCAGGTCGATCCCGATCACGCGATGCCCGCGCGAGCGCAGGAGGGCGGCGGTGGCCGCGCCGATTCCGGATCCTGCCCCGGTGACGACGTAGGAGCGGGGCGTCGTGCCCTCCGATGCCGCCGTCACGGGACGAGCGCGAACTCGGCGACCATCGACTCGGGGACCGCGTAGCCCTCGAGGTCGCGGATACGGTCGATGTGGGCGGCGACGTCGTCGGCGGTGGCGACCGGCTCGTCGTGAGCGACGTGCCACCCGGGTGCGACGCCCATGAAGACGCGGGCGTAGCGTCCCCGCGCGATCGAGTACAGCTCGCGGGTCGCGGTGTTCTGTTCGCTGGCGAGGTACGCGACCATCGCGGTGATCATCTCGGGCTCGCCGTGTGCGGGAGTAGTCGGCATTCCGACGAACTGCTCCGCATTCATGTCGGCCTGCATGCGACTGTTCGCGGCGGGGAGGATCGTGTTGACCAGGATGCCGTGCGGCTTTCCTTCGAGGGCGACGACATTCGCGAGGCCGAAGACGGCCCCCTTGGCGGCGGCGTAGTTCGCCTGCTGAATGGAGCCGAAGAGTCCGGCCGCCGAGGACGTGAAGACGATGCGGCCGTAGCCGTTGTCCCGCATGACCTCGAACGCCGGTTGAGTGACGTGGAACGCGCCCTTGACGTGCACGGCGAGCAGCGACTCGACGGACTCGGGCGAGAGGTCGGTGAAAGGAGCGTTGCGGATGTTGCCGGCGTTGTTGACGAGGATGTCGACGCGGCCGAAGGCGTCGAGCGCGGTCTCGACGATTCCTCTTCCCCCCTCGGGCGTGGCAACCGAGTCGTAGTTAGCGACGGCCTCACCGCCGGCGGCCTGGATCTCGGCGACCACGTCGTCGGCCATCGCGGTGCCGCCGTTCGCGCCGGAGATGTCTCCGCCGAGGTCGTTGATGACCACCTTGGCCCCTCGTCGAGCGAGTTCGAGCGCGTGGGCTTTCCCCAGTCCTCCGCCGGCACCGGTGACGATGGCCACTCTGCCTGTGAACGAAATTTCGGACATGTTGTTCTCCTTTGAAGCTGAGCGATGCGCTTGTGGCACAGTCTGCCACTACGCATATGTGTGTCACTAGAGAGGCGGCATACTTGGCCCATGTCCGAAAGCCGTCTTCCGCCCGCACCGACGCTGCGCGAGCGGCGCCGCATCGAGACGATGGCCCTCATCGAGGCCGCTGCGGCAGACCTCTTCGAGGCGCAGGGCTACGAGCAGACGACCGTGGAGCAGATCGCCGACCGAGCGGGGATCTCGATGCGCACGTTCTACCGGCACTGCCCGAGCAAGGACGGCACGCTGGTGGGCGAACTGGCCGATGGTCCCGCGACGTTCATCCGACACCTCGCCGCTCATCTGCCGGGGCCGCTGCTCGCGGCCGTGGTCGAGGGGTTCGCGGAGTCGACCGCCGTGGAGCCCGAGATGCGCCGCAGACTGACCCGCATCATCGTGCAGACGCCGGCGTTGCGCGCGTCGTGGCTCGCCGCCGGGCGTCAGGCACAGGACGACCTCGTCGAGCTGTTCCGGCGCGAGCGTCCCGAGCTGGGGCCCCTCGCCGTGCGCGGGTTGGCCGCGGCGACGATCGCGTCCTTGACGATGGCCGTCGAGTCCTGGGCGCTCGGAGAGTCCCCCACGGCCCGGGAGGCTGCCGTCGAGGCCCTGGGTGCGATCGCACCGGCGCTCGCGGGGCCCTTGCCCTGAATTGCCTTCGGGAGCGCTCCCGCCCGGAACATGTCCGAACCCGAAATACGCACACCGGAAGATATTCGAGGTTTCGTTATCGTAAAAAGACGGGCAAAGAGTTGGTGTGCGGGCTGCTGAAGACCAAGATGTCCCAAGGACCGCGGCATCTGTCGCGATTGACACTTCACAGCAGAGGTAATTCATGACACTGCACAACAGTGGCCGCGGCCGACTCGGCCTCGCTCTCGGCGCGCTCGGTGCGTCGACCCTCGTCCTGGCAGGCTGCACGACCACGACCGGGGGCGGCTCCTCGGACGGCGGATCGACCGACCCGCTCGTCATCGGCACCACCGACAAGATCACCTCGATCGACCCGGCCGGCTCGTACGACAACGGCTCGTTCGCCGTCATGACGCAGATCTACCCCTTCCTCATGAACAGCCAGTACGGCACGTCCGAGGTCACTCCCGACATCGCCGAGTCGGCCGAGTTCACCTCGCCGACCGAGTACACGGTCAAGCTCAAGTCCGGCCTGAAGTTCGCGAACGGCCACGACCTGACGTCGTCCGACGTGAAGTTCTCGTTCGACCGCCAGGTCGCCATCAACGACCCGAACGGCCCCGCATCGCTGCTGGGCAACCTCGACAGCGTCGCCACTCCCGACGACACCACCGTCGTCTTCACCCTCAAGAACGGCAACGACCAGGTCTGGCCCCAGATCCTGTCGAGCCCCGCCGCGCCGATCGTCGACGAAGAGGTCTTCTCGGCCACCGCCGTCACCTCCGACGACACCATCGTCGAGGGCAAGGCCTTCGCCGGTCAGTACACGATCGACTCGTACAAGCCCAACGAGCTCATCTCGTACAAGCCGTACGCCGACTACATGGGGTCCCTCCCCAAGGCTGCCAACGGTGGCATCTCGACCAAGTACTACGCCGACTCGTCGAACCTCAAGCTCGACGTGCAGTCGGGTGCGATCGACGTGGCCTACCGCAGCCTCAGTGCGACCGACGTCGCCGACCTGCAGAAGGACGACGCGGTCAAGGTCGTCGACGGCCCCGGCGGAGAGATCCGCTACATCGTCTTCAACTTCGACACCATGCCCTACGGCACGAAGACGGCCGACGCCGACCCCGCCAAGTCGCTCGCGATCCGCCAGGCCGCGGCCGACCTCGTCGACCGCCAGGCCATCGCGACCGACGTGTACAAGGACACCTACTCGCCGCTGTACTCCTACGTTCCGCAGGGTCTCGCGGGCGCCAACGAGGCGCTCAAGGACATGTACGGCGACGGCAACGGCAAGCCCGATGCCGCCAAGGCCAGGGCGACTCTCGAGGCCGCCGGTCTCACGACGCCCGTCACGCTGAACCTTCAGTACAACGGCGACCACTACGGCCCCTCGTCGGGCGACGAGTACGCCGCGGTCAAGGCGCAGCTCGAGAAGGACGGCCTGTTCACGGTCAACCTCGCTCAGACCGAGTGGGTGCAGTACACGAAGGACCGCAAGGCCGACGCGTACCCCGCGTACCAGCTCGGCTGGTTCCCCGACTACTCGGATGCCGACAACTACCTCACCCCGTTCTTCTCGAAGGACAACTTCCTGCTGAACCACTACGACAACGCCGAGGTCCAGAAGCTGCTCGTCGACCAGGCGACGCAGACCGACAAGACCACGCGCGAGTCGGAGATCGGCGAGATCCAGGACAAGGTGGCCGCCGATCTGTCGACGCTGCCGCTGCTCCAGGGCAAGCAGGTCGCGATCGTGGGCTCGAGCGTCGAGGGCGCCGTCCTCGACGGGTCGTTCAAGTTCCGTTACGCACCGCTGCACAAGTAAGACCGAATCGGCGCCTCGCGCGATTCCGCACGCTCAACGACCGAGGGTCACGTACCCTCGGTCGTTGGGCGAGAGCGGTGCGACGAGGCGCCGTTCCCCCTTCGAGTGAGGTCTCTCCCGTATGGTCACCGCCGTCGACGCTGCCGACATCGCCAAACCCGTCGCCCCCAGGGGCGGAGGACTGTGGCGCTACATCCTGGTCCGTCTGCTCCTGATCATCCCGACGGTGTTCATCCTCGTCACCGTGGTGTTCGTGCTCATGCGCATCACGGGCGACCCGATCACCGCCGCCCTCGGCGGCCGCCTTCCGCCTGATCAGCTCGCGGAGCGCATCGCCCAGGCCGGCTACGACCGGCCGTTGATCGTGCAGTACTTCGAGTACATCGGGGGGATCCTCCGCGGCGACTTCGGCACGACGCTGACCGACAACCGTCCGGTGATCGAGATCCTGCTGCAGTACGGATCCGCCACTCTCGAGCTCGCGATCTACGCGCTCTTCGTGGCGCTGCTCATCGGCATCCCGTTCGGCCTGCTCGCCGCCTACAAGCGCGACCGCTGGCCCGACGCGACCCTGCGCATCGGTGCGATCCTCGGGTATGCGACGCCGATCTTCTTCGTCGGTCTGCTCCTGAAGCTCGTCTTCTCGGTGTGGCTGAGCGTCCTGCCGGTCGCCGGGCGCGCGAGCACCCGTACCGAGCTCAAGTTCGCCTCGATCGAGAATCCCACCGGCATCTACCTGCTCGATGCGATCCGTCTGGGCGACGGCGCTGCCGCGGGTGACGTGCTGATCCACGCGATCCTGCCCGGTGTGGCTCTCGGCATCCTGACCGCGGGAATCTTCCTCCGTCTGGTCCGCACCAACGTCATCGGCACCCTGGGCGCGCAGTACGTCACCTCGGCGCGTTCGCGCGGCGTGGGGGAGTACCGTCTGGTCACCAAGCATGCCTACCGCCCCGCGCTCATCCCGATCATCACGGTCATCGGTCTGCAGATCGCTCTGCTGCTGTCGGGCGCCGTGCTGACCGAGACCACCTTCGAGTGGAAGGGCCTCGGCTTCATGCTCAGCGAGTACCTGAAGGCGCGCGACTTCGTCGCCGTCCAGGGCATCGTCGTGATCATCGCCGTGCTGGTCGCCTTCACCAACTTCCTGGTCGACGTCATCGCGGCGATCATCGACCCGCGAGTGAGGTACTGACATGTCGGATGCCGCGACCCCCACCCTCTCCGACGACAGCGTGACCGTGCGCAAGGTGCCCCTGCGCGACCGCCTGCCGGTGATCTCGCACCTCCGCCGCAGCGTCGGCCTGCAGCGCACCATGCTGGTGCTCGGCCTCGTCATCACCGCCGTCTTCCTCCTGACGGCGTTGTTCGCCCCGCTGCTCGCGCCGTACGGGTTCGCGCAGCAGGAGGCGGACGGCGTCAAGTTCGGGACGCAACAGGCGCCGAGTGCGATGAACCTGCTCGGCACGACCGTCGGCGGCTACGACGTGCTCTCGCGCGTGATCTGGGGAGCGCAGACCGCTCTGCTGGTGATCCTGTGCGCGATCGCGTTCTCGATCTTCCTGGGTATCTTCTTGGGCCTGGTCGGCGGCTACTTCGGCGGCTGGTTGGACCGCATCCTGGTCGTTCTGTGCGATGCGATCTACGCCTTTCCCTCGCTGCTGCTCGCGATCGTGATGTCGATCGCGATCACGAAGGGCCAGTCGACGCTGTGGGGCGGCATCCTCGCCACCGCCATCTCGATCACGGTGGTCTTCGTGCCGCAGTACTTCCGGGTGATCCGCGCCGAGGTGGTGCGGGTCAAGGCCGAGCCCTTCGTCGAGTCGGCGCGCGTGATTGGGGTGCCGACCGGTCGCATCCTGCTCCGTCACGTGCTGCGCAACTCGACCCGTTCCTTGCCGGTCGTCGTGACCCTCAACGCCTCCGAGGCGCTACTGACCCTCGCGGGCCTCGGCTTCCTCGGGTTCGGAATCGAGGCCACCGCCGCCGCCGAGTGGGGCTACGACCTCAACCGTTCGGTGAGCGACGTGACCAGCGGCATCTGGTGGACCGCCATCCCGCCGGGAGTCGCGATCGTGCTCGCGGTGCTCGGCATCACCCTCGTGGGCGAGAGCCTCAACGATCTCAGCGACCCGCGTCTGCGCACGCGCCGCCGCGCCGGTCGGGCACCTGCGCCCGTCACCGCGGTCGACCCGTCGACGGCTCCCGCCGAGGCTCGCGCCACCGCCGCTCCCGCCGGGCCCCCGGCATCCGCCCCCTCCGATGGGAGCCCCTCATGACCGGCACCACCGCCCCCGTCGCCCGGATCGACGACCTGCGCGTCACCTTCGCGACCGACGGCGAGCCGGTCTCGGCGATCAACGGGATCTCGCTCGAGGCCCACGCCGGCGAAGTGCTCGCGATCGTCGGCGAGTCGGGCTCGGGCAAGACCGTGACCGCGAACACGCTGCTGGGGCTGCTGCCCGAGACGGCCACGCTCTCGGGCGCCGTCATCGTGCGCGGCCGCGACGGCGACCAGACCGACATCGTGCACGCGACCCGCTCCCAGCTGCGCGAGATGCGCGGGCGTGACGCCGCCATGGTGTTCCAGGAGCCCTCCACCGCGCTCAACCCCGTCTACACCGTGGGCTGGCAGATCGCCGAGGGGCTCCGCTCGCACGAGAAGCTGTCGAAGGCCGAGGCGAAGACCAAGGCCGTCGACATCCTGCGCCGCGTCGGCATCCCCGATCCCGAGAAGCGCGTCGACGACTACCCGCACCAGTTCTCGGGCGGGCAGAAGCAGCGCGTGGTCATCGCGATGGCGCTCGTGCTCAACGCCGGCCTGATCATCGCCGACGAGCCGACCACGGCTCTCGACGTGACGGTGCAGGCCGAGATCCTCGATCTGCTGCGCACCTGCCGTGACGAGTTCGGCGCGACGATCGTGCTCATCACCCACAACATGGGCGTCGTGGCCGACCTCGCCGACCGCGTGATCGTCATGTACCGCGGCGACATCGTCGAGCAGGCGCCCGTACGCGAGCTCTTCGCTTCCCCGCAGCAGGCGTACACGCGCGAGCTGCTGGCCGCCGTGCCGCACGTCGGTCGCGGCAAGAGCGCCCGTCAGTCGCTTGAGACACCGGCCCCGACCGCGCCGCCCGAGGGCAGTCTGGTCGTCGCCGAGAAGGTCGAGATCGGCTACCCCGGCCGCTTCGGTTCGCCGGGGGTCGTCGCCGTGAAGGGCGTCGACTTCTGGATCGGTCCGGGCGAAGTGCTCGGTCTGGTGGGGGAGTCGGGCTCGGGCAAGACGACGATCGGTCGCGCGATGGTCGGGCTGACGTCGGTCGTCGGCGGGTCGCTGAAGGTGCTCGGCACCGAGATGCGCGGCGCGAAGCCCCGCGCGCTCGCCAAGACCCGCCCCGACATCGGGTTCGTGTTCCAAGACCCGGCCACGAGCTTCAATCCGCTGCTCACGATCGCGGAGTGCATCGCCGAGCCGCTCGTCGTGCACCGTCGCGTCTCGGGAGCCCGCGCGGCGCGCACTCGCGTGAACGAACTCCTGGATGCCGTGCAGCTGCCGACCGCGTTCGGCGACCGCTACCCGCACGAGCTGTCGGGCGGTCAGCGCCAGCGCGCCTCGCTCGCCCGCGCCCTCGCGCTCGACCCCAAGCTGCTGATCGCCGACGAGCCGACCTCAGCGCTCGATGTGTCGGTGCAGGCGCGCGTGCTGCAGCTGTTCGCGCAGCTGCAGTCCGAGTTCGGCTTCGCGTGCCTGTTCATCAGCCACGACCTCGCCGTCGTCGACGAGGTGGCCGACCGCGTGGTCGTGCTGCAGCAGGGCGTGATCCGCGAGCAGGGCACGACCGTGCAGGTGCTCACTGAGCCGCGCGACGATTACACCAAGCGCCTGCTGGTGTCGCTGCCTGTGCCCGACCCCGTCGAGCAGGAGAACCGCCGCGAGCTCTGGCGGGCGACCCGGGGAGTCTGACCGCAGCCGCCGTGTTCCCGGGCCCGCCCCGTGCGGGCTCGGGGACGGCGTTCACCGTCCGAACGCGAGCGACAGCATCCAGAATCCGCCGAAGACGACCAGCACCGCGACGGATATCCACGGGATTCCGCGCTTGAGCCGCCGCCCCTCGCGGGCGACGCCGGCGGGCGGCGGGGTGAGCAACGGCACGCTCCGAGCTGCGGCGCCGGATGCCGCGGGGCCCGTGGCGGCGGCCCCCGACGACGAATCCCCGAGCCGGTCGTCGCGCCACCGCGCCCACTGTGCGAGCTTCTCGTCGATCGCGTCGACGGTGGCGAACAACCATCGCCAGGTGTCGGGGTCGAGGGTCGACAGGTCGCGCTTGGCGTAGAGGAACAGCCAGTCGTCGACGATCTCGACGTCGAGCGTCGCGGCGTTGTCGACGAACCGCGCCATGACGTCGGGGGTGAACAGGTACAGCGCATCGCGCTCGTACCCCTCCGGGCAGTACAGCGCAAAATGCCGGTCGAAATCGCCCTCGAGGCTCAGCCGCTGGTCGCGGCCGAACGTGATCGGCAGGTTCGAGCCGCCGAACAGACCGTTGTTGCCCACGGCATCCAGCACGATATGGGGGAGCGGGGTGTCGAGCCGCAGCGCGACGTAGCCCCAGCGGTGCGTCTGCTTGCTCTTTCCCGACCCGGTCTCGTACGTGTAGTTGGCCACCTCGAGAGAGCGCGGCTGCTCGCGCCGCATCACGTCGTGCAACTCCTGGTTGCGGCCGAGATCGAAGATCATGCCCGGGCGTCGGGGGTGGGAGAATCCCGGATGCCATGTCATGCCGTTCGCGCTCGCGA
Source organism: Sphingomonas sp. G5 (assembly GCF_052660795.1). Classification (NCBI taxonomy): domain Bacteria; kingdom Pseudomonadati; phylum Pseudomonadota; class Alphaproteobacteria; order Sphingomonadales; family Sphingomonadaceae; genus Sphingomonas; species Sphingomonas sp. G5. The sequence continues at coordinate 3,531,190 of NZ_CP109660.1, read as the reverse complement.
AGAGGCTCAGCCGGTAGCGGCGTGCCGCGGCCCCGCCGACCCCGCGGATGATCGCCCAGGCCAGGAATCCGACGATGGCGAGGACGAGCACGAAGGGCAGGAGCGCGACGGGATTGCCGCTGCCGCGCGCGAAGGCGTTCGTGACGATCGTCGCCAGCGTCGGGACGACGATGAGTGCGCCCACGATCCCCACGAACGCGAACACGATGATCGTGAACGCACGGCTCCGCAGCATCCCCTTCTCGCGCAGGGCCTTGCTGAAGGCGCGGACCTTCGCGCGATCGATCGGCTGGGTCAGGGCGGTGGTGTCGACGGTCATGACGACTGCGCCAAGAAGATGAGGAAGCCGACCGCGAAGAGCACGACCGGGACGACGACGAAGGCCCCCGCGACGACGAGCAGCGCGATGAGCCACGCGTTGCTGCGCTTCAACCGCTGGCCCGCAGGCGCGACCCCGACGGGTGCGGGGGTGAACGCGAGGGGAGCAGGTGCAGGTGCAGCTGCCGGACTCGCGGATGCCGCCGCCCCGGGCAGGGTCGGCAGAGCCGTGGGGGCACTCGCCCGCAGCGTGTCGTCGCGCCACCGCCCCCACTGATCGAGCTTGTCGATCAGGGCCGAGACGACCGCGAACGCCCAGGCCCACCGGGTCGGGTCGAGGGTCGAGAGCTCATCGGGGGAGTAGAGGAACATCCAGTCGTCGACGATCTCGACTTCGAGCGCCGAGGCGTTGTCGACGAATCGCGCCATGACGTCGGGCGTGAAGAGATAGAGCGCGTCGCGCTCGTAGCCCGCGGGGCACGACAGGTGGAAGTACCTGTCGAAGTCGCCCTCGAGGCTCAGGCGCTGCCCCCGCTCCCACACGCCGAGTTTCACGCCGTTGCCCACGGCATCCAGAACGATATGAGGAAGAGGCACGTCGAGCCGGATCGCGATGTATCCCCACCGCGAGGTGTGCGTGTTCTTGCCGTCGCTCGTCGTGTACGCGTAGTTGCCTATCTCGACGAACCGCGGCTCACTCCCGCGCAGGATGTCGTAGCCGGTGCGGTCGCCGCCGATTCCGAACAGCACTCCGGGCAGCGGGGGAGCGGGCACCGAGGGGACGTACTCCATTCCCACGTCGCGGCTGAATCTCGCGAGGCGCCAGCGGCGGTCCTCCTGGGTGCGCTGGGCCTTCTGACCGAGGAACCACGCCAGAGCCAGCCCGCCCAGACCCAGCGCGATCGGAAAGAGGAACAGGATGCCGAGGATGAACGACCCCTCGCGAAGGAACGGCGACAGCATGGCGGCGAGCACGACGATGACGACCCCCACACCGCCGATCAGCGCGAACGCCACCGCGTACGCCGCGACGGCGGCGCCCGTACCCGGGAGGCGTCCGGCGCTGCGCAGCTGCGCGGTGAACGTCTTCGCGGCCCGCGGGTCGGGCGGCGTCAGCAACGCCCGTGCGTCGAATGGTCGGATCCCTGCCATGCGGCCCCCCGCCGTCGTCTGGTCACGTCCACGCTACCGATGTCGGATTCCGCGGGGCCACCGGCATCCGTTAGACTACGAAGGTTGTCCGGCTGCGCCCATGCGCGTGTAACCCCGTGACGACGTGCTACACACCCTCCTGCTGCCGGGAAATGCCCGTCAGCCGTTCTAGTCCGAAGGAGGTGGGTTAGTGACGCACCAGTACGAACTCATGGTCATCTTCGATCCCGAGGTCGACGAGCGCCAGGTCGCTCCGAAGCTCGACGGATTCCTCAAGGTCATCACGGCCGATGGGGGAACCATCGACAAGATCGACATCTGGGGCCGCCGTCGTCTCGCCTACGAGATCCGCAAGAAGAACGAGGGCATCTACGCCGTCGTCAACTTCGTCGCGACCAGCGAGGCCACGAACGAGCTCGATCGTCAGCTGAAGCTGAACGAGCAGATCATGCGCACCAAGGTCCTCCGTGCCGAAGAGGCGATCGCTCAGGTCGCCGCCGAAGCCAAGCGCTCCGAGGAGAAGGCCGCCCGCAAGGCTGCCGCTCCCCGCAAGGTCGAGTCCGCCGAGAAGGCTGCGAAGTAACGACGATGGCCGGCGAAACCGTCATCACCGTTGTGGGCAACCTCACGGCCGACCCCGAGCTGCGGTACACGCAGAACGGGCTGCCGGTCGCGAACTTCACCATCGCGTCGACTCCCCGCACGTTCGACCGTCAGGCGAACGAGTGGAAAGACGGCGAGGCGCTGTTCCTGCGCGCCTCGGTGTGGCGCGAATTCGCCGAGCACGTCGCCGGTTCGCTGACGAAGGGCAGCCGTGTCATCGCGACCGGTCGCCTGAAGCAGCGTTCCTACCAGGACCGCGAGGGTAACAACCGCACCTCCATCGAACTCGAAGTCGATGAGATCGGCCCCTCGCTCCGCTACGCGACCGCCCAGGTCACCCGAGCCGCCGGTGGCGGTAACGGTGGCGGCGGTGGCGGTCAGCGCGCGCAGGTGCAGCAGTCGAACGACGAGCCGTGGTCGACCCCCGGCTCGAACAACGGCGGCGGCGGCAACAGCGGCGCTGACGCGTGGAGCACTCCCGGCTCCTACGGCGACGACACCCCGTTCTGATCTTCGCCCCGCTCTCGAGCGAGACGACCCCCGAAATTCCGGATGCCATGCCCCGGTCCTCGTGACCGGAACGGCGTCCGAACCACACGAAAGAAGGAAGCATGGCTGGAAAGGCCACTGGCGACCGCCGCAAGCCGCGGAAGGGTGCGAAGAACGCAGCCCCCGCGAAGGCGATCCGCGTCGGCGTCATCGACTACAAGGACGTCCCCACCCTCCGCAAGTTCATCTCGGAGCGCGGCAAGATCCGCGCCCGTCGTATCACCGGTGTCTCCGTGCAGGAGCAGCGTCTGATCGCCCGCGCCATCAAGAACGCGCGCGAGATGGCTCTTCTGCCCTACGCCGGCGCCGGCCGCTAAGGAGCACCCGATGGCAAAGCTGATTCTCACGAATGAGGTCACCGGGCTCGGTAGCGCCGGTGATGTTGTCGAGGTCAAGAACGGGTACGCCCGTAACTACCTCATCCCGCAGGGCTTCGCCGTGTCGTGGAGCCGTGGTGGCGAGAAGCAGGTCGCGTCGATCCGCGCCGCTCGCGAGTCCCGCGCGATCCACGACCACGAAGACGCCGTGGCCCTGAAGAACTCGCTCGAGTCGAACACCGTCAAGCTCGCCGTCAAGGCCGGCAACGAGGGTCGCCTCTTCGGTTCGGTCAAGCCCGCCGATGTCGCCGACGCCGTCAAGGCCGCCGGTCTCGGTGAGCTCGACAAGCGCAAGATCCAGATCACCTCGGCGATCAAGTCGGTCGGCGAGCACGAGGCGACCGTTCGCCTGCGTGACGACGTCACCGCCGTGATCACCCTCCAGGTGGTCGCCGCGAAGTAATTCGCGACGCACGATCCGGCCCCGCTCCTGCTTCGGCAGGGCGGGGCCGTTTCGTGTGCGGGGGAGCGAGGGCGGGACGCCGTGACCCTAGGCTGAGTGCCGTGACCGACCCTCGCGCACCCGAGCGCATCGTCCGGCGCTTCGCGCGCGCGTCGAACCTCATGATCGCCGGACGCCCGTTCGCGGCGACCGGGGTCGGCGCCGATGCCCTGACGCAGCTGCTGGCCCGGCTCGGTGGCATCCCGAGCCCGTCTCCGACGCCGGGGCGCGTCGAGTTCGACCTGAATGCCGGGCTCGTGCTGCTCGACGGAGAGCCGCTGCCCCAACGCGGCGACGCCGCCGGGCGCATCGCGTTCGCCCGCGAGCACATGCCCGTGGCCGCGGCCCTCGCCGAGAGGCTCGACCTGTCCGGCCTGCGGGTGGGCGTGGCCATGGTGCTCGAACCGAAGACCGCGGTGCTGTCGCTCCTGCTGCGCGAGCGGGGGGCCGCGGTGTCGGTGTACGCGCACCCCGACGAGGCCGACGTCGCGGTCGCAGATGAGCTCCGAGCTCGCGGTTTCGCCGTGACGGCCGACCCGGGGCTCGCGGGCGCCGCGGAGCGCGCGGCGGCGCTGACCTTCCTCCGCGCGGGACTCGACGTGCTGCTCGACGACGGCGCGCACCTCATCCGCCTCGCGCACGAAGACGACCCGGCGTTGGTCGACGGGTGGATCGGCGCGTGCGAAGAGACGACGAGCGGCCTCACGCCCCTTCGTCGGATGCAGGATGCCGGCACCCTCCGCTGCGCCGTGATGGCCGTCAATGACGCGCGCACCAAGACGATGTTCGACAACCGCTATGGCACGGGACAGTCGTGTGTGTTCGCGATCGCCGATCTGCTCGAGGAGCGGGGGATCGCACTCACCGATCAGCCCGCGCTCGTGCTGGGCTACGGGCCCGTCGGCCGGGGAGTCGCCGTGCACCTGCGCGCGCTCGGGGCCGAGGTGCGCGTTGCCGAGACCGACCCCGTGCGGGCGCTCGAGGCACGGCACGACGGATTCGCCACCGGCCGGGCGGTCGAGCTGGCCCGGGGAGCGCTGGTGGTCTCGGCGACCGGCGTCCCCGCAACGGTGACACCCGAGATCGCCGCTGTCGCGCGTGTGATCGCGGTCGCCGGAGGAGTGCCGGGCGAGGTGTCGGGCAGCGGCGATGCGCTCGTTCTCGGGGGAGGGGGAGCGGTGAACATCACCGCCGCCGAGGGCAACCCGATCGAGATCATGGACCTGTCGTTCGCGGTGCAGCTCGCGGCCCTGGGCGAGCTGCTGAGTCGGCGGCCCGGGCCCGGCGTGCACGCCCTCGGAACCGACATCGACGACCTCGTCGCCCGGACCGCGCTGGCCGTGCGGGGCGCCGACATCGACCCGCCGCGCGCGCTCGACCTCGACGGCGTCGATGACTGGCGTTCCCCGCGCTACCGGGAGTCGCGCTCGTGAACGTCGTGCTGTACTCGGCGTCGCTCGTCGTCCCCGTGACCGCACCCCCCATCCCCGGCGGGGCGATCGCGGTGGCGGGCGGTCGCATCCGCCACGTCGGCGACCGCGAGTGGGTGCGCCACGAACTACGGGCGCGCGGCATCGCCTTCGACGAGGTGCACTGGCCGGGGGTGCTGACCCCGGGGCTCGTGAACGCGCACGCGCACCTGCAGTACACGGGCATGGCCGAGGTGGGGCGCGGCTCGTACGCCGGATTCGACGACTGGGACGACGCGTTCACCCCGGTCTACCGCGCCGGTCACGACTGGGCGGCGGATGCCAGGGCCGGGGCGCTCGCGATGATCGCCGCCGGCACGACGGCGGTGGCCGACATCGTCACCGACGTCGAGGCGGCCTCGGCGCTGCACGACGCTCGCCTGCACGGCATCACCTACTGGGAGGTGATGAGCTGGACGAACGCGGCGTGGGCCGAGCGCGGTCGCGCAGAGGTGGAGGCGCGGCTCGACGCGATGCCCTCACCCCCGGGCACGGGCCTGTCGCCGCACGCGCCGTACTCCCTCGACGTCGAGCCGCTGCTCGAGATCCCCGACATCGTGCGCGAGCGGGGGAGCCGGCTGCATCTGCACCTCGGCGAAGCGGCCTTCGAGCGCGAGCACGGCGAGGCGGTGCCCTGGCAGCTCCACCGGCCAGCGAGCTTCCGCGCGCTGCGCGACGAGGGCTTCGGCACGGGGGCGACGGAGTTCGTCGACGAGCTCGGTGTGCTGGGCCCCGACTGCCACATCGCGCACGGCGTCTACATGACCGCCCGCGATCGGGCGATCCTGCGGGCGCGAGGCACGTCGGTGGCCCTCTGCCCGCGCTCGAACGCGGTCATCGGGCTCGACGAGCCGCCGGTCGCGGCGTACCTGCTCGAGGGCAACGCGCTCGCCGTGGGCACCGACTCGCTGGCATCCACCCCCTCGCTCGATCTGCTGGCCGACGTGTCGGCGCTGCACCGGCTGGCGCGGGCGCAGGGCTACGCGAACCGCGACCTCTCGGAGCTGCTGCTGCGCGCGGCGACCCTCGGTGGAGCGCACGCCATGGGGCTCGACACGGGCCCCGCCCGCACCGGGTACCTCGCCGTGGGCGCGGTGGCGGATCTGGCGTTCTTCGACGTGCCGGTGTCGCAGGTCGATGACACCATCGAGCACCTCGTCGTCGCCGGCGAGGGGAGCGCGGCCGCAACCTTCATCGACGGCGAGGTGCGCTCGGCATCCGCCGCCTTCACCCGAGAGACCGGAGTATCCGCCGATGACCGTTGAGCGTCCCGCCACCGCCGTCCTGCTCGATCTCGAACCGCACGCCGAGGGCGGCTGGTTCCGGCGCATGTGGACGGGCGGCGTCGAGGTCGAGACCCCCGGGGGCACGCGGCCCGCGGCCACCTGCATCCACTACCTGCTGACCCCGGGGGAAGAGAGCGCCTGGCACGTCGTGACCAGCGACGAAGTGTGGCTCTGGCACGGGCCGGGCACGCTCGAGCTGTCGCTCGGGGGAGACGGCGAACAGCCCGGTACCGCGCGCACCGTCACCCTCGGGCCCGATCTCGCCGCCGGTCACGTGCTGCAGCACACGGTGCCCGCGGGCGTCTGGCAGGCGGCCCGACCGGCGGGCGACACCGAGGTCGTGGTCAGTTGCGTGGTCTCTCCCGGCTTCAGCTTCGCCGACTGGCGCCTCGCCGAGTAGCCGCGTCCCGTGTCGCCAGGTTTCACCGGCGACATCCCCTGAAACATGCGCTCGGTACGCTGTGCACATCACAGCACTCCGGGGATGACCCCGATACGTCCACGAGGAGACATCGTGACCGCTTCCGCACGCCTGCGCCGCGTCGCCGCCCTGACCGCCGTCGCCGCCGCCACGGTCGTCACCCTGACGGCCTGCGCCTTCGCCCCGACCGGATCCGACGCCGGTTCCGCCCCCGCGACCGAGGGCGCCCTGCAGACCGTCGCCGCGGGCAAGCTCACCATCGCCACCGGCGAGCCCGCCTTCTCGCCGTGGGTCGAGAACGACGACCCCGCGTCGTGCGAGGGCTTCGAGGCCGCCGTCTCGTGCGCCGTCGCCGAGAAGCTCGGCTTCTCGAAGGACGACATCGTGTGGGTCCGCTCGAACTTCGACAGCGCGATCGCCCCCGGCCCGAAGGACTGGGACATGAACGTGCAGCAGTTCTCGATCACCGACCAGCGCAAGCAGGCCGTCGATTTCTCGTCGCCGTACTACACGACCACCCAGGCGGTCGTCACCACGGGCACCTCGCCCGCCGCCTCGGCCACGACCGTCGCCGAGCTGAAGAACATCCCCGTGGGCGTCATGAGCGCCACCACCAGCTACCAGGTGGCCGCCGACCAGCTCGGCACCGGCAAGCTCAGCGTCTTCAACTCGAACGACGACGCCGTCGCCGCCCTGCAGTCGGGCCAGGTCGACGCGATCGTCGTCGACCTGCCGACCGCGTTCTACCTCGCCGGGGCCGTTCTCGACAACGGCAAGGTCGTGGGTCAGCTGCCCGACTCCTCGGCCGGCGGCGACGAGCTCGCCTACGTGCTGCCCAAGGGCTCGGCGCTGACCACTCCCGTCAGCGACGCTGTCGACGCGCTCAAGGCCGACGGCACGCTCGACGAGCTGCAGCAGAAGTGGCTCGGCGGCACCTCCGCCGCCCCCGTGCTGAAGTAACTCCGTGGCATCCACCTCTTCCGACACCGCGTGGCGGCCGAGCGAGCTCGAACTCGGTCGGCGCGCCACGCGGCGTCAGCAGTCGACGAAGTCGGTGCTGATCGCCCTGGTCAGCTCGGTCGTCTTCGTCGTGGTCGTCGGGTGGGCGATCCTGTCGAGCCCCGGCTGGGAAGACGTGCGCCGCAGCTTCTTCGACCTCGACATCGCGGTCAAGAGCTTCCCGTCGATCCTCGCGGGGCTGTGGGTGAACATCCAGGTGCTCATCGTCGCCGCGCTCGCCGTGGCCGTGCTCGGCACGACCCTTGCGGTGCTGCGGTCGCTGCGGGGGCCGGTGTTCTTTCCGCTGCGCGCCCTGGCTACGATCTACACCGACCTGTTCCGCGGCATCCCCCTGCTGATCGTGCTGTACCTGGTGGGCTTCGGCCTGCCGGCCCTGGGCATCTTCGGGCGCGTGCCGGTCGTGCTGTGGGGAACCATCGCGATCGTGCTGACCTACTCGGCGTACATCGCCGAGGTGCTGCGCGCGGGCATGGAGGCCGTGCACCCCTCGCAGCGGGTCGCGGCCCGCTCGATGGGTCTGACGCACGGGCAGACGCTGCGGATCGTCGTCATCCCCCAGGGCGTGCGCAAGGTCGTGCCGGCGCTCATGAACGACTTCGTGTCGATGCAGAAAGACGTCGGCCTCATCTCGGTTCTCGGAGCGGTGGATGCCGTGCGCGCGGCGCAGATCTCGGCGGCGGAGTACTACAACTTCACGCCGTACATCGTCGCGGCGCTGTTGTTCGTGGCCATGGCGCTGCCGATGATCCGCCTCACCGACTATGTGTCGGCGCGGTTGGCGAAGCGCGAGCAGATGGGCGGGATCGTATGAGCGTGCTCGACGTCCGCGGGGTGCGGAAAGCCTTCGGCGACCACGTCGTGCTCGACGGCATCGACCTCGAGCTCGCCAAGCACGAGGTCGTCGTGCTGATCGGCGCCTCGGGCTCGGGCAAGTCGACGCTGCTGCGCACCATCAACCTCATCGAGCGCGTCGACGACGGCCAGATCCTGCTCAACGGCGACGATCTGACCGACCCGACGATCGACCAGGACTCCGCCCGGTCGCGCATCGGCGTGGTGTTCCAGCACTTCAACCTGTTCCCGCACCTGCGCGTCATCGACAACGTCACGCTGGCGGCGCGGAAGGTGCACGGGATGCCGAAGACCGAGGCCTACGCGCGCGGCACCGAACTGCTCGAGCAGCTGGGCCTGGGCGCGAAGGCGCGAGAGTTCCCCGACCGGTTGTCGGGCGGCCAGCAGCAGCGCGTCGCGATCGTGCGCGCCGTGATGACCGACCCCGAGCTTCTGCTGCTCGACGAGATCACCTCGGCCCTCGACCCGCAGCTGGTCGGCGAGGTGCTCGACCTGGTGCGGGTGCTGCGCGACCGCGGCTCGACCATGCTCATGGCCACGCACGAGATGTCGTTCGCGCGCGAGGTCGCCGACCGCATCGTGTTCATGAAGGGCGGCCGGATCGTCGAGCAGGGCACTCCCGCCCAGATCCTCGACGCCCCGCAGCAGCCCGAGACGATCGCGTTCCTCGAGCGCGAGCGGCGGGGTGGGGTGCTGTAGCGCGTGTGGTTCAGAGGGTGTGGGGCGTCTTTTGTGCACTGGGGCGCGCAACGGGCGCCCCAGTGCACGCTACGCGCCCCGACGTTCGGGGTCTGACGGTGCGAGGCACGCGACCCTGAGCGTGTCGAAAGGTCCGGGATCCGCGGTCGAACCCCGTCCCGGGCACGCTGCGACACCGGATGCCGGCCCGAGGGCGTGGCATCCGGTGTCGCGTTCTGTGGGCGAACGCTCCGGGTCAGGCGACCGAGCGGCGGCGACGCAGCAGCAGACCGGCTCCGAGGAGCAGGGTCAGCAGGCCGGCGATGCCGAGCCCGGCGGCCATGGAGCCGTCCGTTCCCGTCACGGCGAGGGCGCCGCGAGCGTTGTTCGATCCGGTGGCCGCAAGGGCGTTGACCGAGCCGACCGAGGCGAGCGAGCCGGTCACGGTGACAGTGCCGTTGGTGCCGTTCGTTCCGTCAGTGCCGTTCGATCCCGGGGTTCCGGGCGTTCCGGGGGTTCCGGGCGTGCCGGGGGTGCCGGGCGTTCCCGGGGTGCCGGGGGTGCCGGGGGTACCGGGCGTTCCCGGGGTTCCGGGCGTGGTGGGCGTTCCGGTGGTGGAGTCGGTGGTGGTGCTGTCACCGATCACCGAGACCGCGTTGCCGCCGATGGTGACGGGGATGGTGATCGGCAGACCGATGATGTTGCCGCCGCCGATGCTGCCCGTGCCGTCGGTGCTGGTGCCGCCGGTGGTGGTGGCGTTCTCGGAGGTGCTGTCGCCGATGCCCGAGACGGCGTTGCCGCCGATGGTGACGGGGGCGTTGATCGGCAGGCCGATGATGTTGCCGCCGAGGATGCCGTCGTTGCCGTCGGTGCTGGTGTTACCCGTTCCGCCAGTGGTGGTGCCGCCGGTGGTGTCAGCGCCGTCGGTGACGCTGTCGCCGATTCCCGAGACGGCGTTGCCGCCGATGGTGACGGGGATGCCGACCGGGAGGCCGATGATGTTGCCGCCGCCGATGGCGTCGGTTCCGTCGGTGGAGGTGTTGCCGGTGCCGGTCGAGCCGGTGGTGCCGCCGGTGGTGTCAGCGCCGTCGGTGACGCTGTCGCCGATGCCCGAGACGGCGTTGCCGCCGATGGTGACGGGGATGCCGACCGGGAGGCCCACGACGTTGCCGCCGCCGATGCCGTCCGTGCCGTCGGTGAGGCTGCCGCCGGTCGAGCCGGTGCCGCCCGTGGTGCCGCCGGTGGTGTCGGCGCCGTTCGAGACGCTGTCACCGACCACCGAGACCGCGTTGCCCCCGATGGTGACGGGCAGGCCGACCGGAGCGTCGACGACGTTGCCGCCGAGGATGCCGTCGGTGCCGTCCGTGACGGTGCCGCCGCCGGTCGAGCCGGAGGCGCTGCCGCCGGTGGTGGCCGCGTCGTCGGTGCTGCTGTCGCCGATCACCGAGACGGCGTTGCCGCCGACCGTGACCGGAGCATCGATCGAGACGACGCCCTGGTTGCCGCCGGCGACGCTGTCGCTGCCGTCGGTGCTGCTGTCCGCCGCGGGGGCGGCAGCTTCGGTCGCGGGCGCCGAGGTGCCGGCATCCGTGCTGTTGCTGTCTCCGACGAGCGAGACGGCGTTGCCGCCGACCGTCACGGGGACGTTGACCGACACGAGCCCCTGGTTGCCCGAGCCCACGCCGTCGCTGCCATCGGTGATGGTGACGGGTGCGGGAGCGGGGGCCGCGGGAGCGGAGGTGTCGGCACCGTCGCTGCTGCTGTCTCCGAGCACCGAGACGGCGTTGCCGCCGACGGTGACCGGGAGGTTCACCGAGACACCGACTTGGTCGCCCGAGAGCAGACCGTCGACGCCCGAGGTGTCTGCGGCATTGGCGATGCCGGCTCCGAGGACGGCGAGGCCGCCTCCGACGAGCGTGCCCAGAAGGACACGCGAGTAGATCTTGCGCATGAGAGTTTCTCCTGTAGATGAATGAGGGTGCGCGAAAGCGCGGGGTCGTCTGCCGTGCGATGCACGGTGCGACCGTCCTCAGTCAGGAGAGACGTCGGTGCCGAAGACCGGGGTGCCGGGCAGGTCGTCGTCGACGACGGTCCGGCGGTCGAGAAGAAGCGGGGCGGCGAAGAGCTTGCCGCCGTCGGCGGTGGCGGCGTTCGCGCCCCCCGCGCCGGAGTTTCCGGATGCCGACGAGCTCGAGCCCGTGCTCGCGCCGAGGACTCCGGCGAGCTCGTCGTGGCCCCGCGGGCCGGAGGGGGCGCCCTGTGCGGCCGCGACGGCGACGGAGACCGCGCCCGTCGTGGTGGCGTCGAGCAGCGTCGCCGCCCCGCCCGAGGGGGCCGTGCGGGACGACGACGGAGCGGGGGAGGGATCCGCCGACAGGATGCCGGCGACGACCGCTGTCGCACCGTCCGCTGCGTCGGCCGAGAAGGGTTCGGCGGGAACGATGCCGGGGATCGGGGTGGCGGTGTCACCACCCGGAGCCGTCGGAACGCCCGGGGTCGCGGGGATCACGGGGGAGATCGGGGGGAGGGTGCCGACGATCACGGGGAGCGCGGAGTCGACCGCGTCGGTGACGCCCGAGATGAGCTCGTCGAGCCCGACGGTGTGCACGACGTCTCCGACGACGGGGACCGCCTGAACGGTTTCGACGACGGGGGTGACGACGTTACCGACGACCCCTGAACCGGCGACGTCGGTGACCACGTCTCCTACGGTGTCCACGGTGCCGCCGACGGTCGAATCCGCTGTCGTGACGACCTCGGAGACGGTTGCTGTGGTGGTCGTGACGACCTCGGCCACGGGGGCGGGTGCCACGTCGGTGACGACCTGTGTCACGGGAGCGACCGTCTCGGTGACGTGCTCGACCGTGGGAGAGACGACGGTGTTGACGACCTCGTCGACGGTGTCGGTGACCTGGTTGACCGTCGAGCCGACGGCGCCGAGCAGGCCACCCGAGCCGTCGTCGGCGGAAGCGGGAGAGGCCGAAAGGGCAACGGAGAGAGCTGCTGCTCCGAGGGCGGTGGACGCGCCGATGAGGAGCAGCCGCAGCATGCGCGGTGCCCCCCGACCGGACGCGTTCTCCATGATGATTCGCCCCCCAAAGGTGAATCTCCGAAACTCTTGGGCGGCGACGCTACGCCCGTCTTCACCCGGGTGAAAGGGGGTTGGTGAAATCTAAGTAGTTTTCGGGAGACCGCCAGATGACGAGCGACACGCCGGACGGTGAAGAAAAACTTGACAGCGGGGGCTCCGGGTCGGTACGCGATCGGCGAGTTATCCCCCGAGTTGTACACATGTGCATGCCCCTAGCAGCAACCTTCAACGTTCACTTCACACGGGATTTCCCCAGGAAAACTGTGGATAGATAAATGCCCGGTCAGCAGGGTATACACGCCCGATATTCGTATCCATCCACCGAGTTCTCCACAGCACTTGTGCACAGAGATGGCGGCGTTTCCCGCAGTCTGTCCACAGAGTTATCCACAGGCTCGTTTGCGTGTGGGGAGAGTGGTATCTAGCGTGGGTGCAGCCCCTCGGGCAGCCCTCTCATCGTGCCGTCCGCGTCAACGTCGGAACTTGGTGATCTGATGCTGCCGAGGCCGCCCCGAGCCCCGTTTCCGCGAACGCTTCACGCGCGCGCGAGGCCCGGCCAGGGGTGCCCGAACTGAAGGAGAGCCCGTGTCGATCGCCGATATCGCCGAAGAACGCCTCGGAAAAGCGCCGCGCCCCGAGCGCACGCCCCCGCACGACACGCTGGCCGAGCAGAGCGCGTTGGGCGGCATGCTGCTGTCGAAAGACGCCGTCGCCGATGTGATCGAAAGTCTCCGCGGTCCCGACTTCTACGTGCCCAAGCACGAGCTGATCTTCGAAGCGATCCTCACCCTGTACTCGCACGGGGAGCCCACCGACGTCGTGGCCGTCACCGACGAGCTGATCAAGACGGGCGAGCTGCAGCGCGCCGGGGGAGCGGACTACCTGCACACGCTCACCTCGATCGTTCCGACCGCTGCCAACGCCGGCTACTACGCGTCGATCGTCGCCGAGCGCGCCATGCTGCGCCGCCTGGTCGAGGCCGGCACGCGCATCGTGCAGATGGGTTACGCCGGCGAGGGCGACCCGGTCGAGCTCGTCAACAGCGCCCAGGCCGAGATCTACAACGTCTCGGGCGACGACAGCGCCGAGGACTACATCCCCTTGACGACGGCAGTGGATGCCGCGGTCGAGGAGATCGAGGCCGCTCGCGGCCGCGACGGGTCGATGACGGGCATTCCCACCGGCTTCGCCGGCCTCGACCAGCTGACCAACGGTCTGCACCCCGGACAGATGATCGTGCTCGCCGCGCGCCCCGCCATGGGTAAGTCGACGCTCGCGCTCGACTTCGCCCGCGCCGCCGCGATCAAGTCGAACGCCCCCTGCATCTTCTTCTCGCTCGAAATGGGTCGTAGCGAGATCGCCATGCGCCTGCTCAGTGCTGAGGGTCAGATCCCCCTGCAGAGCATGCGCAAGGGAACGCTCGACTCGCGTGACTGGACCACGGTGGCCTCCACCCGCGGTCGCATCAACGACGCGCCCCTCTACATCGACGACAGCCCCAACATGACGCTCGTCGAGATCCGCGCCAAGTGCCGCCGCCTCAAGCAGCGCGAGGGTCTGAAGATGGTCGTCATCGACTACCTGCAGCTGCTCACCAGCGGTAAGCGCGTCGAGTCGCGCCAGCAAGAGGTCAGCGAATTCTCGCGTGCGCTGAAGCTGATGGCCAAGGAGCTGCAGGTTCCGGTCATCGCTCTGTCGCAGTTGAACCGTGGCGCCGAGCAGCGTGCCGACAAGAAGCCCGCCCTGTCGGACCTGCGTGAGTCGGGCTCGATCGAGCAGGACGCCGACATGGTGGTGCTGCTGCACCGCGAGGCCGCGTATGAGAAGGACTCGCCCCGTGCGGGCGAGGCGGACCTGATCGTGGCGAAGCACCGTAACGGCCCGACGGACACGATCACGGTGGCGTTCCAGGGGCATTATTCGCGGTTCACGGATATGGCGCCGGGGATGTGAAGACCTCGTCGGACGCGCCATAAGCGCGCCCCGGGACCGCGGCCGCTCGTCATCCTCGACATTGCATTCAGCCACTTCTCCTCCGCGCCGATCATCATTCTCGGAGCGGACGGGATGCCCTGGAGGCGGCGACTCCCACTTGAGGAGCGACCTGTCCGCGGGTTGACGGAGCAGCCCTGCTCAGGCCCAGAGCGACCGCACCGCCTGTTCGGCTTGGCGGAGTGAGTCGCCAGCGGATGCAGCAACGATGTTGGTATTGCTGAGTACGCCATGAAATCCGCGCATGCAGACGCTCCATGCGTTCTGCGCCTCGTCGTACGCGTCGCGCGCTTCACCACTCCAGGAAGAACGCAACGTGTCCGCCTTGCGTTCGAGCGCATCGAGCTCGGCCCCGATGGCATTCGTTGCTACCCGAAGCGAGACCAGTAGGGCTTCGTGGCGATCGCTGTCGAACGAGATGGTCATGGTGTTGGCGTGGTGAGGTTCAGCTCGCGGAGGGCGTAGCGGTCGTGGACCGTCAGCGTGTGAAAGTAATGCACGAAGATCTCGCCGGCCTCGTCCGCAGTGAACACTTCGTCTGGGTAGACGAGGGCGTGGGCCGTCCCGTCGAGGAAGTCGATCGTCACGGGCGGTTCGCCGTCGCGCGGTCCACCATGACCGACGGTGTAGAGCCGCTCTGTTCCGTCCTGCTCCAGGCGTCGCCACTCGATGGTCATGGCTTCGGCGGTCCCGGCCGCCTGTAGAAACACACTTGGCAGTGACTCGCGGGTTACGTCCCAGATGTCCTGGCCGTCTGGCAGCCTCGATAGGGAGAACGTCGAACGGCCCGACTTGCCCAGGAGAGACACCATCCGCTGCAAGTTGTCTTCGTACGACCGCGGACCATTGATGAGGTTCGCGAACGAGGCTCCGTTGATCTCGTAGACGAACGTGGGCTTGTCGTTACTCATGGCACTCGCTTCAGGTAGACACTGGTTACTCTAATAATTTCGCCGTCGACCTTCACGATCGCGGGATTTGCTTCAGACACCAGACCGTCGAACTCGCGCTGCCCGGCTGTTCTCGTTGCGCCGCCGCTCTTCACCTCGATTGCTGTGTACGTTCCATCGTCGTTTCTGAAGAAGCCGTCGAAGTATCTGGTGTGGTCCGAGCCCTCTATACGGGCGGCGGTTCGCTCCGTTTTGACTTCGACGCCGAACTCCTCCTGAATCTCGTCGATTCCCTGCTTCTCCTTGTCGACCCAGGGCTTCACCTCTTGATCGGATGTAAAGCGACCCTTCGCGTCGCGTCCAGGTAACGGGCGAACCGCGCTGTCGCCGGTTGCGTGCTGGGCGACGTTCATGATTCCCATGCCGGTAGCGGCCGCGCCGGCGACAGCCGCGGTGATGCCCGCTCCAACGGCCGCCCCTCCGGGGACAATTCCCACACCGGTGGCGGCGACCGGTAGCCCCCCAACGGCCAGCGCGCCCCCGCCGGCCATGAGACCGATTCCGCCGAGAATCTCGAGGATGGTCTCAGGGTGTTCGATGAGTGCGTTAGCAACCGACGCCGTCCCATTGACCAGATTGGTGAGAGTGTCGACCTGAGTCGTGATCGCGAGCTGGACGACCATCTGCGTCATGGCCGATGCGACCTGCCACGGATCCGGAGCAGGAGGCGCGATGTCCGCAGCCGCTCGGATTGTGTCCGCTGCTTGAGCTCCAGCCGAGGAAACTTCCTGGCGTGCGTAGGTGAGGAGTGCGATTGCTTCCGCGCGCAGAGATGCACCCGCATCGGCCGGTGGTGGTTCGATGGTGACGTTGCTGCCGTAGAACTGATTGCTCCGAGGCTTTGGAGCTAGGGACTCGACCGTCCGCACGCGGGCGGTTTCCCACATGTCGATCGCGTCACCAGCTTTGCCCTGCGCCCACCCGAGCATCGTCGCGTAGTTCTCCAACGCGTCCGCCGAGGTCATCATCATCTGCGCGTTCTTCAACCACGCGCTCGTGACCGCTGACAACCGAGAAGCAAAGAGGTCGGCGGCCTCGCCGGCCCAACTCTCAGGCGGGCTCACCTGTCCAAGCTCCTCGGCGGCCATCCGGGCCGTTTCAGCGCGAGACCGCCAATTAACAGCTGCATCTGTCAGCGCTGCGACCGACCCGGGGATGAGAACGAGCGCGTCTGTGGTCTGGCCCAATTCGGTCATGGACGCATGAGTCCCTCGCTAGCAGCTGCCGCTCGAGGCACCGCATCTTGATCCGCCTTCTCGTAAAGGGAAGCGCTGCCGCGCAAACGAGTGACGACCTCTTGGAGCGCGCGCACCTGCTCCGACCAGGATGACGAGGCTTTTGCCTGCAGGCCAGCAGCAGCGGCAGCGAGATCGGCGTGACCGACGTCGCCATCGAGACCGCTTACCCCGCCGGCGGCGACCTCGGCGCGAATCGCGTCAATCTTCTCCGCAACTGGCCGCAATGCGTCTGGATCCACTGAGAATTTGCTCAAGCTGTCACCCCCGAAGAGATCAACAACGGTACCTCGGGTCAGCATGGGTCGGTAGGGTGCGGCTGGAGCCTGCGTGGTCGCGTCAATGATGCACACCTTTACATCGACGACAGCCCCACATGACGCTGGTGGAGATTCGTGCGAAGTGCCGTCGCCTGAAGCATGAATCTGCTCGCCCGGATCCGCTTACGGCCTATCCGTGGTGTGGCCCAGCTCGCACGGGTGCATCTTGCCGCGTTCACCAGGAGCAAGACAAGGCAACCGTGCTGGGCATCCAACCCCAACCCAGCGTCAGGCCCGGCTCAAATTCTTCGGGCCAACCTCTGAGTCCGGTTGCTGTGCAGCACGCTTATGTTGTTCAGGACCCTGAGGCGAAGCGGTCGCGACCCGCAATCGAACGCCGTCGCGACCGCCCACCTCAGTCCGCGACGACCGAAACGCTCCACGTCACGCCAAACTGGTCGGTCAGCATGCCGAAGCCGGCGCTCCAGGCCGAGGCGGCGAGGGGCTCGACGACCGTGGCATCCACTGCGAGGGTGTCCCAGTAGCCCTGAAGCTCCTCGAGGGTGGGGGTGCTGATCGAGACGAACACCGCCTGGTCGGTCACTGTCGTATTGTTCTCGCGATGCGTCGCTCCGTCACCGGCAATGCCGCCCTCGGTGCGGCTGGGGATGTCGTAACCCATGATGCGGAAGCCGTTCTCGCCGGCAACCAGGCCGAAGACGACCTTGTCGGAGCCGGGGATCTCGGCCGGCGTGCCGAAGTCGGCGTAGGTGTTGACGACGAGGTGGCCGCCGAAGACGGACTGGTAGAACTCGAGCGCCTGGCGGGCATCGCCGCGGAAATTCAGGTGGGTGGTGGTCTGCACGGGCATGTCTGCTCCTCGATTAATGGGCCGGGATCGGCTTGTGAGATCACGGTCCCACCCGTATAGGTCGGTTTCTGTCCTAGACCGCGAGTACCGTCGGATGCATGGCCACGACGTCGCGATTGCTCACCCTGCTGTCGCTGCTGCAGGCGCGGCGGGACTGGCCGGGGTCGGTGTTGGCATCGCGGCTGGATGTCAGCGATCGCACGGTGCGGCGCGACATCGATCGCCTGCGCGAGATGGGCTACCGGATCGAGACGACGATGGGCCCCGACGGGGGATACCGCCTCGACGCGGGCGCCGAGATGCCGCCGCTGCTGTTCGATGACGACCAGGCGCTCGCGGTCGCGATCGCGCTGCGCGCGGCTCCCGCGTTGGGGTCGGACATCGGTGAGGCGGCGGTGCGCGCTCTCGCGACGATGCGGCAGGTTCTGCCGTCGCGGCTGCGGCATCGGCTGGACGCGGTCGATGTGACGACGGTCAGTCGCGCCGGGGGAGCGCCCGTTGCTGCCGTGCCGCTTGAGGTTCTGCTCACGCTCGCACAGGCGGTGCGCGACCGGGTCACCCTGCGTTTCGACTACCTGCCGAGGGGCGAGAGAGAAGCCCAGGTTCGGCGGATCGAGCCGCACCACCTCGTGGCATCGGACGGGCGGTGGTACCTGCTCGGGTGGGATCGCGAGCGGGAGGACTGGCGGCTCTTCTCGGCGGATCGCGTGCGACCCCGGGTTCCACACGGCGCGCCGTTCGTGCCGCGGGTCGTGCCGGGCGGGGACGTGGACGTGTTCGTCTCGGCGCGATTTAAGGGGGCGGACACGAACGAGTGGCCCTGTCGCGGGACGGTGCTGTTGCACGCGCCGGCGCGGGACGTGCTGCCGTTCGCTGGCGACGGCACGGTGACCGCTGTCGATGATGAGCGCTGCACCCTCGAGGTGGGGTCGTGGTCGTGGGGTGCGCTCGCCGCGTCGTTCGGGAGGTTCGAGGTGGCGATGGAGGTTGTCGGGCCGCCGGAGCTGATGGAGGCGTTCGCGGTGCAGGCTGGGCGGTTTGTGGTGGCGGGGGCTCGCCGCGTGGGGAATGAATAATCGGGACCGGCCGGGAATGCGGGCGCCATTACTCATCGGGGTTCAAAGGCGCATCCCGCAACGTAATAGTGTCGAGGAATGCTTTCCTGGCGCGAATCAATCATTGACGCGCTGACGCGCCTAGGCGGAGAAGCCCCCTATCAGGAAATCTACGCAGAGATTGCAGCTCGGCGAGAATCCCTTCCGCCATCTTGGCAGGCGATCGTCCGTCGCACGATTCAACAGTCATCCTCCGACTCGCGTGCTTTCCGTCCGTCAAACGGTGATCTCTTTCGCACGGTCTCCGGACTTGGTCAGGGGAGGTGGGGCCTTCGGGACGCCCGCGCGGAGTCCAGGCCGGAGGGTTTTGTTGCGGAGACAGGAGGCGTCGGGCAGGGATACGCTGTCGATTCGGTCGTCCGGCGATCGATAGAACGTCACGCGGTGCGACTTGCCACCGATTACTACTGGGCGCAGGGGGCACTCGAAGTCACAGAACTGGGCAAGCCGTACGACCTGAATGTCCGGTTCGCGCGGGGCGAGACTCATGTCGAAGTGAAGGGATCGACGAGGATGCTCGACGTGGTTACGCTCACTCGAAACGAAGTTGCGCACGCGTCCGAAACCGAAGGAACCGAGTTATTTGTCGTCGACGAAATCCTTCTGACAACGGACGAAGAAGGGAACGTCGAAACCCAGGGTGGACGCAAGCGGCTCTGGCGATCATGGGTCCCCTCCCCTGAGTCCCTTACAGGAATGGTGTTCGCGCACTCGTTGGGTGTGGGTGCTCAGTTGCTTCCTTAAAAAGCACAGGCGCCTTAGCCTGGCGACAGAGAATTGGCTCATGTCGGGGGGATGGGGACGATGACGAAATCGGGCGGCTCCGCTACGCGACAGCCCCTCCGCTACGCCATCAACGTCACCCTCGACGGCTGCGTCCATCACGAGGCGGGCCTGCCGCCGGACGTTGAGTCCATGGCGTTCTGGACCGACGAGCTGCGCCGCTCCGACACTCTGCTCTACGGCCGCGTCACCTACGAGCTGATGGAGGGCGCGTGGCGCCGACCGGAGTCGGGGGAATGGCCGGACTGGATGGATGCCAGTGAGGTCGCGTTCTCGGAAGTGATGGATCCGATGCGGAAGGTCGTGGCATCCGGGACTCTCGACAGAGCCGACTGGAACGCCGAACTGGTCCGGGGCGATCTCGTTGAGGCCGTTCGGCGGCTCAAGGACGAACCTGGGCGAGGGATTTCGGTCGGTGGGGTGAGGCTGCCGGCGACGCTCGCGGCGCACGGGCTCATCGATGAGTACACGTTCGTCGTTCATCCGGTGATTGCGGGGCGGGGGCCTCGGCTGCTCGACGGCGTCGACTTGAAGCTCGAGCTGGTCGAGCGGCGAGAGTTCCGATCGGGCGCCATTGTGCAAAGGTTTCGGCCAGCGGAGCAGGATTGAGCGTCGACGAGAGGAGCGGGTTCGAGTGCGATGGGTGAGCTTCACGGACCGTTATGGCGCAGAGGAAGACGACGACATCACGCTCGGCCGTCTCGCTGAGCTGCTAGCGACCATCGCCATGTACGACGGTGACGACGAGCACCGGAGCATTTCGGTGTCCGATTCGGACGCGTGGAATCTCGAGTTCTATCCGGATCGGGTGCTCTTCGAGAACAGCGAGGTCGGCGGCGAGGAAGTTGGAGGTCTGCGGGGGCTGAGCGACAGGGAACGCCTCGACATCGCCGATGAGTTCATACGAGGGGATTTCGCGGCGTTGCGGGCGCGGCCGTGGCGGAGCTGAGTGACGACGGAGACCGCCCGGAGCAACGGAACGTCCGTGTTCGCAGCCCGGGCCTTATTTCCCACACGTGCTGCATCGCCGTGCGGTCCGTGGCTATCGTCGTTCCGTGAAGCAAGTGTGGATCGTCTACAGGGGCGACGACGAGGTGGAGATCCTCGGTGTCTTCTTGGACCAAGACGAGGCGACGAGGTACGCGCAGACCCTTGCTGAGACGTTGTACGAGGGAGAACGGATCTGGACCGGCGGCTACCCCGTGCCGTACCGCATCACCGACGACTTCCCGCAGCGCTGACCGGCGGGAGAACCCGGCGCCCGTGGTGCAGCTGAGGGACACGGCGGGGCGGTATTCGCTATGAGCGCGCGCGCCGGAAGCGGCGAATCGTGCCCAACTGCCCCAGATCGAAACGGCGCAGCGCCGCGGCCGCCCTTTGAGACACGAGAAGGTCCGCTTCCCCCTCGACGTGGGAGAAGTCGTCGACGCCGAAGGTTCCCGTCACATCGAAACAGACAAGCTCAGGAAGCTGTTTGCCCTCGAACGCCCCGAGCTCCTGCATCTGCGGGTCGAACGACAGGCTGAATTCACGCTCGCGCAGACCGCGCAGCGGACGCAGCTGCTCGGCGAGCGGGGGCGTTGCGAAGTAGATCCCGTACGTCGTGGTGAAGTCGGGGATGGGCAGCTCGTAGAGCATCAGGTCGATGCGAAGGAACGGCTTGAGGCCGTGCCGGAGAGAGGCCGGGTCGTGGTCGAGCTCGACATCGTCCCCGAAGCCGAACGGCACTTCGAGCGAGACGACGTAGGAGCGCGGGCCGAAAGGACGCATCACGGTCTCACCCGACCATTGGATTGAGCGTGTCGGCCGCCGGTCCTCATGCGGTCAGGCTAGCGGAGAGGTGTTCGCGGTGGACATACGAACGGGGCGGCGTCACTTTCGCGACGTCGCCCCGTTGGCATCCGAGATTCAGGCCTGCAGGAACGGGTAGTCCGTGTACCCGCGCTCGCCGCCGCCGTAGACGGAGGCCTGGTCGACGTCGTTCTCGTCGGCGCCCTGCTCCCAGCGCGTGACGAGGTCGGGGTTGGCGATGGCGGGGCGGCCGACGGCGACCAGGTCGGCGATGTCGTCCTCCACGACCGAGACGGCCTCGTCGCGCGTGGTCACGCTCGAGAAGCCGCTGTTGATGATCAAGGTGCCACCGAAGGTGCGGCGGAGGTCCTGGATCAGGTCGCCGGCGGGGTCGGCGTGCAGCACGCTCAGGTAGGCGAGGCCCAGGGGAGCGAGGCCCGACACGAGCGCCTCGTAGGTGGCGCGGGTCTCGGCGTCGTCCTTCTCCCACACGTCCTGGATGTTGTGCGCGGGCGAGATGCGGATGCCGACGCGCGTGGCGCCGACCTCGGCCACGACGGCCTGCGCGACCTCGATGACGAAGCGAGCGCGGGCCTCGGGCGATCCGCCGTAGGCGTCGGTGCGCTGGTTCGAGGCGGGGGAGAGGAACTCGTGCAGCAGGTAGCCGTTCGCGGAGTGCAGCTCGACGCCGTCGAACCCGGCATCCACGGCCTTGCGGGCGGCGGCGACGAATTCGTCGCGCACGGTGGCGAGCTCGGCGGTCTCGAGCGCGTGCGGCACGGCGTAGGCGACCTTCGTGCCGTCGGCGAGGCGCGTGTCGCCCTCGATGGCGATCGCCGAGGGGGCGACGATGCGGTCGGTGCCCGTGATCTCGGGGTGCGTGACGCGTCCGCCGTTCATGAGCTGCATGAAGACGGTGCCGCCCTCGGCGTGCACGGCGTCGGCGACCTTGGCCCAGCCCGCGGCCTGAGCGTGGGTCACGATGCCGGGCTGACCCGGGTACGCGCGCGACTCGTCGCTCGGGAAGACACCCTCGGTGACCAGCAGGCCGATGCCTGCGCGCTGCGCGTAGTACTTCGCGACGATCGGGCCGGGGACTCCGTCGGCGCCGGCGCGCAGGCGGGTCATCGGGGCGAGCGAGACGCGGTTGCGGACGCCGATCTCTCCGACGGTGGTGGGGGCGAACAGGCTCATGGGTGTCCTTTCGTGGGGGAACAGGGCCGTGGCTGGCCAACCCGCGGTGCGCAACAGGTATTCCGCACGCGCAGGGTCACGGCGTGTCGAGGGGCACGCGAGTGTGCGTCTGGTCGTTCGCCCGGGTTGGGGCCGCAGAACAACGCCTTCCATCCGCAGCCCACGGGGGCCGGGGTCTGTGTGTCGCTGGGCGGGTGTGGCGCGGCCGTCAGGGTGCATCGGAGAGGCAATAGCTTGCAAATGTCGGGTTGATACGACATCGTGGAATGACAAGCACGATTGACATTCGAGGGGATGCTCCATGAAACGCTTTGCACCTGTGGTGATTCTGGCCACCGGAATCGCCCTGATCGCCGTCCTTTTCGGCGTGGGGGAGGCCATCCGCGCAGAGTGGTTGCGGTACGCCGCTTTCGCTGTCATCCCCGCGGCGGGACTCGCCATCGTGGCCGTACGGAAGAAGCGAGAAACCGCGACCCGGTCTTTTGCGGAGGAGGGGATCGAAGCCGATGTGGATCGCAAAGCGCGGGCATCGGCTTTCCGAGATGTGCTGGTCGCGGCACCGATTCTTCTCCTCGCTGCGGTCCTGCTGGCAGACATCGCGGGCTGGGTTTGGCTCGCGGGTCTGTTGTTCATCGCCCTCGGCGACTACTGGATCCGCATCGCCGCGACTCGGCCGAGGAGAGCATGAGGTGAAGACCCTCAACACCGTGCGAGCCACTCGCCGAGAGCGTGGGCTCACCCAGGAGGCCCTCGCCGCCCTCTGCCTTGTCTCTCGGCAGACCATCGTGTCGCTCGAGGCTGGTCAACATGATCCTTCTCTGGTTCTCGCCCTTCGCATCAGCGAAGCGCTCGGCACCTCCGTCCACGATGTATTCCGTCTCAACGACGAAGCCGGGCATCGTGTCCTCTAACACGATGCCCGGCTCGGACGGCTACCTACGAAATCGTGCTCAGGTGACGCAGGCGTACTGCGGTTCGTCCCGAGCGCGGTTCAGATAGATGCGGAATTCGCCCTTGCATTTTCCATTGTGCGCAAGAGCGACCGCGGCAATCGTCAATGCAGCGGTGATCGCGGCGCAGCTGACCCATCCCACGGCCGGGATCGCGCACGCGGCGAGCCCGATAGCGGCAGCGCCCCCACTGATGACCAGATCTTGATCGAACTGGTTCAGATCCAGATAAGGGCCGTGCTGGTTTGAGCCGCCAGCCAGCATCGGCACGATGGCTCCGTCGTCGTGCAGCTCCACGGTGTAATCCATCGTGTATCCGGTGGGTACGCCCTCGCCCTGGGGCGTGAGTTCGAACGAGTACCGGGTGACCCCGTCCTGCTCGGTGACGGTCCGGGGCAGATCGCTGGCAACGAGGGATTCGATCTCCGCTTCCCATTCCGCTCGCGTGGCTCCGACGGACTCGAGCACGGTCCCACCTGAGCGTGTCAGCGTCGCCGGTGATGGCTCGATTTCCGAGGGGGACGCCGCGGTTGCAGGAGCCGCTGACAGGAAAGAGGCGACGAGGACGGTGAGTATTGCGCCACCCGAAACGGATAGCAATGATTTCTTTTTCATGAATGTTCTTTCACTTCGGTCTCAATAGATACATGTTGCGAACAGCCCGGGGGCGGATTCACGATTCTTCACCGTATGTGAGGGGGCCGCGATGCGTAAGTGACGTTCGCGATCCGGCTCTTGAGTGCATCTCGTCTGATTGCGCCGCTGCAGGCGCGGTGACGGTGGTCGTCACGCCACTATGGATCTGTTTCCCGTTGCCGTCACTGTCGCTATCTGTCCCCGACCCACGCTCGACTGTGGTCTCGGTCGTTGACAGCGACAGACGGGGGCGCCCGCGTCAGGCCCCATACCCCCGCACGCTTGCCGCACCGTCCGAGCGGGGGTCGCTGCCCGCATCCAGGCCACCGTCGGCCCCCACTATGACAAGATTCGCGTGCCCGACGAGCTCGTCGGCATCCGGAGTTTCGATGATGTGCAGCCGCGTCTCGGCGAGCGAATCGCGGGCGGGCGCGGCGAGGTTTCCCTCGACGTAGATGTCGGAGGGGCTGTCGCCGTCGCGCTGCGGGCCCACGATGGCGCGCGGCGCCGACACCGCCTCTTGAGCGGTGGCTCCCGCCATCGCGCGCAGCAGCGTCTGCGCGTGGATCTGCGGCTGGCCCTGGCCGCCCATCGTCGCCGAGACGAAACGCAGACCGCTCGCGTCGTCGACCATGACCGGCATGAGGGTGTGGAGCGGGCGCTTTCCGGGGGCGAGGGCGTTCGGCGACGAGGGGTCGAGCGAGAAGCCGGTGCCGCGGTTGTGCAGCAGGATGCCGGTGGAGGGCTCCACGACGGCGGCTCCGAACGCGTGGTAGACGCTCTGGATGAGCGAGACCGACCACCCCGACGAGTCCGTCACCGCGATGCCGACCGTGTCGCCGCGGGGGCGGCGGAAGCCGGGCAGCACGGGCTCGTCGCCGTGGGCGGTCGCGTCGCCGGTGAGCAGTTCGGTGACGTCTCCCGAGGTGACCCGCGGGTCGGCGAGCAGTTCGTCGCGCACGAGGTTGGCGGCGAAGAAGCGCTCCATCATGCGGCCGAAGTCCGCGCCCAGGGGGTCGGCGATGCCGTACCGTTCCAGTTCGCGCAACACGCGCAGCAGCACGAAGCCGTGCGTGTTGGGCGGGCTCGTCAGCACGCGATACGCGCCGAACGAGGTGGTCAGCGGCTCGACGACCTCGGGGTGGAAGAGCAGCAGATCGGCCGCGCCGATGCGCGAGCCGAGGCGCGCGAGACCGTCGACGAAACCGGCGGTGAGCTCGCCGTCGTACAGGGCCGCGGCGCCCCCGTCGCGGATCGCCTCGAGGGTGCGGGCGAGCACGGGTTGCACGAGCGGGTCGCCCTCCACCGGCAGGCCGTCGGCGAGAAAGGTGTCGCGGAAGCCCGCGTCGAACCCGACGGCCGCCTCTTCTTCGCGGAACGCGGCCGCGAGCGAACGCGATACCGGTACTCCGTCACGGGCGGCAGCCACGGCATCCGTGAAGATCTCTCCCCACTCGAGCTGACCGCCCATGCGCCGCAGCGCGTCCCACCCGCGCACGGCTCCCGGCACCGTCACGGTGTCGATACCCCGGTACGGCAGCACCTCTCCGTGCGCTTCGCGCATCGCGTCGCGATCGACGGTGGATGCCGCCGGGCCCGAGGCGTTCACGCAGCGCGTGCGCCCCGAGGGGTCGCGGACCAGGGCGATCAGGTCGCCGCCGATGCTGACGTTGTGCGGGTAGACGACGCTGAGGGTGGCCGCGGCCGCGAGGGCGGCATCGATCGCGTTGCCGCCGCGGGCGAACGCTCGCTCGGCGGAGCGGGTGGCGTCGGCGTGCGGAGTGGCGATGGCGCCGGTCAGGGGCGTGCGAGACATGGGTGTTCCTCGGTGGATCGTGCGGGGAGGGGAGAGGGTCAGAGGATCTTCGAGAGGAACGCCTGCGTGCGCGGGTGCTCGGGCGCGGCGAACAGCTGGCCGGGCGGGGCGACCTCGACGATCGCTCCGGCATCCATCACCACGACGCGATCGGCCACCTCGCGGGCGAAGCCCATCTCGTGCGTGACCACGACCATGGTCATGTGGTCGGCGGCGAGCTCGCGCATGACGTCGAGCACCTCGCCGATCATCTCGGGGTCGAGGGCGCTGGTCGGCTCGTCGAACAGCATCAGCCGCGGCTTCATCGCGAGAGCCCGGGCGATCGCGACGCGCTGCTGCTGACCGCCCGAGAGGTTGCTCGGGCGGGCGTCGGCCTTGTCGCCCAGACCGACGCGCTCGAGGAGCGCCTGCGCCTGCGCGACGGCCTCCGCCTTCGCGACACCGCGGACGCGCACGGGCGCGTGCCAGATGTTCTCGAGCGCGGTCATGTGCGGAAAGAGGTTGAAGTGCTGGAACACGAACCCGATCTCCTGCCGCTGCTGCCGCAGGGCCGACTTCGTCGCGGGCACGCGTCGACCGTTCGGCGCGATCCGGTAGCCCATCGGCTGGCCCGCGACCGTGAGGTCGCCGCCGTCGATGCTCTCGAGGCCGTTCATCGTGCGGAGGAACGTCGTCTTGCCGGCGCCCGAGGGACCGACGAGCACGACGACCTCGCCCGGCTGCACGTCCAACGACACGTTGTCGAGCACCTGACGCCCGCCGAGTTCGCGGGTGACGTTCTTCGCGCTGACGAGGGGATCGGTCATTTCAGGACTCCCGAGTCGGAGAGGGTGGTGACGGGGGTGAGGGGCGCCGACCGACGACCCCCGAACAACCGCTGCCACGGAGACGCCGTGGTGACGATGCCGACGCGGGCGTTGAGCTTCTTCTCGATCGCGCTCTGGATGATCGTCCAGATCGTGGTGAGGGCGAGGTAGTAGATCGCGACGACCGCGAAGATCTCGAAGGTGCGGAAACTCGCGGCGCTGATGCTCTGGGTGACCAGGAACATCTCCGAGACGCCGATGACGCTCAAGATCGACGTGCTCTTCATGAGCCCGTTGAACGAGTTGCCCAGCGGGGGCACCATGAGCCGCAGCGACTGCGGCAGGATGATCCACCGCATCGCCGACATCCCCGACATGCCCAGCGCCTGCGCCGCCTCGGTCTGACCGACCGGCACCGAGTCGAGGCCCGCGCGGATGATCTCGGAGATGTACGCGCTCTCGTTCATGATCAGCCCGACGATCGCGGCCTGGATGGCGGCCTTGATCAGGATGCCGCCGAGATCGACGTCCTGGAACCGGAACACGTTCGCCGCCGCGAACCCCGTGTAGATGATCACGAGCTGCACGAGCAGGGGGGTTCCGCGGATCAGCCAGATGTAGAGGCTCGCGATCACGCGCAGCGGCGCGAACGTCGAGCGCCGCATCATCGCGATCACGAGACCGACGACGAGCGCGCCGGCCATCGCGAGCACCGAGATGAGCACCGTCAGCGCGAGCCCCTGCAGGAAGGGCGCGCCCGGGGTGAGCAGGTTCTTCCAGAAGAAGCCCCAGTCGAAGTTCACCGTCAGTTGCTTCCGTTGTACGCGAGGGCCTCTTGCCCCCACGTGCGGAGGATGTTCTCGTAGTCGCCCGTCGAGACGAGGTCGTCGAAGGCCTTCTGGATCGCATCGTGCAGCGCGGTGTTGTCCTTGAGGGTCGCCGCGCCGATGTCGATCGCGTCGGTCGGGTCGCCCACCATCTCGATGCCCGCGGTGCCCTGCTTCTGGTAGTACCCGATCAGCTCGGCCGCGTCGAGGTACGCGTCGAGCTGTCCGCTGACCAGCTGCTGGAAACCCACCGTGGCCTGGTTGTTCGTGCTGATGTCGAGGGGCTTCTTGCCCTCGGAGGTGCAGGTCGTCGACTGCTTCTCGGCGAGATCCTGAGCGGTGGTTCCGACGGTCACCATGACCTTCTTGCCGCAGAGCGAGTCGTCGAGGCCGGTGATGCCGGCATCCGCTCCCTGCTTCACCGCGACGCCGGTGGCGGAGGTGAGGTAGGGCACGAAGTCGACGACCTCTTTGCGCTCGGGCTTGATGTAGAGCGAGGCCATGATGACGTCGCACTGCGTGGCCTGCAGGCTCGGGATGAGCGCCGAGAAGTCGACGGTCACGAAGTCGGGGGTGAGACCCAGACGACCCGCGACGGCCTTTGCCAGGTCGATCTCGCTGCCGACGAGGTTTCCGGATTCATCGGTGGTGATGTTGGGCGGAGAGCCCAGGTTCGTGGTGCAGATCGACAGCGTGTCGGCCGACCGCAGGGCGGTGGGTGCGACGGTGGCGACAGCGGATGCCGTGTCGGCTGCCGGAGCCGGGCTCGACGAGCACGCTGACAGGCCGAGAGCGGCGAGGCCGGCGACCGCGGCGACTGCGGCGATGCGAGTGGTGGTGTGCATGAAATCTCCGTCGATGCTCGATGCTCCGTCACCTCGGGCGTGACGTGCGGAGCAGGCTATCAAGTGATAGGTAATGCGTCTATCAATTGATAGAGGGCGTGTGTTGCGCCCGCATTTCGCGACGGAGTCGCCCCCGAGAAAAGTCGGGGGAAGGGGCGGGGACTACCGCGAGAAAGAGACCGCGCCCTCGAGGCGCGATTGGGTCGCAGAACGCACGTCCTCGAGACGGAACGGATCGACGAGCACCGCGCGCAGGATGAAATCCGACACCTGAAGGGGGCGGTGGGCGACCGGCGCCGACGCATTCGTCTCGCGCTCGCGCATGCCCTCGAACTGCAGGCCGGTGATCGCGCGCTGCACGAACTCGGCATCCATCGCCATGAACTCGCCCGCCGTCATGCCGTGCTCGACGAGGGAGCGCACCTCGTCGTGGAAGCGCGAGATCTCGCCGCGCTGGGTCTCGAATTCCGGCTCGGTGAAGATCGCATCGCTGTAATACCCCCGCGCGTCGTACGGCAGCGTCAGATAGTCGTGCGAACTGATCGTGAGGAAGTAGTGGAACCGCTCCGCCCACGACGCGTCGAGGTCGCGAGCTTCTTGCAACCGACCGAAGGTCTGCGCGAGGTCGGCGTCGACCAGCTCGGCGAGAATGACGTGCTTCGCAGAGAAGTGGTAGAACAACGACGGCTGTCGGATGCCGACGGCATCCGCGATCTCTCGCGTCGTGGTGCCGTGATACCCGTGCCGGCCGAACAGGCGGGCCGCGTGCACGAGAATCTGCTGCCGCGTTCCCCCCTCTTCCATGCGGCGATTCTATCGGCCGCTAGGCCGGGGCCCCGGACGGGGGCGTTACCGGGGGCCGACATGTCCTCTTTTCGGCGATCCGGTCTCTGCCGCGCCGTCATACGCTAGGGTCCCAGCCACCCACCGGAGGACCCGCGATGACCGAGAACCCCCTCGCCCACCGGCTCGACTACACGCTCGCCGAGCTGGATGACGACGCCCTCTCGGCCTCACCTTTCGAGCTGCTGCAGCAGTGGCTGACGGATGCCGCGGACCAGCCCGAGCCGAACGCGATGGTCGTGTCGACGGTGGATGCCGAGGGCCGGCCCACCTCGCGCACGGTTCTGCTGCGCGGGATCGACGACGACGGGGCGCTCGTCTTCTTCACCAACCGGCAGTCACGGAAGGGCCGCGCGCTCGCCGGGAACCCGGCGGTGTCGATCCTGTTCCCCTGGTACGCGCTGCAGCGACAGGTCATCGTGCTCGGCACGGCCACGCCGCTGCCGCCGGAGCGCGACGACGCGTACTTCGCGTCGCGGCCGCGCGGCTCCCAACTGTCGGCGTGGGCGAGCCATCAGTCGAAGCCCGTGGCATCCCGAGCCGCTCTCGAGGAGCAGATGGCCGAGGTCACCGCCCGGTTCGCCGACGATCAGGTCGTGCCGCGGCCTCCGCACTGGGGCGGGTACCGGGTCGAGCCGCGCGAGATCGAGTTCTGGCAGGGCCGGCGATCGCGGCTGCACGATCGGGTCGCGTTCACGCGGGATGACGACGGGTGGGTGGGGCAGCGGCGGCAGCCGTGACCTGTACCGGGTCGTCGCGCAAGGGGCGCTCCCGAAAGTCCCTCGTGCCGCCCGGCCCCGTAGATTCGATCCATCCCGCACACGCGGGTCGCGACGCGAATCATCGGGGGTAGGGCCAGATCATGGCGAAGAAGAACACCGACGCGCGTCAGCTCGACGACAAGGCGTTCGTCCAGGCGACGTCCGAGGCGAAGTCGCGCTACGGCCGCTTCAACCTCGCGATCGTCGGAGCCTCGGGTGTGGGCAAATCCTCCCTCGTCAATGCGGTGTTCGGGCGGGACTGGGCGAAGGTCGGGCGCGGGCTGCCGGTCACGCGCGGCGTGCACTTCTACAGCGACGACTCGCTCGGTATCTGGGACGTCGAGGGGTTCGAGATCGGCTCTCCCGTTCCGCCGGATCAGCAGCTGCGCACCCACCTCGACGCGATCGCCGCCCACCCCGGCGACCACCAGATCTCGGTCGTCTGGTACTGCGTGCGAGCCGCCGACGATCGGCTGACCCCGGCCGACATCGCGATGATCCGCGAGCTCGACGCGCGGGGGCTGCCGGTGATCCTGGTGTTGACGAAGGTCGACTGGATCAAGAACCCCCTCACCGGGCACCAGGGCATCGCGAAAGATCTGGAGGCGTTCGTCGAGTGGCTCAACGACCCCGTCGACCCGAACACCGGTGAACGACTGCGCATCCCCTACCGGCAGGTCGTCCTCACCTCGACCCGCGACAAGAACGGGAAGGGCAAGGGGCACGGCCTCGGTGACCTTGTCACGCAGACCCTCGAGCTCGCCCCCGAGCGCGACAAGGACGCCTTTCGCATCGCACAGCGACTCAACCTCCCGTGGAAGAGGGAGATGGCGCGGCCGATCATCGCCGCGGCGGCCGCGGCCGCAGCGGGGGCTGCGACCGTTCCGCTTCCTGTCTCGGATGCTGTCACGCTGGCGCCGATCCAGCTGACGATGATGGGCCGGATCGCCGCGATCTACGACCTCGAGGTCAAGACGATGCTCTCGGCCGGCGCGCTCGCGCAGTTCGGTGTGCAGGTGGCGGGGCGGGCGCTCGCGACGAGCTTCCTCAAGCTGATCCCGGGCGCCGGGATCGTCGTGAACGCGGCGGTCGCGGGTGCGTTAACGGCGGCGACGGGCGAGAGCTGGCTGAAGATCTGCGAGCTGCTGCACACCGGCAAGATCGACGTGCGCAAGCTCGACCAGGAGTGGGCGAAGTACGCGCCCAGCTTCATGGACGTGGCACGCAAGCTCGTGGAGCGGCGCGTCACGAAGAAGAGCTGAGAGACACGTCGAGCGGGGACGCGCCCGACCCGACAAAGAACGATGCCCGCCCCGGAGGGGGCGGGCATCGTCTCTTTAGCGACGCTCAGTTGTGAACGCGGCGGCGCTTTCCGTACAGGAAGATGCCCGCGCCAGCCATGAGCGCGAGGGCTCCGGCACCGACGAGAGGCATCACGTCGGCGCTACCGGTCACGGCCAGCTTCGACCCGGACGCGACACTCGACGAGCCGCCGACGGGGGCGGCACTCGACCCGTTGCCCGCGGGAGCGGGGGTCGGGGTCGGGGTCGGGGTCGGCGTGACGGCGGCGGGGAGGGTGAAGGACACGGTCTGTTCGCCGCGGCCTGCGCCTCCGGTGACCTGGTTGGCGGTGATGGTCTGTGCGACCGGGGCGTCAGCGGGGTAGGTGCCGGTGGTGGACCACTGTCCGTTGACGACGACGGCGGCGGTGGTGCCGGGGATGCGGTTGCCGTTGGCGTCGAGGACGTTGACGGTGGAGCCGTCGGTGCCGGTGCCGGTGAAGGTCACGGTGCGGGAGTCGACGGTCTGGCCGTTGGTGGGTGCGGTGACGGTGAAGTTGCCGACGGGGGTCACGGCGGGGAGGGTGAAGGACACGGTCTGTTCGCCGCGGCCTGCGCCTCCGGTGACCTGGTTGGCGGTGATGGTCTGTGCGACCGGGGCGTCAGCGGGGTAGGTGCCGGTGGTGGACCACTGTCCGTTGACGACGACGGCGGCGGTGGTGCCGGGGATGCGGTTGCCGTTGGCGTCGAGGACGTTGACGGTGGAGCCGTCGGTGCCGGTGCCGGTGAAGGTCACGGTGCGGGAGTCGACGGTCTGGCCGTTGGTGGGTGCGGTGACGGTGAAGTTGCCGACGGGGGTCACGGCGGGGAGGGTGAAGGACACGGTCTGTTCGCCGCGGCCTGCGCCTCCGGTGACCTGGTTGGCGGTGATGGTCTGTGCGACCGGGGCGTCATCGGGGTAGGTGCCGGTGGTGGACCACTGTCCGTTGACGACGACGGCGGCGGTGGTGCCGGGGATGCGGTTGCCGTTGGCGTCGAGGACGTTGACGGTGGAGCCGTCGGTGCCGGTGCCGGTGAAGGTCACGGTGCGGGAGTCGACGGTCTGGCCGTTGGTGGGTGCGGTGACGGTGAAGTTGCCAACGGGGGCGGCCGCGGGCAGGGCGAACGACACGGACTGCTGCGGAATGCCGCTGCCCCCGTAAAGGCCGCCGACGACGATGGTCTGCGCGACCGGGGCGTCGTCCGCGTAAGCGGGCAGGGTCAGCGAATACGGCGTGGGCTGACCGAAGGAGCCGCCGACGTTGGAGCGCGCCAGAACGTTGTTCCCGCTCTGGTCGTACACGATGACGGTGGACCCGCCGAAGACGGATCCTTGGACGGTCACCGTGCGCGAATCGACGGTCGAGCCGTCGATCGGGCTGGTGACGGTGAGGCCTGCCTCTGCGGCGGATGCGGGCGCGGCGGTGAGCGCGACACCCCCGAGGGCAAGGGCGATGGCGGCGGGCACGGTCAGTGCTTTCCGCCAGAACGGGCGACGTGACATGTATTGACCTTCTCCATTGAGAGAGTGGGCCAAAGGGCGAGCAACGACGTGGTTGCAATGGTGCACTCGACGTGAGAACCGACGCACGCTCCTCCGCGAGCAGGCGACGTTCCACGGTCACGCTAACAAGGGAAAAGAAGCCTGATGAAGAGTCAAATTCTGTGATACATCTTCGTTTTTCTCGCCGTTTCCACGCGGCTGGACGCTTTGCGAAAAAGTGCGCAGGAAAGGTCTTGCGGGCCGCATCTACTCGACGCGGATCCCGCCACCCCAGACTCGCCGCACGCGCCAGTCCGCGTCCCACGCGACGAGGTCGGCGCGCATTCCCGGCTCGAGGAGCCCGCGCGCGGGGTCGCCCAGCGCCGCCGCGGGAACGGCCGTCGCCGCTCCCACGGCATCCGACGCGGCAAGACCCAGGTCGACGATGGCCGCGCGCACCGCGCGATCCAGCGTCAGCGTCGACCCCGCGATCGTGACGCCGTCGTCGAGCAACGCGCGGCCGTCCGCGACGTGAACGTCGAGCTCGCCCAGGCGGTACGCGCCATCGGTGTGGGCGGCGGCGGCCATGGCATCCGTGATCAGGGCCACCCGGCGCGGCGCCGAGGTCAGCAGCATGCGGGCGACCGCGGGGTGAACGTGCACGCCGTCGAGGATGAGCTCGAGGGTGACGCGGTCGTCCTCAAGAGCGGCCGGCACCGGACCCGGCAGCCGGTGGCCGATCGCGGGCATCGCATTGAGCGCGTGGGTGAGCAGGGTGGCGCCACGCGCGATCGCCTCGCGCGTGAGGGCGTAATCGGCCTCGGTGTGGCCGATCGCGATGCGGATGCCGAGGGCGGTGAGCTCCGTGATCGCGTCGAGAGCTCCGGGGAGTTCGGGCGCAAGGGTGACCTGCCGGATGAGGCCGGGCTCGGCATCGCGCACGAGGTCGAGGACGGGTCCGTCGGGGAGAGCGAGCGCGCCGGGGTCGTGCGCCCCGCGCCGGGCGGGCGAGAGGCAGGGGCCCTCGAGATGCACGCCCAGAATCGCGGAATCGGACCGTCGTGCGACGGCGACGCGAGTGAGCTGCCGACGCAGGACGTCGAGCGGAGACGAGACCAGGCTCACGAGGGTCGCCGTCGTACCGTGGCGGCGGTGCGCGGCGACCCCGGCGGTAATGGCATGCGTTCCGTCGTCGAAGGCGTGCCCGCCGCCCCCGTGCACGTGCAAGTCGATCAGGCCGGGGGTCAGGGTCGCCCCGCCCAGGTCGATGCGCTCGGACGCCCTCGGAGCGAGCCCGGTGCCCACCTCGGCGATCAGACCGTTGTGCACCCGCACCCACGCGTCGGGCAGGTCGCGCCGCGCGTCGACCACCCGGGCGCCGGTGAGCAGCAGGTCGGCGGTCATGCCGAGGCGATCTCGCGGTGGTCCCAGGCGAAGCGGTAGTAGTCGCGGTGCTCGAGCTGGGCGGCGGCCGCCTCATCGACGATGACCACGGCCCGCCGGTGCAGCTGGATCGCGGATGCCGGGCACGACGAGGTCAGCGGCCCTTCGACGGCCGCGGCGACGGCGGGGGCCTTCGCCGCGCCGAAGGCGAGCAGCACGAGCACGCCCGCGTCGAGGATCGTACCGATGCCCTGAGTGAGGCAGTGCGTGGGGACGTCGTCGATGTTGTCGAAGAACCGTGCGTTGTCGGCGCGGGTCGCGGGCGTCAGCGCCTTCAGGCGCGTACGCGAGGCGAGCGACGAGCCCGGCTCGTTGAACCCGATGTGCCCGGTGCGGCCGATGCCCAGGATCTGCAGGTCGATGCCGCCGGCCGCGGCGATCGCGGCCTCGTACCGCTCGCCGGCCTCGGCCAGCGGACCCCCGTCGTCGCCCGGAACGCGCACGAGCGACGGGTCAAGTCCGAGGGGGCCGACGATGTCGCGATCGACCACGGCGCGGTAGCTCTCGGGGTGTCCGGCGGGCAGGCCCACGTACTCGTCGAGGGCGAAACCCCGCACGGCCGAGAGGTCGAGGGAACGCTCCGCCAGGGCCGCCCACACCGGCAGGGGTGTCGAGCCGGTCGCGAGTCCCAGCGTCGGGTCGCTGCGGCGACTCAGCGCGGCGACGATGAGGTCGGCGGCGATGCGGCCGGCATCCGCCTGTTCCTGCACGATCGCGATCTCGGTCACGAGCGGGCCTCCGTTCGGGGGGTGGTCGGCTCAGCCAGGATGACAGGTGCGGTCCACGAGCGGGTGACCTCGGGTCGCTGCGCGGCCTCGAAGGCCAGCATCGCGGCGCCGATGCGGCCGGCGTGCGTGCCCAGGGCCGCGGTCGTCAACCGGGGGGCTTCTCGCCACGCGAGCGCCGCGGTCAGCCGTTCGCGCAGGGGCTCGATGAACGCGTCCCCGGCCTGCGCGACGCCACCGCCGAGGACGATCACCTCGGGGTCGACGAGCAGGGTCAGGGTCGCGAGCCCCGTGGCCAGGGCGTCGAGCCCCTCCGACCAGACGCGGGCGGCGACGGGATCCGTGTCGACGCGGGCGATGATCGACGCGGCATCCGGAGTCTCTCCGTCGAGCAGCGGGGCGCTCGCCGCGTACCGCCGAGCCAGGCCGGCGCCCGAGAAGTACACCTCGAGGCAGCCGCGCTGACCGCACGCGCAGAGCTCGCCGCCGGGCACCACCGGGATGTGACCGAGCTCGCCGGCCCCGGAGATGGCCCCCTCGACGGCCCGTCCGTCGGAGGTGAGGGATGCCGCGACCCCGGTGCCGATCGCCGCGAAGACGACGTTGCGCGAACCGGCGGCGGCGCCGTAGGCCCCTTCGGCCGCACCCGCGGCGCGCACGTCGTGGTCGACCGCGACGGGGAGTCCGGTGGCGTCGGTGAGCAGACGGGCGAGGGGGACGTCGGTCCACCCGAGCGTCGAGGCGTAACGGACGGTGCCGGTGGCGCTGTCGATCAGGCCGGGGCTCACGACGCCCGCACCGACGACCGAGCGGCCGAGGTCCTCAGCCCCCGCGACGAGGTCGGTGAGCAGGTCCGCGATGCGCGTGACCGTCTCGGCACCGGAACCGCCCGTCGCGATGCGCGAGCTCTTCAGCACGTGACCGTCGATGTCGACGAGCGCCCCCTTCGCCGAGGTGCCGCCGATGTCGACGGCGATCACGGCCGGGTGCGACGCGCGGTCGCTCTCGCTCACCGCGAGCACCGTGTCGCGGATGACCGACTCGTCGGTGACGAGCTGTCCCCGACCCGAGGCGACCTGCGCGCGCAGGTGCACCTCACGGGCGCCGGTGCGATCGAGCAGCGCCGTCACGTTGTGGGCCCGGACCGAGCCGCCGACGAGGACCGTCGGCATCCGGGTGCCCTCCGACCGGGCGCGCAGCGCGGCGAGCACATCGGTCCCCTCGCCGGCCGTGGCCTTTCCCCCGGAGGTGAGTACGCGGGCGATGCCGTGGTGGGCGAGCGTGTCGTAGGCGTCGAAGAGGTCGACGGTGTCGTCGAAAGCCTTATGGAAAGTGATCGGCACCCCTCCCGCGGCGGTCCGGATCGCCTCGAGTGCCTGTTCGTCGACGTGCCCGTCGACGGTGAGCGCGCCGAAGACGATGCCCACGGGCACCCGACTGGTGCGCGCCAGGGCGGCGATGGCGCGGGCGTCGGCCCGCATCACGCGCAGCTCGTCGTCGGAGTAGACGAAGTCGCCGCCGCGCGAGCGGACCATGATCTGCACACCCACGCTCCGCACCGCGGCGAGGACGGACTCGATCATTCCGAGGCTGGGCGTCGTGCCCCCCTCGAGAAGGTCTGCGCACAGCTCGACGCGATCGGCGCCCGCCCGCTCGGCGGCGAGCACCCCTGCGAGGTCGTCGACGCAGATCTCCACGAGGGCGCGGGCGCGCGTGGAGGACTTCTCGGCGAGGGATGCCGGGTCTGCGGCGGTCGTCACGGTGCGGCGCTCGCTGCCGAGGCGTCGAGCCACTCCCGCACGTCGCGACCCACCTCGATCGAGCCGATCGGGACCCCGCCGCCGAGGATCGGCAGCTCGACGAGGTCGCCCGCGCCCGAGATGTCGGCGCCCAGGGCTTCGAGGACGGTGAGGGCGACGAGCGTCGTCGCGCGGGGGTTGCCGTCGAGGATCTTCATCGACACCGCAGCCCCGTCGGCCGTCGCCATGCCGATCACCCCCTCGGCGCCGCCCTTCGACAGCAGCCCCGGTACGCGCAGCATGGCGTCGGTGTTGGCATGGTGGTCGCCGCCGACGAAGCGGGGGTACGACCGCATGGCATCCGCCACTCTCCGCTCCGGCGTGCCGGGGGCGCCCGTCACGAGGGCGCGGAAGATGCGGGCGATGCCGAGGGGCGAGACGCTGAACAGGGGCGCCCCGCACCCGTCGACGGCTTCGTGCACCACCGTCTCGCCCGACAGGCGTTCGAGCGTCGAGCGCACGAGCTGCTGCAGCGGGTGCGACGGGTCGAGATAGCTCGCGGTGTCCCACCCGTTGACCGCGCAGGCGAGCAGCATCGCGGCGTGCTTGCCCGAGCAGTTCATGCGCACGCGCGAGCGCTGCTCGCCGTCGCGGATGAGACGTTCGCGCGTGGGCTCGTCCTCGGGCCAGTCGACCGGGCACCCGAGGGCGCTCTCGTCGAGGCCCGCGCGGGTGAGCAGATCGCGCACGACGTCGACGTGCACGTCTTCGCCGGTGTGGCTGCCCGCGGCGATCGCGAGGTCGGCTCCGTCGATGTCGGCCCCGGCGAGCAGGCACGCGAGGGCCTGCACGGGCTTGACGGTGGAACGGGGCAGGATCTGTTCGCCGCTCCCGGTCTGCCAGGCCACCGATCCGTCGGCGGACAGGGCGGCGATCGAGCCGAGGTGGCGGCTCTCGACGACACCCGAGCGGATGACGACGGCGAGGTCGGCCAGGGGGGAGGGAACAGGGGGAAGGGACGTCATGGGTGGTTCTTTCGATGCCGGGGCGAAGGCGGATCAGCGGTCGACAGGGGCGTTCGGGGTGGTGAGGCCGGCCGGGGCGACCTTGGCGGGGGTCGCGAGGCTGCGGCGGCCCGGTCGCTTCTGCAGGCGAGCGGCCAGGCCCGAGAGGCCGCCGTTGAGCGCGAGGAAGATTACGGTCACCACCACGAAGGTCTGGATGAGCAGGCCGTTGAAGCTCGACAGCACCTGCCCGCGGTACAGCAGCTCGGTGAACGCCACGATGTAGCCCAGCGACGTGTCCTTGAGCAGGCTCACCAGCTGGACCACGAGCGAGGGCGCGACGAAGCGCAGCGCCTGGGGCAGGACCACCTTGCGGTCGACCTGCCAGCGGGTCATACCGAGGCTGAGACCGGCTTCGGTCTGCCCGCGGGGCAGGGCGAGGACACCCGCGCGGATGATCTCGGCGAAGGCGGCCGCGTTGGCGATCGTGAGCGGGATGACGAGCTTCCACAGCACCGGGAAGTTCAGGCCGAGCTGGGGGAGGCCGAAGAGCATCAGGTAGATGAGCAGCAGCACGGGGACCGTGCGGGCGATCTCGATGTAGGCGGTGCAGATCCAGCTGATCCAGCGGACGCGGCTGAGACGCCCGAGGGCGAGCAGCAGGCCGAGCACGAACCCGAACACGGCGGTCAGGGCCGCGGCCTGCAGTGTGCCGAGCAGGCCGACGCCGAGGTACTCCCAGATCGCGATGTCGAGGAACGGCAACCACCGGTCGCTGTCGAGCTGGCCCTTCGACGCGAACTGCACGAGGGCGAGGGCGATGAGGCCCAGGATGACGACCGCGCTGACGATCGACCAGATGAGGATGCGGCGGCGAGTACGGGGCCCGGGCTCGTCGTAGAGCGAAACGGGGGAGGTCATCGGCGGATCCTCAACTTCTTCTCGAGGCGGCCGGCGGTGAGGCCGATCGCCAGCGCGAGCACCATGTAGATGAGCCCCGCCGCGGTGAAGATCAGGATGGGCTGAGCCTCGACGAGGTTGAGCTTGTTGGCGGCGCTCGTCAGCTCGACGACGCCCACCGCAGCGGCCAGGGCGGTGTTCATGGTGAGGGCGATCATGACGTTGCCGATGGGCTGGATCGCGGCCCGCAGCGACTGGGGGATGACGAGCACGCGCAGGGTCTGGCCGAGCGAGAACCCCAGCGCGCGGCTGGCCTCGATCTCGCCGCGGCTCACGGTGTTCACGCCGCTGCGGACGGCCTCGGCGACGTACGCCGCTTCGTAGAGGGTGAGCACGATGATCGCCGTCGGCGTCAGGGGCAGCAGGAATCCGGCATCCGGCAGGGCGAACACCGCCAGCACGAGGAGAACCAGAAGCGGGACGTTGACGAAGAACTGCACGTAGGCGAAGGCGGCCCAGCGCAGCACCGGCACCGGGCTGATGCGCGCGGCGGTGACGAGCGTGCCCAGCACGATCGATCCGATGCCCGCCGAGACGGCGAGCAGGATCGTCGTACCGAGCGCTTGCGCGATCGGCCCGGCGCTCGAGGCGAAGAAGTCCATGGGGTCCTCAGAAGAGCGTGAGAGGGGAGGGGAGACCGGCGCCCGTCATGTGCGGAACGGACGCCGGTCGGTCAGGGGATCAGGAGCCGGGGACGCTGCCGATCGCGGGGGGAGTCGGAGCGCTCGACTCGACGGCCGAGCCCAGGGTGGCGTCCCAGATCTTGGCCCACGAGCCGTCGTCCTGGATCTTCTTCAGCCAGTCGTTGATGAACGACTTGAACTGCGCGTCGTCCTTCTTCAGACCGATGCCGTACGCCTCACTGGTGAAGGGCTGGCCGACGACCTTGATGCTCTTGTCGTCGATGGCGTGGCTCGCGAGCAAGGTGAAGTCCTGCACGTACGCGTCGCCGCGGCCCTGGGTCAGGGCCTGGAGGGCCTGCGGGTCGGTGGCGAAGCTGACGATGTTCGCGGTGGGCTGCTTCTCGGGCACGGCCGTGACAGCGGGGGTGTTCGCGCCGACGATGACCGTCTTGCCGCCCAGGTCGTCGATGCCGTTGATGTCGGTGTTGTCACTGCGGACGGCGACGGCCAGACCCGACTCGAGGTAGGGGCCGGCGAAGTCGACCTGCTCGGCGCGCTTCTCGGTGATCGTGTACGTGTTGAAGACGACGTCGACGGTGCCATTGGCGAGCAGGGCCTCGCGGGTCTCGGACGCCGGCGGGACGATCTCGACGTTGGGCTCGCCGAGGATGTAGATGGCGAGCATCTTGGCGAGATCGGCGTCGAAGCCCTGCACGTCTTCGGGGTTCGTGGGGTCCTGCTGCGACAGCAGGGGGGCGTCGAGGGCCTCGGCGACGATGAGCTTGCCACGCGCCTTGATCTTGGCCATCGTCGAGTCGGAGATGAGGGCCGCGGCGTCGGCGACGGGCGCGTTCGCGTAGACCTCTTCGAGGCTGCTGGCCTTGGCCGACGCGCTGGGGTCGGACCCCGGGACGGCCGCGGTGCCGGACGAGCACGCGGCGAGAGACGCGACCGTGGCCGCGGACGCCAAGAGGACGAGGCCTCGGCGAAGGATCGAGCGAGAGGAGATCACGGGTACTGCCTTTCGGTTGCGGGTGCGTGCGGAACGAGCCGCGTCGGGGGCGGGGAGGATGTCAGTGGGCGAGGATCTTCGACAGGAACGCCCGGGCGCGGTCGCTCTCGGCGTGGGTGAAGAAGCGCTCGGGGGTGGTGTCTTCGACGATGCGTCCGTCGTCCATGAAGATCACGCGATCGGCGGCGCGGCGGGCGAAGCCCATCTCGTGCGTGACGACGACCATCGTCATGCCCTCTTCGGCGAGCGAGGTGATCACGTCGAGCACCTCGCTGACCATCTCGGGGTCGAGGGCCGAGGTCGGCTCGTCGAAGAGCATGAGCTTGGGCTTCATCGCCAGCGCGCGGGCGATGGCGGCGCGCTGCTGCTGACCGCCGCTGAGCTCGCCGGGGAAGCGGTCGGCCTTGTCGGCGATCCCGACGCGGTCGAGCAGGGCCAGGCCCTCTTCCCGCGCCTTCTTCAGCGGCACCTTCGAGACGATGTGCGGGGCGAGGGCGACGTTGTCGAGAACCGTGCGGTGTGCGAAGAGGTTGAAGGACTGGAAGACCATGCCCACTTCGGCGCGCAGGTCGGCGAGTCCGCGCCCCTCGCTCGGCAGCGGGACGCCGTCGATGGTGATGGTGCCCGAGGTGATGGTCTCGAGACGGTTGAGGCAGCGGCACAGCGTCGACTTGCCCGAGCCCGAGGGGCCGACGATGACGACGACCTCGCCGCGAGCCACGTCGAGATCGACGTCCTTGAGCACGTGGTGGTCGCCGAAGTGCTTCTGCACCTCGCGGACCGCGACGAGGGGCGCGGAGGCGGGGGCTGCGGGGGAGGCGGGCGTCGACACGGGGGTGGATCCTTCCCGCGGACTCGCCGCGATATCGGGTACAGCCGACGCGGGAGGTGATTTCCGCGTCCTTGGTGAAATCAAACTAACGAGGCCATGTTACAGAGATAATTCGAGACAGAAACTCCAAGTTTGGAATAAGATATGGGTGTGAAGCCTCTCCACGCGGCCCTGCCGACCTACAGCCCGCAGACGCTCGCCGTGCTGACCCCGCTGCGCACGGGCGCTGCGCGATCTCGAGCCGAGCTCGCCGCCTACACCGGTCTGTCGCCGTCGACCGTGACCGCGCGCGTCGATCCGCTGATCGCGGCGGGCGTGATCGTCGAGGACGGCACCGACGATTCACGCGGCGGTCGCCGACCCCGGCGCCTCGCGGTCCGCGGCGACCTCGGCACGGTGGCCAGCGTCGACCTCGGGGTCGAGCGCAGCACGATCGGGCTGGTCGACTACGCCGGCTCCTCCCTCGCCCACCGGCACCTCGTGCTGGATCTGGCGGAGGGCCCGGATGCCGTTCTCCGCCGCGTCGCAGAAGAACTCGCTGCGCTGGCGGCGGCGAACGGCGCGCCCACGGTGACGGGGGCGGCGATCGCGCTGCCCGGGCCGGTGTCGGCCGAGACGGGTCGGCTCGTCGCGCCGTCGCGCATGCCCGGCTGGCACGACGTCGACGTCGCGGCCCTTCTGTCCGACGTCCTCGGGGTGCCGGCCCTCGCCAGCAACGACGCCAATTGCATGGCGGTCGGCGAGCTCGTCGGGGGCGATCCCGAGGCCCTCAACCAGGTGTTCATCAAGGCCGGATCCGGGATCGGGTCGGGGGTCGTCGCGGGCGGACGGCTCTACACGGGCCGGAGCGGGGCCGCTGGTGACATCAGCCACGTCACCGTGCCCGGTGCGGCGCCGGTGCCCTGCTCGTGCGGGCGCGTCGGCTGCCTCGACGCCGTGGCGAGCGGGTCGGCCCTCACCCGCGCGGCCCAGGAGGCCGGACGCGACGTCTCCGACGTCGAGACGGTGATCGATCTCGCCCGAAACGGGGACGCGCTCGCCACCGGCCTGCTCCGTGAAGCGGGGAGCATGACCGGCGGTGTTCTCGCCACGATCGTCAACTTCTTCACCCCCGACCGTCTCGTCGTCGGCGGCTCACTGAGCGCGTCCGACGTCTTCATCGCCGCGATCAAGTCGAAGCTGTGGGCCGACTGCCTGCCCATGGCGACGGAGAAGCTCGAGGTCGCCGTGCCGCACCACCCGCGCACGGGCGGCATCCTCGGGGCTGCGCGCCTGTTCCTCGACGCGGCCTTCGGGCCGGAATCCGCTCGTTCGGTCCTGCGGGTCTCGGCTCGCGCCTAGCCCGCGGGGCCCGCTCGGGCGCGGCGGTGGGCCCGTCCCGCAGCGGGCCCACCGCCCCTGCTGATCCTCAGCGGGTCGGAACCACGTCCCAGTGCTCGCGGATCAACCCGCCGTCGACGCGGAACAGGTCGGCCGCCAGCAGCGGGTCGTCGGGCTTGGCGCCGACGGCCTGCGAGAACGTCCAGACGATGTCACCGTCGGACAGCGAGATGACCGACTGCTGCGCCGGGAACTGCACGCCGCTCGAGAAGAACTGCTTCAGCGCGGCGGTGCCGTTCGGGGCGACCGAGTTGTGCTGCAGGTAGGCGGGGTCGAACGCGCGGTCGAGGATCGACACGTCCTTGTCGCGGAACAGCGTGTCGTACGCCGAGACGGCGAAGACGCGGTTCTCCTCCTCCTGCTGCTCGGTCGGGGGCGGGGCGGGCTCCGACGGGCGGTACAGGTCGCTGAACATCGTGTTCGTGTTGCCGCTGGCGGGGGTGCCGGTCGGAATCGCCTGGTCGAGGGACCAGTGTTCGACGATCTTGCCGTCCTGGAGGCGGAACAGATCGACGGCGGCGTCGCCGCGGCGCTCATCACTCGGGTCGGGGGCGATCTGCCAGTGCACCGCGACCAGGTCTCCGTCTGATGCGAGGTGCTTGATCACGGCCTGAGCCCCGGGGATACGCTCCCGGTCGGCCGCGAACTGGGCGAGAAGCCCCTGAGGTCCGGATGCCGTTCCACTGCCGTGAGCGATGGCATCCGGGGCCACGATCTGATCCGCGATCGCCTGGGCGAACGGGCTGTCGGGATCGGCGAACGTGGTGGCGAACAGCGTGCGGACGAGGCAGGCGTTGAACTCCTCGGCGCCGACGTTCTGCCGATCGCCGGAGGGGGCCGTGGATGCGGGCGATCCGGTCGTCGGCATGGCATTGGCGGGGGCGGCGACGACGAGTCCGCCGATGATGGCTGCCCCGGCGACCAGGGCGGCCGCGCGGGTGATTCGGGGGGTGACGGGGGGCATGGTGTTCTCCTACGCAGTGCGGATCTGTGAGTCACCGTTCCGTCGACTCGTGGTCCTCTCTGCGACGGTGACCGGTGGAGACACGAGCACGCGGTCGGCGGCTCGTGGAGTACCGGCAGGATCGCAAGATTCCACCGCGCGCACACGTACGCACCTGACCGTTAGGTACTGACCCCGAGGTCGGATTCGTGGCGACGGCGGTCGATGCTGGGCGGATTCATAAGACCCGCCGGCTGCTCAGGCGTCGCGCAGATCGCGGTCCGACGCC
The DNA here is from genome assembly GCF_052660795.1 of Sphingomonas sp. G5. Taxonomy (NCBI): domain Bacteria; kingdom Pseudomonadati; phylum Pseudomonadota; class Alphaproteobacteria; order Sphingomonadales; family Sphingomonadaceae; genus Sphingomonas; species Sphingomonas sp. G5. Next base: position 3,487,505 of record NZ_CP109660.1, on the reverse strand, counting down.
ACCCGGTCGGCCGCGCGGCTGCCGACGATGCCGCCCACGACGAGTCCGGCGATGATGACCACCGCGGTCAGGGCGGGATCGGCGTCCGACAGGGCCGGAACCGCCAGCGGCAGGACTGCGACGCCGACCGCTACGAGAGCGAACACGGCATAGGGGAGCACCGCGGCGCGGTGCCCGGCCCGCCACGCGGCGTCGCTCTGCTGGATGGCGGGAAGCCGGATGCCGACTCCCCAGCCCCTCGGGATGACCCCGCGCCCGCACAGGGCGAGGATGGGGATGAAAGCGAGACCGACGACGGCGAGGATGATCGCCCCTGTGCTCATGGCGGCAGGATACGCCCGACATACGCTCGCCGTCGTACGCTCCACGTGATGTCCTCGTCAGATCGCGCCCCGCGGCTTCCACGTGTGTTCCGGGAACGCCGGGGCCTGCTGGTGGCGATCGTGGTGCTCGTCATCGCGGTCGTCGCGGGGGCGAGTCTCACCAGCGCCAACGATCACGCGGTGCGCGATTCCGTCGCTCCCGTCGAGTGGCGCGGGGCCTTGGACGGAGCCGCGCCCGGGAGCGAGATGCGGATCCGGCTGCAGCGCGACGGTACGGCGGAGGTCATCGATGCCCCGCGCGGAGACGTGACGCGTCAGGACCGCGACGAGGCGCGGCAGAACCGCAACGGCCGCCGGCACCTCTGCTTCGCGCCCGCGGGGACGGGCGTCTACACCGGGCCCGCCACCTGGGAGGTCGTCGGCGAGTGGGGGATCCGGGTGCAGTTCGACGATTCGTCGCTCATCCTGCGCGCGGGCAAGGGCGGCTCCGTGCTGCGCGACCCCGACTGGAACAGCCCGCGGATGCCCGAGTGCGGTGAGAACGGCAAGAGCTGGCGGTTCACGCGCCTCGACTGAGCACGGCGGGCCGTGCCGAGGAAGCCGAGCGCGGTCAGCCCTTCGGGACCTCGATCTTCACGGGTTCGCCCCACCCCGTGAACTGCTGCATCGTGGTGGTCTCGATGCCGCCGAACGATCCCGTCTCTTGGATGGCGACGACGCGGTGCCCCTCGCCGAGCCACACGGTCATGTCTTTCACGTCGACCCCGGATGCCGAGAAGGAGCCGTTCGCGTGCACCCGCCACGCGCGCACCTCGGTGCCGTCGGGCAGTGAGACGGTGTCCTGATCGGGTTGCACCGTCCAGCCGGGAGCGGCCGCGAGCAGCGCTGCGGCGGCCGAGGGATCGGCGAACGCCCGGTACGTCTCACCGATCGTGGCGGCGATGACCGCGCGGTAGTCGCTGCTGGTGGCGTCGGCGCGCACCCACGCGCCGTCGAAGCTCACCCACGCCTCGTCGGAGGTGAGCACCAAGTCGTGCGTGCCGTCGGAGCCGGTGACCGATCCCGAGGTCGCGGGTGCGTCGCCGAAGACGAAGTCGGCTTCGCCCGTCAGATCGGCCGACTGCAGGTGCAGGTGGCCGCTGCCCGCGGCGCGCGAGTATGCGATCACGCACGCCGAGAGAGCATCGCCGGTGACCGTCGCGTCGGCGATGAGATCGACGTCGTCGCACTCGCGCGGAGACGAGACCGCGGGAACGCCGGCCGGTGTCTGCGATGCGATCGCGGTGGGGGTGGGGGAGTCAGCGGTTCCGGGTTCGCCGGTCGGCGCGCAGGCAGCGAGCAGCAGAAGGCCGACCGAGGCGAGAGTGAGCCCGAGGGCCGTCGTCGACGTTCGTCTCATGGCATCCACTTTAGGAAGACAGTGGCCGGGCGGACCACCGCACGGCCCACCCCGCCCCGGGCCGTGAAACGCTGGATCCGAAGGAGGGATCGACCATGACCGACCCCACACCCGCCGACCGGCTGCGCGCGGCCCTCGAGCACTCCGACGCCTCGGCCCGGCTGCAGGCCGCGCTCGCCGCGGGAACGCGACCCGATGATCGCTACGTCGACGTGCTCGTGGCGCGGTGCGCGGTCGAATCCGACTTCTTCGTGCGCGACATGCTGACGTGGGCGCTCACGCGCCACGACCCCGCGCGCACCGTGCCCGCCCTGCTCCCCGAGGTGGGGTCCGAGATCCCCCAGGCGCGGAGCCAGGCCCTGCACACGCTGTCGAAGATCGGCGACCCGGTCGCGTTCACCGCGATCACGCCCGCGGTCCTGCGTGACAGGCACCCCGAGGTGGCGCGGGCGGCCTGGCGGACGGCATCCGGTCTCGTTCCCGACGACCAGCACGAGAGCCTCGCCGACGAGCTCTCGACCCAGTTCGGTCGGGGCGATCACGACACCCAGCGGAGCCTGAGTCGGGCGTTCGCCGCGATCGGCTTGCGCGCCGAGCCGACCGTCGAACGCGCCGCGGCCTCGCCGTACGACGTCGTCAGCGCGCACGCGCGGGCCACGGCGATCATCATGGACGACCCGGATGCCGACTTCGCCGCCGCCGCGGTCGAGGCCCGGCGTGTGGTGGCTCAGCGCGCTCTGCCGGTTGAGGAGTGACCCGCGGGCTCAGTGGTAGTGCGTGACCCACGCCCAGAGCGGCGGCCGTCGTCGACGCGCAGACGTCTCGCGGGCTTGGTTCACGGCGCGGAGCGCGGTGACGGGCTCGGCATCCGCGCCGACGACGGCTACGGCGGCGGAGTCCGCCGGCACCGCGGCGACGACCGCGGAATCCGCCGGCACGGGCCCGCTCCGCAACTCGCGCGCGAGATCGGCCACCTCGCCCGCGGTCGGGCGCCCCTCGGGGTTCGGGTCGGTCATCGCCGTGAGCAGCACCTCCCAGCCGTAGCCGAAGCCCTGCGGCACCTCGGGGTCGTAGTCCAGGGGGCCGAGCACGAGCTCCTGCATCGCACCGCCGCTCAACGGACCCTCGGCCGTGAGCATCTCCTGCGCCAACAAGCCCAGGGCGTAGATGTCGGATGCCGGGGTCGCGGCCTCGCCATGCAGTCGCTCGGGCGGGAGGTATGCGGCATCCGGATGCGTCTGCGCGGTGGCGGGACGGGCGCCGAGCACCTGCGTCACGCCGAAGTCCGCGAGGACGGCGGTGAAGGGACGGGGCGCGGCGCGCTCGGGGCGCAACAGCACGTTCGACGACTCGAGGTGCTGGTGGACGATACCGACCTCGTGGATCGCGGCGAGGCCCTCGGCCACATCTTGGAGCAGTCCCGCGGCGACGTCGGGAGCCAGCGCGCCGTGGTCGTCGAGATGCTGGCGCAGGGTCGGACCCGGGATGAGCTCCATGACCAGGTAGCCATGCCCCTCGCGCGTGAGGTGCGCGTCGTACAGCGTCACGAGCGACGGGTGATCGAGGGCGGTGAGGATGCGCGCGGCCGCGAGTCGCCGGCGGGGATGAGCGACCTCGTCGGGGTCGAGAGGAAAGACCTTCACCGCCACATCGCGCGCGAGCACGTCGTCGCGCGCCCGGTACACGGTGCCCTCGCGGTCGGAGCCGAGGGGCTCGATCAGCCGGTAACGCCCCGCGAAGGCGCCCTCGAGCGACGGGAGCGTCGCGTCGGGGGTGCCCATCGGATCCTTGTCGAGAGGCCGGTCGCCGTGCGGGTGGAGCTCGGACGGGGTCGTCACACGAGGGGGTCGCCGTTGTCGCTGGTGCGACGGGTGGTGACGCTCTGGCCGCTGGCCGGATCGATGGTCGAGCGGGTGGTGGACTCGACCGAGCGACGACGGAACATGAAGACCAGGCTGATCACGAAGATGACGACGCCCGCGGCCATCAGGATGTATCCGATGGTCTGAAGGTTCGCCACGCCACCGAGGTCGAGATTGACCGCGAAGGCCAGGATGGCGCCGATCACGAAGAGTGCGATGCCGCTGCCGATACCCATGGGAAACTCCCTCGTTGCTGTGATTGTCTAGTGATCGCGACCGGTGACATGGACCTGTGCCGGTCACGATCGCTCAAACGCTACTGAGTGAAAAGACTTTGCTGCGACCGATGGCGCGGCGCATTCTTGGGGTGCATAATGGACGACCTTCAGCGCAGGGCGAACGCTTTCGCGGCGCTCGGAGACCGCGGTCGTCTGCGGATCGTCGACCTTCTGGCGGTCGGAGACATGTCGTCGAGCGAGATCGCGGCCGCCCTCGGAATGAAGTCGAACCTCGTGGCCTTCCACACCAATGTGCTGCACGAACGGGGAATCGTGCGGCGGGTGCGCTCCGAATTCGACGGCCGCCGCACCTACCTGCAACTGATCCCCGACGCATTCTCGGCGCTCGCCGCCGACCCCACGTCGGTGGGCGGTCGCGTCGTCTTCGTCTGCACCGCCAATTCCGCCCGATCTCAGCTCGCCCAGGCGATCTGGGCGGACCACAGCGGCATTCCCGCCGCCTCCGCGGGAATGCACCCGGCCAATCGCGTGAATCCCGGAACGATCGACGCAGCGACCCGCCACGGCATTTCTCTGGACCCGGATGCCAGGCCCCGAGCGCTCGACCAGGTGGCGCGCCCCGGCGACTTCTTGATCAGCGTGTGCGACCAGGCGCACGAGCAGATGAGGGGCCGCGACGACGTGCACTGGTCGATCCGCGACCCCGCGAACAGCGGCAGCGTGGAGGCGTTCGACCGCACCGTCTCGGAGCTGCGTGCGCGGATCGCGCGGGTTGCGGCGCAGCTCGTCGCGGCGTGAGCGTCGGGCACCTCACGACCGCGCGGTCAGCGCCGGGATCAGCACCGGAGTGCGGTCACGGTAGGCGAGGTAGTCGGACCGGTCGCCCCAGCGCTCGTCGGCGCGCTTCTCGAGCAGAGGGATGCCGCTGACCCGCGTCAGCAACAGCACCACGAACAGCGGCGACAGGACGGCGACCCACTGCCAGCCCTTCAGCACGGGCACGGCGACGAGGAAGACACCGACCCACACGAGGATCTCGCCGAAGTAGTTGGGATGCCGGGACCGCGACCACAGGCCCGTGCGGATGAACTCCCCCCTGTTCGCGGGGTCGGCGCGGAACGCCTGCTTCTGGAGGTCGGCGACGACCTCGAACACCATCCCGGTGAGCCACACGACGATCCCCGCAACCGCGAACCCGTCGAGGGGCGCCCGGTCGGCGGCATCCGCGCTCATGGCGATCCAGGCGGCCGACGCGGTGAGAGCCACCCAGAGCCCCTGGATGCACCAGACCTGGAAGAAGCGCAGCGGGTTCGTCTTGATCTCGTCGAAGCGTCCGTCGGTACCCGCCCGGTGCACACGCGCGAAGAGGAACGAACCGAGGCGCGCGGCCCACACGACGACCATCGCGGCGAGGATCCACCCGCGGGCGTCCTGCGCGGGGGCGAGCAGGGCGAGGGCGATCGAGACGGCGATGAAGGTGAGGCTGCCGGTCAGGTCGAAGAACCGCTCGGTGCGGCGCAGGGCCGAGGGGAGGAAGACGACGAACTGGATGACGAAGGCCGCCGTCACAGCGATCGCGAACACCGGGATGCCACCGACCTGCGCACCGCGGAAGCTTCCGGCGACGGCGAGCCCCGCGCCGATGACGAGGGCCACCACCACGGCGACGAGCGCCGTGAGGTTCCGGGTCGCGGGGGACCGTTCCGAGGTGGGGGGAACGGGTGCGGTCATGATGCGGCTCCTCTGTACAGGGTGTCGATCGTGTCGGCGGCGCGGTGCAGGACCTCGCGGCGCTTGATCTTGAGAGTCGGGGTGACGAGCTCGCGATCGTCGAGGTCGGCGAGCACGACGGTGAAACGGCGCACCTGCTCACTGCGCGACACGAGGGCATTCGCCGCGTCGACGGCGGTCTGCAGGTGGGCGGTGAGGCGGGGGTCGTCGATCGCGCGCACGGCGCCCGGAATGCCGGGCTCGAGCGTAGAACCGTTCGCGGCCACCCAGGCGGCCGACTGCTCGGGATCGAGGATCAACAGGGCCGAGAGGTAGGGCTTGCCCTCGCCGACCATGACGGCGTGCTGCACGAGCGGACTCGCCTCGACCGCGCCCTCCCAGCGGGCGGGCACCACCGTCTTGCCGTTCGAGGTGACGATGACGTCTTTCAGGCGGCCCTCGAGGATGACCCGCCCCGAGTCGTCGATGCGACCGAGGTCGCCCGTGCGGAAGAAACCGTCCACGAACGCCTCGGCGTCGTGACGGGGGTCGCGGTACCCCGAGAACACGCCCACACCGCGGGCGAGCACCTCTCCCTGCGGGCTGATGCGCACGGTCGATCCGGGAAGGGGGAGTCCCACCGTGCCCGAGGCGATGCGCCCGGGCAGGTTTCCGGTCAGCGGCGCGGTCGTCTCGGTGAGGCCGTAGCCCTCGATGACCGGGACCCCGATGCCCCGGAAGAACAGCGACAGATCGCGATCGAGGGTCGCCCCTCCCGACAGGATGTACCCGACCCGCCCACCCATCACGGAACGGAGCCGCGCGTAGAAAAGCGCGTCGAAGACGGCCTTTCGCACCCGGAAGCCGAGGGGAGCGCGGCGCGGGTGGCCGGCATCCCGGAACTCTTCGAACCGCCCGCCGAGGATCGCGGTGGCGACGGCGCGAGCCCACAGCCGGCCGAGGTGCTTCTCGGCGGCTTTCTCGCCCGCGGCCGACTGGATCTTCTGCAGGACGCGGGGAACCGCCACGAGGAAGGTCGGGTGCAGCACGGCGAGGGTGGGCACGACCTGCGCCGGCTCGGAGAGGTGCGCGATGCGCATGCCGCTCGCGATGCAGATGAGCTGCAGGCCGCGCGCGAGCACATGGGCGAGCGGGAGGAAGATGATCGTGTTGCCCTGCGGGTTCACCACTTCGCGGTACGCGGCGGCGATGTTGAGCACTTGACCGAGGAAGTTCGCGTGCGTGAGCACGGCGCCCTTGGGCTCGCCGGTCGTTCCCGAGGTGTAGACGATGGTCGCCGGATCGTCGTGGCCGGCGCGGATGCGGCGGCTCTCGAGCTCGGCCTCGGAGACATCGGCACCCCGCGCGCTGAGCTCGTCGAGCGAGGGGACGTTCTCGACGCCCGCCATCGCCCAGGTGCCGAGCGTGTCGTCCCCGGCCTGCGCGAGTGCGTCGGTGAGGAGGTCGGCGTGCGCGCGGGTTCCGGCCACCGCGAGGCGCACGCCGGCGTCGCGCACGATCGCATCGACCTGCGAGGCCGACGACGAGTCGTACACGGGAACGACCACGCCCCCGGCGAACCAGGTGGCGAGATCGGCGACGGCCCACTCGTAGCGCGTCGGCGCCATGATGGCCACGGTGTCGCCGGGCTGCAGGCCGACGCCGATCATTCCCTTCGCGAGCGCGCGGACGGCATCGAGGAAGGCCGCGGTGGTCACCGGCTTCCACCCGCTGTCGGTCGGCACCTCGAAGGCGATGTGATCGGGGGCTTCCTCCGCACGGCGGACGAGCAGATCGGTCACGTTGGTGAACGCGTCCAGGCGCGCCAAAGCGGGCGTGTGCGTCTCGAACATCATTCCTCCGGGCGAGTGCGCGGTCCTCGGGTGGGGGACCGCCGAGATCATTTCGGAGGCGTGCTCGGTTCGGATTGCCGGTCGGGGCTTCCCGCGCGCGGGCTCAGGGGGCGCTGAGGGCCCGCACGGTCAGGCGCACGAAGAAGTAGCCGATGGCGATGTTGATGACCACCCCGATCAGATACGTGACCGAGAGGCCGTTCGTCGCCGAGATCGAAGCGAACGCCACCACGGCGGCGATGACGCCCCCGCCTCCTGCCACCGCCAGGGCCGCGAGGTGCACGTTCGGCGACGGGCGAACGGCGGCCAGCAGCCACAGCACGCTGAGCAGCCCGACTGTCACCCCGCCCGCCAGGAGGGTGGGCTCGTCCAGACCGATCCACAGGTACATGACCGCGACGACGGCGAAGATCGGCGCCAGCACGAACGCGAGAACCCGCGCGCGGCGGGCGAGCTTCTCGGGCGGAACCGGGTCGATCGAACGCGAGGCCATCTGCCCTCTTCCCCCTGCGTGGCGCGGAGTCGCCAGGCTATCCACCGGGTCCGCTCCTCGTCCAGGAGAAGGGAGGCTGTCGCCGTCAACCCCCGGGCCTTTCAGGCTTTTCTTGGCACTCGGCCGGTATTTTCTCTCGCGTCGGTGTGGACTCGTGCGCCCCGCACGGGTCGCTGATCGCCGGCGAGCGAGACGACACGGAGGCGACGACGATCAGTACCTTGACGGCACCCGCTCCTCGCGTGACGGCTCCGGCGACGGCATCCCGCCCCGCGAACCCCGCGAACCCCGCGAACCCCGCGAACCCCGCGAACCCCGCGAACCCCGCGAACCCCGCGCGCCACCTGCCCTCTCTGACAGGGCTCCGCTGGGCGACGGCGATGCTGATCTTCGGTCACCACCTCATGGCGGTCGAGTACTTCGGCGGCACCGCCGGAACCGTCTGGGCCTTCGTCTTCGAAGCCGGCAAGACCGGCGTGACGCTCTTCTTCATCCTCTCGGGCTTCGTGCTCGCCTGGGGCCACAAGCCGCAGCAGAGCGCCGGGTCGTTCTACTGGCACCGCTTCGCCCGCATCTACCCCCTGCATCTCGTCGGCGTGGGACTGGCTCTGGTCGCCGCGGCGACCCTCGTCCCCGAGATCCGGACCGCGGGACGGGCGCCCCTGGTCGCGAACGTCCTCCTCGTCAACGGCTGGGTGCCCGACTGGTGGCAGGCCGGAAACCCCGCCAGCTGGTCGCTCGTGTGCGAGGCGTTCTTCTACCTGAGCTTCCCGTTCCTCATCCGTCCGCTCGTGCGCCTCTCGAACCGCGCGCGGGGCGGCGTGGTCGTGGCATCCCTCGTGCTCGTCGCCCTGGCCCCACAGATCGCTGCGATCTCGCCGTTGCCGATGTCGGCGGCATCCACTCCGCTGCTCCGCCTGCCCGAGTTCGTGCTGGGCGTCACCCTCGCGCTGCTCCTGAAGAGCGGAGCCTGGATGCCGTGGAAGCTGCGCTACACGTTCCCCCTCGCCGTCGTGGGCTACGCCCTGTCGGAGGCGCCACCGATCCCCGGCACCGACATCCACCCGGGGCTCGCCGCGACCGTGGGGTCGTTCGCGCTGCTCGTCGCCTCGCTCGCCGCGGCCGACGCGCACGGCGGGTCGACGTTCCTCGCCCGTCCGCTCTGGCAGGAGCTCGGACGCGTGTCGTTCGCCTTCTACCTCGTGCACCTGCTCGTGATCGCGTCGGTGTCGTCGTCGTGGCCCGACGGCCACCCGCAACTGCCGTGGCGGCACGCGCTGCTGCTCGCGCTCGCCGCCTTCTCCATCGCGCTCGCGATCGCGTGGGTGCTGCACCGGGCCGTCGAGATCCCGGCGCAGAAGTGGCTGCTGCGGTACGACCGGTCGCGGCACGTGTCCGAGGGCACGGGCGCTGCGGTCGGGGGAGAGACGCACGCCTCGGCGGCCGGTTCCCCCGCCGCCCGTTAGGCTCGCGGGATGTTCGGGGCGCATATCTTCATCCTTCTGCTCACCTGGGGCGTGGCCCTGGTCGCGATCGGCGCGGTGCTGTACTTCGCGGTGCGTCTGGCCGTGCTGCACGCGCTGAAGGCGCACACCCGCTGGGTCGAGTCCGGGCAGCGCTGACGCGGCGCCCGACCACTCCCGAGGGCCTGTGTCGAGAACAGGCGATTCGCTGAGATCAGGCCGTTTCGCGGGGAGTCGTCCTGGTTCTGGTGGCATTGCCTGTTCTCGTGACGCGGCGGTCTGGGCCACGACACGCCCGGCCCACCGATCGTCCAGATTCGCCTCGGTACACTTCCCTGTGCCCGAAACACAGCTGAACCCCGACCGCGATGCCGCGCGGGCGGTATCCATCGATCCGACCGAGCTCGAGATCGCGCTGCGCGTCATCGACGCCGCCTCGTCGCTCGACCCGGAAGATCCCGCGTACATCGCCCTGCGCCGCCAGACCGGAAAGCTCTACAAAGACGTCAAGCGCCAGTCGCGCAAAGAGAAGCGTCAGCGCATCGCCGAGGCCGATCGCGCGGTCGTGGCCGCGACCGCCACGGGCGCCGCCGACCGCATCGACGACGAGACGCGCGGCATCCCGCTGCAGGCCCGCACCGAGATGCCGTTCGCGGGCGAGCTGATCAAGGCGCGCGCCTGCTACATCTGCAAGCAGGACTACACGCTGGTCGACGCGTTCTACCACCAGCTCTGCCCCGACTGCGCGGCCATGAGCCACGCCAAGCGCGACGCCCGCACCGACCTCACCGGCAAGCGGGCCCTGCTCACCGGCGGCCGCGCGAAGATCGGCATGTACATCGCGCTGCGGCTGCTGCGCGACGGCGCTCACACCACCATCACCACGCGCTTCCCGCGCGATGCCGTGCGCCGCTTCTCGTCGCTGCCCGACAGTGCCGAATGGATCCACCGCCTCAAGGTCGTCGGCATCGACCTGCGCGACCCCGCCCAGGTGATCGGGTTGGCGGAGTCGGTGGCATCCGAAGGCCCTCTCGACATCCTCATCAACAACGCAGCTCAAACGGTGCGGCGGTCTCCGGGGGCGTACAAACCCCTGGTGGATGCCGAGCTCGCACCGCTCCCCGACGGACCGCTGCCCGAACTGGTCACCTTCGGCCACACGAACGACGCCCACCCGCTCGCCCTCGCGCAGTCGGTGTCGGCGCACCCCATCCTCGCGTCGGCCGCGCGCACCGCCGACGAATTGACCGCCGAGGCGATGGCCGCGGGCTCGTCGTCGCTCGAGCGTCTGGCCGCCGGCACGGCGATCGACGCGGGCGGACTCGTTCCCGACGAGGACCGCATCAACAGCTGGACGCAGCACGTCGACCAGGTCGAGCCCCTCGAGATGCTCGAGGTGCAGCTCGCCAACATGACCGCGCCGTTCCTGCTCGTCAGCCGGCTGCGCCCCGCGATGGCCGCATCGACCGCGCGTCGCAAGTACATCGTCAACGTGTCGGCGATGGAGGGCGTGTTCGGCCGCGGCTACAAGGGCCCCGGCCATCCGCACACCAACATGGCCAAGGCCGCGCTGAACATGCTGACGCGCACGAGCGCGCGCGAGATGTTCGAGTCGGACGGCATCCTCATGACCGCGGTCGACACCGGCTGGATCACCGACGAGCGCCCCCACTTCACCAAGGTGCGCCTGGCCGAAGAGGGCTTCCACGCCCCGCTCGACCTCGTCGACGGCGCCGCCCGCGTGTACGACCCGATCGTGCGCGGCGAGGCCGGCGAAGACCTGTTCGGGATCTTCTTGAAGGACTACAGCAAGGGCAGCTGGTAGGCCGCCGCGGGGGTCGCCGCGGCTCGTCCCGCCGTGGCGCCTGCCGTGCCCGGCCCTGCCCCGCCTTGCCCCGTCCGCCCTGCCGTGCCCGGCTCTGCCCCGCCCGCCCCGCCCGCCCCCGCCCTGCCCGTTGAGTGTCCACAACACCCGGACGATTTTCGGATCCGTCCGGGTGTTGTGGACACTCAACGCGCGTTTCGGGGCGCGAAGCGCAGGGGCCTCAGGCGGGTAGGAAATACTCGCGGGCGAGAGGCGCGATCTCGAGACCGGATGCCGTGGCGGCGGTGACCCAGCGGAGCTCGGCGATCTCGGCATCCGGGGCCGGCTTCTGGTCGCCGATGTCGACGCGGAAGACCTCGGCTACGACCTCGAAGCCCGGTTCGTTCGCCGCGCTCGCCGCGTACGAGCCGAGGGGTTCGAGCAGCGCGGGGTCGACGCGCAGGCCGACCTCTTCGGCCAGCTCCCGCGCGAGCGTCTCGGCGGGCGTCTCGCCGGCCTCGGGCTTGCCGCCGGGCTGCATGAACGCCGTCGTGCCGGCCTTGCGCACGAGCAGCAGGCGTCCGTCGGCGTCGGTGATGACCGCGGCCGAGACGTGGATACGGCGCGGGGGAGTGGCATCCGGGATCACCTCGGCACGGTAGCACCCGGGAGCCGCCCTCCCGGCGCGGGGAGGCGGCGTGGGGGCGTGGGCGTTGAGTCGGCGTGGGCGTGGGCGTGGGCGTGAGTGTCCAAGAAACCCGGACGTTCTGCGGAATGGTCCGGGTGTTTTGGACACTCAAGAGGGGGAGTGGGCGTTGGGGACGTGGGCGTGGGCGTTGAGTGGGCGTGGGCGTTGAGTGTCCAAGACACCCGGACGTTCTGCGGAATGGTCCGGGTGTTTTGGACACTCAACACTCGACGGGCGACACTCGACGGGCGCCGTGCGCCCGGCGCCGTGCGCCGGGCGACGGGCCCGGGCCTCAGAGAGCGCCGCGACGGATGCCGGTCACGATCGGCCGCGTCGAGGCCAGGGCCGCGGCGACCAGGGCGAAGCCCGCGGCGAAGGTCAGCGCGATCGTCAGCACCGACAGCGGGGCGACGATCAGGCTGATCCCGACGATCGGGAACGCGAGCATCAGGCCGAGCGCTGCGCCTCCCACGGCGGCCCACCGCAGCGGCACCATGACGGTGATGCGGCGGGCGCGGCGGAGTTCGGCATCCGGGATGCCGAGGCGGTCCAGGCCCACGATCAGCTCGCGCTCCTCGAGCACCGACGCCGCCTGCGTCACCCCCACCGCGCACGCGAGCAGCACGAAGGCGATGCCGAGGGTCACGAGCACTCCCGTGCGGATGTCGGCCATGAGCGGTCCGGCCTCACCGGCGATGTCGGCGATCGCGAGACCGCACCCGGCGACGACCGCGATGAACGACACGAGCGCCATGCCCGAGACCCGGCGCCACGCGGGTCCGGCGTGGGCGGCGAGCTCTCGGCCCGCGACGAGGGCGGCTGCCGATCGCGCGCGGCGGGCCATGGTGCGCCCGCGGGCCGCCACGATCGGCGCGCCGATGAGATTGAGCAGGGCGAGGGCTCCGGCGAACAGGCCGAGCAGCACGGCGATCGTCACGGCCGGCCCCAGCATGGGGGCCAGGGAGCCGAAGTTCGCCACGAGGGCCACGACCCCGGCGATGAGCACCGCGCCGACGACGAACGCCGTGGTCTTCTTCGCGGGGGCCTCGCTGCGTGTGCGTACGCCGAGCGGGGTGACGGCGACCTTGCGCAGGCTCGCGGCGGCGCTCACCGCGCCGATGAGCACCACGGATGCCAGCACCCCCGCGCCCAGCAGCGGATCGACGATCACCGCACCGACGCCGACCGGTCCGCCGAAGAACGGCAGTAATCCGACCGCCGGGAGGAGCACGGCGTACAGCAGCACTCCGGTCGCTGCTCCCGCAGCGGCGATGGCGGTCGCCTCGAACACGGTCAGCGACCACAGCTCTCGCGTGCTCGCGCCGAGCAGGCGGAGGGTCGCGAGGCGATCGTTGCGGCGCCGGCTCGTCAGCCGCGCGGCCGCCGCGCCGAGGGTGACGAGGGGCACGGCGAGCAGCACCAGAGCGAGCACGGCCAGGATGCCGTAGAGCCCGCCCTCGGCCCCGGCTCGCGGATCCACCAGGAACATGCGCGCACCGCCCGCGACGACGAGCAGCAGCGCGGTGGTGACGGCGAACGCGACGACGGGGAGGGCGATCGCCGCCCGGCCCTGGCGCGCGGGGCGCGAGAGCAGACGCGCGAGGGGGAGGACGGTGCTCATCGGTTCACCTCCGTCGAGGTCGAGGTCGAGGTCGAGGTCGGGACGGACGCGGGGGCCGGCTGCACCGCAGCGGACCGCGGTGCCGAGCTCGCCGGTGACACCGATGCCGCGGCATCCATCGCCGAATCCCCGACGATCCGACCGTCGCGCACCCGCACGATCCGCGAGCACCGGCGGGCGACGTCGGCATCGTGCGTGACCATGACGAGAGTGCGGCCCTGACCGGTCGTGGCGAGAAGCAGGGCGTCGAGCACGTCGGACGAGGTCGTCGAGTCGAGGGCGCCGGTGGGCTCGTCGGCGAACACGACGGGAGCCCCCGTCACCTGTGCCCGGGCGATGGCGACGCGCTGCGCCTGACCGCCCGAGAGCTGACCGATGCGACGACCCTCCATCCCCGCGAGACCGAGGGCGGCGAGCCAGACGGCGGCGTGCCGCTCGGCATCCTGTCGGCGCATGCCCGTCAGCAGCAGGGGCAGCGCCGCGTTCTCGACGGCGGTGAGTTCGGGTAGCAGCAGGTGCTCCTGGAAGACGAATCCGAGCGCCTCGCGACGTACGCGGGAGCGTTCGCTCTCGCTCAGGCCGACGAGCTCGCGCGGAGCGGCGCTGGGAGCGCTCAGGACGATCGAGCCCGCGTCGGGGGCGATGACGGCCGCGAGGCAGTGCAGCAACGTGGTCTTGCCCGAGCCCGAGGCGCCCATCACGGCGACGGACTCCCCGGTGCGGATCGTGAGCGAGACGCCGTCGAGGGCGCGCAGCTCGCCGTACTGCTTGACGAGGCCGGAGGCGGTGAGCACAGGTGAGGAGGTCATGATTCCATCTCAGCGACCGAGCGCCGCGTGATCGTCCGCCGTGGGGCGTATCCGGGTCCTCCTCGGGATCGATCTGTAGTTCACTCTCCGGTGGCCGCGTTTTCACCTCTACCCGACAGACTCGGCGTCGTGATCTCCGTGAAGGTGACGGCGGCGGTGCTCGTGGCATCCGTCCTGTGGGTGCCCCTTGCTGCCGGCAGCGCCGATTCGACCGACGACTCGATGGTCATCCAGGTGCAGGTGCCCGCACGAACGGACGCCCCGGCCTCTCCCTCGCCGACGCCCACCTCGGCCGCGGTCCCGGATGCCGGCACCCCGCGCGCCGGAACGCTCCCCGCCACGGGGGTCGAGGTGGCCCTGTGGGGCGCCGCCCTGGCTGCCGCGGCCGTGGCGACCGGCGCGGTCGTGCGTGTCGCTCGACGTCGTCGTCGCGCCTAGTCGATCCAGAGCACGACGCCCCGCAGCCCCGTGAGCACGGCCGCGACCCCCGCGCGCACCGCGGCCCCCGCGCGCTCGGGCGTGAACGTCGCCGGGTCGTATGCGGCGGCGGTGCCGAGGCCCTCTCCGCGGTAGGCGGCACCGGTCCAGTCGGCGGCCGTGACGTTCTCGGTCGGCTCGGCGAGCTCGGCACCCACGATGAGGAACTGCCGGTCGAGGTGGTTCGCCGTCACGGTGGCGAGCGGGTCGACGAGCGCGTCGCCCGCACTGATGATGAGGTCGGGATTGAGGTCCATCGCGCGCACGGCCCCGTCGATCATGTCGTCGTCGGCGTGCACGACACGCAGGTCGGCGCGTGTCTCGGCGGCCCAGTCCCGCACCGCGGCGACGAGCGTCGCGGTGGGGGCGTCGTCGCCCACGGTCAGCAGCACCACGCGGTAGCCGGCGGGGGCGCTCACGCCGCTCCACGAGCCGGGGGCGGGGGTGTGCGTCGACTCGGGCGCCGGGGCCGTGGCCGGCGCGAACCCCGGGGCGGGGGACCCCACCGCCGCGGGAGCGGGGCGCATCGCCGACCATCCCTCGTCGCTCGCGCAGCTCGACAGCACAGCCGCCATCGCCGCCGCCGCCATCGCGGCCAGGACCTTTCGCTTCACCCCCTCACCCTGGACGGCGCAGGTGGCGCGCGAGAGAACGACGTCCGCACGTTTCGTTTCCGTTCTCCGCACCGCGGGCAACCGTTCACGACGAGCGCGCACCATTCCCGGCGGAAAGGTGCACATGTCTGTCTCTGTTCGACGCGTCCTCTCGCGCGTCCTGTTCGTCGCCGCGGGGATTGCGGCTCTGCTCTCGATGGCTGCGCCGGCCTCGGCCCACGGCATCCTGTCGGTCGTCTACGCGCATCTCGAGAGCGGCGGGACGGGCGTCGTCCGCGCCGAGCTGCAGCTCGAGTACGACCTGCTGGTGGTGTCGGCCGCCGACGCCGAGAAGGACGACCCGCTCTACCGCACGGGGATGGCGGCGTTCCAGGGCGGCGATGCCTCCGAGCAGGCCGCCGTCCTGACCGCGCACCGCGACACGATCGCCCGCTACGTCACCGAGCGCTTCCAGATCACGGCCGCCGGAGAGGCGTGCACCCCGCGCATGGATGACGACATCTCGATGACCCAACAGGACGGCGTCCCCTACGCCGTCGTCACCCTCGACGACACCTGCCCGCCCTCGGAGAACGGCCACGAGATCACGGCGTCGCTCTTCCCCGACGCGGAGGGCTTCGTCACCGACACGAAGACGATCCTCACCTACGACCTCGACCTGCACGAGGGAAGCACGGTCCTCGATGCCGAGCACCCGTCGTTCACGACCGCGCAGTCGACCCTCGAGCGCTTCTGGGAGTTCTTCCGTCTCGGCGCCGAGCACCTGCTCACCGGGATCGACCACATCCTCTTCCTGCTCGCGCTCATCGTCGGGTCGCGGCGACTGCGCGAGATCGTGATCGCGGCGACGACGTTCACGCTTGCGCACTCGGTGACGTTCATCCTGGCCGCGACCGGGGTGATCGCCGCGCCTCCCGAGGTGGTGGAGCCGACCATCGCCCTCTCGATCGCGGTCGTCGCGGCCTGGTACCTCTGGCGCCTGCTCCGCCGCGATCAGGCCGACCAAGACCTGTCGCACGCGCACGGCTTCCTCCGCCTCGACCGCGCCGGCTGGCTCCGCGTCGCCGTGGTGTTCGTGTTCGGCCTCGTGCACGGTCTCGGCTTCGCCTCGGCGCTCGGCATCGACGAGCCCTGGTCGTGGACCCTGCTCTGGTCACTGCTGGTGTTCAACGTGGGCATCGAGGCCGTGCAGATCGGCATCATCGTGATCGTCTTCCCGCTGCTCGTGCTGCTGCGCCGCCGGGCCCCGCGCGTGGGGATGTGGGTGAGCGCCGCGATCGCGGTCGTGGTCACCGTGGCCGGTCTCGTCTGGTTCGTGCAGCGCATTCTCGGCATCGAATGACGGGAGTTGTCGCAGCCGATACGTGTGCTGAGTCAACAATTCACCCCGGCGTCACCTGGCGGACGGAGCGTGGAGCGAGCTCGCCATCGGCGGGCGCGCACCAGAGACCCCCACCGAAAGAAACGGACAGCCATGTTCCTCACCGCATCGACGTCGCACGGGACGCGCACGCGTCGCCGTGTCTCGTGGATCGCAACCGCCGCGGTCGGCGCGTCACTCGTCCTCACGGGCGTGGCGAGCGTCCCGGCGGCGGTGGCCGACACCCCGGCCACCCTCACCGGCATCATCCTCGGCGTCGGTGCCGACCAGTCGCAGCGCATCGTGACCTGGTACTCCTCGGCCGACACCGCCCAGACGGTGCAGCTCGCGCCCACCTCGGCGGTGACGGGCGGCCAGTTCCCGGCGTCGGCCACGACGTTCTCGGCATCCGGGACCGCCAACATCGCCTCGAGCGGAGGCTTCAACCGTCACGCGACGATCACGGGCCTCGCCGAGAACACGGCGTACTCGTACCGCGTCGGCTCCGACGGCAACTGGTCGAACACCTACTCCTTCAAGACGCAGTCGTTCGAGGGCGACTACGACTTCCTCTTCTTCGGAGATCCGCAGATCGGCTCGTCCGGCAACCTCGCGAAGGACCAGGCCGGCTGGCAGGACACGATGAACGTCGCGGTGGGCGCCAACCCCAACGCCGAGCTTCTCGTCTCGGGCGGCGACCAGGTCGAGACCGCGAACACGGAGTCGCACTGGGACTCGTTCCTCGCTCCCGACCAGCTGCGCCAGTACCCGTGGGTCGCCACGATCGGTAACCACGACGTGGGTGGCAAGGCGTACGAGCAGCACCTGTACACGCCCAACACCGACCGCTCCGGCGCCTACTACCGCAAGGGCTCGGGCAGCATCGGCACCGAGTCGGGCGGCGACTACTGGTTCATGTACAAGGACGTGCTCTACATCGACCTGAACAGCAACAGCTACGCCACCTCGCAGGGCGGCGGCGGCGACGACGCGCACATCTCGTACGTCACCGACGTCGTCAACAAGCACGGAGCGGATGCCAAGTACACGGTGCTCGTGTACCACCACGCGATCTACTCGCCGGCCGATCACGCCAAGGACGCCGACAACAAGATCCGTCGCACCGACTTCCCGACGGCGTTCTCGAAGCTCGGCGTCGACCTGGTGCTCCAGGGTCACGACCACAGCTACTCGCGCTCGTACGAGATCAAGAACGGCTCCAAGGCGAACGCCGACGAGAAGCCCGGTCAGGACGAAGTCTTCGAGGGACCCGGTGGCGTCGTCTACGTCACCGCCAACTCGGCATCCGGCTCGAAGTACTACGACATCACCTCGCCCGACAACAGCGGCACGAGCGGTGCCGGTAACGGCGCCGATCCGCTGAACCCGGCGAACTACTGGTACAACTCCGTGCAGAACCAGGAGCACGTGCGCTCGTACGTCAAGGTGCAGGTCAAGAAGGACCAGCTGATCGTCCAGAACATCCGCTCCGGAACCTGCGACGCACCCAACGCTGCGGTCGAGCTCAAGAAGGTGCTGTGGTGCGGCCCCGAGAACGGCTCGAAGCCGGCCGAGGCCGTGGGCACCATTCAGGACGAGGTGACCATCCACCCGAACCACGGCGACGGCCAGGACATCCAGGTGGATGTCCCCACCAGCGCGCCCGGTGAGTTCGGCTGGACGATCAACGGCCACAACGGCCTGGTCGACATGGGGACCGCGCAGGAGAAGAACCTGCAGTACTTCGAGGCGACCGGTCAGATCAACCCGATCACGGTGACCGACACCCGCGCGAACACGTCGCCGTGGTCGGTGTCGGCGTCGGTGGGCGACT
Organism: Sphingomonas sp. G5; assembly: GCF_052660795.1. Lineage (NCBI taxonomy): Bacteria > Pseudomonadati > Pseudomonadota > Alphaproteobacteria > Sphingomonadales > Sphingomonadaceae > Sphingomonas > Sphingomonas sp. G5. Next base: position 3,468,956 of record NZ_CP109660.1, on the reverse strand, counting down.
TCGTCGACGACGGCAAGACCTTCAAGGGCTCGTTCCTCGGGTGGTCGCCGAAGGTCGTCACCGCGGGGGCCGGGGCCGTCGCGGGTGCCGCGGTGAAGTCGGGCTACGACGGCGGCGACGGTCTGTCGGTCTCGCGTCTGCTCGGTGCAGCCCCCGTGGGCCACGACCGCAGCGCCGGAGTCGTCGGTGCCGATCTCGACCTGAAGATCCCCAACACCGTCGAAAAGGGAAGCTACCGCGCGACCCTGACCCTCACCGCGCTGGCCGGCTGACCAGCGAACAGCACCGGCGGGGAGCTCTCCTCCCCGCCGGTGCCCCTCCCGAAGGACCTCCCATGACTCGACTGCCCTCCCCCTCGCGGGTCGCCGCCCTCGCTCTCGCCGCGGCGCTGATCGCCGGGGGCGCCTCCAGCGCGTCACCCGCCCTGGCCGCGACCGACGACGTGACCTGGACCGTGCGCACCGCCTCGAACGCGCTCGGCGCCGACCGCACGAACTACAGCTACGCGCTGAACCCCGGTGCCCACCTCGACGATGCCCTGGTCATCGCAAACCGCGGTGCCGAGACGGTCGAACTCGACGTCTACGCGGCCGACGGCTACACGACCTCGACGGGCGCCCTCGATCTGCGCGTCGCGAACGAGCAGCCGGTCGGCGTCGGCGCCTGGGTCACCGTGCCGCAGCGTCATGTCTCCGTTCCCGCGGGCCAGACCGTCGAGGTGCCGTTCGTCGTCGACGTCCCCTCGAACGCCACCCCCGGCGACTACGCGGGCGGGGTCGTCACCTCCCTCACGGTGGCCGACGCCTCCGCGAACGTCAACGTCGACCGTCGCCTCGGCATCCGCACCGGCATCCGCGTCGGGGGAGACCTCTCCCCGGCCCTCGCCGTCGACGATCTGCGTGTCGGGTGGGACGGCGGTTTCGTGCCGTTCCTGTTCGGCGACGCCACCGTTCACTACCGCCTGCACAACGTCGGCAACGTCTCGCTCAGCGCCGACGAGACCGACGCCGTCACCGGTCCCTTCGGCCTCGCGCGCCTCGAGTCCGCGCCCGACGCCGCCGCCCCCACGCTGCTGCCCGGGGAGAGCTGGGAGCGCGACGTGCGTGTTCCGGCGGTGGCTGCGATGGGCGTGCTCATCGCGTCGGTGTCGGCGACCCCGATCGTGACGGATGCCGCCGGCTCCATCTCGACGCTCGATCCGATCGAGGTCTCGACCTTCGGCTGGGCTGTTCCCTGGCCGCTGCTGCTCCTGGTCGTGCTGGTCGTCGCGGGGGCGGTGTTCGGGCCGCGCCTGCTGCGCGAGCGACGTCGTCGCGCGCAGCAGGCGGAGGACGCGCGTGTGGCCGAGGCCGTCGAGCGCACGCTGGCCGAGAAGGATCGTCAGCTCGTCGAGTGAGCGGCGTGGCTGCCGGTGTCGCCGATCATCGAGATCGGCGAGCGGAGGCGGTCCGCAGAACGTGCAGAGGGACCGAGCCGTGCGGCCCGGTCCCTCTGCACATTCGAGCGTGATTCAGGAGCAGGTGTACGTCACCCCGTCGACGTAGTGCTGCCCCGGACCCAGGTCGCCGCACGCGGCGAAGATCCCCGCGAAGACGCTGACGAGGATGATGGCGACAACGATGCCCACGACGACGAGAACAGCACCGACGATGATGCCGATCAGCGCGGGGGTGTTCTTGTACCCGGCCTTCTTCGACTGGACGAGAGCGACGATCGAGATGATCAGGCCGATCAGGTTGAACGGGAAGGCGACGATCAGGCCGATGATTCCGAGCGTCTTGCCCGGGTAGGTCGTTCCGGCGGGTGCGGGCTGCGTGGTCACGATGTTCTCCTCTGGTGTCGGAAACGATGCCCTCGGATCGCGGCCGTCGGCAGGACCCGGGCCGCGCGAGGGATCGTCGAGAGGCTATCGCCCCTGCTCCTCGGCCGTGTGCGGTCGCTCCTGATCGGCCTCCCGACCGCTGAAGGCGGATGCCAGCACCTCCACGACGTCGTCGAGGACGCGTTCGTCGTGGCTGCTCAACCACCACTCGACCAACCCGTCGACGCTCGCGCGCAGGGCCGCCGCGACGACCGGCGTGGGGGTGGTCAGAGCGCGCCCCGTCATGCTCGACCACCGCTCGATGCTCTCGGCGATGGCCCGGGTGCTCGCGGCGATCTCGCTCTGCGCCGCCGCGCGGAGCTGGGGATGAGCGCGGGCGGATGCCGTGAGCTCGCTCACCACACGGTACTCGCTCTCGTGGCGGCGGAGATCGCGAGCCAGGCCGTGCAGCGAGAGACGCACCGACTCGGCGAAGTCGTCGAGGGGGAGGTCGCCGGCCCAGACCGCGTCGAGCGCGCGCTGCGAGGCCCGGTGGAGCACGGCCTCGACGAGGGCGGTTTTGGATCCGAAGGCGTAGGTGACCACGCGGTGCGCGACGTCGGCGCGCTCGGCCACCCGCCGCAGGCTGAGGGCAGCTACCCCTGATTCGGCGACGACCGAGAGCGCGGCGTCGAGCAGGCGCTCTCGGCGCTCCTCGAGAGGGAGGTAGTCACGGGTGGGAGCCTCGGGGTTCACGGCGTTCTCCAAGTGATCGGGCCGGTCGAGTCTCGCATACTGAATATATCCACTTGGACCAATTGGAGGACGCGATGACCGAACTGCACATCACCCCCGCCCGCGAGGCCGACCTCCCCGCCGCCGCGGCTGTGCTCGCGCGTGCCTTCCGCGACGACCCCGTGATGGCCGCGATCCTGCCCGGAAGCCGCCGCCTCGAGCGGCTCACGACCCTGTTCACCGCCATGCTCCGCGGTGCCGCCTTCGAAACCGGCAGCGTCGACCTCGCGCGCCACGCCGACCGCGACGAGATCCTCGGTGTCGCCGCGTGGGAGGGCCCCGGCGCTGCATCCCTCCCGTGGCGGCGGCTCCCCGAGTATCTGGCAGCGCTCGGCCTCCCGGGCCTCGTCCGCGCCGCCGTCCTGTCGTCGCGCCTGGCGCGCCACCGCCCCCGATCGCCGCACTGGTACCTCGCGCAGATCGGCGTCTCGCCCGCCGCACGCGGGCTCGGTGTCGGCGGTGCGCTGCTGCGCTCCCGGCTCGACACTCTCGACGTCACGCGTGCGACCGCCTACCTCGAATCGTCGACTCCCGACAACCGTCGCCTGTACAGCCGTCTCGGTTTCGAAGAGATCGCCCCGATCCGCGGCATCCGCGGGGCCACTCCGACGGCCATGCTGCGACCGCCCGCTCCCGCCCGGCACGCGGTGCCCGCGCGAGGGGTATGACGGTCGGCCGGAAGCGTCTCGACATCGAGCGTCCACAAAGTCCGCTCAGGCGCCGAGGAATAGACTGGGCGACATCGACACCGTCTCTCCGGGACCCTCCGTGACCACTCCTTCTTCCGAGCGAGCCTTCGACGTTCGCCACGTGCAGCTCGCGCGCGCCCTTTTCGCGGCGCTCGCCGCCGTGATGGTCACGTTCTCGTCCGACCATTCCGCGCCCCTCGGGCTCGGCGTGTTCAGCGGATTCGCCCTTGCGACCGGACTCGTCTTCGCCCTGTCGGTGTGGCTCGTCCACCCGCGGGGTGAGCGCCTGACGCCCGCCCTGCTCGCGGTCGTCTCGCTCGTCGCGGGCATGGTCGGCAGCGTCGGCAGCTGGCGCACGACGGGCGTGTTCTTCGGGGTCGTCATCGCCTGGGCGCTGCTCTCGGGCGCCGTCGAGCTGGTCGGCGCCCTGCGCCAACGAAAGACGGTCGGGGCCGCGGGCGCGCGCGACGGCGTGCTCATCGGCATCCTGAGTCTCGTGCTCGGAGTCGTGCTGATGCTCCCGATCCAGCAGTACGCGCTCGACTACAGCATCGCCGGGGCGGGTTCGTTCACGCTGACCGGTATCACCATCGCCGTGGGACTTTTCGGCGGGTACGCGGCGGTCGTCGCCGTGTTCCTCGCGATCGCGGGCTTCTCTCCGCGCCGCCCCGAGCCCGTTCCGGCCGTACCCTCCGAGGAGGCCGCGTCATGACCGACAAGCCCACCACCCGCCGCGACCTCATGAAGCCCGTCCAGCTCCTCGGGCTGGCCTTCATCGCCGCGCTCTTCGCCGGTTTCGTCACGCTCATGTCGATGGGCTTCTTCCAGACGCGTCCCGCCGACGAGATCCAGCGTGCGTTGATCGTGGGACTGGTCGCGGCCGGGGCGACGTTCATCGTCACTCTCGTCTCGCTCGCGCTCTTGCTGCTCGTCGTCGACCCCACCAAGGTCACCGCGACGGTGGATCGCCCGCTGCTCCTGCCGAAGGATGCACCGGATGGTACGACCCCCGGCGCCGCGACCGCGTCCGACGCCCCGCGCACCGACGACGGCCCCGCCGCTCCCCGGGCGTAACGCCTCGGTTCCTACCGACGCGGGTCGATCATCGTCATGCCCGCGGGCGATGCCGAGTCCATCCTGGGCAGCAGCTCCGCGGCTTCGTCGAGTCCGACGATCCGCTCGATCAGCTCCTGCGGACGGAGGGCGCCGCTCTCGATGAGCGACAGCATCTCGAGGTAGTCGACCGCGGCCATGCCGTGGCTGCCCAGCAGGTCGAGCTCCCATGCGATCACGCGCGCCATGGGCATCGGGGTCTCACCGTCGGCGGTGGGCAGCAGGCCGATCTGCACGTGCCGACCGCGACGGCGCAGGCTCAGCACGGCGTCGCGCGCCGTCTGCGAGCTGCCGACGGCGTCGACCGAGACGTGGCTGCCGCCGCCGGTGAGCTCGTGCACGGCGGCGGCGATGTCGGAACCGTCGGCGACCAGCGTGTGCTCGGCGCCGAGGCGGCGAGCGGCGTCGAGGGCCGCGGGGGTGCGATCGACCGCGATGACGCGAGCGCCGAGGGCGGCCCCGATCATCACGGCGCTGAGGCCCACCCCGCCCGCGCCGACCACGGTGATCCACTCACCGGCCTTCACCCCCGCACGACTCGTCAGGGCGCGGTAGGCGGTGGCGAAGCGGCAGCCCAGGGCCGCGGCCGCTTCGAACGACACGTCATCGGGGATGCGCACGACGTTGGTGTCGGCCGCGCGCAGCACCACGTGTTCGGCGAAGCTGCCCCACTGGGTGAAGCCCGGCTGCTGCTGGTCGGGGCACACCTGGGCGTTACCGCCGCGGCACCACTCGCACGCCCCGCACCCCATGACGAAGGGCACGGTGACGCGGTCGCCCACGCCCCAGCGCTGAACACCCGCCCCGACCTCGACGATCACGCCGGCCAGCTCGTGACCCGGAACATGGGGGAGCGCGACGTCGTCGTGCCCAACCCACGCATGCCAGTCGCTCTTGCACAGGCCTGTCGCGTGCACCTCGACCACGACCCCGCCCGCGGGAGCGGACGGCGCCTCGACCTCGCGCACCTCGAGGGCTTCGGCCAGGGCATCCATGATCATCGCGCGCATGGCATCCATTCTCCCGCGTGTGCCCGGCGCTCCCGCGCTCCGCGCGGTCGCTCACCTCTGGGTGAGTCGTCGCGCGGCGGGCGGTGACGCCGCGTTCGCCCGTTGAGTGTCCAGAACACCCGGACGTTCCGAAATTTCGTCCGGGTGTTTTGGACACTCGCGAGGTGCGCGGCGCGGGAACGCGCGCGCGGTCAGGCGCGGCGGCGGCGTGCCCCGAGCAGCGCGGCGCCGAGACCCGCGAGGACCAGGGCCAGGATGCCGAGAACCACGGGCGTCTCCGAGCCGGTGACGGCGAGACCGCCGGCGGTGCCGCCGCTCGAGCTCCCCGATCCGCCGACCGTTCCGGCGGGAGCGCCGGGAGCACCGGAGCCCGTCCCGGGACCGTCGCCGTCGCCCGGGGCGGTGCCCGCAACGACGGTGACGGTGGCCGACTGCGCATGCTCGACGTTGCCCGCGACGTCGGTGGAGCGGAACCGCACGACGTGATCGCCGGCGCCGGTCAGCGCGACGCTCGAACCGGCGGTCCACGTCGTCCCGTCGAGCGAGTACTCGGTCAGGGCGACGCCGGAGGTGGCATCCGTCGCCGTGAACACCACCGTGGCCTCGGCGGGGGCCAGCGCCTGGAACACCGCTGCCGGCTGCATCAGGCGCAGCAGGGTCGAGGGTTTCGCAACCCTGGCCTCGGTGGTCGGGGCGGCGGTGTCGATGCGGACGGGCAGCGACCCCGCGACCTCGGGCACTTCGGCGCCGTTCCACAGCGCGCGGTAGTCGACGCGGTGGTCTCCGTCGGCGGTGATGTCGAAGGTCGTTCCCGTCTGCCACGCCCCGCCGTCGATGCGGTACTGCACCTCGACCTCGGTGTTGCCGTCGTGCGAGAGCGAGATCGGTCCGGGAGCGGCGGTGTACCAGCCGTCGGCGTTCGGCTGTGTCGGCAGGAGCGGCTCGATGTGCGCGATGCCGCCCGCCTCGGGCACGAAGATCTCGGGGATCTTCAGGTACGACCCGGGCGTCGAGAAGGTCAGCCGCAGCCCGGTGGCGAGGAGCTTCGGGAACGACAACGTCGTCTCGCTGCCGTTCGTCACGGTCGGGGTGTCCCCCGTCAGCGGCAGGGGCTTCCACTCGTTCCCGTGGTCGTCCCGGTACTCGAGAGAGACGCCCGCGATGGTGCCTTCGGTGTTCGTGAAGCGCACCTCGTTCAGGCGGTGGATCTCGGAGGTCTCGATCGTGAAGGTCGCGGAGTCCTGGTAGCCGGTGTCGGTCCAGGTCGACCACGCCGTGCCGACCCGGCCGTCGCATGCGTTGGAGGCGGGCATCGTGGCCCACTTCGTCTGGTGGAAGGATGCCGACACCGAGGCGTCACCGCCGCGGCACACGTTCGCCGCCGAGGCGTTGCCCCACACGTCGACCTCGGCGATCGACTGCCAGGTGTTCGCCTGGCTCGTCAACCGCAGGCGCAGAGCGCTGGTGGCCGGGAGCGTCTTGGCGTCGATCACAGCCACGGGGGCCGGGGTGCTGGCATCCTGAGCGAGGGTCGCCTCGACCGCGGTGTCTCTCCATGCGCCGGTCGCGTCGCGGTACTGCACCTGGATGCGGGAGGGCCAGGTCGCGGTCGCCCCGTCCTTGTAGGTGTGCACGACGATGGAGTCGAAGGTGCGGTCGGTGCCCCAGTCGAACTGCAGCCAGCTGTCGCGCGGATAGCCGTTGCCGGTCCAGTCGTCCCAGCCCTTGGCCGTGGCATTGCCGTCGGTGAGGGTGGCGACGAGGTCGTTGCGGCTCGACGCGGTGACGGTCGCCTCGGGGGCGATGTCGGCGATGCCGGGTTCGGCCACGGTGATCGTGCGCTGGAACGAGCGGCCGGCGGTGAAGTCGGCGTCGGCGGCGAGGGTGCCGGTGATCGTCTGCGGGCCGAGCACGCTCGTGTCGATCGACGACCAGGTGACGGCGACCGGGGCGGTGCCGGCGGACGTGTCGACGGGGACGCTCGTCGGCAGCTGCGGTGCGGCGCCGCGGCGGACGGTTTCGGGGAGACCGGTGGTCACGGCCTTCCACGTGCCGTGGCCGAAGCCCTTGTCGTCCCAGTACGAGGCGTCCCACCCCGTGCCGTAGCGGGCGGGGTCTTCGGCGGCGGGGTTGTGCATCTCGAGGCGCCCGTTCTCGCCCACCGTGAGCGGGAGCCACACGTAGGTCGAGTCGGACTTGCCCTCGTTCCAACGGTCGCCCATGTAGACGAACTTCCCGGGTTCGAGCTCGAAGACGTTGGTGGTCTGCGAGCCGAACGTCGAGCGGCGCACGTCGCCGATCGAGAGCAGGCCGTCGCCCCCATCGGGGATGGCGTTGTACGACACGGTCTCGTTCGCGTCGTCCTTGTCGACGCCACGGATCCACGTGCCCATGAGGTCGCCCGCGGTGTAGTACGTCTGCGGGTTGGGCGCCCAGCCGGTCGCCCCGGAAGTGACGACGCTGTACGTGCCGTCGCGCTCGAAGATCGCAGGGGCCTCGAGATGGCCGCACTCCTTGACGATCTGGAAGTCCTTGCCGCGCTCGGGTGCGGCTGGGGAGCCGTCGTCGAAGATGTACGGGAACCGTCCGTCCTCCGAGTACTGGCGGACGTTCAAGGTGTCGCGGTCGGTGGTGTGGGTGACGTTCGTGTAGCTGTCGTCGAGCTCCGCGACGTAAAGGCTGTAGTTCTCCTCCGACGAGTACGAGATGTAGGCCGTGCCGTCGTCGTCCTGGAACACCGTCATGTCGCGTGCCTGGCCGGGAACGGCGTACTGCGTGCAGGCCTGATAGTCGGTGCGGTTGGGCATGCGGAAGGCGCCCGTCATGCGGAACGGCCCCGCGGGGGAGTCCGACACGGCCACCGCGGCCATCGACCGGGCGTAGGTGCTGCCGCCGGGTTCGGTGCGCCCGTCGGCGTGCCACCACATGACCCACTTTCCGGTCTTGGCGTTGTGCAGCACCTTGGGGCGCTCGAAGATCGCGGTGTAGTCCGAGTTCTGCGTCGAGTTGAGGTGGTAGGCCAGGGCATCGATCTTCTCGGTGCGCGGCTGGCCGTTCTCGTCGACGGTGTCGTAGAGGTCCTCGAAGTAGGGCGTGAGCAGGTCGTCGCGCGTCGAGATGCTGCGCAGCGCGTCTCCGAGGTTCGTCCAGTTCTTGGCATCCGTCGATCGGTAGACCGCGACACCGGGGCTGTTCCAGTAGCCGTTCGTGCGGTCTTCGCCGTACCAGTAGTAGACGGTCTGGCCGTTCTCGGTGGTGGTGACGATCTGGCCGCCGTGCGCCTGGATGTGCCGGCCGTCGGTGTCGAACCACTTCGGCTGGAAGTAGTCGGCGGCTCCGAGACCGGGATCGGCGAGCGGCTGGAAGTTCGTGTACGTGACGGGCGGGTCGACCCGCGGAACGCCGTCGTTCGGGTCGGTCGGAACGCCGGTGGCGGCGTTCGCCGTGAGGGGGAATGCCAGAGCTCCGGCGAGCAGGGCGGCCATGGCGGTGGCCAGCAAGCGGGGGATGAGCGGGCGTCGAGGCGTCATCGCGTCTGTTCCGTTCTGTGCCGCGACGGTGCGGCGCATGGCGACCCAAGGGTCGCGGTGGGGGATGTTGACGTCAACACTATGGGTCGGCGGTGCGCGGCGTCCAGGGGGACTTTTCTCTGACGCGGGCCGGGGATGGGTGGTCGTCCGCCGCCCGCGCAACCCCGTCGAGTGTCCAGAACACCCGGACGTTTTCTAATTTCGTCCGGGTGCCTTGGACACTCAACAGGCCGGGGGTGACGCAACGCGACGCGACGAGCGCGGCATGGCGCGGAGCACGCGAACGCGCGCCCCGCCCCACCTCACGGCGTGAGTGTCCCAGACGCGCCGTCGGCGCGAGGGACGGTGCGGGGTGCTCTGGACACGCGGCGGGAGGGCAGGGCGCGACCCCGCAACGCGTTACAGCGCGTCGACCACCTGCGACGCCAGGCCCGCGTAGGCAGCCGGCGTGAGCGCGAGCAGGCGCTCCTTCGCGGCGTCGCCGATGTCGAGGCCGCGCACGAACTCGGCCAGCTCGGGCGCGCCGACGCGGCGTCCGCGCGTGAGGTCCTTGAGCAGGGCGTAGGGGTCGGTGATCTGCGAACGGCCGGCGGCGATCTCGGCGCGAACGACCGTCTGGATCGCCTCGGCGAGAACCTCCCAGTTCGTGTCGAGGTCGGCCAGCAGAACGTCCTCGGCGAGCGAGATCTCGGTGAGGCCGCGCTGCAGGTTGTCGAGCGCGAGCAGCGAGTGACCGAAGGCGACACCGATGTTGCGCTGCGTCGTGGAGTCGGTGAGGTCGCGCTGCATGCGGCTCGTCACGAGAGTGGATGCCAGAGTGCCGAACAACCCGCCCGCGATCTCGAGGTTCGCCTCGGCGTTCTCGAACCGGATCGGGTTGATCTTGTGCGGCATGGTCGACGACCCGGTGGCCCCCGCGACGGGGATCTGGGTGAAGTACCCGAGCGAGATGTAGGTCCAGATGTCTGTGGCGAGGTTGTGCAGGATGCCGCCGGCGTGACGCGCCCGGTCGTAGAGCTCGACCTGCCAGTCGTGCGACTCGATCTGGGTGGTGACCGGGTTGAAGCCCAGGCCCAGCGACTCGATGAACGCGCGCGTCAGCGCCGGCCAGTCGACATCGGGCTCGGCGGCGACGTGCGCCGACCAGGTTCCGGTGGCTCCCGAGAACTTCGCGAGGTACTCTCCGGCATCCAGCTGGCGGATGACGCGCTCGAGGCGCCACGCGAACACCCCGATCTCTTTGCCCATGGTGGTGGGCGTGGCGGGCTGGCCGTGCGTGCGAGAGAGCATGGCTGCGTCGCGGTGCTGCGTCGCGAGCTCGGCGAGGGCGGCCGTGACCGAGCGGAGCTTGGGCAGCCACACGCGCTCGACCGCGCGCTGCACGGTGAGGGCGTAGGCGGTGGAGTTGATGTCCTCGCTCGTGCAGGCGAAGTGCGTGAGCTCGGCGAGCGCGGTGAGACCGAGGGCGTCGAGGCGGTCGCGCACGAGGTACTCGACGGCCTTCACATCGTGGCGGGTGACCGCCTCTTTCTCTTTGAGCCAGGCGATCTCGTCGGCGCCGAACTCCTCGTACAGCGCGCGCAGGCGGGCCCGGTCGTCGTCGGAGACGGGTGCGGTGCCGAACAGCGAGCGATCGGTCAGGGCGAGCAGCCATTCGACCTCTACCTCGACGCGGGCACGGTTGAGCCCGGCCTCCGACAGGTAGTCGCCGAGTTCTGCGACGGTGGCGAAGTAGCGGCCGTCGAGCGGGCTGAGGGGCTGCGGGGGCAGAGAGGACACGGGTCTCCCGGGGATCGCGCGAACGGGTCAGCCCGCGGAACGGATGGCGGGCTCGAGCTGTCGGAACAGGGCCCTGCTGGCGCGTTCGATCATACCGAGCACCTCGTCGAACATCGGGGGCCCGGCGTAGTACGGGTCGGGGACGTCGAGGGTCTCGGCATCCGGAAGGAAGGACTGCAGCAACGCGATCTTGTCGGCGTCGTCGTCGTGTCGGGCCCAGCCGCGGAGCACACGCTCGTGGCTGCGGTCGAGGGCGACCACGAGGTCGTTGCGTTCGAAGTCGGTGTACTGGAACTGCCGGGCACGGTGCGACGAGCCGTCGTAGCCCAGTCGGTCGAGGGCGGCGAGGGTGCGGTGGTCGGCGCGTTCACCGACGTGCCAGTCGCCGGTGCCGGCCGAACTCGATGCGACGTGCGCTCCGAGGCCGGACGTGTGGATCATGCGGCGGAACACCACGTCGGCCATGGGCGAGCGGCAGATGTTGCCGCTGCATACGAACACGACGCGGAACGGCGCGTCGGGGGTCGTCGTCATCCCTCCATCATGGCGGTGATGCACCCCCAGCGCATCAGCGTCGTTCGCGTTCTTCGCGGCGCGGCCGGAACACGCCGCCGAGCACGGCGTTGATGATGCCGATCAGCAGCGCCGCGACGACCGTGAGCCAGAACTCGCCCGTGCGCAGTCCCCAGTCCCAGTTCTCGGTGATGATCGCCGTCAGCCACAGCAGGAAGCCGTTGATGATGAGCGAGATGAGCCCGAGCGTGAGGATGTAGAGCGGGATCGCGACGACCTTCACCACGGTGCCGATGATCGTGTTCACCAGGGCGAAGATCAGCCCCACCACCAGGAGCGTGAGCAGCACCTGGAACCACTCGCCCGGGGCGAAGGGGACGAGCCTCACCTGCAGGGCGGGCAGCAGAGTGACGATCCAGATGGCGAAGGCGTTGACGGCGACGCGAACGACGAAGCGCATGCCCCCATCGTGGCACGCACCCGCCGTCGCGCCACGGGGTTGTGGAGAACGCCCCGCGCGCTCGAGGCCTGGGGAGGACTCGCCGGGGGGTAGGCCGCCCAAAGTGGGACTGACGCGCACGGCGGGCCCCCGGTTAGGCTCGCGGGGTGAGTGAAGAGCCGGTCCTGCCCCGTATCCGCCCCGAGATCGCCGCGCTGCCCGCGTACCGGCAGGGACGACAGGCCAGCCCCGACGCCTTCAAGCTCTCGAGCAACGAGAACCCCTTCGAGCCGCTTCCCGGTGTCCTCGATGCGGTCGTCGCCGCGGGAGCCTTCAACAGATACCCGGATGCCACGGCCGCCCGCCTGCGCGAACGCCTGGCGGCGCGGTACGGCGTCTCGCCCGACGAGGTGCACGTCGGCGCCGGCAGCGTCTCGGTGCTGGCGCAGCTCCTGCTGGCGACCTCGGGCCCCGGCGACGAGGTCGTCTACGCCTGGCGCTCGTTCGAGGCCTACCCCTCGCTCGTCGCGGTCGCGGGGGCGAAGAGCGTGCAGGTGCCGTTGACCGCCGACTCGCGTCACGACCTCCCCGCGATGGCCGCCGCCGTCACCGAGCGCACGCGCCTGGTGATCGTGTGCAGCCCCAACAACCCCACGGGGCCGACCGTCGGTTACGACGAGTTCGCCGCGTTCGTCGACGCCGTGCCGCGCGACGTGCTCATCGTCCTCGACGAGGCCTACGCCGAATTCGTGACCGACCCCGCGTCGGTCGAGGGCAGTCGGGTGCGCGCGGTGCTCGGTCGCCCGAACGTCGTCGTCCTGCGCACCTTCTCGAAGGCGTACGGGCTCGCGGGTCTGCGTATCGGCTACGCGATCGGCCACACCGGGGTGCTCGATGCCTCGCGCAGCACCGCCATCCCGCTGTCGGTCACGGCGGCCGGAGAGGCCGCGGCGATCGCGAGCCTCGATGCCGAGAGCGAGCTGCTGCACCGCGTGAAGGTCATCGCCGAGCGACGCGACCGCCTCGTCGGCCGCCTTCGCGAGGCCGGGTGGGACGTCCCCGACGCCCAGGGCAACTTCGTGTGGCTCGCCGCCGGCGATCGCACGGTCGAGGTCGCCACCGCTTTCGAAGAGGCCGGGCTCATCGTGCGTCCGTTCCCGGGCGACGGCATCCGCATCTCGATCGGCGAAGAGGAGTCGCTCGACCGCGTGGTCGAGGTCGCCGCGGCCACCGCCGCGCACTGATCCGCGGCGGCGCCTTTGTCGACAACGAACGCCGAATCACGGCATCCGTTGTGCACCTCATGCGGTCTCGCGCATGGGTCGCGCGTTAGCGTGGGTTCATGACCCCGCTCGACGACCCCGCTCTCGTGCGCGTTCTGGCAGCCGACGGCACGCTGGCCCCCACGCCCGCCGCCGAGCGCTACCTGCCGCTCATCGACGCCCTGACCGACGCCGAACTCGAGACCTTCTACCGCGACATGGTCTCGATCCGCGCGTTCGACGTGCAGGCCACCAACCTGCAGCGCCAGGGGCAGCTCGCCCTGTGGCCGCCGTCTTTCGGGCAGGAGGCGGCCCAGGTCGGCTCGGCCCGCGCGGCCCGCGCGCAGGACCACATCTTCCCCTCGTACCGCGAGCACGTGGTCACGCGCATCCGCGGCGTCGACCCGCTCGACATCATCCGGCTCATGCGCGGACTCACGCACGGCGGGTGGGACCCGACCGACCCCAAGAACGGCAACACGCACATCTACACGCTCGTGCTCGGCGCGCAGACGCTGCACGCCACGGGTCTTGCGATGGGCCTGGTGTTCGACGGAAAGAGCGGCACGGGCGACCCCGAGCGCGACGAGGCCGTCATCGTCTACTACGGCGACGGCGCCTCCAGCCAGGGCGACGTGCACGAGGCGATGGTCTTCGCCGCGAGCTTCCAGACCCCCGAGGTCTTCTTTCTGCAGAACAACCAGTGGGCCATCTCGGTCCCCGTCGCGACGCAGTCGCGCTCGCCGCTGTACAAGCGCGGTGAGGGGTACGGCATCCCGAGCCTCCAGGTCGACGGAAACGACGTGCTCGCCAGCTACGCCGTGTCGAAGGTCGCCCTCGACGAGGCGCGAGCCGGCGGTGGCCCCCGCGCGATCGAGGCGATGACGTACCGCATGGGCGCGCACACCACGAGCGACGACCCCACGAAGTACCGCACCTCCGACGAAGAGAAGTCGTGGGCCGGGCGCGACCCGATCGCCCGCATGCGCGCGTTCCTCGAGGGGCGCGGCGCCTCGCAGCAGTTCTTCGACGACGCGGATGCCGAGGGTGCCGCCCTCGCCGACGACGTGCGCGTGCGCACGAACGAGCTCGGTTCGATCCCGCGCGCGCACATGTTCGAGAGCGTCTACTCCGAGGCGCACGCGCTCATCCAGGAGGAGCAGCGCTGGCTCGACGACTACGAGGCGTCGATGGACGGGGGCGCGAAGTGACCGAGAACCTTCCGATCAGCCGCGCGCTCAACGCGGGCCTCCGTCGCGCGCTCGAGACGGACGACCGCGTCCTGCTCATGGGCGAGGACATCGGCCCGCTCGGCGGCGTCTTCCGCGTGACCGAGGGCCTGCAGAAGGACTTCGGTCCGCGTCGCGTCATCGACTCGCCGCTGGCCGAGTCAGGCATCGTCGGCACCGCGATCGGTCTCGCGATGGGCGGGTTCACGCCCGTCCTCGAGATCCAGTTCGACGGATTCGTCTTCCCCGCCTTCGACCAGATCACCTCGCAGCTGGCGAAGATCACGAACCGCCACGAGGGTGCGGTGCGCATGCCCGTCGTCATCCGCATCCCCTACGGCGGGCACATCGGCGCCGTCGAGCACCACCAGGAGAGCCCCGAGGCGTACTTCACGCACACGGCGGGTCTGCGCGTGGTCAGCCCCTCGAACGCGAACGACGCGTACTGGATGATCCAGCAGGCGATCGACTCGCCCGACCCGGTCGTGTTCCTCGAGCCGAAGGCGAAGTACTGGCAGAAGGGCGAGGTCGACCTCGATGCGCCCGCTCTGCCGCTGCACGCGAGCCGCATCGTGCGCCGCGGCACCGACGTGACGCTCGTCGGTCACGGCGCGATGGTCACGACCCTGCTGCAGGCGGCCGCACTGGCCGAGAGCGAGGGCACGAGCTGCGAGGTCATCGACCTGCGCTCCCTGTCGCCCGTCGACTACGGCCCGCTGCTCGACTCGGTGCGTCGCACCGGCCGCATGGTCTACGCGCAAGAGGCCCCGGGCTTCACCTCGCTCGGCTCCGAGATCGCCGCGACCGTGATGGAGAAGGCGTTCTTCGCGCTCGAGGCCCCGGTGCTGCGCGTGTCGGGCTTCGACGTGCCGTTCCCGCCCGCGAAGCTCGAGGGCACGTATTTGCCCGACGCCGACCGCATCCTCGAGGCCGTCGACCGGTCTCTGGCGTACTGACCCGCTCTTCCTCTCCCCGCCATGAACCGCGAGACTGCAACTCGCCGACGAAACCGCGACAAGGTGCCGTCGTTTCGTCAGCCGATTGCCGTCTCGCGAGCAAAGGACACACCGTGACCGAGCAGACCTTCGTTCTCCCCGACGTCGGAGAAGGCCTCACCGAGGCCGAGATCGTGCAATGGCGCGTCGCGCCCGGTGACACGGTCGCCGTCAACGACGTGATCGTCGAGATCGAGACGGCCAAGTCGCTCGTCGAGCTGCCCTCGCCCTACTCCGGTACGGTCGGCGAGCTGCTGGCATCCGAGGGTTCCACCGTCGAGGTCGGCGCCCCGATCATCACGATCGGATCGACGGATGCCGCCGCCGCAGCGCCCGCGGCCCCGGTCAGTGTCCCCGAGTCCAGCGACCCCGGCGGAGCGGTGCTCGTCGGTTACGGCACGGGTGGGGCGGTGTCGTCGCGGCGTCGCAAGCCCGCCGAGCGCCCCGTGAAGGCCTCTGTCGGCGTGGTCGCGAAGCCCCCGATCCGCAAGCTCGCGCGCGACCTGGGCGTCGATCTCTCGGCCGTGACGCCGAGCGGTCCCGCGGGTGAGGTGACCCGCGACGACGTGGTGAAGCACGCCGAGCAGGCGAGCGTCTTCCGCAACATCGAGACGCCCGCTTGGGGCGCGGTGCGCGAGGAGACGATCCCGGTGGCCGCTCCCGCGGCGCCCGCGCCCACGGCATCCGCCCCCGCCTCCGACGCCCGCGAGGAGTCGATCCCCGTCCGCGGCGTGCGCAAAGCGACCGCCAACGCGATGACCTCGAGCGCGTACTCGGCGCCGCACGTGTCGGTCTGGGTCGACGTCGACGCCTCGCGCACGATGGAGCTCGTCAAGCGCCTCAAGGCCTCGCCCGACTTCGCCGACGTGAAGATCTCGCCGCTGCTGATCATGGCGCGCGCCGTGATCTGGGCCCTGCGCCGCACGCCGATGATCAACGCCGCGTGGGTCGACACCGAGGACGGCGCGCAGATCTCGGTGCGCCACTACGTAAACCTCGGCATCGCCGCGGCGACCCCCCGCGGACTACTCGTGCCGAACATCAAGGACGCGCAGTCGATGAACACCCGCGAGCTGGCCAAGGCGCTCGAGACCCTCACCCTCACCGCGCGCGAGGGCAAGACGAGCCCCGCCGACCAGACCGGTGGCACGTTCACGATCACGAACATCGGTGTCTTCGGAGTGGATGCCGGGACCCCGATCATCAACCCCGGTGAGGCGGGCATCATCGCGCTCGGCGCGATCCGCCAGAAGCCGTGGGTCGTCGACGGCGAGGTGCGCCCCCGCTGGGTGACCACGGTGTCGGGCTCGTTCGATCACCGCGTGGTCGACGGCGACGGGATCTCGCGGTTCATCGCGGACGTGGCATCCGTGCTCGAGGAGCCGGCGCTGCTGCTGGACTGAGCGGGGACCGTCCTGTCGGCCCGCCGGCGACGCCCCGTCAGGTCAGATCGACGACCGGCGAATCCGCATTGTTCTTCACGGATTGAATGCCGTTCGTCGCCGCAGCTTTGGTCGTGTAGGCCTCGGAAACGGCGATGATCTCGCCATTCCCGGCTTTCAGGCGAAAGCGGAATTGGCCGTTGGGGGATTTGTACAGCTCGAATTTGCCCGCCATGTCAGCTCCTTTGCTCTACGGGACCATCATCGTCCCGCGTGCATTCCCTGACAAGAGGGCGGAGGGCTCAGGGCAGGGAAGGCCGCTTCTCGATCGGCGTGGATCGCGTGGGAATCAGCAGCGCCAGCACCAGGGCGATCGCGGCCGCCCCGATGCCCATCAGGAACGACACCTGGAACGCCTGCGAGGTCGGCACGCGGGTGTCGCCGCTGCCGGTCGACAGGGTCGCGAGCACGACGCCGACGATCGCCGCGGCCGTGCTCGTCCCGAGCGATCGCGCGAGGGCATTCAGGCCGTTCGAGGCGCCGGTCTCGCTCGGCGGCACCGCCCGCATGATGAGCATGGGCATGGCAGCGTAGCCAAAGCCGATCCCGAAGCCGATGAGGATGTTCGCCACGACGAAGTGCCACACCTCGGTCGAGAACATCAGGCTGAAGCCGTAGGCGAGGATCAGCGAGATCGACCCCGCGACCAGCAGCACCCGGGGCCCGATCGTGCGGGCGAGGGTGCCCGAGATCGGCGAGAGCACCATCATCACGAGGCCCGACGGCATGACGACGAGGCTCGCGGCGAGCAGCGACAGGCCGAGGCCGACGCCGGTCGCCACCGGCAGCTCGAGCATCTGCGGGTAGGCGACGTTCGAGGTGAACAGGGCGAAGCCCATCGCGACGGATGCCAGATTGGTGAGCAGCACGGGGCGGCGGGCCGCGACCCGAAGGTCGAGCAACGGGTTCTCGACGCGCAACTCGTACCAGCCCCACAGCAGCAGCACGGCGACACCGCCGATGGCGAGGCTCAGCGTCAGCGGCGACGTCCAGCCCCACGAGTTGCCGCGCGAGACGGCCAGCAGCACGCCGATCAGGCCGATCGCGAGGCCGACGGCGCCGAGGTAGTCGAAGCGCCCCGCGGTGCGGAGCACGCTGACGGGGACGATCCAGAGGATCAGGACGAAGACGAGCGCGCCGAGGGCACCGGCGATCCAGAACAACCAGTGCCAGTCGGTGTTCTCGGCCACGACGGCACTGATCGGCAGACCCAGGGCGCCACCGACGCCGAGCGTCGCGCTCATGAGGGCGATCGCGCTGTCGACGCGGTTCTCGTGCAGAACGTCGCGCATGATCGAGATGCCCAACGGCACCACGCCGACGACCGCCCCCTGCAGGGCGCGACCGACGATCATGCCGATGATCCCGGTCGACAGTGCGGCGACCACCGAACCGAGCATCATCACGACCAGCAGCACCAGCACGATGCGGCGCTTTCCGTACATATCGCCCAGGCGGCCGGCGATCGGGGTGATGACGGCCGCGGCCAGCAACGTCGAGGTCACGACCCAGGCGGTGTCGTCGCGCGAGGCGTTCAGCAGCTGCGGCAACTGCGACTGGATGGGCACCACGAGGGTGAACATGAACGACGAGCACAGGCCCGCGAGGGCCAGGATCGCGACGACCAGACCCTGCGGGCTGTTCCGGGACAATCTTTTACGCGCGTTCTCATCCCGTGACATCACTGTCGAGGCTACGCCTCCGCTGTGAGCCCGCGGGTCGATGAGGCGCGCGATCATCGCCGATGCCTCGGCATCCACCCAATCCATTACTCCGCGTGACAGCCCGTTACCGGCCGTAACGCCTCGAATTCCGATCCCGGATGCCGCGTGCTGACGTGGTCTCATGACCTCTCGACGCACCGCACGCCTGGCCACGATCCTCAGTGCTTCCGCCACTGCCCTGATGCTGACGCTCACCGGCTGCGCCGGCGGTGCCCAGGGCGGTGACGAGTCCCGCCTCGTGCTCGGAGCCGACGACGGCAACGAGACGCACTGGAGCGTGCTGAAGCAGAAGCTCGCCGACGAGGGCATCGACCTCGAGGTGCGCACCATCAACGACGGCGTTCAGCTCAACCAGGGCGTGCAGGACGGCGAGCTCGACGGCAACCTCTTCCAGCACCTCATCTACCTGTCGCAGTTCAACGTCGAGAACAACGGCCCGCTCGTGCCGGTCGGCGCGACCGCCGTGTACCCGCTCGCGCTGTACTCCGAGAAGTACACCGACGTGAAAGACCTGCCCGAGGGGGCGAAGGTCGCGATCCCCAACAACCCGACGAACCTCGCCCGCGGCCTGCTCAACCTGCAGACGGCGGGTCTGCTCACGCTCAAGGACGGCGGCAACGCCTTCTCGACGCCGGCCGACATCGTCACGACCAAGGTCGAGCTGCTGCCCGTCGACACCAACCAGACCGTCACCGCGCTCAAGGACGGCAGCGCCCAGGCGGCGATCGTCAACAACACGCAGGCGCAGAAGGGCGGGCTCGGCGACGAGCTCATCATCTTCAAGGAAGACCTGAACAACCCGCAGCTCGCCCCGTACATCAACGCCTTCGTCACGCGCGACGACAAGAAGGACGACCCGCGCTGGGCCAAGGTCGTCGCCGCGTACCACTCCACCGAGGTCGAGGCCGCGGTCACCGAGCTGAACCAGGGCAACCTGCAGTTCAAGACCGAGTGGACCGGCGCGCAGCTGCAGGACGAGCTGACGAGCCTCGAAGACGCCCTCAAGGCTCAGAAGGGATGACCGCGGTCATCGAGCTGCGGGGCGTCACCAAGAGCTTCCGCACCGATCGCCGCACCTCCACCACCGCCGTCGACGACGTGTCGCTCACGGTGGAGGAGGGGTCGATCGTCGGGGTGATCGGTTACTCCGGTGCCGGCAAGTCGACCCTCGTGCGGCTGCTCAACGGTCTCGAGCAGCCCACGTCCGGCACCGTCGAGGTGCTCGGAGTGAATGTGGGGGATGCCACCGAGGCGAGGCTGCGCGACCTCCGACGCCGCGTGGGCATGATCTTCCAGCAGTTCAATCTCTTCACCTCGCGGACAGTGGCGGCCAACGTCGCGTACCCGCTCAAGGTGGCGGGATGGAAGAAGGCCGACCGCGACAAGCGCGTCGCCGAGCTGCTCGACTTCGTCGGGATCGGCGATAAGGCGAAGCAGTACCCGCGGCGCCTGTCGGGCGGGCAGAAGCAGCGCGTCGGCATCGCCCGTGCGATCGCCACGGACCCTCGCATCCTGCTCGCCGACGAAGCCACCAGTGCCCTCGACCCGCAGACCACGGCCGAGGTGCTCGACCTGCTGCGCGAGATCAACCGGCGCCTGGGCATCACGATCGTCGTCATCACGCACCAGATCTCGATCGTGCACGAGCTGTGCGACCAGGTGATCGTGATGGACGGCGGCCGCGTCGTCGACAGCGGCGACACCTACCGCGTGTTCGCTCACCCGCGCGCCGAGCTCACCAAGCGCTTCGTCGCGGCGGTGACGCAGGGCGTGCCCTCGGGTGAGGCGCTGGCGGCGCTCGCCGCGGGCGGGGGAGAGCTGGTGAGCGTCGAGGTGAACGAGTTCTCGAGCGAAGACGTCTCGAACGTGTTCCATCGCCACGGTGTGCGACATTCCGTCGTCTACGGCGGGGTGACCGACGTGCTCGGGCGCCAGCTCGGCACGCTGACGTACCGCGTGCACGGGGATGATCTCGACGCCGTCGTGACTGAGCTGCGCGCCCACACCGACGTCGTCCTCCCCGCGCAGGGGGTGCGCTCGTGAACAAGTGGGACACCCTCACCCCGGTGCTGATCCAGTCGATCGGCGAGACCGTCTACATGGTCGCCGTCTCGCTGCTCATCTCGGGCGTCGCGGGCCTGGTCATCGGCGCGCTGCTGTACGCCACGCGGCCGGGCAACCTGTTCGAGAATCGCGTGGTCTTCGCCGTCGCAAACCTCGTGATCAACCTCATCCGCCCGATTCCCTTCATCATCTTCCTCACCGCCGTGGCTCCGGTCACGCGCGCGGTGACGGGGACGACCCTGGGCACGGATGCCGCGATCGTGCCGATCACGATCATGGCCACGGTCGTGATCGCCCGCGTCGTCGAACAGAACCTCGTGGCCGTCGACCCGGGCACCGTCGAGGCCGCTCGGGCCGTGGGCGCACGCCGCATCGGCGTGCTGTTCGGCGTCGTCATCCCCGAGGCGCTGGCCCCGCTGATCCTCGGCTACACGTTCATGTTCATCGCGGTCGTCGACATGTCGGCCATGGCCGGATACATCGGCGGCGGCGGCCTCGGAAACTTCGCGATCATCTACGGCTACCAGCAGTTCAACCAGCAGGCGACGTGGGTGACGGTGGCGATCATCGTCGTCATCGTGCAGGCAGGGCAGCTCATCGGCAACGCGCTCGCGCATCGCATCCTGCGTCGCTGACGCGGATCGGCTCGCGCGGCGCTCGCGCCGCGGCATCCCGTCGATTGCCCACCACGCGCCGCGTCGCCGCACGGCGAGGCGGCGCGTGGCGGACACACGACACGGGATGCCGGGACTCGGCGCGCGTATTCGTCGTCCGGCGGTCGAGGTCACGGTCGGTGGCTCTCCCGCCCTCCGCTGTGAGACCCATCGTCTCGTGCGGCGCGGTGGGGGAGCCGCGTCGGGGGCTACGACGTTCCCGTCGCAACGGCGCGATGGGAGGAAGTCGACTGCCATCGTGTGGCTTGCCGACGTCGATACACCATTTCAATCCGTTCAACACCGTTTGGTACCGTTTGATGACCCTCACGCCATTCCGCGGTTTCCCGAAGCCTCCGCTGGAGCGGTGAGGGGTGGGTGCACTCGTGTTCAGTCACCGCAGTCGATGGGTTCAGATGAGAGGTCGAACGGGATGTCTGTGAAATTGAGGTGGGGGCGGTCGTTGGCGGCCGGGGTGCTCGTGGGGGTGCTGGTGTTGACTGTTCCGACGACGGCGAGCGCAGCGCAGGTAACCAGCGTCCCGGTCGGCAAAGGGCCGTTGTCGGTGGCGGTGTCCACAGATGGGGCTGCGGCATACACCGCCAACTTCGATGACCAGACGGTGTCGCGGATTACGAACCTGACGGCGGCGACTCCGAGTGTCGTGAGCATCCCCCTCGGTGTGGGGCCCCGCTCGGTGGCGGTCTCTCCGGGCGGGGATGTGGTTTTTACGGCTAATCCCGATGCGAACACGGTGTCACGGATCACCAATCTGACGGCGGCGACGCCTACCGTGACGAGCATCGCGCTCGGCGAGAGTCCTTATTCGGTGGCTGTGTCCCCCGATGGGTCTACCGTCTACACCGCCAACGTGCGCACCAGCACTGTGTCGCGCATTACGAATCTGACTGCGGCGACTCCCACGGTCACCAGCATTGCAGTGGGTAGAGGTGTGATGTCTCTGGTGGTTTCCCCCGACGGAGCCACTGTCTATACGGCCGACGGCCGCGATAACGCGGTGTCGCGAATAACAAACCTGACTTCGGCGAACCCGACGGTGGCTCACATTCCGATCGGCTCGAGCGTCGACGCCGTGGCGGTATCCCCTGATGGGGCGACTCTGTACGCCGTCAGTCCCGCGACGTTGCATCGGATGACAAACCTGACTGCCGTGACCCCGACCGTGAGCAGCATCCCTATCGGCGTCCAGGCGACGTCGTTGGCGGTCTCACCCGACGGAACGACGGTCTACACCGCTAATCCCTTCCTCAACACGTCGACGCAAATCACGAACCCGACCAGCGCGACCCCCACCGTGACCAGCATCGGCGTCGGCCGCTACCCCCAGTCCGTCGCGGTGTCCCCGGACGGGTCCGCTTTCTACACCGCGGATTACTCGGACAATGCGGTGTCGCGGGTTTCGTTGACCGCCGCACCAGCGTTCACGGCGGCCGCGCCGCCCGCAGCAACGGCAGGATCGGCGTACTCGTACACGTTCACCGCGTCGGGGACTCCCGCCCCGACCTTCGCGGTGGCGGCGGATGACATTCTCCCCGCCGGGCTGACCCTCGATGCCACCACTGGTGAACTCTCGGGTACTCCCACCACTGCCAGGACCAGCACGTTTCGAGTCGTTGCGAAGAACTCCGTGGGTGAGGTCACGTCGGATCCGATCTCTTTCACCGTCCGTGAAAAGCCGGTGTTCACAGCGGCGGCACCGCCCGCAGCGGAGGTGAACTCGGCGTACTCGTACACGTTCACTGCGTCGGGTTTCCCTGCTCCGTCGTTCTCGGTGGCGACGGGTGACACTCTCCCTGCCGGGTTGTCGTTGGATGCCACGACGGGTGAGCTCTCGGGTACACCCGCTGCGGCCGGATCGACCACGTTCCGGGTGGTCGCAGAGAACTCTGCCGGTGAGGTGACATCGGGTCCGATCACGCTTGTCGTTCAAGAGGCGCCGGTCTTCACCGCGGCTGAGCCGCCCGTAGCGGCGGTGCGGAAGGCGTACTCGTACAGTTTCACGGCGTCCGGCACCCCGACACCGACCTACCGCGTCGAGGCGGGTGACACTCTCCCCGTTGGACTGACGTTGGACGCCACCACGGGCGAGCTCTCGGGTACACCCGCTGCGGCCGGAACGACCACGTTCCGGGTGACCGCGGAGAATTCCGCCGGGGAGGTGACATCGGATCCGATCACATTCATCGTCCAAGAGGCGCCGACCTTCATCGACGCCACGCCGCCGGCGGCGGTGGCGGGCGCGGAGTATTCGTACTTCTTCGGCGCATCGGGTTACCCCGAGCTGACATACAGCCTGGAGGCGGGAGATTCTCTCCCCGCGGGCCTCACGTTGCATCCCGCGACCGGCGAGCTCGCGGGTATCCCCACGACGGCGGGCACGAGCACGTTCCAACTTGTCGCGACGAACGCTGCAGGCAAGGTGACGTCGGACCTGATCACATTCACCGTGCAGGATGACCCGGCGTTCACGGCGGCGACTCCTCCTGCGGCGGTCGAAGGGTCGGCGTATTCGTACACGTTCGCCGCGTCCGGTGTCCCTGCACCGACCTTCAGCCTGGCGACGGGGGACGCTCTCCCGGCCGGTTTGACGTTGAACGCGACGACCGGTGAGCTTTCGGGCACACCCACCACTGCAGGGACGAGCACGTTCCGGGTGGTCGCAACCAACGCCGCGGGTTCCGACACGTCGGATCCGATCACGTTCACCGTGCAGGCGTCGCCGGTGTTCACCGCGGATGCGGCGCCGACAGCGACGGTGGGGACGGCGTACTCGTACACCTTCACTGCCACGGGCACTCCTGCTCCGACGTTCAGCCTGATGACCGGTGACGCTCTTCCTGCGGGGTTCACCTTGAACGCGAAGACGGGTGAATTGTCCGGCACGCCCACGACCGCGGGCTCGAGCACGTTCCGAATCGTTGCGGCGAACGCTGTGGGGACCGTGACCTCGGATCCGATCACGTTCGTCGTGAGGCCGGCTCCTGCCACCTCTCCGTCGCCCACGCCCTCGGCGGTAGCAGACAGCTCCGCGGTCTCGCCGGCTGCCGCACTGGCGGTCACCGGCATGGCGGGAGTATCGGTCGCCTTCGCCCTCGCGGTGATCCTCGTCGCCGCGGGCATCGTGGTCCTTTTCACCCGCCGACGTCGCCGCAAGAACAACGACCCCACGCCGTAAAAGCCCCTGTGGCAACCGGCCCCGACAGGAGGGGCCAGCCCGCGGGCTGGCCCCTCCTCCATCGTTGATGTCGAGCTCGTCAGCGTCCAGAGGCGGAGGAGCGACCGACCTATGTGAACTGACGGGTAGCGGGAGACGGCGTCTGCGGCGGCCGCTCCCAGAATCACGCGATGCGATCCCCGACGCGACGCGAGGCTGAGAACCTCGTATGCGCTACGCTCTGATTTTGAGAACGATTATCAACGGCGATACGGTTTCCGTATGAACCGTCGCTTCCTCGCCCCCGTCCTTCTCGGGACCGTCTCCGTTCTCGCGCTCGCCGGTTGCGCCGGAGGCACCGCCTCCCCCGCGTCGTCGGACTCGTCCGCAAAGATCAAGGTCGTGGCATCCACTGACGTCTACGGCTCCATCGCTCAGGCGGTCGGCGGAGACTACGTCGACGTCGCCTCGATCATCACCTCGCCCAGCCAGGACCCGCACGAGTACGAGGCGAGCGCGCAGGACCAACTGACGCTCAAGAACGCCGGCCTCGTGATCGAGAACGGCGCCGGCTACGACGCCTTCATGGAGTCGCTCATCCAGGCCAGCGGCACCACGGCCCCGGTGCTCACCGCGGTCGAGTACAACCACGACTACCCTGGCTCGAAAGAGCACTCCGACGACGCGAGCCCGGCGCCCAGCGAGAGTGCCGACGACCATGGCCACTCGGACGAAGACGGCCACGCCCACATCGAGGGCTTCAACGAGCACGTCTGGTACGACCCGCACACGGTCGAGGACCTCACCGAGGCCATCGCCGAGCAGCTCGGAACGCTCGCCCCCGAGCATGTGGCCGACTTCAACGCGAACGCCGAGGCCTTCACCCAGCAGATCGCCGGCCTCGAGGACTCCCTCGACGCGATCAAGGCGAAGGATGCCGGCAAGAAGATCTTCGTGACCGAGCCGGTGCCCGTGTACCTGACCACGGCGGCGGGCCTCGACAACGCGACGCCCAACGAGTTCAGCGAATCGGTCGAAGAGGGCCAGGACGTCCCGCCGGCGACCCTGCTCGAGTCGCTGCAGCTGCTGGACTCGGGCCAGATCGGCGTCATGATCGTCAACCCGCAGACCGGCGGCGCCGAGGTGACGCAGGTGCAGAACGAGGCGAAGGCCAAGAACATCCCCGTGATCGAGTTCACGGAAACGCTCCCCGAGGGTCAGACTTACATCTCGTGGATGCAGAGCAACATCACGGCGCTGTCCGACGCGCTGGCGGCGTGAGCGCGGCCGCACCGCTGCGCGTCCGCGGCGCCGCCCTCGAGAGGGGTGGCCGTGAGCTGTGGGCCGGGCTCGACCTCGAGGTCGAGCCCGGCGAGCTCGTCGCCGTGCTCGGCCCGAGCGGCTCGGGCAAGACGACGCTGCTGCGCGCGATTCTGGGGCTCGAGCGGTTGAGCTCCGGCTCGATCGAGGCGCTCGGAGCCCCCGTGCGCCGCGCCGGCAACCGCCGCATCGGCTACATCCCGCAGCAGCGTCCGCTCCCGCGCGAGACGCCCCTGCGCGGCCGCGACATCATCGGTCTCGGGGTGGACGGGCACCGGCTCGGCCTGCCGCTGTCGCGAAAGAAGGACCGCGCGCGCATCGACGAGTTGCTCGAGGCGGTGGGGGCCACCGCCTTCGGTGACCGGCCGGTGGGTCTGCTCTCGGGCGGAGAGCAGCAGCGCCTGCGCGTGGGCCAGGCTCTCGCGGACGACCCCGCCCTACTGCTCTGCGACGAGCCGCTCACGAGTCTCGACCTGGCCAACCAGCAGGCCGTCGTCCGACTCATCGACCGTCACCGCCGCGAGCGGGACGCGGCCGTCCTGCTGGTCACGCATGACATCAACCCGGTGCTCTCGCGCGTGGACCGCATCCTCTACATCGCCAACGGCCGCTTCACCCTCGGCACACCCGACGAGGTGCTCACGACCGAGACGCTCTCGGCCCTCTACGGCGCCCCCGTCTACGTCGTGCGCGCGGGCGGTCAACTGATCGTCGTCGGGGCGCCGGATGCCGACGAAGCCCACCACCATCACCACGACGAGGACGACGCATGAACTGGTCCGACGTCGGCAACGCCCTGTTCGGCGGGGTGAGCCAGTACGGCGCGATCCTCGAGCTCGTGCAGAACTCCGTGTACGCGGGAGCCGTGCTCGGCCTCGTCGGCGGACTCATCGGCGTCTTCGTCATGCAACGCGACATGGCCTTCGCCGTGCACGGCATCAGCGAGCTGTCGTTCGCCGGCGCCGCCGTCGCCCTGCTCGTCGGTGTCGATGTGGTCTCGGGATCGATCGTGGGCTCGCTCATCGCGGCGGCTCTCATCGGAGTGCTGGGCGCCCGCGCGCGCGATCGCAACTCGATCATCGGCGTGCTCATGCCGTTCGGTCTCGGGGTCGGCATCCTGTGCCTGTCGCTCTACAACGGACGCAGTGCCACCCGCTTCAGCCTGCTCACCGGCCAGATCGTGTCGGTGCAGAGCGAGCAGCTGGGGTGGCTCGTCGTGATCGGCGTCGCGGTGTTGGTCGCCCTGCTGCTCATCTGGCGCCCGTTGCGCTTCGACTCGCTCGACCCGCAGTCGGCCGCGGCCCGCGGCGTGCCGACCACGGCGGTGTCGCTCGCGTTCATGCTGCTGCTGGGACTCATCGTGGCGGTCGCCGTGCACATCATCGGTGCCCTGCTCGTCATGGCGCTGCTGGTGACTCCGGCCGCGGCGGCGATGCGGGT
This sequence comes from Sphingomonas sp. G5, assembly GCF_052660795.1. NCBI lineage: Bacteria > Pseudomonadati > Pseudomonadota > Alphaproteobacteria > Sphingomonadales > Sphingomonadaceae > Sphingomonas > Sphingomonas sp. G5. Next base: position 3,441,983 of record NZ_CP109660.1, on the reverse strand, counting down.
GGCATCCGGTCCGCTGTCGGTGCCGCTGCTCGCGGCGCTGTTCGGTTTCGTCTCGGCCGTGGGCGGGGTGCTCCTGGCCGTAGCCGGGACGCTGCCGGTGAGTCCGTACATCACGACCATCTCGTTCGCGATCTACCTCGCGTGTCGTCTGGTGGGTGCGCGACGCGACCGGACGACCCGCGCCCTCTGAGCCGTCCGGCCGGGGCGGGAAGGGTTCCCCCCGCCGACTTCGAGCACGCCCAGCCGATTCACCGATCCCCTCGCTAGACTCGCGGCCATGGTCCAGCGCAATACGTGGCAGCGCGAACGCGTGCGGGAGGCTCTGTCCGGAGCTCCCGGCTTCGTCAGCGCCCAGTCGCTGCACGCGACCTTGCGCGACGAGAACACCGGTATCGGGCTGGCGACGGTCTACCGCACGCTCGCGGGTCTCGCCGCCCGCGGCGACGCCGACTCGCTGCAGAGCCCCGACGGGGAGAACCTCTTCCGCGCCTGCGAGACGCGCGGGCATCATCATCACCTGATCTGTCGCTCGTGCGGCAAGGCCGTCGAGATCGCCGCGACCGACGTCGAGGAGTGGGCACAGCGCACCGCCGCCCAACACGGGTTCAGCGAGGCCGAGCACGTCGTCGACATCTTCGGCATCTGCGCCGATTGCGCCCGCGCCCGGGCTCGTGAGCGTGGCGACGAGTAGTCGCACCACGGCTCCCACGCCGCAACGCTCGGGCGCCTCCCGCACCCTCGTCGCGCTCGGCCTGGGTGTCGTCGTGGTCACGGCGCTGTTCCTGGTCGACGCCTTCGCCCCCACGTTCTTCGCACAGTCGCTGCCCACGCGCGCGCAAGACGGGCTGACGCTCGCCCTGAGCGTGCTCATCGAGTCGCTGCCGTTCGTGGTCCTCGGCGTGGTGCTGTCGATCATCGTGCAGGTGTGGGTTCCCCCGGGAGCGATCGAGAGATGGATGCCGCGCGCGCCGTGGGCGCGCCGGGCGGTGCTGTCGCTGCTGGGCATGTTCATCCCGGTCTGCGAGTGCGGCAACGTGCCCTTCGCCCGCGGTCTGCTCATGCGCGGTTTCGGGGTGAGCGACACGCTGACCTTCCTGGTGGCGGCCCCGATCGTGAACCCGATCGTCATCATCAGTACCCACGCGGCCTTCGGCTTCAGCGACGGCATCCTGGTGGCGCGCCTGATCGGCGGCTACCTGGTCGCCAACCTGATCGGCTGGCTGTACAGCCGGCATCCCGATCCCGACAAGCTGCTCACCGAACGCTTCCTCGAGACGTGCGAGATCGTGGTGCAGGAGCGCGGCGACCGTGGTCGGCGCACCCTCGCCCAGTTCGTCGTCGAGCTGCGTTCGGTCATGCCCGCCCTCATCATCGGCTCCCTGCTGGCCGGCGCCGTGCAGGTTCTCATCCCGCGCAGCGCCCTGCTGGCCATCGGGTCCGACCCGGCGCTGTCGATCGCCGCGATGATGGCCCTCGCGATCGTGGTGTCGCTGTGCTCGAACGTCGACGCGTTCTTCGCCCTGTCGTTCGCCTCGACGTTCACGCCCGGCTCGATCGTGGCGTTCCTCGTGGTGGGACCGATCATCGACCTCAAGATGATGGCCCTGCTGCGCACGACCTTCTCGTCACGGGTCCTCGTGGGCATGACGGTGGTCGTCGTGCTCTTCGCCTTCACTCTCGGAACGGTGGTGAACCTTCTTGTCTAGAACGGGTGCTCTCGCCACGCGCTGGCTCGGGGTGGGCCTGACCGCGTGCCTGTCGATCACGACGATCGCGCTCTGGGCGACCGGGCGGATGGCGCTGTACATCAACCCCGATTCGGCGTGGTTCGCCGTCGGCATGGCCTTCATCGCGCTGGTCGGCGCGATCGCCTCGTTCGCCCTGCCGCTCGGCGCCGAGGCCGACCACGGACACGATCACGAGCACGGCCATGCCCCCGCCGCCGCCTCGGCCCGGCGCGAGGCGTTCGCGCACGCCGACCACGCGCACACCGACCCGCTCGACGCGCACGATCACGCAGCCCACGAGCACCTCGCGGCCCGCCCGCGCCTGACCCCCGGCGGGATCGCGGCGTTCACCGGCGGCGTGCTCGCGTCGGGTGCGGTGATCGCCGTGCTGCTCACCCCCGCCGCCTCGCTGTCGACCGAACTCGCGGTGTCGCGCGACGTGGGAGCCCCACCGCTGTTCGCCGGATCCGACGTCGTGACCCTCGCCGCCTCGGGAGACACGTCGAAGTTCGGCATCGGCGACTGGTCGGCGGTCTTCGCGCACGCCACCAATCCCGAGACCTTCGACGGCAAGCCCGTGACTCTCACCGGGTTCATCACCCCGGCGAACGACGGCTCGAGCTTCGATCTCACCCGGCTCGTCATCACGCACTGCGTGATCGATGCGCAGACGGCCCGCTTGCCGATCGCGGCCACCGCCGATGCTCCCTCGACCGGTCAGTGGGTGACCGTCACGGGCACGGTCCGCTCGAGCGGAGACGGCAAGCTCACGGTGCACGCCGACCAGGTCGCCGCGATCGCCGAGCCTTCGGACCCGTATGAGTACTGATACCCGTCGCGGCGGCGACTCCCGTCGTTCGCGCGCCCGTCGTCGGCGCGGGCGCGGCTTCGCGATCGCTTTCGCCACGGTCCTCGTCGGTCTCGTCGTCGTCGGCGGCCTCGGTGGAGTGGTGGCGGTGGCGCAGGGCCCCCGCGTCACGGACGTGCAGGTCGACCCGGCGGCCGCCGTCGCGGCATCCGGCTCCCGCGTGATCCTCACCACGACCCAGTCGCTCGAGAAGGTCGACCCGTCGCAGGTGCAGGTCGACCCGGCGACCCCGTTCACGGTCGACACCTCGGGTCGCAGTGTGGGCGTGCGTTTCACGCTTCCGCTGCGCGACGACACCGACTACACCATCACCGTGAACGGGGTGAACGGACTCGGCGCGGGCCCGGCCTCGACGCTCACCGAGACGTTCCGCACCCCGGCTCTGCAGGCGTATCTGATGCAGCGCGGCACCCCCGAGGGCGACACCATCTTCCGCACCGATCTGCAGGGACAGGCGGGCCTGCCCGTCTTCGTGCACCCGCACATCGAGGACTTCCGCGCCACCGCCAACCATCTCGTCATCTCGGTGCGCGACGGCGACACCCCGCGGGTCATCGTGACCGACCCCGACGGCAAGAACCCGCGCGACATCCCCCTGCCCGGGCCCGGTTACGTCACCAACCTGCAGTCGGCCGACCGCGGTGAGCGCATCGGGTTCACCTTCTCGGATGCCGACCTGGGCGCCGCCGGGGGGCGCGAGAGCCGCCTGTTCACGGCGTCGGCCGCCGACGACTCGCCGCCCGTCGAGGTGGGCCTGAACGGCGGCGACGTGCGCATCGCCGACTACCGCTTCGTGCCCGACACCGACAGCATGCTGGTGCTGACCTTCGACTCGCGACTCCTGCTCACCGACGCGCAGGGCGGCAACGCCGCTCCCCTGGGAAGTGCCGTCTCGATCGACGGCATCGCGCGCGGATCGTCGATCGCGATCGTGGAGCGCCTCGAGGGCATCCGCGAGATCAACCTCACCGACGGGTCGGAGCAGGGGCTCGTCGAACCGGTCGATCCCCCGGGGATGGCGGGCCGGGCAACCCCTCTGCCCGGGGCGGGAGCGGGCACGATCCGTTCGTTCGCCGACATCAGTACCGACGGTGTCTCGCGCTCGACGATCGTCTCGCACGTCGGCACCGACGGCACCGTGCGGCAACTGCTGAGCGTCCCGGGCTCCGACACCGTGCTGCAGACCTGCGTGTCCCCGAGCGGGCGCTACGCCGCCGTGCTCGTCGCTCCCCGCGCCGTCGACAACCCCTTCGACAGGTACCAGCTGCCGCTGCCGCAACGCCTGCTCACGCACCTCGTCGAGGTCGACACCGGTCAGGAGGTCGTGGCGCTGCAGGGCTTCGATCTGTCGTGGTGCCAGGTGCCCCCGCAGTGATGCGTCCCGCCACCCGTGCCGACCTCGCCGACCTGCCGGTCGAGGTCGCACCGCGGTTGCTCGGGGCCCTGCTCGAGACCGAGGTCGGCGGAGAGAGGGTGGTCGCGCGTCTGACCGAGGTCGAGGCGTACCACGGCCGCGGCACCGGAGATCAGCCCGATCCGGGCTCGCACGCCCGCATGGGACCGACCGCGCGAAACGCCACCATGTGGGGCGAGCCCGGTCACCTGTATGTGTACCTGAGTCACGGCATCCATTCGTGCGTCAACGTCGTGTGCGGACCCGACGGCGTCGCCGGGGGAGTGCTGCTGCGCGGCGGCGAGATCGTCGAGGGGGCGGACATCGCCGAACGCCGTCGTCTGGAACGTCGCGGCGCCGTACGGGCGGCGCGCGATCTCGCCCGCGGTCCCGGGCGCTTCGGAGACGCGGTGGGCCTTCGGCATCCGATCCACGACGGCATCGACGCGGTCACCGGCGAGATGCGCGCGGGCGCGCGAGCGCGGTTGCTCCTGCCCGGGGCGCCGCCACCGGTCGTGGCGACCGGGCCGCGTGTGGGCGTCGCGGGCATCGCGGGCACCGACGCCTTCCCCTGGCGCTTCTGGATCGAGGGGGATGCCACCGTCTCGACGTTCCGATGGGGGCGCGGTGCGGCGGAGGCGACTGCCCGTCAAGGCGACACGCCGCCCGTGCTAGACTGACCCCTTGTCTGCGCGCACTCCAGCACGCAGTTCGCATCCCTCACTCTCGAACGTGGCCATCGGCCGCGCTCGGACGGGGTGCAGACAAGGGATCTTGGGTGGCACCGTCCGGTGTCACGGTACAGAAGGAGACATCACCATGGCAGCAGTGTGCCAGGTGACTGGAGCGGTTCCCGGCTTCGGTCACAACATCTCGCACTCGCACCGCCGGACGAAGCGCCGCTTCGACCCGAACGTGCAGAAGAAGACCTACTTCGTTCCGTCGCTGGGTCGCAACATCAAGCTCAACGTTTCGGCGAAGGGCATCAAGGTCATCGACGCTCGCGGCATCGAGTCCGTCGTCCGTGACCTGCAGGCGAAGGGCGTGAAGCTGTAATGGCGAAGAAGGCTCAGGACGTTCGTCCGATCATCAAGCTGCGTTCGACCGCCGGCACGGGCTACACCTACGTGACGCGCAAGAACCGCCGCAACAACCCCGACCGCATCGTGCTCAAGAAGTACGACCCCGTGGTCCGCAAGCACGTCGACTTCCGAGAGGAGCGCTAAGCACATGGCTAAGAAGAGCAAGATCGCGCGCAACGAGCAGCGCAAGGTCGTCGTCGAGCGCTACGCCGCGAAGCGCGCCGAGCTGAAGAAGACCCTGGTCGACCCCAACGCGACCGACGAGGCCCGCGAGGCCGCCCGCGTGGGCCTGCAGAAGCTGCCCCGCAACGCGTCGCCCGCGCGCGTGCGCAGCCGCGACGTCATCGACGGCCGCCCCCGTGGTGTCCTCACGAAGTTCGGCGTCTCGCGCGTCCGCTTCCGTGACATGGCCCACCGTGGCGAGCTGCCCGGTGTGACCAAGTCGTCCTGGTAAGCACCAGACACCCGTTCGAAGGGCGGGGGTTCCGAGAGGAGCCCTCGCCCTTCGGCGTTTCCGGTGAGCGCCGCGCGCCCTTCAGGCGTCGACGGAGTTCAGCTGCTCGATGGCCTCGGTGCGACCGCTGACGCCGAGCTTGAGGTAGATCGACCGCACCTGGCTCTTCACCGTGTTGAGCGAGACCCCGCGTTCTCGTGCGATCTCGGCCAGGCTGAGGGGGCTTTCGAGCAGGAATGCCAGGGCGCGCTCCGTCGGTGTGAGGCACGGGGTGGCGTACGCCGGGGCGCTCTCGTTGTCGGGCGCCGCCACGCGGGCGAGGACCCCCTCGAGAGAGGCCATCAGGTGCCGCAACTCCGGGTTGTGAGCGACGACGCCCTCCATCAGTTGCCGTGTCTCGTCGTGCGGGAGCATGAGGAACGGAGTCGCCCAGGTCCCCGTGCGCTGCATGATCAGCAGGGCCGACTCCATGCTCTGGTGAGCGCGGCGGGAGTTGCCGAGCCGCTGCTGGGCGAGGGCGCGGCGCAGCAAAACCGGTGTGAAGGTGCGCAGGCAGTGTTCGGTCTCGGATGCCACGCAGGCGTCGGTCTCGAGCAGCAGCTCGCGCTCCCGTCCGAGACGCAGCAGGGCCGTGGCTCGCTGCATCGAGAAGCAGATACCGTGACCCTCGGGGTTGTCGTAGGGCGCGAGGACCGCGAGAGCCTGTGCGTCATCGCCCTGCGCGACGTAGAGGTCGGACAGGATACACAGCAGGAAGTGGCGCACCATACGGTGGCTCGCGCTTCGCAGACCCCCGTGGAGCAGTTCGCGGGCCTCGGCCCGCCCGTCGGCGAACTTGTGCCGGAGGAGCTTGACCATCACTCCGGCGGCTCGCGCCGTGTACGTCCAATACGGGTCGTCGCGTTGGGTGAGTGCCATCGCCGAGGGGACGGCGGCGAGGCGTTCGACGTCGCAGCGTGCCGACGAGGTCAGGATGTCGGCGAGGAAGAGCAGGTAGGCGGCCTCTTCCACGGGCCATCCTTCGGCCGCGAAGATCTCCTGCGCGCCGGACGAGGCTTCTTCGGCCGCGGTGTACTCGCCGTTGATCGCGTGCCCCAGCGCGATGACCGTCAGTGCCCGATACCGCAGAGCGGGTGTGTCGGCGAAGAGGAGCGCCTCGGCGCCGAACCGGGCGGCGTGCTGCGCCGAGCCGATCGCCGCGCAGTACTCGCCCGCGCTGGCCAGCAGCAGAGCCCGGCCGCGGGAAGAGAGGGCGGCGGGGCGTTTGAGGCGCACTTCGTCGAAGTACAGACGCACCACGCCTACGCCGTCGACGAGAGCGTCGCGCCGCGCTCGCGCCGCCAGCAGCGCCCCCACCGTCTGTGCGGAGGCGTCGGTCCACATCGCGGGTGGGGCCGGGGTCTCGGCCTCGGCCAGCAATGCGAGATGACGGGTGATCGGGATGCCGTGGCCCGGTGCCAGCCGGATCGCCGTCGTGACGACCGCGGCGTGGAGGGTCGCGCGCACGTCGATGGAGGATGGGGTTCCCGACATCGCACCTCCGTTTCGCGAGCACCTCATGGCAGTTTTGATCCGTTCTATGGTATTTCATACCGTTTCGTAAATTGCCTGATCGGGTACCCCCGAGCGCCGGTCGACTCTCGGGGTACCGCGGCTCGCGCGCGGGGAGCGGGCCTCGGTCGCGCGCTCCCCGTTTTCGGGCGAGGTGCAGGGCCGCCGACGTACGAGGGCGCCGCGCAGCTGCCCCGGTCGCCCCCTCCGCCCCGTCGACGCCGCGACACGCCGGCGCGAAAGGGGGAAAATCCGTCAGAATCCGCGTAATTCCGCGGTTCGGTTGATACTGTCGAGGCGGTCTCCCGACCACCGAGGAGGATTTTCCCCTCGTCCGCGTAACGAGAGGCGACTTAGACGTCGCCTGGAGGACAACCACATGGCTGACAAGTCCATCACCAAGACCGAGCTCGTCGCGAGCATCGCCAGCGCGACCGGGCAGAGCCAGTCCGCCGTGTCGGGCGTGCTCGACTCCCTCTTCTCCACCGTCTCCGAGGCGGTCGCCAAGGGCAGCAAGGTCTCGATCCCCGGCTGGATCGCCTTCGAGCAGGTCGCGACGTCGGCTCGCACGGGCCGCAACCCCCAGACGGGCGAGGAGATCTCGATCCCCGCCGGCAAGCGCGTCAAGGTGACCGCGGGCTCCAAGCTGAAGGCCGCCGTCAAGTAAGACGACGTCGAATCACAGAGGGGGGTTGCCACACGGCATCCCCCCTCTGTCGTTCCCGCGCGACGTAGGCTGAGGGGGTGAATCCCCGCCTGCTCCGCGTCGCGGGACCCGTCATCCTGGTCGTGGTCTCGCTGATCGCCGTCGCCGTGGGACTCGCCTACGGCGGGGGAGCGGCTCCCACGCAACTCGCCGACCCCGGCCCGGTCGTCCGCTGGGGTCTGCCGATCGCCACGGTCGTCGTCAACCTCGCCGCCGCCACGATGGTCGGTTCGCTGGTGCTGGCGCTCTTCGCCCTTCCCGCGGGGGAGCGACCGTTCGAGATCGCCCTCGACACGGCATCCATCGGCGCTGCCATCTTCACCGTCTCGGCGGCCACCACGGGCTATCTGACCTTCCTGAACGTTCTGAACGCCAAACCGACGCTCGACGCGGTCTTCGGTCAGCAGCTCGGGCGCTTCCTCGTCGAGAGCTCGATCGGGCAGGCGTGGTTGATCACCACGATCGCCGGCGCCGTGCTGACCGTGCTGACGTTCGCTGTCCGTTCGTGGATTCCCACGCTCGTCGTCGCCATCCTCGCCCTCGCCTCGCTGATCCCGATGGGAACGCAGGGGCACGCGGGCGAAGAGGCCAGCCACAACGCGGCCGTGACCTCGCTCGTGCTGCACATCATGGCGGCGGCCGTGTGGCTCGGCGGGCTGATCCTGCTCGTGATCGTCCGCCCCGCGATGTCGCGCGGACAACTGCAGACGACTCTCCTGCGCTACTCCTCGATCGCCCTCGTCGCCTTCATCGTCGTCGCGATCTCGGGGACGGTGCGCGCATCGATCGGCCTCCTGGGTCTGCAGAACCTCTGGTCGGCCTACGGCATCCTCGTGCTGGTCAAGGTGGGCGCCCTGATCGCGATGGGCGTGCTCGGCGCCTGGTACCGCCGGCGACTCATCTCGCGTATGGCCGACGAGCCCGGATCGCGCCGCTTCTGGGGCGTCGTCACGCTCGAGCTCGCCTTCATGGGCATCGCCAGCGGAGTCGCCGCTGCTCTCGCGCGCACGCCACCGCCCGTGCAGCCCCCGCTCGTGGGGCAGACCCCGGCCGAGGTGCTGACCGGCGCGCCGCTGCCTCCCGACCTGACCATCGAGCGCTGGTTCACCGCGTGGGACATCGACCTGCTCTGGACGCTCGTCGTGGCCTTCGGCGTGTTCTTCTACCTGGCGGGGGTCTACCGCCTGCTGCGCCGCGGCGACGCCTGGCCCGTCTACCGCACGGTGCTCTGGTGCCTCGGCATGCTGGGGGTCTTCTGGGTCACGTCGGGTCCGATCAACGTGTACCAGGATTACCTGTTCAGCATGCACATGATCGGACACATGCTGCTGTCGATGGCGATCCCGCTGCTGCTGGTCGCCGGGGCGCCGGTGTCGCTCGCGGCACGCGCGATCCGCAAGCGCACCGACGGCTCGCGCGGCGGCCGCGAGTGGATCCTGTGGGCGGTGCACAACCCCGTCGCGAAGGTGCTCACCAACCCCTACGTGGCGGCGGGGCTGTTCATCGGATCGCTCTGGGCGTTCTACTACACCGATCTGTTCCGCTGGTCGCTGTACGACCACGTCGGGCACATCTGGATGGTCGCGCACTTCCTGGTGACCGGCTACCTCTTCGTGCTGAGCCTGATCGGCATCGACCCCGTGCCGTATCGCCTGCCCTACCCGATGCGTCTGCTGGTGCTCATCGCGATCATGGCGATGCACGCCTTCTTCGGCATCGCGATCATGATGAACTCGGGCCTGATGGTGGCGGAGTGGTTCGGCGCGATGGGTCGTACCTGGGGCGCGACCCCGCTGCAGGACCAGTACGTCGGAGGCGGCGTGGCCTGGTCGGTCGGCGAGATCCCGACCCTCGTCCTCGCGATCGCGGTGGCCATCCAGTGGAGTCGGAGCGACGAGCGTCAGCAGCGCCGACGCGACCGCCACGTCGACCGCGTCGGCGACCTCGAGCTCGACGCGTACAACGAAGAGCTGCAGCGGTTGGCCGAGCGCGACGCGCGGGTCGCGTCGCGCGGCGCCTAGTCCGCGCGCCGGGGCTCAGTCGGACGAGCCGCCGACGAGGATCGACGCGGTGCCGTCGGGGAGCACCGTGATCTCACCGTCGACCCGAAAGGCGATGTCCTCTTCGACGGTGCGCACGCTTCCGTCGAAGATCGAGCGGACGTCGACGACGATATGGGCCACGGCCTTGGCCGAGGGGATGCGCCACCCGGCGCCGTCGGGAACGACGGTGACCACCGGCTGCTCGACGATCGACCAGGTGGGGGCGTCGTCGATGCGATTGCGCACGGTGAAGCCGAAGGGGCAGCCGGTGGGCTGCAACACCTTCTGCTGGGCGCAGGCGGTCAGGAAGTCCTCGACGCGTGACTGGACGACCGAGATGAACTCGTCGGTCGGCTGGGCCTGCACATCGACCGGGATGCCGGCGAGCGGCGCGTCGGCCAGTACGGCGACGCCGGGGGTCGCCGAGATCGCCGTGTCGACGTCGACCGAGTACAGCCCGGGCGAGAACACCAGCAGGGGGACCGCAGCCGTGGGATCGACGTCGGCGCCGTCGACCGAGACCTGACGTTTGTCGACCTCGAACCCGTTGACGGCGAACCGCATCGATCCGTCGACCATGAGCTTCATCACCGACAGGGGGCTGCGGGCGAACCGCCAGCGGGGGAGGAGGCCCTCGTTCGTGTCGTGCTGGATCGAGAAGGTGGTCTCGCCGTGGTAGCCGCCGGCGGTGTAGCCGACCGTGATCTGCGTCTGATCGCCGTTCGTGCTTTCGCCGGTGATCTCGGCGTCCGTCAAGGCGGCGAGGGCGTCGGGCCGCAGCAGGGCCTCGGAGGCGGTGGCCGGGAGACCGGCGGACTGCAGCTCGGCGGAATCGACGGCTACGCCGGGAATCGCGAGCGCCTCGGCCGTGCGGCGGTCCTGGAGCAGCTCGAGGTAGTGCTGAACGAACGCGCGGGGGCTGTAGAACTCACGGTAGAGCGAGGCCGCTCCCGCCCCGAGGGCCGCGATCAGCAGCACTCCGACGAGAGTGATCCCGGCGACGACGCGTCCCGGGCGTGCGCGCGCGCCGCGAACGCCCTCGGGCGTCGCGGGGCCCCCGCCTGCGGTGTCCACGTCCCCAGTGTAGGAAAACCTCCTGTGGAGGCGCCGCGCGCGTCAGTCCATGACGAGCGACTGCACCACGGCCACCGCGGCGAGCTGCCCGCTCGCGAGGGCCGCGGCGAGCGAGAACATCGGCCCCGGCAGATGATCGGGGTGCGCCAGATCGCCCACGGCGTAGACGTTCTCGACGCTCGTCCGACCGAACGGATCGGTGCGCACGGCCCCTGACTCCTGCAGCTCCACGCCGAGCCCACCGAGGAAGCCGGCGCGCGAACGCCAGGTGGGAGCGACGAAGGCCCCGGCCACCTCGAGCACCGAGTCGTCGGTGCGCGCCAGGGCCAGCCCGTCGGCGGTCCCGTCGACGCGGACCACCGACGCGGGATCGACGAGATGGACCTCGGATGCCACGGGCGCGAGCATCCGCCCCAGCGCTGCGGCATGATCGCTGCCGTTGACGATGGCGACGGGGCGGCCGGCGAACTCGTGACCGTGGCAGAACGGGCAGCTCGCGACGCGGTCGCCCCACTGCTCGTCGAGACCGGGAATGGCGGGGAGCTGGTCGACGACGCCGGTGGCGAGGATCACGGCGTGGGCGCGGAGACGCTCGGCGCCGACACTGACGGTCAGGGCGGCGTCATCTCTCACGACGGCGGAGGCGGCGGCATCCCGGATCTCGACGTCGGGGTAGGCGGCGACCTCGTCACGGCCGATGCGGCGGAGCTCGGCGGGATCGCGGCCGTCGTTGGTCAGCAGGTTGTGCGCGTGACGGACGGTGCCGTTGCGGTAGTCGCCCGAGTCGAGCAGCAGTGTGCGGCGGTGCATGCGCCCGAGGGTGAGGGCGGCCTGCAGGCCGGCGGGTCCGCCGCCGATGATGATCGCGTCGTACACGGTGAGCTCCTTCGTCGTTTGCGTTCTGGTCCATCCTGTGACTTCATGTCGACATGAAGTCAAGTGCGAGGGTGAACGGCGAGTCGATCGGCGAGGCCGCGGTGCGGTTCGGGCTCGAGACGCACGTGCTGCGGCACTGGGAGGACGAGGGGCTGCTCCGCCCGGCTCGGGATGCGGCGGGCCGCCGCCGCTATGACGAGGGCGACAACGTGCGGATCGCGGTCATCCTGCGCAACAAGGCGGCGGGGCTCTCGCTCGATCAGATCCGCGTGCTGCTCGACGATGGAGCCCCCGACCGCCACCGGGTGCTCGAGGCGCACGTCGCCGAGCTCGACCGTCGGGCGGCCGACATCGCCCAGGCCCGTGCCATGACCGAGCACGCCCTGCGCTGCCGTTCGCACGACATCACCGAGTGCCCGCGCTTTCGCAGCCATGTCGCCGACGTGCTGTCGGGAGAGGCTCGTTGGCTGCTCGTCCACACCGAGCCGACGGGCGGTCCTGTCCCCAGCTCGCCACCCGAGACGACGTGTGCGAACTAGCATGGGCCGGTGACCACGCCGCCCCTTTCCGCCGAGCAGCAGGCGCTGTTCCGGCTGATCGAGGACACCCGGGAGCACGTCTTCGTCACCGGCCGCGCCGGCACGGGGAAGTCGACGCTGTTGCAGCACCTGGCGTGGAACACGAAGAAGCAGATCGCCGTGTGCGCTCCCACGGGGGTCGCGGCGCTCAACGTCGAGGGGCAGACGATCCACTCGCTGTTCCGGCTGCCGATCGGGCTCATCGCGAGCGGCGACATCGACCAGAACGACGCCACGCGAAAGCTCCTCAACGCCATCGACACGCTCGTCATCGACGAGATCTCGATGGTGAACGCGGATCTCATGGATGCCATCGACCGCTCGCTCCGACAAGCCCGCGGCCGGCGGGCAGAGGCGTTCGGCGGCACGCAGATCGTGATGTTCGGCGACCCGTACCAGCTCGCTCCGGTACCGCCGCGGGGCGATGAGATGCGGTACATCCGCGACCACTACCGCTCGTTCTGGTTCTTCGACGCGAAGGTGTGGTCGGGGGAGGCGGCCAGTGACGGTCTCATCGACATCGGGCGGCACGGCGCCGACCTGCACGTCAACGAGCTCGTCGAGATCCATCGGCAGTCCGACCCGGGGTTCAAGCAGCTGCTCAACGCCGTGCGGTACGGGCGCGTGACGGCCGAGATGGCCGGCATCCTGAACGCCGCCGGTGCGCGAACGCCCCCGCATCCTGCCGACGGGGAGCACCCGATCATCACGCTCGCCACCCGCAACGACCGCGTCAACACCATCAACCGCAAGCACCTCGACGAGTTGATCGGCCGCACGCAGACGGCCAACGCCGAGATCTCGGGCGACTTCGGTCGCGGCGAGGCCAACTACCCCGCCGAGATGGAACTCACGCTCAAGGTCGGCGCGCAGGTGATGTTCCTTCGCAACGACGCGGCGCAGTTCGGCGAGGCTCCGCGCTGGGTCAACGGCACGATCGGCACCGTGACCCGCATCGCCGGTGACAGCGTGCGCGTCGAGGTCGACGGCATCCAGCACGACGTCGAACCGGCCGTCTGGGAGAGGTACCGTTACGCCTACGATCCGGGGACGAAGAACCTCTCGCGCGAGATCGTCGCCGAGTTCACGCAGTTCCCCCTGCGGCTGGCGTGGGCCGTGACCATCCACAAGTCGCAGGGCAAGACCTACGATCGTGCGGTCGTCGACCTGGGCGCGGGAGCCTTCGCCCCCGGGCAGACCTACGTCGCGCTCAGCCGCTTGACCTCGCTCGACGGGCTGTACCTCACGCGCGCGCTCAAGCCGAGCGACATCCGCGTCGACGAGGACGTGCGCCGGTTCATGAAACAGGCGTGGATGAGCCGACAGGCGGCCGCGCAGGCCTGAGCGGGGCGGGTGCCGCCCCGGATCACGCGACCTGGTGGGCCTTGGCGCGAGTGAGGTCGGCGAACAGCTCGGTGGTGAAACGGTAGGCCACGAGCACCTCGGCGATCACGCGCTCCTTCTCGCGATCGTCCCAGGGGGCGGCGTCGAGCTGCTCGCGATACACGGTCTTGAATGCCTTCGGGTCGGCGATGTCGCCGAACAGCAGGAAGCCGATGCCGTTCGTTTCGAAGCCGAACCGCCGTTTCATGAGCCGGCCGATCGAGGGGCCGCCCGACAGGTCGCCGAGCAGGCGCGTGTAGTGGTGGGCCACGAAGCCGCCGGGCCAGGTGGCGGCCACGCGGCGGATGCGCGAGACGTAGGCCTGCGTGGTCGGCAGCGGGGTGATCCGCGCGCGCCAATCGTCGCCGAGGAGGAAGGCGAGGTCTGCCTCGAGGGCGGGAAGGCGGGAGTGGCGCCCCTGGAGGAACACGGATGCCACGGGGTCGCTGCGCATGCGACCCGCCGCCTCTTCGAGCGCGGCGTAGATGAACCAATGCTGGGCGATGAGGGCGATGTAGTCATCGCGCGTGCCGGCTCCGGTGAGGAGGTCGGTCATGAACCCGTCGCACTCGTGGGGCGAGTGCGCGTCGCTGGAACGCTCGCGCAGAGCGGTCGAGAACGGGACGACGGCGTTCATGCCGCCATCATACGCACAGAGTTAGGTTTACCTAACCCTCATTTCCCGGGAAAGTGCTGTCGTCCGGTCCGCCGTGATGCAGACGTGATGGTGACGAGGATGCAAGCGCCGCTTTCGTTCAGGTGCCATGTGTTTGAATCTTTGAAGCGGGCGCTTCGTCGCGCGCGGAAATGCTGGGGGTTTCACATGCGGGCATGGCGTCGTTCCGCGGCCATCGCGATCGCGGGAGCGAGCGTTCTCGCCGTCGCGCTGAGCGGCTGCTCGCCGCAGGGCTCGGTGTCGATCAACATCCCGGCCCAGGTCGACGCGCCGCTGCCCGAGGCGACCGTGACCGAACTGCAAGAGGCCGTCACCTCGGCCATGACCGCGACCGGGTCCACCGGCGCGATCGTCGGCGTGTGGGCGCCCTGGAGCGGTACGTGGGTATCGGGTCTGGGAACGCAGGGTCCCGGCGGCGCAGAGGTCACCGCAGACCTCGGGTTCCGCGCGGGCGACGTGACCGGCGCGATGACGTGCGATGTGCTGTACCGCCTCGCGGCCGACGGCACGCTCTCGATGAGCGATCCCGTCACCACCTGGGTCAGCAACCTCCCCGGGTACGACAAGATCACCCTGCGCCAGCTCTGCGACGGGACGTCCGGTCTCGCGTCCTACACCTCGGTGCTCGACGGCCAGGTGGCGAATAACCCCGAGCGCGTCTGGAACCCGCGCGAGCTGATGACCTACGGCATCGCCAGCCCGCGCACCAACGCCCCGGGTGTCGCCTTCGCGGATTCGGCGACGGATTTCGTGATCGCCGGTCTCGCCGCCGAGCGTGCGGCCAATGAACCGATTGCGCAGCTCATCGCGGAGCGGGTGACCGAGCCGCTCGGACTCGATGCGACCGGGCTCCCCGATTCCGCCCCCGCCGATCCCGCCGACGCCTCGCTGCAGGGCTACTGGTCACAGCAGAACGCCGAGGGTGCGTGGAACTGCACCGAGCCGCGCGACTACACCGAGATGTCGTCGAGCTACGGCGGCGCCGCCGCGGGAGCTGTGACGAACATCACCGACCTCGGGCGGTACGCCCAGGCGCTCGCCACCGGCGCGCTCCTTCCCGCCGGGAACGACCGTTTCGCCGCCCCCGTGCCCGTCGGGGGGGATCAGCCCACGTGGTTCACCTCCGCGGGCGGTGCCTTCCAGGCCGGTTCGCTGATCGGGCAATACGGATCGATGCCCGGATACCTGGTGGGCGCGTTCGCCGACCCCACGACCGGGATGTCGGTCGCCGTCGTCCTGAACAACTCCGGCGGTGACAAGACCACCGGTGCGTGGCTGGCATGGGAGCTCGCAGCCATCGCCTCGAAGGCCCCCGCCGCCCAGGGACAGACCGCACCCCAGGCGGGGCTGCCGTGGACCGCCGAGCAGATGCGCGACAACATCAACAGCAAGGCCATCTGCGCCGCTCCCGCCGGATGACCCGGCGATGACCGCGCGCGGCGGGCAGGGGTCGGCCGCCTCGCTCGTGCTCGTCGGCCTGGCCTGCCAAGAGGTCGGCGCCTCGTTCGCGGTGATGCTGTTCCCGCACACCGGGCCGCTCGGCATCGTCATGCTGCGGCTGCTGTTCTCGGCCGTGCTGCTGCTGGTCATCGCGCGCCCGCGCCTGCGCGGACACACCGGCTCCGCATGGCGCGCCGTCGTGGGGTTCGGCCTCGTGCTGGCATCCATGAACGGGCTCTTCTATCTCGCCCTCGAACGGCTGCCCCTCGGCGTGACGGTGACCATCGAGGTGTTGGGGCCGCTCACGCTGTCGATCCTCACCGCGACCGGGGCGGCTCGGTGGGTGTGGGCGGGTCTCGCGCTCGGCGGCGTGGTCGCGCTCGGCGCGGGCGGATGGGATCGCCTCGACCCCCTCGGGGTGCTCTTCGCCCTGGGTGCCGCGGTGAGCTGGGCGCTGTACATCCTCGCCTCGGCGCGGGTGGGTCGGGAGTTCCCGCGGCTCGACGGCCTCGCGCTCGCCATGGCCGTGGGGGCCGTCATCGCCCTGCCGTTCGGAATCGCCCAGGCAGGATCCGCGCTGCTGCGCCTCGACATCCTCGCCCTCGGTGCCGCGGTCGCGCTGCTGTCGTCGACGATCCCGTACGCCCTCGAACTCATCGCGCTCCGCCGACTCGCGGCCTCGGCGTTCGCGATCCTCATGAGCCTCGGGCCCGCCACCGCTTCTCTCGCCGGGTTCCTCCTGCTCGGCCAACACCTTTCGTGGCTCGAGCTCGTCGGGATCGCGCTCGTCATCACGGCCAGCATCGGGGCGGTGCTCGCCGCCGCGCGTCGCAGCGCCGGGGCACGGCATCCGGGGCCGGACGCCGAAGAGCCGCTGAGTGAGCCCGTCGGCTGAGCCGCATTCACCGCGTTCCTGTTCGCCGCGGCCCGGGCGAGGGAGGCGGCGGCTCGTCGTCGACACTGACGGGCGACTCTGGCGCGGGCAATGTCGTGCGTGACTTGCTTCTCTACGGTGGGCGCGATACGGTGAATCAGTCCTATCCGTACCGTTTCGCTCCGTCCCGTTCCTTCTGAGTTATATGTACCCCCGGGAGTGCGGGATCCGAGGCTGGCTGTGCGGAAGTGTCTCGCAACCTGAACGGGGCAAACGGCCTCACCCGAGGACGCACTCCCCAGCGAGCCGGTGGGGGTATCGAGCGTCGCACCTTACCGCCTCGCCACACTGTCGAGCCCCAGCGCACATTTTCGCGGCGGGAGTCAGTGGAGACATGTCACACACCCGGAGAGAATCAATGAAAAGCACTGGACGTCGTTCCTTCCGTAGGGCGAAGGCGCTGCTGTCCGTTCTCGCGTTGCTCAGCCTCGGCGTGGGTGCGGGAGGTTCGACGGGCGCGTACTTCACGGCAGCGAATTCGATAAAAGGGAACGCTCTGTCTTCGGCAACTCTCTCGAGCCCCGAAGGGCTGAGCGTCGTCGGGGGGAACAACTCGGACAGCATCTCGTGGTCGTCGGCGACCAACCAGTCCTGGGCGGTGTCCAACAACGTATCCTCTGGTGTCACTTACACCCTCAGTCGCGCATACCCGAACCAGGGCTACGAAACGGTCTACAGTGGCAGCGGTACGTCCTATACGGACCCAGGTGCTCAACAAACGGCCCTCAAATACAAGCAGGTATCGTCCGGCTTTACCCACACACTCGGGCTCACCGAGGATGGGAGGGTCTATTCATGGGGTTCGAACAATGCGGGCCAACGCGCATACGAAGATACGGTCAAGTACAGCTTCCCGACGAAGGTCACACTCCCCGGTACCGCTGTCCAGGTAGAAGCGGGTTACGAATTCTCGCTTGCGCTCCTTCAGGATGGCACCGTGTACGCCTGGGGTCGGAACGACTACGGCCAACTCGGAGACGGGACGTTGACGCTGAAAAAAACTCCCACGAAGGTCAACCTGCCTTCGAATGTAGTGATTTCGTCACTCAGTCACCTTGCCCCGCGCTCCTTCGACGCGTTCGCCGTAACCACCGCGGGAGACGTTTACGCGTGGGGCCGGAACGGTAGAGGCCAGCTCGGAATCGGCTCGGGAGTCGATCAAAACATCCCCGTCAAGGTCTCTGGAACATACAAGTCGGTCGCGGCGGGAGATCTCCACACGCTGGCGATTGACAATTACGGTGACCTCTGGGTATGGGGTTACGGTAAAGATGGTCGTCTCGGCGACGGCGCGACCAACGGCTATGACAGGCCCACTCGGATCAGCAGGGACAAGGACGGCTCGTGGCTCCCCCCGTTCACAGATATTCGAGCGGGCCTGGCCTTCTCACTCGCCGTCGACAACTCCGGCAGGGTATGGATTACCGGAAGCATGTTCGACGACGTCACGCCTGGTCGAGGATATTTCGAACAACTTTCTCTGCCGGCACCAGCCGTCGCGATCGCGGCCGGACAGCACACCGCGTGCGCGATTCTGAACAACCAACAGCTGTGGTGTTGGGGTAGTAATGAGGGCACGAGCTCCCTGCTGGGAGACGGCACACAACAAACCCAGCGCTACCCCATTCGCAATCAAATGACCGGGAACCTCCCCGTGCAGAGCGTGACAATCGGCTTCTACAATGTGTTTGCCATCACGACCCAGCAAGACAGCGCGAAGAGCAATGTCCTGGCCTGGGGGTTGGACGATGACTACCAGCGCGGAACAGGCCAGGACCCCACGCCGAGCAACTCCACGAAACAGTACGCCGAATGGGTCTATCCAACCCTGGTTTGTCCGAGCGGCTCTTCCCGAAGAGGCTCGTACTGCACTATTCCCTCGGGAACGACGTATTCACTCAAGTACTCCTATTTGGGGTGGACGTCTCCGGTCAGCACGCAAACGAAGTGACGGTTTCGATACAGCGAAGTGGGGGTCGCCACAGGAAATGGTGCGAATCACGCGACTTCTCGCAGAGTGCGTGGGGCGTCTGGCGGGCCATCTTCGGGCGCCCAGCCGTGAGCGATTCCGTTCGGTGAGCGACCGCCACGTCCCCCGGGCGGATGCAAGGGGTCGGTCCCGCCTCCCCTCGGTAGTGAGGATGACGACATGAGCGACGACCAGCAGCAGACCAAGAAGGACTTCGACGAGGCGGTCAACATGACCGCGAGCGAGCTGAAGAAGTGGCTCGACACGGACGAATCCAAATCCGTCGGACAGAAGAAGGACGGCGGCGAGTCGACCGGGCACGAGAGCGGGCGCCACATCGTGCGCATCCTCGAGAAGAAGAAGGCGGATCTCACCGACGACGACTACGCGCACATGCGGAAGGTCGTGGGGTACATCAAGCGGCACAGCGCGCAGAAGCCGGAGGGCGACATCACCGACACCGACTGGCGGTACTCGCTGATGAACTGGGGCAACGACCCCAAGAAATGAGCGGGCCGAGGAACGGGCCGTATACATCGCGTAAGGATCGCGCGTCGCCGGGGCTCGCGTCATAGCCGGGCGGGGTACAACGGAACCATGCCCATCATCGACAGCGCCGTGTACGTCGACGGACACCGGATCGAGAACCCCGCGAGCCTCGACCAGACCTTCGAGTACATGGAGGCGCACGGCGGGATGGCGTGGATCGGGCTGCTGCGCCCCGAGCCCGAGGAGCTCGAGCGCGTCGCCGCCGAGTTCTCGCTGCACCCCCTCGCCGTCGAGGACGCCCTCGCCGGGCACCAGCGCGCGAAGCTCGAGCGGTACGGGGGCAACCTCTTCGCGGTGCTGCGCCCCGCGCGCTACATCGACGAGACCGAGACCGTCGAGTTCGGCGAGCTGCACGTGTTCATCGGCCCCGACTACGTCGTCACGGTGCGGCACGCGGAGGTCCCCGATCTGGCGGCCGTGCGCAAGCGGCTCGAGAAGAACCCCGACCTGCTCGCGCGGGGGCCCGAGGCGGTGCTCTACGCGATCCTCGACGAGGTCGTCGACCAATACGACCCCGTCGCCCGCGGCCTGCAGAACGATGTCGACGAGATCGAGGATCAGCTCTTCGGCGAGGGCGGCGCCGATCTGACGCAGCGCATCTACGAACTCGCTCGAGAGGTCATCCACTTCCAGCGGGCGGCCGAGCCCCTGCGCGACATGCTCGAGGCGCTGCTCCGCGGCGCCGACAAGTACGGCGTCGACATCGAGCTCCAGCGATCGTTGCGCGACGTGCTCGACCACGTGCTGCGCCAGTGCGAGAAGCTGAACGCCCTCCGGGCGATCCTCGACAATGCCCTCACCGTCAACGCGACGCTCGTGACGCAGCGTCAGACCGAGACCTCGTTGAAGCAGAACGAAGAGGTCAAGAAGATCTCGGGCTGGGCGGCGATCCTCTTCGCACCGTCGCTCGTGGGCGGCATCTACGGCATGAACTTCAAGAACATGCCCGAACTCGACTGGACCTTCGGATACCCCATGGCCCTCGCGCTCATGGCGGCCACCTCGGTCGGTCTGTGGTTCGCGTTCAAGCGCAAGCACTGGCTCTGAGCCGTTCCGCAGGGGCGCGGCATCCGCTCCGGGATGCCGACACTGCGGCGCGCTTGCTGGACAGACGCTGCGCAATTCGCACGATGGGAACGTGACCGACTCCTCCCCCCGCTCGAGCGACGCCGCAGAGCCTCCCCGCACCACCTCGACCGTTCAGCTCGAGGACAGCGGGTACCACAAGCGGCTCACGTCGCGTCAGGTTCAGATGATCGCGATCGGCGGTGCGATCGGAACGGGCCTGTTCCTGGGCGCCGGCGGTCGACTGGCCCAGGCCGGCCCCGCGATCGTGCTCTCGTACGCCGTCTGCGGTGTGTTCGCCTTCTTCATCCTGCGCGCGCTCGGCGAGCTGGTGCTCCACCGGCCGACCTCGGGGTCGTTCGTGTCGTACGCGCGCGAATTCTTCGGCGAGAAGGCGGCCTTCGTCTCGGGCTGGTTCTACTGGATCAACTGGGCGACGACCACGATGGTCGACATCACCGCCGCCGCGCTCTACATGAACTTCTTCGGCAAGTACGTGCCGTGGATCGCTGCGGTTCCGCAGTGGGTGTGGGCGCTCGCCGCGCTCGTCACCGTGCTGGCCGTCAACCTGGTGTCGGTGAAGGTGTTCGGCGAGCTGGAATTCTGGTTCGCTCTCATCAAGGTCGCCGCCCTCGTGGCGTTCCTGCTCGTGGGCATCTACTTCGTCGTCTTCGGCACCCCCACGGGCGCCCCCACCGGGTTCTCGCTGATCGCCGACAACGGCGGGTTCTTCCCCAACGGCATCCTGCCCGCGATCATCCTCATGCAGGGCGTGGTGTTCGCGTACGCCTCGATCGAGCTGGTCGGCACCGCCGCCGGCGAGACGAAGAACCCCGAGAAGGTCATGCCGCGGGCGATCAACTCGGTCATCTTCCGCGTCGCGATCTTCTACGTCGGCTCGGTGCTGTTGCTCGCCCTGCTGCTGCCGTACACGGCGTACACGAAGGACGAGAGCCCGTTCGTCACCTTCTTCGGGTCGATCGGCGTGCCGGGCGTCGACGTGATCATGAATCTCGTCGTGCTCACCGCTGCGCTGTCGTCGCTGAACGCGGGGTTGTATTCCACCGGCCGCATTTTGCGCTCGATGGCGGTCGCGGGATCGGCGCCGAAGTTCGCCGCGCGCATGAACAAGGCGGGCGTCCCCTACGGCGGTATCGCGATCACCGCGGTCGTCGCATTGCTCGGCGTCGCCATCAACTACGTCAACCCCAGCGACGCGTTCGAGACCGTGCTGAACGTCGCGGCTGTCGGCATCCTGGTCACCTGGGCGACGATCATCCTCTGCCAGATGAAGTTCAAGCGCCTCGCCGACCGCGGCGAGCTCGTGCGCCCGAAGTTCCGGCTGTTCTGGGCGCCCTATACGGGGTACGCCACGCTCGTCTTCCTCGCGGTCGTCCTCGTGCTGGTGTTCGTCGACTCTCCGGCGACGCTGCTGGTGGCGGTGCTGGCGAGCCTCGCCATCACGATCGGCTGGTTCGCCTGCCGTAAGCGCATCGCGGAACTCGCCGCCGAGCGCGAGGGCTACACGGGCACGGTGCCGGTGGTTCCGAGCCCGTTCCCGCAGCCGCGCGAGAAGAAGGCGCGCGACACGAAGGACTGAGCCCGCGGGCTCCGCGCGGCGTTCGGGCTCCGGCTCGGACGCCGCGCTCGTTCATGGGGGCGTGTTCACCTTCGTTGAGTGTCCGAAACACCCGGACGTTTTCGATTCTGGTCCGGGTGTTTTGGACACTCGAGAGGGGGTGGGGCGCCCGGGCACGGGGCGGGGTTCGGGGTTCGGCTCGGGCGGCGGGTCAGGCGTCGGAGGGCCAGCCGCAGTAGGCCTCGGCGAGGTAAGCGCGGCCGTGCTCCGACTCCACGACGGTGCGCAGTTCGCCGATCTGGCGTCGGCGGTCGAAGTCGGTGGCATCCGGGGCCACGTGCAGCAGGCTGGTCATCCACCACGAGAAGTGCTGGGCCTTCCAGATGCGGCGGCTGGCGGCCGCGGGGTACGCGTCGAGCAGACGCTCGTCGTTCTCGAGCAGCAGCGCCTCGAGGGCGGCGGCGAGCAGGCGCACGTCGGCGATCGCGAGGTTCATGCCCTTGGCTCCGGTGGGCGGCACGGTGTGCGCAGCATCGCCGACGAGGGCGACGCGGCCGCGGCGCAGCTCGTGCGCGACGAAACTGCGGAAGCGCAGCACGTCGCGCTGGAAGATCGGACCCTGCTTCAGCTCCGTGCCGGGCACGCGCTTCTGCAGCTCGTCCCACAGTTGCGCCTCGCTGTAGGCGGCGGTGTCGGTGTCGGGGTCGCACTGGAAGTACATGCGCTGCACGGTGTCGGAACGCTGGCTGACGAGGGCGAAGCCGTCGGGGGAGTTGCTGTAGATGAGCTCCTCGCTGCTCGGCGGGGCCTCGCAGAGGATGCCGAACCAGGCGAAGGGGTACTCGCGGAAGTAGCCGCCCTTGCTCGACCCGGTGACGGTGGCGCGCGCGACGCTGCGTGAACCGTCGGAGCCCACGACGACGTCGGCCTCGATCTCGAGGGGCTGCCCGTCGGCGTCGCGGGCGATGACGCGCGGGCGGTCGGTGCCGGCGTCGTCGATGCGCTCGGCCGTGACGCCGAAGCGCAGATCCTGCCCCCGATCGAGCCGCGCGGCGATGAGGTCTTTCAACACCTCGTGCTGGGGATAGAGCCAGACGGCTCGACCGACGGATGCCGCGAAGTCGATGCGGTGCCCCTCGCCCTCGAACCGCAGTTCGATGCCGTCGTGTCGGTGGCCCGCCGTGCGCGCGCGCGAGACAGGACCGAGGGTGTCGAGCAGTTCGACGGTGCCCTGCTCGAGGATGCCGGCCCGGATCGTGCTCTCGATGTCGTCGCGCGAACGCTGGTCGACGACGACGGACTCGATGCCCGCCCGGTCGAGCAGGTGCGAGAGCAGGAGCCCCGCGGGGCCGGCGCCGACGATGGCGACGCGGGTGCGGACGGTGGTGGTCATGGCGTCTCCTTCGACGGTGGTTGTGTCGATGGTGCCCGCCGCCCGGCTCGCTCGCCGTTCGGTTCCCGTTGAACGGGATGTGGCGCAGGGGCGCGGAGCCGATCCCGCCGCGCGCCCCCCGTCGGCGTCGGAGGACGACTCCGCGGGAGAAGAACGGCGACGTTCAGCGGCGATAGCCCAGTGCGCGCTCGGTGTCGCGGGCGGCGCGGTGGAGCTCGACCAGGGCGAACTGCGTCTCGGCGTCACGGGGGAGCACCACCGACAGGGCCGCGATCACCGCACCCGTCTCGTCGCGCACGGGCACGGCCACCCCCGTGGAGACGCTGTCGACGGAGCCGGGGGCGATGACCCGCCCGAGGCCGCGGATCTCGGCGAGCACGCGGCGCAGGGCGGCCGGGTCGACGATCGTCTCGGGGGTGACGGCGCGCAGGGGGCCGGCGAGCACGCGCTCCTGCAGATCGTGGGGGCCGAAGGCGAGCAGGACGAGCCCGGACGAGGAGGCGTGCAGGGGAAGGCGCCCGGCCACGCGCGTGACGTTCGCGCCCGAGTCGGGGGCGCTGAGTCGCTCGAGGAAGAGGGCTTCCTCCTGCTCGAGGATCGCCAGCTGGGTGTGCTCGCGCACGCGCATCTGCACGCGCTCCATCGACGGCAGGGCCGCCTGGCGCAGACGCAGGGCGTGCGAGGAACGCGTCGCCAGCTCCCAGAGGCGCATGCCCACGCGGACGCGGCGCTCCTCGTCGCGCTCGAGCAAACCGGCATCCACCAGCTCGTTCACGATCCGGTGCGCCGACGAGCTCGGCAGACCCGCCCGGCGTCCGATGTCGGACGTGGTCTGCGCGGTGCGCGTGGGGGTGAAGGTCTCGAGGATCCGCACCAGGCGGTCGGTGACCGAGTCGCCCGAGGGGGAGTTCGCCATGGGGCCAGGATGCCATGATTCCCATTCAGCGGGAACCGCGCGCCACCGCGGGGGCCGGTGCCGGAGCATTGTCTCGTCGAAGGAGACCCATGTCGAAACCTCCCGCCGCCGCCCCCGAATCGCTGCTGGCCGCACCCGACCAGGCCACGCAAGACGAGATCGTCCGCGAGATCCACGCCCGTCACGCCGAGCTCGACGCCCTCGACGCCGCGGGGGAGCGCGTCGCAGCGACCGCGCACGACTTCCCGGCGTACCGGTCGAGTGTGCTGCGGCATCCGACGAAGAATCCGAAGCTCGTCGACCCCGAGACCGTCGAGCTGTTCTCGCCCGCGTTCGGCCAGCGCGACGTCGCGGCGATCGAGTCGGACCTCACGCTGCAGCACGCGGGAGAGCCGCTGGGCGAGCGCATGACGGTGCAGGGCCGCCTGATCGACTCGTGGGGGCGCCCGGTGGCGAACCAGCTCATCGAGATCTGGCAGGCGAACTCGGCCGGTCGCTACATCCACCAGCGCGACCAGCACCCCGCCCCCCTCGACCCGAACTTCACGGGAGCGGGCCGCACGGTCACGAACGAGAACGGCGAGTACCGCTTCACGACGATCAAGCCCGGCCCGTACCCGTGGAAGAACCACCGCAATGCGTGGCGTCCGGCGCACATCCACTTCTCGGTGTTCGGGTCGTCGTTCACGCAGCGGCTGGTGACGCAGATGTATTTCCCGGGCGACCCGCTCTTCGCGCTCGACCCGATCTACAACTCCATCCACCGGCAGAAGGACCGTGACGCGCTCGTGGGCGTCTACGACCACGAACTGACCTCGCCCGAGTGGGCGACGGGCTACCGCTTCGACATCGTGGTCGACGGGCCGGATCAGACCTACTTCGAGCAGGAGGGCGACGAGTGATCCCCGCCAAGACGCACCGCGCCACCCCCGGCCAGACGGTCGGGCCGTTCTTCGCCTACGGCCTCGAGTTCGACAAGCAGCATCAGGTCGTCTTCCCGCACTCGCCCGGGGCGATCGTGCTGAGCGGCACCATCCTCGACGGAGCGGGAGCGCCGATCCCCGACGCCCTCATCGAGATCTTCGGAGCGGATGCCGACGGCTCGGTGCCGCGTGCACGAGGCGCTTTCCGCCGAGACGACCACACCTTCACCGGGTTCGGCCGCGCCTTCACCGACGACGAGGGGCGCTACACGTTCTGGACGCGGGAGCCGGGCGGCATCCGGGGGCGCGCGGGATTCTTCGCCGCGATCGTGTTCGCGCGCGGCCTGCCCGACAAGCTGCACACCCGCATCTATTCGCCCGCCGACCCGGACGCTCTCGCCGCGGATCCGCTGCTGTCGTCGCTCGACGAGGCGGAGCGCGCTAGCCTCGTCGCGACCCGGACGCCCGACGGGTACCTGTCGCACGACATCCGACTGCAGGGCGAGAACGAGACGGTGTTCCTTGCCTTCTGACCCCCTTCCGCGCATCGACTTCGGGCTGCTCTCGCCGGTGAGCGTCGGTCACGACGCGCTGCTGTCGGACGGGTTCGTGCTGTCCACGATGATCCGCGTCGAGTGCGCGCTGGTCGCGGCGTACGTCGAGGTGGGGGCCGCCCCGCGCGGGGCGCGGGTCGAGATCGACCACGTCTTCGGGATCGACGAGAAGGGCGGCGCGTCCGCGCGCGGGATCGACGTCGACGCCCTCGTGCGCAACGCAGTCGCCGGGGGCAATCCCGTGATCCCGCTCGTCGGCGCGCTGAAGGCGCAGGTGCTCGCGGAGCACCGAGCGTGGATCCACCGCGGGGTGACGAGCCAGGACATCCTCGACACCGCGCTGATGGTGGTCGCGCGGCGCGCGGTCGAGCAGACGCGTCGTTCGGTCGCGAACGCGGCCGTCTGGGCCCGACAGCTCGCCACCGCGCACGCCGACGAGGTGTCCGCGGCCCGTACCCTCACCCAGCACGCCGTGCCCACCACGATCGGTGCGCGCGCCGCGACCTGGGCGCGCGGACTCGAGCGCGCCGTCGTGCGGCTGGATGCCCTCGTCTTCCCCGCGCAGCTCGCGGGTGCGGGAGGGACGCTCGCGTCGTTCGTCGAGATCACCGGATCGACGGATGCCGCCGACGCCCTTCCCGCGGCCTTCGCCCGGGCCCTCGAACTCGACGCCCCGGACGCACCCTGGCACGTGGCGCGCTGGCCCGTGACGGAGATCGGAGACGCCCTGGTCCAGGCCATCGACGCGCTCGGCAAGATGGCCGCCGACGTCGCGACGCTCAGCCGCACCGAGATCGGAGAGGTCTCGGAGGGCGTGGGCGGGGGATCGTCGGCGATGCCCCAGAAGCAGAACCCCGCCGAGGCGGTGCTCATCCGCTCGGCCGCCCTGCGCGCGCCGCACCTGGGTGCGACCCTGCACCTGGCCTCGGCCCTCGCGGTCGACGAGCGCCCCGACGGCGCCTGGCACTCCGAGTGGCCGACGCTGCGCGAGCTGCTCCGCCTCGCGGTCGGTGCGTCGGCGCACGGGTCGTCGTTGCTGGCGCACCTGCGCGTCGACGCGGCCGCGGCCGCCGCCACCGTCGGCCTGACCGGCGGACGCATCGTCAGCGAGCGCCTGCGGGGAGTGCTCGTGCCGCTCATCGGTGCCGAGCGCTTCGCGGCCCTGCTCGATGGCGACGACGACCTCGCCCCGCGTCTGCGCGCGCTGCCCGAGGCGGCCGGTCTCGACGTCGACGCGCTGCTCGACCCGGCTCGTTACCTCGGCCTCGCCCCCCGCCTCGCGCGCGGCACGGGCCACGCGGGCGGCGGCACGGCACAGAGCAGGGGGGTCGACGCATGAGCCTCGTTTCGCTGACCGAGCCGGTCGGACCCGCCGACGCGCCCCTCGTGGTGCTCGGGCCCTCGCTCGGCACCTCGACCATCCTCTGGGACGACGTCGTGCCCCTGCTCGCCGACGACTACCGCGTCGCCGCGTGGGACCTCCCCGGGCATGGAGCGGGGCCGATCGCGCGCGAGCCGTTCACCGTCGCGGATCTCGCGGATGCCGTGGCCACCGCCGTCCCCGATGACACGTTCCTCTACGCCGGGGTGTCCCTCGGCGGGGCGACAGGCCTCGAACTCGCGCGGCGTCATGGCGCCCGCCTGCGCGGCGCCGCGATCGTGGCATCCGGAGCCGTCCTCGGCGACCCCGCATCGTGGACGGATCGCGCCGCCCAGGCGCGCGCGCAGAGCACGTCGAGCCTCATCGTCGGCTCGGCCCAGCGCTGGTTCGCCCCCGAGTCGATGGCCCGCCGCCCCGAACTGAGCGGGCGCCTGCTGCACGCGCTGCAGGATGCCGACGACGACAGCTACGCCCGCTGCTGCGAGGCGCTCGCCGCGTACGACGTGCGCGCGACGCTGGGCGAGATCACGGTGCCGGTGCTCGCCGCGTGGGGAGCCTTCGACCAGGTCGCCCCCCAGGCCAAGGCGGTCGAGATCGCCGAGGGGGTGGCGGACGGCCGTGTCGCGCGCATCGACGACGCCGGCCATCTCCCGCCCGCCGAGCAGCCCGAGGCCGTGGCGGCGCTGCTGCGGTCGTTCTTCGCCTCCCTCTCCCGAAAGGACGCCTGATGCCCACCGATCAGGAACGCCACGACCAGGGCATGACCGTGCGCCGCGCCGTGCTCAGCGACGCGCACGTCGACCGCTCCATCGCCGCGACCACCGACCTCACCGCCGACTGGCAGGACTTCATCACGCGCGTCGCGTGGGGAGACGTCTGGTCACGGCCCGGCCTCGACCGCCGCTCGCGCTCGATCGCGGTGCTCAGCTCGCTCATCGCGCACGGTCATCACGAGGAGCTCGCGATGCACCTGCGCGCGGCGCTGCGCAACGGCCTGACGATCGACGAGATCCGCGAGGTCATCCTGCAGTCGGCGATCTACTCCGGTGTGCCGGCGGCCAACTCGGCGTTCCGCATCGCGTCGGAGGTGTTCGCGGCAGAGCCGGGGAGCGCCGCCGGGGACTGACCGGCCGGCCCGCGCGCCGGGAGCGGCGGTGCAGGCCCACCGGGTCATGAAGACAGGGGATGCCACCGGGACAGGCCGATTCGGAGCGAATCGGCCTGTTCTCGTGGCATCCCCTGTTCCGGTGACGCCCGGACCTGATGCGGGGCATCAGAAACGCTTATGTCTGAATCCGGCATAAGCGGGTAGCGTCGAAGGCGAACCCCACAGAGAGTGAGCGACGATGCTTCTCGAAAGAGACCTCATCCAGTCCGTCGGATTCCGTAACGTCCGCGAGGGCGGCGAGATCACCGGCTTCCAGTTCCGCGTCAGGATGCCGTCGTACCGCGGCATGGCGGCCTCGCTGATCGACGGGATCGGCGTCAGCATCCCGGGCCTGGTCGACGTCGCCCCCGACGTACCGCTGTGGACGCTCCAAGGACAGCAGTACTCGCTCGCCGAGCTGTGGGACGGCGACGGCGTCCGCTGGCCGCTCGAGGACGCGGCCGTGATCTTCGTGCCCCTGGCCGGCGGTCTCCCCGACGGCGTGCACGAGCTGTCGATCGAGCTGCGGCTGCGGATGTCGTACATCCCCCAGGAGCACCAGCCGAGCACCTATCGGGTCACCAAGCACGTCACGCTCGCCCCCGAGGCATCCGGTGCCCCCTTCCGCTACGGCGTCTCGCTCTACAGCTACATGACCGACTACGGCACGGTCATGGACCTCGAGACCGCCATGGCCTCGATCGCCGACCTCGGCGCGACGGGGATCGAGATCCTCGGCGAGGCGCACGTGCCGAACTACCCGCACCCCTCGGACGAGTGGGTCGAGCAGTGGTTCGCGCTCCTGCAGAAGTACGGCCTGGAGCCGACCAACATGGGCTCGTGGATCGACACCCGCCTGCACTCCAGCGGCCCGAACGGTCGCGACATGACCGTCGAGGAGGGCGCCGCGGCTCTGCAGCGCGACCTGCGCCTGGCCAAGCGCCTCGGCTTCCGCTTCGTGCGACCCAAGATCGGCGTCGTCTCGAGCGACCTGATTCCGCACCCGATCTGGACCGAGGTCGTCGAGGCATCCCTTCCGCTCGCCGAAGAGCTCGACGTGATCATCTGCCCCGAGATCCACTCGCCGACCCCCATCAAGCACGAGGTCGTCGACGATTACATCGCGCTCATCCGCCGCACCGGCACGAAGCACTTCGGCCTGCTGCTTGACACCGGCATCTTCCAGGACCGCCCCATCCCGCTGAAGCCCGGCGAGCTGCCGGGCCAGCGTCCGGCGTTCCTCGACGGCATCCACGTCGATCCGAACGACGTCTTCGACGTGATCGAGAACGTCGTGTTCATCCAGGCGAAGTTCCACGACATCGACGAGAACCTGCACGACCAGCAGATCCCGTGGGAGCCGGTGCTGAAGGCCCTGAAAGACGCGGGCTACACCGGCTACCTCTCGAGCGAGTACGAGGGCGAGCGCGAACCGTGGCGCTCGATCGAGCAGGTGCGCCGCCAGCACTCGCTGATCCGCCAGCTCGCCGACGGGCTCTGAGGAACCCGCCATGCCCAACGGACTCATCCACGACGACAGCCTGCGCGCGCACCCCGACGGGCTCGCGCTGCGGCTGACGATCCCCTGGTATCGCAGCCTGTGGCTCTCATCAGTGACGACTCTCGCGCTCACCGTCGACGGGGAGGAGATGGATGCCGCCGACCTCCGCGTCGAGTTCGGCGACACCTCCTACCGCCTCGACGAGCTACCCGAGCAGAGCGAGCGCCTGTGGTTCCTGCAGGAGCACCCGCTTCTCGTCGCTCGCCGTGACCACCCCGTGGCGCTCGGTGAGACGCACGACGTCGTGTTGCACGGTGAGCTGCGCCTGCCCTACATGCAGATCGCGCCCGGCCAGGACGGCGGGCCCGGCATGTACGTGCCGAACGTCGTGCACGACGTGAAGACCCTCACGGTCGTCGGCGCGGATGCCGAAATCCCAGCGCTCGTATCGGATGTCACGCCCCCGCCGCCCGCGGCCGAGGACGACCCGTTCCAGTTGGGGCTGACGCTGTACTCGGCCAGCGCGGAGTTCCGCGCGGGGTACTTCGGCTTCGACGGCCTGCTCGACCGGGTCGCCGAACTCGGCATCGGTCCGGGCATCGAGATCGTGGCATCCCAGATGGTGCCGACCTACCCCGTCGTGGGCGACGAGTTCGTGCGCACGTGGCGCGCGGCGTTCGACCGGCACGGCTTCGTGGAGAGCTCGTTCGGCGCCAACCTCGACATGGGCCGCCGTCGCGATCGCGACATGACGCCCGACGAGGAGTTCGCCTTTTCGACGCTGATGTTCGAGGGGGCGAAGAAGCTCGGCTTTCCGCTCGTGCGCATCCAGAGCGCCAAGCCCGAGCTGCTGCGCCGTCTGCTGCCGATCGCGGAGCGGCTCGAGTTGAAGCTCGCCTACGAGATCCACGCGCCGATGGGCCCGAACGCCGAGCCGATCCTGCGCGTGCGCGAGACGTACGCCGAGCTCGACTCCCCGCTGCTGGGCTTCGTCGCCGACTTCTCGTCGACCATGCACGCGATGTCGCCGACGCTGCTGCGGGCCGTTCGCCGGGCGGGTCTCGACGACGAGGCGGTCCAGCGTCTGCAGGACATCTGGGCGACGGATGCCACGATGCAGGCGCGTCAGCAGGAGTTCATCGCGTACCTCCGCGGGCGGGACTTCGACCCGGGCCGGCTGGGCGCCTTCGCGCACCTGGCCTTCAACATGCACGGGCACGTCGACCCCCGGGAGTGGGCCGACATCATGCCGCAGATCCTGCACGTGCACGCGAAGTTCTACGACATCGACGACGCCGGCCAGGAGCCCGCGATCGACTATCCCGAGCTCGTGCGCGTGTTCGTCGAGAGCGGGTACCGCGGATTCTGGTCGAGCGAGTGGGAGGGGCACGCGTTCGCCGAGCTCGGCGAGGTCGACCCGCTGCTGCTCGTGCGTCGTCAGCACGACCTCATCCGGTCGGCGATGCGGACGGTGCCCGTGGGCTGACCCTCCCCTCGAGAGGATCTGGGGACGTTCTCATTCGGAGCGACCGGATGCGGACGCCCCCAGCTCGTCGGGCAGTCGAGGGTCAGGCAGTCGACAGCGTCAGGAACACCGTGCGCATCAGCCGCTCGAGCAGCTCAGACCAGCGATAGGCGTCGTGCGGCGTCGCGGTCGCCGTCACACCGAGGCCGAGATATCGCACGCACAGGCTGTAGAAGACCTCGAACGCCCAGACGGCGTCGTCATCCGTCAGCCGGACGCCGTGCGCGGAGGCCGCGGTCAGAAGGGCGCGGACGAACACGGCCTGCCCGGCGTCGCCGGAGCGTCGACCGCGCGCGAGGATCTCGACATCGTCCACCCCCATCACGAAGAAGGGGGAGAGCAGGTCGCGGTTCTCGCGCAGGATGCCGGCGTAGACCGCGACGATCTCGGCCGTCGCCGTCTCGAAGTCCGTCGCGCCGATGCCGGCGGCCGCGACGCGTTCGGCGGTCTCGACATCGAGGCGGTCGAACTCCTGCGCCTGGATCAGGCGCAGCAGTTCGGCCTTGCCCGAGACCCGGCCGTAGATCGAGCCGATCGACACCTCGGCACGCGCGCTGACCTCGGCGAGCGAGAACTGACCGGTGCCGCGCTCGTGCAGCAGCGCGAGGACGGCGGCGCGCACCTTCGCGAACGAGTCGCGACTTCGCTGCTGCTTTGGCTCGGACACCCCGCTCGCTCCGTCCCTCGTGGCCATCGCTCTCCCCGGTTCCGGGCTCAGGCGGTCAGTTCCACGAGGAACACGGACTGCCGCTCCAGGGCGAGGTCCATCCGCAGGCTCCCCTCCTCCGACACCGCGACAGGGGAGGGGCCCTCGATCGCGCCGGACAGCGACGTGACGGTGGCCTGCACGGTGGCATCCGCCCAGGGCAGGTTTCGGAGGTCGAGGCTCACCCGTTCCACCCCCGCCGATGCCAGGTCGGGGCGCTGCGGCGGGAGGGTGAGCCCCAGTTCGATGCGCTGCTCGCCGATGGGGATGCGAAAGGTGAAACGGTCCTCGGCGCGTGGCGCGAGGGCGCTGTCGGGGGCGACGTAGTTCGTCACGAGGACGCGGACGGTGTCACCGTCGCGCCCGGCGGCGACCGCCAGCCCCGACTCGTCGCCCCCGGTGGCCTCCAGCCGCCGCCCGGTGAGCGCCCGACCCGCGAGGACGAGCGCGCGCGAGCGCTCGTCGGGCCGCCCGTCGACGTCGCCGACCCCGCCCGGGTCGACGAACCCGTAGTGCGGATCGCGGCCGGTGTCGGCGCGGAAGAAGAACGCGTGGTCGATGACCGTGTCCTGCAGCGCGATCGCCGTGGCCGCCATGAACGCGCCCTTCTCCGGCGCCGGTGCGGTGCTGCTGGGCACCGCGAGGTAGTTCCAGTAGCTGAGCGTCAGGTCGGTGTCGGTGAACCCGTGACCATCGAGCACTGCGCGCAGCTCGCGCGCCACGTAGCGGTAGTCCATCGGATCGCGGCTGCCATCGGTGAACCACAGGAACGAGAAGAAGTGCAGCGGCAGGTCGTTCTCACGCACGAACTTCAGGAAGCCCTCGCGGTAGGGCGAGTCGGCCTCCAGCGAGAAGGCGACCGAGGGGCCCCCGACGGTCAGGGACGGGTCGACGCGGTGCACCGCCTCGCAGAAGGCGCGGTACATCGCGTAGAACTCCTCCGGTCGCCCGGCGAAGTGCAGCGGCCCGAAGTCGGGCTGATCGCCGAACTCGTAGAGGCGCACGGGCGTCGCCGGGCCGCCCGCCCACCCCTGGGAGTAGTGCCGGACGATGTGCTCGACGACCCGGCCGTACACCTCGACGTCGTCGGCGGGCAGCTTGTTCTTCGGGATCGAGCTGGCCACGGTGAACAGCACCTCGGCGCCGATGGAGTGAACCGCGTCGACCCACGCGTCGGTCGCGGCGAAGTTGTAGCTGGCCGGGTCGTCGGGGTCGGCGCTCCAGTCGGGGAAGAGGCTCGTGGGGTCGTCGCGGGTGTCGAGGCGCGAGACCCAGTCGAACGAGCGCACGAGGGTCACCCCCGCCTCGCGCCACAGGGGCGTCATGTCGGGGAAGTCGGGGTAGGCCGCGACGGGGCCGGGCACGCCGCCGACGCCGTTGAGCGAGCGGAAGGTGCTCTCGCGGGCGGCGTCCACGACGAGGGTGCGGGCGGGGGTGTGCGACACGGGTGTCTCCTCGGGGTCTCAGTAGGGCATCCGCAGGAGGCGGTTCGCGTACTCGTTCGCGATCGGCTCGTCGTGACGGAGGTGCTCGATGCGCGCGCGGTAGGTCTCGTCGGTGACCGAGTCGAACTCCTCGAGCATCGACTCGATCGAACGCTCGTGCACCGCGCGCACCCGGGGCAGCCGGCGCTTCATGAACTCGAGCTGGGCGTCGAGCAGCGACTGGTCCTTCGCGAGCTCCTGGGCGAGCACGACGCCGTCCTCGATGCTCATCGCCGCTCCCGATCCCAGGTAGGGCGTCATCGTGTGGGCGGCGTCGCCCAGAATCATGATGCGCCCGCGGAACCACGGGTACGGCACCCACACCGTCGAGTACGGGGTGTAGGCGACGTTCTCGGCGTGACGGACGTCGTCGAGGGCGTCGGCGAGGAAGGCCGATCCGCGCGTGAGCGAGGCGGCGCGATCGTGCATGATCTCGGCCATCCTGCTCGCGTCGTAGCGCGGGCGGCCCTCCTCGGCCACGGTGAGCACCATGTACATGGTGTCTTCCGACAGGGGCGTGAGCATGATCTTGCCGCCGTAGCCCTGGCAGATGATCGGCTGCATGATCTTGCGGCGGTTGGGGAGCCCCGCGCGCCAGGCGACCCCGCCCACCGGGCGCGGAGCGTACTTCTCGCCGAAGTACTCGCGGCGGATCTGGGAGTTCAGCCCGTCGAAGCCGAGCACGAGGTCGTAGTCGGCGTTGTCCCCGGTGCTGAACGTCACGGTCGCCCTGTCGGCATCCTGGGCGATGTCGGCGACGGTCGTGCTCATGTGGAACGTGGCGCCGTTGGCGAGGGCGTGGCGCGCGGCCATCTCGAGGAACGCCATGCGCGACATCGTCACGCACCCCGGCAGGCCCTCGTCGCGGGTGCCGTAGCTCATGGTGCTCAGCAGGGTGCCGTCGGCGTCGTAGTTGTCGATGCCCGGGGCGGGGTGGCCGATCTCGAGGACGTCGTCGAGCAGTCCGATCTCGCGCACCGCGCGCAGGCCGTTGATGCGGAGGCCGAATCCGACGCCGGCGACGCTGATCTCGGGCTTGTCGTCGATGACATCGACGTGCGCACCGATCCGGGCGAGGGCGGATGCCGTGGTGAGGCCGCCGATGCCGGCGCCGACGATCAGGATTCTCAACGGGTTCGACATGGGTGCTCCTCCTCGA
This sequence comes from Sphingomonas sp. G5, assembly GCF_052660795.1. NCBI lineage: Bacteria > Pseudomonadati > Pseudomonadota > Alphaproteobacteria > Sphingomonadales > Sphingomonadaceae > Sphingomonas > Sphingomonas sp. G5. The sequence goes on along the minus strand of NZ_CP109660.1, from coordinate 3,407,348 downwards.
GCGGACGGCCGGGCCCGCGGGGGTGCGCGCCTCACCGAATCAGAACGTTGATTCTGATTTCAGGCTAGGGACGGGCCGGGCGCGCACACAACGACCGCACCTCGACCGTCGTGGATGCCGTCCATCACGATCGGTGATGCGGGCGGCCCCCGCCCGTCTCACTGTGGGGCGTGCCCCGCGGCGATCACGCGGCCGGCCTCGGCGAAGAGGCCGCGCATCCACTCGTGCTCGGGATCGCGGTTGTGCGAAGGGTGCCACCACAGGGCGCTGACGATCGGCGTCGCCGCGAACGGCAGGGGCACCACGCGGATGCCGCCGATGCGCAGCAGGTGGGGGGCGAGGGCGGACTGCACGAGTCCCACGCGCCGCGTTCCGCTGACGAAGTGCCCCACCGAGAGGAAGCTCTCCAGCACCACCTCGATGTGCGGTTCGACCCCGAGCTGCTGGATCTGGCGCGCGGCCGAGGTGAAGGCTGACCGCGATTGGAAGGTGAGCACCCACGGCAGGTCGGCGAGGTTCTGCATCGTGAGCGACTCGCCCACCTCGTCGTTGTCGTCGGCCACGACCGCCAGCCAGTCGTCCTGCCAGAGGTCGAGGTAGGGCAGCTCCGACACGGGACCGTGGGGGATGACCATGGCGTCGGCCGAGCGCAGGCGGTTCGCGGCGTCTTCCACGATCCCGGGGTTGTGCAGCATGTAGCGGAAGCGAACGCCCGGCGCTTGCTCCGCTGCGAGCTGCGACACGACGGTTCCGACGGTGACGAAGCCGTAGTCGGACCCGTAGATCGAGAACTCGCGCGTCGACTCCGCCGGAGACCACGATGCCTGGCTGTCGAAGACGCGTCGGGCTGCTTCGAGGGCCGTGCTCGTGTGATCGGTCAGGCGGACGGCGAACGGCGTGAGCTCGTAGGTGTTGCCGCGACGCGCGAGGATCTGGTCGTTGAAGTGCGTGCGAAGACGCGCGAGAGAGGCGCTGAGCGCGGGCTGGCTCAGGTGCAGACTCTCGGCGGCGCGCGTGACGCTGCGCTCGGTGAGCAGCGCGTCGAGCGCCACCAGGAGGTTGAGGTCGAGGCGCGAAAGCGCCGAATGATCGGTCACCACGGCGTGATCCTTCGCTCGGGAAAGCTGTCCGCGGATCGTATCAATGCCGTCTATGTCGCAGCTAGGCGCCATACTCCCGAACGATGATCACGGTCTTCCGCGCCTTATGTGCTGTATCGCGAAGACTTATGTGCGTTTTAGGCGCAACGCGCCGATACTGAGTCGCACAGCACAGGCGCTCCCACCGAAGGGCTCGCCGACAATGTCGTCAGAAAGGCTGGCCATGACTCAGCATCGCCGCGTCACGCGGATCGCAGGTCTCCTCGCTCTTCCCGTCTCCGCCGTTCTCGTCCTCGCCGGGTGCTCCGGCTCGGGTTCGGGAGACGCCGGGGGCGATTCGAACTCCTTCACATTCACCTTCGCCACCTCCAACAACCTCGAGAGCCCATACGAGACGCTCGCCAAGGAGTACATGGCGGCGAATCCCGGCGTCACCATCACCTCGAACCCGACCCCGAACGACAAGTACGGGGAGACCATCCGCACGCAGCTGCAGGCGGGCAATGCTTCCGACGTCATCATCACCGCACCCGGTGCCGGTGACTCGCGCGGTCTGATCCCCCTCGCCCAGGCCGGGTTCTTCGAACCGCTCGGCGACACCGCGACCTCGCTCGTGCCGACCGGGAGCGACACGCTCTTCGAGCTCGACGGCAAGACATACGGCCAGCCCTTGGACTTCACCATCGGTGCCGTCGTCGCCAGCATGGGCACAGCCGGCATGAACGGGATCACGAGCTGGCCCACCACCATGAACGACTTTTACGCCGAGTGCGGGAAGCTCGCGGGCGACGGCAAGTCGATGATCGCCATCGCCGGTGCCGCCGCCCCGAACGCCGGTCTCACCGCTCAGGGCATCGCGGCGACCCGCGTCTACGCATCGGACCCGAACTTCAACACCGAGCGCGCCGAGGGCAAGACCACCTTCGCCCAGAGCAAGGGCTGGGCGGACACGCTGCAGACCATCATCGACCTCAAGGACAAGGGCTGCTTCCAGGCCGGTGCCGAGGGCGGCGGCTTCGATGCCATCACCAACGGACTCGCGCAGGGCACCTCGGTCGGCAGCTTCATCCCCTCGGGCTCGGCGGTCGAGATCGCCGCCGCGGCTCCCGCGGAGGCCGACTTCAAGGTGCAGCCCTTCCCGCCCGCAACCGGTGGCAAGCCCTTCGTGCTCGCCAGCTCGAACTACGCGGCATCCATCAACGCGAAGTCCCAGAAGAAGGACGCGGCGAAGAAGTTCCTCGAGTGGCTCGCCACCCCGGACGCGCAGGAGAAGTTCTACGAGGCCTCGGGTCTGCTCCCCATCTCGGAGTACAAGAATCTCGACCTGAGCAAGACGATCTACTCCGAGGTCGTCGATGACATCTCGAACGGTTCCTACACCACCCTGCCCTCGAACGTCTGGCCGAACCCGGCCGTGTACGACGCGCTGTCGACGGGTGTCCAGGGCCTGCTGACGGGCCAGAGCAGCATCGACCAGGTGCTGAAGAACATGGATGCGGCCTGGGGCAACTGAGTGAATCCGCCGCCCGGGCCCCTGGACCCGGGCGGCGGAGCCGCACCCCATCGAGGATGACGAGGACGCGATGAGCACCACCTTCCGAGCCGGCGAAATCGCCGCCACCGAGACCGAGCGCGTGGTCTTGCCACGTCGCGGCGGACGCCGCCGCTCCGCGCCCCGCCCGCGCCGCAAGGGCCTGCTGAAGTTCGGCTACTGGTGGTGGGCTCTGCCCGGCATCCTCTTCGTCGTCGGCATCCACTACGTCGCCACGAGTGTCGGTGGCTTCTTCGCCTTCACGAACTGGACCGGCATCGGGGCCTTCCAGCTCATCGGTCTCGACAACTTCACGCGGATCTTCCAGGACCCCACGAAGATCGGGGCGCTGTGGAACACGCTGTTCCTCGCCTTCGGATCGGTGATCCTCAGCAACATCCTGGGGCTGGGGATCGCTCTCGGCCTCAATCGCGGGCTGAAGAGCCGGTACATCCTGCGCACGCTCTTCTTCATGCCTGTCGTGCTCAGCCCGCTGGCGACGTCGTACATCTGGAAGTTCATCTTCGACTTCAACGGACCGCTCAACCTCGTGCTGCGGGGGATCGGCCTGGACTCGATGGCCCGCGCCTGGATCGCCGACCCCACGTGGGCGATCTGGACGATCCTCATCGTGCTGGTGTGGCAAAACATCGGCTTCTCGATGGTGATCTACATGGCGGGCCTCGCCGCCGTCCCGGTCGAGATCGAAGAGGCCGCGGCCATCGACGGCGCCAACCTGTGGCAGCGCTTCTGGCACGTGACGCTCCCGTCGATCCGCCCCGCCGTCGCGATCGCGACCACCCTCGGGCTGGTGAACGGATTGCGCGTGTTCGATCAGATCATGGCGCTGACCGGCGGCGGTCCGGCCGCGGCGACCGAGACGCTCGCAACGCAGGTCTACAAGCAGTCGTTCGCCCTCGGCAACTTCGGCTACGGCGCCGCCCTGGCGCTGCTGCTGACCCTCATCATCCTGGTCTTCGCGGTCATCCAGCAGCGCGTCACCGCCGACCGTTCGGAGGAGAACTGACATGTTCCGCTACACCAAGCTCACGGGGCTCCGCGAGTTCCTCTTCTGGGTCGCCGCGCTCGTCTTCCTGCTGCCGTTCTACTTCTTGGTCACGACCTCGCTGAAATCGGACCGCGAGGTCATCACCTCGTCGACACTGGCGCCGCCGACCGCACCCGACTTCGGCAACTTCCTCAAGGTGCTGACCGCCACCGGCAACTCGAACGTCGTGGTGGGGCTGATCAACAGCATCATCATCACCGCAGGCAGCATCGTGCTCCTGGTTCTACTCGGCTCGCTCACCGGCTACGTGATCGCCCGCAGCACGCGTCGATGGAGCCGCGTGGTCTACTACCTCTTCCTCGTGGCGATCGTTCTGCCCACGCAGCTGGGCACCGTGCCGCTGTACATCGGGGCGCGCTCGCTCGGGCTCACCGGCTCGGCCTGGGGCATGATCGTCCTCTACACCGGCATGTTGCTGCCGCTCGCGATCTTCCTGTACGCGGGCTTTTTCCGCGGGCTCGGCACCGAGTACGAGGAGGCCGCGACGATCGACGGCGCCAGCCGCACCCAGATCTTCTTCCGGATCGTGCTCCCGCTGATGTCGCCCGCGACCGGGACCGTGGCGATCCTCGCCGGACTCATCGTGTGGAACGACTTCTTCACATCGCTCATCTTCCTCGGCGGCTCCGCGAACCAGACCCTCCCGGTCGCCATGTACTACTACATCGGCTCGCTGGTCTCGGCGTGGAACCAGATCTTCGCGATCGTCATCGTCTCGATGGTGCCGATCCTCGCCTTCTACCTCTTCGCCCAGAAGCGCTTCATCCAGGGCTTCGCCGGCGGCCTGAAGGGCTGAGCCCCTCTTCTCCCGGGCTGAGCCTGCCCAGATGGATGCCGCGAAGCGCGGCATCCGTCGATCGTCGCGCCGCGCAGTCGAAAGGACACACCCCATGTATCAACTCGCTCCCAACATCGAACTCCTCTTCACCGAGGCCGGCGGTTATCACGACCGCGTGCGCGCGGCGGCGGCCGCGGGCTTCGACGCCGTCGAGATGTGGGGTCCCACGGGGGTCGACGCTCCGGCGACGCCCAAGGACCTGCCGGCACTGAAGGCGGCGCTCGAAGAGACCGGCGTGCAGCTCACGGCGCAGCTGGCGGAGCCCCGCACGCAGTTCATGATCCCGCCGTGGGACCACAGCGAGTTCTTCCGCAAGCTCGACGAGGGCGTGGCGATCGCCCACGACCTCGGATGCCCCCGCATCGTCGTGGGCAGCGGCACCGGCTTCGGCGGGTGGAAGCGGCAGGTGCAGCTCGACAAGCTCATCGAGATCTACACCACGGCGATCGCCCAGATCGAGGGGTCGGGCGTCGGTCTCGTGCTCGAGCCCGTGAACGTCCGGGTCGACCACCCCGGTTCGTTGCTGGATCGCACGGCCGAGGGGGTCTACGTCGCCCGTGGCGTCGCCTCGCCGCAGTTCGGCGTGCTCTACGACATCTATCACTCGGCCGTCGAGGGTGAGGACATGGAGGCCGAGCTGGCGAACGCCGGCGACCTCATCCACTATGTGCAGCTGGCCGACGCCCCCGGTCGCGGCGAGCCCGGCACGGGAGAGCTCGACTGGAACGAGCGCTTCCGACTGCTGCGCGACAGCGGTTACGACGGCCCCGTGGGTCTCGAGTACTACCCGACCACCGCGTCGGCGGCATCCGTCGCCCACGTCGTCGAGATCGCGCGCGCCGCATGAGCACCCGGCAGTACCCCACCTCGGTCGACGTCGTCATCGTCGGGAGCGGGCCGACCGGCTCGGCCTACGCGCGCATCCTGTCTGAGCGCGCGCCGGAGGCGACGATCGCGATGCTCGAGGTCGGCCCGACGGTGTCGAATCCTCCCGGTGCGCACGTGAAGAACATCGCCGACCCGGTCGAGCGGGCTCGCGCGCAGGTGGCCTCGGAGGGCCCGGGCGAGCGCGGCGAGAAGGTCGCCAGCCCCGGCGCCGCCAAGGCCGGCGTGCGCGGGGCGCGCCCCGGCACGTTCCTGCTCGAGGAGGGTTACGCGTTCGAGGGGGAGGACGGTCTCCCGGTCGTCGCGATGTCGAGCAACGTGGGCGGCATGGCCGCGCACTGGACGGGCGCGTGCCCGCGTCCGAACGACAGCGAGCGCATCGCCTTCGTTCCCGACCTCGACGAGCTCCTCGACGAGGCCAATCGTCTGCTGGGTGTCACGACGAACGCCTTCGACTCCGCGCCCTTCGGGGCGATCGTGCGCGAGCGCCTCTCGGCCGCGGTCGACGAAGGCCGCGTCGATGCGACGAAGGTGCAGCGGATGCCGCTGGCCGCCCACCGGCGCGACGACGGTCGCCTGGTCTGGTCGGGGTCGGACGTCGTGCTGGGAGAGGTCACGCGCGAGAACCCGCGCTTCGCGCTCTTCGACGAGACCCTGGCTGTGCGGGTACTCGTGGAGGGCGGCCGCGCATCGGGCGTCGTCGCGCGCGACCTACGTTCGGGCGACGAGCACACCATCGCGGCGCGCTTCGTGGTGGTCGCGGCCGACGCGCTGCGCACCCCGCAGCTGCTGTGGGCGTCGGGCGTGCGCCCGGAGGCTCTCGGGCGGTACCTGAACGACCAGGCGCAGGTGGTGTTCGCCTCGCGGCTGCGGAACATGCCCCTGCTCGACACCGACGACCCCACCGCGGGGCTGGCGGAGTACAGCGGGGTGAGCTGGGTCCCGTTCACCGACGACATGCCGTTCCACGGGCAGATCATGCAGCTCGACGCCTCGCCGATCCCCCTGGCCGACGACGACCCGGTGGTTCCGGGCTCGATCGTGGGACTCGGGTTGTTCTGCGCGAAAGACCTGCGGGCCGACGACCGCGTCGCCTTCGATGCGGAGCACGTCGACGGCTACGGGATGCCGGCTCCCCGCATCCACTACCGCCTCACCGATCACGATCGCGAGGTGGTGGAACGGGCTCGTCAGGAGATCGTGCGCCTGGCCGAGGCCATTGGCGACCCGGTCGGCGATCGCCCGTTCACCCTTCCTCTCGGGTCGTCGCTGCACTACCAGGGCTCGACGCGCATGGGCGTCGACGACGACGGAACGAGCGTGTGCGACATCGACAGCGAGGTATGGGGCGTGCCCGATCTCTTCGTCGCGGGCAACGGCGTGATCCCGACCGCGACGGCGTGCAACCCGACGTTGACGTCGGTGGCGCTCGCCGTGCGGGGTGCACGCAAGATCGCTGCCGTTCTCGCTCGCGAGCAGGTCGCGACGAAGTCGGCATCCGCCTGAGTTCTCTTGCTTATGCAGGAAACAGACATTAGAGTGTAGAAATCATGACAAAGTGGTCTGCGACTCCTGTCGCGCCGACGAGGAGGTCATCGTGATCCCGGATCGCATCATCGAGCAGGGCACCCTCAGCGCCCGCGACGGGCGGACATCGGTGGACGTGCGGCTGCCCTGGTACCGCGCCCTGCCGGCATCGTGCATCTCGGGCGCGAGGCTCACCATCGACGGCGTCGAGGCCCCCGCTGCCTCGCTCCGCTGGCAGATGAACGGCGAGGAGTTCACGTTCGTCGATATGAAGACGAACACCGAGCAGTGGTGGTTCCCCACCGACTCGGCCGTGCTGTCGGGAGATCTGACGGTGGATGCCGGGGAGCACGAGGTGCGCGTCGACCTCGAGCTCTTCATCCCCTACATCATCATCGCCGACGACCAGGTGCTCCACATCGAGGAGCACGACACCAAGACCATGACCGTCCGCCAGGTCGAGGAGGCCCGCGCATGACCGAGCTCGGCACGCCCATCCAGGGCGTCACGCTCTACAGCTTCACCCGTGCGTTCCACGGCCGCGAGTACGACCTCGACCAGCTGATCCGCAAGACCGCGGCCGAGGGCTTCGGTCCGGGGCTCGAGATCATCGGTTTCTCGAGCTTCCGCGGATTCCCCGAGATCGACGACCACTTCGCCGGGCGCTTCTCCGATCTGATCGACGAGGTGGGCCTGGTGCGCACCTCTCTCGCGGTGAACGCAGACATCGGTCTGCGCCCCGAACGGCTGATGGACCAGGACGAGCTGATCGCCTACATGCGCAAGCAGATCGCAGCGGCCGCGAAGCTCGGGTTCCCCATCGCGCGGGTGCAGATCTCGCTCACGCCCGACTCGATGGAGGCTCTCGCCCCGATCGCCGAGGAGTACGGCGTCACGCTCGCCCTCGAGGTGCACGCCGACCAGTACGCCTCGCACCCGCGCATCCTCGCGCTCCGTGACCGGTACGAGAAGGTCGGCTCGCCCTTCCTCGGGTTCACGATGGACTGGGGCGCCACCGTCACCGGCTTCGCCCCCTCGCTCATCGAGGCGTATCGCCGCCGCGGAGCGTCGGAGGAGCTGCTGTCCGCCGTCGTCGCCCTGTGGGACGAGTACTACGAGCAGGGCCCGCCCGCCGACCAGGCCGACCACGGCCAGCGCTTCGGTCGGTTCATCGGCCTCGCTCATCAGCACGGCCGCCCCGACCTCGGCATCGACTTCGGCATCAACGGCACCGGCCTGTTCGGCCCCGCGCGCGTCGACGACTGGCTCGAGATCATGCCGTGGGTGAAGCACGTGCACGGCAAGTTCTTCGGCATCGACGAGAACGGGAACGAGCCGTCGGTTCCCGTCGCCGAGCTCATCACCCTGCTGGTCGAGAACGGCTACAGCGGCGCGGTGTCGAGCGAGTACGAGGGCTGGCACTGGAACCACTGGCAGAACCCCTTCGAGATCATCCGCGGCGAGCAGGCCATCCAGCGCACCGCCGCCGGGGCCGCCGGCTCCCGGATGATCACGGATGCCGTCGAGGCCCGCCGCGCCCTCGATGCCCACCTGTCGCACGCCGTGCGGGCCTGAAAGGACCTCCGTCATGCAGAACGGCATCGCCGGAACCGGCATCCGCCTCGGTACCACCCTCTACTCGATGACGAGCGAGTTCGCCGCGGGGGTCTACACCCCTGAGACGCTGATCCGCGAGGTGCACGACCAGGGGATCGGTCCGGGCGTGGAGTTCAACTTCGCGCAGCTCCTGCGCTCGTACCCCGACGTCGACGCCGAGTTCACGAAGCTCTGGTTCGACTCGCTCGAGAAGTACGGCCTCGAGGCGAGCGCCGTGGGGACCAACCTCGACATGGGCCGCCGCGCAGACCGAGACATGACCCCCGACGAGGAGCACGACTTCTTCGCCCGTCAGCTGAAGTCGGCGCACACCCTCGGCTTCACGACGGTCGTCATCCGCTCGGCCGGCAAGGAGCTGCTGCGCCGTCTGCTGCCCCTCGCCGAGAAGTACGACCAGAGACTCGCGTACGAGATCCACGCGCCCTCAGGGCCGAACGACTCCAAGGTGCTCGAGATCCGCGAGGTCTACGACGAACTCGGGAGCGACCGCCTCGGCTTCACCGCCGACTTCTCGTCGACCATGCACTCGCTCTCCCCGACCCTGCTGCGCACGCTCGGCCAGATGGGCATGGACGAGAAGCACTTCCCGGTCATGGACGAGATCTGGCGCGAGCCCGCGCCCATGCACGTGCGCAACCAGAGATTCGAGGACTACCTCACGGGCGAGGGCGTCGACCCCCTGCGCTTCGGGCCGTTCACGCGTCTGGCCTTCAACATGCACGGTCTCGTGCCGCCGGAGGAGTGGCTCGACATCATGCCGCAGATCTTCCACGTGCACGCGAAGTTCTACGACATCGGCGCCGACGGCGAAGAACCGGCCATGGACATCCCCCGCATCGTCACGCAGTTCGTCGACGGGGGATACGAGGGCTACCTCTCCAGCGAGTGGGAGGGCCACGCCTTCAGCGACCTCGGCGAGAGCGATCCCGTCGATCTCGTGAAGAAGCAGCACGCGCTCATGCGCACAGCCATCGAGAACACCGTCGCGGCGCGCCAGCCCGCGCAATCCACCACCACAACGAAGGAATGACCATGTCGAACACCACCACCGAGGCATCCGTCTCCGACCTCATCGCCGAGGTCACCCGCCTGCGCGAGCAGGTCGAGGCCGCCCACGCCCTCGCGCAGCGCGCCGAGGACCGCGGGCAGGTCGAGAACCTCTTCAACCGCTACATGTACCTGCACAACGCCTTCGAGGACGAGCAGATCATCCCGCTGTGGGTGAAGGAGGGCACCGAGGGCATCCGCGCGCGCTACACCAACGCCGGTCAGTACACGACCTGGCAGAGCGTCACCGACTACCACCGCGGTCGTCCCCACCCCGAGGGCAAGCTCATCCTGCACGCCACCAACACCCCGGTGATCGAGGTCGCCGGCGACGGCAAGACCGCCACCGGCGTGTGGATGATGGCGGGCACCGAATCGGGGCTGACCGACCCGAAGGTCGCGGAGGAGTTCCCCGACATGTACTCGCCCGAGGAAGTGCTCGGCAAGAAGGTCTGGGCCCACTGGGTGTGGTGCAAGTACGCGATCGACTTCCTCAAGCAGGACGGCGAGTGGAAGTTCTGGAAGTTCCGCTGCTACGAGCTCGCCCGGGCGCCCTTCGAGGAGAACTGGGTCGCCTTCGGCCTGAAGAACCAGGGCGCGTTCGACCTCGACCTCATGTACTTCGGCGACGACGGCAAGCCCGTCTTCATGCCGAAGGCCGACGAGCCGGTGCCCTCCACGAACCACCCCTACAGCCCCGAGACCACGCAGAAGCTCGAGCCCGCGCCTCCCGTCGCGCACCAGACCTTCTCCGACAACTACGCCTGAGAGACAAGCCCCATGGCCACCCACAACTCGCTCTTCGCCGAGAAGGACGTCCGTCGCACCGACGACGGCCTCGCCGTCTCGGTGCAGCTGCCCTGGTACCGCAGCCTCTGGCTGTCTGCCGTCGACGACGTCGCCGCGACGGTGAACGGTGTCGCCGTGCCGAAGGACGACCTGCGGTTCTCGCTCGGGGGTCGCGAGTACCGCGTCGAGGAACTGCCCGAGCAGTCCGAGACGCTGTGGTTCGTCGCCGACCGGCCCGACGTCCTGATCCACCTCGAGGCCCCGCTCGCGGCGGGCGAGGCGGTGACCGTCGAGGTCGTGCTGACCATGCGGCTGCTCTACATGCAGATCATGCCGGGGGTCGACGGCGGCCCCGGGCGGTACGTCACGAACCGGGTTCCGGTCGAGCGAGAGCTGGTGCTGTCATGACCCGTCCTCTGCGCGTCGCCATGATCGGCTACGGCTTCATGGGTGCCGCCCACTCCGTCGGCTGGCGTCAGGCGCCGCGCATGTTCGACCTGCCGCGCGAGATCGAGATGGCGGTGGTCGTCGGACGGAATCCGGATGCCGTGGCCTCCGCCGCCGCGAAATGGGGCTGGGCCGAGTCGGCCACCGATTGGCGCGAGATCGTCGGGCGTGACGACATCGACATCGTCGACATCGTGACGCCCGGCGAATCCCACGCCGAGATCGCGATCGCCGCCCTCGACGCGGGTAAGCACGTCCTGTGCGAGAAGCCCCTGGCCAACACCGTGGCCGAGGCCGAGGCGATGGCCGAAGCCGCCGCGCGGGCTCGGGTCCGCGGCATCCGATCGATGGTGGGGTTCACCTACCGTCGGGTGCCCGCGGTCACGCTGCTGCGCGACATGATCGCCGAGGGGGCGGTCGGCACGGTGCAGCAGGTGCGCGCGGCCTATCGGCAGGACTGGCTCGTCGACCCCGAGACGCCGCTCGCGTGGCGCCTGCAGAAGGAGCACGCCGGGTCGGGCGCGCTCGGCGACATCGGGGCGCACATCATCGACATGACCCAGTTCGTCACCGGTCTGGGCGTGGAGCGGGTCTCGGGCACGATCGACACGATCGTGAAGGAGAGACCCCTTCCCGCCGACGGATCGATGGGGCTGTCGAAGGGTGCCGGTGCCGCAGAGAAGGGCGCGGTGACCGTCGATGACGTCGCGATCTTCACCGGCCGCCTGGCGAACGGCGCCCTGGCCTCGTTCGAAGCCACCCGCTTCGCGACCGGCCGCAAGAACGCTCTGACCATCGAGGTGTCGGGCGATCGTGGCGCGCTCGCATTCGACCTCGAAGACCTCAACAGCCTGCGCTTCTACGACCGCACGGCGCCCGAGGGTCGGCAGGGGTTCACGCAGATCCTCGTCACCGAGTCGCAGCATCCCTACGTCTCGGCGTGGTGGCCCGCGGGGCACCTGCTCGGTTACGAGCACGGCTTCAGCCACCAGGTCGTCGACCTCGTCAACGCGATCGCCGACGGTTCCGACCCGCACTCCTCGTTCGATGAGGGCCTGTGCGTGCAGCGCGTCCTCGACGCCGTCGAGCGCAGCAGCGCCGCCGAGTCCGCCTGGACCCGCGTCGGCGCACCCATCCCCGCTCTCTGACTCCCGCTCCTCGCCCGGAAAGGACCGCCGTCATGGCTCGCCCGATCACCCTGTTCACCGGCCAGTGGGCCGACCTGCCCTTCGAAGAGGTCGCCCGCCTCGCGGGGGAGTGGGGCTACGACGGCCTCGAGATCGCCTGCTGGGGCGACCACATCGACGTCTCGCGCTGGGACGACGCCGAGTACGTGCAGTCGCGCCTCGACATCCTCGAGCGCAACGGACTGAAGGTGTGGACGATCTCGAACCACCTCGTCGGCCAGGCCGTGTGCGACGACCCGATCGACGAGCGCCACCACGACATCGTGCCGCCCCGGGTGTGGGGAGACGGGGATGCCGAGGGTGTGCGGCAGCGTGCGGCCGAAGACCTCAAGAACACGGCGCGCTTCGCCGCCAAGCTCGGGGTGAAGACCGTGACCGGCTTCACGGGGTCGAGCATCTGGAAGTACGTGGCGATGTTCCCGCCGGCCTCCGACGCCATGATCGAACGCGGATACGCGGACTTCGCCGAGCGGTGGCATCCGATCCTCGACGTGTTCGAGGAAGTCGGCGTGCGCTTCGCCCTCGAGGTGCACCCCTCCGAGATCGCGTACGACTACTGGACGGCGAAGAAGACGCTCGAGGCCATCGGGCACCGGGGGAGCTTCGGCTTTAACTTCGATCCCTCGCACTTCGTCTGGCAGCAGCTCGACTCGGTTGCGTTCGTGCTCGACTTCGCCGAGCACATCTTCCACGTGCACTGCAAGGAATCGACGACGAACCTCGACGGCCGCAACGGCGTGCTCGGATCCCACCTGTCGTGGGACAACCCGCGCCGCGGCTGGACCTTCGTCTCGACCGGCCACGGCGATGTGCCGTGGGAGCCGCTGTTCCGCGCCCTCAACGCGATCGGCTACGACGGACCCACGAGCGTGGAGTGGGAGGACGCCGGGATGGACCGCCTCGTCGGCGGCCCAGAGGCCCTCGCGTTCGTACGCAAACTCGGCGGGATCACCCCGCCGCACCAGCTGTTCGACGCCGCGTTCTCTCAGAAAGGCTGACGCATGACCGACGTGCTGAACGTTCTCATCCTTTCGGGTCACATGACCATCGAGCACGACAACGCCCACCGCAGCTTCCGCCTCCACAACCAGTGGATCACGACGCTGCTCGAAGACACCGGGCGCTTCAAGGTCCGCGTCGTCGAGGACCCGCGGGGACTGCCGGCGAGCGTGATCGACAAGTACGACGTGCTCATCGTCATCTTCGAGGGCCGCGACGGGTACCACGACATGGCGACCGGCTTCGGCGAGGAGACGGATGCCGCGATCCTGCGGTTCGTGCACGACGAGGGCAAGGGCATCGTCTGGTTCCACGGTTCCGCAGCTCAAGAGGACCGCTGGGGCTACCCCGAGGAGTACAACGTCATGCGCGGCGCCAAGCTCAGCGCGTGGGAGACGGGCCTCCGCCCCCGCCCGTGGGGCGAGGCGCAGCTGCACACGACCGAGCCACGGCATCCGATCACCGAGGGCATCAACGCGACGTGGACCGTCACCGGCGACGACATCCTGGTCGGCGTGCAGATGTACGAGGGCGCCCAGGTGTTGCTGACGACCTTCGACGACCTCGAGGCGTACGAGAAGGCGCCGGTGTGGCCGATGTCGCACTACCCGGTCGACATCCCGCCCGAGGGCATCGCAGCGCTGCCCGGGATCAACACCGAGCAGCCGCTCGCGTGGATCAACGAGTACGGCGCCGGGCGGTCGTTCACGATCACGATCGGCCACGACATCGACACGTTCCGACGCATCGAGTTCATCCGCATGTTCCCGCGGGGCGTGGAGTGGGCCGCGACCGGCGAAGTGACGCTGACCGGACCCGACCGCCGTGGCGACCGTCGCATCAACCCCTGGCCGTACTACAACGGCGAGGGCTGAGGCGCGGAACCGATGCCCGTCCCGCCGGTGGCCCGCTCGCGGGTGCGGCTCACGCGCGGGTCGGGCCGGGAGCGGGGCGCCGGCCGGGGTCACGACACGCATAAACGCGATCCGCTCGCGGAAACACGGGCACACCGCGTTTATGCGCGCGGATCGCGTTTATGCGTGAGGGGAGACGAGGCATGATCGGGATCGGGATACTCGGGGCGGGCGGCATCGCCGAGCGCGCGATGGTCGAGCCGGCGCACGGTGTCGACGGCGTCGAGGTCGTCGCCATCGGCGCGCGTGACCCCGAGCGGGCACGCACGTTCGCCGAGCGACTCGACGTGCCCGCCTGGGGCGACTACGACGCGGTGCTGTCCGATCCGCGGATCGACCTGATCTACCTGGCGCTGCCGCCGATCGTGCACGCCGAGTGGGCTTCTCGTGCTCTTGCGGCCGGCAAGCATGTGCTGTGCGAGAAACCGCTGTCGGCCAACGGCACCACCGCGGCGGCCATCGCCGATGCCGCGGATGCCGCGGGGCTCCGCGCCTTCGTCGGGTTCCACTTCCGCCTGCACGGCTTCATCCGCGACCTTCTCGAGACCATCGCGTCGGGGATTCTCGGCGAGGTGAGACTCGTCGAGATCGACTTCAGCATCCCGCACTTCGTCGTCCAGCCCGGCAACATCCGCCTCGACGGCGACCTCGCCGGGGGCGCCGTGATGGACGTCGGCTGTTATGCCGTCGACCTGCTGCGCGCGGCGTTCGGAGAGCCCCAGGTCGTGTCCGCCGTCGCGCAGCCGTACGACGCCGACCCGCGCATCGACCTGCAGACCGACGCGGAACTGCGGCTGCCCGGTGGCATCCCGGCCCTCCTTCGCGCCTCGTTCCTCGGTGACGACACCGGCGCGATGTGGGTGCGCGTGGACGGCAGCGAGGCATCGCTGCTTGCGACGAGTGTGATCGTTCCGCAGTGGGGCGCGACGCTCACCGTCACAGCGACCGAGGGCACCGTGCTGCGCCAGTCGTCCGCCGATCCCGCCGAGAACAGCTATGCGCGCCAGCTCGAGCACCTCGCGGTGGTGCTCGGCGACGGGTCGGAGAGTCTCATCGACGCGCGTCGGGGTGTGGGAACGATGCGGGTGGTCGACGCGATCTACCGCGCGGCAGGGCTGGAGCCGCGCTGACGCACGTGTCGTCGGGCGGGGTGCGCGAGAACGGGGGATGCCACGCGGCAGACCGATCCGCGTCTCGTCGCAGAGCCCCCGCACGTCGTCGACTGCGGCCGCCCGTGTGCCGTGCGCCCGGGCGGGGTGCCGTCAGGCGAAGTGCAAGACCGACACGCTGCGCTGCCGCCGAGCGCGGCGGCGTGTCGGGGGCGAACTCCGTCTGACGGCACGCCTGGCGCGCGGGATCCACGGACGGTGGGGTATCGCCGGTCAGCCGGCGACGCGGGCGCCCTCCAGGATCGGCCGCAGCACCTTCTGCACGTACCAGCCAGCGACCATCGTGCTCTCGGCGGGGTGAGGGCTCTGGTCGGACTCCACGACGATCCAGCCGCGGTAGCCGTGTTCGGCCAGGGCGCCCACGAAGCCCTCGAAGTCGACCAGCGCGCGTTCGTCGCTCGGCTCGTAGAACCAGCGCAGGATCTTGCGCGCGCCGCCCTCGGTGCGGATGAACTGCTCCGCGTGGGGTGTCGACGCCTCGGCGTCGTCCACCGTCTCGCGGGCGTCCTTCAGCTGCACGTGCACGACGCGGTCGGCGTGGCGGCGGTAGAGAGCCACCGGGTCGATGCCCGCGATCGCGAGCTCGGCGGTGTCGATCGCGAGGCCGACCTTCTCGGCATCCGTCGCCTCGAGGAGGCGCGAGATGCCGTCGTCGAGCCGCAGCGCCGAGAGGAAGTCGACGTGCAGGCCCAGCGCGATGCCGTCCGCCGCGATCGCTTCTCCGACGGCGTTCCACAGGCGCGCGAGCACGTCGATCTGCTCGGCGGACAGGGCCCCCGTCTGCCATGCCGACGGCGCCGCGCGCACGACCAGCACGCTGCCCCCGAGACGGCGAAGAGCATCGGCGAACCACCGGGCGGTGCGGACGATCTGCTCGACCGAGGCGGGGTCGAGCGGGTCGGGCCCGCGGCCCATCTCGACCTCGAACCCGACGGCGGGGTCGTAGACGTAGCTGCTCACGGCCTCGATCGCGCACGAGGAGAGGAACTCCCCGAACTTCTCGACCGAGCCGTAGAGGTCGGCGAGCTGCTGCGGAGTGCCGAGCGGTTCCCACGCGCCGAAGCTCTCGGCGGTCAGCTCGACGCCCGGGAATCCGCTGATGGATGCCGTCTTGAAGGCCCTCTCGTGCTCGCGCGTGCGCACGAACGAGTCGATATTGGTGTCCCACTGGTTGATGGCGTAGGCCCAGCGCACGTCGCTCATCGCGCGACCTCCTCGTTGTAGATGCCGTCGAGCACGTTCTTGGCGTACCACCGCGAGATCGCGGTGCTCTCGGCGTAGTCGCCGCCGAGCTTGTCGGCCTTGTCGTGCTCAACGCTGATCCAGCCGGTGTAGCCGTTGTCGCGTACCGAGCGCATCATGGCCTCGAAGTCGACCAGCCCCTCGTCGGTGCCCATCTCGTAGAACCACTTCTCGGTCGTCTTCGCCGACACCTCGGCATCCGGGAACATCCGATAGTCGTCGTTGACGTCTTTGTGGCGGGTGTCCTTGAAGTGGAAGCCCGTCACGCGCTCGTGGTGCTTCTCGTATACGTCGACCGGGTCGACGTCGGCGATGCAGTGCTGGGCGGTGTCGACGAAGAACTTCACGTAGCGGGGATCGGCGTACGAATAGAAGCGGTCGATCTGATCACGCGTGCGGATGCCGGCGTAGAACTCGTGGTGGCAGGTGAGGTTGACGCCGTACTGCTGCGTGAGCTCGCCGACCTTGCCCCAGATGTCGGCCGCGTGCTTGAGCCCGTCGTCGGGCACGCCGGCCTCGTCGAAGTAGCGGGATCCGGGCATGACGATGATGTTGTCGAGCTGGATGCCCGACCACATGTCGAGCGTGCGCTGGAAGTCTTCGAGAATCGTGCCGTGGGTCGCCGGCACTTCGGGGGCGTAGCGATCGGGTGAGTAGTACACGCCGTGGAACGTGTTGACGATGCGCTCGAGGCCCTGCTCCTGCACGAACTCCTGGTAGTTCGCCACCGAGCCGTACTGCTCGAAGATCTGCCAGATGCGGAAGTCGAAGGTGTCGATCGCGTCGAAGCCGACGGCGGCGACCTGCTGCAGGAAGCGCTTCATCGCCAGCTTGGACTGCCACTGGTCGTAGGGGCCGGCGGGGCCCTGGGCCCGCCAGTGGTCCATGTAGCTCCACTTGATGGGTCGGTCGATCATTGCGTGCTCGCTCTCTGAAGGGATGCGGATGGGTGACGGTCGGAGAGGGCGCCGGCGGCCAACGAGAGATGACGCGACGTCATCTCCCACGGGTCGTCGTCGAGCCACTCCTGGCCGCCCCACTCGCTGCAGAGCGTGCCGGTGAAGCCCGTCGCGGCGAGGGCGGCGCCCACGTCGCGAAGGGGGTCGGAGATCCGGTCGTCGGCGTCGTCGAGGTCCCAGAACTTCAGGTGCACGGCGCCGAGAAGAGGGAGGACGGATGCCAGATCGGAAGCCCGCGCGCGTCCGAAGCGCACGAGCAGGTTCATGAAGAGGGTGTGCACGGGCCCGGGCACCTGCCCGGAGCGCAGGAGGTCGACGACCGCGTCCTGGGTCGCGGGGTCGCGCCACTCGTCGCGCAGTCGTCGGAGCAGATCGGGGCGGATGCCACCGCGCTCGAGCCGATCGAGGTAGGTCACGGGGAGCGCGGGCATGAGCATGCTGATGTCGAGCAGCAGCCGCACGTGCGGGGTGTCGAGCTGGGCGATCCGGTCATAGGCCGCCGGGCGCGCGGTGGGCGTCTCGTGGCCCTGCGCCTCCTCGTAGAGCACGAGGTCGAGCTCTTCGAGCAGGGGGACGAGATCGTCGAGGATGGCCCCGGCCTGCCCGATCGGCAGACGGACGCCCGTGGCGCCGACCGCGGCTGCGGCGCGCAGCTGCGGCTCGAGGAACGCCCGGCGCCCGGCATCCGCGCGTCGACGGCCGCGGTCGAACTCGTCGATGCTGACGCCCACGATGCTGACGCGTCCGCCCGCCGCGGCGAGCTGGTCGCGGAAGGCGCGGGCGTCGGGGTGCGGAGGGTCGGGGAACCCGCGCCACATCTGGCCGAGCTCGATCTCGATGCCCGTGGCCACGCCCCGCTCGACCAAGGTGAGGGCGAGGTCGGGGGCGGTCCGCTCGGCGCGGATCACCTCGGGGGTGAGGTTGAAGGCGCTGGCGGTGAGCTGCCAGCCGACGGGGAGGCTCATGTGGTCCCTCCGACGGCACGCGCGACACCGGCGGCGACGGCGTCCGTGTCGAGCGTGCGGGTGAACGCGAAGGGCAGGCGCAGGGGTGCATCGGGCCCGCCGGGCAGGTAGGGGATCTCCAGGCGGAACGAGACCGAGACCTGATGGATGCCGGGGCTCACGGCATCCGGGATCTCGAGGACGACGCGGTCTTGGAGGTACCACCAGCCGTCCTCCTCCGGCAGGGCATCGGGGGAGAGGCGACGCTCGCCGAGGATGATCGCGGGCTCGAACTCCCTGCCGTCGAGCTGCACGATCGGGTCGAGCAGACTCGACAGGGGCAGCGAGCGGATCCACGGCAGCGAGAGGCGCAGTCGGGTCGCGCCGTCGACGCCGCGCAGGGCATCGTCGCGGAGAGCCGAAAGGGTCATGGCGGGCACACGTCCTCGTGTCGCGGCGCCTCGGACGAAGCGCTTCCGCACACAACCTACCGACTAATGTCGGAAATAGAAAGAAGTTAGTCGAAGAGGCCGTGCACCGCCGCCACCGTCGGACGGCCGTCGGCGAACCAGCGCGGCAGGCTCACCTCGAACAGCTGCTCCTGGGCGAGGTCGACGCCGCCGCGCACCGGTTCGCGGGCGTCGCTCTCGCTGGTGCGGATGACCAGATCGCGTGTGGCGAGCGGGAGCGAGAGCTCGTAGACGCGGTGGCGGACCTCGGCGAGGAACAGCTCGCCTGTCGAGGCGACGGCTCCACCGATGACGATGAGACTCGGGTTGAACATGTTCACGAGGGCGGCGATCGCCTCGCCGACCTGTCGAGCCGAAGTCTGCACGAGGGAGGTGGCCAGGGCGTCGCCCCGGGTGGCCGCAATAGTGATGCTCTCGAGAGTGAGGTCGGTCCCGGATGCCGCACTGTCGGCGAGGACGCCGGTGGCGCCCCGCTCGATCGCCTCGTGCGCGTCACGCACGAGGGCCCACCCGCCGGCCACGGCCTCGAGGCATCCGATCTTGCCGCACCGGCACACCTGCTCGGCGCCGGGGACGCGCACGTGGCCCATGTCGCCCGCTGCGCCGTTCGCGCCGCGGTGCAGGCGTCCGTGCGAGACGAGGCCCGCGCCGATGCCCGTGCCGACCTTGCAGTAGATCAGATCGATGCCCTCGTCGCGATGCCGCGCGCGCTCGCCGGCGGCGAGCAGGTTGACGTCGTTGTCGACCCAGACGGGCGCGCCGTAGCGCTGCTCGAACGCCCCGCGCACGTCGAAGCCGTTCCATCCGGGCATGATCGGCGGGGCGACCGGTCTTCCGGTCTCGAAGTCGACGGGGCCGGGGAGGCCGACCACGATGGCCCAGACGGGGGTCCCGTCACCGGACGCGAGCAGGTCGTCGACCATGGCGGTCGCCGTGTCGAGGGTCTCTTCGGGGCCGCTGGCGATGTTCCAGGCGCGGTGGGCCTCGTCGAGGATCGTGCCGTCGAGATCGGTCACGCCGACGTGGATGTGCTGGCCGCCCAGGGCGCAGACGACGATGCGCCCCCGCTCGGCGCGGAAGCGCAGGGTGCGCGGAGCACGTCCGCCCGACGACGGGGCGTATTCCGCATCTTCGAGGAAGCCCATCTCGACGGCCCGGTCAACGCGCTGCGCGACGACTCCTCGACCGAGCCCGGTCACGCGGCCGATCTCGGGTCGGGTGACCGCGTCGCCCGATCGCACCATGTTGACGATGCGCAACAGGCTCGTGACTTCGTCGGTCTGTGCGCCGAAGCGGAGGGTGGACACGTTCGCCATGGGTCGATCCTCACACAGGACAAGCCGCCCACTGCCGGAAACGCGAGATCTATGGTTCATTTGTCTCTAACTTCAGCGTGATTCACACCGAAGTGGCGAGGGGGCCAGGATGACGTGGGGCGTGGGCATCATCGGCGCGGGGCCGGGAGTGGCGGCTCTGCACGCCCCCACCCTCGCCCGCACCGACGGTGACTTCCGGCTCGTCCACGTCAGCGACGCGGGTAGCGGTCGAGCCGCCCTGATCGCGGAGCGCTTCGGAGCGCGGGCGTCGTCGGGGGTCGAAGAGCTGCTCGCCGATCCCGAGGTCGACGTCGTGGCGATCTGCAGCCCGCCCGCACGGCACACCGAGCACGTGCGTGCTGCTCTGGCTGCGGGGCGACGGGCGATCTTCTGCGAGAAGCCCCTGGCCGACACCGCCGACGAGGCCGACCGTCTCGTCGCCGAGTGCGCCGCGGTCGGTGCGCTGCTCGTCGTCGGCACGAACCACCTCTTCGACCCTGCATGGACGCGGGCGACGCACCACCTGAGTGCGCTCGACGGGCGGATCGCGGCGGTGACGGTGACGCTCTGCCTGTCGCCGAACGACCGGTATCACGCGGTGACGATGGGCGAGCCGCTTCCCGCTGGTGCGCCCGTGCACCGCCCGCCGCTCGACCTCGACGATCCCGAGCAGAGCGCGGCGATCGTGCGACAGCTCGTGGCCGGGCTCGGGGTGCACGACCTGCCGCTCGTCCGCGACCTCGTGCCGGCCGCGCCCGACCTGGTGTGGGCCCGGCCGGTGGCGCCCGTGGGGTTCGATCTGGCGCTGCGAGCGAACGGCGCGCTCGTCCGGTTCACGACCGTGATGCTCCCCGAGGGTGCCGATTCGCTCTGGCGCGTCAGCGTCGTCACCGCGGGTGCCCGAGTCGAGGTCGAATTCCCCCCGCCGTTCGTGCACGTCGGCGGGGCGCGCACGACGGTTCGCGATGCCCAGGGGGTGCACACGGTATACCCGATCGACCGTCGCGACGGCTACGAGGTGGAGTGGCGCGCGCTCGCCGCGCTGCTGCGCGGAGAGGCCGCGATGGAGTACGACGAGTTGCGCGCGGACGCGGTCTTCGTGCTGGCGATCGCCGACGGAGCGGCCGCGGCCGTTCGGGCGGGGGCGGTGCGCGAGGAGGCCGGGCCGGATGGCGCCGAGCGAGCGGAGGTCGGACGGTGAATGCGATCGAGGTGCGCACGGATATCCCCGCCTACCGCGCCGCGGTGGCCGAGCTCGCGCCCCGCGTGCGACTCGGCGTCGGCGTCGACGGGGTCCGCGTCGTCGCGGGGCGCGGCGCGTGGTGGGAACGGCTGGTCGATGCGGCGGCGTTCATCGTCGACGAGCCCGAGCCGCTGCCGGCCGCCGTCCTCGGGCGGCTCTGGGTGATCGGCGTTCCGGTCGCGGTCGTCCGTCGACGCCTGCGGCCCGACGTCTTCGCCGACGCGACGGCGCAGGCGGTCGCCCCTCGTCACATCGTGGTCGACGCGTGGGGAGGGCGAACGGATGCCACGGCCCTCCTCCGCGACGCGATCGGGTGGGCGCGGGTGCTCGCCGGCGGCCCGCTGAGCGTCGTCGGTCGCGCCGACACAGCGGCGGCGACGACGATGTCCCTGCGCGGTCCGGACGGCGTCGGCCTGAGTGTCACCCGCGCGATCGGCGGCGGGGTGGGCGGCGCTCTGGTCGCCACGGCGCTCGGGCCGCGACGGGTCGAGGTGCGCGTCGACAGCACATCGCCGCTGTGCGAGGTGGCCTTCGATGACGAGGACGGTCGCTGCATCCGGCCCGTTCGGCGGGAATCCCCCGAGCGTCTCGCGCTACGCCGGGTTCTGGAGGCCGTCGAGTCGGGCACGGCGCTGAGCGACCTCGCGGAGCTGGTGGCCGACGATGCCGCCATCTCGCACTTCCTCGGATGAGCGCGACCGCTCCCGCCGGAGCCTGTCATGTCCCGCTCCCGCCGGAGCATGTCCCACTTTTGGTCGGTTGCCGGCTCCGCAAGTGACCACAACTGGGACATGCACCGTCATAAGTGGGACGCGGGGCCGACTGTCCGCGGAAGGGCACCCCAGCCGTCCGCGCTCGCTACAGCAGCGGATAACTCACGCCGATGCCCGGCATCCACAGAATCGGATTCCCTGATATCGACTTCGGTCGGATAGTGGAAGAAGAGTCGGAACGACCCGATTCACCGAAAGGATCGAAGATGATCAAGCTTCTCTCTCATCTGTCGTTCGTCGCGATCACGACTCCTGATGTCGAGGCCTCGGTGGACTTCTACGTCAATCAGGTGGGGCTGACCGAGGTCGCCCGCGAAGACGGCCGTGTCTACCTCCGCTGCTGGGGCGACTACTACGCGTACTCCGTCGTCGTCGCCCAGGGCGACGAGCCCTCGCTCGAGACCATGGCGTGGCGGACCTCGTCGGCCGAGGCCCTCGAGGAGGCCGCGAAGCGCGTGCAGGCCGCCGGTATCGAGGGCGAGTGGTTCGAGGGCCGCGGCATCGGCCGCGCCTTCCGCTTCACCGGGCCGTTCGGCCACAACATGACCCTGCACTGGGACGTCGAGCGTCACCGCGCCGAGCCGCACACGGCTTCGATCTTCCCCGACCGCCCCGAGAAGCGCAGCCCCGTCGCCGGAGCCCCGCGCCAGCTCGACCACGTCACCGTCGCCACGCAGGACGTCGACGCGTTCGTGCAGTGGTACGTCGACACGCTCGGGTTCCGCTTCATGGCGCGCACCGTGCTCGACGAAGCCCCCATCTCGGTGTTCTCGGTGCTCACGACCAACGAGAAGTCGCACGACCTCGGCGTCGTGCTCGACGGCTCGAGTCGCGCCGGCCGCATCAACCACTACGCCTTCTGGGTCGACACCCGCGAAGAACTGCTCATCGCGGCCGACACGCTCATGGAGAACGGCATCCCCATCGAGTACGGCCCCAACATTCACGGGATCGGCGAGCAGACGTTCCTCTACTACCGCGAGCCCTCGAGCCTGCGCATCGAGCTGAACACCGGCGGCTACCGCAACTACGTGCCCGACTGGGAGGCCAACACCTGGAAGCCGTCGCAGGGGTCGAACAACTTCTACCGCAACGGCCGCATGCCCATGTCGATGACCGAGTCGTTCCCGCCGGCCGACGGCCCCAGCGCCACCGAAGAGGGCGTGCCCGACGAGATCAAGGACGCCCTGCTCAACCCCTACGCCGTCGAGGGTCGGGGCTGAGGGTCGATCCCGGTCGGGGAAAGTGAGAACCATCATGACGACTGCACCGTTCGCGCTCGCGCGCTTCCGAGACGGGGATGCCGTGCGCGTCGGCCTCGTGGTCGGCGACCGCATCCGCCCGCTCAGCGACGCCGAGCTGGGAGGCGGTCTGAACGCGTTCCTCGCCGACCCCGACTGGGATCGAATCGAAGGCCTGACCGAAGCGCCGGGGGAGTGGCATCCGCTTTCGACTGTCACTCTCACGGCGCCCGTCGAGCCGCGGCAGGTGCTGCAGACCGGCGCCAACTACCGCGAGCACGTCATTCAGCTCGTGGCCGCGGGCCTGACGCAGAACACCGACCGCACGCCCGAAGAGGCGCACTCCTTCGCCGCCGAGATGATGGACGAGCGCGCCCGCAGCGGCGAGCCGTACTTCTTCATCGGGCTCACCGCGTGCGTCGTCGGCGACGACGTGCCGCTCGTGCTTCCCGCCTACAGCGAGGTGCATGACTGGGAGCTCGAGCTCGCCGTCGTGATCGGCCGCGAGGCGTTCCGCGTCTCGCGCGAGGACGCTCTCGATCACGTCGCCGGGTACACGATCGTCAACGACATCACGACGCGCGATCTCGTGTTCCGAAAGGACATGAAGGAGATCGGCACGGACTGGTACCGGGCGAAGAACGCCCCCGGGTTCCTGCCGACCGGGCCTCTGCTCGTGCCCGCGCGTTTCGTCGACCCGGCCGACACCGACGTACGTCTCGAACTGAACGGGCAGGTGATGCAGGATGCCAACACCTCCGACCTTCTCTTCGACGTCCCGGCGCTCGTCTCGGCGGCCTCGCAGACGCACCCCCTGCTCCCGGGCGACCTGCTGCTGACCGGCAGCCCCGCCGGCAACGGTCAGCACTGGAAGAGGTTCCTGCGCGACGGCGACGTGATGACGGGCACCATCGGCGCGCTCGGTACGCAGGTCGTGCGGTGCGTGGGGGAGGCGGCGTCGTGACCCTCCGACCAGCTCAGGGACCGGACGCGGCGCGACGACCGGGCGCGGCTCCGGGGGCCCTCCCGTCCGAGGACCCGGCCGACCTCGACCGGCAGAATCCCGAGACCGAGATCGCCGCGCGCGCCGAGGCGTTCCGCAACTGGGGCCGCTGGGGCGAGGACGACGTGCTCGGCACGCTCAACTTCATCGACGCCGACAAGCGTCGCCGGGCCGCGGCCCTCGTGCGCGACGGCGTCTCGATCTCGCTCTCGCAGCGCTTCGACACCGACGGGCCGCAGAAGGGCTGGCGCCGGCGCACCAACCCGGTGCACACGATGACCGACACGGGCACGGATGCCGAGCGAGGCAACCAGGGCTTCCCACACGGCATCGGCGGCGCCGACGACGTCATCGCCATGCCCCTGCAGTGCTCGACGCAGTGGGACGGCCTCGGTCACATCTTCGACCACGGGTACGCCTGGAACGGGCGCCGGGCGGGCGACGTCGTCACGAGCGACGGCGATCTCGTCACCGGCATCGAACACGCGGCCGACGTGATCGTCTCGCGGGGCGTCCTGCTGGACCTGGGCCGTCACCTCGCCCCCGACACCCGAGAACTCGCTGACGGCTACGCGATCACGGTCGGTGACCTCGAGGCCTGCGCCGACGCCGAGGGCGTCGAGATCGAGCGAGGCGACATCGTGCTCGTGCGCACCGGCCACTACACGCGCGCGCACCGCGAGGGCTGGGGCGACTACGCGGGCGGCCCCGCACCGGGACTCTCGCTCACCACGGCCGGGTGGCTGCACCGCACCGAGATCGCCGCGATCGCGACCGACACCTGGGGCTTCGAGGTGCGTCCGAACGAGTTCGACGTGCCGGCCTTCCAACCGCTGCACCAGGTCGTGATCCCGAACATGGGTCTGACGATCGGCGAGATGTGGAACCTCGACGCGCTCGCCTCGCACTGCGCGGCCGCGGGTCGGTGGCAGTTCCTGCTCTCGGCCCCGCCGTTGCCGATCACCGGGGCCGTCGGGTCGCCGGTGAACCCCGTCGCTCTGCTGTAATTCCTTCACCCGTCCCAGAACAGAGAGGTTCTGACATGACCGCCGTTCAGAAAGTCGCGATCGCCGGAGCCGGCGTCGCCGGCCTTGCCACCGCCATCTTCCTCGCCAAGGCCGGTGTCGAGGTCGACCTCTACGACGCCCAGCCCGCGCTGTCCACGCACGGCTCGGGCATCACGCTGCAGGGCAACGCCCTGCGCGTTTTCGACGAGCTCGGCGTCTGGGACGAGATCGCCGCCGCCGGAAAGGCATTCGAGGGCTTGAACCTCCGCGCCCCCGGCCCCGGGGCGCCCGTCGTCGCGGCTCTCCCCGACCTCAAGACCGGAGGCCCCGACTACCCCTCCACCATGGGCATGTCCCGCCCCGACCTCGCCCGCATCCTGCTCGCCGAGGCCGAGCGCTCCGGCGCGCGCGTGCACTTCGGCACCCGTGTGACGGGCGTCTCGCAGACCGACGACGCCGTCGCCGTCGAGGTCGACGGTCTGCCCACGGGCACCTTCGATGTGCTCGTCGGCGCCGATGGCCTGCACTCGGCGGTGCGCGAGATGATCGGCATCCACGTCTCTCCCGAGCAGACGGGCATGGGAATCTGGCGCACGTTCGTCTCGCTGCCTCCCGAGGTCGACCGCAGCGAGCTGTACTACGGCGGGCCGATGTACATCGCGGGCTACACCCCCACGGGTGACGACACCATGTATGCGTTCCTCGTCGAGGCGGCGCAGGACCGCTCGAGCGCCTCGCCCGAGGAGGCGCGGCGCATCATGGTCGAGCAGTCGCGCGCCTACGACGGCCCGTGGAACCACATCCGCGCCGACATCGAGGCCGGCGCCGACGCCAACTACACGTGGTTCACGCGCCACCTCGTCGATGCCCCGTGGAATCGCGGTCGCGCCGTCGTCATCGGCGATGCCGCCCACAGCTGCCCTCCCACGATCGCTCAGGGCGCGGCCCAGGGACTGGAAGACGCGGCGGTCCTCAGCGAGCTGCTCGTGAACCGGGATGCCGTGGACCAGACGCTGTGGGACGAGTTCCACGAACGCCGAGTGGCGCGGGCGAAAGCCATCGTCGACGCCTCGGTGCAGCTCGGTCAGTGGCAGCTCGACGGCGTCCGCGACGCCGACATGGGCGGCCTGATGTTCGGTGTCGCGCAGCTGACGGCGGCCCGCGCATGAGCGTCCCGCAGCAGGGTGCGCCCGAGGTCACCGACGTCCACGCCCACCTCCTGATGCCCGGCCTGCACGCCGAGGTCGAGCGTCGGGTGCCCGAGGACGTGCAGGCCGCGGCCGACCTGGAGCTGCGCCGGAACGGCTTGCCGAGCCTGCAGGCCTCGGGGCGCATGATCGGCGAGCGCTTCCCGAAGCTGACCTCGGTCGAGGCTCGCCTGGCCGCGATGGACGCGCAGGGCGTCGACCGGCAATGGGTAAGCCCCTCTCCGAACCACTTCTACCCGTGGGCGAACGAAGGACTCGCGACCTGGGCGACCGGCGAGGCGAACCGTCTCATCGCGGAGCACGTCGCGCAGGCGCCCGACCGGCTCGTGGGCTTGGGCACCGTGCCCCTGCAGCACCCGCACCTCGTGGTCGACGCTCTCGACGACGCCGTGCTCGGTCGGGGCCTCGCGGGCGTGGAGATCTCCTCGTTCGCGGGCGAGGTCGAACTCAGCGACGAGCGTCTCGAGCCCTTCTGGGCGCGGGCGGCCGAATTGCGTGCCGTGGTGTTCCTCCACCCCTTCGGCTGCTCACTCGACGAGCGGCTCGACCGGTTCTACCTCTCCAACACGGTCGGCCAGCCCACCGAGAACGCCGTCGCGTTGTCGCACCTGATCTTCGCGGGCGTGCTGGACCGGCATCCGGGACTCCGTCTGATCGCCGCGCACGGGGGCGGATATCTGCCGACCGCGATCGGGCGGAGCGACCGGGCCTGGAGGGTGCGCCCCGAGGCGCACGGCTGCGCGCATGCGCCGTCGACGTACCTTTCGAAGATCTGGTTCGACACCGTCGTGCACGACGAGCGGGCGCTGCGCTGGCTCGTCGAGGCGGCGGGAGCGGACCGGGTACTGCTGGGGAGCGACTTCCCCTTCGACATGGGCCTGGACGAGCCCGTCGCCTTCGTACGCGGGGCGGGGCTGACGGATGCCGACACGACCGGCATCCTGGGCGGGAACGCCGCCGAACTGCTGCGCACGCGGGTGCACGCGTGAGGATCGCGCGCTGGACAGACGGCGCCGACGTGGGCGAGGGCTTCGTCGACGGTGACGCGGTCGTGCCGTTCCCGGACGGACTGCGGGTCGCCGAGGTCTTGGCGCAGGGGCTGTCGGTGGTGTCGGCGCTCTTCGAACGTCGGGATCGCGCCGCCGCGAGGTCGCTGTCCGAGGTGCACCTGCTCGCCCCTCTCGTGCCGGCCTCGATACGCGATTTCGTGGCCTTCGAGGAGCACGTCGAGGGCGTGAGCGCCTCGGTCGACGGCAGGAGCGAGGTCGTGCCCGAGTGGTACGAGGCGCCGACGTTCTACTTCACCAACCCGCACACCGTGCGGGCGACGGGGGACGTCATCGCGATCCCCGAGACACAGCGCCTCGACGTCGAGCTCGAGCTGGCGGTCGTGATCGGAGCGGTGCCGGGTTCCGACGGCGAGAACCTGGATGCCGCGACGGCGGCATCCCATATCTTCGGCTACACCGTGATGAACGACTGGTCGGCGCGCGACCTGCAGTCCCGCGAGATGAAGGTGCGCCTGGGGCCCGCCAAGGGCAAGGACTTCGCCATGACCCTCGGGCCGTGGATCGTCACGGCCGATGAGATGGAGCCCTTCGTCGACGAAGACGGCTTCCTCGCCGTGCGCGCGGAGCTGTTCGTCAACGGCGAGCTGATCGGCCACGACCTCGTGTCGAACATGGGCTGGCCGTTCGCCGAGCTCGTGGCCTACGCCGCGCGCAATTCCGTGGTCGTGCCGGGCGACGTGCTCGGCTCGGGGACCGTCGGCAACGGCGGCTGTCTCGGCGAGCTGTGGGGTCGTCGCGGCGGCCTCGACCCGCGCCCGCTCGAACCGGGCGATGAGGTGCGCCTGGCGATCGAGGGCGTCGGCGAGGTCGTCAACGTCGTGGGGGAGCGGGTAGCGGCCCCGCCCGTCGCCCGGGCGCGGGAGCGGTCGCGGGCACGGTCGCGATGAGCACGTCCGGCGTCACCGGCAACCTCTTCGTCGTCACGGGCGCGGCGGGCGGCCAGGGGGCGGCCGAAGCCCTCGCCCTCGCCCGCCAGGGTGCCGAGGTCGTCGCGGTCGACCTGGCCGACGGGGCCGCCGACCTTCTCGCGGCAGCCCCCGAGGGGTCGATCGCCTACCGCCGTCTCGACGTGTCGTCCGAGGCGGGCTGGGCTGCGCTCGCCGCCTCACTGGAGGGCCGCCGGGTGCGCGGTCTCGTCAACAACGCGGGCATCACCCATCGCGCCCGCATCGGCTCGCTCGTGCGCGCCGACTGGGACCGCGTCTTCGCGGTGAACGTGACGGGCGCCATGCTCGGCGTCCAGGCTCTGCTGCCGTCGATGGATGCCGGCTCCTCGATCGTCAACATCGGCTCGGTCGCCGGACTCACGGGGCACTACACGGCGGCGTACACCGCGAGCAAGTGGGCGCTCCGCGGCCTCACGCACGCGTGCGTGACGGAGCTCGGGCCGCGCGGGATCCGCGTCAATCTCGTGCACCCCGGACTCGTCGACACGGCCATGACCGCCAGCGCTCCACCCGCCTTCCGCGCGGCGAACGAGCGGATCATCCCGCTCGGTCGCGCGGGCGAGGTCGACGAGCTCGCGGGGGTCGTGGTTTTCCTGCTCTCGGATGCCGCGGCTTTCATCACCGGAGCCGAGATCGGTGTCGACGGTGGGCAGGCGCTCTCCGGCGCCGCCACGGTGCTCAGTCGCGCCCTGCTCTAATGTTGATTTTCGACATAAGTGGGCTATGATGGGCACGACGTCGGGGCCCTTCGGGTCCGTTCGCCCGGTGAGGGAGCCGGAGCGGCACATACGGTCGCGTCGATCGCCCGGTCGTACGGCGCCCCACGCATGACTCTCTCCCCCACGCGCTTGCGCGTTCTCGTCGCGGCCCTGCTCGCGGTGTCGTTCCTCGGTGCCCTCGATCACACGGTCGTCTCCACCTCTCTGGCCACGATCGCCGGCGACCTCGGCGCGCTCGAGCACATGAGCTGGATCATGGTCGGCTACACCCTCGCCGCCACCGTGATGCTCCCCGTCCTCGGCAAGCTCGGAGACGTCCTGGGCCCCAGACGCGTCTTCGTCGTCTCGCTGGTCCTCTTCCTCGTCGCTTCGCTCGCGTGCGGATTCGCACCCGACCTCGGCTGGCTCCTCGCCGCGCGGGTCTTGCAGGGGCTCGGCTCCGCCGGGCTGCAGCTCATGTCGCAGACCATCGTCGCCCGGGTCACCACCCCGCGTCAGAGACCGCGCTACATGGCCGTGATCGGTGCGGCCTTCCCCGTCGCGATCGTCGTCGGTCCGGTGGTCGGCGGCCTCATCACCGACTACGCGAGTTGGCCCTGGGTGTTCTGGATCAACATCCCGGTGGGCGTCGTGGCGCTCGCCCTGGCGCTCACGGCGGTTCCGGGCCTCCCGGGCGGCGCCCACCCCCGTTTCGACGTGCCGGGCTCGCTCGTGTTCACCGGCTCGCTCCTGGCTCTCATCCTCGCGGTCACGTGGATCGGCGACGACGCCCTGCGCCCCGCGGCGATCGCGTGCGCGGTCGCGGCGGCTGCCGGCATCCTGGCCCTCGTCCTCATCGAGCGCCGGGCCGACGCCCCCATCCTGCCGCCGAGGATCCTGCGCAACCGCACGATCCTCGTATGCCTCGGCCTCTCGCTCGTCGTCGGCGCCGGCCTGTTCTCGGTGGTCGCCTACATGCCGACCTACGTGCAGATGGCGTACCGGACCACCGCGACGGTCTCGGGACTCGTCCCGATAGCGACCGTTCTCGGCATGCTCGTCAGCAGTCTGCTGACGGGGTGGCTCGTCAGCCGGTCGGGTCGATACCGGCTCTACCCGGTGGCGGGCACCGCGCTCGCCGCGGTCGGCCTGCTCACGATGGCCGTGCTTCCCGCGGGCGTGCCGCTGTGGGCGCCGATGGCGGTCATGGCCGCGGTCGGCATCGGCACGGGGGCCTTCACGAATCTGATCTTCGCGGTCGTGCAGAACGCGGCGTCTCTCGACGACCTCGGGGCGGTCACCGCGACGACGAACCTCGTGCGCCAGGTCGGGGCCGCCGTCGGAACCGCGCTCGTCGGAGGCGTGATCGGCTTCTCGGTCGCGGCCGCTCTTCCGGCGGGATTGGATGCCGCCACCCTCACACCTGCGGTGGTGCGATCGACCCCCGGAGCCGTCCAGGACGAGATCGGCCTCGTCTACCACGACGTGTTCGCGCCCATCTTCCTGGGGCTCGCGCTCGTCTACGCGTGCGGCGTGGTCGTCGCACTGTTCCTGCCCGCGGAGCGCCTGTCGGACGAGATGGCGCCGGCGGTCGCCGAGCCGGTCGACCGCCAACCTGCCTGAGTACCCGCCCCTCGCTGTGAAGCACGAAGGAGAAATCATGAGCGGCACCCCCACCGTCGCGATCGTCGGTAGCGGCCCGATCGGCTCCGCCTATGCGCGTCTGCTGCTGGAGGCGCTCCCCGGCGCCCGCGTCGTCATGTTCGAGGCGGGCCCGCAGGTCACCGAACGTCCCGGCGAGAGCGTCCGCAACATCGTCGACCCCGACGAGAAGGCGCGCGCTCGTGAGCGCTCTCAGGGGCCCCAGGCCGGGGAGTTCCGCGCGTCGCTCGGGATCCCGGCGGGGGCGGTCGTCGAGGGGATGTTCACCGCGCGCCAGGGCACGCACCTGCTGGACTTCGGCGGCGAGGGTTCAGCCCACGCCGCGAGCTTCCCGGCAGCCGCAGCCGCGACGAACGTCGGCGGCCAGGGGGCCCACTGGACCTGTGCGATCCCGCGCCCCGCCTTCACCGAGAAACTCGGCTTCATCCCCGACGACGAATGGGAGGATCTCATCTCCACCGCCGAGGGGCTGCTGCACAAGCAGAGCGCCGCGTTCTCGGACTCGCCCGTGGGGGCCGCGATCCGCGAACTCCTCTCGCGTGAGTTCGGCGACGAGCTGCCCGAGGGGTACGGCGTGAGCACCCTGCCCGTCGCGGGCGATCCCCAGCCCGACGGCACGATGCGGTGGGCCGGTGCCGACACGGTTCTCGGACCGCTCCTCGACGAGGGCACCGACACCGCGGCCCGTTTCGAGTTGCGCGATCTCACGCTCGTCCGCCGCATCGAGCACGACGGAGCGCACGTGCGCGGGCTCGTCGTCGAGGATCTGCGAACCCGGGAGCAGACGTTCGTCGAAGCGGATGCCGTCGTGGTCGCGGCCGACGCGTTCCGATCGCCGCAGTTGCTCTTCGCCTCCGGCATCCGTCCCGCCGCCCTCGGCCGTTACCTCACCGAGCATCACGTCGTCATCAGCACGGTCGCGCTCGACGGAGACCGCATGGCCGAGCTCGTCTCAGACGACGAGCTGCGCAGCGAGCTGGCGCGGCGAGCCAAGAACCCCACCGATCCGGTCGCGGCGGTCAACCGCATCCCCTTCTCGGAGCCCGACCACCCGTACTCGGCTCAGATCATGTACGCCGAGACCCCGCCGTTTCCCCTGCCGACCGACCACCCGGCCGCGGGCAACCGCTGGGGGTACGTGAACATGGGCTACGGCGTGCGCAAGGTCCCCCGGGTCGAGGACGGAGCGACCTTCAGCGACGACGAACTCGATTACCGCGGTCTCCCCAACTTCACGATCGACTACGCGCTCGACGCCGACGAGGAGCGCGAGATCGACGAGGCCACCGCGCGGCTGCGCCGGGCGGGGAGCGCGCTCGGAACCTTCATCGCCGAGCCGCGCCTGCTGCCGTTCGGCTCGAGCCTGCACTTCATGGGGACGATGCGCACGGGCACCGACCCGGCCACCTCGGTCGCCGATCCGTACTCGCGCGTCTGGGGCTTCGACAACCTGGTCGTGGGCGGCAACGCGCTGATCCCCACGGCCAACACGATGAACCCGACCCTGACGAGCGTCGCGATCGCGGTGCGCGGGGCTCGGCGTCTCGCCGACCAGCTGAGCGCGGTGCACAGCGTGCCGCACGCCTGACACCTCGGGCCGGACTCGCCGCGCGCGTCGCCCCCGCGCCGTCCGCGCCGAAGACCCCCGCTCGACTGTCCACAACACCCGGACGATTTCTCGCAGCGCCCGGGTGTTGTGGACACTCGACGGGCTCGGGAGGCACCCCGGCCAGCCGACGTCGCGGCCGCCGCCGCCTCAGCGACATCGCCGGGGCTCCGGGCGAACGGGTCGGGTCTCCGGCATCCCGCCGATAATGGGGGAGTGGAGGTCTGGGAGACGCGCGAGTGGTTCGCCGACTACCTCGACGCCCTCAACCGGCACGATCTCGAAGCCGTCCGCGGATTCTTGCATCCCGCGGTGCGCCGCGCGCACCTGCCCGCGGGGGCCGAGGCGTGGATCGCCGATCTGGCGGAGCTGCTGCGCGGCTTCCCCGATTGGCAGTGGAAGCGCATTCAGCTGATCGTCGAAGACGACCGTCTGGCCGTGCACCTCCGGGGCGGGGGAGCGCACACGGGGGCGTTCGCGCACGCGGGCCCGACCCGTCGGCGCGTGAACATCGCCTCATTCGCGATGTACCGCATCGAGGGCGGTCGGATCGTCGAGGCGAGCGGCACCGACGATGCCGCGCAGATCCGCACCGCGCTGCTCTGAGGAGAAGGGGCTCCCCGCCTATCGCGCGGCCGGGGCGTGCTCCGTGGGCGCGGTCTGTCAAGGGCGCCTGCATGTCGGAGGGGCCGGGTACTTTCGATCTCGCCCGTTTCCATCCCGGGCAGAAAGAGCGGCGACCATGGTGTCTCATGACCGCCCCGGCGCCGGAGTCGTGTGGGCTCGCGTCGAAGACGGCTTCCACGTCGGCAGTAAGAGTGGCGTGTTCCTCGGTTACATCGACCGCCAGCCCGGCGGGACGTTCCTCGCCTACAACGGTCGTTCGCGCCTCGTCGGTCGTTTCGAAGCCCTGACGGCCGCCATGGCTGCGGTCACCAACGATCAGCCCCCGCAGGATTCCGAGATCACCCTCCGAGAGGTGCGTGTGCCCGCTCCTCGCTCGATCGAGGGCGGGAAGGCCTCATGAGCTCCGACCTCGTCTCCGTCTCGTACGTCAGCGCGGCCTCCGAGCCCTTCGACGACGACCGCTTGAACGACCTCCTCTCGTGGAGCCGTCGGTCCAATCACGAGCACGACCTCACCGGCATGCTGCTGTATCGCCGCGGCCGCTTCTTCCAGGTCCTCGAGGGGCCGCAGGATGCCGTCGACGAGCTCATGACGAAGATCCGCCGCGACCCGCGACACACGGGCGTCCGTGTGCTGCTGTCGGAGCGCATCGATGAGCGCCGCTTCACGGAGTGGACGATGGGGTACGAGCCGATCGGCGTGCCCACCGTTCCCGCTCCCGAGGGCTTCCGCGACACCTTCGACGACCTCGAGGCGGACGACGAGAACGCGAGCATCCGCGCCGTGCGCGAGCTCACCGTGTGGTTCCGCGCGCGGACCGCGAACGGCGCCTGACGGAGCGGTCGTCCGGGTCTCTCGCGGTAGCGTCACGGTGTGATCTCCCCGTCCCCCGGCCCCCCTCGACGTGCGCGCGCCGTGCTGCGCGTCACCGTCGGCGCGGTCGTGATCGCCGTGGTGCTTTTCGCCGACGTGTTGCGGATCGCGGCCGGAGATGCCAACCCCTTCGACTTCTTCGGATACTTCACGAATCAGACCAGCATCCTCACGGCGCTCGTGCTGATCGCCGTGGGAACGTTCGGCCTGAGGGACCGCCCCGTTCCCTCCGCGCTCACGCTCGCGTGGGCGATCGGCGCCGCCTGTCTCATCGTGGTCGCCGTCGTCTACAACGCTCTGGTGCCCGGAACGGGGTCGGCCCCGCCCTGGGTGAGTGTGGTGCTGCACGTCGTCTTTCCCGTGCTCGTCGTCGCGGACGTCGCGACGGCTCGCGACCGACCCCGGCTCGCGTGGCGGCGCCTGTGGTGGGTGTTCCCGTATCCGCTGCTCTGGATCACCGTCGTCCTCGTGCGCGGCGCGACCGACGGGTGGGTTCCCTACGGGTTCCTCCTGCCTGAGCGCGGCCTCGCGTCGCTCCTGCTGCACGTCGTCGGCATCCTGGCCCTGCTTCTCGTCGCGGCGACGGGCGTCTGGGCGCTCGGTCGACGGCGGTCGTCGCGAGCGCTGCCGTCATAGGGGTGGGTCGAGGGCGCCCAGCGCGGCATCCATCTGCTCCGCCAGGTGCGCGTACCCGGTGTCGTCGGGGTGAAGGCCGTCGCCGGCCATCCAGCTGTCGGCGGAGTCGGCGTAATGACCGTCGAGCCAGTGGCTGGCACCGTCGATGTGGTCGGCGCCGATGCGCGCGGCGGCGTCTTCGACCCAGCCCGCGATGATGTCGACCGACGCCGGGCGGTCGGCGGTGTACCAGAAGGGCTCGACGACGACGATCCGCGCGTCGGGCAACCCGTCGCGCAGGCGCTGCAGGTCGCTGTCGATGGTCTCGCGGATGCGGTCGGCCGCGCGGTCGTAACTGAAGTTGTCGTTGAGACCCATGGTGACGAACACCAGATCGGGGTCGTCGGCGATGACCTGGGCGGGGATGTCGTCGAGTCCTGGCCCCATCGACGCGCGGCGGTTGACGAAGCCGAGGCCGTTCTCGCTGCGGTTGATCTCTTGCCAGCCCCGCTCGGCCGACACGATCGTCGACCAGCGCTTGTCGTTCGAACTCGCGCCCGTGCCGCGCGTGTACGAGTCGCCGTAGAACGACACGACGGGTCCGGTGACGGCGGGTGCGGGTTCTGCGGTGGGGGCCGAGCACGCGGACACGCCGAGAACAAGGGATGCCGCGGCGATCAGGCCGAGGAGTCGTCGCGCACGCATGAGCCCATTCTCGGTGGCGATCAGTCCCCCCGGGCCGGGGGAGCCGGATCGGCGGCGAGACGTTGCACGTGGCGCGCGATCCTCGTCGCCCGGGTCGCGGGCGTCGTCGCGGTGACGACGGGATGCAGCACCGAGTAGCGCTCGGCCTTGGTCAGCGCCTCGAAGGCGCGCGCCGCGACGGGCTCGGCATCCAAGGCTTCGCGCAGATCCGCCGGGACCTCGATCGCCGCGGATCCCTCGTAGGCGCGCTCCCACCGCCCGTCGGCCTGAGCGCGTGCGATCTCGTCGGCCCCGCGGGGCCGCAGGCGACCCTCGTCCGTCAGGCGGGCGACGTGATCGACGTTCCGCTTCGACCACATCGAGCGGGCGCGGCGCGGGGTGAAGTGCTGCCGGAAGGTGTCGGCATCCCGAGACTGCTTTCGCCCGTCGATCCACCCGCTGCAGAGGGCCTCGTCGAGGGCCTGGGCGTAGGTGAGAGACGTGGGCGAGGTGGTGCCCTTCTTCGCGAGGACGAGCCAGACGCCGTCGCTGGTGTCTTCGTGGGCGTCGAGCCAGGATCGCCAGCGCGCGGCGTCGGCCACGATCAGTTCGGGGGCTTCGGTCATGATCGTGATCCTCTCGGCCGGCTCATCGGACCCTAGCGCGGACCCCCGACACGAGCGCCCTATCGGAGCGCGCGCCCCGGGGCAACCGGCCCCCTCCGATGCGTTCGAGAGGAGAACATCGCTGAATGCGCAGTGTGACTTATGCCGGTGAGACCGTGACCACGACCGACGATGTGGCCGAGGCACTCGTGCAGCTCACCGCGTCGATCGCTGCCGAGGGGCAGGCCGAGGCCGTGAGCATCCCCATCGTCACCGGCGGCGGACAGGAAGACGAGGCCGAGCTCGTCATCGGCGTCGGCAACGACGTGCTCAGCGCCCCGGCCGACTGGGAAGGTCAGGAGCCCGACTTCTCGTGGGCGGCCGAGGAGCTGCGCCGGCACAAGCGTTTTCCGCAGGCGCCCGCCGTCGCGGTCGAGCAGTCGAGCGACGACGCGAACCCCGACGCCTTCTGGGATCCCGACCTCGACGGCTTCACCCGCGCCTGAGCCCGCACGACCGGGCCCCGCACCCGCGGGGGGAGCTCGTCAAGCCCGCCTCGCCGCCCGCGCTCAGACGTAGCGTGGGTGATCCGCATCGGACGCGACCGGTTCATCGCCCCGATGCGTGAGCCCCGGACAGTTCGGGCGGCCCGCCGTTTCGTGGAGCCGCCCGAACGCTCGGCACCGGGAGGATGGGCACATGCTGCACTCCCTCGTCACCGGCGCGTCGCGCGGAATCGGACGCGCCATCGCCGTCGCCCTCAGCGCACGCGGCGATCGGGTCGCCGTTCACTACGGTCAGGATCGATCGGCCGCCGAAGAGACCCTCGCCCTTCTGCACGGTGAGGGGCACGTCCTGGTCGAGGGGGACGTCTCGGACCCCGCGACCGCGGAACGGATCGTCGACGACGTCCTCCACACGTTCGGACGCATCGACGTCCTCGTCAACAACGCGGCCCTCGCCCCGAACCCCTCGACCTCGCACCCGGTCGCGACGGTCGACTATGCCACCTGGCACCGCACCTGGGAACGCATGGTCCAGGTCGATCTGCAGGCGCCTGCCAACCTGAGCTTCCTCGTCGCCCGCTCCCTGATCGAGAGGGGGCTGCCCGGGGCGATCGTGAACGTGGGCTCTCGCGGCGCCTTCCGCGGCGAGCCGGAGTTCCCGGCCTACGGCGCGGCCAAGGCGGGCCTGCACGCCATGGGCCAGTCCCTCGCCGTGGCCCTGGCGCCACACGGCATCGCCGTCACGAGCGTCGCGCCGGGGTTCGTCGGCACCGATCGGCAGCAGGAGAAGCTGTCCGGGCCGACGGGTGACGGCATCCGGGATCAGAGTCCTTTCGGCCGCGTCGCTACCCCCGAGGAGGTGGCGGATGCCGTGGTGTATCTCAGCGCGCCCGGGTCGCAGTGGGCGTCGGGAACGATCCTCGATCTGAACGGCGCCTCGCACCTGCGGACGTGACCGCCGGCAGCACGAGTCAGGACCCCGCGGGCCGCAGGTCGGTCATGTGCTCCACGAGGGCGGCGGGAGTGTGCCCCGGCGCGGGGGACAGCGCCGCATAGACATCGCCCCAGGTGAGCATCAGGTGCGCGCGGCTCCCCGTGACGGCTGTCCACCGCCCGGCCTCGTCCAGCCGATCCGCGTGATCGCGGAGCGGTGAGGCGTCCGTCATCCATACGCCCGCGCCGCTGATCTGCCAGGACTCGCGTACGCGCCGCGCGAACGGTCGGCTCCTCCACACCAGCCATGCCCACGGCCCCAGCCATACGGCCGCGCCGAGCGCCACGCTCCACGAGACGGAGGCGGCGTGGTGTGCGACGACGGCTGCGGCGATGCCGCAGAAGAAACCGATGGTGGGCCAGATGACGGCGGCGTTCCAGGCGAGCCGCTCCTCGGGGGTGCCGTCCGGGGGGAGGACCCGCAGGTGCTCGACGATGAGCCCGTGTCCGCTCCATCGACGTTCGTAGGAGCCCCAGGTGCCGCTGACGTGAAAGGGGAAGCCGGTGTTCGATCGCACGGGACGATGGTGCACTCGCCGGATCCGCCCCGCGAGGATCCTCACGATACCCATGCGGGGGCACCGCGCGTCCACGTCGTGCACACCGGCGAACAGCTGTCTCCACAGCTGTGGATAACTTTGTGGAGAGTGTGTGTGGAAACCGGCGCGGCCTGTGCAAATAGGTGTGGATAAGCCCCGTATTCGTTAACGTGTTCGAAACTACACGCGCGTAATTCCGCGGAGCGGCGGGCCGGGTTCGATGCTTTGCCCTGTGGAAAGTCCTCGACCGGATGCCACGGCCCCGGGGCTCAGCCCATCATGCTGCCGAAGATCCTGGCGGCACCCACCGCGCACATCGCAACCCAGAACAGCGTCCACGCCAGCAGGGTGTAGCCCCAGATCGCCTCGCCCACGCTCATCCGTCCGCGGCGGAATCGGACACCGAACGCCCCTCCGACGACGAGCACGATCGCGACCACGGCCGCGACGACGGGCTGCTGCCACACGACCAGCAGGGGAAGGGCGAAGATGATGGCCAGTGCCGCGGCGGTGTAGTTCACGCCGGACGACTGCGCCTGCACGACTTGCAGGGCGATGAAGGCCACCACGATGAGCGCGATCGCGACGAGCTGCAGCCACCCGAGCGCCTTCACCCAGAACGGCAGGCCCGGCCTCTCGATGCCCGCGGTATCCGTTTGACCTTCCGAGATCTCCGTCATGACGTCCCCCTTCGTCGGTACCCACTCTCGCGGGTGGGGCCGAAGGGGCGAGGAGGGGTTGACGTGGTCGGCGGGGGCGGCTTCGCGGCGTGCAGAGCCTCCGGCGCCAGGGTCCACCCCGGGCTTCGAGTCAGGGCAATGCGAGAGCCCTTCCGGGCGGCCGATGGCCACCCGTGAGGGCTGTGGAGGGGCTGACGGGAATCGAACCCGCGCTATCTGCTTGGGAAGCAGATGTTCTGCCATTGAACTACAGCCCCGTGCGCCGTGCGGCAGCCCGGCCAGCATAACAGCGTCTGCGCGGCATCCCGAGGCATCCGCGCCCATCCCGGGGTCCACGCGACGGGACGGTGGCGTCGAAACCGCAGGAGATTTGCGAGGACGCACGCGTTTGACACGCATCGAGTGCGGTCTCGTCAAATCGAGTACGGCCTCGACGCCGCCCCACCCCGCCCCACGTCGAGATGACGGTCGTCGAGCGAGATGACGGGGCACGCGATGGCATCCCGAGTCACGTCGGGAAACGCGGGTGATCTCGATGCCGCGCCCATCACCTCGCGCCGAAACCGCGCAGACGCGGCACAGGCCTCGCCCCTAGGCTGGGGCCGTGCTGCTCTCCGATCGCGACATCCGGGCCGAACTCGACGCGAAGCGCCTCGGCCTCGAGCCCTTCGACCCGGCCATGGTCCAGCCCTCGAGCGTCGACGTGCGTCTCGACCGGTACTTCCGGTTGTTCGACAACCACAAGTACCCCTTCATCGATCCCGCCGAGGATCAGCCCGAGCTCACGCGCCTCATCGAGGTCGAGCCCGACGAGCCGTTCATCCTTCACCCGGGGGAGTTCGCGCTCGGATCGACGTTCGAGCGCGTCAGCCTGCCCGACGACGTCGCCGCGCGCCTCGAGGGCAAGTCGTCGCTCGGGCGTCTCGGGCTGCTCACCCACTCGACCGCGGGGTTCATCGACCCCGGATTCTCGGGCCACGTCACGCTCGAGCTCTCGAACGTCGCGACGCTGCCCATCAAGCTGTGGCCCGGGATGAAGATCGGGCAGGTCTGCTACTTCCGACTCACGTCGCCGGCCGAGAACCCCTACGGATCCGGTCCGTACGGCAACCGCTACCAAGGCCAGCGCGGCCCGACGGCCTCGCGCTCGTCGCTGAACTTCCACCGCACCGACGTCGGTTCCACCGACGAGGGGTCTGCGGGACGCTGACCGAACGACGACGCGGCGGGCTCCCGAGGGAGGTCCCGCCGCGTCGTGTTCTCGATGATCACTCGGATGCCGCGGACTCGCGCCCACGGATGAACCCGGCGTCGAAACCGCGCTCGTAGGCGCGCTCGGCCGCCCGGTGCCCGCGGCCGTGCCCGCGCTCGTGCCGGTGGCCGTGGTCGCCGTGGCGGGGGTCGCCGCCCTGCGGGGAGCCGTCGGATGTGCCGTCGCCGTCGGAGAAGTGCCCGTCGGTGTGCCCGCCGTGGCGGGGTCCGAAGCCGTGGTGGGCATTGCCGCCGTCGCCGCGTCGGTGATCGCGCTCGCCGCCGCCGAAGCGGGGGCCGCCGCGCATGCCGGGGCCGAATCCGCGGCCCGAGCCGGGGCCGAACGGGCCGGGACCGAAGCCGAACCCGCGCGGACCGCGCGAGCCGGCGTCTTCCTCGAGGCCGAGGGCCTCGGAGATCGCGTCGAGAGCGGCGGTGAGGCGCTCGATCTCGTCGGCCGGGACCTGGGACAGAAGCGCCTGGCGGTCGGCATCCACTCGATCGAGCGTCTGACGACCCTCGTCGGTGAGCGTCCAGCCGTCGCCGGCGGGGGCGATCCATCCCCGGTCGGCGAGGGCGCTGATGCGCTTGCCGCCGCGGGCGATGCGGTCGCTGATCCACGGGGCGTCGAGGCGCCCGTCGATCACGGAGAGAACCAGGACGGTCTTCGGGTGCAGGTCGCCGTCGCGCAACGGGGCGAGCAGACGGTGGTGCAGCGCGTGGCCGACCGTCGTGAGGCGGTGGGCGAGGATGCGGGGGTCGTGAGGTGTGGGGGTGTTCATGGGGAGTCCTTTCGTGGGCGGTCGATCCGCCATTGCATGTCATGTGACAATGAATGTACTGTGACATGCATTCCCGATGCTTGTCAAGCGACATGTAAAATCTCCTCATGTCCACCGACCCCGCCGACGAGATCGCCGCCGCCCTCGGGCGTCTGCGCGGTCGTCGCCCGCGGCCGCCGTTCCCGGCCGAGGCGCACCATCACCCGCACGGCGACCACGGCGGTGGGCACGGGGGGCCGTGGGGCCGCGGCGCTCCGCCGTGGGTCGCCGATCCTTCGCACGGGCGCTTCGGTGGACCCGCGCGGCTCCGCATGCTCGACGCGCTGGTCGCGGCATCCGGATCCCTCTCGGTCAGCGAGATCGGCGAGGCCGTGGGCGTCGATCAGCCCCGTGCCTCGCGCCTCGTGCAGCAGGCCGCGCAGATGGGGCTGGTCGCGCGCGAACCCGATCCCGACGACGCCCGCCGCACGCGCGTGCGCCTCACCCCCGAGGGCGAGGGGCTCGTGTCGGGCTTCCGGGGGCGCAGACGGGATGCCGTGCGCTCCGCACTCGAGTCCTTCAGCGACGCCGAGCGCGTGGAGTTCGCCCGCCTCTTGGCGAAGTTCGCCGACTCCTGGCCGCGCGACTGAGGTCGCGGCATCCGGATTCTCGACGATGGACCACGCGGTCCGCGCGAGATCACCCGACCGGGACCACGCGCACCGTGTGATCTGGCGGAGCTGCGTGCCGGCGCGTATCAGGCGATGACGGCGGGCTTCGCCTTCACCGGGATCATCAGCAGCAGCCCCGCGCCGAGGATCAGCACGATGCCCAGGATGCCGAGGCGCGTGTCACCCGTCAGTCCGACGAACAGCGCGAACAGGCCCGGGGCCAGGAACGACACGGCGCGACCGGTCGTGGCGTAGAGGCCGAAGATCTCGCCCTCGCGACCCTCCGGAGCGACGCGCGCCAGGAACGATCTGCTCGCCGACTGCACCGGGCCGACGAAGGCGCACAGGCCCAGGCCCACGATCCAGAACGCCGTCTGCGAGGTGCCGATGAACAGCACCGCGCTGCCGAGCACGATGAGGCCGACGAGCGAGGCCATGATGACGCGCTTGGGTCCGAACCGGTCGTCCAGGCGTCCGGCCGCGAAGGTGCTGATACCGGCGACGACGTTCGCCGCGACGGCGAAGTACAGCACCTGCGTCGAGCTGAAGCCGAAGACCTGCGCGGCGATGATCGCCCCGAAGGTGAAGACGCCCGTCAGCCCGTCGCGGAACACCGCGCTGGCGACGAGGAACACCAGGACCTGTCGGCTGTCGCTCCACAGCGATCGCAACGTGGCCCACAGCAGAACGTAGGAGCGGAAGAAGCTGACCTTCACCCGACGCTCCCGGGCCGGGATCTCCGGCACGCGCAGCAGCACCGGAATCGCGAAGACGGCGTACCAGAGGGCGGATGCCACCACCGCCAGGCGGATGTTCCACCCGTCGTCCTTGGTCACGGCGAGGAGCCCACCGGCATCCGCAGTCCCGAAGCTCTGGATGAACAGCACGAGCAGCAGGATCAGCAGAACGATGCCGCCGACGTACCCCATGCCCCAGCCGAAGCCGGAGACGCGGCCGATGTTCTCGCGGGTCGAGACCTGGGTGAGCATCGCGTAGTAGTTGACGCTGGCGAACTCGAAGAAGACGTTGCCGACCGCGATCAGTGTCGCGCCCAGCACGAGGAACCGGGGAGTGCCCTCCACGAACACCATCGCCGCCATGGCGAGCACCACGAGACCGGTGTTGATGCCGAGCCAGAGCTTGCGGCGGCCGGTGCCGTCGGACCGTTGGCCCAGGACGGGGGCGACGAGGGCCACCACGATCCCCGCGATCATCAGCGCGACCCCGACGAGGGTCGCGTTGTCGGCGAGGGCGCGCACGAGGGCGGGGTCTTTGTCGTCGCCGTTCGCGGCCGCCACGATCCGCGGATCGACGAAGAGCTGGCTGGCCAGATAGGTGCTGAAGACGAAGGTCGTCACGACGGCGTTGAAGGCCGCGGACCCCCAGTCCCAGAGGGCCCAGGCGATCACCTGTCGGCGGTCGGTGGCGGGGGCTGCGGTGGTGCCGGGGGAGGACATGTCGGTCACGCTAGGGTCCTTCGGTGAACGCCCGGTACGGCCGGGGAGGCAGCCGCGCCGTCGTCGGCGCGCGGGTTCAGGTTAGACCCCGGCCCGCGCGAGAGCGCGGAGGAGACTACCGTGGAGTCATGGCATCCGAAACCCCCGTCGACTCCGCTGAAGCCGAGACCGCCCCCGAGAAGCTCACCTTCGCCGATCTGGGACTGGATGCCGCTGTGCTCAAGGCCCTGAAGGATGTGGGGTACGAGACCCCGTCCGCGATCCAGGCCGCCACGATCCCCGTGCTGCTGCAGGGGCGCGACGTCGTCGGTCTCGCTCAGACCGGAACCGGCAAGACCGCCGCCTTCGCACTGCCGGTGCTCTCGCAGATGGAGACCGGCCACAAGAACCCCCAGGCCCTCGTGCTGGCGCCCACCCGCGAGCTCGCCCTGCAGGTGTGCGAGGCGTTCGAGAAGTACGCCGCGCACATCAAGGGCGTCTCGGTGCTGCCCGTCTACGGCGGCCAGGGCTACGGTCAGCAGCTGTCGGCCCTGCGCCGCGGTGTCGACATCGTCGTGGGCACCCCCGGTCGCATCATGGACCATCTCGACAAGGGCACCCTCGACCTGAGCGAGCTCAAGTACCTCGTGCTCGACGAGGCCGACGAGATGCTCAAGATGGGCTTCGCCGAAGACGTCGAGACGATCCTCGCCGACACCCCGTCGACCAAGCAGGTCGCGCTGTTCTCGGCGACCATGCCGGCGCAGATTCGTCGCATCTCGGCGCAGTACCTCAACAATCCCGAAGAGATCACGGTCAAGACCAAGACCGCGACCTCGACGAACATCGCCCAGCGCTACCTGATCGTGTCGTACCAGCAGAAGATCGACGCCCTCACGCGCATCCTCGAGGTCGAGAACTTCGAGGGCATGATCGTCTTCACCCGCACCAAGAACGAGACCGAGACGGTCGCCGAGAAACTGCGCGCCCGCGGCTACACCGCGGCGGCGATCAACGGCGACGTCGCCCAGGTGCAGCGCGAGCGCACGGTCAACCAGCTGAAGTCGGGCAAGCTCGACATCCTCGTCGCCACCGACGTCGCCGCGCGCGGCCTCGACGTCGACCGCATCAGCCACGTCGTCAACTACGACCTGCCGATCGACACCGAGTCGTACGTGCACCGCATCGGTCGCACCGGCCGCGCGGGTCGCACCGGCGACGCGATCAGCTTCGTCACCCCGCGCGAGCGCCGCATGCTCACCGCGATCGAGAAGGCCACGCGCCAGCCGCTGACCGAGATGTCGCTGCCGAGCGTCGACGACGTCAACGCGACGCGCCTCACCCGCTTCGACGACGCCATCACCGCCGCCCTCGAGGACACCGCCGCGATCGCGACCTTCCGCGACGTGGTGGCCCACTACGTGGCGCATCACGACGTCCCCGAGGCCGACGTGGCCGCAGCTCTCGCCGTGGTCGCCCAGGGCGACACCCCGCTGCTGCTCGAGGCCGAGGCGTTCCGTCAGCAGCGCTTCGACAACGACCGGCCCGCGCGCGACTCGCGCGACGGCGCGTCGCGCGACGGCGGCCCGCGCCGCGACACCTCCGGCCGCTTCGCCACCTACCGCATCGCGGTCGGTCGTCGCCAGCGCGTCGAGCCCCGCCAGATCGTCGGCGCCCTCGCCAACGAGGGGGGTCTGCGCCGGGGCGATTTCGGCGCGATCCAGATCCGCCAGGACTTCTCGCTCGTCGAGCTCCCCGCCGACCTGTCGAGCGACACGATCGGCCGCCTCGCCGACACGCGGATCTCGGGTCAGCTGATCGATCTGCGCCTCGACCAGGGCGGTCGCTCCGCCAAGCGCA
Source organism: Sphingomonas sp. G5 (assembly GCF_052660795.1). Taxonomy (NCBI): domain Bacteria; kingdom Pseudomonadati; phylum Pseudomonadota; class Alphaproteobacteria; order Sphingomonadales; family Sphingomonadaceae; genus Sphingomonas; species Sphingomonas sp. G5. The sequence continues at coordinate 3,362,739 of NZ_CP109660.1, read as the reverse complement.
GCGACCGTCCCCAGCGCCGCGACCGCGACCGCGACTGAGTCACGGCATCCGTTCGACGCCCCCGTATCCCGTTGAGGGTGCGGGGGCGTCGTGCGTGGTGGGGGTGCGGGCGCGTTCGCGCGGCCGTGTCCCACTCCTGGTTGCCTGGGGTCCGCTCGGGCCGCCCTTTTCGGGACATGGTTTGCACAGATCGGGACATGGGTGGGCGAGGGATGGCCGCCCCGGTCTCTTCCGACCATGTCCCGCTTTTGGTTGCCTGCGGCCCGCTTAGGCCGCCCATTTCGGGACATGGTCTGCGCAGATCGGGACAGGGGTGGAGGGATGCCGGAACACCGGGGATACGCGGGGCGGGCCGGGGACGCGCGGGGCTAGGCGCAGGGTCTCCACGTTCGTGGTATCCCGAAGTTGAGCCGATTCATATCAACTCTTCTTGACGGGGCGACGGGCGTGCGTTAGCCTTGAGTCACCGCGGCTCAACCCGCGCAGAGACTTTCATCCAGAACCCCGAGCGCGGCAACGGCCGTGCTCACAAGCAAGGAGACACATATGCCCCGTGCAGTGGGAATCGACCTCGGTACGACCAACTCCGTCGTGAGCGTGCTCGAGGGTGGCGAGCCCAAGGTCATCGCCAACGCCGAGGGTTTCCGCACGACCCCCTCGGTCGTCGCCTTCACGAAGGACGGCGAGGTGCTCGTCGGCGAGACCGCCAAGCGCCAGGCCGTCACCAACGTCGACCGCACGATCTCCAGCGTGAAGCGCCACATGGGCACCACCTGGACCTTCGACGTCGACGGCAAGAAGTGGACGCCGCAGGAGATCTCGGCCCGCATCCTGCAGAAGCTCAAGCGCGACGCCGAGGAGTACCTCGGTGACAGCGTCACCGATGCCGTCATCACGGTCCCCGCGTACTTCAACGACGCCGAGCGTCAGGCCACCAAGGAGGCCGGTGAGATCGCGGGCCTCAACGTGCTGCGCATCATCAACGAGCCCACCGCCGCGGCCCTCGCGTACGGCCTCGACAAGGGCAAGGAAGACGAGCTCATCCTCGTCTTCGACCTCGGTGGCGGAACGTTCGACGTCTCGCTGCTCGAAGTGGGCAAGGACGACGACTTCTCGACCATCCAGGTGCGCGCCACCTCCGGCGACAACCGCCTCGGTGGAGACGACTGGGACCAGCGCGTCGTCGACTACCTCATCAAGCAGTTCAAGGACACCACGGGCGTCGACGTCTCGGGTGACAAGATCGCCCTGCAGCGTTTGAAGGAAGCGGCCGAGCAGGCCAAGAAGGAGCTGTCGAGCTCGACCTCGACCAGCATCAACCTGCCGTACCTGTCGCTCACCGACTCGGGCCCCGTCTCGCTCAGCGAGACCCTCACGCGCGCGAAGTTCGAGGACCTCACCAAGGACCTCCTCGACCGCACCCGCAAGCCCTTCTCCGACGTCATCCGCGAGGCCGGTGTCAAGGTCGACGACATCGCCCACGTGGTGCTCGTCGGCGGCTCGACCCGCATGCCCGCGGTCGCCGAGCTCGTCAAGAAGGAGACGGGCAAGGATGCCAACAAGGGCGTGAACCCCGACGAGGTCGTGGCCGTCGGCGCAGCCCTGCAGGCCGGTGTCCTCAAGGGCGAGCGCAAGGACGTCCTGCTCATCGACGTCACCCCCCTGAGCCTCGGCATCGAGACCAAGGGCGGCATCATGACCAAGCTCATCGAGCGCAACACCGCCATCCCGACCAAGCGCAGCGAGACCTTCACCACCGCCGACGACAACCAGCCGTCGGTCGCGATCCAGGTCTTCCAGGGCGAGCGCGAGTTCACCCGCGACAACAAGCCGCTGGGCACCTTCGAGCTCACCGGCATCGCCCCGGCTCCCCGCGGCATCCCGCAGGTGGAGGTCACCTTCGACATCGACGCGAACGGCATCGTGCACGTCTCGGCGAAGGACAAGGGCACCGGCAAGGAGCAGTCGATGACCATCACCGGCGGTTCGTCGCTGCCGAAGGAAGACATCGAGCGCATGGTGCGCGAGGCCGAAGAGAACGCGGCCGACGACAAGAAGCGCCGCGAGTCCGCCGAGACCCGCAACCAGGCCGAGACCCTGTCGTACTCGATCGAGAAGCTGATCAAGGAGAACGAGGACAAGCTCCCCGCCGAGGTCAAGACCGAGGTGCAGGGCGATGTCGACGCACTCAAGACGGCTCTCGCCGGCGACGACGACGACGCGGTCAAGACCGCGTTCGACAAGTTGAACGCCAGCCAGGGCAAGCTCGGCGAGGCCATCTACGCCTCCTCGCAGGCCGCGGGCGAGCAGGCCGACCCCAACGTGGGTCAGCCCGGCAACGGTGAGACGCCGAACCCCGAGGAAGACGTCATCGATGCCGAGGTCGTCGACGACGAGCCGACCGACGAGAACAAGAAGTAAGCGATAGAACATGGCACACAAGGACGACGAACAGCCCACGGGCTCGGGCGCCGGTCCTGACGAGACGGGGTCGGAGGAGAACACCTCCGGCCCCGCGCCGTCGGGCGAGCAGTCCGAGACGCAGGAACCGGATGCCGAGGGCCTGACCATCGACGACATCCTCGGGGCCGAGCAGACGCCCGAGGCCGCCGCAGAGGGGGCTTCCTCCGACAAGGAGGCCTCGCTGCTGATCGACCTCAAGCGCCTGCAGGCCGAGTACGCCAACTACCGTCGGCGCACCGAGGAGCAGCGCGAGCGCGAGATCGAGCGCGCCAAGGGTGAGGCCGTGAAGGGCCTGCTACCCGTCATGGACGACCTCGACCGCGCCGCCAAGCACGGCGATCTGGTCGAGGGCACCCCGCTCGCGGCCATCGGCGACAAGGTGCGGGCCGTGGCCGAGCGCCTCGGCGTGGTCTCGTACGGCGCCGTCGGCGACGTGTTCGACCCGCAGCAGCATGAGGCGATCTTCCAGGCCCCGACTCCGGGCGTGACCGAGACGACGATCCTCGAGGTCGTCGAGGTCGGGTACCGCCTCGGTTCGGTCGAACTGCGACCGGCGAAGGTCGTCGTCGCCGTGCCGGCCTAGGAGGAGGACGAATGGCGAGTCAGGACTGGTTCGACAAGGACTTCTACAAGGTCCTCGGTGTCGACAAGAGCGTCAGCGCTGCCGATCTGAAGAAGACGTACCGCAAGCTCGCGCGCCAGTACCACCCCGACTCGAACCCGGGAGACGCGAAGGCCGAGGCGAAGTTCAAAGAGATCAGCGAGGCCTATTCGGTGCTCAACGACCCCGAGCAGCGCGAGGAGTACGACCAGATCCGGGCCATGGGCTCGGGGGCGCGCTTCTCGGCTCCCGGGGCCGGGGGCGGGGGCGGCTTCGACGACGTCTTCAGCCGTTTCGGCCAGGGGCGGCAGGCGCCGTCGGGCGGCTTCGACGACTTCTTCACGATGTTCGACCAGCAGGGCGGCGGCTTCGGCTCCGGCCGGTTCGGTCAGACGACCGGAGGGTTCCGCGGCTTCGGCGGCCCGCAGAAGGGCGCCGACGTCACCGCGCGGACGACGCTCGACTTCGTCACCGCGGCCAAGGGCGAGACCATCACCCTCGCGGGTGAAGACAACGTGCCGTTCAAAGTGAAGATCCCGGCGGGCGTCTCGGACGGGCAGAAGATCCGTCTGCGCGGACGGGGGCGCAAGTCGCCCGACGGCGGCGAGAGCGGCGACATCGTCGTGACCGTCGCGGTGCGTCCGCACCCGGTGTTCACGAGAGACGGACTCAACCTCCGTCTCACCGTGCCGGTCACCTTCACCGAGGCGGCGCTGGGCGCGACCATCGAGGTGCCGACGCTGGGGGGCGACCCCGTCCGCCTGCGCGTCGCCCCCGGAACACCGTCCGGCCGCGTGCTCCGCGTCAAGGGACGCGGGATCGAGACCGCGAAGGGCTCCGGCGACCTGCTCGCCGAGGTCCAGGTCGCGGTTCCCACTCATCTCGACGACGCCGCCCGCGAGGCCCTCGAGCGGTTCCACGAGCTCGAGCCCAAAGAGAACCCCCGCGCCGACCTGATGGCCAAGGCGCGATAACACCGCGCGCGTCGCCGCGGTTCTCGGCATCCGATACGACAGGATGCCGAGAACCCGGCACGCCGTCCGGCACGACGAAAGAGGTGAAGACGTGTCCGAGAGAGAGATCGACGAAGACGCCCCGATCTTCGCCATCGCCGCGGCCGCCGAGCTGTCGAACATGCACCCGCAGACTCTGCGACAGTACGACCGGCTCGGTCTCGTCGTGCCCGCGCGCACCCAGGGCGGGTCGCGCCGTTACTCCAGCCGACACGTGCAACAGCTGCGCGAGGTCGCCCGTCTTTCCGGCGAGGGGATGAGCCTGCCGGCGATCGCCCGCCTGCTCGCCCTCGAGGAGCGGGTGCACGAGCTCGCCCGCCGCGTGAACGACCTCGAACGTCAGCTCACGGTCGAGCGGCAATCCCGCCCCGGGGCCCGTGTCTTCGCGGCCGGTGCGACGGGATCGGTCGTCACGCTCCGCCACGGAGCCCGCGTGCGCCGCGCCACCGACATCGTGCTCTGGCGCCCGCGTGGCCCGCACGACGACTGAGACGTCGTCTTTTCGTCCGGGCTTCAGAGAGCCCGTTCCGCGTCGACTTGCGCGCCGATCTCCGCGCGCGTCCGTGTCGCGGATCCAACGCCTCTTCCCGGTGACAGCGCCGTGCCTCAGGCCGGGTCGAGCCGCAGCACCGTCGGCGATTCGCCGAGCTTCAGGTCGTCGACCACGCGGATCGTGCGCGCCACCTCGTCGACCGACGAGATGATCGTGCCGAAGCGCTCGCGGTCCGAGCACACGGCCGTCACCGTGACGAAGTGCGAACCCGTGTCCCACGTGTAGGTGGCGAACGGCGGGGTCTTCGGATCGCTCGGGAGCGGCATCGCGAGCTTCTCGCCCACGCCGAGGTGCGGGTTTCGGAACGACTCGGTGTCGTCGTACTCCATCGGCATCATGGCGCGCGCCGTGCGCAGCTGGGGCGTGGCCTCTTGCAGCTGCGCCATGACGACGAGCAGCTCGGGGTCGCTCTTCCAGACCCACACGAGCACGCGCCCGGCCGCGCGGCGCATGAGCAGGGGCGCCGCCTGACTGAGGATCCAGGCGAAGGCGCCGCCGCCCGGCTTCGGCGTGGCGCCGGTGGCCTGATTGGCCTGGCTCAGCAGCATGCCGATGGCGGCCTTCCGGTGGCGGCGGCCACGGAATCCGAGGGAACCCGTCACGGGAACCCAGAGGTCGGCGGGGGCGTCGGCCTGCAGTCGGGACATGGGTCCAGCCTAGAAGGCATCCATGCTTGTCATCTGGTGAAACATGTATTTTACTGGACGGCATTAAGGAGGGTCATGGCCGAGAACCCCACCCGCACCGTCGATCGGGCTCTGTCGCTGCTCGCGACCGTCTGCAATGACGGGCCGCTGACTCTGGCGGATGCCGCGCGGGCGGCGGGGCTGTCGGCCAGCACCGCCCTGCGCCTCCTGCGCACTCTCGAAGCGCAGGAGTTCGTCCGGCGCTCCGACGACGGTCGCTACGCGGCCGGCGCGCGCATGATTCAGCTGGGCGCGCGAGCCCTATCGAATGACTCGCTCGTCTCCCTCGCCGAGTCCGCCCTGGCGCGGGTCGTGGCCCAGACCGGCGAATCGACCTACCTCGCCGTGCGCGGCGCGGGCGACACCGCGCTCTACGTCGCGATCGTCGAGGGCACCCACTCGATCCGGCACGCGAGTTGGGTCGGACGCACCATTCCGCTGCACGGCTCCGCCGCCGGAGCGGTGCTCGCCGGAGAGACCGGCCTCGAAGGCTACGTCGTCGTCACCCAGGGCGTCGAAGACGACGTCACCGCGATCGCCGCACCGGTCGTCGTGGGTGGGCGGGTCGTGGCATCCCTCTCCGTCGTTGTCCCCAGTTACCGCACCACCGCAGCCAAGACCGCCGAGATCGGGCGCTTGCTCCTCGTGGAGAGCCGCTCGATCGGTGCGGTATCCGACCTCGAGGGAGAGAGAACGACATGACTGGACCACGGGAGATCCGCGCGCCGCGAGGGACGACGCTGACAGCGAAGAGCTGGCAGACCGAGGCCCCGCTGCGGATGCTCATGAACAACCTCGACCCCGAGGTCGCGGAACGGCCCGAAGACCTCATCGTCTACGGCGGAACGGGAAAGGCCGCCCGCAACTGGGCGAGCTACGACGCGATCGTCGCGACCCTCGCCGACCTCGACGACGACGAGACACTGCTGGTGCAGTCGGGCAAGCCCGTGGGGGTGTTCCGCACGAACGTGTGGGCACCGCGCGTGCTTCTGGCCAACTCCAACCTCGTCGGCGACTGGGCCACCTGGCCGGAGTTCCGCCGCCTCGAGGCCGAGGGGCTCATGATGTACGGCCAGATGACGGCCGGCTCGTGGATCTACATCGGCACGCAGGGCATCCTGCAGGGCACGTACGAGACGTTCGGCGCCGTGGCGCGCAAGCGTTTCGGCGGCACGCTCGCCGGGACCCTCACCGTCACGGGCGGCTGCGGCGGCATGGGCGGTGCTCAGCCCCTGTCGGTCACCCTCAACGGCGGCGTCGTGCTCATCGTCGACGTCGATGAGACGCGGCTCCGCCGCCGCCAGGGCAAGCGCTACCTCGACGAGGTCACGACCGACCTCGACGACGCGCTCGAGCGCGTGCTCGCCGCGAAGGCCGAGGGCCGTGCGCTCTCTGTCGGCCTCGTCGGCAACAGTGCCGAGGTGCTGCCCGAGTTGCTGCGCCGCGAGGTGCCGGTCGACATCGTCACCGACCAGACCTCGGCCCACGACCCGCTGGCCTACCTCCCCGCGGGCATCGCGTTCGAGGACTGGCGCACCGAGTCGGCCCGCGACCCCGAGGGCTTCACCGTGCGCTCGCGCGAGTCGATGGCCCGCCACGTCGAGGCGATGGTGGAGTTCCAGAAGCGCGGTGCCGAGGTGTTCGACTACGGCAACTCGATCCGCGACGAGGCCCGCCAGGGCGGCTACGCCGACGCGTTCGCCTTCCCCGGCTTCGTGCCGGCCTACATCCGCCCGCTGTTCTGCGAGGGCCTCGGTCCGTTCCGCTGGGTGGCGCTGTCGGGCGACCCGGCCGACATCGCCGTCACCGACCAGGCGATCCTCGAGCTCTTCCCCGAGAACGAGGGACTCAAGCGCTGGATCACCGCGGCGCAGGAGCACGTCGAGTTCGAGGGTCTTCCGGCCCGCATCTGCTGGCTCGGCTACGGCGACCGCGCCAAGGCGGCTGTCCGCTTCAACGAGCTCGTCGCCGAGGGCAAGATCTCGGCGCCGATCGTCATCGGTCGCGACCACCTCGACTCCGGCTCGGTGGCCTCGCCCTACCGGGAGACGGAGGCGATGGCGGACGGATCGGATGCCATCGCCGACTGGCCGATTCTGAACGCACTCATCAACACGGCCTCGGGAGCGACCTGGGTGTCGCTGCACCACGGTGGCGGCGTCGGCATCGGCCGCTCCATTCACGCGGGCCAGGTCTCGGTCGCCGACGGCACGGAGCTCGCCGCCGAGAAGCTGCAGCGTCTGCTGACGAACGACCCCGGCATGGGCGTCATCCGTCACGTGGATGCCGGATACGACCGCGCGATCGAGGTCGCCCGAGAGCGCGGGGTGCGCGTACCCATGCTCGATTCATGACCTCCGTCACCGCTCTCCTCGACGCCATCTCGGGCATCGGCCGCGAGCCCCGCAGCGGCGGGTACGCCCGCCCGGTGTTCTCGACCGCCGAGCGCGACCTGCGCGCGTGGTTCGTCGCCGAGGCCGAGGCGCGCGGGCTCGACGTCGAGGTCGACCGCAACGGCATCCTGTGGGCGTGGTGGGGGATGCCGGGACCCGGCGCCGTCGTGACCGGCAGCCACCTCGACTCGGTGCCCGGCGGCGGGGCGTTCGACGGTCCGCTGGGGGTCGCGGCGGCGCTCGCTGCGGTCGACGTGCTGCGCGAGCGCGGGTTCACGCCCGCGAAGCCCCTCGCGATCGCGGTGTTCCCCGAGGAGGAGGGTTCGCGCTTCGGCGTCGCGTGCCTCGGCTCACGACTGCTCACGGGAGCCTTGTCTCCCGACGCTGCGCGGCGGCTCACCGACCGTGAGGGCGACACGCTCGCCGAGGTCTTCGCCGCGGGCGGTATCGACCCGGCGAGGATCGGCCCCGACTCCGAGACGCTCGGGCGCATCGGCGTCTTCGTCGAGCTGCACGTCGAGCAGGGGCGCGGGCTCATCGACCTCGATCGCCCCTTCGCCGTGGCGGAGTCGATCCTCGGCCACGGCCGGTTCAAGGTGTCGGTGCGCGGCGAGGGCAATCACGCCGGCACCACGCTCATGGCCGATCGCCGCGACCCCCTGGTCGCCGCCGCCGGCATGGTCGGGCGCATCGCCGAGCTCGCCGGCGCCGTCGACGACGCCCGAGCCACCGTCGGCCGCTTCGAGCCCGTGCCCGGCGGCACCAACGTCATCGCGTCGTCGGTCGACTTCTGGATCGACGCCCGGCATCCCGACGACGCCGTCACCCGCCGTCTCGTCGCCGACATCGACCGCATGTGCGTCGAGCTCGCCGCCGCCCGCGGGTGCGAGGCCGTCCTGGTCGAGGAGTCGTGGAGCCCCACGGTCGGCTTCGACCCGAGCCTCGCCCGTCGCCTGGGCTCGACGCTGCCCGACGCTCCGTACCTGCGCACGGGCGCCGGACACGACGCCGGCATCCTCGCGAGCGCCGTGCCCACCGGCATGCTCTTCGTCCGCAATCCCTCGGGCATCTCGCACTCCCCCGAGGAGCACGTCGTCGACACCGATGCGGATGCCTCCGCCGCGGCGCTCGCCGACGTGCTGCAGGATCTGCTGGCATGACGCGCTTCTGGGCACCGCGGGCGTGGATCGGCGACGCCGTGGCGAACGACGTGCGGGTGACGGCATCCGAGGGTCTCATCGCCTCCGTCGAGACGGGGGCGACCCCGGATGCCGCCGACCATCGCCTCGACGGACTCGCCCTGCCGGGCGCGATCAACGCGCACTCGCACGCCTTCCACCGGCTGCTTCGCGGCCGCACGCACGGCGACGGCGGAAGCTTCTGGACCTGGCGCGAGCTGATGTACCGCGAGGCCGGTCGACTCGATCCGGACTCCTACGAGCGTGTGGCCACGGCGGTCTACGCCGAGATGGTCGCCGCGGGATGGACCTCGGTCGCCGAGTTCCACTACGTGCATCACGCGCCCGACGCCTCGCCCTACGCCCCCGCGCACGCCATGGAGCGCGCGCTCGCGCGCGCGGCCCGGGCCAGTGGCATCCGTCTCACCCTGCTCGACACGTGCTACCTCTCCAGCGGCTTCGGTTCACCGCTCGAACCCGCCCAGCGGCGCTTCGGGGACGCGGATGCCGAGACCTGGCTCACACGTCTGTCGGCGCTGCGCGGGGCGTTCGCCGACGAGCACCCCGAGGTCGTGGTCGGGGCGGCCGTGCACTCGGTGCGTGCCGTGCCCGTCGCCGCGTTGGAGCGGATCGGCGCGGAGCTGGACCCGGCGATCCCGCTGCACGTACACCTGTCGGAGCAACCCGCCGAGAACGCGGCGTGCATCGAGGCCACGGGCCTCACGCCCACCGGGCTCCTCGCCCGCAGCGGCCTGCTGTCGTCGCGCCTGTCGGTCGTGCACGCCACCCACCTCACCGACGACGACATCGACGCGCTCGGCGCCGCTCGCGCGAGCATCGTGATGTGCCCGACCACCGAGGCCGACCTGGGGGACGGCATCGGTCCCGCCCGCCGCCTCGCCGACGCGGGGGCGCGTCTCGCGCTCGGCACCGATCAGCACGCCGTGGTCGATCCTCTGCTCGAGGCCCGCGCGCTCGAACACGGCGAGCGGCTCGCGTCGCGGCGTCGCGGGCGCTTCTCGCCCGCCGAGCTCGTGGCGGCGCTCACACGGGGTGGAGCCTCGGCGGTGGGACGCTCGCTCGGCGAGATCGCCGTGGGGCAGCCCTGCGACCTCCTCGTCGTCGACGAGACGAGCGCCCGCACGGCCGGAAGCGACCCCGGCCAACTCGTGCTGAGCGCCACCGCGCACGACGTCAGCCGTGTGATCATCGGGGGACGCGAGCGCGCCGTGGGCGGCACGCACACCGACCTCGGACCCATCGGAGATCTGCTGCGAAAGGCGATGAGCGCATGACCTCGACCGTGATCACCCGCATCGGAGAGCTCATGACCGTCGACGACGAGGAGCGCGTGCTCCACGACGCCGCCGTGGTCATCGACGCAGACCGCATCGCCTGGATCGGTGCGGCGTCCGAGGCTCCCGCGGCAGACGAGCGGGTGGATGCCGCCGGCCGGGCGCTGCTACCGGGCTGGGTCGATTCGCACACCCACCTGGTCTTCGACGGTGACCGTACGGCCGAGTTCGAGGCCCGTATGGCAGGACAGAGCTACGCCGCGGGCGGGATCGCGGTGACGCGGGATGCCACCCGGACCGCCTCCGACGACCGTCTCGCCGCGCTTCTCACCGCCCGCGTCCGCGAGGCCCGCGCGCAGGGCACGACGTGGATCGAGACCAAGACGGGCTACGGGCTCGATCTCGCCAGCGAGGAGCGCAGCGCGCGGATCGCCACGGCGGGGGTCGATGACGCCACCTTCCTCGGGGCGCACCTCGTGCCCGCGGGCCGAGACGCCGACGATTATGTCCGCGAGGTGTGCGGCCCGATGCTCGAGGCGGTACGGCCCTTCGTATCGTGGGCCGACGTGTTCTGCGAGCGCGGGGCCTTCAGCCCGGAACAGTCGCGCGAGGTGCTTTTGGCCGCCCGGACGTCGGGGTTGGGACTGCGCGTGCATGGCAATCAACTGGGGCACGGCGAGGGCATCCGGCTGGCGGTCGAGCTGGGGGCCGCGAGCGTCGACCACTGCAACTTCGTCTCTGACGCCGACCTGGACGCGCTCGCCGAGGGGTCGACGGTGGCGACGGTGCTCCCGGCCTGCGATCTGTCGACCCGCGCGCCGCTCGCCCCCGCACGGCGGCTGCTCGACGCGGGCGTGGAGGTCGCGATCGCCTCGAACTGCAACCCCGGCACCTCGTACACGAGTTCGATGCCGTTCTGCGTCGCGACCGCCGTGCTGCAGATGGGGTTGAGCGTCGCCGAAGCGGTGCGCGCGGCGACGCGCGGCGGTGCGATCGCCCTCGGCCGCGCCACCGGCGAGGGGGCGGTGGGCTCGATCGCGGTAGGACACCGCGCCGACCTGCACCTGCTCGATGCTCCCTCGGCGACGCACCTGGCCTACCGGCCCGGGATGCCGCTGACCGCGGCGGTGTGGAAGGACGGGCATCGCGCGCCCGCCTCCGACGAACGGGCGGTCATCGGCGGTGGGGCTCGACCGGCACACTCGCGGTGAGGATCAGGCCGTCCCCCGTCGTCCAGGTACCTCGGAAGAGGCGGGCGCGGCCGGGGGCCGGCACGAGGACGTCGGCCGTGAAGCCCCGCGGATCGGACGTGGGCGACACCGACACGTCGGTGAAGTCCAGCCATCGCCCGGTCAACGGATACCAGGCCTTGTAGACGGCTTCCTTCGCGCTGAAGAGGAGGCGGTCCCAGTTCCTCGAGGGGACGGGGATGCCCGCGCGGAAGCGCTCGATCTCATCGGGTCGGGCGACGATCCGCAGCACATCACGAGGCAGCGGTTCATCGGGCTCCGCGTCGATCCCGATGCTCGACAGGTGCGCGCGGTCGGCGACCACCGCCGCACGGTAGCCCGCGCAGTGGGTCATGCTGCCCACGATGCCCTCGGGCCACGCCGGAGCTCCGCCCGGTCCGGGGAGAAGGGCGACCGGCGGGTGGCCCCGTTCCGCGAGGGCGCGGCGGGCGCAGCGCCGCACGGCGCTGAACTCGTTGCGGCGCTGCGGCACGGCGTTCGCGACGACCGCTTCTTCGTCGGGGAAGAGCGGACCCGCGCGTGTGTCGCCGAACTCCTCGACGGCATGAGCGGCGGCCGGCAGGATCGTTTCGATCATGAACCGCTCAGGGCGCCGCCGTGCCCTGCGCCTCGCGAAGGCTCAGGGGTCGCAGGTCGGTCCAGTTCGTCTCCACGAACGCCAGGCATTCCGCGCGCTCGGCGCCGGCGGGGCCGCCGTAGGCGATGCTCCAGCCCTCCGGCACGGGGGCGAAGACGGGCCACAGCGAATGCTGCTCCTCGTCGTTGATCAGCACGAGGAAGCGGCTGGACTCGTCGTCGAAGGGGTTATGCGACATGGGTGTCTCCTGTCTCTTCTGGGTGGGGGTGGTCAGATCGGTGGACCCGTCGGCGTCCGACCGGGACGACGAGGGGGCGGCCCGACGCCGGATCGGCGACGACCCGGGCCGTCAGGCCGAAGACGGTCTCGAGGAGACGCGCGGTGATGACGGCGTCGGGCGGGCCTTGCGCGGCGATGCCGCCCTCGTGCACGACCACGAGGTCGTCGGCATAGCGTGCGGCGAGGTTGAGATCGTGGATGACCATCACGACCGTCCGGCCGAGGTCGACGCACAGATGGTCGACGAGGTCGAGCACTTCCACGGAGTGGGCGATGTCGAGGTAGGTCGTCGGTTCGTCGAGAAGCAGGATGCCGGTGTCTTGAGCAAGACTCAGGGCGATCCACGCCCGCTGCCGTTGCCCGCCTGAGAGGGTCTGCACATCGCGATCGGCCAGCTCGGTGAGCCCGGTGAGCTGCAGGGCCGCCTCGACCGCTGTGGCGTCGAGCCTGCTCCACTGGCGCAGCAGTGACTGGTGCGGGTGGCGCCCGCGGGCGACGAGCTCGCGCACCGTCATCCCCTCGGGAGCCGTGGGGGCCTGGGGGAGGAACGACAGCTCTCTCGCGAGATCGCGGGTGCGCAGCGTGGAGAGCGCTCGACCTCGCACCGCAACGGAACCCTCGTCAGGGGCCAGGAGCCGGCAGAGCGTGCGGAGCAGCGTCGATTTTCCGCTGCCGTTCGGCCCGATGATCGCGGTGACCGCGCCCGCTCGGAGCGCGAGGTCGACACCGTTCAGGATCTCGCGGCCGCCGTAGCCGACCCGGAGGCCGGAGGTCGTCAGCGCGTGTGCCGCGGGGTCGGTCATGCCCAGCTCCTCAGCCGTCGCAGCATCAGGGAGATCAGGATCGGGCCGCCCACGAGCGCGGTGAGCAGTCCCACCGACACGGCGCTCGAAAACAGTGTTCGGGCGGCGAGGTCGGCCGCGAGCACCAGGATCGTACCGCACGCGGCCGTGCACCCCAGCGGAGCGCGGGACTCGCTCGTCAGGAACCGTGCGATCTGCGGCGCCGACAGGGCGACGAAGCCGAGCGGTCCGGCCGCGCCGACGGCGGCCGAGGAGGAGAGCACCGACCCGGTCAGCAGCACGACGCGGGTGCGTCCGACGGCGACGCCGAGCCCGTGCGCGACGTCGTCGCCGAGGTGCATCGCGGCGACCGACCGGGAGGTGGCCACGGCGATGAGGGCGGCGACGACGAGCACCGCGGCGAGCGGGGCGATGCGCGCGGCGTCGGACGACAGGTCGCCGGTGAGCCACACCTGCACCTGGAGCACGTCGTAGGTGCCGCCCGCGATGAGCATCGCGTGCAGCACGCCCAGCAGGGCGGCGTTGATTCCGACGCCGACGAGGATCAGTCGCATCCCCCCGGCCGCTCCCCGTGAGAACGAGAACACCACGGCCGCCGCGATCGAGCCGCCGATCAGTGCGGCGAGGGGGAGTGAGAGCGTCAGGGGGGCACCGAAGACACGCCATCCGAGCACGAAGACGGCGGCGGCGCCGACGCTGGCGCCGCTGGTGATGCCGAGGACGTCGGGGCTCGAGAGGGGATTGCGGGCGACCGATTGCATGAACGCTCCGGCGAGGGCCAGGGCGGCGCCCGCGAGCGCTCCGATGACCGTGCGGGGCAGGCGTAGTCCGAGCACCTGGTAACGGACGGCCTGCCCTCCGCCCCCGCCGAGTGTCTCGACGACGGTCGTGGGATTCACCCACGTGCTTCCGGCGCTGATCGACAGGCACAACAGGAGCGCGGCGACGACCGACAGCGCCACGAACGTGACGAGGGGCCGGGTGCGCACCGGGAGGGAGAGACCGCCCAGCCGCACGACGGGGACGCGCGTGCTCATCGCGCCCCCGATCTCCGGCGCGCAAGCGCGACGAACAGGGGAGCACCGACGAGCAGGAAGACGATCCCGGCCGGGATCTCGGCCGGGCGGGCGACGCTGCGTCCGACGACGTCGGCGAACAGCAGAGCGACAGCACCGATCAGCGCCGACGCGGGGAGCAGCGTCCTGTGGTCCGTGCCGACCAGGAGGCGAGCGGTGTGCGGCGCAATGAGCCCGAGAAAGGCGAGGGGGCCGCAGGCCGCCGTCGCCGCACCCGCCAGCAGCCCGACGGCGAGCAGCCCGGCGATGCGGGCGCGGCGCACGTCCGTACCCAGCGACGTCGCCATCTCGGCACCGAAGCTCAGCGCGTTCAGCGACGGCGCACACATCAGGGCGAGCGCGAGGCCCCCGCCGATCGCGACGAGGGGCACGGCGTACGTCGACAACGGCCCGTCGGACAGGCCTCCGATCATCCAGCGTCGGAACGACTGCTGGACGGTCTGATCGAGCAGCAGCAGGATGGCCGTCGCGCTGCCGAGCACCGACGAGACCGCGGCTCCGACGAGGGGCAGCGCGATGATCGACTCGCCCATCGTCTCGGCCAGCACGATCACGAGAGCCGTCACGGCCAGCGCCCCCAGCAGCGCGTACGCCGTGTACTCGGCGGGAGTGGTCAGACCGCCCAGCGCGATCGCGAGCACGGTCGCGAGCGTCGCGCCGCGCGTGATCCCCATGAGGTCGGGGTCGGCCAGCGGGTTTCGCGTCTGCGCTTGCACGACGGCGCCCGCGGCGCCGAGTGCCAGACCCGCGGCGATCGCGACGATCGCGCGAGGCGCCCGCTCGCGAATCACGATGTCGTTGTAGGTGGGGGAACCCCCGACGAAGGCATGGGCGACCTCGGGGAGCGTCACGTTCCGTGCCCCGACGGCGATCGCGATCATCGCAACTCCGACGACGACCACCGCGAGCACCACGATGACCCCGGCGGTTCGACGGGGTCGGACGATGAGCGCATCGACGTCGATCCGGGCTCGGCGGAGCGCCGCCACCGACCGCACGCCGAGCCCGGGGACGCGAACGAGCCCGAGCGCCGTCATGCCGATGCTCTGGCCGCGTCGGCCACGCGAGACGTTCACGCCGACCAGGGCGACGACGAGCACGAGACCCACGACGGCGACGACGATCCGGTCGCTCTGCCAGGCGCCGCGCTCGTCGGGGATCGCGAGGATCAGCGTGAGCGTCATCGCGGCGGGCACCGCGGGCAGCAGCACGTCGACCAGACGTGCCGCCGCCCGCGGGGCTGTCCTCGGCGGACCGGGAGCGGGACCCGGCCGATCCGGGGCCGCGGGCACCAGATCGGTCAGGGTCATCGCACTCCTCGATTGCGTGTCATTCGCTCGGACGTCACTCGCTCGCGGGCAGGGCCTTCACGGCATCCGTCAGCAGTGCGATCTGCTTCGTGTAGCTCGCGTAGTTGAACGTCGCATCGGTGGTCCAGTCGACCACGTGCCCGCGCGCGACGGCGTTCAGCGTCGCCACCGTGGGGTGATCGTGCTCGACCTGTGCCAGCGGCGTCGTCCACGCCCGCGTGTCGTAGAGGAGCAGGTCGGAGGTGTAGTCGCCGGCGTTCTCCCAGCTCACGGGGCTGAACGAGCCCGAGGTGCTGTCACGGGCGACCGGGGACTCGCGCACGTCGAGGCCCCACTCGGCGTAATCGATCAGCTCGGCGAACTCACCCGGGATCGCGACGTAGAACTGCGTCGAGGGAGCGACGGCGTAGGCGGTGGTGCCCGGGCGCGCGGCCAGGGCGCTCTTCAGCTGCGAGACGGCGTCGTCGTACGTCGACTTCTCCTCGGCGATCGTGCCCGAGTCGACGTCGGCGCCGAGCGTCTGCGCGAGGCCTCGCCAGTCGTCGAGCGACGCCGAGGCGCTCTTCTGCGCCGAGACCGTGATCAGGGGGGCGACCTGCTCGATCTGCTTCGACACCTCTGCGTCTTCGGCGCCCAGCCCGCCCAGGTATCCGCCCGCGTACCAGCCCGTGATGACGAGGTCGGGCTCGAGGGACGCGAGCTTGTCGACGTCGACGTCACCGTACGAGACGCCGAGAGACTCGATGCCCGACACGTCGAGCCCCGCGAGGACACCACTCGTGTCGGGGGTGCTCGACCCCCAGATCCCGACGGGACGGATGCCGTAGGGGATGAGCGCGGCCGCGGCCTGTTCGCTCATGACGATGTTGTGCGGGACGGTGTCGAGCGTGACGGTGTCGCCGCGCGCGTCGGTGTAGTCGAACCCGCCCGCCGCCGACGCGGTGGTGGCGGCACCGGGTTCGGTGGGGGAGGCGCAGGCCGCCTGCGAGAGCACGAGTGCGCCGAGTCCGAGGACCGCGAGCGCGCGAGCCGTGACCTTGGGTCGGATTTTCATGGGTACCGCCTTTGCTGTGTGCGTGGTGTCGGTGGAGGGTCGAGGTTCTTCATCGGGGTGCGGAAGGGGTGCTCGCGGGCCCGGCATCCCCCCGCCAGGCGCCCCATTGCCCCGCGTACGCGCCGCCCCGGGCGAGGAGGTCGTCGTGCGAGCCGAACTCGACGATCTGCCCCGCCTCCATGACGGCGATGGCGTCGGCGGATGCCGCCTGGGCGAGTCGGTGCGCGACGATGAGCGTCGTGCGTCCCGCGGTCGCCGCGAGGGCGGCGCGTTCGAGTGCGGCGGCCCCCGCACTGCCGGCTTCGGCGGTCGCCTCGTCGAGGATCGCGACGTCGGGGTCCTTCAGCACGAGACGCGCGAGGGCGATCTGCTGCTGCTGTGCGGCGGTGAGCCGGTGACGGTGCGCGCCGACCTCGGTGTGCACGCCTTCGGGCAGGGCCCGCACCCAGGCGTCGGCACCGACGGTCTGGAGGGCACGCCAGACGGTGTCCTCGTCCGCGTTCTCGTCGGCCAGCCGGAGATCGTCGATCACGGGGCCGGCCACCACGTGGACGTCTTGGCTGAGGACCGCGACGCGTGACCGCATCGCGTCGGTACCGATGTCGGATAGGGCCGCCCCGCCCAGCCGGACGCTGCCGGAATCGGGAGTGAGAGCGCCCGCCGCGATGAGCGCCGCCGTGGTCTTGCCGGCCCCCGAGGCGCCCACGAGTGCGAGCCGGGTTCCGGCGGGAACGCTGAACGACACCCCGTGCAGCACGTCGTCGCCCGGTCCGTAGGCGAAACGGACGTCGTCGACCCGCAGAGCGCCGTCGGACGGGGTCGACCGCGAGGGGACTCGGACGGAGGGCGTCGCGACGACCCCGACAAGGCGGTTCATCGCCGCGCCGGCGGACTGCATCTCGTCGAAGAGGAACAGCACCGTGCCGAGCGGAGTGAACAGGCGGTGGAAGAGCAGGATCGCGGTCGTCACCGCGCCGATCGTGACGTCGCCGTCGGTGTACCGAACGAATCCGACGACGAACAGCACGGCCAAGCCGCAGAACTCCGCGAGATTCACGCGACCGACGAGCCCCAGCAGCAGGCGGAAGACCGAGACCGACAGAGCTCGCATACGGTCGGACGCGGTGCGGATCTCGTCGAGTCGTGCCTCCTCCATCCGGTACGCACGCACCGTCTCGCGGCCGTGCAGGCTCGATGCGAGAGCCTCGGTGCGCTCTCCGGCCGCGACGCGCTCCTCCGCGTAGAGGTGAGCGCTACGGGGGAGGTACCACAGCAGTGCGGCGCCGTAGAGGGGGAGGGTGAGCAGCCCGGCGACCCCGAGGACCGGATCGACGCCGAACAGCGAGCCCAGCGACACGGCCACCAGCAGGCCCGCGGACAGCACAGCCGGAACGACCTCGCCGCTGGCGCGGGTGATCCGGGCGATGTCGTCGCCGACGCGCGAGAGCACGTCGCCGCGCCCGCCGCGTTCGGCGACCCCCGACGGCAGGTCGAGCACGCCCGCGACGACGTCTTCGCGCAAGACCGCCACGGCGGTCTCGCCGAGCCGCACGATGACGTACGTGCTGAGCCCCGAGAGTGCACCAGCGACGATGGCGGCCGTCACCAGCACGACGACCAGGACGACGATGTCGGATGTCGCTCTGTCGGCGACGGCGGCGTCGACGAGCCAGCCCATGGCGTAGACCGGCACCAGCGCGGTGGCGGCAGCGAGCACGCCCGTTCCGAGGGCCGCGACGAGGAGGAGCGGATGCCGCAGCGTCGTGCGGGCGAGCCACCGCAGGGAGGCGCGATAGCGGGCGATCGGCAGGGAGACCGGGCGCGGCGTCGTCATCTCGCCACCGCCTCGGCGTAGAGCGGGTCGCTCTCGAGCAGCTCGCGGTGCGTGCCCTCGGCGATCACCCGGCCGTGCCGGAGAACCGCGACCCGGTCGGCCACCGCGAGCAGCGCGGGCGAGCCGGTGATCACGACCGTCGACGCGTCGGAGCGACCGCGGAGCGCGGCGATGCCGACCGCGATCTGCTGCTCGGTCACCGAATCGACAGCCGTCGTGGGCTCGTGCAGCACGAGCACGGGGGCATCGGCATACAGGGCGCGCGCCAGTGCAAGGCGTTGGCGCTGGCCGCCGGAGAGGTTGTGGCCCCGGTCGACCAGGTGGTGGTCGAGTCCGTGCTCGAAGAGGGCGACGACGTCATCGGCCCCGGAGGACTGCAGGGCGCGCGTCAGGCGGACGGAGTCGACGGTGTCGCTGCTCGCGACGACGTTGGCGCGGATGCTGCCGCTGAACAGGTGCGCCTCGTGGGGTTCGGCGACCAGCCACGCCTCGGTCTCGCCGGGCCCGAGTCCGCAGACCTCGATGCTGCCGCGATACGACTCGGGCGCGACCCGCCCCGCGAGGAGGGATGCCACGGCATCGCCGTCCGCGGTGTCGTGGGCGAAGACCGCCGTGATCTCGGCCGACCGCGCCGTGAGATCGACGCCGTCGAGCGACCCGTGGTGCACGCCGCGCAGACGCAGCCCCGGGGTCGCGGTGGAGGGCGATGACGGTGCGACCGCCGGGAGGAGCGGCTGCGCCGCGAGGACGGTGGCCACCCGCTCGGCGGATCCCCGGGCTTTGGCTGCCGTGGCAGGCAGACCCGACAGCGTGGTGAGGGGGTCGATGAGGAACTGCGCGAGCCCCACGACGGTGACCAATTCGCCGGTCGTGATGTGTCCGGTGAGGGCGTACCATCCGGCGACCGAGGCGATCACGGCGGCCGCGACGCCGCTCAGCGCCGCCGTGACGCCGCGTTGCACCGCGATCCACCGGTTGGTCGACATCGCGGCCGAGAGGGCGACGCGGCTCGCGGCACGGTATCGCCGGGCAGCGGCATCCTGTGCCCCGATACCGGCGATCGACCGCAGGCCCGAGATGAGGTCGCCGGCGAGAGCGGTCGCCGCGGCCACGCGTGACTGCTGCTGCACGGCTCTCGCCGTGATGCGCGGTCCGGCTGCGTGAGCCAGCGCGAAGAACACGGGCATGGCGACGAGGGCGACCACGCCGAGCGCGGCGTCGACGGCGAGGAGCGCGATCGCGGTCGCGACCACGGCAGCGGCCGCCGCGATCATGCGGGGGAGGAGGTCGAGGAACCAGGCGGTCTGGTCGGCGTCGCTGCCCGACACGGTGACGAGCTCGCCGGGGGTCACATCGGTGCGCAGGCCGCGCGGCGAGAGCGCCTTCTCGGACACCTCCAGGCGCAACAGGTGCGCCTCCTTCTGGAGGGCGATGTTGAGGACGCGCATGCCCGCCCGGTACGACACCGTGAGCACGAGGAACACCCCCGCGAGGGCGGTGATGGCGGTGATGATCCCGGGAACGCGTCCCGGAGCGATGCCGGCGTCGATGAGGACACCGATCACGACCGCCACCGAGGTCTCGGCGAGCTGATGCACGCACAGCAGCACCGTGCCGGTCAGGATCGCCGAGCGGTTGCGGGCGATCGTCCGCCGGATGACGTCCTTGCCCGAGCGGATCGCGCGTGCGGTCACGGCTCGCGGCTCAGGTAACCGCCGCCGGTCGGGAAGTAGGCGTTCGCCGTGTGCTCGACCCCGTCGGGCGTGCGGACGCGGTCGATCACGAGCGCGCGCCGGTCGCCCCGGTAGGCGTCGCCGCCGGCGACGACGGCCATGCCGTCGCCTTCCCTGATGAAGATGCGCCCCGGTGTGCCGCCGTAGCGGAACGTCGAGACGTGCGCCTCGAGGATCTCGAGGCGCTCGCCGCGGCAGTACGTGTGTGCGCTCGGGTACGGGTCCGACATGGCCCGCACGAGCCGGTCGATGTCTTCGGCGGGCCATGTCCAGTCGATGAGGCTGTCGAGCTCGGTGCGGCGGTGGAAGAAGACGCGCTGGTCGAGGTCCTGTGGGCGCCACTCGACCGTGCCCGTCTCGATCTGTTGCAGAGCGTCGAGCAGCACCTCGGGAATGAGGTCGATCGTCGCCCGCACGAGCTCGGTGCCGGTCGAGCGTGGACCGATGGGAACGGCACGCTGCACGGCGATGTCGCCGGTGTCGAGCCCGCCGTCCATACGGTGGGCCGTGATGCCGACCTGCTCCGCCCCGCTGATGAGGGCCCAGGGCACGGGCGAGAAGCCGGTGAACGCGGGCAGGAGCGAGTCGTGCAGGTTGAGAGTGCCGTGCGGGGGGCGGTCATACACCTCGGGAGGGAGCCAGGTGCGCCAGTTGTTGGCGACGATGATGTCCGGACGCCACTCGGTGAGCCGGGCGATCATCGCGTCGTCGGGGCGTCGCGCGAGGTGGACGGGGATGCCGTGTTCCTGCGCGAGCTGCTCGACGGAGTCGTCCCAGATCTTCTCGTAGGCGTGATCGCTAGCAGGGTGCGTGACGACGCCGACGATGTCATGCGTCGATCCGAGCAGGGCGTCCAGCGTGCGGTGTCCCCATGTCTGGTACCCGAACATCGCAACCCGCATGCGTTTCCCTCCTCGATGGTTTCGGCTGGCCTGTAGATCAGTTAGCCTGCCCTTACTTATGTAAGGCTTGCCTAAGCTAGCACAACGCCCCCGCGGACTCGCGAGGGCGGTGACGAACAGGAGTGACGGATGACGCACGCCCGCGTTTCGGCAGAGAAACCGCGCAATACCAGCACGCAGGACGGGGTCGTCGACATCGTCGGCATCGGGTTCGGCCCGTCGAACCTCGGACTCGCCATCGCGCTGCGGGAACGCAACGCCATCCCGGGCAATTCGCCGATCACGTCGACATTCGTCGAGTCGAAGCCCCGCTTCGCGTGGCACCCCGACATGCTCCTGCCCGGGGCGACGATGCAGATCTCGTTCCTCAAAGACCTCGTGACCCAGCGCAACGCGGCGAGCGACTACAGCTTCCTCTCCTTCCTGCACGACAGCGGACGACTGCCCCACTTCATCAACCGCCAGACGTTCTTCCCGACCCGGATCGAGTTCCACCAGTACCTCGAGTGGGCGGCCGACCGGGTCGACGCCGAGGTGCTCTACGACACGCGCGGGACGAGGATCATCGACCACCCCGACCACTTCGAGGTCGTGCTCGAGGGCGCCCACGCCGGATCGGTCCGTGCCCGCAACGTCGTCCTGGCGGGCGGACTGACCGCGCGCCTCCCCGAGGGGGTGAGGGCCAGCGCACGCCAGTTCCACAACCACGCGCTGCTCAGCAGCCTCGCCGCGTTGCCCGAGACGACGCACGACGCATTCGTGGTCGTCGGGGCCGGGCAGAGCGCCGCCGAGGTGTCCCACTACCTCCACGAGCAGTACCCCGGCGCACGCGTGCACGCCGTCTTCGGCAAGTACGGCTACACCCCCGCCGACGACAGCCCCTACGCCAACCGCATCTTCGACGCGGAGGCCGTCGACGACTACTACGGCAGCAGCGCCGAGATGAAGGCCCGCCTGCTGTCCTACCACCGTGGCACCAACTATTCGGCCGTCGACCTCTCGCTCATCGAGCGGCTCTACGAGATCGAGTACGCGGAGCGCGTCGTCGGCGCCCGGCGCCTGTTCGTGCACGGCGGCAGCGCGATCGCCGAGGCGCGTGAGCGGGCCGACGGGGTCTCCGTGCTGATCGAGAACCGCCTCACCGGTGCGGTCGAGCAGGTCGCGGCGGATGCCGTCGTGTACGCGACCGGCTTCACCTCCATGCCGCTGGACGCGATTCTCGGCGACCTCTACGCACCCCAGGGGCCGGGCGATGCGCGGGTGATGCGCGACTACCGGTTGCGGACGACGCGACCGACGGCGGGAGGCCTCTACCTGCAGGGCGGCACCGAGGACACGCACGGGCTCACCTCCTCGCTGCTGTCGAACATCGCCGTGCGCTCGGCAGAGATCGTCGACTCGATCGCCGCGGGACTGCACGCCCGCGAGCGTGAGCTGGTGCGGAGCGCCTGAACCGTGACCGTCGACGCCCCCGCGCGCCCCTCCCTCGATCGACCCGACGACGCCGTCGCCCTGACCCCCGCGCAGCGCGCCGTGTGGGTGGCATCGGAGGTCGATCCCGACAGCGCCACCGACTTCCACCTCGGGTGGACGACGCGCTTCTCCTCGGCGCACGACCCCGGTCGTCTCGCTCAGGCGGTCGCCCGTGTGCTGCGCGGGGAACCGCGGCTGTCGCGAACGGTCGTCGCCGACGGCGACGAGCCGCGATGGGTCGCGTGCGACCCGTTCGAGGCGCCCGCCGTGGTCGACCTGCGCGGCGAGAACCAGCCCGATGCGGCGGTCGCCGCCCGCGTCGACGGCTTGCGCGTCGAGGTCGCTCTCGGCGCGGGACGACTTCTGCACCGCCACGAGATCCTCATGGTCCCGGACGGGTACGTGTGGGCGCAGGCGTACCACCACGTGCTCGTCGACGGCCGATCGATTCGCGAGTTGACGCGTCGAGTACTCGCGGTTCTCCGAGATCCGGATGCCGCACCCCCGGCGTCGAGATCCGCGGAGGCGCCCGAGTCGCTTCGGGCGGGGGATGCCGGTAGGTCGGGGGCGCGTCCGGCGGACACGCCTCGGTCGGACGCGGAGGCGGTGGTCGCCGCGGTGAGCCGCGCCGAGAGCCTGATCGAGCGCCCGGCACGCGGCATCCGGAGCATCGCCGTCGAGCTCGACCCCGACCTGGTCGATTCGCTCCCCGGTCTCGCCGACCGGTGCGGGTTGAGCGTCGGTCGCACGGTGGCGGGACTCATCGCGGCGTACACGGCAACGGTGCGCGGACCGGGGGCGCACGCGGTGCGCCTGGCCGTCGCGGCCCCGGGCGACCCGCACGTCGTCGAGATGCGCTCGGCCGTCGTGCCCCTGCCGCCGGCCGCCGACGGCGACGCGACGATCGAGGCGTACCTGCGATCGTTCGACGAGGCGCTGAGCGCGCAGCGCCCGCACCTGGGCGCCGACCCCGGTGCCGTCGCCGACGCTCTGCGCACCCGCTTCGGCAGCCCCACGCTCGTCGTGCCGGGAATCAACGTCATGCTCGGCCCCGACCCGGGCGACGGCATCGCCCGGTCGACCTGGGTGGGGCCCTCGACCGACCTCGACATCGTGGCGGAGGGCGAGATCGCTCGCCGCGCTCTGCGGCTCGTCGTGCGCGGCCGGGCCGACGATCTCGAGCTCGCGGCCCATGCCTCCGGGCTCGCCGCGTTCCTGGCATCCGCCGTCGCCGCTCCCGACCGGGCGTTGAGTGCGCACCGGATCGTCGACGAGCCCGAGCGCGCGCTCCTGCTGGCCACGCGCAACGACACGGGGCGCTGCCTGTCGGACGCGGACGTCGTCGACATGGTCTTCGCGCGGGCGCGGAACGCGCCGTCGGCGGTCGCCGTCGCCGACGGTGACCGTCACATCGACTACCGCACGCTGCTGGGGGCGGCGACGCGCATCGCGCGGACTCTGCGCGACGACTTCGGCGCGGCCCCCGAGACGATCTTCGCCATCGACATGCACCGCAGCGCCGAGATGGTCGCGGCGATCCTCGGCATCCTCCTCTCGGGGGCGGCGTTCGTGCCGCTCGACCCCGCGTGGCCGCACCGGCGCCGCGCGAGCGTCGTCGCCGACGCGGGGGCGCGGGCCGTGCTCGTCGGACCCGGAGCGGGCGAGCCGACCGGTCTTCGCACGCACGCGGTCGATCTCGCGCAGATCGAGCCCGCCGCCGACCTCGTGCCGCGCGACCGCGAGTCGCTCGCGTACGTGATCTTCACGTCGGGCTCCACCGGCACCCCGAAGGGGGCGATGATCCGCCATGGCGCCATCGCGAGCCGCATGCGGTGGCAGATCGAGCGCGTGCTGGGGTTCGGCGCCGACGATGCGAGCCTGTTCAAGGCGCCGCTGTCGTTCGATATCTCGATCAACGAGGTGCTCCTCCCGCTCTGCTCGGGCGGCACCGTCGTCGTCGCGCGCGACGGGGAGGAGCGTGAGCCCGAGCGGCTGCTGCAGCTGATCTCGCAGCACGGTGTCACCTTCACGTACCTCGTCGCCTCGATGCTCGACGCGCTGCTCGACAGCGATGCGCTGACGACGGCCCCGCGCCTCGAGGGCCTGCGGCACGTGTGGTGCGGCGGCGAGCTGCTCACCCCCGAGCTGTTCGCCAGATTCCGCCGGCACCTGCCGCACGCCACGATGTACCACGGCTACGGCCCCGCCGAGGCGACGATCGGCGTCTCGCACATCGTCTACCGCGGAGACGGCGTGCGCAGCACGACCTCGATCGGCCGGCCGAACCCCGGATGCCGGTTGTACGTGCTCGATCGCGCCCTGCGCCCCGTCCCGGCGGGGATGGGCGGCGAGCTCTACGTGGCCGGCGACCTCCTGGGTCGCGGCTACGTGAACGCCCCCGCGCTGACGGCGTCGCGTTTCGTCGCGAACCCTTTCCACGATCCCCGCGACCCGGCATCCACGCCGCGGCTGTACCGCACGGGCGACCGCGCGCGGTGGAACCGCGACGAACTGGAATTCCTCGGACGCACCGACAACCAGGTCAAGATCGGCGGCATGCGCGTCGAACTCGAGGAGATCGAGAGGGCGATCGCGGCAGCGCCGGGCGTTCGCGCCTGCGTCGTCGTCGTGCGCGGAGCGCGCGTGCACGCCTACGTCGTGCCCGAGGCGGGCGCCGCGCCGGAGCGCGTCGAGGTGTCGGCCAGGGAGCGCGCGATCGCCACCCTGCCCCGGCACATGGTGCCCGCGTGGGTGACGGCACTCGACGCGCTGCCGACGACGGCGAACGGCAAGGTCGACCGCGCCGCTCTCCCCGAGCCGGTTTCGCAGGCGGTCAGCCCGGGTGCCCTCGATGCCGCCCAGCGGCCCGTCGCCGAGCAGATGGCCGCGGTGCTCGGAGTCGACCCGGCTCAGATCGGCCCCGACACCGGGTTCTTCACCCTCGGCGGTGACTCGCTCGCCGCGGTGCGGCTGGCGAACCGGCTGTCGCGCGCCGCACAGCGCACCGTGCCGACGCGGGCGGTGTTCGACCACCCCACGGTCGCGGAGCTCACCCGGTTCGTCGAGAACGCCGACGCCGCGGCAGCTCGTCCGCGCGCGACCGGTGCCGCCGACCGGGCGGCTCGCCTCCCGGCGACCCCGGGACAGCGGCGCATGTGGCTCGCATCGCAGCTCGACACGACCTCGGCGACCTACACCGTCCCCCTGGCCTTCCTCTTCCCCCGCGAGCCCGACCGTTCGGCGCTGCGCGCGGCGCTGGCCGACACGACGCGGCGGCATCCGGCGCTGCGGACGCTGCTGTCGCCCGGGCCCGATGCCCTGGTCGCCGACCGGCTCGCTGCAGACGACCCCCGAGCGCACCCCGGGGTCGAAGACGTGGCAGACGTCGACGCTTTTCTTCGCCGGCCGTTCGACCTGGCATCCGCGATCCCGATCCGTGTCGGTCTGAGCCCGCGCGACGATGGCTGGCTGCTGGTCATCGCCCTGCATCACAGCGCCGTCGACGAGGCGTCCGAGCCCGTGCTCCTGCAGACGCTGTCGGAGTCCATGCGCGCCCGCTGCGCGGGCACCGTCCCGGTCTGGGCCGAGGTCGACGCCGTGGTCGAGGAGTCGAGCGGCGAGAGCGCCGCCGAGGCGTTGGCGCGTCTCGCCCCGCTGCCGGACCGCGCCGACGTGCCGGGATGGTCCGTCACCACCGCCGGCTTCGGTCGCGCCGGGGCGACCCGGGCCTGCGTGCTGACGGGGACGGCGGCGGCGGCCGTCCGCGATCGCGCGCGCGGGGGGACCGTCTTCGAACTCGCCGTCCGCGCGGTCGCCACGGCGGTCGAGCGGCTCGGCGGTCCTGCGGATCTGCTCATCGCATCGCCGGTGGCGCGCACGACGCCCGACGACGGGATCGTGGGATGCCACATCACCACGACCCTCTTCGCCGCGCGGCGTGGCACCGACCTGCGGCCGCAGATCGTCGCTGCGCTCGACACACGCGCCGACGTCGCCGACCTGGTGGCCGCGGCGCCGGAGCTGCGCGACCGGGCCGCCCCGCGCATCATGGTCGTGCACCAGTCCCGGCGTCTCGACCGGCTCGAGCTGGGCGGGGTCGAGGGGTCGCGGATGCCGATCTCGACGGGCACGGCGAAGTTCGATGCGACGATCACCGTCGCCGAGGTCGGTGACGATCTCGCCGTCGAGCTCGAATACGCGACGGATGCCCTCGCCGGCGACGAGGCCGAGCGCTTCCTCCGCCAGGTGCGCGCGGCCCTGGAGGGCGTCGACGCGGTCGACACCGTGTCGCCGGCGCTTCTCGACGGAGGGCGGGCGATCGACGCCGGGCGCGACCGCACGCTCGTCGCCCTCATCGCGCGAGGCGTCTCCGACGAGGCCCGCCGCATCGCGGGAACGCTCGCGGCCCGGGGGATCGGCCCGGGGTCGGTGGTCGGTGTGTGCGCGGTGCGCGGATCCGCCCAGGTGGACCTCGTGCACGGCATCGTGCTCGCGGGCGCGGCCTACGTGCCCATCGACCCCGCGTGGCCGGCCGCGCGACGCGAGGCCGTCGTCGCCGACGCGGGCGCCCACCTCGTGCTCGAGGCGGTCCCCGACCGCGCCGCTCCCACCGCCCCGCCGCTCGCGCCGAGACCCGACGACGCCGCCTATGTGTTGTTCACCTCGGGCTCGACCGGACGACCCAAGGGCGTCGTCGTCAGTCATCGCGCGATCGTGAACCGTCTGCTGGCGGCCCCCGGCCTGCACGGGATCGGGCCCGACGACGTCATCCTCTACAAGACCCCCTTCACGTTCGACGTGTCGGTCTGGGAGCTGTTCCTCCCGGCCGTCGTGGGCGTCCGTCAGGCGGTCGCCCCGCCCGATGCGCACCGCGATCCGGCCGCGATCGCCACCGCGATCGTGGCGGAGCGCGCCAGCGTCGTGCACTTCGTGCCGTCGGTGCTGGCCGCGTTCCTCGAGCACCTGTCGGGTGCGCGCGAGACGGCCGCCGCCGTGGCGCGGAGCCTCCGCGTGATCGTCTGCAGCGGCGAGGCGCTGACCGCGCACCACCTGCGCGGGCTTGCCGAGCTGCTGCCCGGCGTGCGCGTCGACAACCTGTACGGCCCGACCGAGGCGGCCGTCGACGTCACTGCCGCACTCGATGTCACGGTCGACCGACCGATCGGCATCGGGCTGCCCCTGGTCGGGGTGGCGTGCCGCATCCTGGATGCCACGCTCCAGCCGGTCGTGCCGGGTGCGGTGGGCGACCTCTATCTGTGCGGTGTGCAGCTCGCTCGCGGGTACGCGAACCGGCCCTCGCTGACCGCCGAGCGGTTCGTCGCCGATCCGTTCGCCGCCGGCGCGCGCATGTACGACACCGGCGACCGCGTGCGTCAGCGACCCGACGGCACGATCGACTACCTCGGCCGGCGCGACCAGCAGGTCAAGGTCGGCGGCCAGCGGATCGAGCTCGGCGACGTCGAGGCGGCGCTGGTGTCGGCGACCGGCGTCGAGGCGGCTGCGGCGTTCGTCGTCGGGAGCACGTTGGTCGCCGTGTACGTGGGGACGGCGGCCACCGAGGCGGTGCGCGCACACGCGGGCGGCGTCGTCCCGGCCGCTCTGGTCCCGGCGCGCCTCACGGCGGTGGCCGGCCTCCCCCTCACCCCGCACGGGAAGCTCGACCGCGCGGCGTTGCCGCAGCTCGACCGCGCCCCCGTGACAGTCGGTGGTCGAGCGCCCGCGGGGACGACCGAAGTCGCGCTGGCCGCGGCGTTCGCCGCGGCGCTCGGGGCCTCGACGGTACCGGCCGATGCCGATTTCTTCGCCCTCGGGGGCGACAGCATCTCGGCGATCGCCGTCGTCACCGCGGCTCAGCGCCGTGGCATCCCGGTGTCGGTCGTCGATCTCTTCGAGACCCGCACCGTCGAGGGACTGGCGGCGCGGTGCGCCCCGCCGACCGAAAGCGTGACCGCGCGACCCGTTCCGCTGCCGCCGTCGCTCGCCGCCGCTCGCACCGACGGTCTCGACGTCGACACGATGACGGTCTCCGTGCCCCTGCAGACCGTGGAGGCCGAGGCCGCCCGCCGCGCGCTCACCTCGGTGGTCGCGACACGACCCGAGTTGCGCGTGCGCCTCGACCGGAGCCGCGCGCGGCTGTGGCGGGCGTTCCAGGTCGATCGCGTCCCGCCCGGCGACGGCGTCGACCTGGCGCAGGGAAGGCTCGTCGCCGTCGAGATCGCGGACGGTGCGCCGCGTCTCGTCGTCCACCGCATGGCGCTGCCCGCCGATGCGGAGCAGGGAGCGCGTCGTCTCGCCGCCGAGGTCTGTGACGTGGCGCGCACGGGCACGGCGGGGGCGGATGCCGTGCGTGCAGATGCAGTACGTGCAGGAGAGGGAAGAGCATGAGCGAGAACGTGATCGAGACGGTCCGGGTGCAGGGCGCGCGGGAGCGCATGCTCTTCCTCGCCGAGTTCGAGGACTCGCCGGGCGCGTACGCGATGCCCCTCGTCCTGCGGATCGTCGACGGACGCGTCGACGTCTCGGTCTTCGCCGCGGCGTTCCGCGACGTCGTGGAACGCCACGCGAGTCTGCGTACCGCCTTCGAGAAGATCGACGGCGGCTGGACCGAGAGCGTGCGGGATGCCGCCGAGGTCCCCGTCCGCGATCGGTCGGGCGAAACATGGGACGGGCGGTTGCCCTTCACTCCCGATCCCCGTCGCGAGGTCCCCGCCGCCGCGGCCGTGTACGCCGAGCACGTCGTGATCGTCATCCATCACGTGGCGGCTGACGGGCAGTCGATCCCCACGATCCTCGACGACCTCGAGCACGCCTACACGCACCGGCTCGCGGGCGGTGCGCCCACCTGGCCGGCAGGCCCCGCGTCCGACGCCGAGCCGCCGAGCGCGTCGGCGAACGGGCTCGGGCCGCTGTTCGCCGACATGCCGAGCGTCGTCCCGCTGCCCCTCGACCGGCCGCGCAGCCCCGCGCCGAGCTCGGTCGCCAATCGCGAGGAGCGTCCTTTGCCCGCGTGGGTCTCGCGGGCGCTCACCGACCTGTCGGGCCGGGTCGCGGCATCCCGGCTCATGCTCCTGCACGCGGCCGTCGCTCTCGTCCTGCGATCGAGGGGAGCGGGCGACCGCATCCCGCTCGGCATGGCCGCCGATCTGCGGGAGGGTTCCGACGCGGAGGGGGTCGGTCTGTTCCTGAACACCGTCGTCGGTCTCACTGATCTCACCGGTACGACGACCGTCGGCGAGGTGATCGGCCGCGTGCGTTCGTGCGCGCTCGATGCGTGGGAGCGCCGGGCCGTGCCGTTCGACGAGCTCGTCGCCGAGGTCGCTCCCGCCCGCGCCGCGGGCGTCCACCCTCTTTTTCAGGTCATGATCGCGGAGGTCGACCGCCGCACCCGCCGGGTCGGGCTCGGGGACGTCTCCGCCGAGGTGCGCCACGACGCCGAGCCTTCGGCGAAATTCGACCTCACCTTCGCGATCGGCGAGGGCGACGACGGCCTCGTGGTCGACGTCGTCTCGCGCGCCGAGATCTTCCGCCCCGAGACGACGTCCGCCCTGCTGGAGTCGGTCGTTCTCGCGCTCGTCGCCCTCACCGGCGATGCCGCCGCGCCTGTCGACGGCCTCGCGCTGAGCCGGACGACCGGTCCCCGCCCCGCGCTACGGCCGCCGGGCACCGCGGTCACCGAGCGGCGCATCGTTCTGCCCCGGCATCGGGCCGCCGCGGCGCTGGTGGGTGTCTATGCCTCGAGCGACGCGATCGGCACCCGTCGGAGCGGCGACGAGTTCGTCCCGCTCACGCTCGACGAGGTGCTCGATGCGGCCGCGATCACGGATGAACCCCGCGATCCCGATACGGTGGCCGGGCGGCCGGTCGCCGCATCGGCCGGACACGACGGCATCCTTCTCGCGGCGGCGTCGGAAGCGATCGACGAAGAGTCCTGGCCCGCGCTGCTCGCTGCGCTCTCGACGGGCTCGGCGCTCGGCATCCGCGATGCCGCCGAGTACGTCGAGGCCCGCACCCGCCGGGGAGAAGACCTCGGGATCGTCGATGCGGCCGAGGCCTGGCTCGACGTGATCGAGTCGGTTCCCGCGTCGGCCGTCGATCCGTCGTGGGCCGCCCTCGACCCCGGGGTGTCGGCGCACGCCGAGCTGCCCGCGCCGCCCACCACCACGACCGCCCTGCGCACCGCCGTGTTGTCGGGCCTCGGCGACCTCTGCGCCGGACCCGCCGTCGCGATGGTCGGTGAGCCCGACCGCGACGACCCCGCCCAGGCCTCCGCCGTCGGCGTGCGGCGTCGCGCCTTCCCCGTCTTCCTTCGAGGCGACGGCACCATCGTCGAGCCGACCGCGGAGGCTGCGCGCGACTACGAGATCGCCGGCGAGGCGAGTCCGCACACACCGGGGGTCTTCGACGGTCTCGTGAACGCCGACGTGCTGGTCGACATCCACGTGTCCGATCGGCCCGTCGCTCCCGTCTCGGGCCGTGTCACCGTGACCACGAGCCTGGTCGCCGACCGGTGGCGGGTGACGGTGTCGGGGCATCGGGATGCCGCGGAGATCGCGGCGGCCATCGCCCGCCGCGTCACCCCCGGCGTCGGGGTGAGCACACTCACCGCGATCGTGCGCCCCGCCGACACGCGCGTGCTCGACACGGCGGGAATCGGGACCGCGGCGATCCGCGACCTCGAGCGCATGGCCGGATCGCTCCGAGCGGTGCACCCGGCGACGGCCCTGCAGGAGGGCCTGCTGTTTCATCGCGACCTCTCCGGCGATACCGATGTCTACCTGTCGCAGACCGTCACCGACCTGGTCGGAACGCTCGACATCCCGGCGCTCCGCGCGGCCGCCGCGCGGATGATCGCGCAGCATCCCCACGTGGCAGGCCACTTCCGACGCGTCGGCGAGCGCACGGTGCTGATCGTGCCGCGGTCGCCGCGCATCGAATGGGATGTGCGCGTGGGCGATGACCGCGAGCGCTTCCTCGAGGACCAGCGCCGGCGCGGGTTCGACGGCGAGGGGCCGCTTCTGCGGTTCGGGCTGCTGAGCACGCCGGACGGCTCGCAGCACACGTGGGTGCTCACCGTCGAGCACGCGATCCTCGACGGCTGGTCGATCTGGCGGTTCCTCCGCGGCATCCTCGACGAGTACACCCGGCACGGCTCGGCAGCCGAACGCTGCGGGCCGCCGTACGCGAGGTACGTCTCGTGGCTCGCTGCTCGCGACCGGGAGGCGGCACGCGCGGCGTGGGGCGGCGCACTCGGGGGCATCGAGGCGCCGACCCTCGTCGCCCCCTCCGCGTCGGTCCGGGACCGCGGCGACGACGGGCGTTCCCTCGAACGCGTCCTGACCCTCGACCCCACCCTGACGGCACGGCTGCGGCAGGCCGGCACCGCCGCGCGGGCGCCGCTCAGCGCGGTGTACGAGCTCGCGTGGGCCCTGGCGCTGCGGCACGAGACGGGCCGTAGCGACGTCGCGTTCGGCACCGTGACCTCGGGGCGGCCCCCCGAGATCCCCGGCATCGACGACCTGCTCGGGTTGCTCTTCAACACCGTTCCGGTCCGCGTGCGGGTCCGCCCCGGCGGCGACCTGCAGGGTCACCTCGACGATCTCACCCGGTTCCGCCGCGTGATGCTGGCCCACCCCGAGGTGCCCCTGCCGGAGATCCTCGCGAGTTCGGGGCATCGCGAACTGTTCGACACCCTGTTCGTGTTCCAGAACATCCCCGTCACGCCGTCGACCGAGGCGCTCGGCCCCGACGGGGGCCTGCGCCAGCGCGCGCAGACCGTCCGCGACGCCACCCACTACCCGGTCACCGTCGTGGTGAACCCCGGCGGTGAGGGCGCCGGCGCGCGCGTGCGCGTCATGACGCGCCCCGGCGCCTGGCCCGACGACGAGGGCCTTCGTGCGACCGACCGGATCGTCGCCGCCTTCGTGCGGGCGCTCGAGGGCATCGCCGCGCACACCGGCGCGCTCGCCGCGCTCGACGTCGGCGACCCGGGCGAGGCCGGGGCGGGTGCGCTCGTCGGGGCGACCCCGAGCGGCGACGACGCGGCACTGCTCGACGCGACGGTCTGGGAACTGCTCGTGCGACGCGCCCGCGTCGATCCCGACGGTCTCGCCGTCGTGGCCGGCCCGGTTCGCTGGACCTTCTCCGACCTGGTGCACCGGGCGACGCAGCTCGCGACCGCCCTCCAGGAGCGCGGGATCGGGCCGGAGTCGCGCGTGGCGCTCTATCTGCCGCGCGATGCGCGCATGATCGTCGCGCTGTTCGCCGTCTTCGCCGCGCACGCGGCGTACGTCCCCGTCGACCCCACCCTGCCCGCCACCCGCGTCGCCGACATCCTCCGCGAGGCGGCGCCGGCGGCCGTCGTCAGCGACGACGTGCTCTCCGCCGCCGTTCCGGCCGGCATCCCCGTGCTGTCGCCCGATGCGTCGGGAGACGGATCGTTCATCGAGCCCCGTCGATCCCTCGATGCCCTCGCCTATGTCATCTTCACGTCGGGGTCGACGGGTCGGCCCAAGGGCGTGGCCGTGCCGTACCGGGGAGTGACGAACATGTTCGTGAATCATCGCGTCGAGATCTTCACGCCCGTCGTGACGGCGGCGGGCGGCCGGCGCCTGGCGATCGCGCACACCACGTCGTTCGCGTTCGACGCCTCGTGGGAGCAGCTGCTCTGGCTGCTCGAAGGGCACAGCGTGCACGTCATCGACGACGACATGCGGCGCGATCCGCGCGCGCTGCTGGCCTACTTCGACGACCACCGCATCGACGGCTTCGATGTGACGCCGAGCTACGGCCGCATCCTCGTCGACGAGGGGCTTTTCGCCCGCCCGCGCTGCACCGACCCGACCGCCGACGGCCCGGGTGTGGTCTTCGTGTCGCTGGGGGGAGAGGCGGTGCCCGACGACCTCTGGCGGGCGCTGCGCGACGCGCCCGGTGTCCACGGCTACAACCTCTACGGCCCGACCGAGTACACGATCAACGCCCTCGGCGCCGATGTCGAGGAACGCCCCACCTCGACGATCGGTCGACCCATCACCGCAACCGTCGCGCGAGTTCTCGACGATGCGCTCCGCCCCGCGCGGCCCGGGGTCACGGGGGAGCTCTACCTCTCGGGGGTGGGCCTCGCCCGCGGCTACCTCGGACGCAGCGACCTCACCGCCGAGCGGTTCGTCGCCGATCCGTTCGGGATGCCGGGAGAGCGTATGTACCGCACGGGCGACCTCGCGATGGTCGGTGGCGACGGCCTCATCAGCTACCTCGGACGCAGCGACGACCAGGTCAAGATCCGCGGTCACCGCGTGGAGCCCGCCGAGGTCTCGTCGGCCCTCGTCGCCCTCGACGGCATCCGTCGCGCCGCCGTCGTGCCGCTGCGAGGCCCCCGGGGAACCGAGCTCGCGGCCTATGTCGTGGCCGACGTGTCGCCGCTGCGGACCGCCCACGTCACCGCCGCCCTGCGGTCGCAGCTGCCCGACTATCTCGTGCCGGCCACGGTGACCGTCGTCGACGAGCTGCCGCTGACGGTCAACGGAAAGCTCGATGTGCGCGCCCTGCCCGAGCCCGTGCGCGAGTCGGTGGAGCGGCAGCGCCCGATCGGCGATGTCGAGTACCTCGTCGCCGAGGCGATGGCCGAGGTGCTCGGCGTCGACGAGGTGGGCCGCGACGACGACTTCTTCCTGCTCGGGGGCCATTCGCTGCTCGCCGTACGGGTCGTCTCGCGGCTGCGGACGTCGTCGGGCCTCGACCTGAGCGTGCGCGACCTGTACGGGGCGCCGACCGTGGCGGGTCTCGCGCGCGCGGCGGCGGGCGAGCGCAGCGAGACGATGTTCGCCCCCGTCCTCCGCCTGCGCGATGCCGACGGCCCCGCCGTCTTCTGCCTGCAGCCCGCCGGCGGGCTCGGGTGGGCGTACGCGGGTCTGTGTCGCCACCTCGACCCGGCTTTCGCGGTCTTCGCGCTGCAGGACCCGGCGCTGTCGGGCGGCCCCGAGCTCACCTCGGTCGATGCGATCGTCGACGATCAGATCGCGCGCATCCGCGAAGTCCGGCCCCACGGCCCGTATCACCTGCTCGGCTGGTCGTTCGGGGGGCAGCTCGCGCACGAGATCGCCGCGCGACTCGGCGACGAGGTGGCATCCGTCGTCCTGCTCGACGCGTACGCCGACGGCGCGGACGACGAGCTCGGGGCCCCCGTCGACGAGCAGGTCGCGGGTTTCGTGCGGAGCATGGCCGACGACCCGGTCCTCGCCGATCTCGATGGCGAAGCGCGGGAGAGGCTCGTGTCGACGTTCGAGCGTCACCTCCGGCTGTCAATTCCCGCGGTCACCGCCTCGGCGCGCGCCGACACGCTGCTGGTGGCGGCGACGCAGGGGGTCACCGCCGAGACGGCGGCCCGCCGCGACGCCGATTGGCGGTCGCGCATCGACGGTCGGCTTCGCATCGAGCCGGTCGATCTCGACCACGGTGGTCTCGGCCGCGCGGCCAACTGGGAGGTCTTCGGCGGGATGGTCGCCCGATGGATCGAGGGCATCCGCTGACGGCGATTCGTTCTCCTCCGGTACACGTTCGGGGATGCCGGGTCCGGTCCGCACCGCGAGGAGCGAGCCCGTCTCGGCTCGGGGTGGCCGATGTCGGAGGTCGGTGCCAGGCTGAGACCAGCGGTCATCGCGACCGCGTCGATCTCCTCGGAGGGCTTCGTGCTCGGCAAACTCCTCGTCCGCTATCTTTCGCGCTATCGCTGGCTGCTCGTCGCGATCCTCGTCTTCCAGGCCGCGTCCGCGATCGCGACGCTCTACCTCCCGCGCCTGAACGCCGACATCATCAACCTCGGCGTCGCCCGCGGTGACACCGGCTTCATCTGGACGCAGGGCGGGCTCATGCTCGTGATCTCGCTGGGCCAGATCGTGGCGTCCGTCATCGCGACGTACTTCGCCGCACGGGCGGCGATGGCCGCGGGCCGCGACATCCGCCTCGACGTGTTCGAACGCGTGAGCGGGTTCTCCGAGCGCGAGCTGTCGCACTTCGGCGCGGGCTCCCTCATCACCCGCAACACCAACGACGTCCAGCAGGTGCAGATGCTCGCGATGATGGGCGCGACCATGCTGGTCAGCGCCCCGCTGCTCGCGATCGGCGGCATCGTCATGGCCCTGCAGCAAGACGTCGGCCTCAGCTGGCTGATCGCCGTCGCGGTGCCCACGCTGCTCGTGGCGGCCGGGCTGATCATCGCGCGCATGGTGCCGCTGTTCCGCAGCTATCAGACCAAGCTCGACGGCGTGAACCGCGTCATGCGCGAGCAGCTCACCGGCGTGCGCGTCGTGCGGGCGTTCGTCCGCGAGCGCATCGAAGAAGAGCGCTTCCGCGAGGCCAACACCGACATCCTGGTCGTCGGCCGCAAGGTCGGCTCCCTCTTCGTGCTGCTTTTTCCCCTGGCGATGCTGGTCCTCAACGTCACGGTGGTCGGCGTCATCTGGTTCGGCGGTATCCAGGTCGACGCCGGTGGGGTCGAGATCGGAACGCTGTTCGCCTTCATCCAATACGTGGCGCAGATCCTGGGCGGCGTGCTCATGGCGAGCTTCATGACCGTGATGATCCCGCGCGCCGCCGTCTCGGCCGAGCGCATCGGCGAAGTGCTCGACAGCCGGTCGACGCTCGAGCGTCCGGCCGACCCGGTCGAGCGCCTGCCCGAACCGGGCGCGATCGTGTTCGACGACGTCGCGTTCGCCTATCCGGGCGCCGAGTCACCGGTGGTCTCGGGGATCAGCTTCGCGGCTCGACCCGGTGAGACCGTCGCCATCGTCGGCTCCACCGGCGCGGGAAAGACGACGCTCGTCTCGCTCATCCCCCGTCTGTTCGACGTCACGTCGGGTGCCGTGCGCGTCGGCGGCGTGGATGTCCGCGAGGCCGACCTCGATGTGCTGTGGAAGAGCATCGGGCTCGTCCCGCAACGGCCGTTCCTCTTCAGCGGCACGGTCGCATCGAACCTGCGGTTCGGGCGTGAGGACGCCACCGACGACGAGCTCTGGCACGCCCTCGAGATCGCTCAGGGGCGGGACTTCGTCGAGGCGATGGAGGGCCGGCTCGAGGGGCGCATCGCACAGGGCGGCACGAACGTGTCGGGCGGTCAGCGCCAGCGCCTGGCGATCGCGCGGGCCATCGTGCACCGCCCCGCGGTGCTGGTCTTCGACGACTCGTTCTCGGCGCTCGACCTCAGCACCGACGCGCGATTGCGACAAGCGCTCTGGAAAGAGCTGCCGGAGGTGACCAAGATCGTCGTCGCGCAGCGCGTGTCGACCATCACGGGCGCCGACCGCATCGTCGTGCTCGAAGACGGCCGCATGGCCGGTCTCGGCACACACGACGAGCTGCTGGCCACGAGCGCCACCTACCGCGAGATCGTCGAGTCGCAGCTGGGGGTCGAGGCATGAGCACTCCCGACACCCTCACCGAAGAAGAGCGCGCCGAGGCCGAGCTCGCCGAGCAGGCGCGGCTGAACTCCGGCAGCTGGGACAGCGTCGCACCCGGCAAGGCGTCGGACTTCGGCCCCAGCTTCCGTCGCCTCATCGGGCTCCTGCGGCCGTATGCCGCGGCCTTCGTCTTCGTCTCGATCCTCGGTGCTCTCGGCGTCGTGCTGGCCGTCTTGGCCCCGCGCGTCCTGGGCGATGCGACGAACATCATCTTCGAGGGGGTCGTCTCGAAGGGTCTCGCTCAGCAGTTCCCCGCCGGAACCTCGCAGGCCGAGGTCGTCGCGGCATTGCGGTCGGCCGGCCAGAACGACATCGCCAACATCGTCGGTGCGATGAGCAACTTCTCGGTGGGCGCCGGGGTCGACTTCGACGCGCTCCGCCTCGTGATCGTGACGGTGCTCGCGATCTACGTCGGCTCGTCGCTGCTGTCGTGGATCCAGGGCTACGTGATCAACGTCATCATGGTGCGCACGATGTGGCGTCTGCGCGAAGACGTCGAGGCGAAGATCAACCGCCTGCCGCTGTCGTACTTCGACAAGGTCCAGCGCGGCGAACTCATCTCCCGCGTCACCAACGACATCGACAACATCACCCAGACGATGCAGCAGTCGCTCTCGAGCGCCCTGACCTCGGTGCTGACCGTGGTGGGCGTGCTCATCATGATGTTCACGATCTCGTGGCAGCTCGCGCTCGTCGCTCTCGTGTCGCTCCCCCTCATGGCGGTCATCTTCGGCGTCATCGGACCGAAGTCGCAGAAGGCGTTCGGCGAGCAGTGGAAGAAGGTCGGTCGACTCAACGCCCGCGTCGAGGAATCGTTCTCGGGTCACGCCCTCGTCAAGGTCTACGGGCGAGAGAAGGACGCCCGCGAGAAGTTCGAGGCCGAGAATGAGGAACTGTTCCAGGCGAGCTTCAAGGCCCAGTTCCTCTCGGGCATGATCATGCCCGGCATGATGTTCGTCGGAAACCTCACCTACGTCGGCATCGCCGTGCTCGGTGGACTCATGGTGGCCGGTGGGCAGATCCGCCTCGGCGACGTGCAGGCCTTCATCCAGTACTCGCAGCAGTTCACGCAGCCGCTGTCGCAGTTGGGCGGCATGGCCGCGGTCGTGCAGTCGGGCACCGCCTCGGCCGAGCGGGTCTTCGCGCTGCTCGACGCGGAGGAGCAAGACCCGGATGCCGCAGACGCCCCGGCCCAGATCGATGGGCGCGGAGTCATCGAGTTCCAGAACGTCCGGTTCTCGTACACGCCCGAGCAGCCGCTGATCACCGACCTGTCGTTCCGCGTCGAGCCCGGACAGACCGTGGCGATCGTCGGCCCGACCGGTGCCGGCAAGACCACCCTCGTGAACCTCATCATGCGGTTCTACGAGCTCGACGGCGGGCGCATCCTCCTCGATGGACAGGACATCGCCGAGCTCCGGCGAGACGACGTCCGCTCGCGCACGGGCATGGTGCTACAGGATCCGTGGCTGTTCGCCGGCTCGATCCGCGACAACATCCGTTACGGCCGCGAGAGCGCGACCGACGACGAGATCGTCGAAGCCGCCGTGGCGACCCGTGTCGACCAATTCGTGCACTCTCTTCCCGAGGGGTACGACACCGTGCTCGACGAGGATGCCGCCAACGTCTCGGCGGGCGAGAAGCAGCTCATCACCATCGCGCGCGCCTTCGTGGCCCGCCCGTCGGTGCTGATCCTCGACGAAGCGACCTCGTCGGTCGACACCCGCACCGAGCTGTTGCTGCAGCAGGCGATGGCCGCTCTCCGCGAAGGCCGGACGTCGTTCGTCATCGCGCACCGCCTGTCGACCATCCGCGATGCGGACCTCATCCTGGTGATGGAGCACGGCGACATCGTCGAGAAGGGCACGCACGACGAACTCATCGCGGTCGAGGGCGCGTACTACCGCCTGTACCGCTCGCAGTTCGAGCAGGCTTCGACCGACCTCGACCCGGCCTCGGTCGAGGCGCAGCGCGAGGGCGACCCGCGGCACTCTCCTGCTACGGACGACGCCGTGGTCGTGTCGGCGATGGCGGCCGCGGCATCCGAGGTTCCCGCCGCCGCGGGCACCGACGGTCCGCCGCGTCCGGCACAGGGCGTCCCTGCGCCCGGTTCGCGACCCGGCGAGTAACGCCGCCTCGCGTCACCCGCGAAGCCCGCTCGGTCCCGCACCGCGCGGGCTTCGTCGCGCGGGGCTTCCGCTCGGGTGGGGGCGGACTCGGCGCATCGCGGCGAACCGTGGCCGGCCCGAACCCTCGGCTGCGCCCCGAGCCGTCGCCGGGCCGCCGCACCCGCCCGTGCGGGTAGGTGCCCGGGGAGCCTCGGCGACACCTGTGCGGCGCCCCAGGGCCGCAAAACCCGCTCGGGTACAGTGGACGGGCGCTTGCACCTTGCCCTCGCTACGACCGCCGCATAGATAGGCCTCACCCCTCGTGACCACTCCTGCGACGCCCGCCGATCCTTCCGTGCCCGACGCCACGACCGAATCCCCGGCCGCGCCCGATGTGCCGTCGACCCCCGACCGACCGCTGCGGATCCTCATCGGCGCCGACACGTTCCTCCCGCACGTCAACGGCGCCGCGCGCTTCGCCGAACGTCTTGCGGCGGGTCTCGTCGCCCGCGCACACGAGGTGCACGTCGCGGCCCCCAGCGCGCAACACGGCACCGTCGGCACCGGCACCGAGGTCATCGAAGACCAGCCGATGACGGTGCACCGGCTGCCTTCCCACCGTTTCCTGCCGCACGACTGGCTCACCTTCGTGTTCCCGTGGCGCGCGAAGCACTACGCCCGCATCCTGCTCGACGAGATCAAGCCCGATGTCGTGCACATCCAGTCGCACATCATCATCGGTCGCGGTCTCGCTCGCGAGGCGCGCAAGCGCGGCATCCCGGTGATCGCGACGAACCACGTGATGGCCGAGAACATCCTCGATTTCACGACCCTGCCCGACGCGCTCGACCGCCTCTTCGTGAAGCTGGCGTGGGCCGACGCCGAGCGCACGTTCAAGATGACGCGCGCCGTCACGACCCCCACCCGCAAGGCCGCCGACTTCCTCGAGTCGACGATCGACATCTCGGGCGTCATCCCCATCTCGTGCGGCATCGACCGCTCCAACTACCGGCCCGACCTCACGCCGCGCGACGCGAATCGCCTCCTGTTCGTGGGGCGTCTCACGACCGAGAAGCACATCGACGTCGTGCTCACGGCGCTGTCGCAGCTCGACCCCGCCCTCGATGTCACCTTCGACATCGTCGGCGGAGGCGACCAGCGAGCGAAGCTCGAAACCCTCGCGCAGCAGCTCGGGGTCTCCTCACGCGTCACGTTCCACGGACACGCCTCCGAAGAAGACCTCCGCACGCTGTACTCGCGCGCCAGCGTCTTCGCCATCGCTTCGATCGCGGAGCTGCAGTCGATCGCCACGATGGAGGCCATGGCATCCGGTCTGCCGATCGTCGCCGCGAACGCGGTGGCGCTTCCCCATCTCGTGCACGACGGCGAGAACGGCTACCTCTTCGAGCCGGGAAACGCCGACGAGCTCGCCGCACGCCTGACCGATGTGCTCACCGCCTCTCCCGAGGAGCGCACGCGCATGCAGCAGGCCTCCCTCGACGCGGTCGCCGTGCACGACATCAATCGCACGCTCGACACCTTCGAGGCGCTCTACCGCGGTCGCCCCCTGCCGGAGTAGCCCCGTGCACGTCGTGATGTTCGCCGACCAGCACCTCGAGTCGCTCGGCGGCGCGCAGGTGTCGATGCGTCTGCAGAAACGTTTCCTCGAGCGCGCTGGTCATGTCGTCACGGTGGTGGCGCCGCGCCTGCACCGGCCGGCACGCGACGATGCGGCGTACCTCGACCTCCCGTCGATCCCGATCACCCCCGACCGCGAGTACGCGCTGAGCTGGCCGGGTGTTCGGACGGACAGATTCCTGGATGCCGAGATGGGCGCGCGACTCCCGGTCGACGTCGTGCACGTGCAGGCCGACTTCTGGGGTGCGTTCATCGGCCACCGCTACGCCGCGCGCCACGGCCTGCCCGTGGTTCACACCATGCACAACCGCGTCGACGTGGGGATCGAGGCCACGGCGCCGTTCCCCGGGCTCGTGCTGCGCGCGCTGAACGCCTGGGCGAGGAAGGTGCTGCCGAGCGGTGCCCCCCTCCACGGCAATGCACCGAACGCGGAGCGTTCGGGGGCGTCGCCCCGAGATCGGCGCGCGATCGCGAGGTCCGCGGCCGCCGGTCCTGCCGACGGCTGGGCGTTCCTGCGCCAGCTGGCCCGTCTCTCTCGAGCGGTCACGGCACCCTCGAGCCACTTCGCCGGCCGCCTCGAGAACCACGGCGTCGCCGATGCGGTCGACGTGATCTGGAACGGTATCGACGACGACGTACTCGACGCCGCGCTCGGCGCTGAGGCCTCGGAGCGTCGACCCGGCCGCCCGCGGTTCATCTGGCTCGGGCGCATGAGCCCCGAGAAGCGCCTGTTGCCGTTCCTCGAGGCGGTCGTGGCCTCGGGCATCGATGCCGAGGTCGAGATCGTCGGCGGCGGGGCTCAGCTTCGCGCCGCGCGACGCCTGATCGAGCGGTCGTCGCCGACGGCGTCGGTGATCTTCGCGGGGCGCCTGCCCTATGCCGAGACGCTGCGTCGCCTCGCCGACGCGGATGCCGTCGTGCAGACCTCGATCGGATTCGAGACGCAGGGCATGACGGTGTTCGAAGCGGCCTCGCTCGGAACCCCCGCCGTGGTGAGCGATCCGGACATCGCGGCCGAGCTGGGGTCGGGGATCTGGGCCGTCGCGGATGCCACGGTTCCGGCGCTCGCGCAGGCTCTCCGCCATGCCGCAACCGACATCGCCGCGGGCACTCCGGTCGCTCCGGATCCCTCGATCGCCGAGCGGTTCCGCCAGTCCTCCCGCACGGCCGCGATGGTCGACGTGTACGCCCGCGCGGTCGCCGCAGGGCGCTGAACCAGCTCCCGGTTCCACGGAAGCCGGGGTGCGACGGCCGAGGGTTCGTGCCGCGTCGGGATGCCGGCGTCCGGGGGTGAGGCCTCTTGCCGCGCCCGCCGTCGCGCACGCGGCAGGACCGTCACGGCGTCTGCACGACGATGGGGCTGGTGACGGTGCGAGGGACATTGAGACTCGCCGCTCGCCGCGTCTCGCGCGGAGCCTCCGTCTGCTTCTCGCGGGGCTCCCGCGGCGCCGCGCGTCGAGGGTCGGTGGGGATGCGTCCGTATCCGTCGGTGCGGATGAGCCACACGGTTCCGACGATGCCGGCGAGGGACAGGATGCCGAGAGCGATGAAGTAAGCCATGGCAGAAAAGCTACGGGTAGAGGAATGGTGCCCACGAGTGACATGATGGACGCCTGCCGAAAGATTTCTGCCACACCGGAGGTTCGCATGCGCTCGGTCGCCGTCGTCATCCAGCCCGGGTTCGCCCCCTTCGAATTCGGTCTCGCCTGCGAGGCGTTCGGGTTGGACCGCAGTGACGACGGCATCCCGAACTTCGACTTCCGGATCGTTGCGCCCGACCCGGGCGTCGTGCCGTCGAACA
The DNA here is from genome assembly GCF_052660795.1 of Sphingomonas sp. G5. Classification (NCBI taxonomy): domain Bacteria; kingdom Pseudomonadati; phylum Pseudomonadota; class Alphaproteobacteria; order Sphingomonadales; family Sphingomonadaceae; genus Sphingomonas; species Sphingomonas sp. G5. The sequence continues at coordinate 3,320,269 of NZ_CP109660.1, read as the reverse complement.
TCGGGTTCTCGATCAACGTCGAACGTGGTCTAGAGGCCGCCGCCGACGTCGACATCCTCGTGCTCGCGCCGATCCCCCGGGAGACGTGGGGAGCCGTCGACCCGCGTGTGCTCGACGTCGTGCGCGCGGCGCACGCCCGGGGTGCCTGGCTGCTGAGCGTGTGCAGCGGGTCGTTCGTGATCGCGGCATCCGGAGTGCTCAACGGCAAGCGCGGAACGACGCACTGGCGCTACGCCGACGTCATGGCGCGGATGTACCCCGAGATCGAGGTGGACCCCGACGTGCTCTACGTGCAGTCCGGGAACATCATCACCAGCGCCGGCACCGCGGCCGGGCTGGACGCCAGCCTTCACCTGTTGCGTCAGGAGCTGGGTTCCGAACTCGCCAACCGCATCGCTCGCCGCATGGTCGTCGCCCCCCAGCGCGACGGCGGTCAGGCGCAGTTCATCGCCTCACCGATCCCGATCGATTCCTCGCTCTCGCTCGCCCCGGTGACCGAGTGGATGCTGCAGAACCTGGATGCCGAGCTCTCGGTCGAACGACTCGCGGCGCGCGCCCACATGTCGCCGCGCACCTTCGCCCGCCGTTTCAAAGCGGACCTCGGCGCGACCCCTGCCGCGTGGCTCGCGCGGCAGCGCCTGCTCCACGCCCAGCGGCTGCTCGAGGAGACCGACCTCGGCCTCGACCGGATCGCCGCGGAGTGCGGCTTCGGATCCGCGGCCGTGCTTCGGCAGAACTTCGCCCGCACGATGGGGCTGACCCCCACGGCGTACCGTGCGCGCTTCTCGTGCAGTGAGCCCGCGGCGTCCGGGGCCGATATTGCCGCACGAGACGCGGAGCCGATCCCGGCCTGACCCCGCCGTTCGGGGTTCCGGCCACCACGGGTTCCGTCCCGGTGGTCCGGCACCCGGCGCCCCGGCCCGGCGCCACGGCCGGGCACCCCGGCCCGGCGCCTCGGCCCTACGCCCCGGCCCTACGCCCCGGCACCTCGGCCCTATGGCCCGGCCCCACGGCCCGGCATCCCCTGCCGTCGTGCGGAGTTCCCGGCCGATGCGCTGCTCAGGCGGTCGTGGTCACGGCGTGTCGGGCCGGAGCTCCGCGTGACGGTCCGAACTGCCGTGCGCGGCGGGATGCGGGTCGCGCCCGACGCCGAGCCGCGGAGCGCGACCGTCGTACGGACAACGACGCCGACGCGCCGCGTCGACGCCGCACCCACCGGCGCGTCGCGGCACTGCTCCGCATGGCGGCCCGCCTCGACGTCGACCGGGTCGCCCCCGTGCCGCGGCCCTTGATCGGGGCGACTCGACCCCCATTGTCCCGCGCACTCCTCGCTGCTAAACTTGAGCCAATTCCGCTCAACTTTTTGCAGCGGCAAACAGACTTCCGGGAGAACACATGAACGCCACACAACAGCCGGGGCAGGAGGACGCGCGCAGCGCCCTCGAGCAGTTCGGCATCAACCTCACCGACCGGGCCCGCCAGGGCAAGCTCGACCCCGTGATCGGGCGCGACGGCGAGATCCGCCGCGTCAGCCAGGTGCTCACTCGGCGCACCAAGAACAACCCCGTGCTCATCGGCGAACCCGGTGTCGGCAAGACCGCCGTCGTCGAGGGCCTCGCTCAGCGCATCGTCGCGGGCGACGTCGCCGAGAGCCTCAAGAACAAAGAGCTGGTCTCGCTCGACATCTCGGCGCTCGTCGCCGGTGCGATGTACCGCGGCCAGTTCGAGGAGCGCCTCAAGAGCGTCCTCAAAGAGATCACCGAGTCCGACGGGCGCATCATCACCTTCATCGACGAACTGCACGTGCTCATGGGCGCGGGTGGCGGTGAGGGCTCGGTGGCGGCGAGCAACATGCTCAAGCCCATGCTCGCGCGCGGAGAACTGCGCCTGATCGGAGCGACCACGCTCGACGAGTACCGCGAGTTCATCGAGAAGGACGCCGCCCTCGAGCGGCGCTTCCAGCAGGTCTACGTCGGTGAGCCCACGGTCGAAGACACCGTGGCGATCCTGCGCGGCCTCAAGGAGCGGTACGAAGCCCACCACAAGGTCGCGATCGCCGATACGGCGCTGGTGGCCGCGGCATCCCTGTCCAACCGCTACATCCCCGCGCGTCAGCTCCCCGACAAGGCGATCGACCTCATCGACGAAGCCGCATCGCGCCTGCGAATGGAGATCGACTCCGCACCGCTCGAGATCGACGAACTGCGACGACACGTCGACCGCCTCAAGCTCGAGGAACTCGCTCTGAAGAAGGAGAAGGACGACGCCTCGAAGGAGCGCCTCGCCACCCTTCGCGAGACCCTCGCGGCCGAGCAGGCCAAGCTCGACGACCTGCAGGCTCGCTGGGAGCGGGAGCGGGCCTCGCTCAACCGCGTCGGCGATCTGAAGACCCGACTGGATGCCGCTCGCGTCGACGCCGAGCGCGCTCAGCGCGAGGGCAACCTCGAGCGGGCGTCGCGTCTGCTGTACGCCGAGATCCCCGCTCTCGAGCGCGAGCTCATGGTCGCCGAGCGCGAAGAACCGGCGGGCGACCGCATGGTCAACGACCAGGTCACCGATGAGGACATCGCGTCCGTGATCGCGGCGTGGACGGGTATTCCGGTGGGTCGCCTCCTGCAGGGCGAGACCGAGAAGCTTCTGCACCTCGAGCGCGAGCTCGGTCGGCGCCTGATCGGACAGCGGGATGCCGTGAAAGCGGTGTCCGACGCCGTCCGTCGCTCGCGCGCGGGCATCAGCGACCCGCACCGGCCGGTCGGTTCGTTCCTGTTCCTCGGTCCGACCGGTGTCGGCAAGACCGAGCTGGCGAAGTCGCTCGCCGACTTCCTCTTCGACGACGAGCACGCCATGGTGCGCATCGACATGTCGGAGTATGGCGAGAAGCACTCCGTCTCGCGGCTGGTCGGTGCCCCTCCGGGGTACATCGGGTACGAGCAGGGCGGCCAGCTGACCGAGGCCGTGCGCCGGCGCCCCTACAGTGTCGTGTTGCTCGACGAGGTCGAGAAGGCGCACCCCGAGGTGTTCGACGTGCTGCTGCAGGTCATGGACGACGGCCGCCTGACCGACGGCCAGGGCCGTACGGTCGACTTCACGAACGTCATCCTGGTGCTGACGTCGAACCTGGGGTCGCCGATCCTCATCGACCCGACCCTGTCGATGGAGACCAAGCGCGAGCAGGTGCAGGCACTCGTGCGCCAGGCCTTCAAGCCGGAGTTCGTGAACCGCCTCGACGACATCGTGATCTTCCAGGCTCTCAGCCAGGACGACCTCGCGCAGATCGTCGAACTCTCGGTCGACGCGCTCCACCAGCGCCTACGCGAGCGCCGACTGAGCCTCGCGGTCACCCCCGACGCCCGATCGTGGCTCGCCGAGCGCGGGTACGACCCGGTGTACGGAGCGCGGCCGCTGCGTCGCCTCATCCAGACCGAGATCCAGAACCGCCTCGCGATGGCCATCCTGGCCGGAACGGTGCGCGACGGCGACGTCGTGCGGGTCGATGTGGCGAGCGACGGTGACTCGCTCGCGCTCGTCAGCACCGGCCCCGCGCAACCGGAGGCGGGCGACGACGACGTGATCGAGGCCGAGATCGTCGAGTAGTTCGGCGGACGAGGGTGCCACGTCGGGTGCGTGGCATCCCTCCTCCGCGTTCGGCCCGCCGTTTCGTGGGCCCCGGCCGGCTCCGGTCACGCATAAACGCTCTTTCCGCGCATAAACGCGAGGAGAGAGCGTTTATACGCGCGGATCGCGTTTATGCGTGGTCAAGACAAGAGGAACGCCGCCCGTCCCGCGGCTGTTGCGCAGCGTGGTGCGGGCGGACGGCGTGGGCGCGGCAGACGGGGCCGGATGCCGTGACTCAGTCGTCGACGAGCAGCGACTCCTCGACCGTACGGCGCTCACGCGGGGCGAGCTCGCGCTGACGCAGGCCCTCTTCGGCCGCGTCGACATCGCCCAGGGTGCCGACCGCGATGACGGTGACGGGGGTGAAGCGGGGGTCGATGTCGAACGCCGCGCGAAGGTCGTCGGACACGAATCCGCCCATCTGGTGGGTCGCGAGGCCCCCGGCGTGGGCCTGGACCGTGAAGTGGGCGGCGGCCTGACCGCTGTCGTACATCGCCCAGGCGCGCGCTTCGCCGTCTTCGGTCTCGGTCTCGGCGAGAACGACGAGCAGAGCGCCGGCCGCGGGGGCCCAGGCCTGGTTGAAGCCCATCAGCGAGGCGACGACACGCTCGTGCGCGGCCGTACCCCGGCGCGCGACGATGAAGCGCCACGGCTGGAAGTTCATGCCCGAGGGAGCCCAACGGGCGGCCTCGAGAGCGGAGCGGAGGGCCGACTCGTCGATCGGCGTCTCGGGGTCGAAGACGCGGGTGCTCCATCGCTCGGCGAGCACGTCGAGGATGGGGGCGTCGGTGGGGGCGGTGCGGTCGAGCGCGAGAGACATGGGTACTCCTGAGAACGGGGACTGATGCGGGACGCCGTTGACCCGCACCACTCAACGCCATCGATGGGCCGAGTGTTCCCGTATGAACTTATGCGTCTGTGATGAGACGCCGTCCCGCGTCACGCCGGGCCGCAGAACCGCCCCTTGTCGCGGCGTCGATCACGCCTTCCACGACGCGGGGCCCGCGGTACCCGCCGGATACTCGTCGAGCGGCACCTCGTTCTTGCGCCACGCGTCGATGACCGGCTGCACGATGCGCCAGCACTGCTCGGCGGCATCACCGCGGACGGCGAGCATGGCGTCCCCATCGAGGATGCCGGAGAGCACTTCGCCGTAGGCCTTGAGCGCGCCTTCGCCGAGATGGGCGGAGAGGTTGACCCGCTCGAGATCGAGCGGGTCGTCGGCGCCGTTGATGTTCAGGCCCAGGCTGATCGTGTCGGGCCCGAGCGAGAACACCATCTCGGACGGCTCGTTGTCGCCGATGAACCCGTCGGGAAGGTGGCGCACGGGCTTGAAGGTCACGGTGACGGCCGGGTCTCCGGCGCCGAGCGCCTTGCCCGAGCGCAGCACGATCGGAACCCCCTGCCAACGGGCGGTGCGCACCTCGACGGTCATCTCGGCGAGCGTCTCGGTGCCGCGCGAGGCGTCGACGCCGGGCTCGTCGACGTACGACGAGAAGTGGCGATCGCCCACGTCGCCGGCGGTGTAGCGCGCGCGGCGCGAGTTCGCGACCGGGTCGTCGTCTTTCACGTGCGTTGCGCGGAGTACCGCGGACGTCGCGTCGCGCAGATCGAGTTGATCGAGGGATGCCGGGGGCTCCATCGTGACGAAGGCCATGACCTGCAGCAGGTGGCTCTGGATCATGTCGACCAGGGCGCCGGCGGCGTCGTAGTACCCGGCACGCCCCTCCAGGCCCAGGGCCTCGGGGAAGTCGATGCGAATCGAGGCGATGTCGTCGGCCGACCAGACGCTCTCGACGATGCGATTCGCGAAACGCGTGCCGAGCAGGTTCAGCACCGTCGACCGGCCGAGGAAGTGGTCGATGCGGAAGACCTGGTCTTCGGGCACGAGGGTCGCCAGCTGCGTATTGAGCGTGTGGGCGCTCGCCTCGTCGGTGCCGAACGGCTTCTCGAGGGCGAGGATCGTGTGCTCGGGGATGGTCACGTCGCTGAGCGCGAGACACGCTTTCTCGGTGACCGCCGGAGGCACCGCGAAGTACAGGGCCGGACGGCCCTCGGCGTCGTCGAGCAGCTTCTGCAGATCGGCCGCCTTCGTGATGTCGGCCTGCGAGTACGTCGTCTCGGAGACGGAGGCGAAGGCGTCGTCGGCATCCATCGTGTGGAAGGCCTTTCGCACGACCTCGCGCCAATGCTCGTCGGTCCAGTCCTCCATGCTCGCGCCGTGCAGGCGCACAGACCGGTTCGGCTCGCGCGAGAGCAACTGGCCGAGGGCCGGGAGGAGCAGTCGCGAGGTGAGGTCGCCCGAAGCGCCCAGGATGATCAGGGTGGTGTCCGCCGCCATGTGGCCACCGTAGCGCCCGCTTCCGACATCGCCGGGACGCTTGCAGCGGGCACGGGGGAGTCACTAGCGAGATCGATAGCCCCGATGTCAGCGGCACCTGCCACAATCCGAGGGTGACGACTCCGATCGAGGACTACGCGGTCCTCAGCAACTGCCGATCCGCCGCCCTCGTCTCCTCCGCGGGGAGCGTCGACTGGTTGTGCCTGCCGCGGTACGACAGCGGGTCGATGTTCGGCGCTCTGCTCGGCGACGAGTCGCACGGCGCGTGGTCGCTGCGCCCGGCCGACCCCGAGGCGCGCGCGATCCGGCGCTACGACGGAGACACCTTCGTGCTGGTCACGCGGTGGGAGACCTCGACCGGCATCGCCGACGTCTACGACGCCATGCCCATCGACGAGGGCGTCGAGGCCCTCATCCGCCGTGTGGTCGGGGTCTCGGGCGCGGTCGATTTCGTCAGTGAGGTGCGTCTGCGGTTCGACTACGCCCGAGCGGTGCCATGGGTGCAGCAGATCGGTCATGGTGACGAGCACGTCATCCTCGCCGCGGCCGGCCCCGATGCCGTGACGATCCGCGGGCCGCGTCTCATCGCCGTCGACACCGCCCACCGTGCGCGGTGGACGACGCAAGCGGGCCGGAGCGTCGACTCGGTCCTGGCCTGGGGACCGTCCTGGCAGGACCCTCCGGCCGCGTTCGATGTCGAGGCGGCGCTCGAACGCACCCGCGAGTGGTGGGCCGCGTGGGCGGACCGCGTGCAGTCCGCGGGAACGCACGCGGCCCTCGTCACCCGCTCGCTCATGGTGCTGCGCGCTCTCACGCACTCCGAGACGGGCGGCATCGTCGCGGCGGCGACCACCTCGCTCCCCGAGGCCTTCGGCGGATCCCGCAACTGGGACTACCGCTACGTCTGGCTCCGCGACGCCGCGCTCACCCTCAGCGCCTACATCGACCACGGCTACCTCGACGCCGCGCACCGCTGGCGCGACTGGCTTCTGCGCGCGATCGCCGGCGACCCTGCCGACGTGCAGATCATGTACGGCATCGCGGGGGAGCGCGACCTCCCCGAACGCGAGATCCCCAGCCTCCCCGGCTACGGCGGCGCGGCGCCGGTGCGCATCGGCAACGGCGCGGTCGACCAGTACCAGGCCGATGTCATCGGCGAGGTGATGGTCGCTCTCGAAGCGGCGCGCACCGCGGGTGTCGAAGAGACGACCTTCTCGTGGTCGCTGCAGCGCGCACTCCTCGACCAGCTGGCGAGCGAGGTCGACCGCCCCGACCTCGGCATCTGGGAGATGCGCGGCGAACCCCACTTCTTCACGCACTCGCGAGCGATGGTGTGGGCGGCTTTCGATCGCGGGATCCGGGCCGTCGAAGAGGGCGGGCGCGACGGCGACGTCTCCACGTGGCGCGCCCTTCGTGATCGCGTTCGGGCCGACATCGACGCCCGCGGCGTGCACGCGGGCGGGTGGTTCACCCAGCATTTCGACACCGACGAGGTCGATGCGTCCCTTCTCGTCCTGCCGCAGGTCGGTTTCTGCGCCTACGACGACCCGCGCATGCTCGCCACCGTCGCCCGTATGGAAGAGACACTCATGCCCGACGGGTGGCTGTTGCGCTACCGCACGACGGGCGTCGACGGCCTGACCGGAGACGAACATCCCTTCCTCGCGTGCTCGTTCTGGCTCGTGGGGCAGTACGCCCACAGCGGTCGTCGCGACGAGGCCGTCGCGCTCATGCAGCGTCTGACGGCCGTCGCCAACGATCTCGGTCTGCTGTCGGAGGAGTACGACCCCACCACCGGTCGTCAGGCGGGCAACACCCCGCAGGCGCTCTCGCACCTCGCCCTGGTCGGCGCGGCCGACGCGCTCGACGCCACGGCGTCCCCCGCAGAGTCCTGAGTCCGCCTCGACGCACCGACGCGGCCCTAGAGTCGACGCATGGACGACGACGTCGAGCTGCGCCGGCTGCGCGAACGCGTGTACGGGGCCGAGGGGGCGTCCGCGACGCCGGCGATGATTGAGCGTCTCGCCGAACTCGAGGACCAGGCCCGTCGCTCCGACCGTCCGATGCCCGTCCTCGCCGCACCAGCGCCGCCTCCCGCCGCCGTCGCCCCGGTCCCCACCGTCGGAGAGCAGCCCCCTCCCGAGACTCCCCGTCTCCCGGATGCCACCCGCCTCACGCCCCGGCGCGCGCTGCGTATCGTGGCGGCCGTCGTCGGCGCTCTGGCCCTGCTCGGCATCGGCATCGCGATCGGCGCGAGCACGGCGCCGACGATGGCCGCGACCCCCGATCCCGCGGCGGCGGCCTACCCCGAGCTCACGTTCCCGCAGACCGTCGAGGACGTCATCTCGGCCGAGATCCTGCGCGACAGCGGCATCGACGCGGCGAGCACGCGGTACATCGCGACGGTGAGCGACTTCCGCATCTACCTCGCCCAGCCCGACGACGGCGACGGACGCTGCATCGTGACGTTCACCTCCACCGACAACCGGCCCTGGTCGGCCGGCTGCGCGAGCGGAGCACAGGACGGGGCCGCGATCTTCGGCATCGACGACACCCTGACCGTCGCGATCGGCGACCCGGATGATTCCGACGTCACCGGCATCCCGATCCGTCTGTCCCCGAGCGTCACCGCGTACGTGGCGCAGTAGCGAAGGCAAGCCGCCCGACCGACCCGCATCGTTCACAGGCCTCGACGGATGACGGATCGCTCAGCCCGTCGCGCGAAGGTCGGTTCCGGTGGCATCGAGGCGGAAGAACTGGTCGCGGTAGTCATCGCGCAGTCCGAATGACATCTCCGTCGCCTCGACGCTGCGGTTGAAGGTCGGGCTGTCCAGGTCGGTGTCGGTCGTGCGGCGGATGGACACCGTCGCCCCGTCTGCCGGTAGCCCGCTCTGGGCCGACGCCTTCTCGATGGCCGGCCAGATCCGCTCGAGCGCCACGTCTGACCACGAGAACTGCTCCTCCGCGACCTGGGGCTGGCCGCTGGCCGGGCCGTCGTGGCTGACGCGGCCCGCGCGATAGGTCCATTCGTCGGTCTCGATGGCCCCGACGCGGATCGGGGCGTTCACGATCACGGCATCCGGAATGACGGTGATCGATACCACCCGGTCGTGGCCGATCGCCTCCTCGAGCGACCTCTCGGCCGTGAGGAGCGCGTCGGGTCGGCGCATATCGACGCTCCACCGGCCCTCCGACCACGCGGCGAGGCTCAGGCCGGCCGCCTCTCGAAACGGCAGCACGACGGCGCCCGCCGCGAGGACCGCGACCAGAGCGAACACCAGCAGACGCAGGGGGCGTCCGCGGCGGCCGATGCCGATGAGGGGACCGCGGCGGCGCCCCTTGTCGACGCGTGTCCCCGGGGGGATCGGCCGCATCTCGACCTCGGAACGCGGGGGGACGACGAGGCTCTCGATCTCGGCAGGCGAGAGCTCCCCGTCGGCGAAGGCGACCTCGGGGCCGCCGTCGAGCAGGATGACGACATCGCGCTCGACGCCGGACTGGTACGCCGGCAGCTCGGTCAGCGGGACGATCTTGCGGACGGTGGTCGCCCACGCCTCTCCCGTGAGCGCCATCACCGTCACGTCGACGTCGCAGACCGGCTGCTCGTTGATGAACGTGCCGGTCTGTCTCACCGAGTCGATGCGCGCGCGCCCGAGACGGCGGGCGTCACGCGCCTCCTGCACAGCGGCGGGCGAGGGGATCGAGGCGGAGAGTCCGCTCGCCAATCGGGTGACGGTCACCGCGATGACGAACACCGTGATCGAGACACCGAAGATCGGCATCCCCGTGTCCGGGTTTCCGAGCAGGGTGACGAGCAGGCTGCCGATCACCACTCCGAAGGCGGCGGAGGCGAGAAGGCGAAGCACCCGAAAAGCCTAGACGCGTCTGGCGAAGGCGAAGAGAAGGGGCGGGTGGATGCCGGTGCCCCCGGCATCCACCCGCCCGCTGACCGGACCCGAACCAATCAGCCCCGCAGAGCCTCGCCGAGCTTCACGCGCGCCCCCATGCGCAGCAGCGAGTTGCGGTAGATGCGAGCGGCGACACCGATCGCGAGCACGCACGAGGCGAGCAGCACGAGGAGGGAGAGTACGGGCTCCCACCACTGCGCGTCGCCGAGGTACAGGCGCAGCGGCATCCCCACCGGAGCCGAGAACGGCACGTACGACATGATCGTCAGCACGACGGGGTTGTCGTTGAAGAAGATCACCAGGAAGTACGGCGCCATGATCAGCATCGTGATCGGGGTCGTGGTCGCCCCGATGTCCTCCTGGCGGGAGACCATCGCGGCGGCCGCGGCGAACAGGGCGGCGAGCAGCACGAAGCCGAAGAGGAAGAAGATCGCGAACCAGGTGATCGGTGCACCGAGTGCGTCGAGCACCCCGGCCTGACCGGTGACGGCGAGCCCCACCACCGCGACGGCCGCGAGCAGCACGATCTGGGCCATCGCGAGGATTGTGTTGCCGAGTACCTTGCCCGCGAGCAGCGCCCGCACCGGGATCGCCGAGATGAGGATCTCGACCACGCGCGTCTGCTTCTCTTCGACCACGCTCTGCGCGATGGTGCCGCCGAAGGTCGTCGCGGCGATGAGGAACACGATCCCGAATGCCAACGCGATGAAGTAGCGCAGCACGTCGGCGGCGCTCGAGCCCGGCTCGAGCCGGTCCACCGGTGGAGTGTCGCTGAGCATCTGCAGCAGGGTCGAGGGGACGCTGTCCTTCACCACGACGGTGAAGTCGAACGCCGAGTCCGACGCACCCGAGACCAGGGCGGCATCCGCCGTCCCGTCCACCACGAGAGCGCGGGCGGCGTCGTCGCTGTCGACGACGGTCACCTCGAGGCCGTCCAGCCCCGAGACTTCGCCCTGCGTCTGAGCGGTGACGGCGACCGGGATGCCGCTGGCGGTGGTGTTCGCGGCCGTGAAACCGCCCCACAGCACCGACGCGAGGGCCGCGACGATGAGGATCGCGGTGGAGATGACGAAGGCCTTGCTGCGCAGCTTCGAGCCGATCTCGCGCTCGGCGACCAGCCAGATGCTCTGCAGCTCGCTCGGCGCGCGGTGCGGTGTCGTCGTACGGGCCGGGACCGGAGCGGTGATCGGGGTACTCACTGGATGACCTCCTTGAAGATCTCGGCCAGGGTCGGACGCTGGGGGGAGAAGCTGGTGACGTCGCCGCGGCCGGTGGCCTCGCGCAGCACACGTTGGGCGGTGCCGTCGTCGTCGGCGTCGAAGAGGGCGTAGCCGCCGTCGAAATCGATGACGCGAACGCCGGGTTCGTCGCGGAGCCACCCGGTGTCGCCGCGCGAGACCAACTCGTAGCGGTGGGTCGCGTGCTCGGCGCGAAGGCCCTCGCGACTGCCGGCCGCGCGGATCGTGCCGTCGGCGATGATGACGAGGTCGTCGCAGAGACGCTCGACCACGTCGAGCTGGTGCGACGAGAACAGCACGGCGGCGCCCTCGGCGGCCTTCTCTTGCAGCACGCCCGCGACCACGTCGACCGCCAGGGGGTCGAGCCCCGAGAACGGCTCGTCGAGGATGAGTACCTCGGGCTCGTGGACCAGTGAGGCGGCGATCTGCGCGCGCTGCTGATTGCCGAGCGAGAGGGTCTCGATGAGGTCGCCGAGGCGCTCGCCGAGTCCGAGCCGCTCGAGCAGGGCCGCGGCCTTGGCGGTCGCGTCGGCCTTGCCGAAGCCGTGCAGCCGTGCGAGGTAGGCGATGTGCTCGGCCACCTTCATCTTGGGGTACAGCCCCCGCTCCTCGGGCATGTAGCCGAATCGACGGCGGTCGGCGGTGGTGACCGCGGCGCCGTTCAGCTCGACCGTGCCCGCGTCCTTGCCGAGCACACCCAGCGCGATGCGCATCGTCGTCGTCTTTCCGGCCCCGTTGCCGCCGACGAAGCCCGTGAGGCGCCCGGGGGCGACGTCGAAGCCCACGCCGTCGAGCACGCGGCGTCCGCCGTAGCTCTTGGTGATGCCGTCCAGATGGAGCACGATGCATCCCTTCTTCTCGATGCCTCCCACGCTAGGGACCCGGATGCCGCACCACCTCCGCCCCGGGACGGTTCTGCGTCTCCACCGCGCGGGGGAGGGCGCTACGGCCGAGGGGTCGCGGCGGGGGCTCCCGGTCGGGGCGCCGCGCGTCGTCGAGATCGCCCTCGATGCTCGAAAGGACACGCAACGGTGCCGAATCGCGGGGTACCTCGTGACCGTCCGGTCGTCTCGGGCGCTGCCCGGGCCGGTGCGCGGCCCTCGTCGCCGTCAGGCCAGGCCGTGCCGGTGGGCGAGCACCACGGCCTGCACGCGGTCGCGCGCCCCGAGCTTCTGCAGCAGGTTCGACACGTGCGTCTTGACCGTCGCCTCGCCGATGAACAGGCGCGCGGCGATCTCGGCGTTGCTGAGCGCCTCGGCCACCAGCCGCAGCACTTCGCCCTCGCGCTCGGTGAGGGGCTCGGTCAGGCGCAGCGGCTCGATCGTGGCGGAGGGGGCGGATGCCGCCATCTCGGCACCCGGCGATGCGAAACGTTCGATGACCCGGCGCGTGACCTCGGGGGCGAGCAGCGCGTCCCCGGCCCCGACGACGCGGACGGCCGAGACGAGTTCTTCGGGTCCCGCGTTCTTGAGGAGGAACCCGCTGGCTCCGGCCGCCAGCGCCGAGAAGAGGTAGTCGTCGCGGTCGAAGGTCGTGACGATGAGCACGGCCGCGTCGGATGCGGGGTCGGCGGTCAACCGGCGGGTGGCTTCGAGGCCGTCCATGTCGGGCATCTGCACGTCCATGCAGATCACGTCGGGCCGTAAGCTCGCCGCCGCGGAGAGGGCTTCGAGTCCGGATGCCGCCTCTCCCACGACCTCGATGTCGGGCTCCAGCGAGAGGATCGTGCGGAACCCCGCCCGCATCATGGCGTGGTCGTCGACCAGCAGGACACGCAGCTCAGACATGCGCCCCCTCCGCGGTGATCAGCGGTACGCGCACACGCACGAGGTAGCCGCCGCGCGGGCGCGGTCCGATCTCGATCGTTCCGCCCGACACGGCCGCGCGCTCCCGCATGCCGAGCTGTCCGAGCCCCGGCGTCGACGAGCCCCGGCGTCCCGTGTTCGAGATCTCGAGCTCGACGGCATCCGTCTCGAACCGCAGGCGCACGTCGGCGGTGGCGCCCGGCCCCGCGTGGCGGCGCGCGTTCGTCAACGCCTCCTGCGCGATGCGGTACAGGTTCACCTGCACGAGGGGCGGGGGATCGCACGCGGGGTCTCCGATGACGGTGAAGGTCGCAGGGAGGCCTGCGGCGGTGGCGTCGTCGACGAGGGCCTGGATCGTGCTGAGTCCGTGAGTGGTGGGCGCGGTGTCGGGGGCCGCGTCGGCGTCCGGCGTACGCAGGGTCTCGAGCAGCTGGCGCAGCTCGTGCAGCGAGGTGCGCGCGGAGCTCTCGACACTCGACAGCGTCTCGCGAGCGGCGTCGGGGTCGCGAGTGAGGAGCGAGCGGGCGACACCCGCTTGAACGCCCATGAGCGAGACGTGGTGGGCGACCACGTCGTGCAGCTCGCGCGCGATGCGGACGCGGTCGAGAGCGACGGCCTGCGCCGCGGTCACCTCGCGCTCGGACTCGAGTTCTGCGGTGCGTTCCTCGAGGGCCGCGCGTTCGCGCATCTGCTGGTGCGAGCGGTCGCCGAAGTAGTAGGCGCCACCGAAGAAGAGGGCGTTGAGGCCGAGCGCCAGGAGCTGGGAAGCGACGAACGGTGAGAAAGCGCCGGCGCGAGAGAAGGCGCCCCCGACGTCCGGATCCACCGGCTGGGTCGCCGCCTGGAACATCACGACGAACAGCCACACGAACATGCCCGCGATCAGCGCGACGCGCACGATCGTCGCCCGGCGACGGTTCGGCTCCCATGCTCCGACCGTGTACAGCGCGATGAACATGGCGATGTTGCCGGCGTAGATCTCGGGGATGCGGAACGTCACGGCGAGGAAGTACGCGAGCGAGACGAGAACGGCGGCGACCGAGGGCCAGCGCCGGCGGAAGGCGACGGGGACGGCCAGCACGACGACGTACCCCACGGCGATGGCCAGCGAACCCTGCTGCTCGCCGTAGATCCCCGCGACAGACGACAGCACCGCGCTCAGCAGCCCCCCGAGCAGCAGCACCACGGCGAGCACGGCGTCGTTCCGCTGCTGCGCGCGCGTGATCCGTGGCATCCCTCCACGCTAGAGGCGACCGCCGACACCTGCATCCCCCGTGAGGCGGAGTCAAGAAGAGGGGGAATACAGGTTCGACCGCGATGCTTGCACGTGAATGAACCAGGGCGCCCGGCGCCCCCGTCGTCCGGAAAGAGGATCATCGTGACCGACTACACGATCGGCTACATCGTCGGCAGCATCTCCAGCACCTCGATCAACCGCCGTCTGGCGAAGGCACTCGAGAAGGTCGCCCCCGAGGGCGTGACCCTGAAGGAGATCCCGATCAAGGACCTGCCCTTCTACTCACCCGACTACGACGGGAACTTCCCCGAGGTCGCGACCGAATTCAAGAAGGCCATCGAAGACGCCGACGGCGTCTTCGTCGTGACCCCCGAGTACAGCCGCTCGATCCCGGGCGTGCTCAAGAACGCGCTCGACTGGTCGGCGCGCCCTTACGGCGAGGCGTCGTTCAACGACAAGCCCACCGCCGTCATCGGCACCTCGCAGGGCGGTATCGCCACGGCCGCCGGCCAGCAGCACCTGCGCTCGGTGCTCCTGCACTACAACGCTCTCGTCCTCGGCCAGCCCGAGGGCTACATCCAGTCGACCCCCGGCCTCTTCGAGGACGACGGAACCGTGACCGACGAGGGCACCGCGGCGTTCCTCCGCTCGATCATCGAGGCGCTGGTGACGCTCATCGCGCGCACCGCACCGGCCGAGGTGCCCGCGGTCTGACGCTCCCGCACGGCGGGGTCGGGGTTCGCCTCGGCCCCGCCGTCGTGCGATCCCCTCCGCGGTCGAATGCGACGGCAGGTGCCCGGCCGCGGATCCGGATGGGTACGTCGGATCCGGATACCGCCGCGGAGTCGGTCCGATTCTGTTGCGGCGGTCCGATTCTGCTGCGCTGCGCGCGTACGAAGAGGCCCGCAGGTGTCACCCGAACGGGTCCGGATGCCGCGGGCCCGATGTCCCGGGATGCCGTGCGCTCAATCGCGGCGCGCCGCCCCGGAGCCCGCGTAACGGCGCCGAAATCGGAGAATCGCACCAGAATCGGACGGCAGCGCGCACGGCGTCCGATTTCGACGAGGTCATCCGATTCTGACGAGGTCGTTCGACCGCGCGACGCCCCGGCCCGGTGTCCTCGGCGCTCAGCCGAAGATCATCGGCAGGTCGTCATCGTCGTCGGCCCCCGACAGGTCGAGGTCGGCGACGACGGGGACGTGGTCGCTGGGGACCTCGCCCTTGCGCTCGTTCCGGTGGATCTCGGCGCCGTGCACGGCGTCGGCGAAGGCGCGCGAGCCGAGGATGAAGTCGATGCGCAGACCCTCGTTGCGGGGGAAGCGCAGCTGCTTGTAGTCCCAGTACGTGTAGCCGGTGGGGATGAGCGGGCGCACGACGTCGGTGAGCCCGGCCGTCTCGAACGCGGCGAACGCCTCCCGCTCGACGGGCGAGACGTGCGTGCTCGCGCCCTGAACGATCGTGGGGTCGCCGTTGTCGGCATCGGTCGGGGCGATGTTGAAGTCGCCCGTCAGCGCGAGGGGCAGATCGGGGTCGGCGGCGAGGGCGTCGGCCGTGTACTGCCGCAGCTTGTCGAGCCAGTCGAGCTTGTAGGTGAAATGCGGGTCGTCGAGCCCGCGACCGTTCGGCACGTAGAGGCTCCACACGCGCACGCCGTCGACGGTGGCGCCGATCGCGCGGGCCTCCTGGGGGAGGTCGGGCCCCTCTTTGCCCTTCTCGAAGCCGGGCATGCCGGGGAAGCCGATCTCGACGTCCTCGAGCGGCTCGCGGCTGGCGATCGCGACGCCGTTCCACTGATTGAGACCGTGCGCGGCGACGTGATACCCCGCCTCCTCGAAGGCGGCGTACGGGAACTGCTCCGTCTTGCACTTGATCTCCTGCATCGCCAGCACGTCGATGTGCTCGCGCACGCAGAACTCGACGGTGCGGGTGACGCGGGCGCGGATGGAGTTGACGTTCCAGGTGGCCAGGCGCATGGCATCCAGCCTACTTTCGTGCGCCGACATCGCCGTGCGAAGCAGCCCCGGCGTGATCAGGACGGAGCACTAAACTCGACGCCGTGACCACCGCCTCCACGCCCGAGCTCGAAGCCGACCGTCAGGCCCTCATCGGCCTCATCAACGACGAGGCGGTGTTCCACGGCGACTTCACCCTCTCGAGCGGCAAGAAGGCGACGTACTACGTCGACATGCGCAAGCTCACCCTCGACCACCGCGCCGCCCCCGCGATCGGTCGGCTGGTGCTCGACCTGGTGAAAGACCTCGACGGCGTCGTCGCCGTCGGCGGCCTCACGCTGGGGGCCGACCCCATCGCCAACGCCGTGATGCACGAGTCGGTGCACGCCGGAACCCCGCTCGACGCGTTCGTCGTGCGCAAAGAGCCCAAGGACCACGGCCGCGGTCGCCAGATCGAGGGCGCCGATGTCGAGGGCAAGCGCGTCGTCGTCGTCGAAGACACCTCGACCACCGGCCAGTCCGCCCTCAAGGCCGTCGAGGCGCTGCGCCGCGCGGGCGCCGAGGTCGTCGCTGTCGCCGTCATCGTCGACCGCAAGACCGGAGCGCAGGCTGCGATCGAGGCCGCGGGCCTGCAGTGGCTGGCATCCATCGACCTCGACGATCTGGGCCTCGCCCCGCAGTAAGCAGTCCCGCCCCGCCGGACCCTCGGCCTGCGCGCGCCGCCGGGGTGCGTCGGTGCGTCGCCGCGCTGTGACGAGAACAGGGCGGTGCGACGGAGACAGGGCGTTTCGTCGTGTTCTGGTGGCATCCCCTGTTTCGGTGACGGCGTGACGGATGCCAGCGCGCAGCCGCCGGGTGCGTCGATGCTCCCCGCGGCGGCGGGGCCCGCCTCAGGGCGACCCGTCCCCCGGCCCGTCGAACGGGTCGCGACGCCCCCCGCCGCCGCGCCGCGAGCGGCGCCACTGCACGATGAAGGCCACGAGCGTTCCCGCCGTGATGAAGAAGGCGACGATCAGCCAGAGCGTACGGTCGTCCACGGTGTCTCCTCGTCGGGGTCGGGGTCGGGTCAGAGACCCGCTTCGAGGCCCTCTTCGCCGTCGGCGAGGTCGGACTCGAGGGGTTCCTGGCGCACGAGCTCGGCGACCGAGCCGAGGATCTCGTCGGGGCGGAAGGGGTAGCGCTCGATCTCTCGCTGGTCGCTGATGCCGGTCATGACGAGCACGGTGTGCAGCCCCGCCTCGATGCCGGCGACGATGTCGGTGTCCATGCGGTCGCCGATCATGCCGGTGTTCTCGCTGTGCGCCCCGATGCGGTTGAGGGCGGAGCGGAACATCATCGGATTCGGCTTGCCGACGATGTAGGGCTCTTTGCCGGTGGCCTTGGTGATGAGGGCGGCGATGGCTCCCGTCGCGGGCAGGACGCCCTCGGTCGAGGGGCCCGTGGCATCCGGGTTCGTGGCGATGAAACGCGCTCCCCCGCGGATGAAGCGGATCGCCTTGGTGATCGCCTCGAACGAGTAGTTGCGAGTCTCGCCCACGACGACGTAGTCGGGGGCGGTCTCGGTCATGATGAAGCCCGCCTCGTGGAGGGCGGTCGTGAGACCCGCCTCGCCGATGACGAAGGCGGATCCACCGGGCATCTGCGACTGGAGGAAATCGGCGGTGGCGAGCGCGGAGGTCCAGATCGCGGACTCGGGGACCACCAGGCCGGAGGCCCGCAGTCGTGCGCTGAGATCGCGGGGCGTGTAGATCGAATTGTTCGTCAGCACCAGGAACGGTGTGCCCTCGGACCGCCACTGCGCGAGCAGCTCCGACGCGCCGGCGATAGGGGTGTTCTCGTGAACGAGCACACCGTCCATGTCGGTGAGCCAGCACTCGATGTCGCCTCGGGTCCGCATGGGGCCAGCCTAAACCCGGGCCCCGACACCGCCTCGAAAAGAGGGGGGGCTTGAAAGAGCGCGGGCGGGCCCGACCGGAGTCGTGGCCCGCCCGTCCGCGGATGCCGACTTACTTGAAGGTGTCCTTCACGTTCTCGCCGGCCTTCTTCGCGTCGGCCTTGACCTGGTCGGCCTTGCCCTCGGCGGCGAGCTTGTCGTTGTCGGTCGCGTTGCCGATCGCTTCCTTCGCCTTGCCCACGATGTCCTGAGCGGCGTTCTTGATCTTGTCGTCGAGACCCATGATCTGACTCCTTCTTTCTCGTGTCGGCGTCGGCGGCGAAAGGTATCTCGTCGCGACGGAGCGGGTGGCTCACGAAGAAGACGGGTCTCGGGCACGATTCGTCACGCGAAGTCGTAAGAAACTTTTTACCGGACGGTATTCCGTTGCCGGAATGCACCCGTGACGGACGCACCGGATCTCGTTAGGGTCGAAGGGTGACGCGAACCGAATGGGATCCCGAGAACCTGCCGGACCTCTCCGGGCGGTCGTATCTCGTCACGGGCGCGACCCGCGGGCTCGGCTTCTTCGCGTGCGAGCAGCTCGCCGCCGCCGGCGCCCACGTGCTGCTCACCGGTCGGAATCCCAACAAGATGTCCGCGGCCAAGGCCGCCATCATGCGCTCGACCCCGGATGCCAGCATCGAGACGCTCCTGCTCGACACCAGCAACATGGGTTCGGTGCGAGCAGCGGCCGCCACCGCCCGTGCGCGCGGACGGCTCGACGGGCTCCTGCTGAACGCCGGTATCGTCCACCCGCCCAAGGAGCGCGAGACCGCCGGCGGTCACGAACTCGTGTTCGCCACCAACGTGCTGGGCCACTTCGCCCTGGCCGGTGAGCTGCTCAAGCCCCTCGCCGCAGCCCGCGGACGCATGGTCTGGGTGGGCAGTATGTCGACGTCGCTCTGGCGACATGTGCCCACCGACCCCGAACTGCGCGAGGGCTACTCGCCGTGGCGCGCCTACGTGCAGTCGAAGGCGGCGACGACCGCGCTGGCGCTCGAGGCGCAGAAGAGGCTGCTCGCCCACGGCGTTCCGATCCAGAGCCTCGTGGCCCACCCCGGCTACTCGACCAGCGGTCGCACGCGCGGGGTGCGCGGCGTCAACGAGCCGAGCCGGCTCACGCGCTTCTTCGACAATCTCCAGGCGCCGATCACCCAGTCCAAGGAGCAGGGGGCCTGGGCTCTCGTCCGCGCGCTCGTCGACCCGCACGCCGAGGGCGGCACGATGTACGGACCGGCGCTCGTCGCCCGGGGAGTCCCGCGCGTGGCGACCCCCGCCCGCCGCACACGGGGCAGCGAACTCGGCGCCGACCTCTGGCGCGCGTGCGAGACGGCGACCCACGTGCGGTGGCCCTTCGATCGAGCTCGGCGCGCGGCATCCTGAATCCGGTATCCCGGCAAGGCTGAGCGGAGGAGAATCCGCGAGCGGAGGAAGCAGAACCTCGCCCGGGCCCTCCCCTCGACGGGTCTCCTCCCGTGCACCGACAGTGGCTCGCGCGACGGTCTCCGGCGCGCACGCCGGCGGAGACTCCCTTTCAGCGCGTGAGCCAGACCGAACTGCTCGCGCCGGTCGGCAGCGCCACCTCGGTGCCGTCCGCGCGCACGACATCGTCGCTCAGCACCTCGAGCTCGTGCCCGACGTCGATGCCGTTCTCGACGAGCGCCCGCAGCAGCTCGGGATCGCGATCGCTGACGCGCAGGACGCGCCCCGCGTGGCCGATCGACGCCTCGGCGAGGAGCACGAAGGGTTCGCGGTGCACCGAGCCGTCGGCATCCGGGATGGCGTCTCCGTGGGGATCGAAACGCGGGCGACCGAGTCGCTCGTCGATGCCCTCGAGCAGTCGGTCGCTCAGCGAATGCTCGAGGACCTCGGCTTCGTCGTGCACCTCGTCCCAGGAGTACGCGAACTCGCGCACGAGCCACGTCTCGATGAGGCGGTGGCGGCGGATCACGCCCGCCGCGCGGTGTAGACCCGCGGGGGTCAGCGACACCGGTCCGTACGGCCGATGCGTGACGAGTCCCTGCGCGGCGAGCTTCTTGACCATCTCGGTCACGCTCGAGGGGGCGAGGCCCAGCACGGCCGCGAGCTGCGAGGGCGTGATCGGGCTGTCCTGCCACTCGGTGTGGTGATAGATCGCCTTGAGATAGTCGTCGGCCACGGGCGAGTCCACAGCGTCAGCCTAACCTCCGGTGAAGACCAACCACAGGAGCAGAGCGTTGAGGGCGATGAGGAACACGGATGCCAGCACCCCGGCCGCCGTGGTCGCCCCGCGGTTGCGGTAGTCGCCGAGCACATCGCGTCGACGGGTCAGGGCCACGAGGGGGACGAGCGCGAACGGGATCCCGAACGACAGCACGACCTGGCTGAGCACCAGCGCGAGCGTGGGGTCGACGCCGAGGCCGAGGATCACGAGGGCGGGCACGAGGGTGACGAGGCGGCGGACGAGCAGGGGGATGCGCGCGTGGAGGAGCCCCTGCATGATCTCGGCGCCCGCATAGGCGCCGACGGAGGTCGACGCGAGACCGCTGGCGAGCAGGCCCACCGCGAAGAGGGTGGCGACGAGCGGGCCGAGGCCCTCGCGTAGCGCCGCGTACGCGCCCTCGAGGCTGTCGGTGCCCTCGACCCCGGCGAGGGTGGCGGCGGCGAGCAGAAGGATCGCGAGATTCACGGTGCCCGCCACAGCGAGCGCGATCGTGACGTCCCACCGCGTCGCCCGCAGCAGACGCGGGGTCGAGATGCCGCGGGCGTCGGCGAGGGCGTCGGCGCGGCTTTGAGCGCCCGGAGTCCCGCCCGCGTTCTCGCCCGCGTTCGCGCCGAGGCCGCTCGGCGCGGGAGAGGGCGTCGCCGTGGCTCGATCGGTCGTCCCGGGCGCGATGTCTGTTCCCGCGGCTGTGACGCGGTCGGGAGTCGGGGCCGGGCGCGTGGACGTCGTCTCGACGCGTGCGGCTGAGCTCGCCGCCGCCGGCGCGAACCGATCGCGCGCGAGAGCGGAGTGCGCGTAGATCGCGTGCGGCATGATCGTCGCGCCGAGGATGGAGGCCGCGAGGAGCACGGAGGTGCTCCCCTCGAACCGCGGCACGAGGCCCCCGATCACCCCGGCGGGCTCGGGTGGAGCGAACAACAGCCCGAAGGTGAAGCCGACGGCGATGACGAGCAGCAATCCGATCAGTACCGTCTCGAACGCCCGCGCCCCGCGCCGCGTCTGCACGAGCAGGAGGCCCATCGAGACGACGCCCGTGATCACCCCGCCCCACACGAGAGGGATGCCGAAGAGCAGGTGCAGCGCGACGGCGCCGCCGATGACCTCGGCGACGTCGGTGGCCATCGCGACGAGCTCGGCCTGCAGCCAATAGGCCCGGCGAGCCCAGGGGCGGCGGATGCGGCGGCCGAGCACCTGGGGGAGGCTCTCACCCGTGACGATCCCGAGCTTCGCCGAGAGGTACTGGATCAGCCACGCCATCACGTTGCCGAGCACCACGACCCACACGAGCAGGTAGCCGAAGGTCGCGCCCGCGGTCATGTTGCTCGCGACGTTGCCGGGGTCGAGGTAGGCGACGCCGGCGACCATCGCCGGGCCGAGGAGCCAGAGCGCCCGCCCCGATGTGCGACGGCGACCCACAAGATCGGCTGTTTTCGGCATCCCGAAACCGTACCAATTTTTCGGGCCACCGAAAAGTGATGAATCCAGAGGCGTCCAGGTCGCGGGGCGGCACGAGACGACGAAAGGTGCGCCCCGTGATCTCGAGCCGATCGTCCGATCTCGCCCGGGCGTCGGCAGGCCGCGCGGGTAGCCTGAAACGGTGACGGATGCCGAGACCCCCACGCCGTCGCAGGGCGACGCCGCCCAGCCCCCGACGGATGCCGACGGGGCAGAGCCCCGACAGGGGGAGGCGGCCGCGACCGCCACCCACGGCGTCGGTCCCTGGCCCGGCGGCCCGGACGCCTGGCCCGACGATCCCCGCTACGACCTCGAGCTGCTCGAGAACGGCGACACCCGCAACGTCGTCGACGGCTACCGCTACTGGAGCATGGACGCGATCGTCGCCGACCTCGACGAGAAGCGGCATCCGTTCCACGTCGCGATCGAGAACTGGCAGCACGACCTCAACATCGGCTCGATCGTGCGCAGCGCCAACGCGTTCCTCGCGGCCGAGGTGCACATCATCGGCAAGCGCCGCTGGAACCGGCGCGGTGCCATGGTGACCGACCGCTATCAGCACGTGCGGCACCACGAAGACGTCGACGCCTTCGCCGCCTGGGCGCGGGATGCGGGACTCCCGGTGATCGCCGTCGACAACGTCGAGGGGTCGGTGCCGGTCGACCGTGCCGAGCTCCCCGAGGCGTGCGTCCTGCTGTTCGGTCAGGAGGGTCCGGGGCTGTCGCCCGAGGCGATCGAGGCGGCCACCGGCGTGGTCGAGATCACCCAGTACGGTTCCACGCGCTCGATCAACGCCGCGTCGGCTGCCGCCGTGATCATGTACGAGTGGTGCCGCCGCTGGGCGTGAGCTGCGCCTTCGTGACGCCACCGTGTGAAACGCGGGGTCTTTGTCGGTAACAACGCTGTCGCTGTGCGCGCGAGCGGAGGTTTACTGGCCGCACGCGGTTGACCGACACGCGGGGACGAGGATGCGCCCCGCCGCGAGTCGAGCAGCCGGCCCTTCTCCGGTGGCAGCCGGTGAGGGGCGCGACACCGAATCACACACCTGGGAAGGAACGATCATGACGATCACGGATTCAGCGACGACGAGCCTGGCCGACCGCTGGCGGGACGCAGCCCCTCCACACGATAGCGCCGGCTGGATCGTCCGCGCTCGCGAGGTGGCCGACATCCTCGCCGTCGACGCGGTCGAGCGCGATCGGGCCAATCAGGCCCCGTTCGGTGAGGTCGAGCTCCTCAAGGCGTCGGGTCTGGTCACGCTGCTCGGTCCCCGCGAGCACGGCGGCGCCGGAGAGACGTGGGATACGCCGTACAGGGTCATCCGCGCGGTGGCCCGCGGCGACGGATCGATCGGGCAGGTGCTCGGCTACCACTACCTCTGGGCATGGGCGGCGCGCCTCGTGGCCACCGACGCGCAGATCGCGGCGGTCGAGGAGTTGTACACCTCGAACGCTTTCCTCTTCGGTGGCGCAGTCAACCCGCGCGACTCCGATCTCGTGATCCGCGAGGACGGCGACGACCTGATCTTCTCGGGGCGCAAGTCGTTCTCGACCGGCGGCCGGGTGTCCGACCTGACGGTGCTCGAGGGCGTGCTCGAAGGCACCGAGACGCACATCTTCGCGATCGTCCCCACGGCGCAGGAGGGGATCGTCTTCGCCGGCGACTGGGACAACCTCGGCCAGCGTCTGACCGAGTCGGGTTCGGTCGAGATCCGCGATGTGCGCGTTCCCTGGTCGGATGCCGCGGGATTCGTCGACAAGCAGTTCCAGTCGCTGGTCTACAACACCCTCAACGTGCCCGCGATCCAGCTCGTGTTCGCGAACTTCTACCTCGGCATCGCCGAGGGCGCGCTGGAGACCGCGTCGGCATACACCCGTGAGCGCACCCGGCCCTGGCCCTACGGCGGTGACGACAAGCAGCGCGCCACCGAGGAGTGGTACGTGCTCGAAGGCTACGGCACCCTGCAGTCGAAACTCTGGGCCGACGAGGCGCTCCTGGATGCCGTGGGTGCGGAGATCAGTGCCGTGTTGCACGCCCCGCGCGAGGAGCTGACCGAGCGTCGGCGCGGAGAGATCGCGGTGCGAATCGCGGCCGGCAAGCTCCGCATCGTCGACGACGGCCTCGAGGTGGCATCCAAGATCTACGAGCTGACCGGAGCACGTGCGACGTCGAACGCCGTCGGGCTCGACATCTTCTGGCGGAACCTCCGTACGCACAGCCTGCACGATCCCATCGCGTACAAGAAGCGCGAGGTGGGGGAGTACGTGCTGCTCAGCCAGGTGCCGGTACCCACCTGGTACACGTGAGACGCCGGGGCGGGGCGCCGACGAGGGTCCCGCCCCGCACTCCGTCCAGACCGGTGGATCGGGGGACGTCAGGCTCCGGCCGTCATCCACCGCTGTCCGCGCACACGGAGCCCGAGCGTGAGCGCGCGCGCCACCATGTAGACACCGAAGAACGCCGCCGCCAGCCACGCGAGGCCGGTGGCACCGCCGCCGGCGAAGAGCGCCACGAGAACGAGTGCCGGAGCGTACGGCACGAGATTGAGCAGCCCCGCGAGGGCGAGGTAGCGCGCATCGCCGGCCCCGATCAGCACGCCGTCGAGCACGAAGACGAACCCCGCCAGAGGCTGCGCGACGGCGAGCACCAGCAGCGCCGGCTGGATGAGCGCGGCGATCTCGGCATCCCCCGTGAAGACCAGGCCGATCACACCGGACGCGGCGGCCAGCACCGCCCCCACCGCGACACCGAACCAGACGCCCCAGGCGCTCGTGCGTTGGAGCACCCGGCCGACCGTGTCGGTGTCGGCGGCGCCGAGCGAACTGCCGATCAGCGCCTGCGCCGCGATGGCGAGGGCGTCGAGGGCGAATGCCGCCGTCGAGAAGATGGTGAAGGCGATCTGCCATCCCGCAAGCTCGGCCGAGCCCAGACCCGTCGCCACGGCGACCGTCGCGAGGAACGCCGCCCGCAGGCTGACGGTGCGCAGGAACAGCCAGCCGCCCGAGCGGACGGTGCCGCCCAGACTCTCGCGCTCGAGGCGGAGGGATGCCGTGTGCACCTGCGCCAAGCGCCGCGCGACCAGGACGTATGCACCGACCATTCCCCACTGCGCCACGACCGTGCCGATCGCCGACCCCGCGATCCCCCAGCAGAAGCCGTAGATGAACAGGGCGTTGAGCAGCGCATTGGCGCCGAAGCCGAGGCCGGCGATCCAGAGCGGGGTCACCGTGTTCTGCATCCCGCGCAGCAGGCCGGTGGCGGCGAACACCACGAGCATGGCGGGCAGACCCCACATCGAGATCGCGAGGTAGGTGCGTGCGTTCTCGGCGACGTCGGGAGCAGCGCCGAAGAGGTCGACGATGCCGGGGGCCGCGAGAGAGCCGGCCGCCGCCAGCAGGGCGCCGAGGCACAGCGCGAGCCACATGCCGTCGATGCCGACCCGCACGGCCCGGCCGTACTCGCCGGCGCCGTAGCGCCGAGCGACAGCGGGCGTCGTCGAATAGGCGAGGAACACCATGAGCCCGACGATCGTCTGCAGCACCGCCCCGGCGATACCGAGCCCCGCGAGGGGAGCGACGCCCAGGTGACCCACCATGGCGGCGTCGACGATGAGGAACAGCGGCTCGGCGATGAGCGCGCCCAGCGCCGGCAGGGCGAGCCGCAGGATCGAGCGGTTCAGCGTCGCGGGCGCAGGAGCGGTCACGGTCCGAGCCTAGGGCGGGCCTCCGACACCGCCGTGGCGGCGCACCCAACGGTGGGCTCGCCCCGTTTCGAGCCCTCTCGGATGTGAGGCACATATCCTGTCTGCATGACCGACACCCCCCGCTCCGGTCTCGCGCTCGACGAGCTCAGCGACGAGATCCGCCCGCAGGACGACCTGTTCCGCCACGTGAACGGCAGCTGGCTCGAGCGCACCGAGATCCCTGACGACAAGGCCCGCTGGGGCTCGTTCCACCTCATCGCCGAGCAGGCCGAGGCGGACGTGCGCACCATCGTCCAGGAGTCGCAGGATGCCGAGCCGGGCAGCGAAGCCCGCAAGATCGGCGACCTGTTCGCGAGCTTCATGGACACCGACCGCATCGAGTCCGCCGGCCGCGAGCCGCTCGCACCGCAGCTCGAGCGCGTCGACGGCGTCACCGACATCCCCTCCCTGCTCCGGCTCATCGGCGAGCTCGAGCGCGACGGGGTGAGCGGACTGCTGACGCTCTTCGTCGAGCCCGATCCGGGCGATCCCACCCGCTACGTCCCCGTCGTCTACCAGGGCGGCATCTCCCTGCCCGACGAGAGCTACTACCGCCTCGACAACTTCGACGAGACGCGCACCGCCTACCGCGCGCACATCGAGCGCGTCCTGGAGCTCGCCGGAGTCGCCGAGTCCGCGGCATCCGCCGACCGCACCTTCGCCCTCGAGACCGACATCGCCGCGCACCACTGGTCGCGCGAAGACAGTCGCGATTCGGTGAAGACCTACAACCTGAAGACGTGGGACGACACCCTCGCCCTCGCCGGACTCGACCTCGAGCCGTGGCGTGCGGGGGTCGCCCCGGGCCACGAGGACGCGCTCGCCGAAGTCGTCGTCTATCAGCCGAGCTTCGTCGAATCCCTCGGCGCCCTCCTCGTCGAGGAGCGCCTCGACGACTGGAAGGCCTGGCTGCGGTTCAAGATCGTGCACGCGGCCGCCGCCTTCCTCTCCGAGGCCTTCGTCGCCGAGAACTTCGCGTTCTACGGCACGCAGCTCACGGGCGTCCCCGTCAACCGCGAGCGCTGGAAGCGCGGTGTGAGCCTCGTCGAGGCGGCCCTGGGCGAGGCGATCGGCAAGGTGTACGTCGAGCGCCACTTCCAGCCCGCGGCCAAGGACGCGATGGACGGCCTCGTCGCGAACCTCATCGAGGCCTACCGTCGCTCGATCCAGGGCCTGTCGTGGATGACCGACGAGACGCGCGAGCGCGCCCTCGCCAAGCTCGACACCTTCGTGCCCAAGATCGGTTACCCGGTCCGCTGGAAGGACTACTCCGAGCTCGAGATCGTCGCCGACGACCTCGTCGGCAACGTCCGCCGGGCGCACGTGTGGGAGCACGACCGCCAGCTCGCCAAGGTGGGACAGCCGATCGATCGCGACGAGTGGTACATGACGCCGCAGACCGTCAACGCGTACTACAACCCGCTCATGAACGAGATCGTGTTCCCCGCGGCCATCCTGCAGTACCCCTTCTTCGACGCCGACCGCGACGCCGCGGCCAACTACGGCGGCATCGGCGCGGTCATCGGGCACGAGATCGGGCACGGCTTCGACGATCAGGGCAGCCGCTTCGACGCCGACGGGTCGCTTCGCGACTGGTGGACGGATGCCGACCGCTCGGCGTTCGAGGAGCGCACCAAGGCCCTGATCGCCCAGTACGAGGCCCTCGTTCCCCTGGGACTCGGCGAGGAGCACCACGTCAACGGCGCCCTCACCATCGGCGAGAACATCGGCGATCTCGGGGGGCTCGGTATCGCGATCGCCGCCTACCGCCTCTTCCTCGAGAGCCAGGGCGAGACCGATCTGAACGGACCGGTCGTCGACGGGTACACCGGCATCCAGCGGCTCCTGCTCAGCTGGGCGCAGATCTGGCAGCAGAAGGGTCGGGATGCCGAGACGATCCGCCTGCTCACGATCGACCCGCACTCGCCGAACGAGTTCCGCTGCAACCAGATCGTGCGTAACATCGACGCGTTCTACGACGCGTTCGAGGTGACCGAGGGCGACGCCCTCTGGCTCGACGCCGACCAGCGCGTCACCATTTGGTGAGGTCCTGTTTGTTGCTCTGCTGACGCGGAAGGAGCCACGCTCGTGGGCATGCCCCCGGTTCCCGAGCCCAGTACGCCCGACCCCGTCGGCGGGCCGGTGGAGTCGTCGAGACGCGACGCCCCGGCCCTCCGCGGAGCGGGACGGAAGGGGCCGAAACGCCTGCCCCGTCGCGCGGCTGCGGGTCGGCGATCGTTCACGGCGACCCTGCGCTCGCTCGACGAGCTGGCCGCGTCGGGCGCCAGGGTCTCGGTGCGCATCGACGACCTCGACGGGGGCTCGACCGAGGTTCTTTCGGGCGACGACTTCATCACGCTGCCGGTGGGCGGGCTCGGCGTCGTGCCGCTGCTCATCGAGGCGGCGGCCGCCTTCGAGACGGGCCGTCTCGACCCGCTCGAGATCGTCGACCGCGCGTCCGTTCACGGCGCGGCCCACGGCGGTATCTGGCAGCACCTGAAGGCTCCGGCGCTGCCCCTGGCCGACGTGGCGATGCTCGCGGCCTCCTCCGGCGACGCCCTCGCCGTCAACGCCCTGCTGCACCGGGTGGGCCTGCAATCGGTGCGGGCGCGCGTCGAGCAGCTGGGGCTTCGCCGCACAGCCCTGCTCGACCGTTTCCGCGACGACCGCGGCCCCGACGACGCCCCCCACCTGGCACTGTCGACGGCTCGCGAGATGGCGCAGGTGTTCGCGGGGCTCGTGAACTCCACGATCGTCTCGCCGCAGGTCAGCGCGCAGGTCGCGGAGTGGCTGAGTCTGAACCACGACCTGTCGCTCGTGGCATCCGCCACCGGCCTCGATCCTTTCGCGCACGAGAACGACCAGCACGGGCTGCTGTTCATCAACAAGACCGGGCGTGCCCCGGGTGTCCGCGCCGAGGCGGGGGTGCTCGGCGGACCCCGCGCCGGAATCTCGTACGCGCTGATCGTGAACTTCGACGACCTCTCGATCGCCCACCGCCTGCGTGCGCACGACGCTTTCCGCGTGCTCGGCGTCGAACTGATGGAGTACGTGTACTGAGGCGTGGAGACAGAATCGTCCCGCACGGCTCGCTCGAGCGCAATCCCTCCTCTGCTCCCCCCACGCGCTGGGACGCTGGTGTTCCTCTGAACCGAGAAAGGGACCGAAGCCATGTCCGACTCCTCCTCACCCACCGACCCGTTCGCCGACTCCCGCGGCCCCGAGGGTCACTCCATCACCGACTGGACCGACCTCGGCCGAGAGATGTGGTCGTACCTGACCGGTCGTGGCGCCGCCGTCAACTACTCCTTCGTCGACATGACCGTCGAGGTGCCGCGCGACATCGGCCCCGACGCGCCCCGGGCGACGTGGAAGCTCAACGGCACCCTCCGCGTCACCACGAGCGACGACACCGCGGCCGGGTCCGACCCGTACCGCGGCAACTGAGGGGCGGCGCCGTCATGGTGCGCCTCGACATCGACCTCGCCTTCTCGGAACACGAGCAGGGGCAGGATGCCGACACCCCGCCGTTCGAGGGCACGATCACGGCCGCGGGCACCGAGGTGCGCATCGTCGTGAGCGACCCCTCTCGGTTGCCCGGCAACGGCCGCCGCACGCTCACCGAGTTGTCCACGGTCGCCGATGCGCTGGCATCCCGGGGCATCTCCGTGCGGCTCGAGGGGCCGGACGGACCGATCCTGCACCTCGGCGACGTGAAGAAGAGCGCCCTGCAGCGAGCGATCACCGGCTCGGCGCACATCCGGTTGGGCTCGGTCGCCGCTGTCGCGCCGCTGCTGACGCGGCGGAACAAGGGGCAGGCGTTGACCTTCCCCATCCCGCCCGAGACCCCCCTGCCGCTCGTGCCCACCGTCAACCGCACGGTGCGCCGCCGCATCACGACGACGCACTACACGCCGGGATCGGGCCGCCCGCGCCTGATCTTCGCGGTGGGCGATTCGTCGTGGGACGGCTCGCGTCCGCGGGAGTTCGACCTGTTGCCCACCACCACCGTGATCGGGTCCGGCGAGGGCGCCGACCTGCGGTTGCCCGGCCTCGCCCCGGTGCACGCCGAGATCCGGCACGAGGGCGACGACGAGTACGTGCTGTACGGCTTCGACGCCGTGGGTGGCGGTGGGGCGCGCGAGCAGGGCCCCGGACGCGATCGCGGAGGCCGGATTCTGCGCACCGGAGCGCGCATCGAACTCGGCGACTGGCGCCTGGCGTTCTTCCGCGCCGAGTTCGCCGACCACGGCCGTCCGTACGGCGGACGCCAGGGCGGCGAGTTGTCGGATCAGCGCAAGCAGCCGCCGCGCGGCGGCACCGGCCCGCTCAGCCGGGCGACCGACCCGGAGTGATCGCGGGCGCGTGAGGGGCCGTCCCGCGGCACTCCCCGACGCCGAGACGGCATCTCGCTGACGAAACCGTTGCAGCGCGCAACGCAGCTGTCAGCGAGATGCCGTCTCGCGATGCGTCGGAGCGCCTGAGTCGCGTGCGCGGGCGTTCGGCGGCACGCGTCGGCCGACCCGCCTGCGGCGAGCCGAGCGCCGCGGCCGCGTCCCGGCATCCGGGGTCTAGAAGACGATCGTGTGGTTGCCGTGGCGGATGATGCGGTCCTCGGCGTGCCAGAGCACGGCCCGAGAGAGCACCTGGCGCTCGACGTCGGCGCCGCGACGCGCGAGCTCGGCGGACGAGTCGGCGTGCGTCACGCGGACGGTGTCCTGCTCGATGATCGGGCCCTCGTCGAGATCGCTCGTGACGTAGTGCGAGGTCGCGCCGATGAGCTTCACGCCGCGCTGCTTCGCTTTCTTGTACGGCTCGGCGCCGATGAAGGCCGGCAGGAACGAATGGTGGATGTTGATCACCGGCACCCCGATCTTGTCGAGGAAGTCGGGCGAGAGGATCTGCATGTAGCGCGCGAGCACGACGAAGTCGACGTTGCCGACGAGCAGTTCGAGAATGCGGGCCTCGGACTCGGACTTGTCGGGACCGGGCGTCGAGGGCACGTGGAAGAAGGGCACGCCGAACGAGCGCACGTCTTCGGCGGCCGTGGTGTGGTTCGACACGACCATCGGGATGCTGACGGGCAGGTCGCCGCGGCGGTGACGCCACAGCAGATCGAGCAGGCAGTGGTCCTGCTTCGAGGCGAGGATCGCCATGCGCTTCGGCGTCGACAGGTCGGTCAGGGTCCACTCGAGCTCGAAGCCCTCGCCGAGGGTCGTGGCGAGATCGGCCTCGATGTCGGGAAGGGCCACCGACAGGTTGGGGCGGTGGAACACGACCCGCTGGAAGTACGCACCGCCGCGGGGGTCGTCGGAGTACTGGTCGAAGGCGACGATGTTGCCGCCCTGGCGGGCGATGAGCGCCGAGACCGCGGCGATGATGCCGGGGGTGTCGCTGCCGTGGACGATGAGGCACGCGTGATCGGGCTGCAGGTGGGGGCTCGCGGAGACCATCGGACCATTCTGCCGTGCGCCGGTGGCGTCGCCGACCACGTGCCGTCGCGTTTCGGGGCGGGTGCGTTGTGGGGGTGCGGGCGCGTGCGTCGGAGGCGTTGGCGCGCTGGTGGCCTCGGGGGCGCATCTCCCGCCCCGGGGCCACGGGCCGCAACGCCCGACAGGCCGCGTCTCCGCCCGGCCCCCACGCCGGCTACAGACGCACGACCACCTTCTGCGCCGAGACGCCCGCGCGCTGCCGGTCGAGGGCATCCTGCACGGCGGCGAGGCCGTCGCCGACGACGAGCGGAGCGGGCATCGGTCGCAGCGCCCCCTCGGCCAGCATCCGCGGAACGACCTCGCCCCAGAGCCGGGGACCCATCTCGTCGTCGCGCAGGCTGCTGCCCCAGACGAAGGCGGCCCGGATGCCACGGCGTCGGGCGCGCAACGTCGAGCGGAGCGTTCCGAGGCCGATGCGGGTGAAGACCGGCAGCATTGCGGGGAACAGGCGGCGCCGACCGACCAGCGAGTCCAGCGAGACCGGCGTGCTGGCCATGGCCAGGCGTTCCCCGCCGGTGCGGGCGAGCACGTCGATGCACGCGTCGGTCGAACCCGCGCCGAGAGCCACCGCCCCGACGACGGGTCGTCCCCCGATGGCCGCGACGAGGTCGGCCACCGCCGTGGGTGACCGGTGGTCGACGACGGCGTCCGCGCCGAGCCCGCGCAGGGTCTCGGCGTTCTTCGCGGATGCCGTGGTCACCACGTCGTATCCGGCGGCGTGCGCCAGTTGGACGGCGTTCATCCCCACACTCGTCGAGCCACCCCAGATCACCACGACGCCTCGGCTGGCGGTCGGCGCCGGGTCGCCCGGCATCCGGAGTCCGAGGAGCTGGGGTTGGAACAGCGCGCACGCGGCCGTGGAGATACCCAGGGGGAAGACCGCGGCCTCTTCGTCGGAGAGGTCGTCGGGGATGGGGGCCGTGAGGCGCTCGACCAGGGTCGTGTACTCCTGGAAGGCGCCCTCTCGGAGCGGGTCACGCCCGCGGTCGGTGCCGGTGGCCAGGCCGAACACGCGTTGGCCCACGCGGAAGCGGGTCACGGCGGAACCGATCGCGACGACCTCGCCCGCCACGTCGGAGCCGAGGACGGCCGGCGTGTTCAGCCATCGGTAGGTGACGCGGCTGGTGCCCTGGATGACCCAGTCGACCGGGTTGATGGCCACGGCGCGCACGCGCACGAGCACCTCGTCGGCGGCGGGAGCGGGGGTCTGGACGGTGGTGACGGTGAGCGCGGCCCGCGGTGCGGGGAGGATTGCGGCGGCGTGTGCGGGCATGGGGAGCCTTTCGCGTGATGACACGGAGTGTCTTCACTATAGACGTGATGACACCACGTGTCGTCACATAGGATTCCGACATGGCCAGATGGGCACCCGATACGCGAGAACGCCTCCGCGCGGCGGCGATGGAGCTGTTCGCCGAGCGCGGCTTCGAGGCGACGACGGTGCCCGACATCGTCGAGCGCGCCGGCGTGACGCGTCGCACGTTCTTCCGGCACTTCGGCGACAAGCGCGAGGTCTTCTTCGGCGACGACGAGATCCCTCGGCTCGCCGACCAGATGCTCGCGGCCGCCCCCGCCGACGTGCCGCCCTTCGCGATCGCGTGGAGCGGCTTCCAGACCCTCGCGGCCGAGCGCTTCGAGCCCCGCCGCCGCGAGATGGCGGCCGCGCGCCGCGTGATCGAGTCCGAGCCCGCCCTGCGTGAGCGGGACCTGCAGAAGCAGGCCGATCTGCGTGCGGTCCTGACCGAGGGGTATCGCGCGCGTGGTGTGGACGCGCTGCGGGCGCGCGTCGTCGCGGGGGTCGCGGTGGACCTGCTGCAGACGGCCCTCGAGCAGTGGGCGGCCGACACGGCGGGCACCCCGCTCGTGGAGCATCTCGAGCGGGTCCGCCGCGAGATGGCGGACGTTCTGGCCTGACGCGCCGCACCTTCGCGTCGCACCGGGGCGCCTTCCGTGCATCGGGGCGGCCGGCGTACGCCCCGGTGCACGGCTGACGCCCCGATGCGGACCTCGCGTCCCGCCGCCCCTGCGCGCGCCATCCACGCCGCCGATGTCGGTGGCCGCGACTAGCCTGGAACCCGTGACCAGCACCCTCCGCCTCGATCGGCCGGGGTGGCGCACCTGGACGCTGTGGGGCGTGGGCGTGCTCGCCTACGTCGTGTCGATCATCAACCGCACCTCCCTGTCCGCCGTGGGAGTCGATGCGGCGGTGCGCTTCGGTGCGGATGCCTCGGCGCTGTCGATGTTCGCCGTCATCCAGCTATTCGTCTACGGAGCGATGCAGATTCCCGTGGGTCTCCTGCTCGACCGCTTCGGCGCGCGTCCGATGATCGCGATCGGCATGGTCCTGATGGCCGCGGGCCAGCTCGTCATGGCGTCGGCGGATGCCGTGGGGATCGGCATCCTGGCCCGTGTCCTGATCGGCGCGGGAGACGCGGCGATCTTCCCGAGCGTGCTGCGCGTGATCGCGACGTGGTTCCCCGCACAGCGGGCACCCGTGCTCGTGCAGCTGACGGGGATCATCGGGCAGCTCGGTCAGATCGTCGCCGTGGTTCCGCTGGCCGCCCTGCTGCACGCCACCAGCTGGAGCGTCGCCTTCGGCAGCGTCGCGGGGCTGGGCCTGCTGTTCGCGATCCTCACGTTCCTGATCATCCGCAACCGCCCGCCCGAACGTCGGGCCGACCCCGTCGACACGTCGGTCGACACGCAGACCGGCGCGATCCGCGTGGTGCGGTCGTCGCCCGATCTGCGGCAGGGCTTCCGCGAGTCGTGGGCGCATCCCGGTACGCGCCTCGGCTTCTGGTCGCACTTCGCCACGCCCTTCGCGGGTACGGCGTTCATGCTGCTCTGGGGTTTCCCGTTCCTCACCGCGGGCGAGGGGCTCGAGCCCGCCACGGCGTCGCTCGTCATGACCTCGCTCGTGCTGTTCAGCATTCTCAGCGGTCCCGTGATCGGGGCGCTGTCGAGTCGGCATCCCACCCGCCGCTCCCGCTGGCTGGTGCTGCCGACGGTCGTGTTCCAGGCCGTGATGTGGATCGTCGTGATCGTGTGGCCGGGCCCCGCCCCGGTGTGGCTCCTGATCGTGCTGATGTTCGCGCTGTCGACCGGGGGACCGGCGTCGATGATCGCCTTCGACCACGCGCGCACCTTCACGCCGAGCCACCGGTTGAGCACGGCGACGGGCATCGTGAACGGCGGCGGGTTCCTCGCGGCGCTGCTCGCCATTCTGTTCATCGGCATCGCGATGGACGTTCAGGGAGCCGGCAGCCCCGAGACCTACTCTCTCGACGCGTTCCGCCTGGCCTTCCTCGCCCAGGTGCCGCTCTGGCTCGTGGGCGGGATCGCGATCGTCATCGAGCGCGGGCGCACGATCCGTCACGTCGGCGGAACCCTCCCGCGCTGACCCACACGGGTCACAGTGGAAGGATCGGGAGCATGAGTGCCATCGACATCCGCACGCTCGACACGGTCGAGGGTATTCACGAGGCCGCGCACGTGCTCGACCGCGTGTGGGGTGAGCGGGGCACCATGCCGGCCAACATCCTGCGAGCGCTCGAGCACGCCGGCAACTACGTCGTGGGACTCTTCGACGGCGACGAGATGATCGGCGCCTCGGCGGCGTTCTTCGGCCCGCCGGCCGACCGGTCGATGCATTCGCACATCACGGGCATCATCCCCGGCTACCAGGGCCGCGGTCTCGGGCGCCAGCTCAAGAATCACCAGCGCGAGTGGGCACTCGAGCGCGGCGTCGGCCGCATCACCTGGACCTTCGACCCGCTCGTGGGTCGCAACGCCCACTTCAACCTCGCGGTGCTCGGCGCGCGGGCCACCGACTACCTCGTGAACCAGTACGGCGAGATGGCCGACGCCGTCAACCGCGGCGACGAATCCGACCGCCTGCTCGCCGTCTGGGCGCTCGCCGAACCGCCCGCGCCCACCCCGACGGATGCCGAGATCTCAGCGGTCGTGCCCGTGCCCGACGACATCGAGGCTCTGCGCTCGAGCGACCCGGCGGCAGCCTCCGAATGGCGTCGACGCCTGCGCGACGAGGTGCAGGGGCAGCTGGCATCCGGTCGCAGGATCGGCGGCTTCGACCGACGCGGCTACCTCATCGTCGGGTAGTCGTCACTGCTCGGTGATCGGCGTGTCCTTCTCGGCCGCCGGGTCGCCCGGGCCGGGGCCCGGCCGTACGGCCGCGTCGTCGCGCACGTCGATGCGGGTCACGCCGTCGTGCTCTGAGACGTCGAAACGCGGGGCCGCGTCTTCCTCCGTCGCCTTCGGCGCGCTCGTCAGCTGGTCGTGACGGTTCTCTTCGAAGCTCTTCTCGTCGCTCATCGTTCTCACTCCTCGCCGGCCGAACGCCAGGCGTCCGACTCCATGTGCGATCCCGCCTGCGGGCCCATGTGCAGCATCCCGCCGTCGACGACCCAGCTCGCGCCGGTGACGTAAGCGCTCGCCGGCGATGCCAGGAAGCGGATCACGTCGGCGACCTCGTCGGGCTTGCCCGGGCGGCCGAGCGGGATGCCGGGGCGGTGGGTGCGCTCGGCGTCTTCGGCCGACATGTCGTTGATGGGGGTGGCGATCTCGCCGGGGGCGACGGCGTTGGCGGTGATGCCGTACTGCCCGAGCTCGAGGGCCATCGTCTTGATGAGGCCGCCGACGCCGTGCTTGGCGGCGACGTAAGGGGCGGAACCGACGCGCGGCTGGTGCTCGTGGACGCTCGACACCACGATCAGTCGACCGCCGTTGCCGGTCTTCACCATGCGCCGGGCCGCGGTGTGCAGGGCGAGGAACGCTCCGTCGAGGTTGAGCGAGATGTCGGTGCGCCAGGTGTCGAAGTCGAGGTCGAGGAAGCTTCCGCCGATACCGCCGCCGGCGTTGTTCACGAAGACGTCGAGGCCGCCGAGCTCGTCGGCCATCGCGTTCACGGCATCCGGGACCTTGTTGAACTCGGTGGCGTCGAACTGCGCGACGATCGCGCGCACGCCGCGCTCGCGCACGGCCGCGGCGGTCTCTTCGGCGCCGTCCTTATCGGAGTGGTAGGTCACGGCGACGTCCATGCCGGCGTCGGCGAGGGCGAGGGCGGTCGCCGCGCCGATGCCCGAGTCGGAGCCGGTGACGATCGCGTGGCGGGGGGTGAAGTCAGCGCTCATGCGGCCGACGCTACGCGCGCGTCGGACGGGGGCACGGTCCCTTGCCAGGTGCGCGCGCGGGCGTTACGGTCGCCCGCCCGCCGACGGGGCCCGAGCGAAACTCCTGAGAGATGGGCGGCACCGTCCGTCCGGATCCCGACGACAACGCCCGCAGAGCCGGTTTCTCGGGAGCGTGGCCCACCGCGCGATCGGTTCGCGAACGCGCCCGCTAGCCTGCCGTCATGCCATCGATCCGCCCCGCCGCGCCCGTGACCCTCGATGCGGTCGAATTGCGTGTGCTGCACATGCCGCTCGTGTCTCCCTTCACCACCTCGTTCGGCACCGAGACGGTGCGCGAGGTGATCATCGTGACCGCCGAGACGCCCGACGGCCGCGGCTGGGGGGAAGTGGTGACACAGTCCGAGCCGTCCTACTCCAGCGAGTACACGCAGGGTGCGTGGGACGTGCTGACCCGGTTCCTCGCTCCGGCGCTGCTCGGACGGCGTATCGTCGCGCCCGAGGAGGTCGCCGGCGCGCTGCACCGTATCGTCGGCCACCGCATGGCCAAGGCGGGCCTCGAGCTCGCGGTCATCGACGCCGCTCTGCGCGCGGAAGGTCGCAGCTTCGCGCAGTACCTCGGCTCCGAGAAGACCCGCGTGCCCTCGGGCGTCTCGGTCGGCATCCAGAGCGACCCGGCGGCGCTGGTCGACACCGTCGGCGGCTACCTCGACGAGGGCTACGTGCGCATCAAAATCAAGATCAAGCCCGGTCGCGATATCGACGACACGGCCGCCGTCCGCGAGGCGTTCGGATCGATCCCGCTGCAGGTCGACGCGAACTCCGCGTACACGCTTCGGGATGCCGACACCCTCGCCGAACTCGACCGCTTCGAGCTTCTGCTGATCGAGCAGCCCCTGCAAGAGGACGACCTGGTCGATCACGCGACCCTCGCGAAGAGACTGACGACGCCGGTCTGCCTCGACGAGTCGATCGTCTCCGACAAGGCGGCGGCCGATGCCCTCGCCCTGGGGTCGGCGGCGATCCTCAACATCAAGGCCGGGCGGGTCGGCGGCTATCTCGAGGCCGTCGCGATCCACGACCGCGCGCTCGCTGCGGGTGTTCCCGTCTGGTGCGGGGGCATGCTCGAGACGGGGATCGGCCGCGCCGCCAACGCCGCCCTGGCCGCGCTGCCGGGCTTCACGCTCCCGGGCGACATCTCGGCATCCGCCCGCTTCTACGACCGCGACATCGTCACCGAACCGGCCGTGCTCGACGACGGATACGTGCGCGTGCCGACCGGGCCGGGGGTGGGCGTCGAGATCGACACCGCGGCGCTGGAGCGGTTCACGGTGCGGCGCGAGCGGATCACGCGATGAGCCGGGGCGCCCGGCCGGGCCGTGAGGGGCTCAGCGAGACCTCTGGCGAGGACGTCCCGTGGGGTCGTCCGGCGGTCG
Source organism: Sphingomonas sp. G5 (assembly GCF_052660795.1). Lineage (NCBI taxonomy): Bacteria > Pseudomonadati > Pseudomonadota > Alphaproteobacteria > Sphingomonadales > Sphingomonadaceae > Sphingomonas > Sphingomonas sp. G5. The sequence goes on along the minus strand of NZ_CP109660.1, from coordinate 3,282,762 downwards.
ACGGCATCCCCCTTCCCCCGTTCCGGGATGCCGCGGCGCACCGGTCGTACGTGCTGTCGTTGCAGACGTTCATCGCCCTGCTCGACGAGGGAGAGCCGGCGCCCACGACCGTCGCGCTGCTCGCCGCCCTCGCCGCCGAGATGCCGCGGAACGATGCCGAGGTGCCTGCGCTGTTGTCGCCGCTCGCTCTCGGCGTGAGCCTGTCGACGTTCTTCCCCGCGCCGTGGACGCCGAAGGCCCTCGCCGGAGCCCTCGCCGTGCGCGGCCCGTTCACCCCGAGAGGGGGAGGGGGAAGCTGGGCGTGGGGCGGCGATCCCGACTATCGGGCGACCATCCACCGCGGTGGATGGTCGATCGAGCGGCACGAGCGTGGCTCGCGCACCCGAGCGACTCTGGCGCACGAGGGCGATCTGGTGCTGCTGTGGATGGACATGTTCCGCAACCGCTTCCCCTACCCGATCGCGCACATGCCGTCGACGCTGGCGGAGAGCCCCGCGGCCCTGGCCGTCGCAGCGCGCGCCACCCGCGGCGCCCATGCGGCGAACACCGCGATGCCGTACCTGCAGAACTGGCGGGCGGAGCGCGATCGGGCGCTGACCGGCGGGCCGGAAGAACACGGGCCGCTTCGATAAACTGGATGCCGCGCACTCGCGCTCGATCCCCACAACTTTCCCGACCATTGGAGCCACCGTGGCCGAACAATCCCGCCTCGACAAGGTCATCGCCCTCGCCCGCCATCGGGGGTTCGTCTTCCAGGCCGGTGAGATCTACGGCGGTTCGCGGTCCGCGTGGGACTACGGCCCCCTCGGGACCGAGCTGAAGGAGAACATCCGTCGGCAGTGGTGGCAGACCTTCGTCCGCGGGCGCGGCGACATGGTGGGTCTCGACTCGAGCATCATCCTGCCCAAGCGCGTGTGGGAGGCCTCGGGCCACGTCGCCACCTTCACCGACCCGTTGGTCGAGTGCCTCAGCTGCCACAAGCGTTTCCGCGCCGACACCCTCATCGAGGACTTCGAGGCGCGCAAGAACCGCAAGGCCGAGAACGGCCTCGCCGACGTGCCCTGCCCGAACTGCGGCACGAAGGGCCAGTACACCGAACCCAAGTCGTTCTCGGGCCTGGTCAAGACCTACCTCGGCGTCGTCGACGACGAGTCGGGCCTGTACTTCCTGCGCCCCGAGACCGCGCAGGGCATTTTCGTGAACTTCTCGAACGTGCTCACGGCATCCCGTCGCAAGCCGCCGTTCGGCGTCGGCCAGGTGGGCAAGGCGTTCCGCAACGAGATCACCCCCGGAAACTTCATCTTCCGAACGCGCGAGTTCGAGCAGATGGAGATCGAGTACTTCACCCCGCCGGCCGAGGCGAACGAGTGGTTCGAGCACTGGGTCGAGGCCTGCTGGAACTGGTTCATCGAGCTGGGCATCGACCCCGAGAACATGAAGCGCTTCGACGTCCCCGAGGACGACCGCGCGCACTACTCCGCCGGCACGATCGACGTCGAATACCGCTTCGGCTTCCCGGGCAAGGAGTGGGGCGAGCTCATGGGGGTCGCCAACCGCACCGACTACGACCTCAAAAGCCACTCCGAGGCCTCGGGCCAGTCACTCACCTTCTTCGACCAGGCCTCGGGCGAGAAGTACACGCCCTACGTCATCGAGCCCTCGTTCGGTCTCACTCGCGCGATGATGGCCTTCCTCGTCGACGCGTACCGCGAAGAAGAGGTGCCCAACGCCAAGGGTGGCACCGACACCCGCACGGTGCTCAAGCTCGACCCGCGCCTCGCGCCCGTCAAGGTCGCCGTGCTGCCGCTCTCGCGCAACGAGCGTCTGTCGCCGTTGGCCCGCGAGGTCGCCGACACCCTGCGCTCGGCCGGGTGGAACATCGACTTCGACGACGCCGGCGCCATCGGCCGCCGCTACCGCCGCCAGGACGAGATCGGTACCCCGTTCTGCGTCACGGTCGACTTCGACTCGCTCGACGACAACGCCGTGACCGTGCGCGACCGCGACACCATGGGCCAGGAGCGCATCGGTCTTGACGCGCTGCAGGGCTACCTGGCGGAGCGCCTGCGCGGCGCCTGACCCGCGAGAACGAGAGACCGGATGCCGTGGCCCGAGGCCGTGGCATCCGGTCTCTCGTCGTCTCGGGGGAGTCGTGACAGCGCCGTGACAGCGCTCCCGCCACCGTGACAGCGGTGCGGCAGAGCCTCCGGCGCATCCTGTCGTCATGACCACTTCATCCACCCGCACTCCCGCGGTCCGAGCCGAAGGGCTCGTCAAGACGTTCGGCGCCAACCGGGCCGTCGACGGCGTCGATCTCGTCGTCGAGGCCGGCACGGTCTACGGCGTGCTCGGCCCCAACGGCGCCGGCAAGACCACCACCATCAGCATGCTCACGACGCTGCTGCGACCCGACGGCGGCCGGGCCGAGATCTTCGGCCACGACGTGGCCCGCGAGCCGCACGTCGTGCGGCAGCTCATCGGCCTGACCGGGCAGTTCGCCTCGGTCGACGAGAAGCTCTCCGCGACCGAGAACCTGATGATCTTCGGCCGACTGCTGGGCCTGTCCCGCGGTGATGCGCGCCGCAAGGCGAGCGAGCTGCTCGAGGAGTTCGGGCTCACCGAGGCCGCATCCCGTCCGTTGGCGAAGTTCTCCGGCGGCATGCGTCGCCGGCTCGACCTCGCGGCTTCTCTCATCGCGCAGCCGCCGCTCATCTTCCTCGACGAGCCGACCACGGGCCTGGACCCCCGCACCCGTGGACAGATGTGGGACACGATCCGCCGGCTCGTGGCATCCGGATCCACCGTCGTGCTCACCACGCAGTACCTCGACGAAGCCGACCAGCTCGCCGACCGCATCGCCGTCATCGACCGCGGACGCGTCGTCGCCGAGGGCACGGCCCTCGAGCTCAAGGCCTCCGTCGGCCAGGCCTCGCTCGTCCTGCGGTTGCAGCCGGGTTCCGACCTCGACGCCGCGCGAGCGACCGTCGGACGAGTGCTCGATGCCACGGCCATCGTCTCGCCCGAGGCCGCGCGCCTCACGGTGCCCATGTCCGACCCCGACCGGGTCACCGACCTGCTCGTGGCGTTCCGCGAGGAAGGACTGCACCTGAGCGAGTTCAGCGTGCAGCAGCCCACCCTCGACGAGGTCTTCCTCACCCTCACCGGCACCGGTGTGCCGACCGACGACACCGCCGCGCGCGAGAGCGCCGCCGACCTGGAAGGAGCCCGCCCATGAGCGCCCTCACCGCCACCCGCGACCTGCCCCGCACCGCGAGCCTCGCGCAGACCCTGCAGAACACCGTCACGATGGCCGGCCGCGGTCTGCTGAAGATCCGCCGCACGCCCGAGCAGCTGATCGATGTCACAGTGCAGCCGATCCTGTTCACCCTGATGTTCACGTACATCTTCGGCGGCGCGATCGCGGGAGACGTGCAGAGCTACCTGCCGATCATCATTCCCGGCATCCTCGTGCAGACCGTCATCACGACTTCGGTCGTCACCGGCACGCAGCTGCGCGAAGACATGGACAAGGGCGTGTTCGACCGGTTCCGCTCGCTTCCCATCGCTCGTATCGCCCCGCTGTCGGGGGCGCTGCTGGCCGACACGGTGCGGTACGCGATCGCGACCGTGCTGACCTTCACGATGGGCTTCATCATGGGTCTGCGTCCGGCCGGCGGCATCTGGGCCGTGGTCGCCGCGGGCCTGCTCGTCATCGCCTGCTCGTGGGCGATCAGCTGGATCTTCGCGTTCTTCGGCGTCATCGCACGCAGCGCGTCGAGCGTGCAGGGCATCTCGATGCTGATCCTGTTCCCGCTGACGTTCCTGTCGAACGCGTTCGTGCCCTCGAACACCATGCCGTCGTGGCTGCAGTGGTTCGTCGACGTGAACCCCGTCTCGCACCTCGTCACCGCGGTGCGCGACCTCGTCAACACCGGCACGGCGGGCTCCGACGTGATCATCTCGCTCGTCGGGGCGGCGGTGATCGTGGCGGTGTTCGCCCCGCTCACGGTGCGCGCCTACATGCGCAAGGCCTAGTCGAGCAACGCGAGAAGGGTCTCGGCATCCACCTTCGAAAGAGCGGGACGGATGCCGACAGCGGGCGCCGGGGTCACCTCGGCGCCCGCTGTCATGCGCTCGCGCACCCACACGGCGAAGGGGGCGCGTTCGTCGGAGCCTCCGCGGACGGCGTCCGCCCGGGCGAGTGCCTCCTCGGCGCGGTCGAGGCGGTCGACGGCCGCGTTCCATCCCGCCACCGTGAGCAGGACGATGGCGATGATGGGATGGTCCCGCGAGTCGGCGGCGCGCGTGAGCCCCGTGCGCAGGACGTCGCGGGCCTCGTCGCAACGCCCCAGGAGCAGCAGAGCCTGGGCCCGCTGCGCGTCGATCCACGCGAGGAACTGATCCGGGATGCCGGGTTGCCCGGCCAGATCGATGCGCTCGATCTGGCGCAGGGCGGCGTCGCCGTCATCTGCGGCGATCTCGATCTGGGCCGCGGTCATGCGCGCCTGCCCCAGCGCGCGAACGGATCCGTCCGCCGCCGCCGCGCGATCGATGTCGGCCGCCCGCCGCCGGGCGAGGTCGAGGCGGCCGAGGCGGAGGAGGATGCCGACCGCCTGAGCCTCCTGCTGAAGCAGATCCGGCGCGGAGGTGAGGCCGCGGATCGCGTCGCCGGAGCGGTCGATGACGGCGAGCGCCTCGTCGAGACGGTCGGCGAGCACGAGCCATTCGGAGCGCAGCTGGCTGGCGAAACCCGTGCCCCACGGGTCGCCGATCATCTCGAACATCTCCAACGCCTTCGCGCTCTCGACTCCGAGCACGTCCATGTCGCCGGAGTTCTGGGCGGCTCCCGCGCGCAGGGCGTGCAGAATCGCGCGCGACCACGGGGGAGCCTCGGCGAGCTCGTCATCGGTCACCTCGACGTGCCAGGTGCGCTCGCCCTCGCCGCCTCCGGCGAGAATCACGGTCGCAGCCAGCCGCAGGAGCGGGGCCACCAGTGCCGTCACCTCGGAGGGGTACTCCGCCGCCGCCGCCTCGAGCTCGGCGCGGCGGACCGCATATGCTTCGGGGGTCACGGTCGCGGTTCGTCCGGCTTCGGGGAACGACGCGGAGAAGAGGGCGAGAGACTCGACCACCACCCGGGCCTCGCTGTCGAGCGGGGCATCGGCGTCGGCGAACTCTCCGACCGCGCGGCGCAGGTCGTCGCCGCGCTCGCGCACCGCCCAGGGCCACAGCAGGCTGCGCAGCAGCGGGATGCCCTCGCTCCGATCGCCCGAGTCGACGTAGGTGCGCAGTGCTGCGGCCAGGTTCTCGTCGTTCGCGTCGAACCAGGCGAGGGCCGCTCGCAGCCCCGGTCCGCGCACGGTCTGCTCGCGCTGTGCGGCGAGACGGGTCAGGACTGCGGCCGCCCGCGCGCGGAACGGCACCTCGTTCCCGTCCTCGCGCAGGCGTTCGAGGCCGTACTCGCGCACGGTTTCGAGCATGCGGAAACGTCCCTCGCGTCGGACGAGCAGCGAGCGGTCGACGAGGGCGTCGAAATCGGCGGCATCCCTGTCGAAGGCGCGAGCCACGGCGGCAGCGTCGGCCGCTCCGATTCCGTCGGGGAACACCGCGGCGACCTGCAGGGCGGTGCGTTCGCCCCCGCCGAGGGTGTCCCAGCTCCAGTCGATGAGGGCACGCAGGGTGCGGTGGCGCTGCGAACTGAGCCGCGGCCCGTTCGACAGCAGCGCGAATCGGTCGTCGAGTCCCGCGTCGATCTCGGCGAGCGACAGGGTGCGGGAGCGGGCGGCGGCGAGCTCGATCGCGAGGGGTAATCCGTCGAGGCGTCGCACGATGCGCTGCGCGGTTTCGCGCTCGTCGTCGTCAGGAACGCGTCCCCGCGCCGACCGCACGCGCTGGGCGAAGAGCGTGGCCGCGTCTTCGGGCGGCAGCGGACCGAGATCGACGAAGGCTTCTCCCGGGATGCCGAGGGGTTCGCGGCTCGTGGTCAGCACGCGCACTCCCGGGCTCATGCGCAGCAGAGCGAGGGCGGCCTCGGCGGCCTCGTGGATGACGTGCTCGCAGTTGTCGAGCACGATCACGACGCGTCGACCGGTGACGGCCTCGGCCACGCGCTCGGCTGCGGTGAGGGACGCACCTGCCGACTCGGGGAGGCGGATGCGACGACCGACCGCCCCCGCGATCGCCGTCCATACGTCTCCCGCGGCGGCCGGGGCGAGCTCGACGACGATCGAGTCGGTGACCGCGCGCACCGTCTCGACGGCGAGGGTGGTCTTGCCCGCACCGCCGGGACCGATGAGGGTGACGAGGCGATCCGTCGTCAGACGTTCGCGGATGGCATCGAGCTCGACCCCGCGACCCACGAGGGCGGTGAGGGCGGCGGGCGTGACATCGGCAGCAGAGAACGACCCTGCCACGGGCGGGGGAGCGGTGGCGACCACGCGCTCGGCGTGCGATCGGTCCTCGAGCAGGTCGCGGACGAGCCAGTCGAACCCGTCGTGCGGGGTCCACACCTCACCGCTCCACAGGGCCAATGCTTCCCGCGCCGGTGCGGCATCGCCCGTGGAGCGAGCCTGGGCGACGAGATCCTGGAAGCAGGTGATGTCGATCGCCGTCCGCGGCAGGTCGAGTCGATAGCCGCCGGGGGCCGATGAGACCGTGCCGGTGGGGAGGGCCCGACGCAGGCGCGAGACGAGGGATTGCAGTGCAGCGCGGGGATCGTCGGGGGTGTCGAGGCCCCAGATGTCCTCAGCCAGGGCCCGGTAGCCCACCGTGGTGCCGGCGTCGACGGCGAGGCGCAGCAGGAGCGACTGCTGCCCGCGGCCGGGCACCGTGACGTGCCCTTCGCCCGTGTCGACGCTCAATCCGCCGAAGAACCGCACCCGCACGATGTCCACCCTAGGTCGCGGGGTGCAGCGTCTCGCCCGGATCGCCCCCGTGTCCGGCCGTGCTGTCGCGCACGACGAGACGCGGGTGGGCGACTCGGACGGGATCGGCGAGGGTCTCGGCATCCCAGACCTCGACGAGCAGCTCGAGGCATGCCGCACCGAGCTCGCGCGCGGCGAGGTCGATCGAGGTGACCGGCGGTGAGAGCAGGGCGTGGGCGGGCTCGTCGACGCAGGCAGCGACGAGCAGGTCGTCGCCGACCCGGCGCCCCGCGCGGGCGGCGGCGGCGAGGGCGGTCGCCGCCGATCCGCTCGGGGCGATGACGACGGCGTCCACGGTGGGGTCGGCGACGATCTCCGTCACCACGGTGGCGATCTCGGCCGCCGTCGGCACGAACGAGACGGTTCGTGACAGGCCGTCGAGGCCGTGCTCGCGGGCCCAGCTCTCGTAGGTTTCGGCGAGTTCCCGGCTCCATGCGGTCCCGTCGGGAGGGAGGACCGCCGCGATGCGCTGCGCCCCGCGCTCGCTCAGGTGGGCGAGCAGACGTCGCAGGGCGGCGGCGTGATCGATGGCGACGCTCGCACTCGTGCGTCCCATCCCGCCGAAGACGTGTTCGCCGCTGACCACGGGACGACCGGAGTCGAGCAGGGCTCGGATGCCGGCATCCTCGATCGAGGCGTCGACCACGACATATCCGTCGACGAACGATGCCGGGGCGCCGCTCGCGGCGTCGTCGCGATGGGGGAGCAGGATCACCGACAGTCCGTGGCGATCCGCGGCATCGACGACTCCGAAGGCGAAGTCGGTGTAGTACGGGAGGTGGGTCGTTCCCGCCGGGAGGTGGAGTCCGACGGCCCCCGATCGGGCGGTGCGGAGGTTCCGGGCGGGCATGTTGACCGAATAGCCGAGGTCGCGGGCGACGGCCGTCACGCGGTCGCGTGTCTCAGCAGACACCCCCGATTTCCCCCGGAGTGCGAAGGACGCGGCGGCGATCGAGACGCCCGCGCCGGCGGCCACGTCGTGGAGCGTCGGCTTGCGCGGGGTCACGAGCAGTAACGTTACCGGACGCGGGATCGGGGTGACCGTGCGGCGACGTCTTGCGGGCTCGCGTACTTAAACGTTTAATGTCAGGGAAACACAACGAGCACGGAGACCGAAACACACGGTCCCTAGCCTCGGGTCACCGGACGCGCTCGACGACGACGCGTCCCGGCCCATCCCGTGTCCGCCGCTCGCCGGCTCCCCCGAGAGGTTCCCGTGTCCACTCCCGTTCAGACCACTCCGACATCCGTCGGCGCCGCCCGGCTCCCCATCCGTTTCCCCACCGCCTCCTCGACGTTCCTCGTCGGTATCGCGGGCTACCTCGGCGTCAACATGTCGCCGTACATGATCGCCGCCGTCCAGGCCGGTATCGGCGCCGACGTGCTCACCGCGAGCTGGATCGTCACCGCCACCCTGCTGCTCACCGCCCTCGTCGGCCTCGCCGTCGCCCCCGCGTGCGCGGGACCGCGCCGCCGCCTGGTCGCGCGGGTCGGCCTGATCCTCGCGATCGTGGGTTTCGGTGCTGCGGCGCTCCTCCCTGCCCTCGTCGTGACCGGGCTGCTGGTCGGCGGTGTCGGCGCGGGCGGGGCCGTCGCCGCCGCGGGTGCCGCGCTCGCCGCGTTCCGCAACCCCGATCGCGTGGCGGGCCTGAACGGTCTCGCCAATCGCGGCCTGATCACGATCATCCTCGCCGTCGTCCCGCTCATCGGTCTCGCCCCGCTCGACGTCTTCGGGTCGATGGCACTGTTCAGCCTCATCGCCCTTCTGACGGTCTCGTGGATGCCGGCAGCCCCGGCCGCCAGCGTGCACGCGGCGGCGGCGGTCGGCGAAGCCGTCCCCATCGAGGTGCCGCCCACCGGAACCCTCCGCACGGCCGCGCCGCCCTCGCGCGTGGTCACGATCGCGGGCTTCGTGCTCCTCGTGGTCTTCGCCCTGTGGGCCGCGAGCGAGGATTCGCTGTGGGCCATGGCCGGGGTCATGGGCGCCGACAACGCCGGTCTGACGCCCGAGGGGCTCAGTCTCGCGCTCAGCGGTGCCACTGCCGGCGGCCTGCTCGGCACGATCGCCCTCGTCGCGGTCGGCGATCGCCTGGGTCGAGGCATCCCGCTCGTCGTGCTGCTGGTGGCCGGCGGCATCCTGAAGATCGTCGAAGGCTCCGTGTCCGACCCGACCCTTTTCGTCGTGGTCTTCATCGCGTGGAACACGATCTACGCGGTCGCCTTCATGTACTTCGTCGCCACCGCTTCGGCCCTCGACGTCGACGGTCGGTGGTCCGGTCCGTTGCTGGCGACCTACCTCGTCGGCTCGGCGCTCACGCCGGTGATCGGCGCATCCCTGGTGGGGTTCCTGGGATACCAGGGCTTCGCCCTCACGCTCGCCCTGGCGAGCTTCGTCCTGGCCGTTCCGGCCGGCATCATCGGCGTGCTCTCCCGACGGCTCGAGCGCGCCGCGAAGGAGGCAGCATGACGCGCACGCTCTACCGCGGGGGGCGGATCTTCACCGCCCACACCGATCCGAGTCGGCAGTGGACGGATGCCATGGCCGTCGACGGCGAGACGATCGCCGCCATCGGATCCGAGGCGCTGGCGTTCGCCGCAGACACGGTGGTCGACCTGGAGGGAGCCGTGGTGCTCCCGGGCTTCACCGACGCCCACACCCACCTGCTGATGATGGGCGCGGCCCTGGCGCAGGTGCCGCTGACCGACGCGCGTTCGCTCGATGCGATCCAGGCGCTCCTTCGCGAGGCGCGCGACGCAGCGCCCGATGCGACGGCGATCTGGGGTCGCGGGTGGCTCTTCGACTCGGTCCCCGGCGGGGCTCCGACCGCGGCGATGATCGACGCCGTCGTCTCCGACGTCCCCGTGTACCTGGATGCCAACGACTACCACTCGTGCTGGGTGAACTCCGCCGCTCTGGCCGAACTCGGCATCACTCGGGACACTCCCGATCCGCTCGGGGGCGAGATCGGCCGCGACGTCGACGGGGAGCCGAACGGCATGCTGTTCGAGACGGCCGCGATCCGGTACGCCTGGGCTCGCCGCGACTCCTCGACGACCGACGCCGAGCGCGATGCGGCGGTCGATCGCGTCATCGACGCATACGTGCGCGCCGGGGTGGTCGGCGTGGTGGACATGGCGTTCAACGAGCACGGCCTCGCCGCCTTCGAGCGGGCGGCGGAGCGGCACGGTGGCACGCTCCCGATCCGGCTCGCCGCGCACTGGCTCGTCGAGAACACGGGCGATCGCGAACAGAACCTCGCGCAGATCGACCGCGTGATCGAGCTGGTGGAGCGCACCCGATCGTCGTGGGTGCGGGTGGTGGGTATCAAGCTCATCCTCGACGGCACGATCGACGCGTGCACGGCGGCGATGGGCGCGCCCTACGCCGACGGATCGAACGCCGCACCCATCTGGCCGCTCATCGACCTCGCGCCGGTCGTGGGCGCCGCCGACGCCGCGGGCCTGCAGATCGCCATGCACGCGATCGGCGACGCCGCGAGCGACGACGCACTCACCGCGCTCGAGCGCGCCTACGCCGCCAACGGCGAGCTGCCCCGGCGCCACCGCATCGAGCACCTCGAGTACGCCGCTCCCGGAACCGCCGAGCGGATGGCACGCCTCGGGGTCACGGCATCCATGCAGCCCGTGCACGCCGACCCGGCGATCTACCCGAACTGGGCCGCCATGCTGGGCGACGAGCGCGCCGACCGAGCCTTCGCGTGGCCGGAGTACGAGCAGGCGGGGACGCTGCTGGCTTTCTCGACCGACGCCCCGACCGCCCCGTACGACGCTCTCGCGAACATGTACGTCGCGACGACCCGGGCCTCTGCGCTGGACACGTCGGTTCCGGCGGTGCATCCCCAGTTCGCCCTGCCGCTGGCCGACAGCATCGCCCACGCCACGCGCGACACGGCGGCCTCGGTGGGCGACGGCGACTGGCGCGGGCGGCTGGCCCCCGGTTTCGCGGCGGATTTCGCCGTCCTCGATGCCGACCCCTTCGCCGAGGGCGCGGCCACGCTGCTGAGCGCGCGCGTCGTGCGGACCGTGCGGGCAGGAGAGACGGTCTTCGAGGAGACGACAGGGGGCTCCGCGCCGCGCCACTGAGCTCGCCGCCCCGGTTGGGGAGGAGGGACGCGGTGGACAACCTCGGCGCCGCCCTCGCACTTCGCTAGCCTGGGGCGACGACCGACGCCGAGGGGGCACGATGACGGAAGTCGACGCTGGGGCACAACTCTCCGGGTTCGCATGGCCGCCGGGGCCGGGCGCACTCGTCGACACCTCGCGCTGCCCGTCGTGCTTCACGCCGATCGCCGCATCCCCGTGTGCCTCCTGCGGTCTCGACCTGACCGATGCGCGCACGGCGCGTGTGCTCGAACTGTCCCAGCGGATCGTCGCGCTCGTCGACGAGCGCGCCGACGTCCTCATGCGGGTGCACCGTGATGCGGAGGCCGCGGCTGCGGCAGCCCGCGCAGAAGACGAGCGGATGCCGGCTCCCCCGGCGCTCGAGCTCCACGCGGTGCTGCCATCCCCGGTGGCGGCGCCCCCGGGCGACTCGATCGCGGCTGCGCCCGCACCGCTCTCGACGACGGCATCGGCTCCGGTCGCAGCCGCCGACGTGGTGTTCGCGCCACCGTCGGGGCCGGTGATCCCCCCGGGGCCGCTGGTCCAGCCGGGACCAGGCTCCCCGGCCGTGCCCCCGTCCGACGGTGTTCCCCCCGTGGAGCCGTCCTCACCCGTCCCCGCGGGGCCGTCCGCGCCCCGGCGTTCGAGCGTCCAGGTCTTCCTCCTGTCGGTCGGCGTGGTCCTCCTCGCCGTGGCCGCGGCCTTCTTCCTCACCGTCGCGTGGATCAGCGGCGGCCTCGTCCTGCGCTCCGTCATCATCGGACTCGTCACGGCCGCGATCATCGCCACCGCGTCGTTCCTGCGCCGACGCGGTCTCGGCGCCACCTCCGAGGGCATCGCGCTGCTCGGGATCGCTTTCGTGGCTCTCGATGTCTGGGCCGTCCGCGCCAATGACCTGGGCGGGGCGGCGAGCCTCGAACCGAGCGTGTACTGGGGCGCGACGACGGTGGTCGCGGGTGCCGCGTTCGTGGGCTGGTCGCGTCTGTCGCGCCTGCGCGCTCCGCTCTCGGTCGCCGTCGCGGCCCTCGCGGTCGGGCCCGCGATGCTGGTCGCCGGTCTCTTCACGCGCGATGCGGCCCTCGGGTGGTACGCGTGGGGGCTGGTGCTGCTGCTTCTGGCCCTCGCGGCACCGTTCGCGCCGCTCCTCGCTCGGGCTCCTCGCCCGGCGTTGACGATCGAGATCGCGGTCGTCCGGGGTCTCGCCGCCGTCGGTGCGGTCGTCGCGATGACCTCCGCCCTGATCGTCGACCCGCGCAGCACGGCGACCCCCGCGGTCCTCGGTGCGGTGCTCGCCCTCGGTCTCGCCCTCCACGCCCGGTCGTTCGCGCGCCGAGGTGCCGCGAGCCTGGCGCCGACGGCCGCGGTAGCCGCGGTCGTCGTCCTCGGGGTGGAGATCGCGGGCACGGTCGTCCGTGCGGCCGACGCGACCCTGTCGGTCACCGTCCCGGTGCTCGTCGCCTCGGCCGTCGCGCTGGGGCTCGACGCCGCCGCGCGTCGCGCCGCTCCGGGCCTCGGGCGGACGACCGTCGTCGTCGCTTCTCTGGCCGCGGCGATCGCCGCCGCCGTCGCCGCGATCCTGCCGCTGGTCGCCGCGATGAATGCTGTCGGAGCCGTGGTGGTTCGGTCGATCGTCGTCTTCGGGCGGTCCGCCCTCGACCTCGATGCCCCGGATGCCGTCAGCACGGCGGCCGTGATCGCACTCGCGGCAATCGTCCTGCTCGCGGTCGCGGTCTGGCGTCTGTCGGGATCGTGGGCGCAGCGCCGCACTCCCGCGCTGATCGCCGGGGCGGCCGTCGCTCTGCTCGCGGGACCTCAGCTGCGTGTCGTGATCCTCGTGGTCGCCTGGTACCTGGCGCTCGCCGTGGTCGCCGTCATCGTCCTCCGCCGCCGTCGCGGCGACATCTCCCTCGCCGCGGTCGGGGGTTTCCTCGCCCTCGGCGCGGGGTGGTTGTCGTCGTTCTCCTCTCCGCTCGCGTGGGGGCTGTCCAGCGTCGTGGTCGCCGCCGTGCTCGCCGCGGTCGCCGGCGCGCATCCCGGTATCCGGGTGCCGTCCACGGTCGGGGTCGTCCTGTTCCTGTCGGGGAGCGCCGTCCTCGTTCCCGGGGCGCTGCGCGCCGGAGCCGACCTCGTCATCGCCGGCGCCACGCCGACCACGGTTCCTCTCGCGATGGCATCCCTGTGTCTCGTCGCCGTCGTCGCCCCGCTCTGGCGACGGCGGGGTCTCGACGTCGCGCAACGCAGCGCCGGCGTCGTCGCCGCCCTGTCAGCGATCGTGGTGGTCGCCGCCCCCGCGCTGTGGTTCCGCACGGGCACCGCGGCCGACGGCTGGATGCTCGTGTGCGCGCTGGTCGCCGCGGTCGCGTCGGCGGCTGTCCTCACGACGCCGTACCGGCCGTGGCGCGTCGCGCGGCCCTTCGCGGCGATCATGACGCCCCTGCTCGTCGCGGGCGCGGCCGGTTCTGCGCTCCGGCTGATCGAGCCGCTGCCGCTGGTGCCGGCGATCGTCTATGCGGCGATCGCCCTCGTCAGCGCCGCGGCGGCCCTGCGCCTCCTCCGCGCGGACACGTCCACCCGTGCCTGTCTCGACGCGGGGGCCGCGCTCGTGGCCGCCCTGTCGATCGTCGTCGTCCCCTCGCAGGGAGTCCGGTGGCTTCCGCTCCTGCTCGCGGCGGTGACCGCTGTGCTGTGGGCGACCGACGGCGACGGTCTCTTCCGCTCTCGCGGTCCGCGCCGGCACCTCATCTGGCTCGCGCTCGTGCTGGGCACCCTCGCGCTGTGGACGCGACTGTTCTGGCAGCAGACCGAGACCGTCGAGCTCTTCACCGTGCCGGTCGGCATCGCGCTGCTCGGCATCGCGGCCGGTCACGAGCGCGCTCGGCGGCTGGGAGGGGATCGTTCCGCGGTCACGCCCGCGGTGATCGCCGCCGCGGGAACCACCGTCGCGCTCGCTCCCAGCGCCCTCTCGGCCCCGGGAGATCTCGTCCACGTGCTGGCGGTTGCGGTCCTCTCGGCCGCGGTCCTGGTGGTCGGGGCCTGGGTACGTCCGCCGCGGACCCCCGACGAACTCCCCGTCGCGGTCGCCGCCGCCGGGGCGCTCGCGCTCGTGCTGCTCACGGTCGCGCAGCTCGTACGCTCCGTCGACCGGGGCGGCATCGGCATCGCGGATCTCGTGGTCGTGGTGTCGGTCGCGGCGATCGGCGCAGCCGCCGCGGGCGTCGCGCGACGCCCGGCCCCGTGGGCGGGGTCGTCCGCGCGCAGCGCTCTGGTCGGGGCCGCCGCACTCCTCGCGCTCGGATCGGCTGTGCTGGTCGCCGTCGACGGCGGCCCGATCGGGCGCATGGTGATCGCGGTCGTGCTGCTCGGTGCCGTCGGCGTCGCCGCCCTGCGCGTGCGCCACCGGCTCGGGGGAATGCCGCTCGCGATCACCGCGCACTCCGGAGCGGGCCTCGTCGCCCTCATCGGCGTGGGGGCGGATGTCCGCCCGATCGAGTGGGCGACCGTTCCTCTCGCGCTCGTGTGGATCGCTGCCGCTCTCTTCGACCGTCGCCGCCCGGTCGCCCCGGCCTCGGTGCTGTTCGCCGTCGGCGGTGCGGCGGTCGGACTCCTGCCCTCAGCGGCGCTCGCCGACGCGTCGCTGGTGCGCGCGATCGGCGTGACGCTGGCGGCGATCGCCGTGCTGGTGGTCGGGGCTGTTCTGCTTCGCGGCGCGCTCGCCCCGCTGGCGACCCCGCTGATCGCCGTCGCCTCCCTCGGGCTGATCGTGGCCGCGTCGCTGCGCGGCCTGCACCAGCTCGCGACCGCGCTGTTCGACCTCTGGCTCGTCGCCGCGACCGTTCCTCTGGTGGTCACGGCCGTCCTCCTCCGCCGTCGGCGCACGGACGTCCTGCCCGGGCTGTCCCAGGCTCTCGCGATCGCCGCTCCCGCTGTCGCGGTGGCTCTCACCGCCACCCGTCTCTCGGCCACGGGCGAGGGCCCCCTGCGTCTGGTCGTGACGCTCGTCGCCGTCCTCGCCGTCGGTCTGTGGTGGCGGGATGCGGCCGTGCGGTGGGCCGTGATCGGCCTGTCGGCCGTCCTCGCGCTCCTGGCGATCGTTCTCGGCAGTGCCGATCCCGTGGAGGCGGCCACGGCGCCGCTCGCTGCGGCGCTCCTGGTCCACGGCATCCGGACCCTCCGTCAGCGTCCAGCGTTGCGGACGTGGCCGGCACTCGGTATCGGTCTGGCGCTGCTGCTCGTCCCCTCGCTGCTGTTCGACTTCTCGAGCGGCAACGCGCTGTGGCGCGTCCTCGCTCTCGGCGTCATCGCTCTGGCGACGCTGCTGGTCGGTGCCCGGTTCCGGTGGCAGGCCCCGGTTCTGCTCGGCGGCATCGTGCTGATCGTCCACGCCGTCGCCCAGCTCTGGCCGTGGATCACGTCGCTCTACGAGAGTGCCTCTGGCCTGTGGTGGCTATGGCTCGGCATCGCCGGTGTGCTCCTCATCGTGATCGCGGCCACGTACGAGCGCCGCATCCGTGAGGTGAGGGCGGTCGCCCTCGCGATCAGGTCTCTCCGGTGAAGGAGGCAGCGTTTACGTCGTCGTCGCGTCCTTCGCGGCCGCTTTCGCGGCCCGCTTGGTCTCGCGCACCTTGGTGAGCGACTCCGGGTCCACGATGTCGGCCACCGAGCGGAACGAACCGTCCTCGCCGTAGGGGGCCGACGCCTCGCGCCAGCCGGCGCCGTCGAAACCGCGCTGCTTGCCGAGCAGGGCGAGGAAGATCTTCGCTTTCTGCTCGCCGAAGCCGGGGAGCGCCTTCAGGCGCTTCAGCACGGTCTTGCCGTCGGGATCGTCGCGCGTCCACAGGTTCTCGGCCTTGCCGTCCCAGTCCTCCACGATCGCCGCGCAGAGCGCCTGCACGCGCCCCGCCATCGATCCCGGGTAGCGGTGCACCGCGGGCGACTGCGAGAACGCGGCGGCGAAGTCGTCGGGGTCCTGTTCCGCGATCGTGCCGGCATCCATCGACCCGGTGCGCTCCTGGATCTTGAGGGGCCCCGCGAACGCCGTCTCCATCGCGACCTGCTGGTCGAGCAGCATGCCGATCAGCAGAGCGAGCGGATTGCTCGACAGCAGCTCGTCGGCGGCGGGGTCGTCGGTGATGCGCAGGCTCATGGGACCATTCTCGCGCGTCCGCTCTTGTCCGGGCGGTGTTCCCCGCGGGGCCACACGCCGCTGACGGCGTCGGACCGGCGACGAGGTGTCAGCCGGATGCCGTCTCGTCGCCCACCGGGGCCGCGTCGGGCTCGGCGATCCACTTCCGCGCGAAGGGCACGGCATCCATCGATGCGAGGTCGGCGGTGACCTCGGAGATCTGCTTCTCGAAATGCGAGACACTGCCCGGCTTCAGCCGTCTGACGAGCGATCCGTCGACCCGACGAATCACGGTCTCCGACACCGACGGTGCGTCCTCCTCGACCTGCAGCAGCCCCAGCACGAGCGTCGCCGCCCACCGCGGCGCGTTTCCGCGCCGACGTTCTCCCGCGACGGAATAGACCTCGGATGCCGGTGTGCCCACGGCATCCATCCTGCCCGACGGTCGTGGAAAGTCGGGGGGCATGCTCGGGGGAGGGGATTTTGGGAGGGGAGGGTGGATGCCGCGTGTGCGGTCCTCCGCTCGCGTCGTGTCCTCCCTGCTCGGGGCGCGTGCCGCAGCGCGGGAGTTTGCTCGGGGGGAGGGGATTGCGGGAGCGGAGGGTGGATGCCGCGTGTGCGGTCCTCCGCTCGCGTCATGTCCTCCCTGCTCGGGGCGCGTGCCGCAGCGCGGGAGTTTGCTCGGGGGGAGGGGATT
The DNA here is from genome assembly GCF_052660795.1 of Sphingomonas sp. G5. Lineage (NCBI taxonomy): Bacteria > Pseudomonadati > Pseudomonadota > Alphaproteobacteria > Sphingomonadales > Sphingomonadaceae > Sphingomonas > Sphingomonas sp. G5. The sequence goes on along the minus strand of NZ_CP109660.1, from coordinate 3,265,898 downwards.
TTGGGAGGGGAGGATGGATGCCGCGCCTGCGGTCCTCCACTCGCGTCATGTCCTCCGCAGCCCAGGCGGACGCGCCCGCGCGACAAACGCCCGAGGGCGGAGTGCGCGAAGGCGGGGCCCTCAGCCCGCGTCGGCGATACCGCGACGCTCGGCGACCGAGGCAGCCGAGCCGGCGGGGTCGGCGACCTCGATGCCGAACAGTGCCGACAGGGCGTCGATGTACTCGTCGGCGCGACCGGTCTCGGCGAGTTCGTGCGCGCGGGTGGTCGGGGTGTGCAGCAGCACGCCGACGAGATGGCGGAGCGCCTGCTCGGTCTGGCCGCCCTCGTCGCCGCGGGCGCGCACGCGGGCGACCTCGGCGTCGAGCACACCGAAGACGTGCGCGCGCAGGGCCACGACGGCGGGCGTGATGTTCTTGCGTTCGCCGACCGAGGTGAAGCGGCGGGCGGCGTCGCGCACGAGGTCGCGCGCGGCGTCGGTGGCCTGCAGCTCCTCGAGCGGGGCGTGCAGGCGGATCGTCTCGAGGTCGAGCAGGTCGACGCCCGGGACGGTGGCGACGTCGGGGTCGACGTTGCGGGGCAGACCGAGGTCGATCACGAGTCGGCGCGCGGTGTGGTCGACGGGGCACACGCCCGCGGCGCCGTCGACGGCGGTCTCGTACGCGCCCCGACCCGCGGCGAAGGTCGCGGCGCTGAGCACGTGGTTCTCGCTCGTGGTGCAGGTGATCACGAGATCGGCGTGGGCGACGGCGCTCGGGAAGGTCTCCGCCGAGACGGCCCGCAGGCCGTGCTTGACCGAGAATTTCGCGGCCCGGCCCGACGGTGAGTAGACCGAGATGTCTTCGGCGCCCTGGTCGCGCAAGGCTGCCACGGTGGCGGCGGCGTAGGCGCCGGTGCCGACGAGCAGCACACGCTGGGTCGACCAGTCGGCGATCCGGCTGTCGGCGAGCTCGAGGCCGAGGCGCACGAGGGAGCGTCCGGCGCGACCGATCGCGGTGGAGTTCTTGACGCCGCGCTGGGCTTCGGACGCGCGCTGGAACAGGCGCTCGAGTTCGGCGGAGGTGGTGCCGAGCTGACGCGATTCGTTGAGGGCGCGGCGAACCTGGCCCGCGATCTCGCCCTCGCCGACGACGACGGATTCGAGACCGGATGCCACCGAGAACAGGTGCTCGGCCACGTCGCTGCCGCCGAGGACGGTGTAGGAGCCTTCGAGCTCGCTGGCGGGGACGCCGGTGGCGGACTCGATCGCCGCGAGGGTGGCCTCGATACCCAGGGCGACCGCGGCGGTGACGGGCTCGTCCATGTCGACGTACGCCTCGAAGCGGTTGCAGGTCGCGACGACGACGGCGCCCTGGACGCACTCGTCGTGCTCGGCGATCAGGGGGGCGACGGGTGTCGCGGGTACGCTGAGCCGCTCGAGGAGATCGAAGGACGCGGTCTTGTGACTCGCGCTGACGCACAGCAGCACATCCATATTCTACGCTCGCGTTCCCCGGGGTATTCCGGGCGGCCTCTCGACGTCAAGGCATCCCCCGTCTTCCCCAGGCGCGGGTGGAAGGATGGATGCCATGGCCTCCCTCGACGCGCCCCTGCTCCGTGCCCTCCGTGGCGATCGTCCCGAGCGGCAGCCGGTGTGGTTCATGCGTCAGGCGGGGCGTTCGCTGCCCGAGTACCGCGAGCTTCGTGTGGGCACCCGCATGCTCGACGCGTGTCTGACTCCCGACCTCGCGGCGGAGATCACCCTCCAGCCCATCCGTCGCCACAAGGTGGATGCGGCCATCTTCTTCAGCGACATCGTGGTGCCGCTGCGTCTGGCCGGCGTCGACGTCGTGATCGAGCCGGGTCGCGGCCCGGTGTTCGCCGACCCCGTCCGCACTGCCGACGACGTGGCGCGGATCACCGCGATCGACCCCGACGACGTCGCCGCCGCGGCCGAGCCGGTGCGCGAGGCGGCCCGGCGCGTCACCGCCGAGCTCGACGAGGCGGTTCCCCTCATCGGGTTCGCCGGTGCCCCCTTCACCCTCGCCGCCTACCTCGTCGAGGGCGGGCCGAGCAAGGAGCACCTGCGCGCCCGCGGCATGATGCACGCCGATCCCGCGTCGTGGCACCGCCTGGCCGGCTGGCTCTCGAAGGTCTCGCGCGCCTTCCTCGATGCGCAGATCGCGGGCGGAGCGCAGGCCGTGCAGCTCTTCGACTCGTGGGCGGGGTCGCTGTCACCCGCGACGTTCCGCGAGTTCATCGCCCCGCACTCGCACGCCGCCCTCGAGGGCATCGAGGTGCCCCGAATCCACTTCGGCGTCGGCACCGGCGCCTTCCTCGACGACATGCGTCTCGGCGGTCTCGCCGACGCGGTGGGCGTCGATTGGCGGATGCCGCTCGACGAGGCGGCGACGATCGTCGGCCCCGACGTCACTCTGCAGGGCAATCTCGACCCGGCCCTGCTGGGTGCTCCGTGGCCCGTGCTGGCCGCGCACGTCGACGACGTGCTCGCCCGTGGTCGCGCGGCGCGCGCGCACATCCTCAACCTCGGCCACGGCGTGCCGCCCGACACCGATCCCGAGGTGCTGACCCGCATCGTCGCCCGCGCCCACGGAGAAGACGCGTGAGCGAGCCCCTCGACCGGCTCGTCCGTCACGCTCACGAGACGCGGGTCGTCGTCGTCGGCGGCGGCATCTCGGGTCTGGTCGCGGCGCGCGAGTGCGCGAAGGTCGGCCTGCAGGTCACGGTGCTCGAGGCATCCGAGGTGTTCGGCGGAGTCCTCCGCAGCGCCGAGGTCGGCGGGATGACGCTCGACGTCGGCGCCGAGAGCTTCGCGACGCGCGGCGGCATCGTGCGAAAGCTCCTCGACGAACTCGGTCTGTCAGACGACATCGTCTCGCCCAACCCGGCGGGCGCGTGGGTCGCGGGTGTCCCGGGAGTCGGGGCGGCGCCGCTGCCGAAGGGCGGGGTGCTCGGCATCCCCGACAATCCTTTCGCCCCCGATGTGCGACGCGTCATCGGCTGGTCGGGTTCGTGGCGGGCGTACCTCGATCGTCTCCGTCCTCCGCTGACGATCGGTCATGCGCACAGCCTCGGAAAGCTGGTGCGGTCGCGGCTGGGTGCGCGGGTGCTCGAACGCCTGGTCGCTCCGGTCACGAGCGGGGTCTACTCGGCTCGCCCCGACGACATCGACGTCGATCTGGCGGCCCCGGGGCTGAACGCCGCGCTCACGCGGACCGGGTCGCTCACGGGTGCCGTCGCCGACCTCCGTGCGAGCCGCGCGGCCACGCGTCCCGCCGAGGCTCCGGCCTCCGACGTCCCCATCGTGTCGGGCGGTGCCGCGAAGCCCGCCGCCCCGGGCGGCGCGGTCGAGGGGATCGCCGGGGGCATGTCCCGTCTCGTCGACGCTCTCGTCGCGCACCTGCGCGACAGCGACGTCGAGGTGCGCACCGGGGTCTCCGCCCGTTCCCTGGCTCGCACCGACGACGGCTGGGCGGTTGCGACCTCCGCCGACGACGAGCCGCTGCCGGCCCGGGCCGTGATCGTCGCCCTCCCCGAGGGGCCGGCGCGCGAACTTCTCGCTCCCGTCGTCCCCGGTCTCGAGGTGGGCGACCCGGTCGCTCCCGTCGTCGAGGTGGTCACCCTGGTCGTCCATGCCCCCGCGCTCGACCGGGCTCCGCGCGGCACCGGAGTGCTCACCGTTCCCGGAAGCCACGTCGCGAAGGCGCTCACGCACTCCACGGCGAAGTGGGATTGGGTTCGGGATGCCGCTGAGCCCGGCATCCACGTCGTCCGCGTCTCGTTCGGAGCGCAGGGCGAAGAGCCCGCGACCGCCGGCCTCGACGACGACGCGGCCGCCGCCCTGGCCCTCTCGGAGGCCTCGGCGATGCTGGGTGTCGAGTTGTCGGCATCCGCTCTCCGCGACGCCCATCGGGTGCGCTACGTGCAGTCGCAGCCCGCGGCGACCATCGGGCGGGCGGCTGAGACCGCTGCCGCGCGGGGCGCCGTGCGAGCCGTGCCGGGTCTCGGCGTCACCGGCGCGTGGATCTCGGGCACGGGACTCGCCCAGGTCGTCCCCGACGCTCGCGATGAGGCCGACCGTGTGCGCAGCGATGCGCTCTGGTCGAGCTGAACGCGATCCCTACTCGACCGGGTCGCCCTGTCAAGGGCGGATGCCGATCGCGGCATACGTGACTACTGTGAGATTCGACCAGCACTCGTTCGAGCGTGAGGAGACCCCATGAGGGGCAAAGCAGCACTCGTCGTCGGACTCGTGGCGGGCTACGTGCTCGGCGCACGGGCAGGCCGCGACCGGTACGAGCAGATCAAGACTCAGGCCGCGAAGGTCTGGGACCAGCCCGTCGTCCAGGGACAGGTCGAGAAGGTGAAGGCGTTCGGTGTCTCCGCCCTCAAGTCGGTCCCCGGCGTGGTGTGGAAGGGCGCGAAGTCGGTCACCGGCGCCGCCAGCCACTCCGGCACCGTGCAGGAGCGCGTCGAGCGCGCCGGACGCGCCGCCACGCAGTCGGCCCACGAGGTCGCCGATGTCGTCGAGGACTCCGTCGACGACGCGAAGCAGGCGGAGAAGTCGGCCACCACGCGCGCGCGTGCGGCCAAGAGCGGCTCCACCTCGTCCGGGAGCTGACGCATGACCACTCCGCGCGGATTCCGCGATCGTTCCGACGACAGCTTGTTCACCCTCATCGGCGACATCCCCGAGCTGGTGCGCAACCTCGTCGTCGCCGAGATCAACGGGGCGAAGGCGTGGGCGCAGCGCACGGCGAAAGACGCCGGGATCGGCGCCGGATGGTTCGTCGGCGCCCTCATCGTCGTCTTCTGGGCCATTCCGGTGTTCTTCGCCTTCGTGATCGCGGGGCTGTCGTCGTGGTGGCCCGTCTGGCTGTCGGCGCTCGTCGTCTTCGGCGTGATGATCGTCATCACCGCGATCCTCGCCCTGCTGGGCTACTCGCGATTCAAGAAGCTCTCGAAGCGCGAGAACCCCGGCCAGGCCATCTCCGAAGACGTCCGGATCGTGAAGGAGGCCCGCGATGAGTATTGATCGTCCCGTCCCCGTCCCGCGTACGGCGGTGCCCCTGGGCATCACCGACCCGGTGAAATCGGCCCGAGCCGAGCTCAAGGCGGCTCTCGCGGCCATCGAGGTCAAGGCCAACGCCCCGCGTCGCGCGAGCGAAGCCGTCGACCGCAAGGTGCGGGAGATCCGCGAGAAGGCTCAGCAGAACCCCGCTGTCGCTGCCGCCGCCGTCGCGGGCGTCGCCGCTCTCGTCGGCCTGGCCGTCTGGGGCATCGTCCGCGCCTACACGCGCTGAGATCGTCCGAAGCGGCCCGTCTCCCTCCGGAGGTCGGGCCGCTTCGCCGTTCCCGGGGCCCGAGCGCCGCCGTCCTGCGGACTTCGGCCGCGACGCGCCGGATCGGGGGGCGATCCAGCGGTGTGTCGGCCGTGGTCTCCGCGGGACGGTCCCTGAACGGATGCCGTGACCCCGGCAACCCACCGGTGACCCGGCGCCCGGTCCCGCCTACGGTTCGTTCGCGAAGAGACCCTTCAACAGGTCTTCGAAGTACTCCGGTGTCACGGCGATCGGGCCCGCGTAGGCGTGGTCGAACCCGGCGATCGCGTACAGCAGCAGGGCCACGAACAGCGCGAGCATGCTCGACATCAACAGGTGCACCCGCAGGTTCCGCACCTCGATGAGCCCGAGGAGAATCGCGTTGAGCACCGCGCCGACGCCCAGCACGATCCAGAGCACGCTCGGCAGCGCGAGGTGGGTGAGCGCGATGCGGTCGCGGCGGTTCTCCACCAGCAGCTGGAACTGATCGAGGGACTGCTGCACGTAGAGGGTCTCGGCGGCCGTCGTCGGCTGCACGGCGCCGATCGCCCGTTGCATGGCCGAGACATTGGCATCCGTCTCGGCCGGAATCTCCAGACGCCGCTGTCGTGGCCAGTCCAAGTCGATGACGTTGCGGGCGTACTGGGTGATCTGAGCCTGCAGTTCGTCGCCCTGAGGGTCGGGGAGGAGGGCCGCGGTGCGATACAGCGAGGCGAGCGACGACGACTCCTCGAGGACCACGCCGTCGACCTCGGTGAAGTTGCTGTACGCCGCCGTGGCGATGAGAGCGAGGGTGACACCGTAGAAGACGCCGTAGACGCCGACCGCGTAGCTAAGGACGCGGTCCCATTCCTCACCGCGAGGTGCCGCCCGGCGAACCCACTTCCGCAGCGCCAGCAGAATCGCGCACGAGCCTCCGACCACCAGGACGATGAACAGCGGCAGCCCCAGGTACATGGGCAGGTCGTACAACCACATCGGCACGCCTTTCGCTCGACGTCCTCCGACGCCGTCGTCGCACAGTACCAACGGGGGAGCGGCGTGCGCACGTGGCGGTGGTTCGTCGGCGAGTCAACCGGTTTGGACCGCCGCCCCGAGCGGACGAGACTGGGAGTATGTCCGACGACAGCTCCTCCTCTGTGTACACGCTGTGGGCGGTTTTCCGCCGCGATCCCGAAAACGCGGTCACCGCCGCCGATGCGACCGAACTCGCCGATCTCGTCTCGCTCATCGAGGCCGACGGTGTCACGGTGCGCGGCTTCTACGACGTGAGCGGTCTGCGTGCCGACGCCGACCTCATGGTCTGGATGCACGGCGAAGATCCCCAGGCGCTCCAGCGCGACCTGCGACGCCTGCGCCGCACCGACCTGCTCAAGAACCTCCTCCCCACGTGGAACGCCATGGGCGTGCACCGCGACGCGGAGTTCAACCGCTCGCACGTGCCCGGCTTCCTCCGGGGCATCGAGGCGCAGCAGTGGCTGTGCCTGTACCCCTTCGTGCGCAGCTACGAGTGGTACCTCCTGCCCGAGGCCGAGCGCCGCGAGATGCTCATCGAGCACGGCAAGAAGGGCTCGGCGTACAAGGGCGTCATCGCCAACACGGTGGCGTCCTTCGCCCTCGGCGACTACGAGTGGCTCCTGCCGATGGAAGCCGACGTGCTCACCGACCTCGTCGACATGATGCGCGACCTGCGGTACACCGAGGCCCGTCGCCACGTGCGCGAGGAGGTGCCGTTCTACACCGGTCGGCTGGTCACTCTCGACGAGATCCCCGAGATCCTTCAGTGACCGCGCCCCTGCGTCTCGGCACTCGCCGCAGCAATCTGGCGATGACCCAGTCGCAGATGGTCGCCGACGCCGTGTCCGCGGCATCCGGTCGTCCCGTCGAACTGGTGCCCATCGTCTCGGAGGGCGACGTCAACCGCGCCTCGCTGTCGCAGCTGGGCGGGCGCGGGGTGTTCGCGAACGGTCTGCGCGAGGCTCTCGCGGCGGATCGCTGCGACTTCCTCGTGCACTCGCTCAAAGACCTGCCGACCCAGCAGCCCGACGGTCTCGTCATCGCGGCGACGCCCGCGCGTGCGGACGCGCGCGACGTCGTCGTCACCCGCGACGGCACGCCTCTGGGCGCCCTCGGCGCGGGGGCGCGCGTGGGAACCGGGTCGCCCCGCCGCATCGCCCAGGCGCTGCGTCACAACCCGCGGGTCGATATCCACGACATCCGCGGCAACGTCGACTCGCGTCTCGCCCGGGTACGCGACGGAGAATTGGATGCCGTGATCCTCGCGGCCGCGGGCATCTCGCGGCTGGGCGGAGACCTCGGCGGCCTTCTCGCCGAAGAGCTGGGCCTGTCGGAGTGGCCGACGGCTCCGGGGCAGGGGTCGCTCGCCGTCGAGACGCGCGACGATATCGATGCCGAGATCTACGCCGCCCTCGCCCAGTTGGACGACGAACGTACGCGCGTGGCGATCACGGCCGAGCGCACGGTTCTCTCGGCACTCGATGCCGGGTGCAGCGCACCCGTGGGCACGCACGCCTCGCTCGTGGAGGGCGACCTTCGCCTGCGCGCGGTCGTCTACGCTCTCGATGGAACGCAACGGATCGGCATAGACCGGACGGTGCGTCTCGACCCGGGGTATGGTGGGGACACTACGGGCAGTGGCAATGGAGCGGATGCTGCCGACGACGGGGGACCGATCGCGCAAGCGACGCGAGCGGGCCAAGAAGCCGCGCGTCGGTTGCTCGAACGCGGGGCGGCCGATCTGGTACCACGAGAGTCGACCACATGAACGAAGGCCATCAGCACACGCCGAACCCCTCGACGGGCAGCGTGCCGAAACCCCTTGCCGGTCGACGCGTCCTCGTGCCGCGAGGTGGCCCCTGGGGCGACGGCGTCGCCGCGAGCCTTCGACAGCTCGGCGCCGTGCCCGTGATCGCGCCGCTGATCAACTTCGCCCCCACGAACGACCAGGCGACGCTCGATGAGGCCCTCGCCGATCTCGCCGCCGGAGCTTTCGACTGGTTGACGCTGACGAGTGCGACCACCGTCGACGTGCTGTACGCCTACAAGGCGGTCATCCCCGCCTCGACAAAGGTCGCGGTCGTCGGTGAGACCACGGCGGCTGCGATGCAGGCTGTCGGCTATCGCGTCGACCTCGTCCCCGAGCGTGACAACTCCGCCCAGGGCATGGCCGAGCAGATGATCGAGCTCGAGACCGAGCCGCGCACGGTCCTCACCCTCCGCAGCGAGATCGCCAAGCCGGTGCTCACGCGCCTGCTCATCGAGGCCGGGCACGACGTGCGCAGCGTCGTCGCCTATCGCACGGTCGGCGTCCCCGTCACCGAGAAGATCGCGGGCGACGTGCAGTCGGGGCGTATCAACGCCATCCTCGTCACCAGTGGCTCGGTGGCCGAGCAGGTCGTCGATCAGTTCCCCGAGATCCCGGCATCCACGGTCATCGCCGCGATCGGGCCGCGTACCGCCAAGGATGCCAAGCGCGCCGGACTCAGCGTCGACGTCGTGGCCGAGACCCAGACGGTCGACTCCCTCATCGACGCCGTCGCCCGCTTCCCCCTGAACTCCGACGAATCGACCCCATGAGTTTTCCCGAGCACCGCCCGCGGCGTCTGCGCCGCACCCCCGCCGTCCGTCGTCTCGCCCGCGAGACGCACCTCGTCCCCTCGCAGCTGGTCCTGCCGCTCTTCGTGCGCGAGGGCATCACGGAGCCGAGCCCCATCGGCTCCATGCCCGGCATCGTGCAGCACTCGATCGATTCCCTGCGCCGCGCGGCGGCCGAGGCGGCCGAGCAGCGCATCGGCGGCGTCATGCTGTTCGGCGTGCCCGAGACGCGTGACGCGGTGGGTTCCGGGGCCGACGACCCGAACGGCATCCTGAACCTCGCCACCGAGGCCGTCGTGGCCGAGGTCGGCGACGCGGTGGTCGTGCAGACCGACCTGTGCCTCGACGAGTTCACCGATCACGGCCACTGCGGCGTGCTGCGCGAAGACGGCGCCGTCGACAACGACGCGACGCTCGATCGCTACACGGCGATGGGTCTGGCGCAGGCGCGCGCGGGCTCGGCCATGCTGGGCCTGTCGGGCATGATGGACGGCCAGGTCGGTGCGGTGCGTGAGGCGCTGGATGCCGAGGGATTCACCGACACCCTGATCCTGGCGTACTCGGCCAAGTATGCGGGCGCGTTCTACGGCCCTTTCCGCGAGGCCGTCGACTCGCAGCTGAAGGGTGATCGCCGCTCGTACCAGCTCGATCCCGGCAACGGTCGCGAAGGAGTACGCGAGGCGCTGCTCGACGTCGAAGAGGGCGCCGATGTCGTCATGGTCAAGCCGGCCCTGCCGTACCTCGACGTGCTGGCAGACGTGAAGGCGTCGGTCGACGTGCCGGTCTGGGCCTACCAGGTGTCGGGCGAGTACGCGATGGTCGAGGCTGCCGCCGCCCACGGCTGGATCGACCGTCGGGGCGCGATCATGGAGAGCCTGCTCGGCATCCGCCGTGCCGGCGCCGACGCGATCCTGACGTACTGGGCCGTCGAGGCCGCCCGCTGGCTGCGCGCCGAGCTCTGAGCCCTGTCTTGCGGGGTTGTCGGGTGGCCGTGAAGCGCCGGGATCCGACCCCTTTCCCCGTGCTGCCCGGAAGAATGGATGCCATGACCGATCTCAACGACCAGTGGTTCGCCCGCGCCAAGGACGTCATCCCGGGTGGCGTGAACTCGCCCGTGCGCGCGTACGGTTCCGTGGGTGGAACGCCGCGGTTCGTCCAGTCGGCGTCCGGCCCGCGGATCACGGATGCCGCGGGTCGTGAGTACGTCGATCTCGTCGCTTCATGGGGTCCGGCGCTCCTCGGCCATGCGCACCCCGAGGTGGTCGGGGCGGTGCAGTCCGCGGCATCCCGTGGTCTGTCCTTCGGGGCGCCCACGGGAGCCGAGGTCGAGCTGGCCGATCTCGTCGCGCAGCGCGTGCAGGTCGGCGATCTGAAGCCGATCGAGAAGGTGCGTCTGGTGTCGACCGGTACCGAGGCGACCATGACGGCGATCCGTCTGGCGCGCGGCGTCACCGGCCGCGATCTGCTCATCAAGTTCGCCGGTCACTACCACGGGCACTCCGACGGGCTGCTGGCTGCGGCGGGCTCGGGGGTCGCCACGCTCGCGCTGCCCGGTTCGGCGGGTGTCCCCGCTCCGATCGCCGCGCAGACGCTCGTGCTGCCGTACAACGACCTCGACGCCGTGCGCGAGGTGTTCGCGGTGCACGGCGAGAACATCGCCGCGATCATCGTCGAGGCCGCCTCGGCCAACATGGGAGTCGTTCCGCCGCTCCCCGGCTTCAACGCGGCGCTGGCCGACATCGCCCACAGCCACGGCGCCCTGTTGATCATGGACGAGGTGCTCACCGGATTCCGCGTGCACCCCGCCGGCTTCTGGGGCCTGCAGGCTTCGCAGGGCGAGCGCTACCTGCCCGACATCCTCACGTACGGCAAGGTCATCGGCGGCGGCATGCCTCTGGCGGCCCTCGCCGGTCGCGCCGAGATCATGGACCACCTCGCGCCGCTGGGCCCGGTGTACCAGGCGGGAACGCTGTCGGGGAACCCGCTGTCGGTCGCCGCGGGTCTCGCGACGCTGCGGCTCGCGACTCCCGAGGTCTACGCCGCCGTCGACGCCGCAGCCGCGCAGCTCGCCGATGCGCTGGATGCCGCCCTGACGGCGGAGGGCGTCGTGCACGCCGTCCCGCGCGCGGGCTCGCTGTTCGGTGTCGCGTTCCTGCCCGAGGTGCCCCTCGACTACGCCACGGCGCTCACGCAGCAGTCGTACCGGTACGCGCCGTTCTTCCACGCGATGCTGGATGCCGGCATCTCGCTGCCCCCGAGCGTGTTCGAGGCGTGGTTCCTCACGGCGGCGCACGACGAGGTCGCGCTCGGTCGCGTGCTCGAGGCGCTGCCGGTGGCGGCGAAGGCGGCCGCCGAGGCATTGGATCCGACGCTGCTCGCGCAGTAGCGGGGGTCATCCTCTGGGTGGATACGTTTCGTCCTTTGCGATGATGCGCGGGGAGGGCCCGGTCGCGAGGCTGGAGTCATGCTCCCCGCACGCCCCGCGCCGTCCGCTTTCTCGCAGCTGTTCTCGCGATTCGTGGCCTGGTGGCCGACATCGATGGCCCCGCGGCGCCGTCGTGCGACCTGGCAGCCGTGTCCGCGCGGTCAGGTCTGACGTCAGCGCCACGTCCAGCTGAGAAGGGCGGACAGGGCTCGGATGCCGGCTTCACCGACGTGATCGCGCTCGGCCACGAACGCGCGGACGGTGCGGTCGGCCCACGCGGCGAGATCCGTGGCGTCGGCGCCGGGGGTCACGGCATCCATTCGCTCGATCAGGCCCTCGACACGGGCGCGGAGGGCTCGATCGGGGACGGACTCGGGATGCCGGCCGGGGACGGCGGAGCCGTCGGCCCAGATGTAGGCGGTGAGGGCGGTGTCGAGGGAGGTCATGGTGCGTCCCTCGCTGAGCTCATGAGGCTGGTCCACAGCGTCCTCGGAATCGTGCGCCGGCCGGGGGTTACAGGCCGAGTGAATGCCGCAAAGCTTCGTTCGCATCGCGGTTGATCCGTTCGGATTCGGCTCTTTCCGCTGCGTCGCGAGGCGCACCAGGTCGGCGGCTTCTCCGGATTGCATCCAGGGCGAAGGCGCACGCGTCCGATTCCGAATCGAATCGCGCGAGTTCGGTCCACTGTCCGCGCTCCTGCGTCCCGACTACGAACCCGCTCGATTTCTCGTGCAAAAGGACGAGAGTGCCCAGGATGGGGTCCCCGTCGCCGACGTGCGGGTGATCCGGGCTGGACACGGGGGCCGAGCCGAATTCGTCGCGGAGAATGCCGCAGAGTTCTTCGAATTTCATCTCGCGCATTTGTGCTTCGCACCCGTCAGAGGCCAATCTCAGCGCGGATCGCCGAGATACCCTTTGGCGCAATATCGAAACCGATCGTGGAGCCCGCGTTGAGGACGATACCCTGGTCGCTTGGGACGCCGGTGAGGAGTTTCAGTCCAGTCATCGCCACCATGTACGGTGCGAGATCTCGAATCCCGTTACCCCGATCAAGCTCTGAATAGCAGGCCACCATTTGGGTACCGTCGCGTTCGAAAAGAACGGGCTGGAAATTTGCCATTCCCTCACCTGGTTCGGTGCCGCTCGGAACGTAAATTGTGCTCGATGCGAAAACCCAAAATATCGTTTGCATGTTCAAGAGATTTTCGCGCCCTCGCACTAGGGCGATCTCAAGCACGTTTCGAGGATCATCGGTCATTTCAGAGGTCTCCGGAAGTGCTTCTTGAGTGTCGCGTGCGTCACCGGGTTTTGGTATTGCTGTGTGCCTACCCACCATGTTGCGTAGAAATCGCATCTGTTGAGAAGGTCCGACGCCCTCTCTAACCGCACTTTGTCCGTATGTCGGATCTGGATTGAGGGGGCCGTCGTAAAAGTGCGGTTGATCCCCAGAATCTGCAACCATAGGTCGTCGAAGCTCTGCTGAATCAACCGGAAAATGCAAAGCACAGAGGTCCGTGCCCGCCGCAGCGGCCACCGGAGCTCGACCGGTTTCTCGGGCGAGATCGTCTAGCGGGTGGATCTTGGCCGAGTCTTCGTGCGGTGCGGTATGAGCCAGCAAGCTCAGTTACGCGAATGGACTTTCGATTCCCTGCGCTTCGTCCAGTTTGCGGATGCGTTCGTACATCACCTGAGCGTCGTTGAGAGCAGCTGCGCGGTCTTCGGCACTCTCTCCAAGACCGGAGCGGGCGGACTTGATCTTCTGCCAGGCCCACTGGCAGGCCGCATCCTCGTCTGGGAAGTGGACGGGTGCACCATCGGTACCTACCACTGTCTCGACTTTGCTGCGGAAGTCGCCCTGGGTGGCGGTCCAACTTCCGTCTGGATGCGGAATCAGGGTCAGGAACGCCGAGCTCGGTCGCCCCGTTCGCGCAATGTCAATGAGGTAGCTGCCGAAATTCTCACCCACGTTGGGGAGGCTCTCAACCTTTTCGACAAGATCTTCGAAGTTCACCTCGCCACGCTCCTTATCCTAGGAATTTGTTATCGATCCAATATTTTATTCCACCTGGAAAGTGGAACTGAACACCACCGCCCGGTTGCTCGAATGCCTCGGCAATCCGGCCGAATGTGACCTCCGGCGGCAAGGGCTTGAGTACTTTTAGATCGTATGAAGAGAAACTCGGCGAAAGACGGTCCGGGGGTACACTCCGCGCTCCGAAGCTGACGCCTGCCGGAGATGCAAACTCACCTAGATCGTCTGCCGCTGCTACCGGAGAGATGCGGTTAATGCTCATTCCAGGCTGCAGGACGGAGGACGCCGGTCGGACTGGGTACGAGGTGTCGAACCCGTTGCTGGGTGGCCATTTCCATTCTGGGTATCCTCGATCCGTAAACCGTCGCAGGTGAGCATCGATGAAGCCCGGACCATCCAGGTCACCGAACGGTTTGTAACCGGGCAGGTGCGCGTTGGACGCCCACTGCTCCATGTCGCTCACGAGCTTGTTTCGTCGCGGGTCCAACCGCCGCACGCCCGGAAGAGCAGCGACGGCTTCTTTGGCGTTGTGAACAGCAGTTCTTCCCTTGTCGAGCACACCGGAGAACATTTTGGAGCCCTGAGCCATCAGCGCCCGCAGCTCAGTCAACAGGTCGCCGAGCTTGCCGCACGAGCGCAGCAGACCGGTGAGCTTGCCGCTGATCTTCGCGGTCCAGCTGGCGACGCGGGAAGAGACCTGCGAGATGATCCAGGGGGTGGCGATGCCAACGGTGACGACGGCTTCGGTGGCCCACGAGATCGCTGAACCGACGAGTTGGGACAGGATGTCGCGCACGAGGTCGTGGACGACCTGGACGATGGTCGAGGCGATCTGCAGTCCGGTGGCCATGGCACCCGCCCATTGGCCCGACGCGCGGATGTGGGCGGCGGCGTCGGTCTGGAAGCGGCGGTAGGCCTCGATCGCTTCGCCGGCCATGTCGTCGAGGTCGCTGACGACGCGGTCGAGGTAGTCGGCGGAGCTGTTGAGCTGGTTCTGGACGTTGGTCCACGTCTGCGAGAACCCGGCGACGGCGCCGGCGTCTCCGGTCAGGTCGTTGAACCAGCCTTTGATCGGCTCGAAGTGGTCGATGAGCCACCCGAGGCCGGCGGCGATGAGCGATCCGAGGGGGTCGATGGCGGTGGCGACGGTGTCGACGACCGTGCTGAAGGCCGCGAGGCCGCCCTCGACCCAGTTGCCGGACTCGATGGCGGATGCCAACTGGGTCCCGGAATCGAGGAGGCCGGCACCGCTGAACGGCGTCGCCGTGTCGACGGGACCTGCGACGAGCGCGTTGCTCACAGGCCCGTCTCCAACGCGCGGATCGACTCGAGCACCTTCTGCTCGTACGCGTCCATGTCGCTGCCGACGCCGACGATCTCGGTGGCGGAGCGGCGCACCATGTCTTCGGCGGCACCGATCAACGACCGCGCGGCGTCGGCCACCATCGTCGCGGGCGGCACGAGGAACGAGCACAGCACCCCGAACGCCTCGGCGTTCAATCCGCCGGACGATCCCGCGTCACGGGCGACGGAGATGTCGGATGCCACGGCGCTCAGCCGCGAGGCGTGCGAGCCGATGAGCTCGGAGTCGACGGCGATGCGATCGGCCACGCGCGTCAGACCCGGAAGCCCATGGGCTGAGACGGGGGCTCACGATCGAGCTCGCCCGCGAGGTGACCGACGATCGGGGAATCAGCGCCGAACGCGACCCGCGTGATCTCCAGAGCCTGTTCACCCGCCAGCACCTGAGCGCGCCCGGCGGTCTCGACGATCAGTTGCTCCAGAGCATCGGGACGCAGCTCGTACGCCGCATCGGCGAGGCGGATACCGGCCAGACGCCCCGCGGCGTCGACGGTCACCGTGACCTCGCGACGCGGAGAGGTCGCCGAGGCCCGAACCGCATCGATGTCGGCCTGCACCTGCTGCGCCTGCGCTGCCCGCGTCTGCGCTTCGGCCACCTGCTGCTCGATCCGGGCAATAGCCGCCTCGGCCTCGCGAGAAGAGAAGAGGTCTGTCACTCGGGTGATGCTAGTCCCCGAGTCCATGACCTGGGTCAAAGATGTGAGAAGTCTCATGTCCCCGCCGGGTGAAAGACTGAACCAATGCGTCCTCCCCAGCCCCGTGTCGTCGTGCTCGCCGGTGGAGTCGGCGGGTCGAAGTTCACCCTCGGCGTCCGCGCCGCCCTTCGTCGGCTGGGCGCTGCCGAGGCCACGGTCATCGTCAACACGGGCGACGATCTGTGGCTCTCCGGTGTGCGTTTGCAACCCGACGTCGACTCGATCACCTACGCCCTCGCCGGGGTCAACGACACCGAGCGCGGCTGGGGCCGCGCCGGTGACACCGAGCGCGTCAACGAGGAACTCCAGGCGTGGGGCGCGGGCTGGCCGTGGTTCACCCTCGGCGACCTCGACCTCGGGACACATCTCGCGCGCACCGGCTGGTTGCGGGACGGCCTCACTCCGACCCAGGTGCTCGCGCGCATGGCGGAGCGGTGGCCGCTCGGCATCCGGATGCTTCCCATGACCGACAGCGAGGTCGACACGCACGTGCTGCTCGAAGACGGCGGGCGTCTGCACTTCCAGGAGTGGTGGACGCGCCACCGGGCGAAGCTCACCCCGCTCGCCTTCGAGAACCCGGGGATAGCGGATGCCGCACCCGCGCCGGGCGTGACGGATGCCATCGTGTCGGCGGACGTGGTGCTGATCGCGCCGTCGAACCCCGTCGTGTCCATCGGGCCGATCCTGGCTGTGCCTGGGATTCGGGATGCCGTGCGGGAGACGTCGGCGAAAGTCGTCGGCGTCTCGCCGATCATCGGCGGGCGGGTCGTGCGCGGCATGGCCGACGTGTGCCTGACGGCGATCGGGGTCGAGACCTCGGCCGCGGCCGTCGCGCGGCACTACGGCGCGCGGTCGGCGGGCGGCATGCTCGACGCGTGGCTGGTGGCCGAAGAGGATGCGGCCGCGGCGCCCGAGGTCGAGGCGGCGGGAGTTCGGGCCGTGGTGACGCCGCTGTGGATGCGCGACGAGGAGTCGTCGGCAGCGATCGCCGAGGCGGCGCTGCGGGCCTGACACAAGCTCAGACGGCCGCGGAATCGGAGAATCGCACCGAATTCGAGTGCCGCGCGCTCCCGCGTCGCGCGGCGCTCAGGCCGCAGCCGCCGCCAACACAGCCGACGTGCGCGGGCCCACACCCAGCGCTACGGCCTCGGACAGCTGCGCGGCGGTGTCGACGTCGCGGTGCAGCGTCGAGTCGCGCGCGACGGCGAGGTCGGTGCAGCCGAGCAGGCGGTGACGGGCGGCCGAGTCGCGGCCGAAGGCCGAGACCCACACGGCTCCCGCGCGAGCGGTGATCAGGGTGGAGCCGGTAGTCTCGGCATCCGGGACCAGACCCCGCTCGACGGATGCCGCGAGCTCGAGCGCGGCGTCGAGATCGGCGGGCCGCAGGGCGGGCACGTCGCCGAGCAGGGCGGCGCGGGGCGAACCAACACCCGCGATGGCTGCCCCCAGAGCAATGGCGGCGTCGAGGCCGCGGGTGTCGCCCTCGGGCACGACCTCGACGGTGCGGGACCGCCGGTACTCGGCGCGGACGCCCTCGTCGTCGGTGACGACGATGACGCGCGATACGAGGTCGGCCGCGGCTGCTGCCGCGATGGTGTCGAGCGCGATGGCGCGCGCGAGCGCCTCGCGGTCGGTGCCGACGTCGGTGAGACGCGTCTTGCCGACCGCGGCGGGCTTCACCGGGACGAGGATCGTCCAGCCGGAGGTGTCAGGGGTGCTCATCGCCTCCATTGTGTGCCGAACCCCCGACATTTCCGCTCGGGGGTGGCGGGGTGCCGCGAAACGTGCACGCGGGTCATCTCGGTGAACGGTGCCGGTGCGGACGCCGCGCCCCGCTCCGACTTCGGCGCCCAGCACTCCCGCCCAGCCCGCGCTGCCCGCCTCAGGCGAAGCGCTTGCGCAGGCGCGGGAGGATCTCCTCGCCGTACATGCGCAGGAACTCCTCCTGGTCGTGGCCCGGGTCGTGGAACACGAGGTGGCGGAAGCCGAGGTCGACGTACTGCGCGATGCGCTCGACGTGCTCGTCGGGGTCGGTCGAGACGATGAAGCGCGACGCCGCCCGCTCGATCGGCAGCTCGTTCGCGAGCCGTTGCATCTCGATGGGGTCGTGGACGCTCATCTTCTCTTCGGCGGTGAGGGCGAGCGGCGCCCAGAAGCGTGTCTTCTCCATCGCGGTGTCGTGATCGGGGTGGTACGACACCTTCACCTCCATGAGGGTGTCGACGTCGTCGCGCGTGCGGCCCGCCTTGGCGAGGCCGTCGTCGAGGGCGGGGAGGAGCTTGTCGGTGTAGAGCTCGGGATCCTTGCCGCTCGTGGTGATGTAGCCCTCGGCGATGCGGCCGGCCAGGCGCGTGGCGGCGGGGCCCGAGGCGCCGATGTAGATCGGCACCTTCTGCTCGGGGCGGTCGTAGATCGTGGCGTCCTTGACCGAGTAGTACGTGCCCTCGTAGGTGACCCGCTCGCCCGCCCACAGTTCGTTGATGATCGTGATGGCTTCCTTCAGCCGCTGGAAGCGCTCCGGCGGCTCGGGCCACTCGAGACCGAGGGTGACCTCGTTCAACGCCTCTCCGGTGCCGACACCGAGCACCACGCGGCCGGGATACATCACGCCGAGGGTCGCGAACACCTGCGCGATGACGCCCGGGTGGTAGCGGAACGTGGGGGTCAGCACCGACGTTCCGATGATGACGCGCTCGGTGCGCGCGCCGAGGGCACCGAGCCAGGGGAGGGCGTTGGGGGCGTGGCCGCCGTCGTGCATCCACGGCTGCAGATGGTCGGAGAGGAAGACGGAGTCGAAGCCCACCTTCTCGGCGAGCACGCCGAACTCGAGCAGCTCGTTCGGCCCGAACTGCTCGCTCGAGGCCTTGTAACCGAATCTCAGCGGAACGCTCATGAACTGTCTCCTTGGGGATCAGCCGCGCACGGGGCTGTGCGCGGGTTCGAATTCCGAACCGTCGGTGCCGGCGAGCCGCTCGTGGAACGCCTGGACGGTGCCCGGCCACAGCAGGGTCAGCCGCCCCGAGCGCTCGTCGACGTACCAGTTGCGGCATCCGCCGGTCATCCAGGGGGTGGATGCCGCGGCGGCGGCGATCTCGTCGGTGTAGTCCGCCTCGGCCTCGGGGCGGACGCGCAGCACCCGGTCGGGACGACGATCACGCTCGGCGAGCGCCCGCACGACGTACGCGGCCTGCTCCTCGGCCATGAGCACCGCGGAGTTGTGTCCGAGGCTGGCATTGGGGCCGTTGAGGACGAAGAGGTTCGGGAAACCCGCGACGACGGTCGACCCGAACGAGGTCATGCCCTCCGACCAGTGCGCGGCGAGGGACTCCTCCTCACCGTGGACGAGATCGGCGTAGGGCTGCTGGGCGGCGGCGAATCCGGTGGCGAGCACGAGCGCGTCGGCCTCGTAAGTCGCTCCGCCGGCGGCGGTGAGCGTGGAGCCGTCGACGCGCGAGAGGGCCGTCGGCTCGAGAGTGACGGCGTCCGAGGCGACCGCGGGGTAGAACGCGTCCGACAGCAGCACGCGCTTGCACCCGAAGGCGTAGTCGGGGGTGAGCGCCGCGCGCAGCGCGGGGTCGGCGACCTGCGCGTGCAGGTGGCGCAGTGCGAGGTCACGGGCGGCGATGGATGCCACGGCGTCACCGGAGCGCGACGCGAAACGCCCCTCACCCTCGGCGTACAGCCGCGCGCGCAGGCGTGCGAGAGCGCCCGGGTTGTCGGCGAGACGCTCGCGCTCGGCGGGCGGGATGTCGCCGCCTCCGCGCGGAACGATCCACGCGGGGGTGCGCTGGAAGAGGGTGACGTGGGCGGCGGTGCGGGCGAGTTCGGGCACGAGCTGCACGGCGCTCGCGCCGGTACCCACCACCGCGACCCGCCTGCCGGTGAGGTCGACGTCGTGATCCCATCGGGCCGAGTGGAACAGCGGCCCGGGAAACGACTCGAGCCCGGCGATGGCGGGGACGTTCGGCTCGGTCAGGCGACCGCACGCGAGGACGAGGGAGCGGGCGACGAGCGCCTCGGCACCGGTGTCGATGCGCCACACCGCGTCGTCGGCATCCCACCGCGCTCCGAGCATCGGGGTCCGCAGCCGCAGTCGATCGCCCAGGGCCTCGCGCTCGGCGACGCCGCGCAGGTACGCCTGGATCTCGCCGCCGGGGGCGAAGGTGCGCGACCATCGCGCGTTCGGGTGGGCGGCCAGGCTGTACAGGTGTGCCGGCACGTCGCAGGCGACACCCGGGTAGGTGTTGTCGCGCCACGTGCCGCCCACGTCGTCGGCGCGTTCGAGCACGACGAAGTCGTCACGTCCGGCGCGGCGGAGGGTGCCGGCCATGGCCAGGCCGGCGAACCCTGCCCCGACGATCGCGGCGTCGAGGATCCTCACGTGCGCGGCCCGTCGGAGGGGAGGGAGAAGCGGGTGGCCCCGCTCGTTTCGATGTACGGGGCGGACGGGTCGGGCAGCGCCACCGCCACCCGATAGTCCGTCGTCCGCAGCCGGAAGGGACGCATGAGGCTTCGCGCGACGCGCTCGGCCACGGAGACCGGCAGTTCGCGTCCCTGCTCGATACCGGTATCGGGCAGGACGCGTCCGTCGTAGAGCGTTCCGCCCAGGTCGTCTCCGCCGGAGCGCAGCAGCACGGCGGCCGTCTCGCGCCCGACGCGGGTCCACGGGATCTGCACGTGCGAGATGCTCCCCGACAGGGTGAGACGCGACACGGCGACCATCGCGCGGTGCTCGTCGACCGGGCTACGGCCTTCGACCAGCGCGACATCGCCGCCGGGCAGGGGGATCGGCACGAACTCCGCGAAGCCGCCCGTCTCGGCCTGGATCTCGCGCAGGCGTCGCAGGTGCGCGATGCGCTCCCCGGCGGTCTCGACGTGGCCGTAGAACAGCACGGAGGTGGAGCGGAACCCCGAGCGGTGAGCCGCGGTGATCCCCTCGATCCACCTGTCGATCTCGAGGTCGAGCGGTGCGACGAGGGCGCGCACGCGCTCGTCGAGGATCTTCACGCCCGTACCGGGAACGGTGTCGACCCCGGCCTCGCGCATCGCGGTGAGGGCGCCGTCGAGACCGAGACCACCGCGCTCGGCCAGGTCACGGACATCGGCGGGGCGATAGGCGTGGACGTGGATGCCGGGAGCTGCGCGCTTCACCGTGCGTACGAGGTCCAGGTAGGCACCGGGGTCTTCGGCGGGCACGAGCGAGCCCTGGATGCAGATCTCGGTGGCACCGAGGGCCGCGGCGTCGGCGGCGATCTCCGCTGCGTCCTCGAGGTCGAACTCGCCGATGCCCGTGCGGCCGCCGCGTCGGAACCCCGTCGAGGTGAGGTTGCGGTTCTGCACGAGGGTCACGGGTTCGCCGACGGTGTACCGGCGGGCGTCGTCGGCGGCCGCGGTGAGCTCGTCGAGCTCAGCGCCTTCGGCGCGCAGGAGTCGTACCCAGTCGTCGTCGTCGAGATCGGAGGCTCGGGATGCCGCCCGCTCGGCCAGCCGCTTCACGCCGGGGTCGCGGCCGGAGGCGCCCCCGTGAGCGGAGGAGAATCCGCGACGGGAGGATGCCTCGGCGGAGAGGGGTCCTCCCTCTGCAGAATCTCCTCCCGTCGAGGCGTCATCCGTGCTCGTCGCGCGGGGATTCGTCCCCCGCGGGATCACGTCGGCCGCGAGCCCTGTGGCATCCGCCAACGCTCGAACCGGCTCGTGCAGCCCCGGGTCGATCCAGCGCGCGGCATCGACGACGTACTCGTGGTGCGCGGTGAGACGCTCGCGCAGGACGAAACCGCGGGTCGCCGTCTGGGCGGCGAGGTCGTCGATCTGCGGCCACGGGCGCTCGGGGTTCACGTGGTCGGCGGTGAGGGGCGAGACCCCGCCCCAGTCGTCGATACCCGCCTCGATCAGCAGCCCCAGCTCGCGCGGGTCGGAGAGGTTCGGCGGGACCTGGATGCGCATGTCGGCGCCGAACACGAGCCGTGCGACGGCGACCGCCGCCAGGTAGTCGTGCATGTCGGCATCCGGTGCGCCCTGCATGGCCGTGCGGGGCTTGGCGCGGAAGTTCTGCACGATGACCTCTTGCACGTGACCGTGGCGATCGTCGATCTCGCGCAGGGCGACGAGCGACTCGGCACGGTCGCGCACGGTTTCGCCGATGCCCACGAGGATGCCGGTCGTGAACGGGATGCCGGCGACGCCGGCGTCGTCGATGACCTTCAGGCGTAGCGCCGGGTCTTTGTCGGGGGAGCCGAAGTGCACCTGTCCGGGCTCTTCGTACAGGCGCCGCGAGGTGGTCTCGAGCATCATGCCCATCGATGGCGACACCGGGCGGAGCGCAGCGAGCTCGTCGGGGTGCATGACGCCGGGGTTGGCGTGCACGAGCATGCCGGTCTCGGCGGTGATGAGCCGGGCCACGTGGGCGACGTAGTCGATGGTCGAGGCGAAGCCGTGCTCATCGAGCCAGGCGCGCGCTTCGGGCCAGCGCTCTTCGGGGCGGTCGCCGAGCGTGAGCAGTGCTTCTTTGCAACCGAGGGCCTGGCCCTGGCGCACGACGGCGAGCACCTGGTCGGGACTCATGTACGCGGGCTTGCGCAGCAGAGCGAGCTGACCGGGGGTGTCGACGAAGATGCAGTAGTGGCACCGGTCGCGGCAGAGAGTCGTGAGCGGCACGAAGACCTTGCGCGAGTACGTGATGACGCGGGGGCGTCCGGCGCGATCGAGACCCTCGTCGCGCAACGCCGAGGCGACGCGGAAGAGCGCGGGGAGCGGGGCGGCCAGCAGGACCTCGGTCTCGTCGACGTCGGGGCGGTGACCCGCCGAGATCGCTGCCAGAAGGTCGTCGATCGAGGCGCCTCGGGCCGGTGCGACTCGCGGCGCAACGCTGCCCGTGCTCATCTGTCCAGGCTATCCCGTGGCTCCCACATCCGGGTCGCGGCGGCGGACCCCGCGCGATCGTTGCGCTCCTGTGAGGTGAGGGGCCCGTCGGTGCCGCCGGACGCTGGCAGGATGGAAGGCATGGTGACCCTGCTGCTCGACTCGACGCAGCTCGAGGTCGTGCTCTCGCCGACCGAGCGTGCGATGTCTTTCCGCAAGAGCAACATCGTCGTCCCCCGCGAGCACATCGAACGGGTGCAGCTCACCGACGACGCGTGGACCTGGATCCGCGGCGTGCCGAACCCCGGCATCAACCTGCCGGTCGCGGTGGGCGCGGGTACCTGGAAGTCGGCCGGGGGCAATGACTTCGTGATCATCCGAGGCCGCAAGCCCAGTGTCGTCATCGACCTCTCGGGCCACGACGAGTTCGAGCGCCTGGTGCTGACGACGAAGCACGGGGTCGCGCTGCTCAAGGCGTTGCGTCTCGACGTGGCATCCGAACCCGAGAACGTCGCCGACATCGTCCGCTGACGCCCGCGCGGGCCAGCGCCCACGCTCGGGCTGTCGCCCGCCGGCACCCGCGCCCCCTCCGCTCGTTGAGTGTCCAAAACACCCGGACAAATTTTTCAAGCGCCCGGGTGTTTTGGACACTCAACGGGTACCACGACGCCTGAGACGCGGCTTCCGCGAGCCAGCGCTAGGACGTGAACTGCACCACGGTGTCCCACGCCAGCTTGACGATGAGGATCGACAGCGTCACGAGGAACACGATCCGCACGAAGCCGCTGCCGCGTCGGGTCGCCATGTGGGCACCGATGAAGCCTCCGGTGATGTTCATCGCCGCCATCGCGAATCCCAGCACGAGCAGGATCTCCCCGTGCACGCCGTACACGGCGAGGGCGGCGAGGTTGGTGGTGAGGTTGGCGATCTTGGCGTTGACGCTCGCCTGCAAGAAGCCATACCCCAGCACGCTCACGATGAGGATGACGAAGAACGAGCCGGTGCCCGGACCCAGGATGCCGTCGTAGAACCCGACCGCGAGACCGATCGCCGCCGCGCGCCAGGCGATGGCCACCGCTTTGTCATGGCGCGGTTCGTGGTGCAGGCCCATCCGGGGCTTGAGCAGGGTGTACAGCGCGACGGCGATCACGGCCACGAGAACGATCGGGGTCAGCACCTCGCGGGGGACGAACCGCGAGAGCGCGGCGCCGGCGGTGGAACCCGCATACGCCCCCGCCACGAGGGGGATCAACAGGACGAGCTGCACCCTGATCTTGCGCAGGTACACCCAGCTCGCCGAGAGCGTTCCGAAGAACGACGACAGCTTGTTCGTGCCGAGGATGAATGGCGTCGCGACGTCTTTCGGGACGGCGATGACGAGCGCGGGAAGTTGGATGAGCCCGCCTCCGCCGACCACCGCGTCGACCCAGCCGGCGACTCCCGCGGCGATCAACAGCAGCACGAGGGCGGCCACCGAGACGGGGAGCCACTCGGCGATCACCGGTCCATCGAGCACGGTTGATTCTCACCGACCCCGGAGCAGCCGGCCAAATGCGGGGACGATGAGCGCACTCGTCGCGGGTGCGCCCCGCTCAGTCGATGTCGCGGCGCCAGGTGGTGACGAGGCCGATGAGGAGGAATACGACCGCGTACCCCAGCAGCACGAGCCCCCCGGCCCACCACTCGAGTGCGCTGTTGCTGCCCGTGCCCATGGTGCCGAAGATCGTCTGCCCCACCAGGGCGTCGCTCGCGGCGCTCGGGAACCACTTGACCACATCGCCGAAGCCCTCGACGAGCCCGCCGACGGTACGAACGATCGGCTCGATGAAGAGGGTCACGGCCAGCACGATGACGATCGCGGCGACCTGATTGCGCACGACCGTGCCCACGCCGATGCCGACCAGGGCCCAGAGCGCGAACGCCAGCAGCATGCGCCCGATCAGCACCCACGTGTCGGAGGAGCCGAGCTCGGCGTCGATACCGAAGATGCTCAGCACGCCCGCGCCGGCGGCGACGGCGGCGATCGAACCCAGGATGCCGTAGAGCAGCCCGACCACGATGCCGACGACGAACTTGCCGACGAGGACGACGCCGCGGCGCGGGGTCGACAGGAACGTCGGGGTCAGCGTCTTGTGGCGGAACTCGGTCGTGACCATGAGCGTTCCGATGAGCAGCGGGAAGACGTAGCCCACCGCGGTGGCCGAGCTGTAGACGAGAGGCGGAACGCCGGCGCTCGACATCGCGGGACCGTTCGCCCCCGTGAGCTCGCCCGAGGCGAGCCCGCCGAACACGAAGGCGAGGGCCGCGGCGGTGAACCCGACGTAGGCGACGAGCACGATCGCGAGCACCCACCAACCGGCGGTGCTGAACTGCTTGGTGTACTCCGAGCGTGTGGCGGCGACGAGGCTCATCGCTGCACCTCCTGAGCGGCGGGCTGTTCGGCGGGCTGTCCGTCGGGTTGACTAGCGGGCGGGCCCGCGGCCTGGTCGGCGCGACCCGCGGCCTGGCCGTCGGACCCGGCGATCGCGACGATGTCGATCACACCGGTCGAGGCGACGGCGTACGACGGGCGTGGACCCGCCTCGGGCGCCTCGGCCTCGGTGCGCAACGTGCGCGGAGGGGTCAGGACCGCGACGAGGGCGGTCGAAGGACGGGTGTCGTCGTGGGCGGTCGGCGCTTCCGCAGAGAGCGCGTCGTGGCTCACGGCCGGCGCGGGCTCACCGGTCGGTGCTGGGAAAGCGTCGAGTCCCGTCAGGGGCGTCGAGGGCTCGGCATCCGGTACCGATTCGACCGCAGGAACCGCGCCCGCGCTCTCGTGGACGCGCACGCCGCTGACGAGCTCGAGGAAGATGTCTTCGAGGCTCGCCCCCTTGCTCTGCAGGTTCGACAGGGCGATCCCCGCGCCCGCGGCCAGTCCGCCGATCTCGACCGGGTCGTGGTGGCGGATCGTGAAGCCGTTGCGCAGCAGCTGGTAGTCGATGCCGCGCTCATCGAGCACGCGCGACAGGGCCGCGCGGTCGGGGGAGTCGACGACGGTGGCGAACTCGTCGGGGTCGGCGAGGTCCTCGATACCGCCCTGGAACACCAGGCGGCCGCGCGAGATAATCAGCAGCGCGTCGACCGTCTGCTGTACCTCGGCCAGCAGGTGCGAGGAGATGAGGACCGTGCGGCCCTCTTCCGCGAGGTGGCGCAGCAGCGAGCGCATCCATCGGATGCCTTCGGGGTCGAGACCGTTGGACGGCTCGTCGAGCACCACGACCCCGGGGTCGCCGAGGAGCGCCGTGGCGAGTCCGAGGCGCTGGCGCATGCCGAGAGAGAAGCCGCCGACCCGTCGGCCTGCGACGTCGGCGAGCCCCACGAGGCCCAGCACCTCGTCGATGCGCGAGGTCGGCAGGCCCGCGGCGCGGGCGTACACCTTGAGGTGGTTCGCCGCGGAACGGCCCGGGTGGAAACTGGAGGCCTCGAGAGCGGCTCCGACCGTCTGGAGCGGCGACGACAGCTCGCTGAAGTTCTTGCCGCCGATCGTCGCCGTGCCCGAGGTGGGGCGCACCAGCCCCAGGAGCATGCGCAGTGAGGTGGTCTTCCCGGCGCCGTTGGGACCGAGGAAGCCGGTGACCTGCCCGGGTTCGATGCGGGCGGAGAGATCGTCGACGGCGGAGACCGAGCCGAAGCGTTTGGTGAGCCCGGCGAGCTCCAGCACCTGTCCGTCGGGCATACGGCACCTTTCGTTCTGCGAGCGTTCTTTCCATCTTCCCCGATCCGGGGGCGAAAACACAGTTATCCACAGCCGATGGCACGGTGGACGGGCTGTGTAACGTGGCACCGTGCACGCACAGCGAACCGAAGACGTCAGCGCGGGCGACACCGTCGCCGACAGCGTCCTGGTCGGGGGGCGCGGTGGCCTCGGCCATCTGACGCTGAACCGACCGAAGGCCATCAACGCCCTCGACCTCGAGATGATCCGCACGCTGAACCTCGCGCTCGACCGCTGGGAGCACGACACCGATGTCGACGTCATCCTTCTCGACGGCGCCGGTGAGCGCGGTTTCTGCGCCGGCGGTGACGTGCGCGCGCTCCACGAGATGGTGACGGGCGGCCGCACCGACGACGTGCACGCCTTCTTCCGCGAGGAGTACGCGCTCGACCATCGCATCGCGATCTCGCGCAAACCCGTGGTCGCAATCGCCGACGGTGTGTGTATGGGCGGCGGCATAGGCCTGGCCGGCCACGCGGCCATCCGTATCGTCACAGAGCGCTCGAAGCTCGCCATGCCCGAGACCCGCATCGGATTCACCCCCGACGTGGGCGGATCGTGGCTGCTGGGTCGCGCCCCTGGCCGTCTCGGCGAATATCTCGCACTCACCGGAGGAACGATGGATGCCGCTGACGCGGTGTACGCCGGCTTCGCCGACCACC
This sequence comes from Sphingomonas sp. G5, assembly GCF_052660795.1. Lineage (NCBI taxonomy): Bacteria > Pseudomonadati > Pseudomonadota > Alphaproteobacteria > Sphingomonadales > Sphingomonadaceae > Sphingomonas > Sphingomonas sp. G5. Next base: position 3,239,175 of record NZ_CP109660.1, on the reverse strand, counting down.
TGGTGCCGAGTGCGCACCTCGAGGCGCTCTACGAAGCCCTCGAGAACCGCGCCGACCCCTCCAGCCCCACCGAGCTGGTGCTGCTCTTCGATGAGACCACGGAGCGTTCGCGACTCGAGGACGCCCGGGAATGGGTCGACGACGCCTTCGCGGCCGACGACGTTTTCGGCATCCTGGATCGCCTGCGTCGACGTCCCGAGGCCGAGGCGCGCGAGACGGCCGAGCTGCTGTCGTCGTCGGCGCCCACCGCGGTCGCGGTCACGCTGGAAGCGGTCCGCCGGGCGCGCGAGCTGCCCTCGCTGCGGGCGGCGCTCGCGCAGGAGTACGGCCTGGTCATGTGGTTCGCCTTCACGCAGCCCGACCTCGTCGAGGGAATCCGCGCGCAGGTCGTCGACAAGGACCGCTCTCCGTCGTGGTCTCCTGCGCGACTGGACGAGCTGCCCGCCGAGCGTGTCGCCGAGGCCTTCGCCTACGCGCCCGAGCCCGCGCTGTGGTGAGGCGGGCGTGAACTCGACGTCCGGATCCTGCACAGCTGAGCCGAGTTAGCCTGAGTGGCGCCGCATCCGCGCGGCAGAACGGATGACGTACGTGTTCGACAGTCCCATGTCGTCCTCGGCATACGAGGTGCTCCGTGTCGCGGCCGACATCGACGACGATGGTCTGCGCCGCGCGTATCGCGTGCGTCTGCGCGAGACGCACCCCGACACCGGAGGCGACGCCGCGTTGTTCGTCCAGGTGCAGCGCGCGTGGGAACTCGTGGGAACGCCCGAGGCGCGCAGCGCCTACGACCGGGGCCGCGGGACGGCGCCCGGGGAATGGGGCGGCGGGGTGTCGGCATCCGCTCCCGCCCGTCCGACCGACACGCGTCCACGCGCACGCTCCCACGGCCAGCCGGGCGGGTGGCGTCGTGAGCGGTACCTCGGACTCATCCGCGAGTGGGTGGGGCGCGGCGTCGAGATCCCCGATCCCTACGATCCGGCACTCGTGCGCTCGGCTCCGCCCGAGATTCGGCACATCCTCGCCGACGCGCTCGCCGAGGAGGAGACCGCGCGTCTCGTCTCGGAGCTGGGCATGGGCTACACGGTGTGGCACGACGTGTTCGCCGATCGAGACGGGCGCGACCCGGAGCAGAAGCTCGACCATCTCGTGCTCGGGCCCAGCGGTCTCTACGCCCTGTTGAGCGAGGACTTCGGTGGACCGGTGGGGGTCCGCCGCGGCGAGATCACCGGTCCGAATGTGATCGGCTCGCCCGTGACCGAGCTCGTGTCGCGCGCTCGCGTGATCGCTCGGGCGGCCGGAGTCCGCTTCAGCGGCGCGATGGTCGTCCTGCCCGACGACGCGGTGCTCGACGCGATCACCGAGCTCGGGAAGGTGCGCGGAACGCCCGTGGCGCTGGTCACGCGCAGCGCGCTCACGACGTTGTTGCGCCGCGGGATCACCGGGGGCCGCGAGGTGGGCGGTACCGAGCTGTTCGACATCCGCACCCGCCTGCAGCAGCGCGTCAGGCACGTCTGACCCGCGACATGTCGCCGTCACCTCCCTAGGGTGGAGGCATGAGTACCGACGAGACCTCGGGTGCCGCGGCATCCGACGACATGAAGCGCAAATTCAAGGAAGCGTTGGAGAAGAAGAACGGCCAGCAGCGTTCGGGGCAGGCGCACCTCGACGGCCACTCCGCCGTGCAGGGCACGCACGGAGCGGTCACCAAGCGGGAGTTCCGCCGCAAGAGCGGCTGAGTCCTCCGCCCATCGTCTTCCGAGGTGTCGGGGACCCCTCTCGCGAGCAGGGTCCCCGGCACCTCACCTGCGTTTCAGGGGCGCTTCGAAGAACGCCAGCTCGAGCGCCATGGATCGGTCGTACGCCGTCGCCATCTCGTGCCGGAGGGGAACGGATGCCGATCGTGCGGCGGCATCCGCGATGCGCGCGGCCTCGGCGGATGACGCGGCGAACGTCTCGTCGCCGTAGGCCGTGAGCCAATCGGCGTAGGGATGGTCGGCGTCGAAGGTGCCCCGCCAGCGCACGCCGATGTCGATGTACAGGACGAAGCAGGGCAGGATCGCGGCCACCAGCACCGCGTACGACCCAGCGGCCGCTGCCGCGTGCAGGTGATCGGTGTAGGCCCAGGTCGCCGGGGCTGCCTCGAGCCCGGCCGGATCGACGTGCGACTGGTGCAGCGCCGCCTCCTCGACCAGGCACGACACCGAGGCCGTCGCCCAGAACCGCTGCTCCTCGACCGTGGGAGCGAGGGCCGCCGCGCGCGCGAGCACCCGTGCGTATTCGCGCAGGTAGAGCAGGTCCTGCCCGAGGTACCAGGCGAAGGCGTCGCGGTCGAGATCCCCGGATGCCAGACCGCGCACGAACGCGCAGGCGTCGACATCGGCGCGGGTGGCGGCGGCGGCATCCCACCGTGCGCTGCTCCAGGATCGGTCGAGGTCGAGGTGGGGGCGCAGCTCGTGCAGATGGTCGATCGGGCCGTTGCCCCGGCCGACGTGCAGCGCCTCGGCGTGTTCGAGGGCGCCGGTGAGCCAGCGCTTCGCGCGGATGAGCGCGTCGGTCCAGTGCAGGCCGTGGGCGGCGAGGGTCGCCATGGCCGACGACAGCGAGCAACCGGTGCCGTGGGTGTGCGGGGTGTCGACGCGGCGGCCCGGAACCTCGTGGACACCGGAAGAGTCGACGATGGCATCCGGGCATTGTCGGCCGTCGAGGTGTCCGCCCTTGAGGAGCACCACGGTGTCCGCCGAGGCGGCGAGCTGCTGGGCCTGGGCGACCGCGACCCCCCAGGTCGTTGCGACGGGTTCGCGCACCAGCACCGCGAGCTCGGGCAGGTTGGGAGTGACGAGGTCGGCGCGTCGGCACAGTGCGCGCACCGCGTCTTCGGCGTCGGCCTCGAGCAGCCGGTCTCCGCTCGTGGCCACCATGACCGGGTCGAGGACGACGATCGCCGGTCGCGTCGAGGTGAGCCAGCGGTCGACGGTGGCGATGACGTCGGTCGAGCCGAGCATGCCGATCTTCACCGCGTCGATCTCGACGTCGTCGCTGACCGCGCGGAGCTGTTCGTCGAGGAACGCCGTCGGTGGCACATGGACGGAGCGGACTCCGAGGGTGTTCTGGGCGACCAGCGCGGTGACCGCGGCCATGCCGTAGCCGCCGAACGCGGCGATGGATTTGAGGTCGGCCTGGATACCCGCCCCGCCGGTCGGGTCGGTGCCCGCGATGCTCAGGACGCGGGGGATCACGCTCCTTCCTCCCACGCGGCGCGGAGATCCCGGACGACTCCGCCCGGGTGGTCGTCCTCGCTCAGCAGGGAGACCACCGCGACGCCCGCAGCGCCCGAGCGGCGGAGGGCGGTGACGTCGTCGAGGCCGATCCCCCCGATCGCGACGCACGAGAGGGAAGTGGATGCCGCGAGCTCGCCGAACCCGTCGATGCCGAGCGGTCGCGGATGATCGGGTTTCGTCGTCGTCGCCCGAATGACGCCGACGCCGAGGTAGTCGACGGTTCCGCGAAGGAACGCCTCGGCCGTCGCGAGGTGCGCCGGGGTGTTCGCCGTCCATCCGATGAGGGCGTCGGGGCCGAGCAGGGAGCGCGCGGCGTCGACGGGGAGGTCGCTCTGGCCGAGATGGATGCCGTCCACCCGGGCGCCGGCTCCGCGGGTGCCGGGCTTTTGGCCCAGGCGCTCGCGCGCGGCGAGGACGACGTCGAGGCGATCGTCGACGACGAACGTGCAGCGTCCCGAGATGACGTCGGCGAGGTCGAGGGTGCGGGCGAACAGCTCTCTGCCGCTCGCGACCTTGTCGCGCAGTTGCACCACGCTCACGCCCGCGGTGACGGCCTCGTCGACGATGTCGCGCAGGCGCGCGAACGGCACACGGTGATCGGTGACGAGGTGCAGGGACAGGTCGGCGGTCATCGCGTGACCTCGGTGTCGACGCGGACGCGTTCGTCGAGGTCGGCGGGCGCGATCGCGGCGAGCTCGTCGAGGAACGCCACCGCGAACGATCCGGGCCCTCTCGTTCGGGATGCCGCCCGCTCCGACGCCACGGCCCAGATCACGCTGGCGGTGAGAGCCGCGTCGAACGCGGGGGTGACGGCGAGCAGGCTCGCCATCGCGGCCCCGAGGGCGCAACCTCCGCCGGTGACCGTGGTCAGCAGGGCGCTGCCGCCGCTCACGCGCGCCGTGCGGGTGGCATCCACGATGAGGTCGGTCTCTCCCGAGACGGCGACGGTGCCGCCGGTGCGGATCGCGAGGGAGCGTGCTGCGTCGAGGGCGTCTTCGGCGGAGTCGGTGGCATCGACGCCGCGTCCACCCGCGCCGGATCCCGCGAGGGCGAGGATTTCGGAGGCGTTGCCGCGGATGATCGCCGGGCGCGCGTCGAGCAGCTCGTGCGCGAGGGCCGTGCGCACGGGCAGGGCGCCGACGGCGACCGGGTCGAGGACCCAGGGCGTTCCCGCGGTGACGGCCTCTCGGGCGGCATCCCTCTGCTCGCGCGTGGGGGTCCCGAGGTTGACGAGCACTCCGCCTGCGATACCGGCGAATATGCCGGCCTCGCCCGGGATGTCGCACATCGCGGGAGAGGCGCCGAGGGCCAGGAGCGCGTTGGCGGTGAAGTTCGTCACCACCGCGTTGGTGATGCACTGCGTCAGCGGTGCGGCTTCGCGGAGCGCGCGCAGCGCTTCGGTGGGGGTGGACGGAGACGACGACGTGCGAACGACCATTCGCGACATCCCTTCGCTAGTACGAACTAGATCAGGTTCGACGGGTGTGTTCTCAGCCCTGGCGGGCACCCCGTGTCACTGCCTGGCACGCTAGCAGGTCGTCGGCCTCCGGATGCCGGTCCTCAGTCGTCGCGTGAACCCGCCGCGGCGTTCTCGGAACGCGGTGCGGTTTCTTCGTCGTCCTCGAGGCGTGGCGCGATGGGGCCGCCGAGACCGCGTCGCTCGTCGCGGCGGTCGGACCGGGAGCCCGAGCCCATGCCGCCGGCGCCGCGGCTGCCGGCGGCGCCGGCCGTGCCGCCGCCCGTTCCACCGGCGCCGGTTGGGGTTGCGGCTCCGCGGCCTCCGGCCGCGGCGGCGTTCGCGCCGGTTCCGGGTGTGCCGGTGCCGCCTGTCGCACCTCCGCCCAGGGAGCCGGTGCCCGAGCGTCCGCCGAGTCCGGCACCGGTGGCCGAGGCCCCGCTCTTGCCCAGGAGGCCTCCGCTGCCGCTGATCGTGCGTCCGGCGGCTGCGGTACTCGAGCCCGTTCCCGAGCTCAACCGGCTCAACGCAGCGGCGCCACCGCCCCCTGCGATCAGTCCCGCCGAGAGGCCCGAGCCGAGGCCTGCTCCACCCCCGGAGATTCCGCCGGGGAAGGAGCCTCCGATGGAGCCGGGGCCGGAGATGTGTCCGGGCAGGGTGCCGATGCCGGAGATCGAGCCGTCGGGCGTGGGCGGGGTGTAGTGCGGGGGGACCTGTCCGAGGTCGATGCCGGGGCCACGGGGGGCGTCGGGAGAGGGGACGAGATGCGCCGGCGGGGGGCCGGGCGTGGCAGCGTCTTCGACGGGCGCGGGGCCACGAGGGACGGGGACACTCTCGTTTCCACTTCGGTCACCGCCGCGGAATGGCCGCTGGCCGGAATTGGTCGTGCCCGTACCGGCAGGGCCCTCCTCAAGCTCGACCGATCGCCCGCCGTCGCTGGAAAGCGCGGCCGGCGGCGGCGTCGGTGGCGACATCCCATTCAGAGTTTGGCTGATGGTGGTGAAGTCACCTTGCGCCTGTTGCTCGCGTTGTTGCGCGAGGTAGGCGTTGAAGGCCTGCACCGCTCCCTCTCCAGCCAGCAGCGAGATTGGCCCGAGAAACAGCGTCGTCCCCACCGCGGCAGAACGGACGACGGTCTCCTGGCCGCCCGACAAGCTCCCGGCTGGCAGCGCCGAAAGCTTCTCGCGTGCTGCGTCCCGCAGTCCGTTCGCCAGGCGAAGGGCATCGTCGAGAGTTCCCTCGAGATAGGCGATCTGCTGCCCGATCGTCTCCGCGGCCGCGTCGAACTTTGCTTTCGCTGCCCCGGCGGCCTCGCCTTCGATGCCCGGCAGCTCAGCGGCGCCCGAGACGACCTTTCGGAGCGAGCTCAACTTTTCGATGAGGTCTCGCGTCGCGGGCACGTCGAATGGTGCTCCACCTTCGGCGAGATTGATCAACGCCTGCTCGTACCGACCGGTCACGGCTGCTCAACTCTCTCTCGGGTGTCCTGCGCGACACGTCTCGTCCGATTCCTCCGAGTCACGGTGATGGCGACTACCGCCCCGGCTGCGATGACGATCAATCCGAGCGCGCTCAAGACGGCGATCAGCGTGATGTCCGGTCCCGCCGGACTACTCGTCGGATCGTCGTCGGAACGGGGACGGACCTCTGTCGGAGAGGTCACCGAGGGTTCGGCCACCGGGGGATATGCGGAGCCTCGCGCGGCGGCCTGCTCGATCTGCGCGGCGGTCGGAGCCGCCTCGACTCGTCCGACCAGCAGGTTGTCGTCGGGGTATGTCGTGGCATCCACTCCGACGATATTGGCCGGCCACGCCAAGCCGAAGCCGTAACCACTGGTCCGGTCATCCGACAATTCATGCGGTTCTTTGCCGGTGTTGCGGAGCAACGCCTGTACCAATTGGTTGGACGTGGCTTGAGGCGATCGCTGCTCTGCCAGGGCGAGAGCTCCCGCGACGAGAGGCGCGGCGAAGGATGATCCTGATCCTCGCCCGGCGCTGTCCCAGCCGCCGCTCGCGCTACCCACTGTGGTGAGACCCACCCCCGGGGCGACCACGGCGGTGCGCGGATAGACCAGCGAGCGGCCGTCGTCGTAGGTGTTCAGTTGGCCCGCCTCGTCTACCGCCGATGCGACGATCACGCCTTGATACTCGCGGAGTCCGGCGAGGTCTCGCGTGGTGGGGTTGGGGCCCGATGCGACCACGATGACGCCCTTTGCGATGGCGTTCGCTATCACGTCCGAGTCTCCTGGCTCCTTCCCCCCGGCGACCGAGGTCGTGATGATATCCGCGCCGTCGTCGAGGGCGCGCTGTACGCCGAGCGCGACGGCGGTGAGCTGGTCACCGTACTCGGCGGCCGTGCAGGACTCTTCGTCCGTCTGCGTTCCGAGGCTGTAGAACGTCACCTCGGCATCGGGCGCGATTCCGCGAATGCCGCCGGGTCCTTGTCCGCTACCGATGATCTGCGCAACCACGGTCGCGCCGTGTCCGGCCCCCACGGTGCGTTCTGTCGTGGTCGGTGAGGAAACCTCGGCGCAGAGCGGGCGAGGGTCGACCTTCAAATTGCGACCCGCGAAGACGGGGAGATCGGGGTTGATGTTGCTGTCGATCACCGCGATCTTCACGCCGGCGCCCGTCCATCCCTCGTTGTGGATGGCTGCAACACCGTATGCGTCATACCACCATTCACCGGTATCCGTTGCGGTCGCGGGCTCCGCGGGAGCTGAGGCGAGGAGCATCGCCACAGCGGCGACGCCGAGGCCCGCCATCACGCGAGTTCTCCGGTGGTGCTTCATCCGCCGAACCCTGACCGCGCGGCAGCGGCGTCGCCGGAAGGAGCGGGGGCTGGTGTCGACGACACCGCCGGAGTCGTTCCGTTGGCGATGTCGTCGATGAGCGCAGCCGCGCTTCGAGCTTCACCGGCGCTGATCTGATCTCGCTCGCGGAGCAGGGAGACCGCCTGCGCGAGCGCGTCGGCATTGCGCAGGGCGAACTCACGAACTTCCTGCACTCGTGCCGCGATCTCCGCCGCAACCCCCTCGAGTTTCTTCGTGTACGCCTCGGGAGCGTCCTCTTCGCGGTTGCCGTGAACGACCGTTATCGCCGCATCGTTGGGCAGGTCGTCGCTCGCCTGTCGGATACGTGAGACGTGGTAGTCGCTCACCCCGTCGTCGACTCGGATCATTCCGACCATGTCCAGGTTCCTCTCGCGCGTGGCACGAACGGGGCCCGACCACTGGCGAGAGCGTCGCCCCCCGGTTTCGCTTGCGACTCCATAATCGCGCATGGGCCGAGATGCGCAAACCGGTTATCCACAGCTGTCGACGCCCTCATGGGGTCGGTCGAGCCGGGCGTCAACTTCGACCCCAGTATCTGCGGTATCCCCAACCACCTCCCACAGGGAGCGTGCAAGCCGCGTCCCCGGGGAGGTCGCTCGACGCGGTCAGTAGCGCGCGGAGAACCCGCCGTCTGCATGCAGTAGCTGACCGCTGATCCAGCGACCCTCGTCGGAGAGGAGGAAGGCCGTGATGCCCGCGATGTCGCGCGATGTCCCGAGACGACCCAGCGGATGGTGTGCGGGCAACTGGTCGCGGGTGGTGTCGTCCATCCATCCGGTGTCTATGGGACCCGGATTCACGACGTTGGCGGAGATACGGCGCGGACCGAGTTCGCGTGCGGCCGAGATGACGATCCGATCGAGAGCCCCTTTCGAGGCTCCGTAGGGCAGATTGCCGGTGGTGTGGTCGCTCGTGAAGGCGACGATCGCGCCACCGGTGGCGTCGACCTGCCGGGCGAACGCGGCGATCATCAGGAGAGATGCGCGGGCGTTCACAGCGGTGTGGCGATCGAAACTCTCGGCGGTGGTGTCGAAAATGCCGGACTCGATGCCGTGTGCGTGGCTCAGGACCAGCGCCTGAATCGGCCCACGGTCGCTCGACACGCGCTCGACGAGACGTGTGGGGTCCGAGGTGCTTGCGAGATCACACGGGTAATCACCCTCGACGAGGTCGCTCGTTACGACGTCCCATCCGTCACTTCTGAGCCGGGGCACGATACCCGCGGCGATGCTGTCAGCTCGCGCTGCTCCGGTTACCAAGGCGAGAGGCATGGGGTCGAGAGTAATGGCCACGCAAGCCCGGGTGCGCGCGAAGAGGCAGCCTGAGGAAACGCGATCGCGCATCAGAAAGGCGGCGATGGTCCGTCATCGTCGGGGGCGGGCGGGGGTGGGTCGTCGGGAAGGAACCGGACGGCGGGGGAGTAGGGGAGCGGCTCGTCGGTGTAGGTCCGGCCGGTGGGGCTGGTCCATTGCAGAGTTCCGCCCGGGAGTTGCTTCACTCCCCAGCGGGTGAATTGTTTCTGGGTGTGGTGGCGCTGGCACAGGTGGGCGAGGTTGGCGACGTCGGTGGGGCCGCCGAGGGCGTAGTCGTGGGTGTGGTCGACTTCGCAGCGGATGGCGGGGACGGTGCAGCCGGGCCAGCGGCAATGGCGGTCGCGGGCGCGGACGTGACGGTCTAGGGCGGTGGTGCGCTGGTAGGTGTCCGTGTGCAGAACCGCGCCGGTGATCGGATGAGTGACGACCCGGTCCCAGGGGACGGTGGTGGCATCAGCCAGGGTTCGGGCTGTTTCGGCGTCGATGGGGCCATGGCCGATGAGCTCGGCGGGGTCGTGGCTCTCGCGGTCGGGCACCAACATCGTCAGCGCAGGCACGACGACCTGAACGCGCGCGCGGATGGCGCCGAGGGTGCCGGGTCCGTCGCCGGTGCGGTTGGGGTCGGCTTCGGGAGAGCCGGTCAGCAGCAGGTCGGTGAGGATGTCGGCCCGCAGCTGCGCCGTCGTGCGTTCATCTGTCGCGGTGACGGGGTCGTCGAGCCGGGTCTCGATGAGAGCGCGGGCTTGGTGGGTGAGGCGGTCGTAGATCCCGACCGCGAGAACGGTGGGGAGGGTGGCGACGAGGTCCGACATCCCGTCGGGGCCGGTGGTGATGCGAACGCTGCGGGTGTCGCGGCCGCGGTGGTGGCGTTCCGTGAGGGTGGTGGGGTGCAGGCGTTCGGCGAGTGTGGCGAGGCGGGAACGCAACCGCCCGGGGCTGAGGCCCTCGGCGGTGGTCACCGCGAGGGCGTCGAACTCGCCGCGGACATCGACGGGGAGCGGGGAGCCGATGTCGAGGATCGCTCCCACGTGGGCTCGGGTGAGGTGCCCGCCTTCCCAGGCGGTCAGGGTCTCGGGGTAGTCGTCGACGAGGGTCATCGCACGGGTGATCTGCGTCTGCACGGTGCGGTCGGACATGTTCTCGGCCGCAGCGATCTCGGATGCCACTTCGCGGAGTGCGAGTTCGGCGGCGCGGGAGGACGCGCAAAGCCCCGCCATCACGTCGAGGGCGAGATGGCCGACTTCGGCGAGGGCGCGAGTGCGGGCGGCTTCCGCGGCGGCGAGAGTGGTGCTGGCGCGGTGGACCTCGTCGACGAGCGCCGACAGGATGCGGGGCCTGTCGGTGTTCGGTGGGGAGGTGCCATCGTGCATGTGTGCATGCTAACGGTGACCTCCGACATTGGGTCGCGCAGAAAACCCCAGGTGGGGATAACTTCTCGTGGTGCCGTCCTGGGGAGGAACGGGGCCCCAGGGAGAGGACCGGACGATGGCGCACGCATGCGACGCGAACCGCCTCGACCGGTGGTCATCAGTGACTCCGCCGCCTCGCGTGAGCGCTCGAACGGTGGCCTCGGCGACCTCAGCCGCCTCGGATGTGAGCGGGTACCGCCCTGGCCGCGACCGGCGGTTCCGCCAGGCTCGGCCCCCGCGCGCGAAAGCGAAAGCGAACGCCAGCGCGGCGCGTCGGCCGCTCCCACCGATCGCGCAGCGCCGCTCGCACGAGCTCGATGGCGTCTTCGGACGTGTTTCCGAGGCGCGGCGCCGCGGTGCGTCGGTCGCCCTCAGCAATCCCGCAGCGCCGCTCGCACGAGCTCGATCGCGCCCTCGGACGTCACCCCGAGGTGCCGCGCCGCGGTGCGTCGGTCGCCCTCAGCGATCCCGCAGCGCCGGTCGCACGAGCTCGATGGCGTCTTCGGACGTGTTTCCGAGGCGCGGCGCCGCGGCGCGTCGGTCGCCCTCACCGATCGCGCAGCGCCGCCCGGGCGGCCTCGATCGCGTCTTCGGACGTGTTTCCGAGGCGCGGTACCGCGGCGCGTCGGTCGCCCTCAGCGATCCCGCAGCGCCGCCCGGACGAGCTCGATCGCGTCCTCCGCCGACACTCCGAGGCGCCGCACAGCCTCGACGTACGCGCGCGCCGCACCGGCGGCCCGAACGGATGCCGCGTCGGCGCCCTTCACGAATGTGCCAGCGCGACCACGGGTTTCGACGTATCCCGCTTCCTCGAGCTCCTTGTAGGCGCGCGCCACCGTGTTGGCGGCGAGGCCGAGCTCGGTCGCGAGCGCGCGCACCGGCGGTAAACGGGTCCCGGCGACGAGTTCTCCCGCCTCGATCTGCGCGATGACCTGCGACCGCACCTGTTCGAACGGCGGCGTCGAGGAGGTGGCATCCACGGTGAGATTCATGGCTCAGTCGTTCAGGCCGAGAAGGTCGAGGGGGTGCGTGAGGCGCCACCAGGGGCTCGGCGGCTCGATCTCGCCGGTGAGCTGCACGTCGACGGTGTCGGCGTCGACCGGGCCGGTCGCGGTGAGCGTCCCGACGGTCGAGCCGACCTCGGTGGTGTCGCCGAGGGTGAACGACGTGGAGGTCTGTGCCGTTCCGCCGTTCCACAGCACGACGGTCGCGTCGGACGCGGTCACGAGGTCGATGTCGGGACCCCACAGCGTCTGGGCCTTGCCCACGAGCGTGCCGGCCGGTACCGACGGCTTCGGCTGCAGCTCCTGCTCGATACGGGCGAAGAGGTCGCGGGCCGCCTGGTTGCGGCTGTCGGGACCGGGCTGACCGAGCACGGCGGCGTACGCCCGCACGGTGGCGGGACCGACGGTGATGTCTTTCGCGGTCAGCAGGTTCCACGCGTCGAGCGTGCCCGTCTTGACCCCGACCACGCCGGGGTCGGCGAGCAGGGCGTTGCCGTTCTTGAAGGTGCCGGCACCGGGCAGGGTCAGCTCCGGCGTACGCACGATGTCGGCGATCACGGGGTTGGCGAGAGCCCGCTCGGCCAGCGCGATGAGGGCGGCCGGGGTCGCGGTGTTGCCGGCTTCGATACCGGTGGGGTTCACGATCGTGATGCCTTCGATGCCCCGCTCCGCGAGGTACGTGGTCGCGGCGGCCGAGAATTCGGCATCCGTGCCGAAAAGGTCTGTCGACAGGCGCTGCGCGTAGTTGTTGGCGGAGGCGATGAGCATGCCCTGCAGCATCTGCAGCTGCGTCAGACTGCCTCCGACGGGGACGTCGAGCGAGGATTCCCCACGAGCCCGGTACTGCCAGTAGTCGGCGCTGTCGGCCTGCGTGAACGTGTAGCTCTTGCCCTGCTCTCCCGGGGCCAACGGCTGCCGATCGAGCACGACGAGCGCCGTGACGACCTTGGTGATGCTCGCGATGGACTCGGGAGCGCTGGCCGACGACGACAGGGTGCCGGGCACTCCGTCGAGAGCGATGGCCGCTTCGCCCTCGGCCGGCCACGCCGGAACCGCTGCCGCTGCGGCGATCGGCTGCACGGCCACCGGTCGGGTCGTCGGCATGACGGCGTTCAGCGGCCAGAGCAGCGTCGTCGCGGCATAGGCGGCGATGATCAGCACCAGAAGAAGCGTGGGGAGGACGGTCCCGGGCCGCAGAATCGGTCGACGCGCGCCCGCGAGCAGGTCGGCCGAGCGCGCGGTGGCTCCCGAGACCACGAAGGTCGGCGCCGGTCGAGGGGCGCCCGCCGTGTCGGGATCGACCCAGAGCAGTGCGCCGAGCGCCACCGGGAGAGGCGTGGCGGGAGCCTCGCCGGAGGGGGCGCCGGATGCCGCGGGCTCGGTCGAGACGGGTCCGGTCGCGGTGGCGGGAGCCTCGCCGGATGCCGCGGTCTCACCCGTCGCGCGACCCGCGTCACCGGGCGAGCTGACGGATGCCGACGGTTCGCTCGTCGCAGCAGGCGTCACCGCGTCAGCCGCCACCGCATCACCGTGTTCCGTCCCCTCGGAACGAAGGGCCGGGGCCGTGGTATCCGGAATCGACAGGGCCGGACCGAGGTCGCCCGTCGTGGACAGGGCGGGTCCGAGATCGGTGGAGGTCGCCGCGCGCGGCGAGGAATCCTGTGCACGCAGCGCACGCCGTGAGGCCGGGGTCTGCTCGTGCACCCGCCCACGCTACCCCGCGACACCCCTCTATACTCATCACGACAACCACGGGAGTCCGGTGAGCCGGGCTGAGAGGAAGCGAATCCACGCTTCGACCGTCGAACCTGATCCGGATCATGCCGGCGCAGGGAGGAGAGAAATGCACACGTCCCCGTCTGCCCTCGCGAACCGCTCGTCGGTCGCCGCGACGAACCGCTTCTCATGGCGCGTCGTCGACATCGTCGTCGCCGCCGTCCTGGGCGTCGCGATCGGCCTGCTCTTCTGGGGCTGGAACACCGTCGGCGGCCTCTGGTTCACCGCGATGGACGGCGTCACCCCGGGCCTGGGCGGTCTCGCCGCCGGCGTCTGGCTGATCGGCGGCGTCATCGGCGGCCTCGTGATCCGCAAGCCCGGTGCGGCGCTGCTGGTCGAGCTGATCGCGGCGATCGTGTCCGCCCTGATCGGCAACGTGTGGGGCGTCACGACCATTTTCTCGGGCCTGGCCCAGGGCCTGGGCGCCGAACTGATCTTCCTGGCCTTCCTCTACCTGCGGTTCACTCTCCCCGTCGCGATGCTCGCGGGCGTCGGTGCCGGTGTCGGGGCGTGGGTGCTGGAGCTGTTCCTCACCCCCAACCTCGCCAAGTCCGTCGAGTTCAACCTCATCTACCTCGGCACCCTCGCCGTCTCGGGTGCCCTGCTGGCCGGGCTCGTCGGCTGGCTGCTGGTGCGCGCCCTCGCCGCCACCGGGGCGCTCAGCCGCTTCGCCGCGGGCCGGGAAGCGCGTCGCGACGTCTGATGACGGGCCCCGCACGCGTCGACGTCGAGGGCTGGGGGTGGCGGTACGCCGGTCGTAAGCTCCCCGCGACGCGCGAGGTCGACCTCGTCATCGAGCCCGGGGAGCGCGTGCTGCTGCTCGGTGCCTCGGGGGCCGGCAAGTCCACCCTGCTCGCGGGGCTGGCGGGACTGCTCGGCGGCAGCGACGAGGGAGAGGTCAGCGGCCGTATCCTCGTCGACGGGGAGGTGCCCGAGGCCCAGCGCGGGCGCATCGGCCTCGTGCTGCAGGACCCGGAAGCCGGCATCGTGCTGTCGAAGGTGGGCGACGACGTCGCCTTCGGGTGCGAGAACCTCGGTGTCCCCGCGGCGCAGATCCCGGCGCGGGTGGCCGAGGCCGTGGCATCCGTGGGTCTCGCCGTTCCCCTCGATCGCCCCACCAAGGCGCTGTCGGGCGGGCAGAAGCAGCGCCTCGCCCTGGCGGGCGTGCTGGCGATGCGACCGGGACTTCTGCTGCTCGACGAACCCACGGCCAACCTCGATCCCGAGGGTGTCGCCGAAGTCCGTTCCGCGGTGGAGCGGGTCGTCATGAGCGAGGGCACCACGGTCGTGCTCATCGAGCACCGGACGGCGGTCTGGGCCGACCTGATGACCCGCGTCGTCGTGCTCGCGCCCGGCGGTGGAGTGCTCGCGGACGGGCCTCCCGACCGCGTGTTCGCCGCGTACGGAGACGCGCTGGCCGGGGCGGGGGTATGGGTGCCCGGACGCCCGGTCGATCTGCCCGTGCCCGAGCCCCTCTCGACGCGGGATGCCGTGCTGCGGGCGTCCGCCCTGTCGATCGGGCGCGAGAAGCGCACGGCCGTCGCTTCCGGGCTTGAGGTCGTCCTCCCCCGCGGGGCAGCAACCGTGATCACGGGGCCGAACGGTGCCGGCAAGTCCACTCTCGCGCTCACGCTCGCGGGGCTGCTCCCCGAGCTCGCGGGCGAGGTCGTCGCCGCCGAAGAGCTCACGGCGCGCGGGGTCCGGCGCCCCTCGCGTTGGCGATCGACGGAGCTGCTCACCCGTATCGGCACCGTCTTCCAGGAGCCCGAGCACCAGTTCCTGGCCTCGACCCTGCGCGACGAGCTCGCCGTCGGACCCCGCGCCCTGCGCAGGCCGCCGGCGGAGGTCGACCGCACCGTCGACGAACTGCTGGACCGTCTCGATCTGGCATCCCTCGCCCTGGCCAACCCCTTCACGCTGTCGGGAGGGCAGAAGAGACGCCTGTCGGTCGCGACGGTGCTCGCCGCCTCGCCCGCCGTCATCGTGCTCGACGAACCGACGTTCGGTCAGGACCGCCGCGGATGGGTCGAGCTCGTCGCCCTGCTCCAGCGGGAGGTCGCGCGCGGGCGCACGGTCGTGGCGGTCACCCACGACGCCGATGTGGTGCGTCACCTCGGGCAGCACCGCATCCGGCTGGGGGATGCCGCGTGACCGCCCTCGTCGACGAACGCCCGCGGACGGCCTGGCTCGACGGAGTGAATCCCGTGACGAAGGTGGCGATGGTCCTCGTGCTGGCGGTCCCCCTGCTCGCGTCGATCGACGCGGTGAGCGCGGGAACGGCACTGCTCCTGGAGCTGCTGTGCGTGCCGCTGACGGGAGTGGCGTACGCCACCGTCCTGAAACGTCTCGTGCCGGTGATCGTCTTCGCCCCCGTCGCCGCGGTGAGCATGCTGCTCTACGCCCGGCCGGGAGGGACCGTCTACGGCACCTTCTTCTTCGCCACGGTGAGCGACGACTCCATCGCCCTGTCGCTCGCCGTGCTGGTGCGCGTCGTGGCCCTGGCCATGCCGATCATCCTGCTCTTCGCCCGCACCGACCCCACCGAGCTCGCCGACGCCCTCGCGCAGGTGGCGAAGCTGCCCAGCCGGTTCGTGCTGGGCGTGCTCGCGGGGGCCCGCACGGTCGGCCTGTTCGTCGATGACTGGCGCACGATGAGCCTGGCCCGTCGCGCCCGGGGCCTGGGTGACCGCGGCGCGGCCCGCCGCTTCTTCTCGATGGCGTTCGTGCTGCTCGTGTTCGCCGTGCGTCGCGGGACAAAACTCGCCACGGCGATGGAAGCCCGCGGGTTCGGCTCCGATGTCGAACGGACGTGGGCGCGCCCGTCGTCTCTTTCGGCTCGGGATGCCGCTGCCCTCGGCGCAGCGGTCGTGCTCATCGTCGTGGCACTCGCGGCGGCGGTGTTGTCGGGGGCGTTCCGCGTCGTGGGGACGTAGCTCCCTGGGGGTGCCGAAGACGCCGCGAGGCCGGGCGGCGATGCGGCCTGCGGGGGTGCCCGACGCGGAGCGGGTGTCTAGAAGACGTACTCGAAGCAGAGCGAGCGCGGCATGGTCTCGAGATACGGCTCGTAGACGGGGATGGGCGTGAAGCCCGCGGCGGCGTATACGCGCAGCGATTCGGGCTGCATGCGCCCGCTCTGCAGGATCACGCGTCGGGCACCACCGCGTCGGGCGAGATCGACGACCTCTGCGGTGAGCGCCGTGCCGATGCCGCGTCGACGGCCCGCGGCCACGACGACGAGGCGCTTGAGCTCCCACTCGTCGCCGAGGCGGCGCAGGATGACGTGCCCGAGCGGGGTGTCGGCCGTGTCGATCGCCAAGAGGGTGGCGACGACCTGCTCGGCGTGGACCGCGAGCGCCTCAGCGCGCTTCGCGGCGACCTCGGGGGAGTCCTCGGCATCGGCGTCGCGGTACCGCTCATCGAGGTCGGCGTCCAAGACGGCGCGCAGCGCGACCGCTCGCGGATCGTCGACGTCGACCTTCTCGATGCGGAAGTCGGGGAGATTCACCCGTCGAGCCTAGGCGCGCGCCGCGGCGGGGTGATGCGGTCACGGGCCGGGGTGTGCGGGCCGCGGCCGGAGGGAATGCGCGTACGGGCCGATCGCCCCCGGCGGCGGCAGAATGATCACGGGGGATGCCATGGGATTGTCGTTCGGGATACTCGCGGTCAGCGTGGCCGTCGCGGGTGCCGTGATGTTCATCGCCATGCCGCGTATCGGCACTCCGGGGCCCATGACGCTGTTCCTGCGCTTCGCCGCCGTGGCGGGTGTGACGGCGGCCGGTTCCAGTGCCATGTACTTCATCTACGGCGCGGGGGGCGGCATCCTGCCCCTCGTCCTGGGCGACGTGGCGATGGTGCTCGCTCCCGCCCTGCTGATCGTCGCGCTGAGCGCGCTCGAGGGGCGACGGGCGCGCAACACGTCGATCGCGATCCTGGCGCTCGCGCTCGCGGTCGCCCTCGTGACCGCGACGGTGCCGCTACCCGGGTCGCTCGCGGCCAAAGCCGTCGCCGTCGCCGTGACCTGCGGCGCGTGCGGGTGGGTGGCGAGCCACTCGCGCGTCGAGCCGTTCGGTCCGCTGCGCGTCATCGCCCTCACGAGCGGGGTCTTCGCTGTCTACTCGCTCTTCCGGGCGATCGTGGGCCTCGTCGTCGGATGGGACTCCGTGCTCTACCGCGTCGCCTTCTCGTTCGCCCCCGCGACGATCCTCGGCGCGCTGGCCGTGCTCGCCATCGGTGCGGCCGTGGTGCGCGTGCGCTTCGGACCGCGCGTGACCGTGGATGTCGCAGAGCGTGCCGCGGGGTCGGTGGTCGTCGTGGGGGACTGGGATCTGGCATCCACCGCCTACGGCCCCGACCGCGTGCGCGGCCTCGTCGCCGACCTGCGTGCCGCCGCGCGCGACCTCGACCCGGCCGCGGTCGATGTCCCGCGGGGCACCGAGACCCTCGTGCCGGATGCGGTCTCCGTGCTCAGCGATCGACTGCGGAGGGACTACGGGTGGGAGCCCGAGCAGACGATCCTGCTCGTCGACGGAGCGACCACCTCGGCGATCCGCACCCGGCCGCGAGTCCGGGTCGAGAAGAAGAGGGGCTCGGCGCGGTCCTGAGTCTCGACTAAAGTGGTACTCGGTTTCAGCTTCGAAGGAGAACGCATGGACATCGCAGGAGCATCCGCCCTCGTCACCGGCGGCGCTTCGGGACTCGGCCTCGCCACCGCGCGGCGGCTTGCCGCGGTCGGGGCCCACGTCACGATCGTCGACCTCCCCCGCTCGGACGGCGCCGCGCTCGCCGAGGAACTGGGCGGCTCGTTCGCCGCCGCCGATGTGACGGACGCCGAGCAGATCGCCGCTGCGGCAGCCCTCGCCGCCGAAGCGGGTCCGCTGCGCGTCGTCGTCAACTGCGCCGGCATCGCGCCGCCCGCGAAGGTCCTGGACCGCGAGGGGAACCCCTCTTCGCTGGCCGACTTCGAACGTGTCGTGCGCGTGAACCTCATCGGCACCTACAACGTCATCGCTCAGACGTCCGCGGTCATGGCGAGAACCGGCCCCACCGACAGCGGCGACCGCGGCGTCGTCGTCAACACCGCGAGCGTCGCAGCCTTCGACGGGCAGATCGGCCAGCCCGCCTACTCCGCCAGCAAGGGCGGCGTGCACGCGATGACCCTGCCGATCGCGCGCGAGTTGGCGCGCCACGGCATCCGGGTCGTCACGATCGCCCCCGGCATCATGGAGACTCCGATGCTCAAGGGCCTGCCGCAGGCCGCGCAGGACTCGCTGGGCCAGCAGGTGCCCTACCCCTCGCGGCTCGGCGCCCCCGACGAATACGCACGACTCGTGCTCGCGATCGTCGACAACGGCTATCTCAACGGCGAGACCATCCGCCTCGACGGCGCGATCAGAATGGCACCGAAATGACCGACGGCATCCTGCTCCGCATCGACAACGGGCTGGCTCGCGTCACCTTCGACCGGCCCTCGTCCCTGAACGCCATGGACTTCCCCATGGCGCGCCGGTGGAAAGAGGTCGCGCACGAGGTCACCTCCGACTCCGCGGTGGGGGCGGTGATCCTGGATGCCGCGGGGCCGGCGTTCTGCGCGGGCGGTGACGTCGTGGCGATGGCGACGACGGGTGCGTCCGGAATCGACGTCACCGAGACCGCCGATGCGATCCACGACGGCATCCGCACGTTCGCGGAAGCGCCGCTGCCGATGGTCGCCGCCGTCCAGGGCGCGGTCGCGGGCGGCGGGCTGGGGCTCATGCTCACAGCCGATTACGTCGTCGCGAGCGAGAACGCGCGCTTCGTCAGCCGGTACGCCAACATCGGACTGACGCCCGACCTGGGCGTCTCGACCCTGCTGCCCGCGGCGATCGGTCAGCGGCGCGCGCTTCAGCTGCTGCTGCAGGACCGCATGCTCACCGCGGCGGAGGCGCTGGACTGGGGTCTCGTGGCCGAGGTCGTGGCATCCGCGGATCTGGTCACGCGCGTCGAGCAGATCGCGCGATTCTGGCTCGACGGAGCGACGGCGGCGTTCGGCCAGGCCACGCGCCTCGTCCGGATGGGTGCGGGACGCACCTTCGCCGAGAACCTCGCCGACGAGGCCGCCACGATCGGCGCGTCGTTCGACACCCCCGAGGCGAAGGCGCGTGTCGCCGCGTTCGCCGCCGCCTCCGCGAAAGGACGCTCATGAGCACGCCCTCGTCCGGCGCTCCGCTGGCCGGCAAGACCCTCCTCATGTCGGGTGGCAGCCGTGGCATCGGCCTCGCGATCGCGCTGCGCGCGGCCCGCGACGGTGCGAACATCGCGATGCTCGCCAAGACCGACACCCCGCACCCGAAGCTTCCCGGCACCGTGCACACCGCCGCCGAGGAGATCCGCGCGGCCGGTGGGCAGGCGCTGCCGATCGTCGGCGACGTGAGGGACGAGGCGTCGATCACCGAGGCCGTCATGCGGACGGTCGGGGAGTTCGGCGGCATCGACATCGTCGTCAACAACGCCAGCGTCATCGACCTCTCCGGCTCCCTCGAGCTCGCCTCGAAGAAGTACGACCTGATGCAGGACGTGAACGTCCGCGGCACGTTCCTGCTGTCGCGCGCCGCCGTCCCGCAGCTGCGCGACGCGGCGAACCCGCACATCCTCTCGCTCTCGCCGCCCCTGAACGTCACACCGAAGTGGCTCGGCGCGCATACCGGCTACAGCCTCGCGAAGTTCGGCATGACGATGGCGACCCTCGGCCTGGCCGCGGAGTTCGCGTCGGAGGGCATCGCGGCGAACGCGCTGTGGCCGCGCACGACGATCGCGACGGCCGCCGTGCAGAACGTCATCGGCGGTGACCGGCTCATGGCGGTGTCGCGGACGCCGGAGATCTACGCGGATGCCGCATACGAGGTTCTGACCGCGCCCTCAGGTGAGCTGACCGGGCAGACGCTGATCGTCGAGGACGTGCTCGAGCGCGCCGGAGTCACCGACTTCGCCGCGTACGCCGCCGTGCCGGGGACTCCGGACGCGGCGATGTACCCGGACATCTTCCTCGACTGATCGCGGGGGTTCTCCCCGCATGAACGCCGTTCGCGCGCAGGAACGCGCTGTGCTCGCGTTCGCGTGAGTCGATCGCGTTCCTGCGTGCGTGGGGGCGGCGGGGGAGCGAGTCAGCCCCCGGGCGGAGCAGGCGGGCACCCTTAAGGAGGTGAGCCGGACTCAGATCAGGCCCAGCTCCGCGAACGCGTTGTGCACGCCGTCGTCGAGCACCGCGGTCGTCACCCGACCGGCCAGTCGCTGCAGCTCGGGTGCCGCGTTGCCCATCGCGACGGGGGTGCCGACGACCTCGAACATCTCGACGTCGTTCCAGCTGTCGCCGATACCGATGGCATCCGTCGCCGACAGGCCCAGCTGGTCGAGCACCGCCGTGATCGCGGAGCCCTTGGTGACGCCGGCCTGACCGATCTCGCCGTTCGACCCGCCGGGCAGCGGGATCGAGCCGGGGATGACGTGGAAGCCCTCGCCGAGGGCGGCCGCCGCGTGCGCGACGGTGTCGGTCGACGGGCTGACGAACACGGCCTTCGCGACGGCGTCGCGGTCGACCTCCGAGACCGGGCGCGGCTCGCGCCAGAGGGGCTGCTCGGGCGGCAAGCCCTCGGCTTCGAGCTCGGCTGCGCGCTTCTCGTGCCGTTCGCGGCGGTACGCGGTCATCACGGGACCCATGCCGGCGCTCGCATACACGCCCCCGTGGGTCTGGAGGAAGTAGTGGATGCCGTGGGCCTCGAAGTAGCGCTCGAGGGCCTCGACGTCGGCGCGGGGCATCGGCTGCTCGACGATGAGGGCGTGCTCGTCGGGATCGCCGCCGCGGGTCGCGTACGCGCCCCCGTTGGTGATCGCGCCGTCGAAGCCGATCGCCAGCACCTCGGGGTGGATGTCGCCCGCCGATCGCCCGGTGGAGAGCCACACGAGGTGGCCGTTCTCGCGCGCCTTCCGCACGGCGGTCACCGTCGAGGGGGCGATCACCGAGCCGTGCTCGAGGATCGTGCCGTCGACGTCGAGGAAGGCGATGCGGGTCATGTGCACTCCAGAAGGGGATCGGCCCCGGGACCTGGGGACCCGGGGCCGATCCGATGAGGGGGATCAGCGCGTGAGGGACGCGCCGTTGGATCGGATGACGTCGGCGTACCAGCCGAACGACTTCTTCCGGTAGCGATCGAGCGAACCGGTGCCGTCGTCGCCTCGGTCGACGTAAATGAAACCGTATCGCTTGCTCAACTGGGCGGTGCTGGCGCTGACGATGTCGATGCAGCCCCACGAGGTGTAGCCGAGCACCTCGACGCCGTCTTCGATCGCCTCGCCGACCTGCACGAGGTGGTCGTTGAGGTACGCGATGCGGTAGTCGTCGACGACCGTCTTCTCGCCGTCGACCTCGACGAGCTGGTCGCGCGCGCCCAGACCGTTCTCGACGATGAACAGCGGCTTCTGCCACCGGTCCCAGAACTGGTTCAGCACCAGGCGCAGGCCCACGGGGTCGATCTGCCACCCCCACTCGCTCGCCTCGAGCGTCGGGTTCGAGACGCCGCCCATGATGTTGCCCTCGCCGGCGACCTTCTTCGCGGGGTCGGCGGTCTCGGCGATCGACATGTAGTAGCTGAACGAGACGAAGTCGACCGTGTTGGTCAGGTCGTCGCGGTCCTGGTCGGTGATGTCGAGTTCGATGCCCTTCTCGCGGAGCGTCCGCAGGAAGTAGCCCGGGTAGGCGCCGCGGGTGTGCACGTCGCCGTAGACGAGGTTGCCGTGGTCGGCTTCCATGACGGCGACGGCGTCGTCGGGCGACGGCGTCAGCGGGTAGATCGGCATCGACAGCACCATGCAGCCGACCTTCGCCTCGGGCGCGACCTCGCGGGCGATCCGGGTGGCGCGGGCGGATGCCACGAGCTCGTGGTGCATCGCCTGGTACAGCTGCTGCTCGGGGACGCCGCCCTCGGGGATCGGGATGCCGCCGCTCATGAAGGGCGCGTGCAGCAGCGAGTTGATCTCGTTGAAGGTCAGCCAGTACTTCACCCGGCTGCCGAAGCGCTCGAAGAGCGTGCGGGCGTAGCGCTCGTAGAAGACGATGAGCTCCCGATTCGTCCAGCCGCCGTACTGCTCGGCCAGGTGCAGGGGCGTCTCGTAGTGTGAGATCGTCACGAGCGGCTCGATGCCGTGCTTCTCGAGCTCGTCGAGGATGCGCTCGTAGAACGCCAGACCGGCCTCGTTCGGCTCGGTCTCGTCGCCCTTCGGGAAGATGCGGCTCCAGGCGATCGAGAAGCGGTAGACCCCGAAGCCCATCTCGGCGAAGAGCGCGATGTCCTCCGCGTAGCGGTGGTAGTGGTCGATGCCGACGAGCTTGAGGTTGTCGGCGGTGGGGGTCTCGGAGCGCGGGCCCGAGATGCCGCGAGGCATCACGTCCTGCACGGACAGGCCCTTGCCGTCCGCGTCGTATGCGCCCTCGATCTGGTTGGCGGCGGTGGCACCGCCCCAGAGGAACCCGTCGGGGAAGGGGGTGTTCGTCATGTTCTGTGCCTCCTGGGGTCAGCGGGCGGGGGTGAGGGAATCGACGGAGACGGCGCGGAACAGCGTCTCGCCGTGCGAGAGAGGACCGGATGCCGCGTCGGCGATGTCGGGGTAGAGATCGCCGTTCGTGACGATGACC
Source organism: Sphingomonas sp. G5 (assembly GCF_052660795.1). Classification (NCBI taxonomy): domain Bacteria; kingdom Pseudomonadati; phylum Pseudomonadota; class Alphaproteobacteria; order Sphingomonadales; family Sphingomonadaceae; genus Sphingomonas; species Sphingomonas sp. G5. The sequence goes on along the minus strand of NZ_CP109660.1, from coordinate 3,216,442 downwards.
GGCGTGATCAGGTCGTAGCCGGCCTTCTCGATCGCGTCGCCGTCGAACTCGACGAGCAGGTCGCCCGCCTTCACCTCGGTGCCGGACTGCACCTTCAGCGTGAAGTGCTCTCCGCCGAGCTTGACGGTGTCGAGACCCACGTGGATGAGCAGTTCGACGCCGTCCGCTCCGCGCAGGCCCACCGCGTGGCCGGTCGGGAAGGCCGCGACGACGGTGCCGTCGAAGGGGGCGTAGACCGCGCCCGAGGTCGGACGGATCGCGACGCCCTTGCCGAGCGAGCCGTCGGCGAAGGCGGCATCCGGAACCTCGGTGAGCGGCACGACGGTGCCGTCGACGGGGCTGAGAACCACCGTGTCGGTGGTGGCCGCCGGGATGGCGGGAGCGGCGGCGTCGACCGGGTCTGTGAAGCCGAACACCACGACCAGCACGAACGGGACGACGATGGCCACGAGCAGACCGATGCCGAGCATGATCATGTTGCCGTTACCGAGCAGGGCGGGAAGAGCCAGACCGGAGGGCACGACGAACGCCTTCGAGAAGACCCCGCCCATCGCGATGAGCGCGCCGCCGAGCGCACCGCCGACGACGCCGAAGGCGAAGGGGCGCTTGAGGGGGAGGTTGATGCCGTAGATCGCGGGCTCGGTGATGCCGGCGAGGAAGCCCGACAGTGTGGCCGGAGCGGCGAGCGAGCGCAGGTTCTTGTTGCGGGTGCGCACCAGCACGCCGGCGACGGCGGCCGCCTGGGCGAGCACGGCGGCGAACACGGGGCCGAGGAGCAGAATCTGCCCGGTGGTCTGGTATTCGAGCTGGAACAGCGGCACGAGACCCCAGTGCAGACCGAAGATCACGAAGACCTGCCACAGCCCGCCCATGATCGCGCCGCCCAGCCACGGGAGGGTCTCGAAGACCCAACCGATGCCGGCCGCGAGGCCGCCGCCGACGAGGCTCGAGATCGGGCCGATCACGAGGAAGACGAGCGGCACGGCGACGAGCACGACGATCATCGGGGTCAGGAAGCGGCGCACCGCGCCGGGCAGGACCTTGAGCAGGAAGCGCTCGGCGTAGCTCTGCAGCCACACGATGATGATCACCGGGATGACGCTCGAGACGTAGCTGACCATCGTGACCGGGATGCCGAAGAAGGTGATGTCGGGCTGACCGTTCAGCGCCGTGATGGTCGGGTACACCAGAGCGCCGGCGATGGCGAAGGAGGTGAACTCCGACGCCTTGAAGTAGCGGGCCGCGGTGATGGCCAGCGCCAGCGGCAGGAAGTTGATCAACGCATCGGACAGCGCGTTGAGGATCGTGTAGGTCGTGCTCGTGGCATCCAGCCATCCGAAGGTGACGGCGGCGGCGACGAACGCCTTCAGCAGACCCGTGCCCGCGAGGGCCCAGAGGATCGGCGTGAAGATCGACGAGATCATCGTGATGAACCGGTTGAAGAGGTTGCCCTTCGCCCCGCTCTCGCCTCCTTCGGCGTCGCCGCCGAGCGTGGTCTGCGACTGGATCGCGGCGTACACGTCGGGCACGTCGTTGCCGATCACCACCTGGTACTGACCGCCCGCCTGGGCCGTGGTGATGACGCCGGGCGTGGCGCGGATCGCTGCGGCATCCGCCTTGCCCTCGTCTTTCAACACGAACCGGAGCCTCGTCGCACAGTGCACGAGGGATTGGACGTTGCTCTCTCCACCGACACCGGCGAGGACCCCCGCCGCCGTCTTCGCGTGATCCGCCATCGGAACCGCCTGCCTTTCGCCGCATCGATGCGGCCTGTTCGAATGTTCTGTGGCGACGCTGCCGGGTGTTTCGGGCAATAAAAAAGACCCGAATCCGTTCATCGCTCGTCAGCGATGTGGATTCAGGTCTTGCCCGCTCGCGCGGTAACAATCCGGAAATCGTCGGCAGGGTGTGACGCCTGCGACGGCGACTATAGCACCGGGGCGTCGGGGCCGCCACTGTCGTCGGCGCGGCCCAGGCTCGTCGCGAGGCGCTCGACATGCACCGTGAGGTAGAGCACCTCCTCGTCGGTGAGGGTCGACCCGGTCGCCGCGAGGACGTAGGCCTTCACGGCCTCGGCGATGCCGAAGGCGCGGGGGTAACGGTGCTTGGCGAACTCGAAGAACGACGAGTCGCCGCTCGAGAGCATCGCGCGGTTCACGAGCCGCTGCAGCAGGAAGCGCACGTGCAGGATGAAACGCGCGTAGTCGGGGCTCTCGGTGTCGAGCGCGACGCCGAGGCCGGTCTCGACGGTGCGCACGACGTGCTGCACCCGACGGAACAGCAGGGCCGCGGTGCCGTTGGGCTCGTCGCGCGTGGCGTTGAGCAGGTGCATCGTCAGGAACACGCCCTCTTCGGGCGGGAGCTCACGGTCGAGGGATGCCGCGATCGAGGTCGCCATGCGCTCCGCGGCGCGTGATTCGTCGGGGTGGAGGATCCGTAGCTCGGGCATGGAGGTGCCGGGGATGCGGATGCCCTGATCGAGGCGTTCGATCACATAGGTGATGTGGTCGATGACCGCGAGCGGTAGCCGGCGCCCCAGGTCGCGACCCAGGTCGCGCTCGGCCTGGTCGACGGCGTGCAGGACCGCCTCGACGAGCGCGTACGGCGCGTCGGTGAGGAGCTTCTGGGCGTGAGCGGTGTCGCTGCCCTGCTCGAGGACGAACGTCTTCTCGACCTTCGCGGGATCGACGCGGCCCTCGTGCTTGAGCTGGAAGCCGATGCCTCGACCCATGAGCACGCGCTCGCGGCCGTCGCCGTCGATCGCCACGACGACGTTGTTGTTCAGAAGCTTCTGCACGCCGCCGGGCGGGAGGGAGACGTCACCGGCACCGGGCATGGGATGCAGTTTAGGGTGGCGGATCTGCCGGAGCTGTGTTGTTCTGCATGCGTCCGCGCCTGAGGAGCCGACAACTGTCGCTTCGGACCGCCCCAGGCGACAGAAAGCGACCCCTCGCGCGGGGAGGACGCGCCCAGCCGCGGTGCAGGAGCGGCCGGTACCCTGGAAACCATGACCGAACAGCCCCCCGTGCGCACGACGACGCCCCGGCAGGTGCGCCCCGAGGGAGCCCCGGCGAACACCGGCTTCCGCCAGGTGCGCCCCAAGACCGAGGGCTGGCAGCAGGCCAAGGACGAGACCGGTCGCCCGCTGCTGCAGTTCGCCAGCCCCAAGCGCGGCAAGCCGCCGGTGCACCTCGCCGACCTCACGTACGACGAGCGCGTCGCCACGCTCAAGAAGCTCGGCCTCCCGGGTTTCCGCGCGAAGCAGCTCGAGAAGCACTACTTCACGCATTACACGTCGGATGCCGCCGACATGACCGACCTCCCGGCATCCGGCCGCGAAGAGCTCGTCGCGGGAATGCTGCCGCCGCTGCTCACCGAGGTGCGCCGGCTCGAGACCGACCGCGGCGACACGATCAAATTCCTCTGGAAGCTGCACGACGGCGCGCTCGTCGAGTCGGTGCTCATGCGCTACCCCGGCCGCATCACGCTGTGCGTGTCGAGCCAGGCCGGCTGCGGCATGAACTGCCCGTTCTGCGCCACCGGCCAGGCGGGGCTGACCCGCAACATGTCGGCGGCCGAGATCATCGAGCAGATCGTGCGCGCCAACGCCCTCATCGCCGCCGGCGGACTGGGCGGCAAGAAGAGCTCCGACCACTCGCTCGACCGCGTGTCGAACATCGTGTTCATGGGCATGGGCGAGCCGCTCGCCAACTACGCGCGCGTCATGCAGGCCGTGCGGGTGATGGTCGACAAAGAGCACGGTCTCGGCATGAGCGCACGCGGCATCACGGTGTCGACCGTCGGACTCGTCCCCGCGATCAAGAAGCTCGCCGACGAGGACATCCCGGTGACCTTCGCCCTCTCGCTGCACGCCCCCGACGACCACCTGCGCGACGAACTCATCCCGGTGAACTCCCGCTGGAAGGTCGACGAGGCGCTGGATGCCGCACGCGCCTACTTCGACAAGACCGGGCGCCGCGTGTCGATCGAATACGCCCTGATCAAAGACATGAACGACCACGCCTGGCGTGCCGACCTGCTGGCCGAGAAGCTCAACGCCCGCGGACGCGGCTGGGTGCACGTGAACCCCATCCCGCTGAACCCGACGCCGGGCTCGATCTGGACGGCATCCGAGGTGCCCGTGCAGAACGAGTTCGTTCGACGCCTCAACGACGCCGGCATCCCGACGACGCTCCGCGACACCCGTGGCAAAGAGATCGACGGGGCGTGCGGTCAGCTCGTCGCGACCGAAGAAGACGAGGCGGCGGCGGAGGCGACTCCGGTCGGTTGAGTCTGATCCCGAATGCCCCTGGCCGCACGGCCGGGGGCATTCGTCGTCGTCGCGGATCTCGACGAACTCCGACCACGCGCGCATCCCGACTCGAAGAACCGCGGGAGACGACCCTTCCTCGTTCGCCTTGCTGCGGTCGGGGGCAGACGCGGCCGCTGGCGAGGCGTATCAGTGCGGCGTGATCGCCACGGCGTGCGCGTGCGAGGTCGCGACGGCCGGGTTCATCGGCACGTCGATCCGCACGGTGGTCCCGGCGCCGGGCGCGCTGACGACGGCGATCTTTCCCCCGTGCGCGTCGACGATGGTCTTCACGATCGACAAGCCCACTCCGATGCCTTGGAGGGCGTTCTCTCTGACCGCCTGAGCTCGATAGAACCTGTCGAAGATACGGCGTTGCTCGTCCGGGGTCATTCCGATACCCGTATCGGCCACCGAGACGCAGATCGTGTCGCTCTCCTGCCGGTGGGCGCGGACCGTGACCGTTCCCCCTCGGGCGGTGAACTTGAGGGCGTTCCCCACCAGGTTCTCGACGGCTTGCCCGAAACGCCTCGGGTCGACGTCGGCGAGCAGGTCCGTTTCCACACGCGTATCGAGCACGATGCCGGTCCGCTCGGCGACCACGGTGAACTGCTCGACCGCGCGCCGCACGATGACGTCGACATCCGTCTGCTGACGCTCCAGGACCAGTTCGGCATCGGCGACATGGAGGAGGTCGTTCACACGCTTCATGAGGGTGTCGGCATTGCGCTCGATCGTCGCCAACCAGGCGTCGATGCCCAAGTGCTGCGCGCGCTCTCCGAGGACGTCCACGATCTCCTCGGTGTATCCGATGATCGAGGTGAGCGGCGTCCGCAATTCGTGCGAGACCGTCGTGAGAAATTCCTCTCGAACCTCGATCGCATTTGCGAGTTCTGTGACGTCGTACGCGACGATGACCGTGCCCAGAAGGGTCCCGTCCTCACGGTGCACCCGCCGTGAGGACGCCATGATCGCGATCTGGTTCCCGGGCCGGCCCAGCCATTCCATATGGCTGGCGATGACTTCACCTCTCAGGGCACGCGGAATGATCTGCTGATCGAGGGAAATAGGTGTCTTTCGATCGGCCGCGAGGACATCAGGTCCTGCGAACGGGGGGATATCCAGCCGGAATCCGACGATGTCCACCATCTTCTCCGCGGTGGAGTTGGCCAGGATCAGCTCGTCGCGGGCGTTGTAGTACGCCACGGCGCCCGTGACCGTGTCGAGGACCGACCGAAGCAGCAGTTGCGTCTCGTTCGACTCGTTCAGGGCGCCACGCAGCGCCGCGGTGGCCTCCTCGGCGATTGCACGTCTCTTCTCGAAACTCCGCGCGCCCAGGTGGATCGCCAGCGATATCCCCGTCGCGATGAACGGCAATGCCAGCACATTGACGATCGCCAGCAGCGTTGTCGCCGGACGGACTCCCAGAGCAAACGGTAACGCCGCGATCAGGGCGCCCGAGACGAGCACCACCGTGAGCCCGGGCCAACGGAACCGGTACGCGATCCAGGCGAAGGGAAGCAGGCAGAGCATTCCCACGGTGGGGAGGTAGGCGAGCAAGGCCGTGCGGACACCGGCGATGCAGATCACGTCCAACATCGGGATCACGACGACCCAAGCGGTCATCATCCAGTGCTTGCTCGGGAGGAGGAACACCCCGGACGCGATGGCCAGCGCAGAAAGACCCGCCCACAGGAGAGGGGAATGCGAGAGCTCCGGCACGGCCAGCACGGTGGCGATCGAGGCGACCGTCACGCCCACCAGAAAGGGCAGTTGCAAACGTACGAAAATCTGGTTCGGCCGCAAAGGAGTCCAAAATGCTCTCTCTGGCACCGTATTTCTCCTAGGGTTCCACCAATCCCGCGGCGTCATTTTTCCACGCCTGGCTCGAGGGGAGGCGGGTTTCGTGCCTGCCGAGGTGATGTTGCTGCAAGATATCCCATATGGGAGCTTCAGTAGTGGTCGTGGATGATGACGATGACATTGCCGGCCTGCTGCTGATGGGGCTGGAACGCGCCGATATCACCGCCGTCCGTGCCAGTAATGGCGAAGAGGGTGTCGAAGCCGTTCGTCGCGAACAACCTCGCATCGTTCTGCTCGATTGGATGATGCCCGTGAAAGACGGCATCCAAGCCTGCGCGGAGATCCGTGCCGCGACCGAGATCGTCCAGCCCACCATTCTCATGCTCACCGCCCGTACTCTGGCCGAAGACCAGCGACGCGCGTACGACACCGGGGTCGACGAGGTCATCGAGAAGCCCTTCCGACCCCGCGCCATCGTCGCCCAGGTCCGAGACCTGCTCGCGAGCTGACGCACCTCTCTTCGCCGCCGGACGGCGCTTCTCCCGTGGCGATCGTCGAGGAGAGGCGGAGGAACGACCGTGCCGGGCGCGAGGGAGGTGGTCGTCAGGCCGCGACGGCCGTGACCACCAGGTTGTCGACGTAGTGCCCGCTGGCCGGATCCCAGGCGCCGGCGCACGTCACGATTCTCAGCTGCGGTGTGGGCGTCGGCGCGTACACCGACTCGGTGGGGAAGCTGTTCTTCTCCACGGTCTGCAGCCCGGTCACCACGAAGTCGGCGGTCGAACCGTCGGCTCGTCGGACCGATACGGTGTCGCCGGGCGTCAGGCGCGGGAGGTCGAAGAACACCGCCGGGCCGGTGGGGGAGTCGACATGCCCCGCGATCACCGCGGGGCCCACTTCCCCGGGGAGGACGCCCTTCTCGTACCAGCCGACCGCGTCGTAATCCTGCGGTGACTGGATCCACCCGTCGGCCCCACGGTCGAGACCGATGAGATCCGAGTCCACCCCGATCGCGGGGATCGAGATGTGCACGGGCACGGCCGTGCTGGCCGCCGCGGGAGAGACCGGGTCTTGGAAACCGCCGGCAGCGCCCACCCCGGGCGCTGTCGTCGCCGCCGTTGCCCCGGCCCCCGTCGCGACCGCCGCGGTCTCGTCATCCTGGAGCGGAGGGCACCCCCCGAGGACGTCGTCGGTGAGCATCGCCGTCGAAAGCGCGGTCCACGCCGAGCCGTAGTAGGTGGGGGTGGATGCCGCGGTGTCGGCCGCGCGCCGGAGATCCTCGCGCGCGTCGTCGGATCGCCCCTCCGCGGCGAACGCCGCTGCCCGCGCGGCGTACGCGACGGGATGCTGATCCGACGTCAGCGCCCCCGACCCGGCGTCGAGCTCGGCGGCGAGCGTGTCCTGCCCCGGCAGCGCCCCGGCCACGCGCGCGGCGAGGGCGCGATCGGCCGTACCGCACGCCTCCGCGAACCGGATGGTCGTGCGCGCCGCGTCGTAGCCGTACGCCGGCTCGCCCCCGCCCCCCGCGGAGCCCGCGAGGGCGACGGCGCCGTCGGCGGAGACGGTGGCCCAGTTGGTCGGCAGGGGGTTGGCATCCAGCAAGGCGCTCGTCACCGCCCTGCTTCCCTCGGCCACCTCGTTCCACCGGGGGTCGCCCGACGCGCGAGAGAGCACGTCGAACGCAGCCGGAGACGCATACGACGGGTTGTAGGCGTGGGGGGATGCCGTCGCCCACGGGCCCGGCAGCAGGATGCGCCCGAGCGCGGTCTCGACCGTCATCTCGTCAAGCACGGCCGCGCCGAGAGCCACACCCTGCTCGCGGAGGTCATCGCGACCGAAGGCGTCGCCCGCGAGCACGAGGGCGCGCGCGGCGTCGAGGTCGGCGTCGGAGGCCGGCTGCTCGTCGATGACGGCCCCGTCCTTCCACTGCCACGCCAGGAGGGAGTCGTCGCGCTGGAGGTGGGTGGTCGTCCAGTCCCAGATGCTGTCGAACCGCGAGGGATCGTCGGCGGCGACGGCGAGGAGCAGGCCGTACGCCTGCCCCTCGCTGACCGTGTCGCCACCCTGGTCGGTGCGGACGACCCGACCACCGTCGACGTACTCGTCGAGGAAGGCCTTCGCCGTCTCGACGGTGCGGTCGCCGGTGTCCGGACCCGATTCGGCGGGGACGCTGCACGCCGCCATCGTCAGGCCGAGAGTGGTCGCGAGCGCGCTGGCCGCGAGCGTTCGGCGGGCGCCCCTCACGCGTCCGCCTCGACCTCGCGGCGGCGGCGCACCGCGATCAGGGCCGACACTCCGAGCACCGCAGCCGCAGCCGCAGCCGCGCCGACGCCGATCGGGTTCACCGCGGCGACCGCGGTGCCGCCGCCGCCGGTGTGGATGCCGCCGACGGGCATGTCGGCCAGCGTCGCCGAGTCGGTGATCGCCTGCGCGGTGAGCGCGCCGCGGGCGTCGTCCAACACGAACAGGGTCGAGACCGACCCCGCCGGCAGGTCGACGGCCGAGGTCGCGGACTCGTCCGCGCCGGTCAGCTCGAGGTTCCACGATCCCGCCGGCACCGCGGCGTAATCGGTCGCCGCTCCCGCCGGCACATCGCGGGCGATGGGGCGTCCTTCGGCGGTGTCGACGTTCACGGTCGGCTCGACCGTGGAGGCCTGCACGACCCGCACCCGCGCCTGGCCGTCGGCCGGGGCGGAGAGGTCGTCCTCGAACACGGTCGTCTTCAGATCGGCGTTGCGGCCGTAGGCGGCGACGGTCAGCGGCTCGCCTTCGGCGACGTCGATGGACTGCTGCACGACCGGCTGCGTGCCGTCGGCCGCGTCGGAGGGCACCATCGACACGACGTACGTGCCATCGGCCAGGGGGATGTACGGGCTCACCGCGCCGTAGGCGACGTCGTCGAGCTCGTACACGACGGCGCCACCGGCCAGCGCCGTCAGCTGGACGTCGACCGACTTGGTGTCCGGCGACAGGTGCGCCACCCGCGCCCACCCGCCGGGCTCGGCGGCAGCGGCCGACGCGGCGGGAGCGGTGGCGATCCCGATCCCCGCCGCGATCAGGGCGGTGGCACCGATGGCGGCGAGCCGAGCGGGACGACGGGAGAGAACAGAGGCAGTCAGGGGGAACATGAGGGTCCTTTCGTGGGGGGAAGAGAGGATCAGGTGGAGGGACGGGGGAGCAGGTCGACCGGTTCGTCGGGCGAGAACGTGATCACCACACCGGCGTCACCGCGCTCGACGGACACCGGACGCAACGGCCCGGAGAGCGACTCGTAGAAGCGCAGCAGGGCGTCGGCCCCGGCGGCATCCCCCCGCGCGTCCTGACCCGCGAACGCGCTGACGACGAGCTGGCGATGCACACCCGAGGGGTCGCCCTCGAGCTGCGCGAGATCAGCCACGTCGATCCGTCCCGACGACGACAACTGGCCGAGCGTGAGCAGGATGCGACCGTCGACGACCCCGGAGGTGAGCAGATCCTGCTCCTCGGCGGGGACTCCGACGTCGGTGTTGCGCAGGACCTGCTGGCCCGCGACGGACCGCGCGGCGTACAGGTCGCCGTCGGCGGCCTGAGCGAGGGCGGCCTGGTCGGTGTCGACCAGACGGACGTCGACCTTCTGCGCGCCGTCGCCGAACGACGCCACGACTGCACTGTTCTCGATCGCCTGGCGAACGGTCGGGAACTCGGTCGGGAAGGTGCGCATCGAGTCGGTCGTGATGACGTAGTCGTAGTCGCGCCATCCGTCGGGGGCGAGCTCCTGCACATCGGTGTCGGTGTCGGCCTTGTAGTACCAGACGACGTTCTCGCGATCGAACCCGGAGCGGACCAGGTCGACCCACATCGCGTCGTCGACGAGCATGCGCGCATCTCCGGGCGCGTTCTGGGTCATCCAGGCCTCCGCGTCGCGGAGCGGTCGATCGAGGTCTGCGAGCAGGAAGCCTCGCAGTTGCGCGGCCCAGAGGGGTCCCGCCGCACAGAGCGCCACGATCAGGCCGGAAGCCAGCGCGACACCGGTGAACCGCTGCAGCACGGCGTTCGAGCGCAGCGCTTCGAGTGCCCGCTGACCCATGCCGGCGACGACGATCGCGGCGAACGGCAGCAGCATGATGACGTAAGGCACGGGCAGGTAGCCCCCGCGGAACATGAACGCCGTCAGGGCGAGCAGCGCGATCGCCCACGGGCGAAGGCGCCGCACGAACAGCGCGGCGACGGCGGCGGCGAGCGCGGTCACGATGAGCACGGCGTCGAGTTGCCACCACAGGCCGACGGTGCGCGACATGAGGCTCTCGGGGTCGAAGAGCGAGCCGCTCCCCTCTCGAGACGACAGCTGGAAGGCCAGCCCGTCCCATAGGCTCACCCGACCCGGTGCCGGGGTCACCTCGCCTTTCACCAGGGCGAACGCCACGTAGGTCAGGCCGATCAGGCCGAGCACGGATGCCGCGACCGACAGCGTGTATCGACGGGTGGTGCGATCGGCGCCGCGCCACATGAGCCACGCCACCAGCGGGAGCGCGAGCAGGTAGGTCTCTTTCGTGAGGACGGCCACGCCCAGGGCCGCCGCCGCACCGATGTAGCCGATCAGCTGGGCGCGCCGGCTCATCGCGAGCAGCAGCGCAGCCAGCAGCCACGCGGTCGCGATGTTGTCGAGGTACACCTGACGGTGGAACTGCACGGCCAGCGGCGACAGTAGGAAGATCGCCACGGCGACGGATGCCGTGAGCCGGGCGAACCCGATGCGGCGCACGAGGCACCACAGCAGCACCGCGGCGATCGCCGTCGCCGCGAGCATCGCCTCGCGAGCGGCGATGACCGCGACGTCGTAGCGGTCCCACGCGTCGGTGAGCCCCGCCCACGCGGCGATCTGGATCCATCCGAGGGGCGGATGGTCGTACCAGTAGGTGTAGTGCGTCAGCTCGCCCAGATTGCCGAGGCTCCACGCCTGGGCGGTGTAGGTGCCCTCGTCGTCGATGCGCTGGGGCGAGCCGCCCAGATTGAGGGCGTTGACCAGGATGCCGATGAGCAGCGGCGGCAGAAGCCATGCGGCATCGATCAGACGGTCGCGCCACCGGGGCTGTCGGGTCTCGGACACCCGCTCGGCGCGACGGGAGGCGGGGGCGGGGAACGTGCGATCGAGGGTGGAGGTCATCGGGTCGCCTCCATCGTCGCGGTCGCGAGTGCGGGCGTCGGGGTCGGAACAGCAACGGCATCCCGGTGGGCACCCGTGTGCTCGGTCTTCTCCCAGCTGCCGTCGCCCTTGAGCTGTCGCACGACCGAGCGCACGGCCGCAGCGGCGAGGAACACCTGGTACGGGATGAGCCCGAGGACGAGCCGGACGTAGTCGCGCACGCGCACCTTCTTGTCGTACACGCGCCCGAACTCCGTCAGCCCGGCCGCCTCGGCGACGAGCGTGACGACCGTGGGCACCAAGGGGAGGAACGTAATGAGGGCGACGGGAGTCGGCACCTTCACCAGCAGGATGAACGCGATCGAGATGGGGATCAGCAGTCCGGTCGCCGCCTGCAGGAACGGCATGTTCAGCAGGTAACGGGCGTACATGCGCTGGCGCAGAGTCGGCAGTGCCTTCCATTCGCCTTTGCCGAGCACCTGCAGGAACCCCTGGTTCCAGCGCGTGCGCTGCTTGTAGAGCGACTTCAGCGTGGGCGGGGTCTCCTCCCGCGTGACGTACTCGGGGTTGTACGCCACCACGACCTTCGCGCCGTCGCTGGACAGACGCACGCCGAGCTCGCAGTCCTCGGCCAGGCACTGGTCGTCCCAGCCCCTCGACCACGCGAGGCGGTCGCGGGTGACGAAGACCGTGTTCCCGCCCAGCGGAATGAACTTCGACCGGGCGTGGAAGTGCAGGCGCGAGCGGAACCAGAAGTAGTACTCGAGGACGTTGCGCAGCGACCACCAGCTGGTCTCGAAGTTCATCAGCTGGACGCCGCCCTGCACCACGTCGGCACCGGTCTCCTGGAACTTGGAGTCGACGACGGTGAGCAGTCCGGGGTGCACCTCGTCTTCGGCGTCGAAGACGCCGACCACATCTCCCGTGGCGATCTGCAGAGCGCGATTGAGCGCCTTGGGCTTGTTCTTGGGCACGCTGTCGTCGACCACGACCTTGATGAGGTGCGGATGCCGCGCGGCAGCCTGACGGACCACGAGCTCGGTGCCCGGGTCGTCGTGCCCGACGATCGCGATGATCTCGAAATCGGGGTGGTCCTGCTGAGCGAGGCGGTCGAGGGTCTGGCCCATGACCTCTTCCTCGTGTCGACCGGGGACGAGGAGCGTGAAGCGGTGTCGTGCGGGGCGCGGGGACGAACTGAACTGCGTGGCCCGCAGGTCGTCGGCGGAGCGCCACGCGTGCAGCATCCACCACAGCGTCGTCGTGGCGACGACGGTCAGGGCGAGCGCGAGCACGATGACGCCGCTGTAGCCGAGCCATTCGCCGATCGACCAGTCGGGAAGGAACCCGCCGGTGGTCGACGTACCGGGTTGGGCGGGGATGACGGTGTCGGTGACGCCGGTCGAGCCCTGTCCGGGCGCGGGGGCGACCGGGGTCAGCAGGGGCTCGGGCGTCGGGTTCGGGGCGGTCTGCGAGAGGGGGGAGGGCAGCAACGACAAAGGAACCTCCAGCGTCCACGTGGACGGTTCGAGGGCGGTAAGGGGGATGCACGACGACCGGGGGCGAAAACGTCGCGCACAGGTGGTTCGTGAGCAGGCGGGGGGAATGGTTTGGACAGCACAGGGGATTGCCAGGGTCGGAGGTCGAGGCCGTCGCGCGGCGGGCGTTCTCCGATCGGTGGATGCCGACTCCACCGGCTCGTCGTTCCGGTCATGACGCCCCTCCCTCAGACTGAGGACATGAGCGAGAACGTCGTCGAGGTCGAGAACCTGCGCAAGACCTACCGCGGCGGCCTCGAAGCCCTGCGCGGCGTCGACTTCGACATCCGCCGAGGCGAGACGTTCGCGCTGCTCGGCCCCAACGGCGCCGGCAAGAGCACCGTCATCGAGATCCTCGAGGGCTACCGTGACCGCACGAGCGGCGAGGTGCGCGTGCTCGGCGTCGACCCGCACCACGGCGGTCTCGACTGGAAGGCGCGGCTCGGCATCGTGCTGCAGAACACGGGCGAGGCGCCCACCGCGAGCGTGCGGGAGCTGCTCGCGCACTTCGCCTCGTTCTACCCGCACCCGAGGAACGTCGACGAGGTGATCGCCGCGGTGGGGCTGAGCGAGAAGGCGAAGGTGTCGGTGCGCAAGCTCTCGGGCGGTCAGCGCCGCCGCGTGGACGTCGCCCTCGGAATCATCGGCCGACCCGAGCTGCTGTTCCTCGACGAGCCGACCACGGGTTTCGACCCCGAGGTGCGGCGGCAGTTCTGGGACCTCATCCGCGACCTGCAGGGCGAGGGCACCACCATTCTGCTGACGACGCACTATCTCGACGAAGCCGCCGAGCTGGCGGAGCGCGCAGCGATCATCGTCGGCGGGCAGATGGCATCCGTCGGTCGTATCGACGAGCTCGGAGGACCGTCGGCGCGTGTGCCCGTCGTGCGGTGGCGCGAGGGCGGCGAGGTGCGCGAGGAGCGCACGCAGGACCCCGGGGCGGTGGTGGCGGCGCTGTACGCCCGCCTCGGCGAACCGGAGCGGCTCGAGGTCGTGCGCCCGAGCCTCGAGGACGTGTACCTGTCGTTCCTCGGCGACGAGGCGCGTCGCATCACCGCGGCGGGAGGCGTCGCGTGAGCCGCGTGCTGCGGCTGGGCGCCGCGCGCATCGCCTTCGAGGTGCGCTCGTACTTCCGCCAGGGCGATTCGGTGTTCTTCACCTTCCTCTTCCCGGTCATGATCCTGCTGATCTTCGCCGTCGCGTTCGACTCTCAGACCTTCGGTCCGCCCGGAGACGAAGTGGATGCCGCGCAGTTCTACCTCCCCGCGATGCTCGCCGCGGGCGTGCTGCTGTCGGGCCTGCAGAACATGTCGATCGACATCGCGATGGAGCGCAGCGACGGCACGCTCAAGCGCCTCGGCGGCACCCCGCTCAGCCCGGTGTCGTACTTCATCGGCAAGCTCGGTCAGGTGCTGGTGACCGGCTTCCTGCAGTCGGTGCTGCTCATCGTCGTCGCCGCGGTGTTCTTCGGGGTGCCGCTGCCGACCGAGCCGGAGCGGTGGCTGACGTTCGCGTGGGTGTTCCTGCTGGGGGTGACGACCTGCGCGATCCTCGGCATCGGCCTGTCGGCGCTGCCGCGGACCGGTCGCAGCGCCACGGGAGTCGTCATCCCGATCGTGCTGCTGCTGCAGTTCATCTCGGGCGTGTACATCAACTTCGCAGCCCTGCCCGAGTGGTTGCAGAACGTCGCGAGCGTCTTCCCCCTCAAGTGGCTCGCGCAGGGGTTCCGTTCGGTCTTCCTGCCCGAGGGCTTCGCCGCGGGGGAGCCGTCGGGGTCGTGGGACCACCCGCTGATCCTGTTGGTGACGGGACTCTGGTTGGTGCTGGGGGTCGCGCTCGTGCGGTTGACGTTCCGGTGGATCCGGAAGGACGCGTGATGTCGCGGCTGTCCTCGCACCCCCACGCATAAACGCTTCTCGCGACCATAAACACGCTGTGCTCGCGTTTCCGTGCGCGGGAAGCGTTTATGCGTGAGGGGGCAGGGATGCCGCGGCCCCGGTGTCGGTGGCCGGGTCTAGCGTGGAGGAATGGTCGCTTATCGCTATCTCGGCAACAGTGGATTCAAGATCTCGGAGATCACCCTCGGCAACTGGGTGACCCACGGCTCGCAGGTCGGTGACGACGCGGCGATCGCCACGGTGCACGCCGCCCTCGACGCGGGCATCACGACGTTCGACACCGCCGACGCCTACGCCAACGGAGCGGCGGAGACCGTGCTCGGCAAGGCCCTCGAGGGGCAGCGGCGTGAGTCCCTCGAGATCTTCACGAAGGTGTACTTCCCCACCGGCCCCAAGGGGCCGAACGACACCGGCCTCAGCCGCAAGCACATCATGGACTCGATCAACGGGTCGCTGAAGCGCCTCGGCACCGATTACGTCGACCTCTACCAGGCGCACCGCTTCGACTACGAGACGCCGCTCGAAGAGACCTTCCAGGCGTTCGCCGACGTCGTGCGCCAGGGCAAGGCGCTCTACATCGGCGTCTCGGAGTGGACGGCCGAACAGCTGCGTGACGGGCACGCGCTCGCGAAGCAGCTCGGCATCCAGCTCATCTCGAACCAGCCGCAGTACTCCATGCTGTGGCGCGTGATCGAGGGCAAGGTCGTGCCGGCGAGCGAGGAGCTCGGCATCTCGCAGATCGTCTGGTCCCCCATGGCGCAGGGCGTACTCAGCGGCAAGTACCTGCCCGGTCAGCCCGTGCCCGAGGGCTCGCGCGCGACCGATGAGAAGAGCGGCGCGACGTTCATCAAGCGCTTCCTCGCCGACGACACGCTCGAGGCCGTGCAGCGCCTCACGCCCATCGCCGACGAAGCCGGGCTCTCGATGCCCCAGCTCGCGATCGCGTGGGTGCTGCAGAACCCGAACATCGCGGCAGCCCTGGTCGGCGCCTCGCGCCCCGAGCAGCTCGCGGACACCGTGAAGGCGTCGGGAGTGACCCTGGATGCCGATACCCTCAGCGCCATCGACGAGGCGCTCGGCGACGCGGTGTTCTCGGACGCCGAGAACACGTACGAGGTGTCGCCGAAGCAGCGCGTGGCGTAGTGCGTTCGGACGGGTCGGGCGTTCGCGCCCGGCCCGTCGTCGCGTGCCCTGGGGTGCGGGGGGCCGTCGCGCCCCCCGGTGCGGCCCAGATCACGTGACGTCGGCGAGACCACGCGTCACGGCGCGTGCGCTGGCCCACGTCACGTGATCTCGTGTGCCGATGCTCGCAGCCCGCCAGCGTCACCTCGCGCGCACATGCCGCGCCCGGCTGTGCCTCAGGCCCCGCTCAGGAGAGAGCAGGGCGGGCGTCGTACTCTGTGCGAATGTCCTTTTCCGCTCACCGACCCGGCCGCTTCGGCTCCGACGGTCGAATCGAGTTCACGACGGACGAGGAACGCGAGCAGTATCTCGACGACATCCTCGCCGCGCAGAACGCGGCGAACCGTCGCGCCGAACCCCAGGATCACACCGCCGAGCCGTGGGGCGCCCCGCCCGCCGACGACGACTCCCGCGACCCCTTCGTCTCCGACCCGAGCGACACCGACGCCCGCGACACCGACGCCAGCGACACCGTCGTGATCGACCGCGCCGAGCGTGCGCGCGCCGTCGACGACGAGACCGCGGTCCTTCCCGACGACGAGGCGCCCGAGCCCGCGGCATCCCTGCCCGTGGCATCCGAGCCGCGCCAGCCCCGCCTGCGCCGTCACGATCCGCGCCGCCCGCGGCTATCGCTCATCCGCCGCATGGCTGTGCTCGGCGGCGCGGACAACGACGTGCTCGACGAAGTGCCCGAAGAGGTGCCGCGCTTCGTGCAGATGTTCCTCGTGCTCGCGGGAACCGCCCTCGTCTCGTCGCTGTCGATGATGTTCGCGCTGCTCACGGGCGTGCGCGTGAGCCTGTGGCTCGCCGTGCCTCTCGCGATCGTGTGGGGCCTCATCATCTTCAACCTCGACCGCTTCCTCACCTCGACGATGCGTTCGACGAAGAACTTCTTCCGTCTGCTCGGGTTGGCCATGCCCCGCGTGATCATGGCCGCTCTCATCGGCATCGTCGTGGCGGAGCCCCTGGTTCTGCAGGTGTTCCAGAACGACATCGTGCGCGAGGTGAACTCCACCAACGTCACGCAGGCCCTCACCGACCAGGATGCCGTGACCAGCGGCCCCGAGAAGCAGGCGCTCGACGCCGCGAGCGCGCAGGTCTCGGCGCTCGAGAACCAGGCGGCGACCGGCATCGTGACCGGAACCTCGTCGACCTCGGCCGAATCCGCCGCGGCGCAGCAGAGCGTGGACCAGCTGACGCAGCAGCTCGCCGCGCAGCAGACCGTCATCGACCAGGCGCGCGCGGTGTACCAGTGCGAGCTCACCGGTCAGGGCGCCGGGACGGTCCCGGGCTGTACGGGCGTCGCCGGCAACGGCGCGAGCTCCGATGCGGCGCAGGCGCAGCTCGCCCAGGCGCAGTCGGCGTACGACTCGCTCTCGACCCAGCTCGCGCAGGCGCAGTCGACCCTCGCCGCCGCGAACTCCGCCGGGGCCGAGGCCGCCGCCTCGTCGGCCGACCAGAACAAGCAGCAGGCCGAAGACCAGCTCCCCGCCGCTCGCGCCCAGTACGAATCCGCGCTCACCGCCTACAACGCGCGGGCCTCGTCGGTCGCCGACGGCAACGCGGGAGCGGTGGGTCTGCTCAGTCAGATCACGGCTCTCGAGCGCCTGTCGGACCGCGAGCCGACGCTGCGCTGGGCGCACTACCTGATCGCCGCTCTGTTCTTCATGATCGAGCTGCTGCCCGTGCTCGTGAAGGTGCTCACCGGCTTCGGCGGTCCCTCGCTCTACGAGAAGGCCGAGAAGATGCGCGGTCAGATCGCCCTGGACCGGGTCTCGGCGCGCACGTTCCGCAAGCGCGCCGACATCATCGCCGACGAGGCGAACCGCGTGCCGGCCAGCGTCACCTGATGGTCGTGTGGAGCGCGGGACTGCTGCTGTACCGGCTGACGCCGGAGCCGCAGGTGTTCATCGCGCACATGGGCGGACCGTTCTGGGCCACGAAGGACGTCGGCGCCTGGTCGATCCCGAAGGGCGAGTTCGATCCCGAGTCCGAGGGGGCTCTGGATGCCGCGCGCCGCGAGTTCCGCGAGGAGCTCGGCGTCGAGCCGCCCGAGGTCGCGTGGGCCGAACTCGGGACCTTCGCGTACTCGAGCGGCAAGAAGGTGGTCGTCTTCGTGGGGGATGGCGCCGGGTTCACGGCATCCGACTTCACCTTCGGCACTTTCGAGATGACGTGGCCGCCACGCTCCGGCAGGACCGCGACGTTCCCCGAGGTCGACCGCGCCGAGTGGGTGGGCCTGGATGCCGCGCGCGAGGCGCTCGTGAAGGGGCAGCGCCCCGCGATCGAGGCGCTCGCCGTCGCCCTCGAGGGCCTGGGCGGCGATTGAGGCGCTCCCCACTGGGGGTGGAGGTCGTGCGGCACTCCGGAAAAACCGCGGCGCAGCCCGCTCATCGCGCCGCTTCTCCTGGCGAACGGATGGCGCGCTCCGCGCTTCTCAGGAGTTCCGTACGCCCGGCCGCCCGGGGCGCGGGCTGCTCGTCGCGCACGGACGGTCCGTCGCGTCGCGTCGCTCGAGGCCGTCGGACGGTGCGTTACTCCTGAACACGGGCGTTTCGTCTCCGCGGCGGCCCCGGGAGAGGGGCCGCCGTGCCCCGCCTGTGCCGTTTTTTCAGGAGTTACGCGGGGCGACGGTCCCCGGGCCGCTGATCCGTCCGGGTGCGTGCCGCGTCGCGCCCCGAACGCACGAGTGTCCAGAACACCCGGACGTTCCGAAAAATCGTCCGGGTGTTCTGGACACTCAAGAGGGGCTCGGCCCCGCGCGCCGCGGAACGCGAGCCCCGCGGCGCGACGCGGTCACGGGCGCAGCAGCACCTTGCCGACGCGGGGCGCGTCGCTCGCGGTGACGGCCTCGACGATCTGATCGAGACCGAAGGTGGCGGCCACGGGGAGGGTCAGCGTGCCGTCGGCGAGGTAGCGCGACAGTTCGCCGAACAGGGCGCCGCGGGTCTCGGCATCCATCGTCTTGCTGACGACGCTGCCCCAGAAGCCCTTGACGGTGGCCTGGCGGAAGATGAGGTCTCCGGCGCCGAGCTCGAGCTTGCCGGCGCCCATCGATCCGAAGATCACGAGCGTGCCGTTCTCGCTCAGCAGCGACAGCACCTGGCCGGCGGCGGGTCCGCCGACGGAGTCGACACCCGCGACGACCGTGCCGTCGCCGACGAGGGCGAGGGCCTGGTCGCGCCAGTCGTCGGCGTCGGTCGACACGACGTTGTCGATGCCCTGGGCGGCGAGCTCTTCGACGGCGCTCTGGCGGCGCACGAGACCGACGACGTTGACGCCTCGAGCCTTGGCGATCTGCGCGACCATACGGCCTACGGCGCCGTTGGCGGTGTTCTGCACGATCCAGTCGCCGGCCTTCAGGTCGAGCGAGTGCAGCAGGCTGATGGCGCTGAAAGGCATCGAGACGAGCTGCGAGGCGACCTCGTCGCTCAGGCCCTCGGAGACGGGGATGAGGCCCGCGGCCTTGGCGACGACCTGCTCGGCCCACACGCCGAACGTGCCGCCGGTGGCGACGCGCTGGCCGACGGTCAGGCCGTCGACACCTTCGCCGAGCTCCTCGATGACGCCGACGGCCTCGGTGCCGGCGCGGGCGGGCAGCTCGGGCTTGAAGCCGTAGGTGCCGCGGATGGTCCACAGATCGTGGTTGTGGATCGGCGACATCAGCACGCGCAGGCGCACCTCGCCGGGCCCGGGGGTCGGGGTCTCGACCTCTTCGGTTCCGACGACGTCGGCCGGCTCGCCGAACTCGTGGTGGATGACTGCGCGCATGAAATGCCTCCTGTGGTTATTTTGTAACGACCGGTCTAATATAGACCTCGGGCCTGCGAATGCAACCCGGAAGACGTGGGACAGCCGAAAGGCGGAGGAAGAACATGGGCCGGATGCCGAGCTTCGAGCGCTCCGCCGTCGTCGACGCCGCGCGTGACGTGTTCTGGCGGCGCGGGTACGCCGAGACGGGGATCGCCGAGCTCGAGGAAGCCACGGGCCTCACCCGCTCGAGCCTGTACAACGCCTTCGGCAGCAAGCGCGGACTGTTCGACGCCGTCCTCTCGGCCTACCTCGACGATGTGGTCCGCACACGCCTGCGCCCACTGGGTGGGGGAGACCCCGGCGCCCTGGAGGCCTACGTCGAAGACATGCGCTCGGCCATCGAGGCCGATGCCCCGCGCGCTCGCCTGGGGTGTCTGCTGCTCAACGCCGGTTCCTCTCCCCTCGCGAGCGACGACGCCGAGGTGCGCGCGCTCGTCTCGGACTACGCCGCCGAGATGCGCGCCGCGATCCGCTCGGCGGTCGCCGACCGGCGTCCGGATCTGGTCCCGGATGCCGTGGACGCCCTCGCCGCGGTGTGCGCCTCGCTCGTGGTGGCCGGCCTCACCCTCGCGCGCGCCGATCGTGACGCGGCGTTGGCGACGTTGGCATCCATCCCCTCGACCCTGGAGTCGTGGGGCTGAATCCGCACCGGGCGGTCTCAGCCCAGCTTCACGGCCGTGCCATAGGCGACGACCTCTTGGAAGTTCTGCGCCACCTCGCTGGTGTCGAAGCGCATCGCGATCACCGCGTCGGCCCCGACGGCCTGGGCCGCCTCGACGAGACGCTGCTTCGCTTCGTCGCGGCTCTCCTGCAGCTGTTGCGTGAGACCCTGCAGCTCGCCGCCGAAGATCGATTTCAGGCCGGCGCCGAACTGCACCCCGATGTTGCGAGCGCGCACGGTGAGGCCGGTCACTTCGCCGTACACTTCGACGATCTGACGGCCGGGGACATCGTTCATGGTCGTGACGAGCATGCGACCAGTGTGGCAGGTGACGGACTGTGCCGCGAGGGGTGATGTGCGTCGCTTTGTGTATACCTACACCGCACTCAGGGTGCCGAAATCCCCACTGCGCACGCGGAGTGTATACACTGGACGAGTGACGGCGAGGGGGCAGCATGCGGGCGAGTGAACGCGCCTACGCGACCCTCCTCGACGAGATACAGACCGGGGCGCTGACGCCCGGAACCGTGCTCGGCGAAGTAGAGCAGTCCACCCGCCTCGGAGTCAGTCGCACCCCTCTTCGCGAGGCGCTGCGCCGGTTGGCATCCGATGGCCTCGTCGCCCAGGCGTCGGCGCGCGTGACGGTGGTCGCCGGCATCGACGCCGACGACATCCGCTCTCTCTTCGACCTGCGCCGGGCGCTCGAGACCGAGGCCGCGCGGTTGGCCGCTCGACGGGGCGATCGCGGGGAGTTCCGAGGCCTCGCGACCGAGTTCGCCGCCGTCGACACGGCCGATGCCGACGCGTACTACGCCCTGATCTCCCGCTTCGATTCCGCGATCGACGACGCCGTCGACAACGCCTACCTCTCCTCAGCGCTCCGGAGCGTCCGCACTCACCTCGTACGGGTGCGACGCATGGCGCGAGACAACCCCCTTCGCCTCTCGGCGTCGACGGGGGAGCATGAACTGATCGCGAGAGCGATCGGCGCCGGCGACCCCGAACTCGCCGCGCACGCCACCCACGTGCACCTGCACAACGCCCTCACCACCATCCTCGAAGCCCTCACGGAGGACCCCTCATGACGATCACCCACCACGTGCGCGTGCACCGCAGCGACGAGAACCTCGCCCGCGAGGGCCAGCTCGCCTGGGCGCTCGCGCGCGTCGCGGTCGACCCGGTGGCCGTCGACGACGACGTGACCGAGATGATCGTCAACCGCCTCATCGACAACGCCGCGGTCGCCGCAGCCTCGCTGACCCGTCAGCCCGTGAGCGCCGCGCGCCAGCAGGCGCTCGACCACGCCGTGTCGATCGGCGGAGCGGGCGCCACGGTGTTCGGCTGCGCGCTCGAGCGGCACTCCAGCCCCGAGTGGGCGGCCTGGGCCAACGGCGTGGCCGTACGCGAGCTCGACTATCACGACACCTTCCTCGCCGCGGACTACTCGCACCCCGGCGACAACATCCCGCCCGTGCTGGCCGTCGCCCAGCACACCGGTCGCGACGGCGCCGCCCTCGTGCGCGCTCTCGCCACGGCCTACGAGATCCAGATCGACCTCGTGCGCGCGATCTCGCTGCACAGGCACAAGATCGACCACGTCGCCCACCTGGGTCCCGCCGCCGCAGCCGGCATCGGCACCCTGCTCGATCTCGACCAGGAGACGATCTACCAGGCCATCGGCCAGGCCCTGCACACCACCACCGCCACCCGCCAGTCGCGCAAGGGCGAGATCTCGACCTGGAAGGCGCACGCTCCCGCCTTCGCCGGGAAGATGGCGATCGAGGCCGTCGACCGGGCGATGCGCGGAGAGACCAGCCCCTCCCCGATCTACGAGGGAGAGGACGGCGTGATCGCGTGGATGCTCGACGGCCCCGACGCCTCGTACGACGTGCCCCTTCCGGGCGAGGGCGAGAGCAAGCGCGGCATCCTGGATTCGTACACGAAGGAGCATTCGGCCGAGTACCAGGCGCAGGCCTGGATCGACCTGGCCCGTCGCCTCGGCACGGAGCGCCCCGATCTGCGCGACCCCGCGAACGTGGCATCCATCGTCCTGCACACCAGCCACCACACGCACTACGTCATCGGCTCGGGCGCGAACGATCCGCAGAAGTACGACCCCACCGCGTCACGCGAGACGCTCGATCACTCGATCCCGTACATCTTCGCCGTGGCCCTGCAGGACGGCGCGTGGCACCACGTCGACTCGTACACCCCCGAGCGGGCGGGCCGTGCCGACACCGTCGAGCTGTGGCACAAGGTCACCACCGCCGAGGATGCCGAGTGGACGCGTCGCTACCACTCGGAAGACCCTCAGGAGAAGGCGTTCGGCGGCCGCGTCGTCATCACCCTGACCGACGGCTCGACCGTGGAGGACGAGATCGCCGTCGCCGACGCCCACCCGCTCGGCGCCCGGCCCTTCGCCCGCGAGGACTACGTGCGCAAGTTCCGTCTGCTCGCCGAGCCCGTGCTGCAGCCCGACGAGATCGAGCGCTTCCTCGAGCTCGTGCAGCGCTTGCCCGAGCTGACCCCCGCCGAGGTCATGCAGCTGACGATCGTCGCGAAGCCCGGCGTGCTGGCGCTCGCGCCCGCGCCCAAGGGGCTGTTCTGATGGTCGGGCCGTGCGTGACTCCTGAGAATTCCGCGGCCCACGGCACGCGTCCCGCGTGGTTCCGCGGGCGATACTCCGCCGCGACGCAGTTCTTCAGGAGTTCTGCCTCCCGGACGGAAGGAACCCGCTGATGCTCTACGCCCAGACCACCGCCGCCCAGAAGCGGCGCGCCCTCCGCGAGAAGCTGGCATCCGGTGACCTCGTCCGGATGCCGGGAGCCTTCAACCCGCTGTCGGCCCGCCTCATCGAGCGCAAGGGTTTCGACGGCGTCTACATCTCGGGCGCGGTGATCTCGGCCGACCTGGGTCTGCCCGACATCGGGCTCACGACCCTCACCGAGGTCGCCGGCCGCGGACAGCAGATCGCGCGCATGACGGAACTGCCGGCGATCATCGACGCCGACACCGGGTTCGGCGAGCCGATGAACGTCGCCCGCACGATCCAGACGCTCGAGGACGCGGGGCTCGCCGGCACCCACATCGAGGACCAGGTCAACCCGAAGCGGTGCGGCCACCTCGACGGCAAGAGCGTCGTCGACGCCGATACCGCGATCAAGCGCATCCGCGCCGCGGTCGACGCCCGGCGCGACCCCGACTTCCTCATCATGGCGCGCACCGACGTGCGGGCGGTGGAGGGACTGGATGCCGCGATCGACCGCGCGAGAGCCCTGGTCGACGCGGGCGCCGACGCGATCTTCCCCGAGGCGATGCGCGACCTCGGCGAGTTCGAGGCCATGCGTTCGGCGCTCGACGTGCCGATCCTGGCGAACATGACCGAGTTCGGCAAGAGCGAGCTGTTCTCGACGCAGCAGTTGCGAGACGCCGGGGTGAACCTGGTGATCTGGCCGGTGTCGCTGCTCCGACTCGCGATGGGCGCGGCGGGCCGCGGCCTCGACGCCCTGGCATCCGAGGGTCACCTGCGCGACCAGCTCGGCGCGATGCAGCACCGCGCCGACCTGTACGACCTCATCGACTACGAGGGCTATACCCGCTTCGACGCCGACGTGTTCGACTTCACGGTCGAGCGCTGAGGCGGGTTCGCGTGGGTGGGGTGACCATGTCCCGATTCGCGCAGACCATGTCCCACTTCCGGCTGCCCGGAGGGCTTCCACGCAGCACAAAGTGGGACACGGTCGTTCGGGAGTGACCGGAAGACCGCCGAAAGTGGGACATGGTCGGGAGAACCACCGGCGCCGCCGTGTGAAGATCGCTTACGACTCAAGGGAGAGACGATGACCGACATCAAGAAGGGCCTGGCCGGGGTCACGGTCGACGAGACCGCCGTCAGCAAGGTGAACCCCGAGACGAACAGCCTGCTGTACCGCGGCTACCCCGTGCAGGAGCTCGCGGCCACGCAGCCTTTCGAGGCGGTGGCGTCCCTGCTGTGGAACGGGGAGCTTCCGGATGCCGAACAGCTCGCCGCCCTGCGCCGCACCGAGCGTCAGCACCGGGCGCTGACCGACGACGTCCGCGCCGCGATCGACCTGCTGCCGACCAGCGCCCACCCGATGGACGAGGTGCGCACCGCCGTCAGCGTCATCGGCGCGCGTGAGACGGCCGGGATCTCGAACGTCATGGATGCCGTGGGCACCCCCGAAGAGAACCTCGGGCGATCGATCCGCCTGTGGGCGCAGCTGCCCGCCGTGGTCGCGTACGGTCAGCGCCGCCGCCGGGGCGAGGAACTCATCGAGCCCCGCGACGACCTGGACTACGCGGCCAACTTCCTGTGGATGACGTTCGGCGAGGAGGCTGACGAGGTCGTCGTCGACGCGTTCACCCGCTCGATGATCCTGTATGCCGAGCACTCCTTCAACGCCTCGACCTTCACCGCGCGCGTGATCGCGTCGACCCTCAGCGACCTGTACTCCGCGGTCGTCGGCGCGATCGGCGCCCTCAAGGGCCCGTTGCACGGCGGCGCGAACGAGGCCGTGCTGCACGTGTTCACCGAGATCGGCTCGGCCGAGAACGTCGGCCCGTGGCTCGACACCGCCCTCGCCGAGAAGCGCAAGATCATGGGCTTCGGCCACCGCGTCTACAAGCGCGGCGACTCGCGCGTGCCCACGATGAAAGCCGCTCTCGACACCCTGGTGGAGCACTACGACCGCCCCGACGTCGCCGCCCTCTACGACGCGCTCGAGTCGCAGTTCGTCGAGCGCAAGGGCATCTACCCCAACCTCGACTACCCCTCGGGCCCGGCGTACGACCTGATGGGCTTCGACACGCTCACCTTCACACCCCTCTTCGTCGCCGCGCGCGTGACCGGCTGGACCGCGCACATCCGCGAGCAGCAGGCGTCGAACGCCCTCATCCGCCCCCTCTCGGAATACGTGGGTGCCGACGAGCGCCACGTCCAGGGATACGTTCCGGATGCCGCCGACGTCGAGGCCCAGGAGCGCCCCGAGGAAGCGGCGGGCTGATGTCGACGCAGAAGATCGTCCTCGTCTCGGGCGCGCGCACGCCGATCGGCTCGTTCGGCGGCTCGCTGTCGGGGGTCGACGCGTACGAGCTCGGCGCGGTCGCGGTGACCGAGGCGCTCCGCCGCGGAGGCGTGTCGGTCGAGGACGTCGACGAGGTCGTCATGGGCTGCATCGCCCAGAACGGCCCCGACGCCTACAACGCTCGCCGCGTCGCGCTCGCCGCGGGGCTGCCCACGCGTGTGCCCGCCTTCACCGTCAATCGCCTGTGCGGCTCGGGCCTGCAGGCGATCTGGTCGGCCGCTCAAGAACTGCGCTGGGGCGGCATCGACGTGGCCGTGGCCGGGGGCGATGAGAGCATGTCGCGTACGCCCTTCCTCGACTACGGTGCCCGCGGCAACTCCCGACTCGGCGACCGGACCCTGCTCGACGGCACGCTCGCGATCCTCACCGACCCCTTCAGCGGCCGGCACATGGGCACGACGGCCGAGGTCGTGGCATCCCGATACTCCGTCTCGCGCGAGGAGCAGGACGCCTTCGCCGTCGAGAGCCAGCGCCGGGCGGCGACGGATGCCGCGCGCGCGGCCTTCGCGGAAGAGATCGTGCCCGTGACCACCGGCGGCCGGAAGCCCGTCGAGGTCTCGGTCGACGAGCACCCGCGCCCCGGAACGACGATGGAGGCCCTCGCCGGTCTGCGGCCCGCTTTCGAGAAGGACGGGTCGGTCACCGCGGGCAACTCCTCGGGCATCAACGACGGCGCCGCGGCGACCGTGCTGATGCGCGAGGACGACGTGCGCGAGCGCGGCCTGACGGGGCTCGCGACGCTGGAGGCCGTGACCACCGCGGGCGTCGACCCCGAGATCATGGGGTGCGCCCCCGTCATCGCCCTGCAGCGGTTGTGGGAGCAGACGGGGCTCACCCCCGCCGATGTCGACGTGATCGAGCTGAACGAGGCGTTCGCCGCGCAGGCCGTCGCGGTGATCCGCGACGCGGGCCTCGACCCCGAGAAGGTGAACCCCTACGGCGGGGCGATCGCCCTCGGTCACCCCGTGGGCGCGACCGGCGCGATTCTGACCGTGCGCGCGGCCCTCGACCTGCGTCGTCGCGACCTCGAGTACGCGGTCGTGACGATGTGCATCGGAGGCGGCCAAGCCCTGGCGGCGCTGCTGCGGCGGTACTGAGCCGGTCGATCCGCCCTCGGCGGGATGCCCTGCGGAGCTCGTCTGCGACATGCCGGGTCGGCGGGGTGGCCGGGCGGCGTGCCGGGGGTGGGATCCGCAGGGCGGTCGGAAAACCCCTGCCGCGGATGGACGGTTCCCGGTCGCGGCGGGCGGTTCGCTGGGACGCAGCGTCTTATCCGCTGGACGGTCACGCCCGCGGTGGCCGCTGAACCATGTACACGTCGATCTCGTCCTCGGAGTCGAGCTCGAAGCCCGCACGTTCGTACAGGCGACGGGCGGGGCTGCCCTGCAGCACGTTCAGTCGCGTCGGCCCGTCCCACGGCTCCGCCAGCACCCGAGACAGGACCAGACCGCCCACTCCCCGACCCTGCAGAGCGGATGCCAGATAGAAGTGCTCGAGCCAGCGCGAGGCCCCGTCCGGACGGACGGTGAGGGAGCCGGCATCCGCCCCGTCGACGACGATGACGCGCGTGAACTCGGGACGGAAACCCGCGCGCATGCGCGCGCGCACACGGTGCTCGTCGTAGCGGCCGAGGCGCTCGAGATCGGTGCGCAGCACCTCGGCGCGCAGTTCGACGAGCCACTCGATGTCGTCGGGCACGCTCGGTCGCAGACGGATGTCCATCCGTCGAGTCTAGGAATCGCGACGCGGATGTGCCCGCGATACTGGGCGTATGAGCGTGTTCCTTCTCGGCGGCGGGCGCGATGTCGCCCGCTGCGGCGACCTGCTGCGTCCCTTCGTCCTCGAGGCGCGCGAGCGCGCCGGTGACCGCTCGCCCGTGATCGCGCTGCTGCTCGTGCTCGAGGCCGGCGACGACACCAGGATCGCCCTCCACCGCGCCATGTTGGACGCAGCGCAGGCGGTGCCCGCCGAGATCCGCGTTGAGACGATCGTCGAGGGCGAGGTCTTCGATGCCTCGGCGCTCGCCGCCGACGCGCTGTTCGTCGGCGGCGGCCTCACCCCGGCCTACCTGGATGCTTTCGCGCAGATTCGGGATGCCGTGCCCGAGCGCGTCCGCGACGGAATGCCGTACGCCGGGTTCTCCGCCGGCTCCGCGATCGCCGCGGGTCCGGCACTGGTCGGCGGATACCGTCTGGGCGGGGTCGAGGTCGTGTCGGAGAACGCCGGCGAAGAGCTCGACGAGCTCGAGGTCCGCGGGGGCCTCGGGCTGCTGGACTTCGCCGTCGACGTGCACGCCGCCCAGTGGGGGACCCTTTCCCGTCTGGTCGCCGCTGTCGATGCCGGGCTCGTCTCCGACGGCGTGGCGATCGACGAGAACACCGCCCTGGTGATCTCGGCGCAGGCGGCCCCGGCCGTCCGCGGCGCGGGGCAGGTCTGGCGCGTGGAGTCCGCGGCATCCGGGGTCCACGTCCAGGTGCTCCGCGCCTGACTCTTCGCGTCCGGCCTCGCCGCGCGCGTCGCCGGGAGTCGTCGCTCGCGGGGCTCCGAAGCGACAGGCGCCGGTGACTCGCGGACGGGAAACGGCCCCCACCCCGAGGGGTGAGGGCCGTTTCGGCAGGCGATGCGTCAGGCGGTGCGGCGGCGGCGCAGCGCGAAGGCGAGACCGCCCGCGACAACGAGGAACCCGCCCGCGAGGGCGATGCCCCACGGCGCTTGCGCGCCCGTCGCCGCCAGAGTGCCCTTGCGGACCACCTGGACCGCGAGAGCCGGGAGCACGGTGCCGTCGGCGCGCGTGATGACCACCGTGTGCGCCCCGGGCTCGAGAGCCGCGGGCACGTTCACCCGGAAGGTCACGGTGCCGGAGGCGTCGGCGGCGGGGATGCCGGTGATCACGATCGGCGTGCTGTTGAGCGTCGCCGTCAGCTGCTCGCCGGCGTTGAGCCCCGACACGGTGACCGTGAACGACCCACCCTGTTCGACGCGCGTCGCGCTCGCCGTGATGCTCGCGGAGGTCGACGGCGAAGCCGTGGGGCTGCCGGTGGGCTGACCCGTGGGGTTCGTCGTGGGCGTCGGGCTCGGCGTGCCGGTTCCCTCGTCGACGGGCTGAGAACCTGTCAGGTACGCCCGGCCGAGCGGCGAGGGCGCGACGCTCTTCTTCGCGGTGAAGTAGTCGACCGTGGCCTGCAGGTCGATCTGACCCGAGTCGGCCTTGTTCGTTCCCTGCGCGAAGGCGGTGAAGTTGTCGCCGCCGGCCGCGAGGAACGAGTTGGTGACGACGCGGTACGAGGCGGACGCCGCGATCGGCTTCCCGTTGAGCTGGATCGCCTTGATGCGCGAGCCGGCAGCCGCGGTCGGGTCGTACTCGAAGGTGAAGCCTCTCGACACGCCCAGGGCGAGCACCGGACGCGAGGCGCCCGAGGGTTGCCACTGCTGCTCGAGCACCTGCTTCAGCTGCGCACCCGTGAGCGACAGCGTCACCAGGGTGTTGCCGAAGGGCTGCACGTTCGCGGCCTCGCGGTACGAGACCGAGCCGTTGTCGGAGCCGTACAGTAGGTCGGCGCGCAGACCGCCGGGGTTCATGAACGCGATCTGCGCGTCCTGCCCGTTGAACGAGGGGTTCTCGCTCGTGGCCCAGAGGTACACGTCCGCGACGGTGTTGCCGAGCGTGGAGTAGGCACCGCGGTCCTCGGCACCCGAGCTGTTCTTCGCGCGGGTGATGTCGGCGGTGATCGTGCCGACCTCGACCTTGCCCTTCGTGTCGGCGGTGGTCTTGGCATCCGCCACGATCTTCGCGGTCGCGATCTGCGGGTACGCGATGTACTGCGTCACCGCGGGGTCGAGCAGCGCACGCACGCCGGGCGTGATCGATGCGAGCTTGCCGCCGGCATCCAGATCGATGTCGAGCGTGCCGAGGTTCGTGCCGTACGAGCCGGTCTGGATGACTGAGCGTCCCCCGATGGTGCACGAGTACTTCTGGTGCGTGTGCGCCGAGACGATTGCGTTCACATCGGCTGAGGCGCCGCGGACGACGGCGCCGAAGTCGGTCGACTCGGTCGCGATCGTGGTGCAGTCCGTGCTCTCGGAGCCGTCGTGGACGAGGACGATGACGATGTCGGCACCCGCCGCGCGGGCGTTCTTCGCCTCGCGGTTGACGGCCTCGGTCTCGTCGCCGAACTCGATCGTGGTGATCTTCGACGGGTCGACCATGCCCGCGGTCTGAGGCGTCACGGTGCCGACGAACGCGACCTTCGTGTTGCCGACCTGCTTGATCGTGTACGGCTTCAGGGCGGGGGTCTTCGTGCCCTTGTTGTAGACGTTCGCCCCGAGGGCGAAGTCGCTGAGGGCTCCCGAGTTGTTGCCGTAGGCGGGGATGACCCGACCGGTGAGGTCGGCGAAGCCGCGGTCGAACTCGTGGTTGCCCACCGCGCTGACATCGAGCGTCGCGGCCTTCAGAGCCTTGATGGTCGGGGTGTCCTGGTCGATGAACGACTCGAAGGCGCTCGCGCCGATGTTGTCGCCCGCCGACACGAACAGCGTGTTCGGGTTCTGCTGGCGGTACTTCTCGACGGCGCCGGCGAGCACCGCGGCCCCGGCGACGCCCCCGGTCTCCTGCAGCAGACGGCCGTGGAAGTCGTTGATCGTGAGGATTTGCAGGTCGGGCGTCTTCGGCTGCGTCGGGCGGACCTCGAACACGGTGGTGGTGCCCGAGACCTCGTTGCCCGTGACCAGCAGCGGCACACCGGTCGGCGAGCGCAGGGCCGATACGAAGGCGATGCCCTCGGGGCCGAGGTCGCCGGCCGAGGCCGTCTTGACGTCGGCGGAGGCGTTGCGGTTGTTGACGTACGTGACGTACGTCGCCTTGGTCGGGTCGGTGATGTCGTAGACCATCACGCCACCCGCGCGCTCGAGGCCGATGAAGGCGTAAGTGCGGCCGTCTACGACGCCGATCGTGACGTTCTCGGGCTCGGGGCCCTTGTCGTCGCTGCGGTCGTCGAGGGTGTTGTTGTCGTTCGAGACGTTGAACAGCTGCGGGGCGACGTCCTTGAGCTTCTTCTCGAACTGATCGCCCGAGTCGAAGACGAGAGCACCCGTGGTGTCCCAGATCGAGAAGGAGCGGCCGCCGTAGGCGTACAGCTCGCTGTAGCAGCCGTCGGCGGTCTTGCCGAGGTCGGTGACGACCTTGAGGCGACCGGCGGCGTCATCGGCCGTCTGGCCCGCGAGCGGGCTCGAGGCGCAGATGGGCGCCAGGCCGTTCTTGCCGAAGGCCTTGATGCGCGCCTCGTCGTCGAAGGAGCCCCACTTGCGCCCGTCGCCCTCGTTGGCGGTGACGAGGTAGGTCGTGGCCTTCCCGTTGGTGCTCGCCGAGTACGAGGCGATCCCGTCGGGCATGTAGAGCCCCTTGAGGCCGGCGACGGGGCGGATGCTGTTGACAGCCGTCGTGCCGTCTTTGTCGCTCGGGTCGAGTCCGACCGTGCTCCAGTCCTTGTACCCGAGGGGCAGGATGCCGGTCACCTCGGCCTTCGTCAGATCCACCGTCGCGACGGCGTTGTTCTCCTGCAGGGTGACGTAGGCCACGGTGCCGTCGGTGGTGATGTACTCCGGCTCGAGGTTGCGCGAGACGCGGTTCGTCGACAGGGTCGCGGCATCCTGACCCGGGGCGGCGACGTCGGGGCCGAAGATGCGCACCTTGGAGTCGAGCGTCTTGCTCCCGCCGGGCTCGAAGGCGCGGAAGCCCGCCGTCTTGACGGCGCTCTGCGCGGGGGCGGACAGGGCGGACGACAGCGCGATGACGCTGACCGAGCCCTCGGGGTCGACCGAGAAGTCCGCCGCCGGCTCGCCCTCGTTGGCGACGACGGCGTAAGAGCCGTCCTTCGAGAAGGTCACCATGTCGGGAAGAGCGCCGACGGTGACCTCGCCGAGCTTCGCACTCGCGGCATCCGTCTTGTTGGCGTCGAAGAAGACCAGGTGACCGGCGTCGGTCTTCGTCTTGGCTTCGAAGGCGATGACGCCGAGGCCGTCGTCGCGGACGGCGACCGAGTTGGCGACACCGTTCGACGAGATGTCGAACAGCTTGACGGGCTTCTTGGGGTCGCTGTTGTCGAGCACCGTCACGGTGCCCGCCTGGGCGTTGACGACGAGCAGGCGGTCGCGGTACGCCTGGACGATCTCAGCGGCGGAGGCGTCGTAAACGCCGGTGTCGTACGAGCCGACCGGGGTGACGCTGATCGCGGCGCCGGTGACGCTGTTCGAGACGGGCTGAGGGACGATTGCGGCGGAGGCCGCGGTGGTGCTCGACAGGGCGAGCGCGCACACCGCCGCGGTCGTCGCGGTGAACGCGGCGGCGCGGCGGAGGAAGGTCGAAGGCATGGCTGTGTCCTCGGATTCGGGTGGGGGAGCGACCCGCGCGGGCGGCGCGATCTTGTGGATTTTGCCTGCAGTTCGTGACGACCCGGTGAACGGGGAGGGAACGCGCCGGCGTCGGTCCCCGATGCCTCCGGGCGGTCTTACGCTCGTCCCATGAATGAGAACGTCTCGGCGGCCGCCCCCGGCGCGCACCCCGATGAGCCCCACCGCCAGGGACTCTCCCAACGACTCAACTGGCTGCGCGCCGGCGTGCTCGGCGCCAACGACGGCATCGTCTCGACCGCCGCGGTCGTGGTCGGTGTCGCGGGCGCCACGAGCGACACCGGTCCGGTGCTCGTCGCGGGTCTCGCCGCCCTCGTCGGTGGCGCCATCTCGATGGCACTCGGTGAGTACGTCTCCGTGTCGAGCCAGCGCGACAGCGAGCACGCCCTCATTCAGAAGGAGAAGCGCGAGCTCGCCGAAGATCCCGAGGCCGAGCTCGCCGAGCTCGTGGGCATGTACGAGGCGCAGGGTCTGTCGCGCGACACCGCGACGCGCGTGGCGAACGAGCTCACGGCATCCGACGCCCTCAAGGCCCACCTCTCGGTCGAGCTGAACATCGACGCCGAAGACGTCGTGAGCCCGTGGGCCGCGGCCTTCGCCTCGGCGGTCGCCTTCACCATCGGCGCCCTCTTGCCGCTCGCGACGATCCTGCTCGCGCCGGTCGAGATCCGCGTTCCGCTCACCTTCGTCGCCGTGCTCATCGCGCTCGCGATCACGGGCTACGTCGCCGCCGTGCTCGGTGGGGCGCGGCGCGGGCGGGCGGTGCTGCGCACGGTGATCGGCGGTGCGCTCGCGCTCGCCGCGACCTACGCGGTCGGCGCGTTGTTCGGGGTCTCCGCCTCGTAGTCGGTACCTCTATCAATTAGTAGGACGTCCAGGTAATCTGAGGGGAGCGACGACGCCGTCGCTTTCCGAAGGAGAGCCGCATGGACACCACCCCTGCTCCCGCGCTCGACGCCCCGTCGACCGGCACCCTGAGTTCCGACGAGCGCGATGCCATCCTCGACGCGGTGCGCGACTTCGCGGCGACCGAGTTCGCCCCGCGTACCCTCGAATGGGATGCCGAGAAGCACTTCCCCCGCGACGTGCTGCGCCGCGCGGGGGAGCTGGGTCTCGGCGGCGTCTACGTCAACGACGACGTGGGCGGCGCCGGGTTGTCGCGCGTCGACGCGGTGGCGATCTTCGAGGAGCTCGCCTACGGCGACCCGACGGTCACGGCCTACATCACGATCCACAACATGGTCGCGTGGATGATCGACACCTACGGCACCGCCGAGCAGCGCGAGCGGTGGCTGCCGTCGCTGGTGGCCATGGAAGATCTCGGCGCCTACTGCCTCACCGAGCCCGGCGCCGGGTCCGACGCCGCGGCCATCACCACCTCGGCGATCCGGCACGGCGACACCTACGTGCTGACGGGGGTCAAGCAGTTCATCTCGGGCGCCGGCGAGGCGTCGGTCTACGTCGTCATGGCTCGCACGGGGGAGCCCGGAGCACGCGGCATCAGCGCCTTCCTCGTGCCCGCCGACTCCGAAGGACTCTCGTTCGGAGCGAACGAGAAGAAGATGGGCTGGAACGCGCAGCCCACCCGTCCCGTCATCCTCGACGAGGTGCGCGTGCCCGCCGAGAACCTCCTCGGCGGCGAGGGACGCGGCTTCTCGATCGCGATGAACGCCCTCAACGGCGGTCGCCTGAACATCGCCACGTGCTCGATCGGCGGGGCGCGCTGGGCGCTCGATCGCGCGATCGCCTACGTGCACGAGCGTTTCACCTTCGGCGAGGCCCTCGCCGAGAAGCAGTCGGTCGTGTTCGCGGTGGCCGACATGGCGACCGAGCTCGAAGCCGCACGACTGCTCGTGCGCGATGCGGCGTCCGCCCTGGATGCGAAGACTCCGGATGCCGCGACCCGGTGCGCCATGGCGAAGAGGTTCGCGACCGACGTCGGCTTCCGCGTCGCCAACGAGTCGCTGCAATTGCACGGCGGATACGGCTACCTGCAGGACTACGGCATCGAGAAGGTCGTTCGCGATCTGCGTGTGCACCAGATCCTCGAGGGGACGAACGAGATCATGCGGCTCATCGTGGGTCGCAGCGTCTTGGCGGCCTGAGGTGCCCCCTCTTCGGTTCGGGGCGGATCCGCCCTACGGGGCGTGTACGTCCCGCCCCGCGAAGAGGAACGGGCCCCGAACGGCCCGGGTCGCCGTGTAGGGCGCAGACGCCGACGCGGCGAGGCAAGACCCTCGGTCGATGTCGGTGGGGCGTGCGAGCATTCCAGGGCGGGCGAAACCGCTGCGATCATCACTCGAGACGACGGGAGTCACCATGACCGAGCCGGATGCCGGATACGAGACGATCCGCGTCGAGCAGCGTGGACGCGTCGGGTGGATCACCCTCGATCGTCCCGAGGCCCTGAACGCGCTGAACACGCGAACCATGACCGAGGTCGTTGCGGCGGCCGAGGCGTTCGACGCCGACGAGGGCGTCGGCGCGATCGTGGTGACCGGGAGCGAGAAGGCCTTCGCCGCGGGCGCCGACATCAAAGAGATGGAGCAGAAGTCGGGTCTCGACATGATGCTCACCGACCACTTCGGCGCCTGGGCGCGCTTCGCCGCCGTCCGTACGCCCGTGATCGCCGCGGTCTCGGGGTACGCCCTGGGCGGCGGGTGCGAGCTCGCTCTCATGTGCGATGTGATCCTGGCATCCGATCGGGCGAAGTTCGGACAGCCCGAGGTGCAGCTCGGTGTGATTCCGGGCATGGGCGGGACGCAGCGGCTCGTGCGGGCGCTGGGGTACTACAAGGCCGCCGAGCTGGTGCTCACCGGCCGTATGATCGACGCCGCCGAGGCCGAGCGGGCCGGGCTCGTCTCACGCATCGTGCCCGCGGCGGAGTTGCTCGACGAGGCCGAGAAGGTGGCGCAGACGATCGCCGAGAAGCCCCTCCCCGCGCTGTACGCGGCGAAGGCGGCGCTCGACGTCGCGCTCGAGTCGACACTCGCCGAGGGGGTGCGGTTCGAGCGTCAGGCTTTTGCGGCGCTGTTCGACACCGCCGACCAGAAGGAGGGGATGGCGGCGTTCCGCGAGAAGCGGGCGCCGTCGTTCACGCACCGATGAGAGCTCAGAGCGGATCGGGAACCGGTGAGGGGTCGGCGAAGTCGCCGGCACCCTTGCGGAAGCGCGCGATGATCCGCACGAGCGCCGTCGCGTCGTCGTCGTCGAGACCCAGGTCGGCGAACACCTCGTTCAACGCGGCGGTCGCGTCGTCGACCCGTCGGCGCCCGGCGTCGGTGAGTGCGAGCAGGGCCGCGCGTCCATCGGTCGGGTGCGGTTCGCGCGTCACGAACCCGTCGCGCGCGAGGCGCTCGACCGTGTTGGTGACGCTCGTCGGATGCACCTGCAGGCGCGCGATGGCGCTGGCCATCGGCATCCGCCCCTCGCGGGTGAAGGCGAGCAGCCGCAGCATCTCGAACCGCGAGAACGACAGGTCGAACGGCTTCAACGCCCGATCGATGGATGCCATGAGCAACTGGTGCGCACGGATCACCGAGGTCACCACCGTCATGCCGTCGGCGGCGTCGTCCCATCCGTGCGCGAGCCACTGGCGCTTCGCCTCGGCGATCGGGTCGACAGGCAGTCGTCGCGTCATCGGTCCTCCTCGCGTTTCACGGTACCGTTCGCCCGCGGTGCGCGCTGCGGGGCGATGGCTGAGGTGGTCGGAGCCCTCTCGCCGCGGGCTCGACCGCCGCCGCGGGATCGCGGCATCCGTCCCCTCACCGAAGGAGCCAGGTCGATGAAGATCGTGGTGCTGGTCAAAGAAGTTCCCGACACGTGGGGTGAGCGTCGCCTCGACCTCGAGACAGGTCTCGCCGACCGCGCCGCATCGGCCCCCGTGCTCGACGAGATCGACGAGCGCGCGGTCGAAGCCGCCCTCGCCCACGCCGACGCGCACCCCGGCACCGAGGTCGTCGTGCTCACGATGGCTCCCGCCTCGGCCGCCGCGACCGTGCGCAAGGCCCTCGCGATGGGCGCGACCTCGGCCGTGCACGTCGTCGACGACGGCCTGCGCGGTGCCGATCTGCTGCTGACGGCCGACGTCCTCGCGGCCGCGGTTCGGCGCACGGGTTTCGACCTGGTGATCGCGGGCAACCTCTCGACTGACGGAGGCGGGGGAGTCGTGCCGGCGATGATCGCCGAACGCCTCGGCGTGCCGCAGCTCACCGCGTTGTCGAGTCTCGAAGTGACCGACGACGCCGTGACCGGCGAGCGCGTGAGCGACGCCGGGACGATGCGGGTGTCGGCATCGCTGCCGGCGGTGGTCTCGGTGACCGAGGCGCTCCCCGAGGGGCGGTTCACGACGTTCAAGGGCATCATGGCCGCCAAGAAGAAGTCGTACGAGACGCTGGATGCCGGCGAACTCGGCGTCGAGGTCGAAGACCCGGCCCAGGCCCGGTACATCATGCTGTCGGTCGCAGAGAGGCCGCCGCGCGCGGCCGGGACCACGATCGTCGACGAGGGCGACGCCGGTGAGAAGCTCGCGGCCTTCCTCGTGGCCGAGGGGGTGGCGTGATGAGCGTCACTCTGGTTCTGCTCGAGGTGCTGCCCTCCGGTGCGCTCGCGGCCTCGTCTCCCGGGCTGCTGGTGGCCGCCGCGGCGGTGGGGGAGCCGGTCGCGGTGATCGCGGCCCCCGACGCCGCGCTCGAGCGCTCCGCCGAAGAGGCCGCACAACTCGGTGCGGTGCGCGTGCTCACCGCCGCGGTCGACCCGACCGCGCTGACCGGTCCGGCGGTCGACGCGCTCGCCGTCGCGGTGGCGGCCGAGGGTCCCGACCTCGTGCTGGCGTCCAACGCGGTCGAATCCCGCGACATCGTGGCCCGCCTCGCGGTGCGGTTGCGCCTGCCGCTTGCGACGGACGTGGTCGGCGTCTCCCGCGACGATCTCGGGGTCGTCGCCCACCATTCGGCGTTCGGCGGCGCTTTCACCGTCGACGGCGCGCCCACCTTCGGACCCCTCGTCGCGACCCTGCGGCCCGGTTCCGTCGAGGGTCGCCTCGACGCGCAGCCGCTCGCCGTGCGGGCCCTCGAGGAGTCGGCATCCGGAATCCCCTCCGCGCGCGTCGAGGCGTTCTCCGAGACGTCTGCGCCCTCGACGCGGCCCGAGCTGCGCGGTGCGGACGTCGTCGTCGCGGGTGGGCGGGGCGTGGGATCGAAAGAGGACTTCGCCCTGGTCGAGCAGCTCGCCGATGCGCTCGGGGCCGCCGTCGGCGCCTCGCGTGCGGCCGTCGACGCGGGGTACGTGCCCGCGACCGCGCAGGTCGGGCAGACGGGAGTGTCGGTCTCGCCGAGGCTGTACGTCGCCCTGGGGATCTCGGGTGCGATCCAGCACCGCGCGGGCATGCAGACCGCTCGCACGATCGTCGCGATCGACAAGAACCCCGAGGCACCCATCTTCGACATCGCCGACTTCGGTATCGTCGGAGACCTGTTCACCGTCGTCCCGCAACTCATCAGCGCGCTAGAGGCCCACAAGAAGTAGATGGCGTCCACACCCCGCACTCCGCGTCGCGGGCTGCCGCGCGTCCCCGGTGGGGAGCCCTGGCCGCCCGCGGGCCCTGGCGCGTCCGCGGCGCGTCCGCCTCAGGATGCCGCGGATGGTGCCGCGTCCGCCGTCGAGAAGCGGGGCGCCGGCTCACCCGCAGCGGATTCGGGTCCGCGCGATGAATTCGGATCAGAGGCGACTCCGCGTCCGAATCCGGTGCACGCTTCCGAATCCGTTGAGGCCGGAAGTCGCGTGATCGGACCGGAACACGAGAGCGCGACATCGGATCCCGCGGCGACCGGTGTGCGCCGGGGGCTCCCGCGCGAGCCGGGCGGGGAGCCCTGGCCGCCGGCATCCACTGTTCCGTCCGGCCGCTCCGGTGCGCGCTCCCCGGCACCGTCACTTCCCGCGCCCGCGCCCCCGCCCGAGCCCGTCGATGCGGAGACCAAGCCGCAGTCGTCCCCCTCGGCCCCGGGGCGGATGCCGTGCGCCGGGGTCTGCCCCGCGAGCCGGGCGGGGAGCCCTGGCCGCCGGCATCCGCGAATCCGTCCGGGGCCGCGCGCCCTCGCGACGCCGCAGAATCGGAGAATCGCGGCGGAATCGGATCGGCGGTGCCGGTGCGTCCGATTCTGGAGAGCGAATCCGCTTTCGGTGCGAAGGCCGGGGCCGCGGAAGCCATGACGACGAGCGAACGGGATGCCGGGAACCCTGCGATGTCGCGCGGATCCGATCAGGGTGGGGCTGCCCCGACCGGGCGCGCGCCGGCGGGTCCGACTGCGCCGCCCGGTAGCCCCCAGGCGAATCGCATTCCGGCGGCGCAGAGCGGCATCCCCTCCGCGTCGGCGCCCGCGCGCCCGGCGCTGACCGTTCCCCGCACGGTCTGGCCGGGAGCTGCGGCCCGAAGCCACGCAGCGACGGCGGGGGTCGCGGGGCAGAAGCGTGCGGCGGCGACCCCGCCGCGGCCCGGGGCTCGTGTCGCGCTCGGCGACTACTCGCCCGTCCAGGTGCTCGGTTCGACCGCGGTGCTCGGCGTCTTCGCGCTCGCCCTCGTCGGCATCGTCGTGCTGCTCGCGCGCTTCGTGCTCGCGATCGGCCCGGGGCGCGAGTTCCTCGCCGCGTTCCCCGGTGAGTACCCGCTGCCCGCGTCGGCGCCGGTCGGGCTCCCGGCCTGGCTGAACTGGTCGCATTTCCTCAACAGCTTCTTCCTGCTGCTCATCATCCGCACCGGCTGGCAGGTGCGCCGCGAGAAGAGGCCTGCGGCGTTCTGGTCGCCGCGGAGCAACAAGAAGCGCCGCATCAGTCTCGCGCTGTGGTTCCACCAGGCGCTCGACATCCTGTGGATCGCGAACGGCGTCGTCTTCGTGGTGCTGCTGTTCGTCACCGGGCAGTGGATGCGGATCGTGCCCACCTCGTGGGACGTCTTCCCCAACGCGCTCTCGGCCGCCCTGCAGTACGCCTCTCTCGACTGGCCCACCGAGAACGGCTGGGTGAACTACAACAGCCTGCAGCAGCTGTCCTACTTCGCGATCACCTTCGTCGCGGCGCCTCTCGCGATCGTCAGCGGTGTGCGCCTGTCGGGTGTGTGGCCGAAGAACGCCGAGAAGCTGAACCGCCTGTACCCGGTCGAGTGGGCCCGCAAGGTCCACTTCCCCACCATGCTCTTCTTCGTCGCGTTCATCATCGTGCACGTCGCGCTCGTGCTCGCCACCGGCGCCCTGCGCAATCTGAACCACATGTACGCCGCGCGCGGGTCGGTCGACCCGGAGGCGTTCACCAGTGATCCGACCGGGTTGCTGATCTTCGCGGCATCCCTCGTCGTGATGGCCGCAGCGTGGGTGGCCGCGCGCCCCGCGGTGCTCGTGCCGATCGCGCGCCTGTTCGGCGAGGTCAAACAGCGCTGACCCGCCACCCGAGCGCAAGCCCGCCGAAGACTCTCGAAGACGCGCCCGTTCGTCGACGGCCACGACATCGCGAATGACCGCCTGCGGCCTCGTCGCTCCCGTGGGCCCGACGGGGGCAGCGCGCGGCTTCGCCCCCCGGCTTCGCCCGCCGCGCGGCCCGCGGCACACCCGCGTCCTCGCCGCCGAGGGGCCGGGCGTCGGTCAGACCCGCCGGCGCGCGCGCAGTCCCGCGACGATGAGCTCGAGGCCGAAGTCGAAGTCGTCGCTCGCGAGCCCGGTCGTGCCCTCGCGTACACCGGCGCTGTCGTACTGCAGGCGCTGCTGTTCGTGCCAGACGAATCCGAGCACGTAGTGCAGCACCGTGGTGGCGACCCGCCGGGCGGTGTCGGGGGCGAAGCCGTCGGCGGCGACGGCATCGGCGAGCCGGTCGTGCGCGAGCGTCGAGCCGAGGCCGAGGGCGAGCGTGCTCGAGACGACCTCGGCGCCGTCGCGATAGGCCAGTAGGGCGTCGCGCAGGGCGCCGGCCCGCGTGCGCAGGTCGTCGGAGGTGCCGGATGCCATGCGCCTCACGATCCGATCGGACAACTCGGCGAGCAACGTCTGCTTGTTGGGGAAGTGCCAGTAGAGAGCGCTCGGCTGCACCTCGAGCGCTGTCGCGAGCCGTCGCATCGTGAGGTCGGGGAGGCCGTGATCGTCGAGGATTCGCAAGGCCGTGCGAGCGACATCGTCTGCGGAGTGTCCACGGGGAGCCATGCGAATGAGTATAGTGAACGCCGTTCAGGTGAACAGTGTTCAGGAAGGAAGCCCATGCGCACCCCCGATGTCACCGACCTCGCCCGCATCGCCGTCTTCGCGGCCCTCATCGCGGTGCTCGGGTTGCCGGGCAGCTTCCCGCTCGTGGGCGGCGTGCCCATCACGGCCCAGACGCTCGGCGTCATGCTCGCCGGCGCCGTGCTGGGCCCGTGGTTCGGGGCACTCGCGGTCACGGTGCTCCTGGCGCTCGTCGCAGCGGGACTCCCTCTTCTGGCCGGAGGCCGCGGCGGCCTGGGAGTCTTCCTCGGGCCGTCGGCCGGCTACGCGATCGGGTGGATCCTGGGTGCTGTCGTGGTGGGGCTGATCGTGCACGCGGGCGGTCGTCGTCCGGTCGCGTGGCGAACGGCCCTGGCGATGGTCGCCGGGGGAATCGGCGCGATCTACGCCCTGGGCATCCCGGTGCAGAGCGCCGTCACGCGTCTCCCGCTGGGTGACACCGCGGTCACCAGCCTCGTCTTCCTCCCCGGCGACATCGTCAAGGCGACCCTCGCGACGGTGATCGTCACCGTGCTCGTGCGGGCGTACCCCCGGGGTTTCCGTCGCGCGTGGCGCATCGCACCCGCGCCCGACCGCACCCGGGTGGGCGCCGCGGCATGATCGTCGTCGTGGACGGGGCCGCTCGCGGCCTGTCCGAGCGGATCCGTGACGTCCGGGCGGCGGGGGACGCCGTCCTCATCGCCGATCCGCGATGGAGCGATTCGCAGCGCGCGGGCATCGCGAGGCGGGCATCCGGAACGGCCGTGCCGGCCGGGACGGCGTGGGCGACCCTGACCTCGGGGAGCAGCGGGGCGGCACGCATCGTGCTGCGGACGGCCGAGTCCTGGGAGGCATCCTTCGACACGGTGGCGGATCTGCTCGACGCCGGTCCCGACGACATCCTCGCGCTGCCGTCCCCGCCCGCCGCGTCGCTCACTCTCTTCTCGCTGGCCCACGCGGCCGCCGGGGGGCCGCGCGTGCGGCTCGGTGTCGACGCCGCAGCGACCTGCCTGCACGGCACCCCCGAGAACCTGCGGGCCGTCCTCGACCGGGGTGCTCCGGACGCGATGCGAGTGGCGCTGGTGGGCGGCTCGGCCGTGGACCCGGTGCTGCGCGCCCGCGCCGAAGCAGCGGGCATCCGCGTGATCGCCTACTACGGCGCCGCCGAACTCTCCTTCGTCGCGGTCGACCTCGGCGACGGCCTCCGGGCCTTCCCGGGTGCGGAGCTCGACGTGCGCGGCGGCGAGGTGTGGGTGCGATCGGCGTTCGTGGCATCCGGATACCTCGGATCGGACGGCCCCTTGCGCCGCGCGGGCAGGTGGGCGACCGTCGGCGACCGGGCAGAGTGGGACGACGGCCGGCTCCGGTTGCGCGGCCGTCGGGACGGGGCCATCCTCAGCGCGTCCGCGACGGTCGTCCCCGAAGACGTCGAGGTGTCGCTGCGCGAGATCCCCGGTGTGCGGGACGCCGTCGTGTTCGGGATGCCGCGCCCCGGCGTCGGCGCTCTCGTCGCGGCCCTCGTCGAGATCGACGCCGGTGCCGCGATCGATCTGCGCGCCGAGGCAGCGGAACGTCTCGCGCCCTCGCATCGACCGCGACGGTGGTTCGTCGGTGAGATTCCGCGCACGCTGTCGGGCAAGCCCGCGCGTGCCGAGATCGCACGTCAGGTCGAGGACGCCCCGTGGTGTCCGTGACGGACCCGGTCGTCGTCGCCGCCCGCCGCAGCGCGCTCGCCGTGCGCGGACGCGGACTCGCGCGCGCCGACGTGGCTCGTCTGGGCGGCGCCGTCGTCGCGGCGGTCGTCGCCGACGCGGGGGCACCCCCGATCGCCGACGTGGTGATGGGCAACTGCATGGGCCCCGGGGGGAACCCCGGCCGGCTGTCGGCTCTCGCGGCGGGTCTGGGGCCGACCGTGCCGGGTGGCGCCGTCGACCGGCAGTGCGGCAGCGGGCTCTCCGCGATCCTGGACGCCGCTCTCGCGGTGCGCACGGACGGCCGTCACCGCGTGGCGGGAGGCGTCGAGAGCGCCTCGACCGCGCCCGTTCGCAGCATCGACGGCACCGCATACGCCCGGGCGCCGTTCGCCCCCGCGGGGTTCGCCGACCCCGATATGCTCCGTGCCGCCGAGGATCTCGCCCGCCACGACGGGCTCACGCGGGCGCGGCAGGACGCGTGCGCCGAGCGCAGTCACGCACGGGCCGCGGCCGCGCGGTCGGCGGGTCGTCTCGTCGCGGAGATCGTCGCGGTCGACGGCGTGCGCGAGGACGAAGCTGCGGGTACCGGTGCGACGGTGCTGGCGCGGCTGGCGCCGCTGTTCCCCGGAGGCACGGTCACCGCGGGCACCTCGACGCGGATCGGGGACGGCGCCGCGGCGGTGGCGATCGCGCCAGCGGGAGCAGCGACGGGGCTGGCGCTGCGCGGGTCCGCCGTCGTCGGCTGCGACCCCGCCCTCCCGGGTGTCGGCGCGGCATTCGCCGTCGAGGCTGCCCTGACCGATGCGGGCGTCGAGCTGGTCGAGGTCGCCGCCTTCGAGATCGTCGAGGCGTTCGCCGCGCAGAGCATCGCGGTGTTGTCGCGCCTCGGGCTCGCCGACGACGATCCACGGGTCTGCGCCGATGGCGGCGCCCTCGCGCTGGGACACCCGTGGGGCGCGAGTGGCGCGGTCGCCGTCGTGCGATTGTTCAGCCGTCTCGTGCGTGCCGGAGCGCCCGCGGGCGCCTACGCTGTGGCCGCGGCGTCGGTGGGCGGCGGCCTGGGCATCGCCGCGGTGTTCGAGGTCGTGCGGTGACGGGCCCGGGTGCGACCCTGCGCTGCGCGGGTCTCGGCGTGCGCCTCGACGACAGCGTGGTGCTGCGCGACGTGACTCTCGACCTCGACGCCCGCACGATCGCCGTGGTGGGCGACAACGGCTCGGGCAAGTCGACATTCGCTCGAGTCGTGGCCGGGCTCGTCCGCCGCACCGAGGGCGCGCTCGAGGTCTGCGGGCGGGACCCCGACACGGACGCCGCGGGGCATCGCCGTCGCGTCGCCCTGGTGCTGAGCAATCCTGACGCGCAGATCGTCATGCCCACGGTGTCGGAAGACGTCGCGCTCTCGCTCCGGCCCGAGCGCCTGGCGCGGGCGGAGCGCGATCTGCGCGTCAGCGAGGCACTGGTCCGTTTCGGCCTCGGCGGCCTCGGCGACCGGGCCGCGCACGATTTGTCCGGTGGGCAGAAGCAGCTGCTGGCATTATGCGGGGCCTTCGTGCGCCGGCCCCGGGTGGTCGTGGCCGACGAGCCGACAGCCTTTCTCGACGCCCGTAACGCTCGAACGGTCGCCGGTCATCTGCTCGCCGACACCGGGCACACGCTCGTCCTCGTCACCCACGACCTGGCTCTCGCGCGCCGGTGCGAGGCGGCGGTGCTGTTCGCGGACGGGCGGGTCGTGGCATCCGGGGTCGCCGCAGACGTCGTAGACGCCTATGACACGGCGCTGTCGTGCTGAGCCTGTACCGCCCGGGCGGCGGATGGATGCATCGGATGCCGGCGGGCCCGAAGATCACGCTCCTGACGGTCGTCGCGCTCCTGCTCGCGGCCTTGCCGTTCTCGTGGACGGGGGCGCTGATCGCCGTTGTCGTGCCGGCGGTGCTGTACCTCGGTGCCGGGATGGGGGTCGTGTCCGGCGTCCGCGAACTGGCGCGGCAGGGGTGGGCGTTGCGCGGGGTCGTCGTGCTCACCGGCGTGGGCCAACTGATCTTCCTCGGGCCCGAGCCCGCCGCGGTCAACACGGCACGGGTGGTGTCGGCACTGCTCGTGGTGGGGCTGCTGCCGCTGACGACGCGGGTGTCGTCGATGCTCGACGCGATGGAACGCGGGATGACGCCGCTCGGCCGGATCGGCATCGATCCGGTACGAGTAGCACTCCTGCTGACCGTGACGCTGACGACGATCCCGGTTCTCGCGCGCCTCGCCGCCGAGGTGCGCGAGGCGCAGCGCGCGCGGGGACTGCGCCCGTCGTTCGCGCGCGGCGCCCTGCCCTTTCTGGTGGTCGCCCTGCGTCACGCCGATGACCTCGGCGACGCTCTCGCGGCGCGTGGCATCCGTTGAGGCCTGTCCGACGGCGACCGACGTCGCATGATCCGCTCTCGCGCCGGACGAGCGACCTCGCGCACGGGGGCTCACCGGGGCGGCCGCAGCGGAACAGCCTCTACCCCGCGGCGGCCCGACCGGCCGCGAAGCCCTCGGCATAGGCCTCGTCGGCGCCTTGGCGGAACATGTCGCGGACGGGATCGCGCACGATCGAGCGGGCGCCGGGCAGGTCGAGGTCGCCCACCAGGTCTCCGCGCCCGCGCACGATCGCCACG
Organism: Sphingomonas sp. G5; assembly: GCF_052660795.1. Classification (NCBI taxonomy): domain Bacteria; kingdom Pseudomonadati; phylum Pseudomonadota; class Alphaproteobacteria; order Sphingomonadales; family Sphingomonadaceae; genus Sphingomonas; species Sphingomonas sp. G5. The sequence goes on along the minus strand of NZ_CP109660.1, from coordinate 3,172,048 downwards.
GGCCGTCGTGCGGCCTTGCCCTTGACCAGGTCGGTGGCCGCGGCGATCTCGTCGGCCACGCACGGCAGGGTCACCACGAGGGGGCGGCCCTCGGCATCCGTCGTCCCACGGAGATCTTCGAACACGTGGATGCCGCCGGCCCCGATCGCGTGGTCGGTCTGGCCCTCGCGCCAGGCGCGGCCGAGGGTGTCGGTGACGATCACGCCCACGTGGGCCCCCGTCGCGGCGCGCAGCCCGGTCGCCAGGGCGCGCGCGGACGCGTCGGGATCGACCGGCAGCAGCAGCACGGTGCCCTCGGGGGTGTTGCTGGCGTCGACCCCGGCGGCCGCCGAGACGATCCCGAGAGGGTTCTCGACGATGCGCGTCACGTGCCCGGTGGGAGAGGTGCGGGATGCCACGAGACGCACGGTCTCGCGCGTGATGGCGTCCTCGCGGTCCGAGGCATGGATGATCCGGCCCTCGGCCTTCGACACGATCTTGCTCGTGACGACCACGATGTCACCGTCGCGGAGCGACCCGTCGGCACCGTCACGCAGGGGCTCGGTCGTGGCATCCAGGATCACCCGGACGAGGTCGTCGCCCGGGGTGATCTCGCGGATGCCGTCGAGGGCCCAGATCTGCAGCACGTCAGCGGACGAAGCGCACCTCGGTGAGCTCTTCGCCGAGGAAGGGCTGCACCTGGGAGGCACCGTCGAGCGCGAAGCCGTTGCGCGTGTAGAAGCGGTGCGCGCGCGGATTGTCGTCGGCGACCCAGAGGTACACGCCCTCGCCGCCGTCGATCGCGGCGTCGAACAGCTGCTGGCCGATGCCGGTGCCGTGGTACGCGTCGAGCAGGTAGATGAAGTACAGCTCGCGCTCGCGGGGAGCGTCGTCGTCACGGGCGGGGCCCGAGCCGACGAAGCCGACGATCTCGCCGTCGACGAGGGCCGCGTGCATGCGGTAGTCCTCGCCCTGGGCGGCCCAGTGGGTCCAGAGTTCGGCCATGCGTCGCGGAGAGACCGCCTCGAGGGCGGCCTTGCTGATCAGGTGGTCGTAGGTCTCGTGCCAGCAGGTGGCGTGCACGCGGCCGAGGGCCTCGGCATCCACATCTCTTACCGGACGGACGACGATGTCGGTTCGGGCTTCCGCAGTCATGGCGCGACTCTACGCGGGGGGTCGTCGCGGGTGAAATCGAGCCGAGGGGCCCGTCGAATGCGCTATACATCGACGCGGCCATCTTGTGGTGAACCCACAACGGGATCGCCGATCCGTCGTCGCATCGCTACGCTCGCCCCTCGTGAACGTCCTCTGGCGCACCCTGCTGGTGCTGGCTCGTGCTCGCCGTCGTCTTCGTCGCGAAGGCCCCATCGATCCGAACACCGTGGCCCGCATGTCGATCCGCGTGCTCCCCACCGACATCGATCTGCTGCGCCACCTGAACAACGGCCGCTATCTGTCGCTGTTCGACCTCGGGCGCTGGGATCTGCTGACGCGCACCGGGCTGCTGGCCGCGATGACCGCGCAGGGCTGGTACGCGGTGGTCGCCGCCGAGACCATCACGTTCCGTCGTTCTCTCGAACTCGGGCAGCGGTTCGAGCTCGAGACGCGACTGATCGGACACGACGACCGCGCCGTCTACCTGGAACACCGCGCGCTGATGAACGGTGAGATCTACGCCCGCGCCATGATCCGCGCCCGTATCCTGCGCCGCACCGGTGGCACGGTCCCGCACGACGAGCTCTTCGCCGCGGTCGGCCGCCCCGAGGGGCTGCCCGACATCGACCAGTGGGTGCACGACTGGGCCGCGGGGTCGGCGCTGCCGTCGACGAAGCGGCCCGCCCCCAGCGTCTGGGAGTGAGGGGTCACCCTCGCCGGCGCGGTGGGACGCGCCGTGGACGCGCCGCTGAGGCGGGGCCGACCGGTGCGCGGTGCCGTCCTTACCGGCCGAAGCGCGCGTCGAGCCAGGCCACCTGTTTCATCCAGTGGCGGTGGCCGCCGCCCTCGTGGCCGTTGTAGGTGTACTCCTCGATCGCCGCGTCGCCGGAGGTCAGTGCGTGGAACGCCGCGAATACTCCCGATGGCAGCACGACATCGTCCATGAAGCCGACGGAGAAGTAGGCGGGCGCGCTGATGCGGCGCGCGAGGATCGCGCCGTCGATGTGCGAGAGGGTGTGCAGCGCGCGCTCGGCGTCGTCGCGGTGCACCGCCAGGTAGCGCGTGATCTCTGTGAAGGGTGCTGACGGCGTGCGAACGATCGCGTTCGGGATGTCGCACAGGAATGGCACGTCGGGCATGACCGCCGCCACCGCACCGCCGCTGAGGGCAGCCGCCGCGATCGACAGTGCCCCGCCCTGGCTGCCCCCGGTGACGGCCACGCGCGAGGGATCGACGCCGGGGAGCTCGCGCACCACATCGACCAGACGTGCGGCGTCGGTATAGAGGCGGCGGTAGTAGTAGTCGCGCGGGTCGAGGATGCCGCGCGTCATGACACCGGGGAACGCGGCCGCCGAGCCGTGCGGGTCGGGGGTGTCGCCGGTGCTCCACGTGGATCCCTGGCCGCGCGTGTCCATGATGACGTGGACGTACCCGGCCGCCGCCCACGACAGCTTCTCGCCGGGGAGCCCGCGACCACCGCCGTAGCCGATGTACTCGATGACGGCGGGGAGGACGTCGTCGCCGTGTGGACGCACGACCCACCCGCGGATCTCATCGCCCGCGAAGCCGGTGAACGTCAGATCGTGAACGCTGAGCGCGGTGACCGGGGCCTCGACCGGGGTGAGGGATGCCGGGCGGGCGGCATCCCGCGCCGTCGCCAGGGTCTCGCTCCAGAAGTCGTCGAAACCGGCGGGCTCGACCAGGGAGGGGCGGTACGCGCGCAGCAGGTCGACGGGCATATCGGTGAAGGTCACGGCCATGAGAGTCGACAGTAGCGGGCACGGCGACGCCCCGACCGCGCGAGGGCGGCCGGGGCGTCACGAGAGGCTCAGCTGGTGAGCAGAGTGAGGCCGTAGGCGTCGAGGATCTCGTTCACCGGCTGGAACCAGGTCTGCCCGCCGCTGCTGCAGTCGCCCCATCCGCCGGAGGTCACGCCCTGCGCCTGATCGCCGGCGAGGAGCGAACCGCCCGAGTCGCCGGGCTCGGCGCACACGGTGGTCTCGATGAGACCGTTGACGGTGTTGCTGCCGTACTGCACCGACGTGTCGTATGCGAGGACCTCACCGCAATGCCACCCGGTGGTCGACCCGGACCGGCAGACCGTCGCTCCGACGGGCGCGGGTGTGGAGCCCGCGACCGCCACGTTGCCGCCCGACCAGTCGACGACCTCGCCCAGCGGGTTGTGGTTCGGCGTCGAGACCCAGGCGTAGTCGTTGCCGGGGAACGACGAACCCGCGAAGGTGCCGTAGTTCGTGCTCTCGCCCTGGCTGCCGCAGTGGCCGGCGGTGACGAAGCCGCCCACGACGCCGAAACCGATCGAGCACCGGTACTCGTTCTCGATGAAATACGCGATGCCGCCGCGAAGGTCGTCGAACGTCTGTGGAACACCGCCGGCCGTCTCGACGCGCACCGCGTCGGCGGGGGCGCCGAGGGCGGTCACGAAGGCCGTCACGTTCGTCTCGGAGCCGGGGAGGGCTTCGACGACGACGTCGTTGGCGGCGACGTCGACGTGCCACGAGGCGACTCCCGCGGGGCGGTCGGCACCGCTGATGCGCGCGGTGAGACCCTCCAACTCGCTCAGGGAGTGGTCGGCGGGGATGGGGGTCGCACCGGCGCTCGCCACGAGCGCGCGGGCGGCGTCGCTGGTGGCGGCGGCATAGACGGTGCGACTGCTCTCGTCGATCCACGCGCCGGCGTAGGCGTCGCCGACGACCGATGCGACGGTGGTGGTGAGGGCGGTGGCGTCGGCCTGGAAGCGCAAGACGTCCTGCGCGCCGGCGACATCGGTGCCGAGGGCTTCGGCCATGGCGTCGAGCAGCTGTGTCTCGGAGGAGGGTGAGGGTGCGGCGGATGCCGGTTGGGCCAGCGCGGGCGCAGCCGCCGCCGAAACGACGATCAACCCGAGAGCGGATGCGCTCACGGCCATTTTCGATATGCGGTTCACGGAGTGACCTTCCATCCAGGGGGATAAATGGTTGGGGTACCCGTCCGCAGTAAAACACCTTCCTGGCCGGGAAACGACAATCGCCCAGATTTCTCCCAGCTGGTCGTTACCTCTGTGAAGCCTCACATCGCATCAGGGACACGCACGGAAAAGGGCATCTGAGCGTTGACTTTCTCCCTCGCGGTCTCAGAGACTACGCATAGTGAGCGCTCACATGGAGCGCAGTCGCCGCCGGCCTCAGTCGGCCACCCATCGTCAAGGAGGACGACCATGGTGCTGTCACGACCCCATCTGCCCGAGGGGCCGGTGCGCCGCGTGGGAGCGATCGCCGCGGCCGCCGCCGTCGTTCTGGCCGGCCTCGTTCCCGGTGCTGCCGCCTCGGCGGCGCCCGTGCCGACACCCCTGGCGTCGTACGACTTCGCCGCCGTCTCGGGCACCACGGTCCCCGACGCCTCGGGTCACGGTCGCGACGCGGTCATTCGCGGGACCGGCGCGATCGTCGACGGCGATGCGCTTTCGCTCCCCGGTGGTGCGAACGGATCGTCGGCGGCCTATGTCGAACTGCCGCCGGGGCTCTTCGACGGCCGCAGCACCGTCACCGTCTCCGCCTGGCTCCAGGACCGCACCGGCTCCGGCAACCAGGCGGCGATGTTCTTCGGCACCACGGAGAACCTCCCCCAGCAGTACTGGTTGCTCAACCCCGCCAACCCGGCCGGGCAGGTCAAGTCGGTGCTGACGGACGGGCCGCGGATCGCCCAGCCCTGGACCCTCGAACGCGGAATCGCTCCGACCGACGGCACCCGCGGCATCCCGGGCCCGACCGCCACCGCGGAGTGGGCCCTTTATACGACGGTCATCACGCCCACCTCGATCACCGCCTACCTCGGCGAGACGAAGATCGGCACCGTCGCCACCTCGCGATCGATCGCCGACTTCGGCTCCGGCCTCGTGGGCTACATCGGTCGTTCGTCCTACCCCGATCGGGTGTGGAAGGGCGGCGTGCGCGACGTCGCGATCTTCGACAGCGCGCTGACCGACGCCGAGGTGAAGGCGCTCGTCGCACAGGGCACCCCGACGAACGAGCACGACGTCGACGCCGCCGCGAAGGCCCTCTCGATCCCGGATGCCGACGACGTGCGCGGCAACGTGACCCTTCCCGCGACCGGGGCGAACGGCACGTCGGTGGCGTGGTCGTCGTCGAACGCGCAGGTCGTCACCCCGACCGGCGAGGTCACACGGCCGGCCACCGGGTCGGCGGCCGTGACGGTGACGCTCACCGCGACGATCGCGAAGGGGTCGAGTGAGACCACGCGCACCTTCGATCTCGTCGTGCAGCCGAAGCCTGCGCAACAGAAGCTCGAGGGCTACTTCTTCCCGTTCTTCACCGGGGAGAGCACGACGACGGACGAGGAGATCTCTTTCGCCACGAGCCGTGGTGACGACCCGAAGAACTGGCTGACCCTGAACGACGGCCAGCCCGTGCTCACCTCCGACCAGGGCGAGAAGGGGATCCGCGACCCCTTCGTCATGCGCTCGCCCGACGGCGACCGCTTCTACATGCTGTCGACCGATCTGAACATGTTCGACCTCTACAACGGCGACTTCGGCCGCGCGCAAGAGGTCGGCAGCCGAAAGCTCAACGTCTGGCAGTCCGACGACCTCGCGACCTGGAGCCCGCTCCGGCAGATCACCGTGTCGAGCGAGCTGGCCGGCAACACCTGGGCTCCCGAGGCCACGTGGGACGCCGACCGCGGTGAGTACGTCGTCTACTGGGCATCGAACCTGTACCCGAGCGCGTCCACCGCGGGTCGCAAGGCATCGGACACCTACAACCGCATGATGATGGTCACCACGCGCGACTTCGTCACCTTCAGCGAGCCGCAGCCGTGGGTCGACGTCCAGCGCGGCGCGGGTAAGGGCACGATCGACGCCACCGTCGTGCGCGATGGCGACACGTACTACCGCTTCATCAAGGACGAGGCGTCGATGACCGTGCGCCAGGAGCGCTCGACCACGCTCACCGCGACCGTCACCGGATCCCTTCCGACCACGACCTCGAGCCCCGGCTGGCAGCTCGTGAAGGAGCAGATCGGCGTCGGTCAGCCCAACCCCTGGGGCGGGACCTTCACCAACGGCGAGGGCCCGACGGTGTTCGCCGACAACGCCGAAGCCGGTCACTGGTACATGCTCATCGACCAGCCGAGCTACCACGGCGGCCAGGGCTACATGATGTTCGAGACCCGCGACATCGCGTCGGGCACCTGGACCTCGGTTCTGGATGCCACCCTCCCGGCGCGTCCGCGTCACGGGACCGTCCTGCCGATTAGCGCGGCCGAGCAGCAGAGGCTGCTCGCGGCGTACCCGACGGACGAGACCGCGGACTACTCGATCACGGCCGACCCGGGCAAGGACGGCGCCGAGATCGACGACGCGATGTACGGCGTCTTCTTCGAGGACATCAACAACGCGGCCGACGGCGGCCTGTACGCCGAGCTCGTGCGCAACCGCTCGTTCGAGTTCCTGCCCGTCGACAACCGCAGCTTCACCGGGATGACCGCGTGGACGCCCGTGGCGCTCGGCGGCGGTGCGGGATCGGCGAAGCCGGTCGACGACGACAAGCGCATGAACGAGCGCAACCGCACCTACCTGCAGCTCGACCTGAACAGCGGTGTGGGAACGTACGGCGTCGAGAACGCCGGCTTCGACACCGGGGTGGCCCTGACGAAGGACGGCGTCTACGACGTGTCGTTCTGGGCGCGCACCACCGCGACCGCCGGAAGCCCCGTCTCGCTCGTGCTGCGCTCCGCCGACGGCACCGTGCTGTCGAATCCCTTCACCGCGACCGTGGGGGGAGACGGCTGGGTGAAGTACCGCGGCTCCGTCACGGCGACGGCCACGACCGACGCCGCGCGCGTGCTCGTGCAGGCGGCAGGGGCGGGAACGCTCCGCCTCGACGAGGTCTCGGTGTTCCCGCGCGACACCTTCAAGGGCCGTGAGAACGGCCTGCGCAAGGACATCGCGCAGAAGATCGCCGACCTGCACCCGAAGTTCGTGCGCTTCCCGGGCGGCTGCATCGTCAACGTCAACAGCCACGAGGATTACTCGGCCGACTCGAACTACGAGCGCGCCCGCTCGTACCAGTGGAAAGACAGCGTCGGCCCGGTCGAGACCCGCGCGACCAACGCCAACTTCTGGGGCTACAACCAGTCGCTGGGCCTCGGGTACTACGAGTACTTCCAGTTCGCGGAAGACATCGGAGCCAAGCCCGTGCCCGACGTCCCCGCTCTGATGAACGGCTGCGGTCAGGCCCTCCAGCCGACCGACCCGGCTCTGCTGCAGCGCCATATCCAGGACACCCTCGACCTCATCGAGTTCGCCAACGGCGGCGTCGACACGACGTGGGGCAAGCTCCGCGCCGACATGGGCCACCCCGCGCCCTTCGGTCTCGACCGCATCGAGATCGGCAACGAGGAGAACTACCCCGAGGCGTTCATGGCGAACTTCGTGCAGTTCCGGGATGCCATCGAAGCGAAGTATCCCGACATGATCCTCATCAGCAACTCGGGCCCCGACGCCGAGGGCGCGAGCTTCGAGAAGCACTGGGAGCAGAACAGGGCCGAGAAGGTCGACATGGTCGACGAGCACTACTACCGCGACCCCTCATGGTTCCTCTCGCACAACACCCGCTACGACTCCTACGACCGGAACGGTCCGAAGGTGTGGATCGGTGAGTACGCCTCGCGCGACAACCGCTTCTTCAACGCCCTGTCGGAGGCGGCGTACATGACGGGCCTCGAACGCAACGCCGACGTGGTCAAGATGGCGTCGTACGCGCCGCTGCTGGCCGACACGAGCAACGTGCAGTGGCGCCCCGACCTCATCTGGTTCGACCGCGACCAGGTGTGGGGTTCGGCGAACTACGAGGTGCAGAAGCTCTTCATGAGCAACGTCGGCGACCGGGTCATCCCGACCACGGCGGGCGGGGATCTGTCATCCACCGCTGTCTCCGGTGCCGTGGGCCTGTCGACCTGGAGCACCTCCGCTCGCTACGACGACGTGAAGGTCACGACGCCCGACGGGAAGACGCTCTTCTCCGACGACTTCGCCGACAAGAACGACGAGGGGTGGACGAAGCTCGCGGGCGCGGGCTCCTGGTCGGCGGCCGATGGCAGCTACGTGCAGTCGTCGACGACGGCGAACAACACGCTCGTCGCCGGTCCCGCGATGGACGCCACCGACTACGACGTGTCGCTCAAGGCCACCAAGCTCGCCGGCGCCGAGGGCTTCCTCGTCGGGTTCGGGGTGAAGGGATCCGCCGACTACATGTGGTGGAACCTGGGCGGCTGGGGCAACACCCGCAGCGTCGTGGAGAAGGCCGTGGGCGGCGCGAAGTCGATCGTCACCGACACGGGACTGTCGCGCGTCGAGACGAACCGCACCTACGACCTGCGCATCCAGGTGCGCGGCGCGCAGGTGACGCTGTTCGCCGACGGGGTGCAGCAGGGACAGTTCACCAACACCGAGGTCGAACCCTTCGCCCAGGTCATGACGCGGGACGACGCCACCGGTGACGTGCTGCTCAAGGTCGTCAACGCCCAGGCCAAGGCCGCCGAGACCACGATCGACCTCGGCGGCATCGGCGTCCTGCCCACGGCCGACGTGACCACCCTGGCGGCGGCCCCCTCGGCGCTGAACACCGCGACCGAGACGCCGGTGGCGCCGAGGACCTCGCAGATGGCGGTGTCGAGCAGCTTCACCCATTCCTTCGAGCCGTACTCGGTCACGTTCGTGCGGATGCACACCCGCGAGGCCGACACGACGGCGCCCACGGTGGCGGTGCAGACCACGCCGGCCGGGCCGGACGGGGCCGAAGGCTGGTTCGTCTCGCAGCCGTCCGTCACCGCCACGGCCACCGACGACGTCGACGCCGCACCGCGCCTCGAGGTCAGCACCGACGGGGGGACGACCTGGGCGGCATACACCGGTGCGGTGACCCCGGCGGAGGGGACCTGGACCCTCGCGTTCCGGGCGACCGACGCGTCGAAGAACGTCTCGACCCCCGTGACGGCCGCGGTGAAGTTCGACCGCACCGCCCCGACGACGACGGCGACGGTGGATGTCGCGGCCCGGAGCGTCACGCTCGCGGCGAGCGACAGCGGTTCGGGGGTGGCGCGCGTGGAGTACCGCCTCGGCGACGCGGCGACCTGGACGACGACGGCCGGCGCGCAGGCGGCCGTGGCCGTCGGTGACGGGGCCACGATCGTGTCGTATCGCGCGGTCGACGTGGCCGGCAACGTCAGTGGGACGGGCTCGACCTCGATCGGCGCGAACGCGGGAGACCCGACGCTGTCGGTCTCGGGCGACTTCGTCGCGGGCGGAGTGATCACGGTGTCGGGATCGGGCTGGCCGGCGAACGCCGACGGTGAGCTCGAGCTGCGTTCCACTCCCGTGCAGCTGGGGGTCGTCCGCACCGACGCGAACGGGTCGTTCCTCGTGAACGTCACGATCCCGGCCGACACCCCGGCGGGCGCCCATCGGGTGATCGCGCGTATCGGCGGCGTCGAGGCCGCAGTGGCCATCGAGGTGCGGGCCGGTGCTGACGGCGCCTCTCCGGTGCTTCCGCCGGCTCCGGGCGGTTCGACCGGTTCGGTGCCCTCGCCGCTCGCGGTGACCGGCGGCGCGGTCGGGGGTGGTGCCCTCGCCCTCAGCCTGCTCGCGGTGCTGATCGGTGCGGTTCTGAGGCGCCGCCGCGGCGCGATCGGCTGAGCCGAGACCGGGGATGCCGCCGCCGCGTTCGCGTGATCGCGGCATCCCCGTCGGCAGACGCGAGAGCACGACGCCCGGCCGCCGTGGGGCGACCGCGGCGTCCTGATCGGGTGAGGAAAAGAACGACGCCCGGCCGCCGTGAGGCGACCGGGCGTCGGGGGTACCCGGAGGGGATCAGCTGGTCAGCAGGCGCAGGCCGTAGTTCTGCAGGATCTCGTTCACGGGCTGGAAGTACGTCGTACCGCCGTTCGTGCAGTCGCCCGAACCGCCGGAGGTGACGCCCTGTGCCTGGTTGCCCGCGAGGAGCGAGCCGCCGGAGTCACCCGGCTCGGCGCAGACGTTCGTGCGGATCAGGCCCGAGACCGACCCCTCGGCGTAGCGCACCGTGGAGTTGTAGCCCTGGATCTGGCCGCAGTGCCAACCGGTGGTCGAGCCCGAGCGGCAGACGGTCGCGCCGACGGCGGCGGCCGTCGAGCCCTTCACGGCGACGGAGCCGCCGGAGTAGTTCGACACCGAGCCGACCGGGGTGTGGTTGGGCGTGCTGACCCAGGCGTAGTCGTTGCCGGGGAACGAGGAGCCCTGGAACGTGCCGTAGGTGGTGCTGTCGCCCGCGTCGCCGCAGTGGCCGGCGGTGACGAAACCGCCCTGCACCGGGAAGCCCACCGAGCAGCGGCTCTGGTTGTTGATGTTGTAGGCGATGCCGCCCTGGATCGTCGCGAAGGTCTCGGGCGCTTCGGCACCGGTTTCCAGGCGGACGGCGTCGGCAGGGGCGCCGAGGGTCGCGACGAAGTCGGCCGCGGCCTGATCGCCGCCGGCGACCACGTCGACGACGAGGTCGTTCTGCTCGACGTCGATCCACCATGAGGGGATGACGTCGGGCAGTGCGGGGCTCGCCTCGAGCTTCGCGGCGATCGCCTCGAGGTCGTCGAGCGAGTGCTCCGCGGCGACGGGGACGGCCCCGGCGTCGGCGGCCGCTTCGCGAGCGGCGTCCGTGGTGGCCGCGGCGTAGACGGTGCGCGTCGATTCGTCGAGCCAGGTTCCGGCGAAGGCGTCACCGGCGGCGGCGGCGACGTCGTCGGCGGTCCCGGCCGCGTCGGCCTGGAAACGCAGGACGTCCTGCGCGCCCGACACGTCGGTGCCGAGATCGGCGGCCATCGCTTCGAGCAGCTGCGCGTCGACTCCGTCGACGGCCGAGTCGGGCGATGACGTGGGGGTCTGGGCCAGCGCGGGAGCGGTGGCGGCGGTGGTCAGGAACAGGCCGAGGGCTGCTGCACCCACGACGGTTTTCGATATGCGGTTCACGTGGAGTGACCTTCCATCCAGGGGGATAAATGGCGGGGTACCCACCGCCATAGAAACACGAACCGGACGAAATGCGAAGGATTTCCTGTGAATTTATGATCAGAGTACATAAATGTCGGCCATTCGGGGGACAGGGCATCGGTCCTCTCGCGACCGGGGACCCGGCCGCTGATCCGCGGGTTGCGCGGCGGGCCGCCGGGGCGCCGTGCACGCGGTAATTAGGCTGACGAGCATGAGCACGAACGACTCCGGCGCCCCCGTTCCCGCGCTCTCTCCCGGCCTCCCCTCTCGTGCCGCTCGCATCGCCGCGACGTTCTCGCGGCGGACGGTCCCGGGGACCGTGCCTCGTCTCGGCGACCTGCCCGCGGACGCCGCCGTCGCCGCGTTCCTGGCCGCCGCGATCGACGGTGTCTCGCGCCCGGAGTCGCTCACCTCCGCCGCTTCGGCGCTGCATCGGCTCGCCGACGACCTCCCCGCCTCCCTCCCGTGGTTCGTGCGCGGAGCGCTGCAGCTCGGCGGCGCCGTCGCGCCCGTGCTCCCGAGTCCCGCGGTGCCCCTTGCTCGCCGCGCGATGCGCGACCTCCTCGCCGCCCTCGTGCTCGACGTGCGCCCCGAGCGGCTCAGCCCGGCCCTCGAGGCCCTGGGCTCCGCGGTCGAGGTGCGTCTGGTCGGGCCCGCGATCGTCGGCGACGCCGGCGCACGGCGCCGGCTCGACGGCATCCGGTCGCTGCTGTCCCGCGACGACGTGTCGCGGATCTCGCTCGCGATCTCCGATGTCGTCGTCATGCCGTCGCCGTGGGCGTTCGATGCCGAGGTCGAGCACGCCGCCGAGCGGTTGCTGCCGGTCTTCCTCGACGCGCTCGCCGCGCGCACCCACGTGACGCTGATCGCGGAGGGACGCGACGACCTCGACCTCACCGTCGCGGTGCTCACGCGCGTGCTCGAGGAACCGCGTCTCGTCGCACTCCGAGCCGGCATCCAGTTGCCCGCGGCCGTCGGGGAGACGCCCGAGGCCGTCCGTGAGCTGTCGGCGTGGGCGCGCGTGCGCACCTCCGCGGGCGGCGCCCGCCTGACGCTGCGTCTGAGCGACGCCCTCATCGAGACCCCGGATACCGTGTCGGCGGCGCGCCACGGGTGGCCCGCCCCGGCGGTCACGGCGCGGGACGACGTTGACGCCGCCCTCGTTCGCAGCCTTCGCGAGGCGCTGAGTTCGAGGGGGCTCGAAGGCTTCGCCGTCGAGCTGGCGACCGCCGACCCCGAGCGCGCCGCCCTCGCCCTGGCCCTCGCGGCCGACGCGGAGGCCGCGCTCGCCCTCGCGCTGCCGCACACCTCGCCGTGGACCCCGGGAGAGGGGCACCTCTGGACGGCGCCGACCGCGCACCACGATGACCTCGACGCCGTCGTCGCGCGCCTCGCCGCGAGCTACGCGACGGTGGTCGCCGGTGCGCCCGCCCTGCCGCTTGCGGTGCCCGAATCGCCCACCGCCTCCGAGGACGAACGGGGCGAGGACGCGGACGAGCACACCCCCGAGACCGCGTCGATCGCTGCCCGCGTCCGGCGCGCGCTGGCCGCCGCCGAGCTCCCGGCTCTCGGCGGGCGCATTCCGCAGCGCGATGTCGAGGCGCTCCCGGCGATCCTGCGCGAGCGCGCCGACGACGATGCCGCCGAGCCGGGGCTCACGCAGGCGGTGCTGGGCATCGCGCGCGAGGCCGCGGCATCCGGGGACACCTCCGCCCTGGGTCCCGACGTGCAGCAGATGCTGTTCGGCGGACAGGCTTTCGTCGACACCGCCGTGTTCTCGGCCCGTGAGAGCGCAGAGCTCGCGGGCGGCGCTCCCGGGTTCCGTAACGTCTCCGACACCGATCCGACCGTCCCCGCCGACCGCGCCTGGGCGCTGTCCGTCCTCGGCCGCGTCGCCGGCTCGACCGCGGGGGATGCCACGGCCGCCGCGGGGCGCGTCGACGACCAAGCGGGACTCGATGCGGTGATCGATCGCGTGCGTGCCGCGGCCGAGCCGTGGGGGGCGCTCGCCGCTGCCGACCGCGCCGCCGTGCTGCAGTCGGTCGCGCGCAGCCTCGAGCAGCGCCGCGCCGAGCTCGTCGAGGTGCTCGCGTCCGAGGGAGGAGCCCTGCTCGCCGAGGCCGACGCCGAGGTCAGCCAGGCCGTCGACGCCGCCGCATACTACGCCGCCACCGCGAAGGAGCTCGATCGCGTGCCCGGTGCCGTGTTCGTGCCCGACCGGCTGAGCGTCGTGGCTCCGCGGTGGAACGCCCCGGTGGGACTCTGCGCCGCCGAGACTCTCGCCGCTCTGGCCGCCGGGTCGGGGGTGGTGCTCACGCCCTCGCCGCGCGCGCGACGCTCGGGTGCCGTCATCGCCGAGGCGCTGTGGGCCGCGGGAGTGCCGCGTGACGTGCTCGTCTACGTCGACCTCAACGAGGACGCGTCGGGGCGCGCGCTCATCGCCCACCCGGGCGTCGACCGCGTGCTGCTCGCGGGAGCCCGCGCAACGGCCGAGCGCTTCGTTGCGTGGCGACCGGCCCTGCCCCTGCAGGCGTTCACCGCCGGGCGCAACGTCGCGATCGTCGCCCCCTCCGCCGACGTGGACGCCGCCGTCGCCGACATCGTGGCCGGGGCCTTCGCCCGAGCGGGGCAGGCCGCCACAGCCGTGTCGCTCGTGATTCTCGTCGGGGCGCTCGGGCGCTCGTCGCGCTTCACCGAGCAACTCAAGGATGCGGTGTCGTCGTTGCGCGTCGGTCCCGCCGACGACCCGCTCTCCGACATCGGCCCCCTCGTCGAAGAACCCGTGGGCGAGGTGCGTCGCGCCCTGACCGTCCTCGGCGATGGCGAACGCTGGCTCGTGGAGCCGCGCGAGCTCGATCTCGGGCCCGAGACGGCCGGCCGCTTCTGGTCGCCGGGCGTGCGCACGGGCGTCACCGCCGGGTCGCACCTCACCCGGGCCGCGGTGGCGGCGCCGGTGCTCGGCATCCTGCATGCCCCCACCGTGACCCGCGCGATCGAACTGCAGAACGCGATCGGGTCGGGCTTCGTCGCCGGTCTCCACACCCGCGACGAGGCCGATCTCGAGCTCTGGCTCGATACCGTCGAGGCCGCCGTGCTGCGGGTCAACCGTCCCTCGACCGGAGCGGTCGTGCAGCGCGAGCCGCTCGGCGGCTGGGGCGAGGCGTCGGTGGGCGACGGGGCGATGTCGGGCGGGCCGAACCGTCTCGTCACGCTCGGATCGTGGCGACCGTCGTCGGGCGGGGCATCGTCGTCGACCCTGCACCTGCGCGGCCTCGATTCGCGCATCACAGCGCTGATCGAAGCAGCTCAACCGACCCTGTCGTACGAGGCCTTCGACTGGCTCCGCCGCGGTGCCCTCGCCGACGCTGTCGCGTGGGACCGCGAGTTCGGGCGCGTACGCGACGTGTCGCGACTCGGCGTCGAGCGCAACCTCCGCCGCTACCGACCGGTCGATGTGGCCGTCCGCGCCACCGCGGACGCCGCGTGGGAGGCGGTGCTGCGCGTTCTGGTGGCCGCGGTGCGCTCGGGCTCGGCCTTCAGCCTCAGTACCCCGGTGGGTCTTCCTGCCGCCGTCCGACACCTGCTGGGCGACAGCGGGGTCGCGGTCTCGGTCGAGAGCGACGCCGAGTGGCTGCAGCGTCTGGAGGGTGGCATCCCGGATGCCGCCGACGGCGACGCCGAGAACCTCGTCGCCGCCCCGCGCCCCGGGCGCCTGCGCCTCGTGGGCCCCGCTGAGACGGTGGCGACGCTGCGCACGGCCGTCGCCGAGACGGTCGGGGGCGACGTCTCCCTGACCGTGTATGCGAACGAGGTGACCACGGCCGGGCGGCTGGAGCTCCTGCCGTTCCTGCGTGAGCAGGCGGTGTCGATCGGCGCGTTCCGCTTCGGTGCCGTCGACACCTGGAGCGCCGCGGTCATCTGACCGGCCGCGCGCGCCCGTCCGGCGCGCCCGCTCGGTTGCACGCCCGGCGCGCGCTCGCCCGTGGGGGCCCGTGTGGCGGGAGGAGATTTTGCCGGGGGAGGGTCCGTGCCCGTCGAGGCATCCTCCCGTGCCTGGATCTCCTCCGGTCCGGGCGTCTCGCGGAGCGACCGGTGGGTTGCACGCCCGTGGGGCGCACGCCCGCGGAGGCCCGTGTGGCGGGAGGAGATTTTGCCGGGGGAGGGTCCGTGCCCGTCGAGGCATCCTCCCGTGCCTGAATCTCCTCCGGTCCGGGTGTCCCGCGGAGCGACCGGTGGGTTGCGCGCGCGTGGCGCTCGCCCGTGGGGCGCTCGCCCGCGGAGCGACCGGACGGCTGTGGCGCGGCAGCACGGCGTTTTCGAAAACGTTTAGCGTTGCGCGCGCGCCGGGGTACCGTCGTCGGAACCGCGAGGAGCACCGATGACCGCTGCCCGACTGACCGTCGACCCCCGTTTTGCGATCGGCCCCGTGCGCCGGCGCCTGTTCGGCGGGTTCGTCGAGCACCTCGGCCGCCACGTCTACGACGGCCTCTACGAGCCCGGTCATCCCGAGGCCGACGGGCGCGGGTTCCGCCGCGATGTCATCGCGCTCGTCCGCGAGCTGGGTGTCTCGACGATCCGGTACCCCGGCGGCAACTTCGTCTCGGGATTCCGCTGGGAAGACAGCGTCGGGCCGCGAGCCGCGCGCCCGCGCCGCCTCGACCTCGCCTGGCACTCGACCGAGACGAACGAGGTGGGCCTGCACGAGTTCTCGGACTGGCTCGACGCCGTCGGCAGCGACCTCATGCTCGCGGTCAACCTCGGCACGCGGGGCACTCTCGAGGCGATCGACCTGCTCGAGTACGCCAACGTCCCCGGCGGCTCGACCCTGTCGCAGCGCCGCATCGACAACGGCCGAGCCGCGCCGTTCGACGTGCGCGTGTGGTGCCTCGGCAACGAGATGGACGGCCCGTGGCAGCTCGGTCACCGCTCCGCCGACGACTACGGAAAGCTCGCCTCCCGCACGGCGGAGGGCATGCGCCAGCTCGACCCCTCGATCGAACTCGTCGTGTGCGGTTCGTCGGGTGCGCAGATGCCCACCTTCGGCGACTGGGAGCGCGTCGTGCTCGAGCACACCTACGACGACGTCGACATGATCTCGTGTCATGCCTACTACCAGGAGCACGACGGCGACGCGGCATCCTTCCTCGCCTCCGCCGTCGACATGGAACGCTTCATCGAGGCGGTCGTCGCCACGGCCGACCACGTCGGAGCGGCTCGCGGCAGCGCGAAGCGCATCGACATCTCGTTCGACGAATGGAACGTCTGGTACATCGACCGCGTCGACGCCGTGAAGCCCACCGCCATCGACGACTGGCCGGTCGCCCCGCGCCTGCTCGAAGACGTGTACTCGGTCCTGGATGCCGTGGTCTTCGGCGGTCTGCTCATCTCGCTGCTGAAGCACGCCGATCGGGTGGCGTCGGCCTCCCTCGCTCAACTCGTGAACGTCATCGCCCCGATCATGACCGAGCCCGGCGGGCCCGCTTGGCGCCAGACGACCTTCTTCCCCTTCGCGATCACGTCGCGCCTCGCGCGGGGGCATGCGGTGCGACTGCCCCTCGAGGCCCCGACGCTCGACACCGCTCGGTACGGGACGGTGCCCGCGGTGGATGCCGTGGCCACCGTCGACGACGCGGCCGGAACCGCCGCGGTCTTCGTCGTCCACAGGGGGCTCGAACACCCCGTCGCCGTCGACATCGACGTCAGCGCGCTCGGCGAGGTGGAGGTCGTCGAGACCCACCTCCTCCACGAGGACGACCCCGGTGCCGCGAACACCCTCGACGAGCCCGAGCGGGTGCGGCCGCGGGCAGTCGAGACGCGCCTGGTGAACGGCATCCTGTCGGTGTCCCTCCCGCCCGTCGCGTGGATCGCGCTGTCGCTGCGGCGCACGGGCTGAGGGACGCGGGTCTCGTGGGACGACCCTCTTCGCGTGCGCATTCCGCGCAAGGTGCGACGCCCGGGCTTTCTCGCGGGACCACCGGCGGCAGGGCGGACCGCCGTGCCGTGCCGCTCGCCTCCACGCGCACACGCGTGCGAGAATGACACCGGCGTGCTCGGACCGACCTTTCCCCGCACGGCGCCACATGCAGTTGATGGGTGCCGCGCGGGTTCGAAGGGCCACCGAGCCCCAGGACAGCGTCCGCCGCACCTTTCCTCCGAGGAGCAGAGATGTCCGCTACCCCCGTCGCCACCACCGCCGAGGCCACGCCCGACGAGCGCGTGCAGCAGCACCGCCGGTACCTCATGTGCCGCCCCGAGCACTTCACGGTCAGCTACAGCATCAACCCGTGGATGGAGCCCTCGCGCCCCACCGACACGAATCTCGCGGTGACGCAGTGGCAGTCGCTCTACGACACCTACACGGAGCTCGGCCACGAGATCGAGCTCATCGACCCGCTCGAGGGCCTGCCCGACATGGTCTACACGGCCAACGGCGGTTTCGTGATCGACGGGGTCGCGTACGGCCCCAAGTTCCGCTTCCGCGAGCGCGCCGCCGAGGCGCCCGCGTTCATCGACTGGTTCGCCGCGAACGGCTTCGAGGTCGCCGAGCCGGTCGAGGTCAACGAGGGCGAGGGCGACTTCCTGCTCGTGGGCGAGACGATCCTCGCCGGCACGGGCTTCCGCTCGACCGGCGACAGCCACCGCGAGGTGGGCGAGGTCTTCTCGCGAGAGGTCGTGTCGCTGACGCTGACCGACCCGCGGTTCTACCACCTCGACACCGCGATCGCGGTGCTCGATCCCGTCGAGGGCCCTGGCGGCGTCGAGAAGGCCAACATCGCGTACCTGCCCACCGCGTTCGACGAGCGCAGCCAGGCGATCCTGCGCGAGCGGTACCCGGATGCCATCCGCGTGTCCGACAGCGACGGCGCGGTGTTCGGCCTGAACTCGGCGAGCGACGGCAAGAACGTCATCATCTCGCCGCGCGCGGTGGGCTTCGAGGCGCAGCTGCGCGAGCGCGGGTACACCCCCGTGAAGGTCGACCTGTCCGAGCTGCTGCTCGGCGGCGGCGGCATCAAGTGCTGCACGCTGGAGCTGCGCGGCGGTTCGCGATGAGCACCACCGTCGACGACCTCGGCGCCCGCCTGATCGCCGAAGAGGGCGCACACCTCGCCCACAACTACCACCCGCTGCCCGTCGTCGTCTCGCGCGCCGAGGGCGTGTGGGTCACCGACGTCGAGGGCAAGCGCTACCTCGACCTGCTGTCGGCCTACTCGGCGTTGAACTTCGGGCACGGTCACCCCGCGATCCTCGCGGCCGCCCGAGAGCAGCTCGATCGCCTGACCCTCACCAGTCGCGCGTACCACAACGACCGCCTCGGTCCCTTTGCGACCGCGCTCGCGCAGCTCTGCGGCAAAGACCTCGTACTACCGATGAACACGGGCGCCGAGGCCGTCGAGACCGGCATCAAGGTCGCGCGTGCCTGGGGGTACCGCACCAAGGGCATCGCCCCCGACGCCGCGACGATCATCGTCGCGAACGGCAACTTCCACGGCCGCACCACCACGATCGTCGGCTTCAGCGACGACCCCACGGCGCACGACGACTTCGGTCCGTATGCGCCGGGCTTCGTGCACGTGCCCTACGGCGACGCGGATGCCATCGCTGCGGCGATCGACGAGAACACCGCCGCCGTGCTGCTCGAGCCCATCCAGGGCGAGGCCGGGGTCGTCCTCCCGCCCGAGGGGTTCCTGCAGCGGGTCCGCGAGATCTGCACCGCGAACGATGTGCTCTTCATCGCCGATGAGATCCAGTCGGGTCTGGGACGCGTGGGCGAGACGTTCGCGTGCGATCGCGAGGGCGTCGTGCCCGACGTCTATCTGCTCGGCAAGGCGCTCGGCGGCGGCATCCTGCCCCTGTCGGCCGTCGTCGCGAACGAGGACGTGCTCGGCGTCATCCGCGCGGGGGAGCACGGCTCGACCTTCGGCGGCAACCCGCTCGCCGCGGCCGTGGGCCTGCGGGTCGTCGAGATGCTGGCATCCGGAGAATTCCAGACGCGCGCGAAGGCGCTGGGGGCGCACCTCGAGGCGTCGCTGCAGTCGCTGATCGGCCACGGCGTCACGACCGTGCGTATCGCGGGGCTCTGGGCCGGCGTCGACATCGACCCCGCCTACGGCACCGGTCGTGAGATCGCCGAGAAGCTGCTCGCCCGCGGCGTGCTCGTGAAAGACACGCACGGCCAGACGATCCGCATCGCGCCGCCGCTGACGATCCGCGCGACCGAGCTGGACTGGGCCGTCGAGCAGGTACGGCACGTGCTGTCGGCCTGAGCGCCGAACGGCCCCGCGCCGCGCCCGCGCCGAGGCGTGCGTGTCCCCCCTCGTGCGGATCCCGTGCGGATCTTCTGCACGAGGGGGGACACGGGCCGACGCGCCGCGGACAGGCGTCGCTCCTCCGAGCGGGCTCAGGCCACCGACACCGTACGCTGATCCCAGCCGGTCGCGCCGTCGGGTGCCGGGGCGGCCGTGTCGGCGGTCTGCGTCTCGCCCGTGGCCGAGACGGCCCGGCAGCGCAGGGTGTGCGATCCGCTCGTGGCGTTCCACGGCAGGCTCCACTGCACCCAGGTGTCGGCCGAGATCGCGCTGGCGAGCGTCGCTGCCTGCCACGGACCGTCGTCGATCTGCACCTCGACCCCCGAGACGCCCACGTGCGTCTGCCAGGCGACTCCGGCGATGACGGTGTCGCCCGCGCCGACCCGCGCGCCCGACCGGGGCACGTCGATGCGCGACTGCAGCTTCACGGGTCCGCGCTCCGACCAGCCGCGCGAGGTCCAGTACCCCTCGGCGCGGTCGTAGCGGGTGACCTCGAGCTCGCTGACCCACTTCGTCGCCGACACGTAGCCGTAGAGCCCCGGCACGACCATCCGCACGGGGAAGCCGTGCTCGATCGGCAGGGGTTCGCCGTTCATGCCGATGGCCAGCAGGGCGTTGCGGTCGTCGGTGAGGGCTTCGAGGGGGGTGGATGCCGTGAATCCGTCGACCGAGTGCGAGAGCACCATGTCGGCCTCGGTCGTCGGCTTCGCGCGCTCGAGGATGTCGCGAAGGGGCACCCCCAGCCAGCGGGCGGTGCCGATGAGCGATCCGCCCACCTCGTTCGACACGCACACGAGGGTTGCGACGGTCTCCTTCTGGGGGAGGGCGACCAGATCGTCCCACCGCAGCACCACCTCTTGCTCGACCATGCCGTGCACCCGCAGTGTCCAGGTCGCGGGGTCCACCTGCGGCACGACGAGAGCGGTGTCGATGCGGTAGAAGTCCGACGCGGGGGTGATGATCGGCCCGAGCCCGTCGATCCCGAGGTCGGCTCCGGCCGGAACGGGCGTGGTCGTCGCGGGGGACGGCAGTCGCAGGGCGGAGCGCACCGCGCTGACGGCGCGCGCGCCCCCGCTCACCGCGACGGATCCGACGGCGGCGAGGGCGCCGGCCATGACGGCCACCCCCGAGAGGGCGAGGACGCTGCGGCGCGAGACGCCGTCGTCGGTCGGGGCCTTCGTCGACCGTCGACGGAGTCGGGCGACCAACAGCCCGGCCACGAGAGCGGCGGCTGCTCCCGCAACCAGGGAGGGGAGGGGCGATAGGGTCCCGGCATCCGCCCGCGTCATCGAGACGATCGCGCCGATCACCCCGAGCGCGACGAGCACGACCCGCCCCCACGGGGCTTTCCGTCGCTCGAGGAATCCGGCGACGCCGGCGACGATCAGCAGCAGCACCGCGATTCCTACGAGCAGGGCCGCCTTGTCGCCCGTACCGAACAGGTCGATGGCCAGGTCTTTCGCCCAGGCCGGGGCGAGGTCGATCATGCCACCGCCGATGACGGCGAACGGGCTCGCGGTGGGCGAGACGATCGCCGCGGCGAGCTCGCCGAGGCCGGCGCCGAACACGGTGGCGGCGATCGAGGCGACGATCGCCGCGAGATCGCGGCGGCGGGAAGATGCGGGGGTCACGAAGGGAGCCTAGGGAGCCCCGGGCACCCCGGCGCCGGACGCGCGGTATTCACAGCCAACCGGCATCCGCCGCTCTGCTCTGCCCGAGACGGGCGGCGGTGTCAAGGTCCTCGCCGAAACCCGCCGCGGTCCCCACGCTGTCGCGGTGAGACACCGCGGAGCTTTGCCATCCCCCCTCCTCCTCTCCGACGACGCCCCCGACCTCGACGACGTCCGTGAGGCCCTTCGCAGGGCGGATGCCGTCGAGGGGCTCGGCAGCGACGTCGCTGCCACGCTCGCGTGGGCGACGAGCGTGACCCCTCCGCGCTCCCTCGCCGCGACCTGGGAACTCCTCGCGTCCGTGGCCAGGCGAGACGTCGCCGCCGCTCGCGTGCTCGAGCCGCACCTCGACGCGCTCGCGATCCTCGGCGAAGCCGCCCGCGAGGGGATCGACGTCGCTCTCGAGCCCGGCGGGTCGTGGGGCGTCTTCGCGGCGGAGGGATCCGGCATGCGACTCGAGGCTCGACAGGATGCCGGAACCTGGACGCTGCGCGGAACCAAGCCCTGGTGCTCGCTCGCGGCCCACCTCGACCGTGCCCTCGTGACCGCGTGGGTCGACGACGAACGGCGACAGCTCTTCGTGCTCGACCTGCGCGCCCCGGGTGTCACCTCGCGGACCGGCCCCTGGTACGCCCGCGGACTCGACCGGGTCGTCAGCGCCCCGATCGACGTCGACGGGGCGGTCGCCGTCCCCGTAGGCGAGCCCGGCTGGTACCTGCGTCGATCGGGCTTCGCGCACGGCGGGGTCGGAGTCGCGGCCTGCTGGTGGGGTGGGGCCCTGCCGCTGCGTGATGCGTTGAGCGAGGCCGCCGCGTCCGACCGCGCCGATCAGCTCTCGCGCGTGCATCTCGGGCGTGCCGACACCGCCCTCTGGGCCGCGCGCGCCGTGCTGCGCGAGACGGCGACGGTCTTCGGTGCCGGGGGCTCGGCATCCGCGGGCCTGCGTGCCGCCCGCGCGCGCACCGTGGTCGCCGACGCCGTCGAGACGACCCTCGCCGAGGCCGCGCACGCGCTCGGACCGCTGCCGCTCGTCGCCGACGAGGCGTACGCGCGTCGCGTCGCCGACCTGCAGGTCTACCTGCGTCAGCATCACGGCGAGCGCGACGTCGCGAGAATCGGCGTCGACGTCGCGACGGGGGCGGGCGCGTGGTGAGCTTCGACCACCGCGATCCCGGGACCGACGAGAGCGTCTGGACGGACGCACTCCGCCGTGACCTGCCCCCGCTCGATCTCGACGTCGACCATCTGATCGTGGTCGCCGCGCACCCCGACGACGAGAGCCTCGGGGCTGCGGGTCTGCTCGCGACCGCGGTCGCGCGCGGCATCCCGATCGATCTTCTCGTCGTGACCGACGGCGAGGGCTCTCACCCCGGTTCGCCCACCCACGGGCCCGCGACTCTCGCGCTCCTGCGCCGCCGCGAGCTTCACGATGCGGCGCGCATCGTGGGCCTGATCGGCGATCCGATCTTCCTCGGCCTGCCGGATGGCGGGACGGAGGAGTACCGGGATGCCATCACCGCGGCGCTGCGCGAAACGCTCGACGCCGCGGCCGGTCGGCGCGTGCTGGTGCTGTCGCCCTGGCGGGGAGACGGGCACCGCGACCACCGGGTCGTCGGCGAGATCGTGGAGCAGGTCTGCGCCGCCCGCGGGGTGCGCTCGCGCGCCTTCCCGATCTGGCTCTGGCACTGGGGCGGCCCCGACGACGTGCCGTGGGACCGCGTCGAGCGTCTCGCCCTCGAGCCCCGCTCGCGAGAGGTCAAGACCCGCGCCCTCGACGCGCACCGCAGCCAGCTCGAGCCGCTGTCGGGCGCCCCGGGGGATGAGGCGACGATCCACGCCGGCATGCGCGCGCACGCCGAGCGCGACGCCGAGCTCTTCATCGCCCCGGAGCCGCCCGCGACCCCGGCGGGCAGCGTCGGAAAGCAGTACTTCGACGACATGTACGCCCGCCACGACGATCCCTGGGGCTTCGACTCGCGCTGGTACGAAGAGCGCAAACGTTCCGTGCTCCTGGCCGCCCTCCCGTGGCGCCACTACCGCTCGACCCTTGAGGCGGGGTGCTCGACGGGGGCGCTGACGGTGTATCTGGCCGACCGGAGCGACCGGGTGCTCGCCGTCGACCTCGCGCCCGCGGCCCTCGAGCGCGCGCGGACACGCCTCGCGGGTCGCGAGAACGTCGAGCTCCGCCTCGCGACGCTCCCCGACGCATGGCCCGAGGGGGAGTTCGACCTCGTCGTGCTGTCGGAGGTGGCCTACTACTGGGCCGGCGTCGATCTCGACCGCGGGCTCACCGCGGCCACCGCCTCGCTCAGCGCCGACGGTCGCCTCGTCGCCTGTCACTGGCGGCACCCGGTGGCCGAATACCCCCGCAGCGGCGACGAGGTGCACGCCGCGCTCGCCGCACGTCCCGATCTCGTGCGTCTCGTGCGGCACGAGGAGGAGGACTTCGTGCTCGAGGTGTACGCGCACCCGGGCGCGCGTTCGGTGGCGGCCGAGTCCGGACTCGTCCCGTGAGGGCGGTGGCCGTGGTGATCCCGGCGCACGACGAGGAAGCGCTGATCGGGCGCTGCCTGGCATCGGTCGACCGGGCCGTCTCTCGCGCGAAGAAGCGCACGCCCGACCTGGCCGTCGCGGTCGTCGTCGTGCTCGATGCGTGCACCGACACCACCGCCGCGCAGGTGCGGCGCTGGCCGGTCGAGACGGTCGAGATCGGCGCTCGCCGCGTGGGCACCGCGCGGCGGGTCGGTGTCGCGCACGCGCTCGGGACGCTCTCGGCGAGCCCGGTCGACACGTGGATCGCGATGACGGATGCCGACACCGTCGTGCCCCCGAACTGGGTCACCCACCAGCTCGATCTCGCCGACACCGGGGTCGACCTCGTGCTCGGAACCGTGCGCCCCGACTTCGCCGACCTCAGCGCCCGCCACGCCGCGTACTGGCGCGCCACGCACCATCGGGGCGCACCGCCCGGGAACGTCCACGGCGCCAACCTCGGCGTGCGCGCGAGCACGTACGGCCGGGCGGGCGGCATCCCGGATCTCGTCGAACACGAGGACGTGGCCCTCGTCCGGGCGGCCCGGGCCCTCGGCGCCCGGGAGCGGGCGAGCGATGCGCACGAGGTCGAGACCTCCGGCCGATTCACGGGGCGCACGCCCGCCGGCTACGCCGCGTTCCTCGCGCGGGTGCACTCCTGGGTCGATGCTCCACCCCTGGCGGCCCCCGGCGCCTGACGCATCGCGCGGGGGCTCGTCAACCACCTCGCCGGTTGCGCGCTCGCGGCGCAGACTGATCGTCCCCCCCGGAACGAGAGGCACCACCATGAAGGCACTGACCTGGCAGGGCACGCGCAACGTGAGCGTCGAAGAGGTCCCCGACCCGCAGATCCTCGAGCCGACCGACGCGATCGTCAAGATCACCTCGACCGCGATCTGCGGCTCCGACCTGCACCTCTACGAGCTCTTCGGCCCGTTCATCGACAAGGGCGACGTGCTCGGTCACGAGCCGATGGGCGTCGTCGTCGAGGTGGGCTCGGCCGTGACGAATCTCGCCGTCGGCGACCGCATCGTCGTGCCCTTCAACATCTCGTGCGGCCACTGCTTCCTGTGCCGCCGCGGCCTGCAGTCGCAGTGCGAGACGACGCAGGTGCGCGAGTACGGCAGCGGCGCGGCGCTCTTCGGCTACACGAAGCTCTACGGTCAGGTACCGGGCGGTCAGGCCGAGTACTTGCGCGTCCCGCTGGCCGATTACAACCACATCCGCGTCGGAGACGACCTGCCCGACGATCGCTACCTCTTCCTCAGCGACATCGTGCCCACGGCGTGGCAGGGCGTGCAGTACGCGAACGTCCCCGAGGGCGGCACGCTCGCGGTGATGGGCCTCGGCCCGGTGGGGCAGTTCGCCGCCCGTATCGGCGTGCACCTGGGCTACCGCGTGCTCGCGGTCGAGCCCGAGCCCGAGCGGCGCGCCATGGCCGAGCGGCACGGCATCCTGACCTACGACCTGACCGACACGGTGGTCGACGAACTGGTCGACCTCACCGAGGGGCGTGGGGCCGACGGTGTGGTGGATGCCGTCGGCATGGAGGCCCACGGCAACGGGGGCGTCGAGCTGGCACAGAAGGCCGTGGGCCTTCTCCCCGACGCGCTCGCGCAGAAGCTCATGGACAAGGCCGGGCTCGACCGCTTGGCCGCGGTGTACGCCTCGATCGACCTCGTCCGCCGCGGCGGCACGGTGTCGTTGAGCGGGGTGTACGCCGGAGAGGCCGACGTGCTGCCGATGAAGACGATGTTCGACAAGCAGATCGCCCTCCGGATGGGCCAGTGCAACGTCAAGCGCTGGGTCGACGACCTGCTGCCGCTGGTCGAGGACCCCGCCGACCCGCTCGGTGTGATGGACCTCGTCACGCACCACGCCCCGCTCGATGACGCCCCGGGCCTGTACGAGACGTTCCAGAAGAAGCAGGACGGCTGCATCAAGGTGGTGCTGCGCCCCGGCACCTGAGCCGTTCGGCGGAGCCGCGCGTGCACGCCGTGCCCGGCGGCGCAAGAGCGCGGGTGGGAAACGTGTCCGCAACACGGCGCTGAGTAGAGTCGTCGCATGGGTGACCTGTTCGACGGTTACGGCTCCACGCTGGCGCCGCGCAAGACCGCTTCCGGCATCCCGGCGTTCGACGAGATGTTCGGCGTTCCGGCGAGTCCCGGAGAAGCCGCCCCGTCTCGTGCGGCGTACCGGGAGCTGTACCAGACGCTCGCGCAGATGACGCAGGAAGAGCTGCGCGGACGCACCGAGTCGCTCGCCAGTTCGTATCTCGCGCAGGGTGTCACGTTCGACTTCGCGGGCGAGGAACGACCGTTCCCCCTGGATGCCGTGCCCCGGGTCATCGCCTACGACGAGTGGTCGCGCATCGAGGCCGGCGTGAAGCAGCGCGTCAAGGCCCTCGAGGCGTTCCTCGACGACGCGTACGGCAATCAGCACTGCGTCCGCGACGGCATCCTGCCCGCGGGTCTCATCTCGTCGTCGCAGTACTTCTACCGTCAGGCGGCAGGCATCCGCAGCGCCAACGGCGTGCGGATCCAGGTGTCGGGCATCGACCTCATCCGCGACGAGCACGGCGAGATGCGCGTGCTCGAAGACAACGTGCGCGTGCCCTCCGGCGTCTCGTACGTGATCTCGAACCGCCGCGTCATGGCGCAGACGCTTCCCGAGCTGTTCGTGTCGATGCGGGTGCGCCCCGTCGGCGACTATCCGAACAAGCTGCTCGCCGCCCTCCGCGCGTCGGCCCCGCCCGGGATCGACGACCCGAACATCGTCGTGCTCACGCCGGGCGTCTACAACTCGGCGTACTTCGAGCACACGCTGCTCGCGCGCCTCATGGGCGTCGAGCTCGTCGAGGGCCGCGACCTGCTGTGCATCGGCGGCAAGGTGTTCATGCGCACCACTCGCGGCCCGCAGCGCGTCGACGTCATCTATCGCCGCGTCGACGACGATTTCCTCGACCCGCTGCAGTTCCGCGCCGACTCGATGCTGGGCGCGCCCGGCCTCATGCTCGCCGCGCGCCTGGGCAACGTCACGATCGCCAATGCCGTGGGCAACGGCGTCGCCGACGACAAGCTGCTCTACACGTATGTGCCGGATCTCATCCGGTACTACCTCGCCGAAGAGCCCATTCTCAAGAACGTCGACACCTGGCGTCTCGAAGACCCGGGCGCCCTCGAAGAGGTGCTCGACCGTCTGCCCGAACTCGTGGTCAAGCCGGTCGACGGCTCGGGTGGCAAGGGGCTGGTCGTGGGGCCCGACGCCTCGCCCGCCGAGCTCGACGCCCTGCGCAAGCGCTTGCTCGCCGACCCGCGCGGATGGATCGCGCAGCCCGTCGTGATGCTCTCGACCATCCCGACCCTCGTCGAAGACGGAATGCGTCCGCGTCACGCCGACCTGCGCCCCTTCGCGGTCAACGACGGAGACGACATCTGGGTGCTCCCCGGTGGCCTGACCCGCGTCGCGCTGCCCGAGGGGCAGCTCGTGGTGAACTCCAGTCAGGGCGGCGGTTCGAAGGACACCTGGATCGTCGGCGGCTCGGCGCCCTCCCACGTCGAGTACGGTCAGGGCAACGGCGTCTCGGGTCTCGTCGCCGACCAGGCCGCGGTGACCGAGGCGATCCCGATCATCTACGACGGCCAACCCGCTCCCGCGACCTCGCCCCGCGACCCCCGTCCGGGTAACGGCCCCTCCGGCAAAGAGCAGCAGGAGCAGCAGCAGCAGGATGCCGCGGTGCAGCACGGTCCGCAGGCCGAGCAGCAGCAGCAGTCGCAGGAGGTGCCGGGGTGCTGAGTCGTATCGCCGAATCGCTGTTCTGGATCGGGCGCTACATCGAGCGCAGCGACGGAACCGCTCGCATCCTCGACGTGCACCTGCAGCTGCTGCTCGAAGATCCATGGATCGACGAAGACACCGCGTGCCGATCGCTCCTGAGCGTCATGGGTTCGGCGTGGCCCGAGAACGTCGACTCCGTGCGACGAGACGATGTCCTCGCCCGTCTCGCGGTCGATCGCATGAACCCCTCGAGCATCGCCTACTCGCTCACCGCGGCGCGCGAGAACGCCCGGCGTGCGCGCGAGATCGTCTCGACCGAGCTGTGGGAGATCCTCAACACCACGAACGCCCGGATGCCGCGACGGCTGCAGACCGAGAAGGTGCACGAGTTCTTCCAGTGGGTGCGCGAGCGCGCGGCCCTGGCGATCGGCATCGTCGACTCCTCGACGAACCGCGACGAGGCCTGGCAGTTCTTCACCCTCGGGCGCAGCATCGAGCGCACCGATATGACCGCGCGTCTGCTGGCGACGCGCTCGCTCACCGAGGTGTCGGGCCCGTCGTGGACGACGATCCTCCGCTCGTGCGGCGCGTACGAGGCGTACCTGCGCACGTACCGGGGGATGCCGAGCGCGCGCAATGCCGCCGAGTTCCTCCTGCTCGACCGTCTCTTCCCGCGCTCGATCATCTACTCGATCCAGCGCGCCGAGGACTGCATGAGCGCGATCGATCCGCGCGCCGACCGCGTCGGCCACTCCAACACCGTTCTCCGGGCCCTCGGACAGATCCGCAACGATCTCGAGTACCGCCCGGTCAGCGACATCCTGGCGGAGCTGCCCGAGCACATGCAGCGCGTGCAGACGGTGACCCGCGAAGCGTCGGAGGCGATCCGGTCGCGCTTCTTCCCGACGCAGGCCGAGCCGAGCTGGATCGGGGAGATCTCATGAAACGCCTTCGCATCGAACACCAGACCGGGTTCGTCTACCCGGGCGACGTCGTCGCGTCGTACAACGAGGCCCGCATGCTCCCGCACTCGACCGACAGCCAATTCGTGCTGAGCTCGTCGCTCGACATCGAGCCGTCGACCTCGGTCAACCAGTACGTCGACTACTTCGGCACACGGGTGGCGGCGTTCGATGTGCTGTCGCCGCACGGGGCGCTCACGATCACCGCGCGCTCCCTCGTCGAGGTGCGTCCGCGCCCCATCGAACACGCCGACATCACATGGGAGCAACTGGCCGCCGAGGCCTCCCGCTCGATCACGACCGTCGAGCAGTTGACGCAGACCCGTCGCACGACCCCGCACCCCGAGGTGGCGGAGCTCGCCCGCTCGATCGCGGCGCAGCACGACCGGCCGGGCCCCGCGGCGCACGCGATCGCCGAGGCCATCGGCGACGCCATCGACTACATGCAGGGCGTCACCGGCGTGCACTCCACGGCGGTCGACGCGTGGGAGGCGCGAAAAGGCGTCTGCCAGGACATCGCGCACATCGCGATCGGGGCCCTGCGCGAGGTCGGCATCCCGGCCCGCTACGTGTCGGGCTACCTGCACCCGAAGCCCTCCGCCGAGGTCGGCGAAGCGGTGACGGGGGAGTCGCACGCGTGGGTCGAGTGGTTCGCCGGCGACTGGCAGGGTTTCGACCCCACCAACAACATCGAGATCGGCGACCGGCACGTGCTGGTGGGCCGTGGACGCGACTACAACGACGTGCCCCCGCTGCGCGGTGTGTACGCCGGCCCCGGCAAGAGCAACCTGAAGGTCAAGGTCACGATCACGCGCGAGACCTGAGCGCCGAGGCGACGCCGCGGGCTCGGACGCGGGCCGTCATGCGGAGTCCGTGCTCGACACTCCGCCCGGGCGCCGGCATCCTGAACCGGTGTGTCGAACACGACGTCCGCGTGACGGCACGGCACGACGGAACGGATTGCCGCAGGTGATCGCGAATGCCGGCGCGTCTCGCAACGGCTGGGCGTCACAGCACAGGGTGAGCAGGCCGGCGGTCTCGCCGCGGTCGGCGTAGCGCGCCCACTCCTCGCGGGGCGGTGTGCGGTCGAGGGCGTTGAGGCGGTGCTCGCACACGGGCCCTGGTCGGGGGGCTCTCTCGCGCGTAGTGTGGTCTGACCACACCGTACGAGAGGGTCTCCCATGGTCCAGCGACAGCTCCCCAAGGTCAACGAGCTCCTCGAGCTCATGCAGTTCAAGAAGCCCGAACTCGACGCGCGCAAGCGCCGCCTGGACGCGGCGCTGACCATCGCCGACCTCCGGACCATCGCCAAGAGGCGCACCCCCAAGGCCGCCTTCGATTACACCGACGGTGCCGCCGAGGGCGAGCTCTCGCTCGACCGCGCCCGCCGCGCGTTCGAAGACGTTGAGTTCCACCCCGACATCCTGCGGCCCGCCGCCGACGTCGACACCTCGTGCGAGATCCTCGGCGCCCCCTCCGCGCTGCCCTTCGGCATCGCGCCCACCGGTTTCACGCGTCTCATGCAGACCGAGGGTGAGACGGCGGGCGCGTCTGCGGCGGCCGCCGCCGGCATCCCGTTCACCCTCTCGACCCTCGGCACCACCTCGATCGAAGACGTCAAGGCCGCGAACCCGGTCGGTCGCAACTGGTTCCAGCTGTACGTGATGCGCCAGCGCGAGATCTCGTACGGGCTCGTCGAACGCGCCGCCCGGGCGGGCTTCGACACCCTCATGTTCACCGTCGACACCCCCATCGCCGGGGCGCGCCTGCGCGACAAGCGCAACGGCTTCTCCATTCCGCCGCAGCTGACCGTCGGAACCATCGTCAACGCGATCCCGCGCCCCTGGTGGTGGATCGACTTCCTCACCACCCCGAAGCTCGAATTCGCGTCGCTGAGCACGACGGGCGGAACCGTCGGCGAGCTGCTGAACGCCGCGATGGACCCCACCATCGGCTACGACGACCTCGACATCATCCGCGGGATGTGGCCCGGCAAGATCGTCGTTAAGGGCGTGCAGAACGTCCAGGACGCCGCGCGTCTGGTCGATCTCGGCGTCGACGGCATCGTGCTGTCGAACCACGGCGGCCGTCAGCTCGACCGTGCGCCCATCCCCTTCCACCTGCTGCCGAAGGTCGTGCGCGAGGTCGGCAAGGATGCGACGGTCATGGTCGACACCGGCATCATGAACGGCGCCGACATCGTGGCATCCGTCGCTCTGGGGGCGACCTTCACCCTGATCGGACGGGCGTACCTCTACGGCCTCATGGCCGGCGGGCGTCAGGGGGTCGACCGGACGATCGCGATCCTGCGCAGCGAGATCGAGCGCACGATGACCCTGCTCGGTGTCTCCTCCCTCGCCGAGCTGGAGCCGCGGCACGTGACGCAGCTGACGCGCCTCGTGCCGGTGGGGGGACAGGGGCAGGACGCCCGCGTCTGATCACCGGCAGAAGGGCCGCCCGAAACCGAACAGGACGCCGCCGACGGGCACGCTCTCGCTCGACTCGGCCGACCAGTGCGCGCCGATGTTCGTCCGCACCGTCACCGTGTCGGTGCGGAAGAGGGAGTACGAGCCGTCGTTGGGCACGCGAACGGCTCGGAACCACGGTGGGATGTCATCGACCACGACCCGCCCGTCGACCAGCAGGTCGAAGCTGCGGGGCTCCCACCCGTCGTACGCCCACGTCACCACGGCTCCGCCGTCGTTGTCACAGCCGAGCGACCAGGGGCCGGTCGCGCGCCCGGCCGTGACGGTTCCGGATGCCGCGGCCTCGCCGCTGAACGACGCAGAGGCCGGGGTGCTCACGGCCGCCCCGGTCAGGGCGACGGCGACCGCGAGGCCGAGGGCGCGGCCGAGCCGGCGGGTTCTCGACGAGCGGGCGCGAAGAGCGCGACGCGTGAGCGGTTGCGCGTGCGCGGCGGCGTCTCGCGGCGGACTCGGCTCGTCGGGGTCGTCGTCGGCGCCCCGGCGCAGCGCGACAGCGAGACACAGAGCGAACCCCGCGACACTCACCGCGAGCGGGACGACCTCTCCGGTGCGCAGCCACACGATCGGCAGCCCGATCCCGGGCACCCGCAGCACCCCGATGCCGAGGACGGCATCGGGGTGCAGCGGAGTCGAGTCGGCGTCGGGGTTTGCGTCGCCCTTCGTGACGAGGCCACCGTCGGGGTCGAGCTCGGCGATGCGGTGCAGGCGCAGGCGGTCGGTCCAGTCCGGGTCGATCGCCAGCACGACACGTCCCGGAAGGAGCGCCTCCCGCGGGGCGGGCCGCGACACGACGACATCACCCACCTCGATGGCCGGCGTCATGGACGCCGTCATCACAGTGGTCGGCAGCCACCCCAGGGCCACGGGAGCCGCCGCCCAGAACGCCAACGCCAGCACCAGCGCCACGACCGCCCGCGCCGCCGCCACCCCCGCGACGAGGAGGATGCGACGGGAGCGCACGGACTCAGCTGTTCTGCGCTTCCCAGACGAACGCGGTCGAGGCGGTGCCGCCCTGGACCGCGTTCGGCGCGTCGTCGGCGAGACTCCACGTGATGCGGAAGGTGCGCGTCTCGCTTCCGCCCCCGCCCGGGCTCCACGTGGCTGCTCCCGACCGGTACGAGGTGTGTGCCCCGGTGAAGCCCGAGAGGCGGCCGTCGAAGACGGTGCTCTGCGAGGTGAAGTCGTTGCAGGTGCCGTAACCGCCGCCGGTTCCCTGCTCGACGCGCAGGATCAGGTGGTCGGCCAGGCCCGCGGATCCCGAGGCATCCGCGGCGTAGAGGCGTACCTGCGAGGCCAGGGTTCCGGTCGAGGTGACGGCAATGCAGGTCGTCGCCCCGTCGCCCGGCTTGGCGTTGCCGGCCGTGAACAAGGCGCGGCCGGCGGCGTCGTCGTCGAGCTGGACGGTCCCCGCCCGCCAGCCGTTGCGTTCATTGGAGGCGGTATCGGAGAAGGCGGCGTACGAACTCGTCGACACCAGCAGCCCCGCCGCGACGACAGCCGCGGGAAGGGCGATCGCGGTGGCGATGCGAGAGGAACGGCGTGTGAACTTCGGCATGATGGATCTCCCCACGAGATCGATGTGCGTATTGGACACCCGCACAATAGGGGAGCTGCTGGGCCTCGGACGGGTGCGCCCGTTGGCTTGACAACGCCTGCGTCGTCGTGGCAGAAGTGCGACTGAATGGACTCACCCGGTTCGCGCGCCGACGCTCGCCCGTGGGACGCCGCTGGGGCGAAGCTGTGTCAGCCGCCGTGGCGCGGGCGGGGTGTCGCGCGCGGCGACCGCTCGCCCGGGGGCAGCGGGATCGGCGTCGTGCCGGCGACCTCGTCGCTGAAGTCCTCGGGTTCGGGCGCGATGGTCGTGATCGGGCGCGTCTCGTCGAGCGTGAGGCGGAAGCGCTTGGTCTCGTGGCGGTGCAGGCGGCCCGACATCGCCGTCCAGGTCGCTCCGATCCCGCACGCGATGACGGCCACGATCGCGGCCAGGCCGATCGCCACGCGGGGGCCGAACTCCGCCGCCACGGCGCCGACGATCGGTGCCCCCACGGGCGTGCCGCCGAGGAGGATCGCCATGTACAGCGCCAGCACGCGGCCGCGCAGCACGGGGTCGGTCGTGGTCTGCACGTAGCCGTTCGCGGTCGTCAGCGTCGTGACGACGCAGAAGCCGGTCAGTACGAGCGTGGCCGCATAGGCCCCGTAGCTGGGAGCGAAGACCGAGAGGGCGGATGCCACGGCGAAGCCGCCCGAGCCGAGGACGACCACGCGCATGCGGGCGCGCTCGCGGCGCGCGGCCAGGAGTGCTCCGGCGAGGGAGCCGATGGCGACGAAGGAGCTCAGCAGGCCGAACCCGTCGGCACCGCGGCCGAACTCGAGCGCCATCGTGGACGCGAAGATCGGGAAGTTCATGCCGAACGCCCCGAGCAGGAACACCATGACGAAGATGACCACGAGATCGGGACGACGGGCCACGTAGCGGAAGCCGTCGGCCAGACGTGCGGGGCCTCCGCGGCGGTGGCGGGCGACGAGCTCGTGCGGGCGCATGAGGAACAGGGCGCCGAGCATCGCCAGGAAGGTGAAGGCGTTCACGAGGAAGACCCAGCCCGTGCCGACGAGCACGATCATGACGCCGGCGGCGGCCGGGCCGATCAGGCGCGCCATGTTGAACGAGGCGGCGTTGAGGGCGACGGCGTTCGACGCGTTCTCTTGAGAGACGAGGTCGGAGACGAAGGCCTGGCGCGCCGGGTTGTCGAAGGCCGTGACGACTCCGAGCGCGAGCGCGAACCCGAACATCAACGGCAGGGTCATCGCTCCGCTCAGCAGCAGGATGCCCAGGGACACGGCCAGCAGCAGCAGGGCGCTCTGGGTGCACATGATGAGCCTGCGACGGTCGAACCGGTCGGCGACCCACCCGGTGACGCTGACCAGGAGCAGCGGGGGAGCGAACTGCAGGGCCATGGTGACGCCCATGGCGGCGGCGTCGTTGTTCGTGAGCTGCGTCAGCACCACCCAGTTCTGGGCCGTGGACTGCATCCAGGCGCCGACGTTCGAGACGAGGGCTCCGATGAACCAGACGCGGTAGTTGAAGATCGACAGCGACCGGAACATCGACGTGCTCATCTGTCAGCCACCTTCCTCATGATCGTGGTGGCGCGGGCCAGCACTTGTCGTTCTTCGGGGGAGAGCTCGGCGAGAGCCTCCTCGACGAAGGCGTCCCGGCGTCGGACCGTCTCGTCGACGATCCGGCGTCCGAGATCGGTGAGGTCGATGGTGACGCGGCGTCGATCGACCTCGTCGGGAATGCGCGTCAGGTACCCCACCTCCTCGAGCTGCGACACCGTGCGATTCATCGACGGAGCCGTGACGCGCTCGCGGTCGGCCAGCTGGCCGAGCGTGTGCGCTCCGTGCACCGTCAATGCGGCGAGGACGGCGAACTGCCCGTCGCTCATGGTGTCGATTGCTCGCTGCGCCCGGAGGCGTCGCGCGAGGCGGAACGTCGCCATGCGCAGCTCGGATGCTGCGGCGCTGTGGTCGGAATTCTGGTCGGGAAGGGGGGATTCGTCGACGCGATCGTTCATATTCCTTTTCTTAGGGTATCTCATTAGCCTTGCTAAGGGTATGGGGCTGCCGGGAAACGGCGTCGCGCTCGTGGTGCGCATCGGAACGGATCGCTGTCGGCCCTCCCGTCACCCGCGATCCCCCCTTTCGTCGCGCAATTTCACCCTCACATTCACCCATCAGGTGAATTTCGTTATCGTGAACGGCTGGCGGCCGAAAGTCCTCCCGTGCCGGTTCGGAGGGGGGTGACGCTCGACACCGCGGGTGGCTGCCGCGAATCGGTGGCAGGGGGAAGCGCATGTCGGTATCGGAAACGAGCGACCGGGCGCTCATCGCTCGGATCCGCCGGGGAGACGACGAAGCCGTCGCTCTGCTGTGGCGTCGGCACCACAAGCCCGTCACGAAGCTGGCAGCGGTGGTGTCGTCTCCATCGATGGCGGACGACCTCACGTCGGAGGCGTTCGAGCGCACCATGCTCGCGCTGCGTCGGGGCTCCGGGCCCGAAGAGCTCATGCGGCCCTATCTGTACACGGTCGTGCGCAACCTCGCATCGCGGGAGCATCGTCGCGGACAACGCTTCGCCGATGCCGTGGAGCTCGACTCCATCGACGAAGCGACGATCGAGAACGACCCCGCGGCGATGTTCGCGACCCGCCTCGGTGAGTCGCTGCTCGGGCGGGCGTTTCGCGCCTTGCCGGAGCGCTGGCAGACAGTGCTCTGGTACGTCGACGTCGAGCGCCTCCCGCCGCGCCGGGTCGCTCCTCTGCTCGGGCTCTCGCCGCACGCGACGTCGGCGCTGGCCTACCGGGCGCGGCGCTCGTTGCGCGCGGCCTGGATGCAAGCCCACCTCGAACTCGAGGGACGCCCCGACGACTGCCGCCGCGCACTCGCCGTCTTCGGTGCCGTCGAAGAGGGAACCGCCTCGGCCCGGGACCGTCGGTCGTTCGAGGATCATGTGTCCACGTGCCCCTGGTGCCCGCCGCTCGTCGAGGAGGTGCGCTCGGTCGCGCGCGTGCTGCCGGCTCTGCTTCTCCTCATCGGGGGACTGTCCGCCACGGCTGCGGTCGGGTGGGGCGCGCGTCCTGTGCCCGAAGCGAAGACAGTTCCCGGGGAGCGGAGAACGACCCCGGGCCGGTCGCTCGTCGTTGCCGCGTCGATCGTCGCCCTGGTCGGGGCGGGTGCGGGTGCGGGGGTTGCCGTGACGGCGTCCTTCGGCTCGTCGGCGAGCTCCGTCGTCGACGACGGCGTGACCACGGAGGGGGCGAACCCCACGGACGTTCCACCGGTCATCCTCGACGACGCATCGATCCCGGAGAACGTCGTCGGGCCGGCCACCGACCCGGAGGACACCGTCGTGATCGCCGAGCCCGATCAGCCTCTCCCCGTTCCGTCGCCGGCGGCACCGGAACCATCGGCCCCCGTCGCGCCGCTCGCTCCGCAGCAAGACGGACAATCGACCGTGGAGTCCTCGTCAGAGGAAGCTTCCCCCTCGGACGCATCCGAGACGGAGGCCGCCCTCGCGCCCGAGGCTCCGACGCTGAATGACGAGTGGGATCCCGCGGCGACCGTCGCGCCGCTCATCGAGGGGCGTGCAGCACCGGGGGCGCGCGTGCGCATCTGGCCCGAGGGCCGCCCTGAGGCCGCTGTCGAGACGGAGGTGCCGGCATCCGGAGCATGGTCGATGCGGATCGAGGATCTGCGCCCCACGGATGCCGCAGTGGCGGCCGTCGCGATCGATCCGCAGGGGAGGCGTTCGCCGACTGTGTCGTCTGCGCCCTTCGCGTTCGTTCCTCTCGTCGAGGCGCCCACGGAGGGGACAGCGTCGGGGGTCGATCCCGTCGCCCTCCGCGTTCGCGGGTGGGCCTCGAGCAGGCTCGTGGTCCGTCTCGATGGTCGGGAACTGGCGCGCGGCCTGGAGATTCCGGCATCCGGAGTTCTCGATCGACGGATCGGGCGGTCGACGGCGTCGGGGCTCACCGGTCTCGCCCCGGGGATTCACGAGCTCGAGGTCGCCTACCAGCGGCTCGACGCAAGCGCCGCGGGTACGACGCGGGTGACGTTCACGGTCTCGCCCGTCGGCTGAGCGACACCGTCAGGCGCGTAGGGTGCGCGACCCCGTCTGCAGGCACCGTGCGATGACGGGGTGCTGTCGCGGAGCGATGACGCGGTGACGGGCCGTCTCGAAAATCTTCGGTCGTATCGCGTGATGAAACACGTCGGACCGTCTCTCTCAGGGGAAGCCGTACCGTTCGAGACGGTGCGGGAGTTGAGACCAGTCCTGCATTGGAGTCATCGTGACCTCATTCCCCTTGCCCGTGAGACCGCGCACCTGGGCGCGCGTGTCGTTGGCCGCATTGGCCGCTCTCGGCATCGTCGGTGCCTCGTTCACCTTGCCGGCCCCCGCGTCGGGAGCCGCGGTCGAGCGAGCCACCACGGCATCGATCGACTCTCTGGACTTCACCAGTGAGACAGTGGCGTCGGGATCGTCGGCCGAGATCCGCGGTACCTGGTCGTTGCCCGACCACCCGACCGTTCCCGCGGGGTTCACGCTGGCCCTGCCCCCGGAGCTCGCCGGCCGGTCGGACGGATTCCCGCTGCTCGATCCTCAGGGGGCGGTCATGGGGCGATGCGTCGTCGACGCGTCGGCCCTGGAGTGCACGTTCGCCGCGGACTACCTGACGGCGCACCCCGAGAACCTGCACGGCACGTTCTTCTTCTGGGTGACGGTGCGCAACGAGCCCGGCGGGGGAGGGCTCGTCACCTACGATGTCGGCGGCCATACCCTCACCATCGATGTGCAGCCGTCGCCCGATCCGGGTACGGGCACCGGCCCCGGGGTGTGCACCGAGAACTGCGCCTTCCCCGGGCGCGGCGCGGGGAAGTGGGGTATGTACGACGCCGCCGCCGGCACCATCGTCTGGGTCGTACAGATCGGTTCGGGTCGTGACGGGTTGTCGGGGGGAGAGGTCGTCACCGTGACCGACGTGCTCGCCGAGAACCAAGAACTCCTCGCCGAGTTGAACGGCGTGCGCTACGCCGAGCTCTGGTCGTCTCCTCGCCTGGTCACCGGTGCCGACGGTCGGGAATCACCCGGCGCCTGGGCACCCGTCGACCGTTCGACGTACGCCGCGACCGATCGCACCGTGACGTTCACGGCGCAGGCCGGGCATTACTACGACGTGCGCTTCGCCGCTCGGGTCACCGATCAGGGAGTCGCGGGACGCTACGAGAACCGCGCCGAGATCAGCATCGCGGGCGCGAGCGACACCGCCGTGACCGGTCAGGTCGTGCGCCACGGGGGCGGGGGGACGGGCGGAGGGCAGGCACCTGCGCCGAGTGCATCGCCCACGCCGGTGCCGAGCGCGACGCCGGTGTCGAGCGCGACGCCGGTGTCGAGCGCGACGCCCACGCCGATCCCTGCACCCACGCCGATCGCCACGCCGACCCCGTCGGTGGTTGCGGCGCCCGCTCCCCTCGGCCTCTCGGCCCACACCGGAGGCACCGTGAGCACGGAGTCGCGGCTGATGGGTCTGCTGGTGTTCGCCGGCCTGACCGCGCTGTTGGCCGCGATCGGTCTCGCCGTCCTGCTCACGTTCCGGTCGCGGGCACGCCGGTGAAGCCGCGTCGCCGAGGTCATCGGTGGGCAGTCGTCGGCATCCTCGCGTGCGCGGGCGTCGTCGCCGTCGTCGCCGGGAGCCTCGTCGGCTCCGGGACCGATGCGTCGGCGACGCCGCGCGATCTCGAGGGAGCCGCGGTCGCGTTCGAGCCGGGGGCGAGCCCACCCCCGGCATCGCGGTCGCGGGCCGTCGATGACGAGGGGATGCGGCTGCGCGCGGCTTCGCACGGACTCGACGTCGCCCTCGGGTCGCTGGACTCGGTCGACGGCGAGGTCACTCCGCCGGGATTCACCTCGGCGTACGTCGTGCGCGATCGAAGCGTGGCGTTGGATGACGCGTCGACCGGCACCGTGGTGGTGGCCATGCACGCACTGTCGGGCGGATCCGCCCCGGGGAACGCGTTCATCGACCCGACCACCGGCACGACGATGGTCGGGGCCGGCGACCTCATCGACGTCGCGACCACGAGGTACACGGTGACGCAGGTGCGCCGTGTCCCGAAACCCGATCTGGCCTTCGACGAAGACCTGTGGATCCCTGCGGCTGGGCGGCTCATCGTGATCACGTGCGTCCCGCGCGAGGGGACCGCGGCGCGGGACAACCTCGTGGTCATCGCGCAGGCGACGCCGACGCCCTAGCGTCACCGGAGCGGCACCGCCCTAGACTCCCCCCATGCCCGAGTTCGTCGACGCCCATGGCATCCCGATCGTCTACGACGTGCACGAAGCGACCGGGCCGCGGGCGGTGGTGCAGCTGTTGCATGGTGTGGGGGAGCACGCGGGGCGGTACGGCGCTCTGATCGAGGCGCTCGTCGACGCGGGCTACACGGTCTATGCCGACGATCACCGCGGTCACGGGCGCACGGGGCTGCGGCAATGGAGCGGTGACCGCCGCAAGCTCGGACGGCTCGGGCCCGGCGGACTCGGAGCCGCCCGCGACGCGGTGTGGACCCTCACGCAGCGCATCCGCGCGGAGCACCCCGACCTGCCTCTCGTGCTGCTCGGACACTCGTGGGGTTCGTTCCTCGCGCAGATGCTGCTGGATCGGCATCCCGAGGCCTTCGATGCCGGGGTGATGACCGGCTCGGCCCTGCGGGTCCCCGGTTCGCTCAACGCGGGGGATCTGAACGCCCCGTGGAAGCACCTGCGCGGCTCGGGCATGGAGTGGCTGTCGAGCGACGAGCAGGTGGGTCTCGATTTCGTCGCCGATCCGCTCACGACCTCCACGCCGCTCGCGCGGCTGTTCGGGCCCATCGAGACGGTGAAGCTTCTCGGTCGACCGCGACGCGACCTCGAGCGCGATGTGCCCCTGTTGCTCATGGTCGGTCGCGACGACACCGTCGGTGGGCCGCGCAGCGTGCACAAGCTCGCGGACGCCTACACGCGTCGTTCCGGGTTGACGGACGTCACGACGCTCGTGTACCCGGGTGCCCGGCACGAGATCTTCGCCGAGACGTGCCAGGCCGAGGTGCGGGCCGACCTGCTGGCCTGGCTCGATGAACGGATGCCATCGCGCCGCTGACCCGGATGGCGCACGCCGCTCTTCGTCGCGGGGTCGCTGTGTTCGCGCGCGGTCCATCGCGTGTGCTATTTCACACGTTGATAACATGTACGAACATATACGAACACGCCGTGATTCAAGCGTTACCTCTCACGAATTGACCCCGCGGCCGTGAGCGGCCAAGCTGAAGCGGTCGATGACGGCGCGAGGCGCCGCAAACGGGCCCCTGGGTCCCTCAATGCTGAGGAAAGCGCACACGGACGTGACGATGACGAACTCACAACTAGTAACAGAACCAAACAAACTCAACAGATCGCCGAGGCGGGTTCAGGCTCGGGCTTCGCGCCCGGAGCGGCTCGGCAACGGCATGTTCGCCGTCCTGTTGGTGGTGCCGGGCATGGCGCTCATGGCCGTCGTCGTGGCGTATCCCCTCGTCTCGGCCTTGGTGACCGCCTTCTTCAGGCAGAGCCTGGTGCTGCCCGGTCGCGAGTTCGTCGGGTTCCAGAACATCGTCGACGTGCTGCAGGACGACTTCCTTCGCCTGCTGTGGCAGACGCTGGTCTTCACGCTCGGCACCACGATCGCCCCGTTCGTCATCGGCTTCGCGCTGGCGCTGGCCCTGAACACGCAGATTCGCGGGTCGAAGGTCTTCCGCGGGCTCATGCTCATCCCCTGGCTCGTTCCGGGGGTCGTCGTCTCGTTCCTGTGGATGTGGATCTTCAACGCCAACTACGGCGTGATGAACGCGATCCTCGAGCCGCTCGGGGTCAGTCCGCAGGCGTGGCTCGCCCAGCCCGGGACCGCGATGTTCGCCGTGATCGTGGCCAAGACCTGGCAGTCGTTCCCCTGGATGATGGTCATGCTCCTGGCCGGCCTGCAGACGGTACCGAAGGAGCTGCACGAGGCCGCCGAGATGGACGGGGCCGGTACCGTGCGCCGATTCTTCTCGATCACCGTCCCGCAGATCGGCGGGATCATCGGTCTCGTGCTGCTGCTGGAGTTCATCTGGAACTTCCAGCACTTCGACATCATCTACGTGCTCACCGGCGGAGGTCCGGCCGGATCCACCGAGACCTTCGCGACCTCCGTGTACGAGACGGCCTTCCACGGCTTCGATCTCGGTCACGCCGGTGCGCTCGGCCTGCTCTGGCTCATCCTGCTCATGGCGCTCGTCGTCGTCTACGTCCGATTCTCCGAGAGGGGCGAGAAGCGATGACCAGCACCGCACTGCCCACCGTCACCCCCGCCCCCGACGTGCCGCCCGTGGTCGCTCCGGCGCCCGAGCGTCGTCGTCGCCCGAGCTCGGGGCTGCGCTCCGACCGCCCGGGTGTCCGGCTCGCGTCGTGGGCCGCGCTGATCGTCTGCGGCGGCTTCGCCCTGCTTCCGGTCTACTGGCTGCTCGCCACCTCGTTGACCCCGCGGGACCAGGTCTTCTCGTACCCGCCGAAGCTGTTCCCCACCGAGATCACCTTCGACGCCTACACCTCGCTGACCTCCAACCCGCAGCTGTTCACCTACCTGCAGAACAGCGTGATCGTCTCGGTCATCACCGCTCTGCTGTCGGTGATCGTCTCGGCCTACATGGGGTACTCGTTCTCGAAGTTCCGGTACCGCGGGCGCCGCCAGCTGATGTACTTCGTGCTGGCCTCGCAGAT
Source organism: Sphingomonas sp. G5 (assembly GCF_052660795.1). Classification (NCBI taxonomy): domain Bacteria; kingdom Pseudomonadati; phylum Pseudomonadota; class Alphaproteobacteria; order Sphingomonadales; family Sphingomonadaceae; genus Sphingomonas; species Sphingomonas sp. G5. The sequence goes on along the minus strand of NZ_CP109660.1, from coordinate 3,130,821 downwards.
GTTCCCGCAGGCCCTGCTGCTCGTCACCCTCTACAGCGTGTTCAGCGCCTACGGTCTGCTCAACACCTACACGGCGCTGGTGCTGTCGTTCACGACCTTCACGCTGCCGCTGTGCGTCTGGATGCTGAAGGGCTTCTTCGACACCATCCCCGACGAGCTGATCGAGGCGGCCCGTGTCGACGGCGCTTCGCGCCTGCGCACGATCCACTCGATCGTGCTCCCGCTGGCGGCCCCCGGTCTGGTCGCCGCGGGCCTGTTCGCCTTCGTCCGCGGTTGGAACGACTTCATCTTCGCCCTGACCCTCGCCGGCCCCGACAAGCAGACGCTGCCCCCGGGCCTCGTCAACACCTATGTCGGCGAAGCGGCAACGGCGTGGCCCGAACTCATGGCCGCCTCGCTCGTGGTGTCGCTGCCCGTGGCGATCGCCTTCATGCTGCTGCAGCGCTTCCTCGTCAGCGGTATGACGGCCGGCGCCGTCAAGGGCTGACCGCTCCACTCCCTTTCTTCTGCTCACCTGTCAAGGAGGACACCTATGTCAGCTTCATCGCTTCCCCACCCGTTGATCACCCGCCGTCGCGCGCTGCAGATGTTCGGCATCGGTGCCGCCGCCGCGGCCCTGGCCGGATGCGTACCCACCGGCAGCGCCGGGCCCGCCGCGGGCGCGGCCGGCCTGAACGGCGCCGATCCCACCGACTTCGCGTTCTCGTCGTGGTCGCTCACCGAGGAGTCGGCGAAGCCGGCGCTCGAGGGCACCCTCGCGGCGTACGAGAAGGCTCGCGGCATCGCGATCAAGCGCACGGCGTTCCCGTACAACGAGTACATCAACCAGCTCATGCTGCAGGTCACGGGCGGTCAGTTCACCGGCGCCGCGCACGTCGACGTCGCCTGGCTCGGAAGCCTCGCGGCCACCGGCAAGCTGCAGGACGTCTCGGCCCTGGCATCCGGTCGCGGCTACACCTCTTCGGCCCTGCAGGCGGCCACCTTCGACGGCGTTCAGTACGCCCTGCCGTGGACCATCGGCGCGATCGGCCTCGTCGCCAACTCCGAGACGCTCGGCAAGGTCGGCGTCGCCCCCGATGCGTTCCCGACGACGGTGGACGAGTTCGAGAAGACCCTGGTCGCGCTCAAGGGCCTCGGAAACGGCCTCATCCCGTACGCCGCCTCGACCAAGGCCGCGCAGCTGAAGGACATCCTCATCTGGATGCAGACCTTCGGCAGCCCGCTGGTCGACGGCGACACCGTCACGATCGGCGACGACGCCAGCATCGAAGCGGTCACCTGGTACAAGGGGCTCTACGACCAGGGCCTGATCGCCGCCGACGTCGATCGCTTCGACGCGCGGAGCCTGTTCGCACAGGGGCGCGCCGCGATGTACGACGACGCCCCCGTGGGCCGCGCCGCGGTGACGAAGGAATCGCCCGACGCGAGTCTCGCGAGCAAGCTCGCCCCCGTGTCGCGCCCGGTGCTGAAGGCGGGTGACACGCCGCGCGCGCTCGTCTGGGGCGGCGCGATCGCCGTGGTCAACGGAACGGGTGCGGCCACCGCGGGCGACTTCGCCCAGTACGCCACGTCCGACCTCGACGCGATCCTGGCCGACTACGCCCTGCGCGGTCTGCCGCCGGCGACCACCGAGGCGCTCTCGTCGTCGGAGGTCGCCGCCGACACCTTCGGCGCGCAGTTCAGCGAGCGCATCACGGCCACGGCCAGCTCGAACCCGCTGTGGAAGTTCACCGCGTACTCGCAGATCGAGTCGGCGATCGCCGACAACGTCCAGGCCGTGCTGATCGGATCCGCTTCGCCGGCGGACGCGATGAAGCGGGCCGGCGAGGCCGCGCAGAAGCTGGTCGGCTGACGTGCGGTTTCTGCGCGGAGGGAGCGCGGCGGCGATCGCCGCGCTGACCCTCGGGCTCGTCGTCGCGCCGTCGGCACACGCCGTCGGTGGGGTGCCGACGGTCGAAGAGCTCCCGTTCGCGGTCGACTCGTCGAACCAGGCGGCGTGGTGGAACCCCCTCGATGTCGTGGGGGACGTGACCTACTTCGCCTTCAACGCCCCCGCGGCCCAGGCCGCGCGGCACGAGGTGCATCTCGCCTCGCGTGCGGCCGACGGCACGTGGGCCGAGGGGTGCCTGCGCACCTCCCCGGGAGCGGCGTGCGTCACCTTCGTCGACGACAACGGTCACAACCAGCCCTCCATCGTCGTCGACGGTGACGGGGTCATCCATGCCTTCGTCTCGATGCACAACGAGCAGTGGAACTATTTCCGCTCCGACACCGCGGGCGACGTGAGCACGATGGTGGATCGCACCTCGACCATGCCCGATCTCGACGTCGACATCACCTACCCCGTGACCGCCCGCGGAGCCGACGGCGACGCGTGGGTGCTGGTGCGGACCGGGACGGATGCCGACGGTGCGCGCGAGGGCGTGCTCTACCACTACGACCGGAATGCCGGCTCATGGGGGCGCGAGACGACCATCGCCGCGGCGAAGGGCTACTCCTTCTACCCCGACGACCTCGAGGTCTCGCCCGACGGTCGCGTGCACGTGCTGTGGGAGTGGGGTCCGTTCCCCGCCGACCCCGCGCGCCACCTCGGCTCGTACGCCGTCTACGATCCGGCGACGGGGTCGCTCGCGGACGCTACCGGCGCCACGGTCCCTGGCCCGATCACCCCCGCCTCGACGGGCGCGATCGTCTGGCGACCGTTCCTCACCGGCGAGACGATCCGCAGCTACACCCCGGCGGTGCAGTCAGCGAAGCTCGCCCTCGACGGCTCCGCTCTCGCGGGCATCGGTTACCGCTTCGTCGAGAAGGACCGCACGGCCTACGACGCCCGCTTCGTGCGGTGGGACGGATCGTCCTGGATCGACGAGAAGGTCGTGGACTCCGCGGCCCTCGGCGACGGCGTCGCCACGTCGGCTGCCGTCGACCTCACCCGCGCCGGGTCGACGACGCGGCTCTACACCGTCGTGACCGCCCAGGTCTGCGGCGAGGTGCGCAGCCGCGCAATCGTCGCCGAGCGCGCCGACGCGGCCGCCGCGTGGACCTATGCCGCTGTCGGTGAGTCCCGTCTGGGTCAGCAGCGCCTGCGGGCGCAGACGCGATCGACCGATGACGCCGACGTCGTCTACCTCTCCGCTCCTGCGGCGGCCCCCGCCCGTCTCGCCCGCGCCGTCGTTCCTCGAGACGCGGCCGTCGGTCCCGCCACCTCGCTGTCGACCCTCGTCTCGGACCTCCGCGACGACCCGGGCGGCGTGAACGTCGCGCTGGGCGCGACGGCCACCGCCTCGTCGAGCCTGCGCGCCGACACCGGCCCCGCACTCGCCGTCGACGGCGTCTGCAGCGACGCCAGCCGGTGGATCTCGGCGGTCGGTGACACCGCTCCGTGGATCTCGCTGAGCCTGACCGCGCCGGCGACGCTCGACGAGGTGCGCGTGCGCAGCGGTTACAGCGCCGACTCGGGCTCCGCCGCCGTCCTGCGCTCCTTCGAGGTGCAGGTGCACACCCCCACGGGCTGGACGAGTCTCGGCTCCGTCACCGCGAACACGCAGCGCCTCGTGACCGTTCCGGCCGGCGGCGTCGTCGCGGACGGCGTGCGGCTGCTCATCAGCGACCCGTCGGCATCCACCACCGACGTCGCCCGGGTCTTCGAGATCGAGGCGATCGCCGTGGACTGAGCCCGTCGACCTCTCGCCGCATCACATTCGGACGCCCCCGCGTCCCCAGGAAGGACACCCGCAGAATGCGTTCACACACGGCCGACTACGACGTGGTCGTCGTCGGCGGAGGACTCGCCGGAGTCGCCGCCGCCATCGCCGCCGCCCGGCTCGACCGGCGCGTCGCCCTCATCAACAACCGACCGGTCCTGGGCGGGAACTCCTCGTCGGAGGTCCGTGTCTGGGTGTGCGGGGCGACCGCGCACGGCAATCAGCGGTGGGCGCGCGAGAACGGCATCATCGGCGAGCTGTACCTCGAGAACCAGTACCGCAACCCCGACGGCAACCCCATCCACTGGGACGACGTGGTGCTGGATGCCGTGCGTGCCGAGCCGAACATCTCGCTGTACCTCAACACCGACGTGCGCGACGTGGCCGCCACCGGCCCCGAGGGTGCGCGCCGCATCGAGTCGGTGACGGGATGGACCATGGGAGCCGAGACCGAGACGCGCTTCGTCGCCCCGGTCTTCCTCGACTGCACCGGTGACGGACTCGTCGGCCACCTCTCCGGGGCGAGGGCGCGGCTCGGCAAGGAGTCGCGGGTGGAGTTCGACGAGGACTGGGCGCCGGAAGAGGCCGAGCGCACCTTCCTCGGCTCGACGCTGTTGTTCTACACGAAGGACGTGGGGCATCCGGTGCGTTTCGTCGCACCCGATTCGGCGAAGTCGATCCTCGAGACCCCGATCCCGTCGTCGCGCATCATCCGAAGCGGTGACAGCGGAGCGCACTACTGGTGGATCGAGTGGGGCGGCGAGCTCGACATCGTGCACGACAACGAGCGCATCCGCGACGAACTGCGCTCGGTGATCCTGGGCATCTGGGACCACATCAAGAACTCGGGCGAGTTCGACGCCGACAACCTCGACCTGGAGTGGATCGGCAACGTCCCCGGCAAGCGCGAGTACCGCCGCCTCGTCGGCGACTACACGCTGCACCAGCGCGACATCATCGAGCAGACGCGCTTCGACGACGGCGTGGCCTTCGGGGGCTGGTCGATCGACCTGCACCCCAAAGAAGGGATGTACTCGACCGGTGCGGGCGCCGTGCAGCGCTTCTCGAACGGCGTCTTCGAGATCCCGTTCCGCTCCCTCTACTCCGCCGACGTCGAGAACCTCTTCATGGCGGGGCGCGACGTCTCGGCCACCCACATCGCGTTCGGCGCCGCGCGCGTCATGGCCACGTGCGCCGCGATGGGCGAGGCGGCGGGGACCGCGGCATCCCTCGCCCTCGCTCATCACACGAGCCCCCGCGGGCTCTACGAGAATCACCGTGAAGAACTCCGGCAGCTGCTGTTGCGACAGGACGCCCCGCTCATCGGCGTGGCCGACACCGACCCGCAGAACCTCGCCGCCTCGGCGCGGGTGACGGCCTCGGGCGTGCGCGCGGGTCTCGGACCGAGCGAGGCGGCTTCGGTCCGGCCCCATCCGCTCGAGCACGACCTCGGCATCGTCGTGCCCGTGCACCCGCGTCTCGATGGCTTCGACCTGCGGGTCACCGCCGAGCACGACGTCGATCTCGAGGTCGAGGTGTGGTCGACGGGGCTCCCGCAGAACGTCGTCCCCGAGCACCTCGAGCACGCGGTCACCGTCGCCGTGACCGCGGGCCAGGCGCAGTGGGTGCACGCCCCGGTGCGGTGGGAGCCGCAGGCCCCGGCCAACGCGGTCGTCGTCGTGCGCGCCCGACCCGGCGTGAGCGTGTTCGTGTCGGACGAGCTTCCTCCCGGCATCCTGACCCTCGTCCACACCTCGGATGCCGACGACCAGAACGTCCAGGTGAGCCTCGACGAGCTGCTCGTGCAGTGGCCGACCAAGCCGTTGCGGGGGCGGTCGGTGCAGTTCCGCGTGCCCACGCCGTCAGAGGCGCTGGCGCCCGAGCGTGCGGTCGGCGGCTACCAGCGTCCCTTCGGTGGTCCGAACCTCTGGGCCTCGGCTCCTCTGGCCGAGGGCGACGCGTGGCTCCGTCTCGACTGGGAGCAGCCGGTCGTCGCGCGCGAGGTCGTGCTGGTCTTCGACGACGACCCCGACGTCGAGCTCAATACCCTCCACCACCATCGCGATCCCCACCTCGTGATGCCCTCGCTCGTCGAGGCCTACCGGGTCGAGGCGCAGACGGCCGGGGCGCAGGAATGGGTCGAGGTCGCGGTGGTGACGCAGAACAGACGTCGCCGCCGCCGGCACCCGCTCCCCGAGGGGCTCGGCGCGATCAGCGCCGCGCGAGTGGTGGTGACGGCGACCCACGGCGCGCCGGAGGCCCGCATCGTGGCCTTCCGTGTTCAGGAGTGACATGCCGCGCGATACCGTAGCCCCCAGAACAGACCGCCCCGCGGCGCGCGCGAGCGCCGCCCGGTCCTCGACGAGGAGCCCCGCCATGACCGACACGCCCTCGGCGACGCGGCGGATCTCCCCCCTGTCGCGTCGCGAGCGCACGGGAATCGTCGCGCTGGCGGTGCCGAATCTCGAAGAGCCGTACTTCGCCGAGCTGACGACCCTGCTGGCACGCGGCGCCGAGGCGCGCGGGCTGTCGATCCTCATCCAGCAGACCGAGGGCGACCACCAGCGAGAGATCGATGTCGCGAACGGGGTGGGGCTCCCGGCGACCGACGGCCTGATCCACATCCCTCGGTCCTTGACCGTCGGAGACCTGACGCGGCGCACCGACCCGGGCCCCCTCGTCCTGCTCGGCGAGCACATCGCCGTGAGCCCCTTCACCCACGTCTCGATCGACAACCGTCGCACGGCGGACCTGGCGACGGCGCACCTCGCCTCCTCCGGGTGCGGTCGGGTCGCCTTCCTGGGTCCTCGCGTGTCCCGTCCCTCGGATGCCGCGGACCAACGCTTCGCCGGCTACCGCGACGCCGTGTCGCGCCTGGGCTTGGCCGACGAGCCCGGCCTGATCGTGCCGGTCGACGCCTTCACCTCGGAAGAGGGTGCGGAGGCGCTGCGGCGTCTGCACGACTCCGGCATCGCCTTCGACGGCGTGGTGTGCTCGAACGATTCCGTGGCCTTCGGCGTGCTGGCGGCGCTGCACGAGCGCGGGCTCGCGGTGCCCGGCGATGTCGCGGTGATCGGTATCGACAACGTGCACGCGGCGCAGTTCTCGGTGCCGGCGCTGTCGTCGGTCGCCCCCGACGACCACGGCATCGTCGAGGCGGCGTTCGCCGAGCTCGAGCGTCAGATGGCGGCTCGCCCGGGCGCCGACGTCCCGGTCCGGCACATCGTGGTCGACGCCACGGTCATCGCGCGAGCGAGCACGGCGCGGTGAGCTCGGCTGTCGCCGCCCGGTCTTCTCGAGGACGCGGGCGCGTCTCAGTCGTCGCCGTCGGCGGCCACCCAGAGCTCGGCGACGTGCGCGCGCAGCGTCTCTTCGGCTTCGGGGGAGAGCCCCGCGTCGGTGACGACGAGGTCGACCTCGTTCAGGTCGACGATCGTGGTGAGTCCTACCGCCCCCCACTTCGTGTGGTCGGCGAGCACGACCGCCCGGGCCCCCGCAGCGACCAGCGCGCGGTTCGTCTCGGCCTCGAGCAGGTTCGAGGTCGTCAACCCCGCGGTGAGGTCGATCCCACGGACGCCGAGGAAGACGATGTCGCAATGGAGGTGCTCGAGCGAGGCGACCGCGACCGGACCGACGAGCGCGTCGGCCGGGGTGCGGACGCCGCCGGTGAGCACGACGGTCTGGGTGTAGGGCTCGTCCGCCCGGTCGGGGCGGGCGAAGACGTCGGCGACGGGCAGCGAGTTCGTCACGATCGTGAGGTCGTCGATCCCGCGCAGCTCGCGGGCGAGCGCCCAGGTCGTGGATCCGCCGCCCAGACCCACCGACATGCCCGCTTCGACGAGTTCGGCGGCGCGGCGGGCGATGGCACGCTTGCCGTCGCCGTTGCGGCGGGCCTGCGTGGCGAGGTCGCGAGAGCCGCCGATTCCGGGCTGCGGGCTGCGGGCTCCGCCGCGCACCTTGTCGACGCGGCCGTCGGCGGCCAGCACGTCGAGATCGCGCCGGACGGTCATCTCGCTGACGCCGAGGGTCACGGCCAGGTCGGGGACCGCGGCGGCGCCCTGGCGGCGGACCTCGGCCAGGAGGCGGGATCGGCGTTCGGCGGCGAGCACGATCGCTCCTCTCGTTCGGGCCTCCAGTCTTCCACGGCGGTCCGCTCGTGAACGGCGTCATCGCCGATCCCGCGGGCGATGGAGCCTACGGCTTCGAGCTGCCGGCCCTGCGCGCGGTGCCACCGGTCGCTCCGCCCGTCGGATTCGCCGAGCGCTGGCGGGCCTGGGCGGCGGAGGCGATGCGGGTCGACCCCGACCCCCGCATGAGCCCCCTGGGGCGGGTCGCCGGCCGTGCCCTGTTCCTGGTCGAGCACACCGTCGCCGACGGCCTGCGCCTGCGCGGGTGGTTCGCTACGACCGTCGACGGGGTGCCGCCCCGCGTGGGCATCGTGCACGGCCACGGCTACGGCGGTCGAGAGGCGCCCGACGTCGACCGCGTCCCGGACGATGCGGCGGTGTTCTTCCCCGTCGCCCGGGGGCAAGGGGTGCTCAACGCCGGTCTCGGGGCGCCGACGCCCGCCGAGGGGCATGTGCTCCACGGCATCCACTCGATCGAGGAGTACGTCCTCGGCAGGTGCGCGGTCGACCTCTGGCACGCCGGGTCGGCGCTGCGGGCGCTCGCCGGGTCCGTTCCCCTGTATTACGTGGGCGAGAGCTTCGGGGGCGGGATCGGCGCGCTGGCCCTGCCGTGGGACGACAGATTCGTCGGCGCGACGCTGATCGTGCCGAGCTTCGGTCAGTACGACCTGCGATTGCGCCTGCCGTGCGAGGGCAGCGGGGAGCGGGTGCGCGCCCACGTCGCCACCCACCCCGAGGCGCGCGAGGTGTTGCGCTTCTTCGACGCTTCGACGGCGGCGACCTTCCTGCGCGTGCCGGTTCGCGTGGAGTGCGCGCTGCGCGACCGCCACGTTCCCCCGCCCGGCCAGTTCGCGGTCGCGAATGCGATCGACGAGGCGCCGGGGGCCGAGCTCGAGCTCGACGTGCAGCCCTACGGCCATCGCGAGTACGCCGGTCTCGACGAGGTCCGGATACGGGCTTTCGCCGCCACGCGCGCTCACATCGACGGGGTGCTCTCGCGCCTCGTCGGGGAGAAGGAGAACCCGTGACCCAGTTCGATCTGCCCCTGGCCGAGCTCGAGGCGTTCTGCCCGGAACGCGAGGAGCCCGTCGACTTCGACCGGTTCTGGACCGAGACGCTCGCCGAGGCGCGCAGGGCGGCATGGCCCGCGCGATTCACCCCGGTCGACGCCGCCGACAGCGGTGTGCTCGGCGTCGAGGTCGACGACGTCGTCTTCGCGGGGTTCGCGGGACACGAGGTGCGGGCGTGGCTGCTGCGCCCGCGCGGGGCCTCGGGCCCCCTGCCGTGCGTCGTTCAGTACATCGGCTACAACTCGGGCCGCGGCCTCGCGCACCAGCACACGCTCCTGCCCTCCGCCGGCTTCGCGGTGATGGTCATGGACACGCGAGGCCAGACCAGCGGGGCGCTCCCCGGTGCGACCGCCGACCCCGTGGGCGGCGGTCCGCACGTCGCCGGTCGCGTGACCGAGGGCCTCGACGACCCCGCCCGCTCGTACTACCGGCGCGTGTTCTGCGACGCGGTGCTCGCGATCGACGCCGTGCGCGCGCACCCGGCCATCGATGCGACGCGCGTGAGCGTGTGGGGCGGCAGCCAGGGTGGGGGCATCGCCCTCGCCGCGACGGCGCTGAGCGAGGGGCTGCGGTTCGCCGCGATCGACTTCCCGTTCCTGAGCGCCATGCGTCGGGCCGTCGCGATCACCGACGCCGCGCCCTACAGCGAGATCGTCACCTACCTGCAGACCCGGCGTGGGCAGGAAGAGGAGGTCTTCCGCACGCTCTCCTACTTCGACGGCGTGAACTTCGCCGCGAGGGCGAATGTCACCGCGCTGTTCTCGGTCGGGCTTCGGGATGCCGTGTGCCCGCCGTCGACCGTGTATGCGGCGTACAACCACTACGCGGGTGAGAAGAGCATCCGCGTCTACCCGTGGAACGGCCACGAGGGTGGCGGTCCGGTGCACCAGCTCGAGGTGCTGCGCGCGCTCGCCGTGCACGGCTGATGCGGCGCCCCGGAGCGCTGCGACGGCGCGGAGTGAACAGTGACGCGGGACGAGAGTCGGGTTCGAGACCAGCGGGCGTGACCGGCGCCGCCGCTCAGGACACCGTCGCCTCGACGGCCCGACGGAAAGAGCGCAGCGCTGCTCCCCAATAGCGCCGCACGGGGAGGCCGCACGCGCGCAGAGCGGATCCGTGGTCGATGGCCACGACGGTCGCCGCTCCGACGGCGACCACCCACCACAGGAGCAGGACGAGCGCCCGCACGGGTGTCGCGAGGGAGGCGAGCCCTCCCCGGAGCTGAGCGATCTGAAAAGCGAGGTGATGCTCTTCGTCCCGCGCGATGCGCGTGCCGATTCCGCGGATCACGGGGTCGGGCCCGGAACGCGCAAGGACGACGAAGTAGGGCATGGCGACGGCTTCAGCCGTCAGGAACAGGGCCAGCTCGGTGCGCAGCCCGAGCGCGCGCCGAAACCGCGTGAAGACGAGGTCGGACCAATGAGCGGTCAACGTGCCGGCCCCGAGGTGCCGAAGGCCGCGTCGGAACAGCGCCGAGTGTTCCTGCTCCTCCGCCACCAGGAGCCTCAGGGCCTCCCGTTGGGCGGGACCGCAGCCCTCTGCCTTGCGGAGCAGATGGAGCCCGTCGCCACCCTCACCCAGCTCGAATCTTTGAAACGACCGCACGAGGGCGGCCCGGACTTCGCTCGGTAGGCGAGCGGGAGTCTCCCCGTCGATCTCCGCCTCGATCGCGTCGTGCCGTCGACGGTTCGAGGTGAAGTGCGTGACCCACTTCTCGAACTCGGTGTCGGGCGCTGTCGTGTCGTCGCTGGCCGTCATGAGAGCAGTGTCGCAGGCGAGGCTCGCGGGTCCGCCTCGACATGCGCCCCGCGGCCGGCGTCGAATTGGCTTCGAATATTGCGCCCTGATGCGACAACTTTTGGTTGCCTTTCTGCAAAAGCCTCACTACTGTCGGAAGGACCAGGACACCTCGACGACGAGTCCCCCCTCGATCACCCCCGGGCCGCCCCCCTCCCCCCACGGGAGCGTCCCACCCGAACACCTCCCACCCGCGGAGTCGCGCCGTCGCGCGTGCCCGGCAATCGACGTCCCTCAACGAAGAACGGACCCCCACGTGAACACTTCGGACACCCGCCGCACCGCCGACGTCGGCGCCTGGTTCATCGGTGCGCGAGGCTCCCTCGCCACGACCGCGACCCTCGGCATCCACGCCCTCGCCACGGGGGCCGCCACCCCCGTGGGCCTCACGACCGAGACCGACGCGGTGCGCGTCGACGAGTTCCCCGCGATCGCCGACATCGTCGTCGGCGGACACGACATCGCGACCACCCCGCTCGAAGAGCGTGCGCGGCAGCTCGCCGCCGGGGGCATGTTCCCCGCGGCACTCGTCGATCGGGTCGTCGAGCGCCTGCGCGAGACCGAGCAGAACCTCCGCCCCGTCCCCACGATGACGGCGACCCAGCAGGAGGAGATCGACCTCCTCGCGGCCGACATCATCGACTTCCGCGAGCGCTACGAGTTGCGCGAGGTCGTCGTGATCGACGTCTCGTCCACCGAGCCCCTGCCGCCCTACCACCCGGGATTCGAGGACGAGGAGCTGCTGCAGACGGCTCTCACAACGCCGGGCGTGCGGGTCCTGCCGCCCAGCTCGCGCGCCGCCCTCGCCGCGATCGCGGCCGGAGCCGCCTACGCGGCCTTCACCCCCTCGGCATCCCTCAACCTCCCCGTCCTGCGCGACCGCGCTGAACGCGCGGGCATCGCCTACGCCGGTCAGGACGGCAAGACCGGCGAGACGCTGCTGCGCACGGTGCTGGCCCCGATGTTCACGGCCCGCGGGTTCCGCGTGCAGTCCTGGGCCGGCACGAACCTGCTCGGCGGCGGCGACGGCGCGACCCTGGCCGATCCCGAGGCGGTGCGCTCCAAACTCGTGTCGAAGAACCGCGGCCTGCACGCCCTGGTCGGCGACGACGTCGTGACCCCGCTGCACATCGACAACGTGCCCGACCTCGGCGACGTCAAGACCGCGTGGGACCACGTCAGCGCGACCGGTTTCCTCGGCAGCCGCGTGACGCTGCAGACCACGTGGAGCGCGTACGACTCCGCTCTCGCCGCGCCCCTGGTCATCGACCTCGTCCGCGCGTTGTCGCTCGCGACCCGCGCCGGCCACGCCGGTGTCGTCACCGCCCTCGGCTGCTTCTTCAAAGACCCGTGGGGCAGCGACGTCCACGGCTTCGGCGAGCAGACCGCCCGCTTCATCTCGTGGGTGCACGAGACCGCCGCCGCCGTCGCGGCAGCTCGGGTCGCCGCACCGTGACCCGGGCCGCGGACTACCTCGACCTCGTCCGCGCCCCCGCCTCGCTCACCGTCCTCGGCGACGCACTCGTCGGGGCGCTGAGTGCGCGCGGGCCGGGTGCGGCCGCTCCCCTGCGGATCAGTGCCCTCGCGGCATCGTCGGTCTGCCTGTACAGCGCCGGCATGGCCCTGAACGACTGGGCGGATGCCGACCTCGACGCGCTCGAACGCCCGGAACGCCCCATTCCCTCGGGGCGGATCAGCCGTGACCGCGCCCTCGCGGTCGGCGCGGGACTCACCGTTCTGGGCGTCGGCTCGGCCTTCGTCGCCGGTCGCTCCTCGGGTCTGGCCGCGATCGCTCTCGCCGGGGCGCTGTGGGCGTACGACACCGTGTTCAAGCCCACCGCGGCGGGCCCCGTGGTCATGGCCGCGTGCCGGGGGCTCGACGTGATGATGGGCGCCGCGGGCCCGGGGTGGCGCTCGGCGCTGGTTCCCGCGGGCGCCGTCGCCGCGCACACCGTCGCCGTCACCGCGATCTCGCGGGGCGAGGTCGACGGATCGACCGTGAACACCGGGCGCGCCGCCGTGGCCGTGAGCGTCGCCGTGGCGGCATCCGGTCTGCTCGGTCGGGGAAACCGCCCCGCCGCCCTCCTCGGGGCAGCTCGCTACCTCGCCGCGGTCCTCCCCGGGCAGCTGCGCGTGGCCCGCCGGCCCGGAGCCGCCGAAGCGCGAGACGCGACCCGCGCCGGCATCCGCTCGGTCGTCCCCCTGCAGTCGGCCCTCGCCGCCCGCGCGGGCTCGCCGCTCGCCACCGCCGCCCTGCTGGGCGTCGAGACCCTCGGCCGCGTGCTCGGCCGCCGCCGATCGACGGGAGACATCACATGAGCTGGACCTGGGGATACGGCACCAACGGCTTCACCGACCACCCGCTGCCCGCCGCTCTCGACGTGCTGCAGCATCACGGCTACGGCGCCGTGGCCCTCACGCTCGGTCACCCGCACCTCGACCCCTTCGCCGCCGACTGGCGCGCGCAGACCCAGGCGCTCGCCGCCGACCTGCGTCGCCGCGGCCTGCGGGTGGTCGTCGAGACGGGGGCCCGCTACCTTCTCGACCCGCTGCGCAAACACCGGCCGACCCTGGTCGACCGCGAGGCCGGGTCGCGGATGGCCTTCCTGCGCCGGGCCATCGAGATCGCCGCGGTCCTCGATGCCGACTGCGTGTCGCTGTGGAGCGGAGTCGTGCCCGACGACGTCTCGGTCGATCAGGCCCGCGTGCTGCTCGAGGAGCGTCTGCTCGAGCTCACCGCGTTCGCCGCCGACGCGAGCGTCACCCTCGCCCTCGAGCCCGAACCCGGCATGCTCGTCGAGACCGTGGCCGATGCTCTCGCGCTCCGCGCTCGCCTCGGCCACCCCGCGAACCTGGGCCTGACCGTCGACCTCGGGCACTGCGTGGTCGTCGAGCCGGCGGGAGTGGTCGGGGCCCTGCGCGCCGCGGGCGGGCTGCTGCGCAACGTCCAAGCCGACGACATGCTGCCCGCCGCGCACGAGCACCTGCCTTTCGGCGAGGGTGAGCTCGATCTGGATGCCGCCCTCTCGACGCTGCGCGAGATCGACTACGCCGGAGTGATCGCGGTCGAGCTGCCGCGGCACGCGCACGCGGCCCCCGAACTGGCCCGCGCGAGCATGGCGGCGCTGGTCGCGGCGGCGGAGCGAACGGCCACCGCGGGGGCTGCGGGGGGAGGAGATTCGGCCGGGGAAGGGCCCCGGTCCTCCGCAGAGTCCTCCGCTGCCCGAATCTCCTCCGCTCCCGGGGCGGGTCCCGCGGGGGCTGTGGGGGGAGGAGTTTCGGCCGGGGGAGGGCCCCGGTCCCTCGCAGAGTCCTCCGCTGCCCGAATCTCCTCCGCTCCGGGGGCGGGTCCCGCGGGGGCTGCGGGGGGAGGGGATTCGGCCGGGGGAGGGCCCCGGTTCTCCGCAGAGCCCTCCGCCCCCGGAATCTCCTCCGCTCCCGGACCCGCGGCCCCGCCGGCACACCCCTGGACCACCCGCGCCATCGAGCAGATACGGACGGATGCCACCCGCGCCCCGCACCTGTTCGCCTCGGCGGGGCGCGAGGTGGGGCGCGACCCCCTCTCCGCCGAGCCCTTCGCGCCGACCGCCGACGATGCCGCGCGCGCCGCGATCATCGCGACCCTGGCCGACAGCGGCGCCGACCCCGCCGTGGCGGTCGCGCTGTACCGACGCGGAGACGACGCCGAACGCCGCGGCGTGCTGCGCGGACTCGACGCGCTCGCCGCACCCGCCGCCGCGTGGCGCGAAGCCGGTCTCGAGCTGGTCGTCGACGCCCTCCGTGCCAACGACACCCGGCTCGTCGCCGCCGCGCTCGGGACCTTCGCCGCGGAGCACCTCGACGATCACGCGTGGCGCCACGGCGTGCTGAAGTGCGTGTTCCTCGGCATCCCCCTCTCCGTCGTCTCGGGCCTGGAGGTCCGCGCCGACGACGAACTCGCCGCGATGGCCGAGCGCTTCGCGGCCGAGCGTCGCGCCGCGGGCCGGCCCGTGCCCGACGACCTGCTCCTCCTGCGTGCTCGCGAAAGGGCCTGACATGCGCATCTTCGACCCCCACATCCACATGTCGGCGCGCACCACCGACGATTACGAGGCCATGTACGACGCGGGCGTGCGCGCGCTCGTGGAACCGGCGTTCTGGCTCGGTCAACCGCGCACGAGCGTGGGGTCGTTCCTCGACTACTTCGACGCCCTGATCGGGTGGGAGAGGTTCCGCGCCGCGCAGTTCGGCATCCGCCACCACTGCACGATCGCGTTGAACCCCAAAGAGGCGAACGACGCGCGCTGCCGCGAGGTGATGGCCGAGCTGCCGACCTACCTCGCCAAGGACGGGGTCGTCGCCGTCGGTGAGACCGGGTACGACTCGATGACCCCCGAAGAAGACGAGATCCTCCGTCAGCACCTCGCTCTCGGCATCGAGTTCGCCCTCCCCGTCCTCGTGCACACCCCGCACCGCGACAAGACCGTCGGCACGCAGCGCACGCTCGACGTGGTCGCCGAGTCGGGCATCGCGGTGGAGCGTGTGCTCGTCGACCATCTCAACGAGACCTGCGTCGACGCGGTCGCCGACAGCGGCGCCTGGATGGGTTTCTCGATCTACCCCGACACGAAGATGGACGAACAGCGCGTGGTCGCGATCATGCGGCGCATCGGCCTGGACCGGGTGATCGTCAACTCCGCGGCCGACTGGGGCCGCTCCGACCCGCTCAAGACCGCGAAGACGGGCCTCGCCATGCTCGACGCCGGCTTCAACGACGACGACGTCGACCGCGTCCTGTGGCGCAACCCCCGTGACTTCTACGCGCAGAGCGGCCGTGTGAACACCGACCCGATCGAGGGCTTCGCCCCCGCGAACCAGGGCCCCGAGCTGTTCGAGGGCAATTCGGTGCTGCGCGGCATGGCGTCGCGCCAGGGGGCCTGAGGGTGGAGCTGTCGTACTGCACCAACGTCCACCCCGCCGAAGACCTCCCGGGCATCGTCCGCCAGCTCGACGAGCACGCGGGCCCGATCCGGCGGGCGGCGGGCCTCGACCGCCTCGGCGTCGGACTGTGGATGCCGGTGGGCGTGGCATCCGCCCTCTCCGGCGACCCGCAGGCACGGGCGGTCCTCGCCGACGCCCTCGAGCGCAACGGTCTGGAGCTGCGGACCGTGAACGCCTTCCCGTACCGCGGGTTCCACGATGATGTCGTCAAGCTCGCGGTCTACCGCCCCGACTGGACCACGCCCGAGCGGCTGCGGTACACGCTGGACTGCGCGCGCGCCCTCGCGGCCCTGCTCCCCGACGGGGGCGAGGGGAGCATCTCGACGCTCCCGCTCGGGTGGAGAACAGGGTGGGATGCCGCGGCCGACCGCGCCGCGCACGACAACCTGGAGCGGCTGGTCGAGGGCCTCGCCGCCCTCGAACGCGAGACCGGCCGCACCGTGCGCGTCGCGATCGAGCCCGAGCCCGGCTGCATCCTCGACGACGTCGCCGACGTGATCGCGTGGCTCGACGCGCGCCCGCACCTCACGCACGAGGGGCGCCTCGGGCTGTGCCTCGACACCTGCCACCTCGCCGTCTCGTTCGCCGACCCCGCCGGAGCGGTCGCCGCGGCCACCGCCGCCGGCATCCGGATCGTCAAGGTGCAGGCCTCGGTCGCCCTCGAGGTGCCCGACCCCGCCGACCCCCGCACCACCGAGGCGCTGCGGCCCTTCGCCGAGGAACGCTACGTGCACCAGGTGCGCGAGGCCGGGGGCACGCGGCGGGCCGACGACCTGCCCGAGGTGCTCGACGCCACCGACCCGTGGCCGACCGACCGCGCGTGGCGCGTGCACGTTCACATCCCCCTGCACGCCCGGCCCGCACCGCCGCTTCGCGCCACGACCGAGGTGCTTCTCGCGGCCGTCGATGCGGTCCTCGCGGCGCCCCACGGCGACGCGGCGCACCTCGACGTCGAGACCTACACCTGGTCAGTACTGCCCGACGACCTGCAGCCCGAGACGCTCGTCAGCGGCATCGCCGCCGAACTGCGGTGGGTGCACGCGCACCTGCCGCGCGCCGTCGCCGGGGTCCCGGCATCCGGAACCGACGAAAGGAGCCGCGCATGAGCAAGGTTCTGCTGCTGGACATCGTGGGGCTCACGCCGCGCGCGCTCGCCGCGATGCCCCGGCTCACCGCCCTCGGTCGCGCGGGCGGCCACCTCGGACTCGACACGATCCTCCCGGCCGTCACGTGCAGCGTGCAATCGACGATGCTCACCGGCACCATGCCGCGCGAGCACGGGATCGTCGGCAACGGCTGGCACTTCCGCGGTCTCGGCGACCCGCTGCTGTGGCGCCAGCACAACAAGCTCGTCGCGGGCGAGAAGGTGTGGGAGACCGCCCGCCGCTCGCGCCCCGAGCTGACGACCGCCAACCTCGGCTGGTGGTTCGCGATGGGGGCGACGACCGACATCACCGTGACGCCGCGCCCGATCTACCACGCCGACGGGCGGAAGAGCCCCGACGCCTACGTGCGACCGGCGGCCCTGCACGACCAGCTCGTGGGGGCGCTGGGGGAGTTCCCGCTGTTCCAGTACTGGGGGCCGACCGCGACCATCCAGAGCAGCGCGTGGCTCGCCGAGGCGACGCGCGGCGTCATCACCGAGCGGTGGGGTCCGGCGCCCGACCTGGCGATGGCGTACCTGCCGCACCTCGACTACGACCTGCAGCGCTTCGGGCCGAACGGCGCCGAAGCCGCCCGCGCGGCCCGCGAACTCGACGACGCGATCGCCCCGCTGCTCGACGACGCGGCCGAGCGCGGCTACACGGTCGTCGCGGTGTCGGAGTACGGCATCGAGCAGGCGTCCCGACCGGTCGACATCAACCGCGCCCTCCGCCGCGACGGGCTGCTCGAGGTCTACGTGCAGGACGGTCGCGAGCAGCTCGACCCCTGGACCTCACGGGCCTTCGCCGTCGCCGACCATCAGGTCGCTCACGTGTACGTTCCGGATGCCGCCGACCTCCCGCGCGTCACGGCACTGTTGCGCGGGCTCGAGGGCGTCGATGAGGTGCTCGATCGCGAGGCGCAGGCGCGGTACGGCCTCGACCACGAGCGGTCGGGCGAACTGGTCGTCGTGGCCGAGCCCGGGGCGTGGTTCACCTACTACTTCTGGCTCGACGACGACCGCGCGCCCGAGTACGCCCGGGGCGTCGACATCCACCGCAAGCCGGGATACGACCCCGCCGAGCTGTTCTTCGACCCGGCCGACCGGCTCGCGAAGGCCAAGGCCGGGGCGAACCTCGTGAAGAAGAGGCTGGGCTTGCGCTACGCGATGAGCACGGTGCCGCTCGATCCGTCGTGCGTCCGGGGGACGCATGGGCGCCTGTCGTCGTCGCGCCGCGACGGGCCGATGCTCGTCACGAGCGACGCCGGCCTGCTGCCCGACACCGAGGCGCTCCCCGCCGCGGGCGTGCGCGACCTGGTGCTGCGCGGGCTGGGCGTCTGACGCGGGGGTTGCCTGCGGCGCGGGCGGTGCATCGAGAACAGGGATGCGCCGAGAACCGGTCGTTCGGGGCGGATGCGTCCTGCTCCGGTGGCATCCCGCTGTTCCGGTGGCGCGCGACCCTGCCGCCCCGCGGGTCGCGCGATCCGCGCGTCCGCCTCGACGAAGGGGACGGCCCGCACATGCGGAGGGGCCGGATGCCATGGCATCCGGCCCCTCGTTTCGCTTCCGACCGATCCCCCCCCGGGTCAGCGCCGGCTGAACGCCGCATCGAACGCCGCCCCGGAGGGCTCGTACGACGACAGCTTCCGCACGAAGCCGAGCGCCTCGGGCGCTCCGATCAGGCGGTCCATGCCCGCGTCCTCCCACTCGACCGACAGCGGCCCGTCGTAGCCGATCGCGTTCAGCATGCGGAACGCGTCCTCCCACGGAACGTCGCCGTGGCCGGTCGAGATGAAGTCCCAGCCGCGTCGCGGATCGGCCCACGGCAGGTGCGACGACAGACGTCCGTTGCGGCCGTTGCCCAGTCGCTTCTTGGTGTCCTTGCAGTGCACGTGGAAGATCTTGTCCTGGAAGTCCCACAGGAACGCGACCGGGTCGATGTCCTGCCACACCATGTGCGAGGGGTCCCAGTTCAGCCCGAACGCCGCGCGGTGGCCGATGGCTTCGAGCGCGCGCTTCGTCGTCCAGTAGTCGTACGCGATCTCCGAGGGGTGCACCTCGTGGGCGAATCGGACGTCGACCTCGTCGAACACGTCGAGGATCGGGTTCCACCGGTCCGCGAAGTCCTGATAGCCGGCATCCACCATCGCTTCGGTGGCGGGCGGGAACATCGCGACGTACTTCCAGATGCTCGATCCGGTGAAGCCCGTGACCGTTTTCACCCCGAGCTTGGCGGCGAGGCGCGCGGTGTTCTTCAGCTCCTCGGCGGCGCGCTGGCGTACGCCCTCGGGGTCGCCATCGCCCCACACGCGGTCCGAGACGATGTCGCGGTGTCGCTGGTCGATGGGATCGTCGCAGACCACCTGTCCTTTGAGATGGTTCGAGATGGTCCAGACCTTCAGGCCGTTGCGCTCGAGGACGGCGAGCTTGTCCTGCACGTAGGCCTCGTCGTCCCAGCGCCAGGGGTCGAGGTGGTCTCCCCAGCAGGCGATCTCGAGGCCGTCGTAGCCCCATTCGCCGGCGAGACGGGCCACCTCCTCGAAGGGTAGATCGGCCCACTGGCCGGTGAAGAGAGTGATCGGTCGCGTCATCGCGTCGTCCTTTCGTCGGTGCGGGTGCGGGTGCGGGATCGGGTTCAGGATGCCGCGAACGCGCGGTCGGCGGCACGGGCGGCGGCGAGATCGGCGTCGACCCCGGTCCACACGCCCTCGCTCTCGGAGCTGCGTGCGACGGCGTCGAGAACCTCCTGCACGTGCAGGCCGTCGGCAAACGACGGGGTCGGTGCGGTGCCCGCGGCGACAGCTTCGACGAAGTCCTTCGCCTGGTGCGAGAAGCCGTGCTCGTAGCCGAGCATGTGGCCGGTGGGCCACCACGCCGCGACGTAGGGGTGCTCGGGTTCGGTGACGAGGATTCGACGGAAACCCTGCTCGGTGGACGGTGCGGTGGCGTCGTAGAACTGCAGTTCGTTCGGGCTCTCGAGGTCGAACGACAGGGAGCCGAGCGAACCCGCGATCTCGATGCGCAGGGCGTTCTTGCGGCCCAGGCGGAAGCGCGAGGCCTCGAACGAGGCGAGGGCGCCGCTCTCGAGGCGGCCGGTGAAGAGGGCGAGGTCGTCGACGGTGACGGATCCGCGCTCGGTGCCCGCCGACCCCGAGAGGCCGGACGAGGAGGCGAGGACGGGACGCTCGGCGACGATCGTCTCGAGGATGCCGGCGACGCGGGTCACCCGCTGCCCGGTCATGAACTCGGTGAGGTCGACGGCGTGGGCGCCGATGTCGCCGAGGGCACCGGAGCCGGCGCGGTCCTTCTGCAGGCGCCACGTGAGCGGGGCCTCGGCGTCGCTCAGCCAGTCCTGCAGGTACTCGGCGCGCACCTGGCGGATGTCGCCGAGGCGCCCGGCGGCGACGAGGTCGCGAGCGAAGGTGGTGGCCGGAAGCCGCCGATAGGTGAAGCCGACCATGGAACGGATGCCGCTGGCGGACGCGGCCGCGGCGGCTTCGGCCATGCGGCGGGCTTCGTCGACGGTGTTGGCGAGGGGCTTCTCGCAGATGACGTGCTTGCCGGCGGCGAGGGCGGCGATGGCGATCTCGGCGTGCGAGTCGCCGGGCGTCACGATGTCGACGACGTCGATGTCGGAGCGGTGGATGACCTCGCGCCAGTCGGTCGCACTCTCGAGCCAGCCCCAGGTGTCGGCGGCCGCCCGTGTGCGGGCGATGTCGCGCCCGACGAGCACGCTCATCTCGGGGGCGAGGGGGAGGTCGAAGAAACGAGGGGCGACGCGCCATCCCTGGGAATGCGCGGCGCCCATGAATCCCGCACCGATCATGGCGATGCGAAGGGGCTGGGTCACGATGAGGTCTTTCTCTGGGGGACGAGGGACGGGGCGCCCGCGATGAACGCGGACGCCCCGGATCGGTCAGGACTGGAACGCGAGGTCGATGAAGGACGCGACGTTGTCCTTCGTCACCACGGGGGCGTCCAACACGATGCGGTTGGGGACGCTGGGCGTGATGAGGTCTCCCGCGGTCTTGCCCTGGGCGATGAGGCGTGCCAGCGCGATGCCGTCGGCGGCCTGCGTCGACGGGTAGATGACCGTCGCCTTCAGCACACTGTCGTCGGCCTGGATGGACTCCATCGCGTTCCGGCTGCCCGCGCCGCCCACCATGAGGAACTCGTCGCGACCGGCCGCCGTGATGGCGGCGAGCACGCCGATGCCCTGGTCGTCGTCGTGGTTCCACAGAGCGTCGATCTTCGGGTTGGCCGACAGTAGCTGCGAGGTCGAGGCCTCGCCGCCCTGCACGGTGAAGTCCGCGGCGACGCGCGGCCCGACCTTGAGGCCGCAGTCCGACAGAGCGTCGGCGAAGCCCGCGGAGCGGTCCTGGGTGAGGGGCAGCGAGTCGATGCCCGCGATCTCGCCGACGATGGCGTTGCTGTTGCCCTCGAGCTGCTCGCAGATGTAGGTGCCGGCGCTGACGCCCATGCCGTAGTTGTCGCCGAGGATCGTCGAACGAGCGGCGAAGGGGCTCGAGAACTCGCGGTCGACGTTGATGACCGGGATGCCCGCGTTCATCGCCTTGATCGCGACCTCGGTGAGCGCGGCGCCGTCGCTCGGCAGGAGCACGATGGCGTCCACGCCGTCGTTGATGAACGTCTCGACAGCGGCGATCTGCGCGTTGACGTCGTTCGTGCCCTCGGCGACCTTCAGGTCGACGTCGGGGAAGCTCTCGGCGGCGGCGAGCGCACCGGAGTTGATGGCGCCGAGCCAACCGTGGTCGGCGGCGGGGCCGGAGAAGCCGATGGTGACGGTGTCGCCCGTGGCGGCGTTCTCCTCGGTCGTGGTGCCCTGGCCGACGATGCTGTCGTTGTCGCCGCCCGAACCGGTGCAACCGGCGAGCAGGCCGACCGAGGCGACGACGGCGATGCCGGTCAGGACGAGTCGCGAACGCGACTTCCACTGTGAGCGCATGTTTCCTCCTTGAAATGTGATGCAGCTGGGGTCATCGCGGCCCCGGGTCATTCCGGAAGGAAGGGTCCACTCTGACGCGGCTCACGCTAGCAGAAGTGTCGTCCAGGTGAGCATCTTTTGTTTTTCAATCTGCATAAGTCCGGCCACGACGTCTTTCCGCGGGGAAGTGGATCGCGTGCACGCGGGAGGCCGGCGAGAGCTCGCGGGCCTGATTCGGGTCGCGCGACGACGAGGCGGCGTGTTATGTTCGCCGCGTGATCAAAGTTGACCATCAGTCGTCATTACTCACCGTCCGAGGCGTGACCAAGTCCTTCGCCGGCGTCCGCGCCCTGCGCGGTGTCGATCTCGACATCGTCGCCGGAGAGGTGCACTGCGTGCTGGGCCAGAACGGCGCGGGCAAGTCGACTCTCATCAAGACGCTCGCGGGAGTGCACCGCCCCGACGAGGGCGAGATCGTCTGGCTCGGTGAGAGCGTCGAGATCGCCGACCCCGACGCGGCCATCGAGCTCGGCATCGCGACGATGTACCAGGAACTCGACGTCGTCGACGGCCTCACCATCGCCGAGAACATCTTCCTGGGCCACGAACTCGCCCGCGGCGGCTTCACGCAGCGCGCCGAGGCCGCCCGCCAGACGAAGGAGCTGCTGCGACGCCTCGGCCACGCCACCCTCTCACCGAACACCGAGGTGGGCTCGCTCAGCGCCGCGAACAAGCAGATCGTGAGCATGGCCCGCGCCCTGTCGCACGACATCAAGCTCATCATCATGGACGAGCCCTCGGCCGTGCTCGACACCGAAGAGGTCAAGAACCTCTTCGCGGTCGTGCGCGAACTGACCGCCGCCGGCATCGCCGTGGTCTACATCACGCACCGCCTCGAAGAGATCCGCGAGATCGGCGACCGCATCACCGTCCTGAAAGACGGACGCACCACCGCGGTCGGCCTCTCCGCCGCCGACACCCCCAAGGCGGAGCTCATTCGGCTCATGACCGGGCGCGAGGTCGCCAACGTCTTCCCGGAGCGCGTGCCCGTGGCATCCGATGCTCCGGTCGTGCTCGACGTGCAGGGCCTGGGCCTGGACGGGGTCTTCTCCGACGTGTCGTTCTCGGTGCGCGCCGGCGAGGTCGTGGGGCTGGCGGGACTGGTCGGCTCGGGTCGATCCGAGATCCTCGAGACCGTCTACGGGGCCCGACGCGCGACCGCGGGTACCGTGCGCGTGCGCGAGAAGACCCTGTCGCGCGGATCGGTGCGAGCCGCCGTGCACGCCGGCATCGGTCTGTCCCCCGAGGAGCGCAAGAGTCAGGGCCTCGTCCTCGACGAGCCGATCTTCGTCAACATCGCCCTCGCCTCGATGAAGCGCTTCGCCAAGGGCGGCTTCCTCGACGACCGCGCCGCCCGCAAGATCGCCCGGGAGCAGATCGACGCCTTCGAACTGCGTCCCGCCGACCCCGATCGTCCCGCCCGCACCCTGTCCGGCGGCAACCAGCAGAAGATCCTCCTCGCGCGCTGGCTCGTGCACGGCACCGAGGTGCTGCTGCTCGACGAACCCACCCGCGGCGTCGACGTCGGCGCTCGCGCCGAGATCTACGCCCTCATCCGCGATCTCGCCGCCGCGGGCAACGCCGTCGTCGTCGTCTCCAGCGAGATCGAAGAGGTGCTCGGCCTCGCCGACGTCGTCCTCGTCGTCGCCGACGGCCGCATCCTGAGCACCCTCCCCTCCCACCAGATCGACGAGCACGGCGTGCTCGATCTCGTCATGAAAGGATCCGCCGCGTGAGCGAGCAGACCACCCCGACCCGTGCGCGCACGGTCCCCACAGAGACCGGGGCTGTCGCGGCTCCGGCTCCCGCGCCGGCCTGGCGCCGGTTCCTCTCCGGCTCGGCCGGTCGCAACATCGGCCTCGTCGTCGCGCTGCTCGTGATCGTGATCGTCGGCGCCGTCACCGCTCCCGGATCGTTCACCAGCGTCGACAACCTGCTCGTCATCCTCCGCCAGGCCTCGATCATCGGCGTCATCAGCATCGGCATGACCCTCGTGATCATCGCGGGCGGCATCGACCTGTCGGTCGGCTCCGTCATGGGCCTCGCCTCGGTCGTCGCGACCCTCGCCGCGGTCCAGGATCTCGC
Source organism: Sphingomonas sp. G5 (assembly GCF_052660795.1). Lineage (NCBI taxonomy): Bacteria > Pseudomonadati > Pseudomonadota > Alphaproteobacteria > Sphingomonadales > Sphingomonadaceae > Sphingomonas > Sphingomonas sp. G5. The sequence goes on along the minus strand of NZ_CP109660.1, from coordinate 3,106,909 downwards.
CGACAACCTGCACTGGAGCGTCATGGTCGTCATCGCCCTCGCGGTGGGGGTCGGTGCGGGCCTCATCAACGGCATCGTCATCGCCTACGGGAACGTCGTGGCGTTCATGGCCACCCTCGCGATGCTCGTTGGTGCCCGAGGCCTGGCCGAGATCCTCGCCGAGCGTCGCACGCTCGTCGTGCAGGACCGCGGCTTCATCACCTTCATGAACGCCGACATCCTCGGCGTCGACATCCTCATCTGGATCTTCGCGATCGTCGCGGCCCTCGGCTGGGTGCTCTTGAACCGCACGACCTTCGGTCGGCGCACCGTGGCCGTCGGCGGCAATCGCGAGGCCGCGCGCCTCGCCGGCATCGACGTGCGCCGCCACACGATGTGGCTCTACGCCATCACCGGTCTGTGCGCGGGAATCGCGGCCGTCATGATCCTCGGCCGCACCACGGCCGGCACGTCCACGCACGGTCAGCTCTACGAGTTGGATGCCATCGCGGCGGTCGTCGTGGGCGGCACGCTGCTCGTCGGCGGCCGGGGCACGATCACCGGTACGGTGTTCGGCGTCCTCATCTTCGCGACGTTGTCGAACGTGTTCATCCAGAACAATCTCTCGTCTTCCGTCCAGGCGGTGGCGAAAGGTGTCATCATCGTGGTCGCGGTGCTCCTGCAGCAGCGCTTCTCCCGTCCCCCGGGACGGGGCTGACGACACTTATGCCGACGGCGGCTGCGTGATTCGCGTAGTCGCCGTCGGCATGTGGATGGAATGCATTGCTACTAATGGTGTACTGAGGGCGTGAAGAGGATGACGACAGATTCCGTGCAGTCGGTCAATGGCGTGAGCCAGTTGTTCCAGCTGCTGCGAGACGGCGTACCGCGTACGCGAGCGGAGTTGGCCAAGTCGACCGGCCTCGCCCGATCGACCGTCGCCGTCCGCGTCGACGAGCTCATGCGGATGGGCCTCATCACCCCCGTCGCCGACGCGGTGTCCACCGGCGGTCGACCCCCGTCGCAGTTCGCCATCAACCCCGCGGCCAAGGTCGTCGTCGCCGTCGACCTCGGTGCGTCGCACGCGACCGTCGCGATCGCCGACCTCACCGGCAAGGTGCTCAGCGAGCGCACCGGCGAGATCGACATCGCCACCGGCCCCGAGCCCGTGCTGACCTGGCTCGTCGAGACGGCGACCGCACTGCTGACCGAGTCCGGTCGTTCGGCCTCCGACGTCGCCGCGATGGGCATCGGCGTTCCGGGGCCCGTCGAGCACTCCACCGGCCAGCCGGTGAACCCCCCGATCATGCCCGGCTGGGATCGCTTCGACATTCCGGGCTGGATCTACCAGCACATGCCCGTCCCGGTCCTCGTCGACAACGACGTCAACATCATGGCCCTGGGCGAACGCAGCATCGCCTGGCCCGCGGTCGACCACTTCATGTTCGTGAAGGTGGCCACCGGTATCGGCACCGGCATCATCTCCGACGGCCACCTGCAGCGCGGCGCCCAGGGAATCGCCGGCGACATCGGCCACGTCCAGGTCGCGCGCGGCGCCGACATCCCGTGCCAGTGCGGCAATCGCGGGTGCCTCGAGGCCCTGGCATCCGGCCCCGCCATCGCCCGTGCCCTGCGCGCGCAGGGGATCGAGGCCCACACCGGCTCCGACGTGGTCGACCTCGTCAAGCGCGGCAACATCGACGCGATCCAGGCCGTGCGTCAGGCGGGCCGCGACATCGGCGAGGTGCTCACGACCTGCGTGAGCCTCATGAACCCCTCGGTCATCGCCATCGGCGGCTCCATGGCCCGCGTCGGCGAGCACCTCATTGCGGGAGTCCGCGAGGTCGTCTACACCCGCTCCACGCCCCTCGCCACCGAATACCTGTCGATCGTGCAGTCGGTCGCCGCCGAGAAGGCCGCCGTCATCGGCGCGAGCATGCTCGCCGTCGAGCACGCCCTGGCGCCCGAGTCGCTGAACGCCGCGTTCCTGCGCGCCTGACCCGCGCGGGCGGGGCGCCGCGGATCGCGGTGGAGTCCGCTGTCGAGCGCGCCGCGCTCGCCGCGGGTCGCGACGGTCCGTGGGCCGGTGCCCCGTACCCAGCGGCGGAGCGTTCCCCTGACACGTCGGTTCCGGATGCCGGCGACCCGGCGTATCGCGTGGAGTCCGCTGTCGTGCGCGCGGCACGCGGGCCCGCGGCACGAACAACGCCCACCGTGCCGCAGCACGACGGGCGTCGTGGGTCGCTCGCGGCGCGGAGTGTCCCTCTCCACGCCGCGAGCGGGTCTCAGGGCGACCGGCGCGAGGCGCGGGTCGCGGGGCCGACGTCGTCGTTCGATGAACCGGGTTCGGCGACGGCACCCGCGGGCACCGTCTCGCGACCGGCGTCCGCGTCCGCGTCGGCATCCGTCCCCGCGGCATCCGCCCGCGCGGCTGCCACCGCGGCGGCGATCTCGCGCGCGTGAGCGGCCCTGCGGCGCCGGGCCGCGACGATGCGCCAGGCGACGAGCAGGACGATGACGGCGAGGATCGCGAGCGCGGTCCACGGTACGGCGGCGGTGGCGGCGGCGCCCTGCGAGACGAGGGGGTCGAGGGTGGAGGGCTCGGCGCCGGCGAGCGTGCGCGAGACCACCTGCGAGGTCGCCGTCACATCGGCCGAGAGCAGCACGAGGGGCACGACCCCGGCGACCTCGACGGTGCGCTCGAGCGAGCTGCCGGGGAGCAGCTCGGGGGCGTCGTCGGCCGCGGTCACGCGCGCCCAGCCGAAGGGACCGCCCAGGGCGACCTCGACGTTCGGGTCGAGGCGGGTGTTGCCGGTGTTGGTCAGGGTGTAGGTGACGGTGGCGGAGCCGGCCTCGGCGGGGTTCGCGGTGCCGTGGTAGTCGACGGCCACCTCGCCCACGGCGAGAGAGGGGGCGAGGGCGCCCTGCACGCGCAGGTGCACGCGCGAGCCGAGACGGCGTTCGGTGACGGTGCCGTTGTCGGCGGTGACGAGCATGGATGCCACGATGCCGGCGGCGTAGTCGCCGGGAGCTGCGTCGGCGGGGACGGCGACGGTGAAGGGCACCTCGGCGCTCGCGCCACTGTCGAGGGTGAGCTCGGACGATTCGATCGAGACCCAGCTGCCGAGGTCGGTGGACTCCGCGTCTCCGGCGAGGATGTCGAGGGCTCCGTCTTCGGTGAGGAAGCCGTCCGCGGCGTAGACGCGCAGGGTGATCGGCTGGGGGCTGCGGTTGGCGACGTACAGGGCGTCGCCGACCGTCCCCCCGGGCAGCAGGTCGTACGCGTAGTTGGGCCGGTCGCGCCCTTGCGCGGTGTCGGCGGGCTTGACGCTCCACGTCACCGTGGTCTCGGCGGAAGGAGCGGCGGCCGCGGAGGCGGCGACGGGGGTTCCCAGCAGCAGCGCGAGGCCGGCGAGGAACGACACAAGAGTACGGAGGGAACGGGGGGAGGTCTTCGCCGGGGACATGGGCGTGGCTTTCGTGTGGAAGGGGTCCCGCCGGGGCCGCGTTCTCGGGGAGCGCGACCCCGGCAGGAGGGGGGATCAGCTGAGGGCGGTCAGCGTCACGGTCGCGGTGTAGGTACCGCGGGGGGTCTCGAGCGGGAGCTTGAGATCCAGGTCGGCGCCCACGAGCGAGGATCCGCGCTCGTGGCCGTCGTTCGCCTGAGCGAGGGTGCGGGCGACCGACAGGCCCTGGCCGCTGTCGAAGCCGGAGGGCACGGGAGCGCCGGCGACGGCACCGCCCTGCGTCTCGAGGACCTCGGGCGTCCAGCCGAGGTACTTGCTCGACACTTCCTGGCCGCCGGCGGTGAAGTTCGACACCTGAGCGGTCAGCGACCACCCGGGGTTGCCGGCCCGCGTGTCCTGCACGCGGATCGGCGCGATCTCACCGGAGGCGGCGTAGTGGTCGAGGTTCTCGGTCGCAACCCCCAGGTCGACCAGGCGCGAGGTGCCCTCGATCGACCACGTGAGCTCGCCCGAGCCCTGGTCGGGAACCGTCACCGCGATGGCCTGGTCACCGGCAGGAGGCGCGGTCGGCGCCTCACCCGTGTAGTCGCCCGTGGTCGAGCCGGCGCGGACGCCCGCACCGAACGCGGCGGCGGGGGAGTTGCCGTCGAGTGCGAGAGCCCCGTACACCGTGGTGTTCGCCACGCGCAGGTTCGCGGTGTTCCCGGTGAGCGAGAGATTCCCGCCGATCGAGTTGGCGAACGCGTCGGAGCCGCCGTCGGCGGTGGCGCCGATGAGCACGTCGCGCGAGCTGCCGCTCACGGTGACGTCGCCCTTGACGACGGCTCCCGTCATCGACACACCCCAGCCCGAGCCGTCGACCGACACATCGGCGCCGACCGAGGAGCGCACGACGTCGACGTAGTTCGCCCGCTGGGTGAGCAGCGAGCCCGAGATCGCGCTGTCGACGACCTCCACGTCGATGCCGCCGGCCTCCACCGAGCCCCCGACCTTCAGGTCGTTGACGTAGAGGAAGCCCACCGTGGTGTCGGCGGAGTAGGCGCTGATGTCGCCGGCGACGTTCGTGCCGTCGAGCGAGACGCCGTACGCGTCGGTGGCGACGACGTCTCCGGTGACGGTGACCGAGGTGGCATCCAGCCACCCGCCCGCCTCGACGACGATGTCGCCCTCGACGGTCGCTCCGCCGAGCACGCAGTCCGCTCCGCCGGGGACGATCAGGTTTCCCGAGACGGTCTGGCTGCCCAGGTCGTCGGTGCAGGTGAGGTCGGCCGCGTACGCGGGGACGGCGACGACGCTGCCCCCGATGACGAGGAGTCCGACGGTGGTGAGTTTCGTGATTCTGTTCATCGGTTCTTCCTCGTCGCTCAGCCGCGCAGGGCTGCGATGTTGTCGTAGCTGCGGTCGGCGTTGGCGAGCGAGTCCCCGGGGTTGACCGGCACCGTGGAGGCGTTGTCCTGTTCGAACATGCCGAAGCGCTGGCCGCGGTCGCGCAGCTGCGACAGGAACGCCGTGTAATCGATGTTCCCGGCGCCGAACTCGACGATGTCGTACCCGTTGGCGCTGCTCGGGTTGAGCTTGCCGTCCTTCAGATGGAGGATCGGGAAGCGGCGGGGGTCGCGCTTGATGTAGTCGATCGGCTCGAACCCGGGGTACAGGTGCTTCCCGACGTGCGCCCAGTAGACGTCCATCTCGAAGAACACCGTCTCGGGGTTGAGGTTGGCCCAGTACAGGTCGTAGATGCGCTCGTTCGTGTCGGTCGTGAAACCCCACTCCTGGGCGTGGTTGTGCAGGTAGAGCTTGATTCCCGCTGCGCGCCCCTTCTCGCCCATCTGGTTCCACGTGCCGATGGCCTGCATCCAGGCATCCTTGGCGAGGGGTCCGCCGTACCCGCCGGCGATGGGCCCGCCCTGACCCAGGTGCGGCATGCCCAGCACGTGCGCGATCTCGAGCTGCTGGTCGATGTTGGCCGGGGTGAGGTTGACGTGGGCACCGGTCGCGCGCAGGCCGTTGTCGTCGAGCAGCTGGCGGATCTCCTGCGGGGTGATGGCGCCGACGCCTCCCTGCGTGTAGCCCGCGAACTCGATCTCCGAGTAGCCGATGCGAGCCAGCTCCTCGAACACCGCACGGAAGCCCAGCGAGCTGACCTTGTCGCGGACGGTGTAGAGCTGGATGCCGATGCGGTTGACGGGGACGAGGCGCTTGCCCGCGCTCACCGGGGGAGCGGCCGCCGCGGCGCGGGCGCCGAGAGCGGTGGATGCCGAGGCGGCGGCGGGCATGGCGGCGGCGCCGATGCCGATGGCGACGGACGATGCCGCCAGGGCCTTGAGCAGGGTGCGCCGGCTCATGGGCCGATCCGGCACCGTGGGGTGCGCGTGGTCGTGGTGGTGACTCATGACTCTCCTTCGAGGTGGGTCCGCCCCGGGGCCGGGGACGACCGTGGGGGTGGTGGGGGCCGCGGTGCGCGACCCCCACCGGGGTGTTACTTCTTGACGGTCAGGGTCGCGCTGCCGCTGCTCTTCGCGATCCCGGTCGAACCGGTGTAAGAGGCCTGCACCTGGTAGGTGCCCTCCGCGCTGAGCTTGGGCAGGGTCACCTGGACGGTGCCGTCTGCGCCGAGCGTGCCGGTGAGGGTGGTGACGACCGCGTTGTTGCGGCGGATCGTCACCGTGGCGTCGCCGGTCGGGACGATGCCCGTCGACGAGGCCACCTGGACCGTGGCGGTGGCGGCCACGGCGGGCTTGACCGGCGTCGGCGAGACGGCGACCGAGGTCGTCGACTTCGCCTGCGAGACCGTGAGACGACCGATGCCGGCCGATCCCTTGAAGGTCTCGTCGGCCCCGTAGGTGGCCCGCAGGGTGTGCGTGCCGACCGGGAGGTCCGCCGGGAGGGCGACGACGGCGTTGCCGTCCGCGTCCAGCGTCGCGCGACCGAGCTCGGTCTCGCCGACCGTCAGCACGACCTCGCCCGTGGGGGCGCCGCCCTCTCCGCGCACCGACACCGTCACGTCGCCGGGGGCGCCGTAGGTGACGCGCGGGGAGCCGAGCGAGACGAGCGTGCGGGTGTCGACGGTCGGCTCATCGAGAGCGTCGAGGTCGATCGTGAACGACACCGAACCGAGCTCCGAGACGTTGCCGCCGGTGTCGGTGGCGCGGTAGCGGATGTCGTAGACGCCGTCCTGGTCGAACGTGACGCCGTACTGCTGGTTCGCCGCGAGGGTCACCCAGGTCGCGCCGTTGTCGCGGGAGTACTCGACGCTCGCGAGCGTGCCGTTGTCGGCGGCCTGCACCGAGAAGCGGACCGGTTCGTTGAACACGCCGCCGACACCCGTGGGGGTGGCGGGGGCCAGCGTGTGCGCGACCGTCGGGGGTGTGACGTCTCCGACGCCGTCGCCGACCATCGTCAGCGCATCGACGGCGAGTTCGTCGGCCGAGGTGACGTAGAGCGCTCCGGTGCCCTCGGGGGCGTCGAGGGCGATCTCGACGTCCTGCCAGCCGTTCCCCGCGGGGATGGTGGCGGTCGCGAAGGGCTCGGCGTCGGCCGCGCCCCAGCGCAGTTGCACCTCTCCCGCACCGCTCGCGCGGACTACGGCGCCGTCGATCCCGGCGAAGTTCACCGGGTCGAAGGCGAGGAAGTCGCCCGCTCCGAGGCCGCGGACGGCGTTTCCGCCCGAGGCGCCGGCGTCGGCGTACGTCGTGACGCCCTCGCGACGGATCGCGTGCTCGGCCTGCTGCAGCTTGGGGTTCAGGCGAACGGTCGCCTCGCCCGTGGCCGCCGGCAGTCCGTTGGCGCCCGCGTCGGTGTAGGTGACCACGACCGCGCCGTAGAGCAGGGCGCCGGGGCCGTGCTCGGGCGAGTTCGGGTCGGTGCGGAAGACGCCGGTGCAGCCCGTGCCCGAGACCTCGGGGTGGGCGTGCTCGTCGTGGCCGAGACCGTAGGTCCAGCTCACGCGCGAGCAGTCCGTGGCGTCGCCGTCCTCGGCATCCGTCGTCGTCACCTGGAAGGGGATCGCCTGACCCCAGTCGAAGAACGCGCCGTTGCCGGGGAAGGCCACGGTCACCTCGGGTGCCTGGTTGCCCACCGAGATGGTGCGCGAGGTCAGGCCGAAGCGTCCACCCGGGTCGGACACGCGCAGGCGAGCGCTGTAGTTGCCCAGCTCGGTGTACGTGTACGACGCGGTGACGCCGGTGGCGTCGTAGTCCCCGTCGCCGTCGAAGTCCCACTCGTAGGTGAGGGTGTCTCCGTCGGGGTCGGTCGAGGTCGACGCGTCGAACTCGACGGTCAGGGGCGCCTGCGACGACGAGGTGGGCGTCGCGGTGAAGCGGGCCTGGGGCGACTTGTTCCCGGCGACGTAGTCGATGCGGTACAGACCGGCATCGGGGTTCGCGCGGAAGAAGCCGTCGCCGTAGTCGAGCACGTACATCGAGCCGTCGGGCCCGATCTCCACGTCCATGGGGTTGTCGTGCGGCGGCTGACCGAGGGTGCTCAGAGCGGCGTTGGGCAGGAAGTCCTCGATCGCGCTGACCTCGAAGCTGTCCCAGTCGAGCGTGAACGCGGCGATGTAGTCCTGCGAGAACTCGCCCATGAACGCCTTGCGGTCCCAGTGCTGGGGGAGCTTCGTGGGCGAGGGGTTGTTCTCGTCGTAGTGGTAGACGGGGCCGCCCATGGGGCCCTGGCCGTTACCGGCTCCGAAGTTCACCAGCTCGTCCCACGGCTGGTCGCCGGGGTTGTCGCCGTACCAGAGGGTCGCGGGCTGCGCGGGGGGAAGATCGGTGAGACCGGTGTTCCAGCGCGACTCGTTCTTGAGGTTGTCCGGGTCGAAGAACGCACCCGGCGTCGCCGTGGCGAAGTCCCAGTCGTTGTACGCCTGGTTGTCGGCGTGCACGTAGGGCCAGCCGGCGTTCTGCGGCTCGTCGAGGCTGATGGCGTTCCACTCCACCAGGCCCATGGGTCCGCGGCCCGCGGTCTCGGCGACGGCCTTCGTCGCGTCGGGGCCGTAGTCGCCCCACGACAGCGAGTTGGTCTCGATGTCGACCTCGATGCGGAAGGGGTTGCGCACGCCCATCACGAAGATCTCGGGGCGGGTGAGCTCGGTTCCGGGGGCGAAGAGGTTGCCCTCGGGGATCGTGTACGAGCCGTCGTCCTCGACGTGGATGCGCAGGATCTTGCCGCGCAGGTCGTTGGTGTTGCCGGCGCCGCGGCGCGAGTCGAAGCCGGGGTTGTACCCGGGGGCGTCGTTGTTGGGCGCGAAGCCGTTGGCTCCCGGGGTGGATGCCGGGGTGTTGTCGCCCGTGCTCAGGTAGAGGTTGCCGTCGCCGTCGAAGCCGATGTCGGCACCGACGTGGCAGCACTGCCCGCGCTGGACCTCGACGTCGAGGACGACCTGCTCGCTCGCGAGGTCGAGGGCGTCTCCGTTCCACTGGAAGCGGGCGAGACGGTTCACGCCGACCCACTGGTCCCAGTACGACTCGTCGGCGCCCGCGGGGAGCGTGTTGGGGGAGTTGCCCGCCGGGGTGTCGGCCACGCCGTCGCCGTCCGCGTCGCGCGGGGAGTACACGAGGTACACCCAGTTGTTCTCGGCGAAGTTCGGGTCGAGGGCGACCGTCTGCAGGCCGTCCTCGGAGTTGGCGTAGACGTCGAGCGTGTTGGTGACGCGCGTGACGCCCGTCGCCGGGTCGGTCAGGCGCACGTCGCCGTTGCGGGCGGTGTGCAGCACGCGCTTGTCGGGCAGGACCGCGAGGTCGATGGGCTCGCCCACGTCCTTGGTCAGCAGCACGCGCTCGTAGTTGCTCCAGTCCAGAGCGCCGCCGTTCTCGCCGGTGTCGCCGGGGTCGGGGGTGCCGGGGTCGGTGGGGTCGCCGTGGTCGCCCCCGGGGTCGGTCGTGCCGTGGTCGTGCCCGTCGTGCGCGAAGGCGGGGACGGGCGCTGCGGCGATGGCGCCCAGGCCCAGCGCGGTGGCCGCGAGGACCGCCGTCAACCGGGACCGGACGACCGGATGCCGAGAAGTAGAGTTCATCGTGAAACAGCTCCTGTGAATGCGTTCGAGTTGTTTTCACCGGGTCGCCACTCAGTCGGTCTCAACGGCTGGTCGTGGCGGCCCGGGCTCTTCATGCGGTGGCGGTCGGCCACACGCGGTGCGTGCTCCTTACTCTTCGTCGAGTGGGAGGGGTCGCCGATCATCGCCTCTCAGGGCGGTTCGCGCGGCGAGCCTCGGGGGGATGAGGCGTCCTGTGGTGCGGGACGTCGCTCGTCGTCATCTTGACGGATGTTTTTCCATAGGTCAATCAAAAGATGCGTAATGCGCAGACAACAAAAGAACGGCTAACGCGAGTCTTGTGGTCTGCCTTCGTCGCGGGCTAGCATCGCCGAACGGTGCGACGAGCGCCGATCCCCCACCCGTCGGCAGAGCGGCCGACACGGCCGAGGAGGCCCCATGCTCCATGGACTGACCGGATGGCATCTGCTGATCGTTCTCGCGGTGATCGTCCTCTTGTTCGGCGCGGCCAAGCTGCCGGCCCTCGCCCAGAGTGTCGGCAGATCGGCCCGGCTGTTCAAGGGCGAGCTGAAGGCGATGAAGGACGACGACGAGGTTCCGCTCGACCCCGGGGTCGCGCCGGCGCACCCCGCCCCCCGGCCCGCAGCAGCCGTCGCGGATCCGCCGCCGACGCGCTGAGCGCTCCGGGACGCGGGGGTTCCCGTCGCCGCGCCGCCGTGAAGCCGCCCGACGTCGCGCCGCGCCCCGCGGGTCAGTCGGAGTCGGCGCCTGCGACGCGTGCGGACGCCCGCGCCGACACGGTACGCAGCGCCGAGAGCACGCGCCGCACCGCGGCGTAGGCCAGTGCGTCGGGTCGCGCCAGCGCGTCCACGTGGCGGACCAGGGCGACATCCGCGAGCGGTCGCAGCACCAGTCCATCGACGGCGAGGGGTGTCGTCGTGGTGCGCGGCATGACGGCGATCGCCGCCCCGGCGCGCACGACCTCGGCCGTCACCGAGAACTCGTTGATGCGGTGGGCGACCTCGAGAGGGCGCCCCACGTGGGCGGCGAGATGATCGAGCACCCCGGCGAGCGGGAATCCGGGGTGCACCGACACCCACCTCTCGGCGACGAGGTCGGTCGCGCGCAGCTCGTCGCGTCGGGCCAGCGGGTGCTCGGCCGGCAGGGCGATGTCGAGCGGCTCCTCGAGCAGCGGCACCGTGACCACACGGTCCACGGGCCACGGTTCGTCGTGCGCGAGGCGGTGCGCCACGACGATGTCGTGGTCGGCGGTCAGTCCCGGAAAGTCGCGGTGCGCCACGTCGGCGTCGGCGAGGTGCAGCGGCGGCGTGCCGTCGAGTTCGCGCAGGAGGGGCCCGAAGAGCGCGAGAGCGGCACTGTGGAAGGCCGAGACGCGCACCGGGCGGTCGCTCGTGTCGAGGAAGGCCCCCACGGCCTCTCGCGCCGAGACCAGGGCCTCGTCGACCCGCGCGCCGGCGGCGGCGAGGGCCTGGCCGGCGGGTGTGAGGGCGAGGGTGCGCCCGCGCCGGGTGGTCAGCGGAACGGGTACGTGCGCCTGGAGCGCCGAGAGCTGCTGCGACACCGCCGACGCCGAGACGTGCAGCGACGCCGCCACGGCCGCCACGCTTCCCCGGTCGCGGAGTTCGCGCAGCAGGCGCAGGTGGGCCACATCCATAAGGAAGAACTTACGTCACAGTGAAGAAAGTGCCCGTTGATCTTCTGTCTGCAGCCAGCGACGGTAGGCGTATGGCCCGCCGTGTCCCCGAAATCGTCGTCGACCTCCTCCTCGTCGCGGTCGCCGCGGTCTGGGGTGCCAGCTTCCTCGCCGCGAAGGAGCTGGTGGCCGAGACCGGCGTCGCCTCCGGCGTGGCGCTGCGCTTCGTCGTGGCCGCGATCGCCCTCGGCATCCTGTGCCTGATGAGACGGGAACGGATGCCGCGGGGGCGCGGCCTCGCGATCGCCGCTCTGCTCGGCTGCTCGCAGGCGGCGATCATCGGGCTCGAGACCGCGGGCGTGCACCTCACCTCGGCGACCAACGCCGGGCTCCTCATCAGTCTCGCCCTCGTCTTCACCCCGGTGCTGGAGAGCGTCGCCGCGCGCTCGTGGCTCCCGCGGACGTACTTCGCCGCGGCCGTGGCTGCGGTGGTCGGCGTGGCCCTGCTCGTCTCAGAGGGCGGCCTCCGTACCCCCAACCTGGGCGACGCTCTCGTCATCGCCGCGGCGGTCGTCCGCGCCGTGCACGTCACCGCGAGCGGGCACCTCACCCGCGGCCGACACGACAGCACCCTCGCCGTCGTCTTCGTCCAACTGGTCGTGTGCGCCCTGGCCTCGTCCGCCGTGGCCGGCGCCGACCTGCCGCGTGCGGCCGCGGGGCTCTCGGCATCCGGATGGGTCGACGTGCTCTTCCTCGGACTGCTGTGCTCGGTCTTCGCGTTCGTGGTGCAGTTGTGGGCGGTGCGGCGCACCTCGGCGACCCGCGCGAGCATCCTCATGGGTACCGAGCCCGTGTGGGCGCTCGCCGTGGGCGTCGCCATCGGCGGCGAGGCGGTCGGCGCGCCCGGGATGATCGGCGCCGTGCTCATCATCGCCGCGTCGTACGCGGGGCAGGCGATCGAACGCCGACATCGCCGCTCGCGTGACGAAGCGAGCGGCGGCGCCGGCGACGAGCCGGTCAGTTCCGGTCGGGCCTCGGTCGCCGCCATCGCGCCCACACCGTCGCCGTGAGTCCCGCGGCCACGAGCGCCGCGGCGAGCAGGATCGAGGCGATGTCGCCACCGGTCATGGCGAGCCCGCCGCCCGGGGATCCCGGGCCCGCGCCGGGCGGCGGGGAGCAGTCCACGGTGCAGGTGGCCGTCGGCTGAGGGGTGATCTCGACGGTCACGCCGACGCCGTCGTCGGCGACGGCGGCGCTCAGGAACACGACGTCGCTCATGAGAGCGTCACCGCCTCGCGCCGACCCTCTTCGCGCGCCTGCGCCACGAGGTCGTCGAGGCGGCGTCGCGAGCGACGGCGACCCGAGGCGACGGCCGCGACGATGAGGGCGACCCCGATCGCCGCCGCGAGGTGCAGCCACGGCACCGCCCAGACGGTGACGCTGTGCGTCACGGGGGTCGCGGTGAGTGTCGCGTCGGGCACCGCGGCATCCACCGTCACGTCCTTCGCGAGCAGGAAGGTCGGCCACGCGGGCTGCGCCTCGGTGTGCACCTGACGCGATTCCCCGGGGAGCAGCACGCCGCGTTCCCCGGTGGCCCCATCGATCACGTCGGTCACGACGAGGGCGGTGTTGCCGGTGTTCTCGGCGGTGTACGAGTACGCCAGCGACCCCGGTGCGAAGAGGTTCCACGACGGCGTGTACTCCGCGCGGACCTCGCCGACGCCCACCGCGGGTGCGAGCTCGCCCGTCACCCGGGTCGAGACGCGGAAGCCGACCCGGCTGTCGACGCCCACCTTCGTGCCGTCGTTCCCCGCGGAAGTGGATCGAACCGAAGCCGAGACCCCGGCCGCGTGATCGCCCGGGGTGGCGTTGTTCGGAACCGCGATTTCGAACGCGACGATCCGCGTCTCGTTGGGGGCGAGGGTGACCGACGGTTCGACGGTGATCCAGGTGCCCGCGTCGACCGAGGTGCGGTCGGCGGGGAGCATCGTGAAGCGCCCGGTCTCGGTGTAGTAGCCGTCCGCCGCGGTGAGGGCGAAGGTCGCCTCGCGCTCGCTGAAGTTCTTGACCGCGAGGTGCTCGGTCGTCCGCTGACCCGGATCGAGTTCGACCTGCATGACGCGACGGCCGTCCGCCCCCTCCGCTGAGGCCGGGGTCACCGACCAGGTGACCGCCGCGTCGGCGGCGTCGTCCGCCGTGGCGGGAGGCGCCGAGACGAGTGCGGCCGCGGCCCCGAAGAGCACCGCCAGGGTGGCGGATCCTCCTCGCGCGACCGTCGTCCTCATCGTGACGCTCACCCCTCGAGGAGGGTCAGGGTGATGGTGGCCGAGTAGGAGCCGGGTGCGACCGTGGCCGGGGTCTGCAGCAACAGGCCCGCCGAGGCCGAATACGACCCGCCCGCGGCGGCGGCGGAGGTGTCGGCGTTGGCGAGCAGTTCGGCGTCGACGAAGCCGCCGATGCCCGGGTCGACGTCGTCGCCGGGCGCCACGAGGCTGCTGTCGCCCGCGACGATGGTGGGGTACCAGCCGAAGCTGTCGGCCGACGAGATCGCGGGCTGACCTGCGGTGCCGGTGAAGTCGCTGATGGCGCCCATGACGTACCAGTACGCCTCGGGGGCGACGTTCTCGGCCAGGCGGGTGTCGGTGACGGTGACCGTCGGCAGGGTGCCGGTGAAGGTGCGGTCGGTTCCCGACGGCTCTCCCTCCGTGAGGGCGGTGGCCTCACCGGCGACGGTCAGGGCGAGCACTCCGGGCTCGGCCGCCGGGGCGATCTCGACCTGCACGTCGACGGTGTCTTCGTCGGCCGCGAAGGCACTGCCGCTACCCGCGGCGGCCAGGATGCCGACGCCGAGGGCTGCGACTCCGATGCGGGCCGACAGGCCGCGACGGGAGGTGGGGGACATGGGTGCTCCGTTCTTCCACCGCGAGGGGTGGAGTCGTCGGCGGGCGCCGGCGGGTGGTCGGGACGACCGGCGTCCAGCCGATCGGTGAACGTGGGATGCCGTCGTTTCGAGCGGGTGCGGCGGACTCGGGGGAGCCTCGTGGCGGCGCTGTCACGGGTCGGTTCTGCGGGTTCGTTGCGACAGTAGTGCGGCTTCCGCGGGTCGTCAAGCAAAAGTTGCGCAGTGCTCGGACTGCTTCTCATTCGTTCTTTTGTTGCCCTCATCGGGAAATTTGGTACGTCTCGCGGGCGCTACTGTCTTCGGTGGGCCGTGCGCGGGCCAAATTTCAGCAGTTCTTCACGCAAATTAGTCAGGTTTTGTAGACGTATCGACAAAAGACTCCTACAGTGACCACGGTCGAGGGCGACCTGTGCGGTCCGAGCGGACGCCGTCACCCCCGCCGCTGATCCGAAGGAGCAATGATGCCCGTACCCGCTGTCTTGTCCGGCCCCCGCCGGCGCAGCACCCGCGTCGCGAGAACCCTCGCGGCCGGTCTCCTGGGCGGAGCACTGGTGGCCACAGGAGCGATCCTGCCCGCCGGTGCCGCCGTCGCCCCCGCCGTCAATACGCCGGCGGACCTGCCCAAACAAGAACCGGGGGTGACGCTTCGCACGTACTCCACCCCGCCCCTCACCGAGCTCTGCACGCTCAAGTCGGGTCAGACCCCCAACGTCGACAAGCTCATGTCGACCATCGACTGGAGCACCGACGAGCAGTTCGGCGCGGGCGACAACTTCATCACGCACGCCCTGGCCAACCTGACCATCAGCACCCCCGGTCAGTACGTCTTCCGCCTGACGAGCGACGACGGTTCACGCCTCACGCTCGACGGCACGCAGCTGATCGACAACGACGGCCTCCACGGAGCGGAATCCGTCGAGGGCACCGTCACGCTCGACGTGGGCGTGCACGACCTCTTCGTCGAGATGTTCGAGGCCACCAACGGCCAGCAACTCACGGTGGAGTGGAAGACCCCGGGCTCGTCGAGCTTCACCGTCATCCCGAACGACGTGCTCAGCACCGAGGCGGGCGTCGTCCGCGTGACCGCCCCCGGAACGAAGTACTGCGAGGGCAGCACCGACTCCGCCGGAGACGGTCTGCGCCTGGATGCCGTGAACCCCGACTACACGCTCGTGAACCTGCGCCCCGAGGGCTTCACCCCGAAGGTCTCGGGTCTGGCCTTCCTCGGCAACGGCGACCTCGCCGTGCTGACCACCGGTTCGGTCAACTCCGGCGGGTGGGACACCTCCACCCCCGGCAAGGTCTTCGTGCTCAAGGGCGCCCAGGCGGCCGACGGCCCCGAGGACGTCACCGTCGTCGAGGCGGCCGGCGGTCTGCTCAACCCCATGGGCATCGATGTCATCGACGACAAGATCTACGTCTCCGAGCGCTACCAGCTCACCGAGCTCAGCGACACGAACGGCGACGGCTCGTACGAGACGAAGCGCAAGGTCGCGGAGTACCCCTCGGGCAACAACTTCCACGAGTTCGCCTTCGGCCTGATCCACGACGAGGACAACTTCTACGTCAACCTCTCGGTGGCGATCGACAACGGCGGGGCCACCACCAACCCGCAGCCCGCGAAGAACCGCGGCACCTCGGTGAAGATCGACCGGGCCACCGGAGCGATCAGCTACGTCGCCGGGGGTCTCCGCACGCCCAACGGCGTGGCCTTCGGCCCCGAGAACGAACTGTTCGCGATGGACAACCAGGGTGCCTGGCTGCCCGCGAACAAGCTCGTCAACATCAAGCAGGACCGGTTCTTCAACCACTACACGAACCCCGCCGGGCCCTTCGACGCCAACCCGGTGACCCCGCCGGTGGTGTGGATCCCGCAGAACGAGATCGGCAACTCGCCGAGCACGCCCATCATGCTGAAGGACGGCCCCTTCGCCGGCCAGATGATGTTCGGCGACGTCACCTACGGCGGCCTGCAGCGCGCCTTCCTCGAAAAGGTCGACGGCGAGTTCCAGGGGGCGGTGTTCCGCCACTCCGCGGGCTTCGAGGTCGGCGTGAACCGCGTCATCGAGGGCCCCGACAAGTCGCTCTACATCGGCGGCACGGGTGAGGGCGGCAACTGGGGCGAGGCGGGCAAGCTCACCTACGGCCTGCAGAAGCTCGTCCCGAAGACCACGCAGAACACGTTCGACATGACCTCGATGAAGGTCGTCGAGGGCGGTTTCGAGATCGAGTACACCCAGCCCCTGTCCGACGAGACGGTGGCGAACCTCGCCACGGCATACCGCGCCGAGCAGTGGCGCTACCTGCCGACCTCCACCTACGGCGGTCCCAAGGTCGACGAAGAGATCCTCTCGCTGACGAGCGCCACGGCATCCGCCGACCGCAAGACGGTCACAGTGACCTTCGACGGTCTCAAGCAGGGCCGCGTCGTGCACCTGCGCTCCCCGCAGCCCTTCGCCGCCGCCAGTGGCGACAAGCTGTGGAGCACCGAGGCCTGGTACACGCTCAACTCCCTGCCGGGCTACGTCTCGCCGGCCGACCAGGGCTGGTACGAGGCCGAAGAGGCCCGCCTGATCGGCGGTGCCAAGTTCGACGTGGAGCACAGCGGCTACTCGGGTGCCGGTTTCGCCGGTGGCCTGTGGCAGGCCGGTTCCGCGTTCGAGTTCACGGTGAACGCCGAAGCCGCGGGCACCGTTCCGGTCAACGTGCGCTACTCCAACGGGCCGAACCCCGCGCCCGGCACCAAGGATGTGAACCTGTACGTCAACGGCCAGAACCTCGGCAAGTGGGACTTCCCCTCGACCGGTGACTGGAAGACCTGGGCCACGATCACGCGTGACATGCCGCTGGTCGCCGGGGCGAACACGATCGCGCTGAAGTACGAGTCGGGCAACAAGGGCAACATCAACGTCGACGTCCTCTCGATCGGCACCGCCGACATCTGCGCTCCGGCGCAGGTCGAGGACGGGTACCGCTCGCTGTTCGACGGCACTCTCGAGAGCCTGAACGCCGGCTGGCGCATGGCGGGCCCCGGGGGCTTCGGTCGACAGAACGACTGCAGCATCCGCGGCGAGGGGGGAATGGGTCTGCTCTGGCACGAGGCGCAGGAGTTGAACGAGTACAGCCTCAAGCTGGACTGGAAGCTCATCGCCGATCACAACGGCGGCGTCTTCGTCGGCTTCCCCGACCCGCAGAACGACCCGTGGGTCGCGGTCAACCAGGGCTATGAGATCCAGATCGACGCCACCGACGCCGCCGACCGCACCACCGGTGCGATCTACACCTTCCAGGGTGCGGATGCCGCGGCGGTCGAGGCTGCGCTCAAGCCCGTCGGCTCGTGGAACGCGTACGAGATCGTCGTGAAGGGACAGACCATCAAGATCTTCCTCAACGGCACGCTCGTGAACGACTTCACCAGCACCGACCCCGCGCGTGACCTCTCGCAGGGCTTCATCGGCCTACAGAACCACGGCGGCGGCGAAGCGGTGTCGTACCGCAACGTCCGGGTCATGGACATCGACGAGCCGGCACCCCTCGCGGTGACGGCCTCCGCCGAGGTCCGTTGCATGGCGAAGAAGGCGACGCTGACGGTGCGCGCGACCAACACCGACACGGTGCCGGTCGACGTGACCCTCACGACGGCGTGGGGCGAGCGGGTCATCCCCGCCGTCCAGCCCGGGGCGACGGTGTTCCACACCTTCACCACCCGTGCCGTCTCGGTCCCCGCCGGCGAAGCGACGGTGTCGGCGACCGGCGACGGTCGCACCGGAGAGGCCACGGCCTCGTACGCGGCCAAGAGCTGCGGCTGATCCCCCCGGCGCCCCCGGCGGCGGACTCGCGTCCGTCGCCGGGGGCGCTCCCTCATGTCCCAGAGGTTCCCCATGCTGTTCTCCCTCGGTCGCCGCGTCAGCCGGCATCGCCTGTTCGTCCTCCTCGTGTGGGCAGTGCTGGTCGTCGGCGGTGGTGCCCTCGCCGGCGACGCCTTCGACCGCACGGTCTCGGTCGCCGACGCTCCCGCCGGGAGCGAGTCACTGCGCGCGAGCGACCGCCTCGATGCCCTCGACCCCGAGGGCGAGATCGTCACCGCCGTCCTCCGCGGGGAGGACTTCTTCTCCCCGACGCTGCG
Source organism: Sphingomonas sp. G5 (assembly GCF_052660795.1). Classification (NCBI taxonomy): domain Bacteria; kingdom Pseudomonadati; phylum Pseudomonadota; class Alphaproteobacteria; order Sphingomonadales; family Sphingomonadaceae; genus Sphingomonas; species Sphingomonas sp. G5. The sequence continues at coordinate 3,088,789 of NZ_CP109660.1, read as the reverse complement.
CGACAGCGCGACCGCGGCGATGTCGTCCATCCGCTCCCTGCCCGGGGTCGCCGAGGTCACCGACGCCTACACGGCCGGCGGGGCGATCGGCGACGACGGACGCTCGTCGCTGGTCGTCGTCGAACTGGCCGTCGGCCTCAGCGGCGACGAGGCCGTCGCCACGGCATCCGCCGTCTCCGACCTGCTGCACGGGATCGACGCTCCCGAGGTACTCGTCGGTGGCCCTCTGCTGGCCGAAGAGGCCTTCGTCGACCGCGCCACCGCCGACGCCGCCCTCGGTGAGGGCGCCGCGATCCTCGTCCTCGTCGTGCTGCTCACCCTCGCGCTCGGGTCGCTGCGCATCGCGATGATCCCCGTGGTCGCCGCCCTCGCGGCGATCGCCCCGACGCTGGCGGTCCTGGGCCTGCTCACCCGCGTCGTCGACGTCAACGAGTTCGCGGTCAACGTCGTCACGATCCTGGGGCTCGGCCTCGCGGTCGACTACAGCCTCCTGGTGGTGCTGCGCCTCCGCGAGGAACGCACCGCCGACCCCGCCGTCCCCCTCGACGAGCTGATCGCCCGCACCGTCGCCGGCGCCGGTCGCGCGGTGCTCGTGTCGGGTCTCGCCGTGACGGTGGCCCTCGTCGGCATCCTGGCGCTCGGCGACCCGCTGTTGTCGGGCATGGCGCTCGGCGGAGCCGTGGTCGTCGTCATCTCGACCCTCGCGGGCCTCACCCTCGTTCCCGCCACGCTCTCGCTCCTGCACCGCGCCCTCCCCTCCGCCGAAGCGCGCAGCTGGGCTCGCCCCTGGGCCGGTCGCGCCGCGCGCGAGGGCGTGCTCGCTCGTTCCACGCGCTTCGCGCAACGGCGCCCGGGCGTCGCCGCCGTCGCCGCCGCGGCTCTGCTGATGCTGTTCGCCGCTCCCGTGGCATCCCTCGCCCTCGACGACTCCGACATCCGTTCTCTCCCCGCGGCCGCGGAGGAGCGCCGGGCGTACGAGGCGACGACGACCGGCTTCACCGGGATCGGGATCGAGCCCGTCACGGTCGTCCTCGATGGAACGATCCGGGATGCCGCGGTCACCGGCGTCCTCGATCGGATCGCCGCCCTGCCCGAGGTCGCCGACGCCGACGTGGTCCAGGGCCTGCCGCCCGAGGTCACCGCGGTCGCCTTCACGCCCACCGGCGACAGTGCGACGGGGCCGGCGGCGCAGAGCCTCGTGCACGCGGTGCGCGGTCTGGACTCCCCGGTGCCGCTCGAGGTCACGGGTCCCGCCGCTTCGCTCATCGACACGCGCGACCACCTGGCCTCGCGCCTGCCGTGGGCGCTCTTCATCGTCGCCGCGGCCAGCTTCGCGCTGCTGTTCGCCCTCACCCGCTCCGTCGTCGTGCCGGCGAAAGCGCTCGTGCTCGCCGGCCTCACCGTGGCCTCGACCCTGGGCGTGCTGACCGCCGTCTTCGGGTGGGGCTGGGGCGCGCCCCTGCTCGGGTTCGAGCCGACGGGCACGCTCGATGTCACCACGCCGCTGCTCATCGGACTCCTCGCCTTCGGCCTGACCATGGACTACGAGGTGTTCCTGCTCGCCCGCATCACCGAACGCTGGCGCGCGCGCGACCTCTTCGCCGACCCTCGGTCCGCGAACGCCGAGGCCGTGCGCCACGGCATCGCCCGCACGGGTCCGGTGGTGACGCTGGCCGCCGTGGCCATCTGCATCGTCTTCCTCGGCTTCGCGTTCGGCGAGCTCGTGGCGATGAAAGAGATCGGGGTGGGGATGGTCGTGGCCGTGATCCTCGACGTCACGGTCGTGCGCGGGCTCCTTCTTCCCGCTCTGATGACGCTCCTCGGCCGCGCGAACTGGTGGCCGGGCGTGCGCTCGGGCCCCCTCGTGATGCCCGAGGGGCTCCCGAGCCTCGAGACCTCCTCCCGCTGACGCCTCGGCGCCGAGCGGCACCGTCTCGCGCTCCGCGCCGCTTCGGGCCGCCGCGCGTGCCGCCGCACCGCCGTAGGCTGGAGCCATGCACGGCGAGTACAAGGTCCCCGGGGGAAAACTGGTCGTCGTCGACCTCGAAGAGCGCGAGGGCCGCATCCACGGCTTCCACCTCGCGGGCGACTTCTTCCTCGAGCCCGACGACGCCCTCGACGACATCGACGCGGCCGTCAACGGTCTTCCGGTCGAGTCCGACGTCCCCACGATCGCCGCGGCGATCCGCGCGGCCCTTCCCGAGGGGGCGCAGCTTCTCGGCTTCACGCCCGAGTCGGTGGCGACCGCGATCCGCCGCGCGCTGGTGACCGCTCCCGGCTGGGCCGATTTCGAGTGGGAGGTCGTGCACGACGAGCCCGTCTCGCCCCGCATGAACCTCGCCCTCGACGAGGTGCTCACCACCCGCGTGGGCGCGGGGCTGCGCAAGCCCACGCTGCGCCTGTGGGAGTGGGACGAGAGCGCCGTCGTCATCGGCTCATTCCAGTCGCTGCGCAACGAGGTCGACCCGGCGGGCGCCGAGAAGCACGGCTTCGACATCGTCCGCCGTATCTCGGGCGGTGGCGCGATGATGATGGCGGCCAACTCGATCGTGACCTACTCGCTGTACGTCCCGGCATCCCTCGTCGCCGGTATGACCTTCGCCGACTCGTACGCGTTCCTCGACGACTGGGTGCTCCAGGCGCTGCGCTCGCTCGGCATCGACGCGGTGTACCAGCCGCTCAACGACATCGCGGGTCCCCACGGCAAGATCGGCGGCGCCGCCCAGAAGCGCCTCGCCAACGGCGGGGTGCTGCACCACGCGACCCTCAGCTACGACATGGACGGCCAGGTGCTCACCGAGGTGCTGCGCATCGGCCGCGAGAAGCTCAGCGATAAGGGCACCGTTTCGGCCGCCAAGCGCGTCGACCCGCTGCGCAGCCAGACCGGTCTTCCCCGGGCCGAGGTCATCGAGCGCTTCATCCAGACCTTCACCACGCTGTACGGGGCGACCCCGGGGCACATCAGCGACGAGGAGTACGCCGAGGCCCAGGCGCTCGTCGACTCGAAGTTCGCCACCGACGCGTGGCTGCAGCGCGTCCCGTGAGCGCCGAGATCCCCGCCGACGCGCCCGCTCCGGGCGGCGTCGAGATCCACCACGCCGACAACCTCAGCGTCACCCCGAACTATCCCGACGGGTCGTTCGCGCTCGTCTACCTCGATCCGCCCTTCAACACCGGGCGCACGCGTTCGAAGGCCGTCGAATCGGCGACGCGCCGAGCCTCGGTGGAGGAGGCTCCGGATGCCGCCCCGCCCGAGGCCGCGGCATCCCTCGACGATCCGAACATGCTCGAGTTCCCCGAAGAAGAGCCGCCCCCGCCCCCGGTGGTCCAGCGCGGCTTCCACGGGCGCGAGTACGCGCGCCTGCGCGGCGATCTGCGTACCTACGACGACCGTTTCGACGACTACTGGGGCTTTCTCGAGCCGCGGCTCGTCGAGGCGTGGCGCCTGCTCGCCGACGACGGCACCCTCTACCTGCACCTGGACTACCGCGAGGTCCACTACGCCAAGGTGATGTGCGATGCACTGTTCGGGCGCGACAAGTTCCTCAACGAGCTGATCTGGGCGTACGACTACGGCGCCAAGACGAAGCGTCGCTGGCCCACCAAGCACGAGACGATCCTGGTGTACGTCAAGAACCCCGCGAAGTACTTCTTCGACTCGGACGCCGTGGACCGCGAGCCGTACATGGCCCCGGGTCTCGTCACCGCCGAGAAGGCCGCGCGCGGCAAGATGCCCACCGACGTGTGGTGGCACACGATCGTGCCGACCACCGGTCGCGAGAAGACGGGGTACCCGACGCAGAAGCCCGAGGGCGTCCTGCGCCGCATGGTGCAGGCGTCCTCGCGCCCCGGCGATCGCGTCCTCGACATGTTCGCCGGCAGTGGCACGCTCGGCGCCGTCGCCGCCCCCCTGGGCCGGCACTCGGTGCTCATCGACGACAACGCCGATGCCGTGGCCGTGATGCGAGGGCGCCTGGAGCCGTTCGCCGGCTGAGCCGTCTTCGGCGTCGCTGTCGTCGGCCGCCCCGGCTGCCTCCGCGCGCATCGCGCCGCACCGGGGCGCGCGACGTGCACCGGGGCGTCCGGTGAGCGCCCCGGTGCACGTTCCGCGCCCCGGTGCCGCACCGCGTCAGGGCGCGCGCCGCGCATCGTGCCCCACCCCGGGCGGGTTCCGCACGAACGGCCCGCGATGCCGGCGCCCCCGCCTAGGGTGAGCCCATGGACTTCGGCATCTTCGTTCCGCAGGGCTGGCGCTTCGACCTCGTGGGGATCGACCCCGCGGAGCACTGGCGGGTGATGAACTCCCTCGCCCAGAGCGCCGACGACGGTCCGTGGGCCTCGCTGTGGGTGTACGACCACTTCCACACCACGCCGGTTCCCAGCACGGAGGCCACCCACGAGGCGTGGACGCTCATGGCTGCCTTCGCCGCCGCGACCGACCGCGTCCGCCTCGGCCAGATGTGCACGTGCATGGGCTACCGCAACCCCGCGTACCTCGCCAAGGTCGCGGCCACGGTCGACGCGATCTCGGGCGGCCGCGCCGAAATGGGCATCGGCGGCGGCTGGTACGAGCACGAGTGGAAGGCCTACGGCTACGGCTTCCCGCCCATCGCGGAGCGTCTCGGGCGACTGCGCGAGGGAGTCGAGATCATGCACCAGGCCTGGACCACCGGCGAGGCGACCCTGTCGGGGAAGTACTACGAGGTCGACGGCGCGATCGTGCAGCCGAAGCCCCTTCAGCCCGGCGGCATCCCGCTCTGGATCGCCGGCGGCGGCGAGAAGGTCACGCTCAAGATCGCGGCGAAGTACGCCTCGTACACGAACTTCGGCGGCTCGCTCGAGGAGTTCGACCACAAGTCCGAGGTGCTGCGCGGGCACTGCGAGACCCTCGGTCGCGACGCGTCGGAGATCACCCGCTCGACGAACTTCAACACGATCGTCGCCGAGACCGAGTCCGAGGCGTCCGACCGCCTGGCCGCGGTCGTCGCGCGCCTGCGCCCGCACGTGGGCGACGAGCGGGCGGATGCCATCGAGGCCGATTACCGCTCGTCCGACGCTTTCGGCACGCCCGAGCAGATCGTCGAGCGCTTGCGCGAGCGCGCGGATCACGGCCTCGGCTACGCGATCCACTACTTCCCCGAGGCTGCCTACGACACCTCCGGCATCTCGCTCTTCGAGCGCGAGGTCATTCCGCACCTCTGACCCTCCGGCGTCCCGCGCGGCCCCGGCGGGCCGATCGAATGCGGGTCGGCGCACCGGAATCGGGCTGCCGCAGCGTGCCCGGATCCACGGGCGTGCGGCATCACGGATGCAGGCCGACGCACCGGAATCGGATCACCGCACCGAAATCGGATCCACGGGCGTGTGGCATCCGATTCTGCTGCGTTTATCCGATTCCCGTGCGCCCCGCGCGCCCGCGCGCGGACCGCGCAGACCAGCGCCCCGCGGAGCGTTCAGACCAGCGGCGCGACCTCGGCGTAGGCGTCGGTCTCCACGGCGGGGGTGGATGCCGGGGCATCGAACACTCGCGCGCGCCGTGCCGTGGCATCCCAGGTCGGCCACCCCGGGTCTCGGTCTCGCGCGAACGATACGGCTGCGCCGTGCATCTGCGCGGCCAGGTCGGCCGGAGGGGTGCCCGCGATCGTGGCGACCCCGTCGGCGTCGAGGTGGTCGAACCAGAACGGCACGTCGAGGCAGTGGCACGCGACGCCGATGGACGGCACGGGCGACGCCCAGGCGAAGCGATACAGCCAGGTCGGAGCCGCGCCCCGCACCCGGGCCGTCTTCAGCACGGTCGAGCGGATGACGCGGTCGGTGAAGAACCCGCCCAGCACGGCTACCGCTCCGCGCCGGCGGATGCTGTCGAGGTAGGCCCGTCGTCGCGTGCGCCGAAGGCCGAGCACCGCCAGGGCGAGCGGCACGGGGACGACGCGAAGGACCCCGGCGAAACGGGCGGTGAGAGCCGTGAACTCGTCGTCGGTCGATCCGATCACGAGCGGGACGTCGGACGAGGCGCCGTCCGAAAGAGCGTCGAGCGGATGCCGCGGCAGCACGTCTCCGTCGACGACCGGTCCGAGCGGCAGACCGTCGTCGAGCAGGGTCGCGAGCGACGAGCGCGCACGGACCAGGTGCGGCGCGAGGGCGCTCCTCTGCGCCGCGACGATGCGCTCTTCGGGCACGGAGGCGAAGCCCGCGCGGTCGGCGCGGACGCCCGCACGGGCGGCGACACGAGCGGCGAACGCCCCCGCGGCCTGCCGCGAGACGGCACCGATCGCCGGCGAGACGGCCATCGCCGCGGAGAAGAGTCCGGATGCCATCGGGCTCGTCATCAGCGCGAGCACCGACCCGCCGCCCGCCGACTGCCCGGCCACGGTCACCCGGGCGGGGTCGCCACCGAACGCGCGGATCTCGTCGCGCACCCACTCGAGGGCGGCGATCTGGTCGCGCAGGCCCCGGTTGGCGGGGGCGCCGTCGATGAGGCCGAAGCCGTCGAATCCGATCCGGTACGAGATCACCACGGTGATGATCCCGTCCCGCGCGAACGCATCGCCGTCGTACCAGCGACTGGCGGGGGAGCCCGAGGTGAAGCCGCCGCCGTGGATCCACACGAGCACCGGGAGGTCGGCATCCGGGGCTGCATCCGCGGGAGCGAAGACGTTGACGTTCAGGGTCGCGTCTCCCGGCACGCTCGGCTCCGGGATGAGGGTGATGCCCGCGTCGCCCCGTTGCGCGGTCGGCCCGTAGGCCGTGGCGTCTCGCTCGCCTCCCCAGGGCTCGAGCGGGACCGGAGCGGCGAAGCGCAGCGCCCCGATGGGCGGCCGGGCGAACGGGATGCCGAGGAAGACGGCGGTGGCGCCGCGCCGAAACCCGCGGACGTCACCCTTCGACGTGTGCGCGAGCGGAGCGGCATCCATGCCCTCATCCTGCTCTCGCGAAGCGGCGATGTCCCGCCCGTGCGGCACGCGTCGCGCGAAGTCGCGGCCGGCGGCACCTCGACCCACGCATAAACGCGATCGGCGCGCAGAAACGCGAGCAGAGCGCGTTTATACGTGTGGATCGCGTTTATGCGTGGGAAGCAAGTGGGGTGGGCCCGTTGCGGGGCGGGCAGGGCGAGCCCGTCGCGGGTCGCGCGCGGTCGCCGACGTCGCGGCCGAAACCGCCGGAGGGTCAGACGTCGCGGCGCGCGCCCGCCGATGGGGTCACCGTGAAGATGTTCGGAGCGCGGAAGCCGGATGCCGCGAACGCGGCGCGAAGGGCTGCCGTCGCCGCCGGGACGAGTCCGGTGGGAATCAGGGCGATCGCCGCCCCGCCGAAGCCGCCGCCGGTCATGCGTGCCCCCAGGGCGCCGTTCGACAGCGCCGTGTCGACGGCCAGATCGAGCTCGGGGACCGAGATCTCGAAGTCGTCGCGCATCGAGGCGTGCGAGGCGACGAGCAGGTCGCCGATCGCGGACGGGCCGTCCGCGTCGAGGGCGGCGACCGTGTCGAGCACGCGCTGGTTCTCGGTGATCACGTGGCGCACGCGGCGGAAGGTGACGTCGTCGAGGATCTGCTCGGCGCGCGGGAGGTCGTCGACGGTGAGGTCGCGCAGCGACGAGACGCCGAAGGCTGCGGCTCCACGCTCGCATGCGTCGCGGCGTTCGCGGTATCCGCCGGTGGAATGCGCGTGCTCGACCAGCGTGTCGGTGACGAGGATCGACAGGCCGGCGTCGGCGAAGCCGAGGGGCACCGCACGCGTGTCGAGCGATCGGCAGTCGAGGAAGGTGGCCGCATCCGCGACGCCCAGCATCGAGGCCATCTGGTCCATGATCCCGGTCGGGGCGCCCACGGCGTCGTTCTCGGCGACGCGGCCGACGCGGGCGAGGGCGACCTTGTCGAGACCGGCGTTCCACACGTCGTTGAGGGCGGATGCCACGGCCCCCTCGATCGCGGCCGACGACGACAGTCCCGCGCCCACCGGCACATCCGAGGCCAGAGCGATGTCGACGCCCCGGGTCTCGGCATCCGGAGCCGCCTGACGCAACGCCCACGCGACACCCAGGGGGTAGCCCGCCCAGTCGAGGCCGCCGGCGGCGATCGCCGCGTCGAGCCCGGCGAGCGAGACCTCCACGGCGTCGGGGGAGAAGGTCGAGCGCACACGGATCACGTCGTCGTCGCGCAGGGCGACGGCGGCCGCGGTGCGCTGGGCGATCGCGAAGGGGAAGACGAAGCCCTCGTTGTAGTCGGTGTGCTCGCCGATGAGGTTGGCGCGACCGGGGGCCGACCACACCCCCACGATCGGGGCATCCGTCAGCGAGGTGAGCAGGGCGCGGGCGTCGTCGACGGCGGTCATGCCGTCACCTCCGGAACGGTGTCGATGGCGGCGCGCAGGCGTTCGGCCTGCGACTCGGGGGTCACGTCGCCGATCCAGGCGCCCATGGCGGCCTCGGATCCGGCGAGGTACTTCAGCTTGTCGGCGGCGCGACGCGGAGACGTGATCTGCAGGTTGAGGCGCACGGCCTCGCGTCCGCGGCCGACCGGCGCCTGGTGCCAGGCGGCGATGTAGGGGGTGGGGGTGTCGTACAGGGCGTCGATCCCCCGCAGGAGGCGCAGGTAGAACGGGGCGAGCTCGTCGCGCTCGGCGTCGGTCGTCTCAGCGAGGTCGGCGACGTGATGGTGCGGCAGCACGTGCACCTCGATGGGCCAGCGGGCGGCGAAGGGCACGTACGCCGTCCAGTGCTCTCCGCGCAGCACGACGCGTTCGCCGGCCTGCTCGAAGGCGAGGATGCGGGCGAACAGGTCGTCGGAGGTGCGCGAGATCGTGTCGAGCAGGCGGTGGGTGCGCGGGGTCACGTACGGGTAGGCGTAGATCTGCCCGTGCGGGTGGGGGAGGGTGACCCCGATCTCCTGTCCGCGGTTCTCGAAGGGGAACACCTGACGGATGCCGGGCAGAACCGACAGAGCCGCGGTCCGGTCGGCCCACGCTTCGATGACGGTGCGGGCGCGCGTCCGCGAGAGCGAGCCGAACGATCCCTCGTGCTGGGGACTGAAGCACACGACCTCGCAACGGCCCACCGAGGTGCGGGTGCGGCCGAGGCCCAGGTGTTCGAGGTCGTCGTCGCTGCGGGGCGGGTCGACGGCCGCGGGGGCAGCGCCGACCGCGGCGTCGAGGGCGGGCCCGAACGAGGGCGACTTGTTCTCGAAGACGGCGACGTCGTAGAGCGAGGGGATCTCGGACGGGTTGCTCGGGGTCTGCGGCGAGAGCGGGTCGAGGTGCGCGGGCGGCAGGAACGCGCGGTTCTGCCGATTGGATGCCACGGTGATCCAGTCGCCGGTCAGCACGTCCTGCCGCATGGTGGCGGTGGCGGGGCGGGGGTCGAGGGTGCGGGCGTCGACCGAGCGGTCGGCGCCGAGCGTCGTGCCGGGGTCGTCGAAGTACATCAGCTCGCGGCCGTCGGCCAGGCGCGTCGAGCGTTTGACGACGCCGGCGCCCAGCGGCTGGGCGGTGGGACTGTCCGTGTTCACGATAACACGCTACATCTGGCGCGTGATATCGTCAACATGGAGGGGGCGTGATGCGCGTATCCATGGCCGATGTGGCCGCTGAGGCCGGGGTCTCGGCGCAGACGGTGTCGCGCGTGGCGAACGGCAGCCCCCGCGTCGATCCCGCCACCCGAGCCCGGGTCGAGAGGGCCATGGCCGATCTCGGCTACCGCATGCACCGGGCCGCGCGTGCTCTGCGCACGGGGCAGACCTCCACCATCGGACTCGTCGTGTCGACCCTCGCCTCGGTCGGAAACTCCCGCATGCTGCAGGCCATCTCCGAGGCCGCCGCCGCTCGCGACTACGCCCTGGCCGTGGTCACGGTCGGAGAACGCGGCATCCACGAGGCTTTCGCCCGACTCCGCTCCCAGGGCGTCGACGGTGCCGTCGTGCTGAACGAAGCGACCGAGCTCGCGCGCGACGCCGAACCCCCCGCCGACCTGCATCTCGTCGTCGTGGACTCTCCGCCCGACGAACGCTTCTCGATCGTGCAGACCGACCACGCCGGGGGAGCCCGCGCCGCGACCGCGCACCTGCTCTCGCTCGGCCACGCGACCGTTCATCACGTCGCCGGCCCCGCCCGCTCCTTCGCCGCGGCCGAGCGCGAGCGCGGCTGGCGCGACGCCCTCGCCGGCGCCGGCGCCGCGATCGTCGAACCCGTTCGGGGCGACTGGACCTCGGCATCCGGTCATCGTGCGGCCGCGGGGCTCGACGCCGCCACCGCCGTCTTCGTCGCCAACGACCAGATGGCGCTCGGCGTTCTGCGGGCTTTCGCCGACGGGGGTCGGGGCATCCCCTCCGACGTCGCCGTTGTGGGCTTCGACGACATCGTGGATGCCGCGGAGTTCCGGCCTCCGTTGAGCACTGTGCGCCAGGACTTCGACGCCCTCGGCGGCCGCGCGGTGGCCGCTCTGGTCGCCGCGATCGAGGGGGGAGCCCCCGTCGTCGAGACGGTGCCCGCGGCCCTCGTGGTGCGTGCGAGCAGCGGGAGCAGGTGACGAACCAGAGGTGGTACACCCCATTCTCTCGGTGGCACACTGACCACATGCCGACCACCCGACCGCGCACGCAAGTGACGCACACGCGAGCGGTCGAACAGGCCCTGGAGATCGCGCGCTCTCGATGGCCCGACGAGTCGCCCAGCGCCTTGCTCATGCACCTGGTCGTGCGGGGTGGGCAGGCGATCCAAGATGAGCAGTCGCAGCGTGCGATCGATCGTTGCGCCGCCGTGGACGCGGCGGTCCAGCGGCTGGCGGGGATCTATCCCGACGGGTATCTCCACGAGCTCCGCGGGGACTGGCCCGAGTGGTCGTTCTCGATGCCGGAGTCGTCATCGCCCTGTTCAGCTCCGACGATGCCCACCACGACCGGGCCAAGGCTCTCTTCGTCCGACAGGCGGGGCCCTTCCTCCTGCATTCGCTGACCGTCGCGGAGACCCTCGTCGTCGCCGCACGTGTCGAGCGCGAGGGGGAGTTGTGGGACGCCCTGCGCAGCCTCGGGGGAGAGGTGGCGGCGATGGGGCCCGATGAGCCCCTGCTGCTGGCGCGATTGCGTGCCACGCACGCCCTGGAAATGCCCGACACGTGCGTTCTCGCGGTGGCGGTGCACCTGCGCGTCCCCATCGCCACCTTCGATAGGCGACTGGCCGCCGTGGCCGACGAGATGTCGCTCTTGTTCTCTGTCGACTGACCCGGCGCAGATCCCCCCCCGTCTTGCTCGGGGCGCCTGGCCCTCCGTCCGTTGCGGGGCGAGGACGCACTCCCGAATGTCGCGGAGCCCGTGATCGTGACGCCGTGCGGCGCTGCCGTCGGTCACCCCAGGGCGAGGCTCGCGGTGGTGCGGACGGTGCGAAGCGGCGAGGCCGCCACCCACACGACGGTGAGCGCCACCCCGACGCACCCCACCGCGATCCCGGCCCGCGTGCCCAGGGTCTCGCCCGCGAGACCGCCGAGGCCCGCGCCGATCGCGACGACGCCGTACGAGATCCACCGCACGGTCGCGTTGACCCGTCCAAGCAGGTGGTCGGGCGTCCGCAGCTGCCGCAGGGTCAGAGCCACCACGCTCGAGAGTGAGGTGCCCGCGCCGTTGACGGCGAAGACGCCCACGAGCGCGGCGACGATCACGGGCGTCGACCACGCGGCATCCACGAACGGGATGACGCCGAGAACGAGGCTCTCGGCTCCGGCGCAGGCGATGAGCACCGGTCCGACGCCGAAGCGCCGCACGCTCGCGGGGGCGGCCGCGGCTCCGACCACGGCTCCCACCGCGCCGAGGCTGAAGACGAGGCCGAGATGCCCCGCCGTCAGGCCGAGCTCGCGCACGGCGTGCACGAGCAGCAGCACGGTGATCCACTGCGCGAAAAGGTTGTAGATCGCCGAGAATCCCACGAGCGAGACCAGGTAGCGATCGTGCCGCACGAACCCCAGTCCCTCGCGCAGCTCGGCGAGGGCGCCGCGGCGCTGAGGCAGAGGATCGGACTCGGAGGAGCGGATGCCGAGGAGCGCGACGGCCGAGACGGCGTAGGTGACGGCTTGCGAGAGGAGGGCCCACGGGGCCGTCAGGGTCTGCACGAGCCAGCCGCCCAGGCCCGGTCCTCCCACCTTTGCGGCGGAGGCGGTGGCCTGCAATCGCCCGTTGGCTCGTTCGAGGTCGTCTCGCGCGGCGACCGTGGGCAGGAACGACTGGTACGCCACCTCGAACGCGACGGTGAGGGCCCCGATGACGAAGATGAGCCCCAGCAGCACCGGGAGGGTCAGTGATCCCGCCACGGCCACGGCGACGAGAACGACGATGAGGGCTGCGCGCGCGATGTCGGCCGCGACGAGGACGGGCCGGCGCCGCCGCCGATCCACCAGGACCCCGAGGGGGAGCGCGAGTAGAAGGAACGGCAGCCAGCGGGCGACTCCCACGAGTCCGGCCTCCGCCGCCGTCGCGTGCAGGATCACCACGGCCAGCAGCGGCACGGCCAGGTCGCCGACCTGGCTGCCCACGGCCGAGGTCGTCTGCGCCAGCCAGAACCGGTGGAAGTCGCCGCCCAATCGCGTTCTAACGTGTGTTTCCATCTTCACCCGTTAAACATGTCGGCCCCTTCGGTAACGCGTCAAGACCTCTTCACGCATTAGGATGTCCGGTATGGGTGCGACGACGTTTCCCCGGGTCGGGGGCCACCCGGCCTTCGATCTCGTCGACACGGTGCACTGGCGTCTCGACGACACCCGCGCGATCGACACCCTGCCCGACGTCGAGGCGGTGCTCGACTGGTGCGCCGAGATCGACGTGATCGCCGACCCCGACGCCCTCCGCGCTCTCGCCTCCGCCGCGCCCGCAACGGCGACCGCGGAACACGCGGCGATCACCGCGCTCCGCGAGGCCGTCTACGAGGCCGTTTTCGAGGAGTCACCGGATGCCGTGGCCCTCATCGCCCGTGAGCACATCGACGCGCTGAGCCGTTCGAGCCTGCAACGGGCCGGTGATCGGTGGCGCTGGCATCCGCCCGCCGATCTGACCGGTCCGCGCGCGGCGATCGCCCTTCTCGCTCACGACCTGCTGACCTCGGACCTGCGCGCGGCGCGGCAGTGCGGCGACGACGCGTGCGGCTGGGTGTACCTCGACACCTCCCCCCGGCACAACCGCATCTGGTGCACCGCCGCCGGCTGCGGCAACCGCAACCGCGTCAAGCGCCACCACGCGAGATCGCGCGTCTGAGGCGAGACCGCCGTCAGGCCACGTCACCCCACGGCATCGGCCGTTCGGGATCGCGAGAACTGTCGTCGGGCAGGGGCGGAAGAGCCTCGCCGCCCGCGCGGATGCAGAGCCACCGCAGCTCGCCCTCCCCGTCCGGGGTCGCGCGCCAGGTGCGCCAGACGTTCTGCCCGACCCGCACGACGCTGCCGGGACCGACGTCGATCACGTCGTCGTCGAGGCCCATCTGGCCGCGCCCCTCGAGGAAGACGTACAGTTCCTCGACCCGGGTGTGCGTGTGCCAATAGCCGGCCTCTTCTCCGGGCAGCAGGGCGTTCGCCGTCATCCCGATGAACTGCATGGTCAGCTCGTGGTCGACGACGCGCCGCCCGTCGCGGGAGCGCGCCGGGGCGAACCCCCCGAAGTGGTCGCGCCAGTCGTCCAGCCCGCCGATCTCGGTGACCTCGTAGTCGCTCATCGGTTCTCGCTCTCGTTCGCGGGTTCGGTCAGCTGCCAGCCCTCGGCGGTGCGCCGGTAGATCGTGCGCAGGTGCCGGCGGTCGGGGGAGCCGTGCCAGAACTCGACCCGGTCGGGGACGAGTCGCCAGAGCACCCACCCGCCCGGCTCGATCCCGTCGCGGGCGGCGGCGGACCGGGCGGCGAGGTCGGCCGCGCTCTCTTCGGCCGAGGCTTCGACCACTCGCCCGCGCACGCGCACGGCTCGCAGGACCGCCGGCCACCAGAAGTTCAGCGCCGCGGCGGGTCGGGCCGCGAGTTGCTCACCCTTGGCGGAGGCGCGCGGACCTGCGAAGGCCCACCCCTCCGGCCCCAGGTCCTTGAGGATCAGCGTGCGGGCGTCCGGGATTCCGTCGGCGTCGACCGTCGCGAGGGTGGCGCCGTGTGCTTCGACGACGCCGGCGTCGACGGCCTGGCGCAGCCACCGCTCGAACAGCGCCTCGGGTGCGTCGGGGAGCGGCTCGGCATCCCGGTCGGGGGGAGTCCCCGTCAGCGAGGGGAGCGACCGGAGCCAGGGAGCCATCGTCATGCCCCCATCCTGCTCCTCCCGGGCACGCGCCTCGCCCGTGTGAGGCGCCAAGAATCGTCGCTTCCGGCGCTCGGGAAGCGACAAAGACGGGTGCCTCACGCGCGGGCACCCGGGCGGGAGGGATGCCACGAGAACAGGCCGATCCGCGCGGAATCGGCCTGTTCTCGGCGCACGCGCCCGTGCTCGTGACGGACTACTCCTCGAGCTGCCCCAGGGACGGCTCGGCGACGAAGCGGGCGACGGCCTCGACCGCGTGCTCCAGTTCGAGGACGACGATCTCGTTCGCTCCCGCGCGCGTCGCGGGACCCGGGACGTACAGGGTGTTCTGCGGCACGTTGTTCCAGTACCGGCCGAGGAAGAAACCGTTGACGAAGGCGAAGCCCTTGCCCCACGACGTGGTGTCGAGGAACAGATCGGCGGACGCGTCCAGGTCGAAAGAACCGCGCAGCAGCACGCGGCCCACCGAACCGGCTCCCGTTCCTTCCGCGGCTTCCAGGGCGACGGGCGTCGCCGTCCAGCCCGTGAGCGGCTCGCCGTTCAGGGTGACGGGTCCGAACAGGCCCTTGGCCTCGCCGAGGCGGTCGGCGTAGTTCACGCGGCCCTGGTCCTCGACGAGGACCGTGAGCCGAGCGCCCGCGGGGATCGTGAGGGCGCGCTCGTGCAGCGTCCGCGAGAGCCGACCCACGGGAGTGTCGTCCACGTGCACCCATGCCAGATCCCGCACCTCGGCGAACACGAGCGCCGCAGGACCCGCGAACGCGGGCAGCTCCACGTCGTACCGCACGAGCGGGCCGAGGTGCGCGATCTGCTCGAAACTCGGCGGATCGTCGGCGATCGCGACGGGGGTGGGGGCCGGCATCCAGTCGCCCTCGCCCGACAGCGCCACCTCGAAGGCGGGCGCCTCCGGGCGGGGCGCGGGCACGAGCTCGGGAACGGGGGCGTACTTGGCGATCACCTCGCGGAACGCGTGGAACTTCGCCGTCGGGTGCCCCGACTCGTCGATCGGCGCGTCGTAGTCGTACGAGGTGACGATCGGGTCGAACCGGCCCTTGTCGTTGGCCCCGTTCGTCGTGCCGAAGTTCGTGCCGCCGTGCACCATGTAGATGTTCACCGAGGCGCCGGCGGCGAGCAGCACGTCGAGGTCGTGGGCGGATGCCGCGGGGTCGGTCGTGTGGTGGATGCTGCCCCACCAGTCGAACCAGCCGTCCCAGAACTCGCTGCACATGAGCGGGCCGGTGGGCTGATGCTCGCGGAGGGTAGCGAGGCGCTCCTCGGACCGCGATCCGAACGACCCGGTGAGGTGCAGCCCCGGCAGGCTTCCGGCCTCGAGCATCCACGGCATCGGCTGGTCGACGGTGGTCAGCGGTACCGTGATGCCGGCGTCCTCGGTCACGCGCACGAGCTCGCGCAGATAGGTCTTGTCGGAGCCGTAGGCGCCGTACTCGTTCTCGATCTGCACGAGCACCACATTGCCGCCACGATCGATCTGGCGGGGTGCCACGATCTCGTAGACCCGGCGCAGGTACTCCGACACCGCGTCGATGAACTGCGGTTCCGAACGCCGGATGCCGATGCCCGGCGTCGAGGTCAGCCACACCGGCAACCCGCCGTTGTGCCATTCCGCGCAGATGTACGGGCCCGGGCGCACGATCGCGTGCAGGCCTTCGTCGGCGATCAGGTCGAGGAAGCGTCCGAGGTCGTTCCACCCCGTGGCATCCCACTCCCCGCGAACGGGCTCGTGGGCGTTCCACGCCACGTAGGTCTCGATGGTGTTGAGCCCCATGGCCTTGGCGGTGCGGATGCGGTCGACCCAATGGTCGGGGTGGATGCGGAAGTAGTGCAGCGTTCCGGAGATGACCTGGTGGGGCTTCCCGTCGAGCAGGAAGTCGGTCTCGCCGATGGAAAAAGTCGTCACGATGTCTTTCGGGTCAGTCGATGAGGCGAGCGGTCAGGCGCACCCAGGCGAGGGCGGGGAGGGTGAAACGCAGGATGCCGTCGTCGCCCACCTTCACGGGCAGGTCGAGGGGAGCGACGGGCTCGCCGTCGGCGGAGTTGGTGGTGTGGCGGTCCCCGCCCTCGGGGATCGTGATCACCAGGGCCTCGACGTCGGCGACGCGGCCGAGGTCGAGCTCGACCGGGGTCGGGGCCTCGAGGTCGCGGTGCGCGAAGAACACCGAGACCGTGTCGCCGTCGATCGTGGCGATCGAGTCCACGGCGTCGACCGGTCCGTGGCGCGGGGTGTCGATCGTGGCGCCGTCGACGCTCGGGACGACCACACGACCGGATGCCGCCGTGGCGGTAAGGGCGAAGGGGTGGAAGATCGTCTGTCTCCAGGCCGTGCCGCCGTCGGGCTCGGTGCGAATGGGGGCGATGACGTTCACGAGCTGTGCGAGGTTCGCCATCGACACGCGGTCGGAGCGGCGGATGAGCGTGATCAGGAGCGAGCCCACGACGACGGCGTCGGTCACGGTGTAGTCGTCTTCGATGAGGCGCGGCGCGATCGGCCAGTCGCCCGTGAACACGCGCGGCTTGTCGACCTCGTTCCAGCGGGTCTGGTTCCAGACGTTCCACTCGTCGACGCTGATGCCGATCGGGCGGCCGTCGGGAGTCGTCGCCCCGACCTCGTCGATGATGTCCGCGACTTCGCCGATGTAGCGGTCGAAGGCGACGCCGCTGGCGAGGAAGCTGGCGGGGTCGGCGGGGTCTTCTTCGTAGTACGCGTGGACCGAGATGTGATCGATCAGTCCCGCGGTGTGACGCAGCACGGTGCGCTCCCACTCGCCGAAGGTCGGCATCTCGTGGTTCGAGCTTCCCGCGGCCACGAGCTCGACCGTCGGGTCGATGAAGCGCATCATGCGCGCGGTCTCGGCGGACAGACGGCCGTACTCGTCAGCGGTCTTGTGGCCGATCTGCCAGGGGCCGTCCATCTCGTTGCCCAGGCACCACAGGCGGATGCCGAAAGGGTCTTCGCGGCCGTTGTCGCGGCGGCGGTCGCTCAGGGCGGTGCCCGAGGGGTGGTTGGCGTACTCGAGCAGGTCGGCGGCCTCGGCCACGCCGCGCGTACCCAGGTTCACCGCCTCCATGACCTCGAGGCCCGCGGCATCCGCCCACTCGGCGAACTCGTGCAGGCCCACCTGATTGGTCTCGGTGCTGTGCCACGCGGCATCCAGCCGAACCGGACGCTCCTCGCGCGGGCCCACGCCGTCCTCCCAGCGGTAGCCCGACACGAAGTTGCCGCCGGGGTAGCGCACGACGGTGGCGCCCAGCTCGCGCACGAGCTCGAGCACGTCGGCGCGGAAGCCCTGGCCGTCGGCGGTGTCGTGCCCGGGGGAGTGGATGCCGTCGTACACGCAACGGCCCATGTGCTCGACGAACGAGCCGAACAGGCGGCGGGGGACGTCGGCTCCGACGGCGGTGCGGTCCACGACGATGCGGGTGGGGGAGGTCATTCGGGTCTCTCCTGGCGAGGGAAGGGAAGGGGCGGGCCGCATGCGTGCACGCGGACCCGCCCCCGGGGAACTGCTTACTTGTTGACCGAGAAGCCCTGGTCGTTGCCGTACTGGACGAGCTGGTCCTGCCACGCGGTGAGGCCCGCGTTCAGGTCGCTCTTCTTCGAGTAGGCCTGGCCCACGGTGTCGCCGTAGATGCTGTTGGCGTACACCTGGAAGGGCAGGTAGCTCCACCCCTCGCGCACCTCGCTCGAGGCCTGCGTGAGCACCTGGTTGATCTGCTGGCCGCCGAAGTAGTCCGACTTCTTGTCGACGAAGGCGGGGTCGCTCAGCTGCGCGGTGGTCGAGGGGAAGCCACCCGACTCGGCGAAGATCTTCAGGCTCTCGTCGTCGTTGTTGAGCCACTTGAGGAAACCGGCCGCGAGCGCGGGGTTCTTGCTCTGCTTGGTCACGGCCTGGCCACCGCCGCCGTTCTCGGCCGTCACGGCCTTGCCGTCGTAGGTCGGGATGGGGGCCACGGCCCACTTGCCCGAGCCGTCCTTCACCGAGGACTCCAGGACGCCGGGCATCCAGGCGCCGATGACGAGAGAGGCGATCGAACCGTCACCGAGGCCCTTGAACCACTCGTCGCTCCAGCTGGGGGTGTTGGAGATCAGGCCGCCTTCGATGAGACGGTTCCAGTTGTCGGCGAACTTCTTCGAGCCCTCGTCCTGCAGGTCGATGGTGACGTCGGTGCCCGAGGTCTTGAAGGGCGTGCCGCCGGCCTGCCAGATCATGCTGGTCGTGAAGCCCGAGTCGCCGTTGTCGGCGGTGATGTACTTCGTCGGGTCGGCGGCGTGCAGCTTCTCGGCCGCCGCGACGTACTCGTCCCACGTGGTGGGGACGGCGATGCCGTACTGGTCGAAGACCGACTTGTTGTAGAAGAGGGCCATGGGGCCCGAGTCCTGCGGCAGGCCGTACAGCTTGCCGTCGAAGTTGACCGAGCCCCACGGGCCGGTCGCGTAGTCGTCCTTGAGGTCGGCGAAGCCGTACGACGACAGGTCGACCAGCGAGTCCGAGAGCGCGAACTGCGGGAAGGCGTAGTACTCGATCTGCACGACGTCGGGGGCACCCGAGCCCGCCTTGATGGCGTTCTGGAGCTTGGTGTACTCCTCGGTGTTGGTGCCGGCGTTGACGTAGTTGACTTTGACCTTGGGGTACTTCGCCTCGAAGGCCTTGACCTGGGCCTCGGCCGAGGGGGTCCAGGACCAGTACGTGATCTCGCCACCGGCCTCGAGGGCCTTCTCGATGTCGTCGGCCGATCCGCCGGCGGCGCCGCCGGCGTTACCGCCCGAGCACGCGGTCAGGGCGCCCACCGTCAGGGCGGTGGCGGCGACGGCGAAGACGGCCCGCCGAGCGGCGGTGCTCTTGCGCATGAATGTCATCGGTTCCTTCACTTCGTTGTTGTGGAGTCGGGGCCGAGGCCCCGGGGGTGTTGTGTGTTCCGGGGCAGGACGCTCCGGTGGTGTGGTGTTGCGGGTCATCCGGGGGGATACCCCGGTCAGGGGGAGCTGGGGCGGATCATTCCTTGACGCTGCCGGCGGTCAGGCCCGACTGCCAGAAGCGCTGCAGCAGGAGGAAGGCCGCGACGATCGGGATGATCGAGAGCAGCGATCCGGTGATCACGAGGTTGTAGATGGGCTGCGCGGCGACGCCGGTCGCCTGCGCGTTCCACTGGTTGAGGCCGACCGTGAGCGGGTACCAGGCGGGGTCGCTCAGCATGATCAGCGGGAGGAAGTAGTTGTTCCAGGTCGCCACCACCGCGAACAGCAGCACGGTGACGATGCCCGGGGTGAGCAGGCGGATCGAGATGGTGAAGAAGGTGCGGAACTCCCCCGCCCCGTCCATCCGGGCGGCTTCGAGCAGCTCGGTGGGGATGGCGTCCGTCGCGTAGACCCAGATCAGGTAGAGGCCGAACGGGCTGATGAGGGAGGGGATGATGATGGCCCACGGGGTGTTCGTGATGCCCAGCTGGCTGAACAGCAGGAACGTCGGCACCGCGAGGGCGGTACCCGGAACGGCGATCGCGCCCAGGACGACGGCGAAGACCGCCTTGCGGCCGCGGAAGTTGTACTTCGCCAGGCCGTAGCCCGCGAGGGTGGCGAGCAGGGTCGCGCCACCTGCGCCGACGACGACGTAGAGCAGCGTGTTGCCAAGCCAGCGCAGGAAGATCCCGTCGCGGTAGGTCAGGGTCTGCACGATGTTGTCGCCGAGCGCGAAGTCGCTGCCGAACCACAGGCCGAACGTCGAGAAGAGCTCGGGCTGGGTCTTGGTGGAGTTGATGAGCAGCCACGCCAGGGGAACGAGCGTGTACAGCAGGTACAGCGCCATGACGATGCTCAGCACCACGGACTTCTTGCTGTGCGTGGGGGAGCTGCGTGCGAAGCGGCGGCGCGTGCCCTGACGGGGAGTGGTCACGGCGACGGTGTCGGTACGGGGTGCGGTCGCGGTGGTCATCGCGCCTCCTGACGGGAGCCGCGCAGCTGCACGACGTATGCGATGACGGCGGTGATGACGCCCATGATGATGGCGATCGTGGCGGCGTAGTTGTACTGCTGGCCGGCGAACGAGAGGTTGTACGCGTACATGTTCGGCGTGAAGAACGTCGAGATCACGTTGGGCGCGAGCGGCTTGAGGATGTTCGGCTCGTTGAAGAGCTGGAAGCTGCCGATGATCGAGAAGATGGTCGCGATGACGACCGCGCCGCGGACGGCCGGGATCTTGATCGAGAAGATCGTGCGCCACGCGCCCGCTCCGTCGATGGATGCCGCTTCGTACAGCTCGTTCGGGATGGTCTTCAGCGAGGAGTAGAAGATCAGCATGTTGTAGCCGACGAACTGCCACGTGACGATGTTGCCGATCGACAGCAGCATCCATTCGGGCAGGAAGGGCTGCACGAACTGACCGCCCAGCAGGTCGTTGAGGTTGCGGGTCAGGCCGAACTGGTCGCCGTAGATGTAGCCCCACATGAGCACGGCCACGACGGCGGGCACCGCGTACGGCAAGAAGATCACCATGCGGTAGAAACCTGCCGCGTGAAGCCGTGCGCTGTCGATCGCGAGGGCGGCGCCGAGGGCGAGCAGCAGCATGATCGGCACCTGCACCACGAGGAAGAGCAGGACGCGCCCGAAGCCGTCCCAGAACTTCGAGTCGCCGAAGGCCGCGATGTAGTTGTCGAGACCGACGAAGGCGTTGCCGCCGATGAGCTGGTCGCGGAACAGGCTCAGGTAGACCGAGTACGCCAGCGGCGCCAGGAACACGAGGGCGAAGACGAGGGCGAACGGGGCGACGAACAGCCAGCCGCGGTCTTCGATTCGGGAACGCCGCTTGCGCTGGGGGGTGCGCAGGGCGGGCGGGGGTGCCGCAGTGGTCGTCATCGTCCGGTGCCTCTTCATTGGTGCGCATCTCGGTCGGGTTGGCCGAGATGTTGACGTAAACATAACTCGGCCCCGCTAGTGTGTCAACGTCAACATCCCGAGGGGGCACGCATGAGCGAGACGACGACGACGTCGACCGCGATTCCGACGCGCGAGCGTCGACGCGAGGTGTCGATGGCCGACGTGGCCGCGGCCGCGGGGGTGTCGGGACAGACCGTCTCCCGCGTCGCCAACGGCCGCGCGAACGTCGACCCCGACACTCGACAGCGAGTGCTCGACGCGATGTCCACGCTGGGGTACCGCCCGAACAGTGCCGCTCGGGCGCTGCGGTCGGGACGCTTCCGCAGCATCGGCGTCATCATGTTCTCGCTGAGCTCGTACGGCAACACGCGCACGCTCGACGCGTTGGCGTCGATGGCCGCGGCATCCGGGTACTCCATCACCCTCATCACGGTCCAATCCGCCTCGCAGTCCGACGTGTCGGGTGCCTTCCTCCGCCTGCACGAGCACGCGGTCGACGGCATCGTGATCCTGATCGAGACCCACCGTCTCGGTGAGAACGAGCTCTCGCTGCCCACCGGGCTGCCGGTCGTGGTCGTCGATTCGAGTGCCGACTACCCCTACGCGGTCGTCGACAACGACCAGGCTCAGGGCGCCCGCCTGGCGACCGAGCACCTGCTCGACCTCGGCCACGAGACCGTGTGGCACGTCTCGGGTCCGCCCGAGTCCTTCGCCGCGGAACGTCGCCGCGACGCATGGCGTTCGGCCCTCGAGGATCGCGGATGCCGTGTGCCCGAGGTGCAGATCGGTGACTGGACGGCCGACTCGGGGCATCGGATCGGACAGGCGCTCGCGAAGGACCCCGCCGTCACTGCCGTCTTCGCCGCCAACGACCAGATGGCGCTCGGCGTGATCCGCGCCCTGCACGAGGCGGGACGGGTCGTGCCGCGAGATGTCAGCGTGGTCGGCTTCGACGACATGCCCGAGGCGGCGAACTTCTGGCCGCCGCTGACGACGGTGCGGCAGCGATTCGAGCGCGTCGGCGAAGAGGCGATGAGCGCTCTGATCGCCGACATCGAGGGCGACGGCGGCGAGCACGCCCGCACCCTCGTCCCCACCTCGCTGGTGGTGCGCGCCAGTTCGAGTCGGCGTTCCTGACCGGCGGAGCGCCGTTCCCGGCGAGCCGCGCATCCCGTTCGGGGCAACCGTTGCGGTGATCCATAGCGTTCCCTTAGGCTCGGTGTTGACGTCAACATGTTGACGTCAACACCCCCCACCTGAGGTCGCACCGTTGCGGCCGGATCGGAATGACGATGAAGTCAGCTCGACTGTTGTCGATGACCTGTGCCGTGGCGCTGGCCGCCGGCGCGATCACCGCCACGGCCGCCGTGGCACCCCCGTCCGCCGAGGCGGCCGCCGCCGCTCCCGTGCGCATCACCCCCAACCCCGCCACCGCCTCCGAGAAGCCGTTCGAGGGCTGGGGCACGAGCCTGGTGTGGTTCGCCAACGCGACCGGCAACTACCCCGCCGACGTGCGCCAGAAGCTGTTCGACGCCGTCTTCGGCGACGACGGGCTCAATCTCAACATCGCGCGCTACAACATCGGCGGCGGCAACGCCTCGGACGTCCCGTCGTACCTCCGCCCCGGTGGCGCGGTACCCGGTTTCTGGAATCCGGAGCTGAACGCGACCGACGCGGACGGGGCGATCACCTCGAACTACGCCGATCGCGCGCGCTACAAGGCGGCCTGGAACCCCGATGACCCCGACGCCTACGACTTCACGAAGGATTCCGCCCAGCGCTGGTGGCTCGACGCCCTCAAGGACAAGGTCACCCACTGGGAGGCCTTCAGCAACTCCCCGCCCTATTTCCTCACGCAGAGCGGCTACGCCTCGGGCGGCATCAACAACGCCACGAGCGAGCAGCTCGCGACCGAAGACATGGACAAATTCGCCGGGTATCTCACGACCGTCGTCGACGAGCTCGAGAAGGAGCACGGCATCCGGTTCGACACGATCGATCCGTTCAACGAGCCGAACACCAACTACTGGCAGACGCAGATCCCGAACGGCGCCACCTGGCCGACCGGCGGGCGCCAGGAGGGCGCCCACATCGGACCCCAGGCGCAGGATGCCATGGTCAAGGCGCTCGCTGCCCGGCTCGCGCAGCCGAGCACGACGACCGACGCCGTCATCTCGGCGATGGACGAGACCAACCCCGGCATCTTCGCGACCAACTGGAACGCGTGGTCGGCGCAGTCCAAGAGCCTCGTCGATCAGCTGAACGTGCACACCTACGGCACCGACGGCCGTCAGGTCGTGCGCGACATCGCCAAGGCGGCGGACAAGCCGCTGTGGATGAGCGAAGTCGAGGGCAACTGGACCGCCCAGAACAAGGGCTTCGTCACCGACGACATCGACAACGGTCTCGGCATGGCCCAGCACATCGTGGGCGACCTGCGCGAGCTCGAGCCCGACGCCTGGGTGTTCTGGCAGCCCGTGGAAGACCTCTACAACATGCAGAAGGTCGAGAAGCTCAACTGGGGCAGCGTCTTCATCGACTTCGACTGCAACGCGCAGGGGCAATCCGAGCGTCGTCTGAAGGACGGCGACGCCGACCCCTCGTGCCAGGTGCTGACGAACGAGAAGTTCAACACCGTGCGCAACTTCACGCACTACATCGCCCCCGGTGACCACCTCATGGCGACCGACAACGCGCAGTCGACCGCCGCGATCGACGCCGACGGCCAGGGTGCGACGCTCGTCCACGTCAACGCCGAGGCGACCGAGCGCACCGTGCAGATCGACCTGCGCGACTTCGGCACCGTCGCCCCCGGTGCGACCGTGACCCCGATCGTCACGACGCAGTCGACGGCGGATGCGCCGTCGGTCAACGCGCTGAAGAAGGGTCAGCCGGTCGCCGTCGACGCGGCATCCAAGACCGCCACGCTCACCATCCCCGCCAAGTCGGTCGTGACGTTCGAGATCGACGGCGTCTCGGGGGTCTCTGCCGACGCCGCCGCGTTCCGCAACGGTCAGACGGTGCAGCTGACGGGTCTGCAGAGCGGCCTCGCCCTCGACGGCGCCTCGACGCTCGCCGTGCGCACCCTCGCCACCACCCCCGACGCTGCCCGCGCCCAGTCGTGGACGGTTCGAACGATCGATGGTGAGGGCACGAACCGTCACCGGTTCACGCTGCAGAACGGGACGGGGAAGTTCCTCGCCTCGAGCGGCACCGGCACGGCTCTCGTGGATGCCGACCCGGCTGCGGCCGCGACCGATCCGGCATTGCAGTGGATGGCGTCGACGACCGACGGGACGTACTTCTCCCTGTTGAACGTTGCGAGCGAACGCGTGCTCGACGTCAACGGGGCGAGCACCACCCCCGGTGCCTCCGTGGGACTGTGGACCTCCAACGGCGGCGGAAACCAGCAGTGGCGCATCGCCGGGACCTCGATCATCGGGGCCGAGCCGGTGTCGGTTTCGACGGGCGTGGGCGTGAGCCCCACCCTGCCCGGTACCGTCACCCTGCGCTACGCCGGACGTACCCTGCGCAGTGCCGCGGTGAGCTGGCAGACCGACGGCGTGGACTTCTCGCGCCTGGGCACCGTCCAGGTGCGCGGGACCGGCACCGACCTGTTCGGTAACGCCTTCGAGGCCACGGCCACGGTCGAGGTGGGCCCGTACACCGCCACCCGGCCGGCATCCGTCACCGTTCCCGCCGGCAGTGCGCTCGACGTGGTGCGGAGCCAGGCCGACGGCAGCGTGCAGGCCGAGCTCAGCCCCTCGGGCTCCGGCTTCTGGGTTCCGGTCCAGTGGAGCTGGGACGGGCTCACCGACGCATCCTTCGCTCAGACGGGGACCGTCGAGGTGACGGGCATCGCAACCGGGCCCAGCGGCGAGAGGCTCGACGCGCGCCTGACGGTCATCGTCACCGCGGCGTCGGAGCGCAACGTCGCCCCGCAGAGCCAGCCGTCGGCGACCTTCACCGAGAGCTCGCAGTACGGCGTCGCGAACACCATCAACGGCAGTTCGACCGACAAGGGCTGGTCGAACTGGCGCTCGGGCACGAAGAACGAGCAGGACACGCTGAGCTACGCGCTGAAGCAGCGCGAGACCCTCACGCACGTCGCCGTGCAGTTCTACCGCGACGGCAACACGATGAGCTGGCCCGCGACGATGCGTGTGGACCGTCGCGTGAGCGGCGGGGAGTGGATCCAGGGCGATCTGGTGACCGTGCCCACCCCCTCGAGCGGTGCGCCGAAGGTCGATGTGCCGGTCACCGGCGCTGCCGACGAGGTCCGCGTGGTCATGAACGCCCGTTCGCAGACGCACATGATCGTGTCCGAGGTCGAGATCTTCGCGGCGGCTCCGGCTCCCGCGGGGATCGCCGATCTCGCCCGTCTCACCGTGGGCGACCGGTCGGTCGAGGGCTTCGCGCCCGACGTGCTCGAGTACACCGCCTCGTCCACGGGGGCGGCTTGGCCGACCCTGCACGCCCTGGCCGTCGATGAGGACGCGAGCGTCGTCATCACCCAGCCCGGTGCGTCCGCGGCGAACGACACCGCGCGCGCGGCAGCCCTCGCGACGGCGGGCAACGTCGGAACCGTGCAGGTCACCGCTCCCGACGGAACGTCGCGCATCTACTCGGTGACCGTGAACCGGGCTGTCGGCGTCACGAGCGTCACGGTGACGGGCGAGCCTCGCGTGGGGTCCACCGTGAGGGCAGCGGTCGTGACCGACCCGGCCGACGCGACCGCGGCCTACGTGTGGATGCGCGACGGGGTCGCCATCGACGGCGCCACCGCCGACACCTACGGGCTGACCGCGGCCGACGAGGGTCGACAGATCACGGTCGAGGCGACCGCGAGCGCCGCCGGCTTCGCGACGGGCACCGCCCGATCGGCGGCGGTCGTCCCCACGGCAGCGGTGTCCGACCCGGGGACGGGCGGCGGAACGGACGGCGGATCGGGAACCCCGGGCGCGGGTTCCGGCTCCACCGGACCGGGTGCCGGGGCAGGCAACGGCTCGCCGGCGGGCTCCGCGAACACCGGTGCGGGCTCTGCGGCGAACGGCCGTGACCTGGCCACTACCGGTCAGAACACCGAAGGCGTGCTCGTCCTGAGCATCGGCGGGCTCGTCCTGCTCCTGCTCGGAGCCGGCGCGGTCGTGCTGCGACGTCGCCGCTCTCGCGTGTGACTCTCTGAAACCGAAGGCCGTGTCGGTCGCCTCCCCGCGACCGCCACGGCCTTCGGCGTTGCCGAGGGGCCAGGGCGCCGGCATCCCTTCCCCTTCGCGCACATCCGTGCAACCCCGAGCCCTGCGGCCCCGACCCGGGGGAGGATGGATGCATCCGCATCGACCCCCTCTGAGGAGAACCATGCACGTCAACGCCTACGCGGCGTCGTCCGCGACCTCGCCCCTCGAGCCCACGACCATCGAGCGTCGTGACGTCGGCCCGAAGGACGTCCTCATCGACATTGCCTACGCCGGCATCTGCCACTCCGACATCCACACCATCCGCGGCGAATGGGGTGACGTGCCCTACCCCCTGACCGTCGGCCACGAGATCGTCGGCACGGTCGCCGAGGTCGGCGCAGACGTCACCAGCCACAAGGTCGGCGACCGCGTCGGCGTGGGCTGCATGGTCAACTCCTGCCGCGAGTGCGAGAACTGCCTCGCCGGGGAGGAGCAGTACTGCGAGAAGGGCAACATCGGCACCTACGGCGCCAAGGACGTCGACGGAACGATCACCCAGGGCGGCTACAGCGAGAAGATCGTCGTCGACGAGCACTTCGTGCTGCGCGTTCCCGAGTCGATCCCCTACGAGAAGGCCGCGCCGCTGCTGTGCGCCGGCATCACGACCTACTCGCCCCTGAACCACTGGAACGCCGGCCCCGGCAAGAAGGTCGCCGTCGTCGGCCTCGGCGGTCTCGGCCACATGGCCGTCAAGATCGCCCACGCCATGGGCGCCGAGGTCACCGTGCTCTCGCAGACGCTGAGCAAGAAGGACGACGGCCTGAAGATGGGCGCCGACCACTACTACGCGACGAAGGACGAAGAGACCTTCGAGACGCTCAAGAAGAGCTTCGACCTCATCATCAACACCGTCAGCGCCCCGCTCGACCTCAAGCAGTACCTGGGCCTGCTCGCCCTCAACGGCACGATGGTCAACGTCGGCGCCCCGCCGGAGCCGCTGCCCATCCAGGTCTTCACGCTGTTCACCAACCGTCGTTCCTTCGCGGGTTCGTCGATCGGCGGCATCCGCGAGACCCAGGAGATGCTCGACTTCTGCGCCGAGAACGGCATCGCGCCCGAGACCGAGCTCATCTCGGCCGACCAGATCAACGAGGCCTACGAGCGCGTGCTGAAGAGCGACGTGCGCTACCGCTTCGTGATCGACGCGAAGACCTTCGCTCCCGCCTGATCCTCGCCCGCTGAGGTCCGGACGATCCCGGATGCCACGGCCCCGACGTTCCCCGAACGCCGGGGCCGTGGTGTTCCCGCGCCCGCCGTGGTGTTCCCGCGACCGCCGGGGCGGCTCCCGGCGGTCGTCGCGTCGGTCCCGCGATCTGTGGTCGGGCGCCACCGACGCATAAACGCGATCCGCGCGCATAAACGCGTGTTCCTCGTGTTTATGCGCGCGGATGCCGTTTATGCGTGCACCGGCCACCCCAGCACGCCCCGAAACCGCGGGACCCCGCCCCTCGACCCCGCGACACCGCCGGGTCGCGCACCGGTCGCCCGCCGCCCGCCCACGCGAAAGCGGCGCCACCCCTCGGGGCGACGCCGCTTTCGGCTGCGGAGACTCAGGCCTGGCCGAGCGCGGCCGAGACGACCGCCCGTGCTTCTTCCTGCACCGCGCGCAGGTGCTCCTCGCCGCGAAGAGACTCGGCGTACAGCTTGTAGACGTCTTCGGTGCCGGAGGGGCGTGCGGCGAACCACGCCGACTCGGTCTGCACTTTCAGCCCGCCGATCGCCGCGCCGTTGCCGGGCGCGTGCGAGAGCTTCGCGGTGATCGGCTCACCCGCGAGCTCGGTGGCGGTCACGGCATCCGGAGACAGCTTCGACAGAGCCGACTTCTGCGCGGGCGAAGCCGGGGCATCGACGCGCTGGTACGCCGAGGCGCCGAACTCGCTCTCGAGCTCCGCGTAGCGCTGCGAAGGAGTCTTGCCGGTGACGGCGAGGATCTCGGCGGCCAGCAGGCAGAGCAGGATGCCGTCCTTGTCGGTGGTCCAGACGGTTCCGTCCTTGCGCAGGAACGACGCGCCGGCCGACTCCTCGCCGCCGAACGCGACGGAGCCGTCGAGCAGACCGGGCACGAACCACTTGAAGCCCACGGGGACCTCGAGCAGCGTCTTGCCGAGTGAGGCGGCGACGCGGTCGATGATCATCGACGACACGAGCGTCTTGCCCACGGCGGCGTCGGCCGGCCAGTGCGGGCGGTGCGAGAACAGGTAGTCGATCGCGACGGCGAGGTAGTGGTTGGGGTTCATGAGCCCCGCGTCGGGGGTGACGATGCCGTGGCGGTCGGCATCGGCATCGTTGCCCGTGAGGATGTCGTACTCGTCGCGCGCGGCGACCAGCGACGCCATGGCCGAGGGGGAGGAGGGATCCATGCGGATCTTCTCGTCCCAGTCGAGGGTCATGAACTTCCAGGTCGGGTCGACCTCGGGGTTGACCACGGTCAGGTCGAGTCCGTAGATCTCGGCGATGAGCGCCCAATACTCCACCGATGCGCCGCCCAGCGGGTCCGCGCCGATGCGCACGCCCGCGTTCTTGATGGCCTCGATGTCGATGATGGATGCCAGATCTCGCACATACGCGTCGCGGAAGTCGTACTGGCCCAGGCCGTCGAGGTCGATGTCGGCGTGACGCGTGCGCTTCACGCCCTCCAGCCCCGCCGCGATGAGCTCGTTGGCGCGGTCCGCGATCCAGCCGGTGGCGTCGGTGTCGGCGGGGCCGCCGTGCGGCGGGTTGTACTTGAAGCCGCCGTCGCGGGGCGGGTTGTGCGAGGGGGTGACGACGATGCCGTCGGAACGGCCCGGGTCGTCGGCGGCGCGGCCGCGGTTGTACGTGAGGATCGCGTGGCTGAGAGCCGGCGTCGGCACCCAGGCGTCGCGCGCGTCGACGCGCACGTCGACGCCGTTGGCGACCAGCACCTCGATGGCGCTGCGCTCGGCGGGAAGCGACAGCCCGTGAGTGTCGCGACCGAGGAAGAGCGGGCCGGTGATCCCCTGAGCGGTGCGATAGTCGACGATCGCCTGGGTCGTGGCGAGGATGTGGTCCTCGTTGAAGCTGGTGCTCAGCGACGATCCGCGGTGACCGCTGGTGCCGAACGCGACACGCTGCTCGGGCACCGTGGCATCCGGTTTGCGATCGTAATACGCGGCGATCAGTTCGTCGACGTCGATGAGATCGGATGCCTCTGCGGGCTGCCCTGCGCGACTGCTCATGCGCCCAGTCTGCCTGCTCCCTCCGACATGCGCACACGCCGTGACGCATTCAGAGCGAATCCGTCGACAGGCGGCCTCGGCGACGCGGCTAGGCTGAGCCGGTGCTGCCCGACACAGATTCCGCGCCCGCCCGCCGTACCTACAGCTACCTGGGGCCGGCCGGAACCTTCACCGAGGCCGCCCTCGCTCAGGTGCCGGAGGCGCGTGACCAGATCTGGCGGCCCGTCCGCAACGTCGGCGAAGCACTCGCCGATGTGGTCGAGGGCCGTTCGGATGCCGCGATGATCGCGATCGAGAACTCGGTCGACGGCGGCGTCTCCACCGCGCAAGACGCCCTGGCCACCGTGCCCGGGCTGCGCATCGTGGGCGAGTACCTCGTGCCGGTGAACTTCGTGCTCGTCGCACGCCCCGGTGCGACCCTCGCCGACGTGTCGCTGATCGCCGCGCACCCCGTGGCCTACGCGCAGTGCTTGAAGTGGCTGAGCGAGAACGTCCCCGCCCACGCCCACCTTCCTGCCGAGAGCAACGTCGCGAGTGCCCTCGGCGTCCTCGACGGGACGAGCGCCGCGGATGCCGCGATCGCCGCGCCCGGAATCGTCGCCCACCACGACCTGACGGTGCTCGCCGAGACCATCGGCGACAACCCCAACGCCGTGACGCGCTTCGTGCTCGTGAGCCGCACCGTCGCTCCCGCGCCCCCCACCGGCGCCGACAAGACGTCGCTCATCGTCGAGCTGCCCGAGGACCACCCGGGCGCGCTTCTGGAACTGCTCGAGCAGTTCGCCACGCGCGGGATCAACCTGAGCCTGTTGGCATCCCGCCCCATCGGCGACGCTCTCGGCCGCTACCGCTTCGTCATCGATGCCGACGGGCACGTCCTCGACGAGCGCATGGCCGACGCCCTGCTCGGCCTCCGCCGCTTCAGCCCCAAGGTGATCTTCCTCGGCTCGTACGCCCGCGCCGACCGCGCCATCGTCCGGTACCCGCAGCGCTACAGCGACGATGTGTTCGTCGAAGCGCGCGACTGGCTGCGCGGCCTGCTCAGCGGCGAACCCGAGGCCTGACCCAGAGCCTCTGGAGTCGCCCGTGATGTGCGCGGCGTGGGCCCCTTCGTCGCGAAACCGCATCTCGCTGACGATTCGGTAGCAAGATGACGCCTCTTTGTCAGCGAGATGCCGTCTCGCGAGGCGGTGTCGTGCCCCCGCCCCCGCGCCCGGGACGCGGAAACGGACACGTCAGGCCGTGACGGTCAGGGCGTGTCAGGCCGCGATGGCCGCCGGAGCCGCGAGCAGCTCGAGCGTCTGCGCGCGCCCCTCCGACGTCTCGCCCTCGTACGCGCCCGCCACGGGCGACACCATGATCTCGTCGACGCCGTGCTGCGCGGCGAAGGCGCTGAGCTGCGCGCGCACGTCGTCGCCCGTGCCGACGAACCACTTCTGGCGGGTCGAGGCCATGATCGACTCCGTCATCGCGTCGAACGGATCGGCCTGGGCGGTCTCGATCGTCTCGAGCGGCGTGAGGGGGCGGTTGCTGCGCAGTCGTGCCATCATGCGCAGCTGCGGGATCGCGCGCTCCTCGGCCTCTTCGGAGGTGGGGGCGGCGACGACGTTCGCGGTGACGAAGGTGCGGGGACCCTCACCCGACTCGTTCGGCACGAACTGGTCGCGGTAGAGACGCAGGGCGTGCTCGAGGCCCTCGCCGGCGAAGTGGTTGGCGAACACGTAGGGCAGGCCGAAGCTCGCCGCGAGCTGCGCGGAGTAGTCGCTCGATCCGAGGAGCCAGACCTGTGGCATTCCGGATGCCGCGGGCGTGGCCTTCACCTGGTACTCGGTGCCCGAGGTGAAACGGACGGTGGCGCCCTCGGCAGAAGTGAGCGCCATGATGTCGGTGACGTGGTCGGGAAAGCGCGAGACGTCGCTCGTGGTGCCCGAACGGTTCAGCAGCTGGGTGATGACGGGGTCGCTGCCGGGGGCGCGCCCGATGCCGAGATCGATGCGGCCCGGGGCCAGGGCCTCGAGAGCGGCGAACTGCTCCGCGACGATGAGCGGCGAGTGGTTGGGCAGCATGACGCCACCCGAGCCGACGCGGATGCGCGAGGTGCGCGCGGCCGCCGCGGCGATCAGCACCGGGGGAGTGGTGGATGCCACGGAGGGCATGTTGTGGTGCTCGGCGAACCAGTAGCGGCGATATCCGAGGCGGTCGGCGCGCTCGACGAGATCGAGGGCCGAACTCACCGCCTGCGCGCTGGTCTGTCCCCCGCGAACGGGGACGAGGTCGAGAACGGAGAGGGAGGGCATAGCGTCGTTCACCTCGGCTGGAACGCCGTGGCGGCATCCGCTATTCCGTCGTTCGCGCCGCCATCCTCAGGCTTCTCTCAGCAAGAGGGCGTGACGAAGGCGCCGCCCGTCGCGTCTCACTTATGACATCGCGGGACACACGGTCCCGGAACGACGGAAGGAAGCGAACATGGCCGAGAACACCACCACCGCCACGACCACCCCCGCCACGAAGGACGGCGGCTCGACTGTCATCGTCGACGCCGTCGTCGCCAAGGTCGCCGGCATCGCCGCGGCCGAGGTTCCCGGCGTCCACGCCCTCGGCGGCGGTGCCGCTCGCGTCATCGGCAACATTCGCCAGGCGGTCGGCGCCAAGGACCACGCGCAGGGCGTGAGCGTCGAGGTCGGCGAGACCGAGGTCGCCGCCGACATCGCGATCCAGGTCGACTACCCCGAGCAGCTGCAGCGCGTGGCCTCGGACGTTCGTTCGGCCGTGCACCAGGCAATCACCGAGCTCGTGGGCATGAAGGTCGCCGAGATCAACGTGACCGTGGTCGACGTCTTCATCCCGGGTGACGACGAGGACGACGCCGACGAGCAGCGCGTCAACTGACACCCGTCTCGTGAAGGGGCGTCACCGTGAGGTGGCGCCCCTTTCGTGTGCCCGGATGCCGGGACCCGATCACCCGTGGGGCGGCCGAAACCTCAGCCCCCGTGCCGCACCTGCGCGTACGCGTCGAGCGCGCGCTTGCGGGTCTCGCCGAGGTCGACCATGGGCTCCGGCGGGTTGTCGCCGAGGTACTCGGGCGCCCACTCGCGCACGTATTGGTCGTGGGAGTCGAACTTCTTGCGTTGCGTCTCGGGATTGAACACGCGGAAGTAGGGAGCGGCATCTGCGCCGCTTCCCGCGACCCACTGCCAGTTGAAGGGGTTGCTCGCGGCATCCGCGTCGACGAGGCAATCCCAGAACCATTGCTCGCCGTGACGCCAGTCGATCAGCAGGTTCTTGATGAGGAAGGATGCCGTGACCATCCGCACGCGGTTGTGCATGACGCCGGTGTGCCAGAGCTGGCGCATCCCGGCATCGACCACGGCCACCCCCGTCTTGCCCTGCTGCCAGGTCTCGAGGTGGGAGCGGTTCAGCTTCGGCCAGGGGAAGTCGTCGAAGTTTCGGCGCCAGTTCACCGTCGCGATGTCGGGCGAGTGGAACGTGACGTGCCAGGCGAACTCCCGCCACACCAGCTCGGACAGGAAGCCGCCCGCGCTCTTCGCATGCTCACCCGATCCCTTGTGTTCGAGGGTCTCGTGCCACACCTGGTACGGGCTGAGCTCGCCCCAGCGCAGGCGCGGGGACAGGTTCGAGGTGGCACCGCCGGCGAACTCGTCGCGATACGTCGAGTAGTCGCCGAGGTCGTCGTCGAGGAACTCCTTGAGACGCGCCTTCGCCGCCGGTTCCCCCGGCTCCCAGGTCTCGCGCAGACCTCCGGCCCAGTCGGGCTTCGACGGCAGCAGGCTCCAGGACGACAGGTCGTCGGAGTCGACGGATGCCGACACCCCGGGCACCTTGCGTGCCTCGGGCATCGGTGGACGCGGGGCCGCAAGCTTCTGCACCGCCCGGGCGAACGGGCTGTAGACGCCATAGGGCTTGTCGGACTGCGTACGCACCGTCCACGGTTCGTACAGCAGGTTGGCGGCGAACGAGGCGACATCGACCCCCTCGTCGCGCAACTTCTCTTTGAGGCCCGCGTCGATCTCGCGCTCGGCCCCGCCGTAGCGCCGGTTCCAGAACACCGCGCCGGCTCCGACCTCTTCGACCACGGCCGGGAGGACCTCGGATGCCGCGCCCCGGCGAAGCACGAGGGTGCTCCCGCGTTCCTCGAGGCGCTCGCCGAGCGACGTCAGCGACCCGTGCAACCACCACCGCGCCGCCCCGCCGATCGCGCGAACGCCATCGGACTCCTCGTCCAGCACGTAGAGCGCGATGATCGGTTCGTCGCGGTCGAGGGCGGCTCGTAGTGCCGGGTTGTCGGTCAGGCGCAGGTCGTCACGGAACCATACGATCGAGGGCGAAGCCATTCCCCGACGCTATCGATCGCGGCATCCGGCTCTCCGGGCTTGACACCCGCCGTGCCGTCGCGCCGCCCGCCGCTCGGCTGGACCAACGAGATCACGTGACCTCGCCGATGCCACGCGCCGTGGCGCGTGCGTTCGGCCAGATCACGTGATCTGGCGCGAACCCCGCCCGGTCAGAGCGTCGAGGTGTCGTGGCCCTTCGGCAGCGCGACCACGAGCCCGCCGGCGATGATGCGGGTGTAGATGCGCGTCGCCTCACCGAACTCGTCGCCGTCCAGCTCGATCGGCTGCGCGGGGGCCGTGGCCAGTTCGATGCCGGTGCCGCGGAGGTAGCGCACCGAGGTGTCCTTGCGGCGCTCGAGCACGCGGCGTCCGGCGCGGAACTTGCGCAGCACCGAGTTGTCCCACACGATGCTGCGCCACACGCCCAGCCACCCCAGCACACCGCTCGGCTGCAGGACGGCCACGTCGAGTCGACCGTCTGCGACGGACGCATCGGGGATCAGCGCCACGCCGCCCTGCAGGGCCCCGCAGTTCGCGAAGAGCACGCTCTGCACCTTCGCCGAGTGCAGGCGGTGTCCGTCCAGCTGGTACATGACGCGGAACGGCTTCGCCGAGACGAGCGAGCGTGCCGCTCCGTCGACGTAGGCGACCCAGCCGACCTGCTTCTTCAGATCGTCACGCGTGTTCTGGATCATCGCGGCGTCCAGGCCGATGCCGGCCATGACCGAGAACCCGTGCTCTTCGACCTCGCCGTCGACGCGTCGGATGCGGGCGATGCCGGTGTCGATGGAGAGGATGTCGCCCTCGAACGTCGCGCGGATCATCGCGTCGGTGTCGGTGAGCGGAAGGTTGAGATTGCGGGCGAGCAGGTTCCCTGTGCCGCTCGGGATGATCGTCAGCGGGACGCCCGTCGAGGTCAGAGCCTCGGCCACCGCGCGCACCGTGCCGTCGCCGCCGGCCACGAGCACGGCGTCCACCTTCTCGTCGAGAGCAGCGCGGGTCGCGTCGTCGCCGAGGTCGTCGACCGTCGTCTCGTAGAACAGGGGCTCGGCCCACTCGGCGGCGGCCGCGAGCTCGGCCACGCGGGCGCGCAGCGTCTCGGGCTCGACCTTGGTGGGGTTGTAGACGAGGGCGGCGCGCTTGTTCTGGGTCGGCTCGGCATCCATGGGTGCCTCGTCGCCCTCGGCGTCGACGCGCTGGGTCTTGCCCGGCGTCTCTTCCGAGGTGTCGGGGGCGACGTCCTCGGGCTGGTGGATGACGTCGTCGGGCTCGGCCGCGTCTTTCGGGTCGGGCACGTCCTTGCGCGGGCGGTCGCCGACGTCGTCGCCCAGGCGTGCGGCGTGGAAGTGGTCGTCGGAGCCCTCGGCTGCGGCGGCATCCGCCTTCACCTCGGCGGGGGCATCGGCGGAGACTGTTTCGGGAGCGTCCGCGTCGTCACGCGGCTCGTCAGGGGCGGCCATGGCTCCA
Organism: Sphingomonas sp. G5; assembly: GCF_052660795.1. Classification (NCBI taxonomy): domain Bacteria; kingdom Pseudomonadati; phylum Pseudomonadota; class Alphaproteobacteria; order Sphingomonadales; family Sphingomonadaceae; genus Sphingomonas; species Sphingomonas sp. G5. Next base: position 3,053,404 of record NZ_CP109660.1, on the reverse strand, counting down.
CCATAGGACCGCGGTGGATCCCGATACGCGCGGCAGAGGCGGGCTTGACGGGGGATGCCGAAGACCCATGCGCCCCGAGAATGAGCCCGTCGTTCCGCGGTCCGGTGCTCACCACGCGGGGTCGTGGCGGCGCAGGATCGGCCCCGGCGGCGACCATAGGATGGACGCGTGATCGACCTGACTCTGCTGCGTGAAGATCCCGAGCTCGTGAAGCGCTCCCAGATCGCCCGCGGGGAGTCGCCGGCTTCGGTGGACGAGGCCCTCGCCGCCGACCGCGACCGCCGCGCCGCCATCACCGCCTTCGAAGAGTTGCGTGCCGCGCAGAACGCGCACGGCAAGCGCGTCGCCCAGGCGCCCAAAGACGAGAAGGCCGCGCTCGTGGCCGAGGCGAAAGAGCTCAGCGAGCGCGTCAAGACCGCTCAACACGCCGTCGCCGAGGCCGAGGCCGCCGCCGACGCCGCCCTCGGCAAGATCGAGAACATCGTCCTCGAGGGAGTGCCCTCGGGTGGCGAAGAGAACTTCGTCACACTCCGCACCCACGGCGAGATCCCGTCCTACGACTTCGAGCCGCTCGACCACCTCGCCCTCGGCGAGAAGCTCGGCGCGATCGACATGGAGCGCGGCACGAAGGTCTCGGGCAGTCGCTTCTACTTCCTCACCGGCATCGGTGCGCGACTCGAGCTCGCGCTCATGACCCTCGCCCTCGACCGGGCGCTGCAGGCGGGCTTCACCCCGATGATCCCCCCGACGCTCGTGCGTCCCGAGGTCATGCGCGGCACCGGGTTCCTCGGCCAGCACGCCGACGAGGTGTACCACCTCGACAAAGAGGACCTCTACCTCGTGGGAACGAGCGAGGTCCCCCTCGCCGGGTACCACATGGACGAGATCCTCGATCTGGAACGCGGTGCGAAGCGCTACGCCGGGTGGTCCACCTGTTACCGCAGCGAGGCGGGCTCGTATGGCAAGGACACCCGCGGCATCATCCGGGTGCACCAGTTCAACAAGCTGGAGATGTTCGTCTACACCGATCCCGCCGACGCCGAGGCCGAGCACGAGCGCCTCGTCGCGATGCAGGAGAGCATGCTGCAGGACCTCGGTCTCGCCTACCGCCTGATCGACGTCGCCGCCGGCGACCTCGGCTCGAGTGCCGCGCGCAAGTTCGACATCGAGGCGTGGGTGCCCACGCAGGGCGCCTACCGCGAGCTCACCAGCACCTCGAACTGCACCACGTACCAGGCTCGTCGCCTCGATACCCGTTTCCGTCCGGACGGCGGCAAGACCCAGCCGGTCGCCACCCTCAACGGCACTCTCGCCACGACCCGGTGGATCGTGGCCCTGCTCGAGACGCATCAGCGCGCCGACGGGTCGGTGACGGTGCCCGAGGTTCTGCGTCCGTACCTCGGCGGGCTCGAGGTCATGGAGCCGATCGCGTGACCGACGAGGCCGCCTTTCCCCAGACCGGTGCCGTCGAGAGCGCGCCGAAGCAGGAGGCGGCCGATCTGGTCGCCGACCTCGCCGACGAGAAACCCGCGGAGCGCATGCTCATCGCGCTCGACATCGACGGTACGGTTCTGCTCGAGGACGACTCGCTCAGCCCGGGCGTCGCCGAGGCGGCGGTGCGCGCGCAGCACGCCGGTCACGAGGTGATGCTCGCCACCGGTCGCAGCTGGGCCAGCACCCACCCGATCATGGATCGCCTCGGCATCCGTCCCGAGTACGCGGTCTGCTCGAACGGGGCGATCGTCATGCGCCGGGTCGGAGACGCCGACGCCGCCGTGTACGAGCGTGCTCACGTCGAGACGTTCGACCCCACAGAGGTGCTGACGCTGCTCGGCGAGCACCTGCCCGATGCGCACTTCCTCGTCGAACTGCCCGACGGCTCACGACTGTTCACCGATTACCTCGACGACTGGAATCTCCAGGGAGCGAACAAGGTGTCGTTCGCCGAGCTCTCGCTGCAGCCGGTCTGCCGGGTGGTCGTGGTGGCGCCCGAGCAGACCGACCAGGACTTCCTCGAGCTGGTCGAGCGCATCGGCCTCAATCAGGTGTCGTACGCGATCGGATGGACCGCGTGGCTCGACATCGCCCCGCAGGGGGTGGACAAGTCGACCGCCCTCGAGCTCGTGCGCGGCTGGCTCGACATCGCGCCCGAGAACGTACTGGTGATGGGCGACGGCCGCAACGACATCGAGATGATGCAGTGGGCGGTCCGCAACGGCGGCCGCGCGGTCGCGATGCACCAGGGTCCGCCCGAGGTGCACGCCGCGGCGGGCGAGGTCGGCCTCTCGGTCACCGAGGGCGGTGTCGCCGCGATTCTTCGCGCGCTCTGACGCCGTGCGGGCGGCCCGCGGGCCCGGCGTGACCGGACCCGCGCGGGCTCACGCCCGGCGTGGGGGTCAGACTCGCGCGGAGCCGCTGGCGACGTGTGCGGCGCGGTCGGCGAGATAGGCGGTGCGGTCGACGACGGTCACGGGTCGGTGCGCCGCCCGGTGGTCGACGACGCGCGCCGCCTCCCACGCGACGAGACCGACCGGCGGCAGCAGCAGCAGGGCGGTCGCCCAGGCGGCCTTGAGTCCGGCAGACGCCTGCGGGTCGCGCAGGGCGACGATGGCGGCGAAGACGGATGCCGCGTAGACGAGCGCGAAGACGGCGAGAACGACCTGCGCTGACAGCGTGGTGACGAGCATGATGACCTCCTCAACTCGAACGGCCCGGCGGGTCGTGGGGTGATGTTCTCGGTCTACGCCGGTCACCGGAGCGGTTCAACGTTTTCGCCCGCGAACGCAGCAACTCCATAGCCGCGGCGTATCCCGCACTCAGAGACCGCGGGGACTCCACGCCCCTCGGGTGGCGGCACGCAGGGTGCGCGCGTCGGTGCGGTCCAAGGCGCGCCGACTGCGCTCGAGGGCCGCGCGGGCGGCATCCCGGAAGACCTCCGCCCGGTCGGGAGCGGATGCCGCGAGCGAGGCGAGGCACTTCTGCAGCCGCACCTGCACCTCGACGTCGGCCGCACCGTCACGCGCCAACGGCCGGAAGGCGTCGTCAACCAGGTCGGCGAGGCGCGGTGCGGGGAGGAACACCCGCTCGAAGTCCACGGACGGATCGGTCTCGACGGCGAATGCTCGGGAGAACACCCGCTGCAGCGCTGCGATCACCTCGATCGCCGTCCCCGGATCGTTCGTGGCGGCCGACAGCGCGCGGCTGCCGATCTCGGTGAGGGCGATGACGCCGAATCGCGGATCCTGCTCGAACGTCCGGTGGTGTTCGATGCGGAACGCCCGGCGCACCGCCGTCTCGACGGCGCCGTCGACTCGGCCGACGACGAAGGCGACGGGCACGCGCGCATCGGCGATGCGTCCCGGCGTGGCGTGCACGTGCACCTCGAGGTCGTGCTGGCGGGCGATGCGGTCGAGTCCCGCGACGTCGACATGAGTGACGTAGCCCACCTCGTCGGCGTGCACGGCGACGGCCCCCGAGGGCGGCGCGGTCGAGGCGCGAGCCCCCAACGTCGGCCGCTCCGCGTGCCATTCCAGAGAGGCCGTGGCCGCTTTCTCCACACGATCGATGACGTCGGCCATCCGGCCGAAGGTCGAGAGGTGCGAGATCCATCGCAGCAGGGTGAACACGACGAATCCGATGATGACCAGTGTGCTGACGAAGAGGATCGCCCGCCCTTGCGGGTGGTAGTAACCCGTCGACAGGGCGACGATCCCGACGAGCGAGAAGGTGAAGGCGCCGACGAAGGTCGACACGGCGTTCTGCGAGGTCGTGTCCGCGATCAGCAGGGGTGTCGACCGGGGCGTCGCGGTGGTCGTCGCCGACGAGAACGCCGTGACCATCGCCGTCACCGAGAAGGTGCTCACGGTGAGCATCGCGGTCGCGATGATCTGCAGCAGCGAGCCCACGGCATCCTGGCCCAGCTCCAGACCGAACTCGAACGGCAGCAGTGGTCCGAGCAGACCCGCTGCGAGGGCGACGATCACCCCGATGACGGTGAACAGCGCCGCGCGCACCCACACCTGCCTGCCGAGTCGGAGGAAGAAGGATGCCAGGGGGCTGCGGGTCGTCAAGGCCATGCTCCGACGCTATCCGGCGTACTGTGCCGGAGCCCGGGGCTGGACGACGACCTCGGGCGGCTGAAAACGGCCTCTCATTCGCTTATGGATATGCGATGGAAATGTGCCGCAACTTGTCCGACATGCCGCTCTGGCAGGGTCGGGCCGCCCCCCACGACCGACGGACGCCGAGAGGCCCACGCGGATCCCGGTCGTGCTCGTTCCATCACCCGAGGAGCTTGACCCACGCATGACTGCCCACAGCCCCGCCTCACGCCCGAGATCGGCACGCCGTCTCGGCGCCGCCCTCGTGGCGGCCCTCGCCCTTTTCGGGCCGCTGGCCGCCGCGTCCGCGGCGCATGCCGCCCCTCCCACCGCGACCCTCTCGCTCGAGATCGACCCGGCCGAGGTCACCGCGGGTGACCCGTTCGTCGTGACCGTCACGGGTGCGGCGGTGAGCGACCTCTACTCCTACGACCTGGAGCTCAGCTACGACCCCGCTCTCGTCGAGCCCGCCACCGACGCGCCCACCGGTCCCGCGGGCGGCTTCACCTCGACCGTCACGGGGCCCGGCACGCTGACCGTCTCGCACACGCGCCTCGGCACCTCGCCCGGGCTGTCGGGCACGAGCGATGTCGTCCTGGCATCCATCCCCCTCCGTTCGCTCGCGGCAGGGTCGGCCCTCGTCCAGCTGTCGTCAGTGCGTCTGGTGTCGTCGACCGGAGAGGTCGTGACGGCCAACGACGTGGCATCCGGAACCGTCGTCATCGCGGCCGTCCCCGTTCCCGAGCCGCAGCCGTCCGACCCGTCGTCGCCGTCGCCCTCGGTGTCCGCGTCGGCCACGGCCACCCCGGCGCCCGCAGCCCAGGGCCCGAACGACCTCGCGACGACGGGCGTCGACGCGACCCCGTGGTTCGTCTCCGGCGCCCTCGGTGTCGCCCTCCTCGCCGGAGGCACGTTGCTCGTGCTTCGCCGTCGTCAGGCGGTGCGCGAATGACCGCGTCCCGCTCGTCCGTCCCGTTTCGCGAAGGATCCGTCATGACCCCCCTGGCCCGCCGTGTTCTGGCCGTGTCCGCTTCGCTCGGTGTCGTCGTCGCCGGGGCCGTTGTCGCCCCGGCCGCCGCCCTCGCCGCCCCCGCGCCGTCTCCTGCGGCAGCTCCCTTCCTCGCGCCGTACTACACCGAGCTCGACGTCACGGGCGATGCGCAGGTGACCACGGCCGACCTCGAGGCCCTGGCCCCGTACCTGGGAACGACCGCGAGCGATGCCGGATGGGCGGATGCCGCGCGGTTCGACCTCGACGACGACGGTGCCGTGACGGCATCCGATCTGGCCCTGCTGTCGGAGCGCATCATCTACGACGACGGCCCCTTCCAGATCGTCGAGGCCGACGCGGTGGCGATGCAGGCGGCGATGAACGCCGGGGTCATCACCTCGGTGTCGCTGACGCAGCAGTACCTCGACCGCATCGCGGCCTACGACAAGGTCGTGCGTCCCGCGGGTGTGCGCCCGCTCAACTCGATCATCTCGACGAGCGAGGTCGCGCTGAAGGCCGCCGCGGCCGCCGACGCGATCCGCGCCGAGAAGGGCATGACGAGCATGCTGCTCGGGATCCCTGTTGCGCTCAAGGACAACTACAACACCGTCGACATGCCCACCACCGCCGGCTGCGGCTGCTGGGCCGGCAACCAGACGTCGACCGACGCCACGATGGTGAAGGGTCTGCGCGCCGACGGAGCGGTCATCGTCGCCAAGGCATCGATGGACGAGTTCGCCATCAACCTGTCGTCGCAGTGGTCGGCCTTCCAGCCCAACGGCACGGCGCTGACCGTGTCGAGCCCCTACGACACCACCCAGACCTCCGGCGGCTCGAGCGGGGGAACGGGAGCCGCGATCGCTGCCAACCTCGCCGGCATCGGATTCGGCACCGACACCGGTGGGTCGATCCGCATCCCCTCGACGTACAACCAGCTCGTGGGTGTGCGTCCGACGGTCGGCCTCGCCAGCCGCGACGGCATCGTGCCGCTCGCGCTCTCGCAGGACGCCGGTGGTCCGATCGCCCGTTCTGTTCAGGATGCCGCGATCGCCCTCGACGCCGTCGTCGGCGAAGACGCGGGTGACCCCGTCACCGCGCGTCAGGCCGGCAAGGTGCCGGAGACGTACACTTCGTACCTCGACAGCGGGTCGCTGAAGGGCAAGAGGATCGGCTATCTGACGACGATGCTCGGCTCGAACCCGATCACGCAGCGTCTCTTCGCCGACGCGAAGGCCGCGATGGAGGCGCAGGGCGCGACGGTCGTCGCGCTCACGCCGCCCGACGGCTTCTCGGCCATCGTGGGCGAGGGCAGCGGCAGCGGGCCGGAGTTCAACCACGACCTGCAGAACTACATCAACGCCTACCTGAACCCGTCGGTGAGCGCACGGAGCCTGCTCGCGATCTCGCAGTCGCCGAACATCGTCCCCGGCCGCGCGAACAACCCCTACGGCCAGCGCGCCGCCATCACCGAGTCGGCTTACCAGGCCTGGGCCGGTCCACAGGGATCGCACACCCTGCAGCTCGCCAAGGGCAAGCAGATCATGACGGCCTTCATGGACGACCAGAAGCTGGATGCCGTGGTCTACCCGACCGGCAACCCCTACGGCACCATCGGAACCAACATGCGCCTGAGCCCCAACACGGGTCTGCCGGCCGTCACGGTGCCCATGGGCCAGGGGCTGTCGACCGAGGCTTCGACCGGGGGAGTGAACCTCGAGTTCCTCGGCCGCGACTTCGCGGAGGGCCCGCTCCTGGGCCTTGCCTACGGCTTCGAGCAGGCCACCCACGCCCGCACGACGCCCGCCCTGTACGGCCCGCTGGGGTGAGCTCGCACGGCGGCCCCGGGTGCGATTCGCCCGGGGTCGTCGCTGCGGCCTCTCCTCACCGTGCGGCGCCGCGTTCGCGGCTCGGTAGACTCGGTGCGTTCAGGAGGGTTGTCCGAGCGGCCGATGGACCTGGTCTTGAAAACCAGTGGGCAGCAATGTCCCGTGGGTTCGAATCCCACACCCTCCGCAACGACGAAGGCGGGCCCGCGGGGGCCCGCCTTCTTTCTTCCACTGGCCGATTGGCACGAGGCCGGCCATCTCCGAGCCTCTCGCATCAGGATTGTGATGTTCTGTGCCGCCGGGGAGACATCTCTCGGCCGAACCTGTCGGCCCGGCCGAGAGATGCGCCGGGTCAGCTCACGACAAGCAGTCGGGGGTCGACGCTTGTGCCGCTGATGGATGTCCACGCGCTCGTACCCGACTCGCTGATCCACCACGCTCCCGCCCCCGTGTTCTGGAAGAACACATCCGCCTTGCCGTTTCCGGTGAGGTCTGCGATCTGCAGGTCCTGCAGCGGCACGTTCGCGGTGTTGGTGATCGTCCATGCGCTGTTCCCGCCATACGACACCCACCACTGTCCGTCGCGCCCGTTGGCCCAGAAGACGTCGTCCTTGCCGTCACCGTTGAGGTCGCCGAATTTGAGTTCCGCGCCGGGCACATTGGCCGAGTTGAGGACCTGCCACCCGGTGTTCCCACCGTACGAGACCCACCAGTCGCCGTTCGGGTGCGCGTAGAACACGTCGCTCTTGCCATCTCCGTTGAAGTCCGCGATTCGCACGTCGTTCGCCGGAACGCCCGTGTTCAGAACCTGCCATCCGGTGTTCCCGCCATACGAGACCCACCATTCGGAGTTGGTGGGGTTGGCGTAGAACACGTCAGCCTTTCCATCCCCGTTGAAATCGCCCAACTGCAACTCCTGGCCGCCGAGGCTCGGAGCGCTGTTCACCACCGCCCAGCCGCTGGTGCCGCCATACGAGACGAGCCAGTTGCCGTTCGGTTGCGGAGCGAAGACATCGTCTTTGCCGTCGCCATTGAAGTCGGCGAACTGGAACAGCTTCGTATCGATGTTGGCGGTGTTCAGGATTCGCCAGGGGGCGGAGCCTCCGTCGGAGGCCCACCACTGGCCGTTGGGGTTGCCGTAGAAGACATCCGCCTTTCCGTTGCCGTCGAAGTCCGTCGAATTCGCGGACCTCGGCAGGCCACAGCCCGCGTAGAGCGCGAATCCGGGGTAGTCGGGGCAGACGTCGAAGCTGTCCGGAACGCCATCTCCATCGCGATCCGGCGGGGGCGGTGTCGACGGGGTGGAGTTGCTCCCCAGTCCGGGGAAGTCCATGCTCATGGCGGACCCCCGTGAGACGTTCCTGCCGCACGAGAAGGCATCGTTGGTGACGTTCGCGCCGTTGCGCTTCAGTTCGAAATGCAGATGGGCGCCGAAGGAGTTTCCGGTGTTGCCGACGACCCCGATCTGCTGCCCCCGAGAAACCGTTTGTCCCTGAGTCACCGCAGGGGCGTCCCTCATGTGTGCGTAGAGGGTGGTGTACCCGCTTGCGTGAGTGACGACGACGTAGTTTCCATAGCTCGTGCTGCCGTAGTTGACGACCCGGGTGGTCACCGTGCCGTCGTACGCCGCGACAATAGGAGTGCCGCCGTTCCCCGCAATGTCGACGCCCTGATGGCTAGACGGTGTCCCCTCGCACCTGTCCCCGACGAGCCCTGTCACGGTTCCCGAAACGGGGTAGATCATCGCACCGTACTCGGCATGTGCGGGCGGAGCGCTTGCGACGTGCGTCACCACCCCGGCCGCAGCCACCATTATTGCCATCGCAAATGCGGCGGCTCTCCCTCGGACTGTTCGACGCATGCGTCTTCACCTTTTCTCATTGACGAGTAGGCCCTCCCCCCACGGACATGACCCCGCAAGCGGAAGGCGTGAAAGCGCAGCTGCATTCATGAACCTATCGACGAGCTGTGCGTCATTTCTGTCGGCACTTTGGGGGACATCCGAGGATGCGAGCGGAGCATCCGTGCCCCGTCGCTGTGCCCGCCCCGCCGACGAACGCCCGCGAAACGCCCGATCCTCACGGCATTCACAGATCGCGGTCCCTAGTATTACCCCGACCTCTCGCCGATTCGTCGAGGTCGACGTGCTGCCGGGCCGGTAGCATCCGTCTCGAAAGGACACGAGTGAGCAAGACCTCCACCCCGCGCGGTCAGCGAACCGTCGCGCGCCACGGGCGACTCACCTCGCCGGGCCCCCTCGCGCAGTTGTTCCGCGGCGTTGCGATCACTCTCGCCGTCCTCCTGGTCTCGGGCGGTGCTGTCCTGGCCTACGCGGCGGTCGATCTCACCCAGAGCTTCACCGCCGACGCCGTCGAGCTGAAGGGTCAGCCGGCCGTCCCGCCCGACCTCGGTGAGCTCAAGGGCGGCGTGAACATGCTCCTCGTCGGCACCGACGAGTGCGAGCCGAGCTTCGCCCAGCTCTTCGGCGATCGCTGCACGGGCGCCGACTCCGAGGGCAGCCTCAACGACGTCAACATGTTGGTGCACATCTCCGACGCTCCTCGCCGGGTCACCGTCATCTCGTTCCCGCGCGACCTCATGGTGCCGATCCCGTCGTGCACCGACAAGGACGGCAACGAGACCTCCGCGATGAGCAAGCAGCAGATCAACTCGTCATTCTCGTACGGCGGCCTCTCGTGCGTCGTGCAGACCATCTCGGAGCTGAGCGGCCTCGAGATCCCCTTCGCCGCGAAGGTCAGCTTCGGCGGCGTCATCAACATCACCGACGCGATCGGCGGCGTCGACGTCTGCATCGCCAACGGAATCAAGGATCGCTACACCGGCATCGACTGGCCCGCCGGCATGCGCACGGTACAGGGTCTGGACGCCCTGCAGTTCCTCCGAACCCGTCACGGTGTCGGCGACGGCGGCGACCTGGGTCGCATCTCCAACCAGCAGCAGTACATGTCGCGACTGGCGAACAAGCTGAAGAGCCAGGACGTGCTGTCGAACCCGGCGACGCTCTACAAGCTCGCCTCGACGGCGCTGCGCAACGTCGACCCCTCGACGTCGCTGACGAACCCGCTGACGCTCGTGCAGATCGCGTCCGCGGTCAAGGACGTGCCGTTCAACGAGATCGTCTTCATCCAGTACCCGACCTACACCGACCCCTCCAACCCCAACCGCGTCGTGCCCGACCGCACTGACGCCGACACGCTGTGGGCCGCCCTCGCGGCGAACCAGCCCCTCGAGCTGTCGGGCAACCTCAGCGACGGGAACGGTGTGGTCGTCGATGCGAACGCGACGCCCGCTCCCACCCAGACGCCCGCCCCGGTCAACACCGCCAGCCCGGCGCCGACCGAGACCGCTCAGGCCTCGCCCGCGCCCACGTCGGACGCGATCCAGCTGCCGAGCGGCATCGCCGGGCAGACCGCCGCGCAAGCGACCTGCTCGAATGGAAACGTCCGCGGCTGAGCTTCGCCGCCCGGCATACCGAACGTGGTTCGAATGCCGGGCGGCATCCGGTTAGTATGGACCGGTGTGTTCGCGCCGCAGGGCGTCGATCACCTGGAGACGTCGCATAGTCAGGCCTAGTGCACCACCCTGCTAAGGTGGAGTCCCCGTAAGGGGACCGAGGGTTCAAATCCCTCCGTCTCCGCAGAAAAAGCCCCGGTTCGCCGGGGCTTTTCTGATGCCCGGGCTGCTGCCGGTCTCCTCGGGCTCGCGAACACGACGACCGCGGCCACGCCTTCCGCGGGCCCGCGTCGGGAGCATGAGACGTGGGATGCCGTGGCATCCCACCCCAAGAAAGCTCGACGAACGGACCGCTCGGGGCATCGCCGTCGCGCGGAGTCGTCAAGCGCCGCCGAACCGCTCAGTCCTCACACGGACGGGGTCGTGCCCGGCGTCGACGAGCCATCCCGCAACGGCCTCGACGAAGGGGGTGGGGCCGCACACGTAGATGCGCGGGCGCTCGAGCGGCGAGAACACGGCGTTCCGCAGGCGTTCAGGGGTCAAGCGACCGGGCGGCTCTGGCCACGCGGGCGGGGTGCGGCGGGTGTAGACGGTGTCGAGACGGAAGCGATCGTCGGCGAGGGCGGACACCTCGTCGGCGAAGAAGACATCCTGCGGAGAGCGAACCGAGTACAGCAGGCGGAACGGCGCGGGGTCATCGCTCGCGGCGTGAGCCGACGCCATGGCGAAGAGGGGCACGACGCCCGAGCCTCCGGCGATCAGTTGCACGGGCGAGGGATCGTCGGAGGGATGCCAGATGAAGAACGCTCCGAGGGGTCCGTGAACCTCGATCTGGTCTCCCGCGCGGAGGTCGTGCACGAGGAAGGGCGACACTTCTCCCTCGGGCACCTCGTCGACGGCGAGCACGAGCCGCGTGCCCGCGCCCGACGAGGCGAGCGAGTACGACCGCGACGCCTGATAGCCGTCTGGCGCCGTGAGGCGGACATCGACGTGAGCGCCCGCGTCATTGCCGGGCCAGGTGGGCACCTCGAGCTCGATGCGGCGCGCCGTCGTGGTCTCGGGGCGCGACTCGACGACGGTTGCGACGTGCCAGGCGGGGGAGCGGCGGGTCACCCGTAACGCTCTTCCCGCCACGGGTCGCCGTGCGGGTGATACCCGTTCTGCTCCCAGAATCCGGGTTTGTCGCTCGGCATGGTGACGAGCCCCTGCACCCACTTCGCGCTCTTCCAGAAATACAGGTGGGGCACGAGCAACCGCGCGGGTCCCCCGTGCTCGGGGGTGAGGGGTGCCCCGTCGGCTTCGAAGGCGATCCAGCTCTTGCCGCCGCGCAGGTCGTCGAGCGCGATGTTCGTCGTGTAGCCGCCGAAGGAATGCACCATCGCGTAGCGGTGCGAGGTCTCGACCTCGGCGAAGAGACGGTCGAGCGAGACCCCACGCCACGGCATGTCGAGCTTGGTCCAGTGCGTGACGCAGTGGATGTCGACGGTGACGTCCTCTACCCCGAGCGCCTCGAGTTCGGCTCGTGTCCAGCGATGCACGCCGTTCTCGGTGCCGATTGCGAACTCCCACGTCTCGTCGGCGACGACGGGGGTCGGGCCGGCCGAGAGCACAGGCCAGTCGCCGACGAGCGTCTGCCCGGGCGGGAGCCGCGGATCGCGCTCCCGTCGCCGGCCCGAGAACCCTCGCGTGATGAACGACATACGACCCCCTGCTGCTCGTGTTGGCCTCACCCTAACTTCGGGCGTGCGCGGAACACAGCGCCTGGACGGGAGGAGAATCGGCGAGGGGAGGACCTGGCGCCGTGGAATGTCCTCCGAGCGCACGTTCTCCTCCGCGCGCGAAGTGACCGTGCGCGCCGCCATGCCACCCCCGTCGAGGCGGCGCCCCGGCCCGATAGGGTCGTGCCTGCGGTGCGCATGCGCCGTGCCCCTCGCACCCTCGGGAGAAGCGCATGTCGGTCGGTCTGCTCGCCGTCGTCGATGACATCCTCAGCGCCGCCATGCGCGCGAGCGCGAAGACGGCCGGCGTCGTGATCGACGACGCCGCCGTGACTCCGCAGTACGTGCAGGGGCTCACCCCCGCGCGAGAGCTGCCCGTGGTCTGGAAGATCGCGCTCGGCAGCATCATCAACAAGTACGTGATCATCATCCCGATCGCGCTCCTGCTCACGGCTTTCGCGCCGTGGGTGCTGCCGTATCTGCTCATCATCGGCGGCGGGTTCCTCTGCTTCGAGGGCGCCGAGAAGGTGCTCGAGTGGTTCGGCGTGAGTCACGGCGAGCACGACGCCGACGAGCCGCGCGACGAGAAGAAGCTCGTCCTCGGGGCCGTCCGCACCGACCTCATCCTCAGCACCGAGATCATGCTCATCGCCCTGTCGAGCCTCGACCCCGACTTCGGCATCTGGATGACGCTGGGGGCCCTGCTCGTCATCGGCCTGGCCATGACGGTGGTCGTCTACGGTGCGGTCGCGCTGCTGGTGAAGATCGACGACATCGGCCTGCGGTTCATGAAGAGCGAGTCGCGAGGCGTCCGCCGCTTCGGCGCCCGGGTCGTGGCATCCATGCCCGCGGTCTTCCGCGTGATCAGCGTGATCGGCACCGTCGCGATGTTGTGGGTCGGTGGGCACCTCGTGCTGCAGAACCTCGCCGAGACGCTGTGGTCGGGGCCCTACGACGTGGTCCATCTCGTCACGCACGCGATCGAGGCCGCAGGCCCGGTGGTGGTCTGGATCGTCGAGACCGCGATGTCGGCCGTCTTCGGGCTGATCCTGGGGCTCCTCATCGTGGGCGTCGTGACCGGTATTTCGCGACTGACGCGACGCGGCGCAGCCGCGCACTGACGCTCACCCACGGGCGGTGGAGCAGCTCTCGCCCGGTTCGGCCTTGAGTTCCCTTCCCGGCGCCGTACGCGCCGGCGGGCGTCAGTCGTCGAGGCGCGAGTGCTCGCCGAGGCGGTGCCACGCACGGTTGTGGTACACCAGCGCGGCGCCGGATTCCCCGGGTTCGAGGTCGCGCTCGACGTCGACCTGCAGGGCCTGAGCGGCGATGACGGTGGAGCCGCCGGCATCCATGCGGCTGACGACCTTGCACCGCAGCCACGCGCGCACGCCGTGGTAGACGGGCTCCCCGGTGGACAGGCGCGACCAGGTGGTGGTGTCGGCGAAGCGGTCGAGTCCGCTGGTGGCTCCGGCGCGGGCGAGCGAGATGTCTTCGGCGTCGAGCAGGTGCACCACGATCGTATCGGCGGCGATGATCGTCGGCGTCGCCGACGACAGGGCCGACACCGAGAAGATCAGCAGAGGCGGGTCGGCGCTCACCGACGACACCGACGAGGCGGTGAGCGCGACGGGGCCGTTCTCTCCGTACGCGGTGATGACGGCGATGCCGCCGGGGTGGCCGCGGAAGGCTCTCTTGAAGTCGTCCGCCGAGACCGAGGTGCCGATGGCGGGAGTGCCCTCGGGGGCGCTGTGCGGAAGCGAAGTCATGACTACGACCGTAGGCGCTCCCGCGGGGGATAGGCCCTCCGGACGCAACACGGCGAAACGCTCCCGGCGATCACGCGATCGACCCCGGCTGCCGTGTGAGGCTTCACATTTATCAATCCGTGATCATCCGTAACGCCGAATTCCTTGACACAAGACGTTCTGTGAGCGCTAACATTCACACACGGCTCACCCGAGGGGCTGCATCACATGACCGGCATCGGAGCCGGCGAAACGAGGAGGTTTCATCATGAAGGCGAACAAGATCATCGCGGGCATCGCGCTCGTCGGAGCGATCGCGTTCACGGCCACCGGCTGCGCCGGTGCGGGCGGCGGCGGAAACGCCGGTGGCGGCAGCGGCGACAAGATCACGGTCGGCTTCGCCCAGACCGGCTCCGAGAGCGGATGGCGCAGCGCCAACACCGAGTCGATGAAAGAGGCGTTCAGCGAGGCCAACGGCTTCAACCTCGTCTTCAACGCGGCCGACAACAAGCCCGAGGCGCAGATCGCCGCGGTCCGCAGCTTCATCAACCAGGGTGTCGACGCCATCGTGCTCGCCCCCATCGTGAGCGACGGCTGGGACGACGTCCTCAAGGAAGCCAAGGACGCCAACATCCCCGTCATCCTCGAAGACCGCACGGTCTCGGCATCCAAGGACCTCTACGCCAGCTGGATCGGCCTCGACTTCAAGAAGGAGGGCGAGACCGCGGGCACATGGGTCGCCGACAACTTCGGCAAGACGCCCACCAACCTCGTCGTTCTCGAGGGCACCACGGGTTCGTCCGCCGCGACCGACCGCGCCACCGGCTTCAACGACGCGATCAAGGGCACCGACATCAAGGTCCTCGACTCGCAGACCGGTAACTTCACCCGCGCCGACGGCAAGACCGTCATGGAGGGCTTCCTGCAGAAGTACGGCTCGCAGATCAACCTGCTCTTCGCCCACAACGACGACATGGGCCTCGGCGCTCTCGAGGCGATCAAGGCGGCGGGCCTCAAGCCCGGCACCGACATCAAGATCGTCACGATCGACGCGGTGAAGGACGGCATGACCGCCCTCTCGAACGGCGAGTTCAACTACATCGTCGAGTGCAACCCGCTCCTCGGTGAGAAGACCGCCGAGGTCGTCAAGAAGGTCGTGGCCGGCGAGTCCGTCGACAAGAGCTACATCGTCGAGGACCAGGCGTTCGACCAGGAGCAGGCCAAGAAGGTCCTGGACAGCCGTCCCTACTGATCCGCACGGATCCGTCGTCGACTCCCCTCGACGGCACCCCGTCCGATCGCCCCGGCATCGACGGACCATCCTCCCCGGCGTGCGGGGTCGGTACCCACCGGCCCCGCACGCTCCCGATCCGAGAAAGCGATCGACAATGACATCTGAACGGGTCGCCGTGAAGCCATCCGAACGGTCAGCCGTGGTGGAGATGCGCGGCATCAGCATCCAGTTCCCCGGGGTGAAGGCGCTCGACGGCGTGGACTTCACCCTCTACGCCGGTGAGGTGCACTCCCTCATGGGAGAGAACGGCGCCGGCAAGTCCACCCTGATCAAGGCCCTGACCGGCGTCTACGGCATCGACGAAGGCGTCATCCGCGTCGAGGGGGCCGAGCGTCAGTTCCGTGCCACCGCCGACGCCCAGGCCGCGGGCATCGCCACCGTCTATCAAGAGGTCAACCTCTGCCAGAACCTCACCGTCGGTGAGAACGTCATGCTCGGCAACGAGATCCGTCGAGCCGGCATGGTCGATTGGAAGGCCACGCACGCCGCGGCCGCCACCTACCTCGCAGAGCTGGGCGTGCACATCGACACGCGATCGATCCTCGCCAGCCACTCGATCGCCCTTCAGCAGCTTGTCGCCATCAGCCGCGCGATGGTCGTCGACACCAAGGTGCTCGTGCTCGACGAGCCCACCTCGAGCCTCGACCGCGGCGAGGTCGAGCAGCTCTTCGGCGTCGTCCGCGATCTCCGCGACCGCGGCGTGGCGATCCTCTTCGTCTCGCACTTCCTCGACCAGATCTACGAGATCTCCGACCGACTCACGGTGCTTCGCAACGGCACCCTCGTGGGGGAGTACCCCGTCACCGAGCTCGGCCGTGAGCAGCTGGTGGCGAAGATGATCGGACGCGAGCTGGGCGAGCTGGATGCCATCTCCGCCAGCGCCGAGCGCCCGATCGACCGCAGCGGCACCCCGGTGCTGCGCGCGCTCTCGCTGGGGCGCAAGAACGCCCTCGAGCCGGTCGACCTCGACGTCTACCCGGGCGAGGTCGTGGGACTGGCCGGACTCCTCGGTTCCGGCCGCACCGAACTCGCTCGCCTGATCGCCGGCGCCGATCGGCCCGACGACGGCACCGTGCACGTGTCCGGCTCGGGCGCTCGCACCGGGTCGCCCCGCCACGCTCTCGACCGGGGCATCGCGTTCTCGTCGGAGGACCGCCGCGCCGAGGGCATCGTCGGCGACCTGACCGTCGCCGAGAACATCGTGCTGGGCATCCAGGCCCGCCGCGGCGCCCTGCGCAAGATCAGCGCCGCAGAGAAGCAGGCCGTCGTCGAGGAGTACATCACGGCGCTCGGTGTGCGCCCCGCCGATCCGAACGCCCTGATCCGCAACCTGTCGGGCGGGAACCAGCAGAAGGTCCTGCTGGCACGGTGGCTGGCCACCGCGCCCGAGCTGCTCATCCTCGACGAGCCCACCCGTGGCATCGACGTCGGTGCCAAGGCCGATATCCAGCGCAAGGTCGCCGAGCTCGCCGAGAAGGGCCTCGCGGTCATCTTCATCTCGTCCGAACTCGAAGAGGTGCTGCGCCTCGCCCAGCGCGTGGCGGTCCTGCGCGACCGTCGTAAGATCGGCGAACTGGCCACCCGCGACGTCGACCTCGACGCTCTCGTGGCCTACATCGCCGAGGGGCAATCCGAGTCGGCATCCGCCGCACCGCCGCACACCGCACCCGAGACACTGTCGTCCGATCGGGAGAAGATCGCATGAAGAAATTCCTCACCCACCGCCTCGTGTGGCCGATCGCGGCGCTGCTCGCGCTCATCGCCATCAACACGATCTCGCGACCGTCCTTCCTCAGCATCACGATGCAGAACGGTCAGTTCTACGGGTCGCTGATCGACATCCTGCGCAACAGCGCGCCGCTCATGCTCGTCGCCCTCGGCATGACCCTGGTCATCGCCACCCGAGGGATCGACCTCTCGGTCGGCGCGATCATGGCCGTCTCGGGGGCTGTCGCCCTCACCGTCATCGAGGCGTCGCCCGACCCCGGCAACCTCGGGGTGGTCTTCACCGCGATCGCCGCGGCCGTCGGCGTCGCCCTGCTCCTCGGGGTCTGGAACGGGTTCCTCGTCTCTGTCCTCGGCATCCAACCGATCATCGCCACGCTGGTGCTCATGCTCGCCGGCCGCGGTGTGGCGCTGCTGATCACGGGCGGCTTCATCACCACGATCAACAGCGATCCCTACAAGTTCATCGCCGGCGGGTACGTCCTGGGGCTCCCCTTCGCGTTCTTCGTCGCGATCTTCGCGGTGATCGTCGTCGGTATCCTCGAGCGTCGAACGGCCCTCGGCATGCTCACCGAGGCCGTGGGTATCAACCCCGAGGCCAGCCGCCTGGCGGGTGTCCGCTCGCGCGGCATCATCTGGGGCGCCTACATCGCCAGCGGCGCCCTCGCGGGTATCGCCGGCATCCTCTACAGCTCGAACATCATGGCCGCCGACGCCAACGCCGCCGGTCTCTACATCGAGCTGGATGCCATCCTCGCGGTCGTTCTGGGCGGTACCTCGCTCGCGGGGGGAAAGTTCAGCCTCGCCGGAACCGTCGTGGGTGTCTTCACCATCCAGACGCTGAAGAGCACCATCACCTTCCTGGGTGTTCCGCCCGCGGTCAGCCCCGTGTTCATGGCCGCGGCCGTGCTGATCGTGGTGCTCCTGCAGTCGCGACGCTTCCGCGCGTACTTCCACACGGCGGGGCGCAGTGCGCTTCGTCCGATCACCCGACGTCCTGACGCAAAGGTGCTGTCCTGATGGCCACTCTCACCGAAGAACGACGCTCGACGTCGTCGTCCGCGGTCTCGTACCGCCGTTTCCTCAGCCGTCACATCTCGTGGGTGCCCGTCTTCGCCGCGGTCATCATCCTGGTCGTGATGATCGCCGGGGCCATGTGGTACTTCCCGAACTTCCAGCTGAACCGCATCATGTCGTCGATCCTGCTCGACAACGCGTACCTGCTCGTGCTCGCGGTGGGAATGACCTTCGTCATCCTCACCGGGGGGATCGACCTCTCGGTCGGGGCCGTGATGGCGTTCACCGGCATCCTGTGCGCGAAGATGCTCGGCGACGGGGTCCCGGTGGCCGTGGCCATCCCCGCGATGGTGCTCATCGGTGCGGCGATCGGACTGCTGATCGGTGTGCTGGTGCAGTTCTTCGACGTGCAGCCGTTCATCGCCTCGCTCATCGGCATGTTCCTCGCCCGCGGCCTGGCCTTCGTCGTCAGCCTCGAGTCGATCAAGGTCGACAACGAGGGGTTGCTGTGGCTGCAGTCGACGCGATTCTCGTTCGCCGGCTGGTACATCACCCCGACGGGCATCATCGCGCTCCTGACGGTGGCGCTGGCCGCCTTCGTCCTCCGTTACACGCGCTTCGGCCGCACGGTCTACGCGGTCGGCGGCAACGAGCAGTCGGCTCGCCTGATGGGCCTGCCCGTCGTCCGCGCGAAGCTGTCGGTCTACGTCATCAGCGGAGTGTGCGCGGGTCTCGCCGGTATCGTCCTGACCGCGTATTCCGGCGCCGGCTACCCGCTGAACGGTGTGGGTACCGAGCTCGACACCATCGCCGCGGTCGTCATCGGCGGCACCCTCCTGACCGGAGGCAGCGGCTTCGTCATTGGCTCGATGATCGGCGTCTTCGTCTACGGCCTCATCCGCACGATCATCTCCTTCTCGGGAGCCGAGCAGTCCTGGACGCGCATCACCGTCGGTGCCCTGCTGCTGCTGTTCGTGGTCGTGCAGCGGGTCATCGTGTCGCGCTCCGCGCTCAGTCGCTGACATTCGGCCGCGGGCTGCGCGGAAACACACTGCCGCGCGGTGTTAGCGCTCTCGCTCCGACGCGGGCATGATGGACCCCATGCCCGCCGCCGTCGCCCCGCCCCTCCTCGAGGTGCGCGGGGCGTCGGTGCGTTTCGGCGTCGAGTCGGCGCTCTCGGGCGTCGACTTCCGGCTGCAGGCCGGCGAGGTCCACTCGCTCATGGGCGAGAACGGTGCCGGCAAGTCCACGCTGATCAAGGCGATCACCGGAGCCCTCCGTCTCGACAGCGGCGAGATCCTCGTCGAGGGCACGCCCGTCCGGCTGTCGTCCCCCGCCGAGGCGCAGGCGGCCGGCATCTCGACGGTGTACCAGGAGATCGATCTCCTCCCCAACCTCACGGTGGCCGAGAACATCTCCCTCGGCCGCGAGCCCCGCAAGTGGGGCATGATCGACCACGCCGAGATGCGTCGTCGGGCCACCTCCGCCCTGGCGTCTCTGGGTGTCGAGGTGGATCCGGCCTCGATCCTGTCGTCGCATCCGCTGGCGATCCAGCAACTCGTCGCGATCGCTCGCGCGGTCTCGGTCGACGTCAAGGTGCTCGTCCTCGACGAGCCGACCTCGAGCCTCGACGCCGACGAGGTCGCGGAACTCTTCCGGGTGATCCGCGAGCTGAAGGAGACCGGTATCGCGGTGGTGTTCGTGTCGCACTTCCTCGACCAGGTCTACGAGATCTGCGATCGCGTCACGGTCCTGCGCGGTGGCTTCCTCGTCGGCGAGTACGCGACCCAGGAACTGCTGCGCATCGATCTCGTCGAGAAGATGCTCGGCGCCGCTGCGGGCGTTCTCGCCCCTCTCGGCCAGCGGACCGTCGATGAGAGCGAGGGCCCCGCCGTCGTCAGCGCGCGTGGCCTGACCGCCGGTCCGCGTCTGCGCGACGCCGATCTCGACCTCGCCGAGGGTGAGGTGATCGGGGTCGCCGGCCTCCTCGGCTCCGGACGCAGCGAGCTCGCCCGGGCCTTGACCGGCGTCGACCGGCCGGGCTCGGGGGAGGTGTTCGTCGACGGTGACCCCGTGCGGTTCGGTTCGCCGCGCGAGGCCATGAGCCGCCGTATCGCCTATTCGTCCGAGAACCGACGGACAGAGGGCGTCATCGGCGACCTCAGCGTGCTCGACAACATCAGCCTCGCTCTGCAGGCCCAGCGCGGCGTCCTGCGTCGCATGAGTACGGCGCGGCGCCGCGAGCTCGCGACCAGCTGGGTGGAGGCTCTGCACATCCGACCCGCCGACATCGACCGCCCCGTCTCGACGCTGTCGGGCGGCAACCAGCAGAAGGTGCTCCTCGCGCGCCTGCTCGCCCTCTCCCCCCGCGTGATCGTCCTCGACGAACCGACGCGGGGGATCGACGTCGGTGCCAAGGCCGAGATCCAGCGCCTCGTCGGCGAACTGTCCGACAACGGGCTCTCGATCATCTACATCTCGGCCGAGCTCGACGAAGTACTGCGCGTGGCGCACCTGGTGGCGGTGATGCGCGATGGAGTCCTCGCACAGATCGTCCCCGCCGTCGACCTCACCCCCGACGCCCTCCTGGCTCTCGTGGCCAAGCCCGAGAGTCCCGGTGAGGCGGCCCATGGCTGACGACAAAGCGGCGCGTACGGCGAACATCTTCGATGTGGCCCGCCTGGCCGGCGTCTCGCATCAGACGGTCTCGCGCGTGCTCAACAACATGCCCAACGTGCGCCCGGCCACCCGCGCACGGGTGGAGCAGGCGATCGCACAGCTGCGGTACAGCCCGTCGCCGGCCGCCCGGGCCCTCGTCACGCGCCGTACCCGCACCATCGGCCTCGTCACCCCGGGCAGCGTCGACTACGGCCCCTCGTCGATCGCGATGAACTTCAACTTCGCCGCCCGCGCGGCCCGGTACAACGTCGACGCCATCAGCTCTCCGCAGGGCGACGCCGTGGCGGTGCGCGCGGCCATCGACGGGCTGTTGAAGCAGCGAGTGGATGCCATCGTGCTCATCGTCGTCGACACCGAGGTGCTGGCATCCGTCCAGGCGCTCGATCTCGACATCCCCATCGTCGCGTCGGCGACGACGAGCCGTCCCCACCCGCGGCTCGTGGCGATCGACCAGTACCGCGCGGCCCGCAGCGCCGTGCGGCACCTGCGCGAGGCCGGGTACGGTCCGATCCGTCACATCGCCGGCCCCGCCCGCAATCCCGACGCCGTCGAGCGCATCCGCGGATGGCGCGAGGAGCTCGCTTCCTCGCGCAGCGAGTCGACCGCGCTCGTGCACGGGGACTGGTCGGCGGAAAGCGGGTACCGCATCGCGAGCGAGGCGGACATCGCCCCGGGGGAGGGCATCTTCGTCGCCAACGATCACATGGCGATCGGTGTGCTCTCGGCCCTGCGCGAGCGCGGACTGCGGGTCCCCGAAGACGTCGGGGTCGTCGGGATCGACGACGTCCCGGAGGCGGCTTTCCTCTACCCGTCGCTGACGACCGTCCGTCAGGACTTCGCGGCGCTCGGGGAGATCCTCATGCAGAAGGTGCTGCTCGCGGTCGAGGAGCCCGACACGGTGAGCGAGAGCACCCCTCTCCCGACGCGTCTCGTCGTTCGTGACTCGGCGCCCGCCGAGCGGCCCACCGGTTCGCGGCGCTCCCGCTGAGGCCACCGGTACGGTCGTCTCGCCTTCCTGTCGGTCGGGGGCGGCGCCCGGCCGCGAAACGCGATGTGATGACACCGCTCCCACGGTCGGCGGAGGAGCTGTTGACGTAACCATCCTGGTCATCGTGGTGTGTGAGCGCTAACATGCAGGGGACCGTCGATGACGACGGTTCCTGCAATGACGCACCCACGAGAGGACCCCACCCCCGTGACCCCTGACGACCGATCGGCGCCCCCGCGCCGCCGTTCCCGCTGGACGCTCGCCGTCCCTGTCATCGCCGCCCTCGTCGCGGCGCCCCTCACCGCGCCCGTGATCGCCGGCGCCGTCGCCGCGGACGCGGGTCTCGTCGCCGCCTACCCGCTCGACGAGACCTCCGGAACCGTCGCGCGCGACACCTCCGGCAACGGTCGTAACGCGACGCTCGAGGGCGGGCCGACGCTCGCGGGCGCGGACGGCGTCCGTCTCGACGGCGTCGACGACGACATCAAGCTGCCGAACGACATCTTGAAGGGGCTCGATTCCATCACGGTCAGTACCGACGTGATCGTGCGCCCCGAGCAGAGCGGCAACTACTTCATCTGGGGTCTGGGCAACACCACGGATTGGTACGGCAACGGCTACCTCTTCGCGACGGGCAACCCGGCGCGCACCGGCATCGCCCTCGGTAACTGGAGCACCGAGCAGAAGGCCGAGGGCACTGCCGCCCTCGAGCGCGGGGTGTGGAAGAAGCTGACCTACACGCTCGACGCCGGGTCGAAGACGTCGCGCATGTACATCGACGGCGTCCAGATCGCCGAGAACACAGACACCACCACGCTCCCCCGCATGATCGGCGGCGGGACCACGACCGCGAACTACCTCGGTCGCTCCAACTACACCCCCGACAAGCGCCTGGCCGGAAGCCTGCGCGACTTCCGCATCTACGACCGCGCCCTCTCGGCCACCGAGGTCAAAGCCCTCGTGAAGACGCCCGAAGACGGTGCAGCCGTGCAGTCGGCTCTCGGCGCGTTGACGGTGACGAACGTCGACGACGTCCGCGGCAACCTGACCCTCCCCGGTTCGTCGCAGGGGCTCCCGGTCACCTGGACGACCTCGGACGCGAAGATCGTGACCGCCGACGGAGTCGTCACGCGGCCGTCGGCCGACGCGACCGTGACCCTCACGGCATCCGTCACCAAGAACGCCGTCACGCAGACGCGCGACTTCTCCGCGACGGTCCGCAAGGCGGCGCAGATCGGCCCCTTCGAGGGCTACACCTTCGCCTACTTCACCGGTAACTCCGTCGCGGGCGAGAACATCTACTTCGCCGCGAGCAACGGCAACAACGCCCTGTCGTGGACGGAGCTGAACAACGGACAGCCCACGCTCACCTCGACGTTCGGCGAGAAGGGGCTGCGAGACCCTTTCCTCATCCGTTCCCCCGAGGGTGACACGTTCTACCTGATCGCCACCGACCTCTCGATCGGACGCGACGGCAACTGGGACCGCTCGCAGCGCACCGGTTCGAAGTACCTCGAGGTGTGGGAGTCGCACGACCTCGTCACCTGGAGCGCGCAGCGCCATGTGAAGGTCTCGCCCGACACGGCGGGCAACACCTGGGCCCCGGAGGCGTACTGGGACGAGTCGCTGGGCGAGTACGTCGTGTTCTGGGCGTCGAAGATCTACCCCGAGAACGACCCGAACCACACCTCGAACGTCGCCAACAGCATGCTGTACGCCACCACGCGCGACTTCGTCACCTTCAGCGACACCAAGGTCTGGCAGGGCGGCATGTCGCGCATCGACTCCACCGTGATCAAGGCGAACGGCGTCTATCAGCGCTTCACCAAGGACGAGGGCGCCGGCACCACCGGGTGCAGTGACATCATCCAGGAGAGCTCGCCCGTGCTGACCGCCCCGCTCGACCAGTGGAAGCTCGTCACCTCGTGCATCGGCAAGAACGCCGGGACGCAGGCGGTCGAGGGGCCGAGTATCTTCAAGTCCAACCCGGGTGACGTCAACGGCGACAAGTACTACCTGTTCGTCGACGAGTACGGCGGACGCGGCTACATCCCGCTCGCGACCACCGACATCGCCAACCCGGACTGGAAGGTCCCGGCCTCGTACCGTCTGCCCGGCAGCCCCCGTCATGGAACGGTCATGCCCGTCACGCAGGCGGAGCTCACGGCGCTGCGCGCGAACCTCCCGCAGCCGCTCGCCGCGAACGAGAAGGGCGAGCTCCTGCGGTACGACTTCACCGATGGGTCCGGGTCGACCCTGCACGACCGCTCCGGTGCGGGGCGTGACGCGCAGATCAAGGGAAACGCCGCCTGGGGTGACAACGCCCTGACCTTCGATGGCACCGACGACTACGTCGATCTGCCCGACAACGTGCTGGCGGGGACGACCGACATCACGGTCCAGGCCGAGATGCGCGTCGACGCGGCTCAGAAGAACCCGTACTTCCTGTACGCGTTCGGAAACACCGCGCAGGACGGCACCGGCAACGGCTACCTCTTCGCGACGGGGAACAATCAGCTGCGCGGAGCGCTCACGACGGGCAACTGGTCGGGGGAGCAGAACGCGCAGTCCGCGTCGGCGTTGCCGCGCGATCGCTGGGTGAACGTCACATACACCCTCAGCGGATCCACGGCACGGCTGTACCTCGACGGCCAACAGGTCGCCGAGAACACGAACGTCACGGTGCGCCCGGGCGATATCGGCGGCGGGCGAACGCTCGCGAATTACATCGGCAAGTCGGTCTACAACGCCGACAATCTGCTCCGTGGCCAGGTGCGCGAGTTCGCCCTCTACAACCGCGCGCTCTCGAGCGCCGAGATCGTCGCGCAATCGGGCAACGGGTCGATCCTCGGATCGGTGAGCCTGCAGGATGCGAGTGCTTTGAAAGTCGCCCCCATGGTCGACGCCGCCTCTCGCACGGTGACCTTCCCGGTCAGGCCGGGTACCGACCTGACGAAGCTGCGGCCGACCTTCACCACCGCAACGGGCACGACGGCCACCCCGCCGTCGGGCACACTGCGCGACCTCAGCGCTCCGGTGACCGTCACGCTGAAGACGCCGGGCCAAAATGACACGGTGTGGACGCTCCGGGCCGTGGAGATGAAGAGTCCGGTCCTGCCGGGGCTGTACGCCGACCCGAACATCGCGGTGTTCGGCGACACGTACTACATCTACGCCACCACCGACGGCACCCCCGGCTGGGGCGGCAACACCTTCTACGTCTGGAAGTCCAAGAACCTCGTGGACTGGACGCGGTCGGACAAGCCGTTCCTCACGCTCGACGGTGCGAAAGGCAACGTCCCCTGGGCCACCGGCAACGCCTGGGCTCCGACGATCATCGAGAAGGGCGGGAAGTACTACTTCTACTTCAGCGGGCACGAGCCGAACGCCAACCGCAAGATGATCGGTGTGGCCGTCGCAAGCAGCCCCGAAGGTCCGTTCACCGCCGAGGCGCAGCCGATGATCACCAACGGTGAGAGCGTCAACAGCGGGCAGGCGATCGATCCGGCCGCGTTCCGGGATCCCCAGACCGGCAAGTACTACCTGTTCTGGGGGAACGGCAAGCCGGTCTACGGCGAGCTGTCCGACGACATGAAGAGCATCACGGCGGGCACGATCAAACCGATCACCGGTCTGCCGGACTTCCGTGAGGGGCTCTTCATGAACTTCCGAGACGGGACGTACCATCTGACGTATTCGATCGACGACACCGGATCTCCCGACTACCGCGTCGGTTATGCCACGTCGACGAGCATCGACGGACCGTGGACCTACCGCGGCATCCTGCTGCAGAAGGATCCTTCGCAGGGCATCCTCGGACCGGCGCACAGCTCGATCGTCAACGTGCCCGGAACCGACGAGTGGTACATCGCCTACCATCGCTTCGCCATCCCCGGCGGCGGCGGGACCAACCGGGAGACGACGATCGATCGGGTCCGGATCGGGGCCGACGGCCTCTTCCAAACCGTGACTCCGACGCTCACCAGCGTCGCCCCGCGCGAGGTCCCCACCGGGACGAACCCGGAGCCGAGCCCGTCGCCGTCACCCAGCGGTTCCCCGACCGGGAGCCCGTCGCCTTCGCCGAGCGACTCGCCCAGCGCGAGCCCGACGCCGACCGTCGCCCCGACGGGTCAGCCCACGGTGCAGCCGACGGCGTCTCCGGTGGCCCCCTCGGCCTCGGTGTCGACGACGACCGTCGAGCGCGGTGGCACGGTACGGGTGACCGTGACCGGCCTGAAGGCCGGTGAGCAGGTCACCGCCGAACTGCGCAGCACGCCGATCCGCATCGCCGGCATCCCCGTCGCCGATGCGGCAGGTCGGGTCGTCTTCGACGTCCGCATCCCGGCGGACCTCGAAGCGGGCGCGCACACGATCGTCGTCTTCGCGGCGGACGGCTCGATCGTCCAGCGCGTGCCGATCACGGTCGTGCCGAAGGGGCAACTCGCCGCGACCGGCGCCCAGGGTCCCCTCGGGGGAGCGCTGCTCGCGGCGTTCCTGTTGGTCGCGGGAGCGGCGGTCTGGGCGACGCGTCGACCGCGTCGCGCGGTGTCGTAGCCGGCAGAAGGTGAAGAGAGGGGCCCGGATGCCATGGCATCCGGGCCCCTCTCCCGTGGAACGGACGCGGGATGGGTGCATCGCGGATGAGAGACGGGACGACCTGCGCCCAACCCTGCGTCCCCGAAATCACCCGTTGACCTTCCGCGGTTCACCCGTCTATTGTGTGTCGAACCGGTTCGATGAATCGAACCGGCTTCCCCCCTCGACGATGAGAGAAGAGTTCCATGAGGTCGACACGACGGCGTGCCGCACGCGCGCCCATCGCCACCGTCACCGCAGGGCTGGCCGTCGCCGCCCTCGCCATCGGCTCCCCCGCACACCCCCCGCAGGCCGAGGCGGCAGCAGGCGCCGACGCCGGCAGCCACCTGATCCTCGACTACGACTTCGACGGCGCGGCATCCGTCACCGCGACGGTGAAGGACGAGTCGGGCAAGGGACGCGATGGTCTGCTGACCAACCCGGGGTCGGCGCAACTGGTCGCCGGCCCATCGGGCGGAAAAGCCCTCCACCTCTCGGGCGGCGCGGCCGGTTCGACCACCTCGCCCTACATCACGGTGCCCGCGGGACTCTTCCAGGGACTGACCTCGACGACCATCTCCTCATGGGTCAAATGGGACGGGGGCGACGCCTTCCAGTGGTTGTACACCCTGGGCAAGGACAAAGACAGCGCGGCCTTCTACACCCCGCGGTTCCAGGGCGACGACAAGGCCCGCTCCAACGTCAAGCCCACCACGCAGGGTGAAGCCGGGGCATCGGGGTCGACGGCTCTGCCCACCGGTGAGTGGCACCTCGTCACCACGACCATCGACTCCGGGGCGCTGGTCTACTACCTGGACGGCCTCGAGGTGAGCCGCACCAATGTCGGTGCCGACGTCTCCACTGCCCTGTTCGGCTCCTCGTCACCCAACTCCGGTTACATCGGGCAGCCCTTCTGGACCGGGGTGCACCCCTTCTTCGCCGGTGCCATCGACGACTTCCAGGTGTACGACACCGCCCTCACCCCCGGACAGGTGCGAGCACTCTCCGGCGACGCTGCGCCGAAGCTCACAACCGTCCTGCAGAAGAGCGTCGAGGTGCAGACCGACGTCGGCGCAGCTCCGAACCTCCCCGGGGTGAAAGCCGAGTTCGACGATGGGCAGCAACGCCTCGCTCCCGTCACCTGGGCCGATGTGCCGGCATCCGCCTACGCCCAGCGCGGCGTCTTCACCGTCACCGGCACGGTGGACGGCACCGACACCGCGGTCACCGCGACAGTGCGCGTCACGACGCCCGACGAGTTCTCGATCGACGTCGGCGACCGCACCGGGGCGTTCATGGGTGGCGCGTCCGGAACGCTCTACGGGCTCTACGGTCCGGGCCTCCCCTCGAACAATCTGATCGACGGTATCCAGCTGCGCACCGTCTCGACCAAGGCTCAGGACGGGCCGCAGCACCCCGGTGCCGACGCCCTCGAGGTGGTCAAGCCGCTCGCCGACTCCTC
The DNA here is from genome assembly GCF_052660795.1 of Sphingomonas sp. G5. Classification (NCBI taxonomy): domain Bacteria; kingdom Pseudomonadati; phylum Pseudomonadota; class Alphaproteobacteria; order Sphingomonadales; family Sphingomonadaceae; genus Sphingomonas; species Sphingomonas sp. G5. The sequence continues at coordinate 3,025,810 of NZ_CP109660.1, read as the reverse complement.
GAACGGCGACGTGTACATCTACATGACCGACATCAACCGCGGCTTCCCCTACGAGGTGCCCGGGGCGAACGGCGCGGAGAAGGAGGCGTGGTTCCTCGATTCGATCGGCAAACAGGTCGACCAGGTCCTTCAGCTGCCCGAGGAGTACCGCAAGCGCATCGTCTTCGTGCCCTTCAACGAGCCCGAGGGCAACATGTACGGCAACGGCGACCAGTCGTTCTGGGGTCAGAGCTGGCTCGACAACCCCGACCGCTTCTTCAGCGCCTGGGATCGCGCCTATCGGCTGATCACCTCGAAGATCCCCGATGCGCGAATCGGCGGCCCGAACACCAGTGTGCTCTTCGACCAGGACCACGGGTTCCTCGCGCACGCGATCGCCAACGACACCGTGCCCCAGGCCTTCACCTGGCACGAGCTCAGCAATCCCGCCACGATCCGCGACTCCGTCGCGAAGTACCGCGGGTGGGAGGACGAGCTCTTCGCGGGTACGAAGTGGGCGGGTCAGCACCTGCCGATCAACGTCAACGAGTACGCGTTCAACTACCACACCTCGGTTCCCGCGCAGATGATCCAGTGGATCTCCGCGATCGAGGACAGCAAGATCGACGCCGACATCGCCTACTGGAACATCGACGGCAATCTGAGCGACTCCGCCGTCCAGTCCAACCGCGGGAACGGCCAGTGGTGGCTGCTGAACGCCTACGGCAACATGACCGGTGACACGGTGGCGGTGCATCCGCCGCGCCCCGGACAGAGCTACACCCTGCAGGGCGTCGCCACCGTGGACGACGCCGACAAGAAGGTCCACGCTCTGCTGGGTGGGAGCTCGGGTAACCAGAACGTGTACTTCGACCGCTTGCCGGACTACCTGTCGCAGACGGCTCACGTCCAGGTGCGAGACATCCGCTGGACAGGTCAGATCGGCGACTCCGGCGAGCCGCAGACGGTCGCAGAGTTCGATGCTCCCGTGACGAACGGGTCGCTCGGTCTCCGATTCGGCGAGGGTGGCCTGCCGCCGCTCGGTACCGATTCGGCCTACGAGATCATCGTCACTCCGGGGCAGAACGCCTCGAGCCCGGCGCAGTCCCCGGTGTCGTGGCGCGGCGTGTACGAGGCGGAGGACGCCCGCTTCAGCGGAGCAGCCCCCGAGATCAACGGTCCCGAGGGCACGCCGAGCAACGTGGGCGGCTTCTACACCTCGGGAACGAAGGACGTCGGTGGGATCCGCGGTGGATCGAACCTGCAGATCTCCTTCGACGTCGACGTGCCCGCCGCCGGCTCCTACGACCTCAGCGTCCTCGCCAGCGCGTACAACAAGGACCAGCTCAATCTCGCGCAGGGGCCGGTGAACATGTTCGTGACCGTGAACGGCGGCGCCGAACAGGAGATCTACGCGGAGCTCGGATACAAGTGGGTCGTCTGGAATCACAGTGACACGACGGTCGACCTGCAGGCGGGCAAGAACACCATCACCATCGCGGCGAAGAGTCTGGACGGGACCAAGCAGACCGTCGGTACGGCGATCATCGACAAGATCGACCTGACCCAGCCCAACCCCGGGTACACGCCCATCTACGAGGCCGAGAACGCCGTCCTGCACGGCGCCGCGGCCGCGTACGACAAGGCGGGCGTCTCGGGATCGGGGTACGTGCCCGTCGCGAGCGGCGAGTCGGTCACCTTCTGGGTGTACAACGCCGACGACTCCGAGAAGTCCCTCGAGGTGAAGACCCTCGGAGGCGGCACCGCGACCCTGCGCGTCAACGGTGTGGATCTCGGCACGGTGGCCGACACCGCCGTGATCCCGGCCTTCCTCGTCGGCGGTATCAACAAGGTGGAGGTCGTCGGGGCGTCCGGGACCCTCGCCCTGGACCGCGTGGCGGTGCAGGCCTCGAAGAACGAGCTGGCCTCGCAGACCATCGAGGCGGAGGCCGGAACTCTCGCGGGCTCGGCGAAGGCTCAGGACCTCTCGCTCGCCAGCGGCGGCAAGGCGGTCGTCGGCATCGGTGGAGCGCCCGGCAACGGCAACACCCTCACCCAGAAGGTGACCGTTGCCCAGGCAGGGACGTACGCGATGACCCTGCGCTACTCCAACGAGGAGCAGTCGCCGTCGTCCCACTACAACCCCGACCCGGTGGCTCGTCGAGCCGACATCTCCGTCAACGGAGGCCCGATCCAGAAGGTGCTGTTCCCGCAGAGCTACAACGCCAACCAGTTCTGGGATCTCACCGTCGAGGTGCAGTTGCAGGCGGGGGAGAACTCGATCCGCTTCGCGTCGGAGGAGCAGCCCGACTTCGACGGGGTCACGTACATCTCCGAGCGGTACCCCACCCTGGGACTTCGTTCGCAGTGGGCGCCGAATCTCGACCGGATGACCTTCACCGCCCTTCGGCCCGACACGACCCCGGCCGCCGCAACGGTCTCGACCCACGCGTCCTCGGTGGCGCAGGGGGGATCGGTCGAGGTCTCGGGCGCCGGATACGCGCCGGGCGAGAAAGTCGGGTTCGTCCTGCACTCCGACCCGATCGTGCTGGGCGAGGCGACGGCGGATGCCGCGGGGGCGGTGTCGGCGACCCTCGCGGTGCCGGTATCGGCACCGGTCGGAGACCACCAGTTGATCGCCACGGGGGCGCTCTCTCAGCGCTCGGCGTCGACGGCTCTCGCGATCACCGCCGCCGCCGGCGGCGAAGCGGGCGGAGGCGGCGCCGGGGCGGTGCCGGCTGGCGGTGGGGGAGCGGCGGCCGGTGGATCGCGCGCGTCGACGACGGCGTCTGCGTCGGGTTCCCTCGCAATGACCGGCTCCACCTTCGCGGGCTTCGGTGGACTCCTCGCCGGAGCGGCCATCCTCGCGGCCGGCGTGGCCCTGGTCGCCCGTCGACGGGAGCGCGCGCGCTCCTGACCGCGTATCGCGAAGACGCCCCGGGGGCCCGAACCCCCGGGGCGTCTTCGCGCGGTCGAGGGTGCCGAGACGGGTGGGAAAAAACACGCTCGTTCGACTGCAAAAATGTTGCTGAGTGCGATTCGTGGCGCTACACTGATCGAACCGGTTCGACGATGAAGGGAGCGGGGGAATGACCACCATCGGTGACGTGGCCAAGGCCGCGGGAGTCTCGCGCAGCACCGTCTCGTACGCGCTCTCCGGCAACCGCCCCATCTCTCGCGAGACCCGCGAGCGCATCGACGCCGCGATCTCGGAGCTGGGATTCACCGTGAATGCGGGGGCTCGCGCCCTCGCCACCTCGCAGACCATGGTCCTCGGGCTGCTGCTGCAGTTCCACGAAGACGAGTTCCCGCCGGCCATGCTGCAGTACATCCTCGCCGTGTCGGACGCCGCCCGCGAGCTCGGCTACGACATCCTCATGGTCACCGACGGCGACGGCCCGGGAGCGATCCGTCGCATCACGTCGTCGAACATGGTCGACGGGGTCGTCCTGCTCGACGTCACTCACGACGACCCCCGTCTCGAGGCGCTCCGTCAGGCTCGACAGCCCGGCGCGCTCGTGGGTCTTCCCCGCGACACCGAGGGTCTCGACGTCTTCGACCTCGACTTCGGCGAAGCGGCGCGCCTCATCGTCGACCACCTCTACGGCCTCGGTCACCACGACATCGTCCTCGTCTCGCCCCCGCGGCACGTGTTCGAGCGCGGCGGCGCCTACGCCTGGCGTTTCCGTGACGCCGCACTCGAGCGCGCGGCACGGTACGGCATCCGCATCCATGCTCACTACGGCGAATCGCAGCAGCCCGGGATCGAGCGCAGCCTCAACGCGATCCTCGACACGCGCACCGACGCCACGGCGCTCATCGTGCACAACGACGCCTCGATCGCGGCGCTCCCGGGCGTGCTCCGTGAGCGCGGCACCGTGGTCCCCCGAGACCTCTCCGTCGTCAGCCTCTATTCGAGGGACTTCGGACGCACCTTCCTTCTGCCGTACACGGCAGTGGAGACCTCCCCCGACGGTCTGGGCCGCAAGGCGGTCCAGCATCTCGTCCGGCGTATTGCCGAACCCGCCTACGGACCCCCCGTGGTCGGGTTCATCGAGCCGGAACTGACCGACCGGGGGAGCACCGCCTGACGGGGCGGTAGACGCGCCCCGTTCTCTTCGGCTCATCGTCGAACCGGTTCAACGCGTCACTCGCACGACAACGCAGTCACATTTCAGAGAGGAAATCGCAAGTGAGCACGTCAATCACCCGTACCCGCGCTCTCGGAGCGCTCGCCATCGGCGCCGTCGCCGTCGGTGTCCTGGCCGGTTGCTCCGGCGGTGGCGCCGGAGGTTCCGGTAGCACCGACGCCGCCGGTGGCACCTACACCTTCTGGGACCCGTACCCGCAGTACGACGCCAGCTCGGACTGGGCCAAAGTCATCGACAAATGCGCGGCCGACGCCGGCGTCACCGTCGAACGCACCGGTTTCGACACCAGCGACCTGACCAGCAAGGCACTCCTCGCCGGACAGCAGGGCGATTCGCCCGACATCCTGCTGATCGACAACCCCGCGGTCTCGACGCTGGTCGAGGCGGGCATCGTCACCTCGACCGACGAGAACGGCCTGCAGGTCGGCGACGTCGCCGAGAACATCCTCGGCGCCTCGGTCGTCGACGGGAAGACCTACGGCGTCCCGATCGGAGCGAACACCCTCGCCCTGTACTACAACCCCACCGTTCTCAGCGCCGCGGGCGTCGACCCGTCCTCCATCAAGGACTGGTCGAGCCTGAACAGCGCGATCGAGAAGGTCGTGGCATCCGGTAAGAAGGGCATCACCTTCTCGGGGATCGGCACCGAAGAGGGCAGCTTCCAGTTCCTGCCCTGGTTCTGGGGAGCGGGCGCCGACCTCACGCAGCTCGACTCCTCGCAGGCCGTTTCGGCCGTGCAGCTCTGGACGGATTGGGTGAAGAAGGGCTGGGCGCCGAACTCGGTCATCAACAACACGCAGACCACCAGCTGGCAGGAGTTCCAGACCGGCGACTTCGGTTTCGCCGAGAACGGCACCTGGCAGAAGGCCGGCGCGGCCAAGGCGGGCTACGAGGTCATACCCATCCCCGCGGCCAAGGGCGGCGCGGCACCGGCTCCCACCGGAGGCGAGTTCCTGACGCTGCCGGTCCAGAAGGATTCCGCCCGCTACGCCACCTCGTCGAAGATCGTCGAGTGCCTCACCAGCACCGCGAACGTGGTCGACACCGACAACACGTTGAACTACATCGCCGCGACTCCCGAGGCGCAGAAGGCGCAGCTCGCGAAGGTTCCCACGCTCGAGCCCTGGATCGAGGCCGTCGGTGCCGCCAAGGCGCGTACCGGAGACAACCTCGGTGTGAAGTACCCGGTCATCTCCGAGCAGTTGTGGACAGCGGTGCAGAACTCCCTCACCGGCGCCCAGTCGCCGCAGGACGCCCTGAAGGCGGCTCAGCAGGCCGCCTCGTCCAAGTGATCCCATCCATCGAAAGGGGTACGCCGACATGACCGCGACGCAGATCACTGCTTCGACGGGCACCGGCGACACCGGGAGGGCGGCGGAGAGATCCGCTGCCCTCCCCACCCCCGGTCGCCGTCCGCGGCGCCGGGGGCAGTGGGCGGCGTGGGCGTTCCTCGCCCCCGTCGTCGTCTACCTGGTCGTCTTCTACGCCTATCCGCTCTACCGCAACCTCGACCTGAGCCTGCGCGACTACACGGTCCGCTCGTTCATCGACGGGAACGCGCCCTTCGTCTGGTTCGCCAACTACGTCGCGATCTTCCAGGACCCCACCTTCTGGCCGGCCCTCGCCAACACCGCTACGTTCACCCTCGTCTCGATCGCGTTCCAGTACTCGATCGGCATGGCGCTGGCGGTGTTCTTCTTCCAGCGCTTCCCGCTTTCGGCGACGCTTCGCGCGCTCTTCCTCGTGCCGTGGCTGCTGCCGCTGCTGGTCTCGGCCTCGGCGTGGTCGTGGATGCTCAATTCCGACTCGGGAGTGGTCAACGCCGCTCTCAGCGCGGCGGGCATCGATCCGGTGAACTGGCTGACGTCCCCGCAGTGGGCGCTGGTGTCGGTCCTCATCGCGAACATCTGGATCGGCGTGCCGTTCAACCTCGTCATCCTCTACAGCGGCCTGCAGAACATCTCGACCGACATCTACGAGGCGGCATCCATCGACGGGGCGAACGCGTGGCAGAAGTTCTGGCGCATCACCTTCCCGCTGCTGCGCCCGGTCTCGGCGATCACCATCCTCTTGGGGCTGGTCTACACGCTGAAAGTGTTCGACATCATCTGGATCATGACGCGCGGCGGTCCGGGCTCCAGCTCCACCACGTTCGCGATCTGGTCCTACCGGTTGGGCTTCGGTTCGGCCCTGCCCGATCTCAGTCCCGCAGCCGCGGTCGGCAACCTGCTCATCGTGATCGCCCTCGTGTTCGGGCTGATCTACATCCGCGCCCAGCGCCGTCTGGAGGTCTGATGAAACGTCGACCGTGGTGGATCACCCTCGTGGGGGTGGTTCTGACCGGGATCATGCTGTTCCCGATCTACTGGATGATCAATGTCTCGCTCACCCCGCAGAGCGACATGCGCAAGTCGCCGCCCGACCTGCTCCCGCTCACCCCGACCTTCGAGGGGTACGAGAAGGTGGTGTCCGACCAGCTGCCCTACCTGGGCACGAGCTTCGTCATCGGTGTCGGCACGGTGGTGCTGACCCTCGTGCTGTCGGCTCCGGCGGCCTACGCCCTCGCCAAACTGCGCCCGCGCGGCGGCAACGCGTTGAGCTTCGCGTTGCTCATCGCGCAGATGATCCCGGGGATCATCATGGCGATGGGATTCTACGCGATCTACCTCAACGCCGGGATCCTCAACACCGTGCCGGGGCTGATCCTCGCCGACTCCACGCTCGCGGTGCCGTTCGGCGTGCTCATCTTCACCGCGTTCATGCGCGGCATCCCCGACGAACTGCTCGCCGCCGCCCGCATCGACGGGGCCGGAACGTGGCGCACCTTTCGCTCGATCGTGCTGCCCGTGAGCCGCAACTCGATCGTGACGGTGTCGCTGTTCGCGTTCCTGTGGTCGTGGTCGGACTTCATCTTCGCCTCGACCCTGAACAGCGGAGGCAAGCTGCAGCCCATCACGATCGGCATCTACCGCTACATCGGCAACAACAACCAGGAGTGGAACGCGATCATGGCGACCGCCGTCGTGGCATCCATTCCCGCCGCCGTCCTGCTCATCCTCGCTCAGCGTTACGTGGCGGCCGGTGTCACCGCCGGCGCTGTCAAAGACTGACCCTCGAAAGGCTCTTCGTGTCCGTTCCCTCCCTGCCGTCGTTCGACGTGCGCGAAATCCCCTTCAGCCGTCGCGGATCGTGGATGAACCTGTCGCCCGTGATCGGGCTGCACCGCCGCGTCGATGACGTCCACCTCGTGTCGCACCTCACCGGGATGCACGCGGTGCTGCGTCTGTCTCTGCGCCGGGACGGTTCGTCGGTGGATGCCGAGACCTCGGCCGACCCCTCGACGCTGTCGTGGCTGGTCGGGGGAGAGGCCGTCGCCTCGGCGGTGTTCGAGTCGGTCGACGTGGTGCGACTGAAGGGTGCCGGGGCCGATCTCGTTCTCTCGGATGCCGCTGAGGAGCTCACCCCGTTCACCGGCTCGTACTTCTTCCGCGAGCCCCGCGACGGATCGTGGGTGTTCACCTCGTACGAGACGGGCCGGCGCTACCGCATCAGCGTGCTGACGGGTTCGGCCTCCGCCGAGGGGGAGGAGGCCCTCGGCCAGAGCGTGCGCGCGGTGACGGTGAGCGGCGCTGACGGGTGGGAGATCGCGGTCGAGCAGATCGAGACCGCAGCGCCGGCATTCACCTCGTTCGAGACCTTCGCCGAGGTGGCGCAGCGCGTGAGGGAGGAGTTCGAGGAGTACCTGGCCGCGGTCGGCGGGTGGCGAACCGATGACACCCCTGCCGTGGCGCTCGCCGCCTACGTGCTGTGGTCGGCCACGGTAGCGCCCGCGGGCTTCGTGACTCGAGAGTCGGTGCTGATGTCGAAGCACTGGATGGACAAGGTCTGGAGCTGGGATCACACCTTCAACGCCCTGGCCCTCGCGCCCGGGGCCCCCGAGCTGGCGCTCGACCAGTTCTTGGCGCCGTTCGACCATCAGGATGCCGCGGGTGCGATGCCCGATTCGATCACCCACTCCGAGGTGCTCTACAACTTCGTCAAGCCGCCGATCCACGGGTGGGCGCTGACCCGCCTGCGCGAACGGCTGGGCCGCCCCCTCGGCCGGGTCGAGCTCGAGACGGTCTACGCGCGACTCGCGCGCTGGTCGCGGTTCTGGCTCGATTCGCGCACGGTCGCGGGTCGCGCACTGCCCTACTACCAGCACGGCAACGACAGTGGCTGGGACAACTCCACGACCTTCGACCACGACCGCGTCATCGAGGCGCCCGACCTCGCGGCCTTCCTCGCCGTGCAGCTCGACGTCGTCGCCGACCTCGCCGACGAGCTCGGGCTCGACGACGCAGCCCACTGGCGCGACGAACGCGACCGAGTGGAGCTGGCGCTCTTGACCGAGCTGCGCGACGCCGACGGCTTCTTCGCCGTGGGCGCTCTGAGCCGTGCGCGCAGCAAGCGCACGAGCCTGCTCAATCTGCTGCCCGTGCTCGCCTCGCCGCGGCTGCCCGGCGAGGTGGTCGACACGCTCGCCGACGGGATCGCGGCGCACCTGACCGAGTGGGGACCGGCGACCCAGCGCATCGACACGGAGGAGTACGAGAGCGACGGGTACTGGAGGGGACCCATCTGGGCACCCTCGACGATGCTCATCGAGGAGGGGCTGCGCCGCGGCGGTCGCGACGCGCTCGCCGACACGATCAGCGAGCGGTTCCGCGCCCTGTGCGAGCGCTCCGGCTTCGCCGAGAACTTCGACGCCCTGACCGGCGAGGGGCTCCGCGACCGCGCCTACACCTGGACCGCGAGCGTGTACCTGGTCTTCGCGCACGACCACGTCGAACGCCGTCGCGCGGCCCGCGCCACGGGCGCTGCAGACGTCGAGGCGCGCGTGTGAGCGCCGTCACCGCGCACTTCTGCGTCGACGGGACACGCCTCCTCTGGCGCGGGGACGGCGAGACCGTGCTGATCGAGCCGTGGGGCCGAGACAGCGTCCGCGTGCGTGCGCGCCTCATGCACGACGTCGCCGACCACGACTGGGCGCTCCTTCCCGCCGATCCCGTCGACGCGACGATCGAGGTCGACGCAGAGCGGGCGACCCTGACGAACGGGCGCCTGCGGGTGGTGGCGGCCTCGAGCACCGGCATCCAGCTGCAGACCGGATACGACCGCAACTTCTGCCATCTCGCCTTCTTCGACGCCTCGGGCCGTCTGCTCTTCCAGGAGAGGGATGCCGGCGGGTCGCTGGCCCTCGTGGCGCGAGAGCACCGACCGATCCTCGGCGGCGACGTGCGACTGACCGCGTCGTTCGAGACCGCCGCCGACGAGCGGCTGTACGGCATGGGGCAGTACCAGCAGGACGTTCTGGACCTGAAGGGGTGCTCCCTCGAGCTCGCGCATCGCAACTCGCAGTCGAGCGTTCCGTTCGTGATGTCGAGCCGCGGTTACGGCTTCCTCTGGCACAACCCGGCGATCGGGAGGGCGACGTTCGCCGCGAACGGCACCCGATGGGAGGCCGAGTCGACCGAGCAGCTCGACTACTGGGTGACCGCGGGACAGACGCCGCGTGAGATCGCGCGGGCGTACGCGGATGCCACGGGGCACGCCCCGATGATGCCCGAGCGCGGTCTGGGGTTCTGGCAGTGCAAGCTGCGGTACTCCTCGCAGGACGAGCTGCTCGCCGTCGCCCGGGAGCACACCCGCCGCGGACTGCCGCTCGACGTGATCGTCGCCGACTTCTTCCACTGGCCGAAGATGGGCGATTTCCGCTTCGAGGACGAGTTCTGGCCCGACCCCGAGGCGATGGTGCGCGAGCTCGACAGCCTCGGCGTCGAGCTGATGGTGTCGGTCTGGCCGCAGGTGTCGCTCGAGAGCGAGAACTACGCGCGCATGAAGAAGGACAACCTCCTCGTCCGTGCCGAGCGCGGGCTCGACGTGCACATGTCCTTCGAGGGTCCGAGCGCCTTCCTCGACGCGACGAACCCGCGTGCACGCGACTTCGTGTGGCAGCGATGCCGTCAGAACTACGGGCGGCACGGCATCCGCACCTTCTGGCTCGACGAGGCCGAACCCGAGTTCGGGCTCTACGACTACGACAACTATCGGTATCACGCGGGTCCGGTCGCGCAGGTGGGCAACCTGTACCCGCAGCACTACGCACGCGCCTTCGCCGAGGGGCAGTGGGGCGACGGTGAGACCGAGGTCGTGAACCTGCTGCGCACGGCCTGGGCCGGATCGCAGCGGTACGGAGCCCTGGTGTGGTCGGGCGACATCGCCTCGACCTTCGCAGCGCTGCGCGCGCAAATCACGGCCGGGATCCACATGGGCGTCGCGGGCATCCCGTGGTTCACCACCGACATCGGCGGCTTCCACCACGGAGACCCCGACGACGAGGGTTTCCGCGAGTTGCTCGTGCGATGGTTCCAGTTCGGGGCGTTCAGCCCGGTGATGCGCCTGCACGGCGATCGCCTGCCCACGCGAGAGGTGTACGCCGCCGACGGGTCACGGCGCTCGCCGACCGGCGGGCCCAACGAGGTGTGGAGCTTCGGCGACGAGGCCGCGCCGATCCTGGAGCGCTACCTCTTCGCGCGCGAGGCCCTGCGCCCGTACCTGCGCACGGTCATGCGCGACGCGCACGACGACGGTCAGCCGGTGCTGCGGGGGCTGTTCCACGAGTTCCCGGCCGACGCCCGGTCCTGGAGTGTGAAGGACCAATACCTGCTCGGCCCGGATCTGCTCGTGGCTCCCGTCGTCGAGCCCGGCATCCGAGCCCGGAACGTGATGCTGCCGGCCGGCGCGGACTGGACCGACCTGTGGACCGGGGCTGTTCACCGCGGCGGGGAGGAGATCGAGGTGGACGCCCCTCTCGAGCGCATCCCCCTGTTCGTCCGCGACGGCGCGATGCCGGAGGTGGTCGCGGCGGTCCGCTTCGCTCTCCAGGGCCGATCCGCGACGACGTGAGGGGCGAGGGTGAGAGCGAGAAGACCCCGGATGCCATGGCATCCGGGGTCTCGTCGTGTTCCGGGTGTCAGCCCAGTAAGGGCACCGCGCCCACGAGCACGCCGACGGCGAGCATGACGAGCGAGACGACCGTCGCCCGCCACAGCACCTTCTTGTGGTGGTCGCCGAGATTGACGCCGGCGAGCGAGACGAGCAGCAGGATCGCGGGGACCAGCGGGCTCTGCAGATGCACGGGCTGGCCGGTGATGGACGCCCGCGCCATCTCGACCGGGGCGATGCCGTAGTTCGCCGCGCTCTCGGCGAGGACGGGCAGGATGCCGAAGTAGAACGCGTCGTTCGACATGAAGAACGTGAACGGGATCGACAGCACGCCGGTGATCACGGCGAGGAACGGGCCCATCGACGAGGGGATGACCTCGGTGATCCACGACGCCATCGCGGTGACCATGCCGGTGCCGTTCAGCACGCCGACCAGCACACCGGCGGCGAGCACCATCGACACGACCCCGACGATGCTCGGTGCGTGAGCGACGATCTCGTCGGCCTGCGAGCGGAGCTTGGGGAAGTTCACGATGAGGGCGATCGCGGCTCCGACCATGAAGACGAAGGCCAGCGGGAAGAGGTCCATCACCAGCAGCACCATGACCGCGACCGTGAGAGCGAGGTTGAACCAGATCAGCCGGGGGCGCAGCGTGGCGCGGTTCGGGTCGAGCATCGTGTCCGCCATGGCGGTGTCGGCGGTGTCGACCAGCTGCGCGGCGGCGACGGCATCGCGTCCGCCGCGGACGGTGACGATGTTGCCGGTGCGAAGCGATGCGACGGCTCCGGGCTTGGGCTCCGCTCCGCGGAAGATCTTCGGGGCACCCAGGCGGCCGAAGCCTCCGGGGCCGTCGATCTTGGCGGTGTCGACGGATCCGGCCAGGCGCTTGCGCTCCGACAGGCCGAGGAACCAGGCGAAGGCGAGCGAGACGACCAGGCCGGCGAGCAGCGAGGGGATCATCGGCACGAAGACGTCGGTGGGCTGAAGGCCCAGCGCGGTGGCCGCGCGGACGGTCGGGCCACCCCACGGGACGATGTTCATCGTGCCGTTCATCAGACCCGCGACGCAGGTGAGCACGACGGGGCTCATGCCCAGGCGCAGGTAGAGCGGAAGCATCGCCGAGGTGGTGATGATGAAGGTGGTCGAGCCGTCGCCGTCGAGCGAGACGGCGCCCGCGAGGATCGCCGTGCCGAGCACGATCTTGGCCGGGTCGTTGCCGAGCACGCGCGTGATCACGCGGATCAGCGGGTCGAACAGGCCGACGTCGATCATGATGCCGAAGTACATGATCGCGAACATCAGCAGCGCCGCCGTCGGCGCCATCTTGCTGATCGCGTCGATCACCATGTCCCCGAGACCCAGGCCCGCGCCGGCGATGAGACCGAACACGGTCGGCACGACGATCAGGGCGACCATCGGGGTCAAGCGCCGCGTCATGATCAGGGCCATGAACGACAGGACCATGAGGAAGCCGAGGGCCACGAGCACCCCGTCGGCGGGCGTGTAGGCCACCGGGTACTCGGCCGCATCGGCCGCAAGGATCAGGGGGGTCATCGCGACTCCTTCGTCGTGACGGGCGCGACTCTCGCGCTCGATCCGGTGACACTACGGGCGCCGGGCACGCCCGCGCGCTCTTGCTCGCATTGCGGACGGTTATGCGCGTACCGTGTGTTCTGCGCATTTCGCGCACGACGACGTGAGTCGAGGCGGGAGGGGCACATGCGGTTCGCCACGCGCATGCTGATCGTGCAGGTGGCCACCCAGGTGGCCGTCGTCGCCGTGTGCACCGCCGTCTTCGCCTGGCTCGGGGTGCAGCAGCTCAAAGCCGAGGCCGACTCCTCGGCGCTGAACATCGCCCGCTCCGTCGCCGAGGCCCCCGAGGTGCGCGACCTCGTCCAGACGTACTCCGCCGATCCCGGCACCCCGGATGCCGCGGGTCTGCGCGACGGCCTGCTGCAGCGGTACGCGACCGACGTCACCACCCGCACGGAAGGCCTGTTCGTGGTGATCACCGACGATCACGGCATCCGTCTGGCCCATCCCGATCCCGATCGTCTCGGAGAGGTCGTGAGCACGAGCTTCGCGGACGCGTTGGCGGGGCGAGAGGTGGTCACGTGGGAGACGGGGACGCTCGGCGAGTCCGCCCGCGCGAAGGTGCCGATCTACCCGCCCGGTGGGGGGTCCCCGGTGGGGGAGGTCAGCGTCGGGTTCGAGCGAGCGAGCGTCTTCGACGACCTCCCGGCCCTCATCGGCGGGATCGCCGTGGCCGTGGCGCTCGCCGTCGCGATCGGCGCCGTGGTCGCGCTGCTCATGCGCCGCCGCCTCGAGCGGCTCACTCTCGGCGTGCAGCCCGAGGAGCTGGTCTCGCTCGTCCAGACGCAGACCGCCGTGCTCGAGAGCGCCGATGAAGGGGTGGTCGCCCTCGACGACACGGGCGTCGTACGTGTGTGCACGGCTGCCGCCGAACGGCTTCTCGGAGTGACGGATGCCGTGGGTCGGTCGGTGCGCGAGCTCGGGCTGCCCCCGGCCGTCACCGCCGCACTGTCGGGCACCGGTGCCTCCAGCGGGCTTCCGCTGGGCGACCGCGTGGTGTTCGTCGACGTGCGCCCGGTGCGACGCGGGGCACGCACCTTCGGACGCGTGGCGACCCTTCGCGACCGCACCGACGTCATGGCGCTCTCGGGGCGGCTCGACAGCGTCCGCGCGATGGGCGACGCGCTGCGCGTGCAGCGGCACGAGAACGCCAACCGGCTGCACGCGGCGGTCGGTCTGCTCGACGCGGGGCGCATCGACGAGGCTCGCGCCTTCCTCGCCGATCTCGTCGACCGGGGTTCGGTCGATTGGGCGGTCCCCGGGATCGACCTCGTGGCAGACGCGATGCTGCAGTCGTTCCTGGGTGCGAAGGCCCTCTCGGCCCGCGAGCGCGGGGTCGCGCTGCGCGTCGCCGACGAGACGTTCCTGCGCACTCCGATCGACGAGGTCGAGGACGTCGTGGCCGTCCTCGGCAACCTCGTCGACAACGCCGTGACGGCGGCAGCGGCGGCGCCGGCACCCCGAGAGGTCGAGGTGGCGGTGCTCGGCGACGGGGATGCCGTCGTGCTCACGGTCGGCGACACGGGGGCGGGTATCGCCGACCCCGAGGCCGCCTTCCTCCCGCGAGAGCGGAGCGACGACCCTTCCGCGGTGCACGGACTCGGCATCGGCCTCCCCCTGTCGCGCGAGTTCGCCCGTCGGCGCGGCGGCGACGTCTGGGTCGTCGACCCGGGAGGCGACGGTCACGGCGCCGTCGTGGCCGCGAGACTGCCCGGCGTGACCCGAGGAGAAACCGAATGACAGACATCCGCGTCCTCGTCGTCGACGATGACTTCCGGGTCGCGGGACTGCACCGCGACGCCGTGACCGCGCGCCCGGGGTTCGTCGCGCTCGAGCCCGCGCGCACCGTCGGCGAGGCCCGCGCCGCGCTCGCCGCGCACGCTCCCGACCTGCTGCTGGCCGACGTCTACCTCCCCGACGGCGACGGCATCGAGTTGGTGCGCTCGGCCGGCGTCGACGCGTTCGTCCTGTCGGCGGCGACGGATGCCGCGACCGTGCGCCGGGCGTTCACCGCCGGGGCCCTCGCCTTCCTCGTGAAGCCCTTCGACACGCGGGTGCTGGCGGAACGCCTCGACCGGTACGCGCGGTACCGCAACCTCCTCGCGAGCCCGCGGCCCCTGTCGCAGGACGACATCGACCGCGCAGCCTCGGTCATGCGCGGGGAGCGCGAGGGTGCCTCTCTCGCCCGATCCGCGACCGAGCAGACCGTGCTCGCCGCCCTCGGCGCTGACGAGGCCTCGGCGACCGAGGTGGCCGAGCGCATCGGCGTCTCGCGCGCGACGGCGCAACGCCACTTGACCGCCCTCGCCGAGAGGGGCCTCGTGCAGGTGAGTCTGCGCTACGGCACCACCGGTCGCCCCGAGCACCGCTTCCGCGCCGGGGGCTGACTCGCGCAGGCGGCACGATTCTTCGACACAGCGCGGGGTAGAGGTGGCTGAGCGTGTCGACGTCACCGGGCGTGCTGCGGAGCCCGGTCCCTTCGACAGGCTCAGGGACCTCGGTGCGCGGGCTCAGGGGCCTCGGTGCGCGGGTCGAGGGACCTCGCGCCGCGGCCAGGGCGCGAGGATCAGCGCGCCGCGCTCAGGCCTCCAGTACCGCCCACCCTCGCGGGCCCAGCTCGATCCGGCCGTCCGCCGGCGCGCCCTCGCCCGTGACCAGCTGCCGTCCGTCGGCGACCGGCAGCGATACGGGCTCGTCGCCGATGTTCAGCGCCACCACCACGGCGTCGTCTCCCACGGCCGTGCGCAGAGCGATCGCCGTGTTTGTCACCTCGATCACGTCGGTGTGCGCGCGCCAGAGCCATGGTTTGCGGCGCCGCAGCGCGATCAGTTCCCGGTGCACCCGCAGGATGCCCTCGTCGGGATCGACCTCGTCGGGGCGCGCGGGGAACTCCGGGCGCACCGCATCGTCGCCGCCGAGCCGCTCCTCTTTCACCCCGGTCCACCCGAACTCGTCGCCGGCGTACACCGAGGGCGTTCCCGCGACGGTGAACAGCACCGCGAGGGCGTGCGGCACGAGATCCGCGCCCACCGCCGAGGCGATACGGCTGACATCGTGGTTGCCGACGAAGGTCTGCGGGGCGTAGGTCGACAGCAACTCGTCATGCCGCTCGATGGCGTGGCTGAGCTCGAAGAGGTTGCCGTCGGACATGCCGTGCCAGATCCCCTGCCACAGCTCGTACTGCGTCAGCGAGTCGATAGTCGATTCCCGCACGATCTGCGGACCGTCGCCGTGGATGACCTCGCCCAGGAACCATGCGTCGGGGAAGCGCTCGCGCACCCGCGGAAGCACCTGGGCCCAGAACGACGACGGCACCGCGTACGCGGCATCCAGTCTCCATCCGTCGATCCCGTGGTCGAGCCAGTGACACATGACCTCCACCACGAGATCGACGACGTCGGCAGACGCGTGATCCAGCGCGACGAGGGCGTCGTGCCCCTCGAAGACCTCGGGCTCGAAGCGCCCGTCGACCCACCGCCCCCGGAACAGGCTCGGCCCGTCCTCCCGCAGGTCGCGGAACGCCGGGTGCCCCCGCCCGACGTGGTTGAAGACGCCGTCGAGAAGGACCCGGATGCCACGCCCACGCGCCGCGGAGACGAGTCGGTCGAGATCAGCGGTGTCGCCGAGTCGTGGGTCGATGCGGAGGTGGTCGACGGTGTCGTAGCCGTGTGTCTCCGACGCGAACACCGGGCCCAGGAGCAGACCGTTGAGCCCCAGCTCGATGACGTGGTCGAGCCACGGGTCGAGGCGGTCGAGACGGTGCACCGGGTCGGCATCCGGATCCACGCCGTCACGGATCGGCGCACCGACGAATCCCAGCGGGTAGACGTGCCACCAGATGACGTGTTCGGGCCACGCGGGCATGGATTCTCCTCGGCCCGGCGGGTCGGCGCCGGCGCAGTTCGACGCTATCCCTCCGTCGCCGCGGCGACGCGGGGGGTTGTGGGGGCGGATGCCGGGGGTCACGCTCGCGCGCGGTCGTCCGGGAGGGAGAAGACCGGCAGGTCGAGGGCGTGATCGCGTGCGGCGTCGACGGCGGCGGCGACCGCGCCGATCGAGACGATGTCGGCGCCGAGGGTCGAGGCGACGATCGCGGGGGCGGGGAGGTCGAGCGCGCGCGGGAGGGCGTCGATGGCGGCCGTGATGATGGGGGCCGCGCCCGCGGCGATGGCGCCGGAGACGATCACGCGATCCACGTCGAACAGGCTCCCGAAGATGCCCACGACGCCGGCGAGGGCGCCCCCCACCTCGCGAGCGACGGCGAGGGCTCCTGGATCTCCGGATGCCGCGAGGTCGAGCACGCTCTTGGCGTCGATCGCCGCGGGGTCGATGTCGTGCAGGGCGCTCTGCGCGGGCAGCGAGCCGGAGCGCAGTGCCGCCCGCGCCGCCTCGACGCAGCGGGGCGCGAGCCCCTCGGCGCTGCCGACGCCCTCGACGCGGTCGAAGGCCACGGTCTCTCCCGCGCCGCCGTGCTTTCCGCGCAGGAGGTGCCCGTCGAGGCAGATCCCGGCGCCGAAGCGTTCACCGGCCAAGAGGGCGACGAAGTCGTCGCAATCGGCGGCCGCCCCGCGCGCGTGCTCGGCCACCGCGGCCAGGGTCGCGTCGTTCTCGACCCGCACCACGGGCGACCAGCTCTGGAAGGTGTCGATGAAGCCGGGGTTCATCCGTTCCCAGAAGCGGTCGTGGTGCACGGGGGAGCGGCCCTCGCGGTCGACCGGGGCGGGAACCCCCGCGCACAGCGCGACGATCTCGGAGCGATCGCGTCGTGCGCGTTTCAGGGTCGCCTCCACGGTCGCCTCCGCCGCACGCCGGCGCCGTTCGGGCGAATCGCGCTCGGGGTCGACCGTCAGGCGCGAGGTCGCGAGCGTCTCGCCGCGCAGGTCGGCCACCGTGGCCGTCAGATGCCCGCGTCCCGCGTCGACCCCCACCACGACGCCCGCCTCGGGCCGGAAGGCGAAACGGCGCGCGGGGCGCCCCTTGGAGTACTCGCCGACGGCGCGCGCGTTGGGCATCTCCGCGAGCAGGCGCCGCGCGGTCAGCTCGTCGAGCACGTCGATGGCGGTGGAGCGGGTCACCCCGATCGCGGCGATCACGTCGCTGGCGGTGAAGGCGTCGACCTGCCAGGCGTGGCGCAGCACGGCGTCGAGGCTGTGACGTCGCAGCGAGGGCGTCGCGGTCACGGCATCCATCGGCATCCGCCCTCTCTTCGCGTCGGGCGGTCGCTCTTGACCGCCGTGTGTTCCCCCTGCAATACTGCCTGCACGACATTGATTTGGCGACTAGATTTAGTCATCAACATAACATATTCGCAGTGCGGCGGAGGAGGAACCAGGTGTCGACGAAGACCAGGGCGACCCGGCGGTGGGTCGCGGCGGCCGCGGTGGGGGTGCTCGGGGCGAGCCTGCTCGCGGGCTGCTCGGCCGATGGGCGCGAGACCATCCGCTTCACCTTCAGCAAACGCGAGGCGCTCTCGTTCATGAACGACGTCGTCGCGCAGTACAACGCCTCTCAAGACAGGGTGCGCGTCGAGATGGACAGCTCCGGCGTCGACGTCGTCTCGGCCAGCTTCGTCCGCGGCAACCCGCCCGACATCATGCTGGCGAACTACAACTACGAGGTCGCCCGGTTCGTGCAGCGCTGCGCCCTCTCCGACCTCAGCGGCACCGCGGCGGCGGCGAGCGTGCGCGAAGACCTGCAGCCGCTCATGGACCAGTACGGCTCGTGCGCGGGTCGCACCAGCGCCCTGCCGTACTCGGTGATGGCGGCATCCGTCATCTACAACACGCAGATCTTCGACCAGCTCGGCCTGTCGGTCCCCACCACGTGGGGCGAGCTCCTCGAGGTGTCCGAGACCCTGAAGGCCAACGGCATCACCCCGTTCTACGGCACCTTCAAAGACGACTGGACCGTCGCCCAGGGCTGGTACGACTACTCCGTCGGGGGCTCGCTGGACGTGCTCGACTTCTTCGACTCCCTGGCCGCCGAGGGCGATCAGGTCGGCCCCGACTCGTCGGTGTCGTTCGCGAAGGACTTCACCCAGCCCATGGACCGCATGCTCGAGCTCGCGACGAACTACACGAATGCGGATGCCGAGAGCCGGGCCTACGGCGATGGGAACCTCGCCTTCGCACAGGGGCAGGCGGCGATGTACCTGCAGGGGCCGTGGGCGCTCGGCGAGATCGCCAAGACCGCGCCGGACCTGCCGGTCGGTACCTTCCCCCTGCCGATGACCGACGACCCCGACGACCTTAAGGTGCGCGTCAACATGGACCTCGCCGCCATCATCCCCGAGGCATCGCATCACCAGGATGCCGCTCGCGACTTCCTCGAGTACCTCTACCGCCCCGAGGTGATCGAGGCCTACAACGAGTCGCAGCTCGGCTTCGCGCCCACGGCGGACGCCCCGTCGCCGAGCGACCCGCGCGTGGCGGGCATGGTGCCGTACTACGACGAAGGCCGCATCTACCAGGGCGCCTCGGTGCTCGTGCCCAAGACGATCCCCACCTTCAACTACGCGCAGGCGATGATCTTCGGCGCAGCGCCCGAGACCACCCTGCGCACCATGGACGAGGACTGGTCGCGCCTCGCGTTCCGCCAGCCCCCGGCCTCGACGAACGATGCCGCTGGCGAGGAGGCCGCGCGATGACCACCACCACCACGATCGTCACCGGGGGCAAAGCGACCGCGCGTCGCAGCTCCCGCCGGATCGAGCCGATCTACTACCTGTTCCTGCTGCCGACCCTCGTGCTGTTCACGCTCGCGATCACGGTTCCGGGTCTCATCGGCATCTTCTTCAGCTTCACGGACTCCATCGGGCTGGGGGAGTGGAGCTTCACGGGCCTGACCAACTACATCGCGATCTTCAGCGACCCGGCGATCCTGCAGGCGTACCTGTTCACCTTCGGCTTCTCGGTGGCCACGGTCATCGTGGTCAACGTGGCCGCGTTCCTGCTCGCGGTCGGGCTCACCTCGCAGATCCGGTTCACGAAGGCCCTGCGGACGGTGTTCGTCATCCCGATGGTGATCTCGGGCATCATCATCGCCTACGTCTTCAATTTCCTCTTCAGCAACTCGGTGCCCCAGGCCGGGGCTGCCCTCGGCATCCCGTGGCTCGAGACGAGCCTGCTCGCCAACCCCGACCTGGCGTGGGTGGCGATCGTGATCGTCACCGCCTGGCAGGCCGTGCCCGGCACGCTGCTCATCTACATCGCGGGGCTCCTCTCCGTCCCCGGCGACGTCTACGAGGCCGCGGGCCTCGACGGGGCGAGCAAGACCCAGCAACTGCTGCGCATCACGCTCCCGCTCGTCGCGGGGTACGTGGTGATCAACATCATCCTGGGCTTCAAGGGCTTCCTGAACGCCTACGACATCATCGTCGGGCTCACCGGCGGAGGCCCCGGTACCGCGACCCGCAGCGTCGCGATGTCGATCATCCTCGGCTTCAACGGCGGCGACTACGCGTATCAGATGGCGAACGCAGCGCTCTTCTTCGTCGTGGCCATCGTCATCTCGCTCCTGCAGCTCTCGCTGACCCGGGGAAGGAACACCCTGTCATGACCGCTCTCAACCAGCCGGCCCTCGCCTTCGAGCAGGCCGAGCTCGCCGTCCCCGATCGTCAGGGCCCCCAGGCTCCCCGCCGCCGTCGTCGCGTCGGCATGGAGCGCATCAACTGGTCGACGACGACGATCCTGGTGCTCTGTTCCCTTACGGTGCTGCTGCCGTTGTACGTCACGGTCTCGATGGCGCTGAAGAGCGGCACGCAGGTCGTCGACGGCAACGCGTTCTCGTTCCCCTCGCCGCTCAGCTTCGACGGCTTCGTCCAGGCGTGGACGCTGACGAAGTTCCCCGTGGGTCTGGCGATCTCGCTGCTGGTGACCGCCGGCACGGTCGTGGCGACGATCGTGCTCGCCGCCTTCGCCTCGTACGCGATCGCGCGCAACTGGGACCGGAAGCTCTTCCGGTACTCGTTCTTCTACCTGCTCGCGGCGATGTTCATCCCGTTCCCCGTCGTGGCGCTTCCGCAGATCCAGCTCACCGGTCGGGTGGGGCTCGACAACCCCGTCGGCGTGATCATCCTCGCTACGATGTTCCAGCTGAGCTTCAGCGTGCTGCTGTTCACGGCCTTCCTCCGGTCGATCCCGCTCGAACTCGAAGAGAGCGCACGCATCGACGGGGCGACGACCTGGCAGACGTTCTGGCGGCTCATCTTCCCGCTCCTGGCCCCTATGAGCGCCACCGTCGGCATCTTCGCCTTCCTCTACGCGTGGAACGACTTCATGATGCCCTCGCTCATCATCAGCGACCCGGCGCTGCAGACCCTGCCGGTGCGGCAGAACCTCTTCCAGACGCAGTTCAGCAACAACTACAACGTCGCTTTCGCGTCGTACCTCATGGCCATGGCCCCCGCCATCATCGCCTACCTCTTCACCCAGCGCTGGGTGATGGCGGGCGTGACCCAGGGCGCCGTCAAGGGCTGACCGACCACCCCCGTCGAAAGGAAAAACGTGACCACCGCCGCACCCTCCGTGCAGACCCGCGAACTCAGCGCAGCCCCCGACTGGTGGCGCCAGGCCGTGGTGTACCAGGTGTATCCCCGCAGCTTCGCCGACACCGACGGCGACGGCCTGGGCGACATCCGCGGAATCACCTCGCGCGTGCCGTATCTGGCAGAGCTGGGGGTGGATGCCGTCTGGCTCAGCCCCTTCTACCCCTCCGATCTCGCGGACGGCGGCTACGACGTCGCCGACTACCGCGACGTCGACCCGCGGCTGGGGACCCTGGCCGACATGGACGAGCTCATCGCGCAGCTGCACGCCCATGGCATCCGGGTCGTCGTCGACATCGTGCCCAACCACACGTCCGACAGGCACGCCTGGTTCCAGGAGGCGCTGGCCGCGGGCCGCGGGTCGGCGGCGCGTGCGCGTTACATCTTCCGTGAGGGCACCGGGCCCGACGGCGGGGAACCGCCCACCGACTGGGTGTCGATCTTCGGCGGCTCTGCGTGGGAGCGGGTGGAGGACGGGCAGTGGTACCTGCACAACTTCGACGTGTCGCAACCCGACCTCGACTGGTCGAACCCCGCGGTGCGCGCCGACTTCGTCACGACGCTGCGTTTCTGGAGCGACCGGGGAGTCGACGGCTTCCGCATCGACGTGGCGCACATGCTCACGAAAGACCTCAGCGAGCCGCTGCCCTCCCGCGCCGAGCTCGAAGCGCTTCCGCAGGACGGCTCCCACCCGATGATCGATCGCGACGACGTGCACGAGGTCTACGCCGAGTGGCGCGCGGTCTTCAACTCGTACGATCCGCCGCGGACGGCGGTCGCCGAGGCGTGGGTGCACCCCTCGCGGGTGCCGCTGTACGCGAGTGCCGACAGCCTCGGGCAGGCGTTCAACTTCGACCTGCTCGAGGCCGACTTCGACCCCGCGCAGTTCCGCCGCATCGTCGCCGACAACCTCGCGCTCGCCGCGCAGTCGGGATCGTCGACGACGTGGGTGCTGTCGAACCACGACGTCGTCCGGCACGCGACGCGCTACGGGCTGCCCGATGCCGAGCGCGGGGACGACGGACGCCCGACCCTCAAGCACGGCAACGAGTGGTTGCTGTCCGGGGGACAGTCGCCGACGCTCGATGCCGCGCGCGGAGAGCGCCGAGCCCGCGCCGCCGCGATGTTCGTCCTGGGCCTGCCCGGTTCGGCGTACCTGTACCAGGGTGAGGAGCTCGGTCTGCACGAGGTGGCCGAGATCCCCGACGCCGCGCGGCAGGATCCGACGTTCTTCCGCAGCCCCGGCATCGATCAGGGTCGGGACGGATGCCGCGTGCCCCTGCCGTGGAGCGCGATCGGCCCCGCGTTCGGCTTCGGAGGGGGCGGCGCGCACCTGCCGCAGCCGGAGTGGTTCGGCTCCTACGCGGTCGACGCGCAGGACGGCGATGCCGACTCGACGCTGACGCTGTACCGGCGCGCTCTCGACCTGCGGCACGAGCTGCAGACCGACGAGCAGCTGCGGTGGATCGACGGCACTCCCGGCGAGGTCGTGGCCTTCGAGCGCCCGAACGGCTGGACGGTCGTGACCAACTTCGGCAGCGAGCCGGCCGCCCTCCCCTCGGGTGACGTGCTGCTGTCGAGCACGGCGCTCGAGGGCGACCTCCTGCCCGGTGAGACGACGGTCTGGCTCCGCCGCGCCTGACGCCTCACGCACGCTCCGGTACCGCGAGTGCCGGGGCGTGCGTGCGCTCACGCACTGCCTCGATGATGTCGAGCGTCCGACACATCCGGGACGAGCCCTCGGACGATCCGGATGTGTCGGACACGCGACCTCGTCCGCAGATCGCCCGATCGCTCAGGAACGCCGGATGGACTCGCGGACCACGACCGGCATGTCGACGAGGTGGTGCCCCGCGGGCGGGCCCCCGGGCGACAGGAGCAGCTCGACGGCGCGACGCCCCATGTCCTCGTGCGGGAGGCCGATGGTCGTGAGCCCCGGGCGGAGGTAGGCGGCGAGCTCGTCGTTGTCGAACGAGACGAGCGAGACGTCCTCGGGGACGCGGAGCCCGGCATCTCCGAGGGCCTGGAGGGCGCCGAAGGCGAGCCGGTCGTTGAGGCAGACGATCGCGCGCGGCCGCAGGCCTCTCGCGAGCAGGCGCGCGGTGAACTCGTACCCGGGAGCGGGCTCCCACAACCAGATCGATTCCTCGTGGAGGAAGCGCGCCCCGGCATCGGCCATCGCCGCCGAGATCCCGCGGACGCGGGCGGCCACGGTGGCGGAGCGGAAGAGGTCCCGTTCGGCCTCGGCGTCGTATCCCAGCAGCAGGATGCCGTCGCGGATCCCCGCGTCGACGAGAAGCTCGATCGCCCGCCGGCCGCCGGTCTCCTCGTCGGGGAGCACGCTGCAGCGATGCACCTCGTTGGTCGCGTTCAGCATGACGACGCGCAAGTTCGAGGGGAGTGGCGGGACGAAGGTCTCGCGTGCGCGCATCGAGGCGAAGATGATGCCGTCGACCTGGCGGTCCAGCAGTGCCGACACCGCCTCGGCCTCGCGCTCGGGCTCGCCGCCGGTCTCGGCCACGAGCACCACTTGCCCCGCTGCCTCGGCCGCACCGAGGGCGCCCTTGATCAGTCCACTGGCGAATCGGGTCGTGGCGACCAGGTCGGAGACGAATCCGACCGTGTGCGAGGTGTCGGTGCGCAGTGCCCGAGCGGCCATGTTCGGGCGGTAGCCGAGCTCGGCCGCCGCGGCGTGGACGCGTTCGTGAGCGTCCTGCGACAACCGGGTGTCGGGTCGGCCGTTCAGGATCATCGACGCCGCCGCGGGAGACAAACCGGCCAGGCGTGCGACGTCGGCCAGCGTGACCCTCTTGCCCATCGATGCCCCCGTTCTGCGGCCTCGATGCCGCGGTCACGATCTTCGCAGCGATCTTGACAGCGCCGCGGAGGTCTGTATAAATAATCCTGCTAAATCCTTTCAGCAAGGGTATCGCACCAGAAGTCCCGACGCCGGAACCGCCCGAGCGCCGGCACCGCAGCATTGACGAAGGAGTCGACATGAACACCCGTTTCCCGCGCCGTCGCCGAGGGGTATCCCTGGCGCTGCTGACCATCGCGGGCCTCACCGGCGCCGCGCTCACCGGTTGTGCTCCCGGAAGCGCCGCCCCCGCCGCGCAGAACGACGTCCAGGTGAGCACCGAGCTGACCAGCGACCCCGTCCAGCTCACGATCGCCGACGAGACGGGCTTCCCGGTCACCGACAAGCTGACCGAGGAGTTCACCAAGCAGCACCCGAACGTCACCTTCACGATCAACCGCGACACGTTCCAGAACCTCACCGCGAACGCCCCGAAGCTCCTCGCCAGCGCGACGCCGCCCGACCTCATCCGCCTCCCCACGCTCGGCGACACGGTCCGCGACGGTCTGGTCGCGAACCTCGATCCCTACTTCGACGCGTACGGATGGAGCGCGTGGCCCGCGTCGCAGCTCGCCCCCCTCCGGATGAACGACGACGGCGTGCGCGGTTCCGGCTCGCTGTACCAGCTCGGCCTCGGCTACAGCATCACCGGGATCTACATGAACACCACCTTGGCCGCGCAGGTGGGCATCGACTCTCCGCCGCAGACACTGGCCGAGCTCGAGGCCGACATGGCGAAGGCGAAGGCCGCCGGCATCCTGCCGATCATGGCGGGCGACAAGGACGGCGTCGTCAACTTCGTCGTGCAGGCCGCGATGAACCAGTACGTCGACAAGGACAAATTCCTGTCATGGATGTTCAACGAACCGGGAGCGCGCTACGACGAGTCCGGAAACGTCGAGGGTGCCGAGCTGGTGCGCAAGTGGGCGGACGCCGGATACTTCCCCTCCGACATCAACGCGATCGACTACTTCACCTTCACGAGCCGGTTCTCCGGCGGAGAGGGCCTCTTCACCTTCAACGGCAACTGGGAGGCCGCGAACTATCAGAAGGCACTCGGCTCAAACGTCGAGTTCTTCTTGGTGCCGCCCGCAGAGGCGGGAGCCGACCACGTCGCGATGGGGGCGGCGAACTCGTTCTCGGTCGCGGCGAAGTCGCCGCACATCAACGAGATCGTCTATTTCCTCAACTGGGTGCACACCGACCCCACGGCCCGACAGATCATCGTCGATGTCACGGGGGCGTCGCCCGGTGGCGACCCGGCGCAGGACCTGCCCACGGTGGAGTCCGGCTCGCTGATCGAGAACGCCCTGAAGATGTCCGCGCAGATCGGCGCCGAGAACGGGCAGGTCGACTTCATGGCCAACACCACCGCGGGAATCTACGCCGGCTCGATCATCCCCGAGTCGCAGCTGCTGGTGACCAGTCAGATCACCGGTCAGGACTTCGTCGACCGCGTGCAGAAGTTCTACGAGAGCGAGGTCGGCAAGTAATGACCGATCGTGCGGTCGCCGTCGCGGCGGCCCCTCGACCCGACGGCGCCCCTCCGGCGACGACGACCGCACCTCCTCGTCGGGCTGCCGCACGCGCGGTGGCCCGACGGGCGGCCCTCACCGGATGGCTGCTGCTCGTGCCGGCGCTGGGGTTCTACGTCGCGTTCGTGGTCTGGCCGCTCCTCCAAGGCGTGCAGTACTCGTTCTACGACTGGAACGGTATCGGCGTCGCCCGATGGGTGGGCTTCGGCAACTACCTCACCGTCTTCACCGACCCCGACCTCCTCGGCGCCATCCGCAACGCCTTCATCCTGATCGCGTTCTTCACCGTGATTCCCGTGAGCCTGGGACTCGTCCTGGCCACGCTCATCCGCGGCATCCGATACAAGGGATTCGCGGCGGCCGCGCAGACCGTCCTCTTCCTCCCGCAGATCATCCCGCTGGCCGCGGCGGGTATCGCCTGGTCGTGGATGTACGCCCAGACCGGTGCGATCAACCAGATCCTCGGAGGGGTCGGCCTCGGCTGGATCACGCGGCCGTGGCTCGCCGACTACGGCACCGCCCTCCCCGCGGTGGGACTCATCGGTTCGTGGGTGCTGACGGGCCTGTGCACCGTGCTCCTGCTGACCGGCCTCGGCAAGATCGACGTATCGCTGTACGAGGCGATCCGTCTCGACGGCGCCGGATGGTGGCGCGAGTTCTTCACCATCACCCTGCCCGGGTTGCGTCAAGAGATCGCGGTGCTCGTCACCGTCACCGTCATCGCCGCGCTGTCGAGCTTCGACATCATCTACACCTCGACCCAGGGCGGTCCGGGACGGGCGACCCTCGTTCCCGGCCTGTCGATCTTCCGCATCGGTTTCACACAGAGTGACGTGGGCCTGGCCTCCGCCTTCGGCATCGTGCTCATGGCGCTCGTGCTCGTCGTGGTCCTTCCCATCCAACGCCTCTCGAGAGCGAGCGACTCGTGATCGCCAGCCGCACCGAGCGCCTGCTCGGCATCCTCCTCCTCAGCGTCGCCGCGATCGTGACGCTCCTGCCGCTGATCAGCATGCTGTCGGCCGCCCTGCAGCCGGCCGACCGCAACCCGACGGGGCTGACCTGGCCGACCGATCCGCAGTGGGGGAACTTCGCCACGGCCTTCGAGACGGGTCACGTCTGGCAGCTCATGGGTTCCAGCCTGCTGATCGTCCTCGGAGTCGTGCCGGTGAGTCTGGTGGCCGCGACCCTCGCCGGATTCGCGCTGGGATCCCTTCAGGTGCGCTTCGGTCGCGGCATCCTGGTGTTCTTCGTTCTCGGGCTCACCATCCCATTCGAGGCCCTGATCATCCCGCTGTACTACCAAGCGCAGTCGTTGGGCACCGTGAACACCCCGTGGGCGGTGATCTTCCCCCTGATCGGGCTCTACATGCCCTTTGGCGTCTTCTGGATGCGCGCCCACTTCATCAACGTGCCGCGCGAGCTCTCCGAGGCGGCGCGGGTGGACGGCGCGTCGATCTGGCGCGAGTTCCGCAGCATCCAGCTGCCGTTGGCGGCCCCCGCTCTGTCGGCCCTGGCGATCCTGCTGTTCATCTGGACGTGGAACCAGTTCCTGCTTCCCGTCGTCCTCATCGCCGACCCACTGCAGCGGACGGTTGCGGGCGCCCTGACCTTCTTCCAGGGCCAGTACTCGCTGAGCATCCCGCTGCTGAATGCGGGGGCCCTGATCATCATCACTCCCGCCGTCCTGCTGTTCCTCGTCTTCCAGCGCCAGTTCATCCGCGCCCTCGTCCAGGGCGCGGTCAAGGGCTGAGCGCTCCCACCATCTCGAAACGGATCCCCATGACGTTCACGCTGCCCGACCACTGGGTCTGGGACTTCTGGCTCGCCCACGACGGCGACACCCACCACATGATGTTCCTCCAGGCGCCCATGAGCCTCGGCGACCCGGATCTGCGCCATCGCAACGCCAGTGTCGGCTACGCCACCTCCGACGACCTGCGCTCGTGGACCGTCCACGGGACGGTGCTGGAGCCGTCGGGCGGTCAGGCCCCCGACGCCACGGCCACCTGGACGGGCAGCATCGTGCGGACGGATGCCGACTGGCGCATGTTCTACACCGGATCGCGGTTTCTCCGCGAGGGCGAGATCACGAACGTCGAGACGGTGCTGGCCGCCGCCTCGGACGACCTCGCCGCATGGACGAAGGACCCGGCTGTGGTCGTCTCCGCCGACCCCCGGTGGTACGAGACGCTCGCGCACGGAACCTGGCACGAAGAAGCCTGGCGCGATCCGTGGGTGTTCGCCGACCCGGACGGGGACGGCTGGCACATGCTCGTCACCGCTCGTGCGCGGGAGGGTGTCTCGCGCGACCGCGGGGTGATCGGTCACGCCTGGTCGGCCGATCTGCGCCGTTGGGAGGTGCGGCCTCCGCTCAGTGCCCCGGGCGCGGGATTCGCCCACCTCGAGGTGCCGCAGGTCGTGCACGTCGAGGGACGGTGGGTCCTGCTGTTCTCGTGCGACTCCGCGCATCTCGCCGGAGCGAGAGAAGGGCAGGTCGGCGGGATCTGGGCCGTCGCCCTCGACGATCCGCGGGGGCCGTATCCGGTGGAGCGCGCCACCCTCGTGACCGACGAGAGCCTGTACAGCGGTCGCATCGCGCAGGACGCCGAGGGTCGCTCCGTCATGCTTGCTTTTGAGAACACGAGCTCCGACGGGGTCTTCGTCGGAACGCTCTCCGATCCCGTGGCGGTGCGATGGAACGACGACCGCCTCGAGACCGAGGGAGCGCTCCGGTGACGGCTGTGGAGGGCACCGTCGCCCCCGGGTTCGAGGCCGTCGCCGACGCGTTCGCCGCCGCCTTCGAGGGGCTGCCCGAGATGGGCGGCGCTCTCGCTGTGCGCGTGGAGGGTCGCAGCGTCCTCGACCTGTGGGGCGGCGTGGCCGACAGTCGCGACGGTAGACGATGGCAGCGCGAGACGCCGTCCGTGGTGTTCTCCTGCACCAAGGGCCTCATGGCGATCCTGGCGGCGCGGCTGGTCGCGTCGGGCCGTCTCGACCTCGATGAGCCTCTCAGTGCGCTCTGGCCCGAGTTCGGTGCGCGCGGGAAGGACCGGGTGAGCGTCGGTGACGCCCTCGCCCACCGCGCCGGAGTGTCGGCTCCCAGAGAGGACGTCTCGCGCGCGCAGCTCCTCGACTTCGACGCGATGGCGGCTCTGCTCGCGCGACAGCAACCCTTGTGGCAACCGGGCGAGGGATGGGCCTATCACGCGCTCACCCACGGCTGGATCTCCGGAGAGATCGTTCGTCGCGCCGGCGCGACGGAACCGGGAGCGGCCTTCGCCGAGATGGCGGCGGCCGTGGGCGGGGGCGCATGGCTCGGGATGCCGCCCGAGGTCGCGGCATCCGTCGCGCACCTGCGCGTCGGGCCCACGCTGGCCGCTCATGTGGCCCGGCAGCGGGAGGGGCGGGAACCCGCGACCACCGACTGGCTCGAGCGGGCGATGACCCTCGGCGGCGCGCTCCCCGAGACGCTGGTCACCGATGACGACGGCTTCAATGCCGACGACGTCCGCGCCGCGGTCATCCCCGGCGCCGGCGCCATCGCCACCGCTCGTGCCGTCGCGGCGATGTGGTCCGCCACCGTCGCCGTCACCGAGGGCGTCCGCCTCCTGGACGACGAGACCCTTCGGGTGGTGACGCGGGAACGGACCGCCGGTCCGCCGGTCTTCGCCGCTCCTGCGCCGTGGCCGCGGTGGGCGGCCGGCTTCCAGCTCGACTCCGAGGCCCGCCGTTACCTGGGCCCCACGAGCTTCGGGCACGATGGAGCCGGTGGTCAGGTGGCGTTCGCCGACCTCGACTCCCGGATCGGATTCGCCTTCGTGACCAACTGGATGGAGGCCGACGATCCCCGCGCGACGCGCATCGTCGACGCGCTCCGCGAGGTCGTGCGCTGATCGGGATTCAGCGCACCCGCGCCCACCCGTCCTCGCGTCGCTCGATGGCCCCGGCCGCTGCGAACGCCTCGAGCCACCCGCCCATCGGCCACACGCCCCACCGTTCGTGGAAGGTGGCGCCGTTGCGCAGGATGTCGTCGAGATGCTGCCACGGGGGAGAAGACACCGGATGCCACTGGTGGTACGCGTCCGCGCCGCCCACCCAGAGCATCTCGATGTCGGCCGCTCGCGCCGTCCAGGCGAGGTCGGTGTCTTCCGCGCCGTACCCCTCGTAGCCCGGGTGAAACCCCCCGATGCGCTTCCACGTCGCGGGGGTGACGGCGAAGGACAGCGACCAGAACAGGTCGTACTCCTCCGGGGTCGCTCGGCGGGTCGCACCGGCGGGCAGGGCGGGCCGGGCCCGGTGGGGACGGGTGAGGAAGGGCAGATCGGATGCCGTTTCCGGCCGCTGCACGCTCACCAGGTACGTGACCGCTCCCGAGAGGACGGCGTCGGGGTTGCTCGAGGCCGCGGTCCGGTATGCGGAAAGCAGGTCGGCGCCGGGCAGGCAGTCCACGTCGAGGAAGACGAGCAGCTCGGCCCCTGCCTCGATGGCCGCCGCGGCGGCACGGTTGCGACCTTCGCCGACGCGGAGCCCCGTCGACCCCGGTGGAACGTGCAGCGTGAGGGTGCCGGCATCCGGGACGTCGGTCGGCGGTGTCTCATCGAGCCAGACCTCGACGCGCACGATGTCGTCGGCGACCTCGGCGAGCACGCGTCGTTGGCGGTCCAGGTGCTCCCGCCGGGATCGCGAGGCGACCGTGAGGACGGCGGTCTTCACGGCAGCGCCGCCTCGATCGCCGCGGCCATGCGCGCGGCCGCTCCGTCGACCTGCCACCGCGACCAGTCGGGGTCGTCTCCGGCGGCGAGCTCGACGAGCGCCACGAGACCCGCGGCGTCGATGCCGCTGCCGCCCTGCCGGGCGAGCCCCCACCGCTCGAGCGCTGCGGCCGTGTCCCGCTGCTCGTCGAACGGGCGCTCCTGCGCGACGACCACTGCACGCGCGCCCGCTGCAGCCAGATCCGCCACGCTGTTCTGCCCGGCGGCGCTCACCACGACCGTGCTGCGTGCGAGCAGCGGCCACGGATCGTCGACCCGGGAAGAGGGGTCGTGTCCCGCCGAGGTGACGTCCCATCCCCGCTCGCGAAGCCGTGCGACGGCATCCTCGCGGACGTGCTCGTCGACCACCCGGCCCAGCAGCAGCACCGACCGTTCCTCGCGCGGTGCGTCGCGTTCGCGTCCGTCGAAGCGCGAGATCCCGCCCGTCCAGACCACGCGATCGGCGTGCGCCGTCAGTGCGTCGGCGCAGACGGCGCCGCGCGGCCAGGGCGCGAGGATGGCGTCGGCGAGGTCGTAGGCGAGCGCGTGCGGCGCGTCCGTGCGCGTCCCGGGCTGCGTCATGGCGAGGGTGCGCAGTCCGAGCAGGCGCGCGAGCGCCACGACCTCGACGCTCACGTCCACCACCAGGGCCGTCACGGACCGTTCGGCGGCGGTCGAAGCGATGAGTGCCAGACGGTCGCGATGGCCCGGGTGATCGTGCGGTGCCCAGTGCAGATGACCGCGCACCGTGGGGTCGGCGTCTCGCGGATCGGCCGTCGACCCATCGGCCCGGGGGAAGGGGTCGGCATCCGGGGGCAGTTCGATCCAGTCCACCCCCGCAGCAAGGCCCGCCGGGCGGGGCATCGACGAGAAGGCGACGACGGGCGTCCGCAGGTGCGGGGTCACCGCGAGGAACCGCGCGACATGCCCGTAGCCGTGATGGTGGACGTACCAGCCGATCACCACGACACCGCCGGCACCCTGCGCGCGGCGGCGGGCTGCGCGACGTGGGTGAGCACGCGCTCGACCTCGCGGTGCCGGTGAGCGAGGGAATGCTGACGTACCGCGGCTTGGCGTGTCCACACGCGCGTGAGCGGCTCGCGAACGCCCTCGGCGGCGAGGTGGGCGGCGGCCTTCGCGAGGGCGACGATGTCGCCGGGCATGACCGTCGCCGAACCCGGCATGCCCGCGAGCACCTCGGAGACGCCGCCGATGTCGAAGGCCGCGACGGGAGTCCCGGTCGCGAGGGCCTCGGCGATCACGAGCCCGAACGGCTCCTCCCACATCGGCGTCACGAGAGCGACCGCCGAAGACCCGACCAGGCGGCAGAGATCGGCCTGGTGAAGCGGGCCGACGTATCGCGCGTGCACGCCGAGACGGGGGACGATCTCCTGCTCGAAATAGTCCACATCGCCGATCCGCCCGGCCAGCACGATGTGCGCATCGGCCTCGCGCGCCGCCTCGATCGCCAGGTGGGGGGCCTTCTCGGGGACGACGCGCCCCGACCAGACCCACGAGGGTCCGCCCGCACCGCGGATCCACTGATCGGTGTCGACACCGTTGGGGAAGACGAATGCGTCGACGCCCTCGACCGACCAGGCGCGCGCGGTGGCCTGGCTCACGGCGACGAACCGATGGGAGGCCTCGGACACCTCGGCTGCCGCCTCGAGCAGGGCCTCCAGCGGAGGCGTGTGCAGGGTCGTGACGACGGGGATGTCGGCCTCGACGCTCCAGCGGATGGGAGCCGGGTGCAGGCTGTGGTTGTCGACGACGTCGAAGTGATGGCGGTCGGCGATCAGCCGGTCCCGGGCGGCGTCGAAGGCCGCGTCGACGGCTTCGGCGTATCCCCGCGGGTACTCGGTGTCGGAGGAGTGCTCCGGCCGCGTCCACTCCGGCGCGGGAAGGCGGAACTCGGGCACGTCGTCGAGGAAGTCGGAACCCTCCGCCGCGCACAGGGTGACCTGGTGTCCGCGGGAACGGAGCCAGCGCACCCGATCCCAGACGGTGGCCTCGAGGCCGCCCGCGTGTGGTTGTCGAAGCGGGTAGCGCGACGGCGCGACGACCAGCACGCGCAGCGGCCGCTGCCCGCGGATCACGCGGCCACCTCGGCGGCGAGCACGCGGCGATAGACGGCGAGGTGCGCTGATCGCACGTCCTCGAGCTCCGCGGAGCGCTCGCTGCGTCGGCGCAGGACTTCGCCCTCGCGTCGAGCGGAACCGGGCGTGGACCACACCTCGTGCGTGGCGTCGAGGATCGCTCGCGCGAGGGACACGGGCTCACCCACGTCGAAGGTGTGGAAATCGTCCGGATGCTGAGCCGCGATGTGTCCGATGCGCGTACCGATCACTGGGACGGCCAGGTCGTAGCAGAGCTCGGCCCATCCCGACTGCGTGCCGTGTCGGTAGGGCAGCACGCACGCGTCGAGGTCGGCGAGCCAGCGGGCGAGCGCGTCGTCGTCGAGACGGGGCCCGCGCTCGACGCGGACGCCCTCGGTCCCCGCGACCAGCAGATCGATGGATGCCGCGGCCTCCTCGTCGCGTACCCGCTCGTTCACCCGCACGACGGCCTCGACGCGCGCTCCCTGAGCGCGCAGGTCGGAAATGGCCCGCACGAGCGTGGCGGTGGTTCCGACGCCGTCGATGTTGGGGCGGAGGTCGCGCAGGTGAACGCCCACACGGGTGGTGTCGTGGGCCGATCCGGTCGGACGCGGATCGTCTCCGAGGAGGGTCGGATGCGGGATCACGGTCGTGGCGCGGTGCGCGATCGTGTGTACCTCGGCCCCGGCGGTGTCGGTGAGGGTGATGAGCTCGTCCGCTGCGGCGGCGAGCACGGCGAGCGAAGCGCGGTGCTCGTCCTGCGCGCTCAGCTGGGGGTTCTCCAGATCGTGCACCGTGTAGACCAATGGCCGACCGAGGCGGCGCAGGGTCGCGACCGTGTCCTCGAGTTCCGCGGGGCTGTACGACTCGATCCCGAAATGCACGTGGACCAGGTCGAAATCTTCGACGTTCGCCTCGAGCCACGCCGGCAGCAGGACCTGCGGGGGCCACCACTGGCCGGCCGGAGCTCCCGGCGGCGGCGGGTCGGCCAGCACGCGAACGTGGTGCGGATCCGCGATGGCGGCGACGTAGGGATGGGCCGAGGGAACGGCGGCGACTCGAATGGGGGTGACGACGATCTTCTCTCCTCCTCGTGATTGCGTGCGTGACGGTGCGCGTACCGCATCGCCAGGCACATCGCAATGCAACGGGGCGGTTGGGACGACGACGACACCGACGGATACGTTCACATCATGGGTGCGGAGAGGGCAGGCGCGACAAGCCTTGCGGACCACGGCGACGCGGTGATAGCGCGTCGTGTCCACTACGCCGAGTTCTTCGGCGACGCACCCGCCCCCGACGGCTACGGCGTCGTCGTCGGCAACTGCCAGGCCGAGTCCCTGCGGCTCGTCATCGCCTCCGAACAGCTGCCGGCCGTGCGGATCCCCGCCGTGCACGAGCTCGACGCCGCCGAAGCGTCCCGTCTGCACGCTCTGCTCGCGGGGGCGTCCTTCCTCGTGTCGCAGCCCATCCGCGACGACTACCGCGGCCTCCCGCTCGGCACCGCGCAGTTGCGGGCTTCGCTTCCTTCCGGCGCCCGCGTGGTGCTCGTTCCCGCTGTTCGCTTCGCGGGTCTGCACCCGTTCCAGGCGGTGCTCCGACTCCCCGCGTTCCCCGAGGACCCGCCCCTGGTGGCCTATCACGACGTCCGCACGGTCGCCGAAGCGGCCGGGCTGAGCGTGCCCGCGCACCTTCCCGCCTCGGCGGTTCGCGCTCTGGCCGACGCCTCCGTTGCGGAACTGCGTCGCCGCGAGGCCCTCGGCCTCGACGTCGCGGCATCCGACCTCTTCTCTCCCGTCGTCGAAGACCTCGCGCGCACGGTCAATCACCCCGGCAACGCCCTCTTCCTGCCCCTGGGGGAGCGCATCGTCGAGGCACTGGGCTCGCCCGGACGCGTCGTCGACCCGGGGCGGCCGATCCTCGCTTCGGTGCGCGCGCCGCTCGAATCGTGGGTCGTCGACGCGTGGAACCTCGACGCCGCACCTCGCCCCGAATGGATCGTGGCCGGCGAGACCGTCTCGGCCGACGCCGTGCGCCGCGCCCACCTCGCCTATTACGCGAAACGTCCCGCCCTCCTCGCCGCCGTCGTCGACCGTATGGCCCCGCTGCTGCGCACCTGGAGCGCCGCCGCATGAGTTCGAAGATCTCGATCCCGGATGCCACCCTCCCGGTGCTCCTCGTCCATCCCGGCCCGCACGGCGTCGCGGTCTACGCCCGGCAGATCGCGGCCGAAGTCGTGGCGGCGGAGCCGCACGCGCGGATCACGACCGTCGATGCTCTCGCCGCCCTCCCCGAAGGGACGCCGGTGCACGCTCACGTCACCGACCGCCTGTGGGGAGCATCGCCCGAGGAGGCGACGCACGCGCTCACGGGCCTCGCCGCCCGGCATCCGCTCACCGTGACGCTGCACGACGTGCCGCAGGAATCCGACGGCGAACGCAACCGCCCGCGGCGCCGAGCCTTCTATCGCGCCGTGACCGAGGCGTCGCGCGGGGTCGTCGTCAACAGCGCCCATGAGCGCGAACTGCTGCGCGAAGAGGGCGTCTTCGACGGCCCGGTCGCCGTCGTGCCTCTCCCGGTCGATTCCGTGGCCGTGCCGCTCGCAACGCCGGAGGTCGACGACTCCGTCGGCGTCCTCGGATACTTCTACCCCGGCAAGGGTCATGACGAGGCGCTCGAAGCCGCTGCCACCGCGGGGCTGACGCGACTGACCGTGCTCGGACGCGCCTCCGACGGCCACGCGGGCGACCTCGACGCCTTCGCGCGACTCGCCGGCGCGCGGGGGGTGTCGGTGGAAGTGACCGGGTGGCTCGACGACGCCGAGATGGCCGACCGGGTGCGTCGCATCGCCGTCCCGGTGATCGCGCACCGGCATGTCTCGGCGTCGGGCTCTCTGGCCTCGTGGATCGGCTGGGGACGCCGTCCTCTCGCCGTCCGCAACCGCTACAACGACGAGATGGCCGCGCTCAGGCCCGACACCGTCACCCTCGTCGAGCCGGACGCCCTCGCGGCGGCGATCTCCGCCGCCCGTGTCGACGCACCCTCCACATGGCACGGCCAGCACCCTGTGCCTTTCGGACGCGCTGACGCCGCCCGCGCGTACCTCCGCTGGTGGAGCGAGGTCACGTCATGACGGGGGACACCCCCTGGAACGACCGGATGCCATGGGTGCCGGGCAACCGCTGGGACCTGGTCGCACACCTCGAGCCCCAACCGCCGCGCGTGAGCGTCATCGTCACCCATTACGCTCAGCCGGCGGAACTCGCCCGCACCCTCGAGGCTCTCCGCCGACAGGATCACCCGCGCAACCGTCTCGAGATCATCGTCGCCGACGACGGCTCTCCCGAGGCGCCGTCGGTCCCAGAGGGCGTCCTGCTGGTTCGTCAGGAGGACCGCGGTTTCCGCGCGGCTGCCGCTCGAAACCTGGGAGCGGCGGCCGCGTCGGGCGATGTTCTCTGCTTCTTGGATGCCGACACCAGCCCGGAACCCGAGTACGTGCGACGGATCTCGCGTCTTCCCGCACTCCTGTCCGAGGCGGTGACGGTGGGGCGCCGTCGACACGCGGACTTCGCGGGCGTCCCGGCCCAGATCCCGGTCGAGGAATGCGGTCCCGCACGGGAACTCCCCGAACCGGCCTGGCTCCGAGACGCGTACCAGCGCAGCCAGAATCTCCTGCTCGCCGACGACCGGTCCTATCGGTATGTCATCAGCGCCGTCGTCGCCTGCTCCCGATCATTCTTCGACGAGGTGGGCGGTTTCGACGAGACCTTCTCGTCGTACGGAGGAGAGGATTGGGAATGGGCGCACCGGTGCTGGCAAGCCGGCGCGGTTCTCGCGCATGTTCCGGATGCCGTGGCCTGGCACGACGGCCCGGACTGGGCGGGCCGGGGGGACTCCGAGCGTGACGCCGAGGGCAATCGGCAGGCGATTCAGCTGGTGACGAAGATCCCCGTCGATGGGTCAGCGGCACGAGGTCTCCTTCCCGCGATGCCCGACATCGAGGTACGCGTGCCGGTGACGACGACCGCGGCCGCGTTCGTGTGCGCCGACTCGCTCCTTGCGGCGCTGCCGAGAGCCGCTGTCGTGATGGCGCCGGTCCCGGATGCGGCCGCGCTGCGCGCTGACCCCCGCGTTCGCTCTGCCGTCACCGAGGACCCGCGCGTGAGGGTGGAGCTGGAGCACCCGGTGGTCGTGTTGCGTCCCGATGCGCTGAGCGATGCCCTCGCCGTCCTCGGCGAAGGTGACGTGGGACGAGTGCATCTGCGGTCTGCGGAGGGGGTGCCGCTCGGGTCGGCGACGAGCCGCCGGGCCCGCGCCAGGAGCACACGGTGGAGCACGAGGTCGGGGCACGCAGAGACCACTCGCGTCATCGAGGGCATGCACGTCCTGCGGGCGGAACCGTCGGTCGAAGCGTGGCTGGGCGCGTGGGGCGGAGCCCCTCGGTTCCTCTGAGTCCACCGACTTCCGCGGAATTCCGCGGAATCAGCTTCGCGACACGCCCGGGAAGCGCATGAGTTCGACCGAACCCGGGGTCGCACGTAAGCTCTTACACGTTCGCCCCACAGGGGAGAGCGGAGCGGCCGAAAGGCCCCGCGTCCTCTCAAGCGGCGAACCACCCCCAACACCAACACTTGAGAGTTTCGACTCTTTGGTCTACAGTTGGGATCCTGCCACTCGGCACACAAACTCAGTCTGACTGCTTCTTAGCGAAGCTCAATTGCGCTGGTTTGGTTGTCGAGTCCGCAGGTCAAATGAAGTGAACTGCCTCACGGGTAGGTCGAGAGACTGTTTCTGTGGGTGCGTCCGTTCCTTGAGAACTCAACAGCGTGCACTTGTCAAATGCCAATTTATTCCTCGTCGGTCTGACTTTTGTTGGATTGCGAGAGATTCCTTTGGATCAAAGTCCAACCTTCTTTTGGGGGTTGGCGTGAAATTTCGTCAGTAATGATGTTTTTTCTTTGGTCAGTTTCGAACTCGCTGCGGCTGCCGTTTTCCCGGTGGTTGTTGCTTTTCTTTTTTATGGAGAGTTTGATCCTGGCTCAGGATGAACGCTGGCGGCGTGCTTAACACATGCAAGTCGAACGGTGAAGCCAAGCTTGCTTGGTGGATCAGTGGCGAACGGGTGAGTAACACGTGAGCAACCTGCCCTGGACTCTGGGATAAGCGCTGGAAACGGCGTCTAATACTGGATATGAGACGTGATCGCATGGTCGTGTTTGGAAAGATTTTTCGGTCTGGGATGGGCTCGCGGCCTATCAGCTTGTTGGTGAGGTAATGGCTCACCAAGGCGTCGACGGGTAGCCGGCCTGAGAGGGTGACCGGCCACACTGGGACTGAGACACGGCCCAGACTCCTACGGGAGGCAGCAGTGGGGAATATTGCACAATGGGCGGAAGCCTGATGCAGCAACGCCGCGTGAGGGATGACGGCCTTCGGGTTGTAAACCTCTTTTAGCAGGGAAGAAGCGAAAGTGACGGTACCTGCAGAAAAAAGCGCCGGCTAACTACGTGCCAGCAGCCGCGGTAATACGTAGGGCGCAAGCGTTATCCGGAATTATTGGGCGTAAAGAGCTCGTAGGCGGTTTGTCGCGTCTGCTGTGAAATCCCGAGGCTCAACCTCGGGCCTGCAGTGGGTACGGGCAGACTAGAGTGCGGTAGGGGAGATTGGAATTCCTGGTGTAGCGGTGGAATGCGCAGATATCAGGAGGAACACCGATGGCGAAGGCAGATCTCTGGGCCGTAACTGACGCTGAGGAGCGAAAGGGTGGGGAGCAAACAGGCTTAGATACCCTGGTAGTCCACCCCGTAAACGTTGGGAACTAGTTGTGGGGACCATTCCACGGTTTCCGTGACGCAGCTAACGCATTAAGTTCCCCGCCTGGGGAGTACGGCCGCAAGGCTAAAACTCAAAGGAATTGACGGGGACCCGCACAAGCGGCGGAGCATGCGGATTAATTCGATGCAACGCGAAGAACCTTACCAAGGCTTGACATATACGAGAACGGGCCAGAAATGGTCAACTCTTTGGACACTCGTAAACAGGTGGTGCATGGTTGTCGTCAGCTCGTGTCGTGAGATGTTGGGTTAAGTCCCGCAACGAGCGCAACCCTCGTTCTATGTTGCCAGCACGTAATGGTGGGAACTCATGGGATACTGCCGGGGTCAACTCGGAGGAAGGTGGGGATGACGTCAAATCATCATGCCCCTTATGTCTTGGGCTTCACGCATGCTACAATGGCCGGTACAAAGGGCTGCAATACCGTGAGGTGGAGCGAATCCCAAAAGCCGTCTCAGTTCGGATTGTTCTCTGCAACTCGAGAGCATGAAGTCGGAGTCGCTAGTAATCGCAGATCAGCAACGCTGCGGTGAATACGTTCCCGGGTCTTGTACACACCGCCCGTCAAGTCATGAAAGTCGGTAACACCTGAAGCCGGTGGCCCAACCCTTGTGGAGGGAGCCGTCGAAGGTGGGATCGGTAATTAGGACTAAGTCGTAACAAGGTAGCCGTACCGGAAGGTGCGGCTGGATCACCTCCTTTCTAAGGAGCATCTGGCATTCGGGTTTCGGTTCGAGTGTCCAGGCGCCAGTTCAGCACCGAATGTGTGTTGCTGGTAGCTCATGGGTGGAACATTTGACTTGGTGTCAGGGATGATGTGTCCGGGTTTAGTACGTGGTTTGCCACTGGAACGATCTGGTTCGGAGTTGTTGATACATGCACGCTGTTGGGTCCTGAGGGGCCGGGCGCTGACGGGGGTCTGTGGATTCTTTGTTGGTGTTTGTTCCTCGAGGGCCTGTCTTGGCGCCGGTGTTTCGGTGGCTGGGGTGGGTACCGCCCGTACTTTGAGAACTACACAGTGGACGCGAGCATCTTCCATGCAACTCTTTTGGGTTGTGTGGTGAAGATGATCTTAAAGATCATTAGTCAATTTTTTGACGATTCAACTCATGTGATTTCAAGTCTTTAAGAGCAAACGGTGGATGCCTTGGCATCTGGAGCCGAAGAAGGACGTAGCAATCTGCGATAAGCCTCGGGGAACTGATAAGCGAGTTTTGATCCGAGGATGTCCGAATGGGGAAACCCCGCCAGGGCGCGTGCGTACCTGGTGACTCCCGCCTGAATATATAGGGCGGGTAGAGGGAACGTGGGGAAGTGAAACATCTCAGTACCCACAGGAAGAGAAAGCAAAAGCGATTCCGTAAGTAGTGGCGAGCGAAACCGGAAGAGGCTAAACCTAGCGTGTGTGATAGCCGGCAGGCGTTGCATGTTGGGGGTTGTGGGACTTTTCTGATTGTTCTGCCGAATGATCGACGTGACAAGAGGGTATAGACGAACGGTTTTGAACGGCCGGTCATAGAGGGTGCGAACCCCGTAGTCGAAATGCTTGTTCTTGGCGTGAAGAGTATCCCAAGTAGCACGGGGCCCGAGAAATCCCGTGTGAATCTGTCAGGACCACCTGATAAGCCTAAATACTCCCAGATGACCGATAGCGGACAAGTACCGTGAGGGAAAGGTGAAAAGTACCCCGGGAGGAGTGAAATAGTACCTGAAACCGTTTGCTTACAAACCGTTGGAGCCTCCTTAGTAGGGGTGACAGCGTGCCTTTTGAAGAATGAGCCTGCGAGTTAGCGATACGTGGCGAGGTTAACCCGAGTGGGGTAGCCGTAGCGAAAGCGAGTCTGAATAGGGCGATTGAGTCGCGTGTCCTAGACCCGAAGCGAAGTGATCTATCCATGGCCAGGTTGAAGCGACGGTAAGACGTCGTGGAGGACCGAACCCACTTAGGTTGAAAACTGAGGGGATGAGCTGTGGATAGGGGTGAAAGGCCAATCAAACTTCGTGATAGCTGGTTCTCTCCGAAATGCATTTAGGTGCAGCGTTGCGTGTTTCTTGCCGGAGGTAGAGCTACTGGATGGCCGATGGGCCCTACAAGGTTACTGACGTCAGCCAAACTCCGAATGCCGGTAAGTGAGAGCGCAGCAGTGAGACTGTGGGGGATAAGCTTCATAGTCGAGAGGGAAACAACCCAGACCACCAACTAAGGTCCCTAAGCGCGTGCTAAGTGGGAAAGGATGTGGAGTTGCTTAGACAACCAGGAGGTTGGCTTAGAAGCAGCCACCCTTGAAAGAGTGCGTAATAGCTCACTGGTCAAGTGATTCCGCGCCGACAATGTAACGGGGCTCAAGCACGCCACCGAAGTTGTGGCATTGACATTTTTGGTAGGCCTTCGTGGTCCAGCCGTGTTGATGGGTAGGAGAGCGTCGTGTGGCGAGTGAAGCGGCGGGGTGACCCAGCCGTGGACGCTACACGAGTGAGAATGCAGGCATGAGTAGCGAAAGACGTGTGAGAAACACGTCCTCCGAAAGACCAAGGGTTCCAGGGTCAAGCTAATCTTCCCTGGGTAAGTCGGGACCTAAGGCGAGGCCGACAGGCGTAGTCGATGGACAACGGGTTGATATTCCCGTACCGGCGAAGAACCGCCCCAGTCAATCCAGTGGTGCTAAGAGTCCTAGCTCACGCTTTAGCGGATCCCTTCGGGGTGAGGCGGGTGTGTGTGAACGCTCGACCCCATGCTGGTGCGGCTAGCGTATTAACAGGTGTGACGCAGGAAGGTAGCCCAAGCCAGGCGATGGTAGTCCTGGTGCAAGTGCGTAGGCCGACTCTTAGGCAAATCCGGGAGTCATTGAGGCTGAGACACGATGCGGATAAAAAGTGGGTGATCCTATGCTGCCGAGAAAAGCATCGACGCGAGGTTCTAGCTGCCCGTACCCCAAACCGACTCAGGTGGTCAGGTAGAGAATACCAAGGAGATCGAGAGAATCGTGGTTAAGGAACTCGGCAAAATGCCCCCGTAACTTCGGGAGAAGGGGGGCCATCCACTTATTAGGACTTGCTCCGAAAGGGTGTGGTGGCCGCAGAGACTAGTGGGTAGCGACTGTTTACTAAAAACACAGGTCCGTGCCAAGTCGCAAGACGATGTATACGGACTGACGCCTGCCCGGTGCTGGAAGGTTAAGAGGACCGGTTAGCCGCAAGGCGAAGCTGAGAATTTAAGCCCCAGTAAACGGCGGTGGTAACTATAACCATCCTAAGGTAGCGAAATTCCTTGTCGGGTAAGTTCCGACCTGCACGAATGGCGTAACGACTTCCCAACTGTCTCAACCGCGAACTCGGCGAAATTGCATTACGAGTAAAGATGCTCGTTACGCGCAGCAGGACGGAAAGACCCCGTGACCTTTACTACAGCTTGGTATTGGTGTTCGGTGTGGCTTGTGTAGGATAGGTGGGAGACGGTGAAGCATTCACGCCAGTGAGTGTGGAGTCATTGTTGAAATACCACTCTGGTCACTCTGGATATCTAACTTAGGACCGTGATCCGGTTCAGGGACAGTGCCTGGTGGGTAGTTTAACTGGGGCGGTTGCCTCCCAAAATGTAACGGAGGCGCCCAAAGGTTCCCTCAACCTGGTTGGCAATCAGGTGGCGAGTGTAAGTGCACAAGGGAGCTTGACTGTGAGACTGACAGGTCGAGCAGGGACGAAAGTCGGGACTAGTGATCCGGCAGTGGCTTGTGGAAGCGCTGTCGCTCAACGGATAAAAGGTACCTCGGGGATAACAGGCTGATCTTGCCCAAGAGTCCATATCGACGGCATGGTTTGGCACCTCGATGTCGGCTCGTCGCATCCTGGGGCTGGAGTAGGTCCCAAGGGTTGGGCTGTTCGCCCATTAAAGCGGTACGCGAGCTGGGTTTAGAACGTCGTGAGACAGTTCGGTCCCTATCCGCTGCGCGCGTAGGAAGTTTGAGAGGATCTGACCCTAGTACGAGAGGACCGGGTTGGACGAACCTCTGGTGTGTCAGTTGTTCCGCCAGGAGCACCGCTGATTAGCTACGTTCGGGATGGATAACCGCTGAAAGCATCTAAGCGGGAAGCCGGCCTCAAGATGAGACTTCCATACCATTTATGGTGAGAGGCTCCCAGCCAG
Organism: Sphingomonas sp. G5; assembly: GCF_052660795.1. Lineage (NCBI taxonomy): Bacteria > Pseudomonadati > Pseudomonadota > Alphaproteobacteria > Sphingomonadales > Sphingomonadaceae > Sphingomonas > Sphingomonas sp. G5. The sequence continues at coordinate 2,983,336 of NZ_CP109660.1, read as the reverse complement.
ACTACTGGGTTGATAGGCCGGATGTGGAAGCGTAGTAATACGTGAAGCTGACCGGTACTAATAAGCCGATGACTTGATAACACACCTGTTTTTGGTGCTTGCGTCCACTGAGTGGTTCTCGATGTACGGTCGGGAACTCAACAATGATGATGTCGTTGTTGGTTTTTGAAACATCAATAGTGTTTCGGCGGCCATAGCGAGAGGGAAACGCCCGGTTACATTCCGAACCCGGAAGCTAAGCCTCTCAGCGCCGATGGTACTGCAGGGGGGACCCTGTGGGAGAGTAGGACACCGCCGGACTTCTTTTCAGTCGAAATGGCCACCCAAAGTTGGGTGGCCATTTCGCATTTACGGGCACTTTTTCCCGGGAAGGACAGTCATGTCTACGGACGACGCGAACGATCGCAGGAGCAACGAAGGGCGCTCGGGCGACCGCGCGTCCGGGCGTGGACAGTCCTCCCGTGGCAACGATTCTTCGTCGCGGAGCGACCGCCCGTTCCGTCGCGACGGCGAAGGTTCGGGTCGTGCACGTCGTGAGGGTGACTCGCGTCCGTTCCGCCGTGAACACGATGGTGGCGCGCGCCCTTCCGGTCGCGACGGTGGCGGCACGGGTCGCCCCGCGCGTGACGGTGATCGTCCGGTTCGTCGCGATGGAGATCGGCCTGTTCGTCGGGATGGGGGTCGTCCGTTCCGTGGTGACGGGGATCGTCCGGTTCGTCGGGATGGGGATCGTCCGGTTCGTCGGGAGGGTGACCGTCCGGTTCGTCGGGATGGGGATCGTCCGGTTCGTCGGGAGGGTGACCGTCCGGTTCGTCGGGATGGGGATCGTCCGGTTCGTCGGGAGGGTGACCGTCCGGTTCGTCGGGATGGGGATCGTCCCTTCCGTGGTGACGGGGATCGTCCGGTTCGTCGCGACGGTGATCGTCCGTTCCGTCGCGACGGCGACCGGCCCGTGCGTCGGGACGGGGATCGTCCGTTCCGTCGGGAGGGTGACCGTCCGGTTCGTCGTGATGGCGACCGGCCCGTGCGTCGGGATGGGGATCGGCCGTTCCGACGCGATGGCGAGCGGCCCGTTCGTCGTGACGGTGACCGCCCGGTGCGTCGCGACGGCGATCGCCCCGTGCGTCGGGACGGGGATCGTCCCGTCCGTCGTGACGGGGATTCCCGCGGCTTCTCCGGCACGGACCGTCGTCCGACGGGCGACCGTCGTCCGGGTGCCGGGGCGCCCCGCAGGTTCGACCGCGAGGACTCGCGGGCCACGCGGCCGCCTCAGGACCGTCGCGAGCGCGGCCCCGAGATCCCCGAGGAGATCACCGCCTACGATCTGCCGGGCGCGGCGCGCAACGAGTTGAAGACCCTCAGTAAGGACAACGCCGACAACGTCGCCCGCCACCTCGCGATGGCGGCTCGCGTGATCGACGAGGACCCGGAGCTCGCCCACCAGCACGCGCTGGCGGCATCCCGAAGCGCGGGACGCGTTGGCGTGGTCCGAGAGACGGTCGCCATCACTGCTTATGCGGTGGGGGACTTCGCCCTGGCGCTTCGCGAGCTGCGCACGCACCGCCGCATCACGGGCTCCGACGACCAGCTCCCGCTCATCGTCGATAGCGAGCGCGGTGTCGGTCGCCCGGATCGTGCGCTCGAGGAGGGTCGCGCGGTCGACCGGTCGACGTTGTCGGTCCCGGTGCGCGTGCAGCTGGCGATCGCCATGTCCGGCGCGCGACTCGACCTCGGCCAGGCCGATCGCGCTTTGCAAGAGCTCGAGATCCCCGAGGCCGACCCTGACCGCGCGTTCGAATGGAGCCCCGCGCTCTTCTCCGCTCGCGCTGCGGTGCTCGAAGAGCTCGGACGCGCGGACGAGGCCGAAGAGTGGGAGCGTCGCGCGTCGATCGCGGCCGACGCGCTCGACGCGGCCGCCGGTGTCGCCGACCGCGAGGTGATCGTCGTCGAGGAGATCGAGCTCATCGATGACGAAGGCGGTGTGGATGTGGCATCCGGAGTCATTCCCCTCGAGGAGGACCGAGAGGACTCGGTCGAGTCCGGAGGCGACGAGCACGTCGTCGACGTCGACGGAGAGAGTGCCCCTGTCGATGTGAACGCCGACGGAGTCGACGACGTGTCGAGTGACGAGGAAGACGCGCGATGATCTTCGGGCGCAGCACTCCTCCGCCGACGCCCCTCGACGGCATCGACGTCGTGCTGGCCGACCTGGACGGTGTCGTGTACGCCGGGCCGGGTGCTCTCCCGCACGCGGTCGACAGCCTGAACCGCGCCCAGCAGGAGGGGCGCCGGCTCGGGTACATCACCAACAATGCTTCGCGTACCGATGCGTCGGTGGCGGAGCACCTCACCTCGCTCGGGTTGCGTGTCGCGCCGGATGACGTCACGACCAGCCCGCAGGCGGCGATGCGTCTCATGCGCGATCTGGTTCCCGCGGGTTCGACCCTGCTGGTCGTCGGCGGAGAGGGCCTCGTCGTCGAGGTCGAGAAGGCGGGATTCGTCGTGACGCGCAGTGCGGACGACAATCCGGCCGCCGTCGTCCAGGGGTTCGCGCCGGACGTCGGGTGGGTCCATCTGGCGGAGGCGGCCTACGCTCTGGCCACACCGGTCGAACAGGGGGGCATCCCCTGGGTGGCGACCAACTCGGACTGGACCATTCCGCAGGCTCGTGGCATCGCACCGGGCAACGGCACGCTCGTGTCCGCCGTGCACACGGCCGTCGGCCGACTGGCGACGATCGCAGGCAAGCCCGAGCGGCCCATCTTCGACGTCGCCGTCGCCCGTACGGGCGCGCAGACGCCGCTGTTCATCGGCGACCGTCTCGACACCGACATCCAGGGCGCGCGCACCGCGGAGATGCGGTCCTTGCTGGTGCTGACGGGGATCGATCGTCCCAAGCAGATCCTCGCGGCACCGCCCTCGCAGCGCCCGGACTACATCGTCGAAGACCTCCGGCAGTTGTTCGAGCCGTACCCCGCCACGGTCGTCAAGGGCGAACGTACCCGCGTGGGCGATGCGATCGTCGAGATCGACGGCGTCGATCTGCGGATCGTGAACGACGGAGGCCGCCAGATCGACCTCCTGCGCGCGGGGGCCGCAGCAATCTGGAACAGCGGACGGGCGATCTTCGGCTTCCGGGTTCCCGAACAGCTCTACGCGGACCCGTTCCGCGTGCGCTGACGTCGTAGCATGGCATCCATGTCCGACAGCTCCGCCCCGGACGCCGCCGGGCTCATCGATCGATTGCGCCTCATCGAGGAGCAGCCCCTGGACACGCGCGCAGCAGCGTACGCCGCCGTGCACGAGGAGCTTGTGAGACGTCTCGAGTCCGCCCCCACCGATCCGTCTTCGGCGTCGTGACCTCGCGTCTCGATGCCGAGCTCGCGGCGCGCGGACTCGCACGTTCGCGCTCGCACGCGGCTCAGCTGATCTCGGGTGGGCTCGTGACGGTCGACGGGCGGCCGGTCGTCAAAGCGGCGACACCGGTCGGAGCGGAAAGCCTGATCGAGGTCGCCGGATCCGACCACTACGTCAGCCGCGGTGCCCACAAGCTGGTGGCAGCTCTCGACGCGTTCGCGCTGGATGTTCGAGATCGCACTGCCCTCGATCTGGGCGCGTCGACGGGCGGCTTCACCCAGGTCCTCCGTGAGCGCGGCGCGCGGCCGGTGATGGCGGTCGATGTGGGGCACGGGCAGTTATCCACCGTGGTGGAGGCGGATCCCGACGTGGTGTCGGTGGAGGGGTATAACGTGCGGTTCATGACCGCTGACTCTCTCGCCAGCGCCACCGGGGTCGCCGAGCGCGCCACCGTGGTGACGGGCGATCTCTCCTTCATCTCGCTGGAGCACGTCCTGCCCGCCGTGGTCGCCACGGCTGCGCCCGAAGCCGACGTCCTGCTGCTCGTGAAGCCGCAGTTCGAAGTGGGGCGTACGTCGGTGAAGGGCGGGCTCGTGACCGACCCGGCGCTGCGATCGGATGCCGTGCACGGCGTCCTCTGGGCGGCCTGGGACGCGGGACTGAAGACCGCCGGTCTCATCGCGTCACCCATCGTCGGCATGCACGGCAACCAGGAGTACGTCGCGTGGTTCTCGGCCGCTCGGGGCAGCGACCCCTCAGAATGGGAGAGCACCGTGACCCGACTGACCGGAAGCCGATGACCCCCAGCGATCGCCGAATCCTCCTCGTCGTCCACGCGCGCCGCGACGACACCGTCCACGCCGCCGAGCGCATCCTGACCGCCGTGCGGTCGGCGGGGGCCACACCGGTGGTGTCCGCGGAGGATAGGCCCGAACTGGCGGAGCGTCTGTCGCTCGAGGGTGTGCAGACCCTCGGCGTCGACGTCGGCATCGACGACATCGAGCTGGCCATCGTTCTCGGCGGCGACGGCACGATCCTCCGGGCGGCCGAGGTCGTCCGCGGCGGCACGGTCCCGATCCTGGGGATCAACATGGGCCACGTCGGTTTCCTCGCGGAGATCGAGCGCGACGACATGGACGACGCCGTGCGCCGGGTGATCGACCGCGACTACGTCGTCGAGGAACGACTCGCTCTCGCCGTGCGCGTGCTCGACGCCGACGACGAGGTCATCTTCGAGACATGGGCCCTCAACGAGGCCACCGTCGAGAAGGCCAGCCGAGAGCGCATGCTCGAGGTCGTCATGGAGGTGGACGGGCGGCCGCTGTCGTCGTTCGGCTGCGACGGCATCGTCGTGGCGTCTCCGACCGGGTCGACCGCCTACAATTTCTCGGCCGGGGGGCCCGTCATCTGGCCCACGGTCGAAGCCATCGCCGTCGTTCCCCTCTCGGCGCATGCTCTGTTCGCGCGCCCCCTCGTCGTCAGCCCCGACGCCATGGTGGCCATCGAGGTGCTCGAACGCACCAGCGGCAGCGGCATCCTGTGGTGCGACGGTCGTCGCTCGCACGAACTGCCCCCGGGGGCCCGCGTGATGGTGCGCCGTTCGTCGCGCCCCGTCCGCCTCGCGCGCCTTCATCCCGCGGCCTTCACCGACCGCCTCGTGCGCAAGTTCCGGCTCCCGGTCACGGGATGGCGTGGGATGCCGGGAGGAGCGGCGTGATCGAGGAGATGCGGCTGCGCGACCTCGGGGTCATCGCCGACGCCACGCTTCCGATCGGGCGGGGCTTCACCGCCATCACCGGTGAGACCGGTGCGGGCAAGACAATGGTGGTGACCGGCCTGGGGCTGCTGCTCGGCCAGCGCGCAGATTCGGGAGCGGTGCGCAAGGGGGCGGCTCAGGCTTCCGTCGAAGGCGTGTGGATCGTCCCCGAGGAGGGGGTGGTCGCCGCGCGCGTGCGCGAAGCCGGCGGCGACGTCGAGCCCGTCGGCGGAGGATCCGCCGAGCTCTATCTGGGCCGGACCGTCTCGAGCGAGGGGCGCGGCCGTGCCACGGTCGGCGGGCGCACGGCCCCCGCGGGGGTTCTCGCCGACCTGGCAGACGACCTCGTCGTCGTGCACGGACAGTCCGACCAGCTGCGCCTGAAGTCCTCGTCGGCCCAGCGCGACGCCCTGGACCGATTCGGGGGTGAGCGCGTGGTCGCCGCTCGGACGGCGTATCGCACCGCCTGGGACACCTGGCGCGCGCTCGATGCGGAACTGGCCGCCCTGACCGCAGACCGCGACGATCGGGCGCGCGAGGCCGAGCAGTTGCGCGCCGCGATCGCAGAGATCGAGGCCGCAGCGCCCGTCGCCGGCGAAGAAGAGGAACTGGCGCGTCGGGCGGAGCGTCTCGCCAACGCCGAGGACCTGCGCATCGCCGCCGTGACGGCCCACGCCGCCCTCTCGGACGAGGACGGCGCGCCCGATGTCGTGACGCTCCTGGCGGAGGCCCGCCGTGCCCTCGAACGGATCTCGGGCAGCGATGAAGCGCTCGCCGCGATCGGCGAGCTCGTCGCCGACCTGGGATACCGTGCGACCGATGCGTCCGTTGCCCTCTCGGGTTATCTCGCCGATCTCGACGAGTCCGGACCCCACGAATTGGCGGCGGTCGACGAACGTCGAGGCGTACTCGCGGGACTCGTGCGCGCGCACGGTTCGGTGGAGGCCGCCCTCTCGCTCCTCGAGACGGGATCGGCCCGGCTGGTCGAACTCGATGACGATGGCGACCGCCTGCAGCGGCTCGAGACGCAGCGCGATGCGGCCGCGGCCGAGCTCGATGTCGCTGCGGAGGCGCTGACCGCCGCGCGACGCGAGGCAGCCGAACGGTTGGGCTCCGCCGTCACCGAAGAGCTCCACGCCCTGGCTCTGCCCGACGCCCGTCTGACCGTCGATGTGGCCTCCGCACCTCCGGCCGGGCACGGCCGCGACGAGGTCTCGATCCTGCTGGCTCCGCACCCGGGTGCCGACCCCCGACCCGTCTCGCGGGGAGCGTCGGGCGGTGAACTCAGCCGGGTCATGCTCGCGATCGAGGTGGTCATCGCGGGGGTGGACCCGGTTCCCACGTTCGTCTTCGACGAGGTCGACGCCGGTATCGGCGGCGCCGCCGCGATCGAGGTCGGCCGCCGCCTCGCCCGGCTCGCCGAATCGTCGCAGGTCATCGCGGTCACGCACCTCGCCCAGGTCGCCGCCTTCGCCGGCAATCACCTCACGGTCGTCAAGGGTCACGACGGTGCGGTCACGGCATCCAGTGTCCGTCGCCTCGAAGGCGCCGAGCGCGAAGCCGAGATGGCCCGCCTGTTGTCGGGACTCAGCGACTCGGATGCCGCCCTCACACACGCTCGCGAGCTGCTGGAGACCGGCCGATCCCGATGACGGACGCTTTCGACGACGAGCGATCGACGCCGCCGGAAGCGACACGGATCGATCCCCCTCGGCATACGCCCCTGTGGGCTTTCCTGTCGCGCCTGATGCTGAGGCTGGAGGCGTGGCTGCGTTCGCACGGCGGCAGACGCCTGCGCACGGGTATCCGGGTGTTCTGGGCCGCGGTGACCGCGGTCGGCATCCTGCTCCTCGTTGGGCCGGTGATCAACGCGCCGCTCACCTTCGACGACATCACGTCCTCGGCGAAGGATGCCGCGGGAACCTGGATCGCGAAAGACTTCTCGGCCGAATACCACGTGCAGCAGGGCGAGGACGGCCGACTCGTGGTCGCGGTGACCGAGCGATTCACCGCCGTCTTCCCGGACGACGTCGACGAGAACACGATCGAACGCGTCGTCGCTTCGCAGTACGAGGGGCACGACCTCGCTCCGCTGCTGCGCGAGGCGCGGATGGACGATCGCGCCGTCGCCCCCCGTGTGACTGCGACGCCGACCCGCACGACCTATTCGATCGGGGGAGGGGAGCGACTCACCGGGTCGCACCCCGTCGAGCTGCGCTATGACCTGCATGACCTCGCCTTCGACGACCGGGAGCTTTCGTCGGAGCTGCCGTACCAGGTGGTGAAGTGGGACGTCTTCGGCCCGGAGTGGCCGCACGCGGTCTCGTCGAGCTCGCTGCGCGTCATCGTTCCCGGCGGACTCGAGAGCGCGTTCGTCCGGCAGCCGGCGGCGGGGCTGTCGTGGCTGCTCGTGGGCGGGTCCACCACCATGGAGCCCGAGGACGCGGCATCCGATCCGTTGATCTACGAGATCACGAACGATCAGAACATCCCCCCGCACGGGTCGTTCTGGTTCACGTTCCGATTCGAGCCCGGGACGTTCGCGATGCCGGGACCGTCTGCGCTGTTCTTCGTGCAGGCCTTCGGCCCGTTCGTGCCGCTGCTTCTGCTCGCGGCGGGGGTGCTGTTCGCGTTCGCTGCGCGGGCCGTCGCGTGGGCGGACGAGCGCGGGCGCGCGTGGTTCGTCCCCGAGTCGCAGCCGCGACCACAGAGCTCGGTCGCCCTCGACGCGCGCCTGTGGGGGGCGCGGGGCACGGCCGCCCTTGCGGAGGCACTCGATGCATGGCGACGCAACCCGTCGAACCCCCTCCTGACGCGTCGTCTCGCGCGCGCGGCCCATCGAGCGGGGCGCTGGGGCGATGTGTTCTCCGCTCGACGATCGTTCCGCTTCTCTTCCGCGTGGAGGGAGCAGTTCGAGCGGGAGCTGCGGACCATTCCGCGAGGCTTCGTGCGTGACGCGTTCCTCGGTGGCGGGTTCGCCCTCGTGGTGCTTCAGCTGGGGCTGACACGACAGCTGTCGTATCAGAGCGCCTTGACCGTCGAATGGTGGCCCCGGGCGGCGGCCGCGGTCGCGATCGCGCTCGCCGGAGTGATCTTCGCGGTGGCGCTGAGCGCGCGCCCGCTGACGCGAGCGGGCGCTCGCGCGCGCGAGCACCTGCTCGGCCAGCGCCTGTACCTCGAACGGACGATCGCCGCTGAGCGCACTCCGCTGCGATCGCCGGAGTTGCCGTACGTGGTGCTCTTCGAACGGCCCCGCGCAGCGGGGCGGCTCGTGCGGGAGCTCCTCGAGCGGGAGGGGATCGATCGACGCACGGGCGCCGACCCCGCGTTCTTCGGGCGTGGGCGGATCGTCGTCCGCGCCCTGGCGCTGGCGATCGTCGGTGGGGCTCTCGCCCTCGCCTTCCTCACGACCGCGCCGACGAGCGCCGCACCCGACGAGACGGCGGTGCTCGACGGAGTCGAGGGAGACTACGGCGTCGCGGTGACGGATGCCGACATCGCCGCGACACTGAGTCGGAACGACGACGGGGTGGGGCGGATGGAGGTCGTCGAAACGCTCAAGGCCGAGGTCAGCGGGAACCTGCGGACCGTGCCGCAGGTCACGAGAGTGTGGCGCGACGTCGTCGACGGCCGCGATCAGGGGCTGACCGTCGAATCGATCACCGTCGATGGCGAGGCAGTGCCCTTCGAGCAGACGCGGCGACTCGGACACGCGGTCGTCCAGACCCGACTGACCGACGACTGGAGCGGGGAGCACGACGTCGAGGTGCGGTACGCCCTGGAGAGACCGGTCGCCGCGGGAGAGGACACCGAGCGGGTGACGTGGACGGCCCTGATGGCCGGGTGGTCGTGGCCGTGGACGACCGTCGATGCGGAACCGGAGCGCGTTCGCATCGCGCTCACCCTCACCGATGGCGTGGGAGAGGGACTCACGAGCGACTCCGGATGGCTGGACTCAACGCCCTACCGCCCGGACTCCCCACCCGAGCCGCTCGGCGACACCGTGCAGCACGCGGGTCAGACCGTCATCTCGCTCGATGCGAGAGCGGCCGACGAGGGCACGTCCGGGAGCCGATGGCCGTCGTCGTCGTCGTACGCGGGCCTGGATCTGGCATTCCCCGCGGGCACGTTCTCGTCGGTGACGACGCCCGGCCTCGGGCACACGGTCTGGACGGCGCTCCCGTGGGTCGCCGGGCCGGTCCTCGGGGCAGCGGCTGTCGTCCTCGGCCTGGTCGGAATGGGCGCGCGCACGAGGGTCGGCGTGCGGCGAGACGTCGCGCGCTGGCTGCCGCCGAGCACGATCGTCGCCCAGGTGGTGCTGATCGGGTGGGCGGCCGGAGACGCGGCGTCCGAGGACGCCATTCTGCCCGTGGTGCTGATCCCCTTCGCCCTCTCCGTACTCGTCGCGATCATCGCTTACGTCCGCACCCGCCGACGCGGCATCGTCACGTGAACGTGACGTGGATGTCGGAGGCGGGTGCCAGACTCGGAGTCGAACCCCCACACGCGACTGATAGGATCGAAGCCCGTGATGCAGACTTCGGACGCGGGACAATCAGACGGCACGACTTTCACGACGAAGCACATCTTCGTCACCGGAGGTGTCGTCTCCTCCCTGGGAAAGGGCCTGACGGCGGCAAGCCTCGGCAACCTCCTCACGGCTCGCGGTCTCCGCGTGGTCATGCAGAAGCTCGACCCGTATCTGAACGTCGATCCCGGAACGATGAACCCGTTCCAGCACGGCGAGGTCTTCGTCACCGATGACGGCGCCGAGACCGATCTCGACATCGGCCACTACGAGCGCTTCCTCGACATCGAGCTGAGCCAAGCCGCCAACGTCACCACGGGCCAGATCTACTCGCAGGTCATCGCGCGGGAGCGTCGAGGCGAGTACCTCGGCGACACCGTGCAGGTCATCCCGCACATCACCGACGAGATCAAGCGCCGCATGCGCCTGCAGGCGAGCGAGCAGCCGCAGCCCGACGTCATCATCACCGAGATCGGCGGCACCGTCGGCGACATCGAATCGCAGCCCTTCATCGAGTCGGCGCGCCAGATCCGTCACGAGCTCGGACGCAAGAACGTGTTCTTCGTGCACGTCTCGCTGGTCCCGTTCATGGGCGCCTCGGGAGAGCAGAAGACCAAGCCGACCCAGCACTCCGTCGCGACGCTGCGCTCCATCGGCATCCAGCCCGACGCCCTCGTGCTGCGCAGCGACCGGCCCGTCACCGAGTCGAACAAGCGCAAGATCGCGCTCATGTGCGACGTCGACGAAGACGCCGTGGTCAACGCGATCGACGTTCCGAGCATCTACGACATCCCCTCGATGTTGAACGACCAGGGACTCGACGGCCACATCGTCGACGCCCTCGATCTCGAGAAGGCGAGTGACGTCGACTGGTCGCGCTGGCAGCGCGTCCTGCAGGCGGTGCACAACCCGAAGCACGAGGTCACCATCGGCCTCGTCGGCAAGTACATCGACCTGCCGGATGCCTACCTCTCGGTCACCGAGGCCATCAAGGCCGGCGGCTTCGGGCAGGAGACCCACGTGACGATCACGTGGATCCCCTCCGACCAGTGCGAGACTCCCGAAGGCGCAGCCAAGGCGCTCGGTGCGGTCGACGGCATCATCGTCCCCGGTGGGTTCGGCATCCGCGGCATCGAGGGCAAGCTCGGAGCCCTGCGCTTCGCGCGTGAGCAGGGCATCCCGACGCTCGGCATCTGCCTCGGCCTGCAGTGCATGGTCATCGAGTATGCGCGCACGGTCGCCGGTCTCGAAGGGGCTTCCTCGAGCGAGTTCGATCCCGACACCGCGCACCCGGTCGTGGCCACGATGGCCGAGCAGATCGACATCCTCAAGAGTGGGGACCTGGGGGGCACCATGCGCCTCGGGCTCTACCCCGCAGCCCTCGCGGACGGGTCGCTCGCCGCGGAGGTCTACGGGGCGAGCAGCATCTCGGAGCGCCACCGCCACCGTTACGAGGTCAACAACGCCTACCGCCAGCAGCTGAGCGATGCGGGCCTGGTGTTCTCGGGCCTGAATCCCGACCTCGATCTGGTCGAGTTCGTCGAGCTGCCCCGCGAGGTGCACCCGTACTACATCGCCACGCAGGCGCACCCCGAGCTGCGCTCGCGGCCGACCGAGCCGCACCCGCTGTTCCGCGGTCTCGTCACGGCGGCGCTGGAGCGTCACCGTTCGAGCGAGCTGTTCGACGTCGAGGAGGACTGACGTGGAAGAGCTGCGCGACGAGAAGGTCGTCCTCGAGCTGATCTCGACGGACCTCGTCTACGAGGGCGCCGTCTGGGACGTGAGGTCCGACACCGTGCGCTACGGTGACGGAGAAATGACCCGCCAGTACGTCGAGCACCCGGGTGCTGCGGCGGTCGTCGCCCTCGACGACGAGGAGAACGTCGTCCTCATCCAGCAATACCGGCACCCCATCAAGGAGCGCGACTGGGAGATCCCAGCCGGTCTCCTCGATGTGGCGGGCGAGCCTCCTCTCGAGACGGCGAAGCGCGAGCTCACCGAGGAGGTCGACCTCGAGGCGGATCGCTGGCAGCACCTCGTCTCGATGCACACCACGCCCGGAGGCAACGACGAGGTCGTCCACCTCTTCCTCGCCCGCGGTCTGCGCAGCGTCGAGACCGACTACGAGCGCGAGCACGAGGAGTCCGATATGCGCGTCGAGCGCGTGCCCCTCGCCGACGTGATCGACGGAGTGCTCGCGGGACGCCTGCGCAACGGCATCCTGGCCACCGGCGCTCTCGCCACGGCCGAAGTGCTGCGCCGCGAGGCGTCCGCCCGCTGACGTGGAGCTCGAGCGCGCGGTCGAGACCTATCTCCGGCACGTCGCGCTCGAACGCGGTCTCTCCGACCACACGGTGGCCGCGTACCGCCGCGACCTCGCGGGGTACCTGGAGTGGCTCGGCGGTCGAGGGATCAGTACGGCCGAAGAGGTGACCCCCGCCCTCGTCGCGGACTTCGCGGCAGAACGGGCCTCGGCCGAACCACCGCCGGCGTCGTCGTCACTCGCTCGCCTGCAGTCGTCGGTGCGCGGGCTGCACCGCTTCCTCGTGCGGGAGGGTCGGGTCGACGCGGACCCGAGTGGCCGCCTGCGACCCCCGAAGGCGCCCCGACGGCTTCCCAAGGCGTTGACGATCGCGCAGATCGACGATCTTCTGCGGGGGGCGGGGCCTGCGCCGGAGGCGCCGGACGCGTCCGCGGCGGATCCGTCGGCGGTCCGCGACCGGGCCCTGCTCGAACTGCTCTACGCGACCGGGGCACGCGTCTCGGAGATCGTCCAGCTCGACGTCGACGACACCGTGCACGGCGACCTTCTGCGTGTGCGCGGCAAGGGCGACAAGGAGCGTGTGGTGCCGGTGGGCTCGTACGCGCGCGCCGCGGTCGATGCCTATCTCACACGCGTTCGCCCTGCTCTCGCCGCGAAGGGGCGCGCGACGCCCCGGCTGTTCCTCGGCGTACGCGGCGCCCCGCTCTCACGCCAGAGCGCGTGGCTCATCATCCAGGCCGCGGCGGAGCGCGCGGGGCTGACCGCGCACGTCTCGCCGCACACGCTGCGACACTCTTTCGCCACCCACCTGTTGCAGGGCGGCGCCGACGTTCGCGTCGTGCAGGAACTGCTCGGTCACGCCTCGGTGTCGACGACGCAGATCTATACGCATGTGTCGGTCGACGCGCTTCGCGACGTGTATGCGACGGCGCACCCGCGGGCGCGGTGAGCGCGCGGCGTCGGGTCGCCCCGACGGTCTCGTGCCCGCGGGTGGGGCGGAAGGCGGGCACCGGGGCGGACGGCCGCCTGAGACACTAGAGGGATGACCGCCACCCTCGTCGCACAGGGCCTCGCCGGGGGCCACGGACATCGCACGCTGTTCGACGGCGTGGACCTGACCGTCGCCCCCGGAGACGTCGTCGGCGTCGTCGGTGCCAACGGAGCCGGCAAATCGACTCTGCTGCGCCTGCTCGCAGGTGTCGACGAGCCGCAGGCGGGAACGATCAGCCTCGCGCCCGCGGACGCTTTCGTCGGTTGGCTCCCGCAGGAACACGAACGGGTGGCCGGGGAGACGGTCTCGCAGTACATCGCCCGGCGAACGGGGTGCGCCGAGGCGACGCGAGAGATGGATGCCACGGCGGCCGCGCTCGGCGACCCCACGGCCGTGGGAGCCGATGACGCCTACGCGACCGCCCTCGACCGGTGGCTCGCCAGTGGAGCCGCCGATCTGGACGAGCGGATGCCGGTGGTGCTCGCCGACCTGGGGCTCGAGGTCGGTCCGGATGCCGAGATGACGGGCCTGTCCGGTGGGCAGGCTGCTCGGGTCGGGCTCGCCGCACTGCTGCTGTCGCGTTTCGACATCGCCCTCCTCGACGAGCCGACGAACGACCTCGACCTCGACGGGCTCGAGCGTCTCGAGACGTTCGTGCGCGGGCTCCGCGGTGGAGTCGTGCTCGTGAGCCATGACCGCGAGTTTCTCGCGCGGTCGGTGACGCGCGTGCTCGAACTCGACCTCGCACAGAACTCCCACCGGATCTACGGCGGCGGGTACGACGCGTACCTCGAGGAGCGCGCCACGGTACGACGCCAGGCGCGGGAGAAGTACGAGGAGTACGCCGACACCAAGGCCGATCTGGTCTCGCGCGCCCGCACGCAACGGGAGTGGTCGAGCCAAGGCGTGCGCAACGCGATGAAGAAGTCGCCCGACAACGACAAGATCCGTCGCAAGGCCGCGACGGAATCGAGCGAGAAGCAGGCGCAGAAGGTACGCCAGATGGAGAGCCGGATCGCCCGCCTCGACGAGGTCGAAGAGCCGCGCAAGGAGTGGCAGCTGGCCTTCACGATCGGTTCGGCGCCGCGGTCGAGCTCGGTCGTGTCCACTCTGTCGGGGGCGGTCTTCCGTCAGGGCGACTTCACCCTCGGCCCTGTCTCGCTGCAGGTGAACGCGGGGGAGCGCATCGGCATCACGGGGCCGAACGGTGCCGGGAAATCGACGCTGCTGCGTGGCATCCTGGGCCGCCAGACGCCGGACGAGGGGTCGGCGAGCCTGGGCGCCAGCGTCGAGATCGGGGAGATCGATCAGGCTCGCTCGCTGTTCGTCGGGGAGCGAGCGCTCGCGGAGACGTTCGAGGACTTCGTGTCCGAGATGAACGCGGGCGACGTACGGACGCTCCTGGCGAAGTTCGGGCTCAAGGCCGATCACGTCACGCGTCCGGTCGGCGAGCTGTCGCCGGGCGAGCGCACGCGCGCGGGTCTCGCTCTGCTGCAGGCGCGCGGGGTGAACGTGCTCGTGCTCGACGAACCGACGAACCACCTCGACCTCCCGGCGATCGAGCAGCTCGAGCAGGCGTTGGAGTCGTACACGGGGACGCTGCTGCTCGTCACGCACGACCGGCGCATGCTCGCCGCGGTGCAGACCGACCGGCGCTGGCACGTCGAGGCCGGGCAGGTCACCGAGCTGTAGAGCGGCCAGGGCCATCCGGCCCCGGCGCGCTGTCCGGCCCCGTCGAGCGTGCGCCGGGCGGCGACCCGGTGCGCTTGTCCGGCGCAGCCGATCGTGCCTCCGGGCAGCGGCCCCGGCCTGCGGCCCGAGGTGCGGGTCGGACGCCGCCGAGCCCGCCGAAAGGTGCGGATAAACGCTCTCTACGCACATAAACGCGTGCAGCACGTGTTTATGGGCGCAGATCGCGTTTATGCGTGGGGAGAGGGCCGAGTCAGCGGCCCTGGCGCTTCTTGTAGGGCTTGGGCTCGCCCTTCACGATCGGGGCACGGCCCTTGCCCTTGTTCGCCTTCGCCTTGCCGCCACCGGGCGCCTTCTGTCGCGGCGCGGGCGGCGGGGCGTCGGCGATGCGGCGGTGGGCCTCCTCGAGCAGCAATTCACCGGCCGGCAACAGGCGTGTGGGCGCCGTGCGCTGGACCAGGGGTTGACCGACCTCTTCCTCGAGCTTGTCGAGGGTCGTGTACAGCGAGGCGAGGGGGATGCGCAGCTTGTCGGCCGCGCGGGGGAAGTGCAGCTCCTCGGCGAGGGCGGCGAACCGGACGAGGTGCTCGAGCTTCATGGCATCCATTCTCCCGTGTCGAGCGGTGTCGCGGTGAGAGTCCGGGACACGCCGCGCCGCGTGGGGCGGGGACGGCGTGTCCCGGACACTCGCCCAGGAGGGCGGGAGGGGCCCGGAGTCAGGCGGCGGCCGAGGCCAGGAAGCGGTCGGCGGTGCGCAGCGACAGGGCCATGATCGTCAACGCGGGGTTGGCGGCGATGGCGGAGGGGAAGACCGAGTTGTCGCAGATCCAGAGGTTCGGAATCTCGTGCGAGCGGCCGTCGGCGTCGACCACTCCGTCGGAGGGGTCGTTCGACATACGGCATGTGCCGATCGTGTGCGCGGTGCGGGCGAGGACCATGGTGTCGCGCGCACCGGCGGCCTCCATCACCCGCAGCATGAACGCGGTGGCGTGCTGATCGATCGCCTTCTCGTTCTCGCCGGCGGTGAAGGTGACCCGCGCGCGGGGGATGCCGAACTCGTCGGTCTCGTCGACCAGCTCGAGCCGGTTGTCGTCCGACGGCAGACAATCGGCGTTGATGCCGATGCCTGCCATGAACCGCGCCTGGTCCAGCCGCTGCATGAGCTCGGGTCCCCAGAGCCCGCCGCCGCGCACGAGCGTGGTTGCGAAAGTCAGGGGCATGACACCGAGGCTCTGCACGAGGTAGCCGCCGGCGAAGTCGGCGTCGGCGGGGCGCATCATGTCTTCGCTGATGAGCGACGACGGATAGCCGCGGTGCCCGCGCACCGGCTCGTCGAACCGGCCCCACACCTGGGTGGCGCCGTGGGCGAGGAAGTTCCGGCCCACCTGCCCGCTGTCGTTCGCGAGGCCGGTGTGCAGCAGCAGGCGCGGCGTCTCGACGCCGCCACCGGCCAGAACGAGCGCGCGGCAGCGCTGGCGACGGTCGACGCCGCCCTTGCGGTACACGACCGCCTCGACACGGCCGCGGGCATCGAGCTCGATGCCGTGCACCATCGACTCGCTGCGGATCTCGGCTCCGGCGGCGACCGCCGCGGGCAGGTACGTGTTGGAGGTGGAGGCCTTGGCATCCACTCGGCATCCCTGGTGGCACTCGCCGCAGTTGACGCAGGCGCTGCGCTCGCCGTGGTGGTCTTGCAGCCGTGCGCGCGTGAGCACCGCCGCGGGGGCGTCTGCCCAACGGATGCCGAGAGCGTCGCAGCCCTTCGCGACGAGGTTCGCCGGGGCGTTGCGCTTCGCCGGGGCGTACGCGTACCGCCGCGAGGGGTCCCAGGGGTAGGGGCTCGGTCCGGACACGCCGATATCGCCCTCGACGCGCTCGACGTAGGAGAGCAGTTCGTCGGGGTCGACCGGCCAGTCCCGTCCCACGCCCGACTCGGTGCGCAGGGCGAGGTCGCGGCGGTCGGGACGCGGAGTGAACGCCCCCCAGTGCAGCATCGAGCCGCCGACACCGCGTCCGCTGTTGTTGGGGCCGAAGGCGGTGGGGTCGTCGCCGCCGCTCAGACGCTCCGACATCCAGTTGATCTCGACGGCCTCGGTCTCGTCGGGGGTGAGGTCGTCGAGCGAGAAGTGCCGCCCCGCCTCGAGGGCCACGACGGTGAGCCCCTTTCGCGCAAACTCGGCGGTGAGCGGGGCCCCGCCCGCGCCAGTTCCGACCACCACGACATCGACGATCTCATCGTCGGTGTAGGTACGCATCGCCTCGAGGTTCATGCCGCGTCTCCCGTCGCGATCGTGCCGCCGACGTTCGCCGGCTCCCAGTCTTCGCGGCGCCCGAGGCGCAGCTCCACATATCCGCGGATGGGCGTCCCGCCGGTGGCGAAGCCGTCGTAGCCGACGCGCGCCATGCTCGCCGGGTGGGCGAGCCACTGTCGGACGAGGTCGTTGCGCACGTCTTCGAGCCAGGCCTTGAGCTGGGCGGCGTCGAGGGTGCCCTCGGCATCGGCGTCACCCTCGACGGCCGCGCGGAAGGTCTCGACGCGCTCGGCAGGATCCGTGGGCCACGTGGCGGCCAGGTGATCGAGGCCGGTGCGGTACGCCTCGGCGTCGGCGGGCAGATCGGCGTTGCGCCACCCGTCGCCCTCTCCTCGCGCGAGCTGCGCGTCGACACGGCCGGCGATGTCGATCGCCGGGCCGTCC
The DNA here is from genome assembly GCF_052660795.1 of Sphingomonas sp. G5. Lineage (NCBI taxonomy): Bacteria > Pseudomonadati > Pseudomonadota > Alphaproteobacteria > Sphingomonadales > Sphingomonadaceae > Sphingomonas > Sphingomonas sp. G5. The sequence goes on along the minus strand of NZ_CP109660.1, from coordinate 2,966,056 downwards.
TGCGGAACGACGAGATCGGCGATCTCGCGCAGCAGGGTCAGCTGCGCCAGATCGAGCACCCGGGGCGCGTAACCGCGGTCATCGGGCACGGAGCGTCGGGCCAGGATGCCGCGGACCCGGTCGTCGACGCGATCGCCGGCGATGAGGCGTGCCCAGTCGTCCGGGACCACGGGCCCGACCCGCACCTCGTCGGCGACGAAGCGGGAGATCGCCTCGGCCGCCTCGGCGGGGCGCTCGAGCGGGATCATGTGTCCCGTGTCGGGGAGGGCCGTGAACCGCGCACGGGGGTAGACGGAGGCGAGCAGTTCGGGCTGCGCGGAGGCGCCCAGGTCGGCGTCGTCGGTGCCGGCGAGCACGAGCACGGGGAGGTCGAGCGTCTGGACGTCGGCGGTCACGTCGACGCGGCTTCCCGTCTCGAGCCAGGCGCGCCACGCGGTGGGCGAGGTGCGGCGGAGGTCGGCCAGCGCGAGGGACTGCGCCCCGGCATCGAGGGGCTCTGCCGTGTTCTGGTCGATGAACGTTTCGGCATCCTGTTCGGAGAGCGCCCCGCCGTCGACCCACGAGAGCATCCGCTCTCGGCGTTCCTCGTCCATCGGCTCCGGCCGTGGCGGAGACGGCGCCATGAGCACCATGCCGCGGAGTCCGAACAGCGGCGCGTCTCCGCGCAGGACGCGTGCGGCGACGAGCGCGGCGATCTTGCCGCCCATGCTGTGGCCGCCGAGCATCCAGGGGCCGTTCGCGTGGCCGGCGAGGTGGCGGAGGACGTGGTCGACGGTCTCGTCGAGCGTGGCGTCGGGGGCGCTCGCGGCGGAGCCGAAGCCGGGGAGGTCGATGCCGTGCACCCGCACGTCGCCCGCGAGCTCGTCGGCGAGACGGTCGAAGGATCCGGAGCTGGCCCCCAGCGCGTGCAGCAGGTACAGGGTGAGGGGTGCCCCGTCTGTGACGGGAGCGGATTCGGTGGGCATGCACTCACGCTCGCGCACCGAAGGGGCCGGAAAGGGTCGCTTGCGCGACGGCACGATTTGCGCAAGCACTGCGGCGGGACGATCGGTGGTGCGGGCACCGCGTACCGAACTCCTGAGAAGCGGCGGCCCTCGCCGCGTGGTGCGGGGCCGCCACCCGGTATGCGAGGTCGGGCCGCGCGGACCTCAGGAGGTTCGCACACGACGATCGCCCCGTCCGCACGTGGCGGGCCGGGGCGATCGGGACGCGCGAGTTACGGCGTGACCATGCCACCGTTGACGTTGAGCGTCTCGCCCGAGACGTAGCTCGACTCCGCGGACGCGAGGAAGACGAACGCCGGCGCGATCTCAGCGGGCTGACCGGCGCGCTGGTAGGTGCTCTCGTCGTCGAAGTGCTCCATCTGATCGTCGGAGACACCCTGGCTCACCTGCAGGGCCGACCAGGTGGGCCCGGGGGCGACGACGTTGACCCGGATGCCGCGCGAGGCGAGCTGCTGCGCGAGTCCCTTCGACAGGTTGTTGATCGCGGCCTTCGTCGCGGCGTAGTCGAGGCGGTCGGGCGCGGGCACGTAGGCCTCGAGCGAGGCGGTGTTGATGATCGTGCCGCCCTCGGGGAGGTGGGCGAGCGCCGCCTTGGTGATCCAGAACGGAGCGAAGACGTTGGTGCGGAAGGTCTGCTCGAACTGCTCGTCGGAGAGGTCGTCGACCTTCTCGACCATCACCTGCTTGCCGGCGTTGTTCACGACGATGTCGAGGCCGCCGAGCGCCTCGGCGGTGCGGGCGACGAGCTCGCGGCACGCGGCGGGATCGGTGATGTCGGTCGCGATCGAGACGCCGGTGCGGCCGGCATCCCGGATCTGCTCCAGGATGTGGTCGGCGTCGCGCTGCTCGTCGGGCAGGTGCACGATGGCCACGTCGGCTCCCTCGCGGGCGAACGCGATCGCCACGGCGCCGCCGATGCCGGAGTCGCCGCCGGTGATGAGGGCCTTGCGGCCGACCAGGCGGCCGAGTCCGCGGTAGGTCTTCTCGCCCAGGTCGGGCACCGGAGTCATATCGGCCTGGACGCCGGGCTCGGGCTGGTGCTGCACGGGCGGCTCGACGCGCGAGTAACGGGTGACGGGGTTGTCGAAGGTGAACTGATCGCGATCGGAACTCATGCGACGACGCTATGCAGGACGGGCTCCGCGGTGCGCGGCCTTGACGGGAGAGTGGATGCCGTCCAGGCTCAGCTCACTCCGCCCCGGTCGACGAGACGCGTCGGCACGAGGTGCGTGTGAGAGCCCGGCGCGGGGTCGGCTCCCCGCGCCAGCAGCGTCTCGGCGGCGCGCGTGCCGAGCTCGGTCACGTCGTAGTCGACGACGCGGATGCGACGGGGCAGCAGACGGGAGAGTTCGAAGTCGTCGAAACCGGCGATCGCGACGTCGGCGCCGCGGGGCAGGATCGCCTCGAGGGCTCCGATTGTGACGCGGTTGTTCGCGCAGAAGACCGCCGTGGGAGGGTCGGCGGACTCGAGGAGCCGGTGCACCGCGTCCCGGGCGACGGTGGGGGTGTGAAGGCCGTGGACGACCAGAGCGGGGTCGAGCGTGAGGCCCTGGGCGGCGAAGGCCTCGCGTGCTCCCGCGAGGCGCTCGACCATCGTGTAGATCTCGGGGGAGTCGAGCAGAACGGCGATGCGACGGTGCCCCGTCTCGAGGAGCTCGGCGACGGCCGCTCGGGATCCGCCGCGGTTGTCGAGGAGGATCGCGTCGGCGGGCACGCCGCTGCCGGGACGGTCGAGGAAGACCACGGGCGTTCCCAGCTCGACCTCGCGGGAGAGATACGAGTGGTCGGCGGCGGTCGGGACGACGATGAGGCCGCCGATCTGGCGCTGGCACAGATCGAGGGCGAGGGTGCGTTCGAGATCGGCGTCTTCTTCGCTGGATGCCATGACCAGGTGCATGCGCTCGCGCGTGGCGATCGCGGAGACGGCGGCGGCGATCGCCATGTAGAAGGTGTTCGAGAGGTCGGCCGCGACGAAGCCGATGGTGTCGCGGTTGCCCGACCGCAGGCTGGCTGCGAGGGAATTGCGGTGGTAGCCGAGCCTGCCGACCGACGCGAGGACGCGCTCGATCATGGCGGGGTCGACATTCGGCTCGCCGTTGACCACGCGCGACACGGTCTTCAGGCTCACCCCGGCGTCGGCGGCGACGTCGATCATGGTGGGCCGACCGGTCTTGCGCATGCGTCTCCTCGAGGGATGCCGCGCGGGGTCGGCATCCCTCCGAGCATACGGATATCGCCGGTCGCGCCGGAAAACGCGAAGAAGGGGGCGCCCGCGATCGGCGGGACACCCCCTGGGTCGTCGTCAGGTCTCGGGTGTGACCAGTGCGCCCGTCTCGTGCGAGGCGATCGCGGCGGCGAAGAGTCGGTGCGTCAGCGCGGCCTCGTCGGGGCGGACGCACCCGAAGCCGTCGCCGAGCTCGCCCAGGTACTCGGCGAGATAGGCCGCCCACATCTGCAGGATGGCATCCGAGAAACCGGACTCGAAGTTGGGACCCGTCACCGTCGGCCAGACCGACTGGCTGCCCGCGTCGACGCTCTGCCAGCTCTGCTCACGCCCGACGCCCGGCACGTCGACGAAGGCGAAGACCTCGACCTGCTTGGGGTTCTTGGTGCTGAAGCGCACGCCGCCCGACATGCCGATGGCCTCGAACTCCCACGTGTTCTTCTGCCCCGGTGCGATGCGCTTGGTCTCGGTCGTCAGAGGGAAGGGGGCGCCGTCGTGGCGCGCCCACGAGTGGATGACGGCGTTGTCCCAGGTGTCGCACGGCTGGGGCGTGCCGTCGGGGCCGGGGCGCTCGGTGACGATGTCCTGCAGGATGCCGACGACCTTCTCGGGCGTCCAGCCCAGGCGCAGCGGCACGTGCCACGTGTGCATGCCGAGGTCGTTGAGCACCCCCGCGTCGCCGCAGAACTGCTTCTGCCGCTTCCAGTTGAGGGGCTTGTTCACGTCGATGTCGCTCGAGTGCAGGAAGGTGCACTTCGCCTCGACGATGCGCCCGAGCGCGCCCGAGCGGACGTAGTCGACCGCCCACTGCGCACCGGGGAAGAACGGCATCTCGCTCGAGACGCGCACGAACGACTCCGGAGTCTCGTCGATGGCGGCGACCACCGCGTCGGCGGCGGCGCGGTCGATGCCGAACGGCTTCTCGGCCAGCAGCGCCTTGCCGGCGCGGACGGTGTCGACGTAGAGACGCTCGTGCAGATCGTGCCGCACGGCGATGTAGACGACGTCGACGCGGGGATCGGCGAGCAACTCGTGATGATCGGTCGTGGTCAGCTGCACCGAGTCGATGCGCTCGAAGAACTCGAGGGCCGCGGGGTTGATGTCGCACACCGCGACGAGTTCGGGCTCGGCGGGGTGCTCGATCAGCGCGGGCCAGCGGCGCAGGGCCGCGGCGATCTCGCGCCCCATGAGGCCGCCGCCGATGATGCCGACACCGATCTTCGTGCCGGTCACGCGCGGTCTCCTTCGCCGGTGCCGCCGATGAGGGCGAGGGCTTCGTCGACCGAGGCGTCGTCGTGCACCACGGACATGAGGGCCGCGGTGATGCCGGCCGGGTCGCGGTGCTGGATGACGTTGCGACCGTAGACGATGCCGCGAGCGCCCTGCGCGAGCACGGCCTTCGTGCGCTCGAGGAGGGTGCGGTCGTCGACGCGTCCTCCGCCGCGCACCAGCAGGGGGGTGTCGCCGGCGGCCTGGATGACCCGGTGGTACTCGGTGATGTCGTCGGTGGGGTCGGCCTTGATAAGGTCGGCGCCGAGCTCGCGCGCCTGGCGCACGAGAGTGACGACCTTGGCGGTGTCGCCGTCGACCCCGTACCCGCCGGTGCCGGGCTTGGTCTGCATGACCAGCGGCTCGATCATCAGCGGCATCCCGTACTTCTCCGCGTCGCTGCGCAGCGCCAGGATCGAGCGGATGCACTGCTCGCGCACCTGCGGTTCGCCCGGGAGATCGAGGAGGTTCACGCACACGGCGACGGCGTCGAGGCGGACCGCGACCTCGATGGCATCCGGGACGTGGATGCTGTGCAGGGGCGACTCGAGCGGGTCGCCGTAGACGTTGGCGATGTCGGTGCGCAGCACGAGCCCGGGCTTCTGCTTGCCGGGGACGGACTGCAGCAACGGCGCCTGTCCGAGGGTGAGCTGGACGGCGTCGGGACCGGCGTCGACGAGGGTGGCGACCGTGGCCGCCATGTCTTCGATGCCCGTCAGGAACGAGTGCTCGTGGAACGCGCCGTGGTCGACGGCGACGTCGAGAGCGCGGCCGGACCGCGCGTTGAAGAGGCGATTGAGGCGGGGTTTCGACATGGGGTGTGGGTCTCCGAAGCGTCGTGTCGGGGCGCGGCTCTGCGCTCGACGGTCAGTATGCGGGGCGAAAGACAACGTTGTCAATCACTGCTAGCGTGGGCGGCGTCACGGCGAGGAAGGCGGGGCTCATGGGCGAGCTGTACGGACGGTCGATCGACGACGCGAGACGACGGGTGGGTTCGCCTGCCGCGCTCGCGGCGGTGGAGGCCTCGGTGCGATCGGATGGACCGGATGCCGGGACTCGACGCCTGCGGATCGTCGCGGGCGATCTCGACGTCGAGCTGCTGCCCGACCGCGGACTCGACCTCGGCCAGGTGCGACACCGTGGCGTCCCCCTGGCCTGGGTGTCGCCGACCGGCTGGCCGCGCCCGGGTGCGACCGGCTTCGGCGCCGCGTTCGGCGGCGGTCTCGTGACCACCTGCGGCTTGCTCTCCTTCGGCCCGCCCTCGGTCGACGCCGAGGGGGAGCACCCGCAGCACGGGCGGTACAGCGGCCTGTCGGCATCCGTCATCCGTTCGGAGGTGACGGCCGATGCCGTGGTGGTCGAGGCCGTGGTGGTGGAGGCGACCGTGCTCGGCGCGCACCTCGAGCTGCGCCGGAGCGTGCGCGTGCCGCTCGGCGACGGACGGATCGAGCTGCGTGACGAGATCGTGAACCGCGGTTCGCGCGAGGTCGAGCCCATGGTGCTGTATCACGTGAACCTCGGCTGGCCGCTCGTCGACGCGGGCACGATCCTGCGCTCGCCGGCCGATCGCGTGCTCGCGCGCGATGCTGCGGCCGAGGCGGGGCTGTCGTCGTGGGCGGAGTTCCCCGAGCCGTCCCTGCACTATCCCGAGCAGGTCTTCTCGCACGAACTGCCGGCGGATCGCCTCGTGGGCGCCGAGGTGATCTCGCCGTCGGGGCTCGGCATCCGGATCTCGTTCGACACCGCCCGGCTGCCCGGGATGTTCCAGTGGCGGGTCGCCCAGGACGACGGGGTGGTGCTCGGGGTCGAGCCGGCGACGGCGGCGACCATCCTGGGTCGGGGAGAGGCGCGAGCGCGCGGACTGCTTCGTCCGCTGGCGCCGGGCGCCTCGTGGGAGCTCGGTCTCGACATCGATGTCATCGAGATGCGTCCGTGACTTGACAACGTTGTCCGATGGGGCTCATGCTGTCTCCATCGAAGCCCGCCGCAGGGTTTCCTTCCGGATGACAACGATGTCGGAGATGCGATGATGCACGACGAGAGACGGACCGTGAGCGCGGTCACCCAGGCCGCGACGGCCCGGCCGCGCGCTCGGCTCATCGACGTCGCGACGGCGGCGGGCGTCAGCCCCAAGACCGTGTCCCGCGTCATCAACGACGAGGTCGGGGTCCTCCCCGGAACCCGCGACCGCGTGCTGCAGACCGTGCGCGAGCTGGGGTTCGTTCCCGACCGCAGCGCGCGCGAACTCAAGCGTCGCGAGGCCGACACGATCGGCATCCTGATCGATGCGATCAGCGACCCGTTCTTCGCCGCCTTCGTGAGCGTGGTCGAAGAACTGGCGATCGCCGAGGGCCTGAGCGTGATCTTCGCGAGCACGGGCTACGACGCGGGGCGCGAGACGGCGCAGCTCGACCGCCTGACCGGCCATCGCCTCGCGGGTCTGATCGTGGCGCCGGTCGCTGTCCCCGCCGCGGTCCTCGCGGGGCTGCGCAACCGCTGCCCCGTGGTGACGGTCGACCGCGTGCGCTCCGGGATCGACGCGATCGTCATCGACGACTTCGGGGCCGCCGCCGAAGCCACCGCGGCCCTGCTCTCACACGGACACCGCCGCGTCGCCTTCATGGGCGAAGACGTGCCCTACCCCACCGTCAGCGACCGTCTGGCCGGCTACCGCTCGGCTCTCGAAGCGGCGGGAGTGGCGTTCGACCCCGCGCTCGTGGTGACGCACGAGCGTTTCCGCGCGGGAGAAGCGGCCGAGGCCTCGCTCCTGCTGGAGCGCCCCGACGCCCCCACCGCCCTGCTGTGCGCGACGAGCCTCGCCGCGATCGCGACGGTACGGGCGATCCGCGCACGCGGGCTCCGCATGCCCGCGCTCATCTCGTTCGGTGACTTCACGCTCGCCGAGGTGCTCGAACCCGGCATCACCTACGTCGACCACGACCCCCGTCTGCTCGGCGCAGCAGCCTTCCGCCGCCTGCGCCAGCTGGCCGAGCGTCCCGACGACGCCCCGACCCGCACGGTCGTGCCCACGCGCCTCGTGCCTCGCGGTTCGGGCGAGGTGCCCGTCGCGGAATCGGAGAAGCGCAGCGGAATCGGATCCGCGTCGGCATCCGATCCGATTCCGCTGCGTGCGTCCGATTCCGCCGGGGTACTCCCGTCCCCCGCGGCGGCCGCCCTCGTTCAGCCCGCGCCGGCCGGCGACGTCGTCGTCGCGGCCGCAGCCCCGATCGGAGCCCCCTCATGAAGCCCGTCCTGCTGCCCCCCAATCCCGTGCAGCACTTCTACCTCGGCGGCGACCGCATCGCGGCGCTGCGGGGCATCGTGCCCGAGACCGACCGGCAACCCGAGGAGTGGCTCGGCTCGACGGTGTCGCGCTTCGGGTCCGACACCATCGGCCTCGCCGTCACCGACCGGGGCGACGTCCTGCGCGACCTCGTCACGGCCGACCGCGGGGCCTGGGTGGGAGCGCGCGGGGGGCGGGATGCCGCCGATCTCGGCATCCTGGTCAAGCTCCTCGATGCGCGTCAGCGTCTCCCCGTCCACGTGCACCCGGGCCGGGAGTTCGCCGCCGCGCACCTCGACTGCCCGTACGGCAAGACCGAGGCCTGGTACGTGCTCGAGACCGAGGACGACTGCGCCGTGCACGTCGGCTGGAACCAGTCCGTCGACCGCGACGAGCTCGACCGTCGGCGCGACGCGCAGGACAGCGAGTGGATGCTCTCGCGCATGAACCGCGTCGTCGTACGCCCCGGCATGGGCGTGCTCGTGCCCGCCGGAACCGTGCACGCGATCGACGGTGGCATCTTCGTCGCCGAAGTGCAGGAGCCCACCGACTTCTCGATCCTGCTCGAGTGGTCGGTCACGACCTCGACGCGCGAGGAGTCGCACCTCGACCTCGGCTTCGACGCCGTCATGCCCGCGGTCTCGACCGAGAAGCTGGATGCCGAGGCCCTCGGCGCCCTGATCAGCACGGCGGGGACGACCCCGGCGGGGGCGGACTTCCGCTCGCTGCTGCCCGCGATCGCCGACCCGTACTTCCGGTTGTTCGACGCGGCGGGAGAGACCGCGGCCCGCGAGGCCGGTTTCGCGGTGGTGCTGGTGCGCGAGGGCTCCGGTGCGCTGGTATCGGACGCCGGCTCGGTCGAGCTCGAGCGCGGTCAGGTCTACGCCGTTCCCCATGCCTTCGGCGACTGGCGTCTGCTCGGCGAGGCCGAGGTGCTCGTCGCCGCTCCCGGTGCCGGGTGGCCCGGCACCCTCCGTGGAGGTGGCGTTCGATGAGCGACTACGTCGTCGGCGTCGACATGGGCTCGACCAGCACGAAGCTGCTCGTCGCGACCCCCGAGGGGCGACAGGTGCTCGTCGTGAGCCGCCCCTCGCCCTGGACCAACCTCGACCACGGCCGGGCCGAGATGACCGCCGAGCGGGCGATCGCGGTCGTGCGCGAGCTTGCCGCCGAAGCCGACGCCCGGCTCGACGAGGGGTACCGCGTCCTCGCGCTCGCCGTCTCGGGCATGGCGGAGGCGGGGGTGCTGCTCGACGCCGCCGGCACCCCGCTCGCGCCGATCATGGCCTGGTTCGACCCCCGGGGTGCCGCGCAGATCATGGCGACCCCGGAGGAGTTCCGCGCCGAGTTCCCCGGCCGTACCGGGTTGCCGGTGGGGCCGCTGGCATCCATCGCCAAGCTCCTGCACCTGCGCGACAGCGGCATCGCGCTCGCCGGAACGACGTTCCTCAACGTCCCCGAATACGTCGTGCACGCTCTCGGCGGTCCGCGGGTGGCGGAGTACTCGCTCGTGTCGCGTACCGGGCTCATCGACCAGGACGACAGCACGCCGTGGCAGGCCGCTCTCGACGTGCTCGGGGTCGACGCGTCGATCCTCGGGGCGCGCGTGAGCGCGGGCGAGCCGGTGGGCGTGGTGACGGACGAGGCCGTGCCCGCGGGGTTCCGGGGCGCGGCCCTCACGATCGCCGGTCACGACCACCTCGTGTCCGCCGTCGCCGTCGGGGCGACGCACACCGGCCAGCTCTACGACTCGATGGGCACGGCCGAGGCTCTCGTCCGCGTGCTCGACGACACCCTCCCCTTCGCGGCGCGTGAGCGCCTCGCCCACGCCGGAATCAACTGCGTGCGCCACGTCATCCCCGGCAAGTACGTGCTGCTCGCCGGCACCAAGTCGGGCCTGCTCATGCGCCGCGTGCTGCAGCTGCTCGGGATCACGGATGCCACGGGCCGGGCGGTCATCGACGCCGCCGCCCTCGCGCTTCCGGTCGACGGGACGCTCGCCGACGGCGGTCTCTCGGTCTCTGGTGCGCGCAACGACGACGGGGTGCTGAAGATCGTCGCGCAGAGCGACGGGCTCAGCCCCGCCGAGCTGTTCGCGGCATCGCTGCGCCACGGCAACGACATGCTCGCCGAATGCATGGCGGTGATGGACCGCGAGGTCGCCCCGCCGCGCTCGACGGTGCTGACCGGGGGCTGGTCGACCATGGCATCCGTCGTCCGCTCGCGCTCGACGCTGCTGCCCGAGGTCACCGTCTCGACCCACGACGAGGGCACCGCATACGGGGCGGCACTGTTCGCGGCGTTCGCCGTCTCTTCTGCGTCCTTCGAGGTCGTCGCGCAGACGTTCCTCGCATCCTCTCTTCTCACCAACGAAAGGAGCTGACGATGTCGTCAGTCACAACGGCCGTCCCGGTGCTGCAAGCACGCGGTCTCTCGCGTCAGTTCGGTCACGTCCGGGCCCTGAACAACGTGGACTTCGAGGTCTACCCCGGTGAGGTCACCGCTCTCATCGGCGACAACGGCGCCGGCAAATCGACCCTGGTGAAGGCCCTGTCGGGCAATCTCGCGGTCGACGAGGGCGAGATCCTCTTCGACGGCAAGCCCATCGAGATGTCGAACCCGCAGGTGGCGTCGTCGCTCGGGATCGAGACGGTGTACCAGGACCTTGCCCTGGCGCCGCATCTCGACCCGGTGCAGAACATGTACCTGGGCCGCGAGATCCGCCGCCCCGGGATCGCCGGTGCGCTCGGCTTCATGAAGACCAAGGACATGGCGGTCGCCTCGCGGGCCGCGTTCGACGAACTCGGCGCGACCGTGCGATCGCTGTCGTCGCCGGTGGGCGAGATGTCGGGTGGCCAGCGCCAGGCGATCGCGATCGCCCGCGCCGTGCACTGGGCCGGACGCCTCGTCTTCCTCGACGAGCCCACCGCCGCCCTCGGCGTGCGGCAGACGAAGAACGTCCTCGAGACCATCCGACGCGTGCGCGACAAGGGCATCGCCGTCGTGCTGATCTCGCACTCCATGCCCCACGTCATGGAGGTCTGCGACCGCATCCAGGTGCTGCGCCTGGGAACCCGTGTGGCCAACGTCGATGCGAAGAACACCTCCATGGAAGAACTCGTCGGGCTCATGACCGGCGCCGTCACGAAGGACGACTCGAAGTGAGCACCAAGACGCCTCCCACCGAGACGGTGGCCATCGGAACGTTCGAGGAGAACAAGCCCCACTTCTTCCTGGGACTGCTCAAAGCGCAGGCCTTCCAGATCCTGCTCATCCTCATCGTCATCGTGCTGATCTTCAGTGCGCTGGCCCCCGACTCGTTCGCGCAGTGGTCGAACTTCCGCCTCATCATCCAGAACGCCTCGATCCTCGCCGTCCTCGGCGTCGGCATGACGTACATCATCATCACCTCGGGCATCGACCTCTCCATCGGATCGGTGCTGGTGTTCTCGGGCGTCGTCTCCGCGCTCACGATGAGGGCGCTCGGCGGTGAGGGCTGGGGCGTGGCGACCATCGGCATCCTCGTCTCGATCCTGAGCGGTGTGTGCTGGGGACTGCTGAACGGGTTCCTCATCGCGAAGGCGAAGATCCCGCCGCTCATCGTCACGCTCGGCTCGCTCGGTATGGCCCTGGGCCTGGCGCAGATCCTCACCGGCGGCGTCGACATCCGCGACGTGCCCACCGTGCTGACGGTCTCGATCGGGTACGGCAACGTCTTCGGGTCGCTCCCCATCATCAGCGTCATCGCGCTCGTGGTCGTCGTGATCGGCGCGGTCGTGCTGCACTTCACGAAGTTCGGCCTGTACACGTACGCCGTCGGCTCGAGCGAGCTCGCCGCCCGTCGCGTCGGTGTCAAGGTCGACCGTCACCTCATCGCCGTGTACACGCTGTCGGGAGCGCTCGCGGGGCTCGCCGGCATCCTGGCCCTGTCGCAGTTCTCCACCACGGCGATCGCGGGTCAGTCGCAGACCAACCTCAACGTGATCGCGGCCGTCGTCATCGGCGGAACGTCGCTCTTCGGCGGCGTCGGCACGATCTTCGGAACCGTGGTCGGCCTCTTCATCCCGGCCGTGCTGCAGAACGGCTTCGTCATCACCGGCGTGCAGCCCTTCTGGCAGCAGGTCGCCGTCGGCGCCGTGCTCATCACCGCGGTCTACGTCGACCAGGTGCGCCGCACCGCCGCGACCCGCGGCACCACCCAGAGCCTCTGGCGCAAGTTCGTCAGCGGAGGACGCCGCGGCTGAGGCCCGGCATCCGACACCCCACCAAGAGAGAACGGTCATCACAATGCAGTGGAACAACAAGGTTCTCGCGTTCGCCACCCTCGGCGCCGCAGCCACCCTCGTCCTCGCCGGGTGTTCCGGTGGCTCCTCGTCGGGCTCCGCCTCGGGCGGCGACGGCGGGTACAAGATCGCGTTCGTGCAGGGCGTCGCCGGAGATGAGTTCTACATCTCCATGCAGTGCGGCATCCAGTCCGAAGCCGCCAAAGAAGGCGCCACCGTCACCACCCAGGGCCCCGAGAAGTTCGACCCCACCCTCCAAAAGCCCATCGTCGACGCCGTCGTCGCCTCCAAGCCCGACGCGCTGCTCATCGCCCCCACCGACGTCTCCGCGATGCAGGCGCCGATCGCGGCGGCCGAAGCCGCCGGCATCAAGGTCGTTCTCGTCGACACCACCCTCGAAGACCCCTCAGGGGCCGTGTCGCAGATCTCCTCCGACAACGAAGGCGGCGGAGCCGCGGCGTTCGAAGCGATCCAGAAGGCCAACCCGAACGGCGGCAAGGTCCTGGTCGTCTCCACCGACCCGGGTGTCTCCACCACCGACGCCCGCGCCCAGGGCTTCGAAGACGCCGTCAAGAAGGACTCGAAGTTCACCTCCGTCGGTGTTCAGTACTCCCACAACGAGCCGTCGACGGCCGCCGAGATCGTGACCGCGGCGCTGCAGAAGGACCCCGACATCGTCGGTATCTTCGCCGCCAACCTGTTCGCCGCCGAAGGGTCCGCCACCGGCGTCCAGCAGGCCGGCAAGCAGGGCTCCGTCACCATCGTCGGCTTCGACGCCGGCCCCGCGCAGGTGAAGGCCCTCGAAGCCGGCACCGTCCAGGCCCTCGTCGCCCAGGAGCCCGCCACCATCGGCGAAGACGGCGTCAAGCAGGCCATCGCCGCCCTCAAGGGTGAGGCCACCGAAGCCAAGATCCAGACCGGCTTCACCATCCTCACCAAAGACAACATCACCACCGACGGCAAGGACGCGGTCTACAAGTCCTCCTGCTGACCCACCCCGGATGCCGGGGCCTCTCGCGCGACGCGGGGGTCCCGGCATCCACCCTCGTCAGACGTCTCAGGGGGTCAGGGCTCCTCGCCGTCCCCCCCCCCGTTCCGGCCCCTCGTCCCTTCGTGAGCGGCCGACAACGGTCGCCGCGGGATGCCCCCGGCGACAGAAAACGACCCCTCACACGGAGGGGAGACCCGAGAGAGAGACCGCCGTGCCGCTGGCCGACATGCCCGAACTGCTCGCCGCGCACCGTGCGGTCGGGGCCTTCAACTTCATCACCCTCGAGGTCGCCGAGGCCATCGTCGCCGGAGCCGAGGCCGCGGGGTCGGGGGTGATCCTGCAGCTGTCGCAGAACGCGATCGCGTTCCACGGCGGGGTCGGCCCGGCTGCCTCGGCCGCTCTCCGCCTGGCCGAGAACGCGCGTGTCCCCGTCGTCGTGCACCTCGACCACGCGACCGACGAGCCGCTCGTCGACGAGGCCCTGGCCGTCGGCATCCGGTCGGTGATGTTCGACGCCGCTCATCTGACGGATGCCGAGAACCTCGAGCGCACCGCCGCCGTCGCCGCCCGCGTGCACGCCGCCGGTGCCTGGATCGAGGCCGAGCTCGGCGAGATCGGCGGCAAGGGCGCCCACGCGCCGGGCGTGCGTACCGACGTGGCCGAGGCCGTGCGCTTCGTCGAGGCCACCGGCGTCGACGCCCTCGCCGTGGCCGTCGGCAGCGAGCACGCCATGCGCGAGCGCAGCGCCCGGCTCGACGAGGCGCTCATCGCCGAGCTCGCCGCAGCCGTACCCGTCCCCCTCGTCCTGCACGGCTCGAGCGGGGTCGCCGACGCCGGCATCGACGGCGCCGTGCGCGCGGGCATGCGCAAGATCAACATCGGCACGCACCTCAACACCGTGCTGACCGCAGCGGTCCGCGACGAGCTCGAGCGGGACCCGGATGCCATCGATCCCCGCCGCTGGCTCGCCCCGGGGCGTACGGCGGTCGCCGCCGAGGTGCAGCGCCTGCTCGGCGTCGTGACGGGGCGCGACGCGTGAGCGGCATCGTCACCCTCACCGCCGCGGGTGCCATCGACGCCACCTACCGCGTCGGCACCCTGCATCGCGGTGCATTCGCGCGTGCCGACAGTTATACCCGCGAGGTGAGCGGCAAGGGTGTCAACGTCTCGGCCGCCCTCGCCGCGGGGGGAGCCGACACCGCGGCGATCGTCGTGCTCGGTGCCGACGACGTGCGCTTCGCCCGGTGCGGACTCACCGCACCGCTGCTGCGCATCGTCGAGGTGCCCGGGGCGACGCGCGTCAACACGTCGATCATCGACGCCCAGGGGGCCACCACGAAGGTCAACGCTCCCACGCCGCCGCTGGCGCCCGAGGCATGGGCGGCCACGATCGCGGCGCTGCGCGAAGAACTCGCGGATCGCACCGACCCCTGGCTCGTGGTCTCGGGGAGCCTGCCCGAACTGGCCGGCACCGGCACCCTCGTCGACCTGGCCCCCGTCCGCGCACTCGCGCGCGAGCACGGGGCGCGGGTCGCTGTCGATACGAGCGGGGCGGCACTGGACGCTCTCCTTGTCGATCCCGCCGGCATCGACCTGCTCACCCCCAACGCCGAGGAGCTCTCGGCGGCGGTCGGACGCCCCCTCGTCACCCTGGGTGAGGTCGTCGCCGCCGCTCGCGAGATCGTCGCCCGCGGTGTCGGGACGGTTCTCGCGAGCCTCGGTGCCGACGGCCTCATCGCCGTCACGGCCGACCGTGCGGTGTTCGCCCGGGCCGATGCCCCGTTCGTCGCCAACACCGCCGGGGCGGGGGATGCCGCTCTCGCGGGCTTCCTGCTAGGGCTGACGAGCGCGCCCGCCGCCGGCTCCGACGTCCTCGCCCTCGCGGCGGCGTCGGCGGCGGAATGGGGTGCCCATGCCGTGTCGCACACGTCGACCGTCGTCTCGGGACAGCCGGTCGGCATCCGGGCTCTCGTCCACATCGAGCCGGATCTCGCCCGGGTCCTCACCCCGGAAGGTCCCGAGTGATCCCTCCCGCGTTCCGCCCGCACCGTCCGAAGGATCACGCATGACCCTCGCTCCGACCGAGATCGCTCCCGAGATCGCCGCGGCCGTCGCCGATGTCTCGCGCATCCGCACCCGGGCGATCGACCGCGTCGCGTACGCCAACGACGCCTCGCACTATCTGCTGACCCCGGATGCGGTGGTCGTCGCCGCCGACGCGACCGAGGTGGCCGGCATCCTGCGCGGGGCCACGGCATCCCGCACGCCCGTCACCTTCCGCTCCGGCGGGACGAGCCTCTCGGGGCAGTCGTCGGGCAACGGTCTGCTCGTCGACGTGCGGCAGGGCTTCGCGCGCATCGACGTGCTCGACGGCGGCCGCCGGGTGCGGTCGCAGCCCGGGGCGACCGTGCGGCAGGTCAATGCGCGTCTGCTGCGGCACGGCCATCGGCTCGGTCCCGACCCGGCGAGCGAAGCCGCCTGCACCATCGGCGGGGTCGTCGCGAACAACTCCAGCGGCATGGCCTGCGGCACGGTCGAGAACTCGTACCGCACCCTCGAGGGGCTCGTTCTGGTGCTGGCATCCGGGACCCTCGTCGACACGGCCGCCGCCGACGCCGATGCGCTGCTGCGCGACCGTGAACCCGCCCTCGTCGAGGGGCTGATGCGGCTGCGCGAACGCGTGGTGCGCAACGCGGCCAGCGTCGCGCTCATCGAGCGGCAGTTCGCGATGAAGAACACGATGGGTTACGCCCTCAACGCCTTCCTCGACTTCGACACACCCGCGGCGCTGCTCGCGCATCTGGTCGTGGGGTCGGAGGGGACGCTCGCGTTCGTCGCCGAGGCGACCTTCCGCACCGTGCCGATCCGGCCCGCGGTCGCCACCACCCTCGCGGTGTTCCCCACTCTCGACGCGGCGACCCGGTCTCTGCCGGCTCTGGTCTCGACGGGAGCGGCGACGCTGGAGCTGATGGATGCCACGTCTCTGCGCGTCGGACAGCGTCTGGCCGGGACCCCCGCCGCCATCCACGGCTTCGAGGCGACGACGCAGGCGGCACTGCTGGTGGAGTATCACGCCGACGACGTCGACTCCCTGCGCACTCTCGCGGAGGCCGGTTCCCGCGTGCTCGCCGCGGAGCACCTTCTCGACCCCGCCGTCTTCTCTCGCGACCCCGCCCAACGCGCTGCGGCGTGGACCTTCCGCAAGGGGCTCTACGCGTCGGTCGCCGGGGCCCGGCCGAGCGGCACCACGGCCCTGCTCGAAGACGTGGTCGTCCCGGTCGAGCGTCTCGCCGACACCTGCGAGGGGCTCCAGGAGCTCTTCGCCCGCTTCGGCTACGACGACAGCGTCATCTTCGGCCACGCCAAGGACGGCAACATCCACTTCATGCTGACCGACCGCTTCGAGGGGGCCAAGGCCCTGGGGCGTTTCGAGGGCTTCACCGACGCGATGGTCGACCTCGTGCTGGAGGCGGGCGGCAACCTCAAGGCCGAGCACGGTACGGGGCGCGCGATGGCGCCGTACGTGCGCCGGCAGTACGGCGACGAACTCTACGACGTGATGGTGGAGCTCAAGCGTCTGCTCGACCCGAGCGGCATCCTGAACCCGGGCGTCATCATCGACGACGATCCCGGTGCGCACATGCGCCACCTCAAGGCGCCGGTGACGATCGAGCCCGAGGCCGACCGGTGCGTCGAGTGCGGCTACTGCGAGCCGGTGTGCCCGAGCCGCTCCCTCACCCTCACCCCGCGGCAGCGCATCGTCGTGCGGCGCGCCTCGACCGCGGCGCGCGAGCGCGGCGACGGGGGTCTCGTGGCGGAGCTCGAGAAGGACTACGACTACGACGGCGTGCAGACCTGCGCCGTCGACGGCATGTGCCAGACCGCGTGCCCGGTGCTCATCAACACGGGAACCCTCATGAAGCGCTTCCGACGCGAAGACGCGAACCCCGTGCTCGCCGCCGGGTGGTCGGCGGCGGCGACGGGGTGGGGAGTGGTCACGCGGGCGGGGTCGGTGGCGCTGACCGCCGCCGAGAAGGTGCCGATGCCGCTCGTCCGGACAGTGACGGACGCCGCCCGCGCGGTGCTCGGAACCGACACGGTGCCCCGGTATGCGCCGGAGCTGCCCGCGGGTGGGGCGTCGCGGCGGTCGCTGGGGTCGGTGGTCGGTTCCCCCGGCGTCGAGCCCTCGGCGGTGTTCCTGCCGGCGTGTGTGGGGAGCATGTTCGGGCCCTCCGACGGCATCGGGGCCACGGCGGCGTTCACCCGCCTGCTCGAGCGCGCCGGGGTCGCGGCGATCGTGCCCGACGGCATCGACGCCCTGTGCTGCGGCACCCCCTGGTCGTCGAAGGGCTACGCGAAGGGGCACGCGACCATGACCGCCCGGGTGCGGGCAGCGGTGCGCACAGCGTCGCGCGACGGCGCCCTGCCGGTCATCTGCGATGCGTCCAGCTGCACCGAGGGCTTCGCCTCCACCCTCCGTGACGAGGGCGTGCAGGTGATGGATGCCGTGGCCTTCGCGGCATCCACTCTGCTTCCGCGTCTCTCCCCGACGCCGGTGGCGGAGCTGCTGGCGCTGCACCCCACATGCTCGTCGACGCAGCTGGGGATCGACCCGGCGCTACGGGCCATCGGCGCGGCCGTGGCAGCCGAGGTTCGCGTTCCCGACGCGTGGGGCTGCTGCGCCTACGCGGGCGACCGGGGCATGCTGCACCCCGAGCTGACCGAGGCCGCGACCGCCCCGGAGGCGGCGGAGGTGGCCGGGTGGGGAGCCGACGCGCACGCGTCGTGCAACCGCACGTGCGAGCTGGGCATGACGAAGGCGACGGGGGAGTCGTACGTGCACGTGCTGGAGCTGCTGGAACGCGCCACGCGCTGACCCCCACGGGCCCGGTCGTCAGAGGCGGTGGCCGTTGGCGAGGACCGGAAGGGCGGCGCGGACGCGGGGGACCGCGGCCAGGGGGCCGTCGACGTCGACGACGAGGGTTTCCGGCGCATCGCCGAGGCGGACGACGTCGGTCCCGTCTGCGGCGATGACTCCGCTGAAGCCGATGCCGGTCGGAGCGCCCGCGCCGTCGTCGCGGCCGATGGTCAGCGGGTCGGCCTGGCCGACGGCCACCACCACGGTCGTGGTGTCGAGAGCCCGAGCGCGCGTCAGCAGCTCCCAGTGCTCGCGCTTGCCCGGCCCGGAGCCCCACGAGGCCGCGACGAGAACGAGGTCGGCGCCCTCCTCGGCCAGCGCACGGAAGAGCTCGGGGAAGCGCACGTCGTAACACGTGGCCACCCCGATGCGGACGCCGTTCAGGTCGAACGTCACCGGGTGGTCGCCGGGCTCCACGGCATCCGACTCTCGATACCCGAAGGCGTCGTAGAGGTGGATCTTGTCGTAGCTCGCGTCGACGGCACCGGCGACGAGGAGGGTGTTGCGCACGCGTTCGGGGCTCGCCGACGGGGTGAACATGCCGACCACGATCGTCACGCCGGCCTCTCGTGCGATGCGGCGCACACCCTCGGCCCACGGACCGTCGAGAGGCTCGGCGACCCCGCCGAGGTCGGGGCCGGCGAAGCGGCACATGACCGCCTCGGGGAAGACGACGAGCTCGGCGCCGTCGGCGGCCGCTCGTCGGGTCTCGCGGGCGATGATCGAGAGGTTCTCGACGGGGTCGGAACCGGCCACGATCTGGGCCAGAGCGATGCGCATGGGTGTCTCCTTCGTACGGGTCGCCCCGTGTTGTATACATTTTGTATGCCTACAGCCACGTCCCCGTCGGGTCGCGACCGCGCCCTCGAGCATCTTCGCGCCCTGCTCACCGACCCCCAGGTCGAGGGCGGCTTCATCAACGAACAAGATGTCGCCGACGAGGTCGGGGTCTCGCGCACGCCCGTCCGGGAGGCGCTGCTGATTCTCGCGTCGGAGGGGCTGGTGGACCTCGAGCCGCGTCGGGGAGCCCGCGTCGCCGCCTTGACCCCGCGCGAGACGGCCGAGCTGATGGAGATGCGCGGCCTGATCGAGCGCTTCGCCGTCCAGCGTGCGTTCTTCCAGGGCGTTTCGCCGCACGAGGCGCTCGCCGAGATCATGGGTCGTCAGCAGGCCGTCACCGAGGGACTGACGCGTGTGACGTTCGAGCAGGCCCGCGCGTGCATCGAGCTCGACAGGCAGTTCCACCAGGTTCTCGTCGACGCCGCGGGCAATTCGTTCCTCTCCCGCAGCTATGCGGCGCTGCGCGAGCGCCAGGTGCGGGTGGGGATCGCGGCGTTGGGGATCGGACCGTCGCGGTGGGACGCCGTCACGCGCGAGCACGGTGCCATCGTCGATGCCCTGAGGGCGGGAGATCAGGCGGCCGCCGAGAAAGCCATCGACGACCACCTGAGCATCACCCTCCGAACGATCCTGACCGGGTCCTAGGACTCGGCTCCCGCCGATCCCGCGCGCGACGTCGAGAGCACTTCGAGGTACTCCTCGTCTTCGGCGTGCTGCGGGTTGCGGCCGAGCAGCACCCCCACGATGGTCAGCACGGCGGCCACGGCGAGGTAGATCGCCGGGGCGACCCAGCTACCGGTGGCGCTCAACAGAGCGGTGAAGATCACGGGAGCCAGTGCCCCGCCGAAGACACCGGCGATCGTGTAGGCCAGTGACGACCCCGTGTAGCGCAGGCGCGGGCTGAACTGCTCGGTGATGAACGCCGCCTGCGGACCGTACAGGAACGAGTGGATCGCGAGGCCCACGACGACGCCCAGGACGAACAGCGGCATCGAGCCGCCGCCGATCATGAGGAAGAAGACGAAGGGCCAGGCCGCGGCGGCCACCGCCGCGATCCCGTAGAGCAGGCGCCGGTTGACGAGGTCGCTGATCCATCCGGCGAGCGGGATGAGCGCGAGCTGGAAGGCCGACCCGATCAGGGTCGCGGTCAGCACCTGCGAGCGCTCCATGCCGAGTTGGGTGAGGCCGTAGGTCAGCGTGAAGACCGTGAACATCGCGTAGAGGATGTCGGGAGCGAGGCGGCACAGGATCGCGGCCAGCAGCCCGCGGCCCTCGAGCCGGAAGACGTCCTTGACCGGGGCCTCCGGACGGTCGCCCGACTGCTCGATGGCGCGGAAGATCGGGGTGTCCTCGAGCGCGAGGCGGATCCACAGGCCGAACGCGACGAGCAGGGCCGACAGCAGGAAGGCGACGCGCCAGCCCCACGCGAGGAACTGCTCGTCGGTCAGCATCAGCGTCAGGACGGCGAGCACGCCGTTGGCCAGCAGGTTTCCCGCGGGCGGCCCGACCTGCGCGGCGGAGGCCCAGAAGCCGCGGCGTTGGGGCGTGCCGAATTCGCTCGACAGCAGCACGGCTCCACCCCACTCGCCGCCCACGCCCACTCCCTGTGCGAAGCGCAGGAGCACCAGGATGACCGCCGCGAGCGGCCCGACGGCGTCGTATGTCGGGAGGACGCCGATGAGGAAGGTCGCGATGCCGACGAGCAGAAGGGTGATGACCAGCACCTTCTTGCGGCCGATCTTGTCGCCCAGGCGGCCGAACACGATCCCTCCGACCGGGCGGGAGAGGTAACCGACCGCGTAGGTGGAGAAGGCGAGCAGGGCGCCCGTGAGCGGATCGCTCTCGGGGAAGAACAGCACCGGGAACACGACGGCGGCGGCGGCGGAGTAGACGGCGAAGTCGTACCACTCCAGTGCCGTGCCGGTGAGGCTCGCGGTGTACGCCTTGGCGAGCGAGCGCGTGCGCTCCCGGCTGCCCGGCGCGGCGTTTCGGACGTTCGTCATGAGGGTCTCCTCTGGTGTCGGCGCATCGGGTCGCCGCGTTTTCGTTTCCCTCATACTTCCTGTATACAAAACGTATACGCAACCGATGCGGCGAGATTTTTCCGCGTCGTAACAATGGGAAGAGGCGACGTGACCGCTCTGGAATTCGAGATCATCGGCGAGGACACCCTCGTCTCCATCGACGTGCAGCACCTCTACAACGCCGGCTACGCGGGCCGCGATCAGGCCGCCGTGCGTCATCACATCGAGGAACTCGCGGAGTTGGGCGTGCCCGCTCCCACGACGACGCCGTCGCTGTACCCGGTGTCGTCCTACCTCGCCCGGCAGAGCGACAGCGTCGAGGCCCAGCACGAGCGCACCTCGGGAGAGGCCGAGTGGGGCATCGTGATCGCGGGTCCGAACGCCGACGACGTGCTGCTCACGGTCGCGTGCGACCACACCGACCGCGCCCTCGAGGTGCACGGCGTCGCCTGGAGCAAGAACGCCGGCCCCGACATGCTCGGCCGGCGAGCCTGGCGCCTGTCGTCGCTCGGGGGGCGGGTCGACGACCTGCGGCTGCGCGCGTGGGTCGGGCAGGAGCGCACGCTCATCCAGGACGGACGCGTCGGCGACCTCCTCTCGCCGCAGTACTGGCTCGACGTGCTCGCCGATCGCGGGGAGCGCCATGAGGGAGTGGCCCTCATCTCGGGCACCATCCCCATGATCCCCGGCGTCGACCAGTTCGCCGATCGCTGGGAGGTCGAGCTCCTCGACGAGCAGACGGGTGAGTCGGCGACCCTGAGCTACGGCGTCGAGCGCATGCCGGTTCCCATCGGCTGAAGCCGACGGCGCGGAGCGGTCATGCTCCGCGCGGGGAGGGGATCCGGGGAGGGAGGACATTTTCGGGGCGAGCGTCCTCCGTCGTCGGAATCTCCTCCCGTCAGCGGTCGTGCGGGCGCAGTCGCAGTGCTCCGGATGCCGTGACGTCGAGGCGCACGGCATCCAGCCCGTCCACCACGAGGTCGGCGGTCAGCTCCTCTTCGCCGGTCGTCCCGGTCAGGGCCAGCACGGTGCAGCCGGCCGCACGGCCTGCGGCGATGCCGGCGGGCGCGTCTTCGACGACGAGGCAGCGGGCGGGGTCCACGCCGAGACGCCGGGCCGCCGTCAGGAACGGCTCGGGGTGCGGTTTGCCGTTGACGACGTCGTCGACGGTGACGAAGACCGCGGGGCGTTCGAACCCCGCAGCCGACAGGCGCGCGGTCGCGATGGGCACCGAGCCCGAGGTCACGATGGCCCGTCGCTCGGCGGGCACCGAGGCGAAGAACTCCTGTGCGCCGCGGACGGGCGCGAGACCCGCGGCATCCGCCACCTCGAGATCGGTGACGTGCGCGATCGCCTCAGCGCCCCGATCGGCGGGGAGGAGCAGGCTGACCAGCGTGCGCGCGGGCTGGCCGTGGTTGGCGTGCAGTGCCTCCATCGACACCTCGAAGTGCTCGGCGAAGCGTCGCCAGGAGCGGACGACGGATGCCGTGGAGTCCACGAGCGTGCCGTCGAGGTCGAAGAGCACCGCGTCGAAGTCGCGCGCGAAGATCGCGGCGTCGGCATCGACCGGGCGGCGGATGCCCAGTGCGGGCAGCACCCGCGCCAGCTGCTGGGTGGTGGAGAGCTCCGCGTCGACAGTGGTCACGGCGATGGCCGGCGAGATCGGCGGCGTGTCCGGCCGGTGCGCGTCTCGTGATGCTCCGCGGGAGATGCGACGGGATGCCAGGACGGCGGGGTCTCCGTCGACGTGCACGACGTGCGGCTCGGCGGGAGCGAGGGCGGCGCGCAGCGCCTGCCACTCGGAACCGCCGGAGAGCTCCGCGGTGAACGGGGCGACGACCACGACGCGGCCGGTCGTGGACAGGGCGTCGGCGGCCGTCGCGCGCAGGGCGGCATAGCGGCCGGCGCGGATGGCGGAGGCGTGCGGCGAGGTCAGCCAGTGCCCGCCCAGCTCGTCGGCGGGGAGCGCGTCGAGCAGCGGCGTGGTCACGCTGTCGAGGTCGACGAGCGGAGCACGAAGGGTCTCGGCGATCCTCCGTCCGAGCGTGGTCTTGCCGCTTCCCGCGGTTCCGGCGACGACGACGGCGAGCGGATCGGGTATTTGACACGGGGACGGCATACCCCCACCATAGACGTAGCAAGTCACCGGTGTCATGCTTGAAATTCCGGGACTCGAAGAAGTTCCGGAAAGGACGGCCGCTCATGCGAGACACCGGTGACATGGTTTCGGGGCGCGCACGCCTGCACGGCGGGCTCGACCTCGGCAGCACCGCGATCAAGATGCTCGTCATCGACGACGACGGCGCCGAGGTCGCCGGAGCGCAGGTGCCGACGCCGTGGCGCGTGGGCGCGGCGGGAACGACCGATATCGTCGCCGACGACCTGCTCCGCGCGATCCGTGCGCTGGTCGACCTCGTCGATGCCGAACTCGCACCCCGCACCACCGCCCCGCTGACCTCGCTCGCCGTCGCGGGCATGGGCGAGACCGGCATGCTCATCGGTGCCGACGGCGCCGCCGTGGCTCCCGGTTTCGCGTGGTTCGATCCCCGCGGCCTCGATCAGATCGCCGCCTTCCCCGCCGCGGTCCGCGAGGAGTTCGCCGGGCGCACCGGCCTTCCTCTCGGGGCGCAGGTGAGCGTCGCGAAGCTCGCCTGGCTCCGCGACCAGGGCACCGACCTCGCCGGCCTCCGATGGCTCGACCTGCCGGAGTTCGTCGTCGCGGCCCTCGGAGGCGACATCGCCCTCGAACTCTCCCTCGCCTCGCGCACCGGCCTCATCGACCAGGACTCCGGCGCCGCCTGGCCCGCGATGCTCGACGCGCTGGGCGTCACCGACGACCTCTTGCCACCGCTGCGCGGGGGCGGACTGCCCTGGGGCACGGCATCCGGTGCCTTCGGTCCCCGTGTCGACGGCGCCGCCCTCACCGTGGCCGGCCACGATCACCTCGTCGCCGCTCAAGCCAACGGGACCCTGGATGCCGCCGGCTACCACGTGTCGCTGGGCACCGCCGAGGTGCTGCTGCGCGTGCTCGACGCACCCCTCGGGTTCGCGGCGCGACAGCGCCTCGCCGACGCGCTCATCAACGAGGTGCGCCACGTCGTTCCCGGCCAGCACGTGCTCGTCGCCGGGGTGAAGACCGGGCTGCTGCTGCGCCGCGCGCTGCACGCGGCGGGGATCACCGACCGCGCCGGTCGAGATGCGCTCGACGACGCGGTGATGGCTCTGCCGTTCGAGGGAGAGCTGCCGGCGGGGGCCATCGAGGTGACCGGTGCCCGCAACGACGACGGCGTGCTGCGCCTGGCCCTTCACGCCGAGGCGTCGCCCGCCGAGATCTTCGGTGCTGCGCTGCGGCACAGCAACGACGAGATCGCGGCGCTCATCGCCGCGATGGACCGCGAGGTCGCCCCGGCCACCCATGCGACCCTCACCGGCGGCTGGGCGGGCATGGCCTCCGTCCGACGCGCCCGCGCCGAGGTGCTTCCGAATCCGTCCCTGTCCACCCGCGAGCAGGACGTCGCATGGGGGGCCGCCGACAGGGCGCGGCGCCTCGTCTCGGCATCCGTCCCCTCCTGACTTCCGCACTCGCCGCGCCCGTCCCGATCGGACGCGCGAACAGACCCCAGAGAAGAGAGATCATGAACGAACTCACCACGCTCGAGCGCCGCGCGCTCCAATCGATCAGCACCCCCGGCGGCCACATGCTCATCGTCGCCGCCGACCAGCGCAACGGCATGAAGGCGGCCATCAAAGACGCGCCGGGCGGCTCCGACGCCATCACGCGCGAGGAGCTCGCCGAGGTGAAGGCCGACCTCGTGCGCCACCTCGCCAACCACGCTCCCGCGATCCTGCTCGACCCCGAGGTCGCGCTTCCCCAGATCGTCGACGACGGCGTGCTCGACCGCGAGACCGGTCTCGTCGTGGGTCTCGATGCCTCGGGCTTCGAGACCGTCGACGGCCTGAAGTACACGCGCTTCGTACCGGGGGTGACCCCCCGCACCGTCCGCGACATGGGCGGGACCGTGGCGAAGATGCTCTACTACACGCGCCCCGACAGGCAGGATGCCGACTCCCGCGTCGCGCAGGAGATCCGCGACCTCGTGCAGGCGTGCGAGGACGAGGGCCTGCTGCTCATCGTCGAACTGCTGACCTACCAGCTCGAGGGCGAGAGTGACGAGGAGTACAAGGCCGCCTTCGCCGACCTCGTCGTCGACGGCGCCGCGCTCGCGGTGGCGTGCGGCGCGAAGATCCTCAAGCTCCAGTACCCGGGGTCGGCGGAGGCGAGCGCCCGGGTGACCGAGGTCGCCCAGGGTGTGCCGTGGGCCGTGCTGTCGGCCGGCGTCGATCACGAGACCTTCATCGAGCAGGTGCGCACGGCGGTCGCGAACGGCGCCTCGGGCGCGATGGCCGGTCGGTCGCTGTGGAAGGACAGCCTGTCGATCGACGCCGGTCGCCGTGAGGAGCTGCTCTCGGGGCGCGCCCTGCCGCGCCTGCGTGAGCTCGCCGACGCCGTCGACGGTCGCTGACATGACCACGCCCGCCCGAGACGGGGCGCGCTCACCGCGGGTGCATGCGGGGGAGCGTCGTCGAGGTCCCGGGCGGGCGGGTTCGACCCGCCGCCGGATAGGGTGGCCTGTCGGAGCAGCTCCCCGCCCGAACCCCTACCCCGGAGGTGCCTCGTGACCACGATGCGCGATGTCGCCCTGCGCGCCGGGGTGAGCACCAAGACCGTGTCGCGCGTGTTCAACGACGACCCGCACGTGCTGCCCGACACCCGCGCCCTCGTCGAGGCCGCGATGCGGGAGCTCAATTACGTTCCGAACGCCCTGGCGACCACCTTCCGCGCGGGTCGCGCCTCGGTCATCGGGGTGGCCGTTCCCGACGTGGTCGACCCGTTCTTCGCTGCGATCGCGCGCTCCGTCGAGGACACCGCCCGCCGCCGGGGACTCTCCACCCTCGTCACCAGCCTGGGCGAGGACCCCGCCGACGAGCGGCCCGCGCTCGAGTCGCTCCTCGGACGCCAGCTCACCGGTCTCGTGATCGCTCCGGTCGGCACCGACCACTCGTGGCTCGAGCGCTGGCGCGGACACACGCCGATCGTCTTCGTCGACCGTGCTCCGGTGGGCCTGCTCACCGACACGTTCACCGAGAACGACGAGGCCGGGGCGCACCTCGCCACGTCTCACCTGCTCTCGCACGGGCATCGCCGCATCGCCTACCTCGGCGACATGGTGCACCTCTCGACCGAGACGAAGCGCGTCGAGGGCTGGCGCCGGGCGCTGCGCGAAGCGGGGGTCGACGTGGATGAAGACCTGATCGCCTCGCAGGTGTCGGACCGCGCGTCCGCGGCATCCGCCCTCGAACGCCTGCGCGCGCTCGCCGATCCGCCCACCGCCGTCTTCTCGGCCAACGCCCGCTCCTCGATGGCGCTGGCGCACGTGCTGCGCGGGCAGTCCCTGCCGTTCGTCGGCTTCGGAGACTTCCCGATGGCCGACACCCTGACCCCCTCGGTCACGGTGGTCGACCAGGACCCGCGCCGCATCGGAGCGCTCGCGGCCGAGCGGGTGTTCGCGCGCCTGCAGCCCGACGCCGGTCTCGGTCTCGACGAGCTGACGGTGATCGACGTCTCACTCGTCGAGCGGGAGTCCTGCGGCCTCTGAGGCGTTCCACCCGGGTCGGGCGTCGATTTCCGGTCCGGGAAGCGAACGGGCGCGGCACCCCCCAATGGTGCCGCGCCCGTCGCCGACGGATCGGGAAGCCTCTCCCGATCGCTCGCGCGCGAGGGGTTCCCCCACGGACCCCCCGCTCGCGGTCTTCCTCCATCCAAGCACAGCCCCTCGTAAATAGCACCCGAGGTCAGGCCGTAAATACGGTCGTCCGGCGGTGGTCGAGGGCGTCTACGATCGAAACGTGGGTCGCGGCGCTGTCGGACCACCCTCGCGGTACTCCCGCCGAGTGGTGGCGAATGTGGACCGCCTCCGCCAGGCGAAAGGCCTGACGGTGGGCGAGCTCCTCAGCCGCGCCGGAATGACGAAGAGCTACTACCAGTCGCGGGCCGGCTTCTCGCTGCCCTACAACACCAACGACATCGAGGCGCTGGCCGCCGCTCTCGGGGTGTCCCCCGAAGAGGTCGCGAATCCCGAGTCGGCCCCTCGGATCGAGATGCGGGTTCCCGCCTCCCCGCTCGCCGAACGGGTCCGCCGGCTCGTCGACAGCCAGGCGGTCAGCGAGAGCGACCTCATGGACCACCTCGACGAGGTCGACCCGGCGGCTGCCGAGAGCGCCCGCGCTCTGCTGGCCGCCGTCACCAACACGGTCGTGCTCGACGAAGAGGTCCTCCGCCTGATCACCCAGTGGGCCGACGTCCCCACCGAGTACCTCACCGACTACACCGACGACGCCGTCACCGACCGCACCGAGGCCGAACTCGAGCTGCGCGACGCCATGCGCGAAGCGGGGGCCAGCAGCATCCAGTTCCGCGCCCTGGGGGAGATGTCGCCCGACGCCCTCCGGGCGATCGCCCGGTCGTTGCGAAGCAGGCCGCCCGCGACATGATCAGCCGTAAGGGGGCGCGGCGGTGACGGGGGCGGACGAGATGCT
Organism: Sphingomonas sp. G5; assembly: GCF_052660795.1. Taxonomy (NCBI): domain Bacteria; kingdom Pseudomonadati; phylum Pseudomonadota; class Alphaproteobacteria; order Sphingomonadales; family Sphingomonadaceae; genus Sphingomonas; species Sphingomonas sp. G5. The sequence goes on along the minus strand of NZ_CP109660.1, from coordinate 2,938,623 downwards.
CGCCCGCGTGCAAGCGCGCGCGGATCGGGCGTTCGAACGCGCGGGTCTGACCCCCGGCATGACGTTCGACGAGGTCGTGCACGCGGTCGAGCGGGCGCTGAAGATCCGTCTGCGGGTCGTGCGCGAGGCCGAGACCGCCGGGTGGGGAACGCTGACGGGCTTCCTCACCTACTTCGCCGATCGGCGCGAGGGCAGCATTCACGTCCGGGCCGCGGATGCCGCGATCTACAGCCAGTTCGCCGCCTCCCACGAACTGGGGCACCTTCTCGACGACGCGCACTGCTCGGGTGCCCTGCACGAGCGCTCCTCGGTCTCGCCGCACGACAATCCCGAGCTGACCACGCCGGAGTACGAGGCGGAGCTCGTGGCCGAGCACGTCGCGCACCGTATCGCGCGCGTGCTCTACACCTCGCCGAGGGTGGCCGAATCGTCGTGGTGACCGTGATGCTCATCGACGCGGCGCTCGTCGGGCTGCTGCTCGTCGTCGTGCTCCGGGCGCGGGTCGCCTGGCACCAGCCGCGCGCGCGCATCGCCTGGCTCGCGGCCCTCATCGGCTCGATCGCCCTGCTCACCCAGGGCACGGTGATCCCGCTCGCGATGCTCGACGGCCTGATCGGCGGGACGAACATCCTCAAGCTCGTGCAGAACGTGCTGACGATGGTGGCACTGTGGCTCGGCATCCAGGCCGGGACGGCACCGGTGACGGCGCGTATCCGATCGCTGCGGTGGTGGTTCCCGGGGGGCCTCGCCGTGCTCTTCGCCGCCGTCTTCTTCATCGCGATGCCCGAGCGCGGGACGTCGTCGTTCCGTTTCCTCGAAGACCTCGCGACGACCTCGACCGGGGCCTGGGCCTACGGGGTGCTGCACATGGCGGGCATCGCCCTCGTCGGCCTGCTGCTGTTCCGCTCGGCCCGTGGCTCGCTCCCGAGGACCCGCGCGTTCTTCCGCATCGGTGCCGTGGGGATCGTCCTCGGGTGCCTGAGCGAGATCCTCGATCTCACGCTGTCGCGGTTCTTCGCACCCGAGGCCGTGGTCAGCGCGCTGTTCGACCCCCTGTTCTACCTCGGCGTGGTGTCGTTCGTGATCGGCATCTTCGTGGCATCCCGAACGACGGCCAAGATCCGTCGACGCGGGGAGGAACTGCTCGCGCGGCTGGAGCCCGTCGCGCGCGAACGCGGGGCGGACTCCTTTCCGGGACTGCCCGTGGATGCCGTCGCCGACACGCGCCTGCACGCCCTGCGGGTCGCCGTCGAAGACGACGCGATCGCCACCTCGACGCCGCTGACCCCCGCGCAGCGCGCCCTGCTCGACGACATCGACGCCCACTTGACCCGCCGAACCTCGGGAGCCCCTTCATGATCCGATCCCTCGCCGTCGGCACCGGTGTCGCCGCCGCGACCGTCGCCGTCGCCCACACGGCCCTCGCCGGCTATGTCGCCCGCCGCCTCATCGCGCCCAAGGCGCCGAAGGTCTACGCCCCCATCACGGTCGCGGGCGACACGGTCACCGTGCCCGCGACACGGGAGAGCCGCGAGCCGGGAACCTACGGCCTGTGGCTCGACGACGGCCGGCACGTCGTCGTGGGCGAGCCGCTCCGCATCGACAAGAACCGTGTGGTGCGCACCCTCGCTTCGCGTCCGGACGGACTCGAGGACGGGGATGCCGTGGCCACCTGGACGTCGCAGAGCATCGGCGCCCCCGAAGAGGTCGGTCCCACCCGCCACGTCTCCGTGCCGCTTCGGCGTGGCGGTGTCGCGGAGGCGTGGGAGGTCGGCGACCGCGAGAACGCCGACGGACGGTGGACGATCCACGTGCACGGCCTGCGCTCGAGCCGCAACGGTGCCCTGCGCTCCACCCCGGCGTCCGCGGATGCGGGCTGGATGTCACTCGTCGTGTCGTACGCGGGGGATGAGGAGTGCGCTCCCGCGGATTCCCTGCCCTCGACGCTCGGCACGCGCGAATGGCGCGATGTCGACGATGCGATCTCTTACGCGGTCGAGCAGGGGGCTCGGGAGATCGTGGTGGTCGCGTGGTCGATGGGCGGCACGATCGCGATGCTCGCCCTCGAACAATCGGCTCACCGCGATCGCGTGACCGGCCTCGTGCTCGTCGCTCCCGCCCTCGACTGGACGCGCGTCGTCGAGAACGCCGTCGCGGGCGCTCGTCTTCCTCGCTCGGTCGCCGGCTCGTCGATGCGCATCCTCGGCAGCAGTCTCGGCGCGCGGGCGCTCGGACTCGTCGAGGCGGTGGATGCCCGAGCGCTCAACTGGGTCGACGGCCCGCGCCCCGCTCCGCAGGTGCCCACGCTGATCGTGCACAGCCTGCGCGACCCCGTTGTGCCGGTGAGCGGATCTCTCGCGTACGTCAAACGGCATCCGGAAGCCGAACTCGTCGCGTTCGACACGACCGGGCACTGCAACGAGGCCAACCAGGATGCGACCCGGTTCCACGACGCGATCAGCGGATTCCTGCGGGGCCTCGGCCACGGGTGATGCGCCGTCGCGCGAGCGCCCTTCGGCGGCGCACCCGAGGGATCAGACGGTGAGAGCGGCGATCGCGCCGCGCGCTCCCCGCTCGGCCAGCGACGCGCGCGCCGACAGGTAGGCCTCGCGCAGGCGGGCGTTCCGGCCGAGGTCGCCGAACACCGGCGCGTAGTCGAGCAGCGCGGCCGGGTCGTCGTGAACGATCGCGCGGAGCTCGTCGAGGCGGCTGTCGACGGCGGGGGTCTCGTCGCCGCTCTCCGTGCGACCCTCGAGGAACACGCTCCACCCCGCGAGCACGAGAGCCGCGTGATCGATGCGCCCACCCGAGGCGAGCTGCTCGCGCACGACGGGGAGCAGGAACTTCGGCAGCCGGTCGGAGCCGTCCACCACCTGGCGCGCCAGGGTGTCGCGGATCGCTTCGCTGCCGAAGCGGGCGATGAGCTGGTCGCAGTAGGCGTCGAGATCGATACCCGGCACGGGCCGGAGCGTGGGGATCGCCTCCTCGTGCATATACCCCCGCAGGAAGTCCACGAAGAGCGGGTCGGTGCAGACCTCGTGCACGTAGTGCGCACCCGACAGGATGCCGAGGTAGCTCATCGCCTGGTGCGAGGCGTTGAGCAGGCGCAGCTTCATCAGCTCGTACGGCTCGACGTCGTCCACCAGTTGCACGCCGACCTCGCCGAACGGCGGACGGCCGGCGGTGAAGGCGTCTTCGAGCACCCACTGCTCGAACGACTCGCTGCGCACCGGCCACCGATCCCGGATGCCGAACTCCTCGGCGACCGCGGCGCGCGTCTCGTCGGTGGTGACCGGGGTGATCCGATCGACCATCGAGTTCGGGAACGACACGTTCCGGGCGATCCACGTGGCGAGCCCCGGGTCGAGGCGCTGGGCGAAGCCGACGAGGGCGGCGCGGGCCACGTGCCCGTTGCCCTGGATGTTGTCGCAGGACATGACCGTGAACGCCGGGATGCCGGCATCCCGCCGCCGACGAAGTCCCTCGGCGAGCAGGCCCATGACGCTGCGCGGGGAGGCGGAGCCGTCGAGGTCGGCGAGAGTCGCCTCATCGCGCGGGGAGTAGTCGCCCGTGGCGTCGTCGATGCCGTAGCCGCCCTCGGTGATGGTCAGCGAGACGATCGCGGTGTCGGGGTCGGCGAGCTTGGCGACGACGGCCTCGGGGTCGTCGGGGACGAAGAGGTACTCGACGATCGAGCCGATCACGCGCGCGGCGGAGGTGCCGTCGGGTGCGGTGGTGACGAGCGTGTAGAGGTCGTCCTGAGCGGCGAGGGCGTCGCGCATGGCGGCGTCGAACGAAAGGACGCCGACCCCGCACAGGCCCCACTCGGTGTGGCCGGCCTCGAGCAGACGGTCGAGGTACATGGCCTCGTGCGCCCGGTGGAACCCGCCGACCCCGACGTGCACGATCCGCGAGCGCACGGCCGTGCGGTCGTACGTCGGCACGGACACGTTCGCCGCGAGAGAGGGGAGGGCGGCGGCGGTGAGGTCGGTCATGCGGGGCTCCGTGTGTCGGGGAGAGGGGCGGTGGATCGGGCGGGTTCGGTGCGAAACCCGCCCCGAACCGTGAGCAGAAGGGTGGATGCCGGGACCCCCGCGTCGCGCGAGAGGCCCCGGCATCCGGGGGTGGGTCAGCAGGAGGACTTGTAGACCGCGTCCTTGCCGTCGGTGGTGATGTTGTCCTTGGTGAGGATGGTGAAACCGGTCTGGATCTTGGCTTCGGTGGCCTCACCCTTGAGGGCGGCGATGGCCTGCTTGACGCCGTCTTCGCCGATGGTGGCGGGCTCCTGCGCGACGAGGGCCTGGACGGTGCCGGCTTCGAGGGCCTTCACCTGCGCGGGGCCGGCGTCGAAGCCGACGATGGTGACGGAGCCCTGCTTCCCGGCCTGCTGCACACCGGTGGCGGACCCTTCGGCGGCGAACAGGTTGGCGGCGAAGATACCGACGATGTCGGGGTCCTTCTGCAGCGCCGCGGTGACGATCTCGGCGGCGGTGGAGGGTTCGTTGTGGGAGTACTGAACACCGACGGAGGTGAACTTCGAGTCCTTCTTGACGGCGTCTTCGAAGCCCTGGGCGCGGGCGTCGGTGGTGGAGACGCCCGGGTCGGTGGAGACGACCAGGACCTTCCCGCCGTTCGGGTTGGCCTTCTGGATCGCCTCGAACGCCGCGGCTCCGCCGCCTTCGTTGTCGGAGGAGATCTGCGACACGGCCCCTGAGGGGTCTTCGAGGGTGGTGTCGACGAGGACGACCTTGATGCCGGCGGCTTCGGCCGCCGCGATCGGTGCCTGCATCGCGGAGACGTCGGTGGGGGCGATCAGCAGCGCGTCGGGCTTGGAGGCGACGACGGCGTCGACGATGGGCTTTTGCAGGGTGGGGTCGAACTTCTCCGGGCCCTGGGTGGTGACGGTGGCGCCTTCCTTCGCGGCTTCGGACTGGATGCCGCACTGCATGGAGATGTAGAACTCATCCCCGGCGACGCCCTGCACGAACGCGATCTTGTACCCGCCGTCCGCACCTCCCGAGGCGCCGCCCGAGGCGGCTCCGCCGGAGCAGCCCGCGAGGGTCAGGGTCGCCGCCATGCCGAAGACCGTCAGCGCGGTCGCTTTCTTGTTCCACTTCATTGTGATCACCGTTCTTGTTGTCGGGTTGGGTACGGGGTTGTGAGGGAAGGGATGCCGCCGCGGATCAGCCGCGCCGACCTCCGCTGAGGAACTTGCGCCAGAGGCCCTGCGAGTTGCCGCGGGTCGCGGCGGTGCGGCGCACCTGGTCGACGTAGACCGCCGCGATCAGCACGGCGCCGACGGCGACCTGCTGCCAGAACGGCTGCACGCCGGTGATGACGAAGCCGTTCTGCAGCACCGCGGGGATGAACAGGCCCACGACGGTGCCCATGATCGTGCCGACCCCGCCGAAGAGCGAGGTTCCGCCGATGACGACCGCGGCGATGACGTTCAGGTTGGTCTGAGACTGGCCGGCGATCGCGGTCGTGGAGAACTGCGAGAGCGACAGGATGCCGCCGAGCCCGGCCAGGGCGCCGGAGATCGTGTAGATCTTGATCAGCTGGGCGTCGACCTTGACGCCGACGCGGCGGGCCGCGATCTCGCTCGATCCGACGGCCAACGTGTAGAGGCCGAACTTCGTGTAGTGCAGCACGATCGCGCCGATCACGACGACCACGAGGGCGATGACGCTGATGATCGGGACGCTGCCGAAGACGTTGCCGTAGCCGATCGACACGGTGAGGACGGTGGGCACGTCGCGGATGTCGACGCCGCCGGTGAGGATCTGCGCGAGACCCAGGGCCATGCCGAGCGATCCGAGCGTGACGATGAGCGGCGGGATCTTGGCCTTCGCGATGAGGAAGCCGTTGAACAGCCCCCAGCACACGCCGCTCAGAACGGCGACGAGGATGCCGACCGTGGCGACGCCCCACCCCTCTCCGCCCATCGCTCGCATGACGAGGGCCGAGACGACGCCCGAGAAGACGAGGACGGACCCGACCGACAGGTCGATGCCCGCGGTGATGATGACGTAGGTCATGCCGACGGCGAGCACCGCGAGGATCGAGGCGTTCTGGATGATGAGGCGGAAGTTCGACCACTGCGCGAACGAGTCCGGCGCGATGATGCTGAACACGATGATGATCGCCAGCAGCACCAGGAGGATCTGGAACGCCTGTGTGCGCAGGATTGCGGCGATCGGGTTGGTCTTCTTGTTGTCGTCGAACGTGCCGATCGCGACGGTCTCGGTCGGGGGAGTCTTGAGGCTCATTTCTGGTCGTCCTTCGTGACGGCGCCGGTCATGAGTCCGACGAGCTCTTCCATGGAGGTGTCCTTGGCGTTGATGTTGGCGACGCGGGTGCCGAGCCGCAGCACCTGGATGCGGTCGCTGACGTCGATGACGTGCGGCATCGAGTGCGAGATGAAGACGACGGCGATGCCCTTGTCACGCACGCGGCGGATGGTCTCGAGCACGTTCTTGGTCTGTCGCACACCGAGCGCGGCGGTGGGTTCGTCGAGGAACACGACGCGCGATGCCCAGTGCACGGCGCGGGCGATGGCGATGGCCTGACGCTGACCGCCCGACATCTCTCCGACGGGGGAGGTGAGGCTGCGGACGGTGGCGCCGAGCTCGTCGAACGCGGCGCGAGAGGCCTTCGCCATGTCCTTGGTCTTCATGAAACCCAGCGCACCGGCGAGACCGGGGCGCCGGATCTCGCGACCGAGGTACATGTTCTGCACCGGGTCGAGGTGCGGGGCGAGGGCGAGGTCCTGGTAGACGGTCTCGATGCCGAGGCCCGAGGCGATCTGAGGGTTCGACATGTCGATGGGCTTGCCGTCGAAGAGGATCTCGCCCTCGTCGACCGCGAGGTTGCCCGACAGTGCCTTCACGAGCGTGGACTTGCCGGCGCCGTTGTCGCCGATCAGAGCGGTGACCTCGCCGGGGTAGACCTCGAAGTCCACGTTGTTCAGGGCGCGGACGGATCCGAACTGGCGCGACAGGCCGCGCGCCTGCAGCACGGGCGTGGCCGTGGTGGTGCTCATGAGGAAGCTCCTTCGTGGGGACCGACGGGGGCATCGGAGACGGTGACGACGAGATCGGCGCGGTCGCGCCCGCGATCGACGACGAGGGCGTTGCGCTCGTCGACGTCGCGGACCCAGGCGACGGCTTCGTCGTAGGGGTGGTCATGAGAGAGGCGCCGCGCGATGAGGCGCTCGCGGCGCGCGTGCGAGTCGATGTCGAGGAACCACACCTCATCGAGGCGGGAGGCGACGGCATCCCACCCGAGGTCGTCGTGCAGCAGGTAGTTGCCCTCGGTGATGACGAGCGGCACGTCGGCGGGAATGAGCACGGCCGAGCCGATCGACTCCTCCAGGCCGCGGTCGAAGCGCGGGGCGTAGACCTCGCGCCCGGCACGGATGCGATCGAGTAGCGCGATGTAGCCCTCGACGTCGAAGGTGTCGGGAGCGCCCTTGCGGTCGCGGCGACCGAGGCGCACGAGCTCCTCGTTCGCGAGGTGGAAGCCGTCCATGCCGACGAGCACCGCGTCGTCGCCGAGGGCGGCGAGCAGGGCGTCGCTCACGGTCGATTTGCCCGCGCCGGGGGTGCCGACCACGCCCAGGATGCGCCGCTCGCCCGACGCCACGAGCTGCCGGGCACGAGCGACGAGGTCGTCGAGGTGCACGGTCGCGGCGGTGGTCGTCGCGTCGTCCTTCGAGGTGTGGGTCACAGCGGTGTGGTCCTTCCGGGCGACGCACCACGGCGGAGTGCTGCGTCGATGAAGCGGGTCCGGCGGGGGTGTCCACCGGTCGAACTCCGGTTACGGTAAGCCCACCGTGACACCGGTGTCAACATCCGTGATCAATTCGTCATGACACCGAAGTCATCCGCGTGATTCTGTGGTTATCATGGGCCGCGACGACACTGTCGTCGTCCTCGACTCCCGGACCCGCGAAAGAGCCCACCCATGACCGAATTCACCGACCGCACCATCCTCGTCACCGGAGCCGGGGGCGGCATCGGAGGCGCGACCGTGCGTCACCTCGTGGCCGCCGGCGCGACAGTCCTCGCCGCAGGGCGCGACGCCGACAGCGTCGCTGCGATCAGCGCCGAGACCGGCGCCGAGCCCGTCGTGTTCGACCTCGAATCCGAAGACGAGATCCGCGCGGCCATCGAGGGCCGCGACATCTACGGCGTCGTCAACTGCGGCGGCTGGGGCGGCGAGATCGCGACCCCGATGGAGACGGACATCGACGTCTTCGACAAGGTCATGCGCATCAACGCCCGCGGCTCGCTGCTGGTCACCAAGTACGCCTCCCGCGAGATGATCCGCGTGGGCAAGGGCGGGGCGATCGTGAACGTCTCGAGCCAGGCGAGCCTCGTCGCCCTCACCGGTCACATCTCGTACGGATCGTCCAAGGCCGCCCTCGACAACATCACGCGGGTCTCGGCCCTCGAGCTCGGTGGGTACGGCATCCGCGTCAACAGCGTGAACCCCACGGTCGTCATGACCCCGATGTCGGCCTGGTACTGGGGTCGTCCCGACATCGAGGGCCCCTTCCTCGAGGCCATGCCGCTGCACAAGTGGGCGACCGAGGACGACATCGCCGCCCCCATCGTCTTCTTGCTCAGCGACGGCGCGGGCATGATCTCGGGCGTCTCGCTCCCCATCGACGGCGGCTACTCCAGCCGCTGATCCCGGATGCCGCGGGGCGGCGTCGCGGTGGGCGGCGCCGTCTCGTGGTGAGTCCTCGTCGGTGCGCGGGTTCCGGTCCCGTCGACGGACGCAGGGGCCTGGGCCGGCTCAGACCTCGGGCGAGCTCAGGGATGAGGCCTCGCCCCGCGGCCGCGCGAGGGGGCTGAGCCCGTCGAAGCCGTGGGGCTCGGCTAGCCGCCGAACACGCGTTGCAGGAACGCGTTGCGGAAGACGCCGCGCGGGTCGGCCTCGCGCGCGACCGCGTCGAAGTCGCGGCCCCGCGGCAGGGTCGCCAGGATCCGTTCGCCGGGCATGGTGAACGCCTTGCCCCAGTGCGGTCGCGCGTCGAACGGCGCGAGAGCGGCCTCGATTCGCGGCAGCACCGAGAGCACACCGGCGGTGTCGTTGCGCCACGTGAAGTGGATCGCGAGCACGTCGCGCTCGTACGCGGGGCTCAGCCACAGCCGGTCCGCGGCGACCGTGCGCAGCTCCGTCACCAGCAGGTGCGCGGCGAAGTCCGGGGCGATCTCGCGGACGGCAGCGAGAGCCTCGGCCGCCGAGGCCAGCGGCACGAAGTACTCCGACTGGATCTCGTCGCCGTCGCTGGGGGGCGCGTCGGCGCGGAAGTGCGGAAGACGCGTGTGCCACGGCCCCGCGGTGCCCCGCGGAGTCGTGTTGTCGACGGTGCGGATTCTGCCCAGGTGGATGTCATCGCCGACGGCGGTGCCACCGAGCTCTTCGACCCACGACGGCGCGCCCGTGTCGCTCTTGGCCCAGACCAGGTCGTGCGCGGGGTCTCCCCAGGTCGTGAAGATGCTGACGCTGCGCGAGCCGCCGAGCACCGCGATCGGGTCCGCGGCGATGTCGGCCCACGCGACCCCGGTGTACGCCTGCTGCGAGACGGCGTAGGTCGGTTCGGTGCGCAGCTCGACCGCGGTGACCACGCCCAGGGCGCCGACGCTGAGCGCGGCCGCGCCGAACCACGGGTGGTCTTCGTCGATGCGGTGCGTGCGGCCGTCGGCATCCATCAGCTCGACGCCCGTCACGGCGCTCGAGAGATTTCCGTTGCGCACCCCGGAGCCGTGCGTGCCGGTCGCCGTCGCGCCCGCCACCGAGATGTGGGGGAGCGAGCCGAGGTTGTGCAGCGCCCGGCCCTCGGCCTCGAGCACGGGCGCCAGCTGGGCGAAGGTCACGAGCCCCTCGACGCGCACCCGGTCGCCGGAGACGTCGACGCGCGTGGGCATCTTCTCGAGCGAGACGAGCGCACCCTCGCTGTCGGCGACGTCGTTGAAGGTGTGGCGGGTCGCCTGCACACGCAGATGAGCGGCGGATGCCACGACCTCGGCCAGTTCGTCGATGCCGGTGGGCAGTCGCACCTCGGTGGCGCGGTACTGGTGGTTGCCCGACCAGGTGGCTCCGGCGGAACGTGTCTCGATCATCTGTTCTCCTCGCGTCGTCGCCCACCCATCCTGCCCCGGACCACCGACATCGGGGCCGGGCGCGAGGTGACGAGGAGCGCTTCGCGCTCAGCGCGCGGGGAAGAGCGCGGCCTCGAACACGGCTTCGGCCGCGCCGACGAGCAGGCGGTTCTCGCCGAGCTCGGCGGCGGCCAGGCGCAGCCCCTCGGCGCACGCGGGGATCGTCTGCGCGCGCACCGCGGAGTCGAGGCCGGCGAGGTCGAGCTCGCCGAGGATCGCGAGGAACCCGCCGAGCACGATCACCGCGGGGTTCATCACGTTCGCGGCGTTGGCGAGGGCCGTGGCGAGGATGCGGCGCTGTCGATCGGTCTCGGCCCGCACCGCCGGGTCGGTGCTGCGGACCAGGGCCGCCGCGAGGGCCGCGTCGTCGGCCGCGTCGATGCCGAGCGCGCGCAGCAGAAGCGACCGGCTGACCTCGTCCTCGAGGACGCCCTCGGGAGCGCGCCGATCGTCGGGATCGGCGATTCCGGGTCTGTTCTGCCCGAACTCCCCGGCGTAGCCGCCCGCCCCGCCCAGCGGCATCCCGCCGACGATGACCGCCCCACCGATGCCGCTCGCGCCGCCGTTGAGATAGACGACGTCGTGCACGCCGCGCGCGGCACCGAACAGGTGCTCGGCCACGGCACCCAGCGCCGCGTCGTTGGCGACGTGGGTGGGCAGGCCCGTGGCATCCGTCATCAGGCCGGCAAGAGCGGCGTCGGTCCAACCGAGGTGCGGAGCCTCGCGGACGAGCCCGTCGGACGCGCGCACCGGGCCGGGCACCGCGACCCCCACACCGATCAGGCGGGAGTCGGCGAGGGGCCGGCGGCGCCAGACGTCGAGGCGGATGCCGACGAGCTCGGCCGTGCGCTCGGGAGTGAGCAGCGTCGACTGGTCGAGGCGCTCGCGCGCCACGATCGACCCGTCGAGGGCGATCGCCGCGATGTCGAGAGCGTCGACCTCGGGGTTCACGGCGACGGCGATGACCCGCGGGTCGGGTTCGACGATGGGGGAGGGGCGGCCGACGCGCCCTTGCGCTTCGGAGGCGCGCTCGACCACGAGCCCCGCGCGCTGCAGCTCGCCCACGAGGTCGGCGATCGTCGAACGGTTCAATCCCGTCGCCTCGGTGAGCTCTGCGCGCGAGCGCGATCCCTCGCGGTGGACGGTACGCAGCACTAGAGCCAGATTGGCGCGGCGCATGCCGTCGCCCCGGCTTCCCGCGGTGACCATCCGACCACTGTGCCATGCGGTGGGGCCGGAGCGTCGGCACCCGCGTGCCCCGCCGATTCCCACCCCGACCACAACAATGCAGTGCCAGGATCGGATCATGGACCTCTCCGGCATCCCGATCACGACCATCCGCGGCGAGCAGACGACCTTCGGCGCGCTGACCGACGGCAAGGCCGCCCTCGTGGTGAACGTCGCCTCGCGCTGCGGCCTCGCGCCGCAGTACGAGGCGCTCGAAGCGCTGCACAAGAAGTACGCCGACCGTGGTTTCACGGTGATCGGCTTCCCCAGCAACCAGTTCCTGCAGGAGCTCAGCGACGAGGACAAGATCGCCGAGTACTGCTCCGCGACGTGGGGCGTGACCTTCCCGATGTCGGAGAAGGTCAAGATCAACGGGCGCAGCGCGCACCCGCTGTACAAAGAGCTGACGACGACCCCGGATGCCGAGGGCAAGACCGGCCGCATCTCGTGGAACTTCGAGAAGTTCGTCGTCGCCCCCGACGGCCGGGTGACCCGCTTCAGCCCGCGGACCCTGCCCGACGCCCCCGAGGTCGTCGCCGCGATCGAGGACGCGCTGCCGCGCTGAGGCCCCGCCCCGCCGCGCTGAGGCCCCGCCTTGCCGCGCTGAGGCCCCGCCTTGCTGCGCTGAGGCCCCGCCTTGCTGCGCTGAGGCCCCGCCTTGCCGCGCTGAGGCCCCGCCCCGCCGCGCTGAGGCCCGGGCCCGTCGCGCTGAGGTCCCGCGCCGTCGCGCTGAGGCCCTGCCTTGCTGCGCTGAGGCCCCGCCGCGACCGGCCCCGGCCGCCGCTGCCCCGGCGGCGTCTCCCGAACGCCGGAGCGGGCGGGCCGTCGCGGCGTGCCGCGGGCACTCGGCCGTTCTGGGCCGCGATCGGCCGGTGTCGGTGGTCTGCCCTATCCTGACCGGGATCCGACCCGAAGGAGTCTTCATGGCCGATGCCGTCGTCCTCGTGTCCGGCGGCGCCGCCGTCACCCCGTTCACCGACCCCGAGCGGGCGGCGGCGACGGGGCTTGCGGCCGGTAACACCATGACGGCGCTGCGCGCGCACCACCTCAATCGGGGGGTGCCCGTGTTCACGGCGCCCGCCCGCATCGGGGCGGGGACGGTCGAGCGGGATGCCGGGTGGCAGGGCTTCGACGACGTGCCCGTCGTGCTGTCGGATGCGGTCACGATCAACGCTGTCGGACGGATCGACGACGCCGGGGTCTCGCTCGCCGCGTTCCTGCGGTGGCTCGCCGCGGAGCAGGGGCTGGCGAGCCTCGACCTCATTGGCCACTCGATGGGCGGACTGTTCTCGCGTGCCGCGATCCGCGAGCTCGCGGGCGACGGTCCGCGGGTGGAGCACCTCGTGACCCTCGGCACGCCCTGGGACGGATCGGTGCTCGGAGACCTGATCGACGGCGAGATCTCCGAGTCCGATGCCCAGGGCGACCCCGCCACCCTGCAGATCCTGGCCGAGGCCCGCCCGTACGCGGCCGCGAACTCCGAGGGGGCGGCGGCGGAGGTCTCGCGTCGGTACCTGCGCGGCTGGAACGACCGTCAGGCGGGTGTGCTCGATGGCATTCCGGTGACCGCCGTCGGCGCCGGGTACTTCGCCGCGTCGGCCGAGCCGGCGCAGCTCTGGCCCCACGACGGTCTGGTCTCGCTCACCAGTGGTCGCGCCGATCATGTGCCCTCCGCGGTGCTGCCGATCGTCGAGCGGCACACGTTCGACGACCACGTGCACAGCATTTTCTTCGCCGAGGCGTTCGGTCTGCCGTGGGAGCGCGCACTCACCTGGGACCCTGAGGTGTTCGCGGTGGTGGACGCGGCGCTCGGGCGCTGACGCGAACGGGTCGGGGAGCGGGAGCGACGAACTCGTGAGCGAGGTCTGTCACCGCGGCGACGTGCTCAAGTCGCGGTCTGCGCTCAGAATCGTCGCGTCGTTCGCGATCGCGTAGGCAGCGATCAGGATGCCGACCGCGCCCGCGCCCGCGCCGCGCACGAAACCGGCGTTCCCCAGGGCGGACTGGATGCCGACGGCAAGCGACTCGTCCGGCGCCCGCTCGAGGGGAAAGCCCAGGGAGACCTGCTCGAGGTAGTGCGCGTGCTCTTCGGGTGACCGCGCGATGCGACAGAACTCGAGAACCTGGGGCGGACAGGTGACGAAGAGGTCGGAGGGGTAGCGGACGATTCGACCAAGACGCGTTCGGATCGCGCGGTCTCCCGAGGCGAGTCGATGAGTCGGGGGTCGAGGTCGACGCTGGTGAGGGCCATGATCACTCCTTCGCTATATAGGGCATCATTTGCCGCATCGACACTCGCGCGAGGGTGGACGCCGCGGCATCCGGGGTATATGTTGTGAGAACCAACAAACCCGCTGCGCGCCACCGCGCGCTCGTGCGTCCATGCGAAGGAGCAGGAATGCCCACCCCCACCCGCGACGACAAGTTCTCGTTCGGTCTCTGGACCGTCGGCTACAACGGCACCGACCCCTTCGGCGGCCCCACGCGTGAGCCCCTCGACGTCGTGCACGTCGTCGAGAAGCTCGCCGAGCTCGGCGCCTACGGCCTGACCTTCCACGACGACGACCTCTTCGCCTTCGGCTCCACCGACGCCGAGCGTCAGAAGCAGATCGACCGCCTCAAGGGCGCGATGAGCGACACCGGCATCGTCACGCCGATGGTGACCACCAACCTCTTCTCGGCCCCTGTCTTCAAGGACGGCGGATTCACCTCGAACGACCGCCAGGTGCGCCGCTTCGCCCTGCGCAAGGTGCTGCGCAACCTCGACCTCGCCGCCGAGCTCGGCGCGAAGACGTTCGTCATGTGGGGCGGCCGCGAGGGCGCCGAGTACGACTCCGCGAAAGACATCCGTCAGGCGCTCGAGCGCTACCGCGAGGCCGTCAACCTGCTGGGCGACTACGTCACCGACAAGGGCTACGACATCCGCTTCGCCATCGAGCCGAAGCCCAACGAGCCCCGCGGCGACATCCTGCTGCCCACGCTCGGCCACGCGATCGCGTTCATCGACTCGCTCGAGCGTCCCGAGCTCGTGGGCCTGAACCCCGAGGTCGGCCACGAGCAGATGGCGGGCCTGAACTTCGCCGCCGGCATCGCCCAGGCGCTGTACCACGGCAAGCTCTTCCACATCGACCTCAACGGCCAACGCGGGATCAAGTACGACCAGGACCTCGTGTTCGGTCACGGCGACCTGCACAACGCCTTCGCTCTCGTCGACCTGCTCGAGAACGGCGGCCCCGGCGGTGTTCCCGCCTACGACGGCCCCCGTCACTTCGACTACAAGCCCTCGCGCACCGAGGACGAGACGGGAGTCTGGGACTCGGTCTCGGCCAACATGAACACGTACCTCCTGCTCAAAGAGCGCGCCGCAGCCTTCCGCGCCGACCCCGAGGTGCAGGAGGCGCTCGAGGCCGCCAAGGTCGCCGAGCTCGCCCAGCCCACGCTGAACGAGGGCGAGACCTACGACGACTTCCTCGCCGACCGCTCGGCCTACGAGGACTTCGACACCGACGCATACCTCGGCGGCAAGGGCTTCGGTTTCGTCCGCCTGCAGCAGCTCGCCACCGAGCACCTGCTCGGCGCGCGCTGAGTCGGAGGGGGTCCGGATGCCGCGGCATCCGGGCCCCGCTCGCGGTACATTCGCCCCGACTGAATCGCGGCATCCGCCGAGGGGCCCCGCCCTCACCTCGAGTGTCCAGAACACCCGGACGAACTCGAAAAGTCTCCGGGTGTTGTGGACGCTCAAAAGGGGATGAGGGCACGGCGGGGCCTCGACGCCACGGGGCGCACCCCCGCGACACAGACAACTCGGACCGCGCCGACGAAGGCGCGGCGGACAGAAGGGCAGAGCATGGCGCTCGTCATGGGAGTCGACTCGTCGACGCAGTCGTGCAAGGTCGTCGTCGTCGACGCCGAGACCGGGAAGGTCGTCCGCGAGGGTCGTGCGTCGCACCCCTCGGGCACGTCGGTGAATCCCGAAGCGTGGTGGAAAGCACTTCAGGATGCCATCGCCCAGGCCGGCGGTCTCGACGAGGTCGCCGCGGTGTCGATCGCGGGCCAGCAGCACGGCATGGTCGTGCTCGACGCCGAGGGCGCGGTGATCCGCGACGCCCTGCTGTGGAACGACACCCGGTCGGCGCAGGCCGCGCGCGACCTGATCGACGAGGTCGGCGCGGCGGAATTCGCGGAGCGGACCGGGGCGGTGCCGGTGGCGTCGTTCACGGGCACGAAGCTGCGCTGGCTGCGCGACGCCGAGCCCGACAACGCCGCGCGCGTCGCCGCCGTCGCCCTGCCCCACGACTGGCTGACCTGGCGTCTGCGCGGCTTCGGCCCCGGCAACGCCGTGCTCGAAGAGCTGGTCACCGACCGCTCCGACGCCTCGGGTACCGCGTACTGGGGCGCGGACGGGTACGACCTCGACCTCTTCACGCGCGCGCTCGGCCACGAGGCGGTGCTTCCGCGGGTGCTCGGTCCGTGGGAGAGCGCCGGGGCACTGCCCGGTGGCGCCCTCGTCGGACCCGGCGCGGGAGACAACGCCGGCGCTGCGCTCGGCCTCGGCGCGGGCGTCGGCGACGTGGTCGTCTCGCTCGGAACCTCGGGCACCGTGTTCGCCGTCACCGACACCCCGGCCCGTGACGCGACGGGCGCCGTCGCCGGCTTCGCCGACGCGACGGGGCGTTTCCTGCCCCTGGTGGCCACCCTCAACGCCGCTCGGGTGCTCGACGCGTTCGCGGGCCTCCTCGACGTCTCGCACGATGAGCTCGGTGCCCTGGCCCTCGAGGCCGAGCCCGGCGCCGGCGGCGTGGTGCTCGTGCCCTGGTTCGAGGGGGAGCGCACACCGAACCTGCCGCACGCGCAGGCATCGCTGACCGGCCTGACCCTGGCATCCACGAACCGTCCGAATTTCGCGCGCGCCGCGATCGAGGGCATGCTGAGCGGCTTGGCCGTCGGGCTCGAGGCGATCCAGGCGCAGGGTGTCGAGGTGCGCCGCGTGCTGCTCATCGGTGGGGCAGCGGCGAACGAGGGAGTGGCGCGCATCGCCGCGCAGGTGTTCGACGCCGAGATCGTCGTCCCCGCCGCGGGGGAGTACGTCGCGCTCGGTGCGGCCCGCCAGGCGGCGGGAGTGCTCGCGGGAGGACCCGTCGACTGGTCGGTCGCGATGACCCGCACGGTCGAATCCGACCACCGACCCGAGATCCGTGAGCGTTACGACGTGATCTCGGCGCTGCGCGCGACAGAGAGCTGACCACCCAGATTGGGGTGGATTCGGCGAACCCGGATGCGCCAGAGTTAGGGCGGGACCCGTCGACGTCTTGTAAGGGGGGCGTCGGCGGGTTCTTCGCGGGAGCGCTCCCTCAGGGTGCGGGCTGCCCGCCTTGATCGCCGCGCGCCCGCGCATCCCTCCGTCGCCCGGGGTCGCGACGGCGGTAGCTTCCGCCCCACCGTCTGCGCGTGTTCGCTCGTCCCCGAGGTGGTGAGCGGTCGTCGGCCGCGCCCTCGAGCGACGGTGAGATTCGTTGTCGTCCATGTTGTACGTACAGACTGGACGATATGGACGTTACGCACTACGCTGACATCCAACGCGGAAGGGACCGCGGACGGATCGATCCGGGACGCCTCGCCGTCCCGCCTCCGTCACCACAACGGAGGGACTGCCCATGCCTTTGGTCAGCGGACACGACGTCATCCAGGAGTGCACGGCCCGCGGGCTCGTGGCGGGAGCGTTCAACACCACGAACATCGAGACGACCATGGGCATCATCGATGCGGTCGAGAAGGTCGGTGTGCCGACCTTCATCCAGGTCGCTCCGACGAATGTGAAGCTCTCCGGCTACGAGTACGTCTACGACATGGTCGCGCGGCGCCTGGCGGACACGACCGTCCCGGTCGCCCTGCACCTCGACCACGGCAAGTCCCTCGCGGCCGTCGAAGCGGCCCTGGCCGCCGATTTCACCTCGATCATGATCGACGCCTCCGAGGAGCCGCTCGCCGAGAACACCGCCACCTCGGCGACGGCGCGGCGGATGTGCGGTGCGACGATCGCCCTCGAGGCCGAACTCGGCAGCATCGGCGGCAAAGAAGACGACGTCGCCCCAGAGTTCGCCAGCACGACGGACCCGGCGCAGGTGGCCGACTTCGTCGCCGCCGTCGGCTGCGACATGCTCGCGGTGTCGGTCGGCAACGTGCACGGGTACGCGCCGAACGCGCGCATCGACTTCGACCTCCTCGAGCGCGTGCGCGCGGCCAGCCCGGTCCCCCTCGTCATCCACGGCGGCTCGGGCCTGCCCGAAGAGCAGCTCGGCCGCCTGGCCGACTTCGGCGTGGTCAAGGTCAACGTCGCGAGCGACCTGCGCAACGCCATGATCCGCAGCTTTGGCGAGGCGTACGCCGCGAACCCGAACGAGAACTCCCTCATCCGGGTCTCCCTCGACGCGGTCGCGGCGATCTCCGACGTCGTCGAGCGTCGCATCCGCATGCTCAACCCCTCGCTCTGACGCTCATGACCCCCACGATCACGGTCGACATCGGCACGACGAGCATCAAGCTCTGCGTGTTCGACGGCGACGGCGCTCTCGTCGTCTCGCGACGCGTCGCGACGCCCACCGTCGGCGACGGGATCGGCGAGGTCTACGACGTCGCGGCGCTCCTCGACGCCGTCCGGGACTTCGTCGCGGATCTCGAACCGCCTCTGCGCCGCGCGGTCCAGCGCATCGCGCTCGCGGGCGTGGGCGAATCGGGAGGGCTCGTCGGCGCCGACCTCTCGCTGCGATCGCCCATGATCCTCTGGCACGATCAGCGCGGCGCCGCCCTGCTGAGAGACCTCACCCCCGCGCAGCGGGAGCGCGTCTACGCCGTCACCGGGTTGCCCGTCAACGCCAACTACGCGCTGTCCAAGGTCGCGTGGGCCCTGGCCCACGCCGAGGGCGACACCGCCGACGCCCTCTGGCTCAATGTGTCGGAATTCGTCGCCGCGCTGCTGACCGGCCGACGGTGGTCCGAGCCCTCGCTCGCCAGCCGCACCATGGCGCTCGACCTGCGCGAGCGGCGCCCCTCGCGCGAGGTGTGCGCGCTCCTCGGCGTCGATCCGGCGATCTTCCCCCCGCTGCGTCCGGCGGCGCTCGGCGTCGCGATGGACCCCGCGATCGCGCACACCTGGGGCCTCGACGAGGTGACGGTCCACGTCGCCGGCCACGATCACATGGTCGGGGGTGTCGGCGCCGACCTGCAGCCGGGGGAGATGCTCGATTCCACCGGGACCACCGAGGGGATCCTCACCCTCGTGCGCGAACCGCGGACGGATGCCGCCACCGCGGCCACCAAGATCGCGGGCGGCCTCGCCTGCGACGGCGAGTCCTTCACGCTCTTCGCCTCCATCCCGACCGGGGGCTCGGCCTTCGCGACGGTGCGCACGCTCCTCGACCGCGACGAGGCGGAGGTGCGCGCTCTCATCGATCGCGCCCACCGGGCCTACCTCGACGGGAAGATCGACCTCGGTCGTGTGCCCCTCGTCCTGCCGCGTTTCCGCGGCAGCCCGCCGCCGGACAAGGACGCGAACGCCCGAGGCGCGATCGCGGGCGTGGGCACCGACACCACCGCCGTCGAGCTCGTGTTCGGGTGCTTCCTCGGGCTCGCCCGCCAGTTCGCGGACGTCTGGACCCTCTTCAGCGCGGACCTGGACCGCGTGAAGGTCATCGGGCCCGCGGCATCCAATCCGCTCTGGCTCCAGCTCAAAGCCGACCTGCTCGGTGCTCCGGTCAGCGCCGCCGGGGTCGACGAGATCGTCTCCCGCGGAGCGCAAGCGCTGGCGCACGGCGCCCGCCGCCCCTGGGAGGACGCGCTCCCCCGCGAGATCGCCCCCGATCCGCGACGACACCGGATGCTGCAGGACGGGGTGGCCGCCACCGCTGCGCGCTGGGAACACCTGAAGGCGATGCCGGCGTGAGCGCCGCACGCTCCTCCGAACGAAAGGCGCAGCGATGAGGCTCGTCGCGGGAATCGACTCGTCCACCCAGAGCTGCAAGGTCACCGTGCGCGACCTCGACACCGGGGTCTGCGTCCGAGAAGGGTCGGCGCCGCACCCGGCCGCGACCATCGTCGACCCGGACGTGTGGTGGCACGCCCTGCTCGACGCCGTGCAGGCGGCGGGAGGACTCGACGACGTGCTCGCGGTGTCGGTGAGCGGACAGCAGCACACGCCGATCTTCCTCGACGCGACCGGAACCCCCGTGACCGCGTCGCCCCTCTGGAACGATCTGGGCTCGCACCCGCACATGATGGCGTTGAACGCCGAGCTGGGTCGGGACACCTGGATCCGGCGGACCGGTCTGCCCCTCACCCTGTCGGACACGGTTGTCAAGGCGCGCTGGTTGCGCGACGAGTTCCCGGATGCCGCCGCCCGCACCGCGGCCATCGCCGTCGTGCACGACTGGCTCACCTGGCGTCTGCGCGGATTCGGTCCCGGCACGGGGGGCATCGACAGCCTCGTCACGGACCGGTCCGAAGCATCGGGGACCGGGTACTGGTCCGGCGAGACGGGGGAGTACACCCTCGATCTGCTCGAGCACGCGTTCGGCCATCCGGTCGTGCTGCCCGTCATCCTCGGCCCCCTCGAGCGTGCCGGGGTCACGGCCGCCGGACTCCCCGGTATCCCCGCCGGCCTTCCGATCGGGGTCGGCAGCGGTGACAACGCCGCTGCGGCTCTCGCGCTGGGTCTCGAAGAGGGGGACGCCGTCCTGAGCCTGGGCACCTCGGGCGTCGTCTACGCGCGCACGGCGGATCCTGTCCACGACTACGCGGGGTACGTCTGCAGCTACGCCGACGCCACCGGCGATCACCTGCCGATCGTCGCGACCCTGAATGCGGCGCGCAACCTGCAGGTCGGTGCGGAACTGCTGGGGTGCACGCACGAGGAGCTCGCCGAGCTCGCGCTCGCGGCACCCCCGGGAGCGGAGGGGCTGACGCTGCTGCCGTATTTCGAGGGGGAGCGCACACCCGACCTGCCGCACGCGCGGGCGGCCGTGCTGGGCGCGAGCCTCTCCAACTTCACACGGGCGAACATGGCGCGCGCGATCGTCGAGGGGACGGTGGCGAGTCAGGTCGCGATGCTGGACGCGCTCGCCGCGTGCGGTGTGCACTCGCGCCGCTTGCTGGTGATCGGCGGTGCGGCGAAGAACCGTGCCGTCCAGCGCGTACTGGCCGAGCTCGTCGACCTGCCCCTCGCCGTGCCGACGGCCGACGAGTACGTCGCCAAGGGCGCCGCGATGCAGGCGGCGGCCGCGCTCACCGGTGCCTTCCCCCGATGGTCCGTGGAGACCTCTCCCGTCGCCCCCGCGCCCCCCGCGCCCCAGGTCGCGCGACAGCACCACGATGCGCAGCTCGCCCTCGGCTACCTCGCGAGCGCGCCGTCTCCCACGCCCGCGCGCGTCTGATCGGCGCCGCTAAGGTCGAGGGGAGGGCAGTCGTCTTCGCCCCCGGGAGGAATCGACGGTGACTCTGCGTGTACGCCTTCCGGTCGTGGTGGGCATCGACGTGGGCAGCACCAACACCAAGGTCGTCGCGCTGACCGCGGACGGCGCCGTCGTGGCTCGCGCCAGTCGCCCCACGCGGCGCGCCGGAGCAGACCTCGCCGTCGACGCGGCCGCTCTGGTGCTCGCGATCGAGGACATGGTCGTCGAGGTCTGCGGCGACAGTCGCGTGATCCATGCCCTGTGCGTCGCCGGGATCGGGGAGGACGGCGTCCTCGTCGACGGGCGGCTGCGCCCGCTGACCCCCGCCCTGGCGTGGTTCGACCCGCGGCGTCACGCCGTCTTCGAGGCACTGCGCCCCGACCTCGTCGATGATCACACCTTCGACGTCGACACCGATCCGGTGCGTTCCCTCGTGGGCTGGAGGTGGGCCCGGGCGCAGCCGGGAACCGAGCGCGCCGCCGCGTGGATCGCCCTCACCGACCTCCCGGCCGTCGCCTGGACCGGCCGCGCCTTCCTCAGCGACACCCTCGCCCCGCGCACGGCGGCCTGGCGCAGCGGCGAACGCGCCTGGGCCCACGATCGCGTGGCCGTGTCCCTCGGCGACCAGAACCTGCTTCCGCCCGTCGTCCCCACCGGGGAGGTGGTCGGCGAGATCGTTTCGCCGGCGCTCCGCGCGGCGGGAGTGATGGCGGCGGATGCCATCGCCGTGGCCGGCGGTCACGATCATCCGATCGGGGGGTGGGGCGTACAGCTCATGGTCCCGGGAGCGGTGCTCGATTCGATGGGCACCGCCGAGGTGGTCGTCGCGCAGTCGTCGTCCGCGAGGCGGCGGGGCGATGACCACGTCGATGTGGCCCCCGGCATCCGCGCCTCCGGCAGCACCCTGTTGCTCGTCGAAGAGTTGGCGCGCAACGTGCAGTGGGCCTCACGTGACGCCGAGGTGGGGCGCGCGATCCGGCACCTGTTGATCGGTCGCTCCGCACCCCTGCCGCTGTGGGAGTCGGGCTGGTTCGTCCCCGGTCAGCGGGGCGGAGGGCAGCCGTCGTACGCACCCGATGCGCCGGTCGACCCCCGTGTCCGTGCATCCGCGGTGCTGGGAGCTCTCGCGGTGGCCGGTCGCGACGCGGTCGACGCGGTGCGTCGTGACGTGGGCGGCACGGCCGAGGTCCGCATGGCCGGGGGATGGGTGCGCTCCCCGGGCTGGATCGCGCTGAAGGCCGCGGTGAACGGGGCGCCCGCGGTGCCCATCCTCGAGCCGGAGGTCACGGCGGTCGGAGCCGCGCTGCTCGCGGCGACCGCACGCGGGTGGAGTCCCGACCCGGTCGACGCGCTGGGGGGCTTCGTCAGCGGGATGCTGGGATGAGGGTGTTCAGCTCGCCGAGACGCTGACCTCGAGCGGGATGACGTCGGTGAGCACCCAGGTCTCGTAGTAATCGAACCGCGTGCCATCGGCCGCCCAGGACGAGGAGCGCACGCGGAGCACGGGGTGGCCCGGTTCGACGTCGAGGTGAGCGGCGACCGCGTCCGGCGCGGCCAGGGCGTGGATCACCCGCTGCGCACCGCTGCTGACGAAGCCCGCCGATCGGAGATGACCGTTGAGCGAGGCCGAGCCGTCGAGCACGCCCGATTCGCTGGCGATCGTCCGGGCCACCTCGCGGGGGAACCAGTTCGTGCTGTACATGGCCCGGCGTCCGTCGAGCGAGCGGACGCGCTCCAGTGCGAACACCTCGGTGTCGGGGCCGACGCGCAGGGCGTCCGCGACGTGGGCTTCGGGGGTGACGTAGCCCGTCTGCACGACGGTCGTCGTGATGCCCGTCCGTCCGTGCCGCAGCTGCGATTCGAGGAAACCTTCCTGAACGGTCCACCCGGCCGTCTGGCCGGGAACGCTCGCGAACACCCCGCGCCGCGGGATGCGGTGCGCGTACCCGTCGTTCTCGAGCTTGGTCAGCGTCTGGCGCACCGTGGCTCGCGACAGGCCGAACTCGCGGCAGAGTTCGAGTTCGCTGGGCAGTCGTTCTTCCTCGGCGATCTCGCCCTGCGAGATCTGCTCGCGCAGGATCTCGTAGAGCTGTTCGTAATACGGCACGGGGGAGACCCGTTCGATCGTGTGCGCCACGTGATTCTCCTCGTCGTCGTGCGCATCGTCGCGCCTTCGTCGTACGTTTGGTTCTGACTGTACAGACGGTGCGGATACCCGATCCCGCGAACCCCCGAGCCGTCATCCGTTCTCATCTTCTGAATTGCGCTGTACATTCTGTACGTACAAGACGTACGATACGGGCAGGGCTTCGGTCCTGTACAGCGAAACCGCCATCTACCCCAGAGGCTTCTGCACTTCAGAGAGGAAGTACGCATGCGAACTTCACCCATCACCGGACTCGCCCTCTTCGGCGCCGGCGCGCTGCTGCTCGCCGGATGCGCGGGCGGTGCATCCGGCGACGCCGGCTCCGGCTCCGGCGAGCCGGCCGACACTCCGCTGAGCTACTCCCAGCCCCACACCGACCCGTTCCAGAACGCCGAGAACGTCGGCTCCATGGAGCGCTTCGCCGAGCTCGGCTACGCCACCATCCCGGCCACCAACGCCGACCGCGACGCGGCCCAGCAGATCACCGACATCCAGACGCTCATCAACAAGGGCGCCAAGGGCCTGGTCATCTCGGTCGGCGACGCCGACGCGATCGTCCCGGCCATCGAATACGCCAACGACTCGAGCGTTCCGATCGTCGCGATCGACGAAGCCCCCGCCTCCGGCAAGATCGCCATGATCGTCCGCGCCGACAACGTCCAGATGGGTGAACTCGCGTGCGAGGAGATGGGCAAGCGCGTCGCGGCCGATGCGGTCGTCGTCACCCTCGACGGAGACCCGGTGACCTCGAACGGTCGTGATCGCACCAACGGATTCAACGACTGCATGGCCTCGAAGTACCCGGGCGTCAAGCTCGTGAACGTCGCCACCGAATGGGACCCCGCGAAGGCGGCATCCGGTATCGAGACCGCGCTGAACCAGTACGGCAACGTCGCGGGTATCTACAACCAGAGCGACGCGACCTTCTTCCCGACGATCCTCGACACGCTCAAGTCGGCCGGCAAGCTCGTGCCCGCGGGGCAGACGGGCCACATCGTGCAGGTCTCGGTCGACGCCAGCCCGATGGCGATGAACGCGATCCGCGACGGATGGCTGGATGCCGCCGTCGCCCAGCCGATGACCGACTACATCGACTACGGCGTCGACTACCTCACCCGCGCCATCAAGGGCGAGACCTTCCAGCCGGGAGCCACCGACCACGGCAGCACGATCGAGGAGCGCAACGGCAACCTCGTCGACCTGCTGCCCACGCCCGTCGTGACCAAGGACAACGTCGAAGACCCGGACCTCTGGGGCAACAAGAAGTTCGCCCTCGACGCGTTCGGCGTCAGCAAGTAACCCGGCCATCCACCCCAGCGAGACGGAGACGTCATGACCATCCTCACGGCCACCGTGCCCGCCATCCAGATCGACGGCGTGAGCAAGACCTACGGTGCGACGAAGGCCTTGCAAGACGTCTCCGTCTCGATCCTCCCCGGGCAGGTGCACGGCCTCATCGGACGCAACGGTGCGGGTAAATCCACCCTGCTGCGCATGATCACGGGCCTCGAGACGCCCGACACGGGGACGGTGAGCTTCTTCGGGGAGGCGGCCCCGCCGGCATCCGACCCCAAGGCCTGGCAACAACGCGTGGCCTGCGTGTACCAACGGCCCTCGGTCTTCGCGAACCTCACCATCGCGGAGAACCTCTTCGCGGGGCGCCTGCCCACCACCGGCGCCCGCGTCTCGTGGGCGAAGATGCAGTCCGAGGCCGAGCGGATCCTCGACGCGTGGAACATCCGCCTCGACCCGAAGCTGCTGCTCGCGGACGCCCCGATCGAGGAGCGTCAGATGCTCACGATCGCGAAGGCGCTCGAGGCGGGGACGCGCATCGTCCTCCTCGACGAGCCCACCGTGCAGCTCGAGGGCGCCGCCATCCGACGCCTCTTCGACAAGGTGCAGGAGCTGCAGGAAGCGGGCGTCACCTTCGTGTTCGTCTCGCACTTCCTCCGGGAGGTGACCGCGATCTGCGACTCGGCGACCGTGCTGCGCGACGGGAAGCTGCTCTGGTCGCGCACCGGCGACGACATCCGTTCCGACGACCTCGTCGACGCCCTGCTCGCGGGCCAGGAGCAGCGTCGGCACCGTGCCGAGAACACCGCTCCGGCCCTCGACGCCCGATCCGCCGTGCAGCTGCGCGGGGCCACCGATCGCGAGGGGGCGTTCACGGACGTCACCCTCTCGGTCGCGCCCGGCGAGCTGATCGCCATCGGCGGCGTGGGCGGATCGGGGAAGTACTCGGTGGGCGAGGCCATCGCGGGACTCCGGCCGCTCGGCAGCGGGGAGATCGTCGTCGCGGGCGACCCGATCCGCACCGGCGACGTCAAAGCCAGCCAGCGGGCGGGCGTCGGTTTCGTCCCCGCCGACCGGCACAAGGACGGATACGTCCCCCAGCTCAGCGTCGCCGAGAACATGACCATGGGCGTCATGGACCAACTCGCCCCGAGGGGCTTCTTCTCGCCGCGCGCGCAGACCGAGATGTCGCGAACGCTCATCGCCGACGTGGCCCTCGTGCCCCCGGACCCGAAGCTCGCCGTGTCGGGCCTGAGCGGCGGCAACCAGCAGAAGGTCGTTCTGGCGCGGGCGCTCGCGCGCTCCCCTCGAGTGCTGGTGCTCATCTCGCCCACCGCGGGTGTCGACATCGCCGCGAAGGACGCCATCTATGCCCTGATGCTGAGGGCCCTCGCCGACGGCGTCGCCGTCATCCTCATCTCCGATGACGTCGAGGAGCTGCTCGTCAGCCCCCGCGTCCTCATCATGCGCGAGGGACGGATCTCGTCCGAACTCGCCGATCCCACCGAAGAAGACATCGTTCGAGCCATCGAAGGCCTGGAGTGAACACCGTGCGAACCACCGTCGTCAGAACCCCCGTCAGCACCCCGAACCCCGTGGTGCGCTCCGTCGTGAAGAACGTGCGCGAGCTGAGCGTCCTGCCGGGCCTCGTCATCGTCGCGATCGTCGGAGCCGTCGTCAGCCCCGCGTTCCTGTCCGCCGCGAACCTCACGCTGATCCTGCGGCAATCCGCCGAACTCGGGATCGTCGTGATCGGCCTGACGTTCATCCTCATCACCGGCAAGCTCGACATCTCGCTCGAGTCGACCGTGGGCCTGGCCCCCATGGTCGCCGCGTGGCTGATGGTGCCGGCCGCGATGGGCGGCCTGGGCTCCGAGATCGGGCCCGGGGTGGCCATCCTCGTCACCCTCGCGATCGGCGTCCTGATCGGGTTGATCAACGGCTTCCTCGTCGTGAAGGTCAAGCTCGATCCGTTCATCGTCACGCTGGCGATGCTGATCCTGCTGCGCGGAATCACGCTCGGCGTCAGCCAGGGCAAGACCCTCGCCGGCCTGCCCGAAGCCTTCCGCTACGTCGGTTCGGCGCGCTGGGCCGGCATCCCCGCGGCGATCTGGATCACCGGCATCCTGTTCCTCGTCGCCGGGCTCGTGCTGCGCTACACCGCGTGGGGCCGTGCGCTCTACGCGATCGGCGGCAACGCCGACGCGGCCCGAGCCGCCGGCATCCGGGTCGATGCCGTCCTCATCACCGCCTTCGTCGTGGCCAGCGCGCTCGCCGCCTTCGCCGGTCTCATGCTCGCGGGGCGTCTCGCCTCGGTCACCAGCGGCATGGGCGACAACCTCATCTTCAGCGCGCTCGCCGCGGCCGTCATCGGCGGCGTGCAGCTCAACGGCGGGCAGGGGCGCATCGTGGGGGCCCTCCTGGGTGTGCTGCTGCTCGGCACCCTGACGAACGTGCTCACGCTCGCCGGTGTCCCCACCTTCTGGATCAACGCCGTGTACGGTGCGGTCATCCTCCTGGCGCTGCTCGTCGGCCGCTGGGGTGCCCGCTCGAACGCGCACTGAGCCCGAGACCGCAGACGAAAGAAAGGACCGCGCCCATGTCGGAATTCCAGGACATCAGTTCGACCGTCGTCGCCGAGTTGGGGGAGGTGTTCCGCCGCGTACCGGAGGAGAACCTCGACGCCGCCCTCGACGCCCTCGAGAAGCACCAGCGCATCTTCGTGCTCGGCATCGGGCGGGAGGGGCTCGGCTCCAAGGCCTTCGCGATGCGCCTCACGCACTTCGGGAAGACCGTGCACTGGGGATGGGACGACACCACGCCCGCGGTCACGGCGGACGACCTGTTCATCATGCCCACGGGCCCGGCGAACATCCCGCACCTGCACTACGTCGCGGAGCAGGTCAAGAAGACGGGCGCGACTCTGCTCGTCGCCACGGCCGTCCCCGACGGGCCGACCGCGCAGCTGGCCGACATCGTGCTGACGGTGCCCGCCCACACCTACGGCGCCGACGACCCGAGCGTTCTGGTCCCCACTATCCAGGCGATGGGGAGCCTGTTCGAGCAGTCGCTCTGGATCTTCTGGGACGTGCTGTACCTCATGCTCGTGCGTCGCACCGGCGCGAAGTTCGAGGATCTCGTCGCCCGCCATCGCAACTTCGAGTGAACGATCCCGGATGCCCCGGTTCCGTCCCCTACGGAGCCGCGGCATCCGGTCGTCCGGGGTGAGAACTAGCCCCGCCGACCGGGGCGGGGGCGTGCCTATGCGGGGGGATGCCGCGGATCCTTCCCGTGCCGCCTCTCCCGCGCCGCTACTGTGAGTCCTCATGAGTGGCGACACCGGCGGCAAGCGCATCGGCGTTCGTGACGTCGCCGTCGCCGCCGGGGTGTCGGCGCAGACGGTCTCGCGCGTCCTGAACGGATACCCGGGCATCCGCGAGGCGACCAGGGAGCGCGTGCTCGACGCGGTCGCCGCCCTGGACTATCGCGTGAACAACGCCGCGCGCGCACTCGGCACGAGCCTGACGCGGACGGTCGGGGTCGTGGCATCCGACGCGGTCCTGCACGGCCCCGCGGCGGGGATCACCGCCCTCGAGCGGGCCGCGCGGGCGCGCGGTCGGTGGATTTCGACCGCCTACACAGACTCGGACGACCCCGCCGACATCGACGCCGCCGTGCGCCACCTCCTGGATCAGGGGGTCGACGGGATCGTGCTCGTCGCCGCGCACGGAGCCACCTCCCTCGAGGGATACGACGTGCCGATCGTGCCGCTGTACGGCGAGTCCGGGAGTCGGCAACGCGATGCGGCCGCCCTCGTCGTGGACCATCTCGCCGACCTCGGGCACCGGCGCATCGTCGAGGTGGCCGGCCCGTCGGACTGGCGCGAGGCCCTCGCGCGCACGGCCGGCGTCGCCGACGCCGTGGACCGCCGCGGCCTCGAACGCGCGGACCGGCTCGAGGGAGACTGGAGCGCGGCTTCAGGGGCTGCCGTCGCGGAGGCGGTCGCCTCCGGCATCGCGGCGGGGGCCACGGCCGTCGCGGTCGCCAACGACCAGATGGCCCTCGGACTCACGGCCGGTCTCATGTCCCGAGGTCTCCGGGTGCCGGCGGACGTCTCGGTCGCGGGCTTCGACGACAATCCGGATGCCGCGTTCTACACCCCGTCGCTCACGACGGTGCGCCTCGATGTCGAGGGGGAAGCGGAGTACGCCGTGGCCGCCGTGCTGGGCGATGCGGTCGTCGCGCCGGCGGCTCCCGTGCTGGTGGTCCGGGACTCCACCGCCCCGCCGGCCTGACGCCGCACGGGCTCGCGCGGGGCGCGGCGCGCGGGGCCGGTGCTGCAGCGGGCAGCGACGCGGCTGCGGGCCGGCGGCGCCGAAGGTCGGCGCGGCGGCGGGCCGTGACGCGTGCGCAGGGTCCCGGCGCCCGGGGCTGGCGCGGCGGCGGGCTGTGACGCGGGCGCAGGCTCGCGCGGCGCGCGGGCTGGCGCGGCGCCGGGCTGTGACGCGGGCGTGGGCGGCGCGCGGCGCACGGGGGCTGGCGCGGCGGCGGGCCGTGACGCGTGCGCAGGGTCCCGGCGTCCGGGGCTGGCGCGGCGCCGGGCCGTGCGAAACTCCTGAAAAGCGCCCTGATCTGCCTCCCCGCCCCGACTGGATCCACCTGGAGGGCCGGAAACTCCGGAGTTTCGCACATCCCGCCGCGCCGCGACGCCGCCGACCCCCCGCACACCCCGCCGCGCCGCGACGCCGCCGAACCCCCGCACACCCCGCCGCGCCGCGACGCCGCCGAACCCCCGCCCGCCCTTCGCCCCGCACCCGGCCCAACGGCGCCTCGAGATCGTGTGATCTCGGTGCGCGCGGGGCGGCAACCCGCGAAAAGCGCCCTCGCGGCGCCGCGATGTTACCGGTAACATTACGGATCGAGGGCGCCGCGCCCACCCCGAACCCCGTCGAAGGAGACACGCGTGTCCGATGCCGCCACGTTCGCGCCCGAGGTGCAGGAGGCGATCGACGCCGTCCGCGCCGACGTCGCGAAACTGCACGCCGAGCTCGTGCGCTACAACCTCATCGTCTGGACCGGCGGCAACGTCTCAGGTCGCGTGCCCGGAGCCGACCTGTTCGTCATCAAGCCCTCGGGCGTCTCGTACGACGACCTGGCTCCCGAGAACATGATCCTCTGCGACCTCGACGGCAACGCGATCCCCGGCACGCCCGGCTCCGAGCGCAGCCCCTCGAGCGACACCGCGGCGCACGCCTACGTGTACCGGAACATGCCCGAGGTCGGCGGGGTCGTGCACACGCACTCCACCTACGGCGTCGCCTGGGCGGCACGTGGCGAAGAGATCCCCTGCGTCATCACGGCCATGGCCGACGAGTTCGGCGGTCCCATCCCTATCGGCCCCTTCGCGATCATCGGCGACGACTCGATCGGCCGCGGCATCGTCGAGACCCTGCGCGGACACCGTTCGCGCGGCGTGATCATGCAGAACCACGGCCCCTTCACGATCGGCACGAACGCGAAAGACGCCGTCAAGGCCGCCGTCATGCTCGAAGACGTCGCCCGCACCGTGCACATCGCGCGTGAGGCCGGCCCGCTCATCCCGATCCCGCAGGACAAGATCGACGCCCTCTACAACCGCTACCAGAACGTCTACGGACAGAGCACGGACGACCGCCGATGAACGCCCGCATCACCGCCCTGGTCCAAGAAGGCCGCGCCTCCCTCGGCATCGAGCTCGGCTCCACCCGCATCAAGGCGTGCCTCATCGGCCCCGACGCCGAGGTGCTCGCGGTCGGCTCCCACGAATGGGAGAACGTCTACGCCGACAAGCTCTGGACCTACTCCCTGGATGCCGTGTGGTCGGGCCTGCAGGCCGCGTACGTCGAGCTGGTCGCCGACGTGCGGCAGAAGTACGGCGTCACCCCCGAGCGGTACGCCGCGATGGGGGTGTCGGCGATGATGCACGGCTACCTCGCGTTCGATGCCGACGGCGAGCTGCTCGCGCCCTTCCGCACGTGGCGAAACACCAACACCGGGGTCGCGGCCGCCGAGCTCACCGAGCTGCTGGGCGTGAACATCCCGCTCCGCTGGTCGATCGCCCACCTGCACCAGGCCGTCGTCGACGCCGAGCCCCACGTGCCCGAGATCCGCTTCCTCACGACCCTCGCGGGTTACGTCCACTGGAAGCTCACCGGTGAGAAGGTGCTCGGCGTGGGCGATGCCTCGGGCATGTTCCCCATCGACTCCGCCACCCGCGACTACGACGCCGAGCTCGTCGCCCGCTACGACCACGTGGCCGCAGGCCGCGTCCCGGCTCTGAAGGACCTCCTCCCGCGGTCGCTCGTCGCCGGTACCTCGGCGGGCAACCTCACCGCCGAGGGCGCTGCGCTCCTCGACCCGAGTGGAACCCTGCGTCCCGGCATCCCGTTCGCCCCTCCCGAGGGCGACGCCGGAACCGGCATGGTCGCCACCTGCGCCGTCGCCCCCCGCACGGGCAACGTCAGCGCCGGCACGAGCATCTTCGCGATGGTCGTGCTCGAGCGGCCGCTCAGCCAGGTGCACCACGAACTCGACCTCGTCACGACGCCGTCGGGCGACGCGGTGGCGATGGTGCACTGCAACAACGGCGCGAGCGAGCTGGCCGCCTGGGCCAACATGTTCACCGCTTTCTCCGCCGCGGCGGGCACGCCGGTGACCCCGGATGCCACCTACGCGGCGCTGTTCGAGGCGGCCCTGAACGGCGAACCCGACGCCGGCGGACTGCTGGCCTACAACCACCTCGCCGGCGAGCCCATCGCGGGTCTCGACGAGGGCCGTCCGCTCGTCGTGCGCACGCCCGACAGCCGCCTCACGTTGCCGAACTTCATGCGCGCGCAGCTGTACGGCGTGTTCGGAACGCTCGCGCTCGGCATGGACGTGCTCCACGGCGAGGGCGTGCAGCTCGACCGGATGTACGCGCACGGCGGCATGTTCCGCACGGCCGGTGTCGCCCAGCGCTTCCTCGCGGCAGCCCTCGACGCTCCCGTCGCGGTCGCCGAGACGGCATCCGAGGGCGGCGCGTGGGGCATCGCCGTGCTCGCGGCCTACGTCGTCGACGGCCAGGGCCGCGATCTCGACACCTACCTGCGCGAGGCGATCTTCGCCGACGCGCCGATCGTCACCGCCGACCCCGACCCGGCCGATGTCGCCGGATTTTCGACCTACCTCGACCGTTACCGCGCCGGACTCGCCGTCGAGGCCGCCGCCGTGGCATCCCTCTGATCACTCGAAAAGGAACAGTCATGACCCGCTCTCCCCTCAAGAACGACCTCGACGGCTACGAGGTCTGGTTCGTCACCGGCAGCCAGAACCTCTACGGCGAAGAGACGCTGAAGCAGGTCGCCGAGCAGTCGCAGGCCGTCGTCGAGGGCCTTTCCGGCCTGCCCGTGAAGGTCGTCTGGAAGCCCGTGCTGAAGGACTCCGACAGCATCCGCCGCATGGCTCTCGAGATCAACGGTCGCGACGACGTCATCGGCGTGATCGCGTGGATGCACACGTTCAGCCCCGCGAAGATGTGGATCGCCGGCCTCGACGCGCTGCAGAAGCCGCTGCTGCACCTGCACACGCAGGCCAACGTCGAGCTGCCGTGGAACGACATCGACTTCGACTTCATGAACCTCAACCAGGCCGCCCACGGCGACCGCGAGTTCGGGTATATCCAGACGCGCCTGGGTGTGTCGCGCAAGACCGTCGTCGGCCACGTGTCGAACCCGGCCGTACGCCAGCAGATCGAGGACTGGGAGCGCGCCGCCGCCGGTTGGACCGCCGCCCGCACCCTCAAGCTCGCCCGCTTCGGTGACAACATGCGCTTCGTCGCCGTCACCGAGGGCGACAAGACCGAGGCCGAACTGCGCTTCGGCGTGCAGGTCAACACGTGGGGCGTCAACGAGCTCGTCGAGGCCGTCGAGCGGGCATCGGATGCCGACATCGACGCCCTCGTGCAGGAGTACGTCGACAGCTACGACGTCGTCGACGAACTGCTCCCGGGCGGCGCGCGTCATCAGTCGCTGCGCGACGGCGCGGCGATCGAGCTGGGCCTGCGCTCGTTCCTCGAGGAGGGCGGCTTCGGCGCCTTCACCACCTCTTTCGAAGACCTGGGCGCGCTGAAGCAGCTTCCCGGTCTCGCGGTGCAGCGCCTCATGGCCGAGGGCTACGGCTTCGGCGCCGAGGGTGACTGGAAGACGGCGATCCTCGTGCGCGTCGCCAACGTCATGGGTGCGGGCCTGCCCGGCGGCGCCTCGCTCATGGAGGACTACACCTATGACCTGGTGCCCGGGTCGGAGCGCATCCTCGGTGCGCACATGCTCGAGGTCTCGCCCTCGCTGACCACGAAGAAGCCGCGCCTCGAGATCCACGAGCTGGGCATCGGCGGCAAGGACGACCCGGTGCGCCTGGTCTTCACCGCCGACGCCGGCCCCGCCCTCGTCGTCGCGATGAGCGACATGCGCGACCGTTTCCGCCTCGTGGCCAACGTCGTCGAGAACGTGGACGCCCCCGACCTGCCGAAGCTGCCCGTGGGCCGCGCGGTGTGGAAGCCCGCCCCCGACTTCGCGACCTCCGCCGGCTGCTGGCTCGCCGCGGGTGCCGCGCACCACACCGTCATGACGACGGCCGTGGGCATCGAGGTGTTCCGCGACTTCGCCGAGATCGCCAAGACCGAGCTCGTCGTCATCGACGACGACACCACGGTCCGCGGTTTCCAGAGCGAGCTGCGCTGGAACCAGGCGTACTACCGCCTGGCCCAGGGCCTGTAAGACCCCCGCCGCCCCGGGAGCGTGATGCCCCGGGGCGGTGCGGCACGTGCGCGTTCCGTTCGCTCGGAACGCGCCCCGCTCGCCGAGGTGCCCCTTACCGCCTCGGCGAGCGGACCGTGCCCCGGATCCCTGGTGGCGGTGGGCTGCCCGGGATCCGGGGCACTTTTGGTGCGGGGCGTGATCAGCTCGTGTTCAGGGATGCTGTGGCGTCCGGTGGTGGGGGCCGTGTCCCGGTTTCGGTGGGGGCGTGTCCCAAGTTGTGCGGCCTGCGGGGTGCTGAGGCCGCCTTTTTTGGGACATGGGTGCCGTGGCATCCGGTGGTGGGGCCGTGTCCCGGTTTCGGTGGGGTCGTGTCCCAGGTTGTGCGGCCTGCGGGGTGCTGAGGCCGCCTTTATTGGGACATGGGTGCCGTGGCATCCGGTGGTGGGGCCGTGTCCCGGTTTCGGCGGGGTCGTGTCCCAGGTTGTGCGGCCTGCGGAGTGCTGAGGCCGCCCTTTTTTGGACATGGATGCCGTGGCATCCGGGGTCGCGGTGTCAGGCGACCGATCAAGACGCCGCCGTCGGCGCGAAGGATGCCAGCGCGGCGCGGTAGACGGACGAGTCGGCACGAACCCCGGGTGTGACGAGAAGGCCCGTCGCGCCGAGGGACCGTACGTACGCTCCCCGGCACGGGATGACCACGATCCGCACGAGGCCCTGCCGCCAGGCGGGGACGAGAGCCTCGACATCGCGGCGTTCGGGGATGTCGGCGAACGAGTGCGGCCGTGCCGAACGCCGCGCGTCGGATGCGCGGTCCCGCGCGTCGTGGAACGACGGATCGTCGAAGACGCCGTCGCCGAATTCCTCGCGCCACGAGGGGCCGGTGACCTCGGCGAGCAGGGCCGCGCGCTCCTCGGGTGGCAGATCCTGCCGCATGAGCCTGTCCATGGCGGGGGAGCCGGTCGGGCGCCCCGCGTGTGCGACGACCCGAGCCCAGAGAGCGGCCCAGGCGGACTGCCATCGAGCACGCTCGGTCTCGCCGAGCGTTCGCGCGCCCGGGGCGGGAGTGTCGATCAGCGGCGGCGGAACGTCGCCGGCGACCTCGAGCGCGTAAGCCTCGCGGACCCAGAGCATCTCGATCGCTTCGTGCGGGTCGTCCTCGATGGCCAGGATCATGTCGTGCGGCCAGGGGTCTCCCGGGATCGGGTGGGTGGACTGCATCACTCCAGGGTCGCGCGGTCGCTCGCGGAACGGAACCCCGTACCGAGGAATACCCGCCGAACACCCGTGGTTGCCCCTCGTTCACCTCGATCGATGGGACCCCTCCTCTTGACTGACTCCTCACATGCCCTCGTGGTGGGCGCGACCGGTATCGCCGGCGGCGCCCTGCTCGATCGACTGGTCGACGACGGCTGGGAGGTGACGGCGTTGTCGCGGCGGCCCGGCCCGGCCCGACCGGGACTGACGTGGCGATCGGCCGACCTGCGCTCGCGCGACGCGCTGACCTCGACCCTGCGGGGCGTCCCCGTCACGCACGTCTTCTTCACCGCGTGGTCACGGCAGGAGACCGAGGCCGAGAACATCGCCGTCAACGGCGGCATGGTCCGCGACCTGCTCGCCGCGCTCGCCGAGGCGCCGGTGCGGCACGTCGCTCTGATGACCGGGCTGAAGCACTACCTCGGGCCCTTCGAGGCCTACGGTCAGGGCGAGATGCCCGACACCCCGTTCCACGAGGACGAGCCGCGGCTCGACGTCGACAACTTCTATTACGCGCAAGAGGATGAGCTCTTCGCCGCGGCGAAGCGCCAGGGCTTCACCTGGTCGGTGCACCGCTCGCACACCGTGCTCGGGCACGCGGTGGGCAACGCGATGAACATGGGCCTCACCATCGCCGTGGCCGCGGCGATCAGCCGCCACACCGGTCGCCCGCTCGTCTTCCCCGGCAGCGAGACGCAGTGGAACGGCCTGACCGACGTGACCGACGCCGATCTGCTCGCGAGCCAGATGGCGTGGGCGGCCACACACCCCGAGGGCGCCGACGAGGCCTTCAACACGGCCAACGGCGACGTGTTCCGCTGGCGCTGGATGTGGCCGCGCATCGCGTCGGACCTCGGTGTGGAGGTCAAGGGCTTCGACACCGCGCCTCGACCGTTCGAGCAGCAGATGGCGGATGCGGCGCCGGTGTGGGCCGAGATCGTCGAGAAGCACGGTCTCGTCGAGCCGGACCTTGCGCGTGTCGCTTCGTGGTGGCACACGGATGCCGATCTCGGACGCGACATCGAAGTGATGACCGACATGTCGAAGAGCCGCCTGGCGGGCTTCGTCGAGCATCACCGCACGCGGGACTCGTTCTCGCGCCTGTTCGAGCGGTACCGGGCGGCGCGTCTCATTCCCTGAGCTCGCGCACGCGGTCCGCTCGCGCGAGATGTCCCACTTTGTGCAACTTTCGTGGCGTCCGGCTGCGCATGTGGGGACACGGCTGCCGTGGCATCCGCTGGCGTGTGTCGCTGCGCGAAGTCAGTGCGGTGGTGTCCCACTTCGTGCAGCTCTCGTCGCGTCCGCCTGCGCATTCTGGGACACGGCTGTCGGCGGGTGACGCTCGCGCGAGATGTCCCACTCCGTGCACCTTCCATCGCGTCCCGCCGCACATTTCGGGACACGGGGAAGGGCCCCGGCCTACAGCCGCTGCCCCAGTGACCACAGGCGGTCCGCGCGCCCCGAGATCGCCTCCGACAGCGCGAACGCCTGCGAATCGGTGAGGGATGCCACGTAGTCGACGATCCCGCGGGATCGCGCGAGCGTCTCGGCCTCGGCATCCGAGGGTCGACGCTCGGCGGGCAGGGTCGCGTACTGCTCACGGGCCAGGGAGATGAGCTCCCGCAAGCGGCGGGGCGTGCGAGCGCGGTCGAGGTCGTCGTCGAGCCATTCGCCCAGTGCCCGCACCGAGCGGGCGAGGATGCGACTCATCCCGCGCTGCTGGATCGCCAGGTCGGGGCGGCTCAGCACGAAGCGCTTGTGCACGAACTTCAGCACCTCGACGTGGTGCCAGGCCCAGGGCGACAGCACGACCGGCCCCGCTCGGGGGGTGTCGAGGGGACGCAGCCGCGCCGACTCCTGGAACCGACGGATCCACCGATCGGTGAAGGCCGCGAGCCGGCGCTCGGCCGTCAGCGAGCCGTCGAAGGGGCGGGCGAGCAGGTCGGTGACCATCTCGGCATCCACGTCGCTGACGGCGGCGAGGAAGGCCTCGTCGTCGGCGATCCACGGGTCGTCGCGGCGCATCTTGCGGCGCAGGCGCTCCAGGCCCGCCCCGGGCATGAGCTCGGCCCGCACCTCGGCGTCGTCGCGGTCGCGCCACTCGAGCACGTCGTCGAGCCAGCCGCGGAACTCCGCCGCGATGGGCGCGTGGTCCAGGATCCCCGCCCGGTAGAAATCGTCGACGTCGTGCACCGAGTACGCGATGTCGTCGGCCAGGTCCATCACGGCTCCCTCGATGCTCTGGCGCAGGGGCGCGGCATCCACCCCCTCCCGGGCGGCGGCCAGGTCGGCGAGATCGAGGTCGTACGCCGAGTACTTATGCACCCGATACGCGCCGTCGGCGGAGCGGCGGATGCCACGGGGCGGGCCGATCCGCTCGACGTCGGCCGCCTCGACCGACGGTGCCCACGGGTACTTCGCCGACGCGGCGCGCACGGCGGCGGTGAGGTTGAGTCCCCGAGGGGCGTTCTCGACCACGTCGAGGGCGGTGAGGATGCGATAGGTCTGGGCGTTGCCTTCGAACCCGTCGGTCAGGCCCAGCTCGTCGCGCGCGAGGCGGTCGAGGGTGGATTCGCCGAGGTGGCCGAACGGCGGGTGGCCGAGGTCGTGGGCGTACGAGGCCGCCTCGACGACCGTGGCGTTGCAGACGTCGCCCTCGCCGGCCTGCCGCGAACGGGTGTTGAGCTGCTGGGCGACGACGCGCGCGATCGCGCTGACCTTGAGCGTGTGGGTGAGTCGGTTGTGCACGGGCGCCCCGCCGATCGAGGGCGACACGACCTGCGTGACGGCCGACAGCCGCGAGAAGTACGGCGAGAACTGGATG
This sequence comes from Sphingomonas sp. G5, assembly GCF_052660795.1. Classification (NCBI taxonomy): domain Bacteria; kingdom Pseudomonadati; phylum Pseudomonadota; class Alphaproteobacteria; order Sphingomonadales; family Sphingomonadaceae; genus Sphingomonas; species Sphingomonas sp. G5. The sequence continues at coordinate 2,901,490 of NZ_CP109660.1, read as the reverse complement.
CGCTCCAGATCGATCGACCACGGGTCGGCGCGAGCGTCGTCGTGGTCGGGGTGGACGCGGGATGCCGGGTTGCCGACGACGGCGTCTTGGTCGACGTTCACGTGCTCCGGGCGCGCGGCGAATGCCGGGGGAGTGGTCTCGTTGTGGAGCAAAGCGGTCCTCTCGCGGCGTCGACGACGTGGATCCACGCTAACGCGCCGTCTCGGCCGTGTCGTTCGCCGTTGACGGCGGTGGTTCTGGCGGCGACGGCTCTCCTGCGTGGGACGAGAGAGACGGTCGCCGCTCTCGCGGCACCTCGTCGGTCTCTTGCGGGGTGGCGTTCAGCTCGAAGGAGACCCTGCTCCCCGAACCGTGGGGGAGAACCCGGGAGGCCTTCTGGTGCGGGCTGTCTCCGTCCAGGCCCGGGTCGTTCACCCGAGTCACCGCCGGGAGCTCGGCACCCTGCCCTATGAGCTGATGGCCGGCACGACTGCCGCGGTCGATTTCATCGCCGCGATCGGCGGCCCCGAGGGAACCCGCCGCGAACGCCTCGTCCGAGCGATCGAAGCGATCGACGAGCACGAGACCGATCTGCGAGAAGTCATCGAGACCGGCTTCGCCGCCTTCGACGACCTCACCGTACACTCGCGTGCCGCGCGTCGGTCTCCGACCCTGTTCGTCTCGGTCGCGGGCGGTCGCGATCAGGAACTCGCCCGTTTTCTCGCCAGCCGCGACATCAATACCCCGGCCAGTCACTTCTACGCCATCGAGGCCTCACGACGACTCGGACTCGGCGATGGTGGTGCTCTCCGTGTCGGCCTCGCGCCATACAACACGCGGGACGACGCCGACCGGCTCCTGAACGCGACGGCTGACTTCCTGGCATCCCGCCGGCCGTGAAAACCCGAACCCGGCGCCCACGCCGGGCGGCACCGTAGTGACCGTGGCGCTCGCTGGGAAAACGCAGCTCCCTCTTATACGCCTCGATGCTGACCGACGCAATCGTCCGAGTCGCCGAGCGCTCGAAAAGTACCCGGGTTAGCGTTGCGAACATGACGCTGAATCATGTTCGACGCGGGAGTGGCCGCCCACTGCTGCTGGTGCACGGCCTGGGCGCAGGCTGGCGATCCTGGACTCCGATCCTCGATGAGCTGGCCCGGCACCGTGAGGTCATCGCCGTCGACCTGCCGGGATTCGGTGAGACACCGCCGCTGTCCGGTGACGTCTCGATTGCCACGCTGGCCGACTCCGTCGCGGACTTCATCCGCGAGCAGGGACTGGAGGGGGTCTCAACCGTCGGGCAGTCGATGGGCGGCCGAATCGTGCTCGAGCTTGCGCGGCGCGGAGTGGGCGGGGACAGCGTCGCTTTGGACCCTGGCGGGTTCTGGAGTCCCCGCGAGCGCGCTGTCTTCGCCGCCACGCTGCGGCCGTCGATCGTGCTGGTTCGCGCATTGCGCGGCGTTCTGCCCGCCTTGCTCAGTAACCCCGTCGGACGGACGGTGCTTCTGGCGCAATTGTCAGCGCGACCGTGGGTCCTTTCGCGGGAAACGGTGCTGCCGGACGTGCGCGGACTGGCCGATTCCCCCTCGGTCGGAGCCGCTATGAATGCCCTCACCAAGGGCCCCCTGCAACAGGGCGCCCCCGCGGGCACGGTACCCGGCCGGGTCACGATCGGGTGGGGTCGGCGCGACCTGGTGACCGTGCCCAAACAGGCCGATCGCGCCACCCACCTGTTCCCCGACGCTTCGCTGCACTGGTTCGAACGATGCGGCCACTTTCCGCAGTGGGACGTTCCCCACGAAGCGACACGACTCATCCTCGACAGCACCAGCTGAAGCGCGGGACTGCGTGCGTCACCGGCCGCCACTGCTCGCCGCGCGGTTCCGAGCAGGTGTGAAAACCGGTGCGAGAGCCGATGCGGTGGTCTGTCTCGCACCCCGCCCGCGCCGTCAGCCCCGCCGCACCTCGACCTCGACGATCCGCGCGTCCTCGACGCCCAGCTCGTACGTCGGCCCGACGATCCGCAGCGCCACCGCCTCGTCGATGTCGGCGCACGACGACCCGAGCCGCAGCTCCACCTCGCCCGCCTCGACGACGCGCCGCATCGAACGGTCGCTGTAGGCCAGGCGCGAGGCGGGCACGGTGAAGCGCACCTCGGCGCTTTCGCCGGGCGCGAGCTCGACCCGCGCGTACGCTACGAGCTGCGCCACCGGGCGTGTGACGCTGGCCACCGCGCGGTGCGCGTACACCTGCACGACGTCCGCCCCGTGCCGGTCTCCGGTGTTCATCACGCGCGCCGACACGGTGAACGCGTCACCGGCGCGCACCTCGACAGAAGCTCCGGATGCCGGTACACCGGCGCCACCGGCAGCTGCGGCCGCCGCGACCCCGTCCACCGTCAACCCCCCGCGCTCGAACGACGTGTACGACAGCCCGAACCCGAACGGACGCACGGGCGTCGAGTCGGTGCTCGTCACACCCGACGGTCCGCCCAAGAGCGGGTGAAGGTACGAGTACGGCTGCGCGCCGGCCGAACGGGGGAGCGAGACGGGCAGACGGCCCGAGGGGGTGGCATCCCCTGCCACGAGGGCAGCGAGCGCCGGCGCGCCCTCCTCGCCGGGGAAGAACGCCTGCAACACCGCGGCGGGACCGCCTGCGGTGTCGAGCGCCCAATCCAGAGCGTAGGGGCGCCCCGTCAGCAGGACGAGCACGACGGGGGTTCCCGTCGCCACGACCGCCTCGACGAGCTGGCGCTGCACGCCCGGCAGGTCGAGCGAGTCGGCGTCGTTGCCCTCGCCGACGGTTCCGCGGCCGAAGAGCCCGGCACGGTCGCCGACGACGACGATCGCGACCTCGGCCTCGCGGGCGAGGGCGGCGGCGGCATCCAGCCCCGAGAGGTCCGAGCCCTCCACGGCGCATCCTTCCGCGTACGCCACCTCGCCGAAGCGCTCGACCAAGGCCTCGCGCACGGTCGGCAGCGAGAAGCCGAGCGGGAAGCTCGGGTGGTGCGCGAGTACGTGGTTCGCGAACGAGTAACAGCCCATGAGGGCGTCGGTGCTGTCGGCGTTCGGGCCGATCACCGCGATCCGTCCCGGCGCGCGAAGCGGCAGCACCCCGTCGTTGCGCAGCAGCACGACCGACTCCTCCGCGAGACGGCGGGCCAGCGCCCGGTGCTGGGCATCGTCGAGGTCGATCTCGGTCGGGGCGTCGGTGAAGTCGGCATCCAGGAGTCCGAGATCTTCCTTCTCGGCGAGCACCCGCGCGACGGCGCGGTCGACGACGGCTTCGGGGAGGTCTCCGGATGCCACCCGCTCGGCCAGGTGCGGATACGCGTCGGGCCCCGGGAGTTCGACGTCGATCCCCGCTTCGAGCGCGAGTTGCGCGGCCTCGCCGCGGTCGGCCGCGACCCCGTGCATCGATCGGAGGAACTCCACGGCGAAGTAGTCCGAGACGACGGTGCCGTCGAAGCCCCAGCGGCGGCGGAGCAGGTCGGTCAGCAGCTCGGGGTTCGAGGCGACGGGCACACCGTCGATCTCGGTGTACGAGTTCATGACGCTCCGCACCCCGCCGTCGCGCACCGCCATCTCGAACGGGGGGAGGAAGACATCCTGCAGCTCGCGCCGACCGGCCGACACGGGTGCGTGGTTGCGGCCGGCGCGTGAGGCGGAGTAGCCCACGAAGTGCTTGAGCGTCGCGTGCACGCCCGCCCCCTGCAGCCCGCGCACGTACGCGGTGCCGATCGTGCCCACGACGTAGGGGTCCTCGGCGATGCACTCGTCGACCCGGCCCCACCGCGCGTCGCGCACGACGTCGAGCACCGGAGCCAGGCCCTGGTGAACCCCCACCTCGCGCATGGAGCGACCGATCGCGGATGCCATGAGCTCCACGGCCTCCGGGTCGAACGACGCGCCCCAGGCCAGGGGCGTGGGGAAGGTCGCCGCCTTCCACGCCGCGAACCCGGTCAGGCACTCCTCGTGCACGAGAGCCGGGATGCCGAGGCGGGTGTCGGTCTGCAGGCGGCGCTGCTCGCCCCACAGCCAGGCGGCGCGCTCGACCGGGTCGACGGGCCGCGTGCCGTAGACCCGGGTCAGGTGGCCGAGGCCGTGCACCGTGGCATCCGTGTAGGCCGCCGAGGTGATCTTCTCGCCCGACAGGGGCGCGACGACCTCGTCGCCCTGGTCGACCCAGTATCCGACGAGCTGCGCGAGCTTCTCGTCGAGGGTCATGTCGGCCACGAGGGCCAGCACGCGGGGGGAGATTCCCGGTGCGCGGGCAGCACCGACGTCGGTGTTCTGGATGGTCATGGGGGATCAGCCCTTCACGGCGCCGGTGAGGCCGCCGACGATGCGCCGCTCGAACACGCTGAAGAACAGCAGAGCGGGGATCATCGACAGCGAGGTGAACGCGAGCACTCGCGCGGTGTCGACGGAGTACTGCGAGGCGAAGGCCTGCGTGCCGAGCGGCAGCGTGTAGGCGCCTTCATTGTTGAGGATGAACAGCGGCAACATGTAGGAGTTCCAGCTGTTCACGAAGGCCAGGATGCCGACCGTCACCACCGCGGGCACCGCGAGGGGGAGCACCATGCGCCAGAAGAAGCCGAGGCGACCGAGTCCGTCGATGGATGCCGCCTCCTGCAGTTCTCGCGGGATCGCGGAGAGGAACGGCGACAGGATGATGATCGTCAGCGGCAACGCGAACGCGATCTGCGGCACGATGACGCCGGCGAGGGAGTTCATCAGGCCGAGGTTGCGCACGAGGATGTACAACGGCGTGATGGCCACGGTCATCGGGAACATGAGCCCCGCGGTGAACAGCGCGAACACCGCGCCGCGGCCGCGGAAGCGATAGCGAGACAGGCCGTAGGCGGCCATCAGACCCAGCGCGACGACGAACAGTGTCGTGGCGATCGCGGCGATCGCGGAGTTGCCGACCTGTCCCCAGAAGACGCCGCTCGTCAGCACGTCGGCGTAGTTCTGCCAGTTCCACGTGGTCGGCAAGCCCGAGGGGTCGACCGTGATCTCGGCATTGGAGCGGAAGCCGCCCAGGATGATGAACACCACGGGGGCGAGCATCAGCCCGATGAGCAGCAGGGCGACGAAGCCGACGACGACGCCGGTCGAGCGCTTCGAGCCGGCCGGGGCGCGACGCACCGACCGCGGAGCTTTCGGGGCGACGAGGGTGGCGGTGGCGGTCATGAGGTGCCTCCCGTGAGAGCGCCGGCCGTGTCGCGGCGGAGCACGAAGCGCTGGTAGATGAGGGCGACGGCGAGCGAGATGAGGAACATCACCACGGCGACGGCGCTGCCGTAGCCGAAGCTGCCGGCGTTGCGGCCGTTGGCGACCATGTAGGTGGCCATGGTGGAGGTGCCCGCCGTCGAGGCGACGTACTGACCCCAGATGATCCAGACGAGGTCGAACAGCTGCAGCGAGCCGATGATCGACAGGAACGCCCAGATGCGGATCGTCGGACCCATGAGCGGAAGAACGATGTGGCGCTGGATCTGCCAGTACGAGGCGCCGTCGATCGCGGCAGCCTCGCTCAGCTCCTCGGGGATGCCCTGGAGCCCGGCGAGGAAGAGGATCACGGCGAAGCCGATGTACTTCCACGTGATGATGATGAGCAGCGTCCAGATCGCGAGTGCCGGGTCGGAGATCCAGTCCGCGCGAAGTGAGCCGAGCCCGATCTTCTCCAGAGCCCCGTTGAGCGCGCCCCCCGACTGCAGCATGAGGCCCCAGCCGAGGCCCACGACGACCTCGGAGATGACGTAGGGCACGAAGATCAGCACGCGGATGAGCGACTGCGCGCGCATCTTGCGGTTCAACAGCAGTGCGAGACCCAGCGCGAGCGGCCCCTGCAGGACGAGGGAGCCGACGACGATGAACGCATTGTGGCCGAGGGCCTCGTGGAAGGCCGGGTCGGTGAGGATGGTGACGTAGTTGCGCAGTCCGACGAAGTCGACCGGAGCGCCGAAGCCCGACCACTTGTAGAAGCCGTAGTAGGCGGCGAGGGCGACGGGCAGGATGACGAACGACACGAACACCACCAGGGCGGGGCCCAGGAGGATCGCGAGTTCGCCGCGGATGCGCCAGTTCTCGAGCCGGCGCCGCGCGGGCGGCCGCCCGGCCGAGGGGGCGCGCGTGGCGCCCTCCCCGGCCGGGCGACGAGACCCGGCGTCAATCGCCGAAACGGCGAGTTGGGTGGTCATGGTCGGTGTCCTCAGCGGGAGGCGGCGGCGTTGACGGCGTCGACGATGCCCTGCGGGCTGCCCTTGCCGGCGAACAGGTCGACCACGGCGACGTTCAACGCGTTGCCGACGTTCTGCCCGTACAGCGTGTCGAGCCAGACCGAGACGTAGGGGGCGTCGGTGTACGCCTTCAGCGCCGACTGCAGGGCGGGGGTGGTGACGGCATCCGTCGCCTCGCTCGAGGCGGGGATGGTCTGGAAGGCCGCGGCGTACTTCTCCTGGTTCTCCTTGTTGACGAGGAAGTTCAGGAAGTCGGTACACTGCGCCGGGGCGTTGACCCAGCATGAGTAGCCGTCGACGCCACCCATGATCGCGCCCTCTTCGCCCTTGCCCCCGGGAACCTCGGGGAAGGGGAACCAACCGAGGTCGGCGAGGGGCTTCTCGTCGGGCGTGAGCGAGGCGATCACGCCGGGGTTCCAGGCGCCCATGAGTTCCATGGCGGCCTGGTGGTTGGCGAGAAGTCCCGCCGACGAACCGGCGCCCTGCTGGGCGGCCGTGGTGAGGAAGCCGTCATTGAAGGGCTGGGTCTTCAGGAACGACTCGAGGTTCTCGCCCGCTTGGAGCCAGCACGGGTCGTCGAAGCTGCGACTCTGTGCCGCGCTGTCCAGGACGTCCTTCGAGCAGGCGCGGAGCGCGAAGTTGTAGTACCAGTGAGCCGCGGGCCAGGCGTCCTTCGCGCCGACGGCGATCGGGGCGACGCCCGTGGCGCGGATCTTCGCGTCGGCGGCCTTGAGGTCGTCGATCGTGGCGGGGGCGGCGGTGACCCCGGCCGCGGTGAGGAGGTCCTGCGAGGTGAAGATTCCCGAGGGCAGAACGGCGACGGGCATGCCGTAGTTCTTCCCGTCGACCTCGAAGGCGCCGAGCGAGGTGCCGAGGGCGGTCTTGGCATCCGTTGAGATCTTGTCGGTGAGATCCATCGCCTGGCCGGCCGCGACGATGTCGGCGAGCTTGCCGCCTCCGCGGGCCATGAACAGGTCGGGGGCGTCGCCGGAGTTGAGGGCGGTCTGGAGCTTGCCGTCCATCTCTTCGTTCTGCACGGCCTGGATCTCGATCGTGACGCCGGGGTTGGCCGCCTCGAACGCTGCGGCCGTGTCTTCCCAGTACTTCTTGCCGTCGCCGGTCGTGGAGTTGTGCCACAGCGTCAGAGTGACCGAACCGTCGGCGTTCTGCCCGCCTCCGCCCGCGGCGCAGCCGCCGAGCGCGAGTGTTCCGGCGACGGCGAGGGCCGCTCCGGCGAGGATCTTGCGCGTGTTCATGTGATTCCCGTTTCTCTTCGTCGAGGTGCGCCGTGGGACGCGTCGGTGTTCGGCTGCTTCGCCGTTCGTGCGCTTCTCGGGGTCTGCTGCCCGCCGAGGTGTGAGCAGTGTCGCCCGGCGGTCGCGGAGTCGTCAAACGTTTTCGAAAATGTTTTCCACGCTAGGGTCGGATGCCATGACGAGGCGCGCGACCATCCACGACGTCGCCGCGGCGGCCGGAGTCTCGGTGGCCACGGTGTCGAAAGCGGTGAACGGTCGCTACGGGGTGTCGGCCGAGACCGTCGTGCGGGTGCTGGACGCCGTGAAGACCCTCGGATACGAGTCGAGCCTCGTCGCGAGCAGCATGCGCTCTCGCCGCACCGGCGTGATCGGCGTGCTCGTGGCCGACATCGAGCCCTTCTCCGCCGAGATCCTCAAGGGCGTCGGCGGAGCCCTCTCCGGCACCGGGTACGACCTGCTCGCCTACACCGGTGCGCGCCGCGACGGAGAGGGATGGGAGCGCCGCTCGCTGAGCCGCCTGAGCGGCACGCTGATCGACGCGGCCATCATCGTCACGCCGACCGTCGTCACCGTCTCGGGCGAGGTGCCGATCGTCGCGATCGACCCCCACACGGGTCGCGGAGACCTGCCCACCGTCGAGTCCGACAGCTACACCGGCGCGCAGCAGGCCGTGCATCACCTCGCGCAGCTCGGTCACCGGCGCATCGGCTTCATCGCGGGGCGGCCCGATCTGCGCTCGGCGGTCGCGCGGGCCTCGGGGTACCGTGCCGGGCTCGCGGCCGCGGGCCTGCCGTTCGACCCGGCGCTGGTCGGGGTCGGACGCTACGAACAGGACGTCGCGCGCGAAGCCGCCGAGGCCATGCTCTCGCTCGACGACCCGCCCACGGCGGTGTTCGCCGCGAACGACCTCTCGGCGCTGTCGATCATCGAGGTCGCCGTCGCGCGCGGGCTGAGAGTGCCCGACGACCTGTCGGTGGTCGGTTTCGACGACGTCCCCGAGGCCGCTCGCGCGCAGCCCGCCCTGACCACGGTCCGCCAGCCGATGAAGCGTCTCGGTGCCGAGGCCGTGCGGATGGTGCTGGCGCTCCTCGCGGGGGAGACCCTGCCCGAGACGCACATCGAACTCGCCACGCGCCTCGTGGCGCGGGGGACGACCGCGCCGCCGCGCTCGCGCTGAGCCGCGCCGCCGGTGAGCCGCGCCGCCGGTGAGCCGCGCCGCGAGACGTGATCGGGTGTCTCGACCGCGGTCATCGCCCCGATCGGCCCGGTGAGTGTCCACGAAACCCGGACGCCCCGGGAAAACGTCCGGGTGTTCTGGACACTCGACGCGCTCCACCCCGGGAGTATGTGAAAACGCCCACCCCGCCCGTCGCGCACCGCACCACCCCGCGGCTCGGGTACCGTCGGAGGGTGCCCACTGCCAGCAGTAAAGACGACGAGGTCGACCTCCTCATCGACGCGTGGTCGCAGTTGCTTCCCGACGTCGATCTGACGCCCCTCGACGTGATGTCGCGCCTGCGCCGCGCGGCGTTTCATCTGTCGAAGCTCCGGGCCAAGGCCTTCGCCAGCGCCGAGATCGCCGTCTGGGAGTTCGACGTGCTCGCCGTCCTCCGCCGCGCCGGCACCGAGCTCAGCGCCACGCGCCTGATCACCGCGACGATGATCGGCAGCGCCGCCATGACCAACCGGCTCGACAAGCTCGCCGAGCGCGGACTCGTCAACCGCCGCCCCAACCCCTCCGACGGCCGGGCGATCCTCGTCGCGATCACCCCCGAGGGCATCGAGCGCGTGGATGCCGCGATGACCGAACTCGTGCGCCTCGAGGCCGAGGCTCTGCGCGAGGTCAGCCGTCAGGATCAGGCCCTGCTCGCGAGCGCGCTGCGTGTGCTGGCCGCGGGCGAGACGCACGAGGCGTGATCGACCTCGCCACCGCTCTCGCGCAGCGCCCCGTCGTCCTCGACGGTGGCCTGGGCACTCTGCTCGAAGCGCGCGGCAACGACGTGACTTCTGCACTGTGGTCGGCACGAGTGCTGCGCGACGAGCCCGACGAGGTACGCGCTGCCCATGCCGAGTTCGCCGCCGCGGGGGCCGAGGTCGTGATCACCGCCTCCTACCAGCTGGGTTACGGCGGAGCGATCCCGGATGCCGAGGTCGAAGCGCTCCTACGCCGCTCGGTGTCTGTTGCTCGTGAGGCCGCCGACGTGGTGGTTGCGGCATCCGTCGGCCCGGTGGGAGCCCTGCGCGCCGACGGCAGTGAATACACCGGTGCCTACGGACTGACCCTCGATGAGCTGCGCGAGGCCCACCGCCGACGCCTGCACGTGGTGGCCGAGTCGGGCGCCGACGTTCTCGCGGTCGAGACGATTCCCTCCCTTCTCGAGGTGGAAGCCCTCGCCCTCGAACTCGACGGCCTCGGTGTCCCCGCCTTCGTCAGCGTCTCCGCCGACAGCACGGGTTTCGCGCCCGACGGTTCGCGGGCCGAAGCCCTGCGCGTCGCGGCATCCGTTTCGAGCGTGCTCGCCGTCGGCGTCAACTGCTGCGCGCCCGGTTCCGTGCTCTCGGCGCTCGGCGAAGCTCCCGGCATCCCTCTCCTCGCTTATCCGAACACCGGTGAGCGGTGGGATGCCGCGACGCGAACGTGGCATGGGGGCGCGGCGGCGTTGGCCGACGATGCTCCCTCGTGGGTCGCTGCCGGTGCGCGCCTGGTAGGCGGCTGCTGCCGCTCGACGCCCGCCGACGTCGCGGCGATCGCGGCCGCGGTGGGCTGAGCCGCCACCCCGGCACAGCGGCCAGCGATCGCGACGCTCAGATGGTGATGCGCAATCGCCGCCGGGGGGTCGCGTCGGTGATCAATTCGACCTCCTCGGGGCGCCAGCCGTAGTCGGTGGCCAGGCGTTCGCGCAGCGCCGTTGCCGCCGACGGCAGCGAGGTCTCGACACCGCGCGGTCCGTCGATGGCCGCGGGGTCCAGATCGCGCGCGGCCAGACGCAGATCGAGCAGGAGAACGCGCACGCGCTCGCGGCCGAGGGCGGCGGTGGCGAGATTCCAGTCGCCGATCGAGATCGACGCCCCGCGCCGGCGTCCCCCGGTGGCACCGCTCGCGGAGGGCAGACCGACCATCATGATCGAGACACCCGTCGACAGCATCGCCGCGATGCCGGCCACGATGACGCCGTGGGGAGAGAACGCGGGGCCCAGGGAGTCACCCGTGACGGAGAGAACCCCGCGCACAGCCGAATACAGGCCGTAGGAGCCCATCGTGGCGGCGAGCACGAAGCGGGATCGGCGGGGGAGAGCCGGCGCCCGGAACGCCAGCACCGCGCAGAGGCCGCAGGCCGCCGTGAGCGTGAACGCCTTGATCGTCGGAGCCGCGGCGGGGACGAGGGCGAAGCTCAGGGCGGCGCCGGCCGCGACCGTCGCCGCTATCGGCAGGGATCGAGCGAGGGGGCGACCGGGCGCGACGACGAGAGCGGCGCACAGCAACGCGGGGGCGAGGACCATCGCGGCGTCGGCCGCCACGCGACTGAGGCCTCCGGCGCCGCTCGAGGCCATGATGTCCAGCACACCCGCGCCGACCGAAACCGCTCCCGAGAGGGCCCCGACGCGCAGGAACACCCCCAGAGGACCCGTGGAGCCGATGCGCGGGAGGATCACCCACACCACGCCGATCGCCAGCCCGACGCACATCACGGCCACACCGATCGACAGCACCATGGAACCCCCTCCGGGGTCTCATCATGGCGGCGTGGTGGGGTGCACCGTCCGTCTTGACGCCGGTTGCGCGAGAAGCTATCGACGCGGGCGGGGTTCAGTCGAAATCGGCCGCCAGTGCGTTGCGGTGGTACTCGAAGATGATGCTCGTGCGGGTGGAGGCCACGCTGTGCCGGGCGGACAGATGGTCGACGACGAAGCGCCGTACCGCCGAAGAATCGTCGACCGCGATGTGTACGAGGAAGTCGTCGGCCCCGCCCAGGAAGAACAACTGGATCACGTCCGGGTGGCGGCGGATCTCGTGCGCGAACGCGCGGATGCTCTCGTGGCGCTGCCCCGGTCGCAGAGTCACGCCGACGATCGCCTGCAGGCCCCGGCCGAGACGACTCTGGTCGACGGCGGCGTGGAAACCCGAAATGAGACCACGATCGGTGAGGCCTCGCAGGCGGGCATGGGCAGTGGATGCCGCGACCCCGAGCGCGTCGGCGAGGGCGGCGTTCGTCATCCGGGCGTCGGCGGACAGCAGCTCGATGATTCGGGCATCGAGCGGGTGGAGGTCGTCTTCGGTCATCGCAGATCCTTCGCATCCGAGGGCCGGTTGGGCCCCCGTTATACGAAGATATCTGCTCTCCTGACGGGATAGCCGAAGTATCTACGGGGAAACACCACGGAAACACCTTTTCCTGCGATTCTCTCCGCATCGCTCATCCGCTCGAGGAGAACCCCATGCGCGTCTCTGTGCCGTCCGAGATCAAGAACAACGAGAACCGCGTCGCGATGACGCCCGCGGGGGTCGATGCGCTCGTCCACCGCGGCCACGACGTGCTCGTGCAGGCGGGCGCGGGCGAGGGCAGCGGCTTCTCCGACGAGCAGTACCGCGCAGCCGGTGCCGAGATCATCGCCACCGCAGAAGAGACCTGGGCGCGCGCCGAGCTCCTGGTCAAGGTCAAGGAGCCGATCTCGCCCGAATACGGCTTCCTGCGCGAAGACCTCACTCTCTTCACCTACCTCCACCTCGCCGCCGATCGGCCCCTGACCGACGCGCTCGTGGCCGCGGGAACCACGGCCGTCGCCTACGAGACCGTGCAGACCGCCGATCGCGCCCTGCCGTTGCTGGCGCCGATGAGCGAGGTCGCCGGACGCCTGTCGATCATCGAGGGCGCCCACCACCTGTTGCGCGCCTCGGGCGGACGCGGGCTTCTCCCCGGTGGCGTTCCCGGTACCCCTCGTGCGAAGGTCGTCGTCATCGGCGGCGGCGTCGCGGGAGAGCACGCCGCGGCCAACGCCCTGGGTCTCGGGGCCCGTGTGACGGTCGTCGACATCTCCCTGCCCAAGCTCCGCCAGCTCGAGGAGCGCTTCGGCGGCGCGATCGAGACGCGCGCCTCGACCCGCCTCGAGATCGCCGAGCAGCTCGCCGACGCCGACCTCGTCATCGGATCGGTGCTCATTCCGGGGGCCGCTGCCCCCAAGCTCGTCACCGATGACATGGTCGCGGCGATGAAGCCCGGCTCGGTGCTCGTCGACATCGCGATCGACCAGGGCGGCTGCTTCGAGGGCTCGCGTCCCACGACCCACGACGACCCCACGTTCCGCGTGCACGAGTCGCTGTACTACTGCGTCGCGAACATGCCCGGCGCGGTGCCGCACACCTCGACCCGAGCCCTCTCGAACGCCACCCTGCCCTACATCACGCGCATCGCCGACCAGGGATGGGAGGCCGCGGCATCCGCCGATCCCGCCCTGGCCAAGGGCCTGAACGTGCGCGCCGGTGTCGTGGTGAACGAGGGCGTCCGCGCCGCGTTCTCCCTGTAGCCGCGGCCACGTCGCTGCCGCGGGCTCGCCCCTCGCGTGAGCGTCCAAAACACCCGGACGCTTTTCGGAAACGTCCGGGTGTTTTGGACACTCAAAGGGCAGTACGACGCCCGGGGTGAGCGGTGAGCAGCACGCAGCCTCGACGGCCGGGCTCTACGCGCGCACCCAGGCGTAGGTGATCTCGGGGCGGCCCGGGCCGCCGTAGCGGGGGACGCGGCGCACGCGGCCCACGTCGGCGAGGTGCTCGAGATAGCGGCGGGCGGTCACGCGCGACATCCCCTCGCTCTCGCCGACCTCGGTCGACGACACGGCTCCTGCGGCGGTGCGCACGTGCTCGGCGACGGCCTGCAGCGTCTCATCGCTGAGACCCTTCGGAAGGGCGGGCGCCGTCACCGCGCGCAGCGACCCGAGCAGAGCGTCGACCTCGGACTGGGTGGCCTCGCCCGCAGCGCGGTCCAGCCCCTCCACATAGGAGCGGTAGGCCTCGAGACGCTCGCGGAACGCCGCGAACGCGAACGGCTTGATCAGATACTGCACGACCCCGATCGACACGGCCGCTCGTACCGTCGCGGCATCGCGCACCGCGGTCACGGCGATGATGTCCACGCGCGATCCCGTCGCACGCAGGCGCCGCGCCACGTCGAGTCCGGACCCGTCGGGCATGGTCATGTCGAGCAGGACGAGGTCGATCTCGCGATCCGGGTCGGCCAGGGCCGTGACCGCCGCGCGGGCACCGGAGGCGAGGCCGGCGACCTCGAACCCCGGCACGCGCTCGACGTAGGCGCGGTGCAGCTCGAGGGCGAGGGCGTCGTCGTCGACGACCAGCACGCGGATCACGGAACCACCTCCGAGATCGCGGCGGGGAGGAAGACGCGCACGGTCGTGGGGTCTTGGGCGATCTGCAAGGTTCCGCCGTGCGCCGCGACGATATCGCGCACGAGGGCGAGACCGACGCCCCGACCGCCGGGGGAGTGCGCGGGCTTGGTCGAGGCGCCGAAGGCGAAGGGGTCGGCGAGCGCGGGGTCGAAGCCGGTGCCGCTGTCGGACACCTCGACCACCACATCGCCACCGCCCTCGCGGAGCACCGCGCGCACCCAGCGGGGTTCCGCCCCGGTCGCGGCGGCATCCAGGGCGTTGTCGACGAGGTTTCCGACAACCGTCACCGCCTCGGCCGCGGCGAGGGGGAGAGCGGGGGTGGGCTCGGCGACGTCGAGGTCGAGACGCACGCCGCGCTCGGCCGCCTCGTCGAGCTTGCCGAGCAGCAGAGCCACGACGACGGCGTCGTCGTCGTCCGAGACCAGGCGGTCGGCCAGTTCCTGGCGGTCACCGGTCGAGGCCACGATCAGGCGGCGGGCCTCGTCGATGCGCCCGAGCTCGAGCAGGGCCAGCAGCGCGTGCAGGCGGTTGCCGTGCTCGTGGGTCTGCGAGCGCAGGGTGTCGCTCAGGGTGCGGACGCCCTCGAGTTCGCCGAGCAGTGCCTGCAGCTCCGACCGGTCGCGCAGGGTCATGACGCGACCGCGTTCGGGGGCGCGTCGTCCCGCCAGATCGCGCGCTTCCTCCTGATTGACCAGCAGGACCCGCTCCCCGTTGACCACGGTCTCCTCGACCATGCGCCGACCGCTTGCGATCGCCTCGGCGAGGCCGGCATCCATGTCGATGTCGCGAGGGTCGAGCGATACCTGCCCCGAGGTGGCCGGGGGCAGTCCCAGCAGGTCGGCGGCCTCGTCGTTGTAGAGCACGATCTGCCCCGAGCGGTCGGTCACGACGAGACCCTCGCGCAGCGAGTGCAGCACCGTCTCGTAGCTCTCGACGAGGCGCGACAGCTCGGCGGGCGTGTACGAGCCGGTCACGCGTCGCGCACTCCGTCGGACGTAGACAGCGCCCAGCACGCCCAGGCCGACGATGGCGGCGGATGCCAGGACGATCAGCGGTGCGCGAGCGGCGAGATCCTGCTGGACCGCGCCGAGCGTGACCCCCACGGCGACGAGACCCACGATGTCGCCGCTCTCGTCGCCTCCGTCGCGGATCGGCGCGATCGTGCGCACCGAGGGGCCCAGGGTGCCGTCGTAAACCTCGGTGAAGGTCTGTCCGGCCAGCGCCTCGGCGCGAGACCCGAGGTACTGGTCGCCGATCTCGGAGCGGTTGCGGTGCGTGAGGCGGATGCCGTCGGGCGTCATGATCGTGACGAACGACAGGTCGGCGTCGGGGAGGATCTGTTCGACCATCGGCTGCAGGGCGTCCGAGTCGCGCAGCGAGACGAGAGCGGCGACGTCGGGTTCGTGCGCGAGCGTCTCGGCCACAGAGCGGGTGACCTTCTCGGCCTCGCGCCTGCCGGAGTCGCTCAACTGCACCGACAGCAGCGCCGCCAGGACGCCCGCGACGAGCACGACGACGCCCAGGGATACCAACGCCAGCCGACCACCCACGCTCAGTCTCATCACCCCGCCCTTCGTCGCGCCTGCCGTGAACAATACGACCACAAATCGCCCGCAGGTCCCGCGTCGACCACAGTCGTCACATCAACCGGCGCCCCCGCCGGACTCAACGAAGGCGTTAGAAAAGGGGAAGTCGCTCATGGCACTCTCACTCCGCACCACACGCGACGGCCGGCCGCGTAAGAAGATCGACCGCAATCACTGGCTCTACATCTCCGTCATCGTCGCGGTGGTGGCCGGTGTCATCGTGGGCCTCGTCGCGCCGCAGTTCGCCACCGCTCTCGAGCCCATCGGCAAG
The DNA here is from genome assembly GCF_052660795.1 of Sphingomonas sp. G5. Classification (NCBI taxonomy): domain Bacteria; kingdom Pseudomonadati; phylum Pseudomonadota; class Alphaproteobacteria; order Sphingomonadales; family Sphingomonadaceae; genus Sphingomonas; species Sphingomonas sp. G5. The sequence continues at coordinate 2,885,755 of NZ_CP109660.1, read as the reverse complement.
GGCTTCGTCAGCCTCATCAAGATGATGATCGCCCCGGTGATCTTCTGCACGATCGTCGTGGGCATCGGCTCGATCGCGAAGGCCTCCACGGTCGGCAAGATCGGCGGCCTGGCGATGGTCTACTTCCTCGTCATGTCGTCGTTCGCCCTGATCATCGGCCTGGTCGTCGGCAACATCATCCACCCGGGTGAGGGACTGAACATCGCGGGCGCCCAGTACGACGCCCCCGCGGCCGAGGCGACCTCCACCCAGGAGTTCATCCTGGGCATCATCCCCACCACGTTCTTCTCCGCCTTCACCGGCGGCAGCATCCTCCAGGTGCTGTTCATCGCCCTGCTCGTCGGCTTCGCCCTGCAGGGCATGGGCGAGCGCGGCGCGCGCATGGTCGAGGGCATCCGCAACTTCCAGGTGCTCGTCTTCCGCATCCTCGGCATGATCCTGTGGCTCGCGCCCATCGGCGCCTTCGGCGCGATCGCCGCGGTCGTCGGCAAGACCGGGTTCCAGGCCGTGATCAGCCTCGGCATCCTGATGGGCGCCTTCTACATCACGTGCTTCCTCTTCATCGCCGTGGTGCTCGGCACGCTGCTGTACGTCGTGACCCGCGTCAACATCTTCACGCTGATGAAGTACCTGGGCCGCGAGTACCTGCTCATCGTCGGCACCTCGTCGTCCGAGGCCGCTCTTCCCCGTCTCATCGCCAAGATGGAGCACCTCGGTGTCTCGAAGCCCGTGGTGGGCATCACGGTCCCCACCGGGTACTCGTTCAACCTCGACGGCACGGCGATCTACCTCACGATGGCCTCGCTGTTCATCGCCACCGCGATGGGCTCGCCCATGTCGATCGGTGAGCAGATCGGTCTGATGATCTTCATGATCATCGCCTCCAAGGGCGCCGCAGGTGTCACCGGTGCCGGTCTCGCCACCCTCGCCGGTGGTCTGTCGGCCTATCGCCCCGACCTGGTCGACGGCGTCGGCGTCATCGTCGGTATCGACCGCTTCATGTCCGAGGCCCGCGCCGTGACCAACTTCACCGGCAACGCCGTGGCCACGATGCTCATCGGTGTCTGGACGAAGGAGTACGACGGTCAGCGTGTCCGCGACGTCCTCGCCGGCAACATCCCCTTCGACGAGACGCTGCTGACCGGCCACGACCACTCGGCGACGCCCGCAGCGGATGCCAAGGAACAGGCGTCGGCACAGGCGGGTACCGGCCCCGCCGCGACCGTCGACACGCAGTCGCTCGACGCCTTCCGCGCGCAGGCGGAGGCCGAGGCCGCCGCACGGGGCCGCTCGTGACCCTCACGCACAACACCTCGGCGGGGGCGGCTTCGGCCGTCCCCGCCCCGGCGCGCGTCGACCTCGCGCGCACGTGGATGCTCCGCTCGCCCCTCGCGGGCGGACTCGAGACCGCGGCCGATGTCCTCGTCCTCGATCTCGAAGACGGCTTGCCCTCCGGACGCAAGGCCGAGGGACGTGACCGCGCTCGCCGGGCGGCCGCTGAGGCACCCGTGTGGTTGCGCATCAGCGCTGCCGGAACGAGCGACGGAGAAGCCGATCTCGCACTCGGTCGCGACCTCGACGACCGCCTCGCCGGCGTCGTCCTGGCGATGTGCGCGAGTGCCGACGACGTGGCTCACGTCGCGGCATCCCTCCCCTCCGGCGTCCCGATCGTCGCCATGGTCGAGTCGGCCGCGGCGCTTTTGGCCGCCCCTGCCATCGCCGCCCACCCCGCGACCCGTCGCCTCGCTTTCGGTACCGGCGATTTCCGCCGCGACACCGGGATGGCCGCCGATCGCATCGCACTGTCGTGGCCGCGCGCACAGCTCGTCGTCGCTTCCGCTGCGGCAGGGATCGCCGGGCCGATCGACGGCCCGTGCGGTCCGGTCGATCAGGCGCGGGATGCCGCCCTGCACGCCGTCGCGATGGGCTTCACCGGAACGCTCGCGCTGCGGGATGCCGCCGTCTCCGGCGCCCATGCCGGGTTCACGCCCGCGCCCGCAGAGGTGGAGGCGGCTCGGTCCCTGCTGTCGACGACGCCCGACGGCCCGGTCGACGGCTCGTACGCGCCGACGCTGGCTCGCGCGCGAGCGCTGGTCGAGCGCGCGGAGGCGCTGGCGGCGCTCTGACGGTGGGCGGGCCCGCGCTCGTCCTTCCTGCTCTGCGCCCCGCGAGATTGCACGGTCCTCTCGAGATGTCGCGATACGAGCGCAGGAACGCGTGAACTCGCTCCGATCGGGGGATCTCCATGCCCGCCGCGGCCGAGCGGACACCGGTCAGGCGCGCCGGAACCACCGCCGCCGCCGCGTCGGCGCGGCCACCGCGGCGGCATCCGCACGCGCCCGACGCCTTTCGATCCACGCCTCCACCTCGGCATCCACGTCCACCGTCGGCGTCACCACCGGAGGGCCGCCCTGAAGCTGCCGCCGTGCCTCGATCACACGGCGGTTGAAGTCCTCGACCGCCTCGCGCACCTCGGATTCGCGGGCGATGGTATCCAGCCGTTCGGCCATCTCTCTGTGCTCGACGCGCAGGGTCAGCGCGGGAGGACCGAGACCGGTCAGCTGCTCGGTCTCGATCTTGCGGCGGATCCACCAGTCGGGATCGTGGGAGCCGCCGAGGTCGGGCAGGGGCTTGCCCGCGCCGGGGAGGTTGTCGAACTCGCCGCGGCGGATCGCCTGCTGGATCGAGGTCTCGACGAAGGCGGCGCGCTCCTCGGCGGTCGAGCCCCGCGCGGGCCCCTCGGGTTCTGCGGGTTCGGGTTCGAGGCCGGCGTCGCGGAGCTGCCGGTCGAGCCGATATCGCTCGGCCGCCTGGCGGGCGTCGTCGTTCACGCGGCCTCCCGTCCCTCACGCTCCAGCCGGGCCAGTCGCAGCCGCGCCATGTCCTGGGCGCGCGGACCGGAGCCCAGCGCGCGCTCGGTGACGCGCAGGATCAGCCGCGTGAGCGTCAGCACAGGAAGCGGCCACCGCCGCACCCCGAGCATCTTCCGGTAGCGACGGGGGATGGTCGCGACCGCGGCGGCGAAGAGCACGCGATACGACAGGCCCATCACGCCGGGGAACGGCGGCTTGCGCAGGAATCGCACGACGTCGGCGACGCGCTCGTCGCCGCGCAGCTCGCCGCGGTCGGCGAAGCCGTCGATCTCGGCCCGCAGGGCGTCACGCGTGAGGGGAGGGTCGACGACCCGCATGAGCCGGCCCGCGGTCGCCCAGTCGGCGACGTAGGCGTCGGGCCCCCCGGGGATGGCCGTGCGCGACACCTCGTGCCCGGCGAGGAACGCATCGGTGAAGGCGAGGTGCACCCAGCGCACGAGGTCGGTCGCGTCGGCGGTGTACGCGCGCTCGCTCCCGTCGCCGCCGACGTACTCGCCCTTCACCCGGCGGTGGAATCTCGCGACCCGCGCGGTCTCGGCATCCGCCTGCGTCCGCGAGCCGTACGTGAGCGTGATGACCCACCGGACGGTACCGGTGAGCCGGCCGATCGGATCCTCGCGATAGCGCGACCAGTCGTGCACGCCGGCGAGAGCGCCCGGGTGCAGGGCTTGGAGGAGCAGAGCCCGGATGCCGGCCACCAGCGTGCCCATTCCGGCGTGCACGGTCCACGCGGGGCCGTTCTCGACGAAGTAGCCGGTGTCGTCTCCGTCGGCGATGGCGCGGACGTACGGCGCCATGCCGGTGGGATCCCCCGCCAGGGCGACGAGGATCTTGCCGCGCAGCGACGAGATCCATCCGGGAACGGAAGAAGAGGGGGCGATCGTCACTCTTCCAGCGTGCCACCGTCTGAGCGGGTGGGCCCCGGGAAAGTGCTCAGTGTCCCTCGTGGGAGATGACGGGGACGGTGCCGTCGTCGCGCAGCAGCACGGCGTTCTGCGTCGCCCCGAGAGCGGGGGTGACGACCACGGCGATGACGGCGGCGGCGACGAGGAGTCCGATGACGCTCATCGGCTGAGCGGTGCGCGTCGCACCGGGGCCGCGGCTCGCGCGACGAAGGTGGACGGCAGCGGTGGCTCCCACGACGACGAGCAGAGCGGATGCCGCAGCGACGCCGAGGATGCTCGTGTGCGCCGGTGCGGCGAACATCAGGGCCGTCGTGAGCGCGAGAGCGGCGAGGGCGCCCGCCAGAGCGGTGCGCGGGACCACGAGTCGCCCCGCCGACAGGGTGGCCGCTCCCCAGGTGAGGGAGGCGAGGCCGAGAATCACCATCCCGATTCCGAGGCCGCTTGCGACGGCCCCGGAATCGGGACGGATGACGGCACCCGCGCCGAGGGCGGCGGTGATGAGACCGGCCCCCCACGCGGATACGGAGGGCCACGACCTCACGAAGGTCGCAGCAGTCATGCTCAGACCGCCGCGGTACGCGGGACGTTGCGCTCGGTGCCGAGGCCGACACCCAGCAGCACGACGGCGCTGGCGAGGTGGAGGAAGTGGTCGGGCACGTTCAGCGCGAGGATGTTCGCGGCGGTGCCGACCAGGAAGAAGCCCACGATACCGAGGAGCAGGTAGACAGCACCGACGGTCGTGTTGACGCCCTTGGCGGCGCGAGCGTTGGCCAGACCGGCGACCAGCAGCGCGGCACCGATCAGAAGGTGGGCGATGTTGTGCAGCGGGTTGACCTCGAAGATGCCGAGGAGCAGTCCGCCCTGTGTCGCGATGAAACCGACCCCGCCGGTGACGGCGAAGCCGAGCAGACCGACGAGCAGGTAGACAGCGCCGAAGACGGTGGCCACGAGACGGTTGGGTGACGAGCTCATGATGAACCTCCCAGATTGTTGGCAGCGACCGTCCGGTCGCTTCACCACATCTTCGGAGACAATGCTCAATTCGGATTGGGCTTTGCGCGCACCGGTTATGTCCGCTATGAGCGCGGAAACGACAGAAGGCCCCCGAGTACTCTCCGAGGCCCTCCGCAACAGAAGAGACGATAGACAGACCCCCCGTGCGGGCGGAGGGGATTGCATTTCGGCTGCTGGTCACATAGTCGGTTGTCTGCCACACTCTCGCCATGCGTTTCGAGACGACCCTGCTGCAGATGGGCAACAACACGGGGATCGCGGTACCGCCCGAGGTGATCGACGGTCTGGGCGGCGGGAAGCGTGCCGCTGTCGTCGTCGACGTGAACGGGTTCACCTTCCCCAGCACGATCGGAGCGATGGGTGGGAAATCGCTCATCCCCTTCTCCGCCGATAAACGCGCCGCCACGGGATTGTCGGGAGGGGATGCCATCTCCGTCGAGCTCACCCTCGACACGGTGCCCCGCACGGTGGAGGTGCCCGACGACCTGGCCGCGGCCCTCGGCTCCGCGGGCGTGCGCGAGGCGTTCGACGCACTCTCGCCGAGCGCGCGTAAGGCGCACGTGACGAACGTCGCTGCAGCGAAGACCGCCGACACCCGCACCCGTCGCATCGAAACCGTCGTGGCGAAGCTCACCTGAGCGGCCGATGCGCCCCGGGCGATAGCCTGGACGGGGAGGTCACGTGGGGCGCACGAAGGAGGCCATCGCCGAGGGACTGTCGATCGCGACAGCCGCGGCGCGGCTCGCCGTGCGCAACCGGATCCTCGTCGACACGATCGCTCGCGGTGGTCAGTTCGACGGCGAGGTCTTCGCCGAGTTGGCGCGTGAGACGCTGCGTTCTCTCGCCGACGAGCAGGACCAGGCGGCCGAGCGCGTGACGCATCAGCGCAAGCGCGCCTGGGGCCGGTTCTCCGACTCGTCGGGCACCCACGATTACCGCGACCGCGACACGCGCAACCTTCGTCGTCGCGCGAAGCAGTCCCGCGGCGTCGCGAAAGAACTGCGTGCGCTCGCCGACGATCCCGAGCGGGTGAAGGCGCTGGTCGGCGATGCGCGGATCGCCGCCTGGGGTGATGTCGAGGCGAACCTCAGCCAACGACTCGACGTCGAGGGCATGACGGCGGATGCCGATCCCGAGTACGCCCAGATGCGCAAGGCGCGCATGGACGCCCTTCGCATGGTCGACCTCGCCCGCCTCGCCTCGCAGGCGAAGCGCCGGGCGAAGGATCGCGCCGCTGCAGACGAGGCGAAGGAGCCGAGCGACGCAGCCGAATCGGGCAAGAGCGGCAAGAAGAAGAAATCCACCGCGCGCTGACCCCGTTCCCGCGCGCGGCACACCCGGACGAGGCCTGAGGGCTCGTGGCTCGGCCGGGGTCTCGGCACCCGGGCAGAGAAAAAGCCCCGGCGGAGTTTCCTCACGCCAGGGCTTCTCTTACTGTCTCAACACAGTGTGCGCCCGAAGGGACTCGAACCCCTAACCTTCTGATCCGTAGTCAGATGCTCTATCCATTGAGCTACGGGCGCAGGGCCTCCGCGCGAAACGGCGCGCAGGCCGTGGTCCAGCATAGCCGGGGCCGACGGAGACGTCTAATCGGCCCGGAACGGCGTGCATCCCGGGCGTGGCGCGGTGGTGGCGACCAGGTGTCTTGACGGGGCGCGACGTACGCTGGCCGCATGAGCGCATACACCTCCGCGTTCGAGTTGTTCTCCATTGGGATCGGACCCTCGAGCTCCCACACCGTCGGCCCCATGAAGGCCGCCCTCCACTTCGTCGCGCGACTCGAGGACGACGGCGTCCTCGACACGGTGGCATCCGTCTCGTGCGCCCTCTACGGCTCGCTCGGTGCGACAGGTATCGGCCACGGCACCCCCGACGCGGTCGTGGCGGGTCTGCAGGGTCTCGATCCCGAGACCGTCGATCCGGATGCCGTCCGGCGGGCGTGGTCGGATTGGCCCGAGGGGCAGAGCCTGGCGCTCGCGGGCCGGCACGGGATCCCGTTCCGCAAGACCGACATCGTTCTCGAGCCACGCACGCGCCTGCCCGGCCACCCGAACGCGATGACGCTCATCGCCCGCGACAGCGAGGGAGCTGTCGTCGCGGAGGACACGTTCTACTCGATCGGCGGCGGCTTCATCCGCCGCGAGGGCGAGCCGGCGCGCGTGGCCGCAGCGCCGGTGCCGCTCGACTTCGACGACGCGGCGACCCTGATCGAGCTGTGTGACGAGCGCGGCATCACGATCGCCGAGGCGGCGCGCCTGAACGAGGCCGCACTCCGCTCGGACGAAGAGATCGCGGCGGGTCTGGACCGCATCTGGGACGCCATGGCGGCGTGTGTGACTGCGGGGCTCGAGAACGACGGCGTGCTCCCCGGCATCCTGAAAGTGAAACGGCGAGCCGCGGTCATTCGAGGGCAGCTGGATGCCATAGAGGCCGAGGGGCACCGGGAACTTCCGGGGGAGTGGCTCGGCGCCTTCGCCCTCGCGGTCAACGAGGAGAACGCCGCCGGTGGGCGCGTCGTCACGGCGCCCACGAACGGCGCGGCGGGCATCCTGCCCGCGGTGGCGATGTACTGGTGGCGGTTCCTGGCCGACTCGGGTCTCGGCGCCGGCAACGCTGTCACGCCCTACGGCGAGCTCGTGGGCAGTGCACTGCTCGGCTACGACGGACACGCGGTGACGCGCGGCGAAGTGGCGGGATGGGACGACGGTGACGTGGCCGAGGCCAACCGCCGACGCGGTATCCGCCGGTTCCTCCTCACCGCGACGGCGCTGGGGTCGCTCTTCAAGGCCAACGCGTCGATCTCCGGCGCCGAGGGCGGGTGCCAGGCGGAGGTCGGCTCGGCGTGCGCGATGGCCGCCGGGGGCCTCACCGCGGTGATGGGCGGAACGAACCGGCAGATCGAGAACGCCGCCGAGATCGCGATGGAGCATCACCTCGGGCTCACGTGCGACCCGGTGGGCGGCCTCGTGCAGATCCCCTGCATCGAGCGCAACGCGATCGCCGCATCCACGGCCGTGACGGCGGCGCGGCTCGCGCTGCGGGGCGACGGGTCGCACTATGTGTCGCTGGATGCCGTGGTCGAGACGATGCGTCAGACCGGTATCGACATGTCGACGAAGTACAAGGAGACCAGCGAGGGCGGTCTCGCGGTGAACGTCATCGAGTGCTGAAGTGCACCGACCGGGGGTCAGTCCCGTCCGCGCAGCTTCGCGGTGAGCACGTGGAGCTGCGCGAGCTCGTCGTTGTCGAGACGGGCCATGCGCTCGGCGATCGAGCGGCCGTGCGCGGCGGCGAGGCGGCGGAACATGACGGCGCCGTTCTCGGTGGCGGTCACCAGCGAGCCGCGCCCGTCTTCGGGGTCGGCGCACTTGGTCAGCAGCCCCCGGGAGACCATGCGCTCGACCAGGCGCGAGACGCTCGGCTGGCTGATGAGCATGTTGCCGGTCACGTCGCGCAAGCGCGCCGTCATGCGAGGCGCCCGCGTGACGGTGAGGAGCACGTCGTACTCCGCCTGGGTCAACTCGGTGCTGTCGAAATCCGACCGGATGTCTTCGAAGACTTCGTGCTGAGCGCGGAAGAGGCTCTCCCAGGCCTGCACGGCGAGACGGCGATCGGTCATACGTTCAGCGTAGAGCCGTCGGCAACCCGTTCGTCCCGCGTGTGACGCAAGAGTAAGGGCCGGTCGGAGAGGCTTCCGACCGGCCCTTGTCCCTGCACCAAGAGTGTCCTGCAATCACATGTCGGTAGCTGCCACAGCAAAACAACTACCGTGCTTGCACTCTATAACGGTGAGGTAACGGAGGGGAAGAGGCTGCCGTTATATTTTCGTGATCTCTTTCGACCGGGCTGATGTCAGCGCCCGCGCACGTGGTTCCACTGCGTGATGACCTCGGAGCCGTGCTCGAAGCCGAGCTCGCTGACCGCGGAAGTGCCCAACACGAAGTACCGGCCGCCCGCGGCCGTCAGACCCAGCCACGCGCCCGCGAGGGCGCGCAGGAAGTGCGAGTGGGAGAACACCAGCACCTGTTCTCCCGCGCGCACGCGCGGGCGGAGGTCGTCGAGGAGGGATTCGGCGCGAGCCGTGACCTGCTCCACCGTTTCGCCCGGGGTGGCCCCGGCGGGGGCGCCCGCTTGCCAGATCGTCCACGGGCGGCCGAGCTGCTCGACGATCTCGGGCGTGGTCAAGCCCTCGTACGCGCCGTAATCCCACTCGACGAGGCGCGGCTCCGGCTGCGCGCCGGGGTACCCCGCGCGACGGGCGGTCTCGACGGCGCGCTCCAGGGGGCTCGTGAGCACGAGGTCGTAATGGCGGGTCGCCAGGAGGGTACCCGCGAGCTCGGCCTTGTAGGCGCCCGTCTCGGTGAGGGGGATGTCGGTGAGTCCCGTGTGCTTGCCCGTGCGGCTCCACTCGGTCTCGCCGTGGCGCACGAGCACGAGGCGTCCGTCGGGTTCGGTCAGGTCGTCGTCCTTCACGTCTTCATCCTGCCTTGTGAGCGCCGACGCAGGGGCGACGGCGGGCACGGAACGGACGAAGGGCCGGTCGGGAGATTCCCGACCGGCCCTTTCCTGCACCAGAGTGTCCTGCAATCACATGTCGGCAGCTGCCACAGCAAAACAACTACCGTGCGAGCACTCTATAACGGTGAGGTAACGGTGCGGAAGAGGTGTCGCAGCGTTCTTCTCTGTTTCATAGGTTGCGTCCGTGGTCAGGCCTTCCGTCGGACTCCCCTCGAGCCAGTGCGCGGGACCATGCCACCTCACGGTCCAGCTGGCCCGTGCTCGAGAACAGGCGCACCTGATGGGTGTCCGCCAGCGCCGCAGCCAGGTCGTCGCGATCGGCGGGGACGAAGCCCAGGCTCCTCCAGAACGGCCCCGAGCGCCGACTGAACAACCACGCCCGCGACGCGCCCTCGTCGGCGGCCCGCGCAAGAGCGAAGCGCGCCAGCCCGGTCCCGCGCCCCCGAGAACGTGCGTGCGGGCTGACGGCGACGCTGCGGATCAGGGCGTGGCGGCCGTCGCCGCTCAGTTCGTACCCGGTGCTTCCCGTCACCGTCCCCGTGGCGTCGCGCTCGATCCAGAGCCGCACCGTCGGTGCATCCAGGCCGCTCAGGGTGAGGTCGACGGCAGCGAGAAAGTCGGTCAATGCGTCGACGTCCGTCGGTCGACACCGCTCGAGGCTCATTCCTCGAGTCAATCAGCACCGCCTGCTCACCCGTGTGTCATCCCCGTGTCGGGACCCACCTCGAGCCCCACGTCGGGCGCCTCGGGCCCGGACGTCGGTGAGCCGCCTGCGAGGATGGAACCGTGCCCCACGACATCCGCCTCATCGCCGTTGACATGGACGGCACCCTCCTCGACGGTGAGGGGAACATCCCCGCACCACTCTGGACGCTCCTGCCGCGCCTGGCGGAGCGCGGGGTCGCCTTCGTGCCGGCTTCGGGGCGACAGCTCGCCACACTGCAGCGCTCGTTCGGCGACGCAGCCGGTGAGATGACGTTCATCGCCGAGAACGGTGCCTACGTCGTGAGCAAGGGCGTCGAGGTGTCATCCGACAGCATCGACCGCGTCGTCGTCGAGCGCGTCATCCGGCACCTTCGCGACCTGGGTCAGCGGGGGTACGACCTGGGTGTCGTGCTGTGCGGGAAGCGTTCGGCGTACATCGAGCGCACAGACGATGCCTTCCGTGCCGAGGCCGACGCGTACTACGCGGCCCTCGAAGCCGTGGACGACGTGCTCGCGGTCGACGACGACGTTCTCAAGATCGCGATCTACGACTTCGCCGTCGCCGAGCACAGCGTCGCGCCCGCCCTCGACGAGATCGCCCGTACGCACCGCGTCGTGGTGTCGGGGCGCCACTGGGTCGACATCATGAACGTCGACGTCGACAAGGGCGCGGCCCTTCGCCGCCTTCAGAAGGCCCTCGGCCTCACGTCGGCGTAGACGGCGGCGTTCGGCGACTACCTCAACGATCTCGAGATGCTGGATGCCGCGGACTGGTCGTACGCGATGCGTGAAGCCCATCCCGAGGTCGTCGCGCGCGCCCGATACCGTGCCCCCTCCCACCTCGACCACGGCGTGCTGACGACCATCGACGAGTTGTTCCCCGACGCCTGAGCGCTCAGACCTCCGACGCCTCCAACGCCGCCGCGAGGTCGGCGAGGAGGTCGTCGGGATCTTCGAGCCCGACCGACAGGCGCAGGTGTCCGTACCGTCGGAACTCCTCCGGGTAGGTCGCCGTTCGCGGCCCGTCGGCGGCGGTGTGCACGATCAGGCTGTCGTCGTGCCCGAGCGAGAAGCCCGAGGTGATCAACCGCAGGTGCGCGACGAAGCGGTTCTGCGCCTCGGGACCGCCGTCGATGGCGAAGGCCAGCGTTCCGCCGTACCCCCGCCCGCCGAACTGGCGTCGCGCGATCCCATGCTCGCGATGGGACTCGAGCCCCGGGTAGGCGACGAACGCCACCCGCGGGTCGGCGTCGAGGAATGCGGCAACTCGCTCCGCCGACGAGAGGTGCTGGCGCAGGCGCAGGGGAAGCGTGACCGATCCGCGCTCGATCATCCACGCGTTGAAGGGCGAGATCACCCCGCCGACGTCGACCATCGCGTCGGCCTTGATCGGCTCGATCAGCTCGGACCTTCCGATCACCGCCCCGCCCATCGCATCGCCGTGTCCGTTGATGTATTTCGTCAGCGAGTGCACGACCAGGTCGGCGCCGTCCGCCAGCGGTTGGTAGAACGGCGGAGGGGTGAAGGTCGAATCCACCATGAGCAGGGCCCCGGCGGCATGGGTGATCTCGGCGACGGCCGCGACATCGGTCACCTTCGTCGTCGGGTTCGCGATCGCCTCGACGCACACGAGCCGTGTCTCGGGTCGCATGGCCGCGCGGACGGCATCCGGATCCGAGATGTCCACGAAGGTGGCCCGGATGCCGTAGCGCCGGGGGAGCAGCTCGGTCCACAGACGCCAGGTCGCTTCGTAGACGACATCGCTCACGACGACGTGATCGCCCGCGCTCACGTGCGTGAAGAAGACCGCGTGAAGCGCGGCGACGCCCGAGGCGAGGGCCACGGCCTCTTCGCCGCCCTCGAGGGCGGCGAGCTTGCGCTCCAGCGCGAGTTGGTTGACGCCCGTATTGCGCGTGTAGAGCCCGGGCGCGGTGGCCGACCAGCTGATCTCGCTCGGGTCCTCGGGTAGCTCGTACGAGTTCGACATGACCAGCGGCGTGCGCAACGCCCTCGTGCTGTCGAGCAGCTTGCCGCCGTGCACGGCGAGGCTCGCCTCGGCGAGGGTGCCGCTGTCGGTGCGGTCGGGGCGTTCGGCCATGACGGCGTCCTTCCTGTCGCACCTTCCGGACTCGGTGCGCGCGCCTCGATCAGCGTAGCCAGCGCTCATGAACTACTCTGACCTGCGGTCGCCCGAACGCGCGGGCTCGAGGACGAATGCGAGATCCCTCATGAACCGACCCTCGGGTCCCTCCGTCGAGACCGCCGGGTCGTCCGAGCCGCGGCAGCTCCGTCGGGCGATGAATGCTCGCCACCTCGTCATGATCGCCCTCGGCGGCGTCATCGGGTCGGGACTCTTCCTCAGCTCGGGGTACACGATCGCGCAGGCGGGTCCGCTCGGCGCCGTGCTCGCGTACCTGCTCGGTGCGTTCGTTGTGTGGCTGGTCATGGTGTGCCTGGGCGAGCTCGCGGTGACCTACCCCGTGTCGGGCTCGATCCACATCTACGCCGCGCGCACCATGGGGCCGGCGACCGGCTTCGCCACGGCCTGGCTGTACTGGCTGTGCTGGGTCGTGGCTCTCGGGTCGGAGTTCACGGCATCCGGGATCCTCATGCAGAGGTGGTTCCCGAACGTCGATGTGTGGGTGTGGTGCGTCGTCTTCGCCGCCATCCTGTTCACCCTCAACGCCATCTCGGCGCGGGTGTTCGGCGAGACCGAGTTCTGGTTCGCCCTCATCAAGGTGCTCGCGATCGTGGCGCTCATCGTCCTCGGCGGCATGGCCATCTTCGGCTTCACCCCTCTGTCGTCCGAGCCGCACGAAGCGGTGCTGTTGAGCAACTTCGTCACGCCCGAGGGGCTGCTGCCCGCCGGTCTGGGCGGCGTGCTCATCACCTCGCTCGCCGTCTTCTACGCCTTCAGCGGTGCCGAGATCGTCGGAGTCGCCGCCGGTGAGACGAAGGACCCCGCCCGCAACATCCCGCGGGCCCTGCGCTCGACGGTGCTCCGCCTGCTCGTGCTGTTCGTCGGGTCGATCGTCGTGATCGCCGCCCTGTTGCCGTACGACGAAGCCGGCGTCAGCGAGAGCCCCTTCGTCGAGGTTTTCGACATCGTCGGGGTGCCGTATGCCGCCGACATCATGAACTTCGTCGTCATCACCGCCCTGCTCTCGGTCGGCAACAGCGGCCTGTACTCCTGTGCGCGCATGCTGTTCTCGCTCGCCGAAGAGGGATATGCGCCGCGGGCGTTCACGAAGCTGACGCGCCGTGGCATCCCGATGGTGGCTCTGGTGGTCAGCCTCGCGATCGGCCTCGTCTCGCTCATCACGAGTGTCGTCGCAGCCGAGACGGTGTACATCGTGCTCGTGTCGATCGCCGGGTTCGCGGCCGTGGCGGTGTGGATGGCGATCGTCGCTGCGCAGTTCTTCCACCGGCGCGCGTTCCTGCGCGAGGGCGGCGACCTCTCGACCCTCGCCTACCGCACGCCGATGTATCCGCTCGTGCCGATCCTCGCATTCGTGCTGCTCACCGCGTCGATCGTGGCGATCGCGTTCGACCCGAACCAGGTCGCGGCGCTGTACTTCGGCATCCCGTTCGTGGGTCTGTGCTATCTGTTCTTCTGGTTGCGTTACGGCCGCCGGGGCCTCGCGCCCACGCGCCGCGACGAAGAAGCGCCCGTCGCCTGAGCCGAGAGGGGCTGTACACCGCGTCCAGTCCTGCCCCTCCCGAGCGCCGGGGTGGCGGATGCCCGGACCCCGCTGCCCGCAGTAGCGTCGCCGCAACACCGAGCACGCGGGAGGACCCATGGAAACCGTCGACACCGTCGTCGTCGGGGCGGGGGTGGCGGGACTCGCCGCCGCTCGCCTGATCGCGCGGGGCGGGCGCCGGGTCGTGGTGCTCGAAGCCCGCGACCGGGTGGGCGGACGCGTCTTCACCGATCGCTCCGGCGGGCACGTCACCGACCGCGGTGCCTCATGGATCCACGGCATCAACGACAGTCCGGTGGCCGCCGCGGCCCGCGCCTTCGGCATGCCCATGGTCGAGTTCACCGTCGGCGGGTACCAGCCCGACTCTCGGCCTCTTTCCTACTTCGACGCCCGTGGGCAGCGACTGGGCTCCGACGCGGTGCGGCAGTACGCCGCCGACATCCGCACGCTCAATGCGACGCTGACCGAGGTCATCGCCCGGGCCGAGCCCGAGGCGACCTACGCCGAAGCGGTCGAGCGCGCTCTCGCCGAGCAGGACTGGGATTCCGAGCGCGCGGAACGCGTGCGCGAGTACAACGACCGCCGGGCGCAGGAGCAGTACGGCATCGGCATGAGCGAGCTCGGGGCGCACGGCCTCGACGACGACACCGTCGACGGTGACGAGGTGGTCTTCCCTCGCGGCTATGACGAGCTCGCGACGAACCTCGCCGCGGGCCTCGACGTGCGTCTGGAGCACGTCGTCTCGCGCATCGAGCGCTCCAGCGCCGGTGTCGTCGTCGAGAGCGACCGCGGAACGTTCGCGGCGCGCGAGGTCGTGGTGACGGTCCCCGTCGGGATCCTCCATGCGGGCGATCTGTCGATCGAGCCCCCTCTTCCCGAGGCGCACCAGCGCGCCCTCGGTCTGCTTCGCATGAACGCGTTCGAGAAGGTCGTGCTGCGCTTCGCCGAACGATTCTGGGATGCCGGGGTCTACGGCATCCGTCAGCTCGGCGACGAGGGGGAGTGGTGGCACTCCTGGTACGACCTCGGACGACTCCACGACGAGCCGGCGCTACTCACCTTCGCGGCCGGCCCCGCCGCGGTCGCCACGCGCACCTGGAGCGATGAGCAGATCGTCGCCTCGACGCTGGCGCAGCTGCGGCGTCTGTACGGCCAGACCGTGCCCGAACCGACGAGTGCCGTCGTCACCCGCTGGCAGGACGACCCCTTCTCGCGCGGTTCCTATGCCTTCATGCTCCCCGGCTCCGTCGGTTCCGACCACGACGATCTTGCCGAGCCCGTCGACGGCGTCGTGCATCTCGCCGGGGAGGCGACGTGGGGAGACGACCCCGCGACGGTCCCCGGTGCCCTGCTCTCGGGGCACCGCGCGGCGCAGAACGTGCTCGGTGCGAAGATTCCGGTCAGCGACCTCTGGGCGTAGCCGCGGAGCCCGTGCCCCGGCAGGCTCAGCCGCCTTCGTGCAGTGCGGCCGCCGTGACGGAGCTGCGCGACCGCTCTAACGAGGCTCGGGCCCCGTCGCCACGGGCAGCTCGGGGTGGTTCGACCACTGACTCCACGAGCCCGGGAACAGTCGAGGCTCGAAGCCCGCGAGGCTGAGCGCAACGGCCTGGTGCGCCGCGGTGACCCCGGACCCGCAGTAGACGCCGACGCTCATGCCGTCCTCGGCGCCGAGCATGCGGAACCGCGACCGCAGGTCTTCGGGCGAACGGAACCGTCCGTCCTCGCTCGTGTTCTCGGTGGTCGGTGCGCTCACCGCTCCCGGGACGTGGCCTGCGCGCGGATCGATCGGCTCGGTCTCGCCGCGGTAGCGCTCGCCCGCCCGCGCGTCGAGCAGCAGTCCGTGTTCCGCGAATCCGGCGACGTCGTCGAGCGCGAGCGACGGGAGTGCCCCGTAGGAGAGTTCGACGGATCCGGGTGCCGGGGTCGCGGCATCCCCTTCCTCTGTCTCGTAACCCGCATCGATCCACGCGCGCAGGGCGCCGTCGAGCAGACGCACGTCGGCGAAGCCGGCAGAGCGCAGGAGCCACCAGGCCCGGGCGCTCGCCATGTTCTTCGCGTCGTCATAGACGATGACGGTATCGCCGGCGTCGATCCCCCATCGACGTGCCGTCGCCTGCAGATCGTCGATGGAGGGGAGCGGATGCCGACCTTCGGTGACGGGAGCGTCATGGTCGGCGAGGTCGTGATCGAGGGCGACGTACTGCGCCCCGGGGATGTGGCCCGAGCGGTAGTCCGGGCGCCCGTCGGGGCGGTCGAGGCGCCACCGCACGTCGAGCAGGCGGACCGGTCCGCCGTCGTCGTAGCGGCCGGTGGCGAGGGCGTCGTGCAACTCTTCGGCGGTGGTGAGGATCGAGGCCATGTGTCCAGTCTGTCCTCTCGGCCCGAGCAGCCAAGACACGGGGGCGGTCGCCGGCTCCGTCAGCATCTTCGGTAGGTCGCCCATCGGCGGCATCCACCGGTCCCACGTGTTGGTCGTCGGGGCCTTCCGCGAGCAGGCGCGGGCCGAGAGCGAGCCCAGGGGGCAGCGTTGTACGGTCGAAGGATGCCCGTCTCCGTGCACCGTTCGCCCGTCGCCGACATCGCCCCGCTCACGCTCTACCGCATCCTCTGGATGCGCGTGGCCGTCTTCGTCGTCGAGCAAGAGGCCGCCTACCCCGAGATCGACGGGCGAGACATCGAACCCGGCGCCGAGTTGCTCTGGGCCGCAGACGGCGACGACGTCCTCGCGACGCTCCGTGTGCTCCGCGAGCCCGCCAACACGCGCATCGGTCGCGTCGCCACCGCCCCCGAAGCTCGAGGCCGCGGCATCGCCGCCCAGCTCATGCGAGCGGCGATCGAGGTGCTGGATGCCGAGGCCCCCGGCATCCCGATCCTGCTGGATGCCCAGGCCCACCTCGCTCCCTGGTACGGGCGGTTCGGCTTCGTCGTGTCGGGCGCGCCCTTCGCCGAGGACGGGATCCCGCACGTGCCGATGCGGCGCACGCACCTCGCCACCGAGCGTCTGGTCTTGCGCGAGTGGACGCGCTCCGACGACGATCGCGCCTTCCTCTTCGACATGTACCGTCGTTCCCAGGTGCGGCGGTATCTCGCCAACGGTCAGGTCATGACGGATCCCGCCGAGGTCGACGTCCTGCTCGACCGCTGGCAGGGGATGGGCGCGGGGATTCTCGGCGTGCGCGCCGTCGAAACCGCCGACGGGAAGCGGATCGGTTCGGTGCTGCTCAAGCGCATCCCGTGGTCGGAGGCCGTCGCGACCGGTCGCGACGAGGAGATCGAGCTCGGCTGGCACTTTCACCCCGATGCCTGGGGACACGGGTACGCGACCGAGGCGGCATCCGCGGTGCTCTCCCTGGCCCATCGGCACGGCATCGATCGCGTCGTCGCCGTGACCAACCCGGCGAACACCGCCTCCGGTGGCGTGGCGGGGCGCATCGGAATGTCTGCCGCGGGCCTTACGAGGGACTACTACGACGCGGAGTGCGAACTGTACGTCGCCGATGGGCGCGCCTAGGGGCCGTCCGTGCGATCCGGGCGGCATCCACCGGTCGCGGTCCACGGCGACGGGTCGGGCCCGCCGGCGCCGTGCTCGCGTTGCGTCGTCAGAGGTGGATGCCGTTGTCTTCGTCGTTGACGCCGACGTTGCGGCCGCGGCTCGATTCGTAAGCGATCAGCCATCCCACCGACACCGCGGCGGCGATGACGATGCCGAGCCAAACGTTCTGCCACACCAGTCCGAAGAGCACGCCGAGCCCGAGGAGCAGCAGACTCCCGAGCACCCAGTAGGTGCGCCCTCGCGGCCAGCCGGTTCCCGTCTGCGTCATGCGCCCAGCCTAGGGGAGTGCTCAGTCGCCCTCGCCGACGGCGACCATCCACGCGACGCCGAAGCGATCGACGAGCGTCCCGTAGAGCCCGCCCCACGGCGGCACGTCGACCGGCATGTCGATCCGGCCGCCCGCCGCGAGAGCGTCGAACCATTCGCGCAGCGTGTCCTCCTCGTCGCCGGTGAGCGCCAGAGAGAAGCCGCCGACGGGGGAGACATCCATCCCCGAGGGCGTGTCAGAGGCCATGAGGACGAAACCCCGGGGCGTCCGCAGTCGCGCGTGCATCACGAGATGCCCCTCGCCCTCGACGACGGGCATCTGGAAGTCGTCGAAGCTCGCGACGTCGAGTTCGCCCCCGAAGACCGAATGGTAGAACTCCATCGCCTCGCGCGTGCAGGAGCGGAACTGCAGGTATGCCACCAGTGCGGTTGTCATGCCGCCAGTGTGCACCGTCGAGCCGAGACTGTCACCGGCACGGTGAGCTCGCTCAGCGGTCTCGGTGGTCTTCGGGATGGAGTCGGGGGCCGCGGCGCGGCTCGAGTGCGGAGCCGGCGTAGATGAGACGGATGACGCGCTGGCGGTGTCCAGAGAAGGGCTCGAGCAACTCGAGCATGCCGTCATCATCGGTACGGTGCCCGGTGAGCGCGAAACCGACTTGGTGAGCGAGGTGGTAGTCGCCGACGCTCACGGCATCCGGATCGCCGAAAGCGCGGATGCGCGTCTCGGCACTCGTCCAGATGCCCACGCCGCGGAGGCTGATGAAGACGCGGTCGCGGGCCTCGCCGTCGGCGGCCGTGCTCGCCGCGCGCACGATCGAGGCGCCTCGACGGGACGTCTCGACGATCGTGCGGGACTGCGGCGGCTCGAGACCTGCGCGATGCCACGCCCACGAGGGGATGAGACGCCAGCCGTCGACGGTCGGTGGGGCGAACATCGGGCGCGGGGTCGGCCCGGGTGCGCGCTCGCCGTACCAGGTGACGATGCTCCGCCACGCGGAGAAGGCCTGCATGCTCGTGACCTTCTGCTCCATGATCGCGCTGACGAGCGCGTCGAAGACGAGGTCGGTGCGGCCGATGCGCAGGTCGGGGTGCCGGCGGTGCCACTCGGAGACGGAGGGATGCCGCGACGCGTCGAAGCCGTCCGTATCGTCATCGCGGCCGCACAAGGCCGGCACCTGGTCGAGGGCCCACTCGGCGCCCGGTCCCCAGGCCGCGGCCCGGACGGTACCGGCCGCGCTCTGTCTCAGGGCGAGGGTCGCGACGCCCAGCGGGGTGCGGCTGGCCCGCCAGACGATGCCTCCCGCCGACAGGGGCGCCGACACGGTGAATGTCGGGTCGTTGCGGCCGTGCCGCTGAGCGAGGACGGCACGACCGACGTCCGTGGCAACCGTCGGTCGGTACTCGGACTCCATCGGCTTCTCGACCGAGGCGGCGAGCTCGCGCGGTATCTGCCGCGCGCGCACCCCGGTCGATCTCATGCCGACACCCTACGTCGCCCCACCGACAACGCGGCATCCGGGGCGATCGCGGCCGATCGGTCGAGCCGCCGCTCAGAAGCGGTCGGGCGAAGGGGTTCCGTGGCCGTAGCGGATCGACACGTCGGCGTGACGGTCGAAGCGATACCCGACGCCGCGCACGGTGCGCACGATGTCCTCGTACACGCCGAGCTTCGCCCGCAGACGGCGCACGTGCACGTCGATGGTGCGCTCACCCGGGGCTTCGTCGTCGGTCGAGCCCTCCCAGAGTGATGCCACGAGCTCGGTGCGCTCGATCGTGCGACCCTCACGGAGCACGAGGTACTGCAGCAGCTCGAATTCCTTGAACGTGAAGGCGGCCGATTCGCCGTCGATGAGGACGCGCTTGCGTGAGATGTCGACCACGACACCGCCGGGCGCGCGATCTTCCTCAGCGGGCTCGTCCTTCGTGCGGGCGACGGCGGACGGCTCGTGCAGCGCGAGGCGCACGACATCGACATCGCGGCCGCCTGAGCCGACGGGGGCGAGGGCGACGGTGGCGTAGGTCTCGGCGGCAGGGGCCAATTCGCCGAGGGTGCGGCGCAGAGCCTCGACGAGAGTGCCGAGGCTGACGCCCGCGGCGGCGGCCTTGGCCTCGTCGATGCCGACGTAGAGGGCGAATCCGCGCGGGGCGGTCGTCGCGGGCGCGGCAGGACGTGCCGCGGGGGCGGCGCTCGTCACTCCCGCCGTGGCGCGGGGAGTGGCGGGACGGACGGCGGTGGTCGCGGGGCGGTCGAGAACGGCGGAGATCGACATGAGGAGAAAGTCCTTGGGTGTGTGAACCCGGGCGTCAACGAGAGCGGGGTTCGACGGGAGGTAGAGGCCGAGGGGCCGGAGTGCGGTTGTCGGGGTACGCGTGATCGACGCGGACGTCAGACGACCGGAGACGACGTCGGTGTTCAGAAACCGAGGTGGTCCGAGCGAGGGTCGCTGTTAGCGGCACATTCGACAACACATCGCAACGCGGCCGGGCATCATCATGCCGGCAGTCCTGTTCGCCTCCCGGGCGGACAGAGAACGCGCGTTGAGAGTCATGGGGGGATTATGACGCAGGACGTCGGACTTCGTCAAATCGCACGAGGTGCTCGAGTATGGAGCATCCTGCTCAGATCGGGTGGCTTCCTGGGGCCTCGGACCGTGCAATCTGCGCGAACAGAGCCAGGGGGTCGTCATCGGCGTAGCCTCTCGACCATGGCCGATCTGCTTTTCGCCGACGATAAGACCGCGTCCCGCTACACCCTGCACAACGGAGACGACCTCGTCTCCGTGCTCGACTACCGCGACGACGGACGCACCGTCGCTCTCACGCGCGCGTTCACCATCCCCACCTTCCGCGGCCACGGGTACGCGGCCGTGATCACCGAGCGGGCGGTCGATGCGATCGAGGCGGCGGGCGACCGTGAGATCTTGCCCGTCTGCTGGTACGTGGGGGAGTGGTTCGAGTCGCACCCCGAGCGCGCGGGCCTGCTGCACCAGCGCCCCGCGGGCTGAGTCCGGCGCCTACGCAGCCCGTGAGCGGTCGTCAACCCCTGCCGGGTCGGATGCCGGTGAGACGAAGCTGTACCCGGAGAAAGGGGAAGTCATGACAGACGACCGCGACCTGCCCGAGGGCGTCATCGACGCCGACCCCGCCGGTGGCTGGGAGAGTGGCGCCGTCGCAGACGGCGAGACCGCAGAACAGAACGAGCACGCGAAGGGCTCGCCGCGACTGAACGACGCGGAGCCCTCGGACCCCATCGAGGGGGATGCCGCCAGCCAGGGCATCGACCCCGATCTGAGCACGGAGGACTGACATGTCGGATGACACCCGGGCGCCCCAGCCCAGCAACGGCCCCGGCGGCGGCGCCGACGCGGCGGACTCGGTGGGCGGCGCTGTCCACCAGGACCGTAAGCTCTCGCACCCCGACGAGCAGTCGGAACCGGCGATGGACATGCATGCGACCGACGACACTGCCCGTATCCAGGGCGTCGTCGTGCAGACGCGTGCCGACGTCGGAGACAAGAGCGAGGAGCGGATCGCCGACGTGCTGCGCCAGCGCTTCCTCGACATCGGTCTCGACCTGGGCGACGACCGTATCCGGGCACTGGCCGCCGAGGTCGCCGGCTCCTGACCCAGCGGTAGCGCCTCGCCCCGGGAACACCCGGCGGTGGGGCGTTTTCGCGTCTGCGGGGAGCGTGGTCGGGCGTTTGCTGCGAGCCGATGTCGGAGGGGCGACGTACCGTGTCTGCATGCGGATCCTGCACACCTCCGACTGGCACATCGGGCGCTCCTTCCACGGGCACTCGACGCTCGACGCACTGGGCAGCGTCCTCGAAGCCCTCGTCACGCAGGTCCGCGAGCATGCGGTCGACGTGGTGATCGTCGCGGGCGACGTCTTCGACTCCGCTGCCCCCTCCGCGGCCTGCTACCCGGTCCTCTCGTCCACTTTGGCGGCGCTCGCCGATGCCGGCGCACGGGTCGTCGTCACGAGCGGCAACCACGATTCCGCCGCCCGCCTCGGTTTCCAGTCCGCTCTCCTTCGGAAGGAGATCACGGTCGTCACCGATCCCCGTTCCGTCGGCACCCCGGTGACCGTCGACGACGAGGACGGTCCCGTGCACATCTACGGCATCCCGTACCTCGAGCCCGCCATCGTTCGCCACCTCTGGGACGGCGTCGAGCTGCGCAGCCAGGCGCAGACGATGCAGCACGCGCTCGACCTCGTCCGCGCCGACCTCGGCGAACGCGGCGGGCGTTCGGTGGTCGCGGCGCACTGCTTCGCCGCGGGGGTCGATGCCACCCCGGGAGTCGAACGCGAGATCCGACAGGGCGGCCTCGACGTCGTCCCGCTCCCCGCGTTCGACGGGCCCGACTACGTCGCCCTCGGCCACATCCACGGTCGTCAGCAGTTGTCCGATCGCGTCCGTTACGCCGGCGCCCCGGTGCACTACAGCTTCGGCGAGGCAGGAAAACCCCGTGGTTCGTGGCTGGTCGACCTCGACGCCGAGGGGCTGGCCGACGTGACCTGGCTCGATCTGCCGGTGCCCCGTCCGCTCGTGACGCTTCGCGCCCGCCTCGACGAGCTGCTCACCGACGAGCGCTTCGCAGGCCACGACGAGCACTGGGTGCGCGCCGAGTACACCGATTCCACGCCTCAGCCCGATCCGATGCGGCGACTGCAGTCGCGCTTCCCCTGGTGCGCGACGGTGGTCCATCTGCCCGCCGAGACGCAAGCCGACGACGGCGCCGGGTACGCGGGACGTGTGCGCGCCGCACGCGACGACGCCGAGATCGTCGATACGTTCCTTGCTCACGTCCGTGAAGGAGAGGGGGCGTCCGAAGCCGAACGTGCGCTCATCCGTGACGTGCTCGACGCGCGGTCCGTCGCGGAGGCGAACGCATGAAACTCCACAGCCTCGTCCTCGAAGGGTTCGGTCCGTTCCTCGAGGCGCAGACGGTCGACTTCGACGCGTTCACGCCAGACGGCATCTTCCTCATCACGGGGCGCACGGGCGCCGGTAAATCGAGCGTGCTCGACGGTGTCTGCTACGCCCTCTACGGAGGCGTGCCGCGATACGACGGCGCCGACCGCCGGTTGCGCAGCGACCACTGCGGACCCGACGACCCCACGCGCGTCACGCTCGAGTTCAGCGCGGAGGGGGAGCGGTGGCGCATCACCCGCTCGCCCGAGTTCGAACGTCCGAAACGGCGCGGTGGGGGGACGACGAAGGAACCGCACCGCGCCCTCCTCGAGATCCTCGCCCCCGAGGGCTGGACCGGAGTGGCCGCACGGCCCGTCGACGTCGCCGCGCGCCTCGACGAGATCCTGGGCCTGACCCAGCAGCAGTTCCTGCAGGTCATCCTGCTCGCGCAAAACCGGTTCGCACGGTTCCTGCTCGCCAAGAACGACGAGCGCCTGAGCCTGCTGCGAACGCTGTTCGGGACGCGCTCCTTCGAGCAGTACGCGGCCGACCTCGACGAGCGTCGCAAGAGCGCGGCGCAACGTCTCGCTGCCGAGGGCGTCGAGGTGACGACGCTTCTCGACGAGGCGGAGCGTCTTGCCGGCGAACTCGATCCCGAAGACGACCTCGCCGCCGCCGAGGTCGTCGAGACCCCGGCAGGTGCACCCGTCAGCGTGAGCGAACGGCTGGCCCTCGTCGTTCGAGCCGTGGAACGCGCCGACTATCGCGTCGAGACCGCCGCGCGAGAGCGCGACGACAGCGATGCGCGACTCGATCGGGCCCTGGCCGCTCAGCGGGAAGCGGCCACGCTCCATGAACGCCAGCAGGATCGATCGCGACTGCGGGACCGTCTGGCGGTTCTCGAGGCGGACGATGCGCGCATCACCGCCGCGCGCGAGGAGTCGCGCTGCGCGGCCGAGGCCGAGACGATGCGGGCCGCGATCGATGCGGCCGAGATCGCACGGAAGGCGCTCGCATCCGCCGTGGACGCCGCCGACACGGCGAAAGAGAAGGCCGGTCTGCTCGGGGAACCGCGTAGCGCGGGCGCCGCCGTCGGACCCTCGACGGACACGACGGCGAACCCCGCCCCTCCCGGCGGAGCCGCCCTCGATCGGGCCGTTCTCGTCGCCCGCGACGACGAGCTCACCGCGCTGCTCGCGCGGGGACAGTCCGCCCTGAGCGCCGAAGCCGAGCTCGACGTCCTCGAGGCTGAGCTCGATCGGCTCACGACCCTGGTCGCCCGGACCGCCGCCGATCGCGATGCTCTCGTCGAGGGACGAGCCGAGGTTCCCGAGGCCCTGCGTGCTCTCGACGAGCGCCTCGAACAGCTCGCCGGCGCCGAGACCCGCAAGACCACCGCGACGAGCGCACGCGACGACCTGGTTCGCCGCGTGCAGGCCGCGCGCCGTGCGGCGCAGCTGCAAGACGAACGCGATCAGGCCGATCTCGCATCCCTGGTGCGCGCCGACGAGGTACAGCGCGCCGTCGACTCGTGGACCAGCCTCCTGCGTCGCCGACTCGCAGGCGCGGCCGTCGAGCTGGCCCATGACCTCGTCGACGGAGAGCCGTGTGCCGTGTGCGGTGCACGGGAGCACCCCGCTCCCGCTCGCGGCGACGAAGAGCCCGTGACCGATGACGAGATCACCGCCGCAGAAGACCGCAAGAACGCGGCGGTCGAGCAGGACCGACTCGCCTCCGACGCTGCTCGCGTCGCGCGTGACGCTCACGCGCTCGCCGCAGCCCTGGCGGGGGGAGAAAGCGTCGAAGCCCTCGAGGAGAGGTTGGCTCAGGCCGATGAGGCGCTCGCGGCGGCCTCGGCCGAGGTCGCCGAGCGCGAGAGCCTCCACGCGGAACGGGCGCGCGTGGCCGACCTCGATGCGGCGGTCGCCTCGCGTATCGACGCATTTACGAGCAGGCTCGCGAGCACGCGACAGGATCTCGCTCTGGCCGAGCAGAGGGTGACGGGTCTGCGTAGCGAGGTGACCGCCGCGCGGGGAGACTTCGACAGCGTGACCGCTCGCCAGAGCGATCTGCGTTCCCGGCGAGATGCGGTGCGCGAGCTGGTCGCGGCAAGAGACGCGGTCGAGGCGGCGGCCGCGCACGAGCTCGAGGCGGCGGACACCGTCGCGTCGCGCGTGGGCGAGAGCTCCTTCGCCGACGTCGACGCCGTGATCCGGGCGCTCCGGCCGGCAGCCGATCGCCGTCGCCTCGATACCGCCATCGCCGAACACGATGCGGCGAGAGCCTCGGTTCGCCAACGGCTGCTCGAGCTCGAGCTCCTCCTCGTCGATGCACCCGATGACCCCGTCGACCCCGCCCCGTACGCCGAGGCCGTCGCCCGCGCCCGCGAGGTCGTCCAGCAGACCACCGCTGCGCATTCGTCCGCTCGGGTTCTCGCGGATCGGCTGAGAGGGCTCGCCCAGCGCGCCGACGACGCTCACGCGGCTGTGGCGGCGCTTTCCGACGAGCACGCCGTCATCGCTCGACTTGCCGATACCGTCGCCGGGCGTGCGCCGAACACACGTCGCATGACCCTCGAGACCTTCGTGCTCGCCGCCGAGCTCGAAGAGATCGTGGCAGCGGCCAACCTGCGCCTCGACGACATGTCGTCCGGTCGCTACCGTCTTCAGCACACCGACGCCCTGGCCGCCCGCGGAGCGGCGAGCGGACTCGGGCTGGAGGTGGTCGACGCGTTCACGGGGCAGAGCCGGCCCCCGCAGTCGCTGTCGGGCGGTGAGACGTTCCTCACCTCCCTCGCGCTGGCCCTCGGCCTCGCCGAGGTGGTGACGGCGCGAGCGGGCGGCATCCGGCTCGATACGCTCTTCATCGACGAGGGCTTCGGCTCGCTCGACGACGACACGCTCGACCTCGCCATGCGGACTCTCGACGAACTGCGGCAGGGTGGGCGAACGGTCGGCGTCATCAGCCACGTCGCGGCGATGAAAGACCAGCTCCCCGCGCAGCTGCACGTCACGGCCACGCCCAGGGGACCGAGCGTGATCCGACAGGACGCCCCGGCGCTGATGGCCTGAGAGGGGCCGCTTCGCCGGACGGCAGGCCCAGGGGGAGAAGCCCGGGCCGGGTCATCTGCCAGCCTTCCGCTCTAGGCTGGGCATATGCGCAAGAGCACCCTGTGGACCATCCTCGGCGTCGTCGTCGCCGTGATCATCGCGTGGGTTCTGGTGAACATCCTGTTCTCGCTCATCGCGTTCGTCTTCCGCCTCCTCGCCGTCGCGGTCGTCGCGCTCATCGTCTTCTTCGTGCTGCGCGCGGTCTTCGCGCGCCGAGACGCCGACTGACGCGTTCGTCCCGAGGTCATCGCGCCCCGCCGCGCAACCCCGGATCGGGTGTCCGAGCCCCGGAGTACCGTCGGCAGCGATGACTCCTCCATCTTCCGCGCCCACGGATTCCGCCCATCCCCCCACCCGCGACATTGTGCTGTCACCGAAGCACCGGTGGCGCGCCTACTGGGTGGCGGTCGCGGTCGCCGCGTTGACGATCCTCGACCTCACCAAGGTCAACGTCGCGCTCCCCTCGATCGAGGCGGCGCTGAATGCCGGTCCGACCGAGCTGCAGCTCGTGGTCTCGGGATACATCCTCACCTTCGGGCTGGTGCTCGTCCCGGCCGGACGCTTGGGAGATCTCCGTTCGCGACGCATGCTGTTCCTCGTCGGGCTCTCGCTGTTCCTCGTCACGAGCCTGGCGTGCGCTCTCGCCCCGAACACGACCGTGCTCCTCGTCGCGCGCCTGCTGCAGGGCGTCGCCGCCGGCATTCAGATGCCTCAGGTTCTCGGTCTCGTGCAGCAGCTGTTCCAGGGCAAGGAGCGAGGCCGCGCGTTCGGCCTGTTCGGTGCGACGATCGGCATCGCGACGGCCTTCGGCCCCACACTGGGCGGTCTGCTCATCGCCCTGGGCGGAGACACCGACGGCTGGCGCCTCATCTTCTGGATCAACGTCCCGCTCGTCGCCATCGTCATCGCCCTGGCGGCGTGGCTGTTACCCGACACGCGGACCAGGTCGCACCGCAAGCTCGATCTCGATCCGGTCGGTGTGGTGCTCTTCGCGCTGACGATCCTGTCGCTCATGTGGCCGTTCCTGTTCACCACGGGGAGCCCGGACGACAACCCGCACCGTTGGTGGTTCCTGGTGGCGTCCGTGATCTTCGCCGCGGGGTTCGTGTTCTGGGAGCGCCGCTATGCAGAGCGGGGACGGATGCCGCTCATGCCGTTCGCGATCTTCTCGTTCTCGTCGTATCGCAACGGCGTGCTCATCTCGACCGCTTATTTCTCCGCGGTCCCCGCCATGTTCCTGCTCGGGACGCTCTTCCTGCAGGGCGGTCTGGGCCTCGAGCCGGTGTTCGCCGGGATGGTCACGATCGGTTTCGCCGTCGCATCCGCGTGGAGTTCGTGGATCGGCGGAAACCTCGTCACCAGACTCGGGCGCCCGCTGGTGGTCTGGGGCATTGTGGGCATGGTCGTCACCGCCGGGGGCCTCGTCCTGGCCGCTCTCTTCACGCCCCCGGAATGGACCCCGTGGGCGATGGCCGCCGTCATGACCTTCGGCGGCTTTGCGGGCGGTCTCGTCATCTCGCCCAACCAGACGCTCACCCTCGCCGAGATCCCCGTGAAGAGCGGCGGTGTCGCGGGATCCGTGGGGCAACTGGGGCAACGCATCGGCACCGCGGTCGGCACGGCCATCGCCCTCGCTCTGTTCTATGCGACGGTCTATCGCGAGCAGGCCAGCGTCGACGACGCGGCCGTGCTCTACCACGATGCCTACGCGTCGGGCATGATCACGGTGGGCATCTTCCTCGCGCTCGCGCTCGTCGTCGGCGTCACCGATCTCGCGGGTCGCGCGCGATCGGGGTCGCAGACACCCTAGGCGCGCGCGATCCCCGGAGCGGAATCAGACGCCGTAGCGGGCGCGGATTTCGGCGCGCAACTCGTGGCTGCACCGTTCGACGACGTCGTCCCACAGTTCGGTGGCGCCGTCCTGTGCCCGGTCCGAGACGGCGCGCAGGATGCGGATGGGCACGCCGAACTGCTGCGCGACCCAGATCAACGCGTACGACTCCATGTCGACCAGGCGGGCACCGAGGCCGCGAATGAGGCGCACGGCTTCTGCGTCGTCGACGAAGTGGTCTCCGGTCGCGATGACCATGCCTTCGGAGCCGGTCTCGACGCGGGACGGAAGCGACACATGCTCTCCGAATGTGCCGTCCAGGCCCTTCACGTCGTGCTGGATCGCTGCAGCGATGTCGTAGATACCGCCCTCGACGTCATCGTCGATCGCTCCCGCCGTGCCGACGACAACGATTTCGTCGTAGTCTCCCTCGCACAGAGCCCGCGTCAGCGCGTAGGCGGCGGGGATCTTTCCGACGCCGGTGAGCAGACGCTCGAAACCGGGGATCTCCGCCTCGAAGGCGATCAGTTCGGACGCATGGGCGGCAACGAGGAGCTTCACGTCCTCATTCTCGCCCACTGCGGGTGTCGACGCAGCGAGTCCCACCGCGAGGAACGCCCGCCGTAGGGGGGGAACACGCTGCACGCGGATCCCCGTACGGCGGGCGTTCCTAGGTCGAGGGAGCAAAGGCGTGGGCTGTACCCGCGCATCCCGCCCTCCTCAGCCCTGGGCGGCCTCCGACACCGACGACAGGTGCGCGACCTCGTCGGCCGTCAGCTCGAGAGAGGCGCTGGCGAGAAGGTCCGCGACCTGCTCCACCTTCGAGGCGCTCGCGATGGGAGCGGCGACGGTCGGCTGGGCACGCAGCCACGCGAGGGCCGTGGTCGCGATTGAGGCACCGTGCGCGTCGCCGACCTCTTCGAGCGCGTCGATCAGCGCCAGTCCGGCCGGAGTGGCCAGCTTCGCGGCGCCTTCCGCCCGGGGCGAGGTGCCGGTGGCATCCGACGAACGGTACTTGCCGGTGAGGAATCCGCTCGCGAGCGCGTAATAGGGCACGAGTGACATGCCGTGCTGCTCGGCCACGGGCACGATCTCGCTCTCGACCTCGGTGCGGTGCACGAGGTTGTAGTGCGGCTGGACAGCGACCGGGAGGTCGGCTCCCGATGCTTCGGCCAACGAGATCCACTCGCGGATGCGCGCCGCGGTGTAGTTCGATACCGCCACGTACCGCACGAGTCCGTCGCGCACGAGGTCGGCGAAACCGGCGACGGTCTCTTCGAGAGGCGTCTCCGCGTCGTCGAAGTGGGCGTAGTACAGGTCGATCGAGTCGACGCCGAGACGCGTGAGCGAGGCTTCCGCGGCGGCGCGGATGTTCGTCGCGCTCAGCCCACGGAACTCGGGGTGCTGGCTGACCTTCGTGGCCACGACGACGTTCTCGGGCTTGCGGGAGGCCAGCCACTCGCCGATGAGGGTCTCGCTCTCACCGCCCGAGTTGCCGGGCACCCAGGCGCTGTACGCGTCGGCGGTGTCGATGAAGTTCCCGCCCCCGGAGTGGAAGGCGTCGAGAACCGCGAACGAGGTCTCGCGGTCGGCGGTCCAGCCGAAGACGTTGCCGCCCAGGGAGAGGGGGAGGATGTCGAGGTCGCTGCGTCCGATACGCGTCATGATGCCCTTCCTATCGAAATCGTTGACGTGAGGGTCAACGACGACGACTCGAGGACATTCCCGCGACGCGCGGGTTCAGCTGCCTCCGGAGAGGATGCCGATCAGTCCGCTGACGAGCAGCCACAGGCCAATGCCCGCCCCGGCGATCCAGATGACGACGGTGCCCGCGGGGTACTTCTTCTTCCCGTCGGAGCCACCCGGGGTCTCGGGGGCGCTCACGAGCGCACCATCGTGATGATCGAGACGATGAGCACGGCGAGACCTCCGATGACGGCGATGGCGGCGATGATGGGTCCTCCGCCGGCGAGGTAGGCGATGACGCCGAGGGCGAGGAAGAGCAGAGCCAGCACGATGCCGATGATCTGGTAGACGCGATAGCGCCGGCTGACCGGCGTGGTCTGGTGTTCGCTCACGGTGCCCCCTCCGCTCCAGGCTACCGAAAAGCTGTGCGCCTCCTGAGCCGATAGGCGGGGAATCGCCCGAGTATGCGGATCGCGGCGTACCGTGGGCGCATGCCACGCCCCGTACCCGACCCCGTCCTCCCCGGCCAGGAATCCGTGTGGGATTACCCTCGTCCTCCACAGGTGGAGCGCGTTCGCAAGCGCGTGCAGATCGATTTCGGCGGCGTGCGCATCGCCGACACGGACGACGTCGTGAGGGTACTCGAGACCAGCCACCCGCCCGTCTACTACGTGCCGATCGCCGCGTTCGGCGATGCCCTGACCCTCGGCGAGGGCGCCTCGTTCTGCGAGTTCAAGGGCGGCGCTCGATACTTCGACGTGCACGGCGGCGGGGGAGCGGTCGCACCTCGGGCAGCCTGGAATTACCCGCACCCCATGCCGGGGTACGAGCTGCTCGAAGACCGCGTCGCCGTCTACGCGGGCCCCATGGATCGTGTCGTCCTGGGCGGCGAGACGGTCCAGCCCCAGCCGGGCGGCTTCTACGGCGGCTGGGTCACGAGCGATCTCGCCGGTCCGTTCAAGGGCGTCCCCGGCTCGATGGGGTGGTGACCCGCGCCGCGAGGCGCCGAGAGGACCGCGACCGGATGCCGTGACTCAGTCGCCGCGGAAGGCCTGCGGCACGGCCGCGTGCAGGTCGGCGAGCCACACCCGCGCGTTGCCGTCCGAGGGGGCGCGCCAATCGCCGCGCGGCGAGAGCGACCCCGCGGGCGACACCTTCGGCCCGTTCGGAGTCGCGGAGCGCTTGAACTGCGCGAACCCGAAGAAGCGCGTGAGGAACACCTCGAGCCATTTCGCCACCGTGACGAGGTCGTACGTCGGACGCCCTCCCTCGGGGTAGCCGGGAGGCCAGGCACCGGCATCTGGATCCTGCCAGGCGTGCGCCGCGAGGAAGGCGATCTTCGACGGTCGGAAGCCGAACCGCAGCACGTGGTAGAGCGTGAAGTCGTGAAGGTTGTAGGGGCCGATGCGGTCTTCGGTGGACTGCATCCGGCCGTCCTGCCCCGCCGGAACCAGCTCGGGGCTGATCTCGGTGTCGAGGACGGCCTGCAGAACCTGCACGGTGTCGTCGCTGAGCTCCCCCGACGAGATCACCCACCGGATGAGGTGCTGGATGAGCGTCTTGGGCACCCCGGGATTCACCGAATAGTGGCTCATCTGATCACCCACGCCGTAGGTGGACCACCCGAGCGCGATCTCCGACAGATCGCCCGTGCCGACGACGATCCCGCCGTTCTGATTGGCGAGGCGGAAGAGGTAGTCGGTGCGCAGGCCCGCCTGCACGTTCTCGAAGGTGACGTCGTGCACGGGTTGTCCCGAAGCGAAAGGGTGCCCCATGCGCGAGAGCATCTCGGTCGCCGCGGGGCGGATGTCGATCTCTTCGATCGAGGCGCCGACCGCCTTCGCCAACGCGATGGCGTTGCCCTTGGTCTTCTCGCTCGTCGCGAAGCCGGGAAGCGTGTAGGTGAGGATGTCGCTGCGCGGACGCCCCATCCGGTCCATGGCGCGCGCGATGACGAGCAGGGCGTGCGTGGAATCGAGTCCGCCACTCACTCCGAGCACGGGCCGCGGGTTGCCGATCGCCTGCAGGCGTTGCACAAGGCCCGACACTTGGATGTTGAACGCCTCGTAGCAGTCCTGGGCGAGGCGGGCGGGGTCGTCGGGGACGAACGGGAAGCGATCGACGGCGCGGCGCAGGCCGAGGTCGATCGCGGGCGGGGCGAGCTCGAACGTCACCGAGCGGAACGCGGGGGCCGTCGTGCGGCGGTTGTCGTCGAACGTGCCCTGACGCAGGCGATCCTGACGGAGTCGGTCGAGATCGACGTCGGCGACACTGCGCCGCGGTCCGTCGGGGAAACGCTCGGTCGTGGCGAGCAACTGCCCGCCCTCGTAGATCATGGTCTGGCCGTCCCACGAGACGTCGTTGGTCGACTCGCCCTGGCCCGCGGCCGCGTAGACGTAGGCGGCGAGGCACCGCATCGACTGCGACTGCGAGAGCAGGTTGCGGTCGTCGGCGCGCCCGATCGTGATGGGGCTGCCCGACAGGTTCGCGAGCACGGTCGCCCCGGCCAGCGCTGCTCCGGACGAGGGCGGGATCGGTACCCACACGTCTTCGCAGACCTCGGCGTGCACCGTCAGACCGGGCACGTCGACCGCCTCGAAGAGGAGGTCGGGGCCGAACGGCACGGTCTCGCCCGCGACGCGGATGTGCTGGCCGGCCTGATCGTCTCCGCGGGCGTACCAGCGATGCTCGTAGAACTCCCGGTAGGTGGGCAGATACGCCTTCGGGGCGACGCCCAGCACTCGGCCGCGGTGGATCATGACCGCGCAGTTGAACAGGCGGTTGCCGTGGCGCAGCGGCGCCCCGACGAGCAGCATCGGGAGGAGGTCTGCGGATGCCAGCACCAGGCGCTCGAGGGCCGTCTCGACGGCGTCGAGGAGGGGATCCTGCATGACGAGGTCGTCGATGGCATAGCCGGTCAGACACAGCTCGGGGAAGACCGCGACGGCGACCCCCTCGGCGTCGCAGGCGCGCGCCGAGTCGAGCACGGCATCGGCGTTCGTGGCGGGGTCTGCGACCGCGACGGGGATCGTGCACGCGGCGACGCGCGCGAACCCGTGCCGGTACACGTTCTCGAACGGCAGATCGGTGATCACCCCCTCAGTCTGTCAGCACCCTCGGACACCGTGCAGCCCGGTTGCGGGAGCGACCTGCCTGTGGACCGGCGGCAGCCGATGTCGGTGGCCCCGATTAGCGTGGAACACCATGCGGTACATCGAGCAGAACGGGCGGATCGTCTGGAGCGCCAGCGACCTCAAGGCGGCGGCGGAGTGCGAGTTCGCGTGGCTGCGCGCCATCGACGCGAAGATCGGGCGTATCGCCCCCGTCGACGATCCCGAGGACGCCACCCTCGAGCGCGCGGCCCGCTTGGGGACCGCGCACGAACTGCGTGTGCTCGCCGCCGACCGCGCCCGCTTCGGCGCGGCGGTGCGCGAGATCCCCGCGGCGCGATCGTCCGATGCCGAGGCGCTCGCCGAGGCGGTGCGCCTCACCGACGAGGCGCTCGCCGACCCGTCCGTCGAGGTGGTCTACCAGGCCGCTTTCGCCACCGACGAGTTCGTCGGGTTCGCCGACTTCCTCGTGCGTGAACCGGAGACGTCGTCCGACGGAACGCGCCGGTGGATCGTGCAAGACACCAAGCTCGCGCGCCGGGCGCGCGTGACGGCGCTCATGCAGCTCGCCGCCTACGTCGATCAGCTCGATCGTCTCGGCGTACCGCGCTCCGACGAGGTGCAGCTGCTGCTCGGCGACGGGTCGACGAGCACGCATCGCGTCGACGATCTGCTCCCCGTCTTCGGCCTGCGCCGCGAGCGTCTGCGCGCCCTGATCGCCGACCGCCGGGTCGACCTCGGTGTCGCCGGTCCCGTGATCGCGTGGGGCGATTCGCGCGGCGATCTCGGCGTCATCGCGTGCGGCCGGTGCGCCACGTGCGAGCTCGAGGTCGTCGCCCACCGCGACCTGTTGCTCGTCGCGGGCATGCGGCCCGTCCAGCGCGATCGACTGCGCGCGGGTGGCATCGAGACGATCGACCGATTGGCGGCTGCGTCCGCACCGCCCGCGGCCATGAGCGCCGACACTTTCGCGTCGCTGCGCACACAGGCGCGCCTGCAACTCGAGAGCCCCGCCGGGGTCCCGGGCGCTGACGCGACCGCTCACGCCGTGCCGACGTTCGAGGTCGTCGCGCCGAAGTCGCTCGGCGTGCTGCCTCGGCCCGACCACGGCGACCTCTTCTTCGATTTCGAGGGCGATCCGCTCTACACCGAGGGTGTCGGCACGCACTGGGGCATCGACTACCTCTTCGGGTGGGTCGACACCCGAGAGAGCTATGGAGCCCTCTGGGCGCACACCTTCGACGAAGAGCGGGTCGCGCTCGAGCGTTTCCTCGACATGGTCGCGCTGCGCCGCCAGCAGTACCCGGGCATGCACATCTACCACTACGCCCCCTACGAACCGACGCACCTGCTCGCGATGGCCGCCCGATACGGCGTCCGCGAGGCCGACGTCGATCGGCTTCTGCGCGACGGTGTCTTCGTCGATCTGTACCCCGTCGTCCGGAGGGCGCTGCGGGTGGGGTCCCGTTCGTACTCGATCAAGAAGCTCGAGCCCCTGTACATGGGCGACGAGGTGCGTACGAGCGACGTGCAGCGCGGCGACGACTCGATCGTGAAGTACGTCGAGGCCCGTGCGCTCGCCGCCGACGGCGATTCGGTCGCCGCACAGCACGTGCTCGACGACCTCGCCGACTACAACCGCTACGACTGCGTCTCGACGCGGCGCTTGCGTGACTGGCTCGTCGATCGCGCTCGGGAGTCGGGAGCCGTGCCCTCGCCCGGGGCTGAGCCCGACGAGCAGGTCTACGAACCGTCCCCCCGAGCGACCGCTCTGCAGAGGTGGGCGGCCGAGGCGACCGCTCCCGGTGCCGCCGACCCCCGTCCCGCCGACCCCGGTGCGATCGGAGCGGACGCGACCGCGCTCCGCCTCGCTGCGGCCGCCATCGACTACTACCCCCGCGAAGAGAAGACCTACTGGGCGACGCACTTTTTGCGTCTGCGCGAACCGCTCTCGGTGTGGGAGGAGACCCGCGATGTCGTCGTGATCGACGCTGAGCGCTCGCGGGTGGTCGAAGACTGGCATTTCCCCGAGTCGGGCCGCGGATCGCAGCGTCGCCTCGTCGAGCTCCGCGGTGAGGTCGCCCCCGGAACGCGCCTCAGCGTCGACGGTGAGCCCTACGCGGTCTACGACCTTCCCGCGCCCTTTCCGC
The DNA here is from genome assembly GCF_052660795.1 of Sphingomonas sp. G5. NCBI lineage: Bacteria > Pseudomonadati > Pseudomonadota > Alphaproteobacteria > Sphingomonadales > Sphingomonadaceae > Sphingomonas > Sphingomonas sp. G5. Next base: position 2,851,416 of record NZ_CP109660.1, on the reverse strand, counting down.
TCGAGACGCGCCCTCGATGGATCCACGGCGCGCGCCGGGTCACCGTGCGCGAGGTGCTCGACGACGGGGCCATCGTCGAAGAGACCGCCGCCGACGGCGCGACCTGGGACGATCTGCCGCTCGCGCTCACCCCGCCCGCGCCTCCGCGCGCGGGCAATCAACAGAAGGCGATCGACGCGTGGGCCGATGCGGTCCTCGCGGCCGCTCCGCGCATCCCCGAGGGAGCCGCCGCCGACATCCTGCGCCGCATCCCTCCGCGCACGCTGTCGGGGTCTCTCTCGCCGGTCACGAGCGTCGACGGAGCAACCGGCGACGACGAGGTCACCGCCATCGCTCGCAGCGTCGCCGACCTCGATCGCAGCTACCTCGCCGTCCAGGGCCCTCCCGGTACGGGAAAGACCTACGTGGGTTCGCACGTGATCGCACGCCTGGTCGCCGAGCGCGGATATCGCATCGGGGTCGTGGCGCAATCCCACGCGACCATCGAGCACATGCTCGATCAGGTGATCGCGGCCGGTGTGCCGGCATCCCGGGTCGGAAAGGCTCCGAAAGACCCGAGCGCCCCGCATGCCTTCACCGTGCTTCCCAAGAACGGCGTCGCGGCGTTCACCGCCGAGAACGTCTCGACCGGCTTCGTCGTCGGGGGGACCGCGTGGGACTTCAGCCACGAGGCGCGCATCCCGCGCGGGAGTCTCGACCTCCTCGTCATCGACGAGGCAGGACAGTTCTCGCTCGCCTCCACGATCGCCGTGTCGCTCGCGGCCCAGCGTCTGCTTCTGCTGGGCGACCCGCAGCAGCTGCCGCAGGTGAGCCAGGGCACGCACCCCGAGCCCGTCGACACCTCGGCCCTCGGCTGGATCATCGACGGCGCCGAGGTCGTGCCGGAGGAGTTCGGCTACTTCCTCGCCCGCACGCGCCGCATGCATCCCGCCATCGCCGAGCCGGTGTCACGGCTGTCGTACGAGGGGCGTCTCGCTGCGCACCCCTCCACCGCCCTGCGTCGTCTCGACGGCGTCGAGCCCGGCCTGCACGTCGTTCCGGTGCGGCACAGTGGCAACTCGACGTTCTCGCACGAAGAGGCCGCCGAGGTTGCGCGCGTGGTGTCCGAACTCGTCGGACGCGAGTGGACGGGCGCCGAGGGGGGAGCCGGAGATTCCGCCGCCGTGCTCGAACCCCGCGCGCTGCGGGCAGATGACATCATCGTCATCACCCCGTACAACGCTCAGCAGGTCGCCGTCGAAGAAGCTCTGGCCGCCGCGGGCTTCGCCGACGTGCCGGTCGGTACGGTCGATCGGTTCCAGGGCAAGGAGGCGGTCGTCGCGATCCTGACGCTCGCCGCGTCATCGGGCCGGGAGGCGCCGCGCGGGCTGGAGTTCCTGCTGCTGCGAAACCGCATCAACGTCGCGATCTCGCGCGCGATGCAAGCCGCCTACGTGGTGTACTCGCCGGCCCTGCTCGACGATCTGCCGCGGACCCCCGAGGGGGTCGCGCGGCTCAGTGGATTCGCTCGACTGGTGGGCGATCAGGCCGTGCCGTAGAGGCGGTCGCCCGCGTCACCGAGACCGGGCACGATGTAGCCCTTCTCGTTGAGGCGCTCGTCGACGGCACCGAGCACGAGGGTGACGTCGTGGCCCTCGACCTGCTTCTCGATCGCCGCGACGCCCTCGGGCGCGCCCAGCAGGCAGATCGCGGTGACGTCCTGCGCCCCACGCGCGAAGAGGAACTTGATGGCCGCGCCGAGCGAGCCGCCGGTCGCGAGCATGGGATCGAGCACGAAGCACTGGCGGTCGCTGAGGTCGTCGGGCAGGCGCTCGGCGTAGGTCGTCGGCTCGAAGGTCTCTTCGTCGCGCACCATGCCGAGGAAGCCGACCTCGGCGGTGGGGAGGAGCTTCACCATGCCCTCGAGCATGCCGAGGCCGGCACGCAGGATCGGCACGACGATCGGGCGGGGCTCGCTGATCTTCACGCCCGTGGTCGTGGTGACCGGGGTCTGGATCTCGACCGGGTCGACGCGTACGTTGCGGGTCGCCTCGTATGCGAGGAGCGTCACGAGCTCCTCGGTGAGCTGGCGGAAGACCGGAGACGAGGTCTGCACGTCACGCAGCACCGTGAGCTTGTGGGTGATGAGCGGGTGATCGGCGACGTGGACACGCATAGGCTCAAGGCTAACCGCTCCACCCGCACGCCACCGCCCCCGATTTCCGGAGTCCCCGTGACGCCCACCACCGTCGACCTCGCCGCGATGCGGCGGGCGTTCGAACTCGCCGACGCCGCCGCTGCCGGCGGGGACGTTCCGGTGGGCGCCGTCGTCGTCGACGCCACCGGTCGCATCATCGGCGAGGGACGCAACCTCCGCGAGGTGACGGGGGACCCCACCGCACACGCCGAGGTCGTGGCGTTGCGCGAGGCCGCCCGCCACCTGGGCTCGTGGCACCTGACCGGCTCCACGCTGGTCGTCACCCTCGAGCCGTGCGTGATGTGCGCGGGGGCGATCCTCCAGGCACGCATCGGGCGTGTCGTCTTCGGATCGTGGGATGCCAAGGCAGGGGCCGCAGGGTCTCTTTACGATGTCCTGCGTGATCGGCGTCTTCCTCACCGCGTCGAGGTGGTCGGCGGCGTCGAGGAGGATCGGGCCGCCGCGCAGCTGCGGGCGTTCTTCGAGGATCGCCGCTGATCGCTCAGCGCGGGAGCAGGGGAAGGACCTCGCCCCCGATCTGATCGGCATGATCCACGTCGCGCAGGTCCATGAGCTGGAAGTACACCCGCTCGGCGCCGAGGGCCCGCAGTCGTTCGACCTTCTCGGCGACCTGCTCGGGCGTGCCGATGATGTTCGCGCCGTCGTCGAACTGCTCGCGCGTGCGGCCGATCGCCTCGGCCCTGCGCGCGATCTGCGCGTCGTCCGACCCGACGATGGTCGGCAGGGCGACCGAGAGTTTGAGCGTCTGCGGGTCGCGGCCGACCGCCTCGCACGCGGCGCGCACGACCGCGAACTTCTCGGCCACGACGTCTTCCGCGACGAAACCGATGTTGTATTCCGTGGCGTATCTCGCGGCGAGAGCGGGGGTGCGCTTCGGCCCGCCGCCTCCCACGATCACGGGCACCGGCGATTGCACCGGCTTCGGCAGCGCCGGCGCCGCGTCGAGCGTGTAGTGCTTCCCGCGGAACGTGAAGGTCTCGGCATCCGGAGTCGACCAGAGACCCGTCACGACCTGGAGCTGCTCCTCGAGCAGGTCGAAGCGCTTCGCCGGGAAGGGGATGCCGTAGGCCGCGTGCTCGCGCTCGAACCAGCCGGTACCGAGGCCCAGCTCGACGCGTCCGCCCGACATGGCGTCGACCTGCGCGACCTGGATCGCGAGGATCGCCGGGACGCGGTAGGTCACCGACGACACGAGCGTGCCCAGGCGGATGCGAGAGGTCTCGCGCGCGAGGCCGGCGAGGGTCGTCCACGCATCGGTAGGGCCGGGACGCGGATCGCCGTCGCCCATGCGCAGGTAGTGGTCCGAGCGGAAGAAGCCGTCGAGGCCGTGCTGCTCCGCCGAACGCGCGAAGGCGAGTTGGTCGTCGTAGGAAAAGCCCTGCTGGGGCTCGGTGAACAGGCAGTACTCCACGGGGGCCTCCGGGGGCGGGATGGGGGAACGTCAGTCGGCGGAACGCAGAATGATCGCCTCGGTCGGCGGCGCCGGGTCGGCGGGCCGACCGACGTAGCCGATGTGCGTCAGCAGCGCCTGGCGGAACTGCGCCGGTCGCTCGAGGTGCACGGAGTGCCCGGCTCCCTCGACGGACACCTCGGTGACCTCACCGCCCTTCTCGGCGTAAGCGGCGAGCACATCCCGCGTCTGCGAGACCATGGGCTGCGCGGGGGCGACGTCGGCGCCGGGCCAGTCGGGAACCACCCCGAGCGCACCCAGGTGATTGACGTCCGAGAACGACGCGTCCGACACGATCGCGTCGGCGGTGCCGTGGATCCACAGGATCGGGGGCTTGTCGGCGAGGTCCACGATTCCCGAGACATCGAAGTAGGTCGGGGCCAGCGCGTTGAGCACACCGGTCGTGCCGGGGGCGAAGCCCGGCCAGGTCGAGGTGGCGATGGAATCGCCCGGGTAATTGCCGGTGGCCGTCGAGGTCGACAGCATCGCCTCGACCCACACGTCCTCGTGCTCGCTCTGGTAGCCCGCGGCGACGTAGCCCGAGCGGAACACGGAGCGCGGCGAGGTCGGGGCCTCAGCGGTCGTGTCGTGGTCGATGAGTCTCTGGATGAAGTCGGGGTTCGCGGCCCCCGCTCCGGTACCCGCGCCCTCGTCGTTCAGGCGCGAACCGTCGCGCCGCGTGCCGCCGAAGCCGTAGGGCGATACGGGTGACTGCAGCGTGAGGGAGAGAACGGGGTGATCGAGCGCGTACTGCTGCACGACGGCACCGCCCATCGACCAGCCGACGAGGTGAGCGGCCGGGATGCCGAGGGCCTCGAGCGTCGCGTGCAGATCGTCGCTGAAGTCGCGCACGCCGCGGGTGGCGTCGATGGGGCTGTGCTCGGTCCGACCGAAGCCGCGCAGGTCGACGGCGAGGACGCGGAGTTCGCTCGGCAGGTCCTGCATGATCTCCTGCCAGAACAGCGAGGAGGCGACGTGACCGTGCACGAAGACGACCGTGTGCTCGGGAGAGGTGGCGGGGCTGTCGCCGACGCGCTCGAGCACGTTCACCCCCAGTCGGTCGGTCTCGACCAGGCGGGCGGTGATGCCGTCGAAGAGAGTCATCGCTAGTCCTCCGTGTCGCTCGCCGGTGCTCCGGCACACCGTTTTCCGACTCTAACGCGCGCCCCCATCAGTCGCACTCAGACTTGCCCCGCGGGCCGAGCCCGGTTCGTAGACTGGCTCGCATGACGGATGCCACGACCTCGCTGCCCCCGATCGCGATCCTCGGAGCCGGTTCCATGGGAGGCGCGATCCTCCACGGCCTCGTCGCGTCCGGCCTCGCCGGGGGAGGGGTGACGGCGACCAACCGTTCGATCGCGAAGGCCGCTGAGCTCGCCGACCTCGACGGGGTGACCAGCGTCGCTCTCGAGGTGAATCCGGCGGGCAACACCGATGCGGTGGCCGCCGCCGACATCGTGCTCGTGGGTGTCAAGCCCGCCATGGTGCCCGACCTGCTCGACGAGATCGCCCCGCACCTGCGACCCGGCGCGATCGTGGTGAGCCTCGCCGCGGGCGTCACCCTCGACACGTTCGCCGCGCACCTCGGCGAGGGCGTCGCCACGCTGCGTTCCATGCCCAACACCCCCTCGCTCGTCGGCAAGGGCGTCACCGGTCTCGCCGCGGGGTCCGCCGCGACCGCCGATGACGTCGCCCTGGTCCGAGCGCTCTTCGAGACCGTGGGGTCGGTCCTGGAAATCCCCGAGTCGCAGATCGACGCCCTCTCGACCATCTCGGGCTCCGGCCCCGCCTATGTTTTCCTCCTGGTCGAGGAGTTCACGCGGGCGGCCGTGCGGATGGGCTTCGATGACGATCAGGCGCGCCTGCTCGCGGAGCAGACCTTCATCGGGGCGACCGCGCTCCTGGCATCCGCCGATGTGGATCCCGCCGAACTCCGACGCCGTGTCACCAGCCCGAAGGGCACCACCGAGCGCGCCGTGGCCGTCTTGCAGGATGCCCGCCTCGACGACACGTTCACCACCGCCGCCCACGCCGCCCTCGCCCGGGCGAAGGAGCTCGCCGAGGGGAACTGACCATGCGCCTGCGGTTCACCGGGACGATCTGGTACTGGCGCGGCCCCGCGCCGTTCCACTTCGTCTCGGTGCCCGAGGCCGAGGCCGCGATGATCGCCGAGGTCGCCGCCGTCGTGACGTACGGGTGGGGGATGATCCCGGCCTCCGTGACGATCGGCCGTACGACCACGACCACCTCGCTCTGGCCGAAGGACGGCGGTTACGTCGTTCCGGTGAAGAAAGCGCTCCAGGATGCCGAGGGCCTCTGCGTCGACGACGAGGTCGAGGTCACGCTCGACATCGACGCCTGAGTGCGGCGCCGGGCGCTCAGCGGTCGAGCGAGGCGAACCGCTCGATGTCGGAGTTCGTCCCCGACACGATGATGAGGTCGTGGTTGGTGACGACCGTGTTGGCCTCGGCGTAGCGGAACGGCCGGCCGGGACTCTTCACGCCCACCACCGTCACGTTGTACTTCGACCGCACGCCGGACTCGTTGAGTCCCACCCCGCGCACGAGCTTGGGTGGATACATCTTGGCGAGCACGAAGTCGTCGTCGAAACGGATGAAGTCGAGCATGCGGCCGCTGACCAGGTGGGCCACACGCTCGCCGGCCTCGGCCTCGGGGTAGATGACGTGGTTGGCGCCGACGCGGGCGAGGATCTTGCCGTGCGACTGCGAGACGGCCTTCGCCCAGATCTGCGGCACCTTGAGGTCGACGAGGTTGGCGGTGATGAGCACGGAGGCCTCGATGAGCGAGCCCACGGCCACGACCGCGACCTGGAAGTCCTGGGCGCCGATCTGGCGCAGGGCATCGATGTTGCGGGCGTCCGCCTGGACGGCGTGCGTGACGCGTTCCGACCACTTCTGCACGAGCTCGAGATTTCCGTCGACGGCCAGGACCTCGCGATCGAGACGGTCGAGCTCCCCGGCGCAGGCGGCGCCGAAGCGGCCGAGCCCGATCACCAGGACGGGCGCGTCACTGCGGATGCGTTCAACCAACGATGGGCCTTTCCACGGGGAGCGCGTACAGCTGCGACCGGGACGACGCAGCCACTGCCGCAGCGAGTGTCACTGTACCAATGCGCCCCATGAACATCGTGGCCGCCATCACGTACTTCGCGGCTTCGGGGAGCTCGGCGGTGAGGCCCGTCGACAGGCCGACGGTCGCGAACGCCGAGACCACGTCGAACAGAACGTGCTCGATGGGGGCGTCGGTGATGCGGCTGATCGTGACGGTCGAAAGGGCGACGATCGTCGCGCCCCACGCGACGACCGAGAGGGCGACGCGCTGGACGTCGCTGGGGATACGGCGACCGAACGCCTGGACCGACGGGCGCCCCTTCGCCTCGGAGAACACCGCGAGGGCGAGCACGGCGAGCGTCGTGACCTTGATGCCGCCCGCGGTGGAGGCGGAACCGCCCCCGACGAACATCAGCATCGAGCCCACGATGAGGGTCGCGCCGTTGAGATCGCCGATGTTGATCACGCTGAACCCGCCGGAGCGCGTCATGGCGGAGAGGAAGAACGCCTGGAACGTGGTGTCCCACGCATCCATGCTCCCGAATGTGAGGGGGTTGTCGTATTCCAGCAGCAGAATGACCCCGGCTCCGGCGAAGAACAGGATCACCGTCGTGATGATCGTGAGCTTCGCGTGCAGGGACCACAGGCGGAAACGCCAATAGTGCCGCCACAGTGTGAAGATCACCGGGAAACCGATGGATCCCAGGAACACGCCCGCCATCAGCACCGAGAGGAGGAAGTAGTCCTGCGCGAAGGGCGTCAGCCCGTCGGGATTCGGGACGAATCCCGTATTCGTGAACGCCATCGCCGCGTAGTACGGAGCCTCCCACAGAGCCACGAAGGGATTGATCCCCCCGATCACCAGCGAGGGGTAGATGAGGACGGTGAGTCCCGCTTCGATCACGAGCGTCGACAGCGCCACCGTGCGAAGAAGCTGGCCGACCTCGCCGAGGCGTACGGTCTGACCCTCGTTGACCGGACCGCCGTGGACCCGGAGGGGGTTGCTGTCGCCCGCGGCGATGAGCTTGGCGCGCAGCCCCAGCCGCTTCGAGATGACCAGGCCGAGGATCGAAGCGAGGGTCAGGACACCCAGCGCGCCGACGTTGACGCCGATATAGGTGATGACACGGCCCAGGGGCGAGAAGTCGGAGTACATGTTCAGCGTCGACAGTCCCGTGACGCAGATCGTCGACACCGCGGTGAACAGGGCGTCGGCGAAGGGGATGCGTTCACCGGTTGCGGACGCCGCGGGGAGCGAGAACAGCGCGGTGAACAGCGCGATGAGCGTGACGAACACGAGCACCGCGAATCGCGCGGGTGAAGCGGTCGTCAGGTTGCGCAGACGATCCCATGCCTCGTAGGCGATGCGACGCAGCCGCGCAGCCCGTCGAGCCTCGTTCGGCGTCGCCGCCATGCGCCGCTCCCTTCGGTGCCCGAACCCGAATCATGGTACTCGGGCCGGGGCGCCGCTAATCTGATGCCATGGCGGACATCTTCGACGTGATCGCTGACGGAACGCGTCGCGACATCCTTCAGCTGCTCCTCGACCGGGCGACCGGCGGCGAACGCGGGACGAGTGTGTCGCAGATCGTCGCGGCCCTCGGTGTGAGTCAACCCACCGTCTCCAAGCACCTCAAGGTGCTGCGTGAGGCCGAGTTGGTATCCGTTCGCGAAGAAGGGCAGCACCGCTATTACAGCCTCGCGGTCGCCCCGCTCGACGAGGTGGACGACTGGCTCGTGCCGTTCTTCTCGATCGACGAGGAGCACGAGCCGGCCCTCCCCGATTCCGCGATGCATGCCGCCGAAGTCGTGGGCCGCGCCGCCGCGTCGGTGAAGCACTCCTTCTCGACCGCGTTCCGCAAGCTCCCGGGGCGATGAGCCCCGCGGATGCCCGGAATCCCGGCATCCGTGAATCACATTCGTCACAGTGGGCCCATAGGTTTACAGCCGTCCCGGACAGACCCTAGAGTGTGGTCAGCATCAGGAGGGTGAGTTCACCCGGAACGAGGGGTGAGCGATGGCCGAGCTGCCGGACGTGCGGTTCTTGACGGTCGCCGAGGTCGCAGAACTCATGCGCGTATCGAAGATGACGGTCTACCGTCTCGTGCACGCGGGGGAACTCCCCGCGGTTCGTTTCGGTCGCAGCTACCGAGTGCCCGAATCGGCCGTCGCCGATGCCGTGCAACGACCGGTGTCCGACGTCGGCTAGACTGATCCGAGGCTTTTTTTCAACGCCTGCTGTTCCCGGGGGCCGAAATCGGCACCCAGACCCCGACTTAGTGAGGTTTTCCGTGGGTTCTGTCATCAAGAAGCGCCGTAAGCGCATGGCGAAGAAGAAGCACCGCAAGCTGCTTCGTAAGACTCGTCACCAGCGCCGCAACAAGAAGTAAAGCGGCCACCACACCGAGCGCCTGTCCGATTCGCGACGGGCGCTTCGTGTATCCGGTCCCGTTCTTCTCTCCGGAGGTAAGCATGCAGTCCATCTCGGTCCACGACCTCCACGCGGGGCGTGAACGCCCCCTGGTCGACGTGCGCGAGGAGCACGAGTTCGCCGCAGGTCACGTCCCCGGCGCCGTGAACCTCCCGATGTCGACCATCGGGGAGCACCTCGACGCGCTCCCCGGTGAGCCCTTCGACGTCATCTGCCAGGCCGGCGGGCGATCCGCGCGGGTCGTCGAAGCCCTCACGGCGCGCGGACACGACGCGACCAACGTCGAGGGTGGCACGGGCGAGTGGATCGCCTCGGGCTACGACGTCGAGTCCTGAGCCGCGAGCGGACACGCCCGTCGCGCACCGGGTCTCGCCCTTCCCCTGCCTTCTAGGATGGTCAGGGTGACGACTCTCACGCTGATCGGAAAGCCCGACTGCCATCTCTGCGACGTGGCGGAGCAGATCGTCGAGACGGTCGTCGGCGGGCTCCCCGAGGGTGCCGCCGACCGCGTCACGATCACGCAGGCCTCGATCGCCGACGACGCCGCCCTCTACGACAAGTGGTGGGAGAAGATCCCCGTCGTCCTCATCGACGGGGAGCTCCACGCGCACTGGCGCGTCTCGGCCGACCGTCTCCGCGCCGCCCTTCTCGCGGCAGACACCCAAGGAGCCTCCGCGTGAGCATCCGTCACATCGTCCTGTGGAAGCTCTCGGCCGACGACGCCGATACGCGTGCGCTGCACGCGGAACAGATCGCCGAGCGCCTGTTGGCTCTCGACGCGGTCATCGACGAGATCCAGCACATCGAGGTGGGGCGCAACGTCGTCAGCCCGCAGTCGAACTGGGACGTCGCTCTGGTCAGCGAGTTCGCCGACGTCGACGCGCTCGAGCGCTACCAGGTGCACCCCGCCCACCAGGAGGTCGCAGCCTTCGTGCGCTCCGTCGTGGCGGACAGGGCTTCAGTCGACTACCCGTTCTGAGCGGGAGGCCCCCTGTGGGGCCTCTTTCTTCGCCCGTTTGTGATAACGGTTCTCAATATCGATAAGCTCTCGATCGGTTCACCCGAGCCTCCGACCGAGAAAGCTGTCCATGCCCCCACGTCTCCGTCGTCGATCGACGACTTCCCTGGCCGCCCTGCTGCTCACAGCGGCGACCGTATCCACCGCCTGTAGCGCCCCGCCGGTCGCATCGCCCGGCTCCGTCGACGACCGTCGAGTGCTGACGGCAACCGCTCCGGGGTGGGCCTCCAGCGCCGCCGAGGTGTCGCTCGACGCGCGCCTGACGGCCACCGTGCTGCTCGCCGACTCGGCGACGGCCGCGGAGACGAGCGCGGCGCGTTCGTGGCTCGAGACCGCCGGAATCGACGTCATCCGAGAGCGCGAGAGTGTCCGAGCGCTCTCCGTGACCGGACCGGCATCAGCGTTCGCCTCGGCCTTCGACACCGCCTTCGGCGAGACGACCGTGGACGGTCGCGCGGCCGTCGCGCCCACGCGCGATCTGTCCGTCCCTCGCGAGGCCGGTGCCATCGAGTCCGTCGCCGGTCTCGTCGACACCGACGCGATGAGCCCCAGCACCGACGCCGCTCCCGTGCGCAGCGACGACTGCGCCGCGTACTGGGGGCAGACGCTCTCGTCGTCGTGGCCGTCGTCGGTCCAGGTCGAGCATCGCTCGAATGCACTGTGCGGGTACGGGCCCACGCAACTGCGCGCCATCCACCAGCTCCCGGCGGATGCACGCGGCGCGGGAGCGACCGTGGCGATCGTCGGAGTCTTCGACGACGACACGGTCGCCGCGAACACCGACGCCTACTTCGCGCGGGAGGGTCTGCCCGCTCTCCGGGAGGGACAGTACACCCACCACGCTTCCGCGAACCCGGACGTCACCCGCTGCGGAGGCCCCTCGGCATGGACCGTCGAGCAGCATCTCGACGTCCAGGCGGTGCGTGCGATGGCGCCGGACGCCGACATCGTCTACTGGGGCGCCGACGACTGCCTCGCGGCGACGCTCTACCTGCGCGTTCTCGACGCCGTGGAAGCACCCGTCACTCCGAGCGTGGTCTCGCTCTCTTTCGGTGGTCCGGAGGAACTCGACACCGATGCCGATCGAACTCTGCTGAACCGCGTCCTCGTCGAGGCCGCGTCTCGCGGTGTGTCCGTCTTCGCCTCGAGCGGCAACGACGGCGACTACTCCCTCGCCGGCGACCACCACGACGAGACCGACGTGGCCACCCCGGCCTCCAGCCCCTACGTCACCGCCGTGGGTGGAGCCAGCGTCGGGCTCGATGCCGACAACCGCATCGCCGTCGAGGCCGGGTGGGAGGTGCAGACCCGCTTCGCGCAGAACGGGGGCATCATCCCGCCGGGGTTCCTCTACGGTGCCGGGGGCGGGGAGTCGGCCTTCTACCCGCGCCCCAGCTGGCAGAGCGAACGCATCGCGCACTCCGGATCGGGGCGTCTCGTCCCCGACGTCGCCTCGCTCGCCGACCCCAACACGGGCTTCACCGTCGCGGTTCCCCGCAACGGAGCCGTTTCTTACGAAGCCCACGGCGGCACGAGCCTGGCAACGCCGATGGTGGCCAGCATGGTGGCGATCGCCAAGGCGCGCACGGGGGTGGACGTCGGCCTCGCCGCGCCCTTCCTCTACGCGCTGAGCGGGTCGAGCGCGATCCGCGACGTCGTTCCCGCTTCCGCCGGGACCTGGTACCGGCGTGACAAGAGCACCGGCCAACTGTGGCTCGAGACCCTGTACCTGTGGGACGCGCGCCCGCAATCCCTCCAATCCGCGACCGGGTGGGACCCGGTCACCGGTGTCGGCATCCCCACCGGAACCGATTTCCTCGACCGATTCGGAGCAGAAAAGTGATCACGCGTCCTCGCACCGGACTCCTCACCCTCGTCTTCGGCGCGGTCGTGACGGCCGCGATCGTCGCGGGCGTCGTCCCCGCGAGCGGAGCGGCGACGATCGCCTCGACCTCCGCCTCCGGCATCCAGATGCTCGATGCCGACGGCGGGGCGCTCCAGCAACCGGCGCCCCTCAGCGAATGGACCGGCGGGGCGACCGTGGAGAACTCCCTCGCTCAGACCGGCGACGTGCTGAAGCTCAACACCACCCGCACGACCGGGGTGACCGCTCGAGCCGCCTCGGATGGGGCGCAGGCGACGATCGACAGCGGACTCTTCCAGTTGCGGGACCGCGTCCCGATCGCTTTCACCGGTCTTCGTGCCAGCTGCGGGACCGATGGAAGCACATCGGTGACGTTCGACACCCTGACCGTCGACGGCAAGAACGTCTTGAACACGTCGAAGCTGTCTGCGGGATACACGGTCGCACTGCCGACGTCCGCCACATGGGGGTCGACGCGGCTGATCGTCGGGGAACGCACCGTCGACCGTGGCCGGGCCCAGGTGACGGCCCTTCGGATCGAGGCCGAAGCCGGGTGGTCGGAGATCTGGCGCGTGCGTCTCGGTGTCGCGGTCTGCGCTCCTGCGGCCCTCGCATCTCCCGCCCTGGTCTCGGGAGTCACCGTCACGGCGCCGAGTGGAGCCGTCCTCATTCCGGGAGCTCCGCACCTGGATGCCGAGGGGTCGGTCTCCGCACAGGCGGTGAGCGGAACCGCACCGGCGTCGACGGCCTCCGACGTCTCGGTCGCACACGCGGCGGACGGATCGAGCGCGGTCTCGGTGGGATCGTTCCGTCAGGTGCCGGATACCTCGTCTGTGGGGGACTACATGTGGTCGGCCCTGCGCGTCTACGGTCTGCGTCTCAGCGTCGACAGCGATGGTTCGTCGCGCCTGACCTTCGCCGATACGGGGTCCGCGGTCTTCGTCAACGGCATCTGGATCAACACGGGAACCGACCTCTACACGGGCGTGGATGCCACGGGCTCGCCGCGCGTGCGCGTGCACCTGAACGAGCGCGTCGCACAGAGCGACGGCAGCGTGCTCATCACTGCGCTGCGCTACGAGGACCTCACCGGCGCCTACCCTGCGGTCAGCCTCGGTGTCGTGCGGTGGTCTCCCGCGGCGGCCGGGCCGACGCCCACTCCCGAGCCGACGACGACCACCGCGCCGCCCCTGCCGCGGCGATACGCTTTCGCGGTCGACGCCACGGGCCCCTCGGCCATCGCCCCGGCGTTCGTCGCGGCGCCCGGGGAGACGATGACCGCTCACGTCGCATCGACCGGCGCCGATGCGACGGCGGTGACCGACGGTTTCGCCGGGCAGATCGCGGTGCGGGGCATCGAGACCTCCAGCTCCGATACGGCTGCCTCGGTCGGGGTGGACGACCTCGTCCTGTACCCCGGGACGGCAATGGAGGTATCCCTGCGGGACGTGCGCCTCCGGGTCACCGCGGTCGGGACGACACTGACCACCGGGGGCGGAACGGTCGCCGGACAGACGGTTCCGGCGGGCGCGGTGGCGGCGGGGACCCGCTTCGCCGTGGCGGGGCGGACGGCGGTCGTCACGCTGAACGCGCAGGCGCTCGACGGGCAGGCGCAGACCGCTGTGGCGCTCCAAGTGGATGACCGTCGCGGCCTCGGTGCCCTCGTGCGCGTCGGCGTCGTCACGGCCGATGCTCCGCAGAACTCGTCGGATCCGGGGTCCGGGAGCCAGCCGGCACCGCAGCCTCGGCCCTCGGACGGCTCGTCTCCCGAGCAGTTGACGCCCGGCCCCATCGGCAAGGACGACGTCCGCGCCGTGGGCGGTGCCGCGGCATCGACGTCGACAGCGTTGGCGAAGACCGGCGCGGAAGTCTCGGCCGTTCCCGGGCTGATCATCGCGGGTGTTCTCGCGGCGGTCGGCGGCGGCGTCCTGATCGTCTTCACCCGACGCCGTCGCGCGGGACGCGGGTGAGGGAAGGGGCTCCGGGCGCGTCCCGGGGCCCTCTCCTGTCAGCCGATCGGCCGCACCGTCGCCGGCACGATCGCGAGGGCGAGGCGCACCGTGTCGCGGTCCTCGAGTCGCTGCTCGGGAGCATGCTCGACCACGACGCGGCTGCCGTCGCTCGTGAGGACCGTCGAGCGGCGGACGCTGCCCAGGAAGGTCGAGTCCTCGACCACTCCGTCGACACCGGGCGAGTCCGCCCCGACCAGCAGGACGTTCTCGGGGCGGACGACGACCTCGCAGTGACCGTCGTGCGCGGACTCCGCGAGGGGCAGCTCCTGGCCCCAGACCTCGACCGTGAGTCCCTCCACGATTCCGGGGACCGCGCTCACCGGTCCGAGGACCTCGGCGACCGCGGCGTCCGCGATGCGGGCGTAGACCTCGTCGGGGCGGCCCGCGGCCACGATGCGTCCCTCGTCCATGAGAACGAGGTGGTCGGCGACGGCCGCAGCCTCGGCGGTGTCGCGTGTCGCCCAGAGGGTCGTGACGCCGCGATCGCGCAGCTCGCGGACCAGCCGGTCGCGGGTCTCGGCGCGAGCGGTCGTGTGGAGCGCCGCGAGGGCGTCGTCGAGGACGAGGGCCTGCGGTCGTGCGGCCAGGGCACGCGCGAGAGCCCAGCGCTGTCGATCACCGTGCGAGAGGCGGCGCACGCTCTTGTCGGCGGGGTCGAGGCCCACGACATCGAGGAGCCGATCGGTCTCCGCCCGTGGGTCGTCGTCGCCGGCGTGCCGTGCCGCCGCCGAGATCGCCGCGCGCACGCGCCCGAAGCGAGCGACCGGCGTACGGTCGCGGACCTCCGCGATGCGGGGCGCTGCGGCGCCCGTGCGTCCCTCGACGATCACCGTGCCGGCATCCGCTCGCTCCACGCCACTCGCGACGCGGAGGAGGGTCGACGCTCCGCAGCCCGATGGGCCGACGAGGGCGACGATGGTCCCGGGCGCGACGTCGAGGTCGATGTCGCGCAGGATCGACACCCCGGCGCGCTCCCTGTGCACGCCCCGCAGGGCGATGGACCACCCCGACCGCGGCGCCTCCCCGAGAGGCGACGGATCCATGGGGGTGACGGCGACCATTCGCTCACGCTAGAAAGAGCGCATGACGCACGAACGCCCGGGCGGTGAACCCCGGGCGTCGCTCACTCGAACCTTTACGGGGCGAGACGGGTGGGGCCGCGGAAGAGGAAGGTGACTTCGCGGATCGACGACTCGCCCAGCATGAGCATGAGGATGCGCGCGAGGCCCATGCCGAAACCGCCGTGCGGCGGGGCTCCGAAGCGGAAGAAGTCGAGGTAGAAGTCGAGGTGCTCGGGGTCGAGACCTTTCTCCTTCGCCTGCTCGATCAGGATGTCGACGCGGTGCTCGCGCTGCGCGCCCGTCGTGATCTCGACGCCGTTGAACAGCAGGTCGTACGACTTGGTCAGCCCGGTCTCCTCGTCGCGCATGTGGTAGAACGCACGGATCTCGGGGTGGTAGTCGGTGATGAAGACAAAGGGGTGGCCGTACGTCTCGCGCACATGAGCGGCGATCTGACGCTCCCCCTCGGGGTCGAGGTCGCCGTCGGTACGGGGGATGTCGTAGCCGCGGGCCGCGACGATCTCCCGAGCCTCGGCCAACGGGATGCGCGGGAAGGGCACCGCGGGAACCTCGACCTCGACGCCGAACAGCTCGCGGATCTCGTCACCGTGCTTGTCGGCGACGGCCTGGAACGCCGTGTGGAGCAGTTCCTCCTGCATGCGCGCGACGTCTTCGTGCGAGTCGATCCAGCTGATCTCGGCGTCGATCGAGGTGAACTCGGTCGCGTGACGGCTGGTGAACGAGGGGTCGGCGCGGAAGGCGGGCGCGATCTCGAAGATCTTTCCGAAGCCGGCGACCTGGGCCATCTGCTTGAAGAACTGCGGGCTCTGCGCGAGGTAGGCGGTCTTGTCTTCGAAGTAGGGCACCTCGAACAGCTCGGCGTTGGACTCCGAGGGGGATGCCATGAGCTTGGGGGAGTGCACCTCGATGTAGTCGCGCTCCACCCAGTACGTGCGCATGGCGTGCTCGAGGGTCGTCTGCACGCGGAAGATGAGGTTGTTGCGGCGCTGACGCAGGTCGATGAAGCGCCAGTCCATGCGCTTGTCGGGGCTGCTGTCGCTGGCGATCGGGGTCTCGGGGTTCGCGGCGGCCGCGATCTCGAGCTCGCCGACCTTGATCTCGACGCCGCCGAGCTTGACGCGCTCGTCGTGCTTGAGTTCGCCGCGAACGGTCAGGAACGTGCCGGTCGCGAGGGCGCCGATCGTCTCGGTCAACGCGAGGGCGGCGGCATCCTGCTCCGTCTCTTCGGAGGGGCGGGTCGCCGGGTTGACCAGCTGCACGGCGCCGGTCTCGTCGCGGAGGACGACGAACTGCACCTTCTTCTGATCGCGCACGGTTTCGACCCATCCCGACACCTCGACGGGGCCGGCGGGGAGGGATTTCAGCTGGTTGACCAGGACGCGTTCGCTCACGATCGACCAGTCTACGTGCGCGGTCCGCACGACACCGGGCGCGAACCTACGATGGGGGCGTGACCTTCTCGATGCCGCCCGAGTCGTTCCGGACACTGCGCCCGGAACCGACGGTGCGCAGGTCGCGCGGATGGGATGTCGCCCTCACGATCGTGCTGCTCGTGCTGCTCCCGCTCCTGGCGCTCGCCGCCTCCTACGCGGGGGTGCTCCTCGCGTACGCCTCGGACGCGTGCGTCTCGACGACCTGCAACACCGGGCTGATGAACATCGGCTTCTGGACCGCGGTGGTCTCGCCCTGGGGGGTGCTCCTGATCGGGGTGATCGTCGCCATCGTCCGACTCGTGCGTCATCGCCTCGCCTTCTGGGTGCCGCTGGTCACGGTCGTCGCCATCGTCGCGGTGTGGTTCGTCGCCGCTGCCCTCGTGGGCGCGGGAGTCTCGGCATCCTGATCCGTTCGGGGGCAACCCCCAGGGAGGGCGGGGGTGCGCGACCTAACCTGAGAGCGGGCGCCCGCACCGGGCGGCCGATCACCGAGCGCGAAGGCACCCGATGACCGACACCACCGTCTCTCTCGTCCCGCTGCGGTCGACGTCCGGATCCGGGGAGGGACAGTCCTGGCTGACGTCGCTCGCGGACTGGACGGTCTCGCTCATGGAGATCATCGGCCCCGTCGGTGCCGGGGTCGCGATCGCCCTCGAGAACCTGTTCCCGCCTCTGCCCAGCGAGGTCGTGCTCCCCATGGCGGGGCTCACCGCCAGCCGCGGCTCGTTCACGCTGTTCGAGGCGCTGCTGTGGACGACGATCGGTTCGGTCGTCGGCGCCTTCATGCTGTACGGCCTCGGGCGCTGGCTCGGGGCCGCGCGACTTCGCGCGTTCGCGTCGAAGATGCCGCTGCTGCACCCCGAAGACGTCGACCGCACCGTCGCGTGGTTCGAGCGGCACGGGGGCAAGGCGGTGTTCTTCGGGCGGATGATCCCGATCTTCCGGAGCCTCATCTCGATCCCCGCCGGGGTCTCGAAGATGCCGCTGTGGCGCTTCGGTCTGCTCACCGGCGCGGGAAGTCTCATCTGGAACACGATCTTCGTGCTCTCGGGCTTCCTGCTGGGCGAGAACTGGCACATCATCGAGGAGTACGCCTCGATCCTGCAGTACGTGGTCATCGCCGTCGTCGCCATCGGTGTCGCTTGGTTCCTGTACTCCCGCGTCCGCTCCCTGCTGGCCTCGAAGCGCGAGGGCGATCGCGATGGGTCCGCACCCGCGCCGCGCGACGCCTGAAAGTCGTCCCGCGGGTTATCTCCACGTCGAGGCAACCGGCATCCGGACTCAGTCAGACCACAGAACCCGCCCGTAGACTGGCGCCGTGCCCGCCGACCGCCTTCATCTCGTGCGCCACGGAGAGGTCCACAACCCCCGTCGCGTGCTCTACGGTCGGCTCCCCGGATTCGGCCTCAGCGTAGACGGGCGCCGGATGGCGCGTCAGGCGGCCGAGTACGTGAAGGGCCTCGACCGCCCGGTCGAAGCCCTCGTGGTCTCGCCCCTCCAGCGCACCCGCGAGTCGGCCGAGCCCTTCGAAGAGCTCTTCGACATCGAGCCGTACATCGACGACCGGGTCATCGAGCCCACCAACGTCTTCGAGGGGCGGCGCATGAAGCAGGCCCTCGCCAACCCCCTCAACTGGCGGCACCTGAGCCGCCCGTCCGTGCCCAGCTGGGGCGAGCCGTACGAGCGCATCGTCGCCCGGATGACCTCCGCGATGACCGACGCCTGGGACCGCGTCCCCTCGGGCGATGTGGTCGTCGTGTCGCATCAACTCCCGATCTGGGTGACGCACCTCGCCCTGTCCCACCAACCCACCCGCCACGACCCCCGCAAGCGCCGCTGCGCGTTGTCGAGCGTGACGAGCTTCGAACGGCGAGACGGCGCCGACGGCTCGACGCGCTGGGTCGAGGTGGCGTACGCCGAGCCGGCGAGCACCGCCGGAGCCGTCGATGTAGGAGCCGTCTGATGCGCAGATTCCTCACCGACGCGGGGTCGATCGCCGCCGCGGTCGCTCTCGTCGTGGGTCTGTCCGCGTGCGCGGAAGACCCGCTCGCCGCGCAGTACCGCGAGGGTGACAACAAGGGCTACATCGCCGCCAACGGTTTCCAGACCACCGAGATCCCTCCCGAGAACCGCGGCGACCCCGTCGAATTCACGGGCTCTCTCGACAACGGCTCCGCCGTCTCGAGCGCCGACTTCGCCGGCAAGGTGCTCGTCGTCAACTTCTGGTACGCCACCTGCGGCCCGTGCATCATCGAGGCCCCGCGCCTCGAGCAGGCGTATCAGACGTTCCAGGGCCAGGACGTCGCCTTCCTCGGCATCAACACGTACGACCAGCCGGCCACCGCCCTGTCGTTCGCCCGCGATCACGGGGTGTCGTACTCCAGCGCCATGGCCGTGGGGGACGCGCAGCTCAAGCTCGCCTTCACCGACGCGGCACCCCTGAACGCCACCCCCACGACCCTCGTGCTCGACAAGCAGGGCCGCGTCGCCGCGCGTATCGTCGGCGAGCTGCCCGAGGCCTCGATCCTCGAGTCGATCGTGCGCACGCTGGTCGCGGAGAACGCGTGAGCCCGGGCGCCCTCGTCTTCGACGGGGCGCTGTGGATCGCCGTTCCCATCGCCCTGGCCGCCGGCCTCATCTCCTTCCTCTCGCCCTGCGTGCTCCCGCTCGTGCCGGGGTACCTCGGCTACATCAGCGGTGCCGTGGCGCCGCGCGGGGGTTCGGCATCCGCCTCCGGCAAGGGCCGCCTGCTCGGCGGGACCCTGTTGTTCATCGCCGGGTTCACCCTCGTGTTCATGGCGATCAACGTGCTCGGGGGAGCGCTCGGTCGCTTCTTCGTCGAGTACGCCGACGTGATCACCCGTGTCATGGGCGTCGTCATCATCCTCATGGGGCTGGTGTTCATCGGTCTCTTCGGCCTCGCGCAGCGCTCGATCCGGATGCAGTCGCGCAGCAACCTCGGCCTCATCGGCGCCCCGCTCCTCGGCATCGCCCTCGGCATCGGGTGGACGCCCTGCATCGGGCCCACGCTCACCGCGATCCTGTCGGTGTCGTACAACCTGGGCGACCCCGGCCGGGCCGCGCTCCTGGGATTGGCGTACTCGCTGGGTCTCGGCATCCCGTTCCTGCTCCTCGCCCTCGGATTCGGATGGGCGACGAAGTCGGTGGCGTTCGTCCGCACGCACATCCGCGTGGTCAACCTCATCGGAGGAGCGCTCCTCATCGTGCTCGGCCTGCTGATGGTGACCGGGTTCTGGGGCCAGTGGATGTCGACCCTGCAGGGGGTGATCGGCAATGTCCAGCTCCCGCTCTGATCGTTCCGACCGAGGTAACACCGTGACCGACCCGCTGCGTCCCTCCGACCACGCCGACTCGACCTCCGACGAGGTCACGCAGCCGCGCCTCGGGGTCGTGGGCTGGCTTCGCTGGGGCTGGCGCCAGCTGACGTCGATGCGCACCGCTCTGGTGCTGCTGCTGCTGCTCGCCATCGCGGCCGTTCCCGGTTCGCTCGTGCCCCAGCGCACCGCCGACCCCAACGGCGTTACGCAGTACTTCACCGACAACCCCGATCTCGCACCGGTGCTCGACAAGCTCAGCCTCTTCGACGTGTACAGCTCGCCGTGGTTCTCGGCGATCTACCTCCTGCTGTTCATCTCGCTCATCGGTTGCGTGCTGCCGCGCACCAAGCACCACTGGAAGGCCCTGCGCTCGCAGCCTCCGCGCACCCCCGCCCGACTGTCGCGACTGGACGACCACCGCACCCGCACGATCCAGGTCGACGCGGACACGGATGCCGTGGCCGCGGCCGCCGTGGAGAGCGCGGCCGCCCAGCTGCGCAAGAGCGGCTATCGCGTGGCGCGTTACGACTCCCGGGGCAGCTTCTCGGTGTCGGCCGAGCGCGGCTACCTGCGTGAGACCGGCAACCTGCTGTTCCACGGGGCTCTGGTCGGTGTCCTCATCGCGGTGGGCGTCGGCGGCGGCTTCACCTACACCGGTCAGCGCGTGCTCGTGGAAGGACAGGCGTTCAGCAACAGCCTGCTCGACTACTCCTCGTTCAATCCCGGTCGATTCGTCGGGGGTGACACCCTGACGCCGTACTCGATGACCCTCGACAAGTTCGACGTCACCTACGTCCCGCCCGGACAGCCCGGCTCGGGGCAGGCCGGCAACTTCGTCGCGCACGTGACGACCCAGACACCCGGAGGCGATGCGCAGGACGGCGAAGTGCGGGTCAACCACCCCCTCGATGTGCAGGGCGACCGCGTCTACCTGCTCGGCAACGGGTACGCCCCGACCGTCACGATCCGCGACGCCGACGGCAAAGAGGTGTTCCACGACTCGGTCGCGTTCCTGCCCCAGGACGCCAACATGACCTCGCTCGGCGTCATCAAGGTCGCCGACGGGCTTCCGCAGCAGCTCGGCCTGCTCGGGTTCTTCTATCCGACGATGGACGTGCTCGATTCGGGTGCTCTGACATCGACCTACGGCGCCCTCGAGTACCCGACGCTCACGCTTCGCGTGTACGAGGGCGATCTCGGCATCGATGACGGTACGCCGCGGTCGGTCTACACGCTCGACCCGTCGAAGATGACGCAGATCGCGGGCGGCGACAGCGGCAACCCCGCGATCCAGCTGATGCCGGGGCAGACCGAAGACCTGCCGAACGGACTCGGCACCATCACCTTCGAGAACGAGGCCCCTCCCGGAGCCGTCGGCTACGAGCAGTCGGTCAAACGCTTCGCGTCGCTGTCGATCCACCGCGACCTCGCCGGTCCCTGGGTTCTGGGCTTCGCGCTTCTCGCCCTGTTCGGTCTGCTCGCGGCCCTCTTCGTGCCGCGCCGGCGCATGTGGGTCAAGGCGACTCCGCGGGACGGCAGCGTCGAGATCGAATACGCGGGCCTGGCCCGCGGCGAAGACCCTACTCTCGCCGCAGCCGTCGATCAGCTCGCCGACAAGCACGGCGCGACCCTTCCCTCCCAGAGCCACCCCGACACCGGAAAAGTAGACTGACACCATGCCCGGAACCGACCCGCTTCTCCTCGACGAGATCTCCCTCCTCCTGGTGTGGACGGCGGTCGCCATCTACGTGCTGGCGTTCATCGCCTACGCCATCGATCTCGCCCGTCGTTCAGACCTCGCGCTGAAGGCGAAAGACCAGATCGTCGCTCGAGAGCTGGTGACCGCGGGCGGCGGGGGAGTGATCTCGTCGGGCTCCGGGGCTCCGGCATCCGCTTCGTCGGCGAAGCCCCGCTACCTCTGGGCGCGACTCGGCACGGTCCTGACCGCGCTCGGCTTCGTCTTCCACCTCGTCGCGACGGTGCTGCGTGGAGTCGCGGCTGGACGCGTGCCGTGGTCGAACATGTACGAGTTCGCCCTGACCGGTCTGCTGTTGATCATCGCGGTCTACCTCGTGGTGCTGACGCGCTACGACCTGCGCTTCCTCGGTTCGCTCATGACCGGTCTGGCCGTGCTGCTGCTGGGTGGGGCGACCCTCGCTTTCCACGTCGAGGTCGTGCCCCTGGCCGACCCGCTGAAGTCGGTGTGGCTGGTCGTGCACGTGTTCGTCGCCAGCCTCGCGACGGCCCTGTTCGCGCTCGCGTTCGGGTTGTCGGTCGTGCAGCTCATCCAGACGCGCCGCGAGCGCAAGCTGCTCGACGGTCCCACGGATGCCGAGACCAAGCGCAGCTTCCTGCGCACCGTCCCGAACGCCGAGGCGCTGGAGTCGTTGGCGTACCGCTTCGCCATCGTCGGCTTCATCTTCTGGACCTTCACCCTCATCGCCGGCTCCATCTGGGCGAACGACGCGTGGGGCCGCTTCTGGGGCTTCGATACGAAGGAAGTCTGGACCTTCGTCATCTGGGTGCTCTACGCCGGATACATTCACGCCCGCGCGACGCGCGGCTGGCGCGGCACCCGCTCCGCCTGGCTGTCGATCATCGGCTTCACCGCGGTGCTGTTCAACTTCACGATCGTCAACGTGTTCTTCAAGGGCCTGCACGCCTACAGCGGCCTGACCACCTGACGCGGGCTGCTCCCCCGGGGCGTGGCGTGGGCGGTGTTCGTGTGCGTAGTGCCCGGGTGTGTGGTGGCCCGTGCTCGTGATGCCGTGCGCGTGGCGTCCCGAGCGGGTGATGTGTGTGCGGGTTGTGCGCGGGCGCGTGGCGGCCCGGGCGCGTGATGTCCTGACAACTCCGTCGGCGCCCTGGTTGGCTCTGTCCTTGTGTTGAGTGTCAAGAACACCCGGACGATTTTCGGATCCGTCCGGGTGTTTTGGACACTCATCGTGGGTTCGTGGGTTCGTGGGTTCGTGGGTTCGTGGGTTCGTGGGTTCGTGGGTTCGTGGGTTCGTGGGTTCGTGGGTTCGTGGGTTCGCCCGGGGGACGCTCACCCGACGACGGGGGAGCCCGGCCAGCCGCGTGATTGCAGAGCCTTCCGCGTCGGTTCGACGACGCGGCCTCGGGGCTCGCGAAGGTGGTGGTCGAGCACGCGGATGAGCACCCAGCCCTGTCCGGCGATGGCCGGCCACCGGTCGGCATCCCGACGGAACTGCTCGAGGTCAGCGTGCTGGCGCCCGTCGTACTCCACGGCTACCCGGTAGTCGGGGTAGGCCAGATCGAGGCGGGCGACGAAGCGCCCGGCGGCGTCGCGGAGTACCCAATTGAGCTCGGGTTCGGGCAGACCTGCGCGCACGAGCACGAGACGGACGGCTGACTCGCGAGGCGACTCGGCTCCCGCCCGCAGGAACGGCACCGCCGCCGCGAGCGCTTTCGCGCCGCGACGGCGTGGGCGCTCGGATGCTTCGACGAGGTCTGCGCGATCCGCGAGACCGGCTGTCAGGATCGCATCGCCCACGGCGACGAGGTCGTCCTCGCCGAGCGTGCTGGCGAGCTGCGCCCACGTCTCCGAGGGACTCGCAACGGGTAGGCCGTGGCGTAGCGTCAGCTGGTCGGGGGACATCTCGAGTCGGTGCCCGATGACGCCGCGCGTACGCGGCTCACGTCCGGGTGGCATCGCCGAGACGTGAAGGTGCTGCGGTACAGGGCCGGGCAGCGGCAAGCCCCAGAGAAGCGCCGCCGTCTGATGGCTGAAGAACTGCGCGGCGGTGAGCCTGGGCTCGTAGGCGCGGCATCGATCGGCGGTGGTGTGAAGGTGGACCGAGGTGCGTGTTCCGTGGAACGGTGAGCGCAGATCCATCGCCGTCAGCCGGTCGCGCGGCACCCCGAGCCGCTTCGCCTCGCGCACAGTGAAGGACGTCCCGAGTTCTTCGGGGAGTTGTCGGCGTTGCACGCACCTACTTCAGCGCGTCGCGATGCGAGCCCGCGCGCGTCGTGACGCCCGTTGTGGAGAGGCGCGGAAGCGTGAACACGGGGGAGGAGCCGCCTCGCGAACTGCTCGCGCGGCATCTGGGCCCGCGCGCACCTTGAGTGTCCAAAACACCCGGACGATTTTCGAATCCGTCCGGGTGTCTTGGACACTCAACGGGGCGGACCGCGGACCGCGGACCGCGGGGCGCCGGGCGGCGCGGGGCGCGGGGCGCGAGCGCGCCGCCGGCTACCCCGCGGTGGCGACGGCGCTCGCGGCCCGCGTCGACACCGTACGGCGACGCACGACGACCAGCGTCGTGACCACCAGCGCCAGCACGGCCCAGACGACCAGTCCCGCGGCTCCCGCTCCCACGCCGCCGACGGACGAGAGTGCGCCAAGCATCGCGTTGTATGCGGGGGCCGTCGGCAGCAGCGAGGCGAAGGCCGCCAAGACGGGCGGCACCGTCGAGACGATGCTCGTCGCGAGGGCGAGCGCGCCGACGATCGCGGCGATCCAACGGCCCGCACCGCCGAAGAGCGCGACGAGCGCCTGGTTCACGGCCGCGAAGGCCACGCCCGCGACCACGCAGATCATGGCGAACAACGCCCAGTCGCCCCAGTCGTAGTCGGATGCCACCTGCACGACGCCCGCGACCAGCATTCCCTGCACGGCTCCGACCACCGCCGCGGGAGCGAAGCCGCGCAGCGCGACGAGACCCGATGAACGCCGGCTGGTGAGAGCGCGGGCCGAGACCGCCTGGAACACCACGAACGATGCGAGAGCTCCGAACCACAGCACGGCCATCGCCAGCAGCGGTACCGCCGCGACGCCGAAGAGCGAGTCGCTGCTGCCCGACGCCGAGACGGGGTCGGCGACGACATCGGCGAGGTTCGTGGCCTGCGCGTCGGTGTAGGTGGGCAGTTTCGCGACGGCGGTGTCGAGGCCGTCCGCGAGGGATGCCGTTCCGGTCGCGACCTGGGTGATGCCGTCCGCGAGCTGGCCTGCTCCGGTCTCGGCGCCGGAGGCTCCGGATGCCACTTGACCGGCGCCCGAGGCCAGAGCCGAGGCTCCCGTGCCGAACTGGCGGGCGCCGTCGGCGAGCGTGGTGGCTCCGCCCGCGATGCCGTCCATGCCGCTCGCGATCGTGCCGATGCCCTTCGCGGCGTCGTAGCCGCCGTCGGCGAGCTTCTGGTTCGCCTGGGCGAGGGCGCTGAACCCGGCGGGGAGCTTCGACGCCTCCGCCGACAGACCGCCGATCTGCGCGACGGTCGCCTTCGCTTTCGGCAGGGCCGCGTTGGCGTTGTCGGAGGCGGTGCGCAGTGCTGTGCACTGCTCGGGGGTTCCGGTGCACGTGTCCGCGGCTGTCTGCAGAGCGGCGGCGGCATCGGTGAGAGCGGTGTTGATCTGCGGCGCGGCGGCCGACAGCTGCTGTGCGTCCTCGGCGAATCCGGGCGGGATCTGGGCGGCGAGGGCCGTGATCTGTCTGGCCAGTTCCGCGTTGCCGTCGGCCAGCTGAGTGACTCCCGCCGCCGCGGAGCGCGTCCCGTTCGCCAGTGCCCCCGCTCCCGTCGAGAGCTGTGTCGCCCCGTCGGTCAGAGGCCCGGCTCCCGCGGCGAGCTTCGAGGCGCCGTCGGCGAGGCCGGTGGCACCGCTCGAGAGCTGGCCGAGGCCGTCGCGGAGTCCTTCGGCTCCGTGGGACGCCTGCGAGGCGCCGTCGGCGAGCTGGTGTGCCCCGCTCGCGGCCGTACCGAGTTGGTCGCTGAGGGTCGTGAAGCCGAGGAAGACGTTCTTCAGGTATTGCGACGACAGCGTGCTGCCGTAGACGTTGGAGGCGGTGGATGCCAGGGCCCCGGTGATCGCGCCGTCGACGACGCGGGCGTTCGGCGCCGTCTGCACGCCGATCGTGGCCTTCTCGGGTGTCTCGCCCGGTCGGGTCGAGAGGGAGGCGGCCGTGAAGTTCTCGGGAATCGTCACGACGGCCGTGTAGGTGCCGTTTTTGAGCCCCGCCGCGGCGTCCTCGTCGTTGGAGATGACCCAGTCGATGTTGCTCGGCTGGTCGTCGGCGCCCTTGACGAGACCGCCGGTGAGCTGTCTCCCGAGGGGGACGAGCTGCCCGTCGAGCTCCACGGCCTTGTCGTCGTTGACGATCGCGGCCGTGATGTTCTCGAGACGGTCGGTGGGCTTGTAGAGCGCTCCGACGAGGATGCCGCCGATCACGGCGGGCAGCAGCAGCACGCCGATGAGCGTGAGCCAGGTGACGGGGCGGCGCGAACGGGAGCGCTCGACGGGGAGAGTCATGCGAACACCTCGGAGAGATCGGCGAAGGTTTCGGGTTCGGTGCGGTGACGACGAGGGGTCGGCAGGTGCAGGGAGGCGATGTGCGGTCGCTGCGCTTCGGCCAGGAGGGCCAGGGCGCGGCGTTCGTCGCGCGCCGAGACGACGAGGGTGAACGCCGACGCATCGTTTTCGCTGCGCTCCCGCGCCTCGGTCGCGGCGCGACGGAGCACCTCGGCGACGTCGTCGCGGGCATCGTCGTCGAGACGGTCGATGTCGGAAACGAGCAGCACACGCGTACCGCGCGCGGCGGCCTGCGCCACGTCAGCCGCGGCCGCGGCGGGGTCGTCGAGGAGAGCGACTCCGACGCGGGCGCGGACGGCTCCGGCGCGCTCGGGGACGAGGAGGCCGTCGACACGCAGTCGTCCGTCGATCTGCGACAGTCGCCCCGACAGGGCGAGCAGCAGCGTCCGCGTCGTGCGGGTCTCGCCCGTGACCAGCAGGGTGCCGCCGTAGGCGAGGCGCAGCGACACGTCCGAGAACACCGGTTCCTCGGCATCCGTCGGTCCGATCGCGCGCAGATCGTCGGCGGCGATCGCCATTGCGGGCTCGCTCGGCCAATCGGCCAGGCGCACCTCGCGCTCGACGGCCTCGCCCTCGACGTCGAGCTTCGGCAGGATCCGGTCGAGCCAGCGCGGCATCCACCAGGCTTTCGCGCCCAGCAACGCGAGGATCGCCGGAACGAGGGTCATGCGGACGAGGAACGCGTCGACCGCGACGCCCACGGCGAGGCCCAGTGCGATGGGCTTGAGGCTCGAGTCGCCCTCGGGGACGAAGGCGACGAAGACGGCGAACATGATCACGGCGGCGGCGACCACCACACGGGCCGAGGCCGAGAAGCCGCTGCGGACCGCACCGAGCGCGACCTCGCGCGGCGTACGGCCCTCGCGGTTCGCGTGCACGTAGTCCTCGCGCATACGCGAGACGAGGAACACCTGGTAGTCCATCGCCAGGCCGAACAGCACGCCCATCACGACGATCGGCATGAAGCTGATGATGGGGCCGACCTTCGCCACGTGCAGGGCATCGGCGAACCACCCCCACTCGAACACGGCGGCCACGACGCCGAACGACGCGGCGACGGAGAGCAGGTACCCGCCGGCAGCGGTCAGCGGCACCCAGATGGAGCGGAACACGATCATCAGCAGGACGAGCGAGAGGCCAACCACGAAGAGACCGAAGGGCAGGAGTGCGGCACCCAGCTGGTCGGAGATGTCGATCGTCACGGCGGTGTAGCCGGTGACGAGCAGGTGCACGCCGAACTGGTCGTACAGGCGGGGCTCGGCGGCGCGGAGAGCACGCACGAGGTCGGCGGTGCGCGGGTCGTCGGGCGCGGTCTCGGGCACGATCTGAACGATGCCGGTGTCGGCGGTGGCGTTCGGCGTCGCCAGGGCCACCTTCGCGACCCCCGGGATCTTCGCGATCTCGTCGCCGATGCTCGTCATGAGGTTCAGCGGGTCGTTCGAGGTGACGATCGTGCCCGTCATGATGAGGGGACCGTTGGCGCCGGGCCCGAAGTACTCGTCGGTCAGCTCGTAGGCGACGCGCGCCTCGTCGCCCTTCGGCAATTGGCCGGCGTTCGGGAGCGTGAGAGCGAGCGACGCGGCCGGGATCGCCGTGACGCCGAGCAGGCCGATGACGGCGACGGTCGTGACCACGGGATGCCGAGTCACCAGGCCCACCCAACGCGTGGCCGGTCCGTTGCGTTCGGCGCGCGCCTTGGCGGCTTTCGCCTTCTCTGCGCGCTCGGCGGCGTCCGCTTCGCGCGCTTCGTCGTCGTCGTTCGCGGGGGCGCCGTGAGCGCCCTTCTTGGGTCGCTTGTATCCCCACCCCACGACGCGGTGGCCCGCGAACCCGAGGAAGGCGGGCGTGAGAGTGAGTCCCACGCAGACCGCGATCGCCACGGCGACGGAGGCGGCGATGCCCATGGTCGTCAGGAACGGGATGCCGGCGAAGCTCAGGCCGATGAGCGCGATGAGCACCGTGATTCCGGCGAAGACGACCGCGGATCCGGCGGTGCCGACGGCACGGGCGGTCGATTCCTCGGGGTCCATTCCGGCGCGCGTCTGGTCTTGATGTCGCGACACGATGAAGAGGGCGTAGTCGATACCGACCGCCAGGCCCAGCATCACCGCCAGCAGGGGCGTGGTCGACGACACGGTGGCGAAGCCGGTCGCGATGAAGATGAGCCCGATCGAGAGGGCGACGCCGAGGATGGCGGTGGCCAGCGGCATCCCGGCCACGAGGAACGAGCGGAACGTCATCATGAGCACGAGCGCGGCGATGAGGACGCCGACGGCTTCGGTGAGCGAGGCGCCGGGGATCTCGGTGGCGAACAGCTGGCCGCCGAGGATCGCCTGCGATCCGGAGGGGAGGTCGGTGCTGAGGGCCGTCGTGGCGGCTCGGAGCCCGTCCTTCGTGTCGGCGGGCACGGCGGTCGATTCGCCGGCGAACTGGATGCGGACGATCGCCGCCCGTCCGTCGTCGGAGATCCCGCCCGAGATCCGTGCGTCGTAGGGGTCGGTGACGGCCTCGACGAAGTCGAGCGTGCCGATGCCACCCTCTGCCTTCTGGATCGTGTCTTGGTAGGCCTGATCGCGCACGCTCGAGCCCTCGGCCGAGACGACGATGATCTCGGCGCTCGCGCCGCTCACCTGGGGGAAGGTGCGATCGAGCATTTCGAGACCGGCCTGCGATTCGGTGCCCGGGATCGCGAAGGTGTTGTCGGTGCCCTTCGCGAACACGGCGACGCCGCCGCCCGCGATCGCGAGGATCAGCAGCCAACCGGTCAGCACGCGCCAGGGGTGGCGGAACGACCAGCGGCCCAGGGTGTAGAGGAATGTCGACACGGCGGCTCCCACGATCGGTGAACGAGTCGATACATCACCGTATCGGATACATCAATGTATCGTAGACCTGAAGGGTGCGATCCTAGCTGGACGTCCACCCAGAACAGGAGACGCGGATGACCGACACCGCACCCGCCCCCTCGCGTCGGCGCGAGAACACCCGGACGCGTCTCATGGACGCCGCCGCGGAGATGTTCGCCGAGGTCGGCATCGACGCGGCCTCGGTCGAGGCGATCTGCGACCGCGCCGGGTTCACGCGCGGCGCGTTCTACTCGAACTTCGGCTCGAAGGAAGAACTCTTCCTCGCCCTCTGCGGCCGCTCCGCCGAGACCACGATCGCCGCTGTCCGCGACCGGGTCACCTCGATCGAGGACCGCGGACTGGATGCCACGGGCGAAGTCCTCCATCTCGTCCAAGAAGTACTCGAGGTCGCGGGCGAGGACCGCCTCGACGTCCTCCTCGGCGCCGAGACGCGCGTGCAGGCCCTGCGCAACCCCGAGTTCGCGGCGGCCTACCTCTCATCGAACGGCGCCCTGTGCGACAGTGTCACGCAGCTCGTGCGCGACATCGCCGACGCGCGGGGGCTGACTCTGCGCCTGCCCGCGGACGCCGCGACGGAGCTTCTGCTGTCGGCCTGGATCTCGGCATCCGAGACCGCCGTCATGACGGGAACGTCACCCTCCGACGCGCGCGGTCAGCTGGGCGAGCGGCTCGCTCAGATCGTGCGACTCATCCTCGAGTGATCTCGAGAGCGGCGTAGCACCGCCGCAGCCGGTCCAGCCACCACTCCCGTCGATCGTCCGTCGCGGCCACCCGATCGAAATCGGACGACGAGGGGCGGGGGCGCTCGAGCGGCAGCATTCCACCGCGGGCCACGAGGGGAGATCCCACGACATCGACCGTGAACAGCGAGGCGGTGCCGAGTCCGCAGTCGTAGTCGAGGTCGGGCAGCGCCGCCGCCAGCGCCACCCCCATCGACAGGCCGATGGAGGTGTCGAGGGCGCTGGACACCACGGCGGGCAGTCCCGCCTGCGCGACGATCTCTCGCGCCGCATGGACGCCGCCGAGGGGCTGAGCTTTGATGACGAGCAGATCGGCGGCACCCGCACGCGCCACACGCAGGGGGTCGGCGGCCTTGCGGACGCTCTCGTCGGCCGCGATCGGAATGTCGAGATAGTCGATCCGCTCGCGCAGCTCGGCGAGCTCGTCGATCTCGGCGCAGGGCTGCTCGACGTACTCGAGGTCGAACTCGGCGAGGGCGTGGACCGCTCGCTCGGCCTCGTCGACGTTCCACGCACCGTTCGCGTCGACGCGCACCCGTCCCTCGGGCCCCATCGCCTCGCGGACCGCTCGGACGCGCGCCACGTCCGCGGCAAGCGTCTGGCCCGCCTCGGCGACCTTGACCTTGACCGTGCGGCATCCGTCATACCGGGCGAGGATCCTCGGCACCTCGGATGCCGCGACCGCGGGCATCGTGGCATTGACGGCGACGCGGTCGCGCACGGCCGGCGGTGACGGACGCCACCCGAAGTCGATGGCCCCGGCGAGCCAGGTCGCGGCTTCCGCATCGGCGTACTCGACGAACGGCGAGAACTCCGTCCACCCCTCGGGGCCCTCGAACACGAGCGCCTCTCGTGTCTCGATCCCCCGGAAGCGGGCGGCGAGCGGGAGGGAGACGACGCGCGCCGAGTCGAGGATCTCGGCGAGCGGGGGGAGGGCGACGGTGCTCATGCCCTCATCCTGCCGCTCAGCGCGGTCCGCCGCCGCCGAACCCGCCGAGCCAGAACGTCTGGCGTTCGACGGTGTAGGACGACAGGTCCTTCTGCGAATCGAGCGACTGCTGAGCGTTCTCGGCCTGCTCGTGCGTGCGGCGCGGACCGAAGAGGTAATCGCGTAGCCGCGCGAGCTTCGACATCTTCTTCGTCATGCTGACTCCGATCGTCGGTAGCCCTCCACGCTATGTGAGATCGATCTCGCGGTCCACCCGTCTCGGCGCGCAGACACGGGCATAGGCTGACGCCATGCTCTTCGATACCCCCGTCCGGCTCGGCGTGCAGATCCAGCCGCAGCACGTGCAGTATTCCGACATCCGCGACGCCGTCCTCCGTCTGGAAGAGATGGGCGTCGACGTCCTGTTCAATTGGGACCACTTCTATCCCCTCTACGGTGACCCCGAGGGCGAGCACTTCGAGTCGTGGACCATGCTCTCCGCCTGGGCCGAGCAGACCGAGCGCGTCGAGTTCGGCGCCCTCGTCAACTGCAACAGCTACCGCAATCCCGATCTGCAGGCCGACATGGCCCGCACCGTCGACCACATCAGCAAGAAGGGCGGCGACACGGGTCGCTTCATCTTCGGCACCGGCTCGGGCTGGTTCCAGCGCGATTACGACGAGTACGGCTACGACTTCGGCACCGCCGGTTCGCGGCTGAACGCCCTGGCGACCGACCTCGACCGGGTCGTCGCGCGGTGGGGCAAGCTCAACCCGGCACCCACCCGCAGAATCCCCGTCATGATCGGCGGCAAGGGCGAGCAGAAGACGCTGCGCATCGTCGCGCGTCACGCCGACATCTGGCACAGCTTCGTCACCCCCGATGAGCTGCCGCACAAGTTCGGGGTGATCGAGAAGTGGGCCGAGGCCGAGCAGCGCGACCTGTCGGGCCTCGTCGTCTCGAACGAGTTGAAGGATCGTGACGAAGACGTCGCCGACGCCCTCTACGACGCCGGCACGCGCCTGTTCACCCTCGGCTTCGGCGGTCCGGACTGGGACTACTCGCTCGTCGAGCGCTGGCTGCGCTGGCGCGACGGCAAGAACGCGTGACGACGACGGCGCCCCGGCGATGTCGGGGCGCCGTCGCGGTCACGGTGTGAACTGCGCGCCCCCGGACGTCCCCGTCCAGTTCTTCGCGGCCTCGCCCTGGTAGTACGCGCTCTCGCTCTGGTGGTTCAGCGACCGCCGCGCGTCTTCGGACTGCTCGTGTGCGGGCGCTCCGAGGAAGTACTCGCGGATGCGGCCCAGGATCGACACTTTCTTCGCCATGATGACTCCGATCGTCGGGTCGTTCAGGCTACGGGGTACGGCGGCGGTCGTCTACCGCCCTCGAACCCCCGCTCGCGGAGACCCCCGCGCGTAGGCTGATCGGGTGACCGTCTCCGAGCTCTTCGATCCCACGGAATGGACCCTGGCGCCCGGCGCCGCGGACTACACCGACATCACCGCCCACGTGACGCACGATGGGCGCGTCGCGCGCATCGCATTCGACCGGCCCGAGGTGCGCAACGCCTTCCGGCCGCACACCGTCGACGAGCTGTACCGCGCCCTCGACATCGCTCGCCAGGACCACCGCATCGGGGTCGTCCTGCTCACCGGCAACGGCCCCAGCGCGAAGGACGGCGGGTGGGCGTTCTGCTCCGGTGGCGACCAGCGCATCCGTGGTCGAGACGGCTACAAGTACTCGACCGACGAGACCACCGTGCACGACCCGGGTCGCGCCGGACGCCTGCACATCCTCGAGGTGCAGCGTCTCATCCGCTTCATGCCCAAGGTCGTCATCGCGGTCGTCCCCGGGTGGGCTGCGGGCGGCGGGCACTCGCTCAACGTCGTCTGCGACCTGTCGATCGCAAGTGCCGAGCACGGTCGGTTCAAGCAGACGGATGCCGACGTCGGCTCGTTCGACGCCGGGTACGGCTCGGCGTACTTCGCGCGCCAGGTCGGGCAGAAATTCGCGCGCGAGATCTTCTTCCTCGCCGAGGAGTATTCGGCCGAGCGCGCCTACGAGATGGGCGCGGTCAACCGCGTCGTACCCCACGCCGAGCTCGAGCGGGAGGCTCTGTCGATGGCGCGGACGATCCTGACGAAGTCGCCCACCGCGATCCGCATGCTGAAGTACGCCTTCAACGCCGTCGACGACGGACTCGTGGGCCAGCAGCTCTTCGCCGGAGAGGCCACCCGTCTCGCCTACGGCACCGACGAGGCCGCCGAGGGGCGCGATTCGTTCCTCGAGAAGCGCGACCCCGACTGGTCCGACGTGCCGTGGCACTACTGACCGGCGAGGTCGTCGCGTGAGGCTCGAGGCGCCGGCATCCGACGATCCGCGCGACGTGGTGCGCGCTCTGCGTGCGGCCGTCCTCGGTGCGGGGCCGGCCGTGGCCCTCGGCGGCGCGGGGCTTCTCGGCGACGTGCCCCCGGGCACCGCCGTGGTCGTGACCACCTCGGGCTCGACGGGTGTGCCGAAGTCGGTCGTGATCAGCCGCAACGCCCTCATCAGCAGCGCGTACGCCACGGCCGCCCGCATCGGGGAGGGCGCGTGGCTGCTCGCGGTCCCGGCGACCTACGTCGCGGGTGTCCAGGTGATCGTGCGGGCACTCCTCGCCGATCGCGAGCCCGCGGTCGTCGCCGGGCCCTTCCGGCCGGAGCCGTTCGCCGCCGCGGCCCTCGGTATGGCCTCGCACCTCGACGGCGCCCGCGTCCCCCGTTACACCTCGCTCGTCCCCGCGCAATTGCAGAGACTGTTGGATGCCGCCGAGCACGACGCCACCGTCGCCCAGGCGCTGCGTTCGTTCGAGGCGATCCTCATCGGGGGGCAGGCACTCGCTCCCTCGGTGCGGGAACGGGCCGAGGCAGCCGGGGCGCGCGTCGTGCGCACCTACGGCTCGAGTGAGACCAGCGGCGGCTGCGTGTACGACGGCGTTCCCCTCGACGGCGTCGGCATGGCGATCGTTGACGGCGAGGTGCGCTTGTCGGGTCCGACTCTGGCCGAGGGCTACCTCGGCGATCCCGAGCGCACGGCGTCCGTGTTCCCTCGCGCCGACGGCACGCGCTGGTACCGCACCGGCGACGGTGGTCAGATCGACGACGGCGTGCTGCACGTCACCGGTCGCCTCGACAACGTGATCGTCTCGGGAGGGGTGAACGTCTCGCTCGACCGGGTCGAGGCCGCTGTGCGCGGCATCCCGGGTCTGGAATCCGCCGTCGTCGTACCGATCCCGGATGCCGCCTGGGGCCAGGGATCGGCCGTGGTGGTGCCGGGGATCGCGGCGTCTCGAGAACGGGATCTGCTCGCCGTGATCCGCGAGGTCGTCGGTACGGCCGTCGGAGCGCCCGCGCGGCCGGCGTGCGTCGTCGCGGTCGACGAGCTCCCGACGCTGCGATCGGGCAAGCCCGATCGTGCGATGCTGCGGCGCCTCGTCGGCGAGGGCGGGCAGAACCCGCGGGATTAGACTGACCCTTCGTGGCAGCCCAGTCTCGCAAGCGTCCGAACACCGCCAAGAAGCGTCGTCCCGGCGGAAACCCGCAGAGGGCGAAGAGCGGTGCTCCCCGAGCCGTCGCCCCGGCGACCGCGCGCGACTGGATCGCCGCCGCACGCCTGCGCACCCTGCCGCTGGCCATCACCCCCGTGCTCATCGGAACCGGTGCGGCCACCCTCGTCGACGACGATCTCCACTGGGTCATCGCTCTCGCGTGCCTGGCCGTCGCCTTCGCCCTGCAGATCGGCGTGAACTACGCGAACGACTTCTCCGACGGCATCCGCGGTACCGACGATGTGCGTGTCGGGCCGGGGCGTCTGACCGGCGGCAAGAAGGCGAAGCCGCGAACGGTGTTGCTCGTCGCCCTGGCGTTCTTCGCGCTCGCCGCGATCATCGGTCTCGCGCTCGTGATCCGCACGGGGCAGTGGTGGCTCCTCCCGGTGGGCGCCGTCTGCATCGTCGCGGCGTGGTTCTACACCGGCGGTAAGCGCCCGTACGGCTACAACGCGATGGGCGAGATCTTCGTCTTCGTCTTCTTCGGTCTCGTCGCCACCCTCGGGACGACGTGGCTGCAGGTGCTGTCGCTGCCGCAGGAGGCCTGGTTCGGCGCGGTCTCGGCGGGTCTTCTGGCGTGCGCCGTGCTGCTGGCCAACAATCTGCGCGACATCGAGCAGGACCGTCTCGCGGGCAAGCGCACGCTCTCGGTGCTCATCGGGCGCCGCGCGACGCAGGTGATCTTCACGGTCTTCGTGCTCGTGCCGTTCGGGATCGCGGCGTTCCTGGCGCAGGTCTACCCGGTCGCGTGGCTGGAGGCAATCCCTCTGCTCGGTGGTCTCGCCGCGATTCTCATCGTGTGGACCTACCGTGCCCCGCGAGAGCTGATCACGGCGTTGCAGGTGACGAGCTTCACCTCGGTCGCGTACGGCGCGGTCCTGTTCGGGGCGTTCGCGGTCTGACGGCGCTTCGCGCGAAGCGGCCGTCGGGCGTCAGCGCGAGAACCGGCCCGTCGACACCCTCGAGGGGCGGCGATCAGCCGCGCGAAGCCTCGCCCGCCGCGCTCGGGTCCTCGGCGACGTCGGTGCGCGTGGCATCTACCACCGCATCTTCGGCGTCGGCGTCGGTCTGAGCACCGGTCCGGCGACCGGTGGCGGTGCGCTGCGCACGACGCTCGGCGAGACCGCCGGTGACCTTGTCGAGCGGACGACGCAGGAACAGCGTCGACAGGCTCAAGCCGATCAGAGCGGCGAAGATGGCGGCGAGCCACGGAAGTTCTTGGAACACCGGGAACAGCAGCAGGATCCCGAGGGGCACGAGGAAGGCGAGCAAACGCAGCACCGTGTAGACGAGGGCCGAACGAGCGCGCATACCGTCATTCTACGGCGGGCGCTTCTGCGGCGATCCCGGGTGGTTCGAGCGTGGAAGACCGCGCGCCGGCTCCGGGCCCCTGCCCAGCCGGCGCACGTAGAATCAGTTCATGGCACGGTTGCTTCTCATCCTGGCGCTCGTGGCGACCGTCTTCTGGGTCTACACGATCGTGGACTGCGCCGTGCAGAGCCCCTCTCGCCATCGCGGCGTCAACAAGCCCGCGTGGCTGGCGATCGTGATCCTTCTCCCCGTGCTCGGCGGCATCCTGTGGTTCGCCATCGGTCGGGGCCGAGCGACCCAGACGGTCGTGCGACGCGCCCCCGACGACGACCCCGAGTTCCTCGGTCGCATGACCGCGTCGGCGCGCGCCGAGCAGGACGAGCGCATCCGCCGTCTCGAAGAGGAGCTGGCGCAGCTCGACTCCGAAGCCGACGACCCGCAGCCCCCGAAGAAGACGACCGACCCGGACGACACCCCCGGCAAGGGTGACGACGACACCCGCGGTCAGCGCGGCGCCGTCGGCTGAGTCGTGGTCCTCGACAACGCGCGCGCGGCCGCGCCGGCGACGGACGCGGCCGCCGCCCTCCTGGCAGGTCTCGTCTCCCGCGGCGTCCGTCACATCGTCGTGAGCCCGGGTTCCCGATCCCAGGCCCTGGCGCTCGTCGCCGCCGAGCTCGAACGCCAGGGACTCGTTCACCTGCACGTACGCATCGACGAGCGTGTCGCCGGCTTCACCGCCCTGGGCATCGGGCGTGAGACCGGGATGCCGGCGGTCGTCGTCTGCACCTCCGGCACCGCCGTGGCCAACCTCGTGCCGGCCGCCCTCGAGGCGCATCACGCCGGAGTACCCCTCCTGCTGCTCACCGCCGATCGGCCTCCCGAACTGCGCGGGGTCGGCGCGAACCAGACCACGCGGCAGCCGGGGCTGTTCCGCTCCGCCGTCCGCCTCGAAGCCGATCTGGCGGTCCCCACGGTCACCGACGACGACGCGAGCTCTGCGCAGACCGCCGAGCTCGATGCCGTGGCGGCTTCCGCGCTCGCCGCGGCGCGGGGTCAGGGTGCGCGGGCCGCGGGTCCCGTGCACCTGAACGTCCCGTTCCGCGAGCCGCTCGCGGGGGCGGCTCCGTCGTGGGTGGCGGAGCGGGCGGCATCCGGAGCCCGTCCCGCCGGAGAGAACGCCGACGGCTCCGGAGCGCTCTACCAGGGCGGCGGGGGCATCGGCGAAGCCGACGTGGCGCCCGAGGCCGAGGCGGCGTACGTGGTCGAGCCCGGGCCGCGAACGGTTGTCGTCGCGGGCGCCGATGCGGGGGCCGCGGCGGAGCAGTTCGCCCACGACGGGGGCTTCCCCCTGATCGCCGAGATCGTCAGCGGCTCGCGCTTCGGTCGGCAGATCGTGCACGGATACCGCGCGCTCGTGAACGCCCCCGAACTCGGCGGACGCATCGAACGCGCGGTCGTGTTCGGTCGGCCCACGCTCAGTCGCGAGGTCACCCGGTTGCTGATGCGCGACGACGTCGAGGTGATCGCGGTGCGCGGGCCGGGTGAACCGGTGAACCTGAACGGTTCCACCCTCGCCGTCGACGCCGTCCGCGCAGGCGTGGGCGAGAGCGACCGCGCGTGGCTGGGGGAGTGGATGCGTGCCTCGCGCGCCCGGGCCGTCGACCTCTCGCCACCCGCCCCCGACGCCGACGGACTCGCCTCCGTCGTCCCTCACGAGCGGCTCGGGGCGATCAACGCCGAGGTCGAGGTCATGCGCGCGCCCCTCGATCGCCCCGCGCTGGTCGACGCGCTCTGGCGCGCGACCTGGCCCCACGACCGCCTCGTGTTCGGTTCGTCGCGCATCGTGCGTGTCGCCGACGAGCTGCTCGGCGGCAAGAAGGTCGCCGTGCACTCCAACCGCGGGCTCGCCGGCATCGACGGAACCATCGCCACGGCCACGGGGGTCGCCCTGGCCAGTCAGGTCGAGGAACGCCCCGGGGTGACGCGTCTGCTGCTCGGCGACCTCGCCTTCCTGCACGACGTGGGCGCGCTGATGCTGCCCCCCGGCGAGACCGAACCGCGCCTGCAGGTCGTCGTCGGGAACGACGGTGGTGGCACGATCTTCGACGGTCTCGAGGTGGCGACGGTCGCGGGCGACGATGCCATGGCGCGCGTGCAGTACACGCCGCACACGGCCCGGCTCGAGCAGCTCGCCCTCGCCTTCGGGTGGGAGTATCACCGCTGCGCCACCCGCGTCGCCCTCGACCAGGTGCTCACCGCCCCGACCGGCGGGCGGCAGCTGATCGAAGTCCCCCTCCCGCGCTGAATCCGGCCCGTCAACGGGTGGCGATGACCCTGGATGCCGCGGCAGCATGACCCCATGACTTCCAAGAACCGCTGGTCCACGCCCGCCGCCGACGCCCTGCGGGTGGAGCCCGGGTTCCGCCTCGCCGACATCGACCCGCGCTCGACGCCCGGCTACGGCGGAGACAAGAACGACGGCCGAGCCGATCTCGAGGCGGGTCGTGCGCCGCTCGAGGGCCTGCAGGAGCGTCTCTTCGCCCAGAGCGTTGCCGGCACCGCCACCGGTTCGGTGCTGCTCGTGCTCCAGGCGATGGACACCGCGGGCAAGGGCGGAATCGTGCGGCACGTCGTCGGCGCCGTCGATCCGCAGGGCGTGGAGCTCGCCTCGTTCAAGAAGCCCACCGCCGAGGAGCTCGAGCACGACTTCCTCTGGCGCATCGAGAAGCGGTTGCCCGATGCCGGACGCCTCGGCGTCTTCGACCGGTCGCACTACGAGGACGTGCTGATCGGTCGGGTGCGCGAACTCGCCCCGCGCGACGAGATCGAACGCCGTTACGGCGCCATCGTGTCGTTCGAGGCGCGGGCGGCCGAGATGGGCATCCGCGTCGTCAAGGTCATGCTGCACATCTCGAAGGACGAGCAGCGCGAGCGCCTGGGCGAACGTCTCGAGCGTCCCGACAAGCACTGGAAGTACAACCCGTCCGACGTCGACGAGCGAAAGCTCTGGGACGCCTACATGGATGCGTACCAGGTCGCGATCGAGCGGACGTCGACGCCGATCGCTCCCTGGCACGTCGTTCCGGCGGATCGCAAGTGGTACGCCCGCCTCGCCGTCCAGCAGCTGCTGATCGACGCCCTCGAAGACATCGACCCGCGGTGGCCCGCGGCCGACTACGACGTCGAGGTCGAGAAGGAGCGGCTCGCGAACTCGTGAGTCAGGCGAGTGCCTCGACGATCGGGCGGAACTTCACGCGCGTTTCGAGCAGCTCCGATTCCGGCACGCTGTCGGCGACGATGCCCGCCCCGGCGTAGGCCGTGATCGGCGCCGTGGGCGACGAGGGGGCCGCACGGTCGATCTGCGCGCACCGCAGGGCGATGGCCCACTCGCCGTCGCCCGAGGCGGCGGTCCAGCCGACCGCCCCGGCGTAGCGGCCGCGGTCGAAGGGCTCGAGGCGGCGGATGACGTCCATGGCGACGGCGGTGGGCGTACCCGCCACGGCGGCAGTGGGGTGCAGGACCGAGAGCAGGTCGAGGGAAGACGCATCCTCGCTCAGCTCGCCCTCGACGTCGGTGGCGAGGTGCCAGACGTTCGGAAGCTTGAGGGTGAAGGGTTCGTCGGCGGCGGCGAGAGCCGAGGTGTGGGGGGCGAGGGCCTTGAGCACACTCTGCACGGCGAACCGGTGCTCGTCCTGGTCCTTCGTGCTCCGCGTGAGACCCACGGATGCCGCGACGTCGGCGTCGGCGTCGCCGCCGCGCGCCACCGTGCCCGCGAGGACGCGCGCGGTGACGGTTCCGCCCGAGACGGTGACGAGGGTCTCGGGGCTTGCGCCGATCAGGCCGTCGACGGCGAAGACCCAGCAGTCCGGGTAGCCCTCGAGAAGGGAACGCACCAGGCGACGCAGGTCGGAGCCGGCGGGAACCGTGCCGGTGATGTCGCGCGCCAGCACCACCTTTCCCACCTCGCGACGGCCGATGGCCTCGATGGCCTGGCGGACGGCATCCTGGTACTTCTCCGCCGTCTGCCTCCCGGGGCCGAGCGTGGCGGACCAGTGCGGGCCGAAGGGGGATCGGGGCGGGAGCTCGGGTTCGGGCTCGTCGGGGGTGTCGTCGAAGGCGAGGCGGGTCACCCAGGCGCGACCGCTGTGCCGGCCGACGATCATCCCGGGGACGCGCAGGACGTTCTCGCGCTCGGACTGGGGGTCGAACACGAAAGATCCGAAGGCGACCAGGCCGGTACCCGGGAGCCGGACGGGATCGTCGACCTCCGCGGCGGCGGCGATCGCGCGCCAGCGCTCCGAGACGGTGGCATCCCCCGGCTGCTCCCCGGTGTAGCGCAGGGTGAGCAGGTCGCCGAAGGCGGCGAGCGACTCGCCGCGGCGACTCCAGAAGAGGGGGTCGTAGGGGGTCGTGTACGCCAGGACATCGTCCATGGGGGGCAGCTCGCGCGTGATCACGCGCAGGCGCGGCACGACGTCTTCCGCGGGTTCCAGCACGTCTTTCAGCGTAGACCCGCGTTCGGCGGGCCGGAGGGACGCGGCACCGGGATGCTTCGGCGTCGAGCGAGACGCGGGCGTCCGCGCGCGTTTTAGACTCCGGACATGGATCCTCGACCCGCGCCCGGCACCCGCCTGATGTTCGAGTGGCGCAAGTGGGACGGCTCGCCGCACTGGGTGCAGGACAGTGTCTACCTCGGTTCCGACGAGTGGGGCGAGTGGTTCGGCCAGCAGGTGGGATGGCGGAGTGCTCGGCCGGGGGCCGAGTTCGTGTGTCGTCAACCGAACGTCACGCTGGTCCCGGCGACGGGTGACTGGGCCTTCACCCACAACGCCGACCCGCACCCGGTGGCCGTCTACATCGACCTGGGATGGGACGTGCGCTGGCACGATGACGGCGTGCCCCGCGGCATCGACATGGATCTCGACGTCGTCCGCCGCACCGACGAGCGCGGCACGTGGATCGACGACCGCGACGAGTGGGACGAGCACCGCGTGCGGTACGGCTACCCGGCGGAGATCGTCGCGCACCTCGAGGCGACGGCCCTCGACCTGGAACGCCGGGTGCTCTCGCGCGAGGCGCCGTTCTCCGACGCCGTGACGGGCCCCTGGCTCGAACGTCTCGCCGCGCTGGCAACCCCCGAAGACCCCTCGACGGCACGCGCCTAGACTCGACGGGTGAGCAGCGAACCCAACCGCGCCGACCTCGGCAAAGATCCGCAGCGCGTCAGCGGCATGTTCGACCAGGTGGCGGCAGCGTACGACCGCACCAACTCCGTGCTGAGCCTCGGCAACGACCGTCTCTGGCGCGTCGCCACGCTGCGCGCCGTCGCGCCGCAGCGGGGGGAGCGCATCCTCGACCTGGCGGCCGGTACCGGGACCTCGTCGATGGCGTTCGTGCCGAGTGGAGCGCACGTCGTTGCCGCCGATTTCTCGCGCGGCATGATCGAAGAGGGGCGTCGCCGTCACGGTGACGTGCCGAACCTCGAGT
Organism: Sphingomonas sp. G5; assembly: GCF_052660795.1. Taxonomy (NCBI): domain Bacteria; kingdom Pseudomonadati; phylum Pseudomonadota; class Alphaproteobacteria; order Sphingomonadales; family Sphingomonadaceae; genus Sphingomonas; species Sphingomonas sp. G5. The sequence continues at coordinate 2,810,273 of NZ_CP109660.1, read as the reverse complement.
TCGTGCAGGCCGACGCCACCGACCTCCCCTTCGCCGACGGGGAGTTCGACGCCGTGACGATGTCGTTCGGGCTCCGCAACGTCATCGACCCGCGTCGGGCGCTCCGCGAGTTGCGGCGCGTCACGCGCCCCGGCGGGCGCATCGTGGTGTGCGAGTTCTCGCACCCGCCGTCCCGCGCGTTCAACGGGCTCTACCGCTTCTACAACGATCGCGTGCTCCCGATCGTCGCGAAGGCCGTGAGCTCCAACGCCGAGGCCTACGACTACCTGAACGAGTCGATCCGCGATTGGCCCGACCAGCCGACGCTCGCCGCGTGGATGAGGGATGCCGGGTGGGACGACGTGGCCTACCGCAACCTCACCTTCGGCATCGTCGCGCTGCACCGCGGCATCCGCTCCGCTTCCTAACCCCTGTGAACCGTCGAGAAACCGTCGGCGGGCCCTCAGCGCGCCAGGATAGGCTGAAACCGTGACCCCGAGACCGCCCGCGGCCGGCACCCGCCTGTCGGGCAAGCTGGGCCTGAGTGACCGCATCTTCGCCGGCCTGCGTTCGCGCACCCTGCTCTCCACCGTCGAGGCGGGTCTCGCGCGCGTCGAGACCGAGCTCGAGGGCGAGGTCCGCAGCGCCGACAAGCTCGCCGACGTCACCGCGCGCTACCTCTACGAGGCCGGCGGCAAGCGGGTGCGGCCCATGCTCGCGATCCTCACCGCTCAGCTCGGTCAGGGAACGACGAAAGAGGTCGTCGAGGTGGCCACGGCCCTCGAGCTGACCCACCTCGGTTCGCTGTACCACGACGACGTGATGGACGGTGCCGACAAACGCCGCGGTGTGCCGAGCGCGCAGACGGTGTGGGGCAACAACATCGCCATCCTCACCGGCGACCTCCTCTTCGCCCGTGCCAGCCAGCTCATGGCCCGCCGCGGGGAGCGCGCGATCCAGCTGCAGGCCGACACCTTCGAGCGTCTCGTCCTCGGCCAGATGCACGAGACCGTGGGCCCGCAAGAGGGCGACGAGCCCGTCGACTTCTACCTCAAGGTGCTTGCGGACAAGACGGGGTCGCTGATCGCGGCCGCCGCGCAGTCGGGGGTCATCTACTCCGGTGCGCCGGAGGAGTTCGAGCAGCCCATGGTCGTCTTCGGCGAGAAGGCCGGTGTGGCCTTCCAACTGCTCGACGACGTGATCGACCTGTCGCCCGACCCCTCCGAGACGGGCAAGGTGCCCGGCACCGACCTGCGCGCGGGCGTGCCCACCATGCCGTACCTGTTGCTCGGGCACCGCTCTGACGCGGCATCCGCCGATCTTCGTGCGCGCATCGACGAGGGCCAGCAGCGCATCGCCGCCGGAGCCGACCCCTCGGTGCTCGACGGCCCGCTGGCCGAGTTGCGCGAACACGACACCACCCACGAGACGCTGCGCCTCGCGCACCAGTGGTCGCAAGAGGCGATCGACGCCCTCGCGCCGCTGCCCGACGGCGCCGTGCGCGAGGCGCTGACGCGCTTCGCCCGCGCGGTCGCCGATCGCTCGGCCTGACCCCCCTTTCCACCCCCCCCCCGATCGCGATCGAGAGGAACCCATGACGAAGCTGCGCCTGGCCATCGTCGGAGCCGGCCCCGCCGGCATCTACGCCGCCGACATCCTGCTGAAGTCCGAGCGTCAGTTCGACGTGTCGATCGACCTGTTCGAGCAGCTGCCCGCGCCGTACGGTCTCGTCCGCTACGGCGTCGCTCCCGACCACCCGCGCATCAAGGGCGTCGTCACGGCGCTGCGCGAGGTGCTCGACCGCGGAGACATCCGCATCTTCGGCAATGTGCGCTTCGGCGAGGACATCACCCTCGACGACCTCAAGCAGCACTACAACGCCGTCATCTTCTCGACCGGCGCCATCCGCGACGCCGACCTCGACATCCCCGGCATCGACGCCGACGGCTCCTACGGCGCCGCCGACTTCGTCAGCTGGTTCGACGGCCACCCCGACGTGCCGCGCGAGTGGCCCCTCGAGGCGGAGTCGGTCGCGGTGATCGGCAACGGAAACGTGGCGCTCGACGTGACCCGCATGCTGGCCAAGCACGCCGACGACCTCCTGCCCACCGAAGTGCCCGACAACGTGTACCAGGGGCTCAAGGCCTCGCCCGTCACCGACGTGCACGTCTTCGGCCGTCGCGGTCCGGCGCAGGTGAAGTTCACGCCGCTCGAGCTGCGCGAATTGGGCGAGCTGCGCGACGTCGACATGGTCGTGTACGACGAGGACTTCGACTACGACGAGGCGTCGCTCGCCGCGATCCAGACCAACAAGCAGGTCAAGGTCATCGACCGCGTCCTGCAGCAGTGGCGCACCCGCCCGGGCGTGAACAACGCCGGCGGAGAGGCGTCGCGCCGTCTGCACCTGCACTTCTGGGCGAAGCCCGTCGAGGTCGTGAAGGATGCCGGGGGCCGCGTCGCCGCGTTCCGGTACGAGCGCACGAAGCCCGACGCCGAGGGCGGTGTCGTCGGCACCGGCGAGATCCGCGAGGTACCCATCCAGGCGCTGTATCGCGCGGTCGGCTACTTCGGATCGCCGCTGACGGGCGTCCCCTTCGACGAGCAGCACGGCGTCATCCCGAACCACGAGGGTCAGGTGCTGTCCGCCGACTCGAACGAGCGGATCCCCGGCGTCTACGCCACCGGCTGGATCAAGCGCGGCCCCGTCGGCCTCATCGGACACACCAAGTCGGATGCCATGGAGACGGTGCGCCACGTCATCAACGACGCGAGTGAGTGGTGGCAGCCCGCGCACCCCGAAGAAGACGCGATCCCGGCCCTGCTCGAGCAGCGTGGTGTGCGCTGGACCGACCTCGAGGGCTGGCACCGCCTCGACGAGCACGAGATGGCCTTGGGTGCGCCGCACGAGCGTGCGCGCATCAAGGTGGTTCCGCGCGACGAGATGATCGCGATCTCGCGCGGCGAGTAGACCTCTCGATCGAACCGCCCCGTCTTCGGACGGGGCGGTTCGCGTTCGTCTTACGGGCCGCGTGTGCGCAACTCCTGAGACATGGCGCCGAGAACGACGCCAACCGCCCTGTCGAGTCCGCTGGGCGGTGCGCCTCAGGAGTTCGATGCGGCTTCGGCAGCCCCTCGTGTGCGCGAAGCGCCCGCCGTAGGCTGGGGCGATGGGGGAGTGGCATCCGGATATCCTCGGCGACGGGTTCGAACAGCAGACTCTGCCGCTCGGAAGCGATACCGAGGGCGAGGTCGTCGCCACCCTCGTGCGCTCGCGTCCCCACCCCGGTGCCCGTCTGTTCGGCGAATTGCGTGAGACCGACGTGCTGTACGTGCACGGGTGGTCGGACTACTTCTTCCAGGCCGATCTCGCCCGGTTCTTCACCGATCGCGGTGCCCGCTTCTGCGCCCTGGACCTGCGCAAGTACGGTCGGAGTCTGCGACCCGGTCAGACCCCGGGCTACGTTGCGGCGCTCGACGTGTACGACGCCGACATCGAGGCAGCCCTGGATGCCATGGGCACCAAGAGCGCGGGGCGGCGCCTCCTGCTGCTCGGACACAGCACCGGCGGTCTCACGCTGACCCTCTGGGCGGCTCGGCATCCGGGTGTCGCCGATGCCCTCGTGCTCAACAGCCCGTGGCTCGAGCTGCAGCTGGGTCCGCTCGGTCGCCAGGCTCTCGCCCCGATCGTGAACGCGCGCGCTCGCTTCGACCCGCTCGGCACGCATCCGGTCGTCGACCTCGGCTTCTACACGCGCGCCCAGCGCGAGCTGGGCACCCTCCCCGACGGTCCCGAGGGGTGGCGCCCGGCCCAGGGGTTCCCGACCCATCCCGGCTGGCTCGCCGCGATCATCGCGGGTCATGCGCGGGTGGCATCCGGGGTCGATGTGGGGTGCCCGACGCTGGTGCTGCTGTCGGCCCGATCGACGGTGACGCTCGGATGGAGCGACGCGATGCGCGAGACCGACTCGGTGCTCGTGGTCGACGACATCGCGCGCGCCGCCACTCGCATCGCCCGCACCGTCACCATCTCGCGCATCGAAGGGGCGGTGCACGACGTGTTCCTGTCGGCGCCGGCCGCGCGCGCCGCGGCCTTCGACGCGCTCGGATCCTGGGTGGGACGGATAGCGTAGAACGCGATCGAAGGAGCACCATGATCCCCACCGACGCGTCCGCCACCGAGCGCTACCGGGCCGCGCGAGACGAACTCCTCGCCGCGCGGACCGACCCCGAGCAGGCGGCGTCCTTCCGCTGGCCGACCTTCGACGGTGCGTTCAACTGGGCGATCGACTGGTTCGACCCGATGGCGCGGGGCAATGACGCGCCCGCGCTCATCGTCGTGGACGACGACGGCACCCACCACCAGCGCAGCTTCGACGAGCTGACGCGCCGCTCCGACCAGGTCGCGGCGTGGCTGGCATCCCGCGGTGTCCGTCGCGGCGAGTCGGTGCTGCTCATGCTCGACAATCGCGTCGAGCTCTGGGAGGCGATGCTCGCGATCATGAAGATCGGCGGGGTCATCGCCCCGACCACCACGGCTCTCGGCCGGGTCGATCTCGCCGACCGCATCGTGCGTGCCGAGATCCGGCACGTCGTGGTCGGAGCGGCCGACGCCGACAAGTTCGACGACCTGCCCGAGGGACTGGGCCGCATCGTCGTGGGCGGCGAGTACGCCGGCTGGGCGACGTACGACGACGCGTTCCACACGGATGCCGAGCCGGCCCGGCATCCGGGGACCACCGCCGAAGACCGCCTCCTGCTCTACTTCACTTCGGGCACCACGTCGAAGCCCAAGCTCGTCGAGCACACGCATTCGTCGTACCCGGTCGGCCACCTCAGCACGATGTACTGGCTCGGGCTGCAGCCCGGCGACGTGCACCTCGCCATCAGCTCGCCGGGGTGGGCGAAGCACGCGTGGAGCCTGTTCTTCGCCCCCTGGATCGCGGGGGCGACCGTGCTCGCCCTGAACTACTCGCGGTTCTCGGCCGAGCGGCTGCTGTCGGAGCTCGAGAACGACCGCGTGACGACCTTCTGCGCGCCGCCGACCGTGTGGCGCATGCTCATCCAGGCGGATCTCACCGGGCGCCGCGGTGCGCTTCGCGAGGTCGTCTCGGCCGGCGAGCCGCTGAACCCCGAGGTCATCGCCTCGGTGCAGCGGGCGTGGGGCCTCGACATCCGCGACGGCTACGGGCAGACCGAGATGACCGCCGTGGTGGCGAACACGCCCGGCGCCCCGCTCGTGCCGGGATCGATGGGACGCCCCCTTCCCGGATGCCCGATCGTGCTCGTCGACCCGGTGACCGGTGAGCGCGTCGACGAGGGCGAGATCTGCATCGACCTCACCGAACGTCCGGTGAACCTCATGACCGGCTACGTGGGCGACCCCGAGCGCAACGCCGAGGCCTTCGCCGACGGACTCTTCCACACGGGCGATGTCGCGCGCCGCGACGAGACCGGCAGCATCACCTACATCGGGCGCACCGATGACGTCTTCAAGGCGTCGGATTACAAGATCAGTCCGTTCGAGCTCGAGAGTGTGCTCATCGAGCACCCCGCCGTGATGGAGGCCGCCGTCGTGCCCGCCCCCGACGAACTGCGGCTCGCCGTGCCGAAGGCGTACATCGTTCTCGCCGCGGGCCGTGAGGCGGGTCAGGAGGTCGCGCTCGACATCCTGCGCTTCGCGCGCGAACGGCTCGCTCCGTTCCAGCGCGTGCGCCGCGTGGAGTTCTTCGACCTGCCCAAGACCATTTCGGGCAAGATCCGCCGGGTCGAGCTGCGCCAGCGCGAAGAGGCCGTCGCGCGCGGCGAGATCACCTGCGAGGAGTGGACGGATGCCGCCCTGCGGGGCGATCGCTGACGTGCAAGCCCCTCGCGCCGGCCACCCCGGCGTGTCACCATCGACAGATGGACAAGGACAAGAAGCAGCCGTTCGAGAACCCGACCGTCGACGACGACAGCGACATGCCCTCGCGCACCGAGCAGCGCAACGTCGGCCGTGAGACCGAGCGCGAGATCACGCAGATGATCAACGGCATCGAGGGCTGACGGCCCCTCGCGCCGATGGTCGAACCCCTCGACACCGGACCGTTCTTCCACGGGACGAAGGCCCACCTCGCTGTGGGTGATCTGCTCACACCCGGGTTCCGGTCGAACTACCGGCCCGAGGTCGTCATGAACCACGTGTACTTCACCTCGCGTCTGGACGGTGCAGGCCTGGCCGCGGAGATCATTCCGGGTGACGGGCCGCCCCGCGTCTACGAGGTCGAACCGACGGGCGCGTTCGAGGACGATCCCAACGTGACCGACAAGAAGTTCCCCGGCAACCCCACGCGGTCGTTCCGCAGCGCGGCGCCCCTGCGGATCGTCGCCGAGCGCGACGACTGGACGCGCCTGACACCCGAGGCTCTCGCGGCCTGGCGCGAGAGGCTGACGACGATGCGCGACGAGAACGCCGAGATCATCAACTGACGGATGGGCTCAGTCGGGCTCGGTCGTGCGGATGAGGCCGCAGGTCACGCACGACCACGCCACGAGGAACCTCTCGTCGTCGAGCACCTCGAACCGCAGGGGGTCACCGCACGTGGGGCAGCGGTGCAACCCGTCGGGAGTGCTCACCGCGCGAACGTGACGTGGACGACGCCGCTCTCGGCGACCTCGCTCGTCACGGTGTACCGCGTGTCCAGCTCGCGCAGCTCGTCCCACAACCGACCTCCGCGGCCCAGGATCACGGGTCGGACGGCCACGTGAAGGCGGTCGACGAGGTCGGCGGCGAGAGCGGCCCGGACGGTCGACAGTCCGCCTCCCACGCGCACGTCCGCGTCGCCGGCGAGAGCGCGTGCTCGGGCCACGGCATCCGTGATGCTCTCGGAGAAGAACTCGAAACGCGTGCCGTTGGCGAAGGCGAGGGGGGCGCGCTCGCGATGGGTCAGCACGATCACCGGAACATGGAACGGCGGGTCGTCGCCCCACCATCCGCGCCAGTCGGGGTCGTCGGGAAAGGAATGCAGGCCGAACATGGCCGCGCCCATGACCTCGGCTCCGACGCCCTCGAAGTATGCCGCGGCATACCGGTCGTCGATACCGGTGGTCCCGGCGCCCGAGGTGTCGCCGAAGACACGCGCGCGGAACGTCCGGGTCGCCATGTAGTCGGCGACCAGGCGCCCCCAGTCCTCGCCCATCGGATTCTCCGGCGAGGGGTCAGCGGGCATGGCCACCCCGTCGAGCGAGATGTTCAGATCGACGCGGACGGCCATGGCATCCCTCGGGCTGTGGGGCTCAGCGGTAGTTCGTGAACTGCAGGTCGACGTCGAGGTCGGCGGCCTTGAGGATGCGCTGCACTTCCTGCAGGTCGTCGCGCGACTTGGACTGCACGCGCAGCTCGTCGCCCTGGATCTGCGACTTGACGCCCTTGGGGCCCTCATCGCGGATGATCTTGTTGACCTTCTTGGCGTTCTCTTGCGAGATGCCCTCTTTCAGCGTGGAGGTGATGCGGTACTCCTTGCCGCTCTGCACGGGCTCGCCGGTCTCGAGGCTCTTCAGTGAGATCCCGCGCTTGATGAGCTTGGTCTGGAAGACGTCGAGCACGGCGTTGGCGCGCTCCTCGGAGTTCGCCTTGATGACGATCGACTCGCCGCTCCAGGCGATGGACGCATCGGTGCCCTTGAAGTCGTACCGCTGCTCCACCTCTTTGTGCGCCTGGTTGAGCGCGTTGTCGGCTTCCTGCCGGTCGATCTTGGAGACGATGTCGAACGAGCTGTCGTTTGCCATGACAGCAGTCTACAACCGCGAGATTTCGCGGAATCCGGGTCCCCGAACGAGAGTCGCGATACGCCGCATGAACGTCTTGAAGATCGACCTGTAAGCCTGTCTCGGATCGCAGACGCGCGGTTGATCGCCGCGTCGTTTCATTCGCGGTCGGCCCGACAAGGCGGCTATCAGCTTGTGGTCTTAAATGGGTCCAGTTCTGGACGGGCGACGATGTCGTGCGTCAGAGGTCGGAGCACGGTCGCGGCATCATCTGCTCGAAGGGTCGCCCAGGAGACGCCGTAACTGCCGAGCTTGTCCAAGCTGACGCGGTAAAGATTCCCCTCCCGAGCCACTACTCCCAGGGCAATCATGGCTTCGAACGCGGCCTTGAATACCTCATTGTCGCCGATGATCACACGATCCATCTTTTCGGACGAGACACTCGGATCGTTCACCATGCTTGCCTTGAACGACGAGAGAACCCGACGGATGCAGACAACCACCTGTGCCGACACTCGGCGCGGCAAACGTGGGTCGGTCGCGAGGTTCGCAACGTACTCGGACCATTGATGCCAGGGGTTGTCCCAGCTGACAGCCAACGACGGTGATGGGACCGCTCTGACGCTGAGATCACTGTCGTGCTTCATCTCTTTCGCCGAGATGACGTTCCAGAATGCATTCTCGTCGGGGCCGCTGAAAGCGGTGAAGGAGTTTGCATCGATCTCGATAAACTCGGCGATGATGTGCGTGTTTGGGCCGATATCGAGGCTGCCGGACACTCCCCGCAGGAGCACTCCGTAATCTGTGATGACCAGCGTTCGAGCTATCGGGCTGGTCAGGGGCACGATGCCCGAGAGCTCCGTCACCTCGAAGGAGAAGCTGGGCCCTGCGCCGGGCCGATCGTCGTCACGGAAGAAGAGAACCGCTCGTTCGTCACGCTGCATGTACGTGGACGTCCCGGCCTCGGCTCCCATCGCGTAGGAGTGGAGAGCATCGTCTACGAGGTCTTCTGGGATGGTGCCCACGCCGTTCTCGCTCGCTGTCAAAGCATGCAGAAAGTGAGTGAAGAACGGGCCCGCCTTCGGCAAGCTCGCGAAAAACTGGGACCTATTCTCCGCGTAGACCCTGCTGAGAGATGACGATACCGCCCAGGCTCGCACGTAGTCGCTAAATACACTGTTAGCGAACGAGCCGTTGAAGACGAATGGATGATCCAAGACGAATGACTCGATGAGCCGGTCGTACTTGACCCGATCCGCGGACTCGAGGACAGCGGGGTGGTCGATAAGCAGTCCGATGGTTCCCGTCATGTTGAGCAGCCGCAGCGCTTGCTCATCTAGGTCGTAGAAGGAGGTTCTGATGGGATCTTCAGGTTGAATGTGAAGCGCATCGCTGACACGGTCCCGAACTTTGGACCTCTCCCGCTCCATGATTTTTTCAACAACGCCCCGCAGCAGGGTTCCGCGTAGCTGAGGCAGCCCCGATCTGGGAGTCGCGTTCAGCTCCTCGAGCGCCGCTTTCGGGTTGTCCTCGCCGTCCAGTCTCTCCGCAAGAGCTACGACGACCGGCGGGTAGCCGACAAAGTGCTCCACTTCGGGCCAGTAGTCGAGACCCTCGGACGCGACGCCGGGTTCCAACGCGTTCGCGAGATCTGAGAAGAGTGCGTCCCTGAACTGCCCGAACGGAACGGCGTGCTGGCGATGAACGCCTGTACGGTCGGAACCCGAATCCAGCGTGAAGTCGATGAGGTCGGACGCTTGACGATGCGAAAGCGGGGCGATGCGATACACCGGCGGATGAATGCCGCGCTCGCTGAGCGCGATCAGTGTTGTTTCAGTCGAGTCCCTCCGGCCCAGCATGATTATTTGCTGAGACGGTTTGGCGTCGCGCACTAGGTAAGCGAGATCCTCCAGGAAAGCCAGGTAGTTATCTCGTCCCACGCGTAACTGCGCTTCGTCGCTACTGTCGAGAACGAGAGCAGCCTCACCCGCGCGAAGGGCCCGCATGAATGAGCTGTAATTCTCCTCACCGACAGCTTTAGTGAGTTCTCCGGTTAAGGTGCTCGCTCCCACGCGGATGGTCCCGAGATCGACGTACGGCATGCGGGTAGTAGCCGCGATAGCTTCTGCCGCCGCGGACTTGCCCATCGCGCCGGGGGCGGTGATCAAGACGAGAGCACTCGGAAGCGAAGTTGATTTGCCGTCGAGCTCAAGATCGGGCCAAACGTAGTTCGCCGGAACGCCCCCGAGAATACGGAAATTCCCGTCGTGCATCTCATACGGCTGCTCGCCTGAAGGTATCTGCGGCATGGAATCAATAAGAGCTGTAAGGCGGGTGCGCACATTCGAACGGTATCCGAAGCGGCACTTCTAAGTCGAGTAATCGCTCGATACGGATGCCCTCGTCGTATGATTCTGCGTTCTTCGTCCTGCTCTCGTCAGACAGCTGGTCTTGTGAGTCACGACACCGTTGGTCGACGGTTATATGGAGACTATGTCGAATAATGAGTCTTTGGCCATGAGGTGGGTCTACAGCCGCGGAATTCCGGGGATCGGACGGTACTCCGCCCGTGTGCGGAGAGGTCTCCGGGAAAGTCGCCAAGATCGACCAGAGGCCCACGGTGCATCTCGTCACGGTCGTCGGTTTCGTGCGCTGTTCAGGAGGTGGCAGACTCATCGCTCGAACTCGGCGTGAAGGTCCGCGAAGGCCGCGACCTCGTCGCTGAGTCGCTTCGTCAGCGCATGCCCGTCGCGCAGCCATGCCTGCCGGTTCGCTTCGGCGTCCCAGCCCTCGAAGGGGTCGGTGTGCGTTTCCCAGAATGACTGCCACCCGGCGAGGTCCGCAGCGAGCTGCGCGGACAGGCCGTAGTCCTTTGGGCCTGTGGTGTAGCCGACCTCCCAAGTTGGTGTCGAGTTCTCCCAGAGCGGGTAGACGCGCGAGTAGTCAGGGAAGAGGCGGATGGCTCGCCGTTCTGGTCGAGTCTGCGATCGCCCATGCATGAACGGGAGTCCCGGGGTGGCGGTGAACGGTCATGTGGGCTCTTCGTCCAATGAGACGCTTGCCGCACAGCGACTGTACAGCCCCGGGGTGTCAAGGAGTCGGTGACGTAGACGGGCGCGCATACCGGGCGGCGTATGGGGTGAACCCTACGCTCGGGCCATGCTACGACGCTCATCCCCTCTCCGTGCGGCGACGCTGGTTGTGATCGCGACCGTCGGGCTACTGCCGTTGTCCGCGTGCGCAGTCGAAGCCGGAGGCGTTCCTCCTTCCGGAGCGCACGATCCCGAAGTGGTGGCCGCCCGTGCCGCTGCTGCTGCGGACGAGCAAGATCTCCTCACCGCGGCCGCCCTGGGGGAGCCGATCTCCACGAGCGTGCAGGACACTTGCGCTCGAGGCCGCTACAGCGCGCCCTGGGGCCCATACGACTCGTACTACTGGTCCTGCGGACACGTGACGTCGCGCGTCGTGTCGTCGGGGACCGTCGATCCGGCTCAGCTCATCTCCGCCTACCGCGCGCACCTCTCCGTTATCGGGTGCAAGCCGGACGAGGCGGCATTCGACACGACGGCTGAGTATTGGGAGATGTACGGGATTCCGGGACACAACGCCAACGGCGAGGCGTACACCGTCGACAACCTGCCCGGCGGGACGGCACTCTGCAACGACGGGCGTTCGATCGGGGTAGCGTTTCGCTCCGCGGCCGGCTTCGACACCAAGACGTTCTTCACCTATGCCGAGGGCGATGGTGAGACCATAACGAACGAGCCGCCCGACCTCGCCGCGATCCGCGCACACGCGCCCGGACTTGTGGTCGTGCTGAACACCGGTACCGGCTACCACTCCGTCCTCCGTGAGGAGTCGAAAACGCCGTCGACCCCCGAGCCGGGATACTGCGCCTGCTACAGCGGCAGTACGTGCGATTGCCCGGGCGGCTAGGCGAGGCGCGGGAGGGCCCGTGCGTCGATTCTATTCGCGGCCCCCGCGTCGACACCCCCTCGACATCGTCCGACCCACACGGGTAGAGGCGCTCGTAGACTCGGATGCCATGCGAGCACTCACCGAAGAAGAGGTGCGGGCTGCGTTCGTCAACGCCGCCCCCGAGGAGCTGAGGGTCGTCGAGCTTCCGCACGACTTCGTCCTGACCGACTGGGACCACCTCGACTTCCTGGCGTGGCGCGATCCGCGCACGCGCGGACGCGGCTACATCCTGACCGAGGCCGACGGAGAACCCGCCGCGATCGTGCTGCGCGCGGCCGAGGGACAGTCGCGAGCGCGGTCGGCGATGTGCAACCTCTGCCACACGATGCAGCCCGGCGACCAGGTGTCGCTGTTCACCGCGCGCAAGGCCGGAGACGCGGGCGAGCACGGCGATACGGTCGGCACCTACATCTGCGCCGACATGTCGTGCCACGAGACCGTGCGCCTGGCGGCTCCGCTCGCCCCGAGCGAGATCCGCGCGAGCGTCGACCGCAAGATCGACGGCACCAAGCGCCGCACCGAAGACTTCGTCGCCCGCGTGCTCGACACCGCCGAGGTCCCGCGATGACCGGCCGGGTGGTCGTGATCGGCGATGCGCTGATCGACGAGATCCGCGACGAGACCGGCGTTCGCGAGTTCGTCGGCGGCGCCGGGCTCAATGTGGCCGTGGGCCTGTCGCGGCTCGGGGTGCCGGCATCCCTCATCGCCATGGTCGGCGACGATGCGGCGGGCGAGCAGATCCGCGCCTTCCTCGACGAGCACGATGTCGAACTGCTCGCGAGCCCTGCGGAGCACGGTTCGTCGCGCGCCGTGAGTACGCGTTCACCGGGCGGCGAGCCCGAGTACGTCTTCAACGAGGCAGCCCAGAACCGTCGCGTGGCGTACGGCGAGGCCGAACGCGCCGCAATCGCCGCGGCGCCGATGGTCGTGGTGAGCTGCTTCCCCTTCGACGATCCCGAGCAGACCTCCCTGCTGGTCGAGGCGACTGCCTCGCCCTCGACGCCCCTCGCGATCGACCCCAACCCGCGCAGTGGCATGTTGCACGACCGTGCCGAGTTCGTCCGCGGCTTCGAGCGGGCGGCATCCGGGGCTCTGATCGTGAAGGTCGGCGAGGACGACGCGCAGCTGCTGTACGGCGGACCGCTCGACGACCTGCGCGCGCGACTGGTCGACCTGGGTGTGGGTGCGGTGCTCGCCACGTACGGCGCGGGCGGGGCCGCGATCGACGCGGCCGGCAGCTCGGTGTCGCGCCCGATCTCGGATCTGCCCGGCCGCATCGTCGACACGATGGGCGGAGGAGACGCGGTGCTCGCGACGACCGCCGCTCTCGTGCGCGACCGGCTTCCCGCGAATGCGGGGGAGTGGGATGCCGTGCTCTCGCGGGCCATGGACGTCGCCGCCGCGACCTGCCGGCACGAGGGTGCCCTGCTGCGCACGCCCGAGTGACCGGGATGGTTTCGAGCATCCCTCGCGGGATAGTAGAGTTGTCTATCGCGCCTCCGGTCGACTGAGAAAGCCGGACGGGTGCGCACCTGGCGAGTTACCCAAGCGGCCAAAGGGATCTGACTGTAAATCAGACTGCATTGCATTCGGGGGTTCGAATCCCTCACTCGCCACCGAGAAAGAAAAGGGCACCCGATCGGGTGCCCTTTTTCGTTCCGGATGCGACGTCCGGATCACCTCGCGGCGAGCAGTGCTTTCGACTTCGCCTCGAGGAAGCTCACGAGTGCGCCGAGCACGTTGACCTCGTTGCCGAGGTTGACCAGGGCGACAGCCCCGAGCTCGATGGTGGCGTCCCGCGCCTCCATCGTCGCCTTCCACGCGCCGTCCTCGCCCGTGATGGGCTGCAGGTACGTGATGGTCTTCGCCTCGGTGAGGTCGACGACGATCAGCCCGGTGTCGGGGTCGGTGTCGTCCTCCTGATCCAGGACACGGATGTCGCTGCCCGTCAGGTAGCCGAGCGTGCGGAATTCTGTCAGCCACGCCTCGAGCAGTGCTTTGTCGAGCAGAGTGCGTACCGGCACGGGCCTCTCCGATCCATTCGCGCGAATGTGTCGCACCCCCACAGTATGCACGGTGCGGGGTCGGGCGGCATCGGGCTGGCTCGAAATGGTATCAAGCAGCGCGTATGGAACGGCCGGCGGGGCGCGTGACGCGTGCGGGGGCGTGGACGGCCTGTTCGGCGGTCTCCCACGTGCGCGTGTCGATGACGAGACCCGAGGCGGCGTTCGCCTGGTCGGCGAGGGAGCGGAGGTATTCCCCGACGAGCTGCTCCGGTTCGACGGCGTCGAAGACGAAGCGCAGGGGAATCGAGGGCTGCAGCCAGATGGTGGAGCGGCCGGTCTCTTCGGCCGTGCCCGTCCACGTCAGGGTGAAGGACTCACCGCGTCGGAGCTTGGTCGAGGTGATCACCTTGATGTATCCCATCAGGCGATCGGGCAGAACGATCGGGTTCAGATCCGATCCGTAAAACAACGTGGCCATGACGATCTCCTTCGCTTGGGGTCGCGGGCTAATCTTTAAGGTAGCACGTATTTCACAGATTTAATTAATTACGCAAAATATTCGAGATGTTCACTATGGTGGAGGTGTGGCCGGCCGGGCCGGAAGGGGAAGTGGCGGAAATGACACAGTCCTCTGCGTTGACAGTGGCGCTCGACGAGTACGTCGGAGCACGAGATGAGATCGCCGCGAAGGCGCGAATCGACCTCGGTGTGAGCGAGCTCGAGGCGGCAGCTCTGCGCTGCATCGGTGACGAGCCGGGCATCCGTCCGTCGCACCTGCGCTCGCGTCTCGGGGTGACGCCGGCAGGTGTCACCACCCTCGTCGATCGCCTCATCGGCCGCGGGTTGCTGCGCCGCGAACTCGACGCGGACGACCGGCGCGTGAACCACATCTATCTCGAGATCGACCTCACCGTGGAGCCCTGGGCCGGTCTGCGCCGCTTCCCGACCGAGGTCGAAGCCGCCGTGCTGTTGGAGCCGCGCGAGGTCGCCGAGGCCGCCGCCGCCCTCCTCCACCGCATCACGGAACGGGTGCGTACGCGGGTCTGAGTCGGCCCGCCTCGAGGCGGACCACGACGTCGGCCTCGGCGATCAGCCTCTCGTCGTGGCTGACGCACGCGACGGTCGCACCTCGGCCGATCTCGTCATCGATCGCCGAGCGGTTCAGCTCCGCGCTCTCCGCGTCGAGTCCCGTGGTCGGCTCGTCGAGCAGCAGGATGTCGGCTCTGCGCGCGAGGCCCTGCGCGAGAAGCCCGCGCTGGCGCTGCCCTCCGGACAGGGAGGAGAACGGACGCCGACTCAGGTGCGCCACGTCGAGCCGACGCATCGCCTGGTCGATCGCCTCTCGATGGGTGCGCCCCAGGCGGCGGAACGGGCCGACGCGGCCCCACGCCCCCACGGTCACCACATCGCGGACGGTGAGGGGGAGGTGTTCCGCGACGGCGGCACGTTGGGGGACGAAGGCGATCGACCGGTCGCCGGTCTCGATCGTCCCGGATGTCGGCGGGCGCGCGCCCGCGAGGACTTCGAGCAGCGTCGACTTGCCCGCGCCGTTGGGGCCGACGATCACGGTGAGCGCCGCTGGGGGCAGGTCGAGGTCGACGCGGTCGAGGGCGACAGTTCCGGGAAACTCGACGCGGAGACCGCGAGCGCGCAGGGCGGAGATCGTCATGGGCTCCATCATATGAGTTTGATAACCGTTCTCAGTTAACGCTACGGTCGAACATCGTGTCCTGGCTCACCGATCCCTTCTCGCTCGAATTCGTTCAGCGTGCCCTCCTCGGCGGCGTGCTCGTCGCGGTGCTGTGCGCGGTGGCCGGTACCTGGGTGATCGTGCGGGGTATGGCCTTCCTCGGCGAGGCGCTCGCGCACGGCATGCTCCCCGGTGTGGCCCTGGCCACGGTGCTCGGCGTGCCGGTGCTGATCGGGGCGGCTCTCAGCGCCGTCATGATGAGCCTCGGTATCGGCGCCGTGCAGCGGCGCGCGAAGCTCTCGTACGACACGAGCATCGGCCTGCTGTTCGTCGGCATGCTCGCGCTCGGCGTGATCGTGATCTCCCACGCGCGCAGCTTCGCGACGGATGCCACGGCCATCCTCTTCGGCGACATCCTCGCTGTCACGAGTGCCGATCTCGTCGTCCTCGCGGTGGCGGTGGTGGTCGGAATCGCCGCCGTGACTTTGACGCACCGCTCCCTCGTCGCGCTCGCGATCGACGAGCGCGTCGCGCGAGTGCTGGGCCTCGGCCCGCGCCTCGCACAGACCGTGCTGGTCGGTCTGGTGACCCTGGCGGTCGTGGCCTCGTACCAGGCCGTCGGCTCGCTGCTCGTCGTGGGGCTGCTCGTCGCTCCCGCCGTCGCGGCGCGGCAGTGGACCGAACGCATCCCCTCGACCATGGTGCTCGCGGCCGGAGCGACGATCGCCGCCACCGCGATCGTGGCCGCGGGCGTCTCGTGGCTGCTGCGCCTCGCGACGAACGAGGTGCGTCGTCGCGTTCCCGCCCTCCTGCCTGTACCCGCCTGACGTTCCTTCCCGTTCCCCCTGGAAAGCCCCCCCATGCTCCCTCCCACCCGACGCCTCGCGCCCCTCGGCGCTCTTCTGCTCGTCGCCCTGGCCGGCTGCGCCGCCCCGTCTGCGCCGTCCGCGGCGACCTCCACCCCTCTCGTCGACGCGCACGGTCAGATCGACGGCGCCGCAGAGCTCGCCGAGCCCGCGCTCGGGCTCACCTCGATCGACGCCGACGGCCGGGTCTCGCACCTCGACCTCCTCGACGAGTCGACGGCCGACCTCGGAACCGTCCGCGCGCCCGCGGCGGTGCATTCCGACGGTCGCTACCTCTTCTCCGCCGATGCGGACGGCGTCTCGATCGTCGACAGCGGGGTGTGGACGTGGGATCACGTCGACCACTTCCACTACTACCGGGCTCCCGCCCGGGTGGTCGGCGAGGTCGCGGGCGAGGGCGTGGCCACGGTGGCGACCTCCAATTCGTCGACCACGGGCGGCACGGGGGTGTTCTTCCCCGACTCCGGTGAGGCGGTCCTGCTCGACACCGAGGCGCTGTCGAAGGGCGAAGTGGCCGAGAAGTTCCGCGTGACCACGGAGCCGGGCGCCGGACTCGTCGTCCCCGCCGGGTCGTTCGCGGCGATCGCCGCCGCCGGGCAGGTGTCGCTGCACGCGGCGGACGGCACGGCCCTGGGGGCGACCACCCCGTGCGCGGATCCCGCGGGCACCATCACGACACGCGTCGGAGCGGTGATCGGATGCCGTGACGGCGCCGTGCTCGTGAGTGTCGACGGCGAGCAGCCGGTCGCCGAGGTCATCGCCTACCCGCCCGGGACCACCGCGCCCCGCGCCACGGCCTTCCACAATCGCGAGGGACGACCGAGCGTCGCCGCTCTCGCGGGCGACGCCGGCGTCTGGATCCTCGACACCCGCGAGCGTGCGTGGACACTCCTGGCCGCCCCCGAGCCGCTCGTGCAGGTCACCGCCGTCGACGACAAGAACGCGAACCTCCTGGCCCTCACCGCCGGTGGGCGGGTGCTGGTGCTGGACGGCGACACCGGCGCGGTGCGCGCGGCATCCGACCCCCTGGTCTCGGGGAGTCTCGCCGCGGGCCAGCCGGTGACCCTCGTCGCCGACCAGCAGCGCGCCTACCTCAACGGGCCGGCCGAGAACCGGATGTGGGAGATCGACTTCGCCGACGGCGCACGCATCGCGCGCGAGTTCACCCCCGAGCGCACGCCGCTCTTCTTCGCAGAGACGGGACGCTGACATGCGCCGGATCCTCGCCGCCCTCGCCGCGGCCGCCTTGCTGTGCCTCACCGGATGCAGCGGTATCGCGGCATCCGATCGTCCCCTGGTGGTGGTGACCACCAACATCCTCGGCGACGTCGTGTCGAAGCTGGCCGGCGACGACGTCGAGGTCCTGACGCTCATGCGACCGGGGGCCGACCCGCACTCGTTCGAGATCTCCGCCGGCGAGGCCGCGCGCATGCGCTCGGCCGACCTGCTGGTCGCCAACGGGCTCGGTCTCGAGGAGGGCCTGCAGCAGCACCTCGACGCCGCGGCCGCCGACGGGGTGGACACGGTCGTCGCCGGCGACGTGGTCACCGTGCTGCCGTACACCTCGGCCGATGCGGAGGGAGCCGACGATCCGCACTTCTGGACGGATCCCGCGCAGATGATCGCCGTGGTCGACCGGCTCGCGCCCGTGCTCGAAGGTCTGGGCGGAGCGCAGGTCGCCGAGCGTTCGGTCGCCTATCGCGCACAGCTCGAGAAGCTCGATGCCGACATGACCGCGGCCTTCGCCGCGATCCCCGCCGAGCGGCGCGCCCTCGTTACCAACCATCACGTGTTCGGCTACCTCGCCGATCGCTTCGACTTCCGCCTCATCGGGGCGGTGATCCCCGGCGGGACGACCCTCGCCGCTCCGAGTACGAGCGACCTCGCCGACCTCGTCGCGGCCATCGACGAGGCGAAGGTGCCGACGATCTTCGCCGAGTCCTCGTCTCCCGACCGGCTCGTACGCGCGCTCGCCGAAGAAGCCGACCGCCACGTCGAGGTGACCGAGCTGTTCACCGAGTCGCTCACCGACGCCGCGGGCGACGCCCCCGACTACCTGACCATGATGCGCGTCAACACGGAGCGCATCGCCACCGGGCTCTCTCCCTGACGAGACCCACCCCACCGAAGAAAGAGACACCAATGCGCAGCTTCTCCCTGCCCCGCGCGGGCCTTGTCGCCCTCGCGATCGGCGCCACCGTCACCCTGTCGGCCTGCGCCGGCGGCACCGCTCCCGGGTCCGCCGCCCCGGCGTCGACCGCCCCCGCTGACGCGGCCACGCGCGTCGCGCTGTCATACCCCGGCGGCATCCTGGTGCTCGACGGTCAGACCCTCGAGACCGTCGGCGACTTCCCGTCGGAGGAGTTCACCCGCCTGAACTCCGCCGGCGACGGCCAGCACATCATGGTGACCATGAGCGAGGGCTTCCAGGTTCTGGATGCCGGGACCTCGGCCGCCGAGCCCGAGCTCACCGACCTCGTCTTCCCGGCGTCGAAGCCCGGTCACGTGGTCACGCACGGAGGAAAGACCGTGCTCTACGCCGACGGCACGAGCGACTCGACGATCTTCGACACCGATGCCCTGCTGGCATCCACCGAGTCCCTGCCCGCGGTCGAGACGGTTCCGGGCGTCGAGGCGCACCACGGTGTGTCGATCGTGCTCGAGGACGGCTCGTTCGTGACCACCGTGGGCAACGCCAACGGTCGCACGGGCATCGTCGTGAAAGATTCCTCGGGTGCGACGATCGCCGAGAACGCGGCCTGCCCGGGTGTGCACGGTGAAGGCACCGCCAAGGACGAGGTCGTCGTCTTCGGGTGCGACAACGGCGCTCTCGTGCTCGACGAGGGTCAGATCACCAAGATCGAGGCCCCCGACCAGCCGTACGGACGCTCGGGCAACATGTTCGTGAGCGAGACCAGCCCGCTCGTGCTCGGCGACTACAAGGACGACCGTGACGCCGAGGGTTACCTGCTGCACCGCGTCTCCGTCGTCGACACGGCCGCCAAGACGCAGACCGTCATCGACATGCCCGCAGGGGCCGAGTACACCTTCCGCGACCTGGCGCGCGGTCCGCGGGATATGGGATACGTCCTGGCCTCTGACGGTGCGATCCACGTGCTCGACCTCGAGAAGGGGACGTTCACCGACGCCTTCCCCGTGATCGACGCGTGGGAGGGCCCGGCCGAGTGGCAGGACGCGCACCCCGCCATCAAGGTCTCGGGCGACATCGCCTACGTGACCGAGCCCGCGAAGAACGCCGTGCACGCGGTCGATCTCACCACCGGTGAGGTCGTGAAGAGCGTCACCCTCGAGAAGACGCCGAACGAGATCGCGCTGACGCGCTGACCGTCACCGACCGCCCCGGTCGTACGCCACCTGCAGTGCTCCGCGCACCGCGCGTACGCCGGGGCGGTCGGCCGTTCCTCGACGGACGGCCGTGAACACCTCGCGTCGCGGCTGGCCCGGCAGGCCCACGAGTCGCACGGGCGGCGTCTCACCCGCGAAGACGAGATCGGGGATCATGCCGACGGCATGACCGGATGCCACGAGCCGGGCGTGCGCGGTCAGGTCGGCCATCTCGAAGCGCACGTCGGGCTCGAACCCGGCGGCGCGGCACTGCTGCGTGGCCCACTGCCGGGCGGCGGTGCCCACCGGCTCCATGACCCAGGCGCGCTCGCGCAGGTCCTCCAGGCTCTGCGCCGGATCGTCGCTCGAGACGGCGAGACGGATGGCATCCCTCCCCAGGAGGCTGCGCTCGAGACCCTCGCGGTGCTCGCGGGTGTGACCCGGGTACTGCTCGGCGACGACGAGGTCGAAGCCGCGCGCCGCGACCTCGAACAGCCCCTCCTCGGGAGCGAGTTCGGCCACCTCGATGCGCAGCTGGGGCTCGCTCTCGGCCAGGGCGTCGAGGGCTCCGGGGAGCAGGCCGTGGGCGGCGGACTGCATGACCGCCACCCGCACGGGTGCCAGCGATGGACGCATGTGCTCCAGCTCGGCGCGGGCTGCCTCGTCGGCGGCGAGCATGCGCGCCGCGTGGGCGGCGAGGGCGGCTCCCTGCGCGGTGAGGCGCACGCGACGGCCGTCGGGCTCGAGCAAGGGCACCCCGGCCTCCTTCTCGAGCAGGGCGAGCTGTTGCGAGATGGTCGACGGACTGTACGACAGGGCGTCGGCGACGGCGGCGAGAGTGCCCCGCACCGACAGCTCGTGCAGCAGGCGCAGACGGCGCAGATCGAACATGGCATCCCTTCGGCTCTGTCGAACAGTATGCGTCAGGAATCATCGCTTTTCTCGAACGAATGCTCGCTCCACACTGAGAGCATCCGAGGAAGGATCGCCATGTCGCTCACCGATGCCCCCGACACGACGTCGGCCCCCACGTCCGGCCCCACCCCCGCCGCTCCGGTCGCCCCCGCCGACCTCGCCGACGACGCGATCGCCCTCGTGCGCCGCTGGCTCGCCGAGAGTCGGAACGAGCCCGTCGACGCCGCCGCTCAACGCCTCGCGGGCGTCTTGCGCGACCCGCACGGCCTCGACTTCACCGTCGGTTTCGTCGACGGGGTCGTGCGCCCCGAAGACGTGCGCGTCGCCGCGCGCAACCTCGCCGCCCTCACCCCGCTCATCCCGGGCTTCCTGCCGCTGCACCTCAAGGCGGCGATCCGCCTCGGTGCCCTCGCCGCGCCGATCCTCCCGCAGGTCGTCGTACCCGCCGCCCGCACGGCACTGCGCTCGATGGTGCGCCACCTCATCGTCGACGCGACCGACCGCAAGCTGGGCGAGGCCATCACCTCGATCCGCGGCCGGGGAGACGGCATCCGTCTCAACGTCAATCTTCTCGGCGAGGCGATCCTCGGCAAGAAGGAGGCCGCGCGCCGTCTGGCCGGCACCCGCAAGCTCCTCTCGCGCGACGACGTCGACTACGTCTCGATCAAGGTCTCGTCGACCGTCGCCCCGCACACGCCGTGGGCCTTCGACGCCGCGGTCGCCGATGCGGTCGCCGCCCTCCGCCCCCTCTACCGCGTGGCGAAGGAGACGGGGACCTTCCTCAACCTCGACATGGAGGAGTTCAAGGACCTCGACCTCACCCTCGCCGTCTTCGAGACGCTGCTGTCGGAGGACGAGTTCCGCGGCGTCGAGGCGGGCATCGTGCTGCAGGCGTACCTGCCCGACGCACTCGCCGCCATGATCCGCCTGCAGAAGTGGACCGCCGCGCGCGTGGCATCCGGGGGCGCCCCCATCAAGGTGCGGGTCGTCAAGGGCGCGAACCTGCCGATGGAGCGGGTGGATGCCGACGTGCACGACTGGCCGCTCGCTACCTGGCCGTCGAAGCAGGCGACCGACGCCTCGTACAAGGCGGTCCTCGATTACGCGCTGCGACCCGAGCACACGACGAACGTGCGGATCGGCGTCGCCGGTCACAACCTCTTCGACGTCGCCCTGGCCTGGCTCCTCGCCGAGCGGCGCGGGGTGACCGAGGGCATCGACGTCGAGATGCTCCTCGGCATGGCGACCGCGCAGCAGGCGGTCGTGCGTCGCACGGTCGGTTCGATCCTGCTCTACACCCCCGTCGTGCACCCGCAGGAGTTCGACGTGGCGATCGCGTACCTCATCCGCCGCCTCGAAGAGGGCGCCTCGAGCGAGAACTTCATGTCGGCGGTGTTCGACCTCGACACCCACGCGGCGCTGTTCGCTCGCGAGCGCGATCGCTTCCTGGCATCCCTCGCCGACATGCCCGAGGGCGTTCCCGCCTCGAACCGCGTGCAGGACCGCTTGACCGAGGCCGCTCCCGCGCCGACCCACGGTTTCCGCAACACCCCCGACTCCGACCCGGCGATCGCCGCGAACCGCGACTGGTCACGCGCGATCATCCAGCGCATGGAGGGCTCCGCCCTGGGGCGCGACACCATCGCCGCGCACACGGTCACCGACGAATCGGCGCTGAACGCGGTGATCCAGGATGCCGCGGACTCGGCCGCCGCCTGGCGCGCGCTCGGAGCCGCCGGTCGCGCCGAGATCCTGCACCGCGCCGGCGACGTGCTCGAGAAGCACCGCGCCGACCTGCTCGAGGTCATGGGCGCCGAGTGCGGAAAGGTCATCGAGCAGAGCGACCCCGAGGTGTCGGAGGCGATCGATTTCGCGCACTACTACGCCGAGCAGGCACGGACGCTGGAGAACGTGGACGGGGCGACCTTCACCCCGGTCGGTGTGACCGTGGTCACCCCGCCGTGGAACTTCCCCGTCGCCATCCCCGCGGGTTCCACTCTCGCCGCGCTCGCCGCCGGCTCCGCCGTGGTCATCAAGCCGGCGGTGCTCGCCGAGCGCTCCGGCGCGGTCATGGTCGAGGCGCTGTGGGAGGCGGGCGTTCCTCGCGAGGTGCTGAAGCTCGTACAGCTGTCCGAGAACGACCTGGGTCGCCAGCTGCTCACCCACCCCGCCGTCGGGCGGGTCGTGCTCACCGGCGCCTACGAGACGGCCGAGCTCTTCCGCTCGTTCCGCCCCGACCTGCCGCTGCTCGCCGAGACGAGCGGCAAGAACGCCGTGATCGTCACGCCCAGCGCCGACCTCGACCTCGCGGCCAAGGACGTGGCGATGTCGGCCTTCGGTCACGCGGGACAGAAGTGCTCCGCGGCATCCCTCGTCGTGCTCGTCGGCTCGGTCGCCCGTTCGCGCCGCTTCCGCGACCAGCTGGTCGACGCCGTCACCTCGCTCGAGGTCGGCCTGCCGTGGGACGAGGCCTCGCGCGTCGGACCGCTCATCGAGCCCGCGAACGGCAAGCTGCTGACGGCCCTCACGAGCCTCGAGCCCGGCCAGCGCTGGGTGGTCGAGCCGCAGAAGCTCGACGACGAGGGGATGCTGTGGCGTCCCGGCATCCGCGAGGGCGTGCAGCCCGGCAGCGAGTTCCACCGCACCGAGTACTTCGGGCCCGTGCTCGGCATCATGACCGCCGAGACCCTCGACGACGCGATCGAGATCGTCAACGCGATCGAGTACGGCCTCACCTCGGGCCTGCACGCGCTCGACGAGGCCGAGATCCAGCAGTGGCTCTCGCGCATCGAGGCCGGCAACGTCTACGTCAACCGCGGCACCACGGGTGCGATCGTGCAGCGCCAGCCGTTCGGCGGATGGAAGAAGTCGGCCGTCGGCGCGGGCACCAAGGCCGGCGGGCCCCACTACCTGTCCGGCTTCGGAACGTGGGCGGATGCCGAGGTGTCCGGCCCCTCCCGACCGGACGCCCTCGCCGCCGCCGCCGTGGCCGCCGTGCCCGCGCGCGATCGCGAGTGGCTGGCATCCGCCCTCTCGAGCGACGCCGCCGCGTGGGCCGCTGAGTTCTCGCTGGCTCGCGACGTGACGGGTCTGGAGTCGGAGCAGAACGTCCTCCGCTACGCGGCGGTGCCGGTCACCGTGCGCCTCGAGGACGCGTCGGAGGCCGCGCTCGTGCGAGTGGTCGCCGCCGGGGTCCGGGCGCGCTCCACCGTGACCGTCAGCGCCGCGCGCGAGCTGTCGCCCGCCGTCCGCGCGTGGCTCGAGGGTGTGGGCGTCCGCGCCGCCGTCGAGGACACCGCCGACTGGAGCCGCCGCGCGGCACGTCTGGTGCGCACCGGTGGGCGTGTGCGCCTGCTCGGGGGCTCGCCGGCAGCTCTCGCCGAGGCCACCGGCGGTTCGCCCGCGGTCGCGGTGTACGCCGGTGAGGTCACCCGTGCCGGGCACGTCGAACTGCTGCCGTTCCTGCGCGAGCAGGCCGTGTCGATCACGGCCCACCGCTTCGGCACGCCCCGGCGGTACGAGGTGCCGCCGCTGGTCGGCTGATCCTCCCGACGACGGGGCCGTTCCCTCGGGGACGGCCCCGTCGCCACGTCCGGGAGCGGATTCACGCCCGACGTGCGCGTCGACGGACCCGGGCCGCGGCTACGACGAGCCCGCCGCCGAAACCCGTTCGGCCGCTCGGCGCACGGAGTCCGGAACCGGCACGCCCGCCGCGGTCTGAGCCGAGGTGACGGGCTCACCGGCGACCACCCGCAGCGGCAGCATGCCCGCCCAGACCGATCGGTCCTCGCCATCGTCGTCGACCTCGACGAGCGAGCCGGCGTTGTCCTTCACGCTCGCCTCCGTCAGCGGAACGCGCAGCACCAGGGTCGCGGCGATCTCCCGCGCGGTCATCGGACGCACGTCGGCACTGCGCCCCGGCATGAGGTGTTCCGACAGGGTGAGCAGGGCTGCTTCTTTCTCTTCGGGAGGGACGACGGATGCCACGGCGTGCACGACCGCGCAGCGATACCGCATCGAGCTGTCGAAAAGCGAACGCGCATACTTCAGGCCCATCAGGTGCGTGATCGTGAGGCTCACGGGGGCACCCGCGGCGATGCGGCGGAAGAAGTCGCTGCCCGTCGAGCCGTGGATGAGCAGATCGTCGCCGTCGCGGCCGATCCCCACCGGCAGAGCCACCGGCCGGTCGTCGCGCACGATGGCGAGGGTGGCATAGAGGGCTGCGTCGATCACGTCGTAGAGGGCGGCGCGGTCGGTGCGCTGGTGGTGTGCGCCGCGACGCACGCGGGTCAGGGCGGTGAGGGGGAGGTCGGTCATGACACCATTCCAGGTGAACGGCTGGTCCAGCGCGTAGTCCGCTTTTCGCGGATGTCGATGGACCAGTGAGAGGGTGGGGGCATGATCTCCGCCGGCATCCTGGATCGCGATTCCGACGTGCCCCTCCACGAGCAACTCGCCCACAACCTGCGCGCAACCATCGTGGCCGGGAGAGCGAGCGGGGGAGATGCGGTTCCCTCGACTCGCGCTCTCGCGGCCGATCTGGGAATCGCGCGCGGAACCGCGGTCGCCGCGTACGAGATCCTCGCGGGGGAGGGCTACCTCTCGACCCGCCCCGGCGGGAGGACCGTCGTGGCCGAGGTCGTCGGCTCGTCGACCCGCCCGGTCGAGAGGGGAGACCACGCTTCTGCGAAGACGGCTCCCGCCGTCGTCGACCTGCGCCCCGGACGCCCCCACACCACCGGTATCGCCGATGCCGCATGGCGCTCGGCCTGGCGGCGGGCGGGGGGTGTCGATCCGGTATCCGACGTCGACGACGTGCGCGGCCACCCGCCTCTGCGCGACCAGATCGCCCGGCACCTCGGACGCACCCGCGGGCTCGACGTCGTGCCCGACGAGGTCATCGTGACCGCGGGGACGAGCGACGCGGTGCTGTTGACGGTGCTCGCTCTCACGTCCCGCAACGTCGGCCGCCCGCTCCGCGTGGGCATCGAGAACCCGGGGTATCCGCGCGTCCGTCGCATCCTGCACCGGCTTCGGGTCGAGGTGGTGCCGTTCCCGGTACGCCTCGACGACGGTCTCGATCTCGACGCCGTCGAGGCCCGCGCCGACCTGGACGCCCTCGTCGTCACCCCTCACCATCACTACCCCCTCGGAACACGGCTGGATGCCACTGCCCGCGCGCGACTGCTCACCTGGGCCGCGCGCACCGGCACGGTGATCGTCGAAGACGACTACGACAGCGAGTTCCCCCACGGTCGCGCGCCGCTGCCTCCGCTCCACCTGCTCGATCCGGGGCGGGTCGTCATGATCGGCACCCTGTCGAAGGTCCTCAGCCCGTCGTTGCGGAGCGGGTGGATCGTCGCCACCGGCGAGCTGCGCGATCGCCTCGTCGCGGCGCGGGCCGACCTCGACCCGCCGGTCTCGCAGGTGCAGCAGCGCGCCCTGGCCCTGTACCTCGGCGAGGGCGCGCTCGCGCGGCACACCGCCCGTCGCCGGCGCGACTACCGCCACCGTCGCCGCCTTCTGCTGGAGGCCTTCGCCGGGATCGACGGGGTCGAGCTCACCGCGACGGACGGCGGGCTGCACGCCGTGGTCCTGCTGCCCGTCGCCGGGGCCGCCACCGAGCAGGCCGTGGTCGACCAGCTCGCAGCCCGCGGCATCCTGGTGTCGCCCCTCTCCGGGTATGCGGTGCCGGGGGCCGCCGTCGATGTGCCCGCGGGAATCGTGTTCGGCTACGCCGAGCCGTCGACGCCGGTGCTGATGACCGCCGTCGCGGAACTCATCGCGATCGTGCGCGCCGTCGCTTCTGGGCCGCGACTTGACCCTGACACGGTGTGAGGAAGGAGAACAGAAGCATGTTGTCCATCGGAGCGTTCGCGCAGATCGGCCAGGTGACCCACCGGATGCTCCGGCACTGGGACACCGCCGGTCTGCTCGTGCCCGCGCACGTGGACGAGCACAGCGGTTACCGCTCGTACGATCCGTCGCAGCTCGAGAGGCTGCACCGAATCGTGGCGCTGCGGCAGCTCGGCTTCGGCCTCGACGACGTCGCCTCGATTCTGAACCAGGGTGTGGGTGCCGATCGCATCGCGGTGCTGCTGCGGGAGCGACGCGTCGAGGTGGAGCGTGAGCATCGGATCGCCGCCGCACGGCTCGTCGACGTGGAGCGGCGCCTCCACCTCATCGAGAGAGAAAAGCACATGCGAGAGATCGAGATCGTCCAGAAGTCACTGCCTGCCCTCCGCCTTGCCGCCCGTCGTCGCCTGGTGGCCGACGGCGCGGAGATGGCGGACGTCGTCGGACCGGCCTTCGACGCCGTCGCCGCAGTCATCGGTGCGGAGAAGGGAGCACTCGACACCCCCGTCGCGCAATACGCGGTTCGCGAGGACGGCACAGAGGTGATCGCCGGGTATCTCTATCTCGGAACAGTGCACGACGGCATAGAGATCGTCGAACTCCCCGCCGTCGAGATGGCCGTGTGCGGCATCCATCTGGGATCGATGGAACGGATCGGTGAGAGCTGGCAGTCCATCCACGCGCAGATCCTCGACCGCGGGTACGTGCCATCGGGACCCTGCCGCGAGCTGTACGTGCGGGCCGAGTCCGACGACCAGTCCGACTGGGTCACCGAACTGCAGCAGCCGGTCGTCGTGGTCTGAAGCCACGACCTCGCACCCCGGGGCGTCGTGCGGACTCCGACGCCGACGTGCCGGGTGCGGTGAGGCGCGTGCGGCGTGTCGCCTCGGCGTCCGCGGGACGACCGGGATGCCAGGGCCTCGGCCTACCCCCCGAGGATCTCCAGCGCCGCCATCGCCGCGTTCTGGCCACCGATGCCGCTCACCGCCCCGCCGCGCTGAGCGCTCGCCCCGCACAACAGGATGCGGGCGTGCGGCGTCGACACGCCCCAGCGCGCGGCGGGGGAGTCGGCGGGAGCCGACAGCCACGGCCACGACAGGGCGCCGTGGAAGATGTCGCCGCCGATCATGGCGAGCGACTCCTCCAGGTCGCGGGTGGTGCGGGCCTCGATGCAGAGTCGCCCGTCGGGCGCCCGCAGGATGCAGTCGCGCAGGGGCTCGGCGAGGACGGAATCCAACGAGGCTTGGGCGGCGGCCAGCAGGCGCGCTCCCGCGGCGACCGGATCGGTGTCGTCGATGAGGCGGTGCGGCACCTGCAGGCCGAACATCGTGAGCGTCTGGGCGCCGGACGCTCGCAGCTCCTCGCCGAGGATCGACGGGTCGGTCAGCGAGTGGCAGTAGACCTCGACGGGGAGTGGTTCGGGGATGAGTCCTCCGGATGCCGCCACGTGAGCGGCATCCAACTGGGTCATGGTCTCGTTGACGTGGAAAGTACCCGAGAAGGCGGCCTCGGGGGTCACCGACTCATCGCGCAGACGTGGCAGGCGCGAGAGCAGCATGTTCACCTTGACCTGTGCACCCTCCGGCGCTTCGGCGCCGGTCGTCGATGATCCGCCGGCGGTCAGCAGCCGGTCGAGCACCGCGCGGCCGACGCCGCTGAGCACGAGGTCGCCTCGGAAGACTTCGGAGCGATCGGTCATCGTGTGCACGTCGCCGTCGGGCGAGACCGAAACGACCTCGACACCCGTGACGATCTCGGCCCCCGCCTCGCGGGCGGCGCGCTCGAGCTCGGCCGTCACCGCGCCCATGCCACCGACGGGGACGTCCCAGTCGCCGGTCCCGCCGCCGATCACGTGGTACAAGAAGCACCGGTTCTGCGTGAGGGAGGGGTCGTCGGACGACGCGAAGGTGCCGATGAGCCCGTCGGTGAGCGCGACGCCCCGGACGAGGTCGCTGTCGAGCGAGGAGCGCAGGAGATCTCCGAGCGGGCGGGTGGTGAGGGCATCCCAGAGCTCGTCGTCGCCCACGCGCTCGCGCAGCTCGTCGGACGTGGGCAGCGGTTCGGCCATCGTCGGGAAGACGGCACGGGCCACCGGGGCGAGACGCTCGCCGAACGCCGCGAAACGCGCCGCCTCGTGGGTGTCGCCGAGGGTGCGCGCGAACGAGGCGGCGGTGGCCTCGGCATCCCGGGTATCGACGAGCACGCCGCGCGTGGGGTCGGTCGGGTCGGGCGTATAAGAGGAGTACCGGCGCCGGCGAAGCTCGATGCGCAGGCCCAGGTCGTCGATGATCCGCTGCGGCAGCAGGCTGACGAGGTAGGAGTACCGCGACAGGCGTGCATCGACTCCCGCCCACGGGCGCTCCGACACGGCGGCGCCGCCCACGGCATCCGATCTCTCGATCACCACCACCCGGCGCCCTGCGCGGGCGAGATAGGCCGCGGCGACGAGGGCGTTGTGCCCACCCCCCACGATGACGACGTCGTACCGGCGAGAATCCGAAGCGGTCATGAGCCCACGCTAACGACAGCGGCGAATTCGTCGCAGGGGGTGGCGCACGTAGCCTGGATGCCATGACTTCCGCAGCCGACCTGCTCGAGATCGCCACGCGTATCGCCCGAGAGGCCGGTGAACTCGCCCACCGTCGCCGTCGCGAGGGCGTGACGGTCGCGGCGACCAAATCGGCCGCCGCCGACATCGTGACCGCCGCCGACCGCGAGGTCGAAGCCTTCATTCGGGCGGAGCTCGCGCGAGAGCGGCCCGATGACGGTTTCTTCGGCGAGGAATCCGGGGCCGAAGAGGGAACGAGCGGGATCACGTGGGTCGTCGACCCGATCGACGGCACCGTCAACTACGCCTACGGCATTCCGGCCTGGGCCGTGAGCATCGCCGCCGTCGAGGGCACCGCCGAGACCGCGTCGTGGACCGCGCTCGCCGGTGCCGTCTTCAACCCCGTGACGGGCGAGCTGTTCCGGGCCTCGCGCGGCGGGGGAGCCTGGCTCGGTGACACCCGCTTGTCCGTGGGCGAGGTGGGTCCGGCCGGGGGGCTCGTCGCCACCGGCTTCGGTTACAACCCCGAGACGCACGGACCCGCGCTCGCACAGCTGTCTCGCGTCATGCCGATCGCCCGCGACGTGCGCCGCATCGGCGCGGCCTCTCTCGACCTGGCGTCGGTTGCCGCCGGTCGCGTCGACGCCTACTACGAACGCGGCACGCAGCCGTGGGATCACGCCGCGGGCTCGCTGCTGGTCGAAGAAGCGGGGGGAATCATCGGGGGAGCGCCCGGCGGACGCCCCGGCAACGGCATGGTGATCGCCGCGGGCCCCGACTTCTACCGCCGTCTCGAGCCGCTGCTCGACTACGAGCGGTGACAGAGGTCGCGCCCATGGCATTCCCAGACCAGCCGAGGTAGGGTGTTTACCAGTTCGTTATCTTCCGCAACCCGAACCTGCGGAGATGGCCAAGCCCCCAAGCCCGAAGCCGTCGCTTTTCGCGACACGACACGAGAGCCCTTCCGCGTTGCCGTCAGAAGCCTCTGAGACTGAGCCCGCCGTCACCCGACGGTCTCGTCGCCCCCTCTCCACGCCCGCTCCCGAGACGACCCCCCGGCTGACCCGAGCCGAGATGCGCCGTCTCGCCGCGAGCGGAAACCCCGTCGCGACGCTCGACGCCCCCGCGTCCGAGCAGAAGGCCGCCGATCCCGCACCGGTCGACGCCGACGCCGCCTCTCAGCCCGAACTGATCGAGAGCGTTGCCGCTGCCGTGGTCGAGACCGTCATCGCCGCGACCATCGAGCCCACGCTTCCGCCTCGCGACACCGCCGTGCCTTCCGCCGACCAGACCCCGGATGCCACGGCTTCCGACGCACTCGACGTCACGGTCGTCGACGAGCAGCGTCGTGCCGACGATGTCGCGGTCATCCTGCAGAGCGCGGACGGCGCCGTCGCCACCACCCCGGTGTCCCTCCCGACCTCGCCCATCACGCTTCCCGTCAGTCGCCGCGCGCGTCGACGCCCCCAGGCATCGGTCATCCTCGACTCGACCGTCGACGAAGCTGTGGCCGAGCCGGTCGTCGAGTCCTCCGCCGACCGGGTGGCGAAGACGTCCGTTCCGCGTCCGTCGAAGCCCGTCGTCGAGCAGGCCGCCATCGAGCAGTCCGCCGTCGCCTCGAGCACCCCCGACGACACCGTGGCCGACGAGTTCGCCACCGCCGCACGCCTGTTCTCGTTCACGGGCGAGACGCCCACGCAGCAGGCGGCCCCCGTCACCCCCGCTCCCGAGCCCGTCTCGGAGGGGCTGCCCGCCGCGGCCGCTCCCCGCACCCGCCGCAACGTCCGCCGCATCGCTGCGACGTCGTTCTCGGTCGGGGTCATGGGCGTCGTCGGTCTTCTCACGGTCGGCATGACCATGCCCGTCAGCGCCATCGCCTCGGCGAGCGGCACCGACAGCATCACCGCTCCCGCCGCCGACACCGCGACCACGCGTCTGGCGGTCGGCGGAGACGTCGCCTCGCCCGACGGGGCGATCCAGGCCTACGTCGCGCCCGCCCAGTCGCAGGCCGCGGTCGTCGACCGCGCCGACGGCTACAGCGCCACCACGTACTCCAAGATGGCCGTCGACTCGGGCATCAAGTACCCCACGAACTTCTACGTCAACAACCCGACGTCGCCCATCCAGTGGCCCTTCGCGGTCGGCGTGTCGATCTCGTACGGCTTCGGCATGCGTGACGGCGGCTTCCACGAGGGTGCCGACTTCGTGCCCGGCGAGGGCGCGCCCGTGCAGGCGATCGCCGACGGCACCGTCCGCATCGCGACCGAGCAGGGTGGCGCCTTCGGCGTGACCGTGCTGATCGACCACGTGATCGACGGCCAGCTCGTGTCGAGCCGGTACGGCCACATGCAGTACGGCTCGCTGCAGGTCACCCCGGGCGAGAAGGTGCACGTCGGCCAGTTCCTCGGACGCACCGGCAACACGGGTCGCTCGTTCGGCGCGCACACGCACGTCGAGATCCTGCAGAACGGCACCACCCCGATCGACCCGATCGCGTGGCTGCGTCAGCACGCCGGCGGCTGACCCTCGATTCGTAAGAGAGTGTCGAGGTCTGATATTCTCTTCTAGTTGCCCGGAGCGATCCGGGTACGCCCCGATAGCTCAGTGGCAGAGCACTTCCATGGTAAGGAAGGGGTCGTCAGTTCAATCCTGACTCGGGGCTCAAGGCATCCACATCTGAATCCTGGATGCCGTGCGGCGGGGTAGCTCAGTTGGTGAGAGCGCACGACTCATAATCGTGAGGTCGCGGGTTCAAGCCCCGCTCCCGCTACAGATTCGCCGCAAAGCCGTCCCCCGGGGCGGCTTTCGCTTCTCTCCGACGCGTTCCCGCACGAGGTCCTCACGGCGCCCCGATAGGGTGAGCCGCGTGAGTGATTCGGGAGAGTTCGTCCAATCCCTCGCTCGCGGTCTCGAGGTGATCCGGGCCTTCGACGCCGAGAACCCGGCGCTGACCCTCAGCGACGTCGCCCGCCGCGCCGACCTGACCCGTGCCGCGGCCCGCCGGTTCCTCCAGACGCTCGAGACCCTGGGTTACGTGCGCGCCGACGGTCGGGTCTTCTCGCTGACGCCGCGCGTTCTCGAGCTCGGCTTCAGCTATCTCTCGGCGCTCTCGCTGCCGGCGCTGGCCCAGCCGCACCTCGAGCGTCTGTCGCGCGAGGTGGGGGAGAGCGTCTCGTCGGCCGTGCTCGACGGGGCCGACATCGTCTACGTCGCCCGCGTTCCCACGCGACGGATCATGAGCGTCGGAATCACGATCGGCACGCGTTTCCCCGCCTACGCGACCAGCATGGGGCGCGTGCTGCTCGCGGCGCTTCCCGACGCCGACGCGCGAGAGATCGTGGCCGCTTCGCACCCCGCTTCTCTCACCCCGCGCACGCGGACGGACGTCGATGCGATCGCCGTCGAGCTCGAGGCGGTGCGTGCTCAGGGGTGGGCTCTCGTGGACGGCGAGCTCGAAGAGGGGCTGCGCTCCCTCGCGGCGCCCGTCCACGACCGCTCGGGGGCGGTGGTTGCGGCGGTGAACATCTCGGCCAGCTCCCGCGGTGACGCGGACGAGTGGCGAGAGCGGTGCCTGTCGGCGTTGCGGGCCGCCGCGGCCGAGATCGACGCGGACCTCCGCCTGGTCTGAATCCCGGCTACGGGCCCAGAGCGGTCCTCCCTTGCCGTCTTCGCGGTGGTCGGCGTATCCTGTTCGCAGAACGTACGCATGTACGCAGAGCGAACAAGCGAGGGTGCTCCGCATGATCGACAAGACCGTTCCCGACCTCGAGGCGGCCGTCGCCGGCATCGCCGACGGTGCGACCGTGATGATCGGCGGCTTCGGCCGCGCGGGTCAGCCCGTCGAGCTGATCGACGCGCTCATCGCGCACGGTGCGCGCGATCTCACCGTCGTCAACAACAACGCGGGCAACGGCGACACCGGGTTGGCCGCCCTGCTCGCGGCCGGGCAGGTGCGCAAGATGATCTGCTCCTTCCCGCGCCAGAGTGACTCGTGGGTCTTCGACGGGCTGTACCGCGCCGGCGAGGTCGAGCTCGAGCTCGTGCCGCAGGGCAACCTGGCCGAGCGCATCCGTGCGGCAGGAGCGGGTATCGGCGGGTTCTTCACCCCCACCGGGTTCGGGACGCAGCTCGCCGAGGGCAAAGAGACGCGGCGCATCGACGGTCGCGACTACGTGCTCGAATACCCCATCCGCGCGGATGCCGCCCTGATCAGCGCCCGCGCCGCCGACCGCTGGGGCAACCTCGTCTATCGCGAGACGGCGCGCAACTTCGGCCCCATCATGGCCGCGGCCGCGACCACCACGATCGTCCAGGTCGACGAGATCGTCGAGCTCGGCTCGCTCGATCCCGAGTCGGTCGTCACCCCGGGTCTCTATGTCGATCGCGTGGTCGCGGTGGGGGAGCGCGCATGGCTCCGCGACGGCGCGTTCGTCGGCGGCGTCGACATCGAGGGCCGGGCTCTGGCATCCGAGGAGGAGAAATGACAACTCGCATCTCGCGGCGCGATCTCGCCGCCCGCGTGGCATCCGACATTCCCGAGGGCGCGGTCGTCAACCTCGGCATCGGTGCTCCGACCCTGGTCGCCGACTACCTGCCGGCGGGACTCGAGATCGTCCTGCACACCGAGAACGGCATGCTCGGCATGGGCCCCGCTCCCGAGCGCGGGCGCGTCGACCCCGATCTCATCAACGCGGGTAAGCAGCCGGTCACCGCGCTCGCGGGGGCCGCGTACTTCCACCACGCCGACTCGTTCGCGATGATGCGCGGCGGGCACCTCGACGTGTGCGTGCTGGGGGCGTTCCAGGTGTCGGCCGGCGGCGACCTCGCCAACTGGTCGACCGGCGAGCCCGGCGCGATCCCCGCGGTCGGCGGCGCCATGGACCTCGCGATCGGCGCGAAAGACGTCTACGTCATGACCGATTTGCTCACCAAGGGCGGCGAGCCCAAGCTCGTCGCCGCCTGCAGCTATCCCCTCACGGGTGTGGGCTGTGTCTCGCGGGTCTACACCGACCACGGCGTCTTCGACGTCACCCCCGACGGCTTCCGCGTGTGGGAGCTTTTCGGCGACAACACGCACGAAGAGATCGAGTCCCTGCTCGGTCTGAGCCTGGAGGCCTGAGACATGCCCGCATCCTTCGTCTACGACGCCGTCCGCACCCCTTTCGCGCGCCACGGCAAGGCCTTCGCCGACGTCCGCCCCGACGATCTGGCGGCCACCGTCATGGCATCCGTCGTCGAGCGCACCGGAATCGACCCCGCGCGCATCGAAGACGTGATCTTCGGCGACGCGAACCAGGCGGGCGAAGACAACCGCAACGTCGCGCGCTTCGGCGCCCTCCTGGCGGGCTTTCCCTCGTCGGTGCCGGGGACGACGATCAACCGGCTGTGCGGATCGTCTCTGGATGCCGTGATCCAGGGCTCCCGCGCGATCGAGGCCGGCGATGCCGATGTCATCCTCGCCGGCGGCGTCGAGTCGATGACGCGTGCCCCCTTCGTGGTCGAGAAGAGCCCGCGGCCCTTCCCCGCGGCGAACCAGACGATGTGGAACACCTCGATCGGCTGGCGCATGACCAACCCGCGCTTGAGGGCGGACTGGACGATCTCGAACGGCGAGAGCGCCGAGAAGCTCGCCGAGATCTACGCCATCACGCGTGAGCAGCAGGACGCTTTCGCCGCGCGCAGCCACCGTCTCGCTGCCGCGGCGTGGGCAGAGGGACGCTTCGACGGCGAGATCGTGCAGGTCGAAGGCCACGCGCTCGCGCGCGACGAGGGTATCCGCGACGATTCGACCGCCGAGGTGCTCGCGACCCTCCGACCCGCATTCCAGAAGGACGGCACGGTCACGGCGGGAAACTCCTCACCCATCAACGACGGCGCCTCGGCGGTGCTGCTGGGGTCGGAGGGGATCCTGGATGCCGAGCCCCTCGCGCGCATCGCGGGTCGGGCCGCGTTCGGTAACGATCCCGACGTCTTCGGCGTCGCCCCCGTCGAGGCGGCGAACCGCGCGCTCGCGCGTGCCGGTCGCACCTGGGCCGACGTGAGCCTCGTCGAGCTCAATGAGGCTTTCGCATCGCAGTCGCTCGCGTGCGCCAAGCTGTGGACCGAGCTCGACCCCGAGCTTCTCAACCCGCACGGTGGGGCGATCGCGATCGGGCACCCCCTCGGAGCGTCGGGCGGCCGCATCATCGCGCGCGCCGCGCACGAGCTGAAGCGTCGCGGCGGGGGAGTCGCCGTCGCAGCGATCTGTATCGGCGTGGGCCAGGGGCTCGCGGTGGTCCTCGAGCGCTGAGATACGGTTGCTGCCCCTTTGTCAACAGGGCCGGGCGCGGCCGCATAACCGCGCGGCGCCGATTACCGTGAGGTCGCGCGTCCGAATGGGCGCGGTGACACGAAACGAATCGATACGGCACCGCCGATGACTGCACTCGCTCACGACATCTCGCCCATCTCACTGGCTCTCGCGCGCTACCTGTTCGAGAGGACCCGGTGCCTGGCGGAGGCCCGTCGCGCCATGGGGCTGAACGACATCGATGTCGTCGCGATCATCCATGTCGCGCGCAACCCGGGCGTGCGCCCCTCCGACCTCCGGCGACACCTCGGGATCACCGGGGCGGGGGTGACGACGATCGTCGATCGTCTCGTGCGTCGCGACGTCTTGCGCCGGGAGTTCGACCCGGATGACCGGAGGGTGACCCACGTCTACGCGATGGTCGACCTGACGACCGATCCGTGGAGATGCCTCACCCGCTTCGACGACGCTTTCGAAGCGGCACTCGCGAACGTCGGATCCGAGCTGCAGGAGAGCGTGGCGGCTGTCTTGGACACCGCCACCCGCTCGGCGGCGCTCGCCCCGTCAGCGAGCTAGGTGCACGAAGCAGGATGTCGCCGACGCGTGCAGTCCATATCCCGGTCGAGGGTGACGTCGCCGGCGACAGCTAGGACTCGTCGATCCAGCGATCCCGCGGGCGGTCGTCGTCGTCGCCATTGCGAGCGGGTGCCCCCGTCGACCACTCCAGTCGGAAGCCGCACTCACGACACTCGTCGGCGCCGCCGCCCTCTTCGAGAAGCGGGTGCATCGTCACCCCGCACGAGGGGCAGATCGGCTGTGCCGTGTCGTCGTAGGGGTCTCTGTACGTCATCGCGTTCCGCTCGTCGGCTCTTGGGGAGGACAACTCCCCGCGTCGCCGCGATGTTCCCCGCGATGATCTCCGACCCGCACGCTTCGCCGCAGGCATAGGCTCGGCCCATGCCGAACCCTCGCGTCGCCGCGGGCTCCGCTCCGGTGGCGGAGGCCGCATGACGGCATCCATCCCCGCTCCCGATCCGAGGCGCTGGAGCGCGCTCTCGGTCATGCTCATGGGCCAGTTCGCCGCCCTCCTCGACGTCAGCGTCACCAACGTCGCCCTGCCCTCGATCGGGCGCTCCACCGGGGCGGGTTCGAACGAGCTGCAGTGGATCGTGACCGGGTACGTGCTCGCCTTCGCGCTGGTCCCCGTCATCGGAGGACGGCTGGGCGGCCAGCGGGGTCGGCGACGCATCTTCACGATCGCCGTGCTCGGGTTCGTGACCGCCAGCGCTGCCGTCGGTCTGGCGCCGAACGCGGGGCTCCTCATCGCGGCCAGGGTCGTGCAGGGGCTGTTCGGCGGCATGATGGGCCCACAGGTGTCGGGCTTCATTCAGAACGCCTTCCCGGCGTGGGAGAGAGGGCGGGCTTTCGGCAGGCTCGGCCTCACCGTCGGTGCGGGGACGGCGCTCGGTCCGGTGATCGCGGGTCTGCTCATCTCGGCTGGTGGCCCCGACATCGGTTGGCGGCTGGTCTTCTTCATCAACGTGCCGGTCGGGATCGCGGCCGTGCTGTTCGCTCGCCGGTGGGTTCCCGCCGATGAGCCGTCTTCCACCGCATCCGCCCGCCACATCGACCTGCTCGGCGCGCTCCTGCTCGGCGCGGGTGTGCTGTGCCTGCTGTTCCCCATCGTCGAGACGGGCCAGGGTGGCGGCCCCGTGACCCTCCTTCTCCTGCTCCCCGCCGCGGGGTTCCTCCTCGCCCTCGTGCGGCATGAGGCGCGCCTGACGAGGGCGGATGCCGGGCCCCTGCTGGATCTGCGCCTGTTCCGCGTCCGCTCGTTCGTCACGGGTGTGGTCTTCGCCGTGGTCTTCTTCTGCAGCAACACCGGGATTCCCCTCGTGCTCGCGCTGTACTACCAGGACGGTCTGGGCTTCACCGCCCTGCAATCGGGCCTGGGGGTCACGGCCTACGCCATCGGTTCGGTGGTGGGAGCGCCCGTCGCCGGGCGCTTCGTCTCGCGCGTGGGACGCCCGCTGCTCGTCGGCGCGGTCGCGGTGTTCACGGGCGTCACGGTCGTTCTGGGGCTGCTGGTGCAGGCCGGTGCCGAGGCGACCGATCCGGTGGGCGTCATCCTGCGGCTCTGCGTGCCCCTGTTCGTCCTCGGGATCGCGGGCGGAGCGATCGTCACCCCGAATCAGACGTTGACGCTCGCCGACGTCGACCCCCGCCGCGGCGGCGTCGCCGGGGGAGTCGTGCAGACCGCCCAGCGGGTGGGGTCTTCGATCGGGCAGACGGTACTGGGTACCGCCTTCGCGCTGGCCGTCGTGGGAGCCGCGGCGGCCGCGGGCCCGGGTACCCCCGCCGCGGACCCGCGGGCTTTCGCCGACGCGCTCACTCTGGCTCTCGCGGTGTCGGTGGTGTTCTCGGGATCTGCCATCGTGCTCAGTGCCGTCGAGGTGCACCGGAGCCGTCGCAGCTGACGCGAGCAGGGCGCGCGGACGCTAGCGTCGAGGCATGCATGTCACCTCCGCCCGTCTGGGTCTCGGCCTCGCCGCCGTCGGTCGCCCGGCCTACATCACGACCGCGCGTGACAGCGACCTGGGGGACCCCGCCGAACGCTCGGTCGACGCGATGCGCGAGCGTGCGCACCTGCTGCTCGACGAGGCCTGGGCGCTCGGCATCCGATACGTCGACGTTGCGCGTTCCTACGGTCGGGCGGAGCACTTCCTCGGATCGTGGTTCGACGCCCACCCGGGCCGACGCGAGCTGCTCACCGTGGGGTCGAAGTGGGGCTACGCCTACGTCGGAGAGTGGCGGATGGATGCCGCCGTGCACGAGCGCAAAGAGCACTCGGTCGCCATGTTCGACCAGCAGTGGCCCGAGACGCTCGAGGCTCTGGGGTCGGCCCCGGACTACTACCTGATCCACTCGGTGACTCCGGAGAGCACGGCTCTGGCGGACACCGGGCTTCTCGATCGGCTGCGCGGCCTACGGGCGAACGGCGTGCGGGTAGGGCTGTCGACCAGCGGGCCGCACCAGGGCGAGGTGATCCGCAGCGCTCTCGCGCTCCGGGACTCGCCGTTCACGGTCGTGCAGTCGACGTGGAACCTCCTCGAGCCATCGGTCGCCCCCGCGTTGCAGGCCGCGCGAGACGCCGACTGGACGGTCGTTGTCAAAGAGGCCCTCGCCAACGGCGACCTCGCCCGCGCCGAATCGGGCAGTCGCCTCGAGGCCCTGGCATCCGGAATGCC
Source organism: Sphingomonas sp. G5 (assembly GCF_052660795.1). Taxonomy (NCBI): domain Bacteria; kingdom Pseudomonadati; phylum Pseudomonadota; class Alphaproteobacteria; order Sphingomonadales; family Sphingomonadaceae; genus Sphingomonas; species Sphingomonas sp. G5. Next base: position 2,771,810 of record NZ_CP109660.1, on the reverse strand, counting down.
GTCCGACGTGTTCGCGCTGGGCGCCGCGCTGGCGCAGCCGTGGGCCGACATCGTGCTCAGCGGCGCGACCACGCTCGCGCATCTGCGACGAGGCGCGAGCGCGCGGCCGGTGGACACCGCGGGGGAATTGGCGACGGACCCCGTCGATTACTGGCGTCGCCGGTCGGAACGCCCCTGGCGTTGAGCGGCGGTCAGGGCACGCAGTTCAGCGTCGCGACCGTGCCCGAGACGTTCGCCCACGACGTGGCGATCGCGGTCGCGAGCACCGACCCGGACGACGAGCGGGCCTGCACGTACCCGGCCGATCGCGCGTTGGCGATGGAGCGCACGGTGATTCCGGGGGAGTACGTGCCGCAGTACGAGAACGACGCTCGCGTCCCCGAGAGGTTCGACCCGCTGAAGGCGCAGACGTTGCCGTCGGCGCACCCGCCGACGGCACGCTCGTGCTCGGAGGGGACGTCGATGGTCATCCCGAGTTCCGGCCACTGCGCGTGATGCGAATCGATGACGACCCCGCCGGGGATCTCGGCGAGAGCCGCGGCGATGTCGGGGTGCAGCTGATCGGTCGTGGTCATTCGGTGCGTGCCTTTCTCTCGAAGACGTCCCAGAGGGTGTAGTCGGTGATGGATCCGGCGGGGAGCTTGAGGCTGTCGTTGTCGGCGAGGAGTTCGGATTCGAAACCCACGATGCGTCCCGTGTCGGCAGAAAGCAGCAGCGTCGCCTCGGAGGTGGTCAGCCCGGACGGCACCGCGGCCAACCCGACCACGGGGCGGCCGAGGCGGTCGAAGGCAGTGCCGACGACGCGCAGCCCGGGAGCTTGAGCGACAACCTCGAGCAGGGCGGCCTGTTGCGGTCCGGTGAGGGTCCATTCGCCCAGGAGGGCGCGTGCGCCGAGCATCGCGTCGCCCGCCGTGAGCTGATCCCCGGCACCGGTCGAGGTGAGCACGAGAGCTCGCATCGCCTCGACGGTGGGTGCGGGAGCGGTGGGGGAGAGCGGCGAGAACTGGTTCTGCACGAACTGCAGGTCGCCGACGACGGTTCCCGGCGTCGGCTCGCCCGCGGGCACCGTGTCACCGGCCGCGTTGGTCGCTTCGGCGGCAGTGGTCACGACCGAGCCCGAAAGATCCGCATTCCAGCGCACGTCGATCCACTCGCGGCGGAACACCGTCGCCTCGGCCTCGTCGGGCGAACCGCTGTAGTACCACCCGAGCGAAAGCGACCGTCGCTCGGGTGAGGAGGGGCCCGACCCGTCGGTCAACCGCTCCTGCGCCTGCGCGATCACCTGGGACGCGTCCTCCGAGATCGAGGTGAACACGAGTGGTTCCGGGGTGAGGGCGGATGCCGGGCTCCCCGGCATCCACAGGACTCCGGTGACGATCGCGAGCACCAGGACGACGACCGCGGCGGCCGAGCCCCACACGGCGTACGCGGGTCGGCGGCGCGTTCGCTGCGCGCTCCCCGCGAAGTCGCGTGCCCGACGCTCGGCGTCGAGAGGAATCGGCGCGTCGATGGGCGTTCGCGCGGGATCGAGCCGGCGCATCGCCCGGGTGAGGTCATCGTCGCTCATCGAACACCTCTTCCGCGGACAGGGGCGTTCCGGACAGGAGCGGGCGCAGTTTGGCCCGCACGCGGTTCAGCCGCGTCCACACCGTCCCGGCGCTCGCGCCGACGACGAGGCCGACCTCGGCGGCCGAGAGGTCCTCCCAGTAGGTGAGCCAGAGGATCTCGCGCTCCTTCTCGGACAGGCCGCGGATGGCGTCGACGAGCCTGTCGAGCATCTCGCCCTCCGACTCGTTCGAGAGGGTGCGGACCTGGTCCTCGATGTGCGTCCACAGTGCCCCCTCCCGGTCTCGTCGTCGGTATTCGTTCGCGATGAGGTTGCGCGCCGTGCGGTACAGCCACGGCAACCCGAACGGCTCTCGCGGATCGCGCTTGCGCCAGGCGATCTCGAAGCATTCCATCGTGAGGTCGTCGGCAGCATCGCGGTCCGACACGCGCCGTTCGACGAATCGCCGAACGGCGTTGTAGTGCTCGCGGAAGAGCGCCACGAAATCCGCGTCGTCCGTCACCGCTGTCTTTCCTCGTGCGTGTACGGGGGCTGTGTCGGGGTGGTCGCGAACCTTACGGATGCGCGAGAGAAAAGATTTCCGGATCGGTGTGTAAGGAAAGGCGCACGCCGGACACGACATATGCGGGGGTGGGTGCTGACTCCGGCTTCGAGAAGGCACCCATACGCCCGTCGTCCGATGTTCGGGTCTGACGGCGACGGGCGAGGGGTTGCGCCGCTTGGGGGCGGCGCAACCCCTCGGATCTTCTTCATGCGATCCACAATGGCAGACACGGTGGGTGCCGCGAGACGGCGCCCGTCTCTCAGGCGGGATCGACCAGCAGGTTCGTGATGCGCGCCGTCGCGATCAGACGGTCGTCGTCGTCGACCACGCGGACGTCGTAGGTGGCCAGACGGCGACCGCGATGGGCGGGTGTGGCCACGGCGTGGATGCGCCCGTCCTCGGCTCCGCGGTGGTGCGTGATGTTGAGATCGACGCCGACGCACACCAGGCCGAACGCGGAGGCGTGGATCATGGCGGCCCAGGACCCCACCGCCTCGGACAGCGCGGCCGTCGCGCCGCCGTGCAGCCGACCGAGCGATTGCGTGTTCCCCTCGACGGGCATCCACGCGCTGACCCGATCCGCGGACTGCTCGGTCACGGTGATGCCGAGGCGTTCGTCGAGGGCGCCGGGGGTGATGGTCCAGGGCGTCATGGGTGCTCCTTCCGCCGCCCTCTTGTTGGGGGCGCACCCCTCTGACACTATTACTGAACGCTCGGTCGGTAACAGTATCGCTCGAGCCTCTCACCCTGCCCCACAGAACGACGGAGTTCTCATGGCCTCGCTGACCTCGGCATCCGCCCCTGCCACCGGGATGAAACGGGAGGAACGGCGCGTGCTCGCCGGGACCCTCGTGGGCACCTCGATCGAGTGGTACGACTTCTTCATCTACGCCCAGGCGGCCGGGCTCGTGCTCGCGCCGCTGTTCCTCGCCCCGCTCGCGCAGAGCGATCCCGCGATCGCGCAGGTGCTCTCGTTCGCCACCATCGGCATCTCGTTCCTCTTCCGCCCGCTCGGCGCCGTCGTCGCCGGCTGGCTCGGCGATCGCCTCGGCCGCAAGAAGATGCTCGTGCTGACTCTCATCATGATGGGCGTCTCGACAGCCCTCATCGGCGTGCTGCCGACCTATGCCGCGATCGGGGTGGCCGCCCCCGTCCTGCTCATCCTCCTTCGGGTTCTGCAGGGCTTCTCCGCCGGCGGAGAGTGGGGCGGTGCCGCGCTGCTCTCGGTCGAGCACGCCCCCGTCCACCGCCGCGGCTACTTCGGCGCCTACCCGCAGATCGGCGTGCCGGTGGGCATGATCCTCGCGACGGCGACGCTGTGGATCCTCACCTCGTCGATGTCGGCCGAGGCCTTCCTCGCGTGGGGGTGGCGCGTTCCCTTCCTCTTCTCGATCGTGCTCATCGTCGTCGGCTACCTCATCCGCCGCGCGGTGGAGGAGAGCCCGGTCTTCGAAGACCTCGTTCGCCGTCGCAAAGAGTCGTCCGCTCCCCTCGGACAGCTGTTCCGCAAGAACTGGCGCGAGGTCGCCCTGACCGCGTTCGTGTTCATCGGCAACAACGCCGCCGGCTACCTGCTCATCGCGTTCTTCGCGACCTACTCGGTGTCGGTCCTCGGCATGGAACGCCCGACTGTGCTGCTGGCCACGACCCTGGCCTCCTTCGGCTGGCTCGGTTTCACGCTCTGGGGCGGCAGGCTCTCCGACCGCCTGGGGCGTATCCGCACCTTCCAGCTCGGCTATCTGCTGCTGGCCGTCTGGGCCGTGCCCATGTGGTTCCTCATCGATACCGCGAACATCTTCTGGTACTTCGTCGCGCTGTTCGTGATGACCCTCGGTCTCGGGCTGTCGTACGGGCCGCAGGCGGCGCTGTACGCCGAGATGTTCCCCGCGAACGTCCGCTACTCGGGCGTCTCGATCGGCTACGCGCTCGGCGCCATCATGGGCGGGGCCTTCGCGCCGATGATCGCCGAGGCGCTGCTGCGCTCGACGGGTGCCTCATGGACGATCGGCCTGTACATCGCGGTCGCCGCGCTCGTCTCTCTCGGGGCCGTCTCGCTCATCAAGGAAACAAAGGGCGTCGACCTGCGGGCGTGATCCCGGATGCCGTGACGGGGCCCTTCGCGTCGGCGAGGGCCCCGTTGCGCGTCGCCGGGAGCGGTTCGTCGGCGTCGGCCGAGGGGCGGTGCGCCGTACCGCGGACTTCGTCGCCCGCCGTCGTCATGCCGGGTCGCCGGTGGCGGCGTGCCGCCGCGATATCCGCAGGACGGACCGGGGATGTGCGCCTGCCGCGGCGCGACCCGGCGGGCAGGGCGCCGGTCAGGCGGTGCGCAGGCCGTCGAGCGCGATGCGCACGATGTCGGCGCCCAGGCGGTCGCCGTCGACCCCGCCACCGGGGCGATACCACTCGACGACGGAGTTGATCATCCCGAACAGCAGACGCGCGGCGACCGCCGCATCGACGTCCCCCCGCACGTCGCCCTCGGCCTGAGCCTCGGCGACCAGGGCGGTCACGCGGTGGTCGAACAGTCGTCGTCGTTCGAGAGCCGCTTGCTCGACCTCGCTGTTCCCGCGCACCCTCAGCAGCAGGGTCACCGCGGGGAGCTGCGCGACGAGCACGTCGGTCGCCCCCGTGAGCACGAAACGGAGGCGATCGGATGCCGCGCCCTCGCGGGCGCCGGGCTCGTCGAGCACGGCCTCCAACCCGCCGAGAGCGGCCTCGAGGGCGACGGCCAGCAGTTCCTCCTTCGAGGAGAAGTGGTGGTACAGCGCAGACTTCGTCAGCCCCAGTCGCCGCGCGAGATCGGACACGCTCGTCGCGTCGTACCCCTGCTCGTTGAAGAGCTGCACGGCCACGGCGAGCAGGCCGTCGCGGTCGTACCCCGGCCGTCCTCGGCGCGCGGGCGCCTCGCGGGACGGCTCGGAGTCGTCGGCGGTCGCGGGCGTCGTCGCGGGATCGGCGGTCACGGATTCAGTGTGTCACTCCAGCAGCGCGGGGGAGTCCGCGTGCAGCAGCGCGCGCGCCGCGTTGCCGATCACCGCACTGTACGTCGGGTAGGCGAAGCGCACGCCGGCGAGGGTTGAGACGTCGATCCCGGCCGCCATCGCGGTGGTCACCGACTGGATGACCTCGACGGCGTTCTCCCCCACCGCGTGGGCGCCGAGCACGAGCTCGCGGCGACGGTCGGCGACGAGCATGAGGAACCCGCGTTCCCGATCGTCGATCACGGCGCGGTCCAGATCGGCGAACCGAACGGTCGCCACGACGCACGAGGGGTCGCGGTCGCGCGCCTGCTCCTCGGTCAGTCCGACGCCGGCGTAGTCGGGGTCGGTGAAGCCGCCAGCGGGAAGCAGGTGGTGGGGCGTTCGCCGGTTGGCGCCGAGAACGGCGTTCTCGGCCGCCGCTTCGCCCTCGAACTGCGCCGCCTGAACGAGCATGTCGCGGCCGTTCGCATCGCCGACGGCGAGGATGTGGGGAACGATCGTCCGGAAGTAGCGGTCGACTGGAATGGCGGAGCGCTCGACCTCCACACCGGCGTTCTCGAGCCCGAGGTCTTCGACGTCGGCGGGCCAACCGGTCGCCATGATGACGACGTCCGCATCGACGGTGCACGGGGAGCCGCCCTCGCGCCAGGCCAGGACGAGCGATCCGTCGTCGGCGCGATCGAGGCGCTCGACCGTGTCGATCCCGGTGCGCACGTCGACCCCGTGCTCCGTGAGCGACTCGGCGATCACGCGCGAGATCGACGCATCGGATGCCATGAGGACGCGAGGCGCGACATCGAGCAGCGTCACCTCCGAACCGAAGGAGCGGAACACGGTCACGAGCTGGGCGCCGGTGTTGCCCGCGCCGATGACGACGACGCGACGGGGGAGCTCGCTCAGGCTGAGCACGTCTTCGGGGACGGTGGCGAGGTCGGCCCCCGGGATCGGCAGGCGACGGGAGTGGCCGCCCACGCAGACCAGGATCGATTCCGCGCGGATTCGCCGACCGCTGTCGAGCACGAGGGTGTGCTCGTCCGCGAAGCGCGCACGCCCCTCGTGCACGAGATCCACGCCGGCCTCGGCGAAGCGTTCGGCCTCGCGTTTGATGGAGCGCACGGCATCCACCCGCTCGTGCACCCTCGACACCACGGCTGCCCAGTCGACTCGAGGCTCGTCGACGACGATGCCGTAATCGTCGGCGGAGCGGGTCTCGCGCATGAGGCGCGCCGCTTTCGCGAGGACGCGGGTGGGCACGCACCCGGTGTTGACGCAGGTGCCGCCGACGCGGCCCGCCTCGAGGACGACCACCGAGGCGCCCAGTTCCGCAGCGCGGAGGGCCGCGGCTGTTCCGGCGGGACCTGCTCCGATCACGGCGATGTCGTAGCTGTCGGCGTCGTGGCTCACGATGGTCCTCCCGGGTCGAGAGCCTCAGTCAATCCCGCGCCGACGACCTGAACGCGGGGCTTGCGCCGTGGGTCAGAACCCCTCGTAGATCTGGGTGGGTGTGAGGCCCGTGCCGCCCAGGGCGTGGACGCCGGGCGCGGGGTGCAGCTCGAAGGTCTCTCCGTCGTGCAGGAGCACGGCCGTGTAGTCGCCTCGCGTATCGAGCTTGAGCTCGAAGCGCCCCGTGTCGATGAGGCGGAGCGTGACCACCGCACCGCTGCGCGCGACGAAGCTGACCTCTTTCTCGCGCGCGTTCGGCAGAGGGATGACCGGCTCATCCGACGCGGGCGTCGGCGAAGAGGGGGGAGTGCGTGCGTCGGCGTCCATGGGGCGAGTCTGTCACGCGGCGAGGGGCCTCGGCCCGGGCGACGAGCACCCGGGCCGGCGCGTCAGCGCCCGTCTCGCCAGGAATGCCGGGGGTCGTAGCCCAGCAGGCGGCGGGCCTTGTCGATCGAGAGGAGCGTGGTGTTCTCGCCCAGGTCACCGCGCGTCGCGACGCCGGGGAACACCTCCGCCACGAGCTCGGCGTTGGGGCGGGTCATGACCGTGTCGGCCGCCGCGATGATGAAGGTGTCGAAGCCGGCCGGGGCCGTCTCGAGGGCGCGCTCCACGGCCTGGGCGCCGTCGCGGGCGTCGATGTAGCCCCACAGGTTCCACTTGCGGGTGCGGGCGTCGTCGTCGAAGGGGAACTCGGCGTAGTCCTCGGGGACCATCACGTTCGAGAACCGCAGGGCCGTGATAGACAGCTCGGGGTTCCAGCGCACCAACTCCACGGCGAGGCGCTCCTCGAGGGTCTTCACGAGCGAGTAGACCGACTCGGGCCGCGGCGCGTACGCCTCGTCGACCGGGATGTAGGGCGGCGGCACGTCGAAGGGGAGGCCCAGCACGGTCTCGCTCGAGGCGTACACGATCTTGTGGATGCCGAGACGCGTGGCGGCCCAGAACACGTTGAAGGTGCTCGCCATGTTGTTGTGGAAGGTGGCGATGTCGGAGCGGATGCCGGGAGCCGGGATGGCGGCGAGGTGCACGAGGGCCTCGAAACCGTCGTGCTGGTCGTTCACCCCGGTGAGGGCGTCGACGACCTGGCCGTAGTCGGTCAGGTCGACCTGCACGAAGCCGGGGCCGCGTTCGCCGCGGACGTCGAAACCGATCACGTCGTGGCCGGCGGCACGCAGCTCGCGAGCGACGACGGTGCCGAGCTTGCCGGACGAACCGGTGAGGGCGATGCGCATGGGTGTCCTTCGGGGTCGGGGATGAGCCGACCATACCGGCGGTCGCCGACACCCCTCGGGTGGGTTGACCGCCGCGGGGGAACCCGACATGCCACGACGAGCGTCCTCCCGTCAAGATCCCGGGGTGTTCCGACCTCGGGGTGTTTCGCTATGTGGACGGACTCGATTCGTGAACTGTCACGGCTCGAGACGGAACGATTGCCGACAGGAATCTCGATGCCCTCTTTGACCTCCGCCACCGACGCGTTCCTCGCGTCGCGCGCGGCCGACGGCGATCAGCTCGCTTTCGGGGTGCTGGTGCGTCGGCATGCGCCGTTCCTCGTCGCCTTCGCGACCCGGCTGACCGGCTCGCGGGCCGACGCCGACGATTGCGTCCAAGAGGCGCTGATCACGGCGTGGCGACGTCTGCCCGATCTCACGGATCCCGAGAAGGTGCGAAGCTGGCTCACGACCATCGTGTCGCGCAAGGCCACCGACCGTCTCCGCTCTCGAAAGATCTCGGAAGAGATCGACGAGGAGATGGTCTCGGGACGAGACGACCCGGAACGCGCGGTCGTGGCGAGCTCGCAGATGGACGCGCTCAAGAAGGTCCTCGGCGAGCTCTCGGAGGAACTCCGCGTCGTCTGGGTGCTGCGCGAGGTCGGTGGTCACAGCTACGACGAGATCGCCGTCGAGGTGGGCGAATCGGCCGCCACGGTGCGCGGGCGTCTCGCCCGGGCGAGGAGAACGGTGCTGGAACGCATGGAGGAGTGGAGGTGACCCCAGTGAGCGAGAACAACGACGACATCGGCGGGTCGGGCTACTCCCTCGAGGACCTCTCGGCGTACCTCGACCGCGGACGCATCCCCCGGATCCCCGCCGTCGAGCGCAACGCGGAGTGCCAGGCGATCCTGGCATCGATGGAGCGGATGGGCCGACTGTCCCGCGAGATCGTGGAGGAGCAGGCGACCGAGCCGCTCTCGGAATCCTGGTACGACAGCATCATGCGCGAGGTCATGCGCGAGTTCCGAGCCGGACGCGACATCCCCCTCGCGCGCGCCGACGACGGAACCGAACTGGTGGTGACCGAGGGTGCGCTCTACGAGTTGATCCGCGCGGTCGGAGACGGCATCGACGGGCTGCTGGTGGGTCGGGTGCGACTCGACCAGCCCGAGCCCGACGCCCCTCTCGACGTGCGTGTGAGCGTCAGCGTGCGCTTCGGCCGCGCGATGAACATCGCGGTCGACGAGATGCGGAACGGCATCCGCGCGGCCATCGAACGACACGGCGACCTTCGGGTCGGACGGGTGGACGTCACCGTCGGCGACGTGCACCTCGATGAGGGGGAACACTCATGACGACCATCTCCGCGGCAGAACTCGCACCGCGCATCGACCTGGCCGTGACCGCCGTCGAGGGGGTGCGCGAGTGCTATTCGGCGCGTCCGGTCGTGGCCCGCGCCGTCGAGCATCTGACCGACGTCGAGGGCTCGCTCGCCGACGTCGACGACGCTGCCGGCACTCGCGCCGTCACGGTCTGCATCGGTGTCTCGTCGGAGGACGACGCGGCCGTGGTGGCCGCCGCCGTCGCGACGGCCGCCCGCGGAGCCGGCGAGGACGACATCCCGTCCTCGGTGCGCGTCCGCGTGGCGCGCCTGATCGCTCCGCGCTCCTGAGGAGCGTCCCGGCCGAGGGAAGGGAGAACCGGCTTACCCTGGAGGCACCGCCCACTCGTCCCCGGAGGCCGAATGTCCACGCCGCCCGTCATCGCCGTCACCGGATCCACCGGAGCCGTAGGGGGTCGGGTCGCGCGTGACCTCGCCGCCCGTGGCATCCCCCAGCGTCTGCTCGTCCGCGACGTTTCGCGTGCCCCCTCGCTCGAGGGAGCCGAGGTGCACGTCGCCCGATATTCCGACGCGGATGCCGCCCGCGCGGCGCTTCAGGGGGTCGAGACGCTCTTCATGGTGTCGGCTTCCGAGACGGCCGACCGCGTCGAGCACCATCGCACCTTCGTCGAGGCGGCCGCGGCCGCGGGGGTGCGCTCGATCGTCTACACCTCGTTCTTCGCCGCTGCCCCGGACGCCGTCTTCACGCTGGGGCGCGATCACGCCGCCACCGAGGACATCATCCGCGCCTCGGGCATGAGGTACACCTTCCTCCGCGACAACTTCTACATGGACATGATGGAGCTCTTCGCCGGAGACGACGGGGTCATCCGGGGCCCCGCCGGGGACGGCCGCTGTTCTCTCGTCTCGCGCGCCGACGTGGCGGCCACGGCGGTCGCGGTGCTGCTCGATCCCGCAGCGCACGCCGACGCGTCGTACGACCTCACTGGGCCCGAGGCCCTGACTCTCGCCGAGGTCGCCGAGAAGATCTCGGCGGTGCGCGGGCACCGGGTGCGTTTCGTCGACGAGACGGTCGACGAGGCGTATGCCTCGCGCGCGGCGTTCGGGGCCCCACGGTGGCAGGTCGATGCGTGGGTGAGCACGTACACCTCGATCGCGAGCGGCGACCAAGCCGCCGTCTCGCACGACGTCGAGCGCGTCACAGGTCGCCCCGCCCAGAGTTTCGAGGAGTTTCTCGGCGCCGTGTCGTGACCGGGAGTCCTCGGGTATGCTGACGGCGTGCTGACCTGTCGCTGTTGTCGCTGAACGCCCCGCGTTCCCTTTCGACGACCCCGTCAGCCGCGCCCGCACCGGGCGCACCAACCTTCAGGACTCCATCGTGCGTTACGCCCAGAGCGTCGCCGACCTCGTCGGCAACACCCCCCTCGTCCGCCTCTCCCGCGTCACCGACGGCATCGCCGCGACGGTCCTCGCGAAGATCGAGTACTTCAATCCCGGCGGGTCTGCGAAAGACCGCATCGCGGCCAACATCGTCGACGCCGCGGAGCGCGACGGTCTGCTCCAACCGGGCGGAGTGATCGTGGAGCCGACCAGCGGCAACACCGGAGTGGGGCTCGCGCTCATCGCGCAGCAGCGCGGCTACCGGTGCGTCTTCGTCGTTCCCGACAAGGTCGCCGAGGACAAGCGGGCGGTGCTGCGCGCCTACGGCGCCGAGGTCGTCGTCACACCGACGAACGTCGAGCCCGACGACCCGGACTCGTACTACAGCGTGTCCGACCGCCTCGTCCGCGAGATCCCCGGCGCCTTCAAGCCCAACCAGTACGCGAACCCGAACGGCCCGCGCAGCCACTACGAGACCACCGGTCCCGAGATCTGGCGCGACACCGACGGTCGACTCACGCACTTCGTCGCCGGCGTCGGCACGGGCGGCACGATCAGCGGTACCGGCCGCTACCTGCGCGAGGTCGCGGGTTCGGCCGTGCGCATCGTCGGGGTCGATCCGGTCGGCTCGATCTACTCGGGCGGCGACATCCACGGCTACGACGTCGAGGGCGTCGGCGAGGACTTCTGGCCTCCCGCGTTCGACCCCTCCCTCGTCGACGGCTACGAACGCGTCTCGGATGCCGAGTCCTTCGCCATGACCCGTCGCCTCGCCCGCGAGGAGGGCCTGCTCGTCGGCGGCTCCAGCGGAATGGCCGTGGTCGGAGCTCTCCGCGTCGCACGGGATCTCCCCGCCGACGCCGTGGTCGTCGTCGTCCTGCCCGACCACGGTCGCGGTTACCTGAGCAAGATCTTCGACGACGACTGGATGATCGAGCGCGGCTACGACGTTGCACCCGTGGCATCCCTTCTCCCGACCCCCTCCGAGGAGCACTCCGCATGAGCACCCATGACGCCGCCCGCGGCTTCGACAGCCTCGCCGTCCACGCGGGACAGGCGCCCGACGAGACCACCGGCGCGGTCATCCCGCCGATCCACGTCTCGACGACCTACGCGCAGGACGGCATCGGCGGCCTTCGCGGCGGCTACGAGTACGGCCGCAGCGGCAACCCCACGCGCACCGCCCTCGAGACGCAGATCGCCGCCCTCGAGGGGGGAACGCGCGCGCTGGCGTTCGCCTCGGGTCTCGCGGGCGAGGATGCCCTGCTGCGCGCCGCCCTCGTCCCGGGTGACGAGGTCCTCCTCGGCAACGACGTCTACGGCGGTACCTACCGTCTGCTCGCGCGGGTGCTGGGGCCGTGGGGCGTGCAGCTGCGCGTCGTGGACATGAGCGATCTGGATGCCGTGGCCGCCGCCATCGCGGAGCATGCGCCGCGAATGGTGTGGGTCGAGACTCCCAGCAACCCCATGCTGCGGATCACCGACATCGCGGGTCTCGCCCGACTCGGTCACGAGGCCGGCGCGATCGTCGTGGTCGACAACACCTTCGCCTCGCCCGCTCTGCAGCGGCCGCTGTCGCTCGGTGCCGACGTCGTCGTGCACTCCGCGACGAAGTACCTCGGCGGGCACAGCGATGTCGTGGGCGGAGCGCTGGCCTTCGCCGACGCGGCGCTCGCCGAGAAGGTGCAGTTTCTGCAGTTCGCGGCGGGCGCGGTGTCGGGTCCCTTCGACGCGTACCTGACCACGCGCGGTATCAAGACGCTCGCCGTGCGCATGCAGCGCCACAGCTCGAACGCGCAGGCCGTCGCCGAGCATCTCGCCGGGCACGATCGGGTCGCGCAGGTCTACTATCCCGGTCTGCCCTCGCACCCCGGGCACGAGCTGGCGGCGCGCCAGATGAGCGGCTTCGGCGGCATCGTCTCGCTCGCGCTCGCCGACGGCGCGGCCGCCCGCCGCTTCGCGGAGTCGACGCGTCTGTTCACTCTGGCGGAGTCGCTCGGCGGCGTCGAGTCGCTGGTGAACTACCCGGATGCCATGACCCACGCTTCCGTTCGCGGTACCGAACTCGCGGTGCCCGACACCATCGTTCGCCTGTCGGTGGGTATCGAGTCGGTCGACGACCTCGTCGCCGACGTCGACCAGGCGCTCGCCGCGCTCTGAGCGCGACCGCCCCCCCCGCGTCCCTGTCTTCGCACGCGCCCGGCTCCGCGTGTGCCCGGCTTCGCGTGTGCCTGGCTCCGCGTGTGCCTGGCTCCGCGTGTGCCGGGCTTCGCGTGTGCCCGGCTCCGTGTGTGCCCGGCTCCGTGTGTGCCTGGCCCGGCGTGCGCCTGCCGTCGGCGACGCGCTGGCCCGGTACTCACGCATAAACGCGATCCGCGCCCATAAACGCGTGTAGAGAGCGTTTACGAGCGCGGATCGCGTTTATGCGTGTCCTGCGGCCGGGGGTGGAAGGTCAGCGCGCGGCGCGGGCCAGGTTCTGCGCGAGTTCGTCGGCGTTCTGGCGCACGACATAGGCGGGCTGGTCGCGCTCGACGCGCCAGCTCTCGCTGAGGGGGCCGACGTTGACGGTGTCGAAACCGAACTCGTCGTAGATACGGGTCACGAGGGCGACGGCCTCGTCGGAATCGCTCGAGGTGGCGAGGGCACGACGGTTCTCGGAGCCGGCGGGAGCGCCGTCGGTCAGGATGTCCGCGGCGGGGATGTGATTGAACGCCTTCACGACGGTCGACTCGGGCAGGTGCTCCTGCAGCATCTGCGACGTGGTGGTCTTCTTCTCGTCGAGAGCGGCGATGTGGCCGTCGCGCTCGAAGTAGTAGTTGTTGGTGTCGAGCACGGTCTTGCCGGCGAGAGGAGCGGCGGGCACGGCGTCGATCGCCTTCAGCGGGACGGTGACCACGACGATGTCGCCGGCCTCCGCGGCATCCTGTGCCGTGGCGGCGCGCGCCTTGTCGCCCACCTCGGCGACGAGATCGGCGAGGGTCTCCGGTCCGCGGGAGTTCGCGATCACGACGTCGTAGCCGTTCTTCGCGAAGCCCTTGGCGAGGGCCGAGCCGATGTGTCCTGCTCCGATGATTCCTACGGTTGTCATGCGAGTGCAGAACCGGTGCGCCCGCTCGCGCATTCCCGGGAGCGGTACCAAGAATTCAGTGGACTGAATAGTTAGCAGTATGAGTAATCGGTGTCAAGCGGTCCCGGCCCGGGAATGACGGGATTTATCGTCATCTTGTCGCACCCTCACGCGAGTGGTCGCAGTCCGGTGTTCGGGTCACCGTCCTGCTTGACCTGTGAGGGCGACGGCCCCCGGTGGACGCGGCTTCGGACCACCGGGGGCCGCTTTCTTCTCCCGCCTCGTCCGGGTGGGGGGCGCACCGGTGGGACACTGGATGCCGGCGGGATCGGACCCGCCCCGACCCCGAGGAATCGCTTCGTGACGACCGCCATCCGCCCGCCCCGCACCGCCCGCTTCTACGCCGTCTGTGTCGGCGTGGGTCTGCTCGCGGGACTCATGTCGGGCCTGTTCGGCGTGGGCGGCGGCACGGTCATCGTTCCTCTGCTCGTGCTCCTGCTCGGCTTCGACCAGCGCCTCGGCGCGGGAACCTCTCTCGCCGCGATCGTTCCCACGGCGTCGGTCGGTGTCATCACCTACGCCGTCGACGGGCACGTCGCATGGCTGCCGGCCCTCATCCTCGCAGCGGGGGCCGTGGGGGGAGCGCAGATCGGCACCTGGTTGCTGCCCAAGCTCTCGCAGACGGCCCTGCGCTGGGCCTTCGTGGCCTTCCTCCTCGCGGTGATCGTGAGCCTGTACTTCGTCATCCCCTCTCGCGACGCCGAGCTCGAACTCACCTGGATCACCGGCCCCGGGCTCGCGCTGCTCGGTGTGATCACCGGCATCCTGGCCGGGCTGCTCGGTGTCGGCGGCGGGATCATCGTCGTCCCCGCCCTGCTCCTGTTCTTCGGAACCAGCGACCTCGTCGCCAAGGGCACCTCGCTGCTCATGATGATCCCGACCGCGGTGTCGGGGACGGTCGGAAACCTGCGCCGGTCGAACGTCGACCTGCCGGCGGCGCTGTGCGTCGGGCTCGCGGCGTGCGCGACGACCGCCGTGGGCGCGCAGATCGCCAAGGCCGTCGACCCCTTCGTCGCCAACGTGTTGTTCTCGATCTTCCTCGTCTTCATCGCCTCGCAGATCGCGGTGAAGGCCGTGCGCGGCCGCCACCAGCGCTGACACCCCCGGTCTCACGGGCCCGCTCGGTAGACTGGGGGAGTGCCCGTGAACCCCGAACTCGTCGGTCGAGTCTTCCCGCCGACCGCTCCCTATCTGGTCGGCCGCGAGAAGGTGCGTGAGTTCGCCCGCGCCGTCTTCGCCGACGCCCCGCAGCACTCCGACCCCGAGGCCGCCCGCGCCCTCGGGTACACCGACGTGGTGGCGCCGCCGACCTTCGCGATGGTCGTCCAGGATCTCGCGCTCCAGCAGCTGCTCGCCGAGCCCGACTCGGGCATCGAGCTCTCGCGTCTCGTGCACGCGGAGCAGCGCTTCCGGTACACGCGCCCGATCGTCGCGGGCGACGAACTCGTCGCGACGCAGTCGGTCACCGGCATCCGCACCATGGGCGGCAACGCCATGATCACGAGCGAGGCCGAGATCGTGGATGCCGATGGCGCCCACGTCGTGACCACCACCAGTGTCCTCCTCGCCGGGGAGGCCGGAGCATGAGCGCGTTCACCGTCGGAGACGTCGTCGCCGAGCGATCGGTGCACCTGACCCGCGAGTCGCTCGTGCGCTATGCCGGTGCGTCGGGCGACTTCAACCCCATCCACTACCGTGACGACGTGGCCGCCGCCGTGGGCCTCCCCGGCGTGCTCGCGCACGGCATGCTCACGATGGGCATCGCGGTCGGCACGCTCGCCGAGGCACTGGGAGACTCCGGTCGCATCGCCGAGTACGGCGTGCGGTTCACGCGCCCCGTGGTCGTCGACCCCGAGACCGGCGCCGACCTGCACGTGAGTGCCAAGGTCGGAGCCGTCGACGACGAGACCGCGCGCATCGACCTCACCGTGACGTTCGCCGAGACCACCGTCCTCGGCAAGGCGCAGGTGCGGGTGCGGCTGACCTGATGCCCGAGATCACCCCCGTTCCCCTCTCTCGGCTGACCACCCTGCGGACGGGGGGTGAACCCGCCCGTCTCGTCGAGGCCGAGACGCCCGACGAACTGGTCGGCGCACTGCGCGAGGTGTGGGCGCAGGGCGAGCCGTGGTTCGTCCTCGGCGGCGGGTCGAACCTGTTCGTCGGCGACGAGCCGTTCGAGGGCACCGTCATCCGGGTGCGAACGACCGGCATCGACGAGCTGCCGGGCTCGCGCGCCGACACGGTGCGGCTCAGGGTGCAGGCCGGCCACGACTGGGACGCCCTCGTCGCCGAGACGGTGGAGCGCGGACTCGCGGGCATCGAGGCCATGTCGGGTATCCCCGGCACGGTCGGCGCGGCGCCCGTGCAGAACGTCGGGGCGTACGGCCAGGAGATCGTGCAGACCCTCGTCGAGGTGGAGCTGATCGACGAGTCGACGGGCGAGGTCGCCACCGTTCCGGCCTCGGAGCTCGGCCTGGGCTTTCGTACCTCGGTGCTGAAGCACCACTACGGCTCGGTGCCCGAGCGGCCCGCGGTCATCCTGTCGGTGACCCTCGAACTCGAGCGTGTGGGCGGCGAGGAGCGGCCCATCGCGGGAGAGCAGCTGCGCGGCGCCCTGGGGCTCGAGCCCGATCAGGCGGTGTCGCTGCGGTGGATCCGGGACCACGTGCTCGCGACCCGCGCTCGAAAGGGCATGGTGCTCGACGCCGAAGACCCCGACACCTGGAGTGCCGGCTCGTTCTTCCAGAACGCGATCGTCTCAGAGGCCTTCGCGCGCACCCTTCCCGCGGAGTGCCCGAAGTGGCCCCTCGCGCCGGTGCTCGATCCGGTGACGGTGATCCCGCTCGCCGCCTTCGACGGCATCCTGCCCCCGCCCCCCGTCGTCGCGCGTGACGTCAAGGTGAGCGCGGCGTGGTTGATCGAGAACGCCGGGCTTCGCCGAGGCTTCCGGTTCCCGCGCTCGCGCGCGGGCCTGTCGACGAAGCACACGCTGGCTCTGACGAACCGCGGCGAGGCGACGGCGGCCGAGATCGCCGAGCTCGCGCGTTTCGTGCAGAACCGCGTGGCGTCGGAGTTCGGCCTCGTCCTGCAGCCCGAGCCCGTCCTGATCAACGTCGAGCTGTAGTCCCGGGCGGCTCGCCCGGTCGTGCTGTGCCGCAGGGCGGAGTACGCGGGTGACACGCCGGTTCCGGATGCTGTGGGTGCGGTGTGTCGGCGGGCATCTCCGCGCGACGGCTCGGCGTGCGCAGCGCCGGCGAACGAACAGCGATGCCGGTCACCGCGACGGGTGACCGGCATCGGCCGGAGGCGAGGGCTCAGGCGAACAGGCGCTGGAGGCGCTGGATGCCCTCGAGGAGCTGGTCGTCGCCGAGGGCGTAGGACAGGCGCAGGTACCCGCTCGGGCCGAAGGCCTCACCCGGCACCACGGCCACCTCGGCCTGCTCGAGGATCAGGTCGGCGAGCTCGAGAGAGGTGGTCGGGGTCACTCCGCCCCAGGATCGGTTCAGCAGGCCCCGCACGTCGGGGTAGGCGTAGAAGGCGCCCAGCGGGTTGGGCACCTCGACGCCGTCGATCTTCGACAGCTCCGCCACGATCAGCCGGCGGCGGCGGTCGAAGGCGAGACGGAACTGCTCGGCTTCGTCCTGCGGCCCGGTGAGGGCGGCCGCCGCGGCGATCTGCGCGACGTTGTTGACGTTGCTCGACAGGTGCGACTGCAGGTTGCCGGCGAGCTTCATGGCATCCGCCGGTCCCACCATCCAGCCCACGCGCCATCCGGTCATGGCGTAGGTCTTCGCGACGCCGTTGACGAGGATCGTCTGGTCGGCGAGCTCGGGCACGGCCTCGACGATCGACACGGCGCGGACGCCCTCGTACGTGAGGTTCTGGTAGATCTCGTCGGTGATGACCCAGATGCCGTGCTCGAGGGCCCAGCGGCCGATCTCGGCGGTCTCTTCGGGGGTGTAGACCGAGCCGGTAGGGTTCGACGGCGACACGAAGACGAGCACCGTGGTCTTGTCGGTGCGGGCGGCCTCGAGCTGGGCGACGGTGACCTTGTAGTCCTGGTCGGCGCCGGCGAAGACCTCGACGGGCGTGCCCTCGGCGAGGGCGATGGCTTCGGGATAGGTCGTCCAGTACGGAGCCGGGAGCAGCACCTCGTCGCCCGGGTTCACCACGGTCTGGAACGCCTGGTACACCGACTGCTTGCCGCCGTTGGTGACGATGACCTGCGAGGGCGCGACCTCGAGGCCCGAGTCGCGCAGCGTCTTGGCGGCGATGGCCTCGCGCAGCACCGGGAGACCGGCGGCGGGCGTGTAGCGGTAGTTCTTCGGGTCTTGCAGCGCCTTCGCCGCGGCATCCACGATGTAGGACGGGGTGGCGAAATCGGGCTCTCCGGCCGCGTACGAGATGACCGGTCGACCGGCGGCCTGGAGGGCCTTGGCCTTGGCATCGACTTTGAGGGTCGCGGACTCGGCGATGGCGGACAGCTTGCGGGAGAGCGGGGCGCGGGAAGTCACGATTCCGAGCCTACTGTCCGCGCCCGCGTGCGACGAGAGCCGTGACCGAGCTCTTCGCCCGCGCCCGGCGGGAGGAGCATCGGATGCCGGGTCCCGCCGCGGCGACCCCGCACGCCGTCCCCGCTCGCGTCCGGTCGGGCAGGGCCGCGGGGCGTCACCGGGGACCACGTCACGGGACGGTAACGCGGGTCCGTTAACGTTGCGGGGTGACAGCAGACCCCCTGGCGCCGACGCGCGCGCATCGCCGTGCCGTCCTCGCGCTGTTCAAGCTCGGCCTCGCCACGCTGATCGTCGGGCTGGCCACCGGTCTCGCCGTGCTCCTGCTGGTGTGGATCGTCCATTCGATCGAGCACCTCGTCTGGGGGCACGACGAGGGGCCGTTCCTCGACGGGATCCCGTTGCCGTCTCCGTGGTGGCTGCCGGTCGTCACCGTCGGCGGCGCGGGTGTCGTCGCCGCTCTCGGCTGGTACCTGCTGCGGCGTTTCGGACGCACGCTCGCCACGGTCGAGCAGGGTGTCGACGGGGTTCGGATGCCGTGGTGGGAAACCCTCGCAGACACCGTCATCCAGGTCACGTCGGTGGCCCTCGGCGCCTCGATCGGCAAGGAGGTGGCTCCGCGCGAGCTCTCCGCGATGGCGGGTTCGAAGATCGTCGGCTGGTTCGGTCTCGACCCCCGCTGGCGGCGCATCCTCATCGCCTCGGCGGCAGGTGCCGGTCTCGCGGCGGTGTACAACGTCCCGTTGGCGGGCGCCCTGTTCGCGATCGAGATCCTGCTGGCCCAGTTCAGCGTGGGCGGGGCGGTCGTCGCCCTCGCGGTCAGCGCGATCGCCACGTTCGTCGCGCGGCCCCTCGTCGGCGACGGGTCGCTGTACCAGGTGCCCGCGCTCGAGGTGAACGCCTCGCTCGTCGTCGCGGCCGTCCTCATCGGGCCGCTCATGGGCTGGGGCGCGACGAGTTTCGCGACCGTGACCAAGGCGCTCGGGCGGTTCCGCCCGAAGGGCTGGAAGCTCCTCGTCGTCCTTCCCCTCACGTTCGCGGCGGTCGGTCTGCTGGGGGCGTTCTTCCCGCTCATCCTCGGCAACGGTCGTGCCCTGGCCACGGCGGGCTTCGACCTGTCCCAGCCGGCGCTCCTCCTGCTGCTGCTCGCCCTGCTGAAGTACGTCGCCACGACGATCTCGCTCGGCTCCGGCGCGATCGGCGGCACCCTTCAACCCTCGGTCGCGATCGGCGCGGCTCTGGGTGCGGCCGCGGCGGCCGGGTGGGCGTTCGTCTGGCCCGGCGCGGACGGCACGGCGCTCGCGATCATCGCGGCGGCCGCGTTCCTGGCATCCAATATGCGGGCGCCCTTCACCGCGATCGCGTTGATCATCGAGTTCACCGACACCGGGTTCACCCTGTTGCTGCCGATCTTCCTCGCCGTCGCGGGATCGCTCGCGGCCTCGCGGCTCAGCTCGCGCGCGAGTCTGCGGCGGTTCACGCCGATCGACCCGGCGCGCCCCTGATCACCGGCGTCGTGAGCGGCGGCTCAGACGAAGGCGGCCAGGGCGGCCTCGAGCGCCGCGGGGTCGGCGCCCGAGGCGCTGTTGTCGAAGAGTACGTGGTGCGCGCCGCGCCAGCGGCAGTCGGCGGCCTGCGCCGTGGCCCAGAACTCGTCCCAGTGGGCGAGTTTCCAGGCGTCGCGGCCGTAGCCGCGTGAGTCGACGCGGTCACGGACGAGGCCACCGTCGACCGTCACGTGCACGACGGTGATGACGACATCGGTGGGCCAGTCGTGTGCGGCTGCGGCGCGCTCGAGGTAGTCCTCTTCGGCGAAGTACCGCACGAAGGGCGCGTCGAGCACGACATCGTTGCCCAGGCGCAGGTTGTCGCCGGCGAGGCGGAGCAGCGTCGCGTACTCCAGCCCCATCACCACGCTCTGGTAGTAGGGGTTGTTGTCGCGTTCGTTCTTGTCGCTGCCCGCGGCTTCGAGGAGAGCCTCGGTGAAGGCGGTGGCGACGGAATCCTTGTCGAGGTACGTCGCGCGGATGCGGCGGGCGATGAGCGTGCTCACGGTCGACTTGCCGCTGCCGGCCGGGCCGATCACGAAGAACAGTCGTGCGGTCATGGGGGTTCCTTCCGGAGGGCGGGGAGGACGAGAGGTCGTCCTCCCCGCGCGGAATCAGGATGCCGCGACGGAGCGGTCCTTGACGAACAGGCCGTACGACAGGGCGCCCACCAGCAGCAGCACGCCGCCGATGAGGAACACCGTCGTGTAGTTGCCGCCGGTGGAGGTGAGGATCGCGCCGGTGACGACGGGGGCGACGGCGGCGCCGATGAATCCGCCGAAGTTCTGGATCGCGCCGAGCGAGGCGACCTGGTTGGAGGGGGCGACGTCGGAGGCGAGGGTCCACAGGCACCCGATGGGCACCTGCGAGGCGAAGTAGCCGACGGACAGCAGGACGACGGCGAGCGGGGTGCTGTCGACGTACGCGACAGGCAGCACCGCGGCGGCGGCGAGGATCGCTCCGCCGACGATGGGGATCTTGCGGGCGCGCACCGTGGCCACGCCGCGGCGCACGAGCCGGTTCGACAGCCAGCCGCCGAAGATCACGCCCACGATGCCGCAGAGGAAGGGCAGAGACGCGAGCCACCCGCTCTGCGCGAGGCTGAAGCCGCGGGCCGTCTGCAGGTAGCTGGGGAGCCACGTGAGGTACACCCAGACGGTGTAGAAGATGCCGAACGCGCCGAGCACCATGAACCAGGTGTTGGCCTGTCGCAGCAGGCCTGCCCAGCCGACCTTCTCGACCGACTCGGCGACGCGGGCCTCGGCCTCGGCGCCCTTGATGAGCGCCTGCTCCTTGAGCGTCGGGTCGCGGTAGATGCGCAGCCAGACCAGGGCCACCACGATGCCGAAGGCGCCCACGATGACGAACATGCCGCGCCAGCTCATCGTCAGCAGCAGGAACGTCAGAAGGGGAGGTGCGATGGCGTTGGCGATCTGGGAACCGGTGTTGACGAGGGAGACGGGAAGAGCGCGCTCGGACTTGTTGAACCAGCGCTCGTTGACCTTGAGCGCCGAGGTGAAGAACGGCGACTCGGCGATGCCGAGGGCGACGCGGCACGCGTACAGCAGGCCGAAGGAGTTCGCGGCGGCGGTCACGATCGACACGAGCGACCACGCTCCGGCGGCGAAGGCGAACATCTTCTTCGGCCCGAACTTGTCGACGAGGTAGCCGGCGGGAAGGTTCGCGATCGCGTACGGCCACGAGAAGGCCGACAGCAGCAGTCCCATGGCGAACGGGTCGAGCCCGAACTCACCGGCGATCGTGGTGTTGGCCACGCTCAGCGTCGATCGGTCGAGATAGTTCACCACCCCGCCGAGGATGAGGAAGCCGACCAGGAACCACCGGATCCGGATCGTCTTCTTCTCGTCGCGCGTGAGTACGGGCGCGTCGGCCGTCGTCTCGCTCATGGTCCACTCCTTCGTGTTCGGGTGAGGGGCGGACGTCGCGGTCCGCCGTGAGGGGGTTAGGAAGTCGTGCGAGCGCTCTCGACCGCGGCGAGGAAGTCGGCGGCCGCGCGCGTGACGTCGTCGATGTCGCCGCTCGCGCGAGCGGCCTTGGTGATCGCACTGCCGACGCCGACGGCGAGCGCCCCGGCGGCGAACCAGTCGCCGACGTTTTCGCGCGTGGCGCCACCCGCGGGGAGGATGGGCGCGTGCGCCAGGGGTGCCATGACGGTGCGCAGGTAGTCGGGTCCGGCGATCTCGGTGGGGAAGAGCTTGACGATGTCGGCGCCGGCCTCCATCGTCTGCACGATCTCCGTCGGGGTGAACGCGCCACTGATGGTCAGCGCCTGGTAGCGGTTGGCGGCGCGGATCATGTCGGGATTGAGGTTGGGGCTGACCAGCATGCGCGCCCCGGCCTGCACGGAGGCGACGGCCATCTCGGCATCCAGGACCGTTCCGACGCCCACCGCCACGTGGTCACCGACCTCGTCCGCGAGGGTGCGCACGACCTCGAGCGCCCGGGGGACCGAGAGGGTGATCTCGAGGGCCCGGATGCCGCCCGCCACCGCGGCGCGCGAGACGGCGAGCGCCTCGTCGGGGGAGTCGAGGCGAACGATCAGGACGACGCCGCTGTCGACCACGGCGGAGAGGACTTTATGTTTCTTTAACATCGTTGCACACGATATCACGTGGATTAACACGAGAGAACACGGTCTCTCACCGAGTGGAGGCTTAGGCTCGAGGGGATGTCGACACCGCCACCCCTCATCCCGGAACAGCGCCAGCGAGAACTGATGCGTCTGCTGCGCGGGGCGGGCGCGCTCAGCATCCGCCACCTGGCCTCGTCGCTGGGGGTGTCGCACATGACCGTGCGTCGTGACATCGCCACGCTCGAAGACGAGGGCCTCGTCGACGCCGTGCAGGGCGGCGTGCGCCTGCGCGAGCACACGGGGGTGGAGCCCCCGCGCGAACGCGATTCCCGTGCGGCCTTGGAGCTCCCCCGCAAAGAAGCCGTCGCCCGTCGTGCGGCCGCTCTCATCACCGACGACATGACCGTGTTCATCGACGCGGGGACCACCTGTCAGGCGCTGGTCCCGCATCTGACGTCGCGCCGCGGACTGACCGTGGTGACCAACGACTTCTTCACCGTCTCGGCGCTTTTCGCGCACCCCGCGATCGAGGTCATCCACACCGGTGGAGTGGTGGATGCCGCGAGCGGGTCATCGAGCGGAGCCCTCGCCGCCGCGACCATCTCGGCCATGACCCTCGACCTCGCGATCCTCAGCACCGGGACCTGGGACACCTCCCACGGATTGACCAGTCCCGAGCTCGACAAGGTCGTGCTCAAGAGGGCGGTCCTGGATGCCGCGACCTCGGGCGCCCTGGTCGCCGACAGCACGAAGTACGGCACCGCCGAGCGCTTCCGGGTCGTGCCGCTCGACGCGCTCGACGTCATCGTGAGCGACGCGGAGCTGCCCGAGAGCGCGGCCGCGGCGATCGCCGACATGGGCGTCGAGCTGTGGACGGCGACCGACTGACCGAGGTCGGCGCAGGCCCCATCGACCGAGCCGGGGACAGCGTGGCCCCGGCCGGTCGTCGGATCAGGGCAGGGCCGCGAGAGCTCCGCAGTTCGACGTCGCGGGGACGCCCTGGAGGCGGTCCACGAGCCATTGCTGACTCGGGGCGATGCGCGAGAAGGCGGGGACCAGATGGTTCGTCCCCGTGCCGCCCGAGGGGAGCGGCTGCACGACGGGCACGTAGGTGACGTCGGCCCCCTTCGCGCACCAGTCGGCGGCGAGCTGCTTGGCCTGTGCGTGCTGCACGATGTCGTCCCGGGTGCCGGTGAGCACCTGCACGGGGATCGCCGGTCGGAGCGTGCCGATCCGCTGGTCCTCGACGGCGCGGCGGGTGGCGGCATCCGCGGTCGCGATCGAGAGGAACGACTGCCCCGAACGGGTCCACGACGACGTCGAAGCGAACCCGGCCGTGAGAAGCGTCTCGCCGATGCACTGGGTGCTCACGCGCCGTAGGGCGTCCGTGCCCGTGCCGTTCAGCTGCGTCTGGAGGAACGACTTCGCCTCCGGGTAGTACTGCAGGATGCCGTTGAACGCGTAGCCCACCACCCCGGTCAGGCTCGATCCATCGGCGGTCTTCAGAACGCCGAACAGGTCGGCGGGCGGTGCTCCGGCGTACGCTCCGCGCAGATTCAGCTCCGGGGCGTACGAGGGCGCGAGCTCGGCGGCGGATGCGGAAGCGCCCCCGCCTTGCGAGTATCCGTACAGCCCGATCGGCGAACGGCCGTCGACCGACGTGCCCGGCAGCTGCAGAGCGGCGCGCGCGGCATCGAGCAGGGCATGGCCCATGTCGAGGCGGGTGGTGTAGCTGTGCACGCGATCGGTGGTCCCGAGCCCCACGTAATCGGTCACGACCACCGCGATCCCCCGGGACAGGAGGCCGTAGATGGACGGGATCTCGTACCCGAACCCCGTCCCGTCGGCGTCGACCACGACGACCGATTCGAGGCTCTTCGACGGTGCGCACGAGTCGCCCTGGCCTTGCGTCCCCGCCGCGAACGCGACGAGTGGCCGAGCGCCGCTCCCTCTCCAGGGCAGTGTCGGCTCGATGTACACGCCGGTCACGCCGACGCCCGAGCCGACGGCGTCGGTGGAGCGGTACATGAGTCGCGTGGCCGTGCCGGGAAGGGCGCGGGTCGTTCCGGTGATGCGCACGGACGCCCCCAGGTGCATGGGCTCCGATCGCACGATGGCGCCGTTGTCGTCGGGGAGGGTGACGGGCGGGTCGTAGAAGCCGGGGGCTGCGGCGGCATGCGCGGGTGCGGCGGTGAGCGCGGCAACGGTGAGGGCGACGACGATGGCGGCGGTGAGGCGGCGCATGCGGTTCTCCTTTGAACGATGCAGGTGGGGCGACTCTCTCGAAACCGAGGGGGACCGAGGGGAAACAGTGAGGATCCGTACAACACCGCGACGCGGCGCGGACGGTGACGTTGTGGAGTGCGAAGAACTCCCCTCGGGTTCCCCGCCCCCGCCCGGCGGGGCGACGCGGGGAACCCGAGAGAGGGTCAGTCGAGGTACTTCGCGTAAGCCGGCAGCGTCAGGAACGCCGGGAACTCCGGCCGCAGTGCGACCTCGCGGAACACCTCGGCGGCGTCGTCGAAGCGCTCACCGTCGAAGCGCTGCACCTCGGCGAGGACGTCGGCCAGCAGGCCCTCGACGAACGGACGTGTGATCGCGGTGCCCTCGGCGGTCTCGCGGTCCTGGTGGATCCACTGCCAGATCTGCGAGCGCGAGATCTCGGCGGTGGCGGCGTCCTCCATGAGGTCGTCGATCGCCACGGCGCCGAGGCCCCGCAGCCATGCCTCGATGTAGCGGATCGCCACCGACACGTTCGCGCGCACACCCGCCGTGGTCACCGGCAGGCCGATGCGCAGGTCGAGCAACTGCCGCGGTTCGATGCACACGTCCTCGCGCGAGCGGTCGAGCTGGTTCTCGCGATCACCGAGCACCGCGTCGAACTCGGCGCGGGCCACCGGGATGAGATCGGGGTGGGCCACCCACGTGCCGTCGAAGCCGTCGCCGGCCTCGCGCCGCTTGTCGGCGGCGACCTTCTCGAAGGCGGCCTCGGTGATCTCGGGGCGGCGGCGATTCGGGATGAAGGCGCTCATGCCGCCGATCGCGTATGCGCCCCGCTTGTGGCAGGTGCGCACGAGCAGCTCGGTGTAGGCACGCATGAACGGCACCGTCATGGTCACCTCGCTCCGGTCGGGCAGGACGAACCGCGCCCCGCGACCGCGGTAGGTCTTGATGATCGAGAAGATGTAGTCCCAGCGCCCGGCGTTCAGCCCCGCGCAGTGGTCGCGCAGGGCGAAGAGGATCTCCTCCATCTCGAACGCCGCGGGCAGCGTCTCGATCAGCACCGTCGCGCGGATCGTGCCGTGCGCGAGGCCCAACCGCTCCTCGGTGAACGAGAAGACGTCGTCCCAGAGCCGCGCCTCCTCGGCCGACTCGATCTTCGGCAGGTAGAAGTAGGGGCCCCGGCCGGCCGCGACGAGGGCGTGCGCGTTGTGGAACACGTACAGTCCGTAGTCGACGAGGGATCCGGATGCCGGCAGCTCCCGCCCCGCGCGATCGACGAACGTCACGTGCTTCTCGGGCAGGTGCCAGCCGCGCGGGCGCATCACGATCGTCGGCGTCCGCTCGGCGGTCACCTCGTAGCGCTTTCCCTCGGGGCTCGTGAACGACAACTGTCCGCGGATCGCGTCGAACAGCGAGAGCTGACCGCCGATGACGTTGCGCCAGGTGGGGCTCGTGGCATCCTCCTGGTCGGCCAGCCACACCCGCGCGCCGGAATTCAGCGCGTTGATGGTCATCTTCGGATCGGTGGGGCCGGTGATCTCGACGCGGCGGTCCTCCAGACCCGGACCAGCACCGGCCACACGCCACGACGGGTCATCGCGGATGTGCGCCGTGTCGGCGCGGAAGTGCGGGTCATCGCCCGTGCCGATCTCGAAGCGGCGGCGCTCACGCGCGGCGAGGCGGTCGTGCCGGCGCCGGGCGAAGCGGTCGTGCAGCTCGGTGAGGAAGGCGATCGCCGCGGGGGTGAGGATCTCGCCGTCGCGTCCCTCGAGGGAGCGCTCGAGACGAAGGTGCGGGGCGGATGCCGAGGTGTCCGGCATCCGGGATCCGTCGGTGCGGGTGGGGGTCGAGGTGGGCGGGGGAGAGGTGATGAGGGTCATGGTCGTGTCTTTCTGTCTGTGTCGCTGCCCGTCGCTCCTTTGAGCACCATGTCCCAGAAATTGCTGCCTGAGGTGTGCCCGGGCGACCAAAAGTGGGACAAGGTCTGCCCAAAGGGGGACATGGTCCGCACGAAGGCGCGCGCGTCGAGGGTCAGTGGAATTGGGCGGTCTCGGTGGAGCCGGCCAGGGCGAGGGTGGCGCTGTCGGGGTTGAGCGCGGTCGAGACGACGTCGAAGTAGCCGGTGCCCGCTTCGCGCTGGTGGCGCGTGGCGGTGTACCCGTGGGCTTCGGCGGCGAACTCGGCCTCCTGCAGCTCGACGTACGCGCTCATGGCGCGTTCGGCGTAGCCGCGGGCGAGGTCGAACATCGAGTGGTTCACGGCGTGGAAACCCGCCAGGGTGATGAACTGGAAGGCGTAGCCGAGAGCGGCCAGATCGGCCTGGAACGTGGCGATCTGCTCGTCGTCGAGATGGCGCTTCCAGTTGAAGCTCGGCGAGCAGTTGTAGGCGAGCTTCTTGCCCGGGTAGCGGGCGTGGATGGCCTCGGCGAAGCGGCGAGCGAGCTCGATGTCGGGCTCGCCGGTCTCGACCCAGAGCAGGTCGGCGTACGGGGCGAAGGCGAGGCCGCGCGCGATCACGGAGTCGAGGCCCGGCCGCACGCGGTAGAACCCCTCGGTGGTGCGCTCGCCGGTGAGGAACTCCGCGTCGCGCGGGTCGACGTCGCTGGTGAGCAGGTCGGCGGCCAGAGCATCGGTCCGGGCGATGATCACCGTGGGCACGCCCGCGACATCGGCCGCGAGCCGTGCGGCGTTGAGGGTGCGGATGTGTTGCTGGATGGGCACGAGAACCTTGCCGCCGAGGTGGCCGCACTTCTTCTCGCTCGCGAGCTGGTCTTCCCAGTGGATGCCGGCGGCCCCGGCCTGGATGAGTGACTGCGCGAGTTCGTAGGCGTTGAGCGGTCCGCCGAACCCGGCCTCGGCGTCGGCGACGACCGGGGCGAGCCAATCCCGGGTGATCTCCCCCTCGGCGCGCTCGATCTGGTCCTGTCGCAGCAGGGCGTTGTTGATGCGGCGGACGACCGCGGGGACCGAGTTCGCGGGGTACAGGCTCTGGTCGGGGTAGGTCTGCCCCGCGAGGTTGCCGTCGGCGGCGACCTGCCAACCGCTGAGGTAGATGGCTTTCAGTCCGGCGCGCACCTGCTGCACGGCCTGACCGCCGGTGTAGGCGCCCAGGGCGCGGACGTACTCCTCGGTGTGGATGAGGTTCCAGAGGTTCTCGGCTCCGCGACGGGCGAGGGTCGACTCCTCGCGGACGCTGCCGCGGAGACGGACGACGTCGTCGGCCGTGTAGGTGCGCTCGATGCCGTCCCAGCGCGGGTCGTTCTCCCACGCGGCGCGGATCTCGTCGGCGGTCTCGGTCTGGTCGCCGGGGCGCAGGGGCTGCTGGGCGGGGGTGGCCTGGATCGTCATGAGCGTTCTCCTCTCGGATGCCGGGGCGGCGGTGCCCCGTGACGACCACTGTGGGCGAAGAACACGGGGTCGAAACCGGATTCATCGTGTGAAGATCGCGCGATCTTCTGTTTTTGTGAGAACGTGGCGTATGGGCACCGGCGTCTCGACTTCTTCGGCATCCCTCCCCTTCGACGATGGGGAGGTGGACACGCTCACCATCGGACGACGCATCCGGCAATTACGCACGGCGCGCGGGATGACCCTCGACGATCTCGCCGGAGCGGTCGGCCGCGCCCCGAGCCAGATATCGATGATCGAGAACGGGCGCCGCGAGGCCAAGCTCACGCTGCTGCAGGCGATCGCCCGCGCGCTCGAGTGCACGCTGGATCAGATCCTGGATGCCGAGCCCCTCGACGCCCGCGCCGCCCTCGAGCTCTCGGTGGAGCGGGCGATGCGGGGCCAGACGTTCCAGGCGCTCGGGATCGAGCCGTTCCGCGTGGGTCGCGCGGTGCCCGACGAGGCGCTCGCCGCGATGCTCGCGCTGCAGGCCGAGATCGAACGCCTCCGTGAGGAGCGGTCGGCGACGCCCGAGGAGGCGCGGCGCGCGAACGTCGCGCTGCGGCGACTCATGCGCACGCAGGACAACCATTTCCCCGACCTCGAGCGGGTGGCATCCGGGATTCTCGATCGAATCGAGCACCCCGGTGGACCCCTCACCCAGCGGGGCGCGAGCGATATCGCCGCCCATCTCGGCTTCACGCTCCACTACGTTCCCGACCTCCCCTCGTCGACGCGCAGCATCGCCGACGTGAAGAACGGCCGGCTCTATCTGTCGACGAAGGTCGCGAAGGGCGACCCGCGCGCGGCGGTGCTGCAGGCGCTGTCGAGCCGGATCCTCGGGCACGGCGAGCCGACGAGCTACGACGAGTTCCTCCGACAGCGCGTCGAGACAAATTACCTCACCGGGGCGCTGCTCATGCCCGAGGCGCACGTCGTGCCGGCGCTGCGCGAGGCGAAGGAGCGACGCGCCCTCAGCATCGAGGACCTCCGCGACGCCTACTCGGTGTCGTACGAGACCGCCGCGCACCGCTTCACGAATCTCGCGACGGTGCATCTCGGCATCCCGGTGCACTTTCTGAAGGTGCACGAGTCGGGGACGATCACGAAGGCGTACGAGAACGACGACGTGAACTTCCCCACCGATCGCCTCGGCTCCATCGAGGGGCAGATGTGCTGCCGGCGCTGGACGAGCCGCGTCGTCTTCGACGAGGACGACCTGTTCAACCCGTACTACCAGTACACCGACACCGGGAACGGGACGTACTGGTGCACCGCCCGCGTGGAGCAGTCGAGCGAGGGGGCGCACTCGGTGAGCGTGGGGGTGCGCTTCGACGACACGAGGTGGTTCCGCGGGCGGGACACCCCGAATCGCGGCGTCTCCCGGCATGCGGTCGAGACGTGCTGTCGCCGCGCGCCGGCGGAGCTCGAGGCCGCGTGGCGCGACAAGGCGTGGCCGAACGTGCGGACACCTCGGACGCTGCTGGCGACCCTGCCGACAGGGGCGTTCCCGGGGGTCGACACGACGGAGCTGTACGAGTTCCTCGAGGCGCACGCGCCGGGCGAGTAAGCGCGCGGTGTGCAACATGCACAACGGCGGGGCAATGTGGGGCGAGGTGCCCATGTCGTGCGTCGAGCGGCGGCAATAGCGTGTGCAGCACCCGCACCGTCCCTCTTCCGCAAAAGGACACCCCCATGGCACGTATGGCCCACGCCGACGACTTCGCCCTCAGCCGCGTGACCCCCGACGCCCAGAAGCACTGGTTCGGCATCGCCGTGCAGCGTTTCGGTCAGGTCTCGGCGCTGTCGCAGTTCCTTCTCGGCGCCACTCTCGGTTACGCGATGACCTTCAGCGAGGCGTTCCTCGCGCTGCTGCTCGGCTCGATCATCCTCGAAGTGATCATGTGCATCGTCGGCATCATCGGGCAGAAGGAGGGCCTGAACACGGCGCTCCTGGCCCGCTGGACCGGTTTCGGCGAGATCGGGGCCTCACTCGTGGGCCTCGCGATCGGCATCAGCCTCATCGGCTGGTTCGGCATCCAATCGGCCATCTCGGCCGAGTCGCTCGACTCGCTCCTGCCGGGCCTGATGCCGATGTGGGCGTGGAGCCTGCTCTTCGGCCTCGCCGTCACGGCGATCGTCGCCGTCGGCTTCGTCGGCATGCAGTGGCTCGCCAACATCACCGTGCCGCTGTTCCTCGTGCTCGTCGGCTGGTCGATCATCACCGAGCTCAGCAACCACTCGATCGGCGACCTGATCACCTCGCCCGCCCCGGGACCCACCATGTCGGTGTGGCAGGGCACGGCGATCGTCGCCGGCGGCCTCATCGTCGGCGCCATCATCACCGCCGACATGACGCGCTTCAACCGCTCCAAGGCCGACGTCGTCAAGCAGACGGTCGTGGGCGTCTCGCTGGGCGAGTTCGTCATCGGCCTCTCGGGTGTGCTCCTCGCCCACGCGGCCCAGTCGGGCAACATCGTCGCGATCGTCACCTCGTCGGTGGGCCTGGTGGGACTCATCATCGTCATCACCGGCACGTTGAAGATCAACGACTGGAACCTGTACTCGTCGACCCTCGGCCTGGTGAACTTCATCTCCACCGCGTTCGGCAAGAACCTGCACCGCGTC
Organism: Sphingomonas sp. G5; assembly: GCF_052660795.1. Classification (NCBI taxonomy): domain Bacteria; kingdom Pseudomonadati; phylum Pseudomonadota; class Alphaproteobacteria; order Sphingomonadales; family Sphingomonadaceae; genus Sphingomonas; species Sphingomonas sp. G5. The sequence goes on along the minus strand of NZ_CP109660.1, from coordinate 2,741,323 downwards.
AGCACCACCATCGTGCTCGGCGTCGTCGGATCGATCCTCGCCGCCGCCGGCATCCTGTCTCAGTTCACCGGCTTCCTCATCATCCTCGGCGTCGTGTTCCCGCCCATCGCCGGCATCATGGTCGCCGAGTACTTCATCGTGCGTCGCTGGCGCGGCGAACTCGACGCCTCGCGCGCCGAGGGCCGCCTGCCGGCGACGGCTCCGCGCCTGGTTCCCGTGACCCTGGTGGTCTGGCTCGTCTCGGCCCTCGTCGGCTACTTCGTGACCTGGGGAATCCCGGCGATCTCCTCGCTCGTGCTCTCGATCGTGCTGTACACCGTCGCCGGCAAGCTCGGCTGGGTGCGCGGTGTCGGCGAGGCGACCACCGCGCAGGTTCCCGTGCGCGACGCCGCCCCCGTGGCATCCTGACCCACCCCCCCGAACGAAAAGAGCTCCACCCATGCACATCGGCATCGACGTCGGCGGAACCAACACCGACGCAGTGCTCATGGACGGCAAGGACACCCTCGCCGGCGTGAAGAAGTCCACCAGCCCGGATGTCACCACCGGCATCGTCGACGCGATCGCGGCCCTGCGCGCCGAACGCGACTTCGCCGGTGCCGACATCGACGCGGTGATGATCGGCACGACGCACTTCATCAACGCTCTCGTGCAGGCCCAGCGCCTCGCCCCGACCGCCGCGGTACGACTCGGCCTCCCCGCCACGAAGGCCCTGCCGCCGCTGGTGGACTGGCCCACTGTCCTCACCGACGCGATCCAGGCGCGGAGCTACCTTGCACACGGCGGCTACGAGTTCGATGGGCGCCCGATCTCACCGCTCGACGAAGACGAGCTGCGCGGCATCGCCGACGACATGAAGGCGAACGGCGTGCGCTCCGTGGCGATCTCGTCGGTGTTCTCGCCGGTCAACCATGACCTCGAGGTGCGCGCGGCCGAGATCCTCGGCGACGTGCTGGGGCCCGACGTGGCCATCTCGCTCTCGCACGAGATCGGTCGTATCGGCCTGCTCGAGCGCGAGAACGCCACGATCATCAACGCCGCGCTCCGCGAACTCGCCTCCGAGATCGTCGACGGCCTCACCGCCGCGGTGCGCGCCGAAGGCATCCAGGCACCGATCTTCCTCAGTCAGAACGACGGCACGCTGATGGACGAGGACTACGTGCGCCTCTACCCGGTCGCGACCTTCGCCTCGGGCCCGACGAACTCGATGCGGGGCGCCGCACTCACCAGCGGCCTGCAGACGTGCGCGGTGGTCGACATCGGCGGCACGACGGCCGACATCGGTCTGCTCAACGCCGGGTTCCCGCGCGAGACCGCGAACGAGGTCAAGGTCGCCGGCATCCGCACCAATTTCCGGATGCCGGACGTGCTCTCGATCGGCATCGGCGGCGGCTCGATCGTCGACGAAGACACCGCGGAGGTGGGGCCCGCGTCCGTGGGGTACCGCCTGACCGAGGAGGCGCTGGTCTTCGGCGGCTCCACCCTCACCGCGACCGACATCGCCGTGGCCGCCGGGCGGGCGAACGTGGGCGACCCCTCGCGCGTCGCGCACCTCGACCCCGCCTTCGTCGAGCGCGTGCTCGCACGCATCGCCGATCGCGTGGCCGAGGCCGTCGACCGCATGCGCACCTCGCCCGAGCCGATCCCGGTCGTCGCGGTCGGCGGCGGCAGCATCCTGCTCCCCGAGGAGTTGCCGATGTTCGGCGCCGTGCACCGCCCGCGCAACTACGCCGTCGCCAACGCCATCGGCGCATCCATCGCCCAGGTGGGCGGTGAGATCGACAAGGTCTACGCGATCGAGGCGGGCCGCCGCGACGAGGGTATCGCCGCGATTCGCGCCGAGGCCGTCGACAAGGCCATCGCCGCGGGCGCGCGACCGTCGTCGGTGTCGATCGTCGACTTCGACGAGGTGCCCATTCCCTACCTGCCGGGCAATGCCACCCGGGTGCGCGTGAAGGCCGTGGGCGACCTCGACATGGGCGTGCGGGCGTGAGCTGGCAGCTCACCCCGTCGATCGTGGGCGATCTCGCCCGCGGTGCCGCGGTGCTCGGTACCGGAGGCGGGGGAGACCCCTACATCGGGGCGCTGCTCGCCCGCCAGGCACTCGCCGTCCACGGGCCGGTCACGGTCGTGGGCCTGGACGAACTGCCCGACGACGCCCTCGTGCTCACCGTCGCGATGATGGGCGCGCCGACCGTCATGGTCGAGAAGCTCCCGAGCCTCGACGAGGTCGTCGCCCCCGTGCACGCGCTCGGCGCCTCGCTCGGTCGCCCGGTCACGCACATCGCGTGCGCCGAGGCCGGCGGGGTCAACTCCACCATCCCGATCGCCGCCGCGGCCGCCCTGGGGCTGCCGCTGCTGGATGCCGACGGCATGGGGCGCGCGTTTCCCGAGCTGCAGATGGTGCTCCCCACGCTCTACGGCATCACCGCATCGCCGCTCGCGTTCGCCGACGAGAAGGGCAACACCGCGGTGCTGTCGACCATCGACAACACCTGGACCGAGCGGATCGCCCGTGTGGCGTGCGTCGAGATGGGCTGCTCGGTCATGCTCGCCGGTTTCGCCATGTCGGGCGCGAGCGCGCGTGAGGCCCTCGTCCCCGCCTCGCTGTCGGCGTGCCTGTCCATCGGACGCGGCATCGTCGAAGCGCGCGAGGCGAAGACCGACCCGGTCGCCGCGGTCGTCGCCGCCCTGGGTGGACGTGAGTTGTTCGAGGGCAAGGTCGTGGATGTCGAGCGCGGGACCACCGCCGGGTTCGCCCGCGGCAACGCCCGCATCGAGGGCCGGGGTGACACGGTGACGTTGTCGTTCCAGAACGAGCACCTCATCGCGCGCACCACCACCGGCATCCTGGTCACGACTCCCGACCTCATCATCGTCCTGGATGCCGAGACCGCGGAGCCGATCACCACCGAGGGCCTGCGTTACGGCCAGCGCGTGCGGGTCATCGCCGCGCCCAGCGACGAGCGGTGGCACAGCGCCGAAGCCCTCGCGATGGTCGGCCCCGGATACTTCGGCTACGACCTGCCCTCCCACCGCTTCGACGGAACCATCGAGAACTCGGAGACCGCCGCATGAGCTGGACCCTGACCGCCGCCGACCTGCCCGATCTGGCCCGCGGTGCGACGCTGCTGGGAACCGGGGGCGGCGGCGACCCCTACATCGGGCAGAAGCTCGTCGAGCGCGTGCTGGGTGCGGGAAGCATCACCGTGCTCGACCCCGACGAGATCGCCGACGACCTGTTCGTCATCCCCACCGCGCAGATGGGCGCCCCGACCGTGATGATCGAGAAGATCCCGGCCGGCACCGAGCCGACGCTGGCGTTGCGCACCCTCGAGAAGCACCTCGGCCGCACCGCGGACGCGACCATGCCCATCGAATGCGGCGGCATCAACTCCATGATCCCGCTGCTCGTCGCCGCCGAGACGGGGCTTCCCGTGGTGGATGCCGACGGCATGGGCCGCGCGTTCCCCGAACTGTCGATGGAGACCTTCGCCGTCTACGGCGTGCACGGCTCGCCCCTGGCCCTCGCGGGCGAGCGCGGCGAGACGGCGATCATCGACACCGGCGACGACGACCGGCAGATGGAGTGGCTCGCGCGCGGCGTCACGATCCGCCTCGGCGGGGTGTCGCACATCGCCGAATACGCCATGACCGGTGCCGACGTGCGCCGTACCGCGATTCCGCGGACGCTGTCGATGGCTCTGGCGCTGGGGCGCGGCATCCGCGAGGCTCGGGAACAGCACCGTTCGCCCTTCGAGGCCATCGCCGACGTGCTCTCGACCACGCTGTACCCGCACGTGCGGGAGCTGTTCGTCGGCAAGGTCACCGACGTCGAGCGACGCACCACCGACGGCTTCGCGAAGGGACGCGCCACCATCACCGCGCTCGACCCCGACGACGACGCGGCGCTCGAGGTGGCGTTCCAGAACGAGAACCTCGTCGCCCGCCGCGACGGCGAGCTGGTGGCGATCGTGCCCGATCTCATCTGCATCACCGACATCGACTCGGCCGAGCCCATCACCACCGAGGGGCTGCGCTACGGCCAGCGCGTGCGGGTGCTCGGCATCTCGACGCCCGACATCATGCGCACGCCCGGTGCGCTCGCCGCGTTCGGCCCGTCGGCGTTCGGTCTCGCCGACGCGTTCGAGCCGGTTGAGCGGTTACGAGGCGCCGACGTGCGGCGGCTCATTACCCTGTGAGCATGAGAACCCTCGGGCCCGACCGCCTGCCGGCGCTGGCCCGGGGGTTCGCCCTGCTCGGCGCGGGCGGCGGGGGCGCGACGACGCTCCTCGAGCTCATGGCCGCCGAGGTGCTGGACGGTCCGGTCGCGCTGCACGACCTCGACGACCTCGATCCGCTCACCCCGTGCGTCGCCGTCGGTTTCGCCGGGTCGACGTACCTCCTGGGCGAACGCGTGCCGGCGGAAGACGCGTTCGCGCCGCTCCTGGCCGCCGCCGAGCGCTGGACCGGAGTGGCGGCCGTGGCCGTGTGTGCGTTGGAGGGGGCCGGCTTGAACGGCCTCACCCCGTTCCTCCTCGCCCGTGGTCGCACCCTCGTCGATGCCGATCTCATGGGCCGCGCGCTGCCCGGGATCGACCAGCTCTCCCTCGTGGTCGACGCGGTGCCCGGTGTCGTGCTGGTCGCCGACACGGGCGGGGGCGTCATGGTCGTCGAGTCGGCGCGGGCCGCCGACGTCGAGAGCCTCGTGCGCGCGAGCGTCATCCGGGCCGGGGGAGCGGGCGCGGTCCTCGTCGCGGGCTTCACCGTCGGCGACCTCGTGGCCCACGGCATCCGGGGGACTTTCGCTCGAGCGCTCGCGCTCGGCGAGTCCGACGTCTCCGCTGGCGAGCTTCTCGGGGCGCGGATCCTGGGCGCGGGGCGGGTGAGCGCGGTGGATGCCGTGCCCGACGACGCGTTCGCCAGGTCGGTCGAGCTGACGGGCGACGACGGTGCGCTGCTGCGGCTCGTCGCGCGTTCGGAGTTTCTCGCGGTGACTCGCGATGGGCGCACGATCGCCGCATCCCCCGACGTCCTCGTCGCGATCGACACCGTCTCGGGCGACGTGCTGCAGGTCGACGCCGTGACCCTCGCTCGGCACGTGCGCGTGCTGTCGCTTCCGGCGCCGGAGTGGTGGCGGGAGTCGCCCGAGCGCCTCGCGCACGTGGTGCCCGCCGCCTACGGGCTGCGTGACCTGGAGATGGAGTCGTGACGCCCGTGCGGCCCTGCATGCCCCGCCGCCCGCGGCCTGCGCGACCGCGAGGTCGAGTGATGGTGAGCGTGCCGTGTCGTGCTCTCCGCGATCCGAGGGGGACGCCATGACGCCCCTGGACCTCCGTGCCCTGCTCGCGCACCCCGCGAACGGCCGCGCACGCGTGCTCGTCGAGTCCGCGGGTGCGGAGGCCTTCGCCGGCGTGGTCGTCGCCGCGCGCGAGACGCTGCTGCCCGAGCGAGGCGACGGCGAGCTCGCCGCGCTCACCGAGCCTCCGCCATCCGCGCCGTGGCAGCAGGACGCCCTCGTGCGGCGGGTGCGCGACCGCGGCTTCCGCGGTCTCGCCCTCTCCGGAGCCGAGGCGCTGGGTGCCGGCAGCCGCGCCCTCGCCGCCCGGCTCGGACTCACTCTGCTCGCCGTCGACGACCCGATGGCCCTGGCCCGCGCCGCGTGGGAGCTCGTACAGGGGCGCGACGCACTGACGCTCGGATACGTGCGACGCGTCGCGCAATCGATCGAGTACTCCGCCGCGCACCTGGCCGACCTGCTCCGCCACCTCTCGGCCAGCGTCGGTCACGGCGTGGCCCTCATCGACGCCGAGGGCGTACTGCTGCAGGCCGGCGGCGACCTGCCCGAGGCGGTACGCGCTGCCATCGATTTCGGACTCTGGCAGGACGCGGTCTCGGTCGCGGAGGGAGCGGCTGCCTCGGTACGCGTCGACAGCCCGAGCCGCGCCGGGCTGCGCCTGGCCGTGTTCGGCTCCGGGCTGAGCCCCGCACAGCTGGCGGCCCTGGCCGTGGCCGCCGAGGTGGCGATGCCGGCGGTCGCCGCCCGTATCCTCATCGACGAGGTGGCCGACGTGAGCGATGCCGCCGTGGCATCCGGTCTCCTCCGGGAGTTCCTCGAGGCCCGCGACGCCCGCGATCCCGACGTCGAGCAGCGCATGAGCGAGCGGGGGTGGCGCATGGGCGGGTACCACCTCGCGTTTCGGATTGCGGGCCGCCGCCGCCTCGAAACGTTGGAACTGCTGCGTTTCGTGCGTCGGAACCTGGCCGCACTGCCCGTCGACTCGCAGGCCGTGACCAGTGGCCGCGGCGTCACCGGCTGGCTGAGCTTCGCCGAGCCACCGGCAGCCGACCGCCTCGACGAGCACGTCGCCGCCGTCCGAGCCCTGCACGACAACGTCCGCCGTTCGTTCGACGTCGCAACCGGCGTCGGCTCGCTCGACAGCGGCGCGAGCGGGCTGTTGCGCAGCATCGACGGCGCGGTCGACGGCGCGCGCATCGCCGCCGGACGCGCCGCGACGGGCTGGTTCGTGCGCGTCGACGCCCTCGGCATCGAGCAGGTACTGCTGTCGTGGGCCGGGTCCGACACCTTCGTGCCCGCCGCCGAGGCGCTGCTCGCGCCGCTCGTGTCACAGGGCCCCGAGCTGCTCGAGACCCTCACCGCGTACCTCGACCACGAGTCGGGCGTCTCGGCCACGGCGACTGCCCTGGGTCTTCACCGCAACACCGTGGCGATGCGCATCGCTCGTGCGCAGGAGCTGCTGGGCGTCGACCTCACCGACACCGACGCCCGCCTCGCCCTGCACCTCGCCTGCCGCGCGCTGCGCTGAGGCCGTCGCGGCGAGCTGCGCCGCGCGCCTGGCGCCCCGCTCACGTCGGCCTTCGCCGTCCTGCGGAGTGTGGGCCTGACACTCCGTCCGGGATGCCGATGACTCGGCGCGTCGCGGACGAACTCCGCGCGACGGTTCACGCCGCGAGCACCGATCCCGCGGTGCGACGGAGGAGGGGTTGCGTGAATACCTAACATGTGAAAGGTTTTGGAGCAGTGAGCTCCATCCCCCCGGAGCGCTTTCGATGAGGAGAGCCAGCCATGAAGCACACCCTCGCGGCATCCGCCGCGGTCGTCGGACTCGTCCTGGGCGGTGTCGCCGCGGCATCCCCCGCCGTCGCCGCACCCCCGGAGAAGCCCGGTCCGCCCGCCCACGCCGGTCCGCCCGCCCACGCCGGACCTGGCGCACGTGACCTCGAGCGCTATGCCGCCGACACGTGGGCCTCGCTCGCGGCGATGGCCCACGAGAACACCGGCCTTCCCGACGACAACATCGGGGGTGCGCTGGAGGAGTCCACGGCATCCGGGTACACCTCGCCGACCAACATCGGCGGGTACCTGTGGTCGACGGTGACCGCGCGCGACCTCGGCATCATCGACGCCGACGAGGCGCGGGATCGCTTGACCGCGACGGTGTCGACGCTCGAGACGATGGAGCGCAACGACGCCAGCGGTATGTACTACAACTGGTACGCGCCCGACACCGGCGCCAAGCTCGAGATCTTCCCCACCTCGGGCGAGGTCATTCACCCGTTCCTCAGCACGGTCGACAACGGCTGGCTCGCGGCGGGGCTGAGGATCGTCCGCGAGGCCGAGCCGACGCTCGCCGACCGTGCCGACACGCTCTACCGATCGATGGACTTCTCGGCGTTCTTCGACGCGGCGGGGGCGGCGGGACTTCCGGCCGGCACGAACCGCGGCGGTTTCTGGGAGGCCCCTCCCGGCGACGGCTGCGCGGTCGAGGCGCCGATGTACAACGGCAGCGGAGAGCAGGCGTTCTACACCTGTCACCACTACGACACGACCGTGAGCGAGAGCCGCATCGCGACCTACCTCGGCATTTCGGAGGGGGCGATCCCGGCATCCGGCCTGTACGGCACCCACCGCACGATGCCCGCGGGCTGCGACTGGGCGTGGCAGGAGCAGCTGCCCACCGGTCAAACTCGCACCTACGACGGAGTCGACGTCTACGAGGGCGTGTATTCGTACGACGGCATGTCGTTCGCGCCGAGCTGGGGCGGGAGCATGTTCGAGGCGCTCATGCCCGACCTGCTCATTCCCGAGGCGGAGTGGGGCCCGCGCTCGTGGGGCCTGAACCACCCGATCACCGTCGAGGTGCAGAAGCGTCACGGGCTGAAGGAAGCCGGGTACGGCTACTGGGGCTTCTCTCCCGCCAGCAACCCGTTCGGCGGCTACAGCGAGTACGGCGTCGACATCGCCGGCATCCGGTCCGACGGATACACCTCGGATGCCGAGAAGACCGACGTCGACATCGACCGCCCGGGCTGCGCCGAGGGGACGAACCCCGACCCGACCTTCGGCGACGGCGTCGTCACCCCGCACGCCGCATTCCTCGCGCTGCCGTACGACCGCGCCGGTGTGCTGAAGAACCTGCGAGGCATCGAGAAGAAGCTCGGTGCCTACGGCCCGGGCGGTTTCTACGACGCCGTCGCAGTGAAGAGCGGCACGGTCGCCGAGCGATACCTGTCGCTCGACCAGTCGATGATCATGGCGGCGATCGGCAACGCGCTGACCGGTGACACGCTGAAGGACTACATGGTCGATGACAGGATGGAGCAGAACCTCCGGCCCGCCATCGAACAGCAGGTCTTCGGCTCGTCGTGGGGCGCCTCGCGTCACTGACGGTTCGACCGCTCGATGCCCGGTGCCTCGCGGAGGTGCCGGGCATCGGTGTGTTCGGACGGGGGAGAGGATGCCGATGACCGACGCACCCGCACCGCGCGGTCGCCGCGGCAGCTACGCGAAGGGGCAGCAGACGCGACAGCGCATCGTCGACGAGGCGGTCGTGGTCTTCGGACGCTCCGGCGTGACCGCCGGGTCGCTCCGCGAGGTCGCCACCCGTGTGGGCCTGACCCCCGCGGGGCTCCTGCATCACTTCGCCTCGAAGGAGGAGCTGTTCGCCGAGGTGCTGCGCCAGCGCGACGAGCGCGTCCGCGCCGCCGCCGGGGACCCGCACGAGCACACCCTCGTCGAGCAGATGCGCAAAGTCGTGGCGCACAACGCGACCACGCGCGGCCTGACGTCGCTGTACACGTTGGTCGTCGCCGAGGCCAGCGACCCGGCCCACCCCTCCCACGAGGCCTTCGCCGAGCGGTACCGCCGCAGCGCCGGAACGGCCGCCGACCTGCTGCGGGCCGGGCAGGCCGCGGGGGAGGTGCGCGCCGACGTCGACCCGGAGCGCGCCGCGCGGCTGCTGAGCGCCGTGATGGACGGTCTCCAGCAGCAGTGGCTCCTCGACGAGACGGTGGACATGCCCGCGCTCTTCGCCGAGTTCGTGCGGGGTTACCTGGAGTCGCCGGCCTGAGCCATCGGCATCCCCCCCCCGATGAATGCGCGCGAGGGCATCGTGGGGGAGCGGGGCGTGAAATGTGCAGCGGGGCGCGAAACGTCCGCCCCAGTGCGCATTTCGCGCCCCGGTCGCGCGAGGAGATGGGTTGCAACAGTGTGGTTATGCGCTTAAACTCGGACGTGACGTGCAGGGAGCACCCGACGGCGGGTGCCTGGTTCGAGGAGGAACACATGAAGAAGACCCGATGGAGCGCCGTGGCCGTGATCGCCGCGGCGGCGATCGTCCTCACCGGTTGCGGCCGGCCCTCCGACGCCGGTCCCGGTGCGGCGGAGGCGGGCACGATCGGCGACGCCAAGGCCGAGGGCACGCTCACGATGTGGGCGATGGGTGCCGAGGGCGAGGCGCTGCCGGAGTTCGTGAAGACCTTCGAGGAGGCCAACCCCGGCGTCACCGTGAACGTGACGCCCGTGCCGTGGGACGCCGCGTACAGCAAGTTCCAGACGGCGATCGCCGGTGGCAACACCCCCGACCTCGCGATGGTGGGCTCGACGTGGATGGCCGATTTCGGTGACGCGCTGCAGACGGTGCCGAGCGACCTGTCCACCGACGGCATCTTCCCCGGAGCCCTCGACTCGACGAAGATCGACGATCGCGCGACGGGCGTGCCCTGGTACGTTGACACGCGCGTGCTGTACTACCGCACCGACATCGCCGCCCAAGCAGGCTGGGACAAGGCGCCCGCCACCTGGGACGACCTGAAGAAGATGGCCGCCGACATGCAGTCGAAGGGGGGCGCCGACTACGGCATCCGCTTCCCCGCCGGCAACGATTCGTTCCAGGGCAACCTGTGGATGCCGTGGTCCAACGGCGCTCAGCTCGAGGACGGATCGAAATGGACCCTCGACACCCCCGAGACCGCCGAGGCGTTCCAGTACTACCAGAGCTTCTACACCGACGGTGTGGCCAATCCGGCGGCCGATCGTTCGGCCGGGGCGCAGGAGGCGGACTTCGTCTCGGGCAAGACCCCGATGCTCATCGACGGGCCCTTCCTCATCGGCCAGCTCGAAGAACTCGGCGGCGCCGGCTTCAGCGACAAGTTCACGACCGCGGTGCTGCCGACGAAGGAGTCGTCGACGTCGTTCAGCGGTGGCGCCAACCTCGCCGTGTTCGACAACTCGAAGAACGCCACGAGCGCGTGGAAGCTCGTGCAGTGGCTGACCCAGCCCGACACGCAGGCCGCGTGGTACGCCGCGACCGGTGACCTCCCCGCGGTGCAGGATGCCTGGAAGACCGACGCCCTCGCCTCGTCGAAGACCCTCGCGGCCTTCGGTACGCAGCTCGAGACGGCGAAGTCGGTGCCCGCGGTCACCACGTGGGTGCAGGTTGCCGCGGCCGGTGACGCGATGCTCGAGAAGCTTCGACTCGGCCAGCAGACGCCGGCCGACGGGTTGAAGGAGCTCCAGGCCACCGCCGACCAGCTGGGTCTGGGCTGAGATCATGACGCAGGCAGTCGTGGGTGCGACCGGACGGGCTCCGGCCCGCGGTCGCACCCGCGCCGGCGGGGCATCGAGCCGCCGCCGGCGTCAGGGATGGGTCGCGTGGGGCTTCGCCCTGCCGTTCGTCGCGGTCTTCGCGATCTTCATGGTCGTGCCGATCGTGGGGTCGTTCGCGATGTCGTTCACCGATTTCACGGCGCGCGACATCCGATCGCCGTTCTCCGTGAACTTCGTCGGACTGCAGCAGTACATCGGCGTGCTGTCCGACCCCGTGTTCCTCACCTCGCTCGGCGTGACCGCCACGTTCGTGGTCGTCGGCATCCCGGTCACGATGGCGATCGCCCTGGCGCTCGCGCTCGCGCTCAACGCCCGCACGGGCCGCTTCGTCTCGATCCTGCGCGTCGGCTTCTACGCCCCGGTCGTGACGAGCATCGTCGCCGTCGCGGTGGTGTGGCGCTACATCCTGCAACCGGAAGGCCTGCTCAACTCGGCGCTCGCGATCATCGGCATCCAGGGCCCGGATTGGCTCAACGACACCCGCACCGCCCTGCCCTCGCTCATCGCGATGGCGGTGTGGCGAAACGTGGGCACGCTGATGGTGATCTTCCTCGCCGGGCTCCAGGCGATCCCCACCGACGTCAAGGAGGCGGCGCTCATGGACGGCGCCTCATCGTGGCGGCGGCTGACGTCGGTCACCCTCCCGCTGCTGCGCCCGACGCTGCTGCTGGGTGCCGTGCTCATCTCCGTCGGCTTCCTGCAGTTCTTCGAGGAGGCGTTCGTCATGACACAGGGCGGCCCCCTCAACTCCACCCTCTCGGTGGCCTATTACACGTTCAAGCAGTTCGGCTTCGGGCAGTACGGCGCGGCTTCGGCCGCGAGCTACCTGCTGTTCCTCGCGATCGCGCTGCTCAGCCTCGTGCAGTTCCGCGTGCTGCGCGCGAAGGATTGAGGGCGGATGCCATGACACTCACGTCTCCCGCGGCTCCGGCCGCCGTCGTCGAAGCGACCGAGCCGCCGCGCCGCCGGCGCGCCGACAAGCGCGTCACCCCGGGGCGCGCACTCACCTTCACGGTGCTGATCGTCGGCCTGGTCGTCTGGATCCTGCCCTTCGCGTGGATGCTGCTGGGCTCGGTCAAGACCCAGCGCGAGATCCTGCAGCGCCCGCCGACCTGGTGGCCGCAGCAGTTCACCTGGGAGAACTTCGGCGCCTGGTTCGGGCAGCTGAACTTCGGCCAGTTCTTCGGCAACAGCATCGTCGTGGCGCTGTTCACCGTCGCCGGCAACCTCGTGTTCTGCTCGATGGTCGGATACGCGCTGGCGAAGATGGACTTCCCCGGCAAGAAGGCGCTGTTCGTCGTCGTCATGGTGACCCTGATGGTCCCCGGCGTCGTGACCTTCGTGCCGCTGTTCGTCATGGTCTCCTCGCTCGGCCTCGTCGACAGCTACGCGGCGCTCATCCTTCCGTTCGTCACGACCCCCTTGGGCGTGTTCCTCATGCGGCAGTTCATGCTCGGCATCCCGGATCCGCTCCTCGAGGCCGCGCGGATCGACGGAGCGGGCGAGCTGCGCATCTTCGCCCGGATCGTCATGCCGCTGTGCGGGCCGCCGCTGGCGACCCTCGGCATCCTGACCTTCCTCGCCTCCTGGAACAACTTCCTCTGGCCGCTGGTCGCGGCGCAGACCGAGGCGAAGTACACCCTCCCGGTCGCACTCTCGCTGTACTCGACGGGCCAGAGCGCCACCGACTACGGCCTGCTGCTCGCCGGCTCCGTGCTGGTGATCGCGCCGATCATCCTGCTGTTCGTCTTCCTGCAGCGCTACTTCATCCAGGGCATCGCCTCGACCGGTCTGAAGTGAGGCGCGGGCGGGTCGCATCACCGCGGCCCGCCCGGCCCCCGCGCCGGTCCGACCCCCGAGCTCCGCCGCCCGCGCCTGCACCGGCGGCCCCGAAAGGACCCCCCCATGACCTCCGCCCGCTTCCTCACCGCACCCGACGGAACGCGCTTCCGCGATCTCAACGGCAACGGTGTGATGGACCCGTACGAGAACCCCACGCTCAGCGTCGACGAGCGCACCGACGACCTCCTTCACCGCCTCAGCCTCGAGGAGAAGGCCGGTCTGATGTTCCAGACCGTCATCGAGGTCGGCGACGAGGGCGAGCTGCTCGAAACGCCGGGCAAGATCTCGAAGTCCCCGACGACCACGGTCGTGGTGCACAAGAACATGAACCACTTCAACGTGCACGCGATCCGTACCGCACGCCAGGCGGCGACCTGGAACAACAACCTCCAGGCGCTCGCCGAGACGACGCCCCACGGCATCCCGGTCACGATCAGCACCGACCCGCGGCACGCGTTCGTCGAGAACACGGGCGTCGCCTTCTCGGCAGGTCCCTTCTCGCAGTGGCCCGAGGGTCTGGGCCTCGCCGCGCTCGACGACGTCGACACCGTGCGCGAGTTCGCCGAGGTCGCGCGGCGCGAGTACGTCGCCGTCGGCATCCGTGCGGCCCTCCACCCGCAGATCGACCTCGCCACCGAACCGCGGTGGGGTCGACAGGCGCAGACCCTCGGTCAGGATGCCGACCGGGTCACCGCATTCACCGCGGCGTATCTGCGGGGTTTCCAGGGCGATGAGCTCGGACCCGACAGCGTCGCCTGCACGACGAAGCACTTCCCGGGCGGTGGCCCGCAGCTCGCCGGCGAGGATGCGCACTTTCCCTACGGGCGCGAGCAGGTGTATCCCGGCGGCATGTTCGACTATCACCTCGAGCCGTTCCGCGAGGCGATCCGCCGGGGGACGGCGGGCATGATGCCGTACTACGGCATGCCCGTCGGTCTCGAGGTCGACGGGGAGCCGATCGAGGAGGTCGGTTTCGGGTACAACCGGCAGATCGTGACGGGCCTGCTCCGCGAGCAGCTCGGCTACGACGGCGTCGTGGTGACCGACTGGGAGCTCGTCAACGACAACCATGTCGGCGACCAGGTGCTCCCCGCCCGAGCCTGGGGCGTCGAACACCTCACCGCCGTCGAGCGCATGGAGAAGATCCTGGATGCCGGAAGCGACCAGTTCGGCGGAGAGGAATGCGTCGAGATGCTCGTGGATCTCGTCCGCTCGGGCCGGGTGTCCGAGGAGCGTCTCGACGCGTCGGTGCGGCGCCTGCTGCGGGTGAAGTTCCAGCTCGGACTCTTCGACGATCCCTACGTCGACGTCGACGCGGCCGAGCGCCTCGTGGGCAATCCCGAATTCCGGGCCCTCGGCGAGCGGGCGCAGGCGCGTTCGCTCACCGTGCTGGTGAACGAGGGGTCGACTCTGCCTCTCCGCCCCACCGGGAGCGTCTATGTCGAGGGCTTCCGCGCCGACGACGTGGCCGAGCTCGGACGCGTGGTGTCCGACCCCGCCGAGGCCGATCTCGCCCTGGTCCGCATCGGTGCGCCGTTCGAGCCCCGCGACGATCTCTTCCTCGAGGCCTGGTTCCACCAGGGCTCGCTCGAGTTCGCGCCGGGTCTGGTGTACCGGTTGAACCGGATCGCGGCATCCTGCCCCCTCGTGATCGTGGTGAACCTCGACCGCCCCGCGATCCTCACGCCGTTCGTGGGCCATGCCGCGGCGATCGTCGCCGATTACGGCAGTTCGTCGGCGGCGGTGCTCGATGCCCTCACGGGGCGCGTCGCCCCGCGCGGTCGGCTGCCGATCGAGATCCCCCGGTCGATGGATGCCGTGCGTTCCTCGCGCGAGGATGTACCGTCGGACAGCGGCGATCCCGTCTTCCCCGTGCACCACGGGCTGGAGCTCGAGGAGCTCGTCGCGCTGCAGGAGGGGTAGGGCCGATCCGATGCCGGAGGAGCAGACGACGCGTCGACCGACCGTCTACGACGTCGCGCAGGAGGCGAGCGTCTCGATCGCGTCGGTGTCGTTCGCCTTCCGCCGTCCCGACAAGCTCAGCGAGGCGACTCGCGAGAGGGTGCTCGATGCCGCTCGGCGGCTGGGATATGCGCCCAGCGGCGCCGCCCGCGGGCTCGCGCGCGGACGCACCGGCATCCTCGGCCTGCACGCCTTCGACCTGCTGCTCGAGCGGGCCGACCCGCGGGCGCAGCCGCTCAGCGGGATGCAGTCGCCGGCGCTCGATGCCGGGGGCGTGATCGCCTGGGACCAGACCGACGACGACGTGCTGTCCGATCCCCGCGCCTTTCCGCTGTACGTCGACGAGGTCCAGCGGGGATTCGAACTGGAGTGCTGGGCGCTCGGGCGACCGGTCATGCTCAGCAGCGGATCGGATGCCGATGTCTCGGTCGCCGACACCGTGGGTCGTGTCGACGGGCTGGCGATCTTCCCGTCCCCGCAGACCGCGCCGACCCTGGCTCGACACACTCCGAGCATTCCGATCGTGCTCTTCAGCGCCGCCCCGGCCGACGATCCCCACCACCGTGTGCGGGTCGACAATGCGCGAGGGATGCGCGACCTCGTCGCCCACCTCGTCGAGGAGCACGCCGCGACCGACATCGCCTTCGTCGGACGCCTCGAGGCGACGGATGCGGTGGAGCGTCGTGACGCGATGATCGCGGAGCTCGAGGCCCGCGGCATCCGCCCCCGTCTCGATTCCATCGACGCGACCGTGCGCGGCGAGGACGAGCTCGTGCCGCAGGTGCGCGCGCTCCTGGCCGGGGGGCGGATGCCGCGCGCCTTCGTCTGCGCGACCGACCAGAACGCTTTCACCCTTCTCGACGTCCTGGCGGCCGAGGGGGTACGGGTGCCGGACGACGTGATCGTCACCGGGTTCGATGGCACGCTCGGCTCGCGCCTGACCACTCCGCCGCTGACGACGGTCCGCCAGCCCATGGAGGCCATGGGACGCGCGGCCGCGCGGATCCTCGCCGGAACGGCCGGTTCGCCGCCGAGGGGCAAAACCTTCGACGTCGTGTTCGAGCCGCGGGTGCTGGTTCGGGGGAGCTGCGGCTGCTGAGCCCCGTCCGCCCTCGCCGGGGGGTGTTCCCTCGGGCGGAGGTCGGGGATGACGCGCCGGTTCGGGATGCCGTGTCGCGGCGCATCCGGCCTGGATTCCGCGGGACGGTCCGCGACCGTTCGGCTCAGACCGCGTTCCACCGCAGCCGCGGGGCGCCCAGGCCCGCCCGCAATGCCGCGGGATCGTCCACCGGGAACATCGTGACGAGGAGTCCGTCGACGGCGTAGGCCAGAGCCGCGGTGCCCTCGGGAAGCGGGGCGCCGAGCGCGATGCGCGCGGTGCGGCCCTCGGCCTCCTCGGTGAGGGCATCCGGGCGGGCCAGCAACACGGACGCGGCCGCGGTGGCGCGTGACAGGAGCGTCTGCGTCCCGGCCCAGGGTATAAACGCCCCGGCGTCGAGCCCGCACGCGCGTTCGAGTTCGCCCGTCAGCCACCGCTCGCGCTTGAGACCGTAGGGGGTCGGCGTGGTCGAGAGAAGGTAGCCGTACACGTGCAGCACACCGGCGTTCCCCACCGGCCACGAGGCCTCTAGCCCGGCCCGCGCGTGTAGTTCGTCGAAGAGGGGGCGAGCGAGGACCGCGGCTGCGACGTTCTCGTCGATCACGCTCGAGCGACCCCACGCGGCGAAGCGTCCCGCGGCGGCGTCGTCGGCGAGCGCGGTCGAGAGCCACGGCAGAGACGAGATCGCGGCGGCGGGGTCGGACAGGGCCCGGGCGGCGGCGGCGTCGAGGGCGGCGGAGGAGGTCACCGCTCCACGCTAGAGCCGGAGCGGGGGCGCACAGGTGCCGTTCATCCAGCGTTTACACGGCGTGGACATTGCGTCCACATTTGAGGTGCAACATGGACGCAACGTCCACGACAGGAGTCTCCCCGTGCCCCGCCCCGTTCTCATCTTCGACTTCGACGGCACCGTCGCCGTCGGCGACGGCCCGCTGCTGGCCTACGCCCGCGCGGTCGCCGTGCACACGGCATCCGCCGACGACTTCGTCTCGGCCGTCGCCGCCCACCTCGCCACCCCGACGGACGACGTCATCGACGGCTACGACGCCGTCCGTCGCGCGGCCCTCGAGGCCGGCGTCGACGACGACGACCTGGCGTCGGCGTACGCCCTCAGCCGCACGCAGCTCGGCAGTGTCGACGCGCCGGTGTCGACGGCTCGCGGCCTCGCGGATTTCCTCGCAGACGTGGATGCCGAGCGGCTCCTCGTCACGAACGCCCCCGCCACCCGCCTCGACGAGGCGCTCGCCGCGATGGGCCTGGACGGCTTGTTCGACCGCATCGTCACCGACGCTTCCAAGCCCGCAGGGCTCGAGACCCTGCTCGACGACCTCGACGACGGCATCTGCGTGCTCGCGGTCGGCGACGTCTGGCGCAACGACCTCGCCCCCGCCCACGCCCGTGGTCTCGACACCGCTCTCGTCGGCGGATACGCCGATGCCGCCGCCGCTCCCACCTTCCGCGCCGACACCCTCGACGAGCTGCTGCCCGCACTCGCCGCGTGGGTCGACGCCGCCCACGTCGACGTTCCCCCCGCCGCACACCTCCCTTCTCACGCCTGAATCCCACCCGAACCGCAGAGGAATCATGAACACTCGTCGCACCCGTCTCGCCGCGGCCTTCGCCACCGCCGCCCTCGCCTCGATCGCCCTGGCCGG
Source organism: Sphingomonas sp. G5 (assembly GCF_052660795.1). Lineage (NCBI taxonomy): Bacteria > Pseudomonadati > Pseudomonadota > Alphaproteobacteria > Sphingomonadales > Sphingomonadaceae > Sphingomonas > Sphingomonas sp. G5. The sequence continues at coordinate 2,723,856 of NZ_CP109660.1, read as the reverse complement.
TTGCTCCGGAACCGCGGGCGCCGCCTCCGGTCCCGCCGCCGACCCGAGCTCGCTCGTGCTCGCGCTCGTTCCCTCGCAGGACCAGGCGAACCTCGTCGACACCGCGAAGCCCCTCACCGACATGCTCACCGAGAAGCTCGGCATCCCGGTCACCGGGGTCGTGTCGAAGGACTACCAGGCCGCCGTCGAGGCGATGGGGGCGGGCCAGGCGCAGATCGGCTTCCTCCCCTCGCTGCAGCTGTGGCAGGCGAACGACCGCTACGGCGCCTCGGTCGTGCTGCAGACCGAGCGCAACGGCAACATCACCTACCCGGGCCAGTTCATGACGAACAACCCCGACAAGTACTGCGAGACCCCGGTCGTGGAGCGCGACGGCATGTCGTTCTGCAACGGTGCCGACGCCCTGCAGGGCCCCGCGGGTCTCGACAGCATCTCGAAGATCGCCGGCGCCAAGGTCGCCGTGCTCGGACCCGGCTCGCCCGCCGGCTACATCTACCCGATGCTCGCGCTGAAAGAGGCCGGCGTCGACATCGACAGCGGCTTCCAGAAGGTGCCCGTCACGGCCAACGACGCCTCGGTGCTCGCGGTCTACAACGGCGACGCCGAGGTCGGCTTCAGCTTCTGGGACGCCCGCACCCTGGTGAAGAAGGACAAGTCCGACGTGGGCCAGAAGGTCGTCGTCTTCGGCCTGACCAACGAGATCCCGAACGACGGGGTGGCCGTGTCGAAGGACCTCTCGCCCGAGCTGCAGCAGAAAATCTCGACGGCGCTCGCCGACTACTCCGCGACCGACGAGGGCTCCGCCGCCCTCAAGGCCGTGTACTCGATCACCAAGCTCGCCCCGGCCGACCCCTCGTCGCTCGACGTGGTCGCCCGCGCCGCTCAGCAGCTCGGGCTCCAGTGACCACCGGAACGCTCACCCCGGGCGTCGAGGCTCTGGCCTCGGCGCCCTGGGGCATCCGCCTCGACGGCGTCTCGGTGCGCTATCCCAACGGCACGGTGGGGCTCAAGAACGTCTCGCTCGACATCGCGCCGGGAGAACTCATCGCCGTGGTGGGGCTCTCGGGGTCCGGCAAATCGACTCTGATCCGCACGATCAACGGCCTCGTGCCCGCGACCTCCGGCATCGTCGAAGTGGGTGGTCGCCGCGTCGACGGCGCCTCGGGTCGTCGACTGCGCGAACTCCGCGGGCACATCGGCATGGTGTTCCAGAGCTTCAACCTGGCCGGGCGCACCACGGTGCTCAACAACGTGCTCGTCGGTCGTCTGGCTCACACCCCCCTCTGGCGCACGCTCTTCGGCGCCTACCGCGAGGGCGACCGTCGCCTGGCGTTCGAGGCCCTCGACCGCGTGGGCCTCCTGCCCAAGGTCTGGGACCGCGCGTCGGCCCTCTCCGGCGGGCAACAGCAGCGTGTGGCCATCGCCCGCGCGCTGACGCAGCAGCCGCGCATCGTCCTCGCCGACGAACCGGTCGCGAGCCTCGACCCGCCCACGGCCCGCGGCGTCATGGACGACCTCCGTCGCATCAACGAGGACCTCGGCATCACGGTCCTCGTCAACCTGCACCTGCTGGATCTCGCCCGCGAGTACGGCACGCGCATGATCGGCATGCGCGCCGGAGAGATCGTGTACGACGGCCCCGCGGCATCCGCCACCGATGACGACTTCGCGCAGATCTACGGCCGCTCGGTGACCGCAGCCGACAGGCTCGAGCGATGACGGTGCTGACCGTTCCGCCGCGTCCGAAGGGGCGATGGATGCCGTGGACCGCCGCGAGCGTCGTCGTCGCGGTGACCGTCTTCATGTGCCTGCCCGTGGTCGGGGTGGGCCTCGACGTCGCCGCGATCGCGCGCAACTGGCAGCAGGGCGCGCTGCGTGTCGGCGAACTGCTCACCCCCGACTGGTCGTTCTTTCCGCGCACCGTCGGTCCGATCCTCGAGACACTGCAGATGGCGGTCATCGGCACCGCGGTGGGTGCCGCGATCTCTCTGCCGGTGAGCTTCTGGGCGGCCCGGCCCACGAACCCCTTCACCCCGACGCGGGCGGCGGTGCGCGGCATCCTGAACGTCGTCCGTGCCGTTCCCGAGCTCGTCTACGCGGCGGTGCTCGTCGCCATGGTCGGGGTGGGGGCTCTTCCCGGCATCCTGGCGCTGGTGCTGTTCAACGTCGGCATCATCGTCAAACTCGTCTCGGAGTCCATCGACGCGACCGACCTCGGCCCCCTCGAGGCCGGCCGCGCCGCGGGCGCGACGCAGACGCAGATCAACCGCGCGATCGCCCTCCCCGACACCTGGCCCGCCTTCGTGTCGCAGACGCTCTACGTCTTCGAACTGAACGTGCGCGCGTCCACCGTGCTGGGGCTCGTCGGCGCGGGCGGTATCGGCCTGCTCATCGACGCCGTCCGCACCTTCTACCGCTACGACCAGCTGTCGCTCGTCATCGTCGAGATCCTCGTGATCGTCGTCGTGCTCGACACCGTCAGTGACGCGATCCGCCGGAGGCTCGTATGACCGCCCTCGCCCCCGCACGACCCGCCGCGCTCGTCGTGCCGCCCCGCCGCCGGCGCCCCCTGCGCACCCTGTCGTGGGTCGTCGTCAGCGTCATCGTGATCGCCGCGTTCTGGTCCGCCGACATCGCGTGGTCGCGGCTCGGTGAGCTGCCCGCCGAGATCGCGCGCTATCTGGGGCTCATGTTCGGCTCTCCGAACTGGTCGAAGCTCCCCGAGGCTCTGTGGCAGACCTGGCGCAGCGTCGAGATGGCGTGGATCGGTACGGTGCTCGGCATCCTGATCGCCACCCCCCTCTCGCTGATCTCGGCGCGCGGCTTCGGACCGGCGCCCGTGCGCGCGGTGCTGCGCTTCGTCTTCTCGCTCGTGCGGGCGGTCCCCGAGCTCGTGTTCGCGATCATCATCCTGTCGGTCACGGGACTCACCCCGCTCACCGGCGCGCTCGCGCTCGCGATCGGCGGTGTCGGAACGCTCGGCAAGTGGGGCTACGAGGCCGTCGAGAACGTCGCGCCGGGCCCCATCGAGGCCGCCCGCGCGGCCGGCGGTTCCACCGCCCAGGTGCTCCGCTGGGGCGTGTGGCCCCAGGCGTCGCCGACGTTCCTGTCGTTCTGGTTGTACCGCTTCGAGATAAACGTGCGTGCGTCGGCCGTCCTCGGCTTGATCGGGGTCGGCGGAATCGGCGACATGCTCACCTCGTACACCCAGTACCGTGAGTGGTCGACGGTCGGGATGCTCCTGATCGTCGTGGTCGTCGTCACCGTCGCGATCGACGCGGTCTCGGGCCGCATCCGCCGCCGCATCATGGAGGGTCCGCGTGTCCGCTGAGGTCCCCGTGACCGCCCGCATCGCGGCCGTCCGCAATTCCCTCCAGCCGAGCGAGCGTCGCGTCGCCGATCTCATCGTCGACGATCCGGATGCCGTGATCGAACTCACCGCGCAGCAGATCGCCGATCGCGTGGGGGTGGGGCGATCCACGGTGGTGCGCGCCTGCCAGACCTTCGGGTACCGCGGCTATCCGCAACTGCGCGTGGCGCTCGCGGCCGAACGTGGCCGTCGCGCGGTGCCCCCGGTCGCCCAGGACGGCGCCCTCGGCGGCATCCGTTCGTCGATCGATCGCATCGCCGACGACCTGCGCACCGCCACGGGCCTGCTGGATGCCGACGGGGTCGACGCCGCGGTAGAAGCGGTGGTGACCGCCCGGCGCCTGCTCGTCGTCGCGAGCGGCCTGTCCGCCCCGGTCGCGACCGACCTCGCGATGCGCCTGACCGCCGTGGGGCGCCCGGCCGAGACTCTCGGCGACCCGATCGGTCAGCAGATCGCCGCGCGCCACCTGTCGCCCGACGACGTGTGCGTGGTGATCAGCGGTTCGGGCGCCAACGAGGCGAGCCTGCGGGCGGCTTCGGCGGCACGGGCGGCCGGAGCGCGCGTGATCGCCCTGACCTCGTTCGTCGCCTCGCCGTTGACCGAGCGCGCCGATCTGTCGCTCGTCCTCGCCTCGGGCGGGACCTTCCGCGACGAGCTCGAGCACACCTCCCGCATCGCCCACGCGGTCTTCGCCGAGGCGTTCGTCGACGCCGTCGCTCGCGCCCGGGCGGGCGACGCCGACCTCGCCCGCGAGCGCGTGCTCGAGATCCTGTCCGACAACCTCGGCGACGCCGGCTGAGGTTCCGGGGCCCGGTCCTGCGGCACCCCGTTCCGCCGCGGCGTTCGTCCGTGCCGTCATGCGGCCGACACGCCGACTCGGCATGCCGGCGCCCGGCGTGTCGGGCACGGACTCCGCCCGACGGCCCGGGCCCGACCCCGCTACTCCGCGAGCCGCAGGGCGGTCCAGATCTCCGCCCGCGCGGCGAACGACGACAGGTCGCGGCCCAGCACGCGCTCGGCCTGACCGATGCGCGCGCGAACGGTGTGGCGATGGATGCCGAGGGCCTGGGCGGTGGCCTCGTGCGAGCAATCGTGGGCGAGCCAGGCGTCGAGAGTCTCGAGTAGCGCGGATCCCTGTGCCTCATCGTGGGCGCGCAGGGGAGTGAGCGCGCCCGCCGCGACACTGCGTGCGGCCTCGGAACCGAGGGCGGCGAGCAGCCCCGCGCGCGCCGTGTCGGCGAAGTCGGCGACCCCGGGCGCCGAGAGCCGCTCGCGCGCCGTACGCGCCTGCGCGAGGGCGCTCGAGAACGCGTCGTAGCCGGTGGGGGCGGAGCACCCGACGACGATCTCGAAGCGGTCGGCTATTTCTTCCAGCAGCGCGCGTCCCGCGGTGGGCACGACGATGACGAGTCCGTCGTCCCCGCGGCCGAAGAACATCTCGCCGCGCCCCTCTTGGGCACGCATCTCGAGCCACTCGCCGAGGGCGGCGGATCGCGACGACGTGCCAGGGGTCAGGGCGACGAGCACCGGGGCCGAGGGGAGGGGGCCGAACAGGTCGCGCGACGCGCGCCGCGCGAGGGTCGGATCGTCGGTGCCGAGCGACTGCACGAGCCCGGCGCGGAACGTACCGATCGCCCGGCTCAGCCCGTCCTGCTGTTCGAGGGCGAGGGCGGCCATGGCCACGACGGCCGTGACGACGCTGCGCGCCTCGTGGTCGAGGTCGTCGGCGGCGATCGCGAGGGCTCCGCGCAGGTGCCCGCCCCGCCCGAGGGTCTGCAGGCTCACGGCGGATCCCGCGACCCGCAGGCTGGATGCCGCTCGCGTCCCGCGGCGGAGCATCGTGGTCACCTCCGTCGTCACCGCGTCGACCGCCGGGGTGGCGAGGGAACCGGCGGGGTACGCGGTGCGCAGGGCCCCGGCCGCGTCGAACAGCCCGACCCAGCAGTCGAGCTGCCTCGACAGCTCTGCCAGGGTGGCGGTCAGCCCGTCGGGGCGGAGGGCCGCCAGAGAGACGGCGCGTTGAGCGGCGAGCGACCAACTGCGGCGGGCGTAGGCGTCGGCGGCGATCGCCTCGGCGCCGGCCCGGGCCACCGCGATGAAGGGCGTGCGGTAGGGCACTTCGAACAGCGGCATCCCCGCGGTGAGGCAGGCCGCGGCGAGTCCCGCCGGGATGCCGTCGCGCACCACTTCGGTACCGAAGCCGAGCGCCCGCACGCCGCGGGCGACGAGCCGATCCACGTACGCCGTGTAGTCGGCCGTGTCGACGAACTGCGTCCCCGTCGTCAGCAGCACGAGGCCCTCGCTGAGGAACGGCGTGGGATCGACGAGGTCGCTGGAGTGCACCCACCTCACCGGGCGGTCGATGCTCCCCGGTGACAGTTCGTCCTCACCGGTCACCAGGCGCAGGTGCAGGTCGCGGCGGGCGAGGAGGGCCCGCAGACTCGGCGGGGCGACGGCGGTGTCGACCATGGCAGCTCCTGTACGACTCGTATACGACGGTGCCTGTGACTGTACATGGAGGAGAGTGCATGTCTCGTGACGGCGTCCGTAGCATCGCGCCATGAGCCTCGACACCCTTCCCCTCGTCGGCGGTCCGTCCCTCGCCCAGGAGCGCCGCCTCGTCACCGCCATCCCCGGCCCGCGCTCGCAGGAGCTGCTGGACCGCAAGGCCGTCGCCGTGGCATCCGGTGTCGGTCATACCGTGCCCATCCAGGCCGTCGCCGCGGGTGGGGGAGTGGTCGTCGACGCCGACGGCAACTCGCTCATCGATCTCGGCTCGGGCATCGCCGTCACCAGCGTCGGCAACGCCCACCCTGCCGTGGTCAAGGCCGTTCAGGAGCAGGTCGCGGCCTTCACCCACACGTGCTTCATGATCTCGCCGTACGACTCGTACGTCGCGGTGGCCGAGGCTCTCAACCGCCTCACCCCGGGCGACCACGAGAAGAAGAGCGCCCTGTTCAACTCGGGCGCCGAGGCCGTCGAGAACGCGGTGAAGATCGCCCGCAAGTTCACCGGACGCCAGGCCGTCGTCGCCTTCGACCACGCCTACCACGGTCGCACCAACCTGACGATGGCGCTCACGGCGAAGAACATGCCGTACAAGAGCGGCTTCGGTCCTTTCGCGGCGGAGGTCTACCGTGCGCCGCTGTCCTACCCCTTCCGTGACGGATCGTCGGGCCCGGATGCCGCGGCCAAGGCGATCTCGCTGATCGAGAAGCAGGTCGGCGCCGACAACCTCGCCGCCGTCATCATCGAGCCGATCCAGGGCGAGGGCGGTTTCATCGTCCCCGCCGACGGCTTCCTCAACGCGATCGTCGACTGGTGCCGCGCCAACGGCGTCGTCTTCATCGCCGACGAGGTGCAGTCGGGCTTCGCGCGCACCGGCGCGATGTTCGCGAGCGAGCTCTTCGGCATCGTCCCCGACCTGGTCACCACCGCCAAGGGCATCGCCGCCGGCCTGCCGCTCGCGGCCGTCACGGGCCGCGCCGACATCATGGATGCCACCCACACGGGCGGACTCGGCGGCACCTACGGCGGTAACCCGATCGCGTGCGCCGCGGCGCTGGCCTCGATCGACGCTTTCGAGAACGAGGGCCTGGTCGAGCGCGCCCAGCAGATCGGGGAGCTTCTGAAGGGGCGCCTGCGTGAGCTGCAGAAGGCCGACCCGCGCATCGGCGACGTGCGCGGACACGGCGCGATGATCGCCGCCGAGTTCGTCGACCCCACCACGGGTGCGCCCGACGCTGCCCTCACCGCGTCCGTGGCGAAGACCGCGATCGCCGAAGGCGTCATCGTGCTCACCTGCGGCACCTACGGCAACGTCATCCGCTTCCTCCCGCCGCTGACGATCGGCGACGACCTGCTCGACGAGGGTCTCGACGTGGTCGCGGCCGCCCTCGCCCGCAACTGACGAACGTCCCGGCGGCGGTGTCGACCCGAACTCCGCCGCCGTCGGGGCCATACCTTCGACTCCGCACGACAAGTAAGGACGCTTTCATGGACGAGATCACCCGAGACGTGGTCGTCATCGGAGCCGGCGCCGCCGGCCTCACCGCCGCCAACGACCTGCGCAAGGCCGGTCTCTCGGTCACGGTGCTCGAGGCGCGCGACCGCGTCGGCGGGCGCCTGTGGACCGATGTGATCGACGGAGCGATGCTCGAGCTGGGCGGACAGTGGGTGTCGCCCGACCAGACGGCGCTCATCGACACCGTCGCCGACCTGGGGCTGTCGACCTACAGCCGCTACCGCGAGGGCGACAGCGTCTACGTCGGCCCCGACGGCGAGACGAAGCGCTTCACCGGAGAGATGTTCCCCGTCGCGCCCGAGACCGAGAAGGTCATCGACGAGGTGACCGCGCGCCTCGACGCCATGGTCGCCGAGATCGACCCCGACCGGCCGTGGGCGCACCCGCGGGCCGCCGAGTGGGACAGGATCTCGTGGGACGCCTGGCTGCGCGAGCAGACCGACGACGACGAGGCCGTCCGCAACCTTGCGTTCGCCACGGGCTCGGCGATGCTGACCAAGCCCACGCACACGTTCTCGCTGCTGCAGTCGCTGCACATGGCGGCATCCGCGGGCTCGTACTCGAATCTTGTCGACGCCGACTTCATCCTCGACAAGCGCGTCGCGGGGGGTCTGCAGCAGGTTCCCGAGCTGCTCGCCGAGCGCCTCGGCGACGACGTGCTGCTGAACCAGCCGGTGCGCCGCATCATCTGGGGCGACGCCGTCGCGACGCCCGAGCGCCCCGCCGATTCGGCGACGGGCCAGCGGGTCGACGACTTGCGCGCGCTGACCGCCCGCGTCGAGGCCGCGAAGACCTCCTCGGCGGGGGTCACCGTGATCGCCGACGGCGTCACGGTCCGCGCCCGCTTCGCGATCCTGGCGCTCGCGCCGGTGCTGTACTCGCGCATCTCGTTCGAGCCCCCCCTCCCGCGCCTGCAGCACCAGATGCACCAGCACATCTCGATGGGCTTCGTCATCAAGGTCCACGCCGTGTACGAGACCCCGTTCTGGCGCGAGAAGGGTCTGTCCGGCACCGCCTTCAGCCCCTACGAGCTCGCGCACGAGGCGTACGACAACACCAACCACGGCGACGAGCGCGGGACCCTCGTGGGCTTCGTCTCGGACCACAACGCCGACGACCTGTTCCGCCTCAGCGCCGAGGAGCGCAAGGAGCGCATCCTCGAGTCGCTGTCGCACTACTACGGTCCCGAGGCGAAGAACCCCGTCGTGTACTACGAGAGCGACTGGGGCACCGAGGAGTGGACGCGCGGTGCGTACGCCGCGAGCTTCGACATGGGCGGGCTGCACCGCTACGGGGCCGACCTGCGCGAGCCCGTGGGGGCGATCCACCTCGCGTGCAGCGACATGGCCGGAGCCGGCTTCCAGCACGTCGACGGAGCGATCCGCCAGGGGCGCCGTGCGGCCGAGGAGATCCTCGAGCGGACGCGCGGGTGACCGCCCGTCGCGTGGTGGTCGGCTACACCGCCACCGATGCGGGAGCCGACGCCCTCGCGCTCGGCGCACGGCTGGGTGCCGCTCTCGACGCCCCCGTGCACGCGGTCGTCGTACTGCCCTCGGCCGAGAACAACGTGTCGATCCCGACGGATGCCGGCTACGAGCGCCTCGTGCAGGACACCGCCCGCGGCTGGCTGCGCGAGGCCGTCGCGCCCTACCCCGGTATCCGCGGTCACGTCCGCTTCGCCCAGGCGGTGTCGGACGGACTCGTGGCGGCGGCCGAGGAGTTCGACGCCGGAGTCATCGTCGTCGGCACCGGCGGGGGCGGATCCCGCGGCCGTCATCGCCTCGGCACCACCGCCGAAGAGCTCGTCCACTCCGCGCCCGTCCCCGTCGCGCTCGCCCCCGAGGGAGCGCGCGAGGTCGACCCGGCTGTCGGGCTGCCGCGCGTCACCGCCGCGATCGGCACGCGCCCCGGAGCCGAGGTCCTGCTCGACGCCGCGGCATCCCTCTCCGGTCGGGCGAAAGCGCCCCTGCGGCTCCTCTCGCTCGCGGGCGTGGACCTGCCCGGCCGCGTCGATGCGTCCCTGACGAGATTGGCCGGTCACGCGCACGCCGAGAGCGTGCTCGACGCCGCCCGCACGGCGCTTCCCGCTGAGATCGAGGTCGAGGCCGTCGTCGGTGCGGGCTCCGACATCGAAGACGCCGTCTCGCGCATCGACTGGCAGTCGGGCGAGGTGGCCCTCGTGGGCTCGAGCCGTCTCGCGCAGCCCCGCCGTCTGTTCCTCGGCTCCACCGCGGGGCGCATCCTCCGCGCCCTTCCCGTCCCCATGATCGTGGTGCCGCGCACCTCGGAGGCCTCCTCATGACCAGTTCTCGCAACGAGGCGAGTCCGGCACCGGACAGCGCCGTCACCACCGGCATCTCGAACAAGGGACTGCGGGTCGGCTCGATCGGCATGATCGGCGCCGTCGTCATCGGCATCTCGACGATCGCCCCCGCGTACACGTTGACCGGAGCCCTCGGCCCGACCGTGTCGGCCGTGGGCTTCCAGGTGCCCGCGATCATCCTCGTCGGTTTCATCCCGATGCTCCTCGTCGCCCTCGGCTATCGCGAACTGAACTCGCGAATGCCGGATGCCGGCACCTCCTTCACCTGGGCAGCCCGCGCCTTCGGGCCGTGGGTGGGGTGGATGGCGGGCTGGGGCCTGATCGCCGCCACCGTCATCGTGCTGTCGAACCTGGCCGGTATCGCCGTGGACTTCCTGTTCCTGCTGATCGCGCAGCTCACCGGCAACGCCGAGATCGCCGAGCTCACCCGTGTGGTCCCGATCAACGTGGCCGTCTGCCTGATCTTCATGCTGTTGGCCACGATCGTGTCGTACCGCGACCTGCAGACCACCCAGCGCCTGCAGTACGGCCTGGTCGGTTTCCAGATCCTCGTTCTGCTGATTTTCGCGGGCGCGGCCGTCGTCGAGATGATGAACGGCAACGCCTTCGACGCGAGTCCCGTGCAGGCGTCGTGGTTCAACCCCTTCGAGGTCTCGTCCTTCAGCTCGTTCGCCGCCGGGCTCTCGCTGTCGATCTTCATCTTCTGGGGGTGGGACGTCATCCTCACGATGAACGAGGAGACGAAGGATCCCGACAAGACGCCGGGTCGTGCGGCGACCGTCACCGTGTTCCTGATCGTCGCGCTGTACCTGCTGATCGCCGTCGCGCTGCTCATGTTCGCGGGCAACGGCACGGGGGAGTTGGGCCTGGGCAACGAGGACATCCAGGAGAACGTGTTCTTCCACCTGTCGGGCCCGATTCTGGGACCCCTCGCGTTCCTCGTCTCGCTCGCGGTGCTCACCAGCTCGGCATCCTCGCTGCAGGCGACCTTCGTGGGGCCCGCGCGCACGCTCCTGGCCATGGCCCACTACGACGCTTTGCCGAAGAAATTCGCGAGGGTCAGTCCCCGTTTCTTCACCCCGGGCTACGCCACCGTCGCCTCGGCGATCGTCGCGTCGGCGTTCTACGCCGTCATGCGGGTGCTGAGCGAGAACGTGCTCACCGACACCATCACCGCCCTGGGCGCGATGATCTGCTTCTACTACGGCCTGACCGCCTTCGCGTGCGTCTGGTACTTCCGCAGGCAATGGTTCGATTCGGTGCGCAACGTCTTCCTGACGTTGCTCGCTCCCCTCGTCGGCGGGCTGATCCTCGCGGTGCTGTTCGTGACCACCCTCATCGACAGCGCGAGCCCCGACTACGGCTCGGGTTCCGAGATCGGCGGCGTGGGTCTCGTGTTCGTGATCACCGTGGTGATCATCGTGGTCGGACTCGTTCTCATGATCGCCCAGCGCGTGGCGAGCCCGGGCTTCTTCCGCGGTGAGACCCTGGGTCGAGAAGCCCCCGCCAGCGCCCGCCGCCGCATCACGTCCTGACAACGAAACGAAAAGGAGCACCATGAGCGACTACGCCGTCGTCAATCCCGCGACCGGTGAGACCCTCGCCGAGTACGACACGCTGAGCGACTCCCGAGTCGAAGCGGCGATCGCCTCCGCCCACGACGGATACCGCGTGTGGTCGCGCACCGCCCCGGCCGAGCGCGCCGAGGGCCTGCGCCGCGTCGCCCAGCTGCACCGCGAGCGCCGCGACGACCTCGCCGCGATCATCGTCCGCGAGATGGGCAAGCCCCTCGAGGCGGCGCTCGGCGAGGTGGACTTCGCCGCCGACATCACCGAGTACTACGCCGACAACATCGACAAGATCACCGGCGACAGCCCGCTCGACATCCTGGGCGAGGGTACGGCGGTGATCCGCCGCTCTCCGCTGGGAGTGCTGCTCGGCATCATGCCGTGGAACTTCCCGTACTACCAGGTCGCCCGTTTCGCCGCCCCGAACCTCGCCGTCGGCAACACGATCCTTCTCAAGCACGCGCCCCAGTGCCCCGAATCGGCCGAGGCGTTGCAGGCGATCTACCGCGACGCGGGCCTGCCCGAGGGGGCGTACGTGAACATCCGCGTCACCAACGACCAGGCGGCGACCGTCATCGCCGACCGCCGCGTGCAGGGCGTGTCGGTGACGGGGTCCGAGCGTGCGGGGGCGGCGGTGGCGGAGATCGCCGGTCGCAACCTCAAGAAGGTCGCGCTCGAGCTCGGCGGATCCGACCCGTTCATCCTGCTCTCCACGGAGGATCTGGATGCCGCGGTGCAGTCAGCCGTCGACGCCCGTCTCGACAACAACGGTCAGTCCTGCAACGGCGCCAAGCGCTTCATCGTGATCGACGAGCTCTACGACGCGTTCCTCGAGAAGTTCTCGGCTGCGCTCGGCGAGGCCAAGGTGGGCGACCCGTTCACCGACGACACGGTCCTCGGCCCCCTCTCGTCGCTGGCTGCGGCCGAGCGTCTCGACGAGCAGGTGCAGCGCGCGGTCGCGCAGGGCGCCACGGTCGAGGTCGGCGGCACCCGTGACGGCGCGTTCTACCCGGGCACCGTGCTCACGGGTGTCACGCGCGAGATGGACGCCTACGGCGAGGAGTTCTTCGGCCCGGTCGGCACCGTCTACCGCGTCTCGAGCGAGGACGAGGCCGTCGACCTCGCGAACGACACCGGCTACGGTCTCGGCTCCTACGTCTTCACGACGGATGCCGAGCAGGCTCAGCGCATCGCCGATCGGATCGAGGCCGGCATGGTCTACGTCAACGTCGTGCTCGCCGACTCGCCCGAGCTGCCGTTCGGCGGGGTCAAGCGCAGCGGCACCTCGCGCGAGATGGGCCTGCTGGCGGCCGACGAGTTCGTCAACAAGAAGCTCATCCGTACGGCCTGACCTCACGAACGACGACGGCGGCACCCGGAGGTGCCGCCGTCGTCGTTCGTGAGGACCCCGTCAGCTGCGCAGTGTGCTGCGCACCTCCGCCGCCTCGCCGTGGCGGCCGAGCGCCTCGAGGGCGTCGCCGAGGTCGATGGCGATCGCCTGGCGCAGCTGCTCCTGTCCCTCGGCGTGTTCGTGAGCCGAGCGCAGCACCGCGGCGGCCTCTTCGATGCGTTCCGTATCCCGCAGGATCCGGGCCGCGAGGAGTTCCGACGCTCCCGCCTGCGGCGCGCCCCCGGCGGCGAGGAATCCGTCGGCCGCCTGGAGGGCGTTGGCGACCGCTTCGTCGATGCGACCGGTGCCGCCGAGGATCCGCGCGCGCGTGTCGAGGAGGTCGGCTACGAGCCATCCCGCCTCGTCGGCCCGACCGATCTCGAGCGCCTCGTCCAGCATCGCGAGGGCGTCGTCGTCCCCGCGTTGGGCCTTGGCCTGGGCGAGGGAGTGCAGGGCATCGGCGAGCATGCCGCGATTGTCGGGGTCGGTTCGCGCGGCCGCGACCGCCGTCGTCAACGTCTCGACCGCTTCGTCCTCTTCGCCGAGCCGACCGAGCAGGTGCGCACGGGCCACGAGTGCCGATGCGCGGCGGGCCGGCTCCTCGGCCTCGACGTGCAGGTCGGCCGTGATCTCCCACGCGCGCAGGGCGTTGCCCCATTCCTCGGCGTGCTCGAAGGCTCGAGCGAGCAGCCCCACCGTGATGGCCCGCGACCCCGGTGCCTCGTTCGCCGCCGTCTCCCGTTCGAGTACGTCGTCGATCACCTCGATCGCCTCGTGCGGGGCGCCGGCAGCCAGGAGGGCGCGGCCCAGCCCGTAGAGAAGCCCGGTGGTCGGCTCACCCGTGGCCTCGAGGCGCTGCAGGGCGACCCGGTAGCCGGCGACGGCTCGGTCGTTCTCGCCCGCGCGTTCCGCGAGCTGCGCGCCCAACGACAGGGCGCTCGCGACGGCGTGGTCGTCGACGTCCCAGACCAGGAGCAGTCGCGCGGCCTCGTCGGCATCGTCGGCACCCCTCCGGGGCTCGCCCAGCGCATCCTGGATCGTCGCCCGATCCATCAGCAGTCGCACGCGTCGCCCCGGGGCGACCGTGTCCTCGGACAGCAGCGCGTCGAGCACCTCGAGCGCCCGCTCGGGCTCGTCTGCCGCTCGTCGCACATCCGCCTCGAGATGAGTCAGGGCGTGCGTGCGCTCGATATCGCCCTCCCGCGCGTACAGATCCCGGGCGCGGCGACTCGCGTCGAGGGCATCGTCGAGCCGATTCTCGACGAGGTGGCGGAAGGCGATGACCGTCAGCAGGTGAGCCGTCAAGTCAGCGGGAGCGTCGGGGTGAGCATCGAGTGTCCGGCGAGCGACCTCGTCGTCGACACCGAACAGGGCAGGGCCACGTTCGGCCTCGATGTCGGCACGATCGTCTCGTCCGAGCGCGCGCAGAGCCTCCACGCGCGCCTCGAGCACGGCTGCAGCGTCGCCGTGGCGTGCTTCGGCGACGAGCGCGCGCAGGAGCGCGAAGGTCAGGGTCACGCGATCGGCGGCGTCGGCGTCGTCGAGCACGTCGGCGAGGGCGTCGATCGCGGTCGGGGTGCCGACGGCGGCGAGCACCTGGGCGCGCTCGATGCGTTCGGCGAGGTTCCGCTCACGAGGGGCGGCGGCCGGGGCGGAGAAACCCGACGACGACAGCGGGACGTCGTAGTGCTCTCGCTCGAGCGCTCGCGTGCGCTCCAGTCGGCGTGCGTGCGCGTCGTTGCCGTTGCGTCGATCGAATGCCGCCGCGATCTCGTCGGCCCGTGCCCAGCACAGGGAGGCCAGCTCGGATGCCGCCAGCATCGCCTCGCGCCCACCGAGCAGCGGCGCGAGCTCGGCGGCATCCGATCCCCGTACGGGGGTGTCTCCGTGGCCGGCGCGGGTCACGGCGTCGAGAGCCAGCGCGAAGGCGGCGAAGGCCTCCTGGTGCGCCTCGGCGTTGAGACCGTCGTGGGCCAACCACCGCAGGTGCTTCTCGACGAGGCTCAGGGCGCGTGCCTCGTTGCCGGTCAGCGCGCAGAAGACCACGTTGTCGGCGATGATCGTGAGGTTGTCGGGGTTCTCCCTCGCCAGCCGGTAGCTGCGCAGATGGAACGCGCGGGCCTGATCCAGGCGGCCCGCTCGCAACAGGGGCAGAAGTGCGAGAGCGAGAGCGCGTTCGGGCTCCTCGCCGCACGTGAAGCCGCCCTCGACCATCTCTTCGACGAGGCGGATGGTCTCGTCCTCGCGCCCTGTCTCGGCGAAGAACCCGGCGAACTGGCTGCGGACGCAGGCGTCGCAGTGGCTGTATTCGTCACGCGGTGTCGCCTCGAGGCGTTCGCGGAGAGCAGCGGCCTCGTCGATGCGGCCGGCCGCCCACGCGTCCTCGAATCGCGCCATCATCGCACCGCTCGGCCCGACGCCGGCGCGGTGGTAGTGCTCTTCCATGTCATTGAGAACGGCGTCGATCTGCTCGCTCGAGAACTCGGGCGAGCCGCGCAGGGCACCGGCCATCCACTTGTACTGCCAGAGCAGATCGCCGGCCGGCTCCAGCTCGGCGGGGAAACGTTCGGGATCGGCGTCGTGCTGCGCGAGGCACCACGCGAAAGAGGTCAGCATGAGATCGGTGTCGCCGATCATGTTGGCGCTCGAGGTCTGACGCAGGCGTGCCTCGTACTCGAGGCGCGCGTCACCGCTCTCTTGCGCGCGGGCCACGGCCTCGGCCACGAGGGCGCGCTCCCGGGGACCCCATGGCGTCCGGTCGATCTCGTCGAACAGAGCGCGGATGCTCTCGGCGGCGGCGGTCATTCGGGTCCTTTCGTGAGGGGGTCGGGGGAAGAGGCTGCGAGCTCGATCAGATCGGCGAGGGCCGACGACATCAGCGCCCGGTCTCCCCCTCCGAGGGGATGGTGACCGGCGAGCAGCGCCTGCACGTAGAGCACCTGCACGCCCGCGGCGAAAGCCCGCCCCTCGGGGGCATGCGCGAGGCGTTGCACGGTCGGGTTCGTCCAGTTCACGCACAGACGCGAGGCGGGCCTGTCGTGTGCCTGGTCGAGCGGCCGCGCACCGGCGCGCTCGGCACGATCCAGCACTCCGGCCCAGAGCGATCCTCCCGCGCTGCGCGCGCGCCCGCGGTCGAGTGCGCGCAGCACGTCGGGGTCGGCGACGAAGAGGGCGGGCGTCTCCGCGCGCTCGAAAGCGCGTGCCACCACCTCGACGGCGCCCAGGGCATCACGAGCGCGTTCCTCGAAGGCGAGGGCGAGCGCGCGCTGATCCCATGGAGGCGGGTCGAGACGGTCGATCTCGTCGACGACGTCGACGGCTTCGACGCGCACGTCGGGCATGACCTCGGGAAGCATCCGGATGAGTTCGTCGTCGTAGAGATAGCCGCCGTTGACGAGGATCGAGCCGGCCGGGGAGACACTCGCGACCTGTCGGAACGCCTCGACGGACTCGGCGAACCGGACGGGGGAGGAGCGCCCGACGAGGTCGTCGATGCGGAGGCGTCCGACGTTCGTCTCGACCGACAGCCAGGGCACGATGAACCGCGCCAGCTCGTCGTCGTGGCGGACCAGCGACTTCAGCGCGACCTCGTGCACGCTCACGACCTGCGCCAGGCGGAGGGGATCGCTGAGCGCGAGGTCGAGAATCCACCGGCGGATGGCATCCCCCAGCTCCGTCCGGGTCTGCTCGAGCGCGTCGTCCGCCACGAGCGCCTCGCGGCTCGCCGTCGGGTGCAGTCCCGCCGAGTCGACCACCGCTCGGACGAAGAACGCCCAGTCCGGGAGGAGATCCTCGGCGCGTTCGGTGAGCAGCATGCGCTGCAGGTACACCCGCGTGCTCTGACGAGCGGTGGATGCCGGGGCGAACGGCAGCACGAAGGCCAGGCCGCGTGTCTGAGTGGCGGGGACGGCGAGCGGGATGATCGCGAGCGGTTCCGCGCCCAGCAGTTCGCGCCCGTACGCCGCCTGTTCCTCGCGGTCATCGCCGAGGAACGGGGGAGCGGCGGTGATGGTCGTCTCGCCGCCGGCGGGGAGGTCGACGCTCACCGAGATCGGGAGGAAACGCCCGAAGGTCTCGGCCAGCTCGATGACGGTAGCGGTGCTCAACAGCGCGCGGCTGTCGCCGCGCGGGCGCAGGTGCACGCTCGTCCCCACCGGGGTGTCGTCGGGGGCGGCGCCGACCTCGAAGGTCCCGTCCGTGCGCCCCCTCCACTGCACGGGCGTGGAGCCACGGGCGCTGCGGGAGCGGATGACGATGTCGTCGCACACCATGAAGCACGAGAGCATGCCGATGCCGAACTGCCCGAGGAAGTCGGAGCGCGGCAGATCGAACACATCGCGCTTGGAGCTGCGGCCCACCGTCCCGAGCAGATCCGCCACGTCGTCGAGTGTCAGGCCCACCCCGTCGTCGCGGAGGACGAACTCATCGGATGACGCGCTGATCGGGGTGATCCGGACGCGACCGCCGCCGCCGTCGACCTCTCGACGCGCGGCGATCGCGTCGACGGCGTTCTGCAGGAGCTCGCGCAGGAACACGCGGGGACCGGAGTAGATGTGGCGGCTCAACAGGTCGATGACGCCGCGCAGATCGACCTGGAAGTGCTGGGCGGGCGCGTGCGAACTCATCGGGATGCTCCTGAACTCTCACCGGTCGCCGATGAGTCGGGGGCCAAGGTGGCGACCGTTTCCCAGCCTATCCACGAGCGCTCGCCGTGAGACTGCCGGGGGGCTCCGTTCGTCGGCGGTCCGCCCGATGCCGTACACTTGCAGTGCAGTCGAAATCTGCATTCTTTCGCCGTGCCCCCGGGCGCGTGGCATCCCTCCCCCGGGAGATTCCAGGCGGAAGCGCGTGGATTTCGCATCCTGGATCCCTCGGGATCTTAGGGCGGTAGCTCAATTGGCAGAGCAGCGGTCTCCAAAACCGCAGGTTGCAGGTTCGATTCCTGTCCGCCCTGCGCACAGCGCACGCTGGCACAGACAACAGACCTAGGTGGTTCGATGACGCAGGACGAGGCGAAGGGTGAGATCGTCGCCGAGCGCGGCGCGCCCCGCGAGAAGAAGCTCAACTTCTTCGCGCGGATCGCCCTGTTCATTCGTCAGGTCTTCGCAGAACTGCGCAAGGTCGTCACGCCGACGCGGCAGGAGCTGATCAAGTTCACCGCCGTCGTCCTCGGGTTCGTCGTCGTCATGATGGCGATCGTCTACGGCCTCGACGTGCTGTTCGTGTGGATCACCACCGCCGTCTTCGGCGTCCCCGGTACCGCCGGCGCCTGACCGGCGTCTGGACGGACGCGCGGCGCCGAGAGCGGCCGCCTCTGAACGGAAGAGATCACAGTGTCTGAAAGATATGTCGACGACGCCGACTGGGCGACGGCCGCCGAGCAGTCCAGCGAGGACGACGAAGCCCAGGAGGGCAACGTGCTCGAGTCCCAGGAGCGCGCCTCCGACTCGGCCGAGCACGCCGCGGTCCACATCGTCGACGACGAGACCGACACCGACGACGCCGATCTCGGCGACATCGACATCACCGACCCGGAGGCGGACGCGATCGTGAACGACGCTCTCGAGATCGACGAGACCAGCGAGGCCGAGGCCGCCGCCGAGGTCCTCAACGACTCCCTCGCGGAGGAGCAGGCGGAAGAGGCTGCCGAGGCCGCCGACGAGGTCACCCCCTACGACGGTCCCGACGTCAACGGCGAGCCCGACGCTCCCGTGCTCGACGAGGACTTCGTCGACGAGGTCGCCGCCGCCTCGAGCGAGATCGACGAAGCCGAGGCTGCCGAGTCGCCCGCCGATGTCGACGGCACCGGGTCCGACGAAGACGCCGACCCGTACGAGGCGTTCCGCACCGAGCTGCGCTCGCTCCCCGGCAAGTGGTTCGTCATCCACTCCTACGCCGGCTTCGAGCGCAAGGTGAAGGCCAACATCGAGCAGCGCAAGTCGACGCTCGAGGTCGAGGACGACATCTACCAGGTCGAGGTCCCCATGGAGGACGTCGTCGAGATCAAGAACGGCCAGCGCAAGATGGTCAACCGCGTGCGCATCCCCGGCTACGTGCTGGTGCGCATGGACCTCAACGAAGACACTTGGTCGGTCGTTCGCCACACCCCCGGTGTCACCGGCTTCGTGGGCAACGCCCACAACCCGACCCCGCTGCGCTTCGAAGAAGCCTTCAACATGCTGAAGAGCCTCGTCGAGGTCAAGGAGGCCGCCCCCGTCAAGGGTGCCGCCGCCAAGGGCTCGGCCACCACGGCCCGTGTCATCCCCGCCGAGGTCGACTTCGAGACCGGCGAGACGATCACCATCAAGGAAGGCTCGTTCGCGGGTCTGCCCGGCACGATCAGCGAGATCAAGCCCGAGAGCGGCAAGCTCACGGTGCTCGTGTCGCTCTTCGAGCGCGAGACCCCGGTCGAGCTGTCGTTCGACCAGGTCACCAAGATGATCTGACGCTCCCGCGTCTTCGCGAACGCCTCGCTCGGCTCCGGCCGGCGGGGCGTTCGCCGTTCCCGCCCCGAACGCCGTGCCCCGCCCCGCGCGGCCCCGCCCCGCGCGGCCCCGCCCCGCGCCGCCCCGCGCCCGCGCCGCGCCGCGCCGCCCCGCGCCCGCGCCGCCCCGCCCCGCGCGGCCCCGCCCCGCGCCGCCCCGCGCCCGCGCCGCGCCCGCGCCGCCCCCGCGCCGCGCCCGGGGCGTTCGCCGTTCCCGCCCCGAACCCAGGCATAAACGCGATCCACTCGTATAAACGCGATGTCCACGTGTTTCTGCGCGTGAATGGCGTTTATGCGTGTCACATCGAGCGGGTGTTCCTCCCGACGGAGACCAGGGCGGCCCCCTCGGAGCGACGCACGGGCTGCAGCCCGGCGGAGAGGAGGGCGCCACGCAGCGCCTCGACGCGGAGAGCTCCCGCGTAGTCCCACCGGGCGACGTGCCACCCCTGCCGTCGAAGAGCGTCCTCACGGCGCTTCTCGGCCCGGACGGCCTCGGCCGCTGCGGCGGCATCCGTGTCGCTGTACTTCATCCACCCGTCGACCTCGCCGATGATCTTCCGCTCAGGCCAGCAGAAGTCCGACCGGTAGATGCGTCCGTCGACGCCGTGCTCCGTCTGGAGCGCGGGGGTGGGGAACCCGCACCACTCGATGACCGCTCGACTGACCGACTCTGCCGGTGACTCCGCCAGCGGCGTCGCGCGCGACAGCGCCCACAGCGCGCGTCGCGCCCCGAACGTGGTCTGCTGCGCGGCGGCGAGATCGAGCAATCGCGGGGTGTCGAGGCCGAAAGACCGGGCCGCGGCATCGGCGACGGCGAGCCCGAATGCGGGAGGCAGCACCCGGGCGAGGTCGATCACGACGTCCTCGATGGCGCTCACGCGGATGCCGGCGATCGAGCAGTTCGTTCTCTCGTCGGCGCTCGTGTGAACGGTGACGTCGCCGTACGTCACCGATCTCGACCGGCGTCCGTCGAAGATGTGGATCGCTCGCGGGTGCCCGAAGACGGGGAGTCCCAGCAGCGAGGCGGCGGACTCGTGTGAGAACACGGCATCCTGTCTCGCCGAAGCGAACGCATGGACCCGAACGAGGTAGCGCTCCCACGGCTTCAGTGCCTCCCATGCGGCGCGGACCGTGTACACACCGGCGCGCACGCGGAGCAGGGATTCGTCTCGCCACAACGGTGGTCCGGATCGGGGCGCGTGCGAGGCGCGGATCAGTGGTGCCGGGGAGGCGCGTAGCGATCGGGGAACGATGTCCATCCGGTGAGGGTGCCAGTTCGCGGGCGGGTGCGTGCCGCGGGGTGTGGATAACTCGCGAAGGGTCCTCGTATAAACGCTCCTCGCGCGCATAAACACGATGCACACGCGTTTATGCGCGCGGATCGCGTTTATGCGTCAGGGCGGAGCGCGGAGCGCGGAGCGCGGGGGAGGGCGGAGCGCGGGGGAGGGCGGAGCGCGGGGGAGGGCGGAGCGCGGGGGAGGGCGCGGCGCGGGGGAGGGCGCGGCGCGGGGGAGGGCGCGGCGCGGGGGAGGGCGCGGCGCGGGGACGGTGGCGCGCGATGGCCGCGGGGACGGACGGCGCGGGATGCCGAAAGCCCCGACGTCGCGTACAATGGCAAGGTTGCGTGCGTCAGTGCGCAACGACCGCTGTCCGGAACCGCCGGGCGTGCGGGAGAGAGGGAGCCGCGAGGTTTCCGCTCGAGAGAGGAAAAGGATATGGCACCCAAGAAAAAGGTGACCGGCCTGATCAAGCTCCAGATCAAGGCAGGCGCGGCCAACCCCGCACCGCCGATCGGTCCGGCGCTCGGTCAGCACGGCGTCAACATCATGGAGTTCTGCAAGGCCTACAACGCGGCGACCGAAGCCCAGCGCGGCAACGTCATCCCCGTTGAGATCACGGTCTACGAAGACCGCAGCTTCACCTTCATCCTGAAGACCCCGCCGGCGGCGGAGCTCATCAAGAAGGCGGCTGGACTGGCCAAGGGTTCGTCCACGCCCCACACGGTCAAGGTGGGCAAGCTCACCAAGGACCAGGTTCGCGAGATCGCCACCACGAAGCAGCCCGACCTGAACGCGAACGACATCGAGGCCGCCTCGAAGATCATCGCCGGCACCGCCCGTTCCATGGGCATCACGGTCGAGGACTGAGGGAGATAACAATGGCTACCAAGTCCAAGGCATTCCGCGCCGCAGCTGAGAAGATCGCGGCCGACACGTTCTACACCCCGACCGAGGCCGTCGCCCTCGCGAAGGAGACCGGCTCGAAGAAGTTCGACTCGACCGTCGAGGTCGCGCTGAAGCTCTCGGTCGACCCCCGTAAGGCCGACCAGATGGTCCGCGGCACGGTCATCCTCCCCCACGGCACGGGTAAGACCGCGCGCGTCATCGTCTTCGCCAACGGCCCCGCGGCCGAGGCGGCTCTCGCCGCCGGCGCCGACGAGGTCGGTGGCACCGAGCTCATCGAGAAGGTCGCGGCCGGCTACACGTCGTTCGACGCCGCCGTCTCGACCCCCGAGCTCATGGGCCAGGTCGGTCGCCTCGGTAAGGTCCTCGGACCCCGCGGCCTCATGCCGAACCCCAAGACCGGCACCGTGACCCCCAACCCGGCCAAGGCCGTCGAGGAGATCAAGGGCGGAAAGATCGAGTTCCGCGTCGACAAGCACGCCAACGTGCACTTCGTCGTCGGCAAGGCATCGTTCTCGGCCGAGCAGCTCGACGAGAACCTCAAGGCCGCTCTCGAGGAGATCGTCCGCCTCAAGCCCTCGAGCTCGAAGGGTCGTTACATCCAGAAGGGCGCCGTCTCGACCACCTTCGGTCCCGGCATCCCGCTGGACGTCAACGTCATCGTCTGACATCGGTCACCGAAAGCCCCGCCGCACCTCGTGTCGGCGGGGCTTTCGCGTTTCGGGGCGGCACTGCGCCTGCACGATCGTGCAATACGGCGTCATGTGGGAAGACCGTCGCGCCCGAGCGTGTTCTGCTGGAGGGTACGCCTGCACCGCGTACCCCCCCACACCACTCACACATGTCTGGAACAGCTATGCCCCGTCGCCGTCTGACCGTCCTCGCCGCCACCCTCGGCCTCAGCGCCCTCGCGCTGACCGCCTGCAGTGGCGGTTCCACAGCGGCGAACCCCGACGCGGGGTCGGATCTCGGCTTGATCTCCGGCGGCACGCTGACCGTGGCCACCGAGGGTACCTACCGTCCCTTCTCGTACCACGAGGGTGCGGGCGAGCTGACGGGCTTCGACGTCGAGATCGCGAAGGCCGTCGCCGACAAGCTCGGTCTGCAGGTGAAGTTCCAGGAGACCCAGTGGGACGCGATCTTCGCGGGCCTGGATGCCGGCCGCTTCGACGTCATCGCCAACCAGGTCTCGATCAACCCCGAGCGCCAGGAGAAGTACACCTTCAGCTCGCCGTACACCGTCTCGCGCGGCGTCATCGTGACGACCGACAGCGACAACGCCATCTCGAGCTTCGCCGACCTGTCGGGCAAGACCACCGCCCAGTCGCTCACGAGCAACTGGTACGAGCTCGCGACGTCGAGCGGCGCCCAGGTCGAGGCCGTCGAGGGATGGGCCCAGGCCGTCGCCCTGCTCAAGCAGGGTCGCGTCGACGCCACGGTCAACGACCAGCTCACCTACCTCGACTACGAGAAGACCAACAGCCCGACCGGCCTGAAGATCGCCGCCACCACGGAGGATTCCTCCGAGAGCGCCTTCGCCTTCAAGAAGGGCCAGGACAAGCTGGCGGATGCCGTCGACGGAGCGCTCGACGAACTCCGCGCCGACGGAACCCTCGCCACGATCAGCGACAAGTACTTCGGCGCCGACGTCACGAAGTAACCAGCTGGTGTAAACCCCCGCGGATCATCCGCTTCCCCGCTCTAACGTGGGAGGCGGATGATCCGCTCGCGTGTGAGGAAGGAGGCTCATGAACGACATCTGGACCCTGCTCGTCGACTCGTTCTGGCCGATGGTTCTGGCCGGCATCACGGGCACGATCCCGCTGTCCCTGGCCTCGTTCGCGATCGGTCTCGTGATCGCGCTGGCCATGGCCCTGCTGCGCCTTTCGCGCAACGTGGTGCTGTCGGGCTTCGCCCGGTTCTACATCTCGATCATTCGCGGCACGCCCCTGCTGGTGCAGCTGTTCGTGATCTTCTACGGCCTGCCGTCGCTGGGACTGACGATCGATCCCTTCCCCGCGGCGGTCATCGCGTTCTCGCTGAACGTCGGCGGGTACGCGGCGGAGGTCATCCGCGCGGCCATCCTGTCCGTCCCGCGCGGGCAGTGGGAGGCGGCGCACACGGTGGGCCTGAACCGCCGCAAGACGCTGACGCGCATCATCCTGCCGCAGGCGGCTCGCGTCTCGGTGCCGCCCCTGTCGAACACGTTCATCTCGCTCGTGAAGGACAGCTCGCTGGCATCCCTCATCCTCGTCACCGAGCTGTTCCGCCAGGCGCAGGCCATCGCTGCCTTCTCGTACGAGTTCATGGCGGTGTATCTCGAAGCCGCGCTCATCTACTGGCTGTTCTGCCTCGTGCTGTCGTTCGGGCAGAACGCCCTGGAAAAGAGGCTGGACCGCCATGTCGCACACTGACACCGCCCCGCTGCTCGCCGTCTCGGGACTGCAGAAGAGCTTCGGCACCAACCGAGTCCTCGACGGTGTCGATCTCGAGGTGCGCCGCGGCGATGTGCTCGTGCTGATCGGGCCCTCCGGCTCTGGCAAGACCACGGTGCTGCGGTGCCTGAACGCTCTTGAGACCCCGGATGCCGGTGTGCTGGCGTTCGACGGGGGGCCGGTCGTGGACTTCTCGCAGAAGGTGTCGAAGTCCGATCGCACCGGGCTGCGCGATCGCTCGGCGATGGTGTTCCAGCACCACAATCTCTTCCCGCACCTCACCGTCATCCAGAACGTGATCGAGGGGCCGATCCAGGCGCACGGCGTCCCGAAAGCCGAGGCTGTCGCCCGTGCCGAGACCCTGCTCGCCCGCGTCGGCCTGTCGGAGAAGCGCGACGCGTATCCGTCCGAGCTCTCCGGCGGACAGCAGCAGCGCGTCGGCATCGTGCGCGCTCTGGCCCTGCAGCCCTCGTTGCTGTTGTTCGACGAGCCGACCAGCGCACTCGACCCCGAGCTGGTGGGCGAGGTTCTCACGGTCCTCCGCGAACTGGCGAACGAGGGGTGGACGATGGTCATCGTCACGCACGAGCTCGGCTTCGCGCGCGAGGTGGCCGACGAGGTGCTGTTCTTCGACGCGGGAGTGATCGTCGAGCGCGGAGCGCCGTCCGAGCTCCTGCGCCAGCCGAAGAAGGAGCGTACTCGACGCTTCCTCGATCGTCTGCTGCGCCCGCTCGACGGCCCCGACCCCTCGGAGAGCGCGGAGTAACAGCCGGCGCCGTAGGGTCGAGGGATGAGCCGCCTCGAGAACCTTCTCGGCATCGACGTGCCGATCGTCCTCGGCCCGTTCGGCGGACTGTCGTCTGTCGCTCTGACTGCCGCCGTCAGCGACGGGGGAGGGCTCGGGTCCTTCGGACTGTACGGCTACACGCCCGACCGCATCCACGACACGGTGTCGCAGCTGCGCGCCGCCACCCCGCGGCCCGTCGCCGTGAACCTCTGGCTTCCGCGCGGTGACGAGGTGCGCCCCGAAGACATCGACGTGCAGCCGTTCGTCGACGCCGCGGCCCCGCTGTTCGCCGCGGCCGGTGTCGACGCGCCCACCCCGCCGACGGCGTTCCTGCCGCCCGTCGCCGACCAGCTCGACGCCGTCTTCGCGGCCCGGCCCGACGTGCTGAGCGTCGTCTTCGGGATTCCGGATGCCGACACCCTCATCGCGGCGCGTGAGCACGGCATCCGCGTGATCGGCACGGCGACCTCGGTCGCCGAGGCGGTCGCGCTCGAGGCGGCGGGAGTCGACGCCGTGGTCGCCACCGGCTCGGAGGCAGGCGGGCACCGGGTGTCGTTCCTGCGAGAGGCGTCGGCGTCTCTGGTCGGAACGTTCGCCCTCGTTCCGCAGGTGGTCGACGCCGTCGGTGTCCCGGTCATCGCCGCGGGCGGCATCGCCGATCGGCGTGGGGTCGCGGCCGCTCTCGCTCTGGGCGCCGAGGGGGTGCAGGTGGGGACGGCGTTCCTGCGCACCCGGCAGTCGGCGGCGACCGCAGCCCATCGCGACGCGATCGGACGAGCGGCCGACACCGACACGGTGCTGACTCGGGCGATGAGCGGGCGGCTGGCTCGCGGCATCCCGAATCGAGCGATGCACGAGCTCGAGGCGTCGGGGATGATCGCTCCTTTTCCCGCGCAGAACTGGCTGACCGGGGTGTTCCGCGCTGCGGCGACCGCGCGGGGCGACGGCGAGCTGGTGTCGCTGTGGGCGGGGCAGGCCGCGGCGCTGTCGTGCTTCGACGACGCCGCCGACGTCCTCGCCGAACTCACGGCCGGCCTCCCGGTCTGACTCAGGCGGTGGCGCGGATCTCGAACCCGGATGCCGCGTGCTCGGCGCCCTCGACGACGTCGACATCGTCGACGCGGGCCCCGGCCGGCCCATCGTGCGCCCAGGCGATCACGCCCTCGACGTCGTCGGGGTCTCCCGAGAGGAACGCCTCCACCGAACCATCCCGGCGGTTGCGCACCCAGCCGTCGACGCCGAGACGCTCCGCCTCTGTGCGCAGGGAGTATCGGAAGCCGACGCCCTGGACGCGGCCCGTCACCGTCATCGTCACCGTTCGCATCGGCCCATTCTCGCCGACGCCGCCGGGCCCTGGTGTCGTCGGTTCAGTGCGGCAGCACGAGGGAGAGCGCGATCGCGAACATCACCACGGCGATGATGCCGTCGAGAACGCGCCAGGCGCGCGGGGTGTCGAGCCACCGGCCGAGGAACCGCGCACCGAAGCCGAGGGCCGAGAACCAGACCAGGCTCGCGATGCACGCCCCCACCGCGAAGGCCCAGCGCCCGTCGCCGTGCGTCGACGCCACGGATCCGAGCAGGAAGACCGTGTCGAGGTACACGTGCGGATTGAGCCAGGTGAGGGCGAGGCATGTCAGCACCGTCGCCGTCAGCGTGGTGCGCGCCGGACGGGTCTGTATCGTCGTGCCGCCGGCCGTCGGTGCGGAAGGGGATGTCGAGGTGTCCAGGTGCAGCGTCGCGCCGCTGGGATGCAGGGCGCGGCGCGCGGCGAGGAGGCCGTAGCCGACGAGGAACGCGGCCCCCGCCCACCGGACGACCACGATCAGCCACGGCACCGCCTGCAGCACCAAGCCCACGCCCGAGACGCCGAGCAGGATCAGAACGGCATCGGAGAGCGCGCAGACCGCCACCACGGCGAGGAGGTGCTCGCGGCGGATGCCCTGACGCAAGACGAAGAGGTTCTGGGCGCCGATGGCGACGATGAGAGCGAAGCCGAGACCGAGGCCGGCGAGCAGGGAGGGGAGCACGTAGGCGACGCTAGGGACGGAGTGAGGCGTAGACCAGCTCAGGATTCTGCAGCACCGTTAGCATTCCTTCATGCCGATACCCTTCGATCTGGCCCGGACGCTCGCTGTCGTCGTCGAAGAGGGGACCCTGGATGCCGCCGCCCGGCGTCTGCACATCACCCCCTCCGCGGTGAGTCAGCGCATCCGAGCGCTCGAGGATCAGCTCGGGCGCGTGGTGCTCGTGCGCAGCAAGCCCGTGCGCGCCACCGAAGCAGGCGGTGCCGTGGTGCGACTGGCTCGCCAACTCGCCCTGCTCGAGCATGACGCCCTCGCCGCGATCGGCGCGGAAGGGGGAGCCGTGGCATCCGTCCCGCTGGCGGTGAACGCCGACTCCCTCGCCACCTGGTTCCTGCCGCCGCTCGCCCGAGTGGCGGATCGTCGCGCCGTCGTGTTCGATCTGCACCGCGATGACCAGGACTTCACCGCCGGGCTCCTCGAATCCGGCACGGTGATGGCCGCGGTCACCTCGCGAGAGGCGCCCGTGGCCGGGTGTCGTGTGCGACGGCTCGGCGTGCTGCGGTACGAGGCGGTGGCCACCACTTCGTTCGCGGCGAAATGGTTCGCCGGAGGGGTCGACGCCGAGGCGCTCCGGGCCGCGCCCGTGGTGGACTTCGACCGGCGCGACGACCTGCAGACGCAGTGGTTGGCTCGCCGAGGAGTGCCCGCAGCGGCTCCGCCGCGGCACCGGGTTCCGGCATCGCAGGACTTCGCCACCGCCGTCGAACTGGGCCTCGGGTGGGGCTTGCTCCCGGGATTCCAGTCGGCGGGGGCGCTGCGTGCGGGCGAACTCGTGCGTCTCGGCGACGACCCCATCGACGTGCCGCTCTACTGGCAGCAGTGGAACCTCACATCGCCACTGCTCGACGAGATCGCCGACGAGATCGTCGACGAGGGGCGCCGGATGCTGGCCGCGGGCTGAGCTCAGTCGTCGCTCACGCTCAGCACGATCTTGCCGCGCGTGTGCCCCCGCTCGATCTCGGTGTGCGCCGCGGCGGCGTCGTCGAGTTCGAAGACGTGCTCGACGTACACGCGCACGGCTCCCGACTCGAGCAGCCGCGTGATGGTCGCCAGAGCCCCGCCGTCGGGAATCGTCTTGTAATCGGTGGAGCGGATGCCACGCTCCGCGGCCGCCTCGCGGAAGCCGGGCCACGCCCCGGTGGGCACCTCGATGAGCAGCCCACCCGGACGCAGCACCTCGAGCGAGCGGGTGCCGGTGTCGTCGGAGACGTTGCCGATGAGGTCGATGACGACGTCGACGTCGGAGACCACCTCTTCGAACCGCGTCGAGGTGTAGTCGACCACCTCGGCGGCACCCAGATCGCGGAGCCACTCCAGGTTGCGCGGTGATCCGGTCGCGATCACGTGCGCGCCGAAGTAGGCGGCGAACTGCACCGCGAAGTGGCCCACGCCGCCGCTGCCCGCGTGCACCAGGATGCGCTGGCCCTGATGGGCGAGGGCCGTCTCGACCACGATGCCCCAGGCGGTGAGGGCCGCCACCGGCACACCGGCCGCCTCGACGTGCGAGAGAGACGAGGGCTTTCGGGCGAGGGAGAGGGTCGGGACGACGACGTACTCGGCGTATGAGCCGCTCGTGCGCGGCACGGTGGCCATGCCGTAGACCTCGGTGCCGACGGGGAAGGGGTGCGCGTCGAAGGGGGCACGCACGACCACTCCGCTCACGTCGAGTCCGAGCACGACCGGCCACGACGAGATAGCGCCGGACAGGCCTCGTCCCGCGCGGGTCTTCGCGTCGATCGGGTTGACGCCGGCCGCGACCACCCGCACGAGCACCTCGCTCAGTACCGGCGTGGGGACCTCGATCTCGGCGAGGTGCAGTGCCTCGGGGTCGCCCGGGCCGTCGAAAACCACCGCGCGCATCGTGTCCGGCACCGACGGAGCGGGCTGGAGGACGGTATCGGGATGCGTCGATCGGAATCTCATCGGGCGCTCACTCTCGCTGCGGTCGGTTCGCGGCGACCTCGCCGCGGTTCCCACAGTCAACCCGGCCATTGTCTCGACGGTGTTACGCCTCGGTCACCGTGTCGCGAAGCCCGCCCGCCGCGCTCGCGCGGGAAGCGCGATCAGTCGCGAGCGGGGACTTCGCCGACGGCGAGAGCGTGCAGCAGCGTCGAGAGGTGACGGATGTCGTCGATCGTCCAGTCGGCGATCGCGTCGAACAGGCGGCTCTCATGCGGCGCGCGTGCCTCGGCCAGGCGGCCGTGGCCGACCTCGGTGACGGCGATGAGCCGTGAGCGACGGTCGTTCGGATCCGGCGTGCGCGTGACGAGGCCGAGCTCTTCGAGCTCGGTGATCGAACGGCTCAGGAACCCCTTGTCGGCGGCCAGACGCTCGGCCAGCGCGGACAGGGTCAGCGGACCGAAGCGGCTCACCACGGAGAGGGCTTTGAACGTCGCCGGCAGCATCCCCGGGCTCACGCGTTCCGCCGCTTCGGAGACGAAGCGGCGGAACACCGTCATGAGCTCCGAGAACGACGACTCGAGGGCCTGCACGGCCTCGCGGCGGTCGTCGTCCTTATCGCTCGTCACGTCAGCCATCCTCTCCCATCTCGGACGCACGGCGTGCACGGCGCGAGGAGCCGGCATCCTGTGTCGGGACGGTGCCGGTGGCCGTGAGCGTGGCCATGGCCTCGGGAACGGACACGGTGGCGAAGTCGGCCTCGCTCGCTGCGACGCGCTCGGTGGTGGTCATGCGGGTCAGCGGACGGTTCGGCAGGAACAGGATCGCGACGAGGCTCACGACTGCGACGGGCACGGCGATGAGGAACGAGTGCGCGATCGACTGCGCGTAGATGTCCTCGACGATGACGCGAACGCTCTCGGGGAGGGTCGACACCTGCGGGATGGCTCCCGACTGCAGGGTCTGCGCGACCGAGGCTCCGTCGGCGCCGAGGCCGATGATGGCGGCCTTGAGGTCGGCCGCGCGGTCGGTGAACAGGCTTGTCGCCATGCTCGCGAGAGCGGCGCCCATCACCGAGACGCCGATCGTGCCGCCGAGGCTGCGGAAGAACGTCACCCCGGAGCTCGCCGCGCCCATCTGCGTGGGGTTGGCGGTGTTCTGCACCACGAGGACGAGGTTCTGCATGGTCATGCCGACGCCCGCGCCCAGCAGGGCCATGTAGATCGAGACGAGGGCGAAGTTCGTGTCGTAGTGGATGGTCGACAACAGGAAGGAGCCCGCGATCAACAGCACGCCACCGGCGATGAGGAACGGCTTCCAGTGACCGAAGCGCGAGATCAGGGCGCCGACGACGATCGACGAGACGAGCAGACCGCCGATCATCGGGATCGTCATGACGCCCGCCTCGGTCGGCGTGGCGCCACGGGCCATCTGCATGTACTGGCTGAGGAACACCGAGGTGCCGAACATCGCAAGACCCGTCGCGATCGAGGCGATGGTGGCGAGGGTGAAGGTGGCGTCGCGGAACAGGGTGAGCGGGACGAGCGGCTCGGAGGATCGCAGTTCGACGATGACGAAGAGGACCGCGGCGAGGACCGCGCCGCCGACCATGAGGAGCGTCTCGGTGCTCGCCCACTCGAAGGTGCTGCCGGCGTTGGTGACCCAGATGAGCAGGAGTGAGACGGCGGCCGAGAGCAGGACGATGCCGACGTAGTCGATCTTCACCGCGCGCTTCGCCCGCGCCGGAAGATGCAGCGTGCGCTGCTGGATGAGGAGCGCTGCGACCGCGAAGGGGAGGGCGACGAAGAAGTTCCAGCGCCAGCCGAAGGCGTCGGTGATGACGCCGCCGAGCAGCGGGCCGCCGACCGTGGCGACCGCCATGACCGCGCCGAACAGGCCCATGTAGCGACCCCGCTCGCGGGGGCTGATGATGTCGGCCATGATCACCTGGCTGAGGGCGGCGAGACCGCCGGCGCCGAGCCCCTGCACCGCGCGGAAGGCGATGAGCATGTCGGTGTTCTGCGAGAAGCCGGCGGCGGCGGTCGCGAGCACGAAGATCGCGATGGCGATCTGGATGAGGACCTTGCGGTTGAAGAGGTCGGCGAGCTTGCCCCAGATGGGCGTCGAGATCGCGGTGGTGAGCAGGGTCGCGGTGATGACCCAGGTGTAGGCGTTCTGGTCGCCGGAGAGGTCGTGCACGATGACGGGCAGCGACGTCGACACGACGGTCGAGGCGAGCATCGACACGAAGGTGCCGAGCAGCAGGCCGATGAGGGCCGGAAGGACGCGCCGCTGGGCGGGCGCCTCGAGAGAAGAGGTTGTCATGCGGGAGCTCCACGAAAGGGGGACGGATGCCGCGACGACACTGGCGCGATTAGTTGACTGACGTCAACGATACGCCTATTGATTGACTTGCGTCAACCATTAATCGAGGAGGGCGAGTGCCCGATACCTGTCCGTGGGTTCTTGTCGCACCGGAGCCGGTCGCCGCGCCTCCATGGTGCGGCGGTAGAGCTCGTCGATGAGAGAGGTGGCCAACCCGACGAGCTTCGCGATCTCGCGCTCGTCTCGGTCGATCCACTGGCATCGCGGCTCGTCGTGCATCGGCACGAAGCCGTCGTGCTGCTCCCACGCGACGAGGGTGCGTTCGGCGCCCAGCACGTGCTGCTGCCACCAGATCTGGCGCATGTACGTCTTGGGGATCGAGCGCCACGCCTTGTTGGTGGTCTTGATCTCGGCGAGCACGATGCGCCCCTCGCCGTCGACGACCACGCCGTCGGGGGTCGCGAGATGACGCTTCTCGACCACCGCGTGATAGAGCGCGGACGACGGACGGATGCCGTGGGTCGCCGCCACCCAGGCGGCGATCTCGGGCTCGCGACGGCGACCGTGGGCCGTGAAGGCGTTGCCCGAGAAGTTCGAGCCCATGAGCTTGGCATCCGCGGCTCTCGAGATCGCATTGGCGCTCGTGAGGGTGGCCACGTCGGTCGCGGTGATCCCCCGGGACCGGGCGCGGATCCAGGCGACGCGGTCGCGCGAGTCGGCGACGATCCGGGCGTCCAGGTCGGCGCTTCGCGAGGCGACGAGCTCGGGGGACATGCGTTCGACCCTAACCCGGTCCGCCCGAGGTTTGCGTGCGAGGGGCGGCGCGTCGGCATCCGGGGTCTTGTGGGCGAAGTAAGGGTGCCCTAAGTTGTGTGCATGAGCTCGGACGGTCCCTCGCTGCGTCGCCCCGACGGTGGTCGCTGGTGCGATCTCGAAGGTGCGGTGCTACTCGGCGGCGACGCGCGGAACGTCCCCGACATGAGGCGAATCGCCGCCGCCCTCTCTCCCGAGGCGCACGCGACCGTTCTGGTCGAGGTCTGCGGGGTGGGGGAGATCGAGGCGTTCGACGCCCCGTCGGCACGGGTGAGTTGGCTCGACCGCACGCTCGATGGCGAGCTGCGCCCGCGCGGCGAGAGGCTCGCGGCGGCGATCCACGCGTGGTGCGCCGAGTGGTCCTGCGGCGAGGCACCCGTGTGCACCGTGTGGCTCGGTGCGCGCACACCGTCTCGCATCGTGCGCATGACGCGGGCGATGCTGCCGGAGTCGCGGGTCTCCTGAGGCGGGGCGGGTGGGGCGGGTGGTGGGCGCTGTCCGGTTCCGAGACGCACCTGTCTCGCGTGGACGCCGTCGTCTCGTGGGGGCGTACACGTCTGGTGAGGACGCAGTCATCTGGTGAGGACGCACCCGTCTCGCGAGGACGCACGCGGTCACTCGCGATGCTCTGCGTCTTCGCTGATGGGATGCGTCTTCGAAGCCCTCTCCGTGCCTTCTGTTGGGCGCGTGGCTGTGGATAACGCACGACGCCATGCTGCCGGATTCGACAGGGTGGGCGTATGCAGACGGAATCAGCGGTCGTGCGAGCCCGACGGTCGCTGTTCTCCCGAGACGAGCTCAGTGAGCGCGGTGTGTCGGATGCTGAGATGCGCAAGGCCGGGGCTGCGGGGGATTGGCACCGGATTCAGGCGGGCGTCTACATTGCTCGCAAGGAGTGGGAAGCGGCGCGGCCGAGCGACCGTCATCGCTTCGCCGTCCTGGCCGCCGTCGACCGCTCGCGGGACGCCGTCGGCGTGCTCTCCCATCTCTCGGCGGCTGTACTGCACGGTCTCCCGGTGTATCGGTTCCGCGAAGAGCCTGTTCACACGACGGTTCCTCGCGCTTCGCATCCTCCAAGTGGACGTACGATCCGACGGCATACGGGGGTGCTCGACCCGGCGGACGCTGTCGTCGTCGACGGCATCCGCTGCACCTCTCTCGAGCGGACCGTACTCGATATCGCGTGCACGCAACCGCGCGAGGTGGCTCTGAGCTGCGCCGACGGGGCCCTGCGTCGAGTCTCAGTCAAGGATCGGCGGTTCGATCCCGATGCGCAGGCGCTCTGGCGTGACGTCATGCGGGAGCGCGTTGAGCGTGCGAGGGGGCGACGCGGCGTGCGCGCTGCCGAATGGATCGTTGACTTCGCCGACGGTCGGGCGGAGCTCCCGGGCGAGAGCGTGAGCAGGCTGCAGCTGCATCGACTCGGTTTCCGTCGCCTGGACCTGCAGGTGGCGGTGAAAGGACCTCGTGGGTTCGACTACTTCGTCGACATCGCCCTGCCTGACGCGCAAACGTTTTGGGAGTTCGACGGAGAAGTGAAGTACAGAGACGTCTCGATGCGCCGGGGCCGCTCCGTCGAAGACGTGCTATTGGATGAGAAGCGGCGCGAGGACTGGATTCGCGGGGTCACGCAGTGGCGAGTGTGTCGCGGAGGCTTCGCCGACATCGTCTCGCCGGAGGCGCTCGCGGCCCGCCTGGCGGCATTCGGAGTGCGACCGCCGCGCTGATGCGGGCCGTAATCGTCATGCTGGCGGGGCCAAGACGCACGCGTTCGCTGAGGACGCAGTTGTTGGGGGCGAATCGGACGCGGTCACGACGAACGCGTGCGTCGTCGGCAACCCTGCGGGGTCGGCGGGGCGGGCGGGCCGGGCGGGCCGGGCGGCGAGGGCGGGGTTGGCGGGAAGAGCGGGCCGGTTTGGCGGGGGAGCGGGCGTCGGGTACATTAGTGGTCAAGCCAAAGACCGTCGGTTATCGGAGTGCTCGCATTCCGATCGAAGCGTCTGCTGAAAAGCAGAGGACCTACGCAGGTAAACGAACTCTCCTTCGGGAATCCGAGCTCCGTGCGCCTGCGCCGGAGCTCTTCTTTTTGTCCGGACCCGGTGTCTTCGGCCGGCGCCCCGCCACCGCGGAGCGCCTCGTTCACACAAGGAGTGGCCATGGCGCAGAAGGATGCATCGGTCGCCGAGCTCACGAAGAACTTCGAGAGCTCGACCGCCGTTCTGCTGACCGAGTACCGCGGTCTGACGGTTGCCCAGCTCAAGCAGCTGCGCAACGACATCCGTCAGGACGCGGATTACGCCGTGGTGAAGAACACGCTGACCAAGATCGCCGCGGCTAACGCGGGGGTCACGGGACTGGACGACGAGCTCAAGGGCCCGTCTGCCATCGCGTTCGTGCACGGTGACCCTGTCGCCGTCGCGAAGAGCCTGCGTGCCTTCGCCAAGGCTAACCCTCAGCTCGTGGTGAAGGGCGGCTACTTCGATGGCGCCGCTCTGACCGCGGATGAGGTCAACAAGCTCGCCGATCTCGAAAGCCGTGAAGTCCTGCTGGCGAAGCTCGCCGGTGCGATGAAGGCGACGATGACCAAGGCGGCATACGTCTTCCAGGCGCTTCCGTCGAAGGCCGTTCGCACGGTCGACGCGCTGCGCGAGAAGCAGGACACCGCGGCCTGACCCGGCCCGGATGATTAACCCGATCAAGGAGATACAACATGGCTAAGCTCAGCACCGAAGAGCTGCTCGACGCGTTCAAGGAGCTCACCCTCATCGAGCTCTCCGAGTTCGTCAAGGCGTTCGAGGAGACCTTCGACGTCACCGCTGCCGCCCCCGTGGCCGTTGCCGGCCCCGCCGCCGGTGGCGCTGCCCCCGCCGAAGAGGCCGAGGAGAAGGACTCGTTCGACGTCGTCCTCGAGGCCGCCGGTGACAAGAAGATCCAGGTCATCAAGGTCGTCCGCGAGCTCACCTCGCTCGGCCTCGGCGAGGCCAAGGCCGTCGTCGATGGTGCTCCCAAGGCCGTGCTCGAGGGCGCGAACAAGGAGACCGCCGAGAAGGCCAAGGCTGCCCTCGAGGAGGCCGGCGCTTCGGTGACCCTGAAGTAATTTCGCTTCACGCGGTCGCTTCAACGCGATAAACGAAGGCCCGGATGCCACTGGCATCCGGGCCTTCGTCGTTTCCCGCCGGAGGTGAGGTCGTCGGCCGTTCGAGGACGACGTCGCCTTCGCTCCCGTGAGACGCGGTTTCACCCGTCGAGGTACTGATGTTCACCAGATCGAAATAAAGAAGCCTGGGAAAAGGGTATGTGGATCGTTTACGGTCGTTGAGAACCCCCCGTCGATCCCCCCACCTCCGACGTCGCCTTGTGCACGCCGGTACTTGGAGACCCATGCCCTCCGATGCTTCGCGCGTGTCCGCGCGCCGTTTCACCGCCGCACTGAGCGCCGCCCTCGGCGTCGCCCTGCTCGGTTCCGCTATCGTCCCGCTGCCGGCGTCGGCTGCCGTGGGCTCCAAGGTGGTGATCAACGAGGCCTACCTGAAGGGCGGAAGCGACAACGCGATCTTCAACAAGAAGTTCGTCGAGCTGTACAACGCCGGCGATACCGCCCAGGACCTCAGCGGATGGTCGCTGCAGTATCGCGCCGCGACGAACGTCGCCAAGGGTAACGTGCAGAAGCTGACCGGCTCGATCGCCGCGGGCGGCTACTACCTCATCGCCCTCCCCGGCAACGGCAACCCGCCGGCCGGTGCGGACCTGCCCGCCGCCGACCTGACGAGCACCACCATCACACCCTCGGGGACCAACGGCCAGCTCATTCTCGCCAACGTCGGCGAGGCGGTCGCACCGGCAGCCGGCAACGTCACCGATGCCCGCGTGGTCGACTTCCTCGGCTACGGCTCCGCGGTCAGCTTCGAGACGAAGGCCGCCACGGTCACCGAAGGCAACACCACGCCCAACGCTCTCGTCCGCACCGATTTCGTCGACACCAACGACAACTCCGCGGACTTCACCAACACCACGACCGTGACGCCGCAGGGCTCGGGTAGTGCCACGCCGAACCCCGACCCGTCGGGATCGGCCTCGCCCTCGCCCTCGCCCTCCACCTCGCCGACGCAGGCGCCCCCGGTCACGCCGGGAACGGTCATCCCGATCAGCGAGATCCAGGGCACGGGTGCCACCACACCCCTGGCCGATCAGACCGTCACCACGCGCGGCATCGTGACCGCCGCGTATCCGACCGGCGGCTACAACGGCTTCTTCATCCAGACCCCCGGCACCGGTGGCGAGATCGATCCCCAGACGCATCTGGCATCCGACGCCGTGTTCGTGTACGGCTCGGCCGCGACGGCGAAGGTGGCCGTCGGCCAGCACGTCGAGGTGACCGGTACGGCCAAAGAGTTCTCGGGCCAGACGCAGATCACCGCCGAGGCCTCCGGGGTGAGCGTGCTCACCGAGCAGGCGGCCGCCGTGCAGCCCGCGAAGATCGCCTGGCCGAAGACCGACGAAGAGCGCGAGCGCTTCGAGGGCATGCTCCTCGCGCCGCAGGGTGACTTCACGGTCACGAACTCGTACTCGACCAACCAGTACGCCGAGGTGGGCCTCGCCGCGGGCACCACGCCGCTGCGCACCCCCACCGACGTGGCCGTTCCCGACAGCCCCGAGTACGTCGCGGCGGTCGCCGACAACAACGCCCGAGCCGTGGTGCTCGACGACGGCGCGTCGATCAACTTCCTGAGCGACGCCAACAAGGGCATCCCCCTGCCGTACGTGTCGCTCACCAACCCGGTGCGCGTCGGCGCCCCGGTGACGTTCACGAAGCCGGTGGTCCTCGATTACCGCAACAACGCCTGGAAGTTCCAGCCGACGCAGCAGCTGACGGTCGACAACGCCAAGGACGTGCAGCCCGCGACCTTCGCGAACACCCGCACGAAGGCGCCTGCGCCGGTCGGCGGTGATCTGAAGATCTCGAGCTTCAACGTCCTCAACTACTTCACCACGACCGCCGAGAGCGTCGGATGCACCTCGGTGTACCGGGACCGCGAGGGCAACCCGATCACCGCGGACACGTGCCCCGCGCCCGGTCCCCGTGGCGCCGCGAACGACGCCAACCTCAAGCGGCAGCAGGACAAGATCGTCGCCGCGATCAACGGCCTCGGCGCCGACGTCGTCTCGCTCGAAGAGATCGAGAACTCCGCGAAGTTCGGCAAGAACCGCGACGCGGCGCTGTCGACCCTCGTCGGCGCCCTCAACACGGCGCTCGGTTCGCAGCAGTGGGCGTTCGTGCCCTCGCCCGCGGCCCTGCCCGCGACGGAGGACGTCATCCGCACGGCCTTCATCTACAAGAAGGCCGTCGCCGCTCCCGTGGGCGACAGCGTGATCCTCGACGACGCCGCATTCCGCAACGCACGCCAGCCGCTCGCGCAGGCGTTCGCCCCGGTCGCGTTCCCGGATGCCAAGATCCTGGCGATCGTGAACCACTTCAAGTCGAAGGGCGACAGCAACCCCAAGGCCACGGGTGACAACGCCAACGGCATCCAGGGCGCGTTCAACGGCGATCGGGTGCGTCAGGCGGAGGCCCTCGGGAACTTCGCGAAGACGCGCTCGGCCGCCGTCGGCACCGATGACGTGTTCCTTCTCGGAGACTTCAACTCCTACTCGCAGGAGGACCCGATCCAGAAGCTGCGGGACTTCGGTTTCGAGCCGCTGGAGGCCGGCACGGGCAAGTACTCGTACTCGTTCAGCGGCCAGTCGGGTTCGCTCGACCACGTCCTCGCGTCGCCCTCGGCGCGTGAGCTGGTCACCGGCGCCGACATCTGGAACATCAACGCCGTCGAGGCGCTCGCCCTGGAGTACAGCCGCTTCAACTACAACGCGGTGAACTTCTACGACACGACGCCGTACCGCTCCAGCGACCACGATCCGGTCATCGTCGGCCTCGATCTGTCGCCGACCACCCAGGTGAACCTGATCGGCATCAACGACTTCCACGGTCGCATCGACGCCAACACGGTGCGATTCGCCGGAACCGTCGAGCAGGTGCGCGCGCAGTACGGAGAGAAGAACTCCCTCTTCATCTCCAACGGTGACAACATCGGCGCCTCGGTGTTCGCCTCGTCGTACTTCGGCGACAAGCCGACCATCGACGTGCTGAACGCGCTCGACCTGAAGGCCTCGGCCGCGGGGAACCACGAGTTCGACAAGGGTGCAGACGACCTCACGGGGCGCGTCGACACGCTCGCCGACTTCCCCTACCTGGCCGCGAACGTCTTCAAGGACGGCAAGCCGCTCCTGCAGGAGTACGCGATCTTCGAGGTCGACGGCGTGCGCGTCGGCGTCATCGGAGCCATCACGGAGTCGACCCCGACGTTGGTCACACCCAGCGGCATCCAGGGGATCGAGTTCCGGGATCCGGTCGCCGAGGTCAACCGTGTGGTCGCCCAGATCGACGACCAGGTCGACGTGATCGTGGCCCAGTACCACGAGGGCTCCGGTACCGGTCAGGCCACGACGACGCTCGAGCAGGCCCTCGCCGCGGGTGGACCGTTCGCCGAGATCGTGAACCAGACCTCACCCGAGGTGGATGCCATCTTCACCGGTCACACGCACCAGCTCTACGCGTGGAACGCGCCGATCCCGGGCCGCGAGGGCACCCGCCCGATCGTCCAGACCGGCAGCTACGGCGAGAACATCGGTCAGATCGTGCTGAATGTCGACGCCGACGGTGACGTCGTGAGCTCCTCCGCGCGTAACGTCGCTCGACTCGGGGGCAAGGACGCGGCCGTCAACGCGGCGCTGGACGCGGAGCTCATCCGGACTTACCCGCGCGTGGCCGAGGTCGACGCGATCGTGAAGGCAGCCCGTGCCGAGGCGGATGTGGTGGGGCAGAAGGAAGTGGGTTCGGTGAGCGCGGACATCACGACGGCCTTCAGCGGCGGCTCGTACGTCGACGGCGTCTACACCGGTGGTGCGCGGGGCGACCGCACCAAGCAGTCCGCCCTGGGCGGGCTGGTCGCGGATGCTCTGCTCGACTCCCTCGACGACGCCGACCGTGGCGGTGCGGAGGTCGCATTCGTCAACCCGGGCGGCCTGCGCGACGAGCTGCTCTACGGCTCGGACGGCGTGATCACCCTGGCCGAGGCCAATGCCGTCCTGCCGTTCCTGAACAACCTGTGGACCACGACGCTCACGGGTGATCAGATCCGACAGGTGCTCGAGCAGCAGTGGGGCGACTTCTCGAAGCGCACCGACGATGCCAACCTCGCGCTCGGCGTGTCGGAGAACCTCCGGTTCACGTACGACGCGTCGCTTCCGGCCGGTCAGCGCGTCACGGGCGTCTGGATCGACGGTCAGGCCGTCGACCCGGCGAAGGGGTACCGCGTGGGCTCGTTCAACTTCCTGCTCGGCGGCGGTGACAGCTTCTCGGTCTTCGCGCGAGGCACGGACACCCGTGACTCCGGGCTGATCGACCGCGACGCGTGGATCCGGTACCTCACCGACAACCCCGGTCTGACGCCGGACTTCACCGCCCGCGGGGTGCAGGTCTCGGGCTCCACGACGGCCGCCCCGGGTGCCGACCTCACGGTGACGGTGTCGAACCTGAATCTCACGTCGCTGGGTGCGCCGGAGAACACGACCCTCGACGCCTCTTTCGGGGCCGAGGCCGCTGCGACCCGCCTCGCCCTGTTCGCCGCTCCCACGGCGCGGATCGCGGCTCTCGCCGCCCCGGCGGCGACGAGCGTCCCCGTCGTGAACGGGTCCGCGACCGTCACCCTGGGCGTGCCCGCGGACGCGGTCGGAACACTGCAGTTGCGTCTGGTGGCGCAGCCCAGCGGAACCGACGTGATCGTCCCCGTGCGGGTCGCGGCGCCCGGTGACGGTGTCGGCACCCCCGGCGACGGAGCGGGCCAGGGCCAGGGCCAGGGCGGTTCGGGTCAGGGTTCCGGCTCGGGTGCTCTGCCCACCACCGGCTCCGACACGGCGTGGATGGGTGCGGGCGTGCTCGCCGCCCTCGCGCTGCTGGGCCTGGGACTCGTGGCCCGTCGGCGCGCGACGCGCCAGGCCGACTGATCGGGGACGGGAAGGGTCCCGGATGCCACGGCATCCGGGACCCTTCCCGTCTATGCGGAGCGCGGGGGAGCGGTCGAGGCGCGCACGACGAGCCGCGTGTCCGCTTCGGTGCGCCACGCGGGGTGATCGCCCGTTCCCTCGATCATCGAGAGCAGCATGCGCGTCGCCTCGACTCCCTGTGCCTGCGGGAACTGCTCGATCGTGGTGAGCGAGAACATCTCGGCGTAGTCGTGCCCGTCGATCCCGACGACGCTGAGCTCGGTGGGGACCGAGATGCCCATGCGGCGCGCGGCGATGATGACGCCGATCGCGACCTCGTCGCAGGCAGCGACCACTCCCGTAGGACGCGATGCCGCGTCGGCCAGGAACGATGCCGCAGCCGCATATGCGTCGGTGATTGTGAGTGTCGAGGGGACGCTGCGGATCCGCACGGCCAGGCCGTGGTCGTTCATCGCGTTGCGGTACCCGATGGAGCGTTCGTCGACGTCTTTCGCCGGCGCATCGCTGCGCGGGGTGCTGCCGACGAAGGCGATGTCGGTGTGACCGAGCGCGATGAGGTGCTGCGTGATGATGCGCGTGATGGCGATGTTGTCGAGGCCGAGGGTGGGCACCCCGCTCAAGGCGTTGCCGATGCTCACCACGGGCTTGCCGATGTTCGCCAAGCGTTCCAGGTCGGCGTCGTCGGGTTCGAGGGCGACGGCGATGATGCCGTCGAAGCGTTTGCGGGCGAGGTAGGTCGAGTACAGGCTTTCGCGGTCGTTCGAGCCGGGCTCCGCGACGTACAGCGTGACGTCGTAGCCGAGCGGGATCAGGGTGCGTTCCACGCCCTCGACGATCGAGCCGAAGTACCAGCGGTTCACTTTCGGAACGATCAGGGCGATCGTGCGCGTCCGCCCCGTCGCGAGGCTCACCGCGCTCGTCGAGGGCACATAACCGAGGGATGCCGCGGCGTCGGCGACGCGCTGGCGCGTGCCGTCGGAGACGTAGCCGCCGCCCGTGAGGGCGCGGCTCGCCGTCGACTTCGACACGCCGGCCAGGCGTGCCACATCGGCGATTCCGCTCATGCCGTGATCTTCCTCGTGAGGGGTCGACATCCGTGTCGACCTCGAAAACAGTATCCGAGAATTCGCGAAAGTGGAACCGGTCCCGGCCCGATCTGCTGGCCGTTTTCCGCGTCTTTCCGCTAGTTATCCGTTCGTGACCTGAGGTCGGTTGCAACTCTTGTGGATTGCCTCTACGGTTGCCTGGAATCGGTTCCCGACGGGATCCGGTGCACCAAGACACTCAAAGAGGAGAGACCACATGGGTATGTCACAGCGGTACCGTCTGCTGGCGCCCGTCGGGCTGTTGGCGATCGGTGCGATCGCTCTCGCGGGCTGCGCGGAAGGCGACAGCGGCGGCACGAGCGGTTCCGGAGGCGAGACGACGGTCCGCATCTCCGGCGGCATCACCGGTAGCGAGGCCGATCTGCTGAACCAGTCGTTCGACCAGTTCACCAAGGACACCGGTATCAAGGTCGTCTACACCGGCGACAAGAGCTTCGAGGGCAACATCGTCACCAAGGTGACCGGTGGCGATGCCCCCGACATCGCGATCGTTCCCCAGCCGGGTCTGCTCAAGACTCTCATCGGCACGGGAGATGTGAAGAAGGCGTCCGACACCGTGTCGTCGAACGTCGACCAGTACTGGGGCGAGGACTGGAAGTCCTACGGCAGTGAGGACGGCACGTTCTACGCCGCCCCCATGCTCGCGAACCTCAAGGGCTATGTCTGGTACTCGCCCGCGAAGTTCAAGGAGTGGGGCGTCGAGATCCCCAAGACGCTCGACGAGCTCATGACCCTCACCGCGACGATCCAGCAGAAGACGGGCGCGGCGCCCTGGTGCGCCGGTTTCGCTTCGGGTGACGCGTCGGGCTGGCCCGGAACCGACTGGATCGAAGACATGGTGCTGCGTCAGTCCGGCGCCGACGTCTACGACAAGTGGGTCGCCAACGAGGTCAAGTTCACCGACGCGCCGATCAAGGAGGCCTTCGAGGCCACCGGCAAGATCCTGCTGAACCCCTCGTACGTCAACGCCGGCTTCGGCGACGTCAAGAGCATCAACTCGGTCGCCTTCGCCGACGTGGCCGCCAAGGTCGCCGACGGCAGCTGCCCGATGACGCACCAGGCCTCGTTCCTGTCGTCGAACTTCCTCACGGTCAAGAACGCCGCGGGACAGACGCCGACCGTCGCTCCCGACGGCGACGTCTACGCGTTCCTGCTCCCGGGCGTGACCGAGGGCAAGCTCGCGGTCGAGGGCGGTGGCGAGTTCGTCACGACCTTCTCCGACGACGCGAACGTCCAGAAGGTCGCCGAGTTCATGTCGACGCCCGACTTCGCCAACGCCCGCGTCAAGCTCGGCGGCGTGATCTCGGCCAACAAGGGTGCCGACCCGTCGCTCGCCTCGAGCGAGTTCCTCCAGGAGGCCATGAAGGTCGTCCAGGATCCGAACACCACGCTGCGTTTCGACGCCTCGGACCTCATGCCGGCCACCGTCGGCTCGGGTTCGTTCTGGAAGGGCATGGTCAGCTGGATCGACGGTACGCCGACCGACCAGGTGCTGAGCGACATCCAGACCGGCTATAACAACTAATCAGCCGCCGCACCACCGATGGGCCGCCCGCCACGCGGGCGGCCCATCCGGGTCCATACTTCTATTCCGCCCGCACGCACCACACGGGCACTCAACGATGAGCACGAAGGCGTGTTCGGGAGGGACGTCATGACCGATATCAAGAACGCGGAGAAGGCGCCGACGGCGTCACCTCCGCCGGGCGGACGAGCCGAGCGTCGTACGCGCGGCTCCGGCGCACGCAATCGCACCACGCTGCTCGTGGTGCTCGTAGGGCTCATCCTGGTGGTGGCGCTCTTCCTCTTCATGGTCACGCGGGCTCCCGCCGAGACCAAGCCGACCACCCTGGGCTTCAGCCTCAACAGCTTCTTCATCTGGCTCGGCGGGCTCAGCCCCCTCGTCCAGATCCCCCTCGTCATCGTCGCCTTCGGCGCGGTCGTCGGTCTTCTGCTGCTTCTCATCGAATACGCGCCGCGCTCCGGCAAGGGATACTTCTGGCTGCGGCTCATCGCCTGCTTCGGTATTCCGGTGCTGGCGTTCATGCTTCTGCGCCCGTACCAGAACGCCGTCGTCTACGTGATCGGCATCGCGATCCTGCTCGGTGCGATCCTCTTCTACGCCGACTACCGCTCGCGCCAGGGTGCGGGGTACCTCTTCCAGCTGATCCTGTTCGCGGCCCCCGCGTCGATCCTGCTGCTGATCGGTCTGGTCTACCCGGCCATCACCACCTTCTTCCAGTCGTTCTTCGACAAGACCGGTGACAACTTCGTCGGTCTCGAGAACTACATCTGGACCTTCACGAACCCCGAGGGTTTCTGGTCGGTCATCAACACGCTCATCTGGGTGCTCCTGGCCCCGACCATCGCCACGGCGATCGGTCTGGCCTACGCGGTCTTCATCGACCGCGCGGCGGGGGAGAAGTACCTCAAGGTGCTCATCTTCGCGCCGTTCGCGATCTCGTTCGTCGGCGCCGGCATCATCTGGAAGTTCGTCTACGACTTCCGTCAGGGCGACCAGATCGGCGTGCTGAACGCGATCGTCACGGCGTTCGGCGGGCAGCCGGTCTCGTGGCTCGCGGCGTCGCCGCTGATCAACACGCTGTTGCTCGTCGTCGTCTTCATCTGGAGTCAGACGGGACTGGCGATGGTCATCCTCTCGGCCGCCATCAAGGCCGTGCCGCCGGAGCAGAACGAAGCGGCCGAACTCGACGGCGCCAGCGCCTGGGAGCGCTTCGTCAACGTCACCGTTCCCGGCATCCGTTCTTCGCTCATCGTGGTCCTCACGACGATCGCGATCGGTGCGCTGAAGATCTACGACATCGTCGCCGTCATGACCGGTGGGCGAAACGACTCGACCGTGCTCGCCTTCGAGATGGTCAACCAGCAGCAGCGCTTCCAGAGCTACGGGCACTCCGCGGCGCTGGCCGTGGTGCTGTTCATCTTCGTGCTGCCGCTGATCATCTTCAACGTGCGCCAGATCCGGAAGCAGAGGGAAGTGCGATGACCACCTCGACCGTGGTGATCGAACCCACCACAGACACCCGCTCCGCCCGCCAGGTCGCGCGCGACACGCGTAAGCACGAGGCGATGGCGCGCAAGCGCCTCACCTCGAAGGGCGCGACGATCGCGGCCATCGTGATCGCCTTCTTCTGGACGATCCCGACGTTCGGTCTCTTCGTCACCTCGTTCCGACCGGGTTCCGACACCCAGTCGTCGGGGTGGTGGACGGTGTTCACCGACCCGTCGTTCACGCTGGAGAACTACCGTCTCGCGCTGACCTCCGGCGGGACCGCACTGACCCTGGCGCAGTCGTTCCTGAACTCGCTCGCGATCACCATCCCGGTCGTGCTGTTCGCGCTCGCTGTGGCTTCGCTCATCGCGTACGCGTTCGCGTGGATCGACTTCAAGGGACGCAACTTCTTCTTCATCTTCATCTTCGCGTTGCAGATCGTGCCGCTGCAGATGGCCCTCGTGCCCCTGCTGAGCCTGTTCTCGCGCGGACTGACCATCAACGACGTCACGATCTTCCCGGGATTCGACCTGCGCGGTGTGGAGCACAGCTTCGCGACCGTCTGGATCGCGCACGTGATCTTCGCGATGCCGCTGGCGGTCTTCCTGCTGCACAACTTCATCGCCGAGATCCCCGCTGAGGTCATCGAGGCGGCGCGCGTGGACGGTGCCGGACACGGGCAGATCTTCTTCCGCTTGATCCTGCCGCTCGCCGCTCCCGCTCTGGCCTCGTTCGCGGTGCTCGAGTTCATCTGGGTGTGGAACGACCTGCTCGTGGCGACGATCTTCGCGCCATCGTCCTCG
The DNA here is from genome assembly GCF_052660795.1 of Sphingomonas sp. G5. Classification (NCBI taxonomy): domain Bacteria; kingdom Pseudomonadati; phylum Pseudomonadota; class Alphaproteobacteria; order Sphingomonadales; family Sphingomonadaceae; genus Sphingomonas; species Sphingomonas sp. G5. Next base: position 2,679,188 of record NZ_CP109660.1, on the reverse strand, counting down.
TTGCCTCTGACGCAATCGCTGAACTCGCTGTCGGGCACCTGGGGCGACCAGTGGTTCCTGCAGTCCGCGGGAACGTTCATCTCGATCCTGGTTCCGCTCATCGTGTTCTTCCTGCTGCAGCGCTTCTTCGTGCGCGGTCTGCTGGCTGGAGCGACGAAGGGCTGAGCCCGTCTCGACCGAAGGGGCGCGGCATCCGGAAGGGTGTCGCGCCCCTTCGCCGTTCCCGGCTCACCCGCCGACCCCCACGCATAAACGCGATTTGCACGTGAAAACGCGAGGAGCGCGCGTTTATGGGTGTGGATCGCGTTTATGCGTGAGGGGGCGGGAGCCCTGCCCTGCGGTGAGCGGGAGCGCGTGCCGCACAGTGGGCGGGAGCGCGTGCCGCACAGTGGGCGGGAGCGCGTGCCGCGCGGTGAGCGGGAGTGGATGCCGCGCGACGAGCGAGAGCACATGCCCTGCGGTGAGCGGGAGCGCGTGCCGCACAGTGGGCGGGAGCGCGTGCCGTGCAGTGGGCGGGATCGCGTGCCGTGCAGTGCGGGATCGCGTGCCGCGCGGTGAGCGGGAGCGGATGCCGCGTGACGAGCGGGAGCGCATGCCGTGCCGCGGGCGGGCGTTGGCGAGGGGCCGCGGACGGTCCGGCGCGCGGCCGCGGAGCGGGAACGGCGACCGAGAAGGCGCATGAACGCAATCCCCACGCATAAACGCGATCCGCACGTGAAAACGCGAGGAGCGCGCGTTTACGGGTGCGGATCGCGTTTATGCGTGAGGGGGGCGGGAGCGGATGCCGCGACGCGGACCGAACGCGGGCGTCAGGCGCTGCAGGACAGGCGCGACTGGATGTCGCGCATCGCGTCGAGCTCGGCGGACTGGCCGGTCACGATCGCGCCGGCGACCTCTTTCACGCGTGCGTCAGAGCCGAGTTCGATAACGGCTTGGGCCATGGGGATCGCACCCTCGTGGTGACGGATCATCAGCCGGAGGAACACGCAGTCCGCGGGCTGCCCCTGGGCACTGCGCAGTTCGTCGAGCTGGGCGTCGGTGGCCATGCCCATCTCGGTGAGCAGCTGCTCCTGCGTGAGCGCCGCGGTATCGCCATGGCTGTGCTCGCCCGACTTCTCCATCCACGTCATGAGCGGCTGGCTCGAGGACTGGGGGAGGCCCCACTGCACGAGCCACCCGTACATCTCGCCGCGCTGGCCCGACTGGGCGGTGGCGATGTCGTACGAGAGGGTGCGGAGCTCGTCGTCGTCGGTCTTTCGGTAGATCTCCATCGCCATGAGCACCGCCTGCGTGTGGTGCACCTGCATGTCGCGGGCGAAGCCGGCCTCCGCCGAGTTCTCGCCGGGGTGCGCGGGTGCCGCCGTCGCGCCGAACGCGGTGAAGCGCCCGACCGCGAACGCGACGGCGATCACCGCCACGGCGACGAGAGCGACGACGACCCAGCGGACCGCGGGACGCGCGACCGGGGCGTCCTCGCTCATCAGGCCTTGCCCGGACCGTCGATGGCGCCCGAGCACGCGGCGTTGGGCTCGGGGACGTTCTGGCTGCGCCAGAACTCCGTGAAGAACTCCTTGATGCGGGGGTCGGTGGGGTCGTCGACCTTGAGCTGGTGGTTCCACCCGCTGACGGCGACGGGGGTGTCCATGTTCGGGTACGGCGACAGGATCGCGTAGCTCGAGGGCAAGACCGCCTTGAGGGCGTCGACGCCGGCCTCGTCGACGCGAGCGGGGTCGTACGTGACCCAGATGGCACCGTGCTCCATCGAGTGCACGGCGTTCTCGTTCTGCTGGGGCTCGGTGTACACGCCGCAGTTCAACCAGTAGGGGTTGTGCGGGCCGCCGGCGGGCGGGTTCTGCTCATAGGTCACGGCACCCTGCACGTGGTCGGAGCGGTTCTCGAAGGTCTGCACACCGCTGATCTCACGGCCCGTGCTGTTGCCGGCCTGGTAGCTCGTGGGGGGAGCGGGGGCGAAGGCGAAGGATGCCACCACGAGACCGATCACCGCGACCGCGGCCGTGGAACCCACGACCCACCACACGAGCTTGCCGCGCTTGCGCTTCGCGACCTGCTTCTGGTACTCGGCGAGCTTCTCTTGGCGCTTCTGCTCGCGCTGCTGCTTGACGGTGAGGTCGATCTGCGCCTGCTTGGCGGGGTTGCCGCTGGCTCGCTTGTCGGAGGGGGAGGTCATGCGCTGTGTTCTGTCTCTCTTCGCGGCGGGACACATCGGCAGCCGCCGACGCCCCCAGCCTATGCGGGTGAATGGGCCGATGGCCTGGGAGGAAACCGCGAGCCCGGGATGGTGGGGTACGGGTGGCCACGATAGTATGACGATGTCGAATCGATTCGAGGTTCGACGATCCCCCTTATTTCTCAGCCCGATTCCGTCGGGCTGTCCGTGTTGCGAAACGAAACCAGACGCGTGCTCGATACTGCCTCCCACCCCGTCATCCCCTCGTCGTCCCGCCCCGCGCCGACGAACACCGGCGCGATCCGCGCGATCGGCACGAACCCCGCCACGGCGCCGATCGTGCTGCACCCGGGTGATGCCATTCCGGCATCGCGTCGATTCCTGTACATCCTCGTGCTCGGCGCGCTCACGGCTTTGGGTCCGTTCACCATCGACCTGTACCTGCCGGCGTTCCCCGTGCTCGAGGCCGATTTCCAGACGACCGCGGCCGCGATCCAGCTGACCCTCACGGGCACGATGATCGGATTCGCGCTGGGACAGCTCATCGTGGGTCCGCTCAGCGACAAGGTCGGGCGTCGGCTTCCCCTCCTCTCGGTCACGGCTCTGCACGTGGCCGCGAGCATCTTCGCCGCCTCGGCGCCGACGCTCGAGACCCTGTCGATCGCGCGCGTGCTGATGGGCGCGGGTGCCGCCGCCGGCGGCGTCGTGGCCGCCGCCATCATCCGCGACCTGTTCGGCGGTCGCCGGCTCGTCGTGATGCTCTCGCGCATGGCGATGGTGTCGGGCGTCGCGCCCGTGCTCGCGCCCCTCGCGGGCTCCGCCCTTCTGCTGGTGATGAACTGGCGCGGCATCTTCGTCGTCCTCGCCGTGTACGGCGCCGTCATGCTCGTCTCGGCGATCCTGTTCGTGCCCGAGACCCTCCCGCCCGCTCGCCGCGGCGGCCCCGGTGCCACGACCGTCTGGCAGCGCTATGCGAGCGTGTTCCGCGACCGCGTCTTCATCGGCGTGCTCATCATCGGCGCGATGACCTTCAGCGGACTGTTCTCGTACCTCTCGGCATCGTCGTTCCTCTTCCAGGTGACCTATCAGTTCAGCGCGCAGGGCTACGGCGTGCTGTTCGCGGCCAACTCGATCGGTGTCGTCGTCGGTGTGCAGGTGGCGTCGCGCCTCGCCGCCCGGTTCGGTCCGCAGTGGGTGCTGGCTGTATCGACGGCGGTGCTCGTCCTGGCCGGGGGCGCCATCGTGCTGACCGACCAGCTGGGCCTCGGGCTGTGGGGAACCATCGTGCCGCTGTTCTTCTTCATGACCGCGTGCGGCTTCACGTTCCCCTGCGCTCAGGTGCTCGCCCTCGATCGCCACGGAAAGGCTGCGGGAACAGCACAGTCGATCATCGGGGCGGCGAACTTCGGCGTGGCCGGGATCATCTCGCCGCTGGTCGGCCTGCTCGCCACCGGTTCGGGCATCACCGCCACGACCATGGCCTCGGTCATGCTCGGCTGCGCCGTCATCGGTGTGCTGTCGCTGTGGCTGCTCGTGCGCCCGCGCACGGTGGAGCGCCTCGCGCCCTGATCGGACCGCGTCGACCGGTCGGCGGCGCACACAGTAGCAGGTCGGTCCCGGGGGTTCGCTCCCGGGACCGACCCATTCCTCCGTCGCCGACGAGACGGCATCATGAGGCGATGGATGCCTCCGCGATCGACGATGTGCTCGACACGCGCCCTCAGCGCTTCCGTGCCACGGTGGGTGTGGTGCTGATCGCCCTGGCGTGCGGCCTCGGGGCGTGGGTGTTCTTTCGCGGGCCGAGCCCGTTCGCGATCGACGTGTGGTGGAATCAGCTGTTCGCGTCGGCGCCGTCGCAGCCGCTCCTGGTCTTCGCGATCGCGATGGACACGGTCGGGGGGCATCTCACCGCCGTCCTGATCGTGCCGGTTCTGGGTGCCCTGGCGCTCTTCCTCTCTCGTCGGCGATGGTCGGCGCTGTACTTCGTCACCGCCTCGGTGGGCAGCGCCCTTCTCGTGCAGGTCGTCAAGCACACGTTCGGCCGAGCGCGACCGCAGGACATCCTCATCGTGAGCGACTACGGTTCGTTCCCCTCGGGGCATACGGCCAACGCGGCCACCATCGCGGTGGTCGCCGCGGTCCTGTTCCCGCACCTGTGGGTGAGGATCGTCGGGGTGGCCTGGGTGGTCCTCATGGCGTTCAGCCGTACCTACCTGCACGCGCACTGGCTCTCGGACACCGCGGGTGGGGCGCTCATCGGCGCCGGAGCCGCACTGATCCTGGCCGCGGCTTTCTCGCGCCTGCGCGCCCGCGACGAAGACCGACTGGCCATCCGTTCCGCACGCAAGACGGATGCCGCAACGGCGGCCGAGTCGTAGGCTGTCGCGCATGAGCGAGCCCGGCGCCGTGCCCTCCGTTTCGTCCGACGATCCCTCGGCGGCCGACGCCGAGCTCGCGCGTCTTCGTGCCGAAGCCGCGGCGGCCGAGGCCGAACTCCGGCTGGCGCGCGCCCGGGCCGATCTCGCCGCGGCGGAGGCGGCGGCCGCGACCGCACGCGCGCGAGCGGCGGGCCAGGCGTCGTCCGACCCGGCGCCGGCCGCACCGCCGGAGGAGCGGGCTGCGGCGACGCCGCCGTCAGCGGATGCTGCGACGCTGCCGGCCGACGAGAACGACGCAGTGCCCGCGGCGGGCACATCCGCCCCGGCCTCCTCCGCCGTCGCCCCGCTCTCCGCCGCGCAGGTCGACACGATCGCCGCCGGGTACGCCGCCACCGGGCCCGCCCTCGACCTCGGCGTGCTCGTGAACGGCGAGCCGGTGGCATCCGTCCCCGTGCGCATCCCCCTCTCAATGACCAACCGCCACGGTCTGGTGGCCGGCGCGACGGGGACGGGAAAGACGCGCACGCTGCAGCTGCTCGCCGAGCAGTTGTCGGAGAACGGGGTGCCGGTGTTCGCCGCCGACATCAAGGGCGACCTGTCGGGACTGGCCGCCCAGGGCGTCTCGAGCGAGAAACTGCTCGCGCGCACCGCCGCCCTCGGACAGGACTGGTCGGCGCGCTCGTTCCCCACGGAGTTCTTCGCCCTGGGCGATAACGCGGGCTCGGGCATCCCGGTGCGAGCCACGGTCTCGGGTTTCGGCCCGCTGCTGCTCAGTCGCGTGCTCGGACTCAACCCGACGCAGGAGTCGAGCCTCGGTCTCGTGTTCCACTACGCCGACGAGAAGGGGCTGGCACTCGTCGACCTCTCCGACCTGCGCGCGGTGCTGACCTTCCTCACGAGCGCCGAGGGCAAGGCGGAGCTGAAGGGTATCGGTGGGCTGTCCGCGGCGACGGCGGGGGTCATCCTGCGCGAGCTGGTGGCCTTCGCGGCGGTCGGCGCCGACACCTTCTTCGGTGAGCCCGAGCTCGACGTCTCGGTGTTCCTTCGGACGGATGCCACGGGCGCGGGCATCGTGAGCCTGCTGGAGGTGCCCGACGTCGCGGCGCGGCCCCAGCTGTACTCGACGTTCCTCATGTATCTGCTCGCGGAGCTGTATGAGGCGCTGCCCGAGGTGGGCGATCTGGACAAGCCCAAGCTCGTGTTCTTCTTCGACGAGGCGCACCTGCTGTTCCGCGATGCGTCGAAGGCGTTCCTCGAGGCGATCACGCAGACCGTGCGGCTGATCCGCTCGAAGGGCGTCGGGGTCTTCTTCGTCACGCAGACGCCGAAGGACGTTCCCGGCGACGTGCTCGCGCAACTCGGCTCGCGGGTACAGCACGCCCTGCGCGCCTTCACGCCCGACGATGCCGCGGCGCTGCGCGCGTCCGTCCGCACGTACCCGGACTCGGGATACGACCTCGAGCGCGTGCTGCAGGAACTCGGGACGGGCGAGGCGATCATCACGGTGATGAGCGAACGCGGGGCCCCGACGCCCGTCGCGTGGACGCGCATCTTCGCCCCGCGCGCCTCGATGTCGCCCATCCCCGCCGAGGCCCTGGCGGCGGCGGTGTCGGCATCCCCCCTCTTCTCCACCTACGGCACCTCGATCGACCGCGAGTCGGCGCGCGAGATCCTCGGCACCCGCATGCAGGCGGCGGCCGAGGCCGAGGCTGCGGCCGAGCGCGCGAAGAAGGACGCCGCCGACGCCGCCGAGTACGCGAAGCAGAAGGCCGCGATCGACAAGGCGAACGCCGAGGCGCAGAAGAAGGCGCAACGCGAGTACGACCGCATCTTGACGTCGACGGCTGCCCCGCGCAGCCGCACGAGCGCGCCCTCCGCGGGCCTCGACGGTCTGCTCGGGCGTGGGGCGACGAAGAGCATCGTGAACGGCGTCATCCGCGGGCTGTTCGGCAACGGCCGACGCCGCTGAACCCCCGACGACGAAGAACGGGACGGGATGCCGATCACCCGGCATCCCGTCCCGTCGCCGTCGTCGGCGGTTACGGCCGGTTCAGCTCGAGGGGCATGGTGGACGTGTCGATCAGCGGATCGTCGTCCTGTCGGGCGACGAGCGCTTGTGCCTCGGCCGGGGTCTCCACCGTGGGGACGGAACCGAGCAGCGGGCGCTTGGCCGTCTCCGGCATGGCCAGGAGCGCGACCAACCCCATCGCGGCGAAGAACATGATGTAGAACGCCGGCATGAGCGTGTTGCCCGTCCAGTCGATCAGCGCCTGGCTGAACAACGGGGTCGTGCCTCCGAACAACGACACCGATACGTTGTACGCGATCGCCATCGCCCCGAAGCGCGAGGCGGTGGGGAAGAGCGCCGGCAGAGTGGATGCCGCGATGCTCGCGTAGAAGGCCACCGGCACCGCCGCGAGCACCAGGGCGATCATGACCGCCCACAGCTCACCGATCTGCATGATCAGGAAGGCCGGAACCAGCAGGACCAGCGCGGACGCGGCGGCCGCCACGTAGATGGGTTTGCGGCCCACCCGGTCGCTGAGCCTGCCGAAGATCGGCAGCATGGCCGACATCAGCAGAAGAACGGGGATGGTGGCGACGGCCGAGCCCACGTTCGAGATACCGACTTCCTTCTCGAGGTAGACCGGCATGTAGCTGGTGAGGGCGTATCCCGCGGTGTTGGTCGCCGCGACGAGGGCGATCGCGATGAGCAGGGACTTCCAGTGGTGGCGCACGATCCCGGCGAGGCCCTGGCGGGACATCGGGTCGTCCTTGTCGATCTCGGCCTCGGCCTCGGCCGCGTGCGTCTGCTCGAAGGAGGGGGTCTCGGGGATCTTCAGACGGAACCAGATCGCGACGATGCCGAGGGGGATGGCGAGCAGGAACGGGATGCGCCAGCCGTACTCGGTCATCGCGTCGGGGCCCGAGACGTTCGTCACGATGGCCGTGGTGATGGCCACCGCTCCGGCACCGGCGGCGAACCCGACGTAGGAGCCCACGTCGAGCCACGACGACCAGAAGCCGCGCCGCTTGTCGGGGGAGAACTCCGAGACATAGGTGGTCGCTCCGGCGTACTCCCCGCCGGTGGAGAAGCCCTGGATCATCTTCAGCAGGTAGAGCGGGATGATCGCCCAGAGGCCGATCTGCGCCGAGGTGGGAAGGATGCCGATGAGCGCGGTGGCCGAGGCCATCATCGCCATCGTCAGGAAGAGCACCTTCTGTCGGCCGATCCGGTCGCCGAGGGGGCCGAGGACGAAGCCGCCGAAGGGGCGGACGAGGAAGGAGATCGCGAAGCCGAGCAGCGTGACGAGCAGACCCCACGGGTCGGGCAGGTCGGAGGCGAAGACGGCGGTGAGCGTGACGGCGAGGTAGCCGTAGATGCCGAAGTCGAACCACTCCATGAAGTTGCCGACGACGGTGCCGCCGATGGCGGTGCGCACGCGATTCTTGTCGACGACGATGACGTCGTCGACTTCGAGCCGGGGGGCTTCGGATGCCGAGGGGGATTTCTCGTTCATCCTTCTAGCGTTACCCCGATCCGTGTTTCGTTTCCAGTCCGGGGCGTGCGCGGGGCGGTCGTGCTATCGAGGCGTCTCGGACGATCGTCAAGCCCCCGGCGATGTCGGACGTCCGGCGTACCGTGTCGGGCATGACCGAGCTCTCCGCCCCCACCGGCCGCGAACCCGCGCTCGTCGCCCAGCCCCGCTCCGACGGGACGGCACCGAGAGCTCTGGTGCTCGGCGCCACCGGCTATCTGGGCGGCAGGCTCGTTCCCCGCCTGCTGTCGGCGGGGTACCGCGTGCGCGTGCTCGCCCGCGATCCTCGACGGGTCGAGGCCTTCCCCTGGGGCGACGAGATCGAGACCGCCACGGGCGACGCGACCGACGCCGCGGCCGTCCGTGCAGCGGTCGAGGGCGTCGACGTGCTTTATTACCTCATCCATTCGATGGGAAGCGCCCGCGATTTCGAGGCCACCGACCGGGTAGCCGCGCAGACCGTCGCCGACGCGGCGTCCGCCGCATCCGTCTCGCGCATCGTCTACCTCGGCGGCCTGCACCCCGATGACGCCACGCTCTCGGCGCACCTGCGATCGCGCGTCGAAGTGGGACAGATCCTCTTGCACAGCGGTGTGCCGACCCTCGTGCTGCAGGCCGGCGTCGTCATCGGGTCGGGCTCGGCGTCGTTCGAGATGGTGCGCCATCTCACCGACGTATTGCCGTACATGCCCGCGCCCAAATGGGTGCGAAACCACATCCAGCCGATCGCCGTGCGCGACGTGCTGCACTACCTGCTCGGCGCCGCACGCGTGGCCCCCAACGTCAACCGGGCGGTAGACATCGGCGGGCCCGACGTGCTGCGCTACGGCCAGATGATGAACGGCTACGCGATGGAGGCGGGTCTGCCGCAGCGCGCGATCGCGTCTCTGCCCGTCCTGACGCCGCGCCTCGCCTCGCACTGGGTCAACCTCGTGACCCCGATCCCGAAGGCGATCGCCCGGCCGCTCGTGGAGTCGCTGCAGAACGACTGCGTCGTGAAGGATCGCGCGATCGACGACCTCGTGCCGCGCCCCGAGGGTGGACTCATGCCCTACCGGGAGGCCGTCCGCCGCGCGCTCGGGCGCGTGAACGACGACGCGATCGAGACCAGCTGGCAAGACGCCGAGGTGTCGGGTGCCCCGAGCGATCCGCTGCCGAGCGACCCGGAGTGGTCGGGTCGGCTGGTGTACACCGACATCCGCTCGATGACCACGAAGGCGAGCGCCGCCCAGTTGTGGTCGGTGATCGAGGGGATCGGCGGAGAGAACGGCTGGTACTCCTCACCGCTGCTCTGGGCGATCCGCGGCTGGATGGACCGTCTCGTCGGTGGCGTGGGGTTGGCCCGCGGCCGTCGCAGTCGGTCGGTGGTCACCGTCGGCGATGCCCTGGACTTCTGGCGCGTCGAGGCGATCGAGCCCGGTCACCTGCTGCGCCTGCGCGCCGAGATGAAGGTCCCGGGCGGAGCCTGGCTCGAACTGCGCGCGACGCCCGAGGGTGAAGGGGCGCGCTTCGACCAGCGGGCGCTGTTCTTCCCGACGGGACTCGCGGGACGCCTCTACTGGTTGGCCGTGCTGCCCTTCCACGGGCTGATCTTCAGCGGCATGGCCCGGCGCATCACCGCCGCCGCCGAGCACGTGCAACGCGACGACCTCGAGCCGAAGGCGAAGGCCGGACGCATCGCCCCCGAGATCGCCGAGGTCGAGACGACCGCGGCGCCCTCGGCATAGGCCTTTCGCTTGCGGAAACCGGGCCCACGCCACCGCGCGCGCCCGTAGGCTGAGCCGCGTGCCCCACCACGCTCGCGTCCTGACCGTGTCCGATCGCTCGGCCGCGGGCCTCCGTGAAGACCGCGGCGGCCCCTTGGCAGTGTCGTTGCTGCGTGAGGCGGGATTCGACTGCGCCGACCCCGTCATCGTCGCCGACGGGGCAGAGAGCGTCGAGACTGCTCTGCGCGCCCTCGTCGCCGAGGGGACGGGGCTCATCGTCACGACCGGCGGCACGGGCATCGCCCCCACCGACCGCACGCCCGAGGGCACGACGCGCGTGATCGACCGCGAGATCCCCGGTATCGCCGAGGAGCTGCGGCGTCGTGGGCTCGCCGACACCCCGATGGCCGTCATCTCCCGCGGCCTCGCGGGCATCGTCGACCCCGGCACCCTGATCGTCAACCTCCCCGGGTCGACACGGGCCGTGGCATCCGGGATCACCGTCATCGCCGAGCTCGCACCGCACGTGCTCGATCAGCTCTCCGGAGGAGACCACTCATGAGCGCCGTCCGCATCGCCCGTCTGTCCGAGACCCCGCTCGACCTCGACGCGCACCTCGATGCCGTCGAGGAGTCGTCGTCGGGAGCCGTGACCACCTTCGTCGGTCGCGTGCGCGACATCGACCCCGATGCCTCGGGCGCGGTCGTGGCGCTCGAGTACAGCGCGCACCCCGATGCCGAGCAGACCCTGCACCGCATCGCCGAGACCGCCGCGGCGGGGACCGATGCGATCGTCGCCGTCAGCCACCGCGTCGGCCGGTTGGGCGTCGGGGAGGCCGCGGTCGTGATCGCTGTGGCATCCGGTCACCGCGCCGAGGCGTTCGAGGTCTGCCGCACCGTGATCGAGACGATCAAGACCGACCTGCCGGTGTGGAAGCGTCAGGTCGAGGCCGACGGTACGACGGAGTGGAAGGGCCTCGGGGGCTGACGCCTTCTCGCGCCCGCAACGGATTCGGGGGAGTGCAGCGGATGCGGATGCCGTGGCGCGGTGTGTCCGAATCCCGTGCACGGATCCGAATCCGGTGCATCGGCTGCGTCCCGGGGCTCAGCCGCCGGCGAAGGGCGGGAGCACGTCGACGTGCGTGACGCCCGCGAGCGGGGCGTCGTCGTCGCGGCGCGTGCCGTCGACGAGCACGGCGCAGCGATCCAGGATCTCGCCCAGAGCGGGGTGGTCGGCGACGACCGCGGCGCGCAGCGCCGTCAGGGACTGTTCGAAGCGATCCTCGGCATCCGTTCCCGCCGCCTCGGCCGCGGCGGCGAAGTAGCGCACGCGCACGCTCACGCGCGTTCCCCCTCGGCCGCCGGCACCTCGCCGGGAGCGGTCGCCGACGGGCCGACCCCGGGTTCGCCCGGGCGCAGCCAGTCGCCCGACTTCCCGCCGGTCTTCGACACGATGCGCACGTTCTCGATCAAGGTGCCCTTGTCAAGCCCCTTCACCATGTCGACGATCGCGAGCGCCGCGACCGAGACGCTCGTGAGCGCCTCCATCTCGACGCCGGTACGGTCGGCGGTGCCGACGGTGGCTTCGATCTCGACGCCCTCGTCGGTGACCTCGAGGTCGACCGAGGCGCGGTGCACGCCGATGACGTGCGCGAGGGGGAGCAGGGCGGGGGTGGATTTCGCGGCCTGGATGCCGGCGATCCGCGCGACCGCGAGCACATCGCCCTTGGGCGCGGTGCCGTTGCGCAGGGCGGCGACCACCTCGGGCGCACACCGGACGAATCCGCGCGCGGTGGCCGTGCGAACGGTGGGCTGTTTGAGCGTGACGTCGACCATGCGGGCGCGGCCCGCGGCATCCAGGTGGGTGAAGCTCATGGAATCAGCATGACATCGAGCGGGTCGCCCACCGACACGGTGGACACCTCCGCGGGAACGATGGCGAAGGCCTCGGCGCGCGCGAGAGAGGCGGCGAGGTGCGAGCCCGAGCCGCCGGCCGTCGCGGGGCGGACCGTGCCCGCGACGAGGTCGATCGCGGCGGGAAGGTACTGGCGTCGGCCGGGCGGGGTCGTCCAGGTCTCGGATGCCGTGAGCCGGGCGAGACGCCGATTGATCACCGTGCGGCCCTGCAGCGCCAGGAGCGCGGGGCGCACGAACACCTCGAACGAGACCGCGACGCTCACGGGATTGCCGGGGAGGCCGAAGACGAGGCGGCCGTCGTCGAGGACGCCGAAGGCCTGCGGCTTGCCGGGCTGCATGGCGACCTTCTCGAACGCGATGCGGTCCGACAGCGCTTGGCGCACCGGTTCGTAGGCCCCGGCGCTGACGCCTCCCGTGAAGACGACGACGTCGGCGTCGAGAGCGCGCTCGAGGAAGGAGTGGATCGCCTCGGCTTCGTCGGGGAGCGAGGCGATGACCGTCACGTCGGCGTCGGCGCCCGCGACGAGAGCCGCGAGGAGTGTCGAGTTGGAGTCGGGGGTCTGGCCGCGCCCCGGCGCGGTGCCGGGGGCGACGAGCTCGCTGCCGGTGGAGACGACGGCGACACGGGGGCGGCGGTGCACGACGAGCTCGGCGACGCCGGCGGCCGCGGCGGCGGACAGCGCGAGGGCGCCGAGCCTCTCGCCGGCCGAGAGCACGACATCGCCCGCACGGGTGTCACCGCCCCGGCGGCGGATGAACGCACCCGCGGCGGCGGGGGCGCGACGGACGTCGATGGTGCCGAGCGAGTCCGCGAGACCACCGGTGGTGTCTTCGAAGGGGACGATCGCGTCGGCCGCGGTGGGGACGGGCGCGCCCGTCATGATGCGCACCGCCTCGCCGGCGCCGAACGACGGATCGGCCGACGACCCGGCCGGCAGGTCGCCGACCACGCGGAGGGTCGCCGGGTTCTCGGCATCCGCCCCCTCGACGTCGGCGACGTGCACCGCGAAGCCGTCCATCGACGAGTTGTCGAAGCCGGGCAGGTCGTGGGCGGCGAGAACCGATTCGGCGAGCGTGCGACCGGCCGCGTCGGCGAGGCGGACGGTCTCGGGGGCGAGGCGTGAGACGGCGGCGAGCACGCGGGCGCGGTGCTCCTCCACGGTGAGCAGCGGGGTCATCGGGGCCTCCGGGGTCAAGGGGAAACGGCGGGGCGCGCCGCGGGGGTGAGCGGGATCGCGTCCTGTCGCGCGCGCAGGGCATCGATCACGACGAGTCGGCCGAGCAGCGGTTCGCCCGCCCCGGTGACGAGCTTGATCGCCTCGGTCGCGAGAAGCCCGCCGACCTGCACGCAGAGCGAGCCGAGGACGCCGACCTGGGCGCACGTCGGCGGTTCGCCCGCGGACCCGGGCGGGAAGAGATCGCCGAGCACGACGGGGGCGTGGCCCTCGGGCGGATTCGACCAGAACACCGTGACCTGCGCCGCCCACTCCTGCACGGCTCCCCAGACGAGCGGGATGCCGAGGGTTTCGGCGGCCGCGGCGACGGCCTCGCGCGTGTCGAAGGTGTCGCTCCCGTCGATGACGAGGTCGGCACCGTGCAGCAGATCGCGGGCGTTGTCGGAGGTCAGTCGTACCGAGCGTTCCTGCACGACGGTGAGGGGTGAGAGATCGTGCACGGCGCGTGCGGCCGAGGCGGTCTTGGCGGTGCCGATGTCGGCGACGCGGTGCGCGAGCTGGCGCTGCAGGTTGGTGCGCTCGACGGTGTCGTCGTCGATCACGATGAGCTCGCCCACCCCCGCGGCCGCGAGCGAGAGCAGCACCGGCGAACCCAGACCGCCCGCGCCGACCACGGCGATGCGTGCGGCGGCGAGGCGACGCTGTCCCTCCTCGCCGATCCCGGCGAGCACGGCATGACGGGCGGTGCGGATGAGTTCTTCGGGGGCGAGGGATGCCACCGGCTCGACGAGCGGCCTCATCCGCCGATCGCGCTCATCGTGCGCTCGGGCTGAACGAAGTCGGGGCGCGCCAGTCCCACGCGGTCGGAACCGTGGGCGCGCGGCTTGGCCCACATGGCATCCCGCCAGACCTGTGCGATGCCGTCGTCGTCGGCGCCCGCGCGGAGGGTGGAGAGCAGGTCGGTCTCTTCGTGCGAGAAGAGGCAGGATCGCACCTTGCCGTCGGCCGTCACGCGGGTGCGCGTGCAGGCGGCGCAGAAGGGTTCGGTGACGGAGGAGATGATGCCGACGTGTCCGGCGACCGCGGTCTCTCCGGGGCGTCGCACCTCCCATCGCTCCGCGGGGGCAGCGCCGCGACCGCGAGGGTCGGGCGCGAGGGCGAACGCCGTTTCGATCTCGGCGCGGATGTCGCTCGCCGCGATGACGTTCGTCGCCGTCCACGACCGGTCGCCGTCGAGGGGCATGTCCTCGATGAAGCGCATCTCGAAGCCGTTCGTGACAGCCCAGTCGACGAGGGGGACGACCTCGGTGTCGTTGACCCCGCGCAGGAGCACCGCGTTGATCTTGATGGGGCCGAGGCCCGCCGCGCGCGCGGCCTGGAGGCCGGCGAGCACCTTGTCGAGGTGGGGGCGGCGGGTCAGCTCGGCGAAGGTCTCGGGGTGCAGGGTGTCGAGCGAGACGTTGAGGCGGTTCAGCCCCGCGTCTTTCAGCGCCTGCGCCCGGCGATCGAGGCCTACGGCGTTGGTGGTCATCGAGATCGGAAGGTCGGGATTGTCCTCCCGGATGCCGGCGATGATGAACTCGAGGTCTTTGCGGACGAGGGGCTCTCCGCCGGTGAGGCGCAGTTCCTCGGCGCCGAGGGATCGCACCGCCACGCGGACGATGCGCCGGATCTCGTCGGTCGACATCAGCTGCGACTGCGGCAGCCACGGCATCCCGTCGGCCGGCATGCAGTACGTGCAGCGCAGGTTGCATTTGTCGATCACCGAGACGCGCAGGTCGGTCGCGACACGGCCGAAGCGGTCGAGCAGACCGCCCTCGCGGGGAGCGCCCGTCTCGGAGAGCACGGTCGCGCCGGAGGCCGAGACGGCCGGTGCTCCCGTCGCGGGGAGGACGGTGGCGCCAGGCGCGCGGGTCACGGTGGCGCCGAGAGCGACGGCCACGGGCCCCCGTGTCGCGCTCGCGTGCTCGGCATCCATGGGTCGAGCCTAGGTCAGCACGGGGAGGGTGAGGGCGGCGTGGGTGCGCGGGGGAGGAGATTCGGTGGAGGGAGGACGATTTCGGCCCGGGGATCCTTCCGTCGGCGCGCTTCCTCCCGGCTCCCGTCGCGCGGGCGGGGGTACCTTCGGGGGATGCCGAACACCTTCCGCATCGCACAAGCCGCACGCCTGCTCGGTGTCAGTGACGACACCGTGCGTCGGTGGATCGATCAGGGCGCGCTGCCCACCACCGGGACCTCGCCGACCGAGATTCCCGGGGCGGCGCTGGCCGAGCGGGCCGTTGCGCTCGCCGACGAGCCCGACGATCCCACCGGCATCGCCTCGAGCGCGCGCAATCGATTCGTCGGGATCGTCACGCGCGTGCGGATCGACGGGGTGATGGCCCAGGTCGACCTGCAGTGCGGCCCGCACCGGGTGGTGTCGCTGATGTCGGCCGAGGCGGCGGAGGAGCTCGCGCTCGAGCCGGGCTCTCTGGCGGTGGCCTCGATGAAGGCGACGGTCGTCACGGTCGAGGCGCCGCGCGGCTGAGACACGGGGATTCGACGCGACGACGTCGAGCCAGCCGGGCCAGGGATAGGCGACCGCCTCACCCCGCGAAGCGCGGCCCGATCGCGTCGACCGTGAGCTCCCACAGTCGGCGAGCGTCGGCGGCGTCGGAGAACGGCGACCAGAGCGGCGAGGGACGCGCCGGGCCACCGATCAGGCGCGAGGGGCCGAAGAACGTCCCCTGTGCGGGGGTGGCGGTCGCCGCGAGCACGGCGGGTTCGGCGGCGGATGCCACGGAGCCGGTGATGTGCAGGCGGGAGAGCACCCGGATGACCCGGCGCGCGCCCAGTTCGCGCGTGCGGCCGACGCCGGGCTGAGCCGCCAAGAGGTTGGTGGGCGAGACCCCGGGGTGCGCGAGCGTGCTGGTGACGTTCCACCCCTCGGCGCGGCCGCGGCGCCGCAGCTCTTCGGCGAACAGGCCGACCGCGATCTTCGACTGCACGTACGAGGCCATGGCGTCGTACGGCGTCGCGTCGACGGTGCCCTCGTCGAAGCGGCCTCGGCGCGCGGCGATGCTCGTCTGGTGCACGATGCGCGCGCGGCCCTCCCGGAGGAGCGGCAGGAGGCCGAGGGTGAGGGCCGCGTGACCGAGGTGGTTCGTGCCCCACTGCAGCTCGAAGCCGTCGGCGGTCTCCTGTCGCGTCGGCGGGGTCATGACGCCGGCGTTGTTGACCAGCAGGTGCACGGGCCGACCCTCGGACCGCAGTGCCTCGACGAGGGCGTGCACCGAGTCCAGGTCCGCCAGGTCGAGGGCGCGGGTCGAGGCCGCGGCATCCGGAACCTCCCGACGGAGGGCGTCGAGCGCACGACGGCCCTTCTCGGGGGAACGGACGGGCAGGACGACCTCGGCGCCGAGGCCGGCGAGACGGGTCGCGATGACCGTCCCGATGCCGTCGCTGGCACCGGTGACGAGGGCCAGGCGGCCGCGGAGCGGGGAAGAGGTGGGGGACATGATCGGGTCCTTTCGCGTCGATACGTCGATGCTTCCGTCCGCGCACCGAGGGGGCCAGTGCGCGCTCACCCGCTGATCGGCGATCCACCCCTCAGCGGACCGAGGGCGATCCGATCACGGCGAGCAGGCGCAGCTTCTCGGCACTCTCGCTCCCGGGCTGCGCGGTGTAGACGAGCAGCCGGTGGGACTGGTCCGGGTCGAGCAGGGTCTGGCACGACAGGTCGAGGTGGCCCACCTCGGGGTGATGGAATCTCTTGACCTCGGGCGGCCGGGCGCCGACCTCGTGCGCGTCCCAGAGGGTGGCGAACTCGGGGCTGCGGGCGCGGAGGTCGTCGGCCAGTTCGGCGGCGCGAGACTGCGGGCCCCGCGCGGCGACCATCTCGCGCAGGCCCGCGGCGTAGACGCGCGACAGGTTGGCGGCCTCGTCGGGCGGGTAGGCGGCCCGGGAGGCGGGGTCGGTGAACCAGCGGTAGCCGATGCTCCGCGCCGGCCCCGTCCGCAGCGCGGCGTCGCCGAGGAGGGCGATGCCCAGACGGCTCTGGCGCAGCGTCTCGCCGAGCTCGGTGACGATCTCGGCGGGAGTGTCGTCGAGGCGATCGAGGATGCGGAGCATGCCGGGACTGACGTGCTCGGTCCCCGAGTGACGAGACGGTGGCCGGTGCCCCGCGAGACGGAAGAGGTGATCGCGCTCGGCGAGGCTCAGGTGCAGGCCCTGCGCGAGAGCGGTGAGCATCTGCTCCGAGGGGGTCGGACCGGTGCCGCGCTCGAGGCGCGCGTAGTAATCGGTGGACATGTGGCTGAGCAGGGCCACCTCTTCGCGGCGGAGGCCCGCCGTGCGCCGACGCGCGCCGCGCGCGAGACCGACGTCCTCGGGTTGCAGGGCCTCGCGTCGGCGCTGGAGGAAGTCGCCCAGGCTCGGGAGGTCGCTCACGGTGTTCCTCGCATCCCCCGTTCCTATCGCGTCGGTCGCCGGCGTGCCAGGACTCGCCGGTCCACCCCTCGTCTCCACCTGCGCGAGACGGCTCGTCGTCGTCTCTCATCGCCGAGCTGACTTTCGGGTAGAAACGGACATATCGAATCTTCAAGTCCGCAGATGCGGAATACTGAAGGGACAGCGGGCCGCCGGCCGCGCCGAAAGGACCCTCATGCGCCGCCCCCTCCGCCTGCTCGCCGTCGTCGGCACCGCCGTCCTGCTCGCCGGATGTGCGAGCGCGGCGCCCGCGCCCGCGGCATCCGAGGACTCGCTCTCGGGGACCGTCGAGGTGTACGCCGCGGCCTCGCTGCAGCGCTCGTTCGACGAGATCGCCTCCGCCTTCGAGGCCGCCCACCCCGGTGTCACGGTCAGCGCGGTCTACGACGGATCGAGCACCCTGGCGACGCAGATCGGCGAGGGCGCTCCGGCCGACGTCTTCGCCTCGGCCGACGAGAAGAACATGTCCAAGGTGGCGGCGGAGGCCCCTGATCCCCGGCTGTTCGCCGGGAACACGCTCGTCATCGCCGTGCCGACGGGAAACCCGGGCGGCGTGGCGACCCTCGCGGATCTCGCCCGCGTGACGACGGTGCTATGCGCCCCCGAGGTGCCGTGCGGCGCCGCCTCGGCGACCCTCCTGTCGAACGCCGGCGTGCGTGTGACGCCCGCCAGCTCCGAGCAGAACGTCACCGCGGTGTTGACCAAGGTGGCCGCCGGCGAGGCCGACGCCGGTCTCGTCTACGCGACCGACGTCAATGGCCGGGACGACGTCGAGACCATCGTTCCCGCCGGTGCGGATGCGGTCGTCAACCGCTATCCGATCGCCGCCCTGACCGATGCGCCGAACCCCGACGCCGCCGCCGCGTTCGTGGCCTTCGTCCTCGGTGAGGACGGGCAGCGGGTGCTCGCGGACGCCGGGTTCCGCGCACCGTGAGAGAGGCGGGATACGTCCCCCGCTGGCTGATCGTGCCGGCGGTGGCCGGCCTGCTCTTCCTCCTCGTCCCGCTCACCGCGCTGGTGGCGCGCGTGGAGTGGGCGACGCTGTGGAGCGACGTGACCTCCGAGGCCGCGCTCTCGGCCCTGGCACTGTCGCTCGGCACCGGGGCCGTGGCCACCGTGGGGTGCGCGGTGATCGGCATCCCTCTCGCCCTCCTGATCGCGCGCAGTCCCGCCCGCACGGCGGCCGCTCTGCGGGCGCTGGTGACCGTGCCGCTCGTGCTGCCGCCGATGGTCGGCGGTGTCGCCCTGTTGTACCTCTTCGGGCGCAACGGCTGGTTCGGCTTCCTCGGCCTGCCGTTCACGACCCCCGCCGTCGTGCTGGCGCAGGTGTTCGTCGCTCTGCCTTTCCTCGTGCTCGCGGTCGAGGGGGCGCTGCGCAGCACCGGCGTCGAGTTCGAGAGGGCCGCGGCCTCTCTCGGGGCCTCGCGCGCGACGATCCTGCGGCGCATCACGCTCCCGCTGGCAGCCCCCGGCATCGTCGCCGGGGTCGTGCTGTGCTTCGCCCGCGCGATCGGGGAGTTCGGGGCGACCGCGCTGTTCGCCGGCAACCGCCCGGGGGTGACGCAGACGATGCCGCTGGCGATCTACACCGCCTTCAACGGTGCGGGCATCTCGCAGGGTACCGCGGTGGCCCTGTCGTTGCTGCTGCTCCTCACCGCCGTCGCTGTGCTGCTTCTCGTGCGCGGATGGCGGCCGGGGGTGGGCAGATGACGATCCCGGATGCCGCGGAACTCCGCGCCCACATCGCGGTACGCCGCCGTGACTTCGTCGTCGACATCGCGCTCGCCGTCGCCCCGGGGGAGACCGTCGCCGTGATGGGGCGCAGCGGTGCCGGGAAATCCACCCTGCTCGGCGCCCTGGCCGGGCTCACCCCGCTCGACGAGGGCGAGATCTCCGTCGACGGCCGGGTGCTCGACCGTGCGCCGCGGGTGCGCACGGCCCCGATGGAGCGCGGCATCGTGCTGCTCGGTCAGGAGGCCCGGCTCTTCCCGCACCTCACCGTGCGCGAGAACGTCGCCTTCGGTCCGCGATCGGCCGGGGTCCCGGCATCCGCCGCTCGCAGCGGAGCCGACGACTGGCTCGCCCGCGTGGGTCTCCCGGGGATGGGCGACCGTCGACCCGCGCAGTTGTCGGGCGGGGAGCAGCAGCGCGTGGCCGTCGCGAGAGCGCTCGCGGCCGAGCCCCGGGTCGTGCTGCTCGATGAACCCCTCGTGGCCCTCGACGCGGTCACGGCGTCGGAGATCCGGGCCATGCTCAGCGAGCGCCTCGCCGGGGTGACGACCGTGGCCGTCACCCACGACGCGATCGACGCTGCGGCCCTCGCCGATCGACTCGTCATCGTGGAGCGCGGGCGGGTCACGCAGGAAGGGCCCGTGCGCGACGTGCTCTCGGCCCCCGCGACCGACGTCGCGGCGCGGATCGCGGGACTCGAGCGTCTCGAGGGTGTGGCGCGGGGCGGGGCGTTCGTGCGGGGTGAGCTGCGCCTCGAGTCGACGGATGCCGTGTCCCGCGGCCTCGCCGCGGTCGACGGGATCCCGCTCGTGGCGGTGTATCGCGCGGTGGATGCGCGACTCGGCGAGGGGGCGCCGGCGACGGTGATCCATCTCGAGTCGACGCCGACGGGGGTGCGGGTCGTGACGAACGCGGGTGTGGTCGAGGTGGCTCCGAGCGTCGCCGCCGGCGTGAGCGTGGGGATGCCGGTGCGGATCGGTGTTCCCGCCGACGCCGTTCGCTTCTCGCGCCCGGGCGTCGACGCCGCGTAGCCTCCTCCGGGCGCGTCGCGTCAGCGGGTGCCGCCGTAGGCCGCGGGAACGAGGTCTTTCCGGGCCTCACCCGTGCGCACGAGGTCGACGATCGCCTCGGCGACCACCCGCGGGTCATCGAAGGACGCCCCCGCCGTCATCGCTTCGGCGTCGGAGCGTCCGGCCTTGATCGAGGTGAGGAATTCCGTCTCCGTGGCGAAGGGGATGACGGTCGACACGGTGACACCCGTTCCCGCCAGTTCGTTGCGAGCGACCGCGGACAGCCGCTCCAGGGCGATCTTGGACGCGACGTAGCACCCGGTGCCGGGCACGTCGGCGAACGTGGTGCCCGAGCTGACGTTGACGACGGCTCCGCTCCCGTTCGCTCTCATCGAGGGGAGGACCGCCTGCATCATGGCGAGGGGTGCGACGAGGTTGAGCTCGAGCACGTCCCGGAAGTCGCTCACCGACACTTGCTCGACCGTGGCCTGGAGTCCCTGTCCGGCGTTGTTCACGAGCACGTCGATACGGCCGAAGCGATCGAGCGCGGCCGTGGCGAGCGTGGAGATGTCGGTCTGGCTCGTGACGTCGCAGCGGACGGCGATCGCGTCGCCCAGTTCGAGGGCGAGGGCGCGGATGCGTTCTTCACGGCGGGCGGCGAGGACCACGCGTGCCCCGGCGGCGGCGAACGCTCTCGCTGTCGCGGCGCCGATTCCCGACGAGGCGCCGGTCACGACGACGACGCTGTTCTGGATCTGCATGGGACCTCCCGTCCGGTTCACCGAAGCGATGAACACGAATAACGATACTCGAGAGTAGCGTTATTGCGGGTGGCTGTCGTACCCTCGACGGATGGACACTCCCGCGCCGCCGAGCCAGAAGAAGCGGGGTCGGCCCCGCGACCTCACCCGCGACGGCATGGTGCTGGCGGCCACGCTCGACCTGCTGGCGGAACGGGCCTACGAACAGGTCAGCCTGGACGAGGTCGCCGCGCGCACCGGCCGAGCAAAAACCACTCTCTACCGGCGCTGGGGAACGAAGGACGATCTCGTGCTCGCCGCCGTCCGGTCGATGGGGTACCCGCCCGAGATCGATGAGCTCCCCGACCGAGGATCGCTGCGCGACGACCTGATCGCCGTCATCGACTCGCCCTGGTTGGGGGGAGCATCCCGTCGTCTCACGCTCTTCGCCGGGCTCTCCGCCGCGTCGCATCGGTCGGCGACGCTGCGCGATATGGTCGCGACGCAGGTGACTCAGCCGTATGTCGAGGTGTACCGCCGGCTCCTGATCCGGGCGGTGGAGAGGGGACTTCTGTCGACGTCGGTCGTGGATCGCGTCGCCTCTCTCGCCGCGGTCATCCCGGCGATGAGCGGCTTGTCCTTCGCTCAGACGCCCGCCGGCCCGAGACGCGACGACTTCGTCTCCATCGTCGACGACGTGCTGCTGCCGGCGTGCGGGGCGGCCCCCTGATTCAGCCCGCCGCCACCCGTCCGTTCTCGAGCCGCACCGCGCGGTCGACGAGCCCCGCGGGAACCTCGACGTGCGAGACCAGGACCACGGCGCGATCGCGGTCGACCGCGCCGAGCAGATCACGCAGAAGGGCATCGGATGCCGCGGGATCGACGCCCGCGGTGGGCTCGTCGAGCACGAGCACCGGGAAGTCGCGCAGGATCGCCCGGGCGAGAGCGAGGCGTTGCGCCTGGCCGCCCGAGACGAGTCCGCCCCGATCGCCCACGGCTGCCTCGAGGCCGCCGCGCTCTCGCGCCCAGTCGGCGAGCCCGACGCGATCGAGCACCGCCCACAGCTCCTCGTCGGTCGCGCTCTCGCGCGCGAACAGCAGGTTCTGGCGCACCGACTCGTCGAACAGGTACGGCACCTGTTCGATCAGGCCGACGGTGCGGCGCAGGTCGTCTCCCGAGATCTCGCGGGCCTCGCGTCCCCCGATCCGGTACGACCCCTCGTAGTCGAGCAAGCGCGTCAGCACGTGCGCGAGCGTGGTCTTTCCCGCCCCGCTCGGGCCCGTCACGAGGACGCGCTCGCCCGGGCCGACGCGGAGGTCGACGTCGTCGAGGCGGCCGGCGTCTGCGTCGGTGTCGCTGCGCGCCGGCCAGTGCGCCCGGATGCCGCTGAGCTCGATCCCCGCGCCGAGGGCGGGTGCCTCGTCGGTCGGGGCCGGTTCGTCGTGGGGGAGTCCGTCGGGGACGGCCTCGGGTACGGCCTCGGCGATGCGCTCCGCCGCCGCCCGCACCTGCCGCCACGAGGCGAGGGCGAGGGGCACCGGCCCGAAGACCTCGAACACCGCCATCGGCAGCAGCACGACGACCGCGAGTCCCGGGCCCGACAGCGAGCCGCCGGTGACCGCGGGGGCGGCGACGAGCAGCGCGACGAGAGAAGCGACCCCCGCCAGCACCGACACCGCGCCCGCGGTGAGCCCCTGGGCTCCGCCGCGGCGCACGGCGGCCCGACGCAGGGCGGCATCGGCGCGGTGGACGCGTTCGGCTGCGTCATCCACTGCTCCGTACGCGGTCAGCACGTCGAGATTGGTGAGAAGGTCGTGCACCGCGTCGGCGACGCCGGCGCGCAGAGGCGCGATCGAGCGCTCGGCGCGAGCACCCGCGGCCCACCCCACGGCGACGGCGAGGCCGAAGGCGGCCACGAGGCATCCCAGCAGGACGAGAGCCGCGGACCACGAGACGAACGCGGTGAAGATCACGGCGGCGAGCGAGGTCAGCGCGGCCGTCGTGAGCGGCAGCACGACGCGCAGGGGGAGGTTCTGCAGCTCATCGACGTCGTCGACGACGCTCGAGAGCAGCCCCCCGCGACGCGAGCGGGCGAGGCCGTCGGGAGCGAGCGGCACGAGCTCGCGCACGAGGTCGGAGCGGACCCCCGCGAGCCGGTGCAGGGCGGCATCGTGGCTCGTGAGGCGCTCGAGGTAGCGGAAGACCCCGCGCGACAGCGCGAACGCGCGCACCCCGACCACGGCCACCGACAGGTACATCACGAGCGGTTGCTCGGCGGCCCGCGCGATGAGCCAGGCGCTCGCCGCGAGCAGCGCGATCGAGCTCGCCGCCGTGCCGAAACCCGACAGCACCGCGGGCGCGAAGCGCCGGCGCGAGGGCATCGCCGATCGCAGGATGCCGCGGACGCGGGCGTTCACGAGCGCACCTCGGAACAAAGGGGGCTGCGCGTCGCACGGGCAGCGGTCTCCTCGACGGGCTCCGGAGCCTTGGGCGTCGGTTCCGGGACGTCGACGGCCGGTTCGGGGGACGGGGTCCGCGGGTCGAGGAGCGGGGAGGCCAGTTCGACCACGCGGTCGGCGATCGCCCGGGCGGAGCGGCGATGCGAGACGAGCAGCACCCCGCGACCGGCGTCGGCCTCGCGGCGCAGGGTCGTCCACAGGTGCGCCTCGGTGTCGGCATCCAGAGCACTGCTGGGCTCGTCGAGCACGAGCACGGGCGTGCCGCCGACCCGCGCGCGGTACAGCGCCCGCGCGACGGCGACGCGCTGCGCCTGCCCGCCCGAGAGCCCCGCTCCGCCGGCACCGAGGGGGGTGGCCGGGTCGACGTCGGCCGCTCCCGCGTCAGCCAGGGCCGCCACGATCCGGGCCGGGTCGGCGGTCGAGCCGAGCGAGACGTTCTCGGCGACGCTGCCCGAGACGAGCGCCGGCCGCTGTCCCGCCCACGCCACCGAGGCGCGGGCGTGCGGCACGGCGACGCCGTCGACGCGCACGTCGCCGTCGTGCTCCGCCCATCCGAGCAGGGCGGCGACCAGCGACGACTTGCCCACTCCGCTGGGGCCGGTCACGAGCACCACCTCGCCGGGCCACACCGACAGCGACACCGTCGGAAGAGCGTGCCCCTCGCGGTGCACCCGGACCCTGTCGAGCGCGATGGTCGAGCCGAGCGCCGGGGTGCCGGCATCCGGGATCCGCTCTTCGCCCGTCTCGACCGCGCGCGCGGCGTCGAGGGCGTCGAAGATCTCGTCGGTGGCAGCGACCCCCTCGGAGGCCGCGTGGAACTGCACCCCGACCTGTCGCAGCGGCAGGTACGCCTCGGGCGCCAGCAGCAGCACGAAAAGGCCGATCAGCAGCGTGAGGTCGCCCGAGAGCAGGCGGAAGCCGATGGTGACGGCGACGATCGCCACCGAGATGGAGGCGAGGAACTCCAGCGCGAATCCCGAGAGGAACGACACCCGCAGCACCGTCATCGTCTCGCGCGTGTAGTCGCGCGTGATGGTGTCGATCGAGCGCGCCGCCCGATGCTGACGCCCGAACGCCTTCAGCGTTCCGAGTCCCTCGACGGTATCGGCGAAGCGCGCGGCGAGGCGTCCGAGGGTGCGGAACTGCCGCTCCTGGACGCCGCGGGTCGCGAGGCCGATCAGCACCATGAACAGCGGGATCAGGGGGATCGTCAGCACGACGATCAGGCCCGACAGCGGGTCGGCGAGTGCGATGGCGCCGATGAGGATGGGCATGGTGATCGCGGTGGCCACGAGCTGCGGCAGGTAGCGACCGAAGTACGCGTCGAGCGCCTCGAGGCCGTGACCCGCCGTGAGCGACAACGACGCGGAATTACGCCGGGCGAGCCAGCCCGGACCGAGGCGGCTCACCGCGCCGATGAGCGCTGCCCGCAGCTGCAGCGACGCTGCCGCCGCGCCGTGCGCCGACGCGCGCTCCGAGGCCGCGATCAGCACCCCCCGGAGGAGCACGAGGGATGCCGCGACCCCGACGTCTCCCCACAACTCGCCGACCGGTCGGCCCTGGATCACGCCGACCAGTGCGGCGCTGAGTGCCCACGCGAACCCGACGACGACTCCCGTCTGCGCGAGCACGATCGCCGCGGTCACGGCGAAGAAGGCGCGAGAGGCGGTGGCGTAGCGGAGCAGCCGCGGGTCGACGGGTTTCATGGGTCAGTGGGCGACGAGCGCGGCCTTCTCGATGCGGGCGCGGGTCACGCGTTTGCGGAACACCCAGTAGGTCCAGCCCTGGTAGGCGAGGATCAGCGGGAGGAAGATGAGCGCCGCCCAGCTCATGATGGTCAGCGTGTACTCGGTGCTCGAGGCGTTGTCGATGGTGAGGCTCGAGCCCGCCCCGAGCGTGGACGGCATGACGTTCGGGAACAGCGCGAAGAACAGCGCGGCGACCGCGGCGACGATGGTCACCGCTCCCAGGGTGAAGGCGGTGCCTTCGCGGTCGCGGGCGTTCGAGACCCACGAGCCGATCAGCGTCAGCGCGGCGACGCCGGAGAGGGCGACCACGCCGAGGAACAGCGGAGCGTCCGCGGCGTTCGCGATCGTCCAGATGAGGAAGAGCGCGGCCAGGGCGATGGTGACGAGGCCCGCGCGGCCCGCGAGGCGTCGAGCGTCGGCGCGCACCTGGCCGTCGGTCTTCAGCGCCACGAAGTACACGCCGTGCAGGAAGAACAGGCTCAGGGTCGTGAGCCCGCCGAGGATGCCATAGGGGTTCAGCAGCGTCAGCACGGTGCCGACGTACTCGTGGTCGGCATCCAGGGGCACGCCCTGCACGATGTTCGCGAACGCGACGCCCCAGAGGAAGGCGGGGGCGGCGGATCCCGCGACGATCATGCGGTCGAAGGTCCGCTTCCACCTCAGGGAGTCGCGCTGGTGGCGGTACTCGAACGAGACGCCGCGGGCGATGAGGGCCAGCAGGATCGCGAGCAGCGGGAGGTAGAAGCCGCTGAACAGCGTCGCGTACCACTCGGGGAACGACGCGAACAGGGCCGCGCCGGCGACGATGACCCAGGTCTCGTTGAGGTCCCAGACGGGGCCGATCGTGTTGATGATCTGGCGGCGCGCGATGTCGTCCTTGCCGAGGAAGGGGAGCGACATGCCGACGCCGAAATCGAAGCCGTCGAGCACGAAGTAGCCGACGAAGAGGAAGGCGACGATCCAGAACCAGAGGTGTGCGAGGTCCATGAGGGGCTCCTAGTAGACCGTGGTCGGGGTGTTCTCGATGGAGTCGTCGTGCTCGGCATCCGGATCGGGCAGGGGCTCGGGGCCCTTCTGCGCGAACTTCACGATGAGACCGAACTCCACGACGGCGAGGGTGGCGTAGACGAGGGTGAAGGCGATCAGCGAGATCAGCACGCTCCAGCCGGGCACGCTGGGCGAGACGCCGTCCTGCGTGAGCATGAGCCCGAAGACGATCCACGGCTGCCGGCCCATCTCGGTGAAGAGCCAGCCGACGAGGCTCGCGAGCATCGGCAGCGGAGCGGCCCAGATCGCCACGCGCCACATCCACGGGGCGACCGGGCGGGTCGCCTTCTTTCGGGTCACCCAGAGGCCGACGACACTGACGAGCGCCGCGATGCCGCCGAGGGCGATCATCCAGCGGAACGCCCAGTAGGTGACCCAGAGGACGGGGGCGAAGTTGCCGTCGACCTGGTCGGCGAACTGCGGGAACATCTGCTGGCTGTAGAGGGTGTTGAGGTCGTTGATGCCCTCGACGCAGCCGTCGAGGGAGTGCGTGGACAGGATGCTGAGCAGGAAGGGCACGCGGATGGAGAACAGCTCGCTCGTTCCATCGGGCGTGCCGAGTGTGAAGATCGAGAACGACGCGTCCTGGCCGCAGACGGTGTTGAACGTCGCCTCGGCCGCCGCCATCTTCATCGGCTGCGTGGCCACCATGACCAGGCTCAGCTGGTCGCCCACGATTGCGACGAGCACGAAAGACACCAGCGTCGACCACAGACCGAAACGGAGCGTCTTGCGCATCATGTCGGTGTTGCGACCGCGCGCCATGTGCCAGGCCGAGACGGCGACGACGACCATCGCGGCGAACATCCAGCCCGCGAAGATCGTGTGCGGGAAGGCGGCGAGGGCGACGGGGTTCGTGAGCATGGCCCAGAAGTCCACGAGTTCGGCGCGGTGGCCGTCGGCCGACATCTGGTACCCGACCGGGTTCTGCATGAAGGCGTTGGCGGCGATGATGAAGTACGCCGACAGGGTGGCGCCGATGCCGGCCATCCAGATGCTCGCCAGGTGCGCGAGGCGGGGGAGCTTGTCCCACCCGAAGATCCAGAGGCCGATGAAGGTCGCCTCGAGGAAGAACGCGAGCAGCCCCTCGAAGGCGAGAGGTGCGCCGAAGACGTCGCCGACGAAGCGGGAGTAGGCCGACCAGTTCATGCCGAACTGGAACTCCTGCACGATTCCGGTGACCACGCCCATGGCGAAGTTGATGAGGAAGATCTTCCCGAAGAACCGGGTGATGTGAAGCCATCGCACGTCTCCGGTGCGGTACCAGACGGTCTGGAAGATCGCCACGATGAGCGACATCCCGAGCGTCAGGGGCACGAAGAGGAAGTGGTACAGCGTCGTCAACCCGAACTGCCAGCGGGCGAGGGCGAGAGGGTCGAGCCACTCCATCAGGAGCCTCCGATCGAACCGGACTGTGTGGTCAGACCACATGCTACGCCGGGGCCTTCCGGCGCGTCGGGCGATCCCTCGGCGTCGAACGATATACTCGGCAAGTCATTTCTCCGTCGCCAGGAGGCGCCCGTGTCCGTCCGTCTGAGCCTGCTCGCGATCCTCGATCGCGGCACCTGCTACGGCTCCCAGCTGCGGGCCGAGTACGAGCGCCGCACGGGCGCGCGGGTGAACGTCGGCCAGGTGTACACGACCCTCGAGCGCCTCGAGCGCGACGGGCTGGTGCAGGGCGCCGGCCTCGACGACGAAGCGCGCGTGCTGTGGGAGGTGACCGCCGACGGTCGCGCCGAGCTGCGTGCGTGGCTCTCGGGGGCATCCCTGGTCGAGGGGCGCGACGACGTGGCCCTCAAGATCGCGCTCGCCGTGACGCTGCCGGGAGCGGATGTGCCCGGCATCCTGTCGGTCCAGCGCGAAGCGGTCCGTGCGGCACTTGCCGAGGTGCAGGCGGAGCGGACGGATGCCGTTCCCGCGGCCATCGTGCTCACCGCTCGCCGGGTGCGACTCGAGGCCGACCTGCGGTGGCTCGACGAGGTCGAGACGCTCACGGCGGGGGTGGAGCCGTTCGACCTGTCGGACGAGCGTCCGCGCCGCGGTCGCCCCGCGCGCAGTGCCGTCTGACCTCGCCGTAGCTTCGATGCGACGTCTCGTCAAGGGCCGCGAGATTCACGGGTGAACGGCGCAGGCTGAGAGCACCCCGGAGGAGCCAAGGAGTCTCGCATGGTCATGGAAGCACCCCTCAGCCGCCCGGGATCATCGAAGGCTGCGGCCCGCGCCGCGGCGAAAGCGGCCCCGTCCTCCGCTCCGCCCGTCCTCACCGAGATCCCGTGGACACGCGTCGATCTCGACCTGTACGAGGTCGCCCGCGACGGGTACATCGTCGGGTACGTCGAGGTCGTCGGCGCCGTCTTCGTGGCCCTCGGCGGTGCGCGCTACGACCGCGCGGTCGAGGTGTCTCAGCACCTCACTTTCCACGCCGCCGTCGACGTCCTGGTGCGCCGCGCCTTCTGAACCCGACTCGGTGATCGGCGTCGGGTGAGGCTCGCCCGCGGGATGATCGGACGTGCGCGGTCAGCGCACGCGCGTATACCCGGCCTCGTCGATGGCTGCGGTGAGCGCGTCGTCGTCGGCCGTGCCCGCGATGCGCACGAGCGAAGCGTCGCCGACACGGAGTTCGACGTCGACGACCTCCACGCCGTCGAGCGCGTTGAGCTCTTCGGTGACCGCGCGCACGCAGTGCGCACAGGTCATCCCCTCGACGCGGATCACGTCGGTCGTCGCCGCGTCCGCGCGGACGGCAGGGGCGGATGCCGCGGCTCCGTGGCCGCACCCGCACCCGTCGCCGCACCCGCCGCCGGCGGGCGAGGTCGAGGTGAGGCCGAGGTCGATGCGCTGTTCGGTCATACGTGTCTCCTTACGAGCGGACCAGGCGAGCGATCGCCTGGTTGGCTTCTCTGAGCTTCTCTTCGGCGACGGGGCCGCCCTGTGCGGCCGCCTCGGCGACGCAGTGCGAGAGGTGGTCGTCGAGCAGTGAGAGGGCGACGTTCTCGAGAGCCTTGGTCACCGCGGAGACCTGGGTGAGGATGTCGATGCAGTACTGGTCGTCGTCGACCATGCGCGCGATGCCGCGCACCTGCCCCTCGGCGCGGCGCAGGCGCTTGAGGAGGTCGTCCTTGTGGCCCTCGTATCCGTGCATGGCTCCACGATACCCCCATGGGGTATACGTAGCACCGTCCTTCGTCCTGTCAACCCCCTCGAAATCTTCGGCTGACGAGCGGATGGTGGGGAAACCAGGAGGTCGACATGTTCTCTCGTCGCACCGGTGGTGGTCAGCGATGACCGCCGATCCCTTCCCCACCGGCCCCCACCGCCCCGTGCGCATCCCGCACCTGCCCCCGTTGCGCTCGCAGCGGCGACAATCGAAGGATGACGCGAACACTGGCAGCGCTTCCGGGCGCCGCCCGGAGGCTGTGTCTCAGCCGAAGAAACGGCGAGATCTGCACCCGTGAGGACGGCCACCGCGGCCTTCACCACCGCACCGGCGGACGGCTGCTCTGGAGCGACCT
Organism: Sphingomonas sp. G5; assembly: GCF_052660795.1. Classification (NCBI taxonomy): domain Bacteria; kingdom Pseudomonadati; phylum Pseudomonadota; class Alphaproteobacteria; order Sphingomonadales; family Sphingomonadaceae; genus Sphingomonas; species Sphingomonas sp. G5. Next base: position 2,649,572 of record NZ_CP109660.1, on the reverse strand, counting down.
GCAAGCCGACCCGCCCGAGTGCGTCGCGGGTGGGACCCCCGCCGAACCCGCCCCCACCCTCGGCGACGGATTCCCCGGCGGCCGCGCACTCTGCCCGATCTGCTGGGCGTTCGTTAACCGCGACGACGGCGGCCTGCTCGAGCCCCACGATTCGTGGCGAGGGGACGACTCGCGCGCCGAGGCCGACCGCCGTCGCGAGTGGTTCAACGCGTACGGGTGGTGACGAGCGCCGCTCGACCGTCGACGACCTCGACGGTCTCGTCGAGTGCGTCTGCGTGCACGAGGTCGTGCGTCACGAGCAGCGTCGCCGTTTCGCGTTCCCGCGTGAGTCGTGACAGCAGAGCCATGATCTCCCCGCCCCGGGTGCTGTCGAGAGCGCTCGTCGGCTCGTCGACCAGCAGTACCCGCGGCTCGTGCACGAGAGCACGGGCGATCGCCACCCGCTGACGTTGACCGCCGGAGAGCTGGGCGGGCCGACGATCCGCCAGGGCGCCGAGACCGACGGCCTCGAGCAGCTCGTCGACCCGCGAACGAACGAGCACGCGCCGTTCGCGCCGGCCGGGGCCGCCGAGCTCGGCCATGACCCGCAGCTGATCGCGAGCGGTGAGGGCCGGAAGCAATTGCGGCTGCTGGAACACGATGCCGATGCTCTGACGCCGCAGCGCCGTCGCCGCCGCGGCGCCGAGCCGGGTGGCATCCGTCCCCGCGACGATCACCCGCCCGGAGTCGGGTCGCACGAGGGTGGCGGCCAGGGCCAGGAGGCTCGATTTGCCCGAACCCGAGGGGCCGGTGATGCCGGTCACGATGCCCGGTCGTCCCTCCAGGGTGACATGGTCGACGGCGGTGACGCGGGCGTCTCCGTCGGGGTAGGTCAGGGTGACGTCGTCGAGAAGGATCATCGGGTGCTCCCGAGGGCGGTGAGGGGGTCGGACGAGATGACGGTGCGGAGAGAGACGGCCGCACCGAGAAGGCCGAGCGCGATCAAACCCGCTGCGGGAGCGAGAGTCGTCAGCGGGCTCAGAACGAAGGGCAGCGCGCCACCCGCGAGGACGCCGAGCAGGGCGGTCAGGCCGATGCCGACCCCTACCCCTCCCACGAGAAGCACGAGGGCCTGGCCGAGAGCGTCGCGCACGAGAGCGGGCGTGCTCGCCCCGAGGGCCTTGAGCACGGCGATGTCGGCCGAGCGCTGCATGCTCCACACGGTGAAGAACGCGCCGACCACGAGCGCCGAGACGCCGAACAGCATCGCGATCATCAACGCGAGCGAGCCGATCTCGGAGCGGAACGTCGACAGCGCGGTGAGACTCGCCAGGGGAGTGGATGCCGTGGTGCCGGTGTCGGCGGCGACGGAGTCCCACGCGGGGGAGCCGGTGACGGCGAGCACCGTCGGCTGCCCCGTCCCACCCAGACGCTGGTCGAGGGCCGTCCAGGCGGCCGTGCTGAGCGTGACGACGGGCGTATGGCTGTACCAGTCGTCGCCACCGATCGCGGCCACACGGTACGACGAGCCCGCGACGGACACGTCGTCGCCCACCACCGCGTCCAGGGCCTTCGCGGCCCCCGCCGACAGGTCGACCTCGTCGTCGCGGCGCGGGGCGGCGAAGGCCGTTCCCGCGTCGAGGCCGAAGAGGGCGACGGCCGTCGCGGCGCCCGGTCCCTCGACCCGTGTCTGCAAGATGCCGACGGGGGTGACCGTCTCGACGCCCGGGGCCGCGCGCCACGCGGCGACGGTGTCGGCCGCGATGGCGGAATCCGCGAAGGTCGCACTCGCGCCCTCGACCGGGTGCAGCACGAGCCGGTCTGCGGGCAGGGCGATCACGGCCGAGACGTTCTGCACGGCCAGACCGCCCGTGAGACCCGACAGGAACCCGACGAGCAGGGTGACGAGGGCGACGACCGCCCCGATGAGGGCGAATCGCCCGCGGGCGAACCGCAGATCGCGCCATGCGACGTACACGTCGCCTCCTTTCGCCGACGACTCTCGCCGGCACCGTTCCACCCTCGCCCGGACCGCCCTGGCCGTCATCGGCGGGGTGGGCGAACCTCTCCTCCACCTTTCGGATGATTCGCCGAGGTCCCGGCATCCGTAGCCTGGATCGGGAAATGACCCATCGTCCCCTCGCCCCCGTCTTCGCGGGGCTGCGCGCGGGCTTGCACGCCCTCTTCGGCGGCCTGCTCGCTCTCGTCGTCGCGCGCGTGCTGCTGACGGACGGGTCGGTGCTCGCCCTCGTGCTCGCGGGAGCGCTGGGCGCGGTGTACCTCGCGGGCCTCTGGATCGCCCGCGCGGGGCGATCGCGGCGCGGCGTGGTGTGGGTGGCGGCGCTCACGGTGGTGTGGGCGGCACTGGTGTGGCTCGTCCCCGAGGCGGCGTACCTCGTCTTCCCGCTGTTCTTCCTGTATCTGCACGTGCTGCCCGGGGTCGCCGGTCCCGTGGCGGTCGTCGGCGCGACCGCTCTCACGATCGCCGCGTTCGCCGTCCACGGGGGCCTCACCGTCGGCGGCGTCGTCGGGCCTGTCGTCGGTGCGGGTGTGGCGCTGCTCATCGGCCTGGGCTACGGAGCCCTCGAGCGACGGGCGGCGGAGCGTGAAGCCCTCATGGCCGAGCTCCTCGCCACGCGCGATCGGCTCGCGGCCGCCGAGCGCGAGCAGGGCACCCTCGCCGAGCGGGCGCGACTGGCGCGGGAGCTGCACGACACCGTGGCGCAAGGGCTCTCCAGCATCCAGATGCTCCTCCACGCCGCGGAGCGGGCGGACGCCGACGGCCCCGGTATCGACCACGTTCGACTCGCTCGTCAGACCGCGGCCGACGGTCTCGCCGAGACTCGCCGGTTCATCCGCGAACTCTCGCCGCCGAGCCTCGATCGTGGCCTGGGGTCCGCCCTCGAGCGTCTGGCCGCCGGGTGGGGGACCCGCGAGGGCATCGACGTCGAGGTCGAGGTGGATGCCGCGGTCTCGCTGCCCATGGACGCGCAGACCGCCCTGCTGCGCATCGCCCAGGGCGCCCTCGCGAACGTCGCCCAGCACGCCGGGGCGCGGCGCGTGAGTATGCGGCTCGTGCCGCAGTCGAGCGGTGCGCGTCTGACGATCTCCGACGACGGCGCCGGGTTCGATGCGAGCGGCGCCGAGGCCGCGGCAGCCGGAACCGACTCCTTCGGGCTGCGGGCCATGCGCGAGCGCGTCGACCAGCTCGACGGCGTGCTCGAGGTCGACAGCGCGCCCGGCGTCGGTTCGACCATCACCGTGGTGCTGCCCGGAGCGACGTCGTGATCCGCGTGCTCATCGCCGACGACCACCCGGTCGTACGGGCCGGCGTCCGCGCCCTGCTCGACGCCGAGCACGACATCGCGGTCATCGGCGAGGCCGCCACCGCAGACGAAGCCGTCGCGCTCGCCGAATCGCTCGCTCCGGAGCTCGTCCTGATGGACCTGCAGTTCGGCGAGCGGGCCGCCGGCGCCGAGGCCACCCGGCGGGTGCGCGCCCTGGCCGCGCCGCCGTACGTGCTCGTGCTGACGAACTACGACACCGACGGCGACATCCTCGGCGCCGTCGAGGCGGGCGCCAGCGGTTATCTGCTGAAGGACGCCCCGCCCCACGAACTGCTCGCGGGCGTCCGCGCCGCCGCCGCGGGGCAGAGCGCCCTGGCTCCGGCCATCGCGGGGCGCCTGCTGGCCCGCCTGCGCGAGCCCCGGGTGACGCTCTCGGCGCGCGAGATCGAGGTGGTGCGACTCGTCGCCCGCGGGGCGACGAACGCCGAGGTCGCCGCGCGCCTGCACATCACCGACGCGACGGTGAAATCCCACCTCGCGCACGTGTTCTCCAAGCTCGGCGTCTCGTCGCGTACCGCCGCCGTCTCGGCCGCGCGGAGTCTCGGCATCCTGCGCTGAACGCGCGGACCACGGGCACGCCCCGTACGATGGCTGCATGATCCGGGTGCACGTCGTCGGGGTCGCACTGGATCCGGCGCAGCAGCACGTCATCCTGCTGAAGCCCGTCGACACCACGACGGACGGCGACCGGGTGCTTCCCGTCTGGATCGGGCCGCAGGAGGCCATGTCGATCCTCGTCGCGATCGAACGCACCGGCTCGCCGCGTCCTCTCGCGCACGACCTCATGACCGCGATGCTCGGTGAACTGTCGGCCTCCGTGGATCGCGTCGAGATCACCCACCTCGACGAGGGGACCTTCCACGCGCGGGTGGTGGTGAACACCCCGGCGGGGCCGCGGACCTTCGACTCCCGTCCCTCCGATGCCATCGCCCTCGCGGCACGCGCCGATGCTCCGATCCTCGTGGCGGACGCCGTGTTCGACGAGGCCGCGGTGCCCGACGAGACCGTGGAGCTCGACGGTGGGGGCGCCGACGATGACCGTGTCGAGGAATTCCGACGGTTCCTCGACGACGTCGATCCCGAGGATTTCCAGGGCTAGCACCGATCCTTCGTGCCCTCGTACGCTCCTAGACTCGCGGAGGGGCCGCGTGCGGCGGCCGTGATCCACGACGAACGGGGAACCAATGCAACTCGCCATGGTCGGACTCGGACGAATGGGCGCCAACATCGTCCGCAGGCTCATGAGGGACGGTCACGACTGCGTCGTGTTCGACGTGAACCAGGATGCCGTGGCATCCCTGGTCGCGGAGGGGGCCACCGGGGCGACGAGCATCGCCGATCTCGCCTCGAAACTGCAGAAGCCCCGCGCCGTATGGCTCATGATCCCCGCCGGTCTCACCGGCACGGTCGTCGACGAGGTCGCCGCCGTCCTCGAGCCGGGCGACATCATCATCGACGGCGGCAACTCGAACTACCGCGACGACGTGCGCCGGGCGAAGAAGCTCGACGAGAGCGGCATCCACTACGTCGACGTGGGCACGAGCGGCGGCGTCTTCGGTCTCGAGCGCGGCTACTGCCTCATGGTGGGCGGCCACGACGAGGCCGTCGCGCACCTCGAGCCGGTCCTGCGCACCGTCGCCCCCGGGCCGGGAGAGGTCGAGCGCACGCCCGGCCGAACCGGCGACTACACGACCGAGGAACGCGGCTATCTGCACTGCGGCCCCTCCGGCTCGGGTCACTTCGTGAAGATGGTCCACAACGGCATCGAGTACGGCATCATGGCGGCTCTCGCCGAGGGGCTGAACGTGCTCAACAACGCCGACGCGGGACTGCACCAGGGGGAGCACTCCGCCGAGGTCGCTCCCCTCGAGGAGCCCGAGTTCTACCAGTTCGACATCGACACGGCCCGCGTCACCGAGCTCTGGCGCCGCGGCTCGGTCATCTCGTCGTGGCTGCTCGACCTCACCGCGGCGGCTCTCGCGCAGAACCCGACGCTCGATGGTCTGGCCGGTCGCGTGTCCGACTCGGGCGAGGGGCGCTGGACCGTCAAGGCCGCCGTCGACACGGGCGTGCCGGTGCCCGTGCTGGCCGCGTCGCTGTTCGAGCGGTTCGCCTCGCGCGGCGAGGACCACTTCGCCAACCAGGTGCTCTCGGCGATGCGTCTGCAGTTCGGCGGGCACCAGGAACTGCCGGCGGGCGATGTGCTCGAGGCAGGTCAGAAGAAGGCCGAGAGCGGCCGCGACTGACCCCTGCGACGACGCCCCACCGCCGGTCATCGGGCCGGCGGCGGGGGCGTCGTCGTTCGTCCGTGGCGCCCCGGGGGAGACTAGAGGGATGAGCAGTACCGATTCCCCGTCGCCCGCTGACCGCTACGTCGTCGCCACCGACGGCGCCTGCAAGGGCAACCCCGGGCCTGCCGGGTGGGCCTGGGTCGGCGAAGACGGACACTGGGCGGCCGGATCGATCCCCGAGGGCACCAACAACATCGGCGAGCTGCTCGGGCTCCTGCACGCCATCACCGACCATGCCGACGTGCGCGAGCTCGTGGTGCAGGCCGATTCGAAGTACGCCATCGACACCTACTCGAAGTGGATGGACGGCCATCGCCGCCGCGGCTGGGTCACGAGCGCGAAGAAGCCGGTCGCCAACCAGGGCATCCTCGAAGCCCTCATCGCCGCCCGTGACGCCCGACGGGCCGCGGGCCTGCCCGACGTCGAACTCGAACACGTGCGCGGGCACTCGGGGCACGTGCTCAACTCGTGGGCCGACGAGCGCGCCGTGCGCGCGTCGCAGCACGCCGCGAAGGGTGAGGAGCTGATCTGGACCTCGCTTCGCGGTCTCGACACGCTCGAGGTGTCGTCGGCGCCTCCGCGTTCTGCGGCTGACCGCAACGGGCGTTAGGCGCCGATGATCTCCGCCTCTTCGGCGGGTGTGAGTCCGGCGCGGCGGGGGCGGTCCAGTCCGCGCTCGCGCTCATCGTCGAGCGTGCGGCGTATCGTCTCGGCGAGGGAGCGGCGTCGCCCTCCGGATGCCACGAAGGCGGCGTCGCTGCGCCGTGCGAATCCGCCCGCGCTCTCGGGCAGCCACAGGGGGAGTGAGCGCGGCCCGGCCCAGTAGGCGACGCCGCGCGCGATGAGGGTGTCATCGTCGAGGGTGACGGTCTCGCTCGCCGTTCCGGCCGCATCGCGGGCCGCCGCGAGCACCGCGGCGAGCGGCAGTTCTTCGCCGACCGCGTTGATCGGGCCCGTGACACCCGTGCGTCCGGCGTGCGCGATCCACGCGGCGAGATCGTCCACGTCGATCGCCTGGACGTGACGGCCGGCCGCCACGGGCGCGACGACCCGCCCGCCGCGGGCGTACCGTGCGGGCCAGTAGCCGAAGCGGTCGGTGGGATCGCCCGGCCCCGCGATCAGCCCCGCCCGCGCGAGGAGCACCCGGTCACCCAGTCGCGCCGAGGTGAGCCGTTCGGCGTGCACCTTGGCATCCGGATACTGCTCGAGGTCGCTCGGCTCGACGAGCCCCGCCGACTCGTCGGCGAACGGGATGTCGGAGCGGGCATAGACCGAGACGCTCGACACGAGGGTCCAGTGCGCGGCCCGGTCGGCGAGGGCGTCGAGGGCGGATGCCACGAACCCCGCGTCCCACGAGAGCTCGACCACCTCGTCCCAGTCGCGCTGCACGCGCGCGTAGGAGTCGGGGTCGTTGCGGTCGGCGCGGATCAGTCGTGCGCCCGGTGCCGTCTCGCCGGATTCGCCGCGGGCGAGGCAGGTGACCTCGGCCCCCTGCGCGAGGGCCTGCGCCGCGACGGCGCGGCCGAGCCATCCGGTTCCACCGAGGATGAGGAGCTGTCGCATGCGGGCCAGCAAACCATCTTCGGCGGCGCCAGGTCGACGGGGTTCGCGGACGGCGGACGAGGACCCGTGGTCGCTCCCCGTCGTTGTCCACAGGTGAAGGGATCATGGCATTTTCGGCATGAACTTTCCGCTAGCTTCTCCGCCACGGCATACGTCCCCGCCAGGGGACCCGACGAAGGGGTGGAAAGATGACGGATGGACACGCTCAACACATGCTCGGTCGCCCGACCGGAGCGTTCGTGGGGGCCTCGTGGGTGGCGCTCGGGCTGGGGGCCTCGGTGTACTTCATCGGCCTGTACAACGCACAGATGACGCTCGCCGAGAAGGGGTTCTACCTCGCGGTCTTCCTGCTCGGTCTCTTCGCCGCCATCTCGGTGCAGAAGGTCGTCCGCGACCGTGCGGAAGACATCCCCGTGACCGGCGCTTACCTCGGCGTCGCCTGGGGCATGCTTCTCGTCGCGCTCGCCCTCATGGCGGTCGGCCTCTGGAACGCCGAGCTGCTGCTGTCCGAGAAGGGCTTCTACGGCATCGGCTTCGCGATGAGCCTCTTCGCCGTTGTCGCGGTGCAGAAGAACGTGCGTGACCTCGCGGCGTTCCGGAACCTCCACCCCGACAGTGCGCCGGCGGAGTACACCGCCTTCCCGGCGAACGGGTGACGCCTCAGCCGACCGGCGTCCCCTGGTGGAACAGGCACCGCGGTGCGGGGTCGCAGCGCCAGAGGGACGACCGGCGGCTGACGCGGTTCTCGAAGCGCAGCAGATAGGTCAAGAGGACCGTGTCAGGTCCGACGAGCCGACTCTCTCGTTCTTCGACGAGGGGCGAGGAGTCGGTTCCCGGTTCATCCCCCAGGGCGGCGACGATCCCGTCTCGCGTCCACCGACGGCCGGACTGGCCGACCTCGACGAACTCGGGGTCGAGCAACCGGTTCAGCTCGCGAGGGTTCGAGCGCACCGCCGGATGCAGAAGCGTCTCTTCGGCCGCCCAGGCCGTGACGATGAGGGCGTCGGCATCCAAGGCCCTTCCGTGGATGACGTAGAAGCGCTGGATCCCGGCGGTCTCGCGTCCCCACGTGCTCGCGGCGACGCGGCGCTGGTGCGCGTCGAAAGCCGCTTCATCGACGAAGCGCTCCGACACGCTCCAGACGCCGTCGGTGTCGGTGGGGTCGACGTCGAAAGAGAGGCATCCCGGTTCCGCACGTGTCAGAGCGATGTGCTCGGCGAGATGTGCGCGCACGCGCTGCGCCTCGGTGGCGTCGGCGCAGCGCAACTCGCCGCGGAGCGTCACCTCGGGTCCACGCGGCACGGGCGTCGTGGAGCCACTCGCCCAGTCGCGGCGCAGAACGCTGTAGGCGACGGATGCCAGGGGGGCGCTGCCCTCGACGGGCCAGCCGTCGCGGTAGTGCGCCTCTAGCACCCAGCCGCACTGATCGAAGACCCGCCGCATGGCGACGTTGTCGTCGCGGGTCTGGCCCTCGAAGCGGATGACGCCGGGGTGGTGCGAGAAGACGAGGTGGGTCGCGGCCGACAACGCCGCCGAGCCGAAGCCTCGACCGCGGGCGCCGTCGGCGAGGCGCAGATCGACCGTCACGGTGGCGTCTTGCAGGTCCTCCAGCCGGATCACACCGACGCGGCCGTCCCTCTCGTCGTCGATCCAGAAGGTCTCGACGTCGTCGCCGTCCCAGGAGCCCGCGCGGATGTCGTTCTCGACCTGCGCGACCGTCGGACGCACGCGCACGTGGAACGGGAAGGTGTTCGAGGTGAGGAACGCCGTCAGCGCGGCGCGATCGTCTGCACCCGAGAGATCGACACGCGTCAGAGAGATGCCCACGTGTCCACCGTAGACACGAACGCCCCGCGGCGGCGGATCGAGGCGCGGGTACCCTGGAAAGCCGTCCCTGCCCGTCGTCATGGACGGGTCCGGTTCCCCGCGTTCAGCCCCCCTCCCAGGAGCATCCCATCGCCGTCTCGCCCTCTCCGACACGGATCCGCGCCCTCCGCACCGCGTCCCTCGCCACCGCCGGTATCGGTGCCGCGATCACCATGGGTGCCCTGGGGCCATGGTTCACCCCCGTCATCCTCCTCGTCGCGACGGCGGGAGCGCTGCTGGTCATCTGGCGCACCAGCGCGGGTGCCATCGGCGCGCGGGCGATCGTGCCGGTGCTCGCTGTCGTCGTCGTGCTGACGATCGCGGCGTTGCTCGGGGTCATCGGCATCCTGCCCTCCGCGTGGGTGTGGGCCGCTCTCGGCGCCTACGCGGTGGCGTGGGGCGAGTACCTCGTGTCGCAGACCATCGCCCGCTCGCGGGGACTGACGGAGTACCGGTGATTCCCGTCGCGTTCCGTCTCGTCGCGGCCGTGGCGCATGCCCACGAGCGCGGCTGGCAGGGCATCCGCATCAACGCGAACCTCTACGCGACGGGGCACTGGCGGTGTCGCGTGTTCGTTCCCGAACCGGGCGAGACGCACGACAGTCCTCTCGAGCGGGAGAGCAACGTGGTGCTGAGGTACTCCAGCGCGGGCGGAGAGGACGTCTTTCAGGACGGGCGCACCGATTGGACGACCGAGACCCTGGCCGGCCGCTTCATCGAGCTCGCACGGCCCCACGCCGCGGCATCCGAACCGGACGCGGGGTACGCGACCTGGCTTGCCGAGCTGCGCCGTCGAACCGGCGGCGGAGCGTTCTGGATGGCCGAGGACGCGATGAGCCGTCAAGCCCTGTGGCGCGAGCGGGGTCTCGTCTGCCTCTGGTACGCCGATCCCGGAGCGAAGCGGGCGGATGCCACGGGCGCCGTCGATCAGAACGGGTGGACGCTCGACGGCACGATGCGGGTGCCGCCGGCACGCTGACCAGCGCGGCTCGGGTCACCGCAGCTCGAGGCAGACGAGTCCCGGCCGGTCGTCCCACGACGGGACGACCTCGAAACCCGCAGCGCGGTACATCCGCACCGCGGGCTCACGCCAATCCCAGACCGACAGACGCACCGGTCGCACGGCTCCGCTGAGCGCAGCCGTGAGCAACGCGGTTCCGACGCCTCGCCCCCGGGCGCGCGGATCGGTCCACACCCGCGAGAGTTCCGTGCCTTCGGGCACGGTCGATGAGACGACGAGACCGACATCTGCGCCGTCGACGGTGGCGATGAGGGCGTGCCGGCCCGCGAATGCCGCCGCCGGGTCGTCGATCTCCCGCGCGTACCGCTCGGGAAACGTGTCGGCGGCGAGCCCGCGCTCGCCCTTCTCCGCCTCCGTCTGTCGCAGGTACGCCCCGACGAGGGCGCTGACGGCCGCGGCGTCTCGCGGGAAGACGGCTTCGCGGACGGTGACGCTCACCCTCTCACCGTACGACTCTCCGCGAAACGCCGAACGGATCCGGATGCCGAGTCGATCGGCATCCGGATCCGTTCGGGGAGTTGCTCAGACCGTCGCGAGGGTCGACTGCCATCCGAGGGCGGGGGCGACGTGCTTCGCGAAGTTCTCGACGAGGCGCAGGTTGAACTCCACCCCCATCTGAGACGGGATCGTGAGCATGAGCGTGTCGGCGCTCATCACGGCGGCGTCGTTCTGCAGCTGCTCGACGAGCTTGTCGGGGGTCGCGGCGTAGGTCTTGCCGAAGGTCGAGCGCATGCCGTCGATCACGCCGATCTGGTCGCTGCCGGCCGAGCCGCCGAAGTACATCTCGTCTTCCGCGGTGACGATGGGGAAGATGCTGCGGCTGACCGAGGTGCGCGGTTCGCCCTCGTGGCCGGCCTCGCGCCACGCGGCGCGGAAGGCATCGAGCTGCTGCGCCTGCAGGAGGTCGAAGGGCGTGCCGTCGGCCTCGGTGAGCAGCGTCGATGACATGAGGTTAACGCCGATCCGCCCGGCCCACTCCGCGGTGGCCGTGGTGCCGGCGCCCCACCAGATGCGCTTGCGAAGCCCCGGGGAGTGCGGCTCGATGCGCTGCAGGCCCGTGCCGCCGCCGAAGGGGCTCATCGGGTCGCGCTCGGCGAGACCCTCGCCGTCGATCGCGCGGAGGAACAGGTCGAAGTGCTCGCGGGCGATATCGCTGCCGCGCGGATCCTCGGACCCGGTGTAGCCGAAGGCCTCGTAGCCGCGGACGACCGTCTCGGGTGACCCGCGGCTCACGCCCAGGGCGAGGCGGTTGGCGCTGATGAGGTCGACGGATGCCGCCTCCTCGGCGAGCATGAGGGGGTTCTCGTATCGCATGTCGATGACGCCGGTGCCGACCTCGATGCGCGAGGTGCGCGCGGCGATGGCGGCGAGCAGGGGCATGGGGGCCGCCTGCTGGCGTGCGAAGTGGTGCACGCGGAACGAGACGCCGTTGACCCCGAGGTCGTCCATGCCCTGGGCGAGGTCGATCGCCTGGAGCATCGAGTCGCCGGCGCTGAGCTGGCGACCGCCGCCGAGGGGGCCGTAATGGCCGAAGGAGAGTGTGCCGAAGGAGCGCATGACGTGTGTAACGCCGCGGTCGGTGATCTATTCCCACGCATATACCGGGAGTCGGCCCCGGCCCCCGGGAGGTGTGAAACCATTCTGGATATGGACGACGATGTGCGTGAGGAGTTGCGTCTGTTGCGCGCGCGGGCCTACGGCCCCGAGGCCGACATCGCCGACGACCCGGTCGCCGTCTCGCGTCTTCGAGACCTCGAAGAGCTCGAGCGCGAGGACCGGCTCCCCACGGCTCCGCGAACGCCGCCCGCCCCGCCGGCGGGTTCGAGCGCCGCGGTCGCGTCCGCGCAGCACGACGAGGAGGACGAGGAGGACGAGGAGGAGATCCGCCGCGAGCGCCCTCCCCTCGTGCACTCGAAGCGCCGCCTCTGGGCATGGGCGGTCTCGCTGGCCGCGGTCGCCGCCCTCGCCAGCGCGGCAACCGCGATGAGCGTGTCGTTCGTGCCCGTGACCGCGACGGCGGGAGCACCCCAGGTCGACACACTCGTGCCCGACCCGGACTCCTCGGCTCCCGCCGTGTTCGGTGAGCGCACGGGCGCGGAACGCGGCTACGAGAACTACTACGGGGTTGCGGCGTTCACGGGGCGGGCTGCCACCGACGCGACCGACAACCGCAACCCCTGTCTCTACCTGCTCGACGCCGACGAGGTGGACGCCGACGACACGCGCGGCTTCCGCGGCAACTTCGTCTACGGCGGCTGTGGAGCCGGGGTGTTCCCCGCCACCGTGCAGTTCGTCGTCGCCGACGGCATGCCCGCCGCCTTCGTCCAGCGCTTCCCGGTCGGCACGAGCGTGCAGTTCGTCTTCGACGGCGAGAACGTGGGCGTCTTCAGCGACAGGGGCTGAGCCCGCCCGGTGAATGAGAGGGTGGGGGAGTGACCCCCCTTCTCGAGAACGTCCCCGTCGGCGCCGATCCGGATGCCGTGTACCTGGGCTTCGTCGAGTGGGCGGCCTCGCGAGGGCTCACGCTGTACCCCGCGCAAGACGAAGCAGTGATCGAGATCGTGTCGGGCGCGAACGTGATCCTGTCCACCCCGACCGGCACGGGCAAGTCGCTCGTCGCGGTGGCCGCGCATGCGGCATCCCTCGCCCGGGGCGGCCGCACCTATTACACGGCGCCGATCAAGGCCCTGGTGAGCGAGAAGTTCTTCGCCCTGGTCGACATCTTCGGCGCCGAGAACGTCGGCATGGTCACGGGGGACTCCTCGGTGAATTCCGATGCCCCGATCATCTGCTGCACGGCCGAGATCCTGGCGAACCTGGCCCTCCGCCAGGGTGCCGACGCCGACGTCGACCAGGTCGTGATGGACGAGTTCCACTACTACGGCGAGGCCGACCGCGGCTGGGCATGGCAGGTGCCATTGCTGTTGCTCACGCGCGCGCAGTTCATCCTCATGTCGGCCACGCTCGGCGACGTCGAGAACATCGCCGACGACCTGACGCGCCGCACCGGCCGCAACACCGCGCGGGTGACGGGCGTCGAACGACCGGTACCCCTTCACTTCGAGTACGCCCGGACGCCCGTGCACGAGACGGTGCAGGAACTGCTCGACACCCGGCAAGCGCCGATCTACGTCGTGCACTTCTCTCAGGCCGCCGCGATGGAACGGGCGCAGGCGCTGTCGTCGATCCGCATCATCGGGCGCGAGCAGCGCGACGAGATCGCCGAGGCGATCGGCGGCTTCCGCTTCACGACCGGCTTCGGCAAGACCCTCTCGCGCTACGTGCGCGCGGGGATCGGCGTGCACCACGCCGGCATGCTGCCGCGGTACCGGCGGCTCGTCGAGACTCTCGCGCAGCGCGGGCTGCTGCGGGTGATCTGCGGCACCGACACCCTCGGCGTCGGCATCAACGTACCGATTCGCACCGTGCTGATGACGGCGCTGACCAAGTACGACGGCACGCGCATGCGCCAGCTCTCGGCGCGCGAGTTCCACCAGATCGCCGGTCGCGCCGGCCGCGCAGGCTATGACACCGCGGGAACGGTCGTCGTCATGGCCCCCGACCACGAGATCGAGAACGCCGCTCAGATCCTCAAGGCCGGCGACGACCTCAAGAAGCAGAAGAAGATCGTGCGCAAGAAGGCGCCGCAGGGCTTCGTCAACTGGACCGAGCAGAGCTACGACCGCCTGGTCGCGGCCGAACCCGAGCCCCTCGTCCCGCAGATGAAGCTCTCGGCCGCCATGCTCATCAACGTCATCGCGCGCGGCGGAGACGTCTTCGCGAACGTCCGCTCGCTCGTCTTCGACAACCACGAGCCTCGCGCCCGCCAGTACGAGCTCGCCCGCCGGGCCCTCGCGATCTTCCGCACCCTCGTTCAGGCGGGGGTCGTCGAGGCCGGGGCCGACGGCATCCGTCTCACGGTCGATCTGCAGCCGAACTTCGCCCTCAACCAGCCGCTGTCTCCCTTCGCGCTCGCCGCGATCGAGATGCTCGACCCCGAGGTCGAACTCGGAAGGGCACCGGATGCCGCGCCCCCGGCGTCATCGGTCGGCACGGGCCACTACGCGCTCGACGTCGTCAGCGTCATCGAGGCGACGCTCGACGACCCGCGCCCGATCCTGTCGCAGCAGCAGTTCCGCGCTCGCGGCGAAGCGGTCGGGGCGATGAAGCGCGAGGGCATCGAGTACGACGAGCGCATGGAGCTGCTCGAGCAGATCACCTGGCCCAAGCCGCTGGACGAGCTGCTCGCGCAGGCCTACGAAGTGTTCGCCTCCAGCCAGCCGTGGATCCGCGACTTCGAGCTGTCGCCCAAGTCCGTCGTGCGCGACATGTTCGAGCGGGCGTGCTCGTTCGGCGAGTACGTGTCGCTGTACCAGCTCGCCCGCAGCGAAGGTCTGGTGCTGCGCTACCTCAGCGACGCGTATCGCGCGATCCGCCAGACGGTGCCGGTCGATGCACAGACGCCCGATCTGCTCGACCTCATCGCCTGGCTCGGCGAGGTGGTGCGTCAAGTCGACTCGAGCCTGGTCGACGAGTGGGAGCAGCTCATCAATCCCGCAGACGACCCGGACGCCCCGGTGGTGCCGCCCGCGCCGCCGTCGATCCTCACCAATCGTCGTGCCTTCGTCGTGCTCGTGCGCAATGAGATGTTCCGGCGTGTGCAGCTGGCGGCGCTGCAGCGCGACGACGAGCTGGTCGAGCTCGACCCCGACGTCGACTGGCCGGGGGTGCTCGACGACTACTTCGAGGAGCACGACACGATCGGCACCGGCGGCGCGGCGCGTTCGTCTTCCCTCGTCGTCATCGACGAGTCCTCGGCCGCCGAGGGCGTCTGGCGGGTCGAGCAGATCCTCGACGACCCCGCCGGCGACCACGACTGGCGAATGCGCGCGGAGGTCGACCTCGCCGCCTCCGAGGAGGAGGGCACCGCGATCGTGCGCGTGACCGAGGTGCTGCGGCTCTGATCGCTCCTCCTGAGGGCGGCCCGGGCGAAGTTCTCCACTGTCCGACATCATCACCGCGGGGCGGGAGCACGGTGCTCTACAGTCATTGCATCCCACCCCGAAAGGATTGCCCGATGGAGACTCTTCCTCTGCTCTCGACGGCGGTCGGTCTGGTCGTGACGCTCTCCGTCACCATCCTGAGCGGGATGAAGTGGATGCTCGGCCGTGTCGAGCACCGGACCGATGCCCGCTTCGCGGAAATGGACGCGCGCTTCGAGCGGATGGACGCGCGGTTCGACCGGATGGAAACCCGCACCGATGAGCGCTTCGCGGAGGTCGGAGCGTCTCTCATGGAGGTCAAGCTCGGTCTCGCCCGCCTCGAAGGCCCGCACCCGCCGTTCCTCATCGCGCGCGGCTGAGCCGTCGCGCGGACGTGAGCCGTGGCGCGGACGGAACCACCGCACGAACGACGGATGCCGAGGCCCTGAGGCCCCGGCATCCGATGTGTTCTGCGGTGATTACGACTTACGGGCGACGCGGTTCTCGGCGCTGACCATCCACGACAGCTGCTCGAGGCGCTCGAGCACGCCGTGCAGGATATCGGCGCTGGTCGGGTCTTCGTCGTCGACGTCGTCGTGCACGTCGCGGACGGTGCCGACCGTCGCGTCGAGGCGCTCGGTGATCAGGTCGATGACCTCGGCCGTGTCGACCTCGCCCTGGGGGAACTCCGGCAGGGTCGTGGTCTCGGCGATCGTGTCGCTGCGTCCGTCGGGCAGCGCGTGCAGGGCACGCATACGCTCGGCGATCTCGTCGCTGAACTCACGGGCGGCGTCGATGATCTCGTCGAGCTGCAGGTGCGTGTCGCGGAAGTTCTTGCCCACGACGTTCCAGTGGGCCTGCTTGCCCTGGATCGACAGCTCGATCAGGTCGACGAGGACGGCCTGCAGGCTGTCGGTCAGCTTCTCCGAGGCCTGGAAGCCCTTCTCGGCGTTCTGCTCGTCGGTGGTCTCGGGACCGCTGCCGCCGCGGGCCGGGCGACGACGGTTCTTGGTGGGGGCGTCCTTGGTGGTGGTGGACATGCGCGTTCCTTTCACTCACGGTCGATAGCGACGTTAGGCGGGACGCTCGAGCGCTCGACGGGGGTTGCGACTGCGGCGGAGGAGGGGTAATCAGACCCCGTCCGTAGCCGCTCCCGCTCGATCCGACAACCCCGGTCTGAGCGGAGGGCCTCGTTTCTAGCGTGAGGGAGTGCCCACGCCTCCCGCCCCGTCTCGTCCGCTGCGCGATTACGCTGCGATAGGAGACGGGCGCACCGTCGCCCTCGTCGGTCTCGACGGCTCGGTCGACTGGTTGCCGCTGCCGAACATCCACTCGCGTCCCGTCTTCGCGCGACTCGTCGACGAGACCGCCGGTGGATGCATCGAGCTGGCACCGGTGGGCGAGTACGAAGTGACGCGACGCTACATCCCGCGCACCAATGTGCTCGAGACGACCTTCACCACGAAGACGGGTGTCGCCACGATGACCGATGCCATGGTGACCGGTATCGCCGGACGCCTGCCGTGGGCGGAGCTCGCTCGCCGCGTGGATGGGGTGAAGGGAGAGGTCGAGTTCGCCTGGTGCGTGCAGCCCGGCACGATGCTGCGCTCGGCGGCCCCCTGGACCGAGCGCATCGACGGCTTCTCGATCATGCGCATCGGCCACGTCTCGCTCGCCGTCACGGGCCACGAGCACGGACTGCACGGCGATCCGGATGCCGGGAACGAGAGCATCGACGGACGGTTCACCGCCACCAAGGGGTCGCGGCACCTGCTCGTGATCGCCGCGACCGAGGGGGAACCGCTGCGCATCCCCGACGCCCTGAACGTCGATCGCGGCATCGACCGCACCATCGGCGGCTGGCAGATGTGGTCGGACGAATTCTCGTACGACGGCCCGTGGGCCGACGACGTCCAGCGCAGCGCCCTGGCCCTCAAACTCCTGCTGTTCAGCCCCACCGGGGCGATCGCGGCCGCGGCGACGACGTCGCTGCCCGAGAACCCGCGGGGCGGAAAGAACTGGGACTACCGCTTCGCCTGGGTGCGCGACCTCGCCTACACCGCCCACGCGTGGGTCGGCTTCGGCCTTCGCGAAGAGACGCACGCGGCGATCTCATGGCTCTTGCGCACGATCCGCAAGAACGGGCCCGAGGTGCAGGTGATGTACACGCTCGACGGCGACGCCGAGATCGGACTCGAGAAGCACGAGGTGCCGGGCTGGAACGGCAACCAACCGGTCGTCACGGGCAACCCCGCGCAGGGGCAGCTGCAGCTCGGCGTGTACGGCGATCTCATCGCCCTGTGCCGCACGTATGTCGAGGCGGGGAACCGCCTCGACATCCAGACCGGGCGCCTGCTCGCAGACGTCGCCGATCGCACCTGCGATCTCTGGCGCCGCGAGGACTCGGGGATGTGGGAACTGCCCGAATTGCGCCATTACACCTCCTCGAAGATGGGGTGCTGGAAAGCCCTCGACGACGCGCAGTGGTTGGCCGGCGGCGGGCACATCCCCGACAACAGCGACCGCTGGCGGGCCGAGCGCGACCGCATCCACGCGTGGGTCGACGAGCGCTGCTGGTCGGAGAAGCTTCAGGCGTACACGATCGCCCCGGGCAGCGATGACCTCGACGCGTCCGTCCTCTTGCACGCCCCCACCGGCTTCGACCGCGGAGAGCGCATGTCGAAGACCCTGGATGCCATCACCGAACGACTCACGACCGAGAATCACCTGGTGTACCGCTACACCGGTATGGACCAGGAGGAGCAGACCTTCGTCGCCTGCGCTTTCTGGCGGGCCACCGCTCTGGCCTGCGTCGGCCGCCATGGCGAGGCCGTCGAAGCGATGGACGCGCTCGTCGCTCAGGGCAACGACGTGGGCATCTACTCCGAGATGATCGCCGAGGCCGACGGGGCGTTCTGGGGCAACCTGCCGCAGGCGCTGAGCCACCTCGCCCTCATCAACGCCGCCCTCGTCATCCGCGAACTCGTCGACGACGCCGAGCTCGGCGACCGCTGAACCCCGTCGGGGCACCCCGCCTCGGCATCCATCCCTCCTGAAAGGACGCGCCATGAGCACGCAGTACACGTTCACCGACCCGACCACGCTCTACGCCGACATCGAGCCGCAGGCGCAGGATCAGCCCGAACCCGGCCTCGACGCCAAGATGACGCCGAAGGCCGCCCTCGGCGAGGACACCTACGTCGGCAGCGACCGGTTGAAGGGACGCAGGGCGCTCATCACCGGCGCCGACTCGGGTATCGGGGCGGCCACCGCGATCGCCTTCGCCCGTGAGGGTGCCTCGGTCGCCATGTCGTACCTCCCCGAGGAGAAGGTGGATGCCGACCGCATCGCCGGGATCCTCCGCGAGGCGGGCGCGACCGTTGTGCAGATCCCGGGCGACCTGCGCGAGCGCGAGTACGCCACGACCCTCGTCAAGGAGGCGGTCGAGGGGCTCGGCGGGCTCGACATCGTCGTCAACAACGGCGGCAAGCAGATCTTCAACGAAGACATCACCACGCTGTCGGACGAGCAGTTCGACGACACCTTCAAGACCAACGTCTACGCGATGTTCTGGATCTGCAAAGAGGCCGTGCCGCACCTTCAGCCCGGGTCGACGATCATCAACACCACGTCGATCCAGGCGTACTCGCCGGCTCCCATCCTCGTCGACTACGCCTCGACGAAGTCGACGATCAACACCTTCACCAAGGCGCTCGGCCAGCAGCTCGCGCCGAAGGGCATCCGCGTGAACGCGGTCGCCCCGGGCCCGATCTGGACGCCCCTGCAGGTCACCGACGGACAGCCGAACGAGAAGGTCGACGAGTTCGGGGAGGAGACCCCGCTGGGACGCATGGGTCAGCCCGCCGAACTCGCACCGGCGTACGTCTATCTCGCGTCGGCGGAGTCGAGCTACGTCATCGGCGAGACGCTCAACGTCAACGGCGGGATGCCGACGCCGTAAGCGCGCGCCGCAGAGGGGCCGTCGTCCGGATTCGGACGGCGGCCCCTCGTGGTTCATCGTCATGAGGACGGGAAGGAACACGAGAACAGCGCGGTTTCCCGCGAGCCGGCCTGTTCCGGGCGCATCCCCCGTTCTCGTGCCGCGGGCCAGGGATCAGATGAGCGGCTTGCGGTAGAAGATCTCGCCGTCTTCGGTCTCTTCGGAACGGTGGTAGCCCTCGCGCTCGTACAGGCGTTGATTGGCTTCGCTCAGGGCGCCGGTGAACAGTTCCGCCTCGGTGGCTCCGGCTTCTCGGCCACGCTCTTCGACCGCGGCCAGCAGCAGTGTGCCCAGGCCTTCGCCCTGCTGGTCGGGCGCGATGGCGAGACGACCGATGAGCAGGAGTTCGCCGTCGAGGCGGGCGCGCACCGCGCCGACCAGGCGGTGGCCTGCGACGGCGACGCAGCCCAGGTTCTCGACGAGCTCCGCGCGCAGCTCCTCGAGGGTCTGCGTGAGCGGGGGCATATCGGGGTCTCCGTAGATGAGCGCTTCGCTCGCGAACGCGGCGCGTTGGATCGTGAGCACTTCGCCCGCGTCGTCGGTGTCGATGGGGCGGATGGTGGGCGAGTCGGTCATCGGGATCCTCTCGGGGGCTGATGAAGCGTTCGGTTACCTATCATGGGCGGAGGCGTCCCGCCTTTCCGGCGGTCGACCCCCCTCTCTATGAACGATTTCTTCGACACCAGCGTGCGCACGAGCGACGCCGCCGAGACGCAGGCCTGGCTGCAAGTGCAGTATGGGCAAGTCATGGTGCAAGCGGATCGAGGCACCTTCGCGGAGCACGCCGTCGGCGACGCCTCCTTCTCGATGCGGCGGCTGACCTGGCGATGCCGGGCCGAGGTGATCTATGAGGCGGATCGGTTCTTTTTCGCCACCTCGACACCGGGATACGCGTGGACCATCGGGTCCGAGACCGGGGAGTACAGCGTCGAGCCGGGTCTCGTGCAGCCGGGGCACGAGCTGATCGGCCGTCCGGACGACACCGACCTGCACCTGATCGCTTTCGACACCGACTGGTTGATCGAGACGGCGCGAGCGATCTACGGCGACGACGACCTCTCCGTGCGCTTCGCTGGAACGGGCCCCGTCTCGCGTCGGCTTCGCGACTATTGGCTCGCGACGGTGCGCTGGTCGCTCACGCAGGCGCCCCTGATGACCGAGCCCCTCGTGCGCGCCCACGTGCGTCGCACCCTCGCGATCGCCACGCTCGAAGCCTTCCCTCTCGCGGGAGACCCGCGCGAGCGTCGAGCCTCGGCCATCGAGCAGGCGTCGATCTACACCTCGGCGACGTCGTGGATGGACGACCACGCCTCGCTGCCGGTCACCGTCGACGACGTCGCGCGCGCCGTCGGCAGCTCTGTCGCCGGCCTCCGCCGGTCGTTCGCCGCGAACGGTCAGCTCAGCGCGACGCCCGAGGAGTATCTGTCGACGGCGCGGGTGAGCGCCGCCCATGCCGACCTCGTCGGCGCCGACCCCACCTCCGTCACCCTCCGCGACGTCGCGGCTCGGTGGGGGTTCACCGACACCGCGGCTTTCGTCGAGGCCTACCGCGCGGCCTATCGCGTGGATCCCCGTCGCACGCTCGAACGCTGACGGCTCAGCGATCGCGGTCGGTGTACTCGCCGGGGTCGTCGAGGTTCTCGCGCGACTCGTGTCCGCCGGGCTGCTCCACGTCGGTGTAGGCGCCCGCCTCATCGGCGCGGGGGCGCGATTCGCTGCCGTCGGCGTGCTCGGTGTCGACGTATTCGCCGGGAAGGTCGGAGCTCCCGCGGTCGGCGGTACCGTCCGGCAGCTGCACGTCGGTGTACTCGCCTTCACCTGGTCCGGTGCCGTGTCCTGAGTCATGTCCGTTGACGTCGCGCTCGGCCATGTGCGCCTCCTGAGTTCGATGGTGTCACCGACGTTAGACCCCGGATGCCGAGCCCGCGGCGGTCTTGACACGCGCACTGCCGCGGGCCGCTCGCGGTGTCAAGGCCGAGCGCCGAGCGGCGGTGCAGGCGCTCAGTGGAGGGATGCCCGCTCTCGCCATCATCCTCGTCATCGTGGGCCTCGTGCTCCTGTTCCTCGGCATCTTCGTCGAGGCCGTGAAGTTCCTGCTGTGGATCGGCGTGATCATCCTCATCATCGGGATCATCGCCGCGCTCCTGCGATTCATCCGCCGTCAGGTCTGACCCCCGATCCCGCCGTGCGGGATCGTTCCATGCCGCCCCCGCCCGACGCTTGCGACGGTGCGGGGCGGCGTGCGTTCCGACACTCAGCGCGAGATGAGGTCGCGCGCGCGAGCGGGACGCACCGCGACGACGGCGTCGAGGGCTGGGCCGATCTCGGGATAGCGGAACGAGAATCCCGCCTCCGTCAGCACGCGCGGAACGGCCCACCGGCTCTTCAGCACGAGTTCGGGCTCGTTGCGCAGCACCGCCATGGCCGGGTCGAGCATCCACCGGTAGGCGGGCAGGCCGAAGGGGGCGCGCGCAACGCGGCGCAGTTCGCGCATGAGCGTGCGGTTATCGGTGACGCCGGGAGCCGAGAGGTTGACCGGTCCGGCGATCTCGTCGTGATCGCGGACGAAGCGGACGGATGCCACGACATCGTCGATGTGGATCCAGCTGAAGCGCTGCCTTCCCGATGTCTGGCGCCAGCTCGACCACACGGGACCCGTCGGACGGGGTCCGATCCCGCGGTACCGGCGGTGCGGGAACCACCAGCTGTCGATCTGGGGTCCGCCGAGACCGAGTCGCGCGAGGGCGAGCAGGATGCGGGTCGCCGGTCCGTCGCCGAAGACGATCGCCATCCGCAGGGCCACGCGGCGCGTGGCGGGGAGCTCTCCGGCGAACAGGGCGCGTTCCCAGTTGGTCGCGACGTCGACCGAAAAGCCTTCGCCCGTGATGCCGTCCCGCTCGTCGTTACCGTGCTCGGTCTCGTGCCGGTAGATGGTCGCGGTCGACGCGTTCATCCAGACGCGCGGAGGGCGCTCCGCGTTCGCGACGGCCTCGCGTAGCGCCCGGGTGGTGGCGACGCGCGAGCGCAGAATCTCGTCGCGATGCGCATCGTTGTACCGACACGACACGATCTTCCCCGCCAGATTGATGAGCACGTCGGCTCCGTCGACGAGCCGAGCGATTGCGCCAGGGTCTGTCCACACCGCGTCCCCGGCGCGCCCGACCGTCGCCACCTCGTAACCGTCCGCACGGAAGGCGTCCGTCAGCGCGCGGCCGATGAAGCCGCTCGCGCCGGCGATCACGACACGGGGTGGGGTCACGGCATCCTCCTGGCCTGGGTGGGTTTCAGCCTAGGGGCGGGCTTTCGCCGCGGCGTCGCCGTCCGACCGGCAGGACGAGATGGTGACCGCCGACGCCCGCTGGATCCCGCTGCCGACCGCGGTGGCGCGCGACGCTCTCGTCGACCAGCCGGATCAGGTCCGCGTCTCGCGCGGAACGCCCACTTCTCGGCCGCTGACACCCGTCCGGTCCGAGCGTCGTCGCCTGGCACAATGAGTCCCATGCGACGACAGGCTCGGGCGACACGCGTAGCGCGCGGTACCGCCGCGGCATCCGTCGCCACCTTCGTCGCTCTGCTCTCGCACGTCAGCGGGGGAGGAGAGGTTCCCGGCCTGTTCGGTGTCGCCGTGCCGCTCGCTCTGTCGTTCGTCGTGTGCACGGTGTTGGCCGGGCGCCGCCTGTCGACCTGGCGCCTCGCGGTGGCCGTTGCGGTGAGCCAAGTGCTGTTCCACACGCTGTTCGTGCTCGGCAGCTACGACCTGGCCGCCGCGGCGCACGTTCACGGCTCCGCCCTCCCGGTGCTCACGGGCACCGCGCTTGCGCCGGTGAGCCCGCATGCCGCGATGTGGCTCGGCCACGCCGTCGCCGCTGTCGCCACCACCCTGGCCCTGCACCGGGGCGAGCGGACGCTCGCCGCCCTGCGCATCCTCGCGGAGCGCAGCGTCGTGTGGCTCCGCGCGCGGGTGCGCGTCGTGCTGACCCTTCCCGCGGCGCCGTCCGTGCGGCGAACCGTGCCCGTCGTCGTCGTCGCGGTGCGTCCGCACTCGGCCTTCATGGTGTCGTCCGCGCACCGGCGCGGGCCTCCTCTCGCGGCATCCTGAGTCTCGCTCCGCCCGCCTCTCGCGGCGGCGGAGCGATCGACCGCTGTGCCGTGCACCTCGCCGGATCAGCGCGATCGTCGACGTGTCTTCGGGCGCGTCCCCACCCTTCCGGCCCACGCCGTCGCCCCTGAGGAGGGGCCGCCGTGGGCGACGGCGTCCGCCCTGCGCGGCGTCCTGTCACGAGCGCATCCTGCGTTCGGAAAGAGACCTCGATGTTCCCTGCTGCTCCCCTCACGCCGATTCCGGCCCCGCCGTCGATCGGAGCCCGCGCATGACCGCCGTGGGCGCTGACCCGAAGGCCACCCCGTCCGCTCCCGCTGCCGCGGACAGGGCGTCCTCTCGCGGGTGGTTCACCGCGCTGCTGCGGCGCCTGCACTTCTTCGCGGGGCTGTTGGTGGGGCCGTTCATCCTCGTCGCCGCGGTGAGCGGCGCCCTGTATGCGATCACCCCGACCCTCGAGAGCACCCTGTACGCGCACGAGCTCACCGCGTCCTCGACGGCGCCGGCGGTACCGCTGGCCGAACAGGTGTCGGCCGCGGAGCAGTACGTCGGCGGCGGGGCGACTCCCGTCGCCGTGCGTCCAGCACCTCAGGCCGGGGCGACCACGCGCGTGATGTTCGCCGACGACACCTTGCCCGAGAGCACGACGAGGGCGATCTTCGTCGATCCCGCCACCACCGAGATCCGCGGCGACCTCCCGGCCTACGGCACGAGCGGTGCGCTGCCGTTGCGGCACTGGATCAGCGACCTGCACCGCTCGCTGCACCTCGGAGACGTCGGCCGCTGGTACAGCGAGCTCGCGGCGTCGTGGCTGGGGATCGTGGCTCTGGCCGGACTGGGACTCTGGATCGGACGGTTCGTGCGCAGCCGCCGGGGTCGCCGCGATCTGCTGCGACCCAACCGGCGGCACACGGGTTACCGGCGTCTGTCGGGCTGGCATTCGGCCGTGGGCATCTGGGTCGTGGTCGGGGCGCTGTTCCTGTCGGCCACGGGCATCACGTGGTCGACCTTCGCGGGCGCGAACGTGGCCGAGCTTCGCACCCTCGTGGGCGAGGGGACTCCCGCCCTCACGACCACCCTCGACGGGGCGTCCGCGGCCGGAGGCGAGCACGCGCACCACGGCGGCGCGCATTCGTCGGGTGCGCCGTCCGCGGATCCGGCGACCTTCGACGCGGTGTGGGCCGTGGCCCGAGACGTGAACGTGAACTCCGGCGACCTCGAGATTCGTCCTCCCGCCTCGGCGGGCACGGCCTGGGTCGTGCAGGAGATCCACCGGAGTTTCCCGACGGAGGTGGATGCCGTGGCCATCGACGGATCCACCCTGCGGGTGACCGACCGGGTCGACTTCGCCGACTACCCGCTGCTGGCCAAGCTCTCGCGCTGGGGCGTCGATCTGCACATGGGCACGATGTTCGGCCTCGCGAATCAGCTCGTGCTGTTCGCTCTCGCGATCGGCATCGCCGGCCTCGTCGTGCTGGGGTATGCGATGTGGTGGAAGCGGCGACCGGCCGGAAGAGTCGCCGCGGCGCCCGCGCACGGCGTGCTGCGACACGCGCCGTGGTGGGGAACCGGGGCGGTACTCGTCGCGGCCGTCGCGATCGGACTGGTGCTGCCGCTGGTCGGGTACACACTCGCGGTGTTCGTGCTGGTCGACGTGGTGCTCGGGTGGCGTGCCCGCCGCGCCCGGAGATCCCTCTCGAGAGGGAGGTGACGACGAGGCGGCGTGCGTAGCGTGGGAATCTCTCTCCCCCCCCGGAAGGATTCTCGTGACTCTCGCCCGTCGCCTCGCCGCCGCCCTCTCCTTCGTCGCCGTCGCGGCGCTCACCGCCTGCGCGAGCGCCGCGCCGGGTACGCCCGCGAGCGCGGCGGCATCCGTCGACATACCGGACACCCCCGTCGGGGAACGCGTGTCGTGGATCATCGACCGGCTGGAGGCCGATGTCGACACCACACCGGGGGAGTGGGCGCGCGTCCTGCACGAGAGCTTCCTCGCGCAGGTGCCCGCGGAGCAGGTCGCCGAGCTCGTCAATCGCCAGCTGCGTCCGGCCGCTCCCTTCACGGTCACGGCGTACCAGGGCACCGAGACCCAGGCCGTGGCGACCCTGGCGGGAGCCCTGGGCGACCCGTTCGACCTCTCTCTCACGATCGACGGTGCGAGCCGCATCACCGGGATGGTGTTCGGACCCGTGGCGGAACCGTGGTCTCCCTCGGCCTCTCTCGACGAGGTCGAGCAGCGCCTCGCCGACCTCCCGGGCGAGGTCAGCGCCCTCGTGCTCCGCGGTGACGAGGAGGCGCTCGCCGTCGATGCGAACCGGTTGGCCCCTCTCGCCTCGGCCTTCAAGCTCTACGTGCTCCTCGCGGTGGCGGATGCCGTGGCCTCCGGCGACCTGTCGTGGGATGAGAAGCTCGTCCTCCGTGACATCGACCGGAGCCTGCCATCGGGTGAGCTGCAGACCGCGCCCACCGGGACCGAGGTCTCGGTGCGAGACGCCGCCTCCGCGATGATCCGCATCAGCGACAACACCGCGACCGACCTGCTGATCACGAGGCTCGGGCGCGAGCGCGTGGAGGCGGCGGTGGCGCGGTCGGGTCACAGCGACCCGGCCGTGCTCTCGCCCTTCTTCTCGACCAAGGAGCTGTTCACCCTCGGGTGGGGCGATGCCTCGCTGCGCGCCGAGTGGAACTCCGCAGACGACGCGGGCAAGCGCGCGCTGCTCGACCGGATCGACGCGGCGCCCCTCGCCGTCGAGGTGGCCGACGTCGCGACCCCCGTGTGGCAGGACGGATTCGACTGGTTCGCCAGTGCGAACGACATCGCCGCCGTCCACCGCGCGCTGCAGCAGACGCAGGATGCCGAGGTGCTCGGCATCCTGAGCGAGAACCCCGGGCAGGGGCTCGACCTGGGGACGTGGCCGTACGCCGCGTTCAAGGGCGGGTCGAGCCTGGGAGTGCTGACGGGCAGCTGGTTCGCGCGCGACGACGCGAGCGAGGCGACGGTCGTGTGGCTCATGGCGGACGACGATGCACAGGCGGTCACCGGCGCGATGAGCGACTTCTTCCACCTGGCTCAGGACGCCCTGCGCCTCGCCCACTGAGACGACGATCCGCGCATCCCGGGCGAGAGCCCCGGGCATGCGCGGATCGTCGCGGCGCGCGTCAGGCGTCGTCGGGGTCGGGCAGGCTCTGCGCGATCCTGCTCGAGGCGGCCGAGTCGCGGCCGACGCCCGGCTGGAATCTCGCGATGGGGTCGTCGCGGTCGACGTGCGGCTCGCCGCCGTCATCGGAGCGCGACGGCGACGCGGGGGTGCGGATCGCCTCGTCCTGCGCGTCGTCGCGGGGCTCGTGGTCGGGACGGCTCGTGTCCTCGGCGTGGCGCGAGGTCGATCCGACCTCCCCGCGAGCGTCGTCGGTGCCGCGCTCGCCCGCGCCGTCGGCGGCGCGTGTGCCGACGCCGGCGAGGTCGTTCTGGCTCGAGATCCCCTGGAGGCGTGCCTCGTCGTCGGGGTCGATACGGGCGGTGCCCACGGCACCGGAGTCCGCACCGGCGGCGCCGGCGGGCACGTCGGCGGCGAGGCCGTCGGATTCGGGGACGAGGTTCTCTTCGTCGGCTCCGGGGAGCCGGTCGGCGGGGGAGTCCATGGTGTTCCTTCCGTGGGTGTGCCGCCACGCTAGGCGCGCCGCGCCCGCGATCAGACGGGGTTGACGCGGCCCGCGATGTCGGACGGTCTGGTTAGGCTCGACTCACGCTTCGAAAGGAAACCGCAATGCAGCAGCGCCCTCTCTCCCGAACCGGCCGTCGGGTCTCGGCCGTCGGTCTCGGCACCTGGCAGCTCGGCGCCGACTGGGGCGACGTCAGCGAAGACGACGCGCGCGCCGTCCTGGCGGCCTCGGCAGACGCCGGTGTCACCCTCTTCGACACCGCCGACGTCTACGGAGACGGCCGGTCGGAGCAGATCGTCGGGTCGTTCCTGAAGGAGCGGGGTGCCGACGACATCACCGTGGCGACCAAGATGGGTCGCCGCGAAGACCAGGTTCCCGAGAACTACGTCATCGAGAACTTCCGCGGCTGGCTCGACCGTTCGCGGCGCCTGCTCGACACCGAGACGCTCGACCTGGTGCAGCTGCACTGCCCGCCGTCGGCGGTCATCGACGACGACGCGACGTGGGACGCTCTCGACCAGCTCGTGTCGGAGGGCGTGATCGCCGCCTACGGTGCCTCGGTCGAGACCATGGATCAGGCCTTGTCGGCCCTGACCCGGCCGAACCTCACCAACCTGCAGATCATCTTCAACCCGTTCCGCCTCAAGCCGCTCGACGAGGTGCTGCCCCTCGCGGCCGAGAAGAACGTCGCGGTGTTCGCACGGGTGCCGCTCGCCAGCGGTCTGCTCTCGGGGAAGTACACGCGCTCGACGACCTTCGACGCGAACGACCACCGCACCTACAACCGCAACGGCGAGGCCTTCGACAAGGGCGAGACGTTCTCGGGTGTGCCCTTCGACGAGGGCGTGGCCGCGGCCGACGAGCTGAAGGCGGCGCTTCCCGAGGGCGTGACGTTGCCGGCCGCGACTCTCGCGTGGATCGCCTCGCGAGAGGGCGTCACCTCGGTGATCCCGGGTGCGCGCTCGATCGACCAGGCGGCGGCCAACGCCCAGGCGGCGGAACTGCTCGACGGAGGTTTCGACCTCGGGGCCTTCGACGCCCTGGTGCGCGAGGTCTACGACCGTCGCCTCCGGGCGGAGATCCACCCGCAGTGGTGACCCGCACATGACGAAAGCCGGGCCCGTCCCTCACGGACGGACCCGGCTTCTCTCATCGCTCGACGTCAGCTGACGTCGCCGCGCCAGGCGCCGGACTCGGCACCGCGCGACTCGATGTACTTCTTGAAGTTTTCGAGGTCCTTCTTGACCGAGTGGTCGTCCGCGCCGAACGCCGCGCCGAGCTTCTCGAGGACGCCGGTGGGCGCCCAGTCGATCTGGACCGTGACGCGCGTCTCGTCGTCCGAGAGGCGGTGGAAGGTCACGACTCCGGCGTGGTTCTCGTCGCCGCCCACGCTGTTCCACGCGACGCGCTCGTCGGGGTGCTGTTCGGTGATCTCGGCGTCGAACTCGCGCTCGGCACCGGCGATCTTCACCTTCCAGTGCGTCAGGGTGTCGCTCTTCTGCGTGATGGACTCCACGAAGCTCATGAAGTGCGGGAACTCCTCGAACTGCGTCCACTGGTTGTACGCGACGCGGACGGGAACGTCGACGTCGATGGTTTCGATGACCTGTGCCATGGTGTCCTCTTCTCGGTGATTTCCTGGGCTGATCTCAGTCTTCGACCGATGCCGCCGACCCGACCCCGGGGTTGAGGGATCCGCGTTCGTGCCCTATACGCGCAGGCGTGTGGTCTGGACCCATGGCGTGAGGGGGGTCGGAGGCAGCACCCGCGTCATGCCCGCCCGCGCAGGATGAGGTGCCAGTACGCCCACGGGAGGACGCGACGATCGGCGATCCACGACAGGCGGCGCTCGCGATACAGCGAGCGCCAGAACGGCACGGTCGGCTTCAGCCGACCCTTCCGGTCGAACTCGGCGAAGACGACCGTGCCGCGCGAGACGGTGAACGGCACGACGCTGTAGCCGTCGTACGTCGCCGAGGGCGCACGCCCCGCGAGCGCGGCCCTCATGTTCCTGACGAGCACTTTGGCCTGCGGGCGGATCGCCCCGCCCGAGCGCCGCGTCGCGACGGTGGCGGCATCGCCGATGGCCCAGACCTCCGGGTGGCGGGTGTGCTGCAGGGTCTCGGGATCGACATCGACGAAGCCGTGCGGATCATCGGATGCCGCGAGGCCGCTGCCCGCGATCCATTCCGGTGCTCGCTGCGGAGGCACAGCGTGCAGCACGTCGTACGCCAACGTCTCTTCGACATCGCCGCGACCGATCACGAGCGTGCGGGAGTCGGCATCCACTCGTCGAACGTCCCGGCTGTAACGCACCTCGATGTCGTATGCGTCGAGTGTGCGGCGGAGTTCGTCGTCGACGGCCGGGATGCCGAAGGGCACGGGATCCGGGCACACGAACACCACGCGGAGGTCGTCGCGCACCCCGATCGCCCGCCACCAGTCGCACGCGAGGTACATCGGTTTCTGGGCGGCCGCTCCGCACGAGGCAGGCTCGGGCGGTTGGGTGAAGACGACCGTGCCCGAGCGGAGGTTACGGAGCACCGGCGACGCTTTCGCGGCGAGCTCGTAGTCGTAGTTCGAGATGCCGCTGGGGGCGGCCATCGCTTCGGGCAGACCCGGGATCTGCTCCCACGCCATGCGCATGCCCGCGCTGACCACGAGCTGGTCGTAGTCGAGGTGTCCGCCTGAGACGAGGTGGACGCGGCGGGCCTCGGCATCCACGGTGAACACTTCGTCGCGCAGCCATCGCACTCCCGCAGGGATGACGTCGGCCTGATTCCGTGCGGCCTTCGAGGCGCGCGCGGTGCCGCCGGCGATGTGCGACTGGAGGGGGGCGAAGACGTGGATCGTGCGCGGTTCGATGACGGTGATGTCGCCGAGGCGCAGCCGGTGCAGGCGCCCGGCGACGGACAGGCCGGCGTTTCCGCCGCCGATCACGACGATGCGCGGGGAGTCGGTCATGGGAATCCTCTCGTTTTCCTCACGGTGCGGCCTCGCGCGTTGCCCGACCAGTGCCTTGACACCACCGGTCCCGCGGACGACGCCTCACGTGGACGACCGGGGGCCCCTCGTCGACCGGGGGCGTCCGAGACGGCTTCGCTCGCGGTGCTCGTACGAAAGCGGGGACGCACGTGTCAAGGCCCGGGGCTCGAGGCGGAGCGCCCCGTTGGATGAGAAGACCGCCGTTCCCGGCGGTGACGCGCGTGCCACGAAAGGACCCCTCATGAGCGACGCTTCGATCGACCCGACCCCCGACGCGACGAACCCGGCCGCCGACGCGGGCATCGCCGCCGTGCAGCCCCTTCGCGACGGCGACACGTCCATCGAGCCCGACCCCGCGCTCGACCCCGCCCAGGCGGAGTGGGACGCCACGAACGCCCTCGACGAGGGGGCGGACCCGGCCGATATCAACCCGGCGACCGCCACGGGTGCCGATCCGGCCGAGATTCCCGCGGACGACAGCGACATCCCGCTCGAGGACATCCATCCCGAATCCACCGGGACCGACTCGCAGGGAGAGGACCCGGGCGTGGTCGAACTCGGCGAAGAGGGCCAGGGCGACCTCGCCCCCGAAGACCTCTGACCCCTCCGCCATGCCCCGGGCCCGATCGCGGCGCCCGGGGCATGGTGCCGCGGGCGCCGCGCCGATGGTCCCGAAGCGGAGGCAGAGCGCGGCCGCGCGGCCTGGCCGCGCTCGCGGCTCGTGCCCTACTGCTCGATGGGCTGAGGGGTGCTCTCGTGCGCCTCGATGACGCCGTCGCCGTCGTCGGTCGAGACGGCGATGCGGCGCGGCTTCGCCTTCTCGCTGACCGGAATCGTCACGGAGAGCACGCCGTTGCGGTACGACGCGCTGATGCCGTCGGTGTCGATGCCCTGGCCGAGATTGAGCTGGCGGACGAACGAGGCCGTCTCGCGCTCGCGGGTGATCCACTTCACCCCCTCGCCCGAGCCCAGGGTGCGCTCGGCGCGGATCGTCAGCAGCTGACCGTCGACGTCGATGTCGACCGAGCCGGGGTCGACGCCGGGCAGGTCGGCGGCCAGGACGTAGTGGTCGCCGTCGCGATAGAGGTCCATCGGCATCCGTCGCGGACCACCGCCGCGGCGGGCGTCGAGGAGCGTCGACGCGAGGCGGTCGAGGTCTCGGAAGGGGTCGTAGGTGGCCATGGTCGTTCTCCTTTTCGATCGTCCGGGATCTGGCATCCCGAGGTTCTGAAGTTGAGCCGAGGCGACTCAACTGCGATGAGATTAGCACTCGGGTGGACAGAGTGCCAAGAGGCGAACGCGCGTGCGATCTCGACAGCGGTCGGTCCGACCTCGGGCGCGCGGCCGATCCCGCCCTCGGCGCGGTAGCGTCGGGGGGTGACGGATGCCGCGGTCGAGCCGCCCCTCGTGCGCTCGCTCTGGGGTGCCACCCACCCGGGCCCGACCCTCGTGGTCACCGTCCTCGCGCTGGCCCTCGGCATCGCGGCGGGCGTCGAGCCGTGGCGCTTGGCGGTGCTCGTCGTCGCCGTCTTCGCCGGTCAGGTCTCCGTCGGGCTCTCGAACGACGCGATCGACGGCGCGCGCGACGCGGCGGTCGGTCGTACCGACAAGCCGATCGCCGGGGGAGCGGTGACGCCGGAGCGCGCGCTCGGGGTGGCCGTGGCATCCGCGATCCTCGCCATCGCCCTGTCGCTGCCCCTCGGACCGGCTCTCGTGGCCGCCCACGCCGTCGCGCTCGCATCCGCCTGGGCGTACAACGCGGGTCTCAAATCGACGCCGCTGTCGATCGTGCCCTTCGTCGTGAGCTTCGGGTTCTTCCCCTCGTTCGCGACCCTGAGTCTCTCGCCGCCCGCGCTCGCCGCGTGGTGGGCATCTCTCGCGGGGGCGGCCCTCGGAGCCGCCGTCCACCTGACGAATGTCGTGCGCGACCTCGACGACGACCGGCGCACCGGGGTGCGCGGACTTCCGCACCGTCTGGGAGCGCGGGCGTCTACGGTGATCGCCGCGTGCGGGATCGTCGTCGGAGCGGTCGCCGTGTTCGCCGGCACGGATGCCACGATCGCCGGCGTCGTCTTCCTCGCCGCGGTCGCGGCGGTCGCGGTCGGCGCCGTGGCGCTGGTGTTCGTGCGGCCGCCCGGGCGGGCGGTGTTCCGACTGACCATGTTGGCGGCGCTGCTCCTTGCCGCGCAGCTGGTCGTCGCCTGAGCTCGCCTACTGCGGCCGCACCCGCAGATGCGTCACGCCCCCGTCGACCTCGAGCGCGGTGCCGGTCGTCGAGCCCGCGCTCGGACTCGCGAGATACATGATCGCGCCGGCGACTTCGGCGGGCGTGACCATCCGCCCCGTCGCCTGGCGGGCGTCGAGAGCGGCGCGCTCGGCCACGGGGTCGGGGAAGTCCTGCAGCATCCGCTCGACGAAGGGCGTCGAGACGGTGCCGGGGCTCACGCAATTCACCCGCACGCCCTCGCGCACATGGTCGGTGGCCATCGCGTAGGTGAGCGAGAGGATCGCACCCTTCGAGGCGTTGTAGACGGCGCGCCGGGGCAGACCGTTCATGGCCCCGATCGAGCACACGTTGACGATCGACGCGTGCTCCGAGTGCGTGAGGTACGGCAGCGCTGCGGCGCAGGCACGGGCCGTGCCGCGCACGTTGATGTCGAGCACGCGGTCCCAGTCGGCCTCGGTCGCCTCCTCGACGGTTCCGACGCAGCTCACGCCGGCGCTGTTCACCAAGACGTCGACCCCGCCGAATCTTTCCGCGACGGCCGCCATCGCGGCATCCACCGACTGCCGGTCGGTCACGTCGGCGTGAAAGCCGGCCAGATCGTCGTCGAGACCGTCGGTGACGAGATCGAGAACGGCGACGTGCGCCCCGCGGGCGGCGAAGGCCGTCGCGGTCGCGAGCCCGATGCCCGATGCTCCGCCGGTGACGACCACGGCCAGCCCGCGGAACTCCTCGGTGCTCATGCCTGCACCATCGTCTGACGAGCGCGGCCGAGGCCGTCGATCTCGAGCTCCACGACGTCGCCGGCGCGAAGGTACGGCGTGTCGGGCATCCCGAGGGCGACCCCCGCGGGCGTTCCCGTGTTCACCAGGTCGCCGGGACGCAGCACCATGAACTGCGAGAGGTACCAGACGACGTGCGCGACGGAGAAGATCTGCGACGCCGTCGAGCCGTTCTGCCGCTCGACGCCGTTCACCCACAGCCGGAGGCCCAGTGCTTGCGGGTCGGCGACGTCGGTCGCCGGCACCAGGTCGGGCCCGAGCGGGTTGAACGTCTCGCAGCTCTTGCCCTTGTCCCACTGCCCGCCGCGCTCGAGCTGGAACTCCCGCTCCGATACATCGTGCGAGACGACGTACCCCGCTACGTACGCGAGAGCGTCGTCGGGGGAGGAGAGATAGCGCGCGGTGGTGCCGATCACGACACCGAGCTCGATCTCCCAGTCCGTCTTCGTCGACGTGCGCGGGATGAGCACGTCGTCGAAGGGACCGACGATCGTCGAGGGGTCCTTCATGAACACGACCGGCTCGGCGGGGACGCTCGCCCCCGTCTCGGCGGCGTGGTCGTGGTAGTTCAGCCCCACGCAGACGATCTTCCCCGGGGGAGCGATCGGTGCGCCCACGCGGAGCCCCTCGGCGCCCGGGAGATGTGCCAGCTCGCCGCGCTCGACGGCCGCGCGAGCGCGGACGAGTCCGTCGGCGGAGAGGAACGCCCCGTCGATGTCGGCGGTCAGGGACCGCAGGTCGTAGACGACGCCGTCGTGGCGCAGGGCAGGGATCTCGGCGCCGGGGGCACCGAGTCGGGCGAAGGTCATGCGGTTCTCCTCGAGCGGATCATCGGGCGACGGGGTCGGCGGACTCGGCGCCGTGGAGTTCGGATCGGCGGATGCCGCCCTGCCAGTCGCCGGGGTGCAGACAGGCGTAGGCGCCGGCTCTCGCCGCCGTGTTCAGGCGGGTGGTGGCGTCGCTGCCGGCGAAGCGTTCGGACAGGTAGCCGGCGGCGAACGCATCTCCGGCGCCGACCGTGTCGACGGCGGTGATGGGCAGAGCGGCCACACGGCGCCGTTCCCCGTCGATGAATGCCACGGCACCCTCGCTCCCCAGAGTCACGATGGCCTCGGCCGGCCCCGCGTCCGCCAGCGCGCGGGCGAGGTCCTCCGGGGCGGGGTGGGGATGCAGCATCCGCGCTTCGTCGTCGCTGGCGAAGACGATGTCGGCGCGGGCGACGACGTACGCGTACGCTTCGACGGCCTCGGCGTGCCCCCAGAGGCGGCTCCGGTGATTGACCGCGAACGAGACGAGGGCGCCGACGGATCGCGCGCGATCCACCGCGACGATCACTGCTTCGCGCGCCGACTCCGACAGGGCGAGGGTGACGCCGGTGACGTGCAGGATATCGCCGGCGCCCAGCGGCAGCTCGTCGAGGTCGGCTGCGGCGAGGCGGCTGCCCGCGCTCCCGCGCCGGTAGTAATCGACGGTGGTGGCACCGGCTCGCGGCGTCGACTTGAGCATGAGTCCGGTGGGGGCTCCGCCGTAGATGCGCGCGAGAACGTCGACACCCTCGGAGCGGAGGTCTCCGACGACCCGGCGGCCCAGCGCGTCATCGCCCACGCGACCGAGCCAGGTGACGGGTACGCCGAGCCGCGCCAGCCCGATCGCGGTGTTCCCCTCGGCTCCGCCGGTCGCGACGCGCGCCTGCGATTGATGCTCCCAGCCGCCCACACCGTCACCGAGGATCAGTCCCATGCTCTCGCCGAGCGTGACCACGCGGTTCATCGGGCGGCCCGGACGTCGTCGCGGATGCGGGCGCAGTCGGCGGCCGCGGTACGGATCGTGTCGAAGTCGCCGCGCGCGATCGCGTCGCGCGGCACCATCCAACTGCCGCTCGCCGCGAGCACCCACGAACGTCGGAGGTAGTCGCCGAGGCTGCCCGGATCGACGCCGCCGCTGGGCACGAACCTCATGTCGGGGAACGGCCCGTGCAACGCGTCGAGGTAGCCGGCACCGCCGAGATGCCCGGCAGAGAAGATCTTCACGTCACGGAAGCCATCGGCCAAGGCCCGCTGGACCTCGGTGGGCGTCGCGACACCCGGGACGACCTCGACCCCGCCGGCACGCAGACGGTCGGCGACCGCGGAGTCGTAGCCCGGCGTGACGGCGAAGCTCGCGCCCGCGTCGATGGCGGCATCCGCCTGCTCGACGGTGAGGACGGTGCCCGCGCCCGCCAGAAATCCGTCGATATCCGCGGTCGCGGCGATCGCGGCGAGACCGGCGGGGGTACGCAACGTGAACTCCGCGCAGCCGATGCCCCCATCGCGCAGGGCGAGGGCCACATCGCGCGCACGATCGGCGTCGTCGAGCACCACGACGGGAACGATACCGACGGCGCTGATGCGTTCGGTAAGCGCAGACCGAGATCGCGTCATCGCCCGAGCCATCCTCCGTCGACGGGCAGGGTGATGCCCGACACATAGTCCGACGCGCGGGAGGCGAGGAAAACGGTCGCCCCGGCGAGGTCGGATGCGTCGCCCCACCGTCCCGCGGGGATGCGCTCGAGGATGGCCGTCGAGCGCGCCGCGTCGGCGCGCAGGGCCTCGGTGTTGTCGGTGGCGATGTACCCCGGCGCGATCGCGTTGACGTTGACGCCCTTCGACGCCCACTCGTTGGCGAGCGCTTTCGTCAGCCCGGCGATACCGGACTTGGCCGCGGTGTATCCCGGCACGTTGATGCCGCCTTGGAAACTGAGGAGCGAGGCGGTGAAGATGATCTTCCCGCGGCCGCGCGCGAGCATCTGCCGGGCGACCGCCTGGGTGAGCCGGAACGGGCTGCTCAGGTTGATCTGCAGCACCCGGTCCCACGCGTCGAGCTCGTGGACGGCAGCGGGAGCACGCTCGATGGTGCCGGCGTTGTTGACGAGGACGTCGATGTGACGCTCCGACAGGTCTGCGGCGAGGTCGTCGACCGCGGACGGATCGCCGAAGTCGCAGGCGATCCCGGTGAACGAGCGTCCGACCGCCGTGACGGCCCGTTCGATCTCGCTGCCCGACGCCGTCTGCGAGGCGCTGACGCCGATGATGTCGGCACCGGCCTCGGCGAGACCGAGGGCCATCGCGAAGCCGATGCCGCGTCGTGCTCCGGTGACGACGGCCGTGGTGCCCTCGAGCGAGAAGAGGCCGCTCATGCCTGGCCTCCCACGTCGACGAGGATCTTCATCGCGCGGCCGGCCTCGAGGTCGGCGAAGGCGTCGGCCGTGGCGCTGAGGGGCACGATGCGGGTGATCAGCAGATCGGTGGGGATGACCCCGTCGGCGACGAGCTCGACGGCGGTCTCGAAGTCGGTCCGCTGGTAGACGCGGGCGCCGAGCAGACGCAGTTCGCGCCAGAACATCCGCTGCAGGTCGATCTCGCGCGGGGTGGGGTGGATGGCGACGACCACGATGGTGCCGCGCACCTTGGCCAGGCCGGTGGCTCCGCGCACGGCGGCGGCCGCTCCCGAGACCTCGAAGACGACGTCGGCTCCGGCGCCGTCGGTCCACTCCTCGACGACAGTGACCTGATCCCGCTCTCGAGGGTCGAGGGTCGAGAAGCCGAGTTGCTCGATCTGGGCGCGGCGCTTCTCGTCGAGTTCGATCACGAGGACCTCGGCGCCGACATGGCGCGCGACGCAGGCGATGAGAACGCCGATCGGGCCCCCTCCGATGACCACGGCCTTGTCTCCGGCGGCGAGCTCGGCGCGTCGCACGTCGTGCACGGCGACGGCGACCGGCTCGACGAGCGCCGCGTGATCGAGAGCGATGCCCGCGGGCAGGCGCACGAGCGTCTCGACCGGCACGTTCCACAGGCCCTGGAGCGATCCGGGGGAGTCGATCCCGATGAAGTCGAGGTTCTGACAGATGTGCTCGTTGCCCGCGCGGCAGGCGGGGCACGTGCCGTCCCACGACAGCGGCATGACGGTCACGCCGTCGCCGACGGCCCACCCGTCGACGCCCTCGCCGAGGGCGGCGATCGAGCCGCTCATCTCGTGCCCGAAGACGAGCGGCATCTGCACGCGAGCGTCCATCGAGCCGTGCAGGATGTGCAGGTCCGTTCCGCACAGGCCTGTATACGCCACGCGAATCTGGACCTGGCCGGGGCCGGGAGGGGTGGCATCCGCCTCTCGGACATCGATTGTGCGATCGCCCACGTAGGCCGCTGTCAGCATTGACTCTCCTCGATTGGATGGCTGTTCCCTCCATCATGCCCGACGATAGGTAATATGTCGTACAAGAGGAGGAATCGCGTCGTTGCGATCCATGCAGAAGCAGCCTCCGAACGCTGAGGCTGATGGGATGCTGCAGGCTCACCCTGTCGATGCGTTCTTCGATCGTCAGGTGGATGTCCGGCGATCTGTCGACGATGAAGGAGGCGCCATGCGAACTCGTGCACTGCGGCACGGACTACCGCTCACCGAGATCGGCCTGGGAACGGCTCAACTCGGCAATCTCTTCCGCGAGACCACCGAGGTCGAGGCGGATGAGTCGGTCGAGACCGCCTGGGAGGGCGGCATCCGCTATTTCGACACCGCCCCGCACTACGGCCTGGGGCTGTCGGAGCGACGTCTGGGCGAGCGCCTCGCCGATCGGCCTCGCGGCGAGTACGTCATCTCCACGAAGGTCGGACGGGTGCTCGAGGCGAGTCCGGCTACCGCGCATCTGCGCGACGACGACGGGTTCGACGTGCCGCGCGATGTCGTGCGGCGGTGGGATTTCAGCCGTGACGGCGTTCTGCGCTCCGTCGAGGACTCGCTGCGGCGCACGGGCCTCGATCGCTTCGACATCCTGTACCTCCACGACCCCGACGATCACTTCGAGCAGGCGTCCACCGAGGGCATCGGTGCCCTCATCGAACTCCGCGATCAGGGTGTGGTTTCGGCGGTGGGTGCGGGAATGAACGCCGACGCGCCTCTCGCCGAGCTCATCCGTCGCGCCGACGTCGACGTGGTCATGTGCGCGGGGCGGTACACGTTGCTCGACGACTCCGCCGCCGCCGACCTGCTTCCGCTCGCTCGGGAACGCGGCGTGGGGGTCGTCGCCGCCGGTGTGTTCAATTCCGGCCTTCTGGGTGCCCCGCGTCCGCCCGCGGACGCGACGTACGACTACCGGCCCGCGTCGCCCGAGATCCTCGCGCGGGCGAACGCGATCGCCGACGTCGCCGAGCGCTACGGAGTGACCCTCCCCGACCTGGCGGTGGCCTTCGCCCTGCGGCATCCCGCCGTCGTATCGGTCGTGCTCGGCGCGCGCGGACGCCGACAGGTCGCCCAGAATCTCGACCGAGCCGCGACCCCCATCCCCGACGACCTCTGGGATGAACTCGCCGCGACCGGACTCGTCGCCTCTCGTCACGCATGACCACGGTCACGACGCGCGAGCCGCGCTGTCCGACCTCGCTCGCCGTGGACGGGCCGGATGCCGTGGACGAGCACGGCGACCACTTCGCGTCGAAGGGCGCATCACCGAGGCGACCCCGTGCCTGAGGAGGCCCGCATGACCTTTCCCGTGATCGACGCCCACCAGCACGTCTGGGACCCGTCGCGTGCCGAGTACGACTGGCTGACGTCGGATGCCGCCCCGATCGACACCGTCATGACCTTCGCCGACGTCGCTCCCGAGTTGCGCGCGGCCGGTGTCGACTTCACCGTCCAGGTGCAGTCGGCGGACAACGCCGAAGACACCGAGCTGATGAAGGAGTCGGCGGCCCACCATCCCGAGGTGGCCGGCATCGTCGGATACGCCCCGCTCGACGATCCGGGGCGGACCGCCCGCACGCTGGCGTCGTGGGAGGGCGACCCGCTCATGGTCGGCGTGCGCACGCTCATCCACGCCCAGGACGACCCGGACTGGCTGTTGAGGCCCGATGTCGACGCGTCGCTGGGGATGTTGGAAGAGCGCGGTCTTCCCTTCGATGTCGTCGCGGTGCTCCCGCGGCATGTCGAGATCGTTCCGCTCGTCGCGGCACGCCATCCACGCCTGCGGATGGTGATCGACCATCTCGCCAAGCCGCCGATCGGTGTCGGCGACGGCGCGGAGTGGGGCCGCCTGATGGCCGCCGCCGCCGACTGCGAGAACGTCTACGCCAAGGTGAGCGGTCTGTACTCCGCGACCGGTGACAGTTCGGCCTGGACGACCGATCAGATCCGACCGTTCGTCGACCGTGCGCTCGAGATGTTCGGTGCGCAGCGCCTGATGTACGGGGGAGACTGGCCGATCTCCGTGCTCGCCGGGGGATACTCCCGGGTGTGGCAGGGCCTTCGCCCCCTGTTCGACGAGCTCGACGCCGAGGCGCGAGAACACGTCCTCGGCCGCACGGCCGCGGAGTTCTACCGGCTCGACACCCGGCGGCTCGGCCTCACGCGCTGACTCCCGCGCGATGCGCGGACCTGGCCGTACGAACGAATCACACGATGTATCCGTGGACTCCCGGGTCTGCGGATCGACCACGAAAAACCCCAGGAGAACGAATGAGAAGGTTCGCGTCCGTCATCGGCGTCCCACCCGAGAACCGCGCGGAATACGAGCGCTACCACGCGGCCGTCTGGCCCGGGGTGCTCCAGCAGATCACGCGGAGCAACATCCGCAATTACTCGATCTACCGCT
Organism: Sphingomonas sp. G5; assembly: GCF_052660795.1. Classification (NCBI taxonomy): domain Bacteria; kingdom Pseudomonadati; phylum Pseudomonadota; class Alphaproteobacteria; order Sphingomonadales; family Sphingomonadaceae; genus Sphingomonas; species Sphingomonas sp. G5. The sequence goes on along the minus strand of NZ_CP109660.1, from coordinate 2,610,148 downwards.
ACGGTGAACTGCTGTTCGCGTATTACGAGTACGTCGGCGACGACTACGAAGCCGACATGGCCGCCATGGCGGCCGACCCCGAGACTCAGCGCTGGTGGTCGGTGCAGGAGCCGCTCCAGAGTCCCGTGCCCGATCGGCGCGAGGGCGAGTGGTGGCACGAGCTGCCCGAGATCTTCCACCTCGACTGAGGTTCACGAGCGGGCGGCCCGGTCCCCCTGCATCGCGTAGGCGCGAGTGAAAGCGGCACCGCCTGGTCCCCGCAGGACCGCGCGCAGCGTCGCGGTCTTCGCCGCGTGTGCCGCGGGGCCGAGTGCCCGCCCCAGGAAGGTGTTGAGCGTGGCCAATCGCGCGGCGTGCCGCGCCGAGGCGAGACGGTCGCGTTCCCACCGCCACACCCCCTCCGGTTCCTTGGTCCGCAGCCATCGCGACAGCAGCGGTGAGAGGGTCAATGCGTCGAGCAACCCGAGGTTCATCCCCTGCCCGCCGATGGGGCTGACCTCGTGGGCGGCGTCGCCGACGACGATCACGCGCCCGCGCCGAAGGGCGGGCGCGACGGCGCGGCGCACACGGAACGTCGTCGCCTCGGGGATGTCGACCTCGAGCCCGGCGCGCTCGACGACGGCGCGGCGGAGAAAGGACGTGGCATCCGGAGCCTGCTCGATTCCCGCCCAGGCCACGAGGCGGCGCCGACCGTTCGGAAGGGGGAACGACTCGAGCACGCCCGCTCGCTCGAGATGCACGCGGGCGACCGGTCCGCCCGGGGCGACGACGTCCGCCATCGCGTATCGGTCGGGATACTCGTGCGCGCGGACGGCCCCGGGGCGGTAGACGAGATCGCGCCCTGCCCACCCCGAGGCGACCACGACGAGCCGTGCGCTCACCTCGTGCTCGCCGTCTTCGCCGATCGTCCGCGCTCGCACCGCGGTCCCGTCGTCGGTGAGGGAGGTGACGACGACGCCGCGTCGGACGGGAGGGGCGAGCCGGATGAGGATCTCGGCCGTGTCTGCCTGCGGGAGGGCGGCGACGTACGGGTGGCGCGCGCGGAGCCGGTCGAAACGGATCTGCGCCAGGACCTTCCCGTCGGCGCGGGCCTCGCCGCGCTCGATGCGGACGGCCCGCGACAGAACCTCGTCGGTCGCGCCGGAGGCCTCGAGGAGGGCCAGAGCGGGGGAGTGGATGCCGATGGCCCGGGTTCCACCGCCGATCGCGGTGCGCTTCTCGACGATGTCGACGTCGACGCCGCGGGCGCGGAGGTCTGCCGCGAGGGCGAGACCGACGGGACCCGCTCCGACGACGAGGACCTCACGCACGGCCGGCCTCCCCACGGGCGACGGCCAGAACGCGGAAGGGTGCGGGCGTCTCCACACGCCAGGGGGACCCGAGGGCCGCGGCGAGCTCGGGAGCGCGGTAGCTGCGACGGATCGAGCGGAGGCCGTCGACGCGGAGGAACGTGCCCGCCGAGAGCGGCGAGATGCCGACGGCGTACAGCCCGAAGGCCAGGCGGCCGCGCGCGATGTCGGCGTGCAGGACGCTGCCCGTCGACAGGGCGAGGGAGTCGGAGGTGAAGCCTCGGAGTGCCGCAGCGTCCAGGTGGTGCAGAACGTGGTTCGACACGACGATGTCGAAGCTGTCCCCGGCCGCGATCAGGGCCCGTGAGTCCTGTGCGACGAACCGCACCCCCGGCCGGGCGCGCTCGCGGGCGGCGGCGATCGCGCGCGGGTCGGGGTCGGCCCCGACGCAGTCGAGCTCGAAGCCGTCGCGCGCGGCCAGATCCGCCAGTCTCACGAGCACGTCCCCTCCGCCGCACCCCAGATCGAGCACGCGCGCGGGCCGGCCGAGGGCGCGCAGCTCGGGCCGCACGCGCGAGCGGTACACGTGCCCCCAGGCGGAGACCAGCCGGTTCACGAGATCGAAGCGACGGTAGGTCGCGGCCAGCGTACGGGGGTCGCAGTCGGGATCGTCCATGAGCTCGGTCAGCGCGGTGTCGCGCTGCGCCAACCCGGTCACGCCGTCGGGCGGCGCAGCGTCAGACGCGCCGCCTCCACCGTGAGGCCCGGGCCGAAGGCGAGGGCGGCCACGCGGTGGCCGTCGCCGCGAGAGGTGTCGGCGAGCAGGTCGCGCAGGATGAACAGCAGCGTGGCACTCGACATGTTGCCGTGCTGGCGCAATACCTCTCTCGAGGGCGTGAGAGCTGCGGCATCCAGGGAGAGGGCGCTCTCGACCCGGTCGAGGATGCTGCGCCCTCCGGGGTGGACCGCCCACGCGTCGATCTCGTCGATGTCACCGATCACGTCGGCGGCTATCGCGGATATCTCGCGGCCGATGATGCGCGGAACCTCGGGGGTGAGGGTCATCTGGAAACCGGAGTCGCCCACCGTCCAGGCCATGTCCTCTTCGCCCTCATCGATCAGGCGCGTGGCGAAGCCCTCGAGGTCGAGACCCTCGTGTGCGGAATCTCCGGATGCCACGACGGCCGCCCCCGCCCCGTCGGCGAACACCGAGGCGGCGACGATCTGGTCGGGGTGGGAAGAGGTCTGCCAGTGCAGCGAGCACAGTTCGGTGCACGCGACGAGCACGACCGCATCCGGGTCGTCGCTCACGATGCGGGCCGCCAGGCGCAGCGCCGGGATCGCCGCCGCGCACCCGATGAAGCCGAGGTGATACCGCTCGACCGTCGCAGAGAGACCGAGGTCGCGCACCAGGTGGTAGTCGGGTCCGGGTGCGAACATACCGGTGCACGAAACGGTCACGACGTGCGTGAGGGCATCCGGGCTCCGTCCCGAACCGGCGATGGCGGCGCGAGAGGCTTCGGCGAACAGCGGCGGAGCGGTGCGACGGTACTCGTCGTTGCGCGCACCGGTCGGGGGCATGAGAAGAGTGTCGCCGTCGCGAACCTCGAGCTCGTCTCCGGTTCCGCCGGCGAGTTGGGGAAGGACGACGTGCCGGGTGTCGATGGCCGCGGCGTCGAAGGCCGCCCCCACGAGGCGCTGGGCCTTGCGGTCGAATCCGGGCTGAGCGGCGAACAGGTCACGGAGGGTCGACTGGGCGACACGAGTGTCGGGCAGGGCCGTGCCGATCGAGAGGATGCGGGCGGTCATGCCTCACTGTAGGCACGCTCGCGTCTCCCTCGTCGGGGATAGCGCCGTGTCGGCACGCCGTCTATGGTGGGGCGGGCTCAGGCCGCGAGCGCGCGCGACACGAGCAGGCCCTCGACCGCTGCGCGGTAGTCGGCGATCATGCGACCGCGGTCCATCCGCGTTCGGGCGGACAGGGCGGCTGCGCGCAGTGCCGGGCCGAGGGCGAGGGCGTCTCCCCAGGCTTCGACGATCGCGCCGACTTCGCGTGCCGTCACCAGGCCGAAGCCCTCGACGAGGCGCGCGGCGTCTCCGACGTCGGTCGTCACCGGAACGGCTCCGGATGCCGCTCCCTCGACGAGGCAGAGGGGAGAGGCTTCGCCGAAGGCGCTGGTCAGGGCGATGACGTCGGCGATGCGGTACAGCTCGGGCATGTCTTCCCGAAGACCGAGGGCGTGCAGGGCCACGCCCTCGTCGACGCCGCTGTCGGCGAGCAACGAGACGAAGGCCGGGTTCGTGCGGGTCATGCCCGATCCGCACACGACGTAGTGCGTCCCCGGCGCCGAGCGCGCGTGCGCCGAGACGGCGCGGAGGAACAGCCCCGGGTCTTTCATGGCGTCGAAACGTGCGGCCAGCAGCACCACGGGAGCGGAATCGGGGATGCCGAGACCCGCGCGGATCCGTCGCCGCTGGGCGCGCGTGCCGGGCCGGAAGCGACGGGTGTCGATGCCGTTGTCGATGACCCATGCCTCACCGGCCGAGACACCGGCGCGCGCGTAGGCGCGGGAGGTCGATTCCGCGCAGGAGATCGTCGCCGTGACCGCCCCTGTCGCGGCCGCCTCGACCAGCCAGCCGAGGGCGGGTCCGGAGTGGCCGGGGTCGGAGCGGTGCAGGCAGGCGGCGATCGCCCGGTCGGGCAGCAGGCCCGCGCGCTCCAGAGCGACGACGAGGCTCAGGGGCTGCTCCTTGAGCGAGAGGATGACGTCGGCCTCGTCGAAGAGCCGCGCGGCGTGTTCGAGCTCGCTCCTCGTGAAGTCCTCGGGAGCGAGGGGACGGTCGCCCGCGATGCGCTCGAACGTGTCGATGCGCACCCCGCGGTCTTTCAGGCGACGGAATCGGGTGTCGTCGTGCGCGAACTGCAGGGAGGCGTCCCGCCGCGCGGCTGACGTCAGCGACAGCACGCGGTGCTCCTGCGTTCCATCGGCCACGAGCCCCGTGACGACGTCGGAATGAAGGATTCGCGCCCCTCCGGCGAAGAAGCCTTCATAGAGCGAGAGCACGCGCACGGGTCGGGTCATCGAGGTCGCTTTCCAGGCCGGGATCCACCACCGCGGGTGCGGTCGTCCCATGCTGAGGCCTCGACCCTGCGCGGTGGGTTACACCGCAGAGACCATCGTGTGAACGCCCGGACACGAGCCGACGCGCCGACTTCCGGGGGAGAAGCCGACGCGCCGGGGAACGGGGCGGTGGGATCAGGCGCGGGGCGCGACCGTGATCTCTTCACCTGCCGAGTCCGGGCGCGACCACGGCCACCGTTTCGCCATCCGTGGCGCGGGGGACTCCTCGACGGAACGCGGCCCGATGCCGTTGCCCATGGCGGCGGTCATGGCGATGCTCCACACCGAGCCCGTCTGTCGTGCGCTCTGCTGTCCGTAGATCATGGCCTTCTCCTCATTCCCGTCTCCCGACGGGGTCGGCCGTCTCCCGACGGCGTGTGCTTCCGTCATAGACCTCGGAAGCGGGGCCGGAGACCGGCTTGACAGGGGTCTCGACGTGCCTGTCGCCCGTTGCGCCCGGCCGCGTGGGCGGTCGGACACGTCGGGACGATCGATGCGCGCTCCACGGCGCATGGCCGAAGTGGGTACGATCATGGGTCGTGCACCCGTCCAGCGAAACGTCGTCTTCCCCGTCACCGGGGTCGGAGCTCGGTCGTGCCCTCCTCGCCTACGGCGAAGCGCGCCGGGTGGCCGCCGCGGAGGCGCGCCGAGAGCTGTCGCTGAACGAGCTCGATGCCCGCGCCCTGCTCTTCGTCGCGGACAATCCCGGGGCCCGGCCCTCGCACGTCCGCGACCATCTCGGCATCACCTCGGCCGGCGTCACCACCCTGATCGACCGCCTGGTGCAGCGTGGGGCCGTGCGCCGCGACCTCGACGACGAGGACCGTCGCGTGAACCACATCACGGCGATCATCGACCTCGACAGTCCGCCCTGGTCTCAGCTCCGCGCCTTCGACGCCGCCGTGGAAGAGGCGGTGTCGGACGTGGATCCCGCCGAAGCTCATCGGCTGGCCCGACTCCTCGATCGCATCACCGCTCGCGCCGTCCGCTGAGCTCGCGGTACCGGACGGCCGCCGTATTCGGGGTCAGACGTTCGCGAGGAACGCCTCGGAACGCGCCTGCAGGAACGAGCACAATGCGGACAGTGTCGCGAGTTCGCCCGATAGGGCCATGACGCGACCGGCAGCCAGGGGGGCGGCGTCTTCGCGGGGCTCGAACGTCACGGCCCACTCCGTGGAACGCAGCTCGGGGCCGGGTGCGATGAAGAATGTCGTCGAGACGCTCTTGAGCCGGGCGGCGATGAGACCCGCGTCGTCACCGTCGTCGTTGTCCTGGGGGATCACGCGCAGCATGTCGGCATTGTCGTAGCCCAGGGCTCGGAAGTCGTCGACCCAGGCCTGAAGTGTGGTCGTGGTCCGAAACGGCATGAAGCTCCCCTCCCCGGGTGGGTGCCGGGCGGCAGCCTCTCCCATTATGGTCCGCTGTCGGCGCCCCGGAGCGGGGTCACGAGCTCCGCGCCGAGGCACCTGACGACCCCCGCGCCGGGGAACGGGGAGCGGCCGGCTTGCAACACGGGGTTGCTCGGGAATGGTGGCGGGTCGAGGTGCATCCGGTCAATGTGGACCACGTCCACTTTTCGCATTGCGGATGTCTCCTCGCGCCTGTAGGCCGAATGCGCCGAAATGCGCATTGTGATTCCTATGAGCGATAGCGTGGATGCCGGATGGGGGGCATCCACGACGCCGCAGTCTCCTGAACTGAGTGCGTGAGAGCGTTCCCATAGTGGCACCCGCCACGAAGCGCAATGGTCTTGCCGCATACTCTCGGACTCTTTAGGAAAAAGGCGTGGAGCACACGAACATCGAAACCCGCGACGCCGAGACGGTGGAGCACCTGTGGCAGACCGTCGTTCCCGGAGCGCGCATCTCGCGTGCTGATGTGATTCAGCCGGCGCTCGCCTGGCACGCGGCATCCGAGCCCGGCTTCGGTTTCTGCGACTACACGATCGGTTCGACGATGCTCGTCGAATCCGACCCCCTCGACCAGGTCGTGGTCGGGCGTATCGCGGGCCCGCGGGTCTCGGGAACGTACCGTCGCGAGCGCATCGACACCGCCGTGCCGTTCATGGTCGTCGACCGCCCTCTCGAGATCGCCTTCACCGGCCGCATCGCCGGCACCGCCGTCTCGTTCGCGCGCTCCGACTTCGACGAGGCCGCGCGGCGTCTGTCGGGCGACGACACTCTGCGCGTCCGACCGACCGGTTACGCCCCGGTGAGCGAGCAGCGCCTGCGCTACTGGTCGCGCACCTGGGAGTACGCCCGCGACGTGCTCCTGCGGTCGCCTGAACGGACCCCCCTCATCGAGCAGCAGGCGCGGACGCTCCTGCTCGAGGCTTCGCTCCTGGCCTTCCCGACGACCTTCACCGAGGCCCTCGCCGCCGGTCGTCCGTCACGGCCCCTCCCCGCCCCGGTGCGCCGGGCCAAGGCGTACGTCGAGGCCCACGCGGCGGAGCCCGTGGTGCTGTCCGACATCGCTCAGGCCGCTCGGCTGTCGCCGCGCGGGCTGCAGTACGCGTTCCGTGCGGCCACCGGGCGCACCCCGATGCAGTACCTCCGCCGTGTGCGGCTGGACGCCGCGCGCGGCGAGCTGCGCAGCGCCGATCCGTCCGTGGAGACGGTGGCCGCGATCGCCGCTCGGTGGGGCTTTTCGAACCTCGGTCGCTTCGCGGCGATGTACCGCGGAGAGTTCGGCGAGACACCGTCGGCGACGCTGCGGTCGTGACCCCCGCGCGGTCAGTGCCCCGCGCCGAGCCCTCCGCTCAGGCGCGCATGCAGTCGGGCCGCGGTGTCGTTCATGCCCTCGATCTCGACCGTCGTGCCGAGGTGGGCGTATTTCGTCTCCACCGCGTCGAGCGCCGCCACCGTGGACGCGTCCCAGACGTGTGAACGCGACAGGTCGATGACGACCCGCCGGGGGTCATCGTGGTACGCGAACCTGGTGGTCAGATCGTTGCTCGAGGCGAAGAACAGCTCGCCCTCCACGGTGTAGCGCGCGGTCTCGCCCTCCACGGACCGCGTCACGGCCGTGACGCTCGCGACCCGTCGGGCGAAGAGCACCGCCGCGGCCACCACGCCCACGCCCACGCCGATTGCGAGGTTGTGCGTCCAGACCGTGATCGCGACCGTGAGGACCATCACGATCGTCTCGCTCAGCGGCATCCGCCGCAGAGTGGACGGGCGGATGCTGTGCCAGTCGAACGTGGCGATCGAGACCACGATCATCACGGCCACGAGCACCGCCATGGGGATGACCGCCACCACGTCGCCGAAGACGAGCACGAGCACGAGGAGGAAGACGCCCGCGAGGAAGGTGGAGATCCGCGTGCGCGCACCCGACGCCTTGACGTTGATCATCGTCTGACCGATCATCGCGCAGCCGCCCATCCCGCCGAACAGCCCCGAGAGGACGTTCGCAACGCCCTGGCCGAGCGATTCGCGCGTCTTCGACGACGGGGTGTCGGTGATGTCGTCGACGAGGGTCGCGGTCATGAGCGATTCGAGCAGGCCCACGACGGCCATGGCGACGGCGAACGGCAGGATGACGGCGAGCGTCTCACCGGTGAGCGGCACGTTCGGCAGGAGCAGGGCGGGCAGACTCTCGGGCAGGGCGCCCTGGTCGCCGACGGTGGGTACCGAGATACCGAAGACGACCGCGGCACCGGTGAGCAGCACGATCGCGACCAGCGGGGCGGGGACGATCCTGGTGAGACGCGGGAGCAGATACATGATGGCCAGTCCCGCCGCGGCGATCGGGTAGACCGCCCACGGCACACCGATGAGCTGCGGCACCTGGGCGATGAAGATGAGGATCGCGAGGGCGTTGACGAACCCCACCATGACGCTGCGCGGGATGAAGCGCATGAGCTTCGCGACTCCGAGGAGGCCGAGGATCACCTGCAGGATGCCGCCCAGGACCACGGTCGCGAGCAGGTATTCGGCCCCGTGCTCGCGGGCGACCGGGGCGATCACGAGCGCGATCGCTCCGGTCGCCGCCGTGATCATGGCCGGGCGGCCGCCGAGGAACGCGATGGCCACGGCCATCACGAACGACGAGAACAATCCGAGGCGCGGGTCGACCCCCGCGATGATCGAGAAGGCGATCGCTTCGGGGATGAGGGCGATAGCGACCACGAGTCCGGCCAAGACCTCGCGGGTCAGGAGGCGGGGGGATCGTAGCGTCTGCAGGACGGTGGGATCGGTGTGCGGGCGCGCAACGGAAGTTGTCATGGGCAGGCTCCGGGGTGGGGGGAGGAGGGACCCGCGTCGACGCGGGGGAGAATAGGGGGGTCGCGATCGCGACATCGAAGACTCTACCGTAACGAGAGGGTTGCGGGATGGGGGATACATGACCGACGCGCGACCGATGCAGATCGGTGAGCTCGCCGAGCGGACCGGGCTGTCCATCCGCACGCTTCGCCATTACGACGAGATCGGGCTCCTCCGGCCCTCCGCGCGGAGCGAGGGAGGGTTCCGGCTGTACACGGCCGACGACGAGTCGCGCCTGCTCCTCATTCGCCGCATGAAACCGCTCGGTTACTCCCTCGAGCAGATGGGAGAGCTGCTCGAGGTGGTCGACGGGCTCGCCGAGGCGCCGGGCGACTCCGCTCTCGCGGCCCGTCTCGCCGATATCCGCGACGAGGCGCACCGCCGCCGCGAAGACCTGCGTCGCCAGCTCGACGCCGCCGACGAGTTCGTCCGCCAGTTAGAGTCCCGATGACCGCGCACGACACCACGCTCGAGGGGTACGGCATCCGTCTGACCCCGGCGGAGCCGCGCGACGCGACGGAGGCCTGGGCGCTGACCGATGCGGAGCTCTGGAGCCGGATGACGACCCCGTGGGCGGACTCGGTCGAGGCCTACGCCGCTCGTGTCGGCCAGCAGCGTGCCACGCCGGGCCTGTACGCCTTCACCGTGCGGGAGGCCGAGACGGGGGAGGTCCGCGGGGCGACGACGTTCTACGAATACGTTCCCGCGCAGGGGCGGGTCGAGATCGGGACGACCTGGTACGGCCGCGCCTTCCAGGGCGGGCGGACCAATCCCGCCGCAAAGCTGTTGCTGCTGACGCACGCGTTCGACGAATGGCGCGTGAACCGGGTCGCGCTGCGCTGCGACGCGCGGAACGAGCGCAGCGCGCGAGCGATCGAGCGCCTCGGCGCGACGCGCGAAGGACGGCTGCGGCAGCACCGCATCGCGCCCGACGGCAGCGTGGCGGACACGCTGTACTTCTCGATCCTCCGGGAAGAGTGGCCGGCCGTGCGGACGGGTCTCGAGGGGCGTTTGCGCGACTGACGGCGCCCTCGGGAGGAGATTCGCGCGGCGGAGGACGTCGGCGCGCGCGGGCTTGCTCCCGAGGCGCATTCTCCTCCGCTCGCGGGACGAGCGGCGGGATCAGCCGGCGGCCGCCTCGGCTGCTCGGCGGCGCGCGAACGCGCGCGACTCGCTGAACAGCTCCAGGTCGATCTGCACGTGCCGCCGCGCGAGCTCGGCGGCTTCGTCGGGGGCGGCGTGGACGATCGCGTGGACGATCGCGTCGTGCTCCCGCGCGGCACGCGTCTCCATGCGGCGATGGCTCTCTCGGTCGCCCCACGGGTGCGCGGGGGCCGCGAGGGACAGGCGGCGTTCGTGCGCGAGCAGGATGTCGCGCAGCGCGGTGTTGTGGGCCGCCTCGATGATGGCGAGGTGCAACAGACTGTCGGCGCGCTGCTTGTGGTCGCCCGACTCGGCGGAATGGAAGTCGTCGAGGCGGCCGCGCAGGGCGGTGATGTCGGCGTCGGTGCGCCGCTCCGCCGCCAGGCGTGCGAGCGAAGAGTGCAGCATCGAGCTCGCGGTGCACGCGTCGACCAGGTCGCTCCAGCGCTCCTCGAACCAGCGGTCCACGCCGACGACGATCGACGCGGGCCATTCCTCGGCCACGAACGTGCCGCCCCCGCGCCCGCGACGGCGCTCGATCAGACCCTTCGTGGACAGGTCGTCCAGGGCCGCGCGCACCGTCGTCCGACCGACGCCCAGCAGGGGCGAGAGCTCGCGCTCGGCGGGGAGCCGGGTACCCGGGAGGAACTCGCCCACCGCCACGGCGGTGATGAGTCGCTCGGTCACGCGTTCCACCAGGGACGCGTCGTCGGTGTCGGCCATGGGCTCCCGTCGTTTCTTCCATGTTAATTCCGTTGAAAAGGTTTGCCAACGCACCTTTAAGGGGTCCACGATGACTCCATGCAACACGAGACCACCGTTCCCTTCCGCGACGGCTTCACCTGGGCGCGCCTCACCGAACCCGCCGAGCCCACCGGTCGGGCCCCCCTGTTCGTCCTCCACGGCGGACCCGGAATGGCCCACGACTACGTGTCGAATCTCGATGCCCTCGCCGACCTGACCGGGCGCACCGTCGTGCACTACGACCAGATCGGCTGCGGCAAAAGCTCGCACCATCCCGACGCCCCGGCATCGCAATGGGTGCCGCAGCTCTTCGTCGACGAGTTCCACAACCTGCAGCGCGCGCTGGGCTTCGACGAGTACCACGTGCTCGGGCAGTCCTGGGGTGGCATGCTCGGCGCCGAGATCGCCGTCCGCCAGCCCGCGGGGCTGCGGAGCCTCGAGATCTGCAACTCCCCGGCATCCATGGCTCTCTGGCTCGCCGGCGCGGCCCGGCTCCGTTCCGAGCTGCCCGCGGAAGCCCGCGAGGCGCTCGACCGCCACGAAGCCGCCGGCACCCTCGACGACCCCGAGTACGCGGAGGCCACCCGCGTGTTCTACGAGCGGCACGTCTGTCGCGTGACGCCCATGCCGCAGGACTTCGTCGACAGCGAGCAGCAGATGCTCGCAGACCCGACCGTCTACTTCACCATGAACGGCCCGAACGAGTTCCACGTCGTCGGCACCGGTCGCGACTGGTCGATCATCGACCGCCTTCCCCTGATCGCGGTACCCACCCTCGTGGTCGCCGGCGAGTTCGACGAGGCCACTCCCGAGACGTGGGAGCCCTTCGTCGAGCACATCCCCGGCGCCCGTTCGCACGTCTTCGCCGGGGCGAGCCACTGCACCCACCTCGAGATGCCCGAGGCCTTCCGCGCGGTCATCGCCGACTTCCTCGCACCCCTTCCCTGACACCCGCCCCGCCCCACCCGAACCAGGAGACCCGATGTCGCACCCCGCCCCCGAGGCCCAGCAGTCGCTGGAGTCGTTCGGCTACACGCAGGAGCTCAAGCGCTCCATGTCCACCCTCGACCTCGTGGTCTACGGTCTCGTCTTCATGGTGCCCATCGCCCCGTGGGCGATCTTCGGCGTCGTGTTCAACGCCGCGAGCGGCATGGTGCCGCTGGTCTACCTCACCGGCGTGATCGCCATGATCTTCACCGCCCTCGCGTACGCGCAGATGTCGAAGGCGTTCCCGATCGCGGGCTCCGTGTTCTCGTACGTCGGGCGCGGTCTGCACCCCACCGTGGGCTTCTTCGCCGGCTGGGCGATCCTGCTCGACTACCTGCTCGTGCCGACCCTGCTGTACGTCTTCGCCGCGTCGTCGATGGCGGGCATCTTCCCCGACGTCCCGCAGTGGATCTGGGCCGTGGCCTTCGTCATCATCAACACCGTCATCAACGTGCTCGGCATCGGTTCGATCAAGATCGCCAACCGCGTCATGCTCACCATCCAGCTCGCCTTCGTGGTGATCTTCGTCGTGATCGCGATGGTCGCCCTGTCGTCCGGCACGATTCCGGGTGCGCAATTCACGATGGCTCCGCTCTGGGACGCCGAGAAGGTCAATCCCGCGCTGATCGCCACCGCCCTCTCGATCGCGGTGCTGAGCTTCCTCGGCTTCGACGGCATCTCGACCATGGCCGAGGAGTCCACGGGGGATCGTAAGTCGGGCGGCCGCGCCATGATCATCGCTCTGCTCGTCGTCGCGGTGCTCTTCATCGCGCAGACGTGGTTCGCCAGCGCCCTGGCCGCCGGCACCATCGCCTTCGGCGACGACGAGGTCAACAACGCCTTCTTCCTGCTCGTGGCCAAGGCCGCGGGCAGCGGGTGGGCGACCGCGTTCCTCGCGGTCAACGTCATCGCGGTGGGGATCGCCAATGCGGTCGCGGCTCAAGCGGCGACCTCGCGTCTGCTCTACTCGATGAGCCGCGACCGGCGCCTGCCCGCCTTCCTGTCGAAGGTCACCTCGCGCCAGGTACCGATGGCGGCGATCCTTCTGGTGAGTGCGATCTCGCTCGTGCTGGTGCTGTTCTTCGTCGGCCAGATCGCGGTGATCTCGTCGCTCGTGAACTTCGGCGCCCTGCTCGGATTCATGCTGCTGCACGTGTCGGTCGCGGCGTACTACCTCGGCAAGAAGAAGTCGAAGAACTACCTGCTGCACCTCGTCGTGCCGCTCGTCGGGTTCCTCATCATCGGATACGTGCTGCTCAACGCCGACATGACCGCCAAGATCGGCGGCATCCTGTGGCTGGTCGTCGGCGGGATCGTCTACCTGATCTTCGCCCGCAAGAACGGCGGAGCCGCAGGTCCCCTGCCCGAGCACGCCACGGCCACCGCCGGAGAAGGCGGCGGCGAAGTGGCTCCGCGATGAGCGCCGAGCACTGGCTCGGCCGGGAGCACGGTCGTCCCGGATACGACGCGGCGGTGGCCCCGGCGCTGCGCGTGCGGCCCGGGACCGGCGAGACCATCGCGTTCGAAACCGACGACGCGGTCTACGCCGAGCTCCACGATCACGGCGATCTCGGCGCCCTCACGGCCCCGATCAATCCGGTCACCGGCCCCGTGTACGTCGAGGGTGCGAAGCCGGGCGATGCCCTCGTCGTCCGCGTGCACGAGATCCGTCTCGGGGAGTACGGGTGGTCGCAGAGCCTCCCCGGCGCCGGGGCGCTGCAGCACCGCATGCCCGATCGGGTCGTCAGCCGGCGCATCCCCATCGACGCGGAGGGCGTGCACCTCACCGAGAGGCACGTGGTGCCCCCGCGCCCGATGATCGGGTGCATCGGCACGGCGCCCGCCAGGGGGCGGAACTCCACCGTCATGCCCACGACGGCGCTCGGCGGCAACATGGATCTCACCGACGTCGCTCCCGGCGCCACGGTGTACCTGCCGGTCGAGGTCGAGGGGGCGCTGCTGTCGATCGGGGACATCCACGCCGTCATGGCGAGAGGCGAATCGTCGTTCGTCGCGATCGAGGCGGCGGGCGTCGCCGTGGTCTCGATCGATCTGCTGCCGGATGCCGCTCTGCGGGCGCCCCGCATCGAGACCGACGAGGAGTGGATCTTCGTCGGCCTGGGCGACCCGGTGCAGGAGAGCATCCGGCGCGGCTACGAAGACGTGTTCGACGAGCTCGTCGACGCACGCGGGTGGGACCGGATGGACGCGTATGCGGTGATGAGCGCCCTCGTGCACAGCGAACTGGGCGGCCCGACGGGCTCGGAGGCACCTGACCCTCTGCATCCGTTCCGGGCCGTGGGGGCGGTGACCGTGCACAGGTTGCCGAAAAGCGTGCTCTGACATACTGCGCCGGTGACTCGTGCTTTCGACCGCGTCGGGAGGGGTGCCGCCCGTGGCTGACCTGGACTTCGTGCTGCGGCTGCTGTTGGCCGCCGGCTGCGGCGTGCTCATCGGTTTGGAGCGGCAGTATCGCTCCCGTACGGCGGGCCTTCGCACGCAGGCGCTCGTGGCGATGGGAGCCGCCGCCTTCGTCCTCTTCGGCAGCGAGCTGGGGGTGGGTCAAGGCTCGCTGCAGATCGCGGCCTACGTCGTCTCCGGCGTCGGTTTCCTCGGCGGTGGGGTGATCCTCCGGCAGGGCCTGTCCGTGCAGGGGCTCAACACCGCCGCGACCCTGTGGTGCTCGGCGGCCGTCGGGTGCCTGGCCGCGGGAGGGCTGGTCGTGCCGGCGCTCGCGATGACGGCGCTGGTGCTCCTCGTACACCTGCTGCTGCGCCCGCTCGGGCGCCTCGTCGACCGCGCCCCCGACGCGAACGCCGAGACGATCGGGGCGTTCGTGCTCACGGTGCGCGCGCTCGAGGAGCGCGAGCAAGAAGTACGCGAGCTGCTCTCCGACACCCTGGAGTCACCTGATGTCCTGGTGCTCGCGATGTCGAGCCACGACGACGACGGCTCCGAGGACGAGCCGGCGGGCGTCGTCCTCGAGGCCGAGCTGCTCATCGAGGGAGACGCGCCCGAGTTCCTGGATGCCGCGACCACCCGGCTCTCCCGCGACACCGGCGTGCGCGCGATGTCGTGGAGGGCGGAGGACAGTCCGATCACCGTGCAGACCCGGCGGCGATTCGGGCGGGGCTGAGCGCCGTGTAAGATCGTCCCTTGGAAGTGTGTCCGAGCGGCCTAAGGAGCATGGCTGGAATCCATGTAGGCGGGGTAACTCGCCTCGCAGGTTCAAATCCTGTCACTTCCGCCACACGAAGAGCGTCACCCGGAAGGGTGGCGCTCTTCGCTTCTCCGGCCGTGACTACCGCGACGCGCTTTCGCGCTCGACCGCGCCGACGGTGCCGGGTCGCGTGACGAGCGAGCGAGGGTACGCCCGCGCGAGGAACCGGCGCAGCGGTGCAGTTCTCTCATCGAGAGCCGCACGCACGCCCGTGACGGCGGCGACGAGACCGGGTCCCCGAGCGGGGTCGAAGCTGTCGCCCGCGTAGCTCACCCGTTCGACGGCCTCGCGGAGAAGACCGACGTCGTCGGACGGTGCGCCATGCTCCTCGACGAGCAGCACCGCGATGGCGCGCGGAGACAGCGCGGACGAGACCGGGATGCCGAGATCCACCGCGTCCTCGAGCATCGCCGTCCACGCGGCCACCGGGTCGCCCGCGCGCGCGGCGGCGAGGCGTCGGCGACGCCGCACGATCCGGGCGACGGCCGGGACCCCGGCGAGCACCAGCAGCACGAGGATCCCGAGGACCGGGGCGACCCACGCGGTGCTCTGCCGCGCGGCGACAGAACCACCGCCGGTGGTCTGCGCCCCGGGGTCGTTCTCGGCGGCCTCCGACGGCGCCGACGAGGGCTGATCGGCCGGGGCCTCGGCATCCTGGCTCGGGGTGTTCGGGGTGGTCGTGTTGTTCCCGGAGGAGCCCGAAGCGAAGTTCGTGGGGACGCCGAGGCTGTTCGTCGGCTCGAAGGGCACCCATCCGATGCCTTCGAAGTACACCTCGGGCCACGAATGCAACTGACTCGAGCTGACCGAGTACTCGGTGCCGCCCTGCTGGGGGATGCTCGAGGCCGTGCCGGGAAGGTACCCGATGACGATGCGCGCGGGGATGCCGAGAGTGCGTGCCATGACGGCGAAGGCCGAGGCATAGTGCACGCAGTATCCGGCGCGCACCTGCAGGAACTGCGCCACCGCGTCAAGACCGGCTCCGTCGAAGCCGGAATCGACGGGAGCGTCGAGCGAGTAACGGAATTGACTGCTGCGGAACCAGTTCTGCAGGGTGACGAGCTTGTCATAGGGCGTCTGCGCGTTCGCGGTCACCTCGCGGGCGGTGTCGCCGATGACGGCGGGCACCTCGGCGGGGAGCGCGGTCAGTGCGGGGTCGAGGTCCGTCCCGCCCACGGTCTTCGAGCGGATCTGCTCGAGGGTCGGGCGGGGGACGCTCGCCTGCACCTCGTAGACCTGCTCGCGGGTGGACCCGGCGCGGGTGACCACCGTGCGGTTCTGCGGCATGCCCAACCAGTCGCCGTCCAGACCCGTCACCGTCGAGGCGGGGTAGGGCACCGGCAGCCACGGGCTGTCGAGCTGATCGACGGTGATCGTGGTCGTCCAGTCGGCGAGGGTGATATCGCCGTCCACGCTGACGCGGTCGAACACCGTGCCGTCGGAGGGGAGGGGGACCGTGTCGAAGGTATCGGGCTGCCAGACGGCGCCGTCGAAGCGGGACAGAGTGACCGCGCGCAGGTAGGGGGCCGTCGGGCCCGTGGTGCGCACCTTGAGCACCTCGACGTCGCGCGGCTGACGAAGGTCGTTGCCGAGCTCGAGGTTGGGGTTGATGGTCGTCCCCAGCCCGCCGGTGCCGCCGCTGGCGAACCTCAGGCCCGGCTGGGGGAGCAGAGGAGTGGCGACCACGGCGACGATCACGGCCACGGCCGCGACCCCCAGGGCGGTGGCCGATACCCCGAAGAGACGGCGGCCCTGCGCGGGGCGAGCGCGATCGTCGCGGCGTGCGGACGCCGCGGCACGTGCCCGTGTGTCGACCCGCAGCAGGAAGAGCAGAGCAGCCGCCAGCAGCACGAAGCTCGCGACGTCGACGTCGGAGGGGATCGCGATCGTGGGGATGAGCGAGACGGCGACCAGGCCCACTCCGGCGAGCAAAGGCATCCGCGCCGTCAGGACCACGTGATCCAGCACGATGGCGAGCGCACCGATCGCGGCGACCAGGAGGAACGCCAAGCCCTCATCCGGCGGGACGGGGGCGACGCCGTCGCGGATCTCCGCTGAGGCCTGGGCGACGAGGCCGGGGACCGAGGCGAAAGTCGAGGGGGTGGGGATGATGCCGAGCAGGGCCGTGGAGCGGCCGAAGATCGCCGTGAGCAGCACGATCCACACGGTCACCTCGGCGAGGCTCGCCACCAGGGCGGGCAGCCGCGACAGGCGGACGATCAGTCCCGCGCCGAGCGCACCTCCTCCCACGAGAACGGCTCCCGCGACCCACGCCCCCGGGGCGATCACCGAGAACACCGGCAGCATCGCGGCGGCGATCGCGGCGAACAGACCGATCGTCAGCAGGGTCGCGTCGCGGCGGCGGCGGGGCGTGCGCAGCACGGTGAGATCAGCGGCCGACACGGGCGTGCCCCTGTTCCATCGCGTCGTCCCAGGCGAGGGCGACGTCCGCCCCCGGACGCAGGTGAGCCGCGCGCCAGCCGGCGACACGAACGGCGTCGAGCTCCGCGTGCTCGGCCACCACGATCAGGACGGGAAGGGCCGAATGGGTGCCCATCTCGCCGAGGGCCGCGCGGTCTTCGGGCTGCAGGTCTCCCGTGATCACGACGACGGGACCCAGCAGAGCGGAGGCGGTCGCCGGAACGACGCGGTGGGAGGCGTCGTCGACGCGGGCTCGCAGGCTCGCGAAACCCGCGGCGGCCGCTCGGGCTTCGACGTCGTCGCCGCCTTCGACCGGGTCGGCGAGAAGAGTTCCGTCGCTGTCGACGACGTCGACCGTGTAGCCCTCGTGCACGAGGTGGGCGACGGCCGAGACGCACGCGGTCACCGCCGTCTCGAAAGCCGGGTCGCCGCCGGGGGCGTGAGCGGCCAGAGGCGACCACCGCGAGAGCGCGCGGTCGATCACGACGGTGGCGGCCGGCGAGGACTCCTGCTCCTCTTGACGCACCATGAGGGTGTCGCGGTGAGCGGTGGCGCGCCAGTGGATGCGCCGCATCGAGTCGCCGGGCGCGTACGGTCGCGCGACGAGGTTGTCGGCCCCCTGACCGAGCTGCAGGGCCGCGGTCTGGCGCGTGCCGCCCGCTTCGCCGGAGGAGGAGGGCAGCGGCGCCAGGTCGACGATCGCCGGGGCAACCGTCACCGGCGTCGTCCGGCCCAGGGCGATGCGGCGGCGCACCAGGCCGAAAGGATCGGTGGTCGTCACCTCGAGCGGACCGATCGAATGGATGCCGCGCGCCGCGCCGATCACGTCGTACCGCACCTCGATCGTCCCCGTGGTCCCCGAAATCGTCGACGCGAGGGACGCCGACGTCCCCTGGGCGCGTCCGGTCAGTCCCGTCGGCAGCGTGTCGTTCCATCGCGCGGGGCCCGTGGGGAGGGCGCTCGAGAGTCCGGCGCGCACCACGACCGTCGCCGAGCCCCCGACCTCGGGCGTTTCGGGCGTCACGACGCGCGAGACCGCACCCCTGCCGCGCGTCAGCAGCAGCGCGATCGCCGAAACCGCCAGCAGGGCCACGAGAAGGGTGGCGAAGTACAGCAGTTCCGGGATGCCGGCGCGTTGCGCGATCGCGAACCCCGCCACGGCGAGGAGCACGGCCCCCGTGCCCCGCAGGGTGAAGGGCCACAGGCGCGTCACGCCGGTGCTCACGGCCGGGGAGCGAGGGGAACGCGCACGCTGGACGCGATGCGCTCGAGCGCGTCGGCGACCACCGCGGCCCCGGCCCGACCGCCCGCGGCCGAACGGTTCGCGATGAGGCGGTGGGCGAAGACCGGCGACAGCAGGGCGGTGATGTCGTCGGGGATGACGTACGCGCGCCCGTCGAGGGCGGCGCGCACCTTGGCGGCTCGCACGAGCTGCAGGGTCGCGCGCGGGCTCGCCCCCAGACGGATGTCGGGGTGGCTGCGGGTGGCCTGCGCGAGGGCGACGACGTACTCCTCGAGAGCGGGGGCCACGTGCACACCGCGTGCCCAGGCGATCAGCGCGGTCACCTGACGCGCGGTCACGACCGGCGTCAGGGCGTCGAGAGGGTTCACCGCGTCGCGCTGGCGCAGCATGAGCGCCTCGGCCGCGGCATCCGGATACCCCATCGAGATCCGCAGCAGGAAGCGGTCGCGCTGCGCCTCGGGGAGCACGTACGTGCCCTCCATCTCGAACGGGTTCTGCGTCGCGACGACGAGGAACGGGGAGGGGAGCACGTGCGTGCGGCCGTCGACCGTCACCTGGCGCTCCTCCATGGCCTCGAGCAACGACGACTGCGTCTTGGGGGAGGAGCGGTTGATCTCGTCGGCGATGACGATGTGGGCGAACACCGCGCCGGGGGTGAACTCGAACTGCCGCTGCACGGGGTTGAACACCGATACGCCGGTGATGTCGCCCGGCAGCAGATCGGGGGTGAACTGGATGCGACGCACATCGGCGTCGACCGTGGCGGCCAGAGCCCGCGCGAGCATCGTCTTGCCGACGCCCGGGACGTCTTCGATGAGCAGGTGGCCTTCGGCGAGAAGGGCGATCAGGGCGCTGCGCACCGCGTCGGGTTTGCCGTCGATGACCCGCGACACCGACGACAGGATCTCCCCGGTCAGACGGGCGAAAGACGCCGCATCGAGAGGAGCGTCGACCCCGGGCCGGGCGGGGCCGGTGGCGGTGTCGGCGCGGCGCAGCCGCGTGGTCGCCTCGGGCGTGACCGTCTCGTCCATGGCATCCCTCGTGTCGCGGAGGCGGGAGCGTCCTCGCCAACGTGACCCGATCGTAACCCGCGCCACGGTGGCGGGGGTCGGAAAGCCGCGGGTGCACAGGCGTCACTCGGGGAGAGGGGGGTCGCCCCTAGGATCGGGGAGCGTTGGTCCACCCGAGGAGCCCGCGAATGTCGCACACCACCCCGTCCCTGCCCGCCGCCGCCCACGTGCTCGCCGTCGACATCGGCGGGACCAAGGTCGACGCGGCCCTGGTCTCGACCTCCGGCGAGGTGATCCGTTCGAGCGTGACCCGACGCCCCACCGGTCGCGGGAACGACCGCGACACGATCGCCCGGAACGTCCGTCAGGCCGCCGAAACCGCGCTCGCCGCCGTTCCGGGGGCGAGGGTCACCGCGATCGGCGTGGGCAGTGCGGGTCCGGTGGACCTGCCCTCGCGCTCGGTGTCTCCCCTGAACCTTCCGCTGGCGGCGGGACTGCGCATCGACGAGGTGCTGGGCGGGCTCGTCGACGGCCCCATCCATCTCGCGCTCGACGGCACCTGCATCGCCCTCGCCGAACACTGGCGGGGAGCCCTGGTCGGCTGCGACGACGCGATGGCGATTGTCGTGTCGACCGGTGTGGGCGGGGGCCTCGTGCTCGGAGGTCGCCCCGTCAGCGGCGCCAGCGGCAACGCGGGTCATCTGGGACAGACCTTCGTGCGCACCCTCGAAGGCGACGACGTCGTCGCGGCCACCCTCGAAGCCGTGGCCGCGGGGCCCGGCACGGTCGCCTGGGCGAAGAAGCAGGGGTGGGAGGGTGAGACCGGTCTCGATCTCGCGGCCTCGCACGCGTCGGGGGATGCCGTGGCCATCGCCGCCGTGAGCCGTTCGGCGACCGCGGTGGGCCAGGCCATCGCCGCGGCAGCCACCCTGTGCGATCTCGAGGCGGTGGCCATCGCCGGCGGCTTCTCGCAGGTCGCCCCCGACTACGTCGACCAGGTGCGCGCGGCCGCCCAGGCCGCCTCGCTGCACGCCTACGCCCGGCGCTGCCGCATCGTCGGCTCGGGACTCGACGGAGACGGTCCCCTGCTCGGGGCGGCGGCGCTCGCGTTGCAGTCCTGACCGACCGCGCGAGAGGAGCGCGCCGATGGGCGGGCATAATCTGGACGAGAGGGCCCGCGCCGCGGACCGGCGAACGAGGGCGGGGATCATGCGTACCGGTTCCAACCTGCCCGCCGTCGGGGAGTACAACCAGACCCTCGTGCTCGACCACATCCGCCGTTCGCCCGAGGGGCTGAGCCGCGTCGAGCTGTCGGCGCGCACGGGCCTCAGCGCCCAAACGCTCAGCAACGTCACCCGGCGGCTCGCCGACGAGGGGCTGATCGTGGAGGCGGGCAAGGTCATCTCGGGACCCGGGAAGCCCCGCACGCTGCTCAAACTCGCGCCGCGCTCGCGGTTCGCGGTCGGAGTGCACCTCGACCCGGTGGTCGACACGATCGTGGTGGTCGACATGGCCGGCGAGGTCATCGCGCATGACGAGATCGGCCGCCCGGCCCTGTCGACGCCCGCAGGGCTGGTGGATGCCGTGGGCGCCGCGGTCGACGCGATCGTCGAGCGGGCCGGCATCCCCCGCGAGCTCGTCCTCGGGGTCGGTGTGGCCGCTCCGGGGCCCTTCGACGCGCGCGGCGGGCGCCTTCTCGATCCGCCCCTGCTGCCGGAGTGGCACAACGTCAACGTGCGAGAAGACCTCGGCGCCGTCACGGGCCTGCCCGTGATCGTCGAGAAGGACGTGACGGCCGCCATGGTGGGCGAGATGTGGTTCGACCGTTCCGACGCTCTCGGCGACGCGATGTTCCTGTACTACGGCGCGGGTGTCGGCGTGGGGCTCGCGATCGCGGGTGCTCCGGTGCGCGGACGCACCGGCAACGCCGGCGGCATCGCGCACGTGATCGTCGATCCCGATGGTCCGCCCTGCGCGTGCGGCGCTCGCGGGTGCCTCGGGGTGTCGATCGAGCCGCGCGTGCTGCTGGCCGAGGCCGGGTACGCCCCGGCGGCGGCCGGTGACACGCGCCCCGACCTGGACCGGCTCGTGCGCGACGCGCGCGAGGGCGAGGAGGGTCCGGCCGCGGTGCTGCGGCGGGCGGGGGAGCGGATCGCGCGCGCGCTGGTCGTGACCAACAACCTGATCGACGTCGACGAGGTCGTCCTCGGCGGCCCCGTGTGGGAGCGCCTCGCGGAGGTGCTGGGCGACGTCGTCGCCGAGCGCGTCGCCGTCGACGCGGCCTCGACCGCGACGCGCGAGATCGTCGTGCGTCGCTCACGGGTCGGAGCCGACGTCGCGGCCGTGGGGGCCGCCTGCCTCATGCTCGACGGCGCCTTCGCGGCGCGGCCGGCGCGCATGATGATCGCCCTCTGAGCCCGTCCCCCTTCCGCCGACGCCGGGCGTTTCCCGATCGTTACGAGCGTGGCGACTCTGGGACTTGCCGAGTTAGTCCATTTGATTTATAAAAGGTTCTGGCGACGTGGTGTCTCCACCCGAGCAAGGGAGCTTTCATGAAGAAACTGACGATGGTGACCGGTCTTCTGACCGCCACCGCCCTGACCGCGGCCCTGGCCGGTTGTTCCGCGGGCAGCGGCGACGCCGGTGACGCGAAGACCATCCGCGTCGCGTACCAGACCACGGCGACCTTCAACCAGATGCAGACGCTGATGGAGACGGCGAAGTCGCAGTACGAGGCCGCACACCCCGGCATGACCGTCGAGCTCGTGCCGATCCAGGCCGAGGGCGCCGACTACTACACGAAGCTCGCGCTGATGAACAAGTCGGCCAGCACCGCCCCCGACGTCCAGTACGAAGACACCTTCAAGATCCAGTCCGACGCCGCGGCGGGGTACCTGTTGCCCCTCGACGACTACCTCGCGAAGTGGAGCGACTGGTCGCAGTTCGCCGACGGCGCCAAGCAGGCCGGCCTCGGCCCCGACGGCAAGACCTACGGCGTCTCGCTCGGAACCGACACCCGCGGCCTCTGGTACAACAAGGAGATCTTCGCCAAGGCGGGCATCTCCGTCCCGTGGCAGCCCAAGACCTGGGCCGACGTCCTCTCGGCGGCCAAGAAGGTCAAGGCGGCCGACCCCGACGTCATCCCGATGAACGTGTACTCGGGCAAGACGGCCGGTGAAGCGGCATCCATGCAGGGGCTCGAAATGCTCCTCTACGGCACCGAGGACACCCTTTACGACACCTCCTCGAAGAAGTGGGTCGTCGGCAGCCAGGGCTTCAAGGACTCGCTGACCTTCGTCTCCGACGTCTACCAGGGCGGCCTCGGACCCTCGCTCCAGCAGGCGCTCGACCCCAACATCTTCACCAGCGTGACCGCCGACTGGCTGCCGAAGGGCAAGCTCGCGATCGCCCTCGATGGCTCGTGGCAGTCGGCCGCGTGGGTCGACGGCGGAACCGCCCCGTGGCCCGCGTGGAGCGACACGCTCGGTATCGCCGCGATGCCCACCCAGAACGGCCAGGCACCCGGCACCACGAGCATGTCGGGCGGGTGGACGCTCGCCATCGGCAAGAACACCAAGAACGCCGACGCGGCCTGGGACTTCCTCTCCACCGCGGTGAACAAGGACAACGCCACGTCCTACGACATCAACAACAGCCAGATCGCCGTCCGTGCCGATGTGGCGCAGTCCACCGAATACCTCGACGCCAACCCGAGCTTCAAGACCTTCTCGAGCTTCGTCGCAACGACGCACTTCCGACCGGCCACCGAGGACTACGACAAGATCTCGAACCAGATCCAGGTCGCCATGGAAGCGGTCATGACCGGGCAGTCCAGCGTCGACGACGCCGCCGCAGCCTACGACCAGGCCGTCATCGGCATCGTCGGCGAAGACAACACCCAGCAGGGCTGATCGTGACCGCCCTGGCTCAGACCGGGGCGACCGGAACCGACCGGAGGTCGCGCGCCACCACGCGCGGCCTCCGGTCCTCGGCCCGGGCGCTCCCGCTCCTTCCCGCAGCGCTGCTGCTCGCGGTGTTCCTGCTCGGACCGATCCTGGTGTCGCTGTGGGGCTCGCTCACCAACGCGACCCTGTCGGGCTCGACCGCCGTCGCGAGCCAGTTCATCGGCTTCGACAACTACACCCAGCTCTTCAAGGCCCCCGACTTTCCCGTGGCGGTCGTCAACACGATCGTGTTCGTGTTCTTCTCCGCCGTGATCGGTCAGAACATCCTGGGCCTGGCCCTCGCTCTCATGATGCGCTCGGGCAATCGCGTCGTCACCGCGGTGGTCGGCACGATCGTCGTCACCGCGTGGGTCCTGCCCGAGATCGTCGCGGCATTCGCCGCGTACGCGTTCTTCCGCGACAACGGGACCCTGAACGTGATCCTCGGGATCTTCGGTCTCGACCCCGTCAGCTGGCTCTTCACGATGCCGGTGCTCATGGTCGTCTTCGCCAACATCTGGCGCGGGACGGCGTTCTCGATGATGGTCTATTCGGCGGCCCTCGCCGACGTGCCGCCCGAGATCACCGAGGCGGCCGAGGTCGACGGAGCGAGCGGCATCAAGCGCCTCTTCCTCATCACGATCCCCATGATCCGTTCGACCATCGGAACCAACTCGATGATCGTGACGCTGCAGACCCTGTCGGTCTTCACACTGATCTTCGTCATGACCGGCGGTGGCCCCGGCAACAAGAGCACGACGCTGCCGATCCTCGCCTACCAGCAGGGCCTCAAGTTCGGCGAGCTCGGCTACGGCACCGCGATCGCCACGATCATGCTGCTCATCGGTGCGATCTTCTCGTTCTTCTACGTCCGCGCGCTGCGCGAGGAGGTCTCGTCATGACCACCGCCACCCTGCCCGAGGTGACCGGCGCCCGCTCGCGCTCCGCACGCCGCGCTCCCGGGCGCAAGAAGGCGTCGCTGTCGTCGCCGCGCACCCGCGCCCTGCGCGTCGTCGCCAACACGCTGCTCATCGTGGTCGGCGTGCTGTTCGTGGTGCCGCTCGTGTGGCTCGTCACGGCCTCGCTCGACGCGCAGCCGACGCTGGCCATCAAGATGCCCGAGGTCGTCACCCTCGACAACTTCGCGGCCGTGATGAAGCCGGATCTGCTGTTCCAGCCCCTGTGGAACAGCGTGCTGCTGGCGGGAGGCACCTCGATCGCGACGGTCGTGCTCGCCTCGCTCGCCGCCTATCCGCTCTCGCGGTACAAGATGCGCGTCGGCAAGCCCTTCCTCTACGCGGTGCTGTTCGGCACATGCCTGCCGATCACGGCGATCATGGTGCCGGTCTACAGCCTGTTCGTGCAGCTGAACCTCATCGACTCGATCGGGGGCACGATCCTCTTCCTCACCGCGAGCGCTCTGCCGATTGCGATCTGGATGATGAAGAACTTCATGGACGGCGTGCCCGTCGAGCTCGAGCACGCGGCCTGGATGGACGGCGCGGGGTCGATGCGCACGCTCGTGCAGATCGTGCTCCCGCTCATGCGCCCCGGCATCGCGGTCGTGTTCATCTTCACCTTCATCCAGGCGTGGGGCAATTTCTTCGTCCCCTTCGTGCTGCTGCTCAGCCCCGACTACCAGCCGGCCGCCGTCAGCATCTTCAACTTCTTCGGGTCGTTCGGAGCGGTGGCCTACGGCCAGCTCGCGGCCTACTCGATCGTCTACTCCCTCCCGGTCCTCGGCCTGTACGTCCTCGTGCAGCGCGGACTCGGCGGCCCGTCGGCCCTCGCCGGCGCGGTCAAGGGCTGACCCGTCCCCCCAGACAAGGAACCCACGTCATGCACGACCGCACCGCGCTCATCGAGATGCGCATCGAACGCTTCGTCCGCGAGCGTCTCGCCCCCGCCGTCTACCGCGCCCGTCAGCCCCTCGACATCCAGGCATGGGAGGCGCCGGGCGAGCCCGTGACCTTCGCCGAGGCTCGGGGTGCCGAGTACCGCCCCTTCGCGATCGGAACGCCGTGGGGTCGAGCGTGGGGGACGACCTGGTTCGCCGTCTCCGGCGAGATCCCCGCTGCGTGGCGCGACGCCGACGGTTCCCTGCCGGAGGGCACCGTCGCCGAGCTCGTGATCGATCTCGGCTTCACCGCCGGACAGAGCGGCTTCCAGTGCGAGGCGCTCGTCTGGAACCGCGAGGGCGCCCCCATCAAGGGCGTCTCGCCGTTCAACAACGCCAGCCCGGCCGCGGTCGA
This sequence comes from Sphingomonas sp. G5, assembly GCF_052660795.1. Classification (NCBI taxonomy): domain Bacteria; kingdom Pseudomonadati; phylum Pseudomonadota; class Alphaproteobacteria; order Sphingomonadales; family Sphingomonadaceae; genus Sphingomonas; species Sphingomonas sp. G5. The sequence continues at coordinate 2,584,508 of NZ_CP109660.1, read as the reverse complement.
CCCCGACGGTCGCGTCGACGTGCTCGTCGAGGCCGCCTCGAACCCCGACGTGGGCAGCCTCTTCACCTTCGAGCCGACGCACCTGGGTGACCTCGCCACCGCGGGCGACGCTCCTCTCTATACGCTCCGCGACATGTCGATCGGCCTCCGCGATCTCGCGGTGTGGGAGCTCCTGCAGGACTTCCGCCTGCTCCACGGCCTCATCGCCGAGCTCGACGCCACCTCCGCGCGCCGAGCGACGCTCGTCGAGGCGATGGATGCCGCGATCGACGCGGTCGATCCCGAGGACGTCGCGGGCACGGCGCAGGCCGGTCGCGACGTGCTCGCTCCGCTGATGGCGGCGCCCGCGGCATCCAGTGCCCACGTCCTGCACGCCGTCGGGCACGCGCACATCGACTCGGCGTGGCTGTGGCCCGTACGCGAGACGGCGCGCAAGGTGTCGCGCACGTTCAGCAACGTCCTCTCGCTGATGGACGAAGATCCGGAGTTCGTGTTCGCGTCGTCGTCGGCGCAGCAGTTCGCGTGGATGAAGGAGCACTACCCGGCGCTCTGGGACCGGCTGAAGGCGCGTGTCGCCGAGGGACGCTTCGTGCCGGTGGGCGGTATGTGGGTCGAATCCGACACCAACATGGTCGGCGGCGAGGCGATGGCCCGGCAGTTCGTCGAGGGCAAGACGTTCTTCCTCGAGGAGTTCGGCATCGACACCGAAGAGGTGTGGCTGCCCGACTCGTTCGGCTACAGCGGTGCCCTTCCGCAGATCATGAGAGCCGCGGGCGCGCGCTGGTTCCTCACGCAGAAGATCTCGTGGAACGAGACCAACCGCATCCCGCACCACACTTTCCGCTGGGAGGGCATCGACGGGTCGCGCATCTTCACGCACTTCCCGCCGGTCGACAAGTACAACTCCGAGGTCACCGCGGCCGACCTGGCCCACGCCGAGCGCAACTTCGCCGACAAGGGTCGCGCGCGCACCTCGCTGCTGCCGTACGGCTTCGGCGACGGCGGCGGCGGACCCACGCGCGAGATGACCGCGACGATCGCCCGCACGCACTCGCTCGAGGGCGCCCCGGTGGTGAAGCACTCCACCCCGCGGGAGTTCTTCGAGACCGCCGAGGCCGAGTACGCCGACCCGGCCGTGTGGGCGGGGGAGCTGTACCTCGAGTTCCACCGCGGCACGTACACCAGCCAGCTGCGCACGAAGCAGGGCAACCGCCGCAGCGAGCACCTGCTGCGCGAGGCCGAGCTGTGGGCGGCCACCGCGACCGTCCGCACGGGCGCCGCCTACCCGGCTGAGACGTTCCAGCGCCTGTGGCGCCTGGTCCTGCTGCAGCAGTTCCACGACATCCTGCCCGGCACGTCGATCGCCTGGGTGCACCGGGATGCCGAGCGCAATTACGCCGCGATCGCGGCGGAGCTCGAGCAGATCATCGCCGACAGCCTCCGGGCGCTCGTGGGCACGGGCGACCGCGCGGTCGTGGCGAATGCCGCCCCGCACCGCCGTTCCGGCGCTCCCGCTCTCGCGATCGCCCCGGCGAGCCCCGACGGCGACGTGACCCCGAGCGCCGAGGGCGACGGCTTCGTGCTCGACAACGGCGTCGTGCGCGCGGTCGTCGACGGACGCGGTCTGATCACCTCACTGGTGGAGGTGGACAGCGGCCGCGAGGTGGTTCCGGCCGGTCGCACCGCGGGCCTGTTCGAGGTGTTCCGCGACACGCCCACCCAATGGGACGCGTGGGACATCGACGAGACCTACCGGCGCCACGTCACGCCCCTCGACTCCGCCGAGGCCGTCCGCCTCGACGGACGCGCGATCGTCGTCGAGCGCCGCACGGGGGCGTCCACGATCGTCACGCGCATCGCTCTCGCGAACGGCTCGCGCACCGTGCGTCTCTCCCTCGACGTGGACTGGCACGAGCAGCAGAAGCTGTTGAAGCTCGGCGTCCCGATCGACGTCCACACCGACCGCGCGGCGTCCGAGATCCAGTTCGGGCACATCGTCCGACCCACTCACACGAACACGTCGTGGGACGCGGCTCGCTTCGAGACCGCCGCGCACCGCTGGGTGCGGGTCGCCGAGCCGCGCTTCGGCGTGGCGGTGACCAACGACTCCACCTACGGTCACGACATCACGCGTCACGAGCGCGAGGCGGGCGGCACGTTCTCACTCGTGCGGCTGTCGATCATCCGGTCGGCGAAGTTCCCCGACCCCGGCCAGGATCAGGGCGCGCACCACCTCGAGGTGGGGATCGTCGTGGGCGCCGAGGTCGTCGACGCCGTCACCGAGGGATACCGCACCAACCTGCCGGAGCGGACGGTGACGGATGCCGCCGAGACCTCGATCGCGCCTCTCGTCGCGGTCGACCAGCCCGGTGTCGTCGTCGAGGCGGTCAAGCTCGCGCAGGACGGATCGGGCGATGTGATCGTGCGCCTGTACGAGGCTCTGGGCGAGCGCATGCACGCGCGTCTCGACGCCGGCTTCGAGGTCGTGGGCGTCGTCGAGACCGATCTGCTCGAGCGCGAGGTCGACGCCGCGGCGGTGTTGAGTGCTGCCGGTGGTGCGGTCGAGCTCGATCTGCGCCCGTTCCAGCTGGTGACGCTGCGTCTGAAGCGCTGAGGCCCGCTGCGCGTCGTCGCTGCGGGCCTCCGGGAGGAGATCCCGGGGGCGGAGGACGGATGCGAGGGGTTTGTCCTCCTGTCCCGGGTTTTCCTCCGCGGCGCGGTGCGGCCATGCGGTGGGGCTGCGCGGTGGGGCGCGGGGGTCCGGGCGCGGGTTGGTGCGGGGCCGGGCGCGAGGTTGTCGAGCCCGCGGGAGGAGATTCCGGGGGCGGAGGATGGATGCCGAGGGATTGGTCCTCCCGTCCCCGGGTTTTCCTCCGCCGTGCGGCGGGGCTGGGCGGCGGGCTCGCGCGGCGGGCCGCCGAGCCCGTGGGATCAGACGCCGGGACGACCTTACGCCGGGAGAAGCCCGAGGTCGGTGAGCAAGAGGTCGCGGACCTCGTGAGGCGCAACCGGACCCGCGGGCAGCGAGTCGCGACCGCCGAACCGGCCGAGCGCCAGGAACGAGCGCCGCTCGAGCGCCGACCCGCCGCCGTGGCCGCCCGCATCGACGTGCCCGTGATCGGTGGTGACGGCGACGAGCCAGTCCTCGCCGTGCGTCTCGGCGCGGTCTTCGACGACGTCCAGGATGCCGCCGAGCAGCGCATCGACGCGCACGATCGCGGCCGTGTACTCGGGCGCGGTCCCGCCGTGCCGGTGGCCGGCCTCATCGACCTCGCCGAGGTAGACGAACGACACGTCGGGACCCGTCTCGCGCAGATGCGCACGTGCGGCGGCCGCGATCTCGGCATCCATCGGGTCATATCCTCTCGACTCCCCATCGCGCAGGACGACGTGGTGCAGGCCTGCGCGTTCCCTCTCGGGCGCGGGCGCGATGATCGGTCCCGGGCCGTCGGGGTCGATCAGCGGGGGCCAGTCGGCGGCCGCGAAGGTCGAGCAGCTCGGGCGCGCGTCGACGGCCCGGGAAAGGAGGTCTCGACAACGGCGCAGACGATGACCCTGGAAGTGGTTGTCGACGACGCCGTGCTCGGCGAGCCGCATGCCCGTGAGCAGCGACGACCAGCCGGGGCCCGAGATGGTCGGGACCTCCATGGTCATCGGCAGCACGACTCCCGCGCGCCCGAAAGCCGCGAGTCGAGCAGCCGGGGCGGGAGAGCGCAGCGCATCGTCGACGCGCAGGCCGTCGATGCCGATCAGCAGCAGCTTGCGCGCCGCGGTCATCAGTGGGGAAGCTCGCTCGCGGAGTGCAGCAGAGCCGGGATGTCGGCGACTCCGCCCACGAGGTGCGTGTGGCGCGACCGTCCCAGATCGGCGGCGGATCCCGCACCGGTGAGAACCCCGACGACGAACCGCGCCCCGGCGGCGGTGCCGGCGGCCAGATCATTGGGGGTGTCTCCGGCGACCAGCACCTCGTCGACCGACCGGATGCCGGTGAGCTCCATCGTGCGGAACACGAGGTACGGAGCGGGCCGCGACGCGGTCACGAGCTCCGACGTGGCGAGAGCGTCGATGTCGGTGCCGACCTCCCATCCGACCTTCGCCAGGAGCCCCTCGGCCACCGGGCGGGTGTAACCGGTCTGCAGAGCGACCTTCACCCCGGCCGCGCGCAGCGACACCATCGCCTCGCGCACCCCGGGAAACAGCGTCGGGGTCGCCGCGGCGTACGCCGCGTCGAGCTGAGCGGCGAAACCGGCATACACCGCGTCGGTGCGGGCAGGGTCGCCGCCGAGCTCGGTGAGGAGGCCGCGGATGGCCTCGGTCTTGTCGGTGCCCGTCCAGGGAGCCAGAACCTCGGCCGGAACCGGAGCGCCGAGCTCGTCACCGACGCAGCGTGCGAGCAGGTCGTAGACGACCCCGCCCTCGTCGATCGTGGTGCCGGCCATGTCGAGGGAGAGGAGGGAGACGGTCATCGGGAGCCTTCCGTGGTCGTTCGGCGCACCGCCGACGGGGCCGGGGCGGTGCGAGTGCGGGAGTTGTGGACGATCAGGGACGCACGATCGGGGCGGTAGCGGTCGTCGGCCACCTCGATCACCTCGCCCGCGGCGCTGCGGGTGAGACGGTGGACGCGCAGCAGCGGCGTGCCGACGGCGACGTCGAGCGCGGCGGCATCCTGGTCGTTCGCGGCGACCGCGTCGATCGTGTGCTCGCCGTGCTCGAGTGAGACGCCTCGGTCGAGCAGCGCGGTGAAGACCGATCCGGCGTCGGGGTCGAAGTCGAAGATCAGACGCCCCACGTGCTCGACGAACGTCGAGCGCTCGATCATCACCGGTTCGTCGTCGATCGATCGCACGCGCACCAGGTCGACCGCACGGGTGTCGCCGCCGACGCCGAGGGCGGCTGCCACCGAGGCCGGCGGTCGGCGCAGCGCCAGCTCGATCGTGCGCTGGCCCGGCACCCGGCCCATCGCCGTGACCCAGGCCGAGAACGAGAAGAAGTCGTCGATGGCGTGAGCGAAGGGCGCACGCATGACCGTCGGCACACGCCCCTGCCCGGTGCTGATCAGCCCCTCGGTGGCGAGAGCGGCAAGCGCCTGCCGCACGGGACCACGTGACGCCCCGAACTCGACGCTCAGCTCGGCTGTGGTCGGCAGCGCCGCGCCGACGGGGAGCGCACCCGAGAGGATGCGATCGCGCAGCGTCGTGCGGACGGTCTCATGCAACGACATGAAGCGATCTTGTCATGACAAGCGGACGGGGAAGCGGCGACATAGGTTGTGTTCGCTCGCCGTTCACCGATCCTGGCGCGCATATATAAGAGGAGGGGCGGCGGTGAACATTGCATGACAAGTCGCGATACCGGTCGAACTCCGGTGCGATGAGAGCCGAGACTCGACCCCATGCACTCCCACTCGAGTCCGACTCCGCTGCGCGCCGACGTCGTCGTCGTCGGCGCGGGCATCGTCGGTCTGGCCCACGCCTGGCACGCCGTGAACGCGGGGCTCTCGGTCGTCGTCGTGGACCGCGACGACCGCGCCGTCGGCGCGAGCGTGCGCAACTTCGGGCACATCTGCACCACCGCGCAATCGGGCCGCGCGCGCGAGTACGCCGTCGTGGCGCGAGAGACCTGGCTGCGTGCCGGTGCGGAAGGGGGGCTCGCGGTGTCCGCCCACGGCACCGTCGTCGCCGCGCGCAGCGTCGCCGAGATGGCCGTGCTCGACGAGTTCGCCTCAGGACGCGACCGCGACGAGGTGCGCGTCCTCGGCGCCGACGAGACCGCCGACCGGCTCGGCTGGGCGGTGCCGGGACTCGTCGGCGGTGCCCTCATGCCGCGGGATCTGCGCGTCGACTCGCCCGCGGCCGTTCCCGCATTGACGGCGCATCTCGCGCGGCTGGGTGTGGTGTTCCGTTTCGGTGAGAACGTCGTCGACGTCGTCGACGGGGTGCGCACGACCCACGGATCGTACGTCGCCGACACCGTCATCGTCTGCGTGGGGCACGACGTCGACCGGCTCTTCCCCGTGCTCGCCAGCGACGGCGAGGTGCGTCGCTGCCGCCTACGCATGATGGAGATCGACCCGCCGCGGGGCGTGCGAATCGACCCGGGCGTCTTCACGGGCAGCTCGCTGCTGCGCTACGGCGGTTTCGCCGAGACCGCCGCCGCCGACACGGTGCGGGCCGAGCTGGCATCCCTCGATCCCGACATGCTGACGCACACGGTGAACCTCATGTGCACCCAGCGCCCCGACGGCCGCGTCGTGATCGGCGACACCCACCATTACGAGCGCACGCTCGACCCGTTCGACGACGAGGCGCTCGACGCGTTGCTGCTCGACCGCTTCTGCGGCCTGTTCGGCGTCGACGACCTCGTCGTGCGGCGACGCTGGCGCGGCGTGTACGCGGCCAGCGCCCAGGGCCCTTATCTGCACGCCTCCCCGCGGGCCGACGTGGTCGTCGCCTCGGTCACGAGCGGCATCGGCATGACCACCGCCTTCGGGTTCGCGCGCGACGTGCTCGCGCAGCGCGGCCTGATCCCCTGACCCCCTCCCTTCCGATCCGCCTGACCCGAAAGGACCACCCCTATGATGCGTTCCACTCACCGCTCGCGATCCCGTCGTATCGTCCGCGTGACCGCTCTCGCCGCGATCGCCGTGGCGTTCGCGGGCTCACTCACCGCTTGCGCCGGCACGTCGTCGGACGCGGCCGCCTCGAGCATGACCCTCGAGCAGAAGCAGAAGGCGACCAGCGCCGCCGACTTCGGCGGCATGGACGCGCTCGTCGCCGCCGCCAACGCAGAGGGCAAGCTCAACGTCATCACGCTGCCCCCGTCGTGGGCGAACTACGGAAAGATCATCGCGGGCTTCCAGAAGAAGTACCCCGGCATCACCATCGACTCGCAGAACCCCAACGGCTCCAGCGCCGACGAGGTCGCCGCGGCGAAGGCGCAGAAGGGTCAGGACACCGCGCCCGACGTGTTCGACCTGGGCACCGCGGTGCTGCGCCAGAACCTCGACCTGCTCGCGCCCTACAAGGTGTCGAACTGGGCCGACATCCCCGACGATTTCAAGGACCCCAACGGCACGTGGTTCTACGACTACACGGGCCTGATGTCGATCGGGTACGACTCGTCGGTCATCACCACCCCGCCCACGTCGATCAACGACCTGCTCGGCTCGCAGTACCAGGGCAAGGTCGCCATCAAGGGCGACCCGACCCAGGCCAACGAGGCCGCGAGCGCCGTCTACTGGGCGACCCTGCAGAGCGGCGGTACCGCCGACGACATCACGCCCGGTGTGCAGTTCTTCTCGAGGCTCAAGCAGGCCGGCAACTTCCTCTCGGTGCTGCCGACCCAGGCGACGGTGTCGTCGGGCGAGACCCCCGTGGTCATCCAGTGGAGCTACAACAACCTCGCGTGGGGACCCGATGGCGGCTCGACCGGAAACCCCAACTGGAAGACCCTCGTGCTTCCCGGTGTCGCCCTGGGCAGCTACTACAACCAGGCCATCAACGTCGACGCCCCGCACCCCGCGGCTGCGCGACTGTGGGAGGAGTACCTCTACAGCCCGGAAGTGCAGAACCTGTTCCTCGCCTCGGGTGCCTACCCGTCCACGCTGCAGGCGATGGTCGCGAACAACACCGTCGACCAGTCGGTGCTGCAGTCGGTGGGCGAGCCCCCGAAGAACTTCGTGCAGTTCACGAGCGACCAGGCCGCGGCTGCGGCGAAGGTGCTCGCCGCCTCATGGTCGTCGGCGATCGGCTGATCCCCGCATGACCGTCGCCTCCTCCTCTCGGATCGCGACGGCCGCCCCCACCGCCTCCGGCGCCGGACCCCTCCGGCGCCGGAGTGCGGGCTGGTGGGGGTTCGCGCCGTTCGCGGTCTACGTCGCTCTCTTCCTGGCCATTCCGACGGTCGTCGCCATCGCGAGCGGGTTCTTCACGGCGAAGGGCGCGTTCACTCTCGGCAACTTCGCCGCGCTGGCCAGCCCCGCCATCATGACGGCCTTCGTGAACTCCCTCTGGCTGTCGGCCGTCGTGGCCGTCGTCTCGGCGGTGCTCGGGGCGATCCTCTGCCTCGCACTGTCGAGCATGCCTCCAGACGGCTGGGTGCGCTCGATCGTCGACTCCGCGGCCAGCACGCTCGCGCAGTTCGGCGGCATCATGCTGGCCTTCGCCTTCATCGCGCTCATGGGCGTGCAGGGCGCCGCGACGCTCTGGCTGCAGCAGACTTTCGGTCTCGACATCAACACCCTGTCATCGGACGGCCCGCTGCTCTATCAGGTGGGCGGCCTCGTCTTCCCCTACGTCTACTTCTCGGTGCCACTGATGGTGCTCACCTTCCTTCCCGCGCTCGAAGGTCTGCAGCAGCAGTGGGCCGAGGCGGCGGCGACGCTCGGCGCGTCGCGGTGGGTGTACTGGACCCGCATCGCGATGCCCCTCCTCGCCCCCGCGTTCTGGGGATCGACGATCCTCGTGTTCGCCGGCGCCTTCTCGTCGTTCGCGACGGCCGCGGCCCTGATCGACCAGGGCGGTCTCGTCGCCCTCGCGATCAAGCAGCAGCTGACGAGCGAGACGATCGTCGGCGTCGCCAACACCGCGGGTGTGCTCGCCCTCGGCATGGTGGTCGTGATGGCCGCCGTGATGGCCGTGTACTCGCTGCTCGAGCGTCGCGCCCGGCGGTGGCGACGATGAGCCGGCCCGTCACCGCCGGCCTCGGAAAGGTCGCCGGGGGAGTCATCCTCGCGATCGCCGCCATCGCCTTCGCCCTGCCCCTGCTCGCGCTGCTGCTGTTCACGTTCCGGATGCCGGGACGCTCGGGCGGTCTGACGCTCGATCACTACCTCGCGATCGTCGACCCGACGCAGGAGCTCACCTACGACGGCCTGTTCATGGGTCTCGTCAACTCGCTCGGCATCGCCGTGGTCACGGTCGCAATCGTGTTGCTGCTGCTCGTGCCGACCCTCGTGCTCGTCGAGCTGCGCTACCCCCGCGTGCGACGCGCGATCGAGGCCGTCTGCCTGCTGCCGCTCACCGTCCCGACGGTGGTACTGGTCGTCGGGTTCGTGCCCGTCTACAAGGTGGTCTCGGGCGCCCTCGGCAGCGCGCCGTGGACTCTCGCCTTCGCCGTCGGCGTCATCGTGCTGCCGTACGCGTACCGTCCGATCCAGGCGAACATCGCCGCCCTCGACATCGTCGTGCTCAGCGAGGCGGCGCGGTCGTTGGGCGCCAACGGCGTGCAGGTGGTGTGGCGCGTCGTGCTGCCGAACCTGCGTCGCGGCATCCTGTCGGCCTGTCTGCTCACCGTGGCCGTCGTGCTCGGCGAGTACACGATCGCGGCATTCCTCAGCCGCACCACTTTTCAGACCGCGCTGTTCCTGCTGCAGCAGACCGACCCCTACGTCTCGGCGATCTTCTCGCTCGCGGCCCTGGCGATGGTGTTCGTGCTGCTGCTGCTGATCGGCCGGCTCGGTTCGTTCCGTCCCTCCAGGAGTGCCTCATGACCGTTCCCGCCCCCGTGACCGGCCCGTTGACCTTCGCCGGCACCGCCGTCTCGCTCGTCGGCATCGAGAAGTCGTTCGGATCCCACACCGCGCTGCGCGGGGTGAGTCTCGACATCCGCCCGGGCGAGTTCGTCGCGCTGCTGGGGCCCTCGGGCTGCGGCAAGACGACGCTGCTGCGGGCCCTGTCGGGGCTCGACCGCATCGACGCCGGACGCATCCTCATCGATGAGCAGGACGTGTCGGGCGTACCCGTGAACCGCCGCGACATCGGCATGGTGTTCCAGTCGTACTCGCTGTTCCCGCACATGACGGTGCAGCAGAACGTCGAGTTCGGGCTGCGGATGCGGCGCGTCGACGCGGCCCGCCGCGCCGCACGCGCGCGCGAGGTGCTCGAGATGGTCGGTCTCGGCGACCGCGGCGGCCGCTACGCGCACCAGCTGTCGGGCGGTCAGCAGCAGCGCGTCGCCCTCGCTCGCGCGCTCGTCACCCGTCCGCGGGTGCTGCTGCTCGACGAGCCGCTGTCGGCGCTCGACGCGAAGGTGCGCGTGCAGTTGCGCGAGCAGATCCGCCGCCTGCAGCGCGATCTGGGTATCACCACCGTGTTCGTCACGCACGATCAAGAGGAGGCGCTCGCCGTCGCCGACCGTGTCGCCGTGATGAACGACGGAGTCATCGAGCAGATCGGCACTCCGGAGGATCTGTACCGCCGGCCGGTCTCTCCGTTCGTCGCCGACTTCGTCGGGCTGAGCAACATGCTGGACGGTGTGGCGCGCGGCGGCGAGGTCGAGGTGCATGGTCACGTGCTGCCCGTCCTCGGGACGACGGTCGAGGGGCCCGTGCAGGCGTTCGTCCGTCCGGAGGATGTCGTCTTCACGAGTGGGGACGAGGGAGTGGATGCCATCGTGGTGGCATCGAGTTTCCTCGGGTCGTTGCGGCGTACCGTCGTGCGCGCGGCCGACGGCACGCTCATCGCGGTGCAGCACGACGCCTCCGACCGGCGTGAGCCCGACGACGCCGTGCGGCTGCGGTTCGCGGGTCACCCGGTGGTGGTGCGACCGCGCTGAGGGTTCAGCGGATCCCTAGCCGCTCGCTCTAGCGTCCGGCTATGTCGTCTCTCGCCCGACGGCGCGGCCGCCCCGCGCCGCTGCGCACCACCCCGGCCGTCCGCGTCGCCGCGGTGCTCTCGTTCCTCTACGGGGGTGCGGTTACGGCGCTGGGCGTAGGGTTGACGGTCGCCCTCGCGACCGGTCAGGGACTGGGGGCCGACACCCACGAGTACCTCGTGTTCCGCGGGGTCACGACGACGATCGTCTTCTCCCTGATGGCGGGTGGGATCTTCGTGGCCGACGCGTTCCTCGTGCTGCGCGGTGCCCGGGGCACCGGTGTCGTCGTCGTCGCCGGGATCGTCGTGCTCGCGGGCCTGATCGGCGAGGTGATCGAGGCGGTCACGGGTGGGAGCGCCGTGTCCCTCGCGATCGGTGCGGGCATCATCGTGGCGGCGGCCCTGCCTGGGGTGCTGCTCCTTCTGCCTCGCGGACTCCGGTCGACGCCTCCGGTGACCGCGGACCCCATGCCCGGGGTCACACCGCCGCCACAGCCATGAGAACGACGGATGCCGCCATGGTGCCGATCTGGGCACGGTCGAGCGGTCCCGGCATCCGCCCGATTGCCGCGATGGACAGACCCGCGTACCCGGCCGCGACGGCCAGCAGGAACGGGGCCAGGGCGACACCGTGAGCATGAGCGGGGGAGGGGCCGTGTCCGCCCATCCCGAGTGAGAGAGCGGCCATCACCACCATGCCGAGCGTCGTGTGCAGCGTCATCAACGCGGGGATCTGCGGGGAGCGCCGCTGGCGCGGACGACGCCATACCGCGAGCACCAGGGCCGCCGTCAGTAACAGCGCCGTCCACCCCACCGGAGCGATCACGCCGAACACGGCGGCATCCAGCATCGCCAGGAGCATGAGCACGGATGCCATGACCTCGGGCGGCCGCACCCGCGCGCGATCGGCGGCCAGACAGCAGGCGCCGATTGCGGCGGGAGCGACCGCGGCAGCATGGAGGATCTCGCTCATCGCCTCAGCAATGGCATTCGGACGCAGGTGACTCGTCCCCGTGCGGGCCATGCCCGTGAGCACACCCGTGCGCGGCGGGCGCGCAGTGGGAGTTCGCGGGGGCGGGGACGTTCAGGACGGGGTTCCGCTCGAAGAAGTTGTACGGCTTGAGCGTGAACTTCGCGTAGTCCATGGGCATGACGGGCCAGTCCTCGTTGCGCGGGAAGTGCGTGAGACCGAAGGTGTGCCACAGCACGACGTCTTCGCCCACGAGCGGCTCGTCGCCCGCGATGAAGGCCGGGATGCCGGCCCCGCCCGGGTGCTGGTTCACGAAGTCGCCGGCGGCGTAGCGCTCGTCGGGGTCGTACTTCGTGACGAACAGGTTCTTCGTGGCGAACGCCGCGCGCGCGGCGATCGACGAGTCGTCATCGGCCAGCAGCACCGGGGTCTCGGTGGGGAAGAGCACGTACGAGGTCGCCTTCCCGCGCCCGGTGGTCTTCTCGGTCGAGGCGATCTGCCACACCCGGTTCACCGCGCCGTCGGCGACGCGGCCCGACACCTTCTCGCTCGTGATGGGCGTGACCCTCTTGGTGAAGGCGTTGCCGGCGGGGTTCGCGATCGAGATGGGCACGCGCACGGCATCGATCTCGTTGACGACGTTGGCGACGCCGTCGACCGTCATGTCCAGCCGCGCCGAGAACAGGTGCTGGTGGTACGGCGCCCCGAGGCCGGGGGCGACTTCGGAAGCGTAGGGGTACCCCTCACCCGGGTAGGCGGAGGTGAAGAGGATGCCGGTGAGCTTGGCCTCGCACTCGATGGTGCCGTCGAGATAGAGGTACCAGTAGAAGCCGTAGTCGTAGTTGCCGACGGTGGTGAAGAACGAGATGACGAGACGCCGGGAACGGCGCACCTCGCTGGACCCGGTGAAGATGTCGGTGTGCTTCCACAGGGTGCCGAAGTCCTCCTCGTGCATGCACACCGCGTTGCGGACGGTGCGCGGCATCCCGTTCTCGTCCGCCAGCACCGCGTCGACGTAGGTGATGTCGCCCACGCAGTCGCAGCCGAGCTCGAGCTCGTTCGTGTAGCGGCCGAAGAGGTACTCGCCCGTGTCGAAGTAGTTCTGCCAGAAGCGGTTGGGCGCGGGATCGGCATAGGGCACGACCATCTCGCTGATCGAGCCGCGGTACATCACGGGGCGCCCCGCGAACGACAGCTGGCGCAGGATCAGGCCCTCGCGCGTGTCGAAGCCGATGCGCAGGTCCCACTCGCCCCACGTGACGCGCTCGCCGTCGACGCTGAAGCTCGACCCCTCGGGCTGGGTGATGACGATGGGCTTGAGACCCTCCAGCGGCGGGCCCTGCAGCTCGGGGTCGTCGAAGTTGCCGTGCTCCTCGGGAACCGTGAACCCGGGGGTGTCGACGATGTCGATGATGCGTCGTGCGGCGACGTCGATGTAGGCGGTCAGGCCGTCGACGGGGTGCGCCCACGGGTGGTCGGCGGGGTGGTCCTGACGGAACGCGAAGGTGCGGAGCACCCGCCGCCCCACCTCGTTCTCATAGCCGTAGTGCCCGGCCGACAGGGGCACGAGCACGACGTCGGCGGTCGTGAGACCCCGCGCGGCGAGGGCGGCGATCCACTCGGCGCTCTCGTTCGCGATGATCCCGACCTCTTCGAACTCGGCGTCGAGGATCGGCAGCTGTCCATCTGAGCCGTCGAGCTCGGTCTGGCGCAGCACCGTGCCCGTGGCGAGCGATACGACCACGTCGAGCGAGTGCGCCGTGCGCAGGTTCAGCAGTTGCACGCGGGCGCGGCGCTCGGGAAAGCCGCCCTCGCCCCGCTCCCACGCGAGCACGTCGCCTTTCGGTGCCTCTTCCAGGCCGACGTAGGCGAAGCGGCTGGCCTCATCGATGCCGTCGAAGCCGGCGACGATGGCGTGCACGGCGGTGATCTCGGCGGGGGAGAGGGATGCCAGGGGATGGGCCGGCGTCGCGGGGGCGACGAAGGCGGTCGAGGTCGGGTCGGTGAGCGTCATGATGTCTCTCTCGGGTGCAACGGGGGTGGAACGGACGGGCGGGAACGGATGCCGCGGCGGTGAGGCCGCGGCACCCGGGGTCAACCGGCGATGGCGTCGGTGAGCTTGGCGTAGGCGGCGGGGCGGCGGCGGCGGATCCAGGCCGCCTGCAGGTAACCGAAAGCGGGCACGATGATCACGAGCGCGAGCAAGGCCCACGTCACGACACCGAACGTGGGCGCCCCGTCGGCGTCGACGTCTCCGACCATCACGGGGAAGTAGGCGACGATCACCACGGCCGAGACCGCGAGACCGACGAAACCCAGCGCCGGCGCGATCACCGTGTTCCACGGGCGCCGGTCCTGGCGGTTCCGGGTGAAGTACACGATCACCGCGACGGAGGTCACCGCCATCAAGACGACGATGGCGACGGTGGCGACGCCCGAGAGCCAGGTGAAGACCTGCAGGAGCGGATCGAGTCCGAGCAGGGCGAAGGCCGCGAGGAGGACACCGGCGGTCGCGGTCTGCACGATCGACGACACGTGCGGGGAGAGGTGCCGCGCGTGCACGCCTGACACCGACTCGGGGAGCACGCCGGCGCTCGACATCGCGTGCTGGTAGCGCGTCAGCACGTTGTGGAACGACAGCACGCACGCGAACATCGACGTCAGCAGGAGGACGTTGACGATGACCTCGCCGACCGCGCCGAGGTAGATCGCGACGGTACGGAGCATCAGCGTCGCGGGGTTCTCGGCGGCGGCGGCGAGCACGCCGTTCGGGCCCCAGGCCATCACGAGCCCCCACGTCGACAGCGTGTAGAAGACGCCGATGCCGATGACGGCACCGTACGTCGCCCGCGGGATCGTGCGGTCGGGGTCGCGCGCCTCGTCCCGGAAGATCGCGGTGGCCTCGAACCCGATGAACGCGGCGATCGCGAACATGAGGCCCACCCCGGGCGAGCCGCTGGCGATGTTCGCCGGCTCGAAGGGGGCGAGGCTCAGTCCCTCGGGACCCCCGTCGAGGACCACCGCGCCGACGAGGACGAGCACGATCGCCACCTCCGCGATGAGCAGGACGCCCAGCACCTTGCTGGAGAGGTCGATGTGGCGGTAGCCCAGCACACCGACCAGCGCGACGGTGGCCAGTGCGTACAGCCACCACGGAAGATCCGGCCCGCCCAGCGAGACGACCGTGATCTCGAGGAGGTACCCGACGTAGCCGTACACCGCGACCTGGATGGTCGTGTAGGTCAGGATCGCGGTCCACGCCGCCGCCAGTCCGGAGGGGCGTCCCAGCCCGTAGCCGATGTAGGTGAAGAAGGCGCCCGGGCGGGGGACGTGCCGCGTCATGGCCGAGAGCCCCACGGCGAACAGGAGCAGGATCACCGCGCTGACGGCGTACAGCGCCGGGTAGCCGACACCGTTGCCGATCAGGATGCCGAGAGGCCCCGCGCCGCCGACGACGGTCAGCGGCGACGCAGCGGCGACCACCATGAAGACGATGGCCGTGACACCGAGGGAGCCCCGCAACGTCCGCTTCGCCGACGTCGCCGCTCCCTTCGACTCGAGTTGGGTCATTTCGATTCCTCCGGGATTCGGGTGGGGTACGCGGTCGTGAGTCGAGGTTCCTCCGGCGCCGTTGCCGGGCCGTGTTCTCGTCGTGAAGGTGTGGCCTCGCCGAGTGAGACGGCGCTCGAGGGGTGTCTCACTCGGGGTCACGCGCACGAAACACGCGGTTCGCGGGGGTGCAACGCCCGGCGCGTACGGTCGACAGCACCCATCGGAGACCCTGTGAACGCACTTGCCCGCGCCATCGAGCGCCCCGACCCCGTCGCCGGTTTCGGCGACCGTTCGCCGCTGCACGGGCTCGAGCGACGTCGGATCGGCATCATCGACCTCGCCGCCCAGTCCATCGCGGCGGTCGCCCCGGCAGCGGCGGCGACGACGGTCGTCCTGCTGGTGGCGGGGGTCGCCCCTCACGCGACGGTCGCCGCCATCGTGGCCGCGGCGATCCTGAGCCTCGGGGTGGCCCGGACGGTCTCGCAGTTCGCCCGCCGCTTCGCCGCCACAGGCGCCGTGTACACCTACACCGCTCGCGGTCTCGGCACGCGGGCGGGTCTCGCGGCGGGCGTCGCGATCCTCACGGGGTACGGCGCTGTCGCGATGTTCGCGCTGCTCGGCGGTGCGTACTACGCCACCTATCTCACGGCGGGGCTCTGGCCGTCGATCGATCGGGCGCTGGTCACCGCCCTGTTCGTCGTGGGGCAGGGCGTCCTCGTCGCGTTCGTGCTCGTCCGCGGTATCCGCATCTCCGCTCGCGCGGCACTCGTCGTCGAGACACTGTCGGTCGCGCTGATCGTGGTCCTCCTGATCGTGCTCCTGGTGAAGATCGGGCCGATCGACCTCGCCGCCGTCGCGGGAGTCGGTGTGGCGCACCTCGATCCGACCGCGTTCGCGGCGGGGGCGGTGATCGCCCTGACGGCGTTCGTCGGGTTCGAGTCCGCCGCCACCCTCGGCGTCGAGTCGGTGTCGCCGCTGCGCAACGTCCCGCGCGCGATCACCGGCACCGTCGTGCTGTCCGGTCTGCTCTACGCCCTGGCGGCGGTGACCCAGGTGGCCGGGTTCGACGCCCTCGGGTCCGACCTCTCGACGAGCGCTTCGCCGGTCAACGAGCTCGCCGAGGCATACGGCCTCGGCGGGTGGGGGGTCGTCGCCGATCTCGGCATCGCGGCGTCGTTCCTCGCCTGCACGATCGGCACGACCACCGCGCTCGTCCGGGTGCTGTTCGCGCTGAGCCGTGACGGGGTGCTTCCGACCGCGGTCGGTCGGGCGCATCGGCGCTTCGGCACCCCCGCCGCGGCCGTCGGATGGGCGCTGCCGATCATCATGGCCGTGCCGGTGCTCGTCATCGTCGCGGGGATCGACACCCGCGACGCGATGCACGTCACCATCGGGGTGGGCGCTGCGGGATACATCGTCGCCTACATCCTCGTCTGCGTGGCCGCGCCCGTCTTCCTCCGCCGCATCGGGGAATCCACGATCGGCGTCACGGTGGTCGCCGGGGTCTCGGCGCTGGCCCTCGCTGCGGCCCTCGTGTTGTTCTTCGTCGACGACGCGGTCGAGGGAGGAGCGGTCGTCGCGGTCGTCGGGGTGCTCGCCGTCGTGTCCACCGCGGTCATCGCCGTCCTCCGCCGGCGCCACGGGCCGAGGGCGCTGGGGGTGTACGACGAGCCGGTCGCGGCGCAGGTGCTCGGGGGAGTGGTGTCAACGCGGCATCCCGGCGATGCGTGAGCAGCCGGCGCTCGGAGCGCGACAGCCCGGCGCCGTGCACTCCGCACTCGCGGTCCTCGAGGCCGTGGCTCAGCTCGGTGCCGGGGTGAGCGCCCAGCGTCTGTCGGCTGAGCTCGGCCTGCCGCGCGCGACGACGTACCGTCTCGTCAACCTCCTCGTCGAGGACGAATACCTCGTCCGTACGCCGGACCTGGCGGGGTTCGCCCTGGGCGCGAAGGTCGCGCAGCTGGCCGCGGTGATCGCTCCGCCGGCACGCCTGTCGTCGGCTGCCCGAGCGGTGCTCGCCGAGGCGCGTCGGAGCGTGCGCGGGGGAGTGCACGTGGCGCTCTTCGTCGACGGGCGGATCGCCGTGGTCGATGCCGATCCCGACTTCCCCCTGTCCGACGAGGCGCGTCTCGCGCGCGAACCCGCCCGCTCCGCGCTCGGCCGGCTCATGCTGGTGTCTCAGGGCGAGCGGGGGACGCCGGAACTCGATCGGGCTCGGGACGACTTCGCGCGGTGGGGTGCGACACGCCAGAGCGGAGAGGTGATCGCGGCGTCCGGCTGTCTCGCGGTGCCGATCGTCGACGCGAGCGGTCTCGCGGCGGGTGCCGTGGCGTTCTCCGGGCCGAGGCACCGGGTGGACGATCCCGACGCTGTCCTGTCGGTCCTCCGCCCGGCGGCCGACGCCCTCGCCCCGCTGATGGTGTGACGCGCATCGGGTAGGCTGTACACGGCTCTCCGCGTGGCGGTATCCCGGCCAACTCCCCCAGGACGGAAACGTAGCAAGGGTAACCAGGCTCTATCGGGTGCGCGGAGGGTCTTTTCTTTGCCCTGACGAGGCCGCCGGCAGGTCACCGGCGGGCAAAGGGCCCGTCGAGCACCGCCCACTGCAGCAGCATGATGGTCTTGGCATCCTGGATCGATCCGTCCCGGATCTTCGAGAGGGCGACGTCGATGTCGTACTCGAGGATCTCGATCTCTTCATCCTCTTCGGCGAGACCACCGCGGTCGCCCTCCCGCTCGGCCCCGTCGTACGCCGCGGCGAAGAAGTGCAGCCTCTCGGTCACCGAGCCCGGGCTCATGAACGCGTCGAAGACGTGTTCCACCTCGGCGACCCGCACGCCGGTCTCTTCTTCGGCCTCGCGTCGGATCGCGGTGACGGGATCGTCGTCGTCGAGCAGTCCCGCGGCGGTCTCGATCAGCATGCCGTCGGGGTGGTCGTTGACGTAGACCGGGTAGCGGAACTGCCGGGTCAGCAGCACGGTCCGCCGTGCAGCGTCGTAGAGCAGGATCGTCGCGCCGTTGCCGCGGTCGTAGGTCTCGCGCGTGAGCGTCGTCCACTCGCCGTCGTCGCCGCGGTAGCGGAACGTCGTCGCCCGCAGCACGTGCCAGCCGGCCGCGAGGAGGTCGACATCGGTGACCTCTACTCGCGGGTTGCGTTCGAGGTCGCGACCGGTGAGGTGCAGGCCGGTGCGGCCACGGTGGTCGGGCACGGTGGTGCCGGGGCGTGCATCGTTCATGATTCGGAACGATAATGCAGAAACATGCAACAATGTGAACCATGCTCGCCGCCGCCCGTAAAGACGCCCTGCTCGACCGGCTGCGCCGCGACGGGCGTCTCGTCGTGAAAGACATCGCCGTCGAGCTGGGACTCTCCGAGGACAGCATCCGCCGAGATCTTCGAGAACTGGATGCCGCGGGCCTCGCGGTCCGCGTCTACGGCGGCGCCCTTCCGGCATCGCCGGCCGTCGTCGACTACTCCGCGCGCGTCGAGGTCGCTCGCTCGAGCAAGGCGCGGGTCGCCGCAATGGCGGTGGGCCTGATCGAGCCGGGCGCCACCGTGCTGCTGGACGGCGGCACCACGACTCTCGCGATGGTCGACGCGCTCCCGCGGTCGTTCTCCGGGACCGTCATCACGCACTCTCCGACGATCGCCGCCGCGCTGCTGCACCACGACGCGGAGGTCATCGTCCTGGGCGGGCGCATCTTCAAGCACTCCGCCGTGGCATGCGGGGCCGCGGCGATGGAGGCGGCGCAGAACCTCCGCGCCGACCTCTTCTTCCTGGGGGTGACGGGCGTGCATCCCGAAACGGGCCTTTCGACGGGGGATGCCGAGGAGGCGGCGATGAAGAGAGCGCTCGCCGCCCGCGCGGCCGAGACGTTCGCCCTCGCGAGCGAGGAGAAGCTCGGCGCGGCCTCGCGCTTCGGCATCCTGCCGCTCGACGGGGTGACCGGGATCATCGCCGACCTCGGGCCCGAGACCGTGCTCGCACGGGACCTGGGGGCGGCGGGAGCACGCCTGATCTCCTCGTCGACCTGATCACTCGACACCGAAGCAACCCCGGAACGGTGTCGGAGGCCCGCAATAGGCTGGACGCGTGACGCAGAGCATCTACATCACGTCGGCCGAAGGTCATTCGGGCAAGTCCTCGGTGGCCCTCGGCGTCCTCGACGCGCTCAGCCGCGTCACTCCGCGCGTCGGCGTGTTCCGCCCCATCGCGCGCTCCACCGCGGAACGCGACTATGTGCTCGAGATGCTGCTCGACCACGACAGCGTCGACCTCGACTACGACGACTGCGTCGGCGTCACCTACGACGACGTCCGCGACGACGCCGATGCCGCCCTGGCGCGGATCGTCGAGCGCTACAAGGCCGTCGAGGCGCAGTGCGACGCCGTCGTCATCATCGGCAGCGACTACACCGACGTCGGAAGCCCCGCCGAGCTGGCGTACAACGCCCGGATCGCCGCCAACCTCGGTGCCCCCGTGCTCCTCGTGCTCGGAGGCCGCGCGCAGCAGGGCCACAGTGAGACGCTCGGCATGTCGGTCGCCCGCACCCCGCAAGAGGTCGGCCAGATCGCCTCGCTCGCGGTGGCCGAGCTCCAGCACGAGCGCGCAGCGCTCTTCGCGGTGATCGCGAACCGCGCCGATCCCGACCACCTCGACGAGATCGTGGCATCCGTCCGCCAGGTGGTCGACACCGTTCCCGTGGGTGCCCCCGCCGAGCACCGGAGCGTTCCCGTCTGGGCCCTGCCCGAAGACCGTTTCCTCATCGCCCCCTCGGTGCGCGGCGTGCTCCGTTCGGTCGAGGGAGAGCTGATCAAGGGCGACCCCGCGCTGCTCACGCGCGAGGTCCTCGACGTCGTCGTGGCCGGTATGTCGATGGTCAACGTGCTTCCGCGTCTGAAGGAGTCGGCGGTCGTGGTCATCCCGGCCGACCGCAGCGAGGTGCTTCTCGCCGCCCTCCTCGCCAACGCCTCGGGAACCTTCCCCTCGCTCGCGGGCATCGTGCTCAACGGCGGGTTCGAACTGCCCGATGCGATCGTGCGCCTGATCGACGGGCTCGGCTCGCCCCTGCCGATCATCGCGACCGACCTCGGCACCTATGACACGGCCGTGCGCATCATGAACACCCGGGGCCGCCTCGCCGCCGACTCGCAGCACCGCTACGACACGGCGCTGGCGATGTTCGAGCGCCACATCGACACCGAGCTGCTCACGCGCGAGCTGGGCGTCGCGCGCCCGAGCGTGGTCACCCCGCTCATGTTCGAGTACGGCCTCGTCGACCGCGCCCGCAGTGACCGTCGCCGTATCGTGCTGCCCGAGGGCAGCGACGACCGCGTGCTGCGCGCCGCCGCCACCGTGCTCTCGCGCGGCATCGCCGATCTCACGATCCTCGGCGAGCCGATCGAGGTGCGCGGGCGTGCGATCGAGCTCGGCATCGACATCCGCGACGCCGAGGTGCTGAGCCCCTTCGACGCCGTGCACGTCGACAAGTTCGCCACCGAGTACGCCCGGCTCCGCGCCCACAAGGGCGTCACCTACGCGCAGGCCGCCGACACCGTGACCGACGTGTCGTACTTCGGCACGCTCATGGTGCACCTGGGGCTGGCCGACGGGATGGTCTCGGGTGCCGCGCACACCACGGCCCACACCATCCGTCCCGCGTTCGAGATCATCAAGACCGCCCCCGGCGTCTCGGTCGTCTCGAGCGTGTTCCTCATGGCTCTCGCCGACCGCGTCCTCGTCTACGGCGACTGCGCCGTCATCCCCGACCCCACCAGCGAGCAGCTCGCCGACATCGCTGTGTCGTCGGCCGCGACCGCCGAGCAGTTCGGCATCGCGCCGCGTGTGGCGATGCTGTCGTATTCGACGGGGGAGTCCGGTACGGGCGCCGACGTCGAGAAGGTGCGCACCGCGACCGCCCTCGTGCGCGAGCGGGCGCCTGAGCTGCTGGTGGAGGGACCCATCCAGTACGACGCCGCCGCCGACGCGGCCGTGGCGCGGGCCAAGATGCCCGACTCCGAGGTCGCGGGACGCGCGACGGTGTTCGTCTTCCCCGACCTGAACACCGGCAACAACACGTACAAGGCCGTGCAGCGCTCGGCCGGTGCCGTCGCGATCGGCCCCGTGCTGCAGGGGCTCAACAAACCGATCAACGACCTGTCGCGCGGCGCTCTCGTCGACGACATCGTCAACACCATCGCCATCACCGCGATCCAGGCCCAGGGGGGCACCTCGTGAGCGTCGTCCTCGTCGTCAACAGCGGTTCGTCGTCGTTCAAGTACCAGTTGCTCGACATGGGCCGCGAAGAGGTCCTCGCCTCGGGCCTGGTCGAGCGCATCGGTGACGGCGTTGGCGTCGCGAAACACACGGTGAGGGCAGCGTCGTTCGGCGTCGAGGGCGAGCCCGCCCCCACGGTGACCGACGTCACCACCACCATCGAGCGGGAGATCCCCGACCACACGGCCGGGTTCGCCGTCATGCTCGACGCCTTCGCCGCGCACGGACCCTCTCTCGACGAGTACCCGCCCGTGGCCGTCGGCCATCGCGTCGTGCACGGCGGAGCGCGCTTCTTCGCCCCCACCGTCGTGACGCCTCTCGTCGAGATCAACATCGACGAGCTCTCGGTGCTGGCTCCCCTGCACAACCCGGCGAACCTCGCCGGTATCATCGCGGCCAAGAAGGCCTTCCCCGGCGTCCCGCACGTCGCCGTCTTCGATACCGCGTTCCATCAGTCCCTCGCTCCCGAGGCGTACACCTACGCGATCGACCGCGAGATCGCCGAGGCCCACCGCATCCGTCGTTACGGCTTCCACGGCACGAGCCACAAGTTCGTCAGCGAGGCCGCGGCCGCCTTCGTCGGCCGCCCGCTCGGCGAGCTCAAGCAGATCGTCTTCCACCTCGGCAACGGCGCCTCGGCCGCCGCGATCGAAGGGGGGCGCTCGATCGACACGTCGATGGGACTCACGCCTCTCGAGGGGCTGGTCATGGGCACGCGCTCGGGTGACCTCGACCCCGCGGTACTGCTGCAGCTCGCCCGCCGTGCCGACCTGTCCATCGCCGACCTCGACACGCTGCTCAACAAGCGCTCGGGTCTGCTGGGCCTGGCCGGGGTGTCCGACATGCGCGACATCGGGGAGCGGAGGGATGCCGGCGACCCGGCCGCTCAGCTGGCCTTCGACGTCTACATCCACCGTCTGCGCGCCTACGCGGGTGCCTATCTGGCGCAGCTCGACGGTGTCGACGTCATCTCGTTCACCGCGGGGGTGGGGGAGAATTCGATCCGCGTCCGCGAGGAGGCCATGGCGACCCTCGGCTTCGCGGGCGTCGAGATCGATCCCGATCGCAACGCCTCGCGCGAGCGCGGCATCCGGCGCATCTCCGCCGACTCGTCGCGTGTCGAGGTGCTGGTCGTCCCCACCGACGAAGAGCTCGAGATCGCTCGGCAGACGCTGTCGGTCACGGCCTGACGCCGCCGTGATCAGGTGCCGGCCAGGGCCATGTGCACCTGGTAGCGGTCGCCGCGGTACCACGACGTGACGTGCTCGACCGGGGTGCCGCTGGCACGCGAGGTGCGGCGGAACACGAGCACGGGCGACCCGGCTGAGACGTCGAGGGCCGTCGCCACACCGTCGTCGACGGTCTCGGCCCACACCGTCTGCTCGGCGGCGTCGATGCGCACCCCGTACCGCTCGGCCAGCACCCCGTAGAGCGAGGTGCTGAGGTCACGCTCGCCGAGGTCCGCGGCCACGCGCGGCGAGTACCAGCCGAGCTCGAGGGCCATCGGGATGCCGTTGGCCAGGCGGAGCCGCTCGATCGACCAGGCCTGCTCGCCCTCGTCGAGGCCGAGGGCGGCGCGAACGTCGAGGGGCGGCGTCGCGCGCTCGGCGCGGCGCACCAGGGTGGTGGCGACCATCCCCCGGCGGCGCATGTCCTCTGTGAACGAGGCGAGGTGCAACTGCGACTGCACGCGCCCACCCGCGACGAAGGTGCCCTTTCCCTGGACGGTGTAGAGCTTCTGCTCCTCGATCAGCTGGCGCAGTGCCTCACGTACGGTCGCACGGCTCACCGCCAGTCGCGTCGAGAGTTCTCGTTCCGAGGGGATCGCCGCGTGAGCGGGCCAGGTGCTGCCGATGTCGGCGAGGAGGATCGCGCGCACCTGCGCGTGCTTGGGGACCGGCCCGGGGGTGATTGCGGCGGGCGGGCTGTCGGCATCGCGGAGACGGGGCATGGCGGCGTCGGCTTTCGATGTTGACACGGTCGCCCCAGGCCATTAGCTTCACTGGTACGTACCAGTCCGAGCCAGTGGGCGGATCGTGCGGCGGAAGGTCGTTCCCTTCCAGCCTAGGCGTCTCGGGTGGTGCGTACCGCTGACCCGCCGTCTCACCGAGGAGTGCCCGTGCCCGACATCCTGTCCCCGCTCGTGGGGACCGTTCTGCCCCTGTCGGCGGTCCCCGATCGGCTGTTCGCGCAGGGAGCCATGGGCCCCGGCGTGGCGATCGACCCGCCCGCCGAGGTCGTCGACGCGGTCGCCCCCCTCGCCGGCACCCTCCTGCAGGTCTTCCCGCACGCCTTCGTCGTCGTCGCCGACGACGGTCTCGCCGTGCTCGTACACCTCGGACTCGACACCGTCCAGCTGAAGGGGGAGGGGTTCACCGCCTTCGCGGCGAAGGGGGACCGCGTCGAGGCCGGCGCCCCCGTCATCGCCTTCGACGTGCCCGCGATCCGGGCCGCGGGCCTATCGAGCATCGTCCCCGTCGTGGTCCTCGAACGCTCCGCCGACGAGATCGCCGTCCTTCCCTCCGAGGGGGCCGCGATCCTTCCCGGCGCCCCGCTCCTGTCCATCTGATCCGCTCCGTCACCGTCGAGAGAGACCCCATGAGCGCTCCCACCCCCGCCACTCGCCGTCGCGGCATCCCGGGCTTCGCCCACATGCAGCGGCTCGGCAAGAGCCTGATGCTGCCCATCGCCGTTCTGCCGGCGGCCGGCATCCTGCTCCGTCTCGGTCAGCCCGACCTTCTGGGCCAGATCGACCTGCCGGTCATCGGACCCTTCTTCCAGGCGATGAGCGCCGCCGGCGGCGCGCTCTTCGACAACCTCGCGCTGCTGTTCGCCGTCGGCGTGGCGATCGGTTTCGCGAAGAAGGCCGACGGCTCGACCGCACTCTCGGCGGTCGTCGGCTACCTCGTTCTCGCCAACGTCTTCAAGGCCATGTCGCCGGTCGTGCTCGCCGGGCAGACGACCGCGGCGGGCGAGCAGGTACAGATCAACTACAGCGTGTTCGGCGGCATCGTGATCGGACTGCTCACCGCCTGGCTGTTCGACCGCTACCACACGATCCAACTGCCGTCCTACCTGGGCTTCTTCGGGGGACGTCGCTTCGTGCCGATCGTCGTCTCGCTCGTCAGCCTCGTCGTCGGCTTCGGGCTCAGCTACTTCTACCCGATCTTCGACACGGGCCTCACGGGCCTCGGCGCCTTCATCGGCGGCACCGGGGCGATCGGCGCTTTCGTGTACGGCTTCACCAACCGCATGCTGATCCCTCTGGGCCTGCACCACATCCTCAACTCGTACGTGTGGTTCCTGCAGGGCTCGTACACGAAGGGCGACGGCAGCGTCGTGACGGGCGAGCTCACCCGGTTCGCCGCCGGCGACCCCACCGCGGGCGCCCTGACTTCGGGGTTCTACCCGGTGCTGATGTTCGGCCTGCCGGCCGCGGCGCTGGCAATGATCCACCTCGCCAACCCCGCTCAGCGCAAGGCCGCGATCGGCATCCTCGGTGCCGCGGGGCTCACCGCCTTCCTGACCGGGGTGACCGAACCGCTCGAGTTCGCGTTCATGTTCGCCGCGTTCCCGCTGTACGTCGTGCACGCCGTGCTCACGGGCATCTCACTCGCCGTCGCCTATCTCCTCGACATCCACCTCGGCTTCTCGTTCTCGGCCGGCCTGTTCGATCTGCTCCTGTACGGAACCGCCCCCGCGGCGAACAACGTCTGGCTGCTCGTGATCATGGGCGTCGTCTACTTCGGCGTGTACTACCTGCTGTTCCGCCTGGTGATCAAGAGATGGAACCTGCGGACCCCGGGCCGCGAGGATCTCTCCGCGCCGACCGATGACGCTCCCGCGGTGGTCGCCGAGACGGCCGCCCCCGCGGAGGGGACGTCGCCGAGCGCACAGGCCACCGCCGCGACCACGACGACCGCCGTCGCCGAAGGCTCCACGGCCGAGCAGCTCATCGCGGCCTTCGGCGGGCGCGAGAACCTCGTGCACGTCGACGCCTGCATCACCCGCTTGCGCATGGAGGTGGCCGATCGCGGGCTGGGCGACCACGCACGCTTGAAACAGCTCGGCGCCGCGGGCGTGCTCGAGGTCGGCGACAATGTGCAGGCCGTCTTCGGCCCTCGCGCCGAGATGCTCAAGAACGACATCCTCGAGGTGCTGTGATGCAGAGCGGATGCCGATTCCTCGGCGCCCGAGCGAGAGAGGGGCTGTGATGGAGGTCGTCGTCGTCTCCACCCCCGAGGAGGCCGCTCGCGTGGCCGCCGATGCCTACTCGGTGCTCCTGCGCGACACCCCTTCGGCGGTGCTCGGTCTCGCCACGGGATCGACGCCCCTGCCCCTGTACCGCGAGCTCATCCGCCGCCATCGCGAGGAGGGGCTGAGCTTCGCTCGAGCGCGGGCGTTCCTGCTCGACGAGTACGTCGGTCTTGCGGCCGGACATCCGGAGCGCTACCGCGAGTTCATCCGCGGCGAGCTGGAGCAGCACGTCGACTTCGCCGCCGACGCGATCGTCGGCCCGGGCGATCTCGACGTCGCGCCGCTCGACGCCGGTCCCGCGTACGAGCAGCGGATCCGCGCGGCAGGCGGAATCGATCTGCAGATCCTCGGCATCGGCTCCGACGGGCACCTCGCCTTCAACATGCCCATGTCGAGCCTGGCCAGTCGGACGCGTCTGAAGACTCTGACGCCCCGCACACGTCAGGACAACGCCCGCTTCTTCGACGGCGACATCGATCAGGTGCCCACCCACTGCCTGACGCAGGGTCTCGCGACCATCCTCGACAGCCGTCACGCGATCATGCTGGGCTTCGGGCGGGGCAAGGCGCAGGCCGTGCGCGAAGCCGTGGAGGGGCCGCTGTCGTCGCGGTGGCCCGCCTCGGTGCTGCAGCTGCACCCGCACGCCACGGTGGTGGTGGACGACGACGCCGCGAGCCAGCTCGCCTTCGCCGAGTACTACCGCACGACCTACGCCGGCAAGCCGGCGGGGCAGGGGCTGTGATGCGCCTGCGTGCCGCCCGCGCCCTCGTGGGCGGATCGTTCGTGGGGCCGATCGTCGTCGATGTCGCCGCGGGGCGGATCGCCCGCATCCGTCCGGCGACGGGGGGCGAGGACGTCGATCACGACATCGTCGACGGCGTCCTCACGGCGGGGATGCTGGATCTCCAGGTCAACGGCTCGTTCGGCGTCGATGTGGCAGCGGCCGACGACGCGGGCTGGCGGAGTCTTCTCGCCGGTCTCGCGGCCCGCGGCGTCACAGTTGTCGAGCCGACCGTCATCACGGCGCCCCTGCCCGACATGATCGGCGCTCTCGAACGCGTCGGTCGCGCGCGCACGGAGTTCGCCGGTGAGCCGGTCGCGCGCATCCTCGGGGCCCATCTCGAGGGGCCCTTCCTCTCTCCCGCCCGCAAGGGTGCCCATCGCGCCGCGTGCATGCTCGCACCCGAGCCCGCGCATCTCGACACCCTGCTGGCGCGCCCCGCCGCCCGAGACGCCCTGCGCACAATCACGCTCGCGCCCGAGCTCCCCGGCGCGCTCGACGCGGTCCGCCGCTTGAGCGGAGAGGGCTATGTCGTGGCGGTCGGCCACAGCGACGCCACCGCCGCGCAGGTGCACGCCGCCGCAGACGCGGGCGCGACCATGACCACGCACGTCTTCAACGCCCAGCGACCCCTCAAGCCGCGCGAGCCGGGCGTTCCCGGCGCGGTGCTGTCCGACGATCGGTTCTTCGTCGGCACCATCGTCGACGGCCAGCACCTCGATCCGAGCATCGTCTCGCTCGTGCTCGCCTCGGCCGGTCGTCGCACGGTGGCGGTCACCGATGCCATCGTCACGGCGGGACTCGGCGCCGACCGGTGGTGCGACTTCGGCGGACAACCCGTGGCCAACGACGCGAGGGGACTCGGCCGCCGCCGCGATGGCACGATCGCCGGTGCGGGCATCGTCCTCGACGAGGGCGTCCGTCGCATGATCGCCGCGGGACTGGACCCCGCCGCCGTGCTGTCGGCGTGCACCGAGAACGCCGCGCGCTCCCTCGGACGCACCGACATCGGCCACCTCGCCGAGGGATCGCTCGCGGATCTCGTGCAGTGGGATGCCGACTGGCATCCGTCCTCCGTATGGATCGGCGGACGCGCCCTGTCGGCGACAGTCCGCTGAGGCCTTCCGCCCGCCCTCGCCACTACGCTGGAAGGGCGGCGCTCCGGGCGTTCGCGCCACCGCACCCCGATCTGGAGCCAGCCGTGACCGACAGCCCCGACCTGCCCGACCTCACCGGTTTCCAGGGGGTCCTCTTCGACCTCGACGGGGTGCTCACCCCCACCGCCGAGGTGCACATGCGGGCGTGGAAGACGATGTTCGACGAGCTGTTCGCGGCATGGAAGATCGAGCCCGCCTACACCGATCGCGATTACTTCGAGTACGTCGACGGCAAGAAGCGCTACGACGGGGTGGCGAGCCTGCTGCGCAGCCGCGACGTCGAGGTCCCGTGGGGGGAACCCTCCGACGATCCGTCCGAAGACACCGTCTGCGGCGTCGGCAACCGCAAGAACGAGGTGTTCTCGCGGATCCTCCGCAGCGAGGGCATCGCGCCCTACCCCGGCTCGGTCGCCCTCCTCGACGTGTTGCAGGCCGCGGGGACCCCCATCGCGGTGGTCTCCAGTTCGAAGAACGCCGTCGAGGTCCTCGACGCCGCCGGCATCCGCGAGCGCTTCCCCGTCGTGATGGACGGCGTGATCGCCGAGCGCGACCACCTCTCGTCCAAGCCCGCTCCCGACGTGTTCGCCGAGGCCGCACGTCTGCTGGGTGTCGACCCCGCGCGATCCGTGGCCGTCGAAGACGCGCTGAGCGGCGTGCGCTCCGCCGTCGCCGCAGGCTATGGCGTCGTCGTGGGCGTCGACCGCGGGGTCGGCGCCGACCAGCTCCGCGCCGCCGGGGCCACCGTGGTCGTCGACGACCTCGCCGCGTTCGTAGACTGAGCCGTCGCCATCCGCGACACCCGTCGTCGCCCGCCCCACGGGCGAGACCGAGCACCACCCGCGCGAACGGCCCGAGGCCGCCCCGCGCCGACCCGAACCTGCCACCGGAAGGCACGCCCCGATGATCGATCGCGATCGCTTCCCCGTCGACGAATGGCGCCTCGTCGAGACCGAGTTCTCGCTCGACGACGTGGGGGTCACCGAGACCCTGTTCGCCGTCGGCAACGGCTACCTGGGCCTGCGCGGCAACTCCATCGAGGGCCGCTTCGCGCTCGAGCAGGGCACGTTCATCAACGGCTTCCACGAGACGTTCCCCATCCGGCACGCCGAGCAGGCCTACGGCTTCGCCGAGGTCGGCCAGACGATCATCAACGCCCCGGATGCCAAGGTCATGCGCGTCTACGTCGACGACGAGCCCCTTTCGCTCGACGTCGCCGACGTACGCGAGTACGAGCGCGTGCTCGACATGCGCCAGGGGATCCTCCGTCGCCATCTCCTGTGGGTCACGCCCTCGGGCAAACGCGTCCGCATCGAGGACGAGCGCTTCGTCTCGTTCGACGAGAAGCACCTCGCCGTCCTCCGTCTCACCGTGACGGTGCTCGATGCCGACGCCCCCGTCACCGTGAGCAACCAGCTGCTGAACCGCCAGGACGGCGAGGGGATCTACGGCGGCTCGCCCATGGCATCCAAGCAGTCCGGTTTCGACCCGCGCAAGACCGAGAGACTCAGCGACCGGGTGCTGCAGCCGCGCGAGTACTGGCAGGACGGCAACCGCTCGGCGCTGAGCTACGAGGTCAGCGAATCGAACATGACGCTCGCCGTCATCGCCGATCACCTCGTCGAGACCGAGAACGAGTACACCTCGCGTCAGCTCATCGAGCCCGACATCGCCAAGAACGTCTACCGCGTGCACGCGAAGGCCGGCGTGCCCACGACCATCACCAAGCTCGTGAGCTATCACACCTCGCGAGGTGTCCCCACGGGCGAGCTCCTCGACCGCTGCCGCCGCACGATCGACCGCGCCGTCGAGACGGGGATCGACGGGCTCGTCGAGAAGCAGATCGCCTGGTACGCCGACTTCTGGGACCGCTCCGACGTGCGTATCGGGGGCCACGGCGACCTGCAGCAGGCCACGCGCTGGTGTCTGTTCCAGCTGGCGCAGGCCGCGGCCCGGGCCGATGGCCAGGGGGTTCCCGCCAAGGGCGTCACGGGTTCCGGATACAGCGGCCATTACTTCTGGGACACCGAGGTCTACGTCCTCCCGTTCCTCGCGTACACCTCGCCGCTCTGGGCCCGGAACGCCCTGCGCATGCGCTACCTCATGCTCCCCGCGGCCCGAAAGCGCGCGCACCAGCTCAACGAGGCGGGAGCCCTGTTCCCCTGGCGCACGATCAACGGCGAAGAGGCATCGGCGTACTATGCCGCCGGCACCGCTCAGTACCACATCAATGCCGACGTCGCCTTCGCGCTGGCCAAATACGTCCGCGCGACCGGGGACGAGGAGTTCCTCGCCCGCGAGGGCGTCGACATCGCCGTCGACACCGCCCGCCTGTGGTCGACGCTGGGGTTCTGGCGCTCGAGCGACGCGGTCGATGAGGGCGAGCACGACTCCTTCCACATCCACGGCGTGACCGGACCCGACGAGTACACCACCGTCGTCAACGACAACCTCTTCACCAACGTCATGGCGCGCTTCAACCTGCGCTTCGCGGCGCGGACCGTCCGGGATCTCGCCGAGAACAACCCCGAGGCCTACGCCCAGATGGCCGACCGCATGAACCTCGATCCCTCCGAGCCCGAGCGCTGGGACAAGGCGGCCGAGGCCATGCACATCCCGTTCAGCGAGGCCCTCGGCATCCATCCCCAGGACGCCGTCTTCCTCGAGCGCGAGATCTGGGACCTCGAGAACACCCCGCCCGACCAGCGTCCACTGCTGCTGCACTTCCACCCGCTGGTGATCTACCGCTACCAGGTGCTCAAGCAGGCCGATGTGGTGCTCGCCCTGTTCCTGCAGGGGAATCACTTCACGGATGCCGAGAAGCTCGCGGACTTCGAGTACTACGACCCGCTGACCACGGGCGACTCGACGCTGTCGGCGGTCGTGCAGTCGATCCTGGCGGCCGAGGTGGGCTACCAGGACCTGGCTCTCGAGTACTTCCGTCAGGCCGCGTTCGTGGATCTCGGCGACCTGCACCACAACGCCTCGGACGGTGTGCACGTGGCG
Organism: Sphingomonas sp. G5; assembly: GCF_052660795.1. Taxonomy (NCBI): domain Bacteria; kingdom Pseudomonadati; phylum Pseudomonadota; class Alphaproteobacteria; order Sphingomonadales; family Sphingomonadaceae; genus Sphingomonas; species Sphingomonas sp. G5. Next base: position 2,553,921 of record NZ_CP109660.1, on the reverse strand, counting down.
TCGGCCGGCGGGGTGTGGACCGCGCTCGTCAGCGGCTTCGGAGGCATGCGCGATCACTTCGGTCTGCTCACCTTCGACCCGCGCCTGCCCGCGGACTGGCCCGAACTGTCGTACGTGCTGCACTGGCACGGCACGCGCCTCGACGTCACGCTCACCGAGACCGCGCTGACACTGCGCGCCGGAGGAGAGGGCGCGCCCGTCACCTTCGCCGTGCGCGGGGTGGATTACACCGTGGCTCCCGGCGAGATCGTGCGCGTCGCGCTGCACGGGCAGGGCCCGGTACGACCGGGGCGGCCGTCGATCCGCCAGCTCGAGGGGTCGGTACGCGAGGACGGAACGCTGCTGTCGGCGTCGGTGCCGATCGTCACGACGGCGATCCCGATCGTGAGCGACGACGACGGGCCGATCGCGGTCGGGCTCGACGGCGGTTTCTGATCCTTTCGAACGCGGCGGCATACTCCGGGGTGTCGTCGCGTTCGGCGTTTCCGGGTGGATATCGCGCGTCGGGTGGATACCGCGCGTCGGGCGGATGCCCGGGGCGTGCCGGGGGATACCGGGGTTGGTGAGGGTGCCGGGGCTCGTGGCGCGGTGTCCTCGCCCGGCGGGCGACGGGAGGTCCGTCTTCCCGTACCGCTCTTCTCGGCGCACGGGAGGAGAAACGGGGAGGGGAGGATGCCGCGAGCCGGTCGAGTCCTCCGTAGCCGAATACTCCTCCGCTCCCCGTGGTTCGGCGGTCCATCGTCGGGGTCGCGGGGGTCGATCCGCGCGCGCGAGGTGTCGATGACGAGGACGGCGGAGGCGATGTCGGAGGGACGCCGTAGGCTGGTGGGGTGACGACAGCCCTGTACCGCCGATACCGCCCCGAGGCGTTCGGCGAGATGATCGGGCAGTCGCAGGTGACCGAGCCGCTCATGACCGCCCTGCGCAGCGACCGCGTCGGTCACGCGTATCTGTTCTCGGGTCCGCGCGGCTGCGGAAAGACCACGTCAGCCCGTATTCTCGCGCGCTGCCTCAACTGCGCGGCCGGCCCCACCGACACCCCGTGCGGCACGTGCGACAGCTGTGTCGAACTCGGTCGCGGCGGCGGCGGATCGCTCGACGTGGTCGAGATCGACGCGGCGAGCCACAACGGTGTCGACGACGCCCGTGACCTGCGCGAGCGCGCGATCTTCGCCCCCGCCCGTGACCGCTTCAAGATCTTCATCCTCGACGAGGCGCACATGGTGACCCAGCAGGGCTTCAACGCCCTGCTCAAGCTCGTCGAAGAGCCTCCCGCGCACGTGAAGTTCATCTTCGCGACCACCGAGCCCGAGAAGGTGCTCGGCACGATCCGCTCGCGCACGCACCACTACCCCTTCCGACTCGTTCCGCCCGCGGCGATGCTCGAGTACGTTCAAGAGCTCTGCGAGAGCGAGGGCGTGGGTGTCGAGGCCGGCGTCCTGCCGCTCGTCGTTCGCGCCGGGGGTGGCTCGCCCCGCGACACGCTCTCGCTGCTCGACCAGCTCATCGCCGGCTCCGACGCCGATGCCGAGGGGCACGTCCTCGTGCGGTACGAGCGCGCGGTCGCGCTGCTCGGGTACACCCACTCCGAGCTGCTCGACGAGGTCGTCGACGCCTTCGCCGCGAACGACGGCGGGGGAGCCTTCGCCGCCGTCGATCGCGTCGTGCAGACCGGTCAAGACCCGCGCCGCTTCGTCGACGACCTGCTCGAGCGGCTTCGCGACCTCATCGTCGTGGCGGCGACCGGTGCCGGTGCTTCAGCGATCCTGCGGGGCATCCCCGACGACGAGTTCGATCGAATGTCGCGTCAGGCGACGGCATTCGGCGCTGCGCGGCTGTCGCGCACGGCCGACCTGGTGGTCGCGGCTCTCGACGAGATGACCGGGGCCACGTCCCCGCGCCTGCAGCTCGAACTCCTCGTCGCCCGCGTGCTCACCCACGCCGGTATCGCCCAGGGCACGTCACCCGCGATGGCGCACGATCTCGATGCGGCGCGCGGCGGCCCGGGCGCTCCTGCACCGGTTCCGGCGACGGGACGCCCGGCATCTCCCGCGGCGGACATCGCCGCCCCTGGAACGACGCCGGCGGTCGCGAGCCCGGGCGGGTCGCGGGTTGCCGCCCCCGCAACCGTGTCTCCGGCGGGCGTCGCTCCCGCGGGTCCCTCACCCTCCGGGTCTCCTTCCGGGGCTTCGCCCGCGGCTGCGCCGACGGTCGCTGCGCCGTCGGTCGCCGCGCCCGGCGTCGCCGCGCCGACCGTGGCATCTCCCGGCGCGATCGCCTCGCCCGGGCCGGGTTCTTCTCCCACGAGTTCTCCGGCGGTGGCGTCGTCCGGTGTCGCCTCACCCGGTTCCGCATCGTCCGCCGCAACCTCGCCGCACGGCTCCGAGGCCGCTCCGGCGCGGCCCACCGACACCGAGTCGACCTCTTCCGCGCCGAGCGACGACGACGTCCCGCCGCCGTTCACCGACGACGACGCTCCGCCTCCCTTCGACGACGACGACGAGCCCTCTCCGCCCGTGTCGCCTGCGCGCACCGACCGCGGCGCGGCTGAGGCGACGGCGCTCGCCGACCCCCGCTCGCAGGGCGACACTCGCGCGACCGCGGAAGCACCTTCCCTCCTCGCCGCGTCGGCAGGTGCGGGCCGTGCCGAAACGACGGACGATGCTCATCCGTTCGATACGGCTCCCACCCCGCAGACCGCGTCTCTCGAGCCCGAGAGCGACCCGGCGCCGACCGACCGGACGGCGGCGACCCCGCCCCGGGAAGCGACCCCGCCCCGCGAAGCGACCCCGCCCCGGGAAGCGACCGCGCCCCGGGAATCGACCGCGCCCCGGGAAGCGACCCCGCCCCGGGAAGCGACCCCACCCCGCGAAGCGACCCCACCCCGCGAAGCGACCCCGCCCCGGGAATCGACCCCGCCCCGCGATGCTGCCGTGTCGTCCGCGTCGGAGCCGATCGAACAGCGACCCGTCCCGGCGCCGATCTCGAACGCGCCGTCCGACGACACCGAAGACGCGTCACCGCTCGACCCGATTGCGCCCACACCGCCGGCCACTCCGGTCGGTCCGATCGAGCTCGGGCACGTCCGCGACGCGTGGCCCGAGGTTCTCGGTCAGCTCGAGGTCGCGAGTCGCTCGTCGTGGCTCGTCGTCTCGACGGCGGCCGTCGCCGCCTTCGAGGGCGACGTCCTCACCCTGGCGTTCCGCACGGGCAGCGATCTCACCGCCTTCAAGACACGCACCCCCGAGGGCGGCCCGAGCGAAGACCTGCGCCACGCCATCCAGGCGGTCCTCGGCGTCCGGGTCAAGTACCTCGCCCGCCTGGAGGGGGACGGCCCCGGAGGTTCCGGTCCCGGGGGCGCGTCGCGTGGTCCTTCCGGCCCCGCGAGCGGTCCGGCGTCCGGCCCTCCCGCCCCCGCGCCGCGCTCTCCGCAGAGTTCGGCTCCATACTCGTCTTCGGTGACCGAGTGGGCCGTCGCTCCCATTCCGGCATCCGATGGTTCTGCTCCGGCCACGACGCGCGCCGCAGCGGCTCCGTCGACGGCGCTCGCGGTCGACGACGAACCCGACGAAGCGATCGCGGTCGCCCCCTCCGGGGTGCACGAGGGTGTCGTCCTCCCGCCGCGCGAGGTCACCCCCTCGGTGCCCGCGCCCGACGAGGCCGACGACGATGACGTGATCCCGCCGGTCGACGAGTCCGAGGTCCCGCTGCCGCCGGTCGTCGTTCCGCGTATGGCGCCGCTCAGCGGGGGAGTCCAGCGCTACGGCGAAGCCGTGGTGCGCCAGATGCTCGGCGCGAACTACGTGCGCGATGAACCCTACGAGCCCCCGACGAGGTTCACCTGATGTACGACGGCATCGTCCAAGACCTGATCGACGAATTCGGGCGCCTTCCGGGCATCGGTCCGAAATCCGCTCAGCGCATCGCGTTCCACATCCTGCAGTCGCCATCGTTCGACGTGTCGCGTCTGTCGACGCTGCTCGGCGAGATCCGCGACAAGGTGAAGTTCTGCGAGATCTGCGGCAACGTCTCCGAGCAGGACCGCTGCTCGATCTGCCGTGATCCGCGTCGTAACGCCACCCTCATCTGCGTGGTCGAGGACGCCAAGGACGTCTCGGCGATCGAGCGCACGCGCGAGTTCCGCGGCCTGTATCACGTGCTCGGCGGAGCCATCAGCCCCATCGCGGGCATCGGTCCCGACGACCTTCGCGTGACCCAACTCATGCAGCGCCTCGCCGACGGCACCGTGCAAGAGGTCATCCTCGCGACGAATCCGAACCTCGAGGGCGAGGCGACCGCGACCTACCTCAGCCGGCTCATGCACACCCTCGAGATCCGTGTGACGCGTTTGGCATCCGGTCTGCCTGTCGGCGGCGACTTGGAATACGCCGACGAAGTGACCCTGGGCCGCGCCTTCGAGGGTCGTCGCACGCTCTGACCCGACTCGCCGCACGTGGTGATCCGATCCATCGCGCTGCTCGCAGTCCTTCGACCTGCCCCGACTCATGCTGCGACCCGGCGTACTCAGCGAGCTGAACCGGCTCGCCGCGTCGGCGCGGACGACCTCGTCACCCTGACGGCCCCCGCCTTCCCGACCAGCAGGTCGTATGAACCGGCGGGTGAACGCACCTTATGAGTTCGTGACGAATCGTTGAGGGCTGGTGAACCGCTCGTTCACCCGTTGATCGTGCCGCGGCCATGCCGGGGGAGGACGTTCTTCTGAGCGGAGAAGCACCGGTCGACCCGAAGGGCCGGTGCGAATCCGCGAGACAGGGGACCCCTCGTGAGCGAACAGCTCTCCGCGCGATCGAGCGCGCAGGCGCGCGTCGTCTTCGACACGTTCCGATCCACCGACGACCCGATGCTGGCGTCGTGGCTCTCTTTCCGGGCCCGCATCCTGCCCGCGGAAACCGGTCAGGGCGTCGTCGCCCCCCGCGCGAGCGGGCCGGTCGCACGCGGCGGCATGTACGGCGTGTGGAGACTGCTCGCCACGAACAACCGCGAGCTCGGTCGGGGGACGTGGCTGTACCCCGCCCCGGACGACGCCTGGGCCGATGCCGAGGTGTTGAGCGCCCGGGCGGGCGAGCTGTCGCCGACCACCGTGCGCGGCGACGTGCCCACCCGGCACGCCTGGGCCCTCCGACTCGGCGGTCTGCCCGTGCTCATCAGCTCCCGCTGGTACGAGTCGCCGGGTGAGGCCGCCGCAGCGGCGCGCGCGGCGCGTGATCACCTGGGTCGCGCCCACATCGCTCGTGTCGTGAACATCGGCACGCGTTCCGGGCGCCGTTACCGTCAGGTGCGCGAAGAAGTCCCCCTCCTTGGCTGAGCGACCGATGGCGACACCCGCGTCGGCGGCCGGGACGGCGTGCCCGTGACCGGTCCGCAGCTTCCTGATCTGATCGGCGGGCGATTCCGGATCCGATCTCTGCTGGGCTCGGGCGCCACCGCCTCGGTGTACGAGGCTCTCGATACGGTCGAGGGCGGAGTGGTCGCCGTGAAGGTTCTGCACCCCCATCTCGACGTGACGCCCACGGTGCGAGCCGCCTTCTTCCGCGAGGCGTCGATCGCCCGGTCGATCTCGCACCCGTCCGTGGCCCGGGTCGTCGCGATGGGCGACGACGGCGATCTCCGAGTGTGGACGGCCTGGATGTTCGCCCCGGGCGTCACCCTCGCCGAGCTCGTCCGCACGCGGGGGCCGCTGCCTCCGGCGGCGGCTCTCGCCGTCGTCGACCGCGTTCTGGGTGCCCTCGAGGCGGTCCACGCGGCGGGCTACGTCCACCGTGACGTGTCGGCATCCAATGTGCTCGTCCAACGCGAGGCCGGCGGCGACGTCACCGCCGTCACTCTCATCGATCTCGGTGTGGCGGACAGGCCGGGCCGATCCGCACGGGCCGGAGACGTCCTGCTGAGCGGCGTGACAGCCGCGGTCGAGGGGATCGTCGGTAACCCCGCGTACGCCTCCCCGGAGCACCTCCGCGGAGACGCGGTGGGAGTCGCGGGCGACATCTACCAGGTCGGGGCTCTTCTGTACCTGGCCCTCGTCGGGGAACCGCCGTTCGTGCGAGCGAGCATCGACGAGACGGTCCGGGCACACCTGATGGCCCTTCCCCCCACCGTTTCCGTCCGCGCACGCGGCGTTCCCGTCGAGCTCGATCGATTCGTCGTCCGAGCGCTGATGAAGGAGCCCGGCGATCGCTTCGCCTCGGCGCCGGCGATGCGATCGGCCCTCTCCGCCGCGGCCCTCTCCTCCCCGCGCGGCGTCGCGGCTTCGATGGCCGTCGCACCGTCCGGGGTGCCGGCGCCGGCCACCCGACTTCTCCCGTCCCCGGTGGCCCGGTCTGCGGCCGAGACTGTCGGCCCGCGCTCCGGGGCGTCGTCCCTGATGTGGATCCTGCTCTCGACCGCCGCCGTGCTCGTGGGCATCCTGGTCTTCGCCCTCGTCCCTCGCGCGGCCCCGGTCGAAGCGCAGGAGCGGCCACACGCCTCCTCTTCCGCCGCCGCCTCGCCCTCCGTCTCATCGGCGTCGCCCTCACCCCCTGCCGCTCGAGCTGCCGAGACTCCGGGCCCGCGGAGTGTCACCGTTCCCACGGTGGTGGGCCGGCAGGAGGAAGACGCCCGCGCCCTCCTCGCGGCCGCCGGTCTCCGCGTCGCAGAGAAGACGGGTTCGTCGGATGGAACGGATGCCGTGGGCACGGTGACGGCGACGGATCCCGCGCCGGGCGAGGTCTCGGCATCCGGTGGTCCGATCACACTGGTCGTGGCGAGCGGCTTCAACACGGTGCCCGACGTGCGAGGCGCGACGGCGGATCGCGCTCAGTACTCGGTGGCGTCCGCGGGCTTCGCGATCGTCCTGCGGCACGCGACCTCGAGCATCGTGCCCGCGGGTGGCGTCATCGATGTCGACCCCGCGGCCGGCTCCCGATCGCCGCTCGGGACGCCGGTGACCCTGACACTGTCGACGGGAGCCGCCACCCCGACACCGCTGCCGTCGCCGACCGGGACGACGCGCGCCCCGACCTCGACACCGACTCCGGTGCCGTCGTCATGAAGCGCTCGTGGCCCGCTCACGTCTCGGCCAAGGCTCCTTCCCCGGAACGTGGTCGGTTGTTCATGTTCGGCCCCCACGCTGTCGAGGATCCGGCTGGAACCCGCCGCCGGTCCGTGTTCTCAGGAAGCCCGATGAGACCATCTCTGCGCTCCGTCGTGTGCGCGCCCCGGAGCGTGACGCGATGACCGCCGTCGGCCCGGACGCGCTCACCGAGCTCCTGCGCCCCGCTGAAGCACCGTCTGTCGAGGAGAAGCAGCCGGTCGCGCCCCGCGAGCTGCGCGCGCGGCCCTCACGCGGAGATGCCGTCTTCCGCGCCACGTCCTACGCCGCGGGCGGAATCACCGTCGCGATCATGCTGGCGGTCGGATTGTTCCTCACGCTCCGCAGCGGCGAAGCGCTGAGCGTCGCGGGCCCGTCGTTCTTCTGGACGCAGGAGTGGAACCCGGAGGCCGGGGATTTCGGCATCGTCGCCGTGCTGTTCGGCACCGTCTCGATCGCACTGGTGGCGATGGCGTTCTCTGTTCCCCTCGCCGTGGGGACGGCGCTGCTCATCTCGGAGGTCGCTCCTCCCCGCCTCCGGTCGGCCCTGGTCACACTGGTCGATCTCATGGCCGCGGTGCCGAGCGTGGTCTACGGGCTCTGGGGGGTGTTCTTCCTCCAGGCGGCGGTCATCCCCGTCGCCCAGTGGATCTCCTACTACTTCGCGTGGGTTCCCGTCCTCGCCGTGACCGATCCCGATGGTGCACGCATCACCTCGGCGGGGGCGTTCACCTCCTCGGCCTTCATCGCCGGCATCGTCGTGGCGCTGATGGTGGCACCGACCCAGACCTCGGTGATGCGCGAGGCCTTCTCGCAGGCGCCGATCGGAGAACGCGAGGGGGCGCTGGCCCTCGGATCGACCCGATGGGGCATGATCCGCACCGTCGTTCTGCCGTTCGGTCGGGGTGGAATCATCGGCGGGACGATGCTCGGGTTGGGCAGGGCGCTGGGGGAGACGATCGCCGTCTACATGATCATCTCGCCGATCTTCACGATCAACGTCGAGGTCCTCAGCAAGGGGTCGAACTCCATCTCCGCGCTCATCGCCCTCCGCTACGGCGAATCGAGTCAGTTCGGTCTGTCGGCCCTGATGGCGGCCGGGCTGACGCTGTTCGTCATCACCCTCGTCATCAACTTCACCGCGTCCTCCGTCGTGGCCCGATCGCGCTCCGGCGCCCAGAGCGAGGGATGACATGACCCCGGATGCCACCCTGGCTCCGCCACCGGTCGGAGACGACGTCACGCGCCTCGTCGAGGTACCCGGAACGCTCCCGGCCCCCCGTCGCGGACGGACCGAGCTGCCCGACCCGGGCGCCGAGGCTCCGGGGCCGCGCCGGCGCGTGCGCGGCATCCCGGCCGAGCAGCGTTTCGACCTGATCGGCGCGGTCTGCGCCTCCCTCGCGGTGGCGACCCTGCTGTTCGGCTGGCTCACGCCGATGACCGGGGTGATCGGGTGGGCTGTGGTGGCCTACGCGTCGTTCTTGGCGATCTACGCGTTGCTCATCGTTCTGCGCTCCGACCGGCTCGATGTGGTCGACCGCGTCATGACCGCCCTGCTCTACAGTGCCGGTGGCCTGTTGCTGGCCGCTCTGGTGTTCGTGGTCGTCTTCACGCTGCTGCGTGGTTTCGACGCGGTCACCCACCTCACCTTCTTCATTGAGACGATGAAATTCGCGGGTCCGCTCGACCCGCTCGACACGGGCGGCATCGCCCACGCCATCGTCGGCACCCTGATCCAGATCTCGATCGCCCTGGCCATCGCCGTACCGCTGGGCATTGCGACCGCGGTCTTCATGAACGAGATCGGCGGGCGGTTCGCCCGCTTCGTCCGGACCATCTCGGATGCCATGACCGCGCTGCCCTCGATCGTCGCCGGCCTCTTCATCTACGCCGCCGTCATCACCCTGGTGACCCAGGAGCGCTCGGGGTTCGCGGCGTCGCTCGCGATCACCGTGATGATGCTGCCGATCATCATCCGCGCCTCCGACGTCGTCCTCCGGCTCGTGCCGGGGAACCTGCGCGAGGCGTCCTATGCGCTCGGCGCATCGCGATGGCGGACGGTGTGGACGGTCGTGCTGCCGACGTCCCGTTCGGGGCTCGCGACCGCGGTGATCCTGGGCACGGCACGCGGTGTCGGCGAGACCTCGCCGGTCCTTCTGACCTCGGGTGTGACGGCCGTCATGAACACGAACCCCTTCCACGGGCCGATGATCTCGCTGCCGCTCCAGGTGTTCGACATGGTCAAATCTCCCGAGCCGTCGATGATCGCCCGAGGATTCGGGGCGGCCGCGACCCTCATCGCGCTCGTGCTCGTCCTGTTCATCGTCGCTCGCGCCATCGGCGGAAAAGGCGCGGGTCAGTTGAGCCCGCGCCGACGCCGCGCCCGCGCCGCGGCGTCACGGGGCGATCTCGCACGTATCGAGCGTCGCGCCGCTCTGTCGGCGGCCGCCGCGAGTGCTGTCCTCGTTCCCGCGACCTTGACGGCCAGCGAGGCGCTCGCCGCCGAGCGGGTCGCCGCCGACACTTCCCACCCCTCCGAGGAGACTCCGTGATCCCCCGCCGCTTCCGACTCGCCGCGACCGCCCTCGTCGCCGCCCTCGTCGCGGGGGTGGTCGGCGCCGGTGGCGTCACCCCCGCGGCCACCGCCGCGGACGCTGCCTACGCCGACATCTCCGGCTCCGGGTCGACCTGGTCGCAGAACGCCCTCGACCAGTGGCGGCGAAACGTGCAGTCCAACTACACGATGACCGTCAACTACCGGGGCCTCGGCTCCACGGCCGGTCGCACCGACTTCATCAACCGCAGCGTCGATTTCGCCATCAGCGAGATCCCGTTCCAGCTGCAGCCGACCGAGAAGGGGGCGCAGCCCGAGAAGCCTCCCGTCGGGGGCTACGCGTACATGCCCATCGTCGCCGGCGGCACCTCGTTCATGTACAACCTGAAGATCGGCGGCAAGCAGGTGACGAACCTGCGCCTCGCGGGGGCCACCGTGACGAAGATCTTCGCGGGCAAGATCACCAATTGGAACGATCCCGCCATCCAGGCCGACAACCCGGGGCTCGCGATGCCCGACCGCCCCATCCAGCGCATCGCGCGTTCCGACGGATCGGGTTCGACCGCGCAGTTCACGATGTGGATGTCGAAGCAGCACCCCGATATCTGGACGACGGGGATGACGTCGCAGTTCCCCGACGACGTGGGGGCCACCCTGCAGAACGGTTCGCTCGGCGTCTCCGCCTATGTGGGACAGAACTACGGCGAGGGTGCCATCACCTACGTCGAGTACTCGTACGCACTGAAGTCCGGGTTCCCGGTGGCGAAGGTGCTCAATGCCGCCGGCTATTACATCGAACCGACCGCCTCGTCGGTGGCGGTCGCGATGCTCAAGGCGCAGATCAACACGAACGCCTCGTCAGCCGACTACCTGACCCAGATCCTCGATGGGGTCTACAACAACGGCGACCCTCGCACGTACCCGCTCTCGAGCTACTCGTACATGATCGTGCCGACCCAGGAGGGCGGGACGTTCAACGCCGACAAGGGGCGCACGCTGGGTGCCTTCGCCAAATACGTCCTCTGCGAGGGGCAGCAGCAGGCGGAGCAGCTGGGCTATTCGCCGCTCCCGATGAACCTCGTTCAAGCGGGTGCCGAGCAGATCAAGCGGATTCCCGGCGCCCAAGGCTCGACCGTCGACATCAACGCGTGCAACAACCCGACCTTCCAGCCGGGGGACTCCCTGGACAACAACCGCCTGGCGCAGACCGCCCCGCAACCGGCCGACTGCGACAAGCAGGGGCCCAGCCAGTGCGTGACCGGGACGGCGGGTGCCGCCGGCACGAGCACCGACGTCACCGGCTCCGGTGACGGGGGAGCCGCTGCCGGCGCCGCGACCACGGGCACCGCAGCCGCGGGGGCGACCGCCGCGACCGACCCGGCCGCCGCATCCACGGCCGCGGAGGCGGTCTACGACGCCAACGGCAACCTCCTGTCCGGTGCCGCCGGGGGTGGGCGGGCAGCGGCATCCGCTCCCTTCTCGATCCCCGATCCGGTGCCGGGAGCCCCCGCGGCGATGATGGCTGCCGCGGCCGTGCTGCTGCTCGCCGCCATCGGTGTGCCGCCTCTGCTGCTGCGTCGCTCCCGTCGCCCCAACGGCCGCTGACGCGCCACTCGCCTCGCGTCCGACGCGGTCGGACGCGGCTTCGGCGTGCCCGAATTCCCCTTCGACCGGGTCTTTCGCAGAAACGTCTCTCCGCAACGCGAGCGCGAGCCCTCGTTGTGAGCTTGTTCATCCGTCCGTCATAACCCGCCCATAACTTCGACCCGTCGACAGGCCCTGTCGATGAAGAATCAGGGGAATCCCGTGCGCTTGTCAGCACCCCACCACCGCCTCCGCCGAGCTCTCGCCTCGGTCGTCGCCGGCGTGGTCGTGTCCGGAGCGGTCTTCGCCGCGATGTCCGGCGGAGCTCTCGCGGCTCCTTCCGCCTCGGCCGCCGACGGCGCCGACCTCGGCGCGGCGACGGTCTCGGCCGCGTCCTACGACCCGGATGCCGCGAATGCGCCGTTCCCCGACCTCGAAGTGTCGGTGTCTCAGACGCGCGGGCTCGGCGCCCAGGGCATCGAGGTGTCGTGGAAGAACGCCGCGCGCTCGACCCCGCCGAGTCAGCAGACCGGTGGCGAGAACTTCCTGCAGATCATGCAGTGCTGGGGCGACGACCCCGACGACCCCGGTCGCCCCGATCGCACGACGTGCCAGTACGGCGCGAGCGGCACCTTCGGCGGCGGGAGAGTGGGCTCGCCGGACTGGGAGTATTCGATCCCGAAGCAGGACCTGCCCTACACCGTCCTGGGCAAGGGCGTCAGCGAGCCCAGCGAGACGGCGATTCCCTTCCGCTCATCCACTCTGCGCAACGGCGAGCACGAGATGGTCCAGCGCATCGCCGACGGAAAATACGTCGACGGTGACCGCGTCGACGTGAACCAGAACCCCTTCTTCTCGCAGTACACCTCGAACGAGGTCTCCTGGGCTGGCTCCGGGTCCAACGGCACCGGCAGCGCGAAGTTCGAGGTGCAGACGGCCGTGCAGTCCCGCGGTCTCGGCTGCGGGCGTCGGATTGAAGCGACCGACGGAACCGCGCGCGGACAGTCGTGCTGGCTCGTGATCATCCCGCGGGGCACGCACGACAACGGCTCGCCGTCCATCACGCAGCCCGGACTGTTCTGGGACAGCTGGAAGCACCACGTCGCCGTGCGCCTCGACTTCCGCCCGCTCGGCAGCAGTTGCGCCATCGGTGCCGCCGAACGACAGGTCGTCGGCAGCGAGCTGCTCGCCTCGGCCATCTCGTCGTGGCAGCCGTCGCTGTGCGCGAACGGCGGCGACATCTACAACATGATCACCAGCAACGAGGCCGATGCCGTGGCAGCGGCCAATGCCGCCACGACCTCCGCACCCCTCGCCCTGACCTCGCGCCCCTACGCCGGCGATTCCGCAGACGACCTCATCTACGCGCCGGTGGGCCTCTCCGCCATCACGATCGCCTTCGCCATCGACCGGTTCCCGAACCCCGGGAGCACCGACGAGGTCGCACGGAGCAGGGCCGGCCTCCCGTTCACCTCGATGAAGCTCACTCCGCGGTTGATCGCGAAGCTCCTGACCTCCTCGTACATCGACGCCCTTCCCACCGAGACCGATCGTCGGCACCTGGGGAGCAACCCTCGCAATCTGCTGTTCGATCCGGATTTCCTCGCCATCAACGATGCGGAGTGGAAGGAGCAGGCCATCGCCGGCGTCGGCGTCTCCGACATGCTGGTGACGCAGGGGCGATCCGATGTCGCGCACACCCTGTGGAGCTACGTGCTGGCGGATCCCGAGGCCCGGGCCTTCCTCGACGGCGAGGCCGACCCCTGGGGGACGCGCGTCAACAAGTACAGCTCCACCAACCCCCAGGTGAACCCCAACGGTGCTCTCTCATTGCCCACGGACACGTTCCCCAAGGCCGACCCGACGAAGCGGGAGGCCGTCAAGGGCGGCGCGGGCGAACTCAACGTGATCGGATGGCGACCTTTCACGAACGACCTCGATACATCCGGTTACCTCACGCTTCGCGGTGACGCGCAGGTCGCCGGGTCATGGGATCCGCTGGCCAACCCGCCTCGCTACGTCAAGACGCCCCGCAGTCTCCAGGGCACTCAAGCTGTCATCGGCCTCACGGACAGCGCGGCCTCCGAGAAGTATCAGATCGTCTCGGCCGAGCTGAAGAACCCGGCGGGGGCCTTCGTGGGGCTCTCCAACGACGCGATGAGCGCCGCCGCCGCGGCGATGACCTCTACGACGGCGCAGACGCAGACCGTCGGCTTCGACTTCACCTCCGACGCGGCCCGCTCCGCCACCGCCGCCTACCCGCTCACCCTGCCCATCTATGCCGCGACCAACCCCTACATGACGGATGCCAAGGCTCGCACCAGCTACGCCGCATTCATCCGCTACGCGGCCGGTTACGGTCAGCAGCCCGGCGTCGATCTCGGTCAGCTCCCGGTGGGGTACGCGCCGATCTCCGATGCGTGGCACCAGCAGGCCGTCGTCGCCGCGAACGTGATCCAGTCCGGTCTCATCCGTTCCACCGCTCCGTCGCCGACGAAGGCCCCCGCGGCCGCTGCCCCCCTCGCCTCCGGGACCATGCCCGGCGCCTCGGGGAGCGTCGCTGCAGCGCCGGCTGCCGCGGCAGCGGGTTCCGCGGCGTCGGGCGACCCCGTGGCATCCGGAGCCGTCGCCGGTGCCCTCGCCGGGGCTCAGACCCCCGTGGATCCGGGTGTGGGCGGGCTGCCGGCGGTCTTGCCGGCCAGCCTGCTCGCGGGCGTGCTCGCCGCCGGCGTCGTGTTCCTCATCCCTCGTCTTCCGCGTCGCCTCGGCTGACGCGAGCCGCTCTTCCCTTCCGCGCATCACCAGAAATCACACCATCCACCTTTTCCAGATTGGTATCTCGTGAAGATCAAGAAGATCGCCGCCATCGGCGCGGCAGTCGGCCTTCTGCTGGCGGGAGCGGGCTTCGCCTCGACCGCTTCGGCCGAGCCGGTGTCGAACAGCTACGTCGCTGTCGGCTCCGACACCCTCCAGGACGCGATGAACGCGCTCACCAACGGCACCAGTGCCTCGGGCTCCTACGTCCGTGTGCTCGCCGACGGCAAGTCGATCGGCAACTTCGACGCCTTCGGCTCGGCGGCCATCCAGGCCAAGTCGAACGGCCCCTTCTTCGCCCGTCCGAACGGCTCGGGCGCCGGCCGCGACGCCCTGCGTCGCTCGATCGACGGCGCGAACTGGGCGATCAACGGCAACATCACCCCGGCGCGCAGCATCGCCGGTCAGGTCGACATCGCCCGCAGCTCGGGCGGGCCCGGCACCAACGCCAACGCCGACGGCCGTCTGCTCTACGTCCCCTTCGCTCGCGATGCGGTCGCCTACGCATACAAGGGCGGCACCGCGGCATGGGCCACGCTGACCCCCGCGCAGCTGAAGGGCATCTACGAGGGGACCATCACCTCCATCGACGGCGTCACGATCAAGCCCCGCCTTCCCCAGACGTCCTCGGGCACGCGCGGCTTCTTCCTCAACGCCCTCGGTGTGACCACCCCCTCGGGTGTGGCAGACGCCTCGAACACCACGGTGCCCGAGAACGACGCCACCGTGCTCGGTGACGGCGAGATCATCCCGTTCTCGGCTGCCAGTTGGATCGCCCAGGCCAACAACGTGGCGGGGGTCAACACCGTCGCCGTCGCCTCGACCGTGCAGCTGGGCTCGCCCGTCGCCGGTGCCAGCGCTTTCACGGGCACGGCTCCCTCCCTCGTCCCCAACGCGAGCTACTACTCCAACACCACCTTCGGACGTGACACCTACCTGATCGTCGAGCGCGCTCGCGTGCAGTCGACGTTCACCTACACCGGCTCGCCCGCGTACGACGCGGTCCTGGCGAACCTCGTCAACTCCTCCTCGCTGACCAGCCTGACCAACTTCGGCAACTCGCCGCTGGCTCCCGGCTCGGTGAAGCGCAAGTTCGGCTTCCTCGCCCCCTCCTCGACCACCCCCCTCTCGGCGTACGCCCAGGGCTGATCGAGACCACGGAAAGGTACACAGAGATGTTCCGCTCTACGACCCTGAAGGCCGCGGCTGCCGCGGCTCTCGCCCTCCTGCTGGTCGGCACAGGCGTCTCGGCCGCGCAGGCCGCCAACACCCCGGCCGGTTCGACCGAGCCGTTCTACATCTTCGACGCCACCACCGAGAACCTGGTCAAGAACGGCGAGGCCATCGCTTTCGACCAGCTCGTCGCGGGCTACCCCGTCGGCGAGGGCTTCTCGAACTACGACAAGATGTTCACCGGCCCGGCCGCGGCAACCGGTGTCTCGGTGTTCGTCTCGCCCCGCGGCGGCGAGCGCGACACCTCCAAGTGGCTCGGCAGCCAGATGAACGCCTTCAACGACACCACGAAGAAGACGGTCCTCACCCCGGCGCTCCTGCTCAACAATCTCGCCGGCGCCAACTACGCCTCGGTCAAGGCCAACGGTGGGGACTTCTCCGCCGGCCTCGCCTTCACCTCCAGCAACGGCGTGACCGTCGAGGACGCCTCGTTCGTCTACATCACGGTCAAGCCGGGCGGCTCGTGGAGCTACACCGCGACGGTACCCGCCACCGGCGGAAACACCGGCGGCGGTTCGGCGGCCACGACGGGTGACATCGGTCTCGAGGCGACCACCGTCGCGCCTCAGGACGGCGCTCTGTCGCTGTCGGTTCCCGCGGGCGCGACAGCCACCTTCGGTCAGGCGCAGTTGATCAACAACAAGTCGACCTCGACGGCGACGCTTCCCGAGGTCACCGTGACCGACGAGCGCGTCGTCAGCAAGAAGGGTTGGACACTGACGCAGACCGTCGGCGCCTTCACGAGCGACTCGGCCACCTTCACCGCCGCCAACCTCGGCGTCGCACCCAAGGTGAACGCGGCGGGGACCACGGCGACCGGGGTGACCGCCGCGGCCGCGCAGACCGCGGGCTCGGCCGTCTACCCGGCGACGTTCGCCGGTGCGGCCGCAGGCTCGGGTACGGGTGTGACCAAGCTCAGTGCCGACCTGACGCTGGTTGCGCCGTCCGACGCTCCGGCCGGCACCTACACCTCGAAGATGACGCTCACGCTCGTCTCGAAGTGACCACGCGAGGGGCGGCGCCGTGGCGCCGCCCCTCGTCCGTCCCCCGAGAACCCGTGCGGCGTTCAGACGTCGTTCAGGTCGCGGATCGACCGCGGCCAGCCCCTTCTGCGGAGATGTATCGTGCT
This sequence comes from Sphingomonas sp. G5, assembly GCF_052660795.1. Classification (NCBI taxonomy): domain Bacteria; kingdom Pseudomonadati; phylum Pseudomonadota; class Alphaproteobacteria; order Sphingomonadales; family Sphingomonadaceae; genus Sphingomonas; species Sphingomonas sp. G5. The sequence goes on along the minus strand of NZ_CP109660.1, from coordinate 2,537,520 downwards.
TTCCAACCTCGCTCCCGCCCGCCCGAACGCGTGGGGGATCCGATCGGCCGCTCTGGCCCTGATCGCCGCCGCCGCGGTCTCGCTGGGCCTGTCGTCTGCGGGCTCCGCGCGCGCCGACGACGCGCCGGCGCCGAACGACACCATCGGCATCTCTGCGGCACCCCAATCGGCGGACGCCGCCTCGCCCCGCTCGCGGTTCAGCTACCAGATGGGCCCCGGCCAGGAGCTCGATGACGTCTACGTCGTGACGAACGTGGGATCGACGCCGCAGTCGTTCACGGTGTTCGCGACCGACGCGTTCAACACGGACGAGGGTGGCTACGGCCTACTCGAAACCGGTGTCGCCCCGACCGATGCGGGTGGGTGGGTCGCCTTCTCCGGGCAGCCGTCCGTCGCCGTTCAGCTCGAGCCGGGAGCATCGACCGAGGTCCCGTTCCGTGTCGCCGTGCCCGCCGACGCCCGCCCCGGCGACCACGCCGCGGGATTGGCGGTCTCCGCGCTGTCGAACGATGGCCAGGTTCTCGTGGACCGTCGCGTCGGCACCCGTCTCTACGTGCGCGTCCCCGGTGATCTGCAGCCCCTCCTGTCCATCGATGGCATGTCCGCCTCGTACACGCCGAGCCTGAACCCGCTCGATGGCGAGACGACCGTCACCTTCACCGTGCGAAACGCCGGCAACGTGGCTCTGGCGGGCCGCCTGAAGGCCGAGGTCCGTGGACTTTTCGGCATCGGCGTCTCGGGCGAGGTCGGCGCGGAGGTCGACGAGATGCTGCCGGGCAGCACCCGCACCGTCACGACCACCGTTTCGGGGGTCGGCCAGTGGATCTACCTTTCGCCCACGGTGACGTTGTATCCGTCCGTCGATCAGCAGGCGCTCAACCCCGGGCCCCTGCGCAGCGTCTCTCGCGACACGGTGCTCTTCGTCGTGCCGTGGGCCCTTCTCGCCGCGCTGATCATCGGTCTGCTCGTGTGGGGCGGGCTGCGCCTGCGTCGCCGTATCGACGATCGTCGCGCCCGGGCCTGGGTGGAGTACACCGAGGCCGAGGCCCGTCGAAAGGCCGAGCTCGAGCGTGAGGTCGTCGGGGCCGGAACCTCGGGAGCGACACGGTGACGTGGTCTCGGCGCGACCGGATGCCACGCCTGCTCGCCGCGGTACTGCTCTGCGCTGCTGCCGTGTCGGCGCCCGTCGCCGCCCACGCCTCCGCACCCGCGTCGGCGAGCAGCGGAGCGGTCACGTGCCCGACCGCGGCACCCTCTCCCGCCCCGACCGGTGCCCTCGACATGTCGGCGACGGTGATCGGCCCGCCGAGCTCTGAGTCCTCGCCGTGTCTGCCCGGAGCGACCGGATCCTCGCGGAGCGGGGCGACCTCGTCGACGCAGGGCTCGGGGTCACGGTCGGCGAGTTCCGGCGTGTCCACCGCACCGTCCAGCGTGTCCACCGTGCAGGCGGTGACCCCCTCGCCCTCGCCGGCTGCCGGTGCCGTGGATCTCGGTGGCGTCGTCCACGTCGGTGGTCTCGTCAGCGAGGTCCGCCTGACACCCAACCCGTTCGAGGGATCGACCCTGCTGTCGTTCACCGTGCGCAACGTCTCGACGACCACGTTCGACGCGACGGCGGACTTCTGGATGGAGGGCCCCTTCGGCAACCGTCTCGCGCAGACGGACGCCGTGCAGCTCCCGCAGCTGAAGGCGGGGGAGTCCCGCGTGGTCTCGGCCGACCTCTCGGGTGCCGGGCAATGGGGACTCGTCACCGCGCACGCCACGTTCCGCCCGCCCGCCGAGGTCGGCGGAACGACGCTCAGCCCGCTGACCCGCGACACGACCGTTCTCGTCTTCCCGTGGCTGGTGGCCCTGTTGTTGCTCGCTGCGGCCGGAGCGGTGATCGTGGTCCAGATCGTCCTTCGCCTCCGCCTTCGCCGCTCCGCGACAGAGGTCGAGCTCGATGCCGGTGCCCCCGCATGAGCGTGATCGACGACCCCGCCGCAGCAACCGCACCCGGGAACGGGGCGGTCGCCGAGCCGCCTCGGGAACCGCGGCAGCGATTGCTCACCCGTCCTCCGCGTCCTCCCCGACCTCCGCGTCGGCCGCCTGCGCCCCCGCGTGCGACGAGCGAGATGACAGGGGCCGAGGCTTTGGCGCGCAGCATCGTCGCGACGCTGCTGCTGCTCCTGCTCATGTTCGTGCTGAACGTGACCGTGTTCAGTCATCTGCAGCACCTCGCATCCCAGCAACGGCTCGAGGACGATCTGCGCGCGCAGCTCGCGGCGGGGACGGCCCCGGTCAGCGAGGGGACGTTCGAAGACGTCCTGCTCGCAGACGGTGCCCCGGTCGCGATCATGGACATCCCGCGGTTGAAGTTCCACGAGGTGGTCGTCGAGGGCACGGCATCCGCTCAGACCGCGCAGGGAGTGGGACACCGTCGCGACACGGTGTTGCCGGGCCAGGTCGGCGTCAGCGTGCTGATGGCGCGCGCCGCAGCGTTCGGCGGGCCGTTCTCGGCGATCTCCTCGCTCGATCCGGGCGATGAGATCACCGTGCGCACCGGTCAGGGACTCCAGCGCTTCGAGGTCATCGGCCTGAGGTACGCGGGAGACCCGACGCCGCCGAACCTCACCCGGGGAGAGAGCCGCCTGATCCTGCAGACGGCGCGCGGCGTGCCCTACGTGCCCACCGGCATCGTCTACGTCGATGCCCGATTGGTCTCCGAGACCCAACCCGCGGGTGCGCGCCTGACGACCACGGGCACTCTCGGTCCTGCGGAGAAGGCGATGGCGACCGACGCGCGCACGGTCTGGGCTCTCATCTTCGCCCTGCAGTTTTTCCTGGCGGTCGAGGTCGCGGCCGTGTGGTCGTTCCGTCGCTTCGGTGCGCAGAAGACCTGGATCGTCTTCGTCCCCGTCGCCGCCCTCGCCGGCTTCTTCGTCGCCGACCAGCTCACGCGGCTGCTTCCCAACCTGCTCTGATCACCGAGGACCACTCGACATGTCCGATGACATCACCGCCGTTCTTACTCCCGCCGGCGACCCCCACGGCCCGAACGGTCGCCGATCGCGCCGAGACCCCTCGCCGGCGGAACTCGTGTCCGCGCCCGCCGGCGCCGCGCCCGCGCCCTCGGTGAGCCTCCCGGCGTTCGCCCCGCCCCGAGCCGGAGGCGCGGCCGATGTGCACCTGCCGGTCACCTCCATCCCCGACCTCGCTGTGGACCTCCCTTCGCCGCTCGCGACGCTCGACGCACGGGGGATCACCGCCTGGTTCGGCGACCACCAGGTGCTCGACCGCGTCTCGCTGACGATGCCCGCGGGCGAGGTCACCGCTCTCATCGGTCCCTCCGGATGCGGCAAATCGACATTCCTGCGCATCCTCAATCGCATGCACGAGCTCGTCCCCTCCGCATCACTGGCGGGAGAGGTCCTCCTGGACGGCGTCGACATCTACGACACCGGGCGACGCTTGACCGAGGCTCGACGCGACATCGGCATGGTCTTTCAGAAGCCGAACCCGTTCCCGGCCATGTCGATCTACGACAACGTCGTCGCGGGGCTCAAGCTCACCGGCATCCGGGCCTCCCGCGACGAGAAGGACCACCTCGTCGAGCGCTCCCTGACCTCGGCGGGCCTGTGGAAAGAGGTCAAGGACCGCCTGCGCCAGCCCGGTGGCGGCCTGTCCGGTGGTCAACAGCAGCGTCTGTGCATCGCACGCTCGCTGGCGGTCAAACCCAAGGTCCTGCTCATGGACGAGCCGTGTTCGGCGCTGGATCCGACGTCGACCCGCGTGATCGAAGAGACGATGGGCGAACTGCAGAAAGAGGTGACGATCGTGATCGTCACGCACAACATGCAGCAGGCGCAGCGCGTTTCGCAGCAATGCGCCTTCTTCCTCGCGTCCCAGGGGCAGCCCGGACACATCGTCGAGCACGGCGACACGGCGGAGATGTTCGACGCGCCGATCGACCCCCGCACCTACGACTACGTCAACGGCCGGTTCGGATAGGCCGCGGCGCATGGCCCTCTCCGACCAGCAGACCGCCCTGCTACCGCCTCGACTCCAGCCGGGACCTCCCGACCCGGGACAACCTCGACCGGGGGTGCTGTTCGCGGTACTCGCCGTTGTCCTCGTCGCCCTCGCGGTGACCGCTCTCGCAACGGCGGAGGCGATTTCCCGAGCCGAGAGCCAGAGGACGATCGCCTCGATGGTCAGGGCCGCGCTGGAGCTCCCCGATAGTCAGCGGATCGACGTCGACATCGAGGGCTTCGCGCTCCTCCAACAGCCCTTCGGCCGATTCGACGGCGCCCACGCCACGGTTCGTAGCTTCCCGACCGGCCCGGCCACTTCCGATCTGACCTTCGACATGGAGGGACTTCGAGGCGGCGACGGCGACTGGACGCTGGACGGCCTCTCCGGAGCACTCACTCTCACCGCCGCGCAGGCCACGGCGCTGTTCGTGCCCGCCGAAGCCCGCGGCGCGGTGCGCGTCGGCTTCTCGGGCGATGACGTGGTCTTCGACGTTTCGCTGCCGGGCGGGATGGGCACGCAGACAGGGAGCGTCGCGATGACTCCGCGCTTCGAGAAAGGGCGCGTGAGTGCCGGGGTCTCGAGCGTCACGGCCGGGGGAAAGGTCCTGTCCGTCGAGGAGGTGACAGCGCTGACCGGTGGCGATCTCGCCGCGCTCCAGGTCGAGCCGCTCTGCTTCGCAGAGCTTCTTCCGCGTGCCCTTCACGTGAGCGACGTCGCCGTCAGCGAACAGCGTTTCCGGGTGGAGCTCGATGTCGACCTCGCCACGTTCGACACCGCGGCAGGAAGCGAACCCGGCTCCTGTCCTTGAGAACCCGGGATGCCACGGCCCGGTGCCCGCGCGACGCGGGGGCCGTGGCATCCCGGCGCCTTTCGTTGACTACCGTCGCACGCGCGCTCGTACCCGGGTGACGCTCGACAGGGTCGCCCGCACGGGCTGACCCAGGTAGATGCCGAGTGAGGCGCCCACCGCCAGGGCGATGCCGATCGTCGCCGCCCCGGCGAGGGTGGTGACCCCGGTCATGAGCACCGCCGGGTCTTCGCCCGACTCGACGATCCCGAGCAGGCCTCGGAACACCGCGGCACCCGGAACGAGGGGGAGGATCGCCGCCGTTGTGATCGCGACCGAGGGCACGTGCAGCCGGTAGGCGACGACGATGCCCGCGAAGCTGCCGACGAAGGCGCCCACGCCGCTCGCGGCGGCGACCTCGAAGCCCAGGCCCGAGGCCGCGACGTACCCCGCCCAGGCAACGAGGCTGAGGGCGGCGCTGACGAGGACGATGCGCGCGCCGGCACCGTTGAAGACGGCGACGGCGATGGCGATGACGGCGGCTCCGACGAACTGTACGCTCACCGGTCCGAGCGGCAGAGCGTTAGACGGCGCTGACATCCCCATCCCGAGAACGCGCACCGTCTCGAGCCCCGCGAGGATCCCCAGCACCACACCGAGGGTCTGCGTGGTGAGTTCGAGGATGCGTCCCGTCGCCGTCAGCGCGAAGCCGTCGATGGCATCCTGTGCCGCGCCCACCACGGTGAGACCCGCGAGCATCAGGACGATTCCGGATGCCACGATCACCGACGGTCGGATCGCCGCCGCCGCATCGAGGCCGGTGTAGCGCAGCAGCGGCGACAGCGCCGCGAAGACGGTGAGGACGAAACCGCCGGCGATCTGCGCGAAGAAGTACGGCACGCGGGCCCGCGCCAGGATGTACTGCGTCGTGGCGGCCAGGGCCGCGGCGATGAACGACAGCACGAGGGCGAGCCAGTTCGCCCCGAACATGATCGCCACACCCGCGGCGAGCGATGCCTGAGAGGCGATGACGATCGCGGGGCGATAGCGGAAGGGGAGGCGACGGATGGCGCGGCACCGCGAGATCGCGTCGTCGAGACCCAGACCGCCGGCGATCTCCTGCACGAGAGCCTGAAGGCGCTGCAGCTTCGCATGGTCGGGGACCGAGCCGCGCACCACGCGGAGGAGAGTGGTGGGATGGCTGGCTCCCGGGCGGCTGTGCGCGATCGTGATGGAGTTGTAGGTCACGTCGACGTGTACGGGGTCGAGTCCGTACGCCCCGCACACCCGCACGATCGTGAGGGTCACCTCGTTGGCCGGGGCGCCGACGACGAGCATGGTCTCGCCGATGCGGATCGCGAGGTCGAGGATGCGCGTCGACAAGGCTTCGTCGATGACGGGGAGCAGCGTCGTATCGGGCGACGAGACATCGTCGACCTGGACGAGACGACGCAGGGACGACAGCAGTCGGCGCGGGGTGGGGGACAACCGCGGGCCTCCAGAAAGGCGGGGGAGAGGGAGCGTTCGATCCTACCGACGGGGCCTGCGGTTTCGCCGGGCGTCGGCCCATGACGGGGGCGGTATGCGACCGCCTCTAGGATGATCCTCGGGCGCGGCACGAGCGCCCCGTCGTGGCATCCCGACGCACGACCTCTCCGGGAGTTCTCCTCATGGCTCTGATCGTCCAGAAGTACGGCGGTTCTTCCGTCGCCGACGCCGAGAGCATCAAGCGGGTCGCCAAGCGCATCGTCGACACGCGCCGCGCGGGACACGAGGTCGTCGTCGCGGTCAGTGCCATGGGCGACACCACCGACGAACTGCTGGATCTGGCGAACCAGGTCGCGCCCATCCCGGCGCCCCGCGAGCTCGACATGCTGCTCTCGAGCGGAGAGCGCATCTCGATGGCCCTGCTGGCCATGGCGATCCACTCGATGGGCTTCGAGGCGCGTTCCTTCACCGGCAGCCAGGCCGGAATGATCACGGATGCCACGCACGGCGCCGCCCGCATCGTCGATGTCACCCCTGTGCGGCTGCGCGAGGCGCTCGACGAGGGGGCGATCGTGATCGTCGCCGGCTTCCAGGGCTTCAACCGCGACACCCGCGACATCACGACGCTCGGTCGCGGCGGATCCGACACGACCGCCGTCGCGCTCGCCGCCGCTCTCAAGGCGGATGTGTGCGAGATCTACAGCGACGTCGACGGCATCTTCACCGCCGACCCCCGCGTCGTGCCGCTGGCCCGAAAGCTCGACCGTGTCGGCAGCGAAGAGATGCTCGAGCTCGCCGCCAACGGCGCGAAGGTCCTCTACATCCGCGCGGTGGAGTACGCCCGCCGTCACGGCGTGCTCATCCACGCCCGGTCCACGTTCAGCTCGGGCGAGGGCACCTGGGTGCTCGATGCCTCGAAGTCCTCACCGCTCGTCCCCGAGGGAGCCACCATGGAAGAGCCCATCGTCGCCGGCGTCGCCACCGACCTCAGCCAGGCGAAGATCACCGTCATCGGCGTGCCCGACGTTCCCGGCAAGGCCGCCGACATCTTCAAGATCGTCGCCAAGTCCGGCGCGAACGTCGACATGATCGTGCAGAACGTCTCCGCCGCCGCGACCAGCCGCACCGACATCTCGTTCACGCTGCCCAAGACCGACGCCCCGACGGCGCTCAAGGCGCTCGCCGCGGAGCAGGCCGAGGTCGGGTTCGAGAGCCTCGTGCACGACGACCAGATCGGCAAGCTGTCGGTCGTCGGCGCGGGCATGCGCACGCACTCGGGCGTCTCGGCGACCCTCTTCGAGGCGCTGAGCCTCGCCGGGGTGAACATCGAGATGATCTCGACGTCGGAGATCCGCATCTCGGTCGTCGTCCGCGGTGTTGACCTCGCCGAGGCCGCACGACTCGTGCACACGGCGTACGGTCTCGACGGCGAGGCCGAGGCGACGGTGCACGCGGGCACCGGTCGCTGACCGGCTCTTCGCCTGGACGGGTGACGTCGCCGCGCCCCGGGGCGAGGCGCACGAGGAGCGTCGCGGCTCGTTTCGGTGCGGCGTGATCGGTGACGGCGGCTAGCTCGTCGTCTCCCGTCGCTCTTGCCCGGTCTTCGGGAAGGGCTCGGGCAGTCGTTCGCCCGAGAAAGCCCAGACGACGATGTAGAGCACCGAGCCGACGAAGAAGAGCCCGAGCAAGACCACTCCGGCGATCGCCCCCGGCCACAGGAGCAGGAGCAGCCCGGCCGGTCGCGTCATCGCGCCCGGGACGAAGCCACGGGTCATGAGGTGGAACATGACCACGAGCACACCGCCGGCGTAGGCACTCGATAGGCCCAGGGCCAGCGCCAGAGGGCCGAGAGGGTCGCCTGCGGCGGCGTAGAGCACGATGCCGATGAAATCGAGGACGAGCGCTCCGGCGATCGCCCACGAGCTGAACTTCGACAGGGGACCGTCGTCCATTCGAGACGCGACGATGGGACGGAACAGTTCACCGAGGTGGCGCCGCATGCGACGGAGCCACAGACCCAGGATGGCGATGGCGGCGGAGAAGAGGATCGCCTGGAGACCCGCGCCGACGAGATGGCCGAGGCCGGTGTCGATGCGCCACCCCCAGAGGCCCCCGGTCGGCACGCACACTGCGAGGAGGGCGACGCACAGGCCGAACACGACCGACACGGGCAAGACCAGCGCCCGGCTGGTGGCGAGTTCGAAGAACACCTCGTTGTCGTCATCGCCGGGATCCCTCGCCGCGCGGCGAGCCGTTTCGAGAAGCGCGTCCGATCCGCGCTGCCCCGGCCCTCCGAAGACCGCCAGAATGCGTTGGGCGTCGTCGTTCGTCGGGTCGATGCGCAGCGCGGAGGCCGCCGTCTCGCGCGCCTCGCGTGTGCGGCCCACCTTCCACAGGCACGTCGCCCTCGCGAGATGCAGATCGACGTCATCGGGCTGTGTCTCGAGCGCACGCTCGAGGGCGGGGAGGGCGTCCGCGGCGCGGCCGAAGGCGTGCAGGACGCGCGCGTAGGTGTACACCGCGAAGGTGACCTCGGGCGCGAGCGCGTAGAGCCGGTGGGCGGCGTGAAGCGCATCCGCCTCGTGACCGGTCTCCATGTGGGCGAGGGCCAGCAGACGCCACGCCCACGCGTCGTCAGGGAACGACGACACCGCGTCTCGGGCCAGCGAGGTCAGCTCGTTCCAGCGCTCCAGTTCGACCAGGGCCTCCCCGACGATCCGCTGGGCGTCGGCGTTGCCGGGTTCGCGAGCGAGCACCGCTCCCGCATCGCGCAGCGCCTGCTCGTGCCGTCCGAGGTCGAGCAGTGTCTCGGCGTTGCGGAGTGCCCGGGCGTCGTCGCTCACAGCCGGCGCACGCTCTTGAGGTAGTCGCGCAACTGGGTGAAGGTGCCGTCGTCGTCGCCGAAACGGACGACGTTGCGCGCCGCCTCGAGCCAGGGGCCCGTGGACGAGGTGGTCTGGGCGACGCCGTGTCGCAGGTCGTCCATGCCGATGAGACGCGCGGTGCCCGTGCGCGCGCTCTCGAGCAGCGCGTTCTCGCTCGCGAGCTCGCAGACGTACGCGATGTCGGCGCCGCTGTAGCCGTCGGTCGATCGCGCGAGCTCTGCGAGGTCGACGCCCTCGACGGGGCGGCGTGCCAAGTGGTGCCGGAAGATCGCACGTCGCGCCTCTTCGTCGGGAGGGAGGACCAGAACCGTGCGGTCGAGACGGCCCGGCCGCCTCAGCGCCGGATCGACGTCCCACGGCTGATTCGTCGCCGCGAGCACGAAGACGCCCTCATTGTCGCTCGCGACGCCGTCGAGCTCCTCGAGCAGGGCGACGACGACCCCGCGCATCCCGCTGTGGCGGGCCTGCGAACGGCGCTGCCCGATGGCATCCAACTCGTCCAGGAAGATCACCGTCGGCGCGTCGCGGCGTGCCAGCTGGAAGAGGTCGCGGACGTTGTGCTCGCTCTCGCCCAGGTACCGGTCGAGGATGTCGCTGATGCCGACGGAGATGAAAGATGCACCGAGTTCGCCGGCGATCGCGCGGGCGATGAACGTCTTGCCGCACCCCGGCGGTCCGTACATGAGCAGTCCGCCGCGCAGGCTCTTGCCGTAGAGCGCGCGCAGCTCGGGGTTCTTCAGCGGGGCGAGGAACGCGGCATTCAGGCGCTCTTTGACCTGGGTCATGCCCCCGACGTCGGCGAGGGTGGTCGTGGGGCGCTGCAGGTCGTGCGCGTCGAAGGCCGGGGCGCCCTCGCCGTCGACGAACGCGGGCTGCGCGATGTGCCCCACCTCGGACTCGGCGGCCGACCAGTCGAAACCGCCTTCCGGGCGCGGCGGGGCGGGCGGATCGGGCAGCTGGCGACTCGCCGGATCGGGGGAGGGGAACGACGCGGCATCGGGCGCGGGAGCGCCCAGCGCCCGCGCGAGGAGATCGCGGGCCCGTGAGTCGGTCGGGGAGTGCGACAGAACCGTGCTCGCTTCCGCGACCGCCTGTTCGGAGAGACCGCGTTCCCACAGCTGCGTCGCGAGATGCAGGCGCAACTCGTCGTCGAGCGGTGCGGCCTCGACGGCGCGACGCAGGGCTTCGATCAGCGGGTCGTTCATCGGTCTCCTCGCAGCGGGGGTGCTCTGCCATTGTGGGCGAGACCACCGACACGTGCCAGGTGGTCATGCCACCTGTGGATGCACCGGCCGGCGGGGCAGCGGTCCTGCCATCCTCGCGCTCTCGACCGCCAGAGCGATCGGCACCGATCGGAGAGCTCGCGGGCGCACGCTACTCTGGCACGAATGTCGCGCGCATCCGTTCGCGCGCGCCCCCGCGTACCCGAGGAACAGTCATGACCCGCATCTCCGATTCCGGAATCTCCCTCGCAGTCGTCGGCGCCACCGGCCAGGTCGGCACCGTCATGCTCGAGATCCTCGCCGAACGCGCGTTCCCGATCCGCGAGCTGCGTCTGTTCGCGACGGCGCGTTCCGCCGGCTCGTCGATCGAATTCGCCGGTCACTCCGTCGTCGTCGAAGACGTCGCCACCGCCGACCCCGCCGGCGTCGAGGTCGCTCTGTTCTCCGCCGGCGCCACGGGGAGCCGCGCCCACGCCCCCCGCTTCGCCGAGGCCGGTGCCCTGGTCATCGACAACTCCAGCGCCTGGCGCATGGACCCCGAGGTGCCGCTGGTCGTCAGCGAGGTCAATCCCCACGCCATCGATCAGGCCGTCAAAGGCATCGTCGCCAACCCCAACTGCACCACCATGGCCGCCATGCCGGTCCTGAAGGTCCTCGACACCGAGGCCGGCCTCGAACGCCTCATCGTCAGCACCTACCAGGCCGTCTCCGGCTCCGGCCTCGCGGGCGCCCGGGAGCTCCTCGGCCAGGTCGAGGGCGTCCTCGCCCAGGGCGAGGTGGAGCGTCTCGTGCGCGACGGCTCGGCCCTCGACTTCCCCGAGCCCGAGAAGTACGTCGCCCCGATCGCCTTCGACGTCATCCCCTTCGCCGGCAACCTCGTCGACGACGGCCAGAACGAGACCGACGAAGAGAAGAAGCTCCGCAACGAGAGCCGCAAGATCCTGGAGCTCCCCGACCTGCGCGTCGCGGGGACGTGCGTCCGCGTCCCCGTGTTCACCGGCCACTCGCTCAGCATCAACGCCGAGTTCGCCCGCGACCTCTCGCCCGAGCGTGCGCGCGAGCTCCTCGCCGAGGCTCCCGGCGTGGCGCTCGAAGAGGTTCCGACTCCGCTTCAGGCCGCGGGCACCGATCCGAGCTACGTCGGGCGCATCCGTGCCGACCAGTCCGCCCCCGAGGGCAAGGGCCTCGTGCTCTTCATCAGCAACGACAACCTCCGCAAGGGTGCGGCGCTCAACGCCGTCCAGATCGCCGAGCTCGTCGCGCAGAAGCGTCTCACGACCGCCTGAGGACACGGCATCCGGATGCCGGGTGCGAGGTGTCTCGACATCGAACCGACGGTTCTCTCGATGTCGAGACACCTCTCGGCTCGCGCCTAGAATCGACGGGTGACTGAAAACGTCGATGTTCTTCTCATCGGTGGCGGCATCATGTCCGCCACTCTCGGCACGCTGCTGAAGGACCTCCAGCCCGATCTCAAGATCGCGGTGCTCGAGCGTCTGAGCGACGTCGCTCAAGAGAGCTCGAACGCCTGGAACAACGCGGGTACCGGTCACGCGGCGCTGTGCGAGCTGAACTACACGCCCGAGTCCAAGGACGGCACGATCGATCCCGCCAAGGCGGTCGCGATCAACGAGCAGTTCCAGCAGAGCCGTCAGCTGTGGGCCTCGCTCGTCGCCGAGGGTGTTCTCGACGAGCCGTCGACGTTCATCAACGCCACGCCCCATATGACGTTCGTGCGCGGCGAGAAAGACGTCGCCTTCCTCCGCAAGCGCTACGAGGTTCTCAAGCAGCAGCCGCTGTTCGCGGGCATCGAGTACAGCGAGGACTCGCGCGTCATCAACCAGTGGGCTCCGCTGCTCATGCAGAAGCGTCGCAAGGGCGAACCCTTCGCCGCCACGCGCGTGCCCGCCGGCACCGACGTCGACTTCGGCTCGCTCACGCGCCAGCTGTTCGCGAACCTGCGCGAGAAGGGCGTCGAGGTCGCCACCAACCACGACGTCAAGAAGCTGAAGAAGAAGAAGGACGGCACGTGGGAGGTCTCGTACCGCCACGTGATCGGCGGGACCCCCGGCTCCATCAACGCGAAGTTCGTCTTCGTCGGCGCGGGCGGCTGGGCCCTCAAACTCCTGCAGCGCTCGGGAATCCCCGAGATCAAGGGCTACGGTGTCTTCCCGATCGGCGGGCAGTGGTTGAAGACCTCCCACCCCGACATCGTGGCGAAGCACCGCGCGAAGGTCTACTCGCAGGCCTCCGTGGGTGCGCCTCCCATGTCGGTGCCGCATCTCGACACCCGCGTGATCGACGGGGAGTCGTCGTTGCTGTTCGGTCCGTTCGCGACCTTCAGCCCGAAGTTCCTCAAGAACGGATCGATGCTCGACATCGTCACGCAGGTGCGCCCGCACAACATCGGCCCGATGCTGAAGGTCGCCGTCGACAACCCGAGTCTCATCAAGTACCTCGTCAGCGAGCTGCTCAAGACCCACTCGAAGAAAGTCGACAGCCTCCGCGACTTCATGCCCACCGCGAAGGACGAGGACTGGGAGCTGCTCGACGCCGGCCAGCGTGCCCAGGTCATGAAGCGCGACAAAGACAAGGGCGGTGTGCTGCAGTTCGGCACCGAGGTCGTCACCTCGGCCGACCACTCGATCGCAGGGCTCCTCGGGGCATCCCCGGGAGCCTCGACCGCCGTGTCGATCATGCTTGGGCTCATCAAGACCTGCTTCCCCGAGCGCATGGCGGAGTGGGAGCCGCGCCTGCGCGATCTGATCCCCAGCTACGGCGAGACGCTGAACACCAACCCGGCCGCGGCGCGAAAAGAGCTGGATGCCACGGCCCACGCTCTCGCGATCAACCCCTGAGTCGCGCGTGGCGAAGCTGTACTTCCGCTACGGGGCGATGAACTCGGGCAAATCGACGGCCCTGCTGCAGGCGGCGTACAACTACGAGGAGCGCGGTCAGCGCGTGCTGCTGGCCAAGCCGGAGATCGACACGAAGGGCGCTGACCAGATCGACAGCCGCCTGGGTGTGAAGCGCCCGGTGGACTTCCTGGTGGCGCCCGACGACGACCTGCGCGAGGTCTTCCACGCCGCGGCCGGTCACGCGCCCGTCGCCTGTCTTCTGGTCGACGAGGCGCAGTTCTTCACCGCCGCGCAGGTCGACGACCTCTTGCGCATCGCCGTCCTTGACGGCATCCCGGTCCTCGCCTACGGGATCCGCACGGACTTCCGTACCGAGGCGTTTCCGGGGTCGGCGCGTCTGATGGAGATCGCACACAGCCTCGAAGAGCTGAAGACGATCTGCCGGTGCGGGCGCAAGGCGATCTTCAACGCGCGACTGGTCGGCGGTCGGTTCGTCTTCGATGGTGACCAGGTCGCCATCGACGAGGGGCAGATCGAGGGCGAAGTCACCTACGAATCGATGTGTGCCGCGTGCTACCTGCGCGAGTCCGGCGGGCGGCTCGACGGGCGCTGAGCCCCTCTCGCGCGATCGGCGCGGTGTCGCTGAGCGATAGCCTGGAGGCATGCGCGTACTCCTGGCCGGCGGAGCCGGTTACATCGGAACCCACACGGCCGTCGCCCTCCTCGAAGCGGGTCACGACGTCGTCCTCCTCGACGATCTGTCGGGCACGCACGCCGTCGCCGCCGAGCGGGTCGAGACGATCACCGGCAAGCCCGCGCCCCTGATCGTGGGCGACGCCGCCGACGAGGCGGTCGTGGCGAAGGCGTTCGACGAGCACGGTCCGATCGACGCGATCATCCACCTCGCCGCGTTCAAGGCGGTGGGGGAGTCGACGCATAAGCCGCTCGAGTACTACTCCAACAACGTCGACACCACCTTCGCCCTGCTGCGCGTGGGCATCGCCCGCGGCATCCGGAGCTTCGTCTTCTCGAGCACCGGCACGGTGTACTCCGACCCGGCCGATCTCCCCTTCACCGAGGAATCGACGACGAGCATCGATCTGTCGAACGCGTACAGCAAGTCCAAGCGCATGAACGAGGTCGTGCTCGCCGATGTGGCGCGGGTGAACCCCGAGCTGAACGTCACCGTGCTGCGCTACTTCAACCCGGTGGGCGCGCACCCCTCCGGTCTGATCGGCGAAGACCCCGCCGGCATCCCGAACAACCTCATGCCCTTCGTCTCGCGCGTGGCCATCGGCACGCTGGACGAGATCGGGGTCTTCGGCGCAGACTACGACACCCCCGACGGCACCGGCCTGCGCGACTACATCCACGTCGTCGACCTGGCCGAGGGCCACGTCGCCGCGCTCGAGCAGGCCCGGCCCGGCCACCAGGTGTTCAACCTGGGCACCGGTCGCCCGGTGAGCGTGCTCGAACTCGTCGCCTCGTTCGAGAAGGCCGTGGGGCGCGAACTGCCCAAGAAGATCCTCGACCGTCGTCCCGGAGACGTCGCCGCCACCTACTGCGACCCGTCCAAGGCCGGCGAGGTGCTCGGTTGGCGCACGCGTCTCGGCATCGACGACGCCTGCCGTGACTATTGGAACTGGCAGACCACCAACCCGGCCGGGTACCGCACGACCGCCGACGTCTGACCATCCGCGCGTAGGGTGGTGTGGTCGGGTCACACCACCGTGTCCGAGAGGACGGGGGATGCCATGCCGAACACCGCACCCCGTGCCTGGCAGGTGGTCCTCGAGCGAATCGAAGGCGACCTCCGCGAGGGGCGTCTGGCTCCCGGCGACCGGCTCGCCCCGGAACGCGAGCTTGCGACGCAGCTCGGCGTCGGTCGCTCGAGCGTCCGCGAGGCGATGCGTGTGCTCGAGGTGCTCGGGGTCGTCCGCACGGCGACCGGGTCCGGGCCGACCGCCGGGGCGATGATCGTCACGACGCCGAGGGGCGGCCTGGCCGCCTTCCTGCGGCTGCAGGTCGCCGCGAACGGCTTCCCCCTGACCGACGTGGTGCGCACGCGCATCGTGCTCGAGTGCGATGTGGCCGAGCGCGTGGCCCGCGACGACGTCGACCTCACCGAGGTGATGGCCATCTTGGACGCGATGGATGCCGAGGGCCTCGCGCCCGACGAGTTCCTGGCCCTCGACGCGCGCTTCCACCAGGCCTTGTCCGAGGTGTCGGGCAATGCGGTCATCTCGGCGATGATGGCGGGACTGCGGAGCTCCATCGAGGCGTACACGCGCGCGGGTGCGGCCCGTCTCGACGCGTGGCCCACCGTAGCCGAGCGGCTGCGATCGGAGCATCGGCACATCGTCGCGGCGGTCTCGGTGGGCGACGCCGACGGTGCGCGCGAGGCCGTGCGCGCGCACATCACCGACTACTACACCGAGGTGGCGCAGGCGCTGAGCCCGTCCGACGCGGCCGAGGCCGCCGTCGGTGACGCGGCGCGGGTCGCCGTGCGCTCTTCACCGTCCGCTCGAGAGGATCTCCATGAGTGATCGACCCGCGCGCCCGCCGCGCCCGCAGCACGTGCTCCACGTCGTCGAAACCGAGCGTCTGACCCCGCACCTCGTCCGCGTGCGCGCTCGGGGTGAGAACCTGGAGGCGTTCCGAGACAGCCCGCACACCGACAAGTACGTCAAGATCACCTTCGCGAAGCCGGAGCTGGGCCTCGAGCCGCCGTACGACCTGGCTGCCTTGCGCGAGACGCTCGCGCCGGAGGACCTCCCCGTCACCCGCACGTACACGGTGCGCGCGGTCGACGGCGACGAGGTGACCATCGATTTCGTGGTGCACGGCGACGAGGGGCTCGCGGGCCCGTGGGCGGCGCGCGCGCAGCCGGGGGAGCGCCTCGTGGTGTCGTCGCCCGGCGGCGGCTACGCGCCCGACTCCACGGCGGACTGGCACCTGTTCATCGGCGACGAGTCCGCGATCCCCGCGATCTCCGCGGCTCTCGAGGCCCTGGCCCCGGATGCCGTCGGCGCGGCGTTCCTCGAAGTCCAGGCCGCCGACGAGCAGCTCTCGCTCGACGCTCCGGCTGGAGTCGAGATCGTCTGGGTTCACCGCGGGTCCGCCGTGGCGGGTGCGACGAACGTCCTGGCGGATGCCGTGACCTCCTGGCATCCGCACGACGGGCGAGGACATGTCTTCGCGCACGGAGAGCGCGAGGCGATGAAGCGGATCCGCGACCTCGTCTTCACGCGGTGGGGCTTGGGTCGCGAGCAGGTATCTCTGTCGGGCTATTGGGCGTACGGGCGCACCGAGGATCGATTCCAGGCCGAGAAGCGCGAGCCGATCGGGCAGATCCTCTGACGGCTCGCGCCCCGCGGGCTCAGTGCCCGGTTCGTGCGGGAAGCGTCGGAATGAGCTGCTCGAGGAACGCGGCGGTGTCTTCCCACCCGTGCACGGCCTGGCACTCGACGCCCATCGCCAGCACGGGGTAGTCGTTTCCGTCGGGGTCGAGGCGGTCACCGACGAAGAGCATGTCGTCGAGGGGGATGCCGGTGGCCTCGACGAGCTTGTTCATGCCGTAGGCCTTGTCGATGCCGCGGTGGGTGATGTCGACGGAGGTCGATCCGCCGGAGCGGACCTCGAGGTCGGGGATGCGGTTCGCCACGGCCTCGCGCAGGCTGTTCTTCTTCTCGCCGGTGGGGTCCCAGGCCATCTTCGCCTCAAGGGGGGCGGACTGCCCGAGTGCCGAGAACGTGATCTGCGAGCCGCGGTCTTCGAGGATGTCTCCCCACGGTTCCGACTCCCAGAGGCCGAGGCGTTCGGCCTCTTCGTGCACGGCGGCGAGAGCGCGCTGCTTCTCGTCGTCGGTGAGCGAGTGGGCGTAGACGGTCTCGACGCCGGCGGGCGTGAGGAGGTAGTACTGGGTGCCGCACGTGGGCATGAGGTGAAAGTGAGAGAGCAGCTCGGGAGAGGCCTTGGGGAGGCGCTCGACGACCTGGCTGCGGAACTGCTGGAGCTGCCCGCCGGAGATGATGGCCACCTCCACCTTCTCGGCCAGGGCGAGCAGCAGGTCACCGATGCGCGGGTCGATCGCCGACTTCGAGGGGGCGAGGGTGTCGTCGAGGTCGAAGGCGACGAGGAGGGGCGAGGCGTCGGACACGGTGCTCCTGAAAGATGAGAGGTCGTCGCACGGAGGTGTCGCGTGCGCGCGGCGGGCGGGCCGCCGAGGGGCCCGCGTACGAAGTGATTCTACCGGCGGGCTCCCGTCACCCCTTGCGTCCTGCAGTGGGTGGGGGCGCGGGTTCAGCCGGCTCGGGTGAGGATGCCGATCCGAGAACCAGCGCGGTCGAACACCGTGAGCGTGTCTCCGGCCATTGTCGCGGTGGCCACCCTGCGCAGCCAGGTGTCGACGCCCATGCAGGCCTTCAGCGTCGACAGCCCGAGACGGACGGTGAGCGTGTCGCCCTCCCGGGAGTACGAGCCGTTGAGCCCATTGCAGCCGTCGCTGCCGGTGAGGACCTCGTCTTCCAGTGTGAGGAATTCCGGTCCCTGCCCGGCCCAGCGGCCGCACTCGGATGCCGGGGCGGTACCGCTCGCGGGGACGGCGCACGCCGCGGCGATCATGCCGCCGACGGCAAGCGCGGAGAGGGCAGCGAAACGGCGGGACATGAGAATCTCCTCATCCACATCGAAAAACGAAATCGAATTCATATACAACGCTCAGGTTCCCCCAAGGTAATCCTCGACGCTGAGAGATGGGTGGGGGCCCTATCGAGATTCCCGTCCTGCCTCATCGCGCGTTTTCACCGACACATGAGATGAGACGATGACACGAAATATGAAGCGTATGGGGTGGGCCGCAGCGTCCACCGCCGTCGCGCTCACCGCTTCCGGTCTGCTGGCCCCCGCGGCCTTCGCCGGGGAAGACCAGTCGCTCGCGCCGACCTCCGGTCCGGCATTCGATGCGACCGCACAGCAGCGCCTGGCCAACGACGACGTTCAGGCTGTGACGATTCCCATTCTGTTGAAATGAGGTTTACGAAACCGGAGTTGTGCGGCACTACGCACATCGCGCCCAAAGGGATTATCTCCGCCACCCGCATAGCCGGTGCCGCATATCAATTCTTGCGTCCTAAATCGCACGTGCCTGTCACCCATTTGGAGGTCAATCACCCTCTATGAAATGCCACGTCGACCCCGAGGTGCGTGTGCTACCCCGAGACGAGGAACGCGTGAGGAACGAATCTTGCATCCATGCCGTGGGTGCATAGTCCGGGCGTTGTCCCCCATATGGCCGACTTGACAAGGAGGATCACGCAACTGGACGCCCACTGTGCATTCGATCCGAGCGTCTTCGGCAACAAGAAATACTGGGTCTCCCCATCACGTAAAGACCCGGTCAGGTTCGATATTGATACTCGCCGGTGGTTGCCTCGAGTCATCGATCCTTGATTTCCACAGCTCCGTCCTGCTAGACACGAAGCGCAATAGCAAGTAAATGAATCCGGCATCCGGATCGAATAAGGGGGCATTTGAATGGGGAACAGGATGAAAAAGTCATGGAGCCGCACAATCGCCGCGGTCGCTGCCGGGGCCGTGCTTGCCATCGGAGGAGTCGTCGCAGTTGCCGCGCCTGCGAACGCAGCCCCGTCGGGGTGTCAGACTCAGGGGAAAAGCTGTCTGTGGTCGGGATATGACTACGGCACTGATGCGGCTCAGAACTGGCGGATGCTGTACTTCGAATACTGCATCGACAATTTGGGGAACTACAGCTACAACGACATAACCTCGTCGGCGTACAACTACGGGTTCTCGGACAACGCTCGGTTCTACGAGCACGACCTCCAGAACGGGTATTACTTCACGATTCTCCGCCACGACGGTAAGCCCAATCTCAACAATGTAGACGGCCAGAACTGGAACGACCGTATTACGTCCGCCTACTTCACGGGTGCGCTTGGATCCAAGGGCACCTCTCGATGCGCTTGAGTCACCTCACGCAGCGCGGCCGGCGATTCGCGCCGGCCGCGCTATTGGTCATGGCATGTTTTGCAGTTTCGGGGTGCACCTTCAGTGCCGAGCCGAAACAGCCTGATCAATCCACGGGAGTAGTTGAGATGGGGCAGCCTGTTTCTGAAAAGAACAGGACGCAATGGTCGCTCCCGCTTGAGGAGTTCATCGTGTACTCACCCGAATTGAGCAACTACGCGGAGCAGTTGCTCATTTCAAAATGCCTCACCGGGCAGGGATACGAGTGGCCGGTGCCTTGGCGCGACTCAGCCTTCCTCTGGCCTGAAGGGTTCAACAAGATCGGATACCGCTTGTTTGACGAGCCTCTTGCCAAGCGTTTTGGGTATCACTTCGCGCCTCCTAGAGACGCAAACGAGGCCGATGCGTGGGCAGCATTCGCAGACTTCGCCAACTCGTACACTCCCGACGACGACTTCACGGGAAAGTTCGAAGAATGCTCTGACGAGGCTCGAAGCGAGAAGACTGTTCGTGACGTCGACGCACAGAACTACGTGATGGGACTGGCGATGCAGGCGAGCGATGTCGCCGTCCAGGACGCGAGTGTTCAGGAAGCCGTCGCTCGGTGGCGAGAATGTCTTACTCCGAAGGTGGATTTCACCGTGTCAGACACCCCCTGGAAGCAGATGCCGCCGCAAGCTGTGGCGGAGCGCTTCGGTCTGTACGGCGAGTCTCGAACGATGGCGGCGTCCGGGGATGAGATCGCCGTCGCGGTAGCCGACGCTCAGTGTCGCGAGTCCAGCGGCGTCAGCGAGACGCGATACAACCTTGAGTGGGACCAGCAGAAGAAGTTGATGGACCAGAACCGCGATCAGCTCGACCGCATCCGTGCCGAGGCGGGCGCTCACAAAAAGGATCTGCTAGCGATCATCGCAGAAAATGCACCGGCCGCCCCCATGGGTTGACTGCAGCGCTCCTGCTAGCGCATAGCTCTCGGACCTATAGCTAGGTGATCGTAAGGTTCAGGAAAGTGCAGGTTTAGTCATTCATCGGACCAGAAACTCCAAATACGGGTGGTGGACCGCCGTCTCTGTCGTCTCCGCTGTGGCGATGCTCGGTTGCGGGTGGTGGCTCGCAACGTTGTTCCAGTCGCCCGAACAGCTCGAGGCGAACGCAACCGCTCCATCGCCCGGCCCCGTTTTTTCCATCGTTGCGGAGGGGTCGCTTGCTGAAGAGCATACTTTCACCGGAAAAATAGGGCCTTCGTTCACCATGGAGGTAAACCTTCTCCCTGCTCCCGACGCGGCGATGACTGTCGTCACCGGGCGTGCCATAGGTGAGGGGAATATAGTCAGCAATGGCGGTGTGCTTATCGAGACGAATGGACGTCCAGTGCTTCTGGCGCAGGCACCTTTTCCGTTCTATCGCGATATGGGATTTGGAGACCAGGGGCCCGACGTGGAGGCTCTCCAGCGGGCATTGTCGAGCGCAGGATACTCCGTTCAAGCGGACGGCCGTTTTGGGGTTGGAACCGCTCAGGCCCTGCAGAGCTGGTACAAAGACGCTGGTTACATCGCGCCTACGCGTCCGCGACCGGAGGGCGAACCGTCGCGATCATCGCGCTCGTCAACCGCCGATACTGGCGCTAATCGGGATGTGACCGCTGATAGCAGTGATGCAAAGAGCAACCTCACGCCGCTCGAAGCGCCGAAGGTCATCGCAGACGCTTTCATGCCCGTGGCGGAGGTCGTAGGCATGACGACCTCTTCAGCAAAAGTCCTACGCAGCGTGCCTGTGGGTACGCGCGTCGCTGTCAGCGGCACTCCAGACATTGTCCTGGGTTCGTCCGAAGTGGTGGTGTCGGTCTCGGCAGCTGCGGCGGACGTGACCAACATCGTTGAAGGCGACACCGCGACCATTTCGCTTGCAAATGGTGAGATTCAGGCAACCATCGGCGCAATCACTCCGTCCGTGGCTGGCAAATCGCAGGTCTCATCGAAAGATGCGGCTGCCGGGACGGCCGGTGACGACGTGGATGCGGATACCACCTTCCTCGTCATCCCACGCTCAGCTCTCGACGTGCCCACTGGAGCGACGCAGGCGAGGGTGACAGTAGTAAAAAACATTCTTCCCGAGCAAGCTCTTCTTGTGCCCGTTCTGGCGGTCACGGACCGGGGCTCGGGGAATACGGTCGTTCATAAGCGCCAACAGGACGGGACCCTCGCGGAGATTCCCGTTCGAGTCCTCGGTTCCTTGAACGGCCAAGTCGCCGTTGCAGCCTCGGCAGACTCGCTCGTGGCGGGGGAAGAAGTGCGGGTCGGCTGACGTGCCACAGATTCATCTCAACCACGTCTCCCGGACATACTCCTCAGCGCGGGGTCCTGCCGTCGTCGCTCTGCGCGACGTTAGCCTCGAGATTGAGCAAGGTGAGTTCGTCGCGATCGTCGGACCTTCCGGGGGCGGCAAGACCACATTGATGAACATCCTGGGTCTCTTGGACGAGCCCACCAGCGGTGAGTACCTGTTGGATGGACAAGCCGTGAATGTGGGAGGACCTCGTAACGCGCCGCAGCTGCGCGCTAGAACAATCGGGTTCATCTTTCAGGCTTTTCACCTGCTGCCAGCGCGGCCGGCTGTCGATAGCGTGGAACTTGGCCTTCTCTATCGCGGTGTCCCGCGCGCGCGACGACGTGCACGCGCGCAAGAGGCTCTGCTGTCTGTGGGACTGGCTGAACGAGCTGCAGACAGCACATCCCAGCTGTCGGGAGGACAGCGGCAACGAGTCGCCATTGCTCGCGCCATAGCCGGTGACGCCAAGCTCATCCTCGCCGACGAGCCCACGGGAAATCTTGATTCGGAGAATGCCGAGCGAGTCTTAGACGAGTTGCAACGTCTGAATGTCAAAGGTTCGACCGTGATTGTCGTTACCCACTCGTCCGAGGTTGCTTCCCGTGCTCAGCGCATCGTGCGTCTCGCAGACGGCGCCGTAGTGAGCGATCAGTGGCGGGGCAGACCGCTCACTTCGGATGCGCTGTCCCCCAGCGTCGGTCTAGGACGGTCGGCTAAAGAGTCCCTCAACGCCGGAGAGCCACAAGTAGCTTCCAATACTCTGTTGTTGCCAACCAGCACATATAGCCGGCTCAGAGTCCTCGACCTCTTACGCGACGCGTGGGCGTCGGTGCTCTCACGACGGAACCAGACCATAGGGCTTAGCTTCGCAGTCGCCATTGCCGTAGCGCTTACGATCACGACGCTTGGTCTGTCGTCTTCTGCCACAGCGCAGGTATCTGCGACCTTCGATGCCCATCTGAACCGTGAGGTCACCGCGCGATGGTCTACGGGGACCGCGCACTCGCCCACGCTGACCAGCGTTCCAGAGGTGGTGGGAGACCTGAGAGGCGTCGAGGCCGCCGCCGTGTTGCTGGACCTCAGTCCCAGCACGGTATCTTCCTTCGCTGAGTCGCGCCAGGTACAACCGCACGTCGCCGTGGGAAACATCACAGCGGCGGGGCGGCTAGAGGTGGCGGAGGCGCCATGGCATAGCGGCGAACTGCATGCGGACGAGGTTCTTATCGGTGACCTGTTAGCGTCACAGTTGCAGTTGAGCTCACTCGCCGGCGCTCCTTCGATCTACATTGACGGGAACAACTACGTCGTCGCGGGGTTGATCACGGGGTCACCACGACTTCCACTACTGCGTGGAGAAGTGGTGATGGGGGCCCCAGCAGACATTAATACTCATGCGGCAACAGATGCGAGCCTGCTGGCGATAACTGCTCCTGGCGCTGCCCCGCAGGTCGCAAGGCAGATGCCCGCGGCGATAAACCCTTACCAGCCAGACGCCATTTTTGTCGCCGCCCCGAGTGACTCTGCAATCCTCCGCGGGCAAGTGGAAGAGGGTTTGCGGACAGCCCTAACCGCGTTCACCGTTCTCGCCTTGATTGTGGCTGTGGCGGCGCTGATGAACGCGACATTACTCGCTGTGCATACGCGGCGGGGAGAGATCGGCATGCGGAAAGCCCTGGGGGCGCGCAATGCGCAGATCGGCGCACTGATAACCATAGAGTCGGCATACGTGGGGCTGCTCGGCGGCGCGATCGGTCTCTTACTTGGCATGGGCGCGATACTCGTAGTTACCATCAGTCAAAAGTGGTCTCCGGTCTTCGACACCGCGTTGACACCGGTGGCCATGCTCGTCGGCCTCGTGGTCGGGGCGAGCGGCGGAGGACTAGCGGCGATTCAGGCCGCACGGCTCAAACCGGCTGACAACCTGAGGAACTAGCGACGATGCAAATCTGGCCCGGCGCAGGACCCAGCACTCCCGGCGACGACCTTCTGAATGGCCTGACCTTTGTTCCATTCTTGAAGCGAGGATGGAACTCGATGAATAGGAACTATTCGCCGGAGATGCGTGAGCGGGCGTTGCGGATGCTCGCGGAGACGCGGCCGTCGCATTCGACGATGATGAGCGCGGTCCGTCACGTGGCCGGGTTGCTCGGGATGAGCCTCGAGACGCTGCGCCTCTGGTAGCGCCGTCACGAAGTCGATGCCGGCGTTAAGCCGGGGTTGACGACTGAGGCGGCGGCGGAGATCAAGCGGCTGCAGAAGGAGGTCTCGGAACTGCGGAAGGCGAACGAGATCCTCAAAGCTTCGAGCGTGTTTTTCGCGAAGGAGCTCGACCGCCGTTGACCGAGATGATCCGGTTCATCACCGAACACCGGGATCGTTTCGGGGTCGAGCTCATCTGCCGGGTGCCGCGCCCAGCGGTTCAAGGGTTCCTCACCTCCCGTGGCTACCGCGCCGCTGTCGGCCGGATGCCATCGGCGCGGCAGCTGAAGGACGAGCTTCTCGTCCCGCAGGTCGCCAGGCTGCATGCGGAGAACTACGGCATCTACGGGCGTCGGAAGATACACGCGCTGATGCGTCGGCAAGGGTGGCAGGTTGGTCGCGACAGACCGAGCGCCTGATGCGTCTGGCCTTGGTCCGCGGCGTGCGCAAGTCGAAGCGGGTATTCACCACGCGCTCCGACAAGACCACGGCGCTACCCGCCGATCTCGTGAACAGTCGCTCCACCGCGCCGGCGCCGAGGAGACTTTGGGTCGGCGACGTGACCTATGTCGCGACGCGGTCCGGGTTTGTGTACGTCGTGTTCGTCACCGACGTCTACTCCCGCCGCATCGTCGGGTGGAACGTCGCGTCGACGCAGTGGTCGGAGATCCTGCCGATGCAGGTGCTCGATATGGCCGCCTGGGGCGCCGGCAGCCGACTCGACGGGCTGATCCATCACGCCGACCACGGCTCGAACTACACTGCGATGGTCTACACCGAGCGGATCGTCGAACTCGGCGCCGTTCCCTCGACCGGAACGGTCGGCGACAGCTTCGATAACGCGATGGCGGAGGCGGTGAACAACCTTTGCAAGACCGAGCTGATCCGTCAGCGCGGCCCGTGGCGCACGGTCGAGCAGGTCGAGCTGGCGACGCTCGAGTGGGTGTGGTGGTGGGACAACTCCCGCCTCCACGGCGAGCTCGACATGCGCACACCGGTCGAGGTCAAGCGCGCGTACTACGCTGACCTCGAATCAGCCAATTCGGTCTCTGCCGGACAAAGCTCCCGACAGGAGTGAAAGTCAGGCCGATTCAGAGAGCGTGTCCTCGGGGTCGGTGACCGCTGGTTCGCAATTAGTCTCTGCAGAATGGACGCTCGTGCGCACTGCCGCTAGGAGAGGTCCACGTGCCCATCCCTCTTCGCTCCAACGGGCCACTTTCGCTGCTGGTCACCGAGGCCCGCGAGGCCCCCGTGACGACGTAATGGGCTGGTTGTGCGTTGCAGCTTTCCCCTCAACGCACCTGAGACGCCGAACACCTCGCTCGCAAAGACCAAGAAATGAAGTCAGCTCTCGCGTCTGAGCAGCGAAAGCTGGAGGACCAAGAGGAGCGGCTCATCGAGTTGGTGGCCGATGGGGCGGTAGCAACACTGAATCTGCGGGAGAAGCTGAATCAGATCGCATTGCAGAAGGGGGCGGTGGCGGAGAAGCTTGAGCGCACTCTCGCCAGTCTCGACGCCGGAGTCAAACGAGCGCATGCGCAGCTCGATTTACCCCAGGACCCCGCTCATCTTTACCGCATGTCGCCCGGAAACGTTCGCCGCGATGTTCTGTGCGGCCTCTTCCGTAAATTAACCATCTAGAGGGCCGCGGAAGCTGAAACGTCCATAAGGGGTGAACGTGCGGTCATCAATCAGGCCATGCACGCTCTCCGCGCGTCTCGGCGAGACGTCGAGTGAACAAAACCTCAAAGGGCCTCCCGCGCGTCTGCGGAAGGCCCTTTGAGAGAAGGCTTCGAACGCGTTTCTTCGTCCGAAGGTTGGAACATTCTTGAAGTGGTCGGGGTGACAGGATTTGAACCTGCGGCCTCGTCGTCCCGAACGACGCGCGCTACCAAGCTGCGCCACACCCCGTTGCAACTAGACAAGTCTACCCTGCACCGAGGAGTGCTTCGAACCACTCCGGGGGTTTGAGTTCAATCAGTCGGGTTCTGCCGGGGTCGTGGAGCGGCGCACGCCCACCCCGGCAGAACATCAGCCGGCCAGTGGTTCTGCGCGTCGGCGACCCCGCCGCCACGCATACATTCCCGAGGCGATGGCGGCAGCGGAGACGCCGCTCGTCACTGCCAGCGAAGTCCCGGAGACTCCTGTCAATGCGAGGGCCGCGGGAACCAGCGGGGGTGCTGGCGGTGTCGGCGGAATGACGGTGGCGACGGTCGCGGGGGTTGTCGTCGGGGAGGGGTCAGGGGCAGCGGGAGGCGGAGAGAAGGCCAGTTGCTCCGTCTGCGCGGGAGTGGCGAAGCGCTCCATCCAGAAATAGCGCGAGGGGAAGTGCGCGACCGAGTCAGGGTCTTGGGATGTGCGCTCGATACGCCACACGGCCGTGTACACGCCCGGACCGGGCAGGGAGACCGATGTCGTGCGGTAGACGGCGGGGCCGATTCTCGGGTCGGTCCGGAGCTCAAGGTGTGCGACCGGGCTGAGATTTGACGGGATCTCGGTGGCCTCGGCGGGAAACGCGTTCGTCCGGTAGACGTCGGCACTTGCACTCACGACCACGAAAGTTCCGTCGCTGTGTCGCGGCCAGACACCGTCACCGGCAGACACCAGGACGTCGTCGACGAACCGGCCACGGGAGTCGATCGTGGCCGCCGTCTCGATCCGCGGGGCGAAGCGCACGGGCCGCGGTGAGGCGTCTTCCGTCGCCAGGGTGAAGGTGGTGGGTTCGGCCGGCCCCGCGGACTCCTGCTGCCCTGGGGTCGAGTAATACCGGATGGCTGCCGAACGCACGGTGAATGTACCTGCGGCCCGTACGACGTACGGTCGTCCGTCGTCGGACGCCGTCGCCGGGGCGATGATCGGGTACGTGACCGCCCCCTGGATTCCGGCACGCTCGGAGCTTCCCGTGTCGGCGAAGACCGCGTTTTCGAGTCGAAGTGTTCCCGAGGCGGTCGGGTCGACATCGAGCGTCACCGCTCCCCGCGTGGGATCGTCTTCGTCCATCGACAGCGCCAGCGAGCCGCCCACTCGTGGAACGGGCATGCCCTCGGCTTCGGCCAGATACCGCACGGTGCGCTGCTGAATCGCGGTGCTGTTCTCGGGGCTCGCTCTCCGCATGATGTAGTCGATCGCCTCGGTCAGCTCGTTCCCGCCGTACCCCCAGGAGTGCAGCGTCGTATCCCGGTCGACGATGGCTTTCACCGCCCACCCGACGCTTGCGGCCTGCACCGCGTCGCCGGTCTGCCCGTACGTGCTGACGAGGTAGTTGATGGAGATCAGCTGCTGCGGGGTCAGTCCGTTGACGTCGGTGGTGATGCCGTGGTCCGTCGTGGTTCCGGTGGCGACGGGAAGGCCGGGATGTATGCAATAGGTGTGAACATCTCCCACCCGCATCGAGCCGTGCCAACCGGTGCGGGAGAGCGGGGCCCACGTACCGAAGCCCGTGCCTCGGTCAGCGGCGTTCGCAGCCGGGGCCACGGCGACGCCCAACAAGACGGCGACGAGCGTCAGGACGGCGGGGAGACGTCGGAGAGAGGGTGGACGGTGGCGCATCGGGGGAGTCCCTTCGGTCGAGGAACTCGATCTTCGGGGAACGGCACGTCCTCTCGACGCGCGAAGGGGCCGATCCGTGTACGGATCGGCCCCCGAGGCGGCTGTGGAGAATCCGTCAGCGCGGAAGCAGCGTGAGCAGCGATGCCTCCGGGCGGCACGCGAAACGCACGGGCGCGTAGATCGAATGACCGAGCCCCGCGCTGACGTTCAACGGCACGGTGCGGCCTTCGTAGGTCCAGTCGCCCAGTCCGCGCGCCTGATCCAACGGGATGTCACAATTGGCCACCAACGCGTCTCGACGGAACGGCACCCGCACCTGTCCGCCGTGCGTGTGACCGGCGAGCAGCACGTCGGCACCGAAGTCGGTGAACGTGTCCAGAGTGCGCCGATAGGGCGCGTGCATCACGCCGAGCGTGAGGTCGGCGGCATCCAGGCTTTCCACTACCGGCGGGATGAGCTCGGGGTGGTCCCACTTGCGGTGGGCGTCGTTGACGCCGAAGGCGGTGACGCGTAGGCCCTTCACCTCGAGCGACACAGCGGTGTCGTCGAGGATGCTCCACCCCAGGTCATCGGTGAAATACCGGTCGAGGGCGTCGACATCGAGGTGCTTGTGCGCGGGCTGATGACCGGACGGCCCCAGAAAGTACCGCAGGGGGTTGCGGGGTGCCGGCTCTTGGAAGTCGTTCGACCCGTGCACGACCAGTCCGGGCACACCCCGTAGGGGTGCGAAGGCCGTCCGGATGCCGGTGAGTCCGTCGCGGTGACCGAGATTGTCGCCCGTATTGACGACGAGGTCGGGCGATAGCTCGGAGAGACGCGCCATCCATTCCTGCTTGCGGTTCTGCCAGGGAGCCATGTGCGCGTCGGAGACGTGAAGGACGCGGATTGGCTCGGCCCCTTTGGGGAGGACACGCAGCGCGTGGTAGCGCACCGTGAAGAGGTAGCGCTCGATGCCCACGCCCCACACGGCGGCCCCGACAGCGGCCGCCCCCGCGACCCCGAGGGGTGCGAGGGCGGCCGTCATGAGAGGACGCGTCACGAGCACTTCTTCGCGACGATGGACAGAGCGATCGCGGCGCTCTTGTTCGTCGCCGTGCCGGCGGCAGGGTTCGTCGCCGTCACCTGGCCCTCGTTCGGAGCGTTGCCCTCGGGCTGACAGGCGCCGATGGACACGTTCGTGAAGCCAGCGGCATTCAGCGCTGCCTGGGCCGCGGGAACAGTCTGCCCGCCCACGTTCGGCACCGTCGCACCCTGGCCGTTACCGGGGCTCAGCGTGATCTGCGAGCCCGCGGGAGCAGAGCCTGCGCCGGGGTTCTGCGCGGCGACGGTGTCAGGACCCGACGGGGAGTCGACGGGGTCACCGACCGAGACGCGGAAACCCGCGTTCTGGAGGGTCGAGGTGGCGTCGGAGATGCTTTGGCCCACCACGTTCGGTAGATCCCGCATCTGGGTGCGGAGGAGGTTCGACGAGGGGTCGGGGAACCGGTCGCCGCCGTAGAAGTCATCGGATGCGCGCTGCACATCGGCCGCCAGGGGATAGCGGATGTCAGAGAGAGCGCGACCGCCCCAGAACTTCTTGAAGACGTTGACGCCACCCTCGTAGTTGCCGACCCAGGCAGCGGTCGTCGTGTTGGTCGATGACTCGATCATCCAGGTCTGCCACTCTTCGTGGGTACCGGTCTTACCGAGAACGGGGGTGCCATCGCCGGGGTTGCCACGGGCGCCGGTCCCGCCGCGGGCCATGACGCCCTGCAGGGCGTATGCGGCCGTTGCAGAGACCTCCGGGGTCAGCGCAGCCGAGCAGGTGCGCTCGGGGATGGCACGCTCCGCGCCGCTGCTGTCGGTGACCTTGTCGATCACCTTGGGCTGGCAAAGCGTTCCACCGTTGGCGACCGTGGCGTAGGCCCCGGCCATCGCGATGGGAGAGACGTTATCGCTGCCGATGACGTTGTTGGCGTACTGCATCGTGATGTCCGAACCATCACCCCGGGTCACGCCGAGCTTCTTGGCCGTCTTGGCGATGTCACAGAGGTCGAGCTGCGCAGCCATCTGGAGGTAGCCGGTGTTGAGCGAGTCGCGCGTGAACATCATCGGCGTTCCGACGTAGCCGCTGTCGTTGCCGAAGTTGTTGATGCGGTCGTTGTTCTTGTTCACGTAGTTGCCGGTGCACGAGTTCGTCATGTTCGGCACGGGACCGATCCGACCGTTCAGCGTCTCGTTCAGGGAGTGCCCTGTCTGGAGCCAATCCACGAGAGTGAAAAGCTTGAAGGTCGATCCCGCGTTGAAACCGATGGACCCGCCGTTCGTGCTGTCGCCCGCGAAGATCACGGAGTTATAGGAGGGATCGGACTCCGCTTGCCCGGGGTCCTGCGTGAACTTCGTGTTCTGCGCGATGGCGAGGATGCGCCCGGTCTTGGACTCGAGGTTGACGACGGTCGAACCGAAGTTCATGCCGTCGATGCTTGCGGGCGTGTACGCGTTCATCGCGTTCTGCGCGGCATCCTGAACGCGCCAGTCGAGCGTCGTCTGGATAGTCAGGCCGTCCTGGCGGAGGGCGCGCACGCGGTCGTCGGTGTCAGTGCCGAAAGCCGGATCGTTCAGGATCGTCGACACCACGTACTGGCAGTAGTACGGCGCGGCGGACGAGGCGCACCCCTGGCTGGTCGGTGTGATCTTGGGGGTGATCGGCTCGATCGCGGCTGCCACATACTGCTGGTGCGTGATCTTGCCGTCGATCTCCATGCGGCTGAGCACGTAGAGCTGACGACCCTTGGTCTCGCTGTAGCCGTCGGCGGCGTTGACGAGTTGCTCCTGGGTGATCTCGCCGTTGTCGCGCAACGTATAGAGGGCCTGGATCGTGCTCTGGTCCACATCGTCGATCGAGCCGTCGGGTGCTTTGTTCCACGCGGTCTCGCCGTCGCTGATCGAGCCTTCGGGGCGGTCGATCCGGAAGCGGTTGGGGTTCTGCACCATGCCGGCGAGAACCGCCGCTTGGCCGACGCTCAAGTTGGCGGCGGGGGTGTCGAAGTAGTAGCGCGCCGCGGCGTCGATGCCGTAGGTGGTGCCACCGAAGTTGGCGATGTTCAGGTAGCCGAGAAGGATCTGATCCTTCGTGTACTCCTTCTCGAGCTGGATCGCGTACCGCATCTCCTGCAGCTTGCGCTGGTAACCCGCTGCACCGTTCGCCTGCACTGCCTCGAGGGCGCACTTCTGCAGCGCTTCGTCACGCGAGACCGCCGCGGTGGTTTCTGTGGCCTCGACGGCCTTCGCGTCGCGCTCACAGCGCTGCACGAGCACGTTCTTCACGTACTGCTGGCTGATAGAGGAGCCGCCCTGAGTGTCGCCGTCCGGGTTCGTCGCGTTGCTGAGCAACGCGCGAGTCGTGCCGATGAGGTCGACACCGCCGTGCTGGTAGTAACGAGGGTCTTCCGACGACAGGATCGCGTCGTACATGACGGGTGAGACCTGGTCGAAGGTGACGGGGGAGCGGTTCTGGTCGTAGAACTTCGCCAGCACCCGGTCGCCGGCCATGAGCGTCGTCGGCTGCATAAGCTCGTCGGGCTTCAGGTAACTGGGCATGTTGTCGAAGACGGTGATCGCGCTGGAGGCAGCGGCACCGGAGACGGCGATGGCCGGCGTCACGGCAGCGGTGACCAGGAGTCCGGCGACCGCGCTCAGGCCGACCAGGCCGACGATGCCGCCGAGGGCACCGCTAGCCGTTCGTTTGTTCTCGGGCATAGGCTTGATGCTAAGCGACGTTGCTGGGCGATGCCTTGAAGGCGTGCGCTCGCGCGCGGACGCGTCCATCCTCGCGCGCATCACCGTTGCGCGCTCCGAGCCACCTCCGGGAGCCCGTCATGACCACGTGGGAGTACCTCACCACCCCCCTGCTCATCCACAACACCGCGGCGATCCTCAACAACTGGGGCAAGCAGGGGTGGGAACTCGTGCAGGTGGTCACCGGTCCCGAGGGTGGACTCGTCGCCTACTTCAAGCGCCCCACCGGTGGCGGCGCGGCCAACGCCGGCCTCGGTGCCGCCGAGACGGCCGCGCGGCAGTTCGAGGGCCAGCAGTGAGCGTCTCGGAGCGCCTCGCCGCCCTCGGCGTCGACATGCCCGCGGTCGTTCCCCCGGTCGCGTCCTACATCCCGGCCAAGCGCCATGGCGATCTCGTTTACACCTCGGGTCAGCTCCCCATGGTCCAGGGAGCCCTGCCCGCGACCGGCAAGGTCGGCGAGTCCGAGGGTCTTGTCGCCCCCGCCGACGCGAAGACCTACGCCCGTCAGTGCGCGCTCAACGCGATCGCCGCTGCTGCGGCCCTCGTCGGCGGCGTCGACAACCTCACCGGCGTGCTCAAGCTCACCGGCTTCGTGGCATCCGTCCCCGATTTCACCGGGCAGCCCGGCGTCATCAACGGCGCGAGCGAGTTCCTCGGCGAGGTCTTCGGCGAGACCGGCGCCCACGCGCGCTCCGCGGTCGGTGTGCCCGTCCTTCCCCTCGACAGCCCCGTCGAGGTCG
Source organism: Sphingomonas sp. G5 (assembly GCF_052660795.1). NCBI lineage: Bacteria > Pseudomonadati > Pseudomonadota > Alphaproteobacteria > Sphingomonadales > Sphingomonadaceae > Sphingomonas > Sphingomonas sp. G5. Next base: position 2,505,684 of record NZ_CP109660.1, on the reverse strand, counting down.
AGGTGATCTTCACCGTCGCCTGACGATGATCCCGGATGCCGGCACCCCGGCCTCCGTCCGAGAGGGACGCCCTGGTAGCCACGGGGCGTCCCTCTCGTCGTCGGCGCGTCGGTGTCTCGGCTGATTCAGAAGTGTGCGGGGGCAGGATGCCCCCGTGACCTCTTCTTCCGCGCCGAGTGGGCCGTCGACGGCCGAGAGCGCTCTTCTCACTCCTTCGGCTCACCTCCGGCGCGACATCGTGGTGGCGATCTCGACCATCGTCGTGCTCCTCGCCGCCGGATTCGTCCTCCGCTTCGTGCCGATCGACGTGGCGTTCTCGAACGCGGTGCATCATCTGCATGTCAGCGTCCTCACCCAGGTGGCGGAGGGGTTCTACCGCTCGCTGAAACCCCTGCCGGCGGCGGGCATCATGGTCGTCGCCACGGTCGCCGTCGGCCTCCTCTCCCGCCGATGGCAGGTCGCCCTCGCCTTCTTCGGGGGAGTGGCCGTGACGTGGGGTCTCGCGGAAGCGGCGAAGCTCGTCGTCGACCGGCCGCGGCCGGGGATGTCCGAGGCGATGACGCACGCCGTCGGCGCGACGGCCGACCCGTCGTTCCCGAGCGGTCACGTCGCTTTCACGGCATCGTTCGCCGCCGTGTTGATCTGCGCGCTCTGGGCGACGCGATGGCGCGCCCTGGGGATCGTCGTCGGGGTGGTGCTGGTCGTGGGGATGTCGGTGTCGGTCGTGATCATCGGCGTGCACTACGCCGGGGACGCCCTGGCATCCGTCGTCTGGGTGGCGGGGGTGTATCCGGCGGTGCGGGCGGGAGGGGCCATGCTCATCCCCCGCGTCGACGCGCTGCTGTTCCGACGGCGCGTCGGCGCGAGGGATCTGACCGATGATGGTGGCTCGCGGGGTTCAGCTTCGCAATCACCGGGCACCTGGCATGAGGGTCGATGAGACAGCCGCGATACTGTGTGGCTGCTCCGGCTCGGTTGACCGATCATCGAATTGAGCGCTGAGGAAGAACCCGGGCCGCGAGTAGGCGACGGGTCCTGCAGATCATGGTTCCGCTGCGCTTGAAGACCGCATGGGCGGGGGCGTCGAGCGCGTCTCGATAGTATCTTTTCGGCCAATCCATATCCCACCCGGTCGGGTCGCCTCAGGCGTCTGTCGAGGGCCGACTTCGTGTCGGCGGTCACGGGGCGCCGAAACCGTCCGCACCATTGACAAGCGCATCGGCGCGCCCCCGCGGCCGCTCGCCGACGGTTTAACGATCCCGGCGAGCGCGGATGAACGATGACCGTGAGCTACTACGGCGGGCAGTCGGCTACCTGGATTCTTCAGAAGCTGCTCACGCGCTCCGAGATCCCTGCCCCAAGTTGCACCTGAACCACTGGCTTCGTCGTTCGTCGCTCCTCCAGCAGCGCGTCGTTGCACGAGATGAACGCGAATCGGAGATACCCGGAGTTCCTTCCTCGGGCCGAACAGCGCCAAGGCTGTAGCTCACTCCTAGCGAGCCACAGCCTTGGCGCTGTTCAACTGGCGGGTATGGACGCCCGCCGTCAGGGTTATAGCGTGAGCGGTGCCGTGGACTTCTGCAGGGCCAGCGTCCCGCCCGAATAGCCAAGGCTCAGCGCTCCGAAGCTCGCGGAAATGGAGTCGAGCGAACCGCCCTGATTGCCCTCGTAGATGAAACCTGCCTGCAACGTGTCGGTGCACCCTGAAGTGTCCCACGTGACAGTCACGCGACCCTGGTCTGCGCTGTTGACAAATCCGCTGACAGCCGCGTCCACCTCCCACACCACGGAATTGGTGGTGACACCGCTGTCGTACAGCGTGGTGGTGTTGGTGACTCGGCCGTTCAGATCCTGTGTGGTTGCACGCGGATTCGAACGAGCGCCGCAGGACGAATTGAAGCCGAGGGAGGCAACGTCACGCGGATCGGTTTGTCCTGCGAAGTCGTTGCGCCAATCCCAGCTACCGGTCACATCGATGATGGGACTCGTCCCTTGTCGGAAGGAGGTGATGGCGACTGTGAAAGAATCCGACGGGAGAGACCCCGCCGCCGCGATCACATTGGTGCTCGTTGCATCGGAATTCTTTGCGAAAGCCTCTTCTGCGCCCTTTGCCGTAGTCGGTCCAGTGATGTTTGTGCTGACCTTGAACTCGCCGCCGATGCTTTCGACAAATTGTTCGAGGCCCACGTAGTCCCCGGGGTTCTCGTTCTGGTAATTCTCGATCTCGGCCATGAACTCATCGTGTGTGAGCTCGGTGGGAGCTGCGTTAGCGGCCGGAGCGAGCGCGAGCATTCCAAGTGCAAGAGCACCGCCGCTGAGGGCGGCACAGGACTTCTTACGAATTGACATGAATATCTCCTCGTTGGTTATCTCGGACGAATAACACGTTTCTGCACAAGGAGGAGGGCGGCAACTGCGTCAACTCCTTTAGGAGCGAACTGCCGACTTATTGCCAGGCTATTCAGAGGTTGAATTGCGACGGTCGGGGGTACGCTCTTGCCCCTCGTTCCTTGCGTGTGCAGCGGTCATTTCGTCACGTATCGCCTTTCGGACTACCCAGTACAGCGCATACAAAGCAACCGCGGCGAGAGTGATCAGCAGCACAAGCGATGTGATTGCGTCCATGTTCTTAGCGTTTCATGAATCGACTGGACCTGGAACCCGATACGCGAACGCTGGCGTAATAACTGGAGGCCATCCCCTCCACGTGCGACACGTGATCCTAGGATTCGTTGCCGCCGCCCGTGGCCCGGGATGTTCGAGGCGATGACGCACGCGGTCGGCGCGACGGCCGACCCGTCGTTCCCGAGCGGTCACGTCGCTTTCACGGCATCGTTCGCCGCCGTGTTGATCTGCGCGCTCTGGACGACCCGGTGGCGCGGTCTCGGCATCCATCGTCTGGGTGGCGGGGGTGTATCCGGCGGTGCGGGCGGGAGCGGCCATGCTCGTCATCCCGTGGGCCGAACGCGCGATACGACGATCGGTCTCGTCGCGGGGGCGCTGATTCGCTAGCATCGAGGCCGAGTCGATCACCGGGGGGAAGGACTCGCATGGATGACGCCGCGCAGATGCTGCTCGCTATCGCCGGGCAATTGGAACGAGCCCAAGAGCTGTCGAATGTGGCCGAGGAACTGTCGGGCGAGCTCGCCGCGCTGACGGGGATGGGTCGAAGCGACGAAGACGGGGCCACGGTGACGGTCGACCATCAAGGAATCGTCATCGATGTCGCCTTCTCGGATGCGATCCGGGATGCCGACGGACCCACCGTCTCGGAGTGGGTGATGTCGGCGACGACCCGGGCGATCGAAGACCTGCAGAATCAGGCAGAGCCCATCCGGGCAGCGATCCTGCAACCGCATCTGCCCGCTCCGGCGGTCGACTTCTCAGCGCGGATCGACGAGCTCTTCGAGCGGGTGCAGCGGTTGGACGCCGAGACGTCGGCCGCAACGCCCGTGAAAGACGAGTTCGAGGGGGGCCCACGATGACGGATCTCGAGGTACAGGCCGATGCGCTGCACGCGCACGCCTCTCGGCTGAACGGCTCGGTCGACCAGTTGAACGACGCAGCCGTGGCCGCGTTGAGTGCCGTGGCACTGCAGCCGGTGGCTTTCGGATTGCTCTGCTCGTTCCTCGTTCCCGTGGTGACCCTGCAGCAGTCGACGACGGTCGCCGGACTCTCGGCGCTCCGCCTGGCACTCGCCGCCGAGGCCACCGCGGTGTCAGCGGCTGGTACGACATACTCTCTTCTCGACGATCACCTGGCCGCCGAGATCGCGAAGGTCATCTGATGTCGCTCATCGCCGCACCGACGTACGAGAGCGGGCTGAGCGGGGAAGCCGTACTGGGCGCGCTGCCGGTCGCCGGGGGGATCGCTGATTCCGTGCGCGACTTCGGCAGCGGCAACATCACATCGGGCGTGATCGATGCGGCCGGCTCAGCGCTCGATGTCGTCAGCCTGATCGCGAACCCGATCGCGACGCTCGCGTCATCGTGCGCATCGTTCCTGCTCGATTACATGTCGCCGCTGCATGAAGAGCTGGAGCTGCTCACCGGCAGCCCCGAGATGGTGCGCGCACTCGGCGAGACCTGGGACAACGTCGGAGACGCCCTCACTGCCGTCGCGGACGACCGGGATCAGGCGCTCGGAAATCTTCGTGAGTCGTGGCAGGGAGCCGCCGCCACGGGGTACGAGACGGTCGCGACCGGCCTCACCACGATCATGCGATCCCTTGCGGAGGCCGCCCACAGCAACGCGAACGGGCTTCGTTTGGCGGCATCCGTCGTCCAGATCGTCTACGAGATCGTCAAGGGCATCATCGCCGACCTCGTCGGACAGCTCATCCAGGCGGTCGTCGAGGCGCTGGCCACCGTCGGCGTGGGGCTCCCGGTGATCATCGCCCAATGCAGCACCAAGATCGCGACCCGCGTTCCTCAGGTCGCTCGGTGGGTCGAGAAGATTCAGGAGGTGATGCAGAAGATTCAGGGAATCGTCGAGCGTTTCACCCAGTTCGGTCGCGAATTTCAGGTCGAGACGGCGGGAATCGAGAAGATGCTCAACGTGGGTGAGCTCCGGGTCAACTTCCAAGCACTCGACGTGGTCAACGCTGTCAAAGGCATCAACGCCGGAGTCGGTAAATCGGCAGAGGCCGACGCAAATCAGCAAGGGGAACGCTGATGGTCGCTCCTGATTTCTCCGGCGTCCCCTTCGATGTGCAGGAACGTCTCGCCGCTCGCGATGCGAAGTATGCCGCCGCGATTGCACGGGGTACGGCCTTCGAAGCGGTTCGAACGGCCGTCGAGACAGCCCAGGGGGCGGCCGTGTCGTTCCAGGGCGAGGTGAGAGCGACCGTGTCCTCTCGCGGGCTTCTGACCGAATTGCATGTTTCCGCGCGCGGAGTCGCTCTCGGTCCGCGCGCCCTCAGCCGTCTCGTGACCGCCACGATTCGCGAGGCGCTCACCAACCTGCAGGAAAATCTGACGAACGCAATCGAGGAGGCCGATCCTGGAGTGGCCGGGGCCTCGGTGTTGAGCGAGATGCGGGCTGGCCTCGTCGGTCCGCTATCCCTGCTCGATGCAGAAGGCCCGGTTCAGGGTCTCCGCTAGCGTCGACCGGTCTGCAGGGCGCCGCCTCACCGGCATCGCTGAGTGTCTTCCCCAGCCCACCGGTGGTGCGACAAGCGGAATGGTTCTGCACGCGACATCCGCCCGCGTCGTGTGCGCGACTCCGTCACTCAGCTGTCGTGACGCGGACCCGGCAGGAGAGTGGACGCGACAGTGGGGATGCCGCGGGGTGTCGCCGTGCCCAGAGAGGCGCTCCCCACATGTGCACTCACGTTCAGCCCCGGCCGTGCGCCTGACGGCGCTTCCCAACGGTCAATCGCTTCGCTGCGCTTCATGAGCACATTGCTGGGTGCGTCGGGCGCCTCCTGCCAGGGGATTTTGTTGCCGAGACCGTAACCTTTCCAATCCGGGTGGACCAGCCGACGATCAAGAACCAAGCGCGGACCGTCCGCGTCATGATTGGGGAACACACCGACGCCAGCGACGAGCGCATCCGCTCGCCCCCATGAACTGGCGGGCACCCTGTCGAGCAGTGCGTCGAGCGTGTGAGCGACCGCACGGATCGTCGGCACGTCGTAGTCCCGCAAGCCGTAGGCAAGGATCACGCCTGCACGGATGACGACGGCGCTCAGGGGCGGGAGCGATGACAGGATCTCGACGAAAGCGGGCTGAAGCAAATCCGTCGCGAATGCGGGGACGAACCCTTCCACCTGCCAGCGTCCATCGGCCGTGCGCGAAGGTTCCAGAGGGGGGAGTGCCAGACCGAGGTCCTTCTCGGTTGCGAGAGTGTCGACCATCCGAAGTTCCGGAAGCGATGCGGGGAGCTCGAGCCAAACACCGGCGGTCTCGCGGCGATCACCGTAGGGCAGGCCGCCGTTTGTCGTGCTGTACCGGTAGCCGATCAGACGTGCTGCTCGAAATGCGCGCTTTTCGACAGATCCGTCAATGACCTCGCTCAGGCCCACCGGCCAAATGTCGAAGCCGTGTTCACCGCGCATCGAGGCCTCGGCCAATTCGAAGGGGCACGGAGGCTGCGCATCGTTCCACGACCACCCCTGAGAGGTGACGTCATGCCGCAATGTGGCACGGCGCTGCGCGGCCTCTTCGCGTTTCCGCTTGCCAAAGATCACGTCTGCCGTCTCCTCGATCTCTCTATCAATTCGGTGTCATGCCATCATGCCCACGGAGCCTCTCCGCCTGCGAAAACGCCGCGGAGACGGCTATCGGCGAGGTTGAGTCCAGTCTGCCGTCCGCCGCTTTCGGTACTCGGTCACACGACGTCGATGTCGCGGTTCTTCCGAAGCCGACCGACCCGCCGCCGACAGGACGGCATCGACTCTCCCCGTGGGCGTGATCGCGCTCCTCAGACGCCATGATGAGGAGCCGACGCGACCGTCGGTACGTCTGAACCGCCGGCCTGCGTACCGATGTAGATTCCCTAAGGCGTACCCGGCGGCACGTCCCAGACGTCCACCGCTTCGCGTCGCGACATCGTCACGTGCTTCAGAGCGTCGGAGGCTTGCCGCCATTGCACCTTCCCGCCGAGACCGTAGCCCTTCCAATCAGGTCGCACCAGCCGTTGCTCGAGCCTCAGCTCTGCACCGCCGACCGTCCGACGGGGGAACACACCGAGGCCGGCGACGAGGACGTCAGAACGTCCCCACGCGCCCGACGGCACAGCGTCGATCAGTGCCGCGAGCGAGTCGGCGACGGGTCCAATAGTAGAGGCGTCATGAGCGCGCATTCCGTAAGCGATGAGGAAGCCCGCGCGGATGACGATCGCCGTCACGGACGGCACTTTCGACAACGCCGGGGTGAACGTGGGTCGAAGAAGGTCGGTTGCGAAAGCGGGGATGAAGCCCTCCACCTGCCACCGGCCATCTGATGTCCGAGGGGGATTCAACACGGGAAGCGACAGACCCGCATCCTTTTCAGAGGACATCGTGTCCACCAACGTGATCTCCGAAAGGGAGGCGGGCAGCGAGATCCACACCGCATTCGTCTTGCGAAGATCGCCATGCGGAATGCGGCTGTTCGTCATTCCGTACTCGTATCCCATGAGACGGCCGGCCTGAAAATCTCGCTCACCGACGCTACCTCGGAGGGCATCCGCGACACCGATCATCCAGATGTCGTGATAGGGCGTACCGCGTAACGCGGCCTCGCCGAACTCGAAAATCGGTGCGGGTGCTGCACCCTCCCACGTCCATCCGGCTGCCGACGCCTCCTGGCGCAGGAGCTCTCGGCGCTGCTGTGCTTCGTGGCGCTGGGCTTTCCGAACCTTACGTTCGAAGTTTAGGCGCGCTTACCGAGTTCGCGAGGAAATCCGGGTGAGACGAGTGGCCCGTCGAATTGCTGCTTCGCGGCGTGACGCGGGTCCTTCCCGGCGACGCGTGACGAAGGTGACGCTCAGGCTCCCGTCGCTCTGTGATCAGCCCCGGCGATCAGGCACGCGGAGCCGCCACGCCCTGCGAGATCGTGGAGGCCACGGTCGGGATGCCCAAAGGCATCCCCGAGCCGATGGTCGCACGTCCGAATTGTGCGCTCAGGGAAAAGCCCGGTGCATCGTCGTGGGTAGGCTCCCACACCTCTACCGCCTGGCTGCGCTTCAACATGACATTCTTCGGGGCGCCGGGCGCGTCTGGCCACGGCACTTTCTCCGCCAGCCCGAAGCCTTTCCAGTCGGGGCGCACAAGACGCTGGTCGAGTGAAAGGCCGGCCCCGCCGGGGACGCGCCGTGGAAACACCCCGGTGCCCGCGACGAGAGCGTCGGCGCGGCCCCAGGCGTTGCCGGGCACCGCCTCGATCAGTGCAGCAAGGGTCGTCGCGACGGTTCGAATGGTCTGCGCATCGTAGCGCTGCAATCCGTAGGCGAGGATCATTCCCGCGCGGATGACGACGGCTGTGAGAGGGGGAAGGGTCGCAAGCGCCGTGACGAATGTCGAATGAAGGAGGTCCGAGGCGAACTGCGGGACGAAACCTTCGACCCGCCATCGTCCGTCGGTCGTCCTCGCAGGGTTCAGTGGGGGAAGAGGGAGCCCCTCGTCCTTCTCCGTCGACGAAGCGTCTACGAGACGGATCTCGGGCAGCGAGTCGGGCAGGTCGATCCACACCGCGCTCGTCTCGCGACGATCCCCGTACGGGATGCCTCCGTTCGTCGTGGTGTAGTCGTAGCCGATGAGTCGCGCGGCGCGAAAGGGACGGGTGTTCACCATGCCGTCGACGACATCGCCTAAGCCGACCGTCCAGATTTTGAACCGCTCGGGGCCTCGAAGGGCCGCCTCCGAGAGTTCGAAAGCGGGGGCGGGCTGGGCGTCGCTCCACCGCCACCCTTGCTCGGCGGCGGCAGCTTTCAGCTCTTCGCGCTGCTGCGCAGTCTGCTCATGCCTTCGCTTGCCGAAAATCACGTTCGCAGTCTAGGCAGACCGAAGCGATCAGAAGGACTTAGCGAGCGAATCCTCCGTCGCGGCAATCGCCTCACCCGTTCGCAGAAGTACCTCCGCGCACCCCTCCAACAGCGTCTGCATCGACCGCATCCGTTCTTCCCACTGGGCGCGTGCGACGGAGTACGCCTCCCGCGCCTCGCCTCGCCACCCGCTTTCCATGGTCGCCAGTCGCGCGTCGAGTGCGTCGAGCTCGCCTCGGATTCCCCCTGACGCGGCGCGGAGCACCTCGACCGTTTGACCGACCCTGCCGAACTCGATTCGAATGTGATCCGCCACGCTCATCCCCCCGGAACAATGGTTTCGACCCCTGTCACAATACGAGATCGCACGGCCACGGAGAGCGCCGCGCTCGGGTTCGCCGGAAGATCCCGGATGCCGAAGCCCTCGGCATCCGGAACCGAATTTCACCTCACCTGGGCGCTGATGACGCTCATGACTGCCGTATCGGCGAGGGTGGTGGTGTCTCCGACCTCGCGGCCCTCGGCGACGTCGCGGAGCAGACGGCGCATGATCTTGCCCGAGCGGGTCTTCGGCAGCTCGCCGACGATGTAGACGTCACGGGGGCGGGCAATCGGACCGATCTGCTGACCCACCCAGGTGCGCAGCTCGTCGCCGAGGCCCTCGACGGGGTGCTCTTTCAGGTACCGGCTCTTGATGATGACGAACGCGACGACGGCTTGGCCGGTGGTCTCGTCGCTCGCGCCGACCACGGCGGCCTCGGCGACGCCCTCGTGTCCGACGAGGGCGGACTCGATCTCGGCCGTCGAGAGCCGGTGGCCGGACACGTTCATGACGTCGTCGACCCGGCCGAGCAGCCACACGTCGCCGTCGTCGTCGAGACGGGCGCCGTCACCGGCGAAGTAGTAGCCCTTGTCAGCGAACTTCTCCCAGTAGGTCTCGCGGTACCGGTCGGGGTCTCCCCAGATGCCGCGGAGCATGCTCGGCCAGGGCTCGGTGATGACGAGGAGGCCCCCACTGCCGTTGCCGACCGGCTCGCCCTGCTCGTCGACCACGGCGATCGAGACGCCGGGGATCGGCACTTGGGCAGAGCCGGGCTTGGTCTCGGTCACTCCGGGGAGCGCGGAGATCATGATGGCACCGGTCTCGGTCTGCCACCACGTGTCGACGATGGGGGTCTTGTCGGCGCCGATGATCTCGCGGTACCAGATCCAGGCTTCGGGGTTGATGGGCTCACCCACCGAACCGAGCAGACGGAGCGACGACAGATCGAACTTCTGCGGCACGTCGCGCCCGATCTTCATGAACGAACGGATCGCGGTCGGCGCCGTGTAGAAGATCGTCACGCCGTGCTTCTCGATGAGCTCCCACCAGCGTCCCGGGTGCGGCGTGTCGGGGGTGCCTTCGTAGAGCAGCTGCGTCGCGCCGTTGGCTAGGGGACCGTACGTGACGTAGGTGTGTCCTGTGATCCAGCCGATGTCGGCGGTGCACCAGTACACGTCCGTTTCGGGGTGGACGTCGTGGACGACGCGGTTGGTGAATGCGGCTTGGGTGAGGTACCCGCCCGACGTGTGAAGGATGCCCTTCGGCTTCCCGGTGGTTCCCGAGGTGTAGAGGATGAAGAGGGGGGTCTCGGCGGGGAACGCCTCGGCCTCGTGGTCGGCGGAGGCTTTCGGAACCACGTCGTGCCACCAGAGGTCGCGGCCCTCGGACCAGTCGACCTCGTTGCCGCCCCGCTTGACCACGAGCACGTGCTCGACGGTCTCTTGCTCACCGGAGCCGTTGCGGTCGGCGAGCGCCAGGTCGACAGCGGGCTTGAGGGGGGAAACCTTCCCCTTTCGCCATCCTCCGTCGGCGGTGATGACGAGCTTGGCGCCGGCATCGTCGATACGCGCACGCAGGCTGTCGGCCGAGAATCCGCCGAAGACGACGGAGTGCACGGCGCCGATGCGCGCGACGGCGAGCATCGAGGCGATGGCCTCGGGGATCATCGGCAGATACAGCGCGACGCGATCGCCGCGCTCGACGCCGAGCTCGGTGAGGACGTTCGCCAGGCGCTTCACCTCGTCGGTCAGTTGGGCATAGGTGACGTTGCGCTGATCGCCGGGCTCGCCCTCCCAGCGCAGAGCGATGCGATCGCCGTTGCCCGCTTCGACGTGCCGATCGAGGCAGTTGTATGCGACGTTCAGCTCTCCGTCGGCGAACCATTCCGCGAACGGGGGGTTCGACCAGTCGAGCACCTGGGTGAAGGGAGTGTGCCAGTGCAGTTCACGCGCCTGATCGGCCCAGAAGCCCTCGCGGTCCGCTGCGGCGCGCTCGTAGAGGGTGCGGTCGGCGACGGCCTGCGCGGCGAAGTCGGCCGACGGCGCGAACCGGCGGGTCTCGTTGAGGAGGTGATCGATCTGGCTGCTCATCGCGGCGCTCCTTCGCGTTCACGGACCCGCGCACCTGCGCGCGGTGTCCTCACCTCGGTCACGCTATCGACCGCCTCCGACACCGGCCACCTCCGATAGATGGGATCGGGGTGGATGGGAAACAGGTGATATATCGCCATGAATAGGTCGGTCGAGTTGGCCTGACTGATTTGCACGCGTACTCTAGCTAGCGCCCGAACATCGCTTCCGGCACTCGCGTCGGGGGGAGCCCCCCAATTTTTCCCCGGCGCGTGGCGGCATCCCTCGCCCCCCACTGTAGGGATGCCGCCCCCTTTTTTTGCGCCGGCGGCTCTCGCTGACGAGAGGTGGCCGCGCCTCCTCGAACTTGTTCCTCCCCAGGAACGGGTGTTCGCGCCGCATCCACCGTTCGCCTCTGCCGGCCCGCAGCCCAGGGCATCGCAGCTCTACCGTCGTCGTCGTGACCTCCCTCGCCCCGCTCGGAAGCGGCTTCGACGCCGCGGCCGTCGACACGCTCGATCCGGCAGTGGCCTTCCTCCGCCCCTTCCTCGACGACCCGGGCGTGACCGACCTCTTCGTCAACGGCGACCGAGGACTCTTCGTCGACCGGGGGGAGGGGGTCGAGCGCGTGACATCGTGGCAGGCCACCGAAGCAGAGGTGCGCCGTCTGGCGGTGCATCTGATCGCGCTCGGAGGACGACACCTCGACGATGCATCGCCGTGCGTGGACGTCCGGCTCGAGAGGGGCGTGCGGGTGCACGCCGTTCTCGCTCCCGTGGCCGCGAGCGGAACGAGCATCTCCGTCCGGGTCCCCGCGTTCGACGGCCCCGACCTGTCCGACCTGCAGCGCGCGGGCATGTTCTCCGCGTATCAACAGGAGCGATTGCAGGCTCTGGTCGACGGTTGCGAGAACGTCCTCATCGCCGGACCGACCGGGGCGGGAAAGACGACTCTCCTCGCAGCTCTGCTGTCGCGGGTCCCCGCGACGGAACGCATCATCACGATCGAAGAGGTCGCGGAGCTCCACCCCGACCACCCCCACCACGTCGCGCTCGAGGCTCGGCAACCCAACATCGAAGGTGCCGGCGGCATCTCCCTCTCCCGCCTCGTGCGGGAGGCGCTGCGCATGCGCCCCGACCGGTTGATCCTCGGCGAGTGCCGAGGGGAAGAGATCCGAGACCTCCTCATGGCGCTCAACACCGGCCACGATGGTGGAGCGGGGACCCTTCATGCCAGCAGCCTGGCCGAGGTCGCGACGCGTCTCGAAGCCCTGTGTGCGCTCGCGGGGATGGATGCCAGAACGTGTGCGCGTCAGAGCGCCGGGGCCATCGACGCGGTGATCCACGTGGACCGGGTCGACGGGCGTCGATGCATCACCGGCCTGGGCCGGCCCGTGGTCAGGGACGGGCGCCTCTTCATCGAGCCGGAGAAGTGGACGTGAAGGCGCGGACAGCGCTCCGACCCGAGCGACATCGACTTCGCGAGGTGAGGGCCGCCGATCCGATCGAGACGGTTCTGCGTCTCGCCGTCCTGCTGTCCGGCGGAACAGCCCCGACTCTCGCCTGGAGATATCTCGCCGAGAGCGGTGATCCGACGCTCACCGCCGCTGCGGACGCCGCCGAGCGGGGAGCGGACGTCGGCACGGTCCTTCGGCAGGCCGGGGATTCGTGGAGCGGTCTCGCGGCGATCTGGAGCGTGGCCGTGGCCGCAGGGGCCCCGTTGTCCGATGCTCTCCGCTCGGTCGTGGGCGCGCTGCGCGAGACGGCCGAGGTGTCCTCCGACGTGCGCGTCGCTCTTGCCGAGCCGGCCGCGACCGCACGCCTTCTCGGCTGGCTACCTCTTGTCGGCGTCCCGCTCGGCGGTCTCCTGGGCTTCGACCCGGTCGGCACGCTGCTCGGAGACCCCCTCGGGCAGTGCTGTCTGGCGCTCGGGCTCACTCTCATGGCGACGGCGTACCTGTGGATGCGGCGTCTCTCCCGCAGGGCCCAGCCGCCGTCTGCGATCCCCGGGCTCGAGGCCGAGCTGTGGGCGGTGGCGCTCTCTGCGGGCGTCTCCGTCGACCGGGCGCGGGGGCTGATCGGCCATCTCGGCTTCGACCCCACCGGGCGCACCGATGTCATCGACACCCTCGAGCTGGCCACTCGCGCCGGAGTTCCGGCTGCCGAGTTGCTGCGCGGCGACGCATGGATCGCGCGCTACCGGGCTCGGAGCGCGGGCCGCGTGTCCGCGGCACGGCTCTCGACACGCCTGCTCGTGCCCCTCGGGTTGTGCACCCTCCCGGCGTTCCTTGTGATCGCGGTCGTCCCCACGGCGCTCGCCGTCCTACGATCCACGGCGCTGCCGTGATCTCCGTCCATCCACCCCTGAAAAGAAGGAGTTCCCGTGTTCCGTTTCGTTCCCACTGCCCCGCGTCCTCGACGGGGGGCAGACCTGCCCCCACTGACGAGCGCACGTGCCGGAGCCCTCTTCCTCGACGAACGGGGTGCGGCGACCGCCGAGTACGCCATCGCGACCATGGCGGCCGTGGCGTTCGCGGGGTTGCTGGTCATGATCATGCGCAGCGACGAGGTGCGCGGAATTCTGACGGATCTCGTGCGTCGGGCACTGACGGTCCAGTGAGGATGCCGCAGCTCGGGGAGCGTGGGGCGGTCACCGCCGAGTTCGCCGTGGCGCTGCCTGCTGTCCTTCTCGTCCTTGCGCTGGGCGCCGGTGTGCTCGGTTCGGTGGCAACCACTGTCCGTGCGCAGCAGATGACGGCGGAGGCCGCGCGTCTCCTCGGACGCGGTGACGGCGGGGCGCTGGCGCGCCTCGCAGAGATCGGTGCTGACGCGTCGGTGAACCGCGGCGGGGGAGTGGTGTGCGTCCGCGCATCGCTGCCGGTGCCGTTCGCGCTTCCGCTTCCGCCCGCATCCGCTCGGGCCTGCGCCCTCGACGGGGGTCGCTGATGGCGGGCGCCGTGTCCAGCGTCGGCGTGGCCGCGGTGATCGCGGGCCTCATCGCCGCTCTGGGCGTGGTCGGCGGCGCGGCGCTCGCCGCCGAACGCCTCGCGGGGACAGCCGATGCCGCCGCCCTCGCGGCCGCGGACGCCGCGAGTGGAGCGGTGACGGGTGTGCCCTGCGACGAGGCTGCGCGCATCGCTGAGGCCGGGAACGCGAGCCTTCGGGAGTGCGATGTCGAGGGCCTGATCGCCACCATCACCGTCGCCGGGGCGTACGGTGGGATTTCATTCGATGCGCGCTCGCGGGCCGGACCCCCTGAGGCCGCGATCCCGTGAGACCTCCCGGAACCCGAACAGGGAGGCGTGTGTATGGTGTGCATCGACGAAAGGACCCCAGTGGCAAACGGAAAGAAGCTCGTCATCGTCGAGTCCCCGACGAAGATGAAGTCGATCCAGGGATACCTCGGCGACGACTACGAGGTGCTCAGCTCGGTCGGTCACATTCGCGACCTCGCGTCGAAGAAAGAGATCCCGGCTGACAAGAAGGCGGCGTACGGCAAGTACTCCATCGACGTCGAGAACGACTTCGATCCCTTCTACGTCGTCAACGACCGCAAGACCAAGACGGTCGCCGAGCTCAAGCGGGCGCTGAAGGGCGCCGACGAAGTCCTGCTCGCCACTGATGGTGACCGCGAGGGCGAGGCCATCGCGTGGCACCTGCTCGAGGTTCTCAAGCCCAAGGTCCCCGTCCGCCGCATGATCTTCCACGAGATCACCAAGGACGCCATCAAGGAAGCGGCCGAGCACACCCGTGAGCTCGACGTCTCCCTCGTCGACGCGCAAGAAACGCGTCGCGTTCTCGACCGCCTCTACGGCTGGGATGTGTCGCCGGTGCTCTGGCGCAAGGTCGGCTCGGGTCGTGAGGGCACCGCCCTCAGCGCCGGTCGTGTGCAGTCCGCCGCAACCCGCATGGTCGTCGAGCGTGAGCGCGAGCGCATGGCGTTCGTCTCCGCCTCGTACTGGGACGTCGAGGCTCTCGCGTCTCAGTCCGGCTCCTCCTTCACCACCCGCCTGAACCGTCTCGACGGCGCGCCCATCGCCCGCGGCGGCGACTACGACGACAACGGTCAGCTCAAGAAGGCCGTCGTCGTGCTCGACGAGAAACAGGCCCGCGCTCTCGCTGACGCCATCACCGCCGCCGGCACCGCGACCGTCGCCAAGGTCGAGGCCAAGCCCGGCACGCGTAGTCCTCGCGCGCCTTTCACCACCTCCACACTCCAGCAGGAGGCGGGTCGCAAGCTCTCCATGAGCGCCAAGCACGCCATGGGCGTCGCGCAGCGACTCTACGAAAAGGGCTTCATCACCTATATGCGTACCGACTCGGTCGCCCTCTCGGGGCAGGCCATCTCGGCAGCGCGTGCTCAGGCCGTCGCTCTCTACGGCGACAAGGCGGTCCCTGCGAACCCGCGCGTCTATAAGAGCAAGTCGAAGAACGCGCAGGAAGCGCACGAGGCGATCCGTCCCTCGGGCGAGACCTTCCGCACGCCCGCGTCGCTCGCTTCCTCGCTCGATCGCGACGAGCAGAAGCTCTACGACCTCATCTGGAAGCGCACCGTCGCCAGCCAGATGGCGGACGCCAAGTACGAGACGACGACCGTCACCCTTACGGTGAAAGTCGGTGCACAGGTCGCCGAGTTCACGGCATCCGGGACCGTCTACACGTTCAAGGGCTTCCTCGAGGCGTACGAGGAAGGAGCCGACGAGAAGCGCAACGATGACGACGCCGATCAGTCCCTCCCCGCCGTCGCCGTCGGCGACACGCTGTCGGTCAGCGACGTCGAGCCCAAGGGTCACAGCACCTCTCCGAAGCCGCGTTACACCGAGGCCAGCCTGGTCAAGGCGCTGGAAGAGAAGGGGATCGGTCGCCCGTCGACGTTCGCCAGCATCATCGGCGTGATCCTCGATCGCGGCTACGTCAGCAAGCGCGGCCAGGCCCTCGTGCCGAGCTGGCTCGCCTTCAGCGTCGTGCGCCTGCTCGAGGAGCACTTCGCCGATCTGGTCGACTACGACTTCACCGCCGCCCTCGAGGACGATCTCGACGCCATCGCGCGCGGTGAGCAGCGTCGTACGGAGTGGCTGAAGTCGTTCTACTTCGGATCCGAGAAGCAGGTGGGCCTGCGTCACATCGTCGACAACCTCGGCGAAATCGACGCTCGCGAACTCAACTCCACGCGGATCACCGACACGGCGACGCTGCGCTTCGGCAAGTACGGCCCCTACCTCGAGGTCACCGACCCCTCAGCCGGCCCCGACGCGAAGCCCCGTATCGTCAACATCCCCGAAGACCTGGCTCCCGACGAGCTCACGCCCGCGAAAGCCCAGGAGCTCATCGACGCCCCCGTCGCCGGCGACCGTGTGCTGGGGGAGAATCCCGACAACGGCAAGCTCGTCGTCGTCAAGGACGGCCGCTTCGGTCCCTACGTGCAAGAAGTCGACGCCGAGGAACCCGAAGAGGTCGACCAGGCCACGGGCGAGGTCGTGGAGGCTCCGAAAAAGCGAGGGGCGAAGAAAGAAGCGCCCCCCAAGCCCCGGACGGCGTCGCTGTTCCGGTCGATGTCGGTCGACACCGTCGACCTCGACACGGCGTTGCAGCTCCTCTCGCTCCCGCGCGTCGTCGGAACCGATCCCGAATCGGGCGACGAGATCACCGCGCAGAACGGTCGCTTCGGTCCCTACCTCAAGAAGGGCACGGACTCGCGGTCGCTCGACGACGAGAAGCAGATCTTCGACATGACGCTGGAGCAGGCCCTCGCCAAGTACGCCGAGCCGAAGTACGGCGCCCGCCGGGCGTCCAGCGCGCTCAAGGAATTCGACGCCGACCCCGTGAGCGGCAAGCCCATCAAGCTCAAGGACGGCCGCTTCGGCCCCTACGTCACCGACGGTGAAACCAACGCGACCGTTCCCCGCGGCGAGGACGCGATGGCCATCACCTTCGAGCGTGCGGTCGAGCTGATTGCCGACAAACGCGCCAAGGGCCCGGCGCCCAAGAAGACGGCCGCCCGCAAGGCCCCGGCGAAGTCGGCGACGAAGGCCACGACGAAGACGACCGCGGCGAAGACCACGGCGACCAGAACCGCCGCGGCAAAGACCACGGCGGCGAAGACGACCGCGACCAAGAGCGCGGCGGCCAAGACCGCCGCCACCACAGCGGCGGCGCCCAAGGTGGCATCCACGCGCAAGGCGCCGGCGAAGAAGTCGTGACCGACGACCCCACCCGGCCGCTGACCGTCCCCCGGGCGGCCTCGGCCGGGGGCCCCGGCCTGTTCGTCACCTTCGAGGGCGGCGACGGCGCGGGCAAGACGACCCAGGCATCGATGCTCGAGGACTGGTTGGGCTCGCGTGGCCATACGGTCGTCCGCACGCGCGAGCCCGGTGGTACCGAGGTGGGAGTGCGCATCCGCGACATCGTCCTGCATCATCGCGGTCATATCGCGGCGCGAGCCGAGGCCCTGTTGTACGCGGCGGATCGTGCTCATCACATCGAGACCGTCGTTCAGCCGGCCATCGCCCGCGGCGACGTCGTGATCCAGGACCGCTACCTCGACTCCTCGGTCGCCTATCAGGGCGCGGGCAGGGTCCTGGATGCCGACGACATCCGCACCCTGTCGCTCTGGGCGACGGGCGGTCTCCTCCCCGACCTCACGGTGCTGCTCGACCTCGATCCCGCTGCAGCGCGTCGTCGACTGGATGCCGACGACAAGCCGTTCGACCGGCTCGAGGCGGAGAAGAGCGAGTTCCATGCGCGTGTGCGGGCCGGTTTCCTCGCCCTCGCCGTCGCTGAACCGCGGCGGTTCCTCGTGCTCGACGCCACACTTCCGGCGGACGAGCTCGCGCGCCACGTGCGCGCCGCGGTCTTCGCGCGCCTCAGCTGACGCAGCGCCGGGCGATCCACAGTCGAACGCCAGCGGCCGTGTCCGACCCCGCGGTTAGGCTGGAGCCCATGTCCATCGCCCTCGATCCGTCCGTTCCCGCTGCGGGGGCGGCGGCATTTCCTTGGGATGCCGTGTGGGGGCAGGACGAGGCGGTGCAGACGCTGCAGAACGCGGCGTCCGATCCTTCCGCGCTCGCCCACGCCTGGCTCATCACCGGACCTCCGGGCTCCGGTCGCTCCACGTTGGCGTACGCGTTCGCCGCGGCACTCATCGCCGATCCCGGTGACGAACCGGCGCAGCGTCAGGTGCTCGCCCGCACGCACCCCGATCTCACCGCTCTGCGCACCGAGCAAGTCGTCATCCGCATCGACGAGGCGCGCCGACTGGTCGAACGCGCGTCTTTCGCCCCCTCGCTCGGTCGTCACCGTGTGATCGTGGTCGAAGACGCCGATCGCATGGCGGAACGCACCTCGAACGTGTTGTTGAAGGCCCTCGAGGAGCCACCCGAGAAGACGGTGTGGGTCCTCTGCGCGCCCAGCGACGCCGACCTTCTGCCCACCATCCGCTCGCGCGTGCGCGTGTTGCGCCTGCGCGAGCCGTCCGTCTCCGACGTCGCCGCTCTCGTCGTGGAGCGCACGGGAGTCAGCCCCGATATCGCCGAAGAATCTGCCCGGCACGCACAGCGCCACATCGGGATGGCGCAACGCCTCGCCACCGACGACGACGCCCGCGGACGTCGGGCCGAGACCCTCGCCGCCGTTCTCGCCGTCCGCGGCATCGGCGACGCCGTCGAGGTCGCCGGGCGAATCGTGCGCCTGGCGACCGACGACGCCAAGGCGCTCACGGCCGCCCGTGACGAAGAGGAGCGCCGCTCGCTCCTGCGCATGCTCGGCGTGGCCGAGGGGGCCGCGGTGCCGCCGTCCGTGCGCGGTCAGGTCAACGCCCTCGAAGACGATCAGAAGCGCCGGGCGACCCGCAGCCTGCGCGACGGCATCGACCGCGTGCTCACCGACCTGCAGTCGCTGTTCCGCGACGTCGTGATGATCCAATACGGCCGCGAAGGTGATCTCGTGAACAGCGAGCGCCTCGATGCCCTGCGCGCCTTGGCCTCGGAATGGTCGCCCTCGCGCACACTCGGAGTCCTCGACCGCATATCGGTCACCCGCCGCAACCTCGAACAGAACGCCGCCCCGCTGCTGGCGCTGGAGAGTCTCATGATCACCGTCGCCAACGGATCCGCCCCGTGAGCGTGCGCCGCCGGCTCGCGGCCGTCGTTGCGGGCGTCGCGGGTCTGGTCCTCACTCTGTCGGCCTGCCTCTACGCGCAGATCCCGCCCATGGCTCCCGCCGTAGGCCCGTCGTTGACTCCGCAGACCGAGGGCATCGACGCCTCGCTCCTGCCGTACTACGGGCAGGAACTCAGCTGGACCGACTGCGGTTCGGCGGGCTTCGACTGCACGACGGTCACGGCTCCGCGCGACTACTCCGACCCGTCGAAGGGCGAGCTGCCGTTGGCCGTCATCCGCCACCGAGCGACATCGGGACAGCCCCTGGGTTCGCTCCTGACCAACCCTGGCGGGCCCGGCGTGAGCGGTGTCTCCACCGTGCGCGACTCCCTCTCGCTCGTGGCGGACGAGACGCTCACGAGGGAGTACGACGTCATCGGCTTCGACCCGCGCGGTGTCGGCCAGTCTGCCCCGGTCACCTGCTACGACGCGGCGGGCATGGATGCGTTCCTCTACGACATCCCGCCGGGAGCGCGCGGCAGCGACGAGCGCAACTCCGCCCTCGAAAAGCGTCAGGCCGACTTCGCACAGGCGTGCCAGCAGAACAGCGACGGCATTCTGCCGTACGTCTCCACAGAGAACGCGGCACGCGATATGGACCTGCTTCGGGCTGTCCTGGGCGATAAGAAGCTCAACTACCTCGGTTTCTCGTACGGCTCGTTCCTCGGCACCACGTACGCGGGGCTCTTCCCCGATCGCGTGGGCCGGATGGTGCTCGACGGCGGCATCGACCCCAGCCTGCCCAGCACCGCGAGCGGAATCGCCCAGGCGGTCGGATTCGAGAACGCCCTGCGCGCCTTCATGGCGGACTGCCTGAAGAGCTCGGACTGCCCGTTCACCGGTTCCGTCGACGACGCGATGAACGACCTCTCCTCGCTGCTCGAGCGGGTCGACGCTCGTCCCCTGACCGGCCCCGATGGCCGACAGCTCGGCGCGGACACCCTCGTGACCTCGATCGTGGCGGCGCTCTACAGCGACCAGAACTGGCCGTACCTCCGAATCGCTCTGACCGGCGTGCAGAACGGTGATGCCTCCGTCGCCTTCCAGCTCGCAGATTTCTACAACGGTCGCGTCGATGGGAAGTACCAGGACAACACGATGCAGGCGCTGCGCGCCTACAACTGCGTCGATTATCCCGACGAGGGCGACGAGAACGACCCGCAGATCGAGCAGGAGCTTCAGCAGAAGGCGCCGGTCGTCGCACCGTACTGGCTCGGGCCCGACGCGTGCGCCGCGTGGCCGGCACCGCCGACCGGGAAGCGCGAGGCGATCACCGCCCCCGGCTCCCCGCCGATCGTCGTCCTCGGTACGACCGGCGACCCCGCCACACCGTACACGGAGGCGCAAGCGCTCGCCGGTCAGCTCTCGCAGGGCGTGCTCGTGACCTACATGGGTGAGGGACACCTCGCCTATAACAAGGGCAACGACTGCGTGAACTCGGCCGTCGACGATTATCTGGTCGACGGCGCCGTGCCCGCCCAGGGGCTGCGCTGCGAGTAGCGCCGCGCGCCCGGCCGCCTGCCCGCCTAGGCTGATGACGTCACACCCCGAGGAGACCCCATGACCGCGCCCATCGCCGACCTGGCGACCTACATCGACCACACGCTGCTCAAGCCCGAGGCCACCCGCGCCGACGTCGAGCGCCTCATCGCCGAGGGCGCCGAGCTCGGCACCTACAGCGTGTGCATCTCGCCCTCTTTCCTGCCGGTGCAGCTGCCGGAGGGACTCAAGCTCGCGGTCGTGTGCGGCTTCCCGAGCGGTAAGCACCACGCCGAGGTCAAGGCGGCGGAAGCCGCCCTGTCGGTCGCCCAGGGCGCCGATGAGATCGACATGGTCATCGACGTGGGTGCGGCCGTCGAGGGGCGTTACGACATCGTCGAGTCCGAGATCCGAGCCGTCCGCGCCGCGGCTCCCGCCCCCACCGTGCTGAAGGTCATCATCGAGTCGGCGGCGCTCTCCGACGAGGCGATCATCGCCGTCTGCGAGGCCGCGGTGAACGCGGGTGCCGATTTCGTGAAGACGTCGACGGGTTTCCATCCCGCCGGCGGCGCGAGCGCCCACGCCGTCGAGCTGATGAAGCGCACCGTCGGTGACCGCGCCGAGGTCAAGGCCTCCGGGGGCGTGCGCACCCGCGCCGCCGCCGAAGAGATGATCGCCGCGGGCGCCACACGCCTGGGGCTGTCGTCGAGCCGTGACATCCTCGCCGACCGCACCGCGGCCGGCGACTACTGACCGCGTACCTCGACACCCGCTGGAGCATGTAAGATCGATGATCGTGCACGCGACAGCGCGCACATGCCGCCTTAGCTCAGACGGCAGAGCGATTCACTCGTAATGAATAGGTCAAGGGTTCGATTCCCTTAGGCGGCTCCGAAGGCCCTCACCCGCTTCCACCGGGTGGGGGCCTTTCTTCGTCGACGAGATACCCGACCGCCTCTTGCGCACTGTTCCGTCTATGGTCGGCCCCGAGGGTCGCGGCTCTGCCGCTCACTCTCGCTCTGATCGCGACGCGGCGTCTCGAGGCGCTGCAGCCGGGTCCGTCTCCGGTGAGCCCGGTGGCAGCCCGATAGGCTGATCCCGCCTCGTTCCGCGCTCGCGTGACGGCCGTCCTCCGCCCGCTGACCTCGCTGGAGCTCCCGTGTCGAACGCCCTCGATGCCGTCATCGAGATCTTCACGTGGGTGGGTCTGGGTGGTGGCTTGCTGTTGGCTTTCGCGGCAGTGTTCCTCTTGCTGGCCGACGGCACCTGGCTTCCCGCTCGCGCCGTCGTCGAGGATGTCGAGGGCGGCCGCGTGGTCCGCTGGTTCGACGCCGACGGGGGAGTGAACGAGGCGCCCCTCTCGGCACATGACGAGGCGAAGATCGGCGCCGCCGATATGGCCGACATCTACTATCGCCGTGGTGCGGTCAACCGCATGCGGCTCGCGCGCTCCTCGCCCCTCGTCCGTTTCGTCTCGCTGCTCGCCGCGGGAGTGCTCGGCCTGGGCGTGCTGGCTTTTGTCGTCTCGATCGTGGTGCTGTTCGCTCGGGGGTGACCGACTGGCGCACAGGCCATATAGCTAGATAAGCTAGCTATATGGCATCGTCCTCTGCACCCAGTCGTCGCTCCCCCCGAGGGGAAACAACCCGGCGCTCCGTGCGGCCCCCGCGTGTCTCGCGGTGGCTGCGTGTCGGCATCCCGAGTCTGCTCGTGCTGCTGTGGGTGGTCGGCGGATCGATCGGCGGGCCGTTCTTCGGCAGAGTCGACCAGGTCGCGACGAACGATCAGTCCTCGTTCCTGCCGCAGTCGGCCGATGCGACGCGCGTCAGCGAACGGTTGACGGACTTCACCGGCAGCGACACGATTCCCGCGATCGTGGTCGCCACGACGTCCGACGGCAGCGCCCTGAGCGATGCGCAGGTCGCCGCCCTGCAGAGCCTTGCCACCGACATCGCCGCCGTCGAGGGAGTGGCCGGCGACGCCTCGCCCCCCGTGGTCTCGGACGACGGTCAGGCGGCGCAGATCTTCGTTCCGATCGACAGCTCCGGCGAGGTGCGGGAGGTCGTTGAACAGGTGCGCGAGAGGGTGTCGGCGCAGGTTCCCGCCGGGGTCGAGGCGTGGGTCACCGGTCCCGCCGGGTTCACCTCCGACCTCGTGAAGGGCTTCCTCGGCATCGACGGTCTGTTGCTGGTCGTCGCGCTCGCGGCGGTGTTCGTCATCCTCGTGATCGTGTACCGATCTCCTCTCTTGCCGATCCTGGTCCTGCTCACCTCGGTGTTCGCGCTCTGCGTCGCTCTTCTCACCGTGTGGTGGCTCGCCTATGCCGGGATCGTCGTGCTGAACGGCCAGGTGCAGGGGATCCTCTTCATTCTCGTCATCGGTGCGGCCACCGATTACGCCCTCCTCTACGTCGCGAGGTTCCGTGAGGCCGTCGGCGAAGGTCTGAGGAGATGGGATGCCACGACCCGAGCGTGGAGGGGCGCCTTCGAGCCCATCCTGGCATCGGGTGGCACCGTGATCGCGGGCCTTCTCTGCCTGTTGCTGTCCGATCTGGCTACCAACCGTGCTCTGGGGCCGATCGCCTCGATCGGCATCGCCTTCGCGGTGCTCTCGGCGCTGACGTTCCTGCCCGCACTGCTGGCGTTGGTCGGTCGGGCCGCGTTCTGGCCGTTCCTGCCCAAGCCGGGCCGGTCGGCACTCCCCGCCGACCTCACGCAGCCGGTGAAGGGCCTGTGGCCGCGGCAGGCGCGTCTCGTGGCCCGTCGCGCTCGTCCCATATGGGTCATCTGCACGCTCGTGCTTCTCGCGGCGTGCGTCGGCATCACGCAG
Organism: Sphingomonas sp. G5; assembly: GCF_052660795.1. Taxonomy (NCBI): domain Bacteria; kingdom Pseudomonadati; phylum Pseudomonadota; class Alphaproteobacteria; order Sphingomonadales; family Sphingomonadaceae; genus Sphingomonas; species Sphingomonas sp. G5. The sequence continues at coordinate 2,482,364 of NZ_CP109660.1, read as the reverse complement.
CTGCGCGCCGACGGCGTGCCTGCGAGCGACCTCGTCCTCGGCGCCTCCGAGGCGCGGGATGGGCAGATCGCGCTCGCCGAGCACTTTCCGGGCGGTTCCGGCAGCCCTGCCTACGTGCTCGTCCCCGAGAGGGAGGCCGCTCGGACCGTGTCCGTGCTCCAGAACGCCTCGGGGATCGAGGCGGTCTCGGTGTTCAGTGCCGACGCCCCCGGCGGACAGGCGCCGGTGACCGTGGTCGACGGCGTCCTGCAGACGACGGCGCTCGGTGCCCCCGGCGCACCCGCTCCGTCCCCGACGGTTTCCGACGGCGATGTGCTGCTGGCCGCCACCCTCGCCGACACGGCCGATTCGTCTGCGGCGGACGACACCGTCCGCCAGCTCCGCACCGCTGTGGCCGTTGAGTTGGGCGAGGGGACGGCGCTGGTGGGCGGGGTGACCGCGACCGACATCGATTCGATCGACACGTCGATCCGCGACCGCACACTGATCATTCCGATCGTGCTCGCGGTGATCCTGCTGATCCTCATGGCGCTGCTGCGCTCGATCGTCGCGCCCGTCATCCTCATCGGTACGGTCATCGTGTCGTTCGGGGCCGCTCTCGGCGTCAGCGCTCTGGTGTTCGACGGCATCCTGGGCTTCCCGGGAGCGGACCCGGCCGTGCCGCTCTACGGCTTCGTCTTCCTGGTGGCGCTGGGCGTGGACTACAACATCTTCTTGATGTCGAGGGTGCGGGAGGAATCGCTCGCGCACGGCACGCGTGCGGGGATCCTGCGCGGACTCGTCGCAACGGGTGGAGTGATCACCTCGGCCGGTCTCGTACTGGCGGCGACGTTCGCCGCTCTCGGGGTCATCCCGATCCTCTTCCTCGCCCAGCTCGCCTTCATCGTGGCGTTCGGAGTCCTGCTCGACACCTTCGTGGTCCGCTCCCTCCTCGTGCCCGCCCTCGCCTACGACCTCGGCCGCCGTATCTGGTGGCCGTCGAAGCTGGGGCGCGCGGATGCCGATACGCGTAGGCTCGACGCATGACGCGCGCCCTGTTCATCGTCGACGTTCAGAACGACTTCACCGAGCGCGGGGCGCTGGGCGTCGAAGGGGGCGACGCGGTGGCGGCGCGCATCTCGCACTACCTCGCAGAGCACGCCGACGACTACGCGCTGATCGTGGCTTCGCGCGACTGGCACCACGGCGACGATGACAACGGTGGACACTTCTCCGACGCCCCCGACTTCGTCGACACGTGGCCCGTCCACTGCGTCGGCGGGACCTTCGGCGCCGATTACGACGAGGTGTTCGACACCTCTCACGTCACCCATCACCTCAAGAAGGGGCAGGGCGAACCCGCCTATTCGCTGTTCGAAGGCATCACCGACGATGGCGAGACCGCGGCGCACCTGCTCGAGTCTCACGGCATCCGGGACATCGACGTCGTGGGGATCGCGACGGACTACTGCGTACGGGCCTCGGCCCTCGATGCGCTCGGCGCGGGGCGACGGGTGCGCGTGCTGACCGACCTGGTCGCCGGGGTGCACCCCGACTCGAGCGCCGCCGCCCTGACGGAGATCGCGGCCGCGGGTGCGGACGTGACGACCTCGCGGGCCTGAGCCGACCCTCACGCGCGCGGTGCGGGGCCCGTCTCGTCGTCGGCGCGCGGAATCGTGATCGTCACGCTCGTCCCCGTGCCGGGAGCACTGGTGATGCGCAGTGTTCCGCCGTGCTCGCTGACGATCCGTTGGACACTCGCCAGTCCGATGCCGCGTCCGCCGTCGCCGGCGTCGGCGAGCCGACCGCGGTTGCCTTCCTGCGCGATCGAGGCGAGATCGTCGGGATGAATGCCACGCCCCCGGTCGCGCACGCGGACCGCGGCGCCCTCGTCGGTTTCGAAGGCGTCGATCTCGATGAGGTCGTCGGAGTATTTCGCGGCGTTCTCGAGCACGTTGGCGATGGCGCGTCGCAGCCCCAGGACATCGCCCCAGACGGGGACGGCATCCATCTGTCCGAAGACGACTCGTCCGGGCGCATCTCCGGGGAGCACCAGCGAAACCGCCCCGCGCGCGATCAGATCGAGGCTCGCGCGGCGGCGTCCTCGCTCTGACGCGGTGGTGACGTCGGCCATGAGTGCCTGGGCCATCGCGATGATGTGGTCGCTCGCTTGGGCGGCGAGATGCAGAAGGCGGTGGTCGGGGGGAAGCTCCTCGCCGATGAGGTCGAGGTAGCCGCGCAGCGCGGTGACGGGAGAGAGCAGGTCGTGCGCGAAGGTTCGCTGCAGAGCCAGACGCTCGTCGGCCGCCTGCTTCTCGGTCGTCAGGTCGCGCACGATCTTGACGAATCCCCGCACCTGGCCTTGGTCGTTGCGGATCGCGGAGATCGTCACGCGTGCCCAGAACTCGCTGCCGTCGTTGCGCACGCGCCAGCCGGTGTCTTCGACGTGTCCGTCGCGCTGGGCGGCGGCGAGCAGCTGGTCGGGCCTGCCTCGGTGCCGGTCTTCTTCGCGATAGAAGCGCGAGAAATGAGAACCGAGGATCTCGTGCTCGTGGTACCCCTTGATCCGTTCGGCGCCGAGGTTCCAGCCGCGCACGAAACCGCCGCTGTCGAGCTTGACGATCGCGAAGAGATCGACCTGCTCGTCCCAGTCCTGGGGGATCGAGCGTCGGATACTCGTCAGGGGGTGGGTGGGGTCGACACCGGGAGGGGCAGAGGACAGGGGCGGATCATCCGGAACCATGGTCATAGGAGAGCGCCCGTGCGGGCCGGGGTGCTTGCTGAAGGCATATGCCGATCATGCCCCGGGTGCACGCCCGGGAATAGAGATTGACATTCCCGGGCGGCCCCTCACGACGAGACGGTGACGAGCGTCCGCTGCCACCCGCTCGATCCGTCGGGAGCGATCGGCGCCTGATCCTGGATCTGAAGGTTGCCCTGTTTGTCGGTGGCGCGAACCGCGATGTAGTGCGTGCCGGCCTCGGCGGTCCAGTCCAGCTTCCACTGCACCCACGATTGGTCGTTGATCGGCGTCGACAGCTGCGTCTCCTGCCATTCGCCGTTGTCGATGCTCACCTCGACCTTCTGCACGCCCACGGGCTGCGCCCAGGCCATGCCGGCGACGACGACGGCGCCCGCCGGGACGGGAGATCCGATCTTCGGGGTGTCGACGCGCGACGACATCTTGATCGGCGCCTCGGCGGAGTAACCACGCGGCGTCCAGTACGCCTCGTCCTTATCGAACCGTGTCACCGTGAGCTTGGTGACCCACTTCGTCGCCGACACGTAGCCGTACAGGCCCGGCACGACCATGCGCACGGGGAAGCCGTGCTCGAACGGGAGGGGTTCGCCGTTCATCTTCACGGCGAAGATCGCGTCGAGGTTGTCGTCGGTGAGCGAGGAGAGCGGAGTGGATGCCGTGTACCCGTCGACGCTCTCGGACAACACCATGTCGGCATCTCCCTGCACGCCCGCCATGCGCAGCACGTCGCGGATGGGGATGCCGGTCCAGATGGCGTTTCCGACGAGACCGCCGCCGACTTCATTGGAGACGCACGTCAGAGTCACGCCGTACTCGTCGAGACCCATGTTGACGAGGTCGTCGAAGCTCAGCTCGATCGGGTTGTCGACCATGCCCTCGATCGAGAGGCGCCAGGTCGTGGGATCGACGTTCGGAACCGTCAGCGCCGTATCGACGCGGTAGAAGTCGCCGTTCGGCGTGATGATCGGGCTCAGGTTGGCGATGTCCCAGTTCGCCCCCTCGGGCACGGTGACGGTCGTGCGGGCTGCGGGGATCCGCAGTGCGTCGCGGGCCGCGGCGACCGACGAGGTGGCGGTGTTGAGCACGCGAGCGCCGACGCCCACGATCACCGCGCCGACCGCGCTGATGCCGGTGAACAGCAGGAACTGGCGACGGTCGGTGCCCACGGCATCCGCCCTGTCCGCGGTGGCCGCGGAGACCCAGCGCCGCAAGCGAACGATGGCCAGAAGGAGCACGAGGATGCCCGCGACGGTGCCGATGACCGGAGGGAGCCAGGCCAGGGCGCCGGCTCCGGTCCGGGTGACGATGGCTGCGGTCGCGAGGATGCCGCCGATTCCCAGCAGGATCGCACCCACGAAGCGGAAGCGATACTCGAGAGCACCGGCGACCGCGGCGGCCACGGCGGCGCCGAGACCCACGCCCGCGAGCAGGGCGATCTTGTCGCTCTCGCCGAACAGCGTGATGGCGAGTTCTTTGAGGGGGCGCGGGACGATGTCGACGATGAACGAGCCCACCGCGAGGATCGGGCTCGCCGACCGCGCGACAAGAGCCGCGAGCGCTTCGGCGACGGCGAGAAGGGCAGCCGCCGACACGATGCCGGCCAGTGCTGCCCAGATCCAGGCGTGCGGGCGGCGGACCGTGGTGTTCTTCCCGGTCCGGGCCGCGGTGTCGGTCGTCATGGCATTCCTCGTCTCCGCCCTTCGCGCAGACGCGACGAGCCTCCACCCTTCTTCGGAGCGGACGGGGGAATGGATGCCGTCAGCGCGCGGGTTCGGGCGCGTTCGTCGTCGCGGGGGTGAGGGCGAAGACCGCGACACCGGTCACGATGAGTGCCAGAGCGAGGCCGAGGCCCGGTCCGAGATGCTCTCCGAGCAGCGGCACGGCGACGATGGCGGTGAGTACGGGGCTGAGGGCGCCGGCGGCGGCGGGCAGACTGCTGCCGAGGTTCTTGACCGCTACGACGTAGCAGGCGGTCGAGAGAAGCCCCGTGCCGACGCCCTGCACGAGGGCGTAGGTCGCCACGCTGCCCAGGTCGGCGGTGCCGGAGAACAGCGTCGAGGGGAGCACTCCGGTCGCGGCCAGCAGCAGAGCCGATGCCACCGAGACGACGGACACGACCACGATCACCGCGACCGGATCGAGGCGTGTGCGGGCGACCCCGAGTGTGTAGGCGGCCCACACGAGGCCGGCGGCGAGCAGAACCGCGATCCCGCCGGGCCCGGCCGGTCCGCCGGTGAACAGCGCACTGGCCATCACGCCGGCGACGATCGCGGCGAGGGCGAGCAGGCGTCGTGCCGACATCCGGCGGCGGTAGCGGAGGAAGAGAAGCAGCGCGACGAAAAGGGGGACGGTCCCCGGCACGAGCAGTCCGGTGAGCGCCGCAGAGGTGAGGTGCGCACCCCACGCGAACAGCAGGAAGTGCGGAAGCCCGGCCAGCAGCACGAGGGCCAGCACCGACGGTCGCTCGGCGCGCAGGGCGCGGAACGTCCGAGGAATCCAGGGACTGAGCACGGCGGCGGGCACGGCGAAGCGCACGATCGCGGCATCCGCCATGGTGAGTCCGGCGCTCTCGAGAGCGCGAGTGGACAGCGCGAACGACGCCCACAGAGCGACGACGGCGGCGAGAGCGGTGACGCCGACGACGGTGCGGCGGGGCAGGGCGAGGGGGAGCGGAAGGGCGAACGTCGTCACCCTGCGAGCGTAGAAAGACCACCGACGCAGGCGATTGCGATTCTTGCTCCCGCGGGGTCGAAATTGGCAGAATCTGCCTTATGAACGCCCTCGACCGCATCGACCGACTCATCCTGCGCGAGTTGCAGAACGACGGGCGGCTCTCCAATCAAGAACTCGCCGATCGCGTCGGCCTCTCCCCGTCGCCGTGTCTGCGACGCGTGCGTCAGCTCGAACAGGCGGGCGTCATCGAGGGCTACCGCGCGGTCGTCTCGCCGAAGGCGGTCGACCTCACCATCACGGCTTTCGTGCGCCTGCGTCTCGCCTCGCACGAGGGGGCGACGGTGGATGCCGTCGAGAAGCGCTTGCGCGCGATCCCGCACATCGTCGAAGCGCACCTGCTCGCCGGCGACTGGGACTACCTGGTGCGCATCGTCACGCCGAGCTTCGAGGAGTACGAGCGGCTCCTCCGAGAGCACCTGCGTGCAATCCCGTCGCTGTCGTCGATCGACACGACCTTCGCGTTCGGGGTCACCAAGCCCGTGTCCCCCCTCCCGCTTGAACCGGCCCCCGGGCACGCGTAAGGCCCGGGTCGACGAGCGCGACCCGGGCCCGGGCTGTTCAGCGCTGCGAGCGCTGCGTGAGAACCTTCGCCTGCACCTTGCGGCGGATCTTCTGCACCTTCGGGTCTTTCCAGACCCGGTAGGCGACGGTGCCGGCGGCGGCAGCGCGGCCGATCGCCGTCCTGGCGAGGACGGCACCCGCCAGAGCGACCGCTCCGGTTCCGATCCAACGTGCGACACCCATAACGCCTCCTCGATTGTGTGTGGGTTCTCACCTCACACGATCCAGCGCCGGATGCCGCGCCGCTTGCGCCGACGCCGTGGTTGTGCGTCGCTCAGCGCAGCGACCCGCCGGAGGGGGCGGCGAAGGGCTCGAGGGCGGCGATCACGTCGTCGCTCAGTGTGGCCTTGCTCGCCTCGACGGCGTCGTCGATCTGGCTCGGGCGCGAGGCGCCGATGATCGCGGTGGTGACCACCGGGTCGCGCAGCACCCACGCCACGGCCAGCTGCGGGATGGACAGCCCCGCCTCGCGGGCGACCCCGTCGATGCCGCGGATGCGTTCGAGGTAATCGTCGGTGAGGGCGGACTCGTCGAGGAAGCGGCTGTCGGCCGCTCGCGAGTCGGCGGGCACGGTGCCGTCGAGGTACTTCGCGGTCAGCAGACCTTGCGCGAGGGGCGAGAAGACCGCGCTGCCGACGGACAGCTCGCGCAGTGTCGGGAACAGCTCCGCCTCGGGCGTGCGGTCGAACAGCGAGTACCGCGGTTGGTGGATGAACAGGCGCACACCCTCGGCCGCGAGCAGCTCGTGCGCGCGACGGGTGAGTTCGGCCGGGTAGTTCGAGATGCCCACGTACAGGGCCTTGCCGCTGCGCACGATGTCGGCGAGGGCCGTGACCGTCTCTTCGATCGGCGTCTCGATGTCGACGCGATGCGAGTAGAACACGTCGACGTAGTCGGTGCGCATGCGCGTGAGACTCTGCTCGAGCGAGCGCACGAGATACTTGCGCGAGCCGCCGTCGCCGTATGGACCGGGCCACATGTCGTATCCGGCCTTGGTCGAGAGGAACAGCTCGTCGCGGTAGGGGCGCAAGTCGCTGTCGAGGACCGTCCCGAAGGTCGCCTCGGCCGCACCGTAGGGCGGACCGTAGTTGTTCGCGAGGTCGATGTGCACGACGCCCCGGTCGACGGCATGACGAAGAATCTCGCGCTGCGAATCGAGCGTGCGTCCGCTGCCGAAGTTCTGCCACAAGCCGAGCGAGATGCGGGGGAGGGGGATGCCGCTCGCCCCGGCGCGCAGGAACGGCACGTCGTCGTAGCGGGTGGAGGACGCGGTGAAGGCGGACGTCAGGCGGGGATCATCGGCGGCGATGGGCATGGTTCTCCTCGGCGGTGAAGGGGGACACCGTCGACTCTGCCACGGATCGCGCGGCTCTCAGGCGGGAACGCGCGCGAGCTCGTCGCGAAGAATGCCGGCACCCGCCGACAGGGCGCTGAGCTTCTCGAACGCCACCTGCCGGGGGAGGGGCGCCATGCCGCAGTTCGAACTGGCGACGAGCTTGTCGGCATCCACGAACTGCAGGGCTCGCCGGAGGGTATCGGCGACCTCTTCGGGGGATTCCACCTCGTGACTGGCGACGTCGATCGCACCGAGCATGACCTTCTTGCCACGGATGAGCTCGATGAGATCGATCGGCACGTGCGAGTTGTGGCTCTCGAGCGAGACGGTGTCGATGCTCGAGCGCTGCAACAGTGGGAACGACTCCTCGTACTGGCGCCACTCGGCCCCGAGCGTCGCCTTCCAGTCCGTGTTGGCCTTGATGCCGTAGCCGTAGCAGATGTGCACCACGGTCTCGGCGCGCAGTCCCTCGGCCGCGCGCTCGAGAGTGGCCACGCCCCAGTCCTTCATCTCGTCGAAGAAGACGTTGAAGGCGGGCTCGTCGAACTGGATGATGTCGACTCCCGCGGCCTCGAGCTCGCGCGCTTCCTGGTTGAGGATGGTCGCGAATTCCCACGCGAGCCTCTCGCGGCTGCGGTAGTGATGGTCGGCGAGGGTGTCGATCATCGTCATGGGGCCGGGAAGGGCCCACTTGATCGGTCGGTCCGTCTGCTGGCGCAGGAAGGCGGCATCCTGGACGAAGACCGGCTGGCGGCGGCTCACCGCGCCCACCACCGTCGGCACGCTCGCGTCGTAGCGGTCCCGGATGCGCACGGTCTCGCGGTTCTCGAAGTCGACGCCCTCGAGGTGCTCGATGAAGGTCGTCACGAAGTGCTGACGGGTCTGCTCGCCGTCGCTGACGATGTCGAGGCCCCGGCGCTCCTGCTCCTTGGCGGCGCTGCGCAGGGCATCGTGCTTACCCTCGACCAGCGTGTCGCCGTCGAGCTCCCATGGCGACCACAGCACCTCGGGCTTGGCGAGCCACGCGGGTTTGGGGAGGCTTCCGACGATGGAAGTGGGCAGGACGGTGTTCACAGTGGTCGCCTTCGGGGTCGTCATCGGGTCGGGAGGGCGTCGGAGACGAGCCACGCGTCGAGCACGGCACGGTGGGGCTTCACGAAGTGCTCCTCGGTATAGCGGCCCTGCGTGATGCCCAGGCGGCTGCGCTCCTCGCGGTCGTAGGCGATGTTCGTGCGGGTGAAGTCCTCGTGGGCCAGCGTGGGGCGGTAGACCTCGCCCGCGGGCTCGTGCGCGTTGTAGATCTCGGGGCGGTAGATCTTCTGGAACGTCTCCATCGTGGCCACCGTGCCCGCCAGCTGCAGGTCGGTGTAGTCGGCGAGCAGATCGCCGCGGAAGTAGAACGCCAGCGGGGCGAAGCTGCCGCGCGGCATGAAGTACCGCACCTGCAGGCCCATTTTTGCGAAGTACTCGTCGGTCAGCGAGAACGAGTCCTGCTCGTACTCGTGCCCCAGGACGGGGTGTACGACGCCGGTGCGGTGATAGGTGCGACTCGTCGACACGCTGATGCACACCACGGGCGACTGCGTGTAGCGCTCGCGGTAGGCCTCGGAATCGAGGAAGTGCTGGAAGAGCTTGCCGTGCAGGATGCCGAAGTCCTCGGGCAGCGTGAAGCTCTTGCCCTCACCGTTGGCCGCGGGCAGCAGCACGCTGAAGTCGTAGTCGCGCAGGTACGACGAGAAGTTGTTCCCGACGATGCCCTGACGGCGCTCGCCCGTGACGGTGTCGACGACGTGGATGTCGAGGACTTCGAGCAGCGGGAACGCGCGGTCGTCGCCGGCGTCGTCGAACTGCAGCTCGGTCGAGACGATGTCGAGCTCGACGCGGTAGCGGTCGCCCGAAGGGTTGTCGGCGTCGGCGAGCTCGTTGAAGCGGCGATCGATCATGGCCAGCGCGTTGCGCAGGTTCTGTCGGCGGTGCTCGCCCCGGGCGAGGTTGGCGAAGTTCGTGGTGATCCGCGAGCTGGACGAGGGCGCGTAGTCCTCGTCGAAGCGTGTGGTGGAGATGCGGAACGTGATGTCGTTCGCCATGTCGAGCCAATCGGGAGGGGCCGGGGTCGGCCGTGCGGTGAGCGTGTCCTCATCGTCCCGCCAGCGAGGTGTCATCGGGTAATTCCGTCCGGCTATGCAGAGGTATAGCTTTGGGCTATGGCAAAGAGGGCGAGCGGCATCACTCTGCAGCAGTTGCAGTACTTCATCGAGGTGGCGGCCGAAGGATCGATCAGCGCCGCCGCCGACCTGCTCTACGTCGCGCAGCCCACGATGTCGGCGGCGATGCGCGATCTCGAGACGCGGGTGGGGCGAGACCTGCTCACCCGATCGGCGCGTGGCGTCACCCTCACCGTCGACGGGGTCGAGTTCCTGGGCTACGCCCGGCAGGTGGTGGAGCAGGCCGAACTGCTCGAGCAGCGCTACCTGGGGCGACCGCCCTCACGACGCCTGCTCGGCGTCTCGGCCCAGCATTACTCGTTCGTCGTCGACGCGTTCGTGCGGATGGTGAAGGCGACGGATGCCGCGGAGTACGAGTTCTCGCTGCGCGAGACGCGAACGTGGGACATCATCGAAGACGTCCGGACGCTGCGCAGCGAACTCGGCATCCTGTTCCGCAACGACTTCAATCGGAACGTCCTCGACAAGCTGCTGCGGGACTCGGGGCTCGCCTTCCACCCGCTCTTCCGCGCCGAGCCGCACATTTTCGTCTCTCGACGCAATCCGCTCGCCGGTCGCGAGCGCGCGACGCTGGACGACCTCGCAGACCTCCCGCGTCTCACCTTCGACCAGGGCGCGAACAACTCCTTCTACTTCGCCGAAGAGATTCTCTCGACCCTCTCGAGCAGGCAGGAGATCCGGGTCTCCGATCGCGCGACGATCTTCAACCTCATGATCGGTCTCGACGGGTACACGATCTCCACCGGCATCATCAGCGACGACCTCGACCCCGAGATCGTCGCGGTCCCCCTCGACGTCGACGAGCGGATCGAGATCGGCTGGATCGGTCGCACGTCCATCCCCCTGACCGAGCAGGCGCAGCGGTATCTCGCCGAGGTGCGGGATGTGGTCGCGGGGTTCGGCGTGGAACTGCTGGACTGAGAGCGTTTCACGCATGATGTGAAGCTTCACACGCGTAGCCTCCGACGTGATCTCTGCCGGAAACATGCCGCTACGACGGCGATCTCCGCCTGTCACGCCGCCGCACGATGAGAACTCGATGAGAACCCTCACGCGCTCCTTCTCTACGGCGGCGTGTTGCGCTTACTGTCTCAAGACGCGGCACCGATGCCGCGGACCATTCGAAGGAGAATGACCATGCAGCACGCATCCCCCCGATCCCGCCCCCTCTTCCAGCGCGTCGTCGTCGCGGCCGCGGCGCTCGCCGCCGTCGTCGCCCCGCTGACGGTGACCTCGACCCCGGCAGAGGCCGCGGGTCGAATGACCTACACTCTGTACACCGAGGCCAACCCCACGGCCGATCAAGCCGACGCGTACGACCGCATTCGAGCGGCGATGGATGCCGCGGTCTCGCGCTACAACGAGTTCAGCGACTTCGACCGCCACCTGAACGTCTACTACGTCCCCGGGGTGCCCACCGCCGAGGCGAGCATCGACGGCACCATCCGCTTCGGCGAGAACCGCGGCTTCATGCAGGAGCGCACGGCCCTGCACGAGATCTCGCACACCGTCGGCAACGGCACGGCCAACGCCTGGTACGCGATGTGCCAGAACGGACAGTGGACGGGCGCGAACGCCAACGCGAAGCTCGCCGAGTTCGACGGGGCCGGTGCGGTGCTCAACTGCGGGGGGTCGCACATCTGGCCCTACGGCCTCAACTACGACAACGAGATGTCCGACCTCAACGCCGACCGTCACGTGCAGATCATCTGGGCGATGATCGCCGACGGTATGTGACAGCGCACGCGGGCGCCGCGCGGCCGATACGGCTCGCGCGGCGCTCTGTGGTCGTTTAGCCGTGAAGACAAACGATGACACGTCTGCGGCGCAGCGCCAGAGCCGTCGCTCCAGCGAGGAGAGCTGCCGAGCCCAGGAGAGCTGCAACCCACGTCGCACCGACGCCCGTCTTCGCCAGCGACCCCGGCGCCACGACCTCGATGGCGAGCCGGCCGAAGACGCGGCCATCGCCCCGCGCGACCTCGAGCGTGTGCGCGCCCTGGTCGAAGCCGGCGGGGACGGTGACACGGAAGACGACGCGGCCCGAGTCATCGGCGGCGGGAATGCCGGCGATCGGCAGCGGCGTGCTGTGCAGGACGGCCGAGATCTGCTCGCCGGCGTTCAGCCCGGTCGCGGTGACCGTGAAGGACTCTCCCGGGGCGACGCGTGTGGCGCTCGCCGTGGCCGTCGCCTCCGACGCGGAGTCGCCGGGGGTGGGAGAGGGCTGCGTGGTGGGTTCGGGGGAGGGTGACGATCCCCCGGCGGGCACGATCGTGACGGTCATCGTCACGGTGCGCAGGGCGGGGAGCACCTGCTCGTCCTTGCTCATGTCGAGCACGGGTCGGTCGCCGGCTGCCCAGTGGACGCGGCCGATGCGGGTGTCACGGCCGTTGCCTTCGACGCCGTCGCCCCAGGTGTGGAACACGTAGAGCTCGTTGCCGTCCTCGTCGGTGGTGACCGCGCCGTGACCCGGGCCCTGCGGGTAGGTGAGATAGTCCCAGACCCCGGCCGGCATCGGCACGCTCTTCATCAACGGGGTGTTGTACTTGTGCCAGCTGTCGATGTCCATGAGGTCGCTGTCGAGGTCGGCCCAGACGCCGCCGACGACGTATCGCGGGCTCACGCCGTCGCTCGAGTAGATCAGGAAGATCTTGCCGTCGCGCTCCATCGCGAACGAGCCCTCGGCCAGGCGCAGCTCCCACGAGAGCGACGGCGAGATCACGGGTTTCGCCTCGCCCACGATTCGGGTGGGGTCGGCGGGGTCGACCTTCGCGATCCACGTGAGCGGGTCGCCGAACCCGGGGGAGGTGTAGCGCTGCGACCACGTGTAGTAGGCCTGCCCGTTCGCCTCGAAGTACGTCATGTCGAGGCTGATGTTGCTGTAGCCCTCGCGACCGAGCGCTGTCCCGTCGGCCTGCAGGACCGGCGCGGGCTTCGACCAGTCCGCCGGGTTCGCGGGATCCCCGCCGTCGCGGAGCTGCATGATGTACGACTGCACGGTGCGCCAGTCGGCGCCGTCGTTGGCCTGCGAGTCGCCCGAGTTGAAGCACGGCGAGAACAGGATCGACAGCGTGCCGCCGATCTCGTGGATCTCGGGCGCCCAGTAGCAGCCGGCGATGGTCCGACCGTCGGTGGTGGTGTCGCGGCGCGTCCAGCGGTTCAGCAGGTCGACCTCGCGTTGCGCTCCGCCCGCGGCATCCGACAGTCCGTCGAACGTGTCCGAGACGCGGATGGGCAGGTGGGGCGAGGCGATGTTGTTGTTGTTCGTGTCGTCGGTCGCGATGAAGAGGTACTGCGTGCGGCCCTCGCGCTCGTAGCGGTAGATGGTCGGGTCGGCGCGGTTGGCGGCGAAGGGGACGCTGTAGTCCTTCTGGCGGACGGTGCCCGTCACCATGACGATGCCCTGAGTGGCGGCGCGCGCCGCCGCCAGGTCGTCGGCGTTCCAGTCCACGGGGAGGGTCGCGGTCGAGCCGTCGCTGTACGAGAGGTCGGCGCGCGTGCGGTCGAGGGCGTCGCCGGCGCCGGCCGTGACGGTCACGGGTGCGACCGAGACGGCGGTGTTCACGACGCGGTCGTATCTCTCGGCCAGAGCCGTAGCGATCGCGGCGCTGACCGGCAGTATGCCGCCGGGTTCGGCATTTGCGACGCGACCCGCGAACGAGCCCCAGGACGGATCCGCGACACCGAGCGGGGAGCCGGCGATGACGTCTCCGCGGTTGCCTGTCGATACGACGCGGCTGCGGGTGCCGTCGTTTTCGGTATTGAAGGGGTCGGCGACCTGCTCCGTGCGGGCGAGGTCGGTCACGGTCGTGTACCGGGCCTGGCCGGAGCGGTCAGCCCACGACACGAGGTAGCGCTGTTGCCCCGAGTCCCACACGGCGCGCGGAGAGACGACCCCGTCGGTGGTCCCCAGGTCGATCGTCCCGAGCTCCGCGAACTGCGAACCGCGGTCATCTTCGGCGCGGAACACGAGCGCCCCACTCGAGGCCGTGGCATCCGGTGTTCCCGACATCTCGACGCGCGTGGCGACGAAGCCGAGCCGGCCGTCGGCGAAGAAGAACGGTGAGGGGGAGCCGATCCCGCGCTGCTCCACGTTGTCGACGCCCACGTGCTCGCCGCGTGCGAAGACCACGCCGTAGTTGTCTTGCAGGGGCTGCGCGGTGTCGGCGGACGAACCCACCGCGAGGTGGATGCTCCGCGCGACGGTGTCCTGGTTCGCGTCGTGGTCGTTCGTCGGCGTGCGGGTGTAGGCGACGAGGCTCTGCGCCGTGGCGGGATCGAGCACCGTGACGGTGAACGTCTTCGAGAACGTGGTGGCTCCCCAGGTCGCGGAGGCGGTGACCTGAGAAGTGCGGTCACCCGAGCCCGGGTTCACGAGCGCCCCGTTCGCGACGGTGTCGCCGCTCCAGCGCAGGTCGACGCCCGCGACGGTCGGGAGGGAGGTTCCGGATGCCACGACCGGCGGCACGACGAGAGATGCGCTCAACCGAGCCGAGAGGTCGGCAGCGGAGTCCGCCTTCACGGTGACCTGTACGGGCGCTCCGGTTGCGGTGGCGCCGGCGAAGGTCGTGGTCGATGTCAGCGTGACGGTGGCGTCGGGCGAGCCGGGGGCGGGGCGGGTCACCCGACCGTCGGTGGAGACGACGGCGGGCGCGCTCGACGCCCACGAGATCGACGAGCCGCCGGTCCCCGCGCGGGGGAGCGTCAGGTCGGCGGTGACGGCGGAGGTGTCGCCGAGGTCGACGGCGGCCGCGTCGGCTCGCGCGATCGCGTCTGCCGCGGGAGCGGCGATCGCACGGACCTGCTCCGCGTCGAGTGCCGCGCGGTCCACGCGGACGTCGTCGACAGCGCCCGCGAAGAACGGGTCGCCCGGGTAGAGCGACTTGCCGATGAGTCCCGAGAACACCGAAGACCCGACGGTGGCGGCACCCGTGGCGGTCGTCGTGGTGGATGCCACGGCCTCGCCGTCGACGTAGGTGGTGACACGCTGCCCCGACGTGAGGGCGACGGCGAGGTGACTCCATCGCGTCGACGACGCGGGCCCGCTGCCGGTCGCCCGCTGCTCGGTGCCGGATTTGACGGCGCCGATGAGGTTGCCGCCGCAGCGCGGTGTGGCGAAGAGGTACCGGTCGTTCGAGCTGCCGAGGCTGTACGCCCACGAGCACTCCTGCCCGCCCGACCAGCGGACCCACGCCGAGATCGTGACGTCGCCCGTCGAGGCGTCGGTCAGGCCGGGCGCGATCTCGACGAAGGCCGCTCCCGACGTCGCCGCCCCGCCGGGCAGCGAGAGTGCGCGGTCGGAGCCGCCGCGGGGGCCCTCGACGATACTCGCGCCGGCGCCGCGCAGAGTTCCGGCATGGGCTCCGGCGGCATCCGGGATCTGAGCCCCGGCGGCGAGAGAGCCGGTGTCGAGGCCGTCGAAGTCGTAGAGGAGGGCGGCCGCGGGAACGGCGGCCTGGGCCGGAGCGATGCCGGTGACGAGCCCTGCGCCGACCAGGGCAGCGGCGACGGCGAGAGCGGCAGGGCGACGTGAACGCATGCGGGGAGCCTTTCGGGCGAACGGCGAGGCGTCGCGTCCGGGTCGCCGGTCCGGCGACCGAGACCGCACGTCGTCGTGGCGGTCCTGGCCGGGGTTGCGGTTTCCGGCCTGGGTCGCGACCGACACTAAACAATGCGGAGCGGAAGGCGCAAGCAGAATGTGAACCTTCACTTGTGACCGCATTGTTTCTTGACCTCTCCGCGTGGCACTTGTAGCTTGCTCGTGAGTGTGAGCGCTAACAAGCGCCGACTCGGAAGAGCAGCAGGGTTGCCGGTCTTTCGTTCTCGGCGACGGGCGCCGCATCGCCTGCCCGTCCCCGCACCGAACGGAGCGTCCTGCCCCCATGCGCGTCCATCGTCTTCTCGCCGCCGGCGCCGTCGCCGCGGTCGCCGCGTCGACGTTCGTCACGACCCCCGCGGCTCTCGCCGCGAACGTGCCCGAACCCGGCCTGCACTACACCTTCGACACTCTCAGCGGAACTCTCGGCGCCGGCGCCGCGATTCCCGACACCGGCACCCGCTCGCCTCGGACCGACGGATCCGTCGTGAACGGCGGCATCACGATCGTCCCCGGGGTCACGGGAGCCTCGAGCGACAAGGCCATCCGCCTGTCGGGCGGCCGCAACGACGCCGACGCGGTCGCGTCGTACGTGTCGCTGCCGAACGACATCGTCGCCTCCACCGACGCCGCGCTGACCGTCAGCCTCTGGACGAAGTGGGAGGGTGCCGCCGACGGCGCGTGTCAGCTCGCGTTCGGGCTCGGCCGCTCGACGACGAAGAACGTCCTGGCTTCGACGAGCTGCAACGGCACCTACGGGGCGGTGTCGGACGGCTCGGGGGAGCGTCGCGTCGGGAACGGCGGAGCCGCCCTCCCGGTGGGGCAGTGGGCCAACGTCACCCTCGTCTTCCAGCCGGGTCAGCGCCTGAGCTACTACGTCAACGGTCAGCTCGACGGGGCGGATGCCGACCTCACCGGCATCACGCAGACCATCGACGCCGCACTCGGTCAGAACGGCGTCGGCGGCTACCTCGGGCGCTCCTTCTGGGACGACCCCTTCTACGTCGGAGCGATCGACGACGTCCGCATCTGGAACAGCGCGCTGTCGGCCGACGACATCCGCAGCGTCGGAGCGGACGGATACCGCGCCGTCCTGGCATCGGACTCCGTGTCGCTCGGCGACACCTCGAGCGTCGACCGGGATCTGCAGCTTCCGGCCACCACGGCGGCCGGCTCCTCGATCTCGTGGGCGACGAGCGACGCCGACGTGGTGGCCGCCGACGGCACCGTCACGCGTCCCTCCGCCAGCGCCGGAGACGCGACGGTCCAGCTGACGCCGACCTTCACCCTCGGCGGCCAGACGCGCGTCGCCCCGGCCATCGCGGTGACGGTGCGCGCTCTCTCCGCGACGGAACAGGACGAGGCCGTCCGCCAGGTCGCCGACGCCCTGCCCTCGCAGGCCGGGCTCTCCGGCGACGTGCGCGGTTCGATCACCCTTCCCGACACGGGCGCAGATCTGAAGCGCACGTTCTCGTCGTCGCAGGCCGGCGACGTCGAGATCTCGTGGTCGTCGTCCGACACCGCGGTCATCACCGACAGCGACTCGGGCGTCTCGCCCGACGTCGTGGCGAAGGGCCGCGTCACGCGCGGCGCCGCCGACACGGCGGTGACGCTCACCGCGAGCCTCCGCCTCGGGGCGGCAACCCGCACCGTCGAGCTCCCCGTCACCGTTCTCGCCGCGTCCGAGCACACACGCGAAGACGACGAGGCGTACATGTTCGTGTACTTCCGCGACAACACGATCGACGGTGAGAAGATCCGCTTCGCCGTCTCCGAGGGAAACGACGCGCTCAACTGGCGCACGCTGAACAACGCCAATCCCGTCCTCGAATCCACCCAGGGCGACATGGGCCTGCGCGATCCGTTCGTGCTGCGCTCGAAAGAGGGCGACCGGTTCTTCCTCATCGCCACCGACCTGTCGGCCGCGCGCAAAGGCTTCCCGACCGACAACGGCAGCCGCTACCTCGAGATCTGGGAGTCGACCGACCTCGTCAATTGGGGCGAACAGCGTCACATCGAGGTCTCACCTCCCAGCGCGGGCATGACGTGGGCGCCCGAAGCGCACTACGACCCCACCATCGACGCCTACGTCGTGTACTGGTCGTCGCGCCTCTTCCTCGACGACGCGCACACGCAGGAAGACGGCAACGGTCCGCAAATTCTCATGGCCACGACGCGCGACTTCGTGACCTTCACTCCCGCCGTCCCGTACATCAAGTCGGGTGACATCGAGGGGCTGCGCAAGACCAACGCGGGCCTGATCGACACGACGATCATGGAGCGCGACGGCACCTACTACCGCTTCACGAAGGGCACCGAGCAGACCGCCTGCCGCCCCGACATCGTGGCCGAGAAGGGCACCGACCTTCGGGCGCCCTCGACCTCGGGGGAGTGGACCAAGTTCGACACGTGCCTCTCGGCCAACGCGGGACTTCCCGAGACCGAAGGGCCCTCGGCCTTCCGATCCAACCCCGGCGACATCAACGGCGACCGCAACTACGTCCTCGTCGACTGGTACGGCGGCGGCGGCTACATCCCGCTCTACACGGACTCGCTCGAAGAGGGGAAGGTCGATTGGAAGGTTCCCGCGAAGTACTCGCTGCCGCCCTCCCCGCGTCACGGCGTCGCTTTCGGCATCACCCGCGAGGAGCGCGACCGCCTCATCGCGAGGTACAACCCCGAGCAGCTCGTGACCTCGGTCGAACCGCTGTCGTACCAGGTGGCCCCGGGCACCAGCTCGGTGGCGTTGCCCGCGACGGTGAAGGCCGGCCGGTCCGCCGGTGCGATCGACGTCGGCGTCGCCTGGGAGCAGCAGGACCTCTCTGCCCTGAAAGCCCCCGGTGACAGCGTGCAGATCCGTGGAGCGCTGAACGACGGCTCCGTGACCCCCGCGATCGCCACCGTGACCGCGGGGGGTGGCTCGGTGGCATCCACCTCTCTCTCGATCGGCTACGACTCGCGCGCCCTCGCCGTCGGAGCGAGCACCTCGCTCGCCGCTGCGGTGGCGCCCGCGAACGCCGACCAGAGGGTGACCTGGACTTCGAGCGCCCCCGCGGTGGCCTCGGTCGACGGATCGGGGAAGGTGACCGCCGTGTCGGCCGGCACCTCGACCATCACGGCCACGACGACCGACGGTCGCACGGCGACGCTGACACTGACCGTGGTGACGGCCGAGGCCGACCTGCTGCTGCGTTACAGCTTCGACGGACTGGATGCCACGACCGACGGCTCCCGTGTGACCGACGTCTCGGGGCGCGGGCACGACGCGACGATCCGCGGCACGGGTGCCACGACCGCGGCAGGCGCACGGGATGCGGCCGGGGATTCCGCCCTGTCGTTCCCGGGCGGCCGATCGGGCTCGAACGCGGCCTACGCGACGATCGCGGGAGACGTGGTGCCCGACCGCACGCGTGATCTCACGGTGTCGACGTGGATGAAGTGGGATGGCGGCGCCCCCTGCGAGTGGCCATTGTCGCTCGGCTCGAGCACGACCAACTACCTCTTCACCAGCGCTGACTGCGGGGGCGTGGCCGCCGCGATCAAGTCGGGCTTCACCGAGAACAAGTCGGGCGCGGCGGCCCTGCCCACCGGCACGTGGGCACAGGTGACCCTGGTGCTCACGGGCAAGAAGACCCTCGCCACGTACGTCAACGGCGCGAAGGTCGCCGAGATCGCCACGATCTTCGACGCCTCCGATCTCGAGGCATCCGGCGGGATCGGCGGCCTACTGGCCAAGTCGCAGTACGGGCAGGACAGCCTGTACGGAGGCGACCTCGACGAGGTGCGGGTCTACGGACGGGCGCTGGATGCCACCGAGGTCGGCACCCTGTTCACGAAGGGAACCCTGGTGACCGAGGTGACTCCTTCGCCGGAGCCGTCTCCCGACCCGTCGACCTCGCCGGACCCGTCGGTCTCTCCCTCGCCGAGCGCCTCCGCGCCCGGCCAGCCTGCGGCATCGCAGAGCCCGTCCGCGGGCCCGACGGCAACGGCGAGCTCGACGCGCGTCGAGCAGGGTGGGTCGTTCACGGTCTCGGTGACGGGGCTCGCGGCGGGCGAGCAGATCAGCGCAGTACTCAACAGCCAGCCGCTGACGATCACCGGCATCCCGGCCGCGGACGCTCGTGGCGCGGTCACGTTCCGCGTCACGGTTCCGGCCGACTTCGCGACCGGCGCGCACACGTTGGTCATCACGCAGGCCGACGGCTCCACCCTCTCGCGCCTCGGCGTGCAGGTGGTCGCAGCGGGAACCCTCGCCCGTACCGGCGCTGAGCTGCCCTGGGGCCTCGGCCTGGGCGCGTTCGCGCTGATCGCGGCGGGTGCGGGGCTGGTGGTGCTGCGGCGTCGGTCGCGGGTGAGCTGATCGCTGGTCGTGGGCCCCGTCATTCGGGCGGGGCCCACGACCGCTGAGGCTGTATCGGTGCGTGTGCCTCCGCCACCGCGGGGGGAGCTTCGTCCCTAGACTCACGCCATGCTTACTTTTCTCGAGGCCGCGCCTCTTCTTGCGAACATGCAAACCACGGATAACTCCGGATCGACCGTCGGCGGTGCAATCGGCGGTGTCATCGGGTACATCCTGTTCGTCGCTGCGGTCTGGCCACTCTTGAGAAAAGCCGGGCAACCCGCATGGGTGGCGCTGATTCCCGTCGTCGCCGCGTTTTTCATCGTCCGCGCCGCGGGTCTGTCCGCGTGGTGGACGCTGCTCTACCTCATCCCCATCGTCAACATCGTCTTCGCCGTCATCGTCGCCCTACGACTGGGGCGAGCATTCGGCCACGGCGCTCTCTTCTCGATTTTCCTGCTCTGGCTGTTCCCGCTGATCGGATACTTCATCCTCAGCTACTCTCGCGACACCCATAATTCCGCCCGCATCTGAGATCGCCCCACACACTTCGCGACGAGTTCGAATGCGGGCACCTGAAGGAGCTGACCCTGTGATACCTGCGCCCGCTCGAGCGCGGCGTAGAGATCGAGTTCTCCACCTCAGCACCGTTCCGAGTGTCTCTCGCATCCACGTTCTCCTGCCCGAACAAGCGGGGGATGCAACGTGGAACGCCTTCGACGACACGACGGCCAGCGTCCGCGAATGGACACGCTGGGGCATTGCCGTACCCGTTCAGGAGGCCTACGACGCTCAGGCCCAATCCGGGTCAGTGGACGATCAAGGAACAATCAGGCTGCACATGCCATAACGGTCGGTGCGGGGCTGATGCTGCGGCGTTGGTCGCGGGTGAACTGACTACCTCCCTGAGAGACCCTCTGTGGGAGCTAGCGCGGCGTCCATTGCCACCATCGCGAGTGATGCTCGCCTTCGTCGACGTGGAATTCTCTTCCGCAGATGGTGCACTCGCACTCGTAGGTCACCGGCCACCCCGAACGATCCTGAGTGAGCATTCTCACGTGACCGCGTTCCTCTTCCCTCGTCGGGTCGAAGGCGAGGAGACGCCGGTAGTCGTCGCACCAGCACTTCCATGCGCGGTAGTTCTGCACTTTGTCGAGGGCGTGGACCAGGGCGTCTCTGTTCGAGAAGATCATCCCGCCGAGTTCGATGTTCGCCGTAGCCCGTTCGATGGCGGGAAGCGCGGGACGGAGATGCTCCAGGACGTTCTTGTCCCGCGTCCCGATGATGTCCCACGAGGCCTGCCAGATGCGCTGCGGGTCGCCGGAGAGAAAGTCGGCGAGGGGGTCGGCCATCTCGTCAGACTATGGCGGCGAGCACCCGGTGGGGGAATCCCCCCCTCGTGCCCGTCGGCGTTCTGAGATCTCGACGACAACCGCCCCAAGGAACGGGGGCGGGGATGCGACTCCTGAGGCAGGAGCACTCGTGCATCGCTCTAGGCGAGTTTCGAGTGTCGCTGACGTGGTGGGCCCCGTGGGGCTCGAACCCACGACCCGCGGATTAAAAGTCCGATGCTCTACCGACTGAGCTAGAGGCCCTCGACGACCAGCCTACCGGCCTCGCGGGGGCGCTCGTGTTCACCTCCGTCGGCGCGACACGATCCAGAAGAGATACGCGCCGCCGACGACGGCGGTCAGCAGCCCCACCGGGATCTGCAGCGGAGCCAGGGCTCGCTGGGCGATCACGTCGGCGACCAGCAGCACGGCCGCGCCGGTGACCGCGGAGCCGACGAGGGGGATCCCGCTCGTTCCCATCGTGCGTCGGGCGAGTTGGGGTGCCGCGAGGGCGATGAAGCCGATGGGGCCGGCGACGGCCGTCGCGCTGCCCGTCAGTAGCGCGGCGACGACGATCAGCAGCACGCGTATGCGGCCGGTGCGCACCCCGAGGGCCACCGCGGTGTCGTTGCCCAACTCGAGAGCGCGAAAATCGCGGTACACGGCCACGAGAACGAGCGACAGGATGCCGATCGACGCGAACAACAGCGCGACGTCGTCGAACGACGTCGCCGCCAGGCTCCCGTGCAGCCATTGCGTCGCATTGCGCGCGATTTCGAGGGGAGCGCGAGTGAGCAGATAGTCGTTGACCGCCGAGAGCAGGGTCGACAGGGCGATTCCCGCGAGGATGGTCCGCTCCCGAGAGACGCCGACGCTCCGGGCGATGGCCATGACCACGACGACCGTGAGCAGCCCGCCCATCCACGCACCCGCCGCGGGAGAGGCTGCCGGAGCGAGGAGTGTGAGGCCCACGAGGGCTCCCGTGGCGGAGCCGGCGCTGAATCCGATGATGTCGGGGCTTGCGAGCGGGTTGCGGGCGAGGGTCTGGAACACGGCGCCGGCCAGTCCCAGGGCCGCGCCGATTGCGAGCGCGGCGAGCACCCGCGGTACCCGCAGCCCCACGACCACGACGGTGGAACGTTCGTCGCCCTCTCCCGTGAGGGCGGATGCCACCTGCCCCAGCGTCGCGTGGAAAGAGCCCGTCGTAAGTCCGACTACTGCGGCGACCGCGGCCACGACCAGCGTCGCGACGAGGACCAGGGCGTACCGGCGACGCCTCCGTGATCGAGCGGGCGTGCGCAGGGGCGTTCCCAGGCTCACGGCGTCTTCGTCCTTCGCAGGATGAGCCACAACAACAGCGGGGCACCGAGGAAGGCGGCAACGATCCCCGCCTCGACCTCGCCGGGAAGAGCGATGACACGGCCGAGCACATCGCTCGCGAGGGTGAGAGCGGCGCCCGTGACGGCCGCGAGGGGGAGCGAGATGCGCACCGAACTGCCGACCGCCCCGCGCACGGCGTGCGCCACGAGCAGCCCGATGAAGGCGAGGGGCCCGGCGGCCGAGGTCGCGGCGGCGCACAGCAGGGTGATCGCGGCGCCGGCGCCGAGCGTAATGAGCGCAGGAGAGACGCCGAGTGAGCGGGCCAGGTCGCTTCCGAGCTGCAGCTGATCGAGGCCGCGTGAGACGAGAAGGGCCAGCACGACGCCCGCCACCGCGAACGGGAGGAGCTGCGCGGCCACGTCGGGATCGCGACGCTCGAACGACCCGACCGCCCAGAAGCGGAACGACTCGAAGGTGTCATCGTCGACCAGCGTGACGATCCGGACCACGGCGCCGAGACAGGCGCTGAGCGCGACGCCCGCGAGAATCAGGCCGATCGCGTCGTCACGGCGGTCCCCGCGTGCCGCCGCGTGGACGAGCAAGGACGCTCCGGCCGCACCGGCGAACGCGAACCAGACGTATCCACTCGCCGTCGCGACGCCGAAGAACGCGATGGCGACGACCACCCCGAGAGCGGCCCCCGCGTTCACACCGAGCAGGCCCGGGTCGGCGAGAGGGTTTCGCGTGGCGGCCCGCATGAGCACTCCCGCGACGCCGAGGCAGGCCCCGGCGAAGATCGCGGTGAGCGTGCGGGGCAGGCGCAGCTCGTGGACGATGACCCCCGCGGCATCCCGTCGATCGGTGAACAGGGCGCTGAGCACGTCGCCGGGTGCGAGTGCTCGTGAGCCCACGGCGAGGCTCGCGACGATCAGAAGGGCCAGGATGCCGCCGACGGAGAGGACGAGGACGAGAGCCCGCACAGGAAGAGAACGCCGATGTCGCCCCGGAGAAGCCACGCCCGGGACGGTGGGCGAGTGGACATCGAGCACGTAGGTAAGGTTAACCTAACCGCGTGACTGTCCTTCGTTTCCCGTCCGCTCCCTCCCGTTTTCGTCCCCGACGCGTGCTCGCCACGGGACTCGTCGCCACCGTCTTGGTGCTCGCCGGGTGCTCCGGCGTCGCAGCGGGACCCGCCACCGTCGACGCCGAGTCCGGCTCCACCGGTCAGTGGATCGTCGCGCGCGACCTCGACCCGGGGATGGGCTCGCCCGAGGCCGACGGCGTCTTCCCCCGAGAGGTGGCCCACTACGCGGGAACGACGAAGATCGCGGCCAAGCCCCAGCGCATCGCCGTCGTCTCCACGGGGCAGCTTGACGCTCTTCTCTCGCTCGACCAGGTACCCGTCGCCGCAACCCGCGCCGAGAACAGCGGTCTGGTGCCGCAGTATCTGCGCGACGCGCTGCCCGACAAGGCGGCGGCGCTCGATGCCATGGCCGATATCGGCGAACGCACCGAGCCCGACCTCGAGGCGATCGCGCAGGCCGCCCCCGACCTCATCCTGATCAATTCGACCAGGGGCGCGCAGCTCTACGACGCTCTCTCCGCCATCGCACCGACCGTGGTGACCAAAGGCAACGGCGTCAATTGGAAGAGCGACTTCCTCCTCATCGCCGACGCTCTCGGGGAGGAGGGTGCCGCGCGCGGAGTGCTGGACGGCCTGCAGGATGAGAGCGCTGCCTTCGCCCAGACGCACCCGGCCGGGAAGCCTACGGTCTCGTTCCTGCAATCGACCGGTGACCGCACCCGCATCATGGGACTGCCGTCGTTCGCGGGAGGTATCGCCGAGGATCTCGGCCTGGGGCGCCCGGCGTCGCAGCAGTTCGACGAGACGTCGCAAGAGATCAGTGCCGAGCAGATCGACCTGGCCGACGCGGACCGCGTCTACTACGGCGGAACCGGGAAGGGGCGGAGCTTCATCGAGAGTGCCCCGCTGTGGCCGACCCTCGGCGCGGTGGCGGACAAGCGAACGGTCACCGTCGACTTCGACCCGTGGTTCATGAACGCCGGGCCGATCGCGGCGCGTCTCGTCCAGGAGGAGATCATCCGGACCGTCGGGGACTGAGGAACCCCGCAGACACGAAAGCGAGCGCCGGACCCCCTCGCCTGGGGTCCGGCGCTCGCCGTCAGGATCGGTCGATCATCGACCGTTCGGAAACGCGGGTGACCGCGCGTCCGGGAATTACATGGTGGGGGGCATCAGCACCGAGTCGATGAGGTAAACGGTGGCGTTGGCCGTCTGGACGCCACCGCAGATGACGTTGGTCGAGCCGTTGACGGTGATCGCGTCACCCGAGCCGGCGACGGTGACGTCCTGGCCCTCGACCGTGGCGTGCGTGCCATCGATCTCGCTGGGGGTGAGCTGGCCGGGGATCACGTGGTACGTGAGGATCTTGGTCAGCGTGGCGGAGTCGGTCTTGAGTCCGTCGATGGTCGCGGCCGGGATCTTGGCGAACGCGTCGTCGACCGGGGCGAAGACGGTGAACTCGGAGCCGTTCAGCGTGTCGACGAGGTTCACGTCGGGGTTCAGCTGGCCGCTGACGGCCGCGGTGAGCGTCTTCAGCAGCGGGTTGTTCGAGGCGGCGGTGGCCACCGGGTCGGCGGCCATGCCGGCGACCGAACCCGAGCCCGAGGGAACGGCGGCGGCGTAGTCGGCGCAGCCGGGGCCCACGAGGTTGGCGGCGGGGTCCATCGCGCTGGACGACATCGACGGCGATGCCGACATCGAGGGCATCGAGCTCTCGTCGGTGGTCGAGCCGCCCGAGGTGGTGCCACCCGAACATGCGGTGAGGGCGAAAGCCGAGCCCAGAACGAGGGCGAGACCAGCGATAACGGGCTTCTTGTTGGTGAGCATGACATTCCTCCGAAATCATCCGGATCGCGTCTGCGACCCGTTTGGGACACCCCGGTGCGAGGGGCGGTTCGCCGTGGAGCGGCTTACACAGGGTCTTCGAGACCCCCTCGGGATCGGATTGCGAAATGTTGCGGATCCGGGGGTCTGGCGGCATCCATGAGTCGAAAAATACCAGATGAGAGGCGTGTAAATATTCTCCAGAATGTTTTTCGACGTGCACCGCTGTCGGGGTCGGGGCTCGGGTCTGCCAGATAACGGTTTGCTTTATCTACGCCGCCACGCGCGCGCACACGCGTGGGGGCGCGTGAGAGGTAAGCAATGATGGATGCCATGGTGATCGACGGCTTCGACCTTCCCGACGACGGGGTGGAGAACGCCGACCATGTGGGCGGACTCCTGCTGCGCGTGGCCGATGGCGACCGGACGGCTTTCGCAGAGCTGTACGACGCGCTGTCCGCTCGCGCCTTCGGCCTGATCCTGCGTGTGCTCGTCGACCGCTCGCAGAGCGAGGAAGTGCTCCAGGAAGTCTTTCTCGAGATCTGGCAATCCGCTGGGCGCTTCACTCCGAACAGAGGACAGGGAAGATCGTGGGTTCTCACGATCGCTCATCGTCGAGCGGTGGATCGCGTGCGGTCATCGCAGTCGAGTGTCGATCGAGACGTGCGTGCGGGCTTCCGGGATATGGATGTCGCCTACGACGCCGTGTCCGAGAAAGTCGAACTGAAGATGGAAGGGCGGCGCGTCGTCGATGCACTGGCGGCGCTCCCCGACGCCCAGAAGGAAGCACTCACGCTCGCCTATTTCGGCGGATACAGCCAAAGTGAGATCGCGACCCTGGTCGGGGCACCGCTCGGCACGATCAAGACACGAATGCGCGACGGACTGTCGCGCTTGAGAACGGAGATGGGGGTGGACAAGTGAACGAGAGGGATTTCGCCGACCTCGCCGTCGGACACGCGCTCAATGCGCTCTCCGAGGCAGATGAACGCGCGTACCAGGAGGCTTTGGCGGGCAACCCGCACTGGGGCCACCATGTACGCGGTGCCGCTGATGCTGTCGCCGCGATCAGCGCTTCTGTCGAGCCTGTCGAGCCCCCGCCGTCCGTCCGGGCCTCGCTGTTCGCGCGCATCTCCGAGCTGCCGCAGGAGTCAGCCGTCGCGTCCACTTCTGAGTCTTTCCCGCCCGGCGACGACGAGGACTTCGCCGCTGCGGGTGCTGCGCCCGTCGAGCCCGAGCGGGAGACCGTCTCCGTCGGTCCGTCCTCGGCGTCCGGCTGGGGCCCCCGTCGGTGGTTCACCCTGGCCGCATCGCTCGCGGCGGTGTTGATCCTGGGCTTCGGCGCCGTCACGGTGAGCCAGCTCGTCTCGCCGCCGTCGTCGGTCGTCGCGCTCCGTCAGATCGAAGACGCCCCCGACGCGCAGTCGGCGTCGACCACTCTGCCCGACGGCACGGTGGCGACCGCGCACTGGTCGCCCTCGACGGGGCAGAGCGTCCTCGTCACCGACGGGATGCCGGCCCTCGCCGCCGACAAGACGTACGAGCTGTGGTTCGTCCGCGGTGACACCCCGATCGCGGCCGGCACGTTCGAGCCCGATGAGGCGGGCAGGGCCACCGCCGTGTTGAAGGGCGAGATGCACGCGGGCGATGTCATCGCCGTGACGATCGAACCCGCCGGCGGATCGCCTGACGGTACTCCGAGCACCGCCCCCGTCGTCGCCGTCGCCACGGCGTGATCGTTCGCTTCCTGCGGCCGCGCGCGTCCGTGCGGGCGGCCGCAGCGAGCAGACCGACGCTCTAGCCTGGATGAATGAGCGATTCCCCCCGCGAGTTCCACAAGCCGGTCCGGCGTCCCGCCGAGCTGTTCGACCGCCTCTTCGCCGCGGAAGACCCGGCCGAGGTGTCGCGGGTCGCGCACAGCACGGCGCAGGCGCTCTTGTCGCGCGTGCGGGCCGACCCGAGCATCGACGTGGTCGAGCGTCTCGTCGCCTTCACCGACGACCACGGCATCGACGACATCGCCGAGCTGTGGTCGCGCTCGCCTGCCCGATCGCTGCCCGGGGCGCTCTGGCGTCTCTACCTGCTGCAGCTGATGATCCACGACGACGCGGCGACGGCCGCTCTGCTGTACGAACGCGGGCGCGTGGAGATCGCGACGGTGGATGCCGTGGTCGCCGGCGCTCCCGCCCCCGCAGGCCCCGAAGAACTCGTGCGGTTGATCGACACCATTCTGCGCGGCCTCTTCGAGGGGGACTTCGCCGTGGCCCTCGACCGCGCGGCGGCGTTCTGCCGTGTGCAGGCGGCGGGGTCGACGCACCTCGCCGATGATTACGAGAACACCGAATCGGAGCGGGCGTCCGCGCTGACGACGCGGGCCCTGCGCCTGGCGACCTACGCGGAAGACCTCTCGGCATCCGCTGCTCTCTGGCGCCGCGACGCGCTGACCTGAGCGGGAAAGAGAAGTGCCGGACCGCAGAACGCCTCTCGGCGCATGGCCGCTCATAGCGGCAGAAGATGGAGCCCGGGGTTACTGCGGCCCGGCTGAAGAAGTGTAACAAGACCCGCCCGCGGACATTCCCTTCCGCGGCCCCGTTGACAAGGCCCGGGCGTGTCGGCCCGGCGGCGTAGGCTCGCCTCATGGCTTGGCGCTTCGCTCTCGTGATCGACCCCGTGGCATCCGACGAGGAACGCAGCGACTACGCCGACACCCTGCGAGAGATCGATCCCGACGGCCCCGCCCTGGGGGTGGGCGAGCTGAGCGCGCAGCGCGGTGACGGGATCTTCGAGAGCCTCGGCGTCGTCGACGGGCACGTTCAGGAGATCGAACCCCACCTTGCGCGTCTGGTCCACTCGGCCGCGCTCTGCGACCTGCCCGCGCCGAATCTCGGGCAGTGGCGCGTCGCGATCGAGCGCGCAGCTCGTGCCGCGGGCGAGGGCGAGAACGTCATGAAACTGCTCCTCAGCCGCGGCGTCGAGCACGGGCCCGCACCGACCGCGTGGATCACCCTCGCCGACGCTCCCGACAACAGCCGCGGACGCACCGAGGGGGTCGGCGTCGCGACCCTCGACCGCGGCTACGCCCTCGACGTGCCGGCTCGCGCTCCCTGGCTCCTGCTCGGCGCGAAGACGCTCTCATACGCGGTCAACATGGCCGCCATCCGCGAGGCCAAGAGCCGCGGGGCCGACGACGCCGTTTTCGTCACGAGCGACGGGTATCTGCTCGAGGCGCCCACGGCATCCGTCGTCCTGCGTTTCGGTGATCGCTTCGTCACGCCGGAGCCGCAGGCCGGGATCCTGCACGGGACGACGCAGCTCAGCTTGTTCGCCTTTCTCGAGGGTCGCGGCTTCGCCACGTCGTACGAGACCGTTCCCGCCGGGGATCTTTCGAGAGCGGATGCCGCGTGGCTCCTGTCGAGCGTCCGGCTCGCGGCCCCGATCCGCTCCGT
Source organism: Sphingomonas sp. G5 (assembly GCF_052660795.1). Taxonomy (NCBI): domain Bacteria; kingdom Pseudomonadati; phylum Pseudomonadota; class Alphaproteobacteria; order Sphingomonadales; family Sphingomonadaceae; genus Sphingomonas; species Sphingomonas sp. G5. The sequence continues at coordinate 2,453,832 of NZ_CP109660.1, read as the reverse complement.
CGACGGCGCCGACGTGCCGGTGGACCGCGCGTTCACCGACGAGCTGAACGCGTACCTGCTCAGCCCTCGCGACTGAGGCTCGGAGAAACGACGAAGGCCCCGCCGGAGCGGGGCCTTCGCGCGGTGGCTGCTTATCCGAAGCGACCGGAGACGTAGTCCTCGGTGGCCTGGACGCTGGGGGCCGTGAAGATCGAGGCGGTGTCGTTGTACTCGATGAGCTTGCCGGGCTTGCCGGTGCCCGCGATGTTGAAGAAGGCCGTCTTGTCGCTGACGCGCGAGGCCTGCTGCATGTTGTGCGTCACGATCACGATCGTGTACTCGCTCTTCAATTCGCCGATGAGCTCCTCGATCGCGAAGGTCGAGATCGGGTCGAGGGCCGAGCAGGGCTCGTCCATCAGCAGCACGTCCGGCGAGACCGCGATCGCGCGCGCGATGCACAGGCGCTGCTGCTGACCGCCCGAGAGGCCGCCGCCGGGCTTGTCGAGGCGGTCCTTCACCTCGTTCCAGAGGTTCGCGCCGCGCAGCGACTTCTCGACGAGGGCGTCGGCGTCGCTCTTGGCCATCCGCTTGTCGTTCAGCTTCGCGCCGGCCAGCACGTTCTCGCGGATCGACATCGTCGGGAACGGGTTCGGACGCTGGAACACCATGCCCACGTGTCGACGGACGAGCACGGGGTCGACGCCGGGGCCGTAGAGGTCGTCGCCGTCGATGAGGACGCGGCCCTCGACACGACCGCCGGGAATGACCTCGTGCATGCGGTTGAGGGTGCGCAGGAACGTGGACTTGCCGCAGCCCGAGGGGCCGATGAACGCGGTGACCGAGCGCGGCTCGATGTCGATCGAGACGCCCTCGACCGCGAGGAAGTCGCTGTAGTAGACGTTGAGGTCCTGGACCTCGATGCTCTTGGACACGAGTGTGCCTTTCTGGGCTCAGCGCGCCTTGGGCGCGAACACCGCCGCCACGATACGGGCGATCAGGTTGAAGATGACGACGAGGACGACGAGAAGGAAGGCGGCACCCCAGGCGTTCGCCTGCGAGGCATCGATGTCCTGCCCGGGGAAGCTGTACGCGGTGTACGCCATGACCGGGAGGGTCTGCATGGGACCCTCGAAGGGGTTGGCGTTGAAGTTGTCGGTGAAGCTCGCGGCGATGAAGATCGGTGCGGTCTCACCCACGACGCGGGCGACGGCCAGCACGACGCCGGTGATGATGCCCGAGGCCGCCGTCCGCAGCACGACCTTGATGATCGTGGCCGAGCGCGGCACGCCCAGGGCGAGGGAGGCCTCGCGCAGGTCGGCCGGGACCAGACGCAGCATCTCCTCGGTCGAGCGGATGACGATGGGGATCATCAGCACGCACAGGGCGATGGATGCCGAGAAGCCGCTGAACGCCTTCGGACCGACGACCAGGCTGAACAGCGAGAAGGCGAACAGACCCGCGACGATCGAGGGGATGCCGGTCATCACGTCGACGAGGAAGGTGATCGCGCGGCGCAGCGGGTTGTTCGGCTGCGCGTACTCGACGAGGTAGACCGCGGCGAGCACACCGATCGGCACCGAGATGAGAGCCGCGATCCCCGTGATGATGAGCGTGCCCGTGATGGCCTGCCAGGCGCCCGCGGTGGCGACCACCTCGAGCGTGTCGGGGTTGAACGCGGTGCCGCCCACCTGCGTGACGAAGTTCCAGTTGACCACCGCGAGGCCCTTCGACACCACGGTCCACAGGGTCGAGATGAGCGGGGCGACAGCGAGCAGGAACGCCACCGTCACGAGACCGCGTACGACACGATCCACGGCCTTGCGGCGGTTCTCGACGATCGAGGAGCCGACCCCGATGGCGATCAGGTAGAGCACCGCCGAGAGCACGAGCCACGCCGCGAGGTTGAAGCCCCCGAGGAGGAACTGGATTCCGGCCACGACGACCGCGACACCCAGCAGAAGGGCGGGTTCGATGAAGCGGGGGAGCTGGCCGCTGGTCAGCGCCAGGGGAGCGGAGGACGAGGGGGCCGTGACGGTCATGAGCGCTTGCCCTTCTTGCGACCCTTCGCACCGGGGCCGGTCGCCCCGATGATGTAGCGGGCGAGCATGTTCACCGCGAGCGACACCACGAACAGCATGAGACCGGTTCCGATGAGCGCGGATCGCTGCAGGTCGGTGGCGATCGGGAAGTTCAGCGCGATGTTGGCCGCGATGGTCTGCGAGTTGTAGCCGTCGGTGAGCAGGAGCACCGAGTAGATGAGGCTGGGCGACACGATGAGCGCGATGGCCATCGTCTCGCCGAGGGCGCGGCCGAGGCCCAGCAGCGTGGCCGAGACCATTCCGCTGCGGGCGTAGGGGAACACCGCGAGGCGGATCATCTCCCAGCGCGTGGCGCCGAGGGCGAGGGCGGCCTCTTCGTGCAGACGGGGGGTCTGCAGGAAGATCTCGCGCGTGATCGAGGTGACGATCGGGAGGATCATCACGGCGAGCACGACGCCACCGGTGAACATGGTCGAGCCGGTGGTCGAGACGGGACCCTGGAAGAGCGGGATCCAGCCGAGGTACTGGTTGAGGAACTCGCCGACCGGCACGAGCAGCGGGCGCATGACGATGATGCCCCACAGGCCGAACACGATCGAGGGGACCGCGGCCAGAAGGTCGACGATGTAGCCGAGGAAGCCGGCGATGCGCCGGGGCGCGTAGTGCGAGATGAACAGCGCGATGCCGATGGCGACGGGAGTTCCGATCACCATGGCGATGAGCGCGGCCCAGATGCTGCCGAAGAGCAGCGGACCGACGTACTCCCAGAAGTTCGTCCAGCTCCCGTTCTGGTACCCGGCGAGATCGCCCTCGGTCCAGTTGCCGGTGATGGCGGGGATGCCGCGGATGATCAGGAAGATCGCCACGCCGGCGAGGATGATCATGATCGACACGGCGGCCGTCGTCGACAGCCCCAGGAAGACGGAGTCTCCCACGCGGCGCTTGCCGACGATGGACGTCCGCGGGGGAGGGGAAGACGGGGCGGTCTCGGTGTCTGCGACGGTGTCAGTCACGGGGAATCTCACGCTCGGCACGGGTCATGGGTTCTCCTCGATCGGGTATCTCTGAGGATGTCGGCTCAGCGGAGCGTTCGACGAGTCGACCGCTCCGATCAGCCCGGCCCGATCCGCACGCGAGGTGCGGACCGGGCCGAGTCCGAAGAGATGTTTACTTGATCGACGCGAGCGTCTCGGCAGCAGCCGAGAGCACCGAGTCGGGCAGCGGCGCGGAGCCGGCGTTCTTGGCCGCGACCTGCTGGCCGAGGGTGCTGGTGACGAAGCCGAGGTACGACTTCACGAGCTCCGACTGCTTCGCGTCCTTGAACGTGGTGCAGGTGATCGCGTACGACACGAGCGGGATCGGGTAGGTCTCGGCCGTGAGCTTCGAGTAGTCGAACTTCTTCGACAGGTCGCCCGCGACGCCGTTGCTGGCGTCGACAGCGGCAGCGGCGAAGGTCGCAGTGACGGCCTCGGGGCTGTACGCGATCGCGGTGCCGTCCTGGATGATCGACGCGGCGTTCAGGCTGCCGATGGCGGAGTGGTCGGCGTAGCCGATGGTGCCGGAGCCGGCCTTGACGGCCTCGACGACACCCGAGCCACCCTTCTGCTTCGACACGTTGCCCTCGATCGGCCAGTCCTTGCCCGCGGGCTTGGTCCAGACCGACGACTGCGTCGCGGCGAGGTAGTTGGTGAAGTTCTGCGTCGTGCCGGAGCCGTCCGAACGGGCGACGGTGGTGATGGCGCCGGCGGCGAGAGCCGTCCCGTTGTCCTTCGTGATGGCCGGGTCGGACCAGTCGGTGATCTGCAGGGCGAAGATCTTCGCGATCGTCTCACCCGAGAGCTTCAGGCTGGTGACGCCGGGGATGTTGAAGATGATCGCGACACCGTCGAGGTAGACGGGGATGTTCACGCCGCCCTCGGTGCAGAGCGCCTTGGACTGGGCCGTCTGGTCGGCGTTCAGCGGCGAGTCGGAGCCGGCGAAGTCGTACGCGCCGCTCAGGAAGTTGGTCACGCCACCGCCGGAGCCCTGCGACTTGTCGTAGTTGATCGTGACGCCCTTGGCCTGAGCGTTGTATGCGCTGGTCCACGCGGCCTGCGCGTTGGCCTGGGCACTCGAACCGCCCGCGGTGATCGTGCCCGAGAGGTTCGGGTCGATCGTGAAGGCGACGTCGGACGAGGTCGACGAGGGGGTCGAGCCCGCGGCGTCGCCGGAGCCCGAGGGGCCGGCGCAGCCGGCGAGGGTCAGGGAGGCCACGGCGGCCACGGTGCCCAGCTGGGCGAGTCGGGAGAGCTTCACGGTGTGAATCCTTCGCATGTCGGGAACAGGAACCCGGTGCAGGGTTCGTCGTGAACGGTAAACAGCGACAGAGAACAGACTGCGTTGCACGGGTGAACGGAAGGTGAACCGGGGTGGCCGTTCCGGGGCGTTTTCCCGGGGGTTGTACTGTTCACCTCCGTGACGACCTTCGCTTCCGAAGCTCAGGCCCCGCTCGACCGGACAGGGGCCGCGCCGCCCCCGCGCACGCTCATCGACATCCTCACCGACGTCGCCGCACGGCATCCCGAGGCTTCTGCGATCGACGACGGGTCGGGTGCCCTCAGCTATCGCGAACTCCTGGCGCGCGTGTGGCGCACGGCCGCCGCCCTGCACGACGCCGGGGTGCGGCGAGGCGACCGGGTGGGCGTACGCATGCCGTCCGGCTCCAAGGAGCTGTACGTCTCGATCCTCGCGGTGATGGCGGCGGGCGCCGCCTACGTCCCGGTGGATGCCGACGACCCCGACGAGCGTGCGCGCTTGGTGTTCGGCGAGGCTGGCGTGCGCGGCATCGTGGCGGGCGCGGGGGAGTTCGTCGCGACGGAGGGTGATCTCGTGCGTCTCTACGAGGGGGACGCTCCGCACCCGAGCACGAGTGCCGTGCCGATCGTCGCCCCGCCCACCGTCGACGACGACGCGTGGATCATCTTCACCTCGGGCTCCACCGGTGTTCCGAAGGGGGTCGCGGTGTCGCACCGCTCGGCGGCGGCGTTCGTCGAGGCGGAGGGACGTATCTTCCTGCAGGGGGAACCGCTCGGTCCGGGGGACCGGGTGCTCGCGGGGCTTTCGGTGGCCTTCGACGCCTCGTGCGAGGAGATGTGGCTCGCCTGGGGTCACGGCGCGTGTCTCGTGCCGGCTCCCCGCTCTCTCGTGCGATCCGGCGAGGACCTCGCCCCCTGGCTGCTCCGCCAGGGGATCACGGTCGTGTCGACCGTCCCGACGCTCGCGGCGATGTGGCCGGCGGACTCGATCGAGAACGTGCGTCTGCTGATCTTCGGCGGTGAGGCGTGCCCGCCCGAGCTCGCCGCGCGTCTCGTGGCCGAGGGGCGAGAGGTCTGGAACACGTACGGACCGACCGAGGCGACGGTCGTGGCGTGCGCCGCCCCGCTCGACGGCTCACTGCCCGTGCGCATCGGTCTGCCCCTCGACGGGTGGGCTCTCGCGGTGGTGGATGCCGAGGGCCTCCCCGTGGCGGAGGGGGAGACGGGCGAGCTGATCATCGGTGGCGTCGGTCTCGCCCGTTATCTCGACCCGGCGAAGGACGCCGAGAAGTACGCGTCGATGCCGACCCTCGGGTGGGAGCGGGCGTATCGCTCCGGCGACCTCGTGCGCTTCGAGCCCGAGGGGCTGGTGTTCCAGGGGAGGGCCGACGACCAGGTGAAGGTCGGCGGTCGGCGCATCGAGCTCGGCGAGGTGGAGTCGGCACTGCAGGACCTGCGCCACGTCAGCGCGGCCACGGTCGCCGTGCGCACCACCGAGGCCGGCGTGCCGGTTCTCGTCGGTTACCTGGTGATGGAGGAGGGGGCGGAGCTCGATCGCCCCGAGGCGCGCGCGGCTCTCGCGGAGCGCCTCCCGGCGGCGACCATCCCGCTCCTGGGCGTGGTCGACGCTCTGCCCGTGCGCACCTCGGGCAAAGTCGACCGCGCCGCCCTTCCTTGGCCGCTACCCGGTGTCGAAGCACCCGTCCCCACCGACTTCTCGGACAACGAGGTCTGGCTGGCCGAGCAATGGCAGGCCGTGCTGGGCCTGCCGGTCACCGACCGCAAGGCGGATTTCTTCGATCTGGGCGGCGGCTCGCTCGCGGCCGCGCAGCTCGTCTCGCGCATTCGAGCGCGCGTCCCCGAGTTCTCGGTCGCCGACATCTACGACGTGCCACGTCTGGGCGCGATGGCCAAGGCGCTCGGACCGCAGCTCGCCGACGAGGCCCCCGCCGAATTCCACCGCCCCGAGCCCACGCCGCGCACGACCCAGTGGGCGCAGACGCTGCTCGGGGTCCCGCTCTTCATCCTCTCGGGCGTGAGATGGGTGCTCTATCTGCTCACCGCCTCGGCGATCCTTCGGCTCGTCCCCGGGTTCGACGTGCTGCCGACGGTGCCGTGGCCCGCTCTCGTCGTCGGCCTCGTCGTGTTCGCGACGCCGTTCGGTCGCATGGCGATCGCCGTGGCGTCCGCTCGCGTGCTGCTCGCGGGGGTGCGCCCCGGCGACTACCCGCGCGGAGGGTGGGTGCACATCCGCCTCTGGCTCGCCGAGCAGATCGCCGATCAGGTGGATGCCGTGGGCCTCGCCGGTGCCCCCTGGGTGTCGTACTACGCCCGCGCTCTCGGCGCGCGTATCGGACGCAACGTCGACCTGCACGCGCTGCCGCCGGTCACGGGCATGCTCGTCGTCGGCGACGGCGCCTCGATCGAGCCCGAGGTCGATCTCACCGGGTACTGGATCGACGGCGACCTGGTCCGTATCGGCGAGGTGCGCATCGGGGCGGAGGCCACCGTCGGAGCCCGCTCGACCCTCGCTCCCGGAACGCGCATCGGTCGTCGCGCCGAGATCGCGCCGGGGTCCGCGGTGTTCGGCCGCGTCAAGGCCGACCAGTCGTGGGCGGGGTCTCCCGCCGTGCGGGTGGGCGGCACGGCGAAGGACTGGCCGAGCGAGCGTCCGGCGACACCGACTCGGTGGCTCTGGGCGTATGCCGCGTCGGCGCTCGTCCTTGCCCTGCTGCCCCTCGCCGCCTTCACCGTCGGCGGGCTTGTCGTGTCGCAGGGGATGCGCGATGCGAATGACCTCGGCCGGGCCGCCGCGGGGGCCTTCGTCTGGCTCGTTCCCGGCGTCGCCGTCACGGGCCTGGTGTTCGCGGCATCCGTGGTCCTTCTCGTGCGCGTGATGTCGATCGGTCTCACCGAGGGCACCCATCCCGTGCGCAGTCGCGTCGCGTGGCAGGCGTGGACGATCGAGAGACTGCTGGATGCCGCCCGCACGGTGCTCTTCCCGTTGTACTCGTCGCTGTTCACGCCCGTATGGCTGCGTCTGCTGGGCGCGCGCGTCGGGCGGGACGTCGAGGCGTCCACCGTTCTGCTCATCCCCTCGATGGCGCGGATCGAGGACGGCGCGTTCCTCGCCGACGACACCATGGTCGCCTCCTATGAACTGCGTGCCGGATGGATGCGGCTCGGTCCGGTGCGCATCGGCAAGCGCGCCTTCCTCGGAAACTCCGGCATGGCCGCTCCCGGGCACCGCGTTCCGCGCGACGGGCTGGTCGCGGTGCTGTCGGCGGCACCGCTCAAGGCCAAGGCGGGCTCCTCGTGGCTCGGCTCGCCCGCGGTGCGTCTGCGGAGGCTTTCGGCGGCGGGTGACGAGTCGCGCACCTACCGGCCCACCTCGGCGCTGCGTTTCGCGCGAACGCTCTGGGAGCTGTGTCGCTTCGTGCCGGTGGTCGTCACGTGCGCCATCGGTCTCGGCGTGATCTTCGCGCTCGCGGCCCTGTGGGAAGGGCTCGGCCCCGTGTGGACGCTGCTGCTCTCGGGCATCGTGATGCTCGCGGCGGGTGCCGTGGCCGCAGGCGTATCCACCGCGGCGAAGTGGGCCATCGTCGGGGTCATCCGCGCCGGGGAGCAGCCGCTGTGGTCGAGCTTCGTGTGGCGCACCGAGGTGTCGGATACGTTCACCGAGATGGTCGCTGCCCCGTGGTTCGCTCGCGCGGCGGCCGGAACGCCCGCGCTCGCCGTGTGGCTGCGCAGCCTCGGCGCCACGATCGGGCGCGGGGTGTGGTGCGACAGCTACTGGCTGCCGGAACCCGACCTGGTCACATTGGGGGATGCGTCAACGGTCAACCGCGGATGCGTCGTTCAGACGCATCTGTTCCATGATCGAATCATGAGCATGGATACCGTCGAGTTGGAGCCGGGGTCGACCCTCGGTCCGCACAGCGTCGTCCTCCCCGCCTCGACCCTCGGCGCACACGCGACCGTCGGGCCCGCGTCGCTCGTGATGCGCGGGGAGACGGTGCCGGTCGGCTCGAGGTGGAGCGGCAATCCCATCGGCCCGTGGCGTGCGGTGAAGGTGCGCGCCTACCAGTCGACGACGTGAGCGTGGCCGACCCCTACGCCCCGCAGAGCGGCGACCTGTCGTACGACGTCGAGTCATACGATCTCGCGATCGCCTACCGGGTACGCACGAACCGTCTCGAAGGTGTGGCGACGATCGTCGCCGTGGCGCGCGAGACGGTGTCGTCGATCGCGCTCGATCTCGTCGGCCTCCGCACCTCGCGGGTGCGTGTCGACGGCGCGACCGCCCGGTTCTCGGCCGGTCCCCGGGTCGTCCGCGTCACGCTGCCCCGCACGCTCGCCGCGGGCGACCGGTTCGATGTCGAAGTGACCTACGCCGGGGCTCCGGCTCCGCGCCGTTCGCGCTGGGGCACGGTCGGATGGGAAGAACTGGCCGACGGCGCCCTCGTCGCGGGCCAGCCCATCGGTGCGCCCACCTGGTTCCCCTGCAACGACCGGCCCGACAACCGCGCACGTATGCGGCTCGAGGTCACGGTCGACGAGGGATACGTCGCAGCGGCCACGGGGGTCGCAGGCGCCAGCGTGCGGCGGGGCGGCAGGGTGACGACGAGCTTCGTCTCGGACGTCCCCACGGCGACCTATCTCGCGGCGGTGCACATCGGCCGGTACCGCACGCGCCAGCTCGCAGGTACCGGTGATTCCGTGGTTCCCGCGGTCACGGTCACCGCCCCGCCGGGGCTCACCGCGGCCGCCGATCGGGCGTTCGCGACGGTGCCCGACATGCTCCGGGCCTTCGATCGCCTCTTCGGACCCTATCCGCAGGAGGCCTGCACGCTCGTGGTCACCGCCGACGAGCTGGAGATCCCGCTCGAAGCTCAGGGCCTGGCTGTCTTCGGCATGAACCATTTGGTTCCCGCCGCGCAGCGGCTGGTGGCGCACGAGCTGGCTCATCAGTGGTTCGGCAACAGCGTCGGCATCGCTCGGTGGAGCGACATCTGGCTGAACGAGGGTTTCGCCTGCTACGCCGAATGGCTGTGGTCGGAGACGTCGGGCGGGGCTTCCGTCGAGTCGTGCGTCGCGGATCATCACGCCCGCCTCGCCGCCAAGCCCCGTGATCTCGTTCTCACCGATCCGGGCCCCGACGACATGTTCGACGATCGCGTCTACAAGCGCGGTGCGTTGACGCTGCACGCCGTACGGCGAACTCTCGGCGACGACGCGTTCTTCGACCTTCTCCGGTCGTGGACGGCGGACCATCGTCATGCTCTCGTCACCACCGACGACTTCCGTGCCGCGGTCGAAATCGCCGGGGGAGCGGATGCCGTCGCGGTGCTGTCACGGTGGATCGACGACGTGGCACTGCCCGCCCGACCCTGACGGCCGGCGTCACACCGGGGCGGTTTCGGCGCGAGCGACCACGGCCACCGCGATCACGACGCCGTTCGGACCGTCGACATCCCATCCGCGCCAGCGGCGTTCTCGCGCGTTCGCCGCGCTGCCGCCCCTCGTCGGCGACTCACCGAAAGGAGACGACCTCACCCGAGCGGACCATCCCGAGGTGACAGGTGTCACCTCCACGCGACGAGGATCCACGGCGAGGCCGCGCCCGTCGGCTTTCAGCACGGCCTCCAGGCGCGCCCATGCGCGGGCCGGCGCGGTGCTCGACGGCGCCGACATCACAGCTCGCTCTCCCGCATCGTCGGGCAGCACCCGCTCCAGACCGCCCGCGTCGACGGGCACGGCGTCCACGCCGACCCGCTCGTGGCCCCACGCCGCCACCGCGACGGCCCATCCCTCCACGTACGAGACCGAGACAGCGGCATCCGCCCCGTCCACGTGGATGCGGCCGTGGTCTGCGCCGCACGCGGGGCAGCGTGAGCGGAATCGAGCGCCCGGCACGAGTTCGGCCAACAACGCCCGTGAGACGTCGCGACGCGCAGAACCGGCGGGGACCTGGCGCCAGGCGACGCGGATGCCGGTGGGGAGCGTCACACCTTCGGTTCGTGCGTCTCGATGGCCACGATGCCGGCGCCGGGGTGCTCGACCGGAATGTGCACGACCGAGAACGCCGCGGGCTCGAGCGCCGAGGCGCTTCCGAGATACGACCCGCCCATGGTCCCGGTCGCGAGCGCGAGCTCGTGCAGGATGTCGGGCAGCACCGGCCGATGGCTCGACACGACCACCGGCTTCCGGGCGCGAACCCGTTCTCCGATCAGTGAGCGAGCGTCGGCGCGTCCCTGCTCCCACGCGTCCTGACTGACGGCCTCTGTCAGGTTGATTCGCTGGCCGAGAGCCTGCGCGAGGGGGGTCGCCGTGCGAACGCATCGCTCCGCCGGGCTGGAGTAGACCCGCCGGACGCCGAACGCGAGAAGGGGGCCGACGATCGCCTCGGCCTGCCGACGACCACGCGGGGTCAACGGTCGAGCGCTGTCGGATCCCTGCCATTCCTCGCGCGGACGCGCCTTCCCGTGGCGCAGCACGACGATCGGAAAGGTCGGCAGCGCCCCCTCGTCGACGATCCGTGTGAACTCGTCGAGGATCTCGATGTCGACGGGATAGCTGAGGTTCTTGCGCGCCTTCTTGAGACTCACCCACTCGATCGCCGCGACCTCCTTGTTCGGCACGAAGGTGGAGCTGCGCACGGCGGCGTCCGTCGCCTCGGCCGCCCAGTAGTGCACGATCTTGGTGCGGGAGCTCGGCATCCGATATCTCGAGACCCCGACGGGCACCCCGAGCGAGACCCGGATGCCGGTCTCCTCGCGGATTTCGCGCACGGCGGTCTCGGCGAGCGTTTCGCCGGGGTCGACCTTGCCCTTGGGCAGGGTGAGGTCCCGGTACTTGGTGCGGTGGATCAGCAGCACGCGGAGCTTCCCCTCCACGTGTCGCCAGACGACTCCGCCGGCCGCGTAGACGGCCGTTTCGGTCTCGGTCTTCGTCACCGTGCCGTCCGGGCCCGACGCTTGCGCTGCACGAGGGCCATGGTGTGCTCCTGCAGATCGATGAGAGGGGCGCCGGACTCGTCGACGCTGTGCCTCGTCCACTCGCCCTCGGAACCGAGGTGCCACGAACTCGTGCCGTCGTCCATCGCAAGGGTGAAGAGAGTGATGAGCTCCTGCACCTGAGCGGGGTCGACCACCCGCACGAGGGCCTCGACACGGCGGTCGAGGTTGCGATGCATCATGTCGGCGCTCCCGATGAAGACCTGCGGATCGCCGTCGTTCTCGAACGTGAAGATGCGAGAGTGCTCCAGGTAGCGTCCGAGGATCGAGCGCACCGTGATGTTCTCGCTCATACCGGGAACGCCCGGCTTGATCGAGCAGATGCCGCGCACCCACACCTCGACGGGAACGCCCGCCTGGCTCGCGCGATACAGCGCGTCGATGATCTCTTCGTCGACCATCGAGTTGACCTTGATCCGCACGCCGGAGGGCTTGCCCTCGAGGGCGTTGCGCCGCTCCTTGTCGATGTGGCGGAGGAGTCCCTTGCGCAGGTGCAGGGGAGCGACGAGCAGACGCTTGAACTTCTTCTCGATCGCGTATCCGCTGAGTTCGTTGAACAGGCGCGTCAGGTCGCGGCCCACCTGGTCGTCGACGGTGAACAGACCGAAGTCTTCGTAGATACGACTGGTCTTGGGGTTGTAGTTACCCGTCCCGACGTGACTGTAGTGGCGCAGGCGTCCCTCTTCTTCGCGGATGACGAGGGCGAGCTTGCAGTGGGTCTTGAGTCCCACGAGGCCGTAGACGACGTGCACGCCGGCCTTCTCGAGCTTGCGCGCCCACACGATGTTGTTGGCCTCGTCGAAACGTGCCTTGACCTCGACGAGCGCGAGCACCTGCTTGCCGGCCTCCGCCGCGTCGATGAGCGCCTGCACGATGGGGCTGTCGCCCGAGGTGCGGTACAGCGTCTGCTTGATGGCCAGCACGTGCGGATCGCGGGCGGCCTGTTCGAGGAAGGCCTGCACGCTCGTCGCGAACGACTCGTAGGGGTGGTGCACGAGCACGTCGCCCTTGCGGATCGCGCCGAACAGGTCGGCACGGCCGTTCTGCTCGGGCGGCTGGAAGGCCAGCGCCGTCTTGGGCACGTGCGGCGGGTAGCGCAGGTCGGGGCGGTCGATGCGTGACAGGTCGAACAGGCCGCGCAGGTCGAGAGCTCCGGGCAGGCGGTAGACCTCCTGCTCGGTGATGTCGAGTTCGCTGAGCAGCAGCGAGCGGGTCACATCGTCCATGTCCTCGGTGATTTCGAGGCGGATGGGAGGACCGAAACGACGGCGCAGGAGCTCGGCCTCGAGAGCCTGGATGAGGTTCTCGGTCTCGTCCTCTTCGATCGTCATGTCCTCGTTGCGCGTCAGACGGAACGCGTGATGGTCGAGGACCTCCATCCCCGGGAAGAGGTCGCCGAGGTGGTTCGAGATGAGTTCTTCGAGGGGGAGGTAGCGCACCCCGGGGCGGTCGCCGTCGATCTCGACGAATCGGGGGAGCATCGGGGGCACCTTGAGGCGCGCGAACTCCTGGCGACCCGTGCGCGCGTTGCGGATGCGGATCGCAAGGTTCAGCGAGAGCCCCGAGATGTAGGGGAACGGGTGGGCCGGGTCGACAGCCAACGGCATGAGTACCGGGAAGACGTTCCGCTGGAAGTACTCGGTCAGCCGTGCGGCGGTGGCCTCGTCGAGCGAGTCCCACGTGACCACCTCGATGCCGGCGTCGGCGAGTGCGGGGCGCACCTTCTCGGTCCACGCGGCGGCGTGACGCAGCTGCAGGCGGTGGGCCTCGGCCGAGATGTCGGAGAGCACGTCGAGCGGGGCGCGGCCGACGTTCGTGGGGACGGCCAGGCCCGTGACGATGCGGCGCTTGAGGCCGGCGACACGCACCATGAAGAACTCGTCGAGGTTGCTGGCGAAGATCGCGAGGAAGTTCGCGCGCTCCAGCACGGGGACCGTGGGGTCCTCGGCCAGCTCGAGCACACGCTGGTTGAACGACAACCAGCTGATCTCGCGGTCGAGGTATCGGTGGTCGGGCAGCTGATCGTCTTCGGCCTCGACGGCCTCGTCGAAGTCGTCGTCGTCGGCATCGCCGAGACCGGCATCCAGCGAGTCGTGTTCCATCATTCCCACATCATTGCAGGGGACGGTGACACGGGAGTGAACACGCGGTGCGCGCAGCTCTACGCGGGGGCGGATGCCGCGGCGGGGGCGTCGTCTTCGTAGACGTTGAAGCGGTAGCCGACGTTGCGGACGGTGCCGATGAGCTGCTCGAGGTCGCCGAGCTTGGCGCGAAGGCGACGCACGTGCACGTCGACCGTTCGGGTACCGCCGAAGTAGTCGTAGCCCCAGACCTCGCTGAGCAGCTGCTCGCGCGTGAAGACGCGCGACGGGTGCGTGGCGAAGAAGTGAAGGAGCTGGAACTCCTTGTACGTGAGGTCGAGCGGCTTGCCGTGCACCTTCGCCGAGTAGGAAGACTCGTCGATCGTGATGCCGGAGGTCTGGATGCGCGTGGACACCTGGTCTGCGGCGCGCCGCCCCATCGCGAGGCGGATACGCGCGTCGATCTCGGCGGGACCGGCGCCGACGAGCACGACATCGTCGATGCCCCAATCCGTGGAGACGGCGGTGAGGCCGCCCTCGGTCACGATGAGGACGAGGGGCGCCTCGACACCCGTGGTCGTGAGGATCTTGCTGAGCGACTTCGCCCCGACCAGGTCGAATCGCGCATCGACGAAGATGACGTCCGCACTGGGGGCGTTCACCAGTTGCGCAGCCTCGGCGGGGATCTGTCGCACCCGGTGACTGAGGAGTTCGAGCGCAGGCAGAGCAGCCCCGCCGCCCGGGGCGGAGCTGAGGACAAGAAGCTGAGCCAAGAGGACCTCCCGTGCGGCGTGTCGCGCACCCGATCATCTTAGGGTGACGCGCGGGAGCGGCTCGACACCGGCGCTGCGCGTGCGCATCACCGGGGTCGTGAGTGAAGATGGGTCTCATGTCGACCCCCGACCTCGCGCCGCGTCGCACCTTCGGCGGCATCGTGGCCGTCTGGGTGCTGGCCGCGGTGGCGGGAGTGCTCATCGGCCTGTTCGCACCCGAGCACTGGCGTGCGCAATGGATCACGGTCGCTCTGGGCGGCTGCATCATCGTGGCCTTCGCTGTGCAGCTCTGGTCTGGGCGCTCGCAGGCGTTCATCCAGCGCATGGCGGCGAGCAGTCTGGGGGCGATGGTGGTGCTCGGCATCATCACGGCCGGGTTCGGACTCGCGGCGCTGGTGTCGGGCTAGGATTGCGCTATGGACCTTTTCGCGCTCGAAGCGTTCTTCGTGGGACTTCTCGGCCTCGCCTCGCTGGCGATCGCCTTCGTCTCCGGAACGGTCATCTGGAACCTCTACCGCGGCCAGCGCTGAGCGCGTCGTGATCGAGATCCCGACCGATCTCCCCGCCGACCTCGTCCCGCTCTCGTGGCTGGTGGGCGTCTGGGAGGGTACCGGAGTCATCGACTACGAGGTCGACGGACGATCCTTCTCGGGTGAGTTCGCCCACCGCGTGAGCTTCAGTCACGACGGCGGCGCGTTCCTCAACTACTCCGCCGACGCGTGGCTGCTCCAGGGAGAAGAACGACGTCCCCTGGTCTCCGAGATCGGCTACTGGCGTCTCGCGCGACCCGTCGGCGACGCCGATGCCGGCCCCGGCCTTCTCCCCGCGACCGCCGAGCCCGTCACTCGCACCGCCGACGACGTCGAGGCCCTGCGAAACGCCGACGGCGGCTTCGACATCGAGGTGAGTCTGGCGCACGCCGACGGCATCCTGGAGCTCTATGTCGGGCAGGTGAAGGGTCCGCGCATCGACCTGGCGACGGATGCCGTCGTCCGCACCGCCGGTGCGAAGACCTACACGGCGGCGACCCGTCTCTATGGTCTCGTCGACAACCACCTCCTCTGGGCGTGGGACATCGCCGCGCTCGGTCGGGAGCTGGGTTCGCACGCCTCGGCGCGACTGGCTCGAGCGGAGTGACCATGACTTCTCTCTCCGCCGTCCCGGGAGCGGTGATCGACGACCGCGGGCTGCGCCACGTCGGCTCTCCCGTCGCGGAGCAGCGCCGCCTGGCATCCGGAACGGCTCTCGCACCCCTCGGTGACCGCCGCGTCATCACCGTCTCGGGCGAGGACCGCCGCAGCTGGCTCGACTCGCTGTCGTCGCAGGCCCTCACTCACCTCGCGCCCGGCGTCTCGACCGAATTCCTCATCCTCGACCCCCAGGGTCGCGTCGAGCACGCCGCCTCGGTGGTCGATGACGGCGAGACCACGTGGCTTCTTGTCGACGCGTCAGATGCCGCGGCCCTCGCCGTGTGGCTCATGCGGATGCGCTTCCGCCTCCGCGTGGTGGTGACCGACCGCTCTGACGACCTGTTCGTGCTCGGTGGCACGCGCGCGGCCGTTGGGTCTGTCTCGACCGTCGCGCCGGTGTGGGTCGATCCGTGGCCCGATGTCTCACCGGGCGGGTGGGCGTACGCCCGCGTCGAGCCCCATCCGGGGGCCGACCGCGACTGGGCCGAAGCGATCGTGGATGCCGCGGAGTTCGAGCGAGTGATCGCGTCGGCCGCGAGCGGCGAGACGGCGTTGGCCGGTCTCGACGCCGTCGAAGCCCTGCGCGTCGCCGCGTGGCGTCCTCGCGTGGCGATCGACGCCGACGAGCGACTGCTCCCGCACGAGATGGACTGGCTCCGCACCGCCGTGCACCTGTCGAAGGGGTGCTACCGCGGTCAGGAGACGGTGGCGAAGGTCCACAACCTGGGGCATCCACCGCGCCGCGTCGTCGCCCTCCAGCTCGATGGCAGCGACAACGTCCTGCCCGCCCGCGGGGATGCCGTGCGCGCGGGCGACACCGTGATCGGCGCCATCACCTCGGTGGCCGTCCACCACGAGGAGGGGCCGATCGCCCTGGCCCTCGTCAAGCGCACCGCTCCCGAGGGCGAGCCGCTCGTCGTCGACACCGCCGACGGGCCGCTGGCCGCGGCGGCCGAGACCGTCGTTCCCGCCGACGCGGGCGCCACCGCCGCCGTTCCCCGCCTGCCGCGCCTCGGGCGCCGACGCGCCGCGGAATGACCCCCGACGACTCCTCGACGACCGTCGGGGTCGTCGTCGCCGGTCCGCGTTGGCGCTCCACCGTCGGGCGCCGGGTCAACCGCGTGCGCGAGTCGCTACCGGCGATCGCGCAGATCGTCGTCGCCGCGACCGCGGCGTATGCTTTCGCGCACTTCGTGCTGGGGCACTCGGTCCCTCTGCTCGCGGCGACGGTCACGGTGTCGAGCCTGGGGCTGGTGCGCGACGCGCGCCCGTGGCGGGTCGCCGAGACGGTCATGGGCATGCTCGTCGGCATCCTCATCGCCGAGGTCGTCCTGCTCGTCGCCGGGGCCGGATGGTGGCAGATCGCCCTCGCGATGACGGTGACCCTCGTCGTGGCCCGGTTCCTGTCGCCCCAGCCGGGCTTCGCGCTCGCGGCGGTCGTCCAGTCGCTCATCGCCCTCGTACTGGTGTCGGGCGTGCCGTTCCTGCGCCTCGTGGACGGGGCGATCGGCGGCGTCGCCGCGCTCATCGTGACCGCGCTGATCCCGCGCACCCTCCGCCGCACCGAGCTGCGCGACGCCGACGAGCTCTTCGACGCGCTGGATGCCGCCATGGACACGATCGTCCGCGCGCTGCGCAGGGGCGATCGTGCTCGCGCCGAGCGCGGTCTCGAGCGAGCCCGTTCGCTGCAGACCTACGTCGACGCGTGGAGCGGTTCGCTCGAGTCGGGACGCGAGGTCGCGCGCATCTCGCCGTTCCTGCGCCGACAGCGCACCGAGCTCGATCGCCATGAGCGAGTCCGCGGGGCACTCGACCTCACCACGCGAAACCTCCGCGTGGTCGCCCGGCGTGCGGCCTATCTCTGCGCCGACGGCGAGAGCCGCCCCGTCCCCGCCGATCTGCTGGCCGAACTGGCGCGGGGCGCGGGGCTCGTCCGCGACAGTCTCGACGACATCTCGCTCGAACCCGTCGCCCGAGAAGCCGTCGGCGCGGTCGCTCGACGGCTCGATCCCGCGAACCTGCTGCCCGAGGGGCGTGTCGGCGAGCTCAACCTCATCGCGGCCCTGCGTCCGCTCGCCGTCGACCTCCTCGTCGCGGCCGGAATGCCCTCGGCTGACGCCCGGGCACTTCTCCCGCGGGTGTGACGCTCAGCGCGGAGCGATGGCTTCCCATGCGACGCCCAGCTCGCCGAGCCGCCAGCGCTCGCGGCGCAGCAGGGGCCACCCGGCGTCCGCCAGGGCGCGCATGGCCGTGCGCCACCGGTGGACCGGCCCGAATGGGGCGACCACTGCGGCGCGCGCCCATTCGCGATCGAGGGATGCCACGAACTCCTGCACGCGCTCCCCGTTGACGTTGCGATGGATGAGGGCCTTCGGCAAGCGCTCGGCGGCGATCGCGGGGGAGTCGAGCTCGGCGAGACGCAGCGAGACGGTGAGGCTTCGGGGCACGGCATCTGCCCCCACCTCCGCCCAGGTCGCGATACGACCGATCTCATCGCAGGTGCCCTCGACCAGGATGCCGTCGGGCTGCAGCCGCGCGCACATGCGGCCCCACGCGTCGGCGACGTCGGCCTCGTCGTATTGGCGCAGCACGTTCATGGCCCGGATGATCGCGGGCCGGCGCCCGCCCGGTACCGGGACTTCGAAGCCTCCGCGAGCGAAGGACACCCCCTCGACCCCCGTCGACTGCTCACGGGCGCGGGCCACGCGCTCGGGGTCGATCTCGAGGCCGAGGACCTCGGCATCCGGCCTCTGGCCGCGGAGCCGAGCAAGAAGTTCGAGGGGTGTCACGGCGCTCGCCCCGAAGCCCAGGTCGACCACGAGGGGGTCGTCGGCGCGACGGAGGACCGGGTGCCGAGCGATCCACCGGTCGATGCGTCTCAGGCGGTTCGCCCCGGTCGTGCCGCGGGTGGGACGGCCGACGGGGGAGGGGGTCACTCCACTATTTTGCCAGGACTCCGCGCCCCGGCCCGCGGTCCGCACGTCGGTAGCATGGAGTCATGCCTCACACGCTGATCCTCCTCCGCCACGGGCAGAGCGAGTGGAACAAGACCAACCAGTTCACCGGCTGGGTCGACGTGCGACTCACCGACCAGGGCAAGGCCGAGGCGAAGCGCGGCGGCGAGCTGCTCGCCGAGTCCTGCTTCCTTCCCGACGTGCTGCACACCTCGGTGCTCAGCCGTGCGATCCAGACGGCGAACATCGCCCTCGACGCCGCCGACCGCCTGTGGATCCCGGTCAAGCGCTCATGGCGCCTCAACGAGCGTCACTACGGCGCCCTGCAGGGCAAGGACAAGGCGCAGACCCTCGAGGAGTTCGGCAACGAGCAGTTCATGCTCTGGCGCCGCTCCTTCGACGTTCCGCCCCCGGCGCTGTCGGCCGACGACCCGTACAGCCAGGTGGGTGACCCCCGGTACGTCGGCATCGACGGCGAGGTGCCCGACACCGAGTCGCTGAAGATCGTCATCGACCGCATGCTGCCGTACTGGCACAGCGACATCGTCCCCGATCTGCAGGCCGGCAAGACCGTGCTCGTCACGGCGCACGGCAACTCTCTGCGCGGACTGGTCAAGCATCTCGAGGGCATCAGCGACGCCGACATCGCCGAGCTGAACATCCCGACCGGCATTCCGCTGGTCTACCGCCTCGACGACGACCTCAAGCCTCTCGGTCCGGGCGAGTACCTCGACCCCGAGGCCGCGGCCGCCGGTGCTGCCGCCGTCGCCGCTCAGGGCAACAAGCACTGACGTCCGACAGACGAGGGGGTGGATGCCGATCGGCATCCACCCCCCTCGTCTCGCGCTCTGGGGTCAGATGACCGGGCTCGGCTCGGCCGCGCTCTCGTCGTCGGCGCCGGCCCAATCGCCGGTCGCGAGGTAGATGACCTTCTTGGCGACGGACACCGCGTGGTCGGCGAAGCGCTCGTGGTAGCGGCTCGCGAGGGTGGCGTCGACCGTTGCGGTCGCCTCGCCCTTCCACGAGTCGCCGAGCACCTTCTCGAAGACACTGAGATGCAGTTCGTCGATGTCGTCGTCGGCGTCGCGGATGGCCTCGGCGAGCCGAAGGTCCTGGGTGCGCAGGAGCTCGGCGAGTTTGCGCGCGACCTCGACGTCGAGCTCGCCCATGCGGGTGAAGGTGCTCTTGAGCCCCTTGGGGATCGCGCGCTCGGGGAAGCGCGAGCGCGCGAGCTGAGCGATGTGCTCGGCCATGTCGCCCATGCGCTCGAGCGAGGCGCTCACTCGGAGGGCGGTGACCACGATGCGCAGGTCGCGGGCGACGGGCTGCTGGCGGGCGAGGATCTCGATCGCGAGCTCGTCGAGCTCGAAGGCCTTCTCGTCGATGACGGCGTCGGCCTCGATGACCTCTTCGGCGAGCGAGACGTCGCTCGTGCCGAACGCGCGGGTGGCGCGGTCGATCGCGATGGTCACGAGGTCGGCGATCTCGACCAGTCGGCTCTGAACGTCCTCGAGGGACTGGTGGAATACTTCGCGCATGGGCGGGTACCTTCCTCGTCGGCGGCACGGCACAGAGTGTCCCGCAACCCTCGGGATTCTTCCCAGCGAAGGTTAACGAGCGGTGCTGTGACAGTGAATAGTAGCCTCTGCTGCGACTCTCACGGGGGTGAACGGCCGGTGACGGTCGAGGGCCGCCCCTACGCTGGGGGCATGGAACAACCGCAGCTCGTGCTGCTCGCGCTCCTCGCAGGACTCCTGATCGGAGCCGCGGTGGTCGGCCTGGTGGTCGCGGCACTGCGTGCCCGCGATCGCTCCCTGGCACAGACCTCCGCGGAGGTGCCGGAGGGCGTGGAGGCCATGCTGGGGGCGATGGACGACCCCGCCTTCGTGTGCGACACCTCATCGACGGTGCTCGCGCTCTCGCCTGCCGCCGAGGTGTTCGGCGCCCATGCCGGAGAGGTGATCTCGAGCGAGGAGCTCAAGCGCGTGGCCCGCGTGGCGCGCGACACCGGATCGGGCATCGCCGAGAATCTCCGTCTGCGTCGCGGTGCCGCGCCCGCCGAGCCGCGTCTGGTCGCTGTCCGCGCGACTCCCATCTCGGGCCGTCTCACCCTCGTCGTGCTGCGTGACATCACCGAGCGCGAGCGGGTGGAAGAGATGCGTCGCGATTTCGTCGCCAACACGAGCCACGAGTTGAAGACACCGGTCGGTGCCGTGAGCCTGCTCTCCGAGGCGATCGAGTTCGCCGCGGACGATCCCGCTCAGGTACGCCACTTCGCCTCGCGGCTGCAGGCGGAGGTCACGCGGTTGGCGGCCCTCGTGAACCGCATCCTGAGCCTGTCGCGCCTGCAGGCCTCCGACGAACTGCGCGACGTGCGCGACGTCTCGATCGACGAGGTCGTCACCGCCGCGGTCGAGGGCTACGCGATCCAGGCGGATGCCGCTCAGGTCACGGTCGTCCGCGGCGGCACCAAGGGGCTGTGGGTGCGCGGCGAGCCGCAGATCCTCACCGAGGCCGTCGGCAACCTGGTGGCGAATGCGATCGCGTACTCGCCGGAGGGGTCGAAGGTCGGCGTCGGCGTCAAGCTCGACGACACCGTCGTCGAGATCGCGGTGACCGACCGCGGGATCGGCATTCCCGAAAGCGACCAGCACCGCGTCTTCGAGCGGTTCTACCGTGCCGATCAGGCTCGCTCCCGCCGGACCGGCGGAACCGGCCTCGGCCTGTCGATCGTGAAGCACGCCGTTCAACGCCACGGGGGAGAGGTGCGGCTCTGGTCGCGTCCGGACCGCGGCTCGACCTTCACCATCCGACTCCCCATGTCGGAGGCTCCCGATCTCGAGGGCGTCCGCCCCAAACCTCGTCGCAAGGGCCGCAAGAGCTCCGCGACGACCCCCGTACCCGCGAAGGGAGACACCGCATGACCCGCGTTCTGATCGTCGAGGACGAACCCGATCTGGCCGACCCCCTGGCCTACCTGCTGCGCCGAGAGGGCTACGAGGTCGAGATCGCCGAAGACGGTGCCCTCGCCCTGGCCGCCTTCCGAGAGCGTGGCGCCGACATCATCCTGCTGGATCTCATGCTTCCCGGGATGCCGGGGACAGAAGTGTGTCGTCAGGTGCGACTGGCCTCGCAGGTGCCGATCATCATGCTCACGGCCAAGGATTCCGAGGTCGATATCGTCGTCGGCCTCGAGCTCGGCGCCGACGATTACGTCACCAAGCCCTACTCGACCCGCGAGCTGCTGGCGCGAATGCGCGCTGTGCTGCGCCGTCGCGCGCCGGAGGAGGCCGACCTCGACGACCGCATCCTGTCGGGGGGACGCGTCGTGCTCGACATCGACCGCCACACCGTCGCGGTGGACGGCGGGGAGATCAACATCCCCCTCAAGGAGTTCGAGCTCCTCGAGGTGCTGATGCGCAACGCCGGTCGCGTGCTCACGCGGGGACAGCTCATCGATCGTGTGTGGGGGACGGACTACTTCGGCGACACCAAGACGCTCGACGTGCACATCAAGCGCATCCGCTCGCGCATCGAGCAGAACCCGAGCGAGCCGAGCATGCTCGTCACCGTGCGGGGACTGGGCTACCGCTTCGAGGCCTGACGGCTCGCGAGAACGACGAAGGCGCCGACGGAGAACCGTCGGCGCCTTCGTCGTGAGGTCAGGATGCGGGGGTCGGGCTGGCCGTCGGCGTCGCGGAGGGCGTGGCCGGAAGGGGGGTGACGCTGAAGGACGGCTCGGGGCTCGGCGCGAGCGGCGCGAGGTACTCGAGGGCGCCGTCGAGGACGGGCACCTGGATGAGCGCGCCCTGTCCGTCACCGGACTGGAAGTACACGGGCACCGTCGACCCGGGAACGGCGTCGATGTCGTCGAGTCGCAGCGGCTGGACACCGTCGGCCAGGTCGCCGAGGCTGAGCGTCCTGTTGGCCAGCACGTTCACCGAGGAGCGGACAGCGCTCGAGCCCTCGCCGACCTCGAGGCGCAGCGTGAGCGGCTCGGTGGTGTCGTTGACGACGGCCGCGACGAAGTTGCCGGTGGTGCCGTCGTCGTTGGCGACGATCATCGCGTTGCGGATGTGCAGCGGACCGGAATCGGCCGGGACGTTCACCCCGTCGGAGGCGGAGTAATCGATGGTGGTCGCCTGCGGGGCGAGGATGTTGCATCCCGTCGTACCGAGTACGACAGCGGCACCCAGGGCGATGGACGCGATCAGGCGCGTTTTCACGGATCCTCCAAGATCGACAGACGGCATCCAGATCATCCTACGGGGTCCGCGGTCCGGGCCTGCTCGCACGCGCGCGGGAGGGACTGCGGGTGGGGAGGGCGGAACCTTAGCGCATGCGGGCCTGTGGTATCCTGGATGTTGCCGAAAGGACATAACTCCATGCTTTTTGAGGTTGGCGAGACCGTCGTTTACCCGCACCATGGCGCGGCCACGATCATCGAGGTCAAGGAACGCGTTATCAAGGGCGAGACGAAGAAATACCTGAAGCTCAATGTCACCCAGGGAGACCTCGTCATCGAGGTTCCGGCGGACAACGTCGACCTCGTCGGCGTTCGTGACGTGATCGGCAAGGACGGTCTCGACCGTGTCTTCGAGGTGCTCCGTGCGCCCTTCACCGAGGAGCCGACCAACTGGTCGCGTCGCTACAAGGCGAACCTCGAGAAGCTCGCTTCGGGCGATGTGATCAAGGTCAGCGAGGTCGTCCGCGACCTGTGGCGCCGCGATCAGGACCGTGGCCTGTCCGCCGGTGAGAAGCGGATGCTGGCTAAGGCGCGCCAGATCCTGGTGTCGGAGCTCGCTCTGGCCGAGAAGACCGACGAAGACCGCGCGAGCGTCGTGCTCGACGAGGTCCTCGCCTCCTGATCCTGCTCAGCGCGTCGCCCTTCCGCGGCGGCGCGCTAGCGTGAACGGGTGACTCTCACCCCCGTCCCGCATCTCGCGGTCATCGTCGTCGCCGCCGGTTCCGGTACCCGTTTGCAGGGTGGGGCGCCGAAGGCGTTCGTCGGCATCGACGACCGGTCGATCCTGCATCACGCTCTGCGTGGCGTCTTGGCGGCGATGTCCGCCCAGGTCGTGGTCGTCGTACCCCGAGGTTACGAGGGCGAGGCCCTGACCGATGCTCGGAATGCCGCCGGCGATCGCGCCGACCTCGTCACGGTCGTCGTGGGCGGGGCGACCCGGCAGGAGTCGGTCGCCGCGGGCCTCGCCGCGTTGTGGGCCGACGTCGAGATCGTCCTCGTCCACGACGCCGCGCGCGCGCTGACGCCCCCCGCTGTCTTCGACCGCGTCGTTCACGCCGTCGACGCCGGAGCCGTCGCCGTCATCCCCACCCTTCCCGTCGTCGACACCATCAAACGCGTCGACGAGAGCGGCCGAGTGGTCGGCCCCGTCGATCGCAGCGAGCTCGCGGCCGCGCAGACGCCCCAGGGCTTCCTCCGGTCGGTTCTCGAGGCGGCCCTTGCCGCGGTCGACGCCGACCACACCGACGACGCGGCTGCCGTCGCGGCAGCGGGGCACGCGGTCGTCACGGTCGAGGGAGACGCGGCGGCGTTCAAGATCACCACGGGGCCCGACCTCGAGCGTGCCCGCGCCCTCCTCGCGACCGAGCCCGCGGCATCCGTCGCCCGCCCGCCGGTGCACTCGGCCCCTCGCGTGGGTATCGGCACCGACGTGCACGGGTTCGGGGGACAGGGAACGCTGTGGCTCGCGGGCCTGGAATGGCCGGGCGAGGTGGCATTGTCGGGGCACTCCGACGGTGATGCTGTGGCTCACTCGATCGTCGATGCGCTGCTGGCGGCGGCGGGGCTCGGAGACATCGGTACGCACTTCGGCACCGACCGACCGGAGTTCGCCGGCGCGCACGCGGCCGCCTTCCTCTCGCATACCGTGCAGCTCTTGTCCGACGCGGGATGGCGCGTCGGCAACGTCGCCGTGCAGGTGCAGGCCCGTCGCCCGCGCTTTGCCGACCGCCGCATCGAAGCGGAGCAGGCATTGTCCGCCGCGCTCGGGGGAGCGCCGGTCTCGGTCAGCGCTACTACCACCGACGGCCTCGGGTTCACCGGCCGGGGCGAGGGGGTCGCCGCGTTCGCAACCGCCCTCGTCGTGCCGGTCTAGCCGTTCTGGTTGCGACTTCTTCCTTCCGGGAGGCGCGGGGTCGGTCGTTTCTTCGCCCCCTCGGTGGCGTCCGCTGTGCCCGCACGCCGGGCCGTCGCGACGGCGCCCCGGGGCCGGGCCTCCAGGGTACCGTCGCGTCCGAGGTCAGGCCACGGCGCGCCGTGACGGCTCGAGCAGCTTCAAGAACGAGAGGTCGTCGGCCACCTTCGTGATGAGCGCGTGGTCGATGGAGGGGATGTCCGGTGACCCGAGCGGGTGGATCGTCCGGATGGCTTCCACGAACGCGTCCGCGGGGATGGTCGAGCCGGCGTGCGGTTCTTCCGGGGTGGCGAACGCGTGCATCAGCGGCAGAACCGATCGCGCACGATCCTCGTCGGGCAGCGCCTCCAGCGCCGTGCGGAACCGGTCCACCCATTCGGCGTGGTCCGCGATGCGCTCGATGGCGTACCCGTCGTCCTGGAGCCAGTCGACGACGGTGTCGAGGGAGACGCCGTCGTCGTTCGGGTTCACCACGTTGTAGGTGCGGTATCCCGCGTTGGTGGAGGCGCCGATCGCGTTCATGGCAGCGGAGGTGAAGTCGGCCGGCAAGCCGTCGTAGTGCGACGACAGACGCTCGCCGTCGGCACCACGCCGAACGAACGACTCCGGTGCCAGCCCCGTGGCGAGAACGCTCCAGACCAGCCGGGTGAAGACGTCGGGCAGGTTCACCTGGCCGCGCCAGCGCGGGTGCGCCAGAACCATGTCGGAGCGGAATACCGCCACCGGTACGCCGTGCTGCTCGTGCGCTTCGCGCAGCAGCACCTCGCTCGCCCATTTGCTCGCCCCATACCCGTTGGCGTACTCGTCTCCGATGCTCCACGCGGGGATCGTGTCGCGGATGTCGGCACGCTCGTCGAGGGCGGCGGGGGCGGCCGGGTCGGCCGCGGCTTCGACGGTCGGCCGCGCGCCACCGGCGACCGCGACGCTCGAGACGAAGGTGACGGGCACGCTGCCGGCGGCGATGGAGAGGCGGATGATCTCGGAGGTGCCGACGACGTTCGGACCGAACAATGCCGTGTATGGCAGCACGTGATTGACAAGGGCGGCGGCGTGCGCGATGAGGTCGACGCGGGCGGCGAGGTCCCGCCACCGCGGCTCGTCGAGACCGAAGAGGCGCTCGCTGACATCGCCGGCCCTCACCTCGAGCGAGGCCCCGAGGTCTGTGAAGCGCTCAGCGAAGGCAGGATCTGCGGCGAACGCGCTGTCGAGGCGACGTCGGGCGTCGGCGTCGTCGGAACCGCGAACGATGCACACGAGCGTTCCGCCCACCGGAGCGAGGCGTTCGAGCCAGTCGAGGGCCAGGAACCGTCCGAGGTACCCGTTGGCGCCCGTGAGCAGGACCGTGCGGCCTCGGGCAGTGCCCGCGGGCTCCGAAGTGGCCGGGGTGCGCGAGGAACGCAGGACCGGCTCCGGGATGTCGCCGAGCACCCGGTCGAGGCGCAGGTCGCTCGCACGCAGCGTCGACGGGTCGGTACCGTGCACGCGAGCCACCGTGGGCCGGTCGTCGGCGGCCGAGCGATCGATGAACGCGGCGATGGCGGTGAGATCGTTCGTCGGGTCGGTGATGACCCCGACGGGCACCTCGGTACCGAAGACGTCCTCGAGCATCCCGGAGAAGGTCAGCGCCGACAGCGAGTCACCGCCCAGATCGGAGTACCGGGCTGCCGCAGCCGTTGCCGAGGACACCTCGGCGCCGAGGAACTCGCAGGCCGCGCGCACCACGGTGTCGAGCGTCGGCTCGACGCCGACGCGCTCGCGGAGGGCTGCCACCAGGGCACCACTACGCTCTTCGGCGAGGTCGGCATAGAGACTCGCGAGCCGTTCGCCGTACCGTGCCGTGATGCGCGGTCGCAGGAGCTTGCGGGCGTCCGAGAGCATGCCGTTCTCGACCGTGAACGGCTCCGGTTCGACGATGACCCCGCGGGGCACCTCGTAGGGGGCGAGGCCATGCTCGCGTGCGGTGCGTTGAAGAGCGGCGAGCACGTCGCGCTCCGACGATCCCGCATCAGCGGGCACGACGACCGCGACCAGGAACGCGTGTCGGCTGTCGCCGTGCAGCGCGATCTGGCGCACCTCGGGCGTCCCGCCGTACGTGGCCTCGAGAGCCGCCACCGCGACGAACTCGCCCTGCGACAGCTTGATGACGTTGTTCCGGCGGTCGAGGTATTCGTAGGAACCCGGTCCGGTCTGGGCCATGATGTCGCCGGTCCGGTAGAAGCCGTCCTGGTCGAAGACCGCGGCGGTGACGTCTGGCCGGCGGAAGTACCCCGTGATCGTGGAGGTGCTCTTCACCAGCAGCTCACCCCGCGGGTGCGGACGGTCGGTGACGCGGTAGCCGAGCTCGGGCACATCGATGAGCTTGTGCGCGGTGACGGGCGGTTGCTGCACGACTCCGTCGTGGAGGATGCTGCCCGCTTCGGTGGAGCCGTACACGTCGTGCAGCGCCGTGCCGAGGCACTCCTCGATGTAGCTGCGGAGCTCGGGGGTGAGCGGAGCACTGGCGCAGATCGCCCGGCGGATCCGTCCCCCGAACGCCCGCACGCGCAGATCGGCGTGCACCGCCGCGCGCACGGCATCCTGATCCGTATCGCCCGCGGCCAGGCGACGCTGCTCGTCGCGATCGCCCTCCTGCCGAACCATCTCCGCCACGCGAGGGACGAAGACGAACTCGGTCGGGGCGAACGTGCGCAGATCGTCGAACAGGGCCGACAGATCCGTCGAGGTCGCGAGCGCGAGAGTTCCGCCGCGTCCGAGGGTGGCGAAGACCGCCGCGCGGCCGGTGAGGTGACTCATCGGCAGGTAGGCGTACCCGACGATGTCGTCGGTGGTGCCGTCGTCGACGCCGGGCCGGCGCGCGTGCCACAGTCTCTCGACCATGGAGCGCGAGTACATCGCGCCCTTCGGGGTTCCGGTGCTGCCGGACGTGTAGATCAGGAGTGCGAGGGGGTCTTCGCCCGCCGCGGGATGCCACGGGGTCGGGCGCGGCAGGAGCTCGCCGCGGGTGACGAGCTCGGTGAGCGTCGGACCCGATGTGTCGGTGTCGACCGCCGTGTCGAGCACCATCGTCCGCACGTCTCCGGCGGATGCCTCGGCGATGGCCTGAGCGATGGCCGACTGCTCGGCAGAGGCCGCGAGCCACACCGGCTCCGTCTCGTCGACGATCGCGCGCAGCGCCTCGAACGACGCGCTCGCCTGGAGGGGCACGCTCACCGCGCCGAGGATCCACGACGCGAGATCGAGCGTCACGAAGTCGACGGTCGCGGCTCCGAGCATCGCGATCCGGTCGCCGGGCGAAACGGTCTCACCGAGTGCGGCCGCAACCGCACTCGCTCGGTCCCACAGCTCGTGAAAACTGGTGTCCTCGACGTCGGCCCCGAACCGCTCTCGCAGTGCCGGACGATCGGCGTGCTGTGCGAACACCGCCTCGACCGACATGTCGTCGTGCTGTTGCTCCATTTTCTTCGTCCTCTTCCCTTCATCCGGGCGCGCCCCCGCGCCCTGGCCTCTCGCTGTCCGAGTCGGGCGGTCGCCATCGCCGCCCTCCGCTCACGGGCCCGTTGCGGTGGACGCCGCGTGCAGCGCGAACGGGCGCCACGGGGATCGCCCTGTCCGGAACGGTGTGCAGCGTGGCGGCGGCGTGGCGGGAACAGCTATGCGCTCGTCGTCGGTGAGGGCGCCGTCACGGTCTCGATCCGGGGTCGCCAGGATCGCCGGAGGAGGGAGGAGCGCTGTCCACGGGGACCGCACTCGACATCGCACACGTCAATAAGACGCCTGTTCCCTAGGTGTTGGCCGAGTGGAGCCGACAGCAGGCGCTCGGGTGGACGACGCGTGTGATCAGGGTGCCTCGACCGTGCGGGTCATGAACGTCGACAGCGGATCGGGCGCGTAGGGCGGGAACGCCGGGCATTCGACGAAGCCTTCACTCGCGTAGAGACGACGAGCGGGCACGAAGTCGTCGGTGCTCCCCGTCTCGAGCCAGAGACTCCGGATGCCGCGCTCCCGCGCATCGTCCATGATGTGCCGCAGGATCGCGCGGCCGATGCCCTGGCCGAGGAAGCCCTCGGCGACCCGCATCGACTTCAGCTCGGCGCGGTCGCGATCGAGGTCTTTGCACGCGCCGATGCCGGCGAGCTCGTCGTCGACCCACGCGGACCAGACCGTGACGCCGTCAGCGGTGAGGCGATCCACGTCGAGGGCGTGCACGCTCTCGACGGGTGTGTTCTCGAGCATGCCCGCGAGGTGGGCGGCGACGAGAGCACGCGTGGCGTCTCCGGACAGGTCATCGGGGCGGATCACGAGGGGCACTCCTGAACCCTAACGACCGCATGTTTCGTGCACGGGTCGCGCGGAGGGGCGGCCGGTAGGCTGAAGACGTGACTGTTCGGCTGTACGACACGAAGGCGCAGGGACTCCGCGACTTCGTCCCCCTCGACCCCTCGAACGTCACGGTCTACGTCTGCGGCCCGACCGTGCAGTCGGGCCCGCACATCGGTCACGTGCGCGCCGCGCTCGTCTTCGACCTGCTCCGCCGGTGGCTCTCCCACCGCTTCGGCCGGGTCACCTTCGTGCGCAACGTCACCGACATCGACGACAAGGTCCTCGCCAACGCGACCGACGCCGAGCCGTGGTGGGCTCTCGCCTACCGCATGGAGCTCGAGTTCTCACGGGCGTACGAGGCCATCGGCATCCTTCCCCCCACCTACGAACCCCGTGCGACGGCGTCGGTGACGCAGATGCAGGAGCTCATCACCGAGCTCATCGAGCGCGGCCACGCCTATGCGGCCGCCGGCGACGTCTACTTCGACGTGCGGTCGTGGCCCGCGTACGGCGAGCTCACCCGTCAGAGCCCGGATGCCATGGAGCCGGCCGCCGACGCCGATCCCCGGAGCAAGCGCGATCCCCGCGACTTCGCCCTGTGGAAGGGGGCGAAGCCCGGCGAGCCGGCTTCTGCCACCTGGAGCTCGCCCTGGGGTGCGGGACGGCCCGGCTGGCACATCGAGTGCTCGGCGATGTCGCGTCGCTACCTCGGTCCCGAGTTCGACATCCACGGCGGCGGTCTCGACCTGCGTTTCCCGCACCATGAGAACGAGATCGCGCAGTCGACGGCGGCGGGGGATGCCTTCGCTCGGTACTGGGTGCACAACGGCCTCGTCACGGTCGACGGGCAGAAGATGTCGAAGTCGCTCGGCAACTTCACCCTGGCGGCCGACGTGCTCGCCGCGCACGATCCGCTCGTGGTGCGCTACGCCCTCGCCGCGGCGCACTACCGGTCGAACCTCGACCTGAGCGAGGCGTCGTGGGCCGAGGCCGAGACGGCCCTCGGCCGGATCCGCACGTTCCTCGACCGCGCCCGACGTCTCGTACAGCCGGGGTGGCCCGAGGCGAAGGAAGGCCTTCCGGCGGAGTTCGTCGAGGCCATGGACGACGACCTCTCGGTGCCCCGGGCGCTGGCGGCCATCCACACGAGCATCCGGTCGGGAAATGCGCTCCTCGACGCCGGCAAGTACGATGAGGCGAAGCACGATGTCATGGACGTCATGCAGATGACGCTCGTCCTGGGGATCAACCCTCACTCTTCTCCGTGGGGTGGCACCGGAGGGGGAGCGGAAACCGCCGCTCTGGACTCCCTCGTCCAGACGATGATCACGCAGCGCGCGCACGCGCGCGCGGACAAGGATTGGGCGGCCGCGGATCGCATTCGAGACGCGATCGCCGCCGCAGGAATCACGCTGGAGGACACTCCGGCCGGAACGCATTGGAGTATCGATGGCTAAGCCTGGACGCCCGGGAGCACGCAACCCCGGCAAGAAGAAGGGCCCCCTCAAGGGCACGGGCGGCCACGTCCGCAAGGCTCTCGAGGGCCGGGGCCCCACCCCGAAGGCCGAAGACCGCGCCTGGCACCCCGCCGGCAAGCGCAAGGCAGCCCAGGAGCGCTACGCCGCCGCCGGTGGCAAGGCGAAGCCCGGCGTGCGCGCGGTCGGCAGCAATCCGAACCGCAAGAGCCCGAAGGCGGCCGACGACACCGAGACGGTCACGGGCCGTAACTCCGTGCTCGAGGCGCTGCGGGCGAAGATCCCCGCCACGGCGATGTACGTCGCCCAGCGCATCGAGATGGACGACCGCGTCAAAGAGATGCTGTCGATGGCGACCAACCGCGGCATCCCGGTGCTCGAGGTCACGCGCCCCGAGCTCGACCGCATGGCCGGCTTCGACGGCGTGCACCAGGGGGTGGCGCTCAAGGTTCCCCCCTACGCCTACGCCCACCCGCAGGACCTGCTCGAGCAGATCATCGATCGCGGCCAGGTGCCCCTGCTCGTCGCGCTCGACGGTGTCACCGACCCCCGCAACCTCGGGGCGATCATCCGCTCCACCGGAGCTTTCGGCGGTCAGGGGCTGATCATCCCGCAGCGCCGCTCGGCGAGTGTCAACTCCGCCGCGTGGAAGACCAGCGCCGGGGCCGCTGCGCGCATCCCCGTCGCTCTCGCGGCCAACCTCACGGCCACGCTCAAGGAGTTCAAGAAGCAGGGCGTGTTCGTGCTCGGACTCGACGGCGACGGCGATGTCTCGCTGCCCGCCCTCGAGCTCGCCGACCGCCCCGTCGTGATCGTCGTGGGTTCCGAGGGCAAGGGTCTGTCCCGCCTGGTCACCGAGACGTGCGACCAGGTCGTCTCGATTCCCATCTCCGCCGCGACCGAGTCGCTGAACGCCGGCATCGCGGCATCCGTCGCCCTGTACCAGGTGTCGACGCTCCGCGGCACCGTCTGACCCACCGAGAGGAACGCTCATGCCCCGTATCGCCGTCATCGGAGGCACCGGTTACGCCGGTAGCCACATCGTCACCGAGGCCGTCCGCCGCGGCCACACGGTCGTCTCGATCGCCCGCTCGGTACCCACCGAGCGTGTCGAGGGTGCGACCTACGTCGAGGGCACCGTCCTCGACGTCCCCGGTCTCGTCGCCCAGCTCGAGGGGGTCGACGTCGTGATCTCGGCCGTGGCTCCCCGCGGCGACATGGAAGGCAAACTCCGCCCCGCGATCGCCGAGCTCGTCACGGCTCTGCCCGAGAACGTCCGCGTGGGCGTCGTCGGCGGCGCCGGCGGGTCGCTCGTGGCCGAGGGCGGGCCGCGCCTGATCGACACGGAGGGCTTCGCCGAGGAGTACAAGCCCGAGGCGCGAGAAGCGATCGGCATCCTCGAAGACCTCCAGGCCGACGACACCGGCCGCGACTGGTTCTACGTTCACCCGGCCGGCGGTTTCGGCTCGTGGGCACCGGGCGAGCGCACCGGTTCGTACCGCGACGGCGGCGACGTGCTCGTCGTCGACGGCGAGGGCAACTCGTTCATCGGTGGCGCTGACTTCGCGGTCGCCGTCCTCGACGAGATCGAGAACCCCGCGCACACGCGCGAGCGCTTCACCGTGGGGTACTGAGCACGCGACGTACCGAGGCCGTGGCATCCTGGATCGACTCCGGATGCCACGGCCTCGGCGTTTCGCGGGGCGCGGTGCGTCAGACCAGATCGCGCCAGTCGACCGAGTCGGTGTCGGTCGTCGGAACCTCGCCGGTCGCCGGGGCATCGGCGTCGGACACCGTGGGCAGCGACATGGTGTCGGTGGGAGGGCCCATGACGGTTGCCTCATCGCGGCGGTGGCGCAGAACGTCGTCGATGTAGGAGCTCACGACCTCGGCGAGGGGGACCGAGCGGCCGCGCGCCTGCGACATGTACCAGCGGTGCTCGAGCACCTGGTGGAAGACCTCGGCGGGCTCGAGCTTGGCGCGCAGGTCCCACGGGATGGCCATGACGATGGGCTCGAACACGCGGGTGAGCCATTCGTGCGCGACCATCTCTTCGTCGGCTCCGAGGCGCGAGACGCGCGCACGGAACTCGTCGAGGTCGTTGAGAAGGCGGCGGGCCTGGTTCTCTTCGACGTCGAGTCCGGTCAGTCTCAGCAGACGCCGCTGGTGGTGACCGGCATCCACGACTTTCGGCTGGATCGACACCTTCGTGCCGTCGCTCGCCGTGCGGATCGACATCTCGCCGA
The DNA here is from genome assembly GCF_052660795.1 of Sphingomonas sp. G5. Classification (NCBI taxonomy): domain Bacteria; kingdom Pseudomonadati; phylum Pseudomonadota; class Alphaproteobacteria; order Sphingomonadales; family Sphingomonadaceae; genus Sphingomonas; species Sphingomonas sp. G5. The sequence continues at coordinate 2,421,307 of NZ_CP109660.1, read as the reverse complement.
TGTCGAAGCCGAGGGCGTTCAGACGGTGCACGCGCTCGGTGATGCGCCACGACTCGTCGACCGCGAACGACTCCTTGTCGGTGAGGGCGCCCCACAGCGAGTGGTACGACGACACCAGTCCGTCGGCGATGGCCACGGCATCCACCCCGCCCTCGAGGCGGCCGCCGGCCTCGAGGTCCATGATCTCGCCGGCGATGTTGATCCGGGCGATGTCGAGGTCGTGTGCGCGCTGACCGGGGGTCAGGCGGTTGCCGTGCAGCTCGCCCGTCTCGGCGTCGACGAGGTAGGCCGCGAACTCGCCCGCGTCACGACGGAACAGGGTGTTCGACAGAGACACGTCACCCCAGTAGAAGCCGACGTTGTGCAAGCGTACGAGCAGGACCGCGAGAGCGTCGACGAGACGGGTGGCGGTGTGCGGGCGCAGCACCTGAGTGAACAGGGCACGGTAGGGGAGCGAGAAGCGCAGGTGAGCGGTGACGAGGGCAGCGGGAAGGGGGCGGCCCGAGGCATCGGTGCGGCCGGCGATCACGGCGACGCGCTCGACGCAGGGAGCGTCGAGCCGGTCGAGGTTCCCGAGCATGTCGTATTCGCGACGTGCCATCTCCTCGGTCGTCTCCTTGATGGCCACGACCCGGCCCGACAGGTTCGCGAACCGTACGAGGTGGCGTGAGATGCCTTTGGGGAGAGCCACGATGTGATTGCTGGGCCAGTCGGCGAGACCCGTCGACCACGGCAGCTGCAGGAGGCCCGGGTCGACGGTGCTCGCCGTGATACTGAGGGATTGGGACACGGGAACCTCCGGGAAAACGGTGCGGCGCGCCCCCGACCCGACGGATCGGGATCGGGGACGCGCCGCGTCGGTGCGTGGATCAGGCCGAAGCGATGGCCCGGTCGGTGAGTCGATCGCCCGTCTCGACGTCGAAGACGTGCACGTGTCCGGGGACCGGCGCCAGCACGACCGTCTCGCCCGCGTTGGGGTGACGTCGACCGTCGACGCGAGCGACGAGGTCGGTGCGCTTGCCGTTGATGTCGGTGTGACCGTACAGGTAACCGTCGGCGCCGAGCTCCTCGACGAGGTCGACGACGACCGAGAGGCCGCGGCCGTCGGCGGGGGCGACCTGGATGTCCTCCGGACGGACACCGATGGTGACCGCGGAGCCGTTGGCCTTGCCGATGGTGTCGGCCTCGACGGGAACGACGAGGTCGCCGAAGCGCACGCCGCCCTCGGCCAGGTCGGCGGTGAAGAGGTTCATCGCGGGCGAGCCGATGAAGCCGGCCACGAAGACGTTCTTCGGGGTCTCGTACAGGTCTCGCGGGGTGCCGACCTGCTGGAGGAGGCCGTCCTTGAGCACCGCGATGCGGTCGCCCATGGTGAGCGCCTCGGTCTGGTCGTGCGTGACGTAGACCGTGGTGACACCGAGGCGGCGCTGGAGCGAAGCGATCTGCGTACGGGTCTGGACGCGAAGCTTGGCGTCGAGGTTCGACAGCGGCTCGTCCATGAGGAAGACCTGGGGCTGGCGGACGATCGCGCGGCCCATGGCGACGCGCTGACGCTGACCACCGGAGAGGGCCTTGGGCTTGCGGGTCAGGTACTGCTCGAGGTCGAGCAGCTTGGCGGCCTCGAGGACGCGCGATGCGCGCTCTTCTTTACCGACGCCGGCGATCTTGAGCGCGAAGCCCATGTTCTCGGCCACGGTCATGTGCGGGTAGAGAGCGTAGTTTTGGAACACCATCGCGATGTCGCGGTCCTTCGGCGGGACGTCGGTGACGTCGCGATCGCCGATGAGGATGCGGCCGGAGTTGACCTCTTCGAGGCCGGCCAGCATGCGCAGCGACGTGGACTTGCCGCAGCCGGAGGGGCCGACGAGGACCAGGAATTCGCCGTCGGCGACGTCGAGGTTGAGTTTGTCGACCGCGGGGCGGGTGCCGCCGGGGTACAGACGGGTTGCGTTGTCGAAGGTGACGGACGCCATTTTCTCTTCTCCTTCACCGGCAGGTACGTGCCGGACGATCCGTAGTGAATGGAATGAACGGGGGCGACCCCGTGCGCCCGACGTTGGACGCATTCGTCAGTATCGCACGTGTCTGGTCATTTCTCAGCCAGCCTGGCTACCATCGATCCTCGTCCGCCCCACCCGCGCGGGCCCCCTGATTTCATGCGGCATCGTCCGTGCCCGGAAGGTTTCATGTCCAACGACCAGTCACCGAATGTGCCAGCAGAACGCGACCGCCGTGAGGCGGTCCGCGAGAAGGCGCAGCAGGTCAAGGCGAAGCAGGCACGCTGGCGCATCGCGCGACGCTCCCTGCTGGGCATCGGTGCCGTCGCGGTGATCGCGGTCGGCGCGGTCGGCGTCTCGTTCGCGTTGAACTCGCGCGAGGCCCGCTCGCAGGCCTTCCCCGACGCCGCGACCGACGACGGCTTCCTGATCACGAGCGCCTCGCAGGTGGCCGATCCGCTCGCCGATCAGACCGTCGACGGCAACGCCGCGACGATGTCGGCTCAGGCCACTCCTCCGGCGGACGAGCCCGCACCGGCCACAGAGCCGACGCCCGAGCCGACCGCCACCGCGGCACCCGTCGATATCCGTATCTACGTCGACTACATGTCGGCCGAGGCGCGCGAGTTCCAAACCGCGAACGCGAGCCAGCTGTCGAAGTGGGTCGGCGACAAGGCCGCCACTCTCACGTACTACCCGGTGGCGATGCTGACGTCGAAGTCGAACGGGACGAAGTACAGCCTGCGGGCCGCCGGTGCCGCGGCCTGCGTGGCGACGCACTCGTCGGACCGCTTCTTCGCGTACAACCACGAGCTGCTGACCAACCAGCCCGCGGTCGACTCCGACGGCTATAGCGACCAGCAGCTCGCCGACATGGCGCAGGGTGCCGGGGTGAGCGACGTCGGCACGGTTCGCGACTGCATCGAAGGCGAGACTTACACGGCGTGGGCGAAGGCCGCCACCGACCGCGCGATCAAGGGCCTGCCGGGCACGAAGGGGCAGGCGCTGACCGCGACCCCGACCGTGCTCGTGAACGGCACCGAATACGTCGGCAACATGGACGACGCCAAAGAGTTCGCTCAGTTCGTGCTCACCGTCGACAGCAACGCGTACTACTCGACCGCTACCCCCACCCCGTCGGTCACCCCGTCGGCTCCTCCCGCGGGTTGACGAATCGGTGCGGACGCGACGTCTTATGAGATTCTGGTGGCATGAACGAAGAGCTTGAGGACTCTCCGCCCCGGCGGTCCCTCACGCAGTTGAAGGCTTGGGTGCAGGAATTCCGTGAACAGGGACACCTGTTCGCCGGACAGCTGAAGGTCGTCGAGCAGGAAGACGCCGACAGCCAGGACACGGGTCTCGTGGTGATGAACCTGATGAACGCCCGAGCGTCGATCTACATGCAGCCGAAAGGCTACGACGAGCCGCTCTGGGAAGCGACGCTCACGTCGCGACCCGACGACCTGACGATGACGCCGCACGAGATGGCGAGCCTGGCCGCCGAGTTGGTGGTGGCCGGCAATCTCTGCTCGTTCCTTCAATGGAAGTCCCTGGAGTGGGACCGCGACAGTGGGAGGCACCGCATCTGACCGGTCTCGTGTGGCCCGCCCGCCGCTCTAGACTCGTTCATCGAGACGCCACGCGTCTCCTGCCGGCTTGGCGCAATTGGTAGCGCACCGTACTTGTAATACGGGGGTTGCAGGTTCAAGTCCTGTAGCCGGCACCACAGACACCAGATCAGTAGTGCGAAAAGCCCCGCTCCGCCGTGAGGAGGCGGCGCCGGGGCGTTCTTGCGGCACCTACCAGCCGGAGCCGCCGGCTTCTATCGCATCGCCTCGGCCGACGAGGCGCCTGCGATGGGCGGGCCCTGAGCAGCGGCAGAAGTAGCGGTGCATGGATGACGTCTTGTCGTATTCGAAGGTGGCGCACGCTGGAAGGAGGCGAAACCGACGGCGAACGAGACGGCTCAGCAGTCGAGCGAACCCTCCGGGGCGGAGTCCCACGGGTGCGTGCCCGCACAACTCGCACATCGTCGGTCGCGGCGTTGCGGGAGCGACTCGCAGCTGGGCACGATTGCGTGCTGCCGCGATCACGGCTTCGTGGCATGGGTGGAGGAAGAGTACGTCGTTGCCGCGATGAAAGCTGTCTGGCCTGATTGCGAAGGTGTAGCAGACGTGGATGGTCGGATCATCGAGGAGTATCCGGCGGATCGCCGCGTCGACACGCTCGGTCATGACGCCCCTCCTCACAACGGTCTGTGCCGGTGTCTCGGTGCGAGGGGCGCTTATGCCAGTGGTCCGTCGAAGTGCGGGCGCACGGCAACGCGCCTTCGCAATCCGTACACGAGAACGTAATACCCGTACGTCTCACGCGGCAACTGGGGAAGAACGGCCCCAGGGCGGCGCGGAAGCCAGACTCAGCGCATCCGCACGCGCAGCCATCGCACGCCGTGGGCGGCGAGGGTGAGTCCGGCGCCCCAGCCATACGGGCTGAGACGACACGAGGTCGAGGGCCTCCGGTGCCATGCCCGAGAGGGTCAATGCGTCGATTTCGACGGCCGAGTCGCCGACGTTCGCCAGGACGAGCACCGAGAATCCCTCACCCGGGCGCAGGAATGAGACGACGGATGCCACGTTCGCCCCGAATGCGATCAGGTCGTTGCCCGCGAACTCCGGCGTCGACCGGCGCACGTCGATCAGTCGCGACAGCCGCGAGAAGACGCGCGCGGCCGGGGTGTCGGCATCCGTTCGATCCTCATGCTCTTGCTCGGAACGGAAGGGGCGATTGACCCACCGGCTGTCGCCCGCTTCTTCCGGCCGTTCGCGGTAGGAGTAGTCGTTGAGCTGGGCGACCTCGTCGCCGAGGTAGAGGAGCGGGATACCGCCGGTCGAGAGGGCGAGGGCGTGGGCGAGCACGACGCGGTCCTCTCCGCCGGCGTCGCCCGCCTCGATGCCGGCGAGTGACGCGGTGGTGCCCGTGACGCGGGCATCGCCCGTGCGCGGGTTCTCCTGGAATGGCACGCCGCGCGCGAACGAGCCCTCGGCCCGACCGACGTAGAAGTCGTTGAGGAAGCGGCGGTGCGGGTAGCCGTCGATCCCGAGCTCGGCGGCGTCCTCGTCGGCGAAGGTCCAGCCGATGTCGTCGTGGCTGCGCACGTAGTTCACCCAGGCGGTCCCGGCCGGGAGCGCGTGCCGGCGCTCGAGCGCTTGTTGCAGCAGGCGACCGTCGCGAGTGGCGAGCGCCTCCCAGGTGAGGGCCATCTGCAGGGGGTTGTACGAGATCTGACACTCGTCCGGTGAGATGTATGAGACCACCTGATCGGGGTGCACGATGGCCTCCGACTTGAACAGCAGCCCGGGAGCACCCATGCGCAGCACCGCGTTGAAGGCCTGCAGCAGCAGGTGTGCCTCGGGCAGCGACTCGCAGGTCGTGCCGAGTTTCTTCCAGATGAAGGCCACGGCATCCATGCGGAGGATCTCGACGCCCTGATTCGCGAGGAAGAGCATCTCGCCGGCCATCGCCTCGAAGACCGCGGGGTTGGCGTAGTTCAGGTCCCACTGGAAGTGGTAGAACGTCGCCCAGATCCAGCGGCCATCGTCGAGCTGGACGAACGTACCCGGATGATCGTCGGGGAAGATCTCGCGCGTGCTCTGCTCGTAGGCGTCGGGCAGCTCGCGATCGGGGAAGATCAGGTAGAAGTCCTCGTACCCCGCCTCGCCCGCGGTGGCCTTGCGAGCCCACTCGTGCTCGTTGCTCGTGTGGTTGAAGATGAAGTCGACCACGAGCGAGATCCCCGCCCGGCGCAGATCGGTCGCGAGGGCGGCGAGCTCTTCCATCGTGCCGAGTGCCGGATTTACCCGGCGATAGCTCGACACCGCGTAGCCGCCGTCGCTGTTGCCCTCGGGGCTTTCGAACAGCGGCATGAGGTGCAGGTAGGTCAGGCCGAGTTCGCGGAAGTACGGAATGGATTCCCGGATGCCGTCGAGCCCGCCCGCGTACCGATCGACGTAGCAGACCCCACCCAGCATGCGCTCGTTCTCGAACCAGTCCGGAGCGCTCTCGCGCTCCCTGTCGAGAGCCTTCAGGGTTCGCGGGCGCGCCGTCCACGAGGTGCGGGCCAGATCGAGGACGGATGCCAGGCGTTCGAGGCCGTCGGGCCGTTCGCCGTACAGCCGGGTGAACAGGTCGTGCAGGCGCGGAAGGTGTTGTTCGGCGTGCGCGAGGAACTCGTGGTCGGCGTCGGCGGCGCGGAGGTCGTCGATCAGGTATGAGACGTCGTCGGGGCCGGGGCGGAGCTGGGTCACGGGTCACAGCCTGACGCATCCGGGCGGGCCTCGCCGACATCGGCGTGCCGCGGGGAAGCGAAGGGGGTGGCCGACCACCCCGCGTCGTACGATCGACGGTGGCTCCCGTGCGGGGGCGCGAGAGGAGAGCCGTGGCGGAGCGGGGGTCGGTCGGTCTGGCCGTCGGGGGAGCGGTCCTCATCGGTGCCCTCACCGCGCTGCAGGCGCGCATCAACGGCAGTCTCGGCGGCGAGATCGGGGACGGATTCGTCGCCGCCGCGATCTCTTTCGGCTCCGGGCTCATCATCCTGATCGCGTTGTCGGCCCTGATTCCCGGGGGCCGACGCGGGTTCGGGCGGCTGATGGCCGGCATCCGGTCTCATTCGATTCCGCCGTGGATGCTCTTGGGCGGACTGGTCGGGGCGTTCACCGTCGCGAGCCAGGGCCTGACGGTGGCGACCATCGGCGTCGCGCTGTTCACCGTCGGATTCGTCGCGGGGCAGACCACCGGCGGGCTCGTGCTCGACCGCATCGGGTACGGACCGGCCGGCGTCGTCCCGGTGACGGTGCGGCGGCTGATCGGCGCGCTGCTGGCCATCGCGGGTGTCGTCGTCTGCCTGTCGGGAGATGCGCTCGGCGGGGTTCCGCTCTGGATGCTCGTCGTCCCGGCGATCGCGGGTGCGGGCGTGGCGTGGCAGCAGGGGACGAACGGGCGCCTGCGCGTGCGCGTGGAGAGCCCGCTGACCGCGACCCTCGTGAACTTCATCGGCGGAACGGTCGTGCTGCTGATCGCCGCGGGTGTGCATGTCGCCATCGTCGGAACACCGCGCACCGTGCCGACCGAGCCCTGGCTGTACATCGGCGGGGCGGTCGGCGTGATCTACATCTTCTTGTCGTCGGTCGTCGTGCGCCGCACGGGTGTGCTGCTGCTCGGTCTCGGCTCTGTCGTGGGTCTTCTCACGACCTCGGTTCTGCTCGACGCGCTGTGGCCCGCGCCGGCGGCTCCCTCGACCCTGGTGGCTCTGCTCGCTGCGGTCGTGGCGATCGCCGGCGTGGTCGTCGCCGCCGTGCCCGTCCGTCGCCGCCCGCGCTGACCACAGAACGACGAAGCCCGCCGCCGGTCGGGAGCGTGCCCGCTACGCGGGGCGGAAACGACGACGCCGCCGGGGACCGGGGTCCCGCGGCGGCGTCGATCGAAAGAGGTCAGAGACGCGTCTCGTCGACCGTGCGCCTCTTCTTGCCTCCGGGCATCCGTGAGAGGTGCTTCGCGGCATCCACGGTCTTGCGCCGCGTGGCTCGGGTGCGCGCGGGCTTGCCGCCGACATAGAGCCACCCGAGCAGGACTTCGCCTTTCTCGAGCCCGTGCGCCTTCGCGAGCACCTTGCTGCGGGTGTTGTCGTCGGTGCGCCAGAACACGCCGAAGCCCGCTTCGTCGAGCACGAGGCTCAGCATGTGGGCGACTCCGGATGCCACGGCCTCCTGCTCCCATGCGGGGATCTTCTTCGAGCGGAGGTTCGCCACCACCGCGATGATGAGCGGTGCGCGACGGGGCTTGGACGACAGCCCCTTCTTGCCGTCCGCCTTGTTCAGCGCGCGGGCGAGGACGTCTCGGTCGGCGCCACGGATCTCGATGAGCCGCCAGGGCTTGAGACTCTTGTGGTCGGCGACGCGACCGGCCGCGGCGACGAACGCCTCGAGCTCGGGACCGGTGGGGGCGAGGTCGGTGACCTTCGACCACGACCGGCGGTCGCGCATCGCCTCGAGTGCGCTCACGCTTTGTCTTCGGGGGTGAAGTTGAGCGAGAGCGAGTTCATGCAGTACCGGTCGCCGGTGGGCGTGCCGAAACCGTCGGGGAAGACGTGTCCCAGGTGCGAACCGCAGTTGGCGCAGCGGACCTCGGTGCGCTGCATGCCGTGGCTGTTGTCTTCGATGAGCTCGACCGCCTCGGGGCGGACCGACTCGTAGAAGCTCGGCCACCCGCAGTGCGAGTCGAACTTGGTGCCGCTCTGGAACAGTTCGGCATTGCACGCCGCACACGTGTAGAGGCCGGCACGGCTCTCGTCGAGCAGCTCACCGGTCCAGGCGCGCTCGGTACCCGCCTGGCGGAGCACCGCGTACTGCTCGGGGCTGAGCTCAGCGCGCCACTGGTCGTCGGACTTGTCGACGGCGTAGGTCATATTCACTCTCCTTCTTCGTCTCTATTCTCTCGCGCCCAGCGGCGGTCAGGTCGTGACGGCATAATCTCCCGGGTGACTCCGGATGCCGCGACCACCGTCGCCGACCGCTATCGACGTTTCGCCCGCGACGAGGCACCGGGACGTTCGGTGGTGTACGGAGCCTGGGCGGGGCGCGTCGCCGACGATGCCGCCGTCGCGGCCGCCCTCGCGGGCATCCCCGACACACGCCGTCAGCCACCGCTGGTCTTCGCGGCGATGCGTCTTCTGGGGGCGCCGCTCGACGACGTCGACGAGTGGGCGTCATGGGTCGTGGCTCACGCCGACGCGATCGTCGAGGAGTGCGGCCGACGCAGCGTGCAGACCAACGAGCCGCTCCGGTGCGCAGCCCTGCTCCCGGCGTTGGCGGCGATCGAGGGGCCGATCGCCCTGCTGGAGGTAGGGGCGAGCGCGGGGCTCTGCCTGTACCCCGACCGGTACTCGTACCGCTATCACCGCGGCGGCGAGGTCATCCCGGTCGATCCCGTCGACGGTCGCAGTTCCGTCGTCCTCGACAGCGATCTCGAGGGGCACCCCGACCTGCGGATGCCGGAGATCGTCTGGCGTGCGGGGATCGATCTCAGTCCCCTCGACGCCCGGCGTTCCGAAGATCGTAAGTGGCTCACCGGCCTCGTCTGGCCGGGGGAGGAGGGCCGCCTCGAACGGATCGAGGCGGCACTCGACATCGTGGCGGCCGATCCGCCGATCCTCGTCGCGGGCGACGGCGCGCAGGCCCTTCCCGCGCTCGCCGCACGGGCTCCGGCAGGAGCGACGCTGGTCGTGACCACTCCCGGCGTCCTCGCTCACGTGCCGCGCGTGCACCGGACCGCGGTGATCGCGGCAGCCCGGGCGGCGGGCAGGTGGATCACCCTCGACGCGCCCGGCCTGCACGACGGATGGACGCGTCGACCCGAGCCCGCGCGGGGCGGCTTCGCCCTCGCCCTCGACGGCGAGGTGCGGGCGGAGGTCGACCCGCTCGGGGCGTGGGTGGCGTGGCATCCGGGATCGGGACCGACGGCGCAGTAGCGTGGCGGCGTGCCTCTGTCGGACCGTGACCTCGCCTTCCTCGCCTTCGAGGGGGAATGGCGCCGTCACGCGGGAGCGAAGGAAGAGGCGATCCGCGCCGAGTTTTCTCTGACGCCCGCCCGGTACTACCAATTGCTCGGCCGTCTCATCGACACCCCCGAGGCTCTCGCCCACGACCCCATGCTCGTCCGCCGCTTGCGACGTCGCCGCGACGACGCGACGGCCCAGCACCGCGCTCGCCTCGGTCGGGCGGCGGTCCGCTGACAGGCTCGCCTCGACGCGACCGATAGCATCGTCCAATGGCCAGATCGACCTTCCCTCGGGATCGCTTCGACGACCTCCCGGCCGAATCCGGTCGCGTCGGCGCTCACCGTGCCGAGAAACCGCGGCTGCGCGGATGGATCGTGTTCCTCTGGGCGGCCATCGCCACTCTGCTGTTGATCATCGCCGGCATCTTCGCGACACTCGTCGTCTCGGGTCGCATCTCGCTCGGCGCCGACACCGCGCCCAGCCCGACCGTCTCGGCCGAACCGACCATCCCGGCCGTCGTCGACACCTCGTACTCGGTCGTCGTGCTCAACGGCACCTCCGACAGCGGGCTCGCGGCCTCGGTCCGTGACCAGATCGTGGCCGCGGGCTGGAGCGGAGACAACGTCGAGACGGGCACCTCCGACAGCACCGACTTCGCCGACACCACGATCTACTACCGCCTCGAGAGCGACGAGGCCGCGGCCGAGGGGCTGGCGCAGACCATCGGCGGGGCGCAGATCGCGCAGAGCGATTTCCTGCAGCCGACCGACGACCCGAACACCCCGGCTGATGAGAGCGACGTCAAGCGCCTGATCGTCGTGATCGGGCTCGACCGCGCTGCCGGCCAGCCTTCCGCCTCCCCCTCGTCCTGACACCGCGAGGGGCGCGTGTTTCCGCGTCGTAACAACTTGGATGCACGCGCGTCAACAATGCTCCGGAACCCCGATTCCGCGGCAGCGCTCGTGCTTACGATGACCTCGTCGTTCAGCAACAGGAGATTCGCATGACGCAGGGCACTGTCAAATGGTTCAACGCCGAGAAGGGTTTCGGCTTCATCACCGTCGATGACGGGCAGGACGTCTTCGTCCACTACTCGAGCATCGAGATGTCGGGTTTCCGTGTCCTCGAGGAGGGGCAGGCCGTCGAATTCACCGTCGGCACCGGTCAGAAGGGCCCTCAGGCGGAGTCCGTGCGACTGGCCTGAGCGCTGATCCGAACGCCGTGGCATCCGAGTTCCGGATGCCACGGCGTTCGCTGTTTCCGGGACGGCGCGTGGCTTGCACTCCCTAGGGGCGAGTGCCAGAATGAATTAGCACTCGCTTTCGTCGAGTGCCAAAATCTGCAAGTCACCCGTCCGGGAGGGACGACACACTTATGGCAAAGATCATCGCTTTCGACGAAGAGGCCCGGCGCGGTCTCGAGCGCGGCCTCAACACTCTCGCCGACGCCGTCAAGGTGACCCTGGGCCCCCGCGGTCGCAACGTCGTGCTCGAGAAGAAGTGGGGCGCACCCACGATCACGAACGACGGTGTCTCGATCGCCAAGGAGATCGAGCTCGACGACCCGTACGAGAAGATCGGCGCTGAGCTGGTCAAGGAGGTCGCGAAGAAGACCGACGACGTCGCGGGTGACGGCACCACCACCGCCACCGTCCTCGCCCAGGCGCTCGTGCGCGAGGGCCTGCGCAACGTCGCCGCCGGCGCCGACCCCATCTCGCTCAAGAAGGGCATCGAGAAGGCCGTCAAGGCCGTCACCGACGAGCTTCTCGCCTCCGCCAAGGAGGTCGAGTCGAAGGAGCAGATCGCCGCGACCGCGTCGATCTCCGCCGCCGACCCCGCGATCGGCGAGCTCATCGCCGAGGCCATCGACAAGGTGGGCAAGGAGGGCGTCGTCACCGTCGAGGAGTCGAACACCTTCGGCACCGAGCTCGAGCTCACCGAGGGCATGCGCTTCGACAAGGGGTACATCAACCCCTACTTCGTCACCGACCCCGAGCGTCAGGAAGCGGTCTTCGAAGACCCGTACATCCTGATCGCCAACCAGAAGATCTCCAACATCAAGGACCTTCTGCCGATCGTCGACAAGGTGATCCAGGAGGGCAAGGAACTCCTCATCATCGCCGAAGACGTCGAGGGCGAAGCTCTCGCGACCCTGGTGCTGAACAAGATCCGCGGCATCTTCAAGTCGGTCGCCGTCAAGGCTCCCGGGTTCGGCGACCGTCGCAAGGCGCAGCTGCAGGACATCGCGATCCTCACCGGCGGCCAGGTCATCACCGAAGAGGTGGGCCTCAAGCTCGAGAACGCGACCGTCGACCTCCTCGGCCGTGCACGCAAGGTCATCATCACCAAGGACGAGACCACCATCGTCGAGGGTGCCGGTGAGTCCGAGCTGATCGAGGGTCGCGTGACCCAGATCCGCCGCGAGATCGAGAACACCGACAGCGACTACGACCGCGAGAAGCTCCAGGAGCGCCTCGCGAAGCTCGCTGGTGGCGTCGCCGTCATCAAGGCCGGAGCCGCGACCGAGGTCGAGCTCAAGGAGCGCAAGCACCGCATCGAAGACGCCGTGCGCAACGCCAAGGCCGCGGTGGAAGAGGGTGTCGTCGCCGGTGGTGGCGTCGCGCTCATCCAGGCCGGCAAGAACGCCCTTGTCAACCTCGAGCTCACGGGCGACGAGGCGACCGGTGCGAACATCGTCCGCGTCGCTATCGAGGCTCCGCTCAAGCAGATCGCGCTCAACGCCGGTCTCGAGCCCGGTGTCGTCGCGAACAAGGTCGCCGAGCTCCCCGTGGGCCACGGGCTGAACGCTGCGACCGGCGAGTACGGTGACCTGTTCGCACAGGGCATCATCGACCCGGCCAAGGTGACCCGCTCGGCTCTGCAGAACGCTGCGTCGATCGCCGGCCTGTTCCTCACGACCGAGGTCGTCGTCGCCGACAAGCCGGAGAAGAACCCCGCTCCCGCGGGCGACCCGACCGGTGGCATGGACTTCTGATCCACGCTGACGACTGAGAACGCCCCCTCCCTCGGGAGGGGGCGTTCTTCGTTGGTAGGGGGAGGGTGCGCCATGTCCCATTTCTGGCTGCCTGGGGTGGTGTCAGCCAGCCGTTTTTGGGACGCGGTCCGATTTCATCGGGACATACCCGGGGCGCGCGTTCGAGCGGGGAGCGTGCGGCCGGTGCACACCATCGACGACGGCGGAACGCGTCAGGCGTCGTTCTCGGGCCGGTAGTTCTCGGGGAGCCGCTCGAGGGGCTGGGTCTCGATGAGAGCATGTTCCTGCGCGTCGCGGCGATCAGCGAGGGGGAGGGAGACCCGGAAGGTCGCTCCACCCCCGGGGGTGTCGCGTACATCCACCGTGCCGTGCAGCAGGTCGACGATGGATGCCACGATCGACAGGCCGAGGCCCGAGCCGCCGGTCTCTCGGGTGCGCGAGGTGTCAGCGCGCCAGAAGCGCTGGAAGATCTGCTCGCGGATCTGTTCCGGCACGCCCTCGCCATGGTCGATGATCTCGATCCATCCCATGTCGGTCTCGGCGTCGACACCGACGCGCAGGCCGATGGGGGAGTCCTCGGCGGTGAACCGACGCGCGTTGCCGAGCAGGTTCGCAACGACCTGACGCACCTTGTTCTCGTCGCCCATGACGACGGGGGTGAGGCGCGGTACGGTGCGGACCACCCCGATGGGTGCAGCCGGTGTTCCGTCCGGAGGAGTGGATGCCGCAAGCTCCGCCCCGTCTCTCGATCGGCGGCGGAGCCGTGAAAGGGTGGCGCCCGCGATCGCCATCGCCGACGTCGTGGGGGCGGTACGCCGGCGGCCGTTCCCGCTCGCGGGCTTTCCCCCCGCGTCCAGGAGGGGGTCGAGAGTGATCGTGGGCAGGATCAGCTCGTCGCGGGAGGTGGTGTCGTCGACCGTGACTTCGCGCTGTGGCGACGTCACGCGCAGGTCGAGCGCGGCGTCACGAGCGATCGGACGCAGATCGAGGGCGATGATCGTGACGTCGCGGCGCTCGTCGAGGCGGGCGAGGGCGAGAAGGTCCTCGACGAGCGCGCCCATCCGGATCGCTTCCTTCTCGATGCGCTCCATGGACTGCGCGACGTCCTCGTCGGAGCGGATGGCACCCATGCGGTACAGCTCCGCATAGCCGCGCATGGTGACGAGGGGCGTGCGCAACTCGTGGCTGGCGTCGCCGATGAAGCGCCGCATCTGCCGTACGGTGGCATCCCGTTGTCCGAGGGCTCCGTCGATGCGCGCGAGCATCGCGTTGATGGCGGTCTTGAGCCGGCCCACCTCGGTGTCGGGGACGATATCGGTCAGCCGCTGACTGAAATCGCCGGCCGCGATGTCCATGGCCGTCGTCTCGACCTGTCGCAGGTTGCGGAACGCCAGGGTGACGAGCCACCGGGTCAGCAGCGCCGTCGCGATGAGGATCAGCAGCGCCACGAAGGCGTAGATACCGATGTAGGCGGCGACGATCCGGTCGGTGGGGGCCAGCGGCTGGATCACCATCTGGGTGTAGACGCCGGGGTTCCCGGGCACCTGCAGAACGCCCACGCGAGCGAGGAAGTGTTGGCCGGATTGGGGTGATTCGAGCTCGATACGGCGGTCGATCTGGCTGTACGTCTGCTCCACCGTGAAGGTGGGCGGAATGTCGGGCAGAGCCGTCGTCGATGTTCCGTTGTAGAACGCCTCGCGCTGACCGTCGGGACCGTACACGACGACCATCGACCCGATCTGCGGGGCATTGTCGACCTGCGAGAACACGACGCGTCCGTCACCGGGCGCGGTGGTGAAGATGCTGTTCGCGATGCTTCCGGCGGCCTGCTGCGCGAGTTGCTCGTCGAGGTTGTTCACCAGGGTGGTGCGCAGGAACACCATGGTTCCGATACCCGCGGTGAACAACCCGATGGCGAGGAGCGCGACAGTCACGCCGGTGACCTTCGTGCGCAGGCTCAGCCCGCGCCACCAGCGCGTGAGCGAGTCGTCGGAGTGCGACAGGAGCGGACCCCCGCTCAGGCGGTCTTGCCCGACTTCAGCATGTAGCCGAAGCCGCGCTTGGTCTGGATGAGCGGCTCCGAGGAGTGCGGATCGATCTTGCGGCGCAGGTACGAGATGTAGCTTTCGACGATCCCGGCGTCGCCGTTGAAGTCGTACTCCCATACGTGATCGAGGATCTGCGCCTTCGAGAGCACGCGGTTGGGATTCAGCATGAGATAGCGCAGGAGCTTGAATTCGGTCGGGCTCAGGTCGATCGACACGTCGCCGACGCTGACGTCGTGCGTGTCCTGATCCATCGTCAATTCGCCGGTGCGGATGATCGACTCTTCATCCGCCTGCATCGTACGGCGCAGGATGGCTTGGATGCGGGCGACGATCTCATCGAGGCTGAACGGCTTGGTGACGTAGTCGTCGCCACCGGCGTTGAGCCCCATGATCTTGTCTTCGGTCTCGTCTTTGGCGGTGAGGAAGAGGATCGGAGCGGTGTAGCCCGCGCCGCGCAAACGCTTGGTGACGCTGAACCCGTTCATGTCGGGGAGCATCACGTCGAGCACGATGAGGTCGGGTTCCTCTTCGAGCACGGCCGAGATCGTCTGCGCGCCGTTGGCCACGGCTCGCACCTGGAACCCGGCGAAACGCAGGCTCGTGATGAGCAGGTCGCGGATGTTGGGTTCGTCGTCCACGACGAGGATGCGAGGAGCTGTCATGCCCTCATTATCGTGATCTGACCCAGCAATGTGCTGGATATGGAACGGAAAGCCGTGTGCTGGTATGCGTCAGGCGGCCTGTGCGTCGATTCCGTCGGCATCCAGGATGGTGTAGGCGTACCCCTGCTCGGCCAGGAATCGCTGACGATTCTGGGCGAAATCCTGGTCGACGGTGTCACGCGCGATGAGTGTGTAGAAGCTCGCGGTGTGGTTCGACTGCTTCGGTCGAAGGAGGCGGCCGAGACGCTGCGCCTCCTCCTGGCGCGAGCCGAACGAACCCGACACCTGGATCGCGACCGAGGCTTCGGGCAGGTCCACCGAGAAATTCGCGACCTTGGAGACGACCAGTAGCGGAATGCTCCCGTCGCGGAAGCCCTGGAAGAGCTCCTCGCGCTCGGGGATCGGCGTGGCGCCCGTGATCTGCGGCGCGTTCAGCGCTTCGGCGAGCTCGTCGATCTGATCGAGATACTGCCCGATGATCAGCACCCTCTCGCCCGGATGCCGTTCGA
The DNA here is from genome assembly GCF_052660795.1 of Sphingomonas sp. G5. Classification (NCBI taxonomy): domain Bacteria; kingdom Pseudomonadati; phylum Pseudomonadota; class Alphaproteobacteria; order Sphingomonadales; family Sphingomonadaceae; genus Sphingomonas; species Sphingomonas sp. G5. The sequence continues at coordinate 2,405,545 of NZ_CP109660.1, read as the reverse complement.
CCAAGCGCCGGGCGACCTCGATCTTCGCGGGGGCGGTGGCGGCGAGACGGTAGCGATCCTCGTCGGCGGCCGCGGCGTATTCGAGTCGCTCATCGGCCGGAAGGTCGATACGCACCTCGTAGCAGGCAGCGGGCGAGATGAAACCCTGGGCCTCGATCTCTTTCCACGGCGCGTCGAAGCGCTTCGGACCGATCAGGCTGAAGACATCGCCCTCTCGACCGTCTTCGCGCACGAGCGTCGCGGTGAGACCGAGGCGGCGGCGCGCTTGCAGGTCGGCCGTGAGCTTGAACACCGGAGCGGGGAGCAGGTGGACCTCGTCGTACAGCACGAGGCCCCAGTCGAGAGCGTCGAGCAGGGCGAGATGGGCGTACTGGCCTTTCCGCTTCGCGGTGAGGATCTGGTACGTCGCGATGGTGACCGGCTTGATCTCTTTGACCTGGCCGGAGTACTCGCCGATCTCCTCGGGCGTGAGGCTCGTGCGGCGCAGCAGCTCGTCGCGCCACTGGCGCGCGCTGACGGTGTTGGTGACGAGGATGAGCGTCGTGGTGCGCGTGTCGGCCATGGCGCCGGCGCCGACCAGCGTCTTACCCGCTCCACAGGGCAGGACCACGACGCCGGAGCCGCCCTCGGAGAACGACTCGACCGCCTGGCGTTGGTAGGGGCGGAGGCTCCAGCCGTCCTCGGCGAGGTCGATCGGGTGCGGCGTCCCCGGCGTGTAGCCGGCGAGATCCTCCGCGGGCCAGCCGATCTTCAACAGCTCCTGCTTGATGTGCCCGCGCGCCCAGGCGTCGATGAGAAAGCTGTCGGGGCTCGGGCGACCGATGAGAAGCGGGGAGATGCGCTTGTTGCGCGACACCTCGCTGAGTACCGCGGCATCGGTCGAGCGCAGCACGAGCTCACCCTCGTCGTTGCGCTCGATGACAAGGCGCCCGTAGCGGTTGACCGACTCGCGGATGTCGGTGCTGACCGACGCCGGCACCGGGAAGCGCGACCACCGGTCGAGGGTGTCGAGCATGGACTCGGCGTCGTGGCCGGCCGCGCGCGCGTTCCACAGCCCCAAACGGGTGATGCGGTAGGTGTGGATGTGCTCCGGTGCGCGCTCGAGCTCGGCGAAGACCGCCAGTTCGTGGCGCGCCGTCTCTGCGTGAGGGTGCGCGACCTCGAGGAGCACGGTGCGGTCGCTTTGCACGATAAGGGGGCCGTCAGCCATAACGTTCAAGTCTACCGGGGTCGGGAAGGGCGGGGCGTGCGCGGCCGTCAGTCGACGGGTGCGACGCCGTCGATGTGAGACAGGGGGAGAGTGCGCTCGACGTCCGCTGCGCGGTCTCGACCGCGCAGGCGTCCGCCGCCGAGGCCGGTGGCCTCGAGGCGGAAGACCCGGGCCGAGCCGTCGGGGAGGCGGACCGTGACGTCGATGATCGAGCGCGCGCGGACCGCCTGATCGAGTTCGCGCTCGAGCCATGCGGCATCCGAGTCTCCCGCACCTGTGCGCAGCCGCTCGATGAGGCCGTCGTAGGCGTCCAAGGGGGCCGTGGTCCGAGCCTCGGGGGCAGCCAGCTTGGCACGCTCGAGAGCGCGGGGGCGTCCCGCGGCGTCAACCGCCACCGCGGGGTAATGGGCGTCGGTGAGCGCCCAGAAGACGACGTCTGCTGCGACGTGCGAGACGAGCTCGTCGTCGGTGCGGGTGAGGGCGATCGAGCGCAGCGACTGGTCGACCTCCATCGAGCGCAGGAGCGTCTCATCGTCGGTCAGGACCCGGGTGAGGTGAGAATCGGCGTCGGTGATGACGCGCACGCGACCGTGTTCGGCGGCGGTGCGCTCGATCACGTATGCGAGCGGCTGCGGGAGTCCGGTGAGCGAGATCCCGGTGAGGAACTCGCGAAGGCTGTCGGCCGTCTCTCCCGCGGTGATCGCGGCGCCGATCGTCGCGGCGCTGAAGCGATAGCTCGACGCCTGGGCGCGGGACTCGCGCGCGGCCATCGAACGCAGGCGTACGTCGAGGTGCGGGGCGAGCGGTCCCGGGGCGATCGCCGTGAGGTCGTTCTGCAGGTACACGCGGTCGACTTCCGGCGGCAGGAGCTCGCGCAGCGACGAGGTGTCGACGTCTCCGCCCTCGGCCAGCGGGGTCGCCCACGGCGTCGAGTGACCGGCGGCGTCGAGCAGCCCCCAGCGGACCAGACGCTTGATCCACAGGTCGGCACGCTCGGGACCCTCGGGGTCGAACGGCGTCGCGGAACGCCACTGCTCGGTGGGGATCCACCCGCCGTCGGGGGAGCGGTAGGCGGCGGGGAGAGCGTCGCGGAGGGCCTCGGCGGTGCGCTGCCAGCGCTCGAGTGTCGGCAGGCGCAGCCACTCGCGCCCGGCGGGAGACACGAGCCATGCGCGCTCATTCGTCCCGAGCAGGCCCACCTCGGCCGCGAGCCCGACGAGAAGGTCGGCTTCGGCGGCGGTGGTCACGGCTCCGGCCTCGACGAGACGTCGTCTCTCGGCGGCACCCAGCGACCCCGATCCGATGCGTCCGAGCGGAGCATCGAGCGTTTGCATGAGGATGTCGGCGAGGGAGGCGGCGTTGGTGAACACCGCTTCGGAGGCGGCGCCGGTGCTCTCGGGCGTCGCCCGGGTACGATGCGGAGCCGCGGCATCCGGGATACCCGAGGGCAGGATGTCGCGCGCCGCGTCGATCACGGTGGGGAAGGGGAATCCGTCGTCTCCGACGAGAGCACGGGAAGCCAGACGCTCGCGGATATCGCCGGTCGTCGCACGGCCGTCGGCGGCGTCGAGCAGGGCGACGGCTTCGTCGCGACCCAGAGCGGGGAGTCCGCGCGCCACGGACGTCGGATCGAGGAGCGCTTCGGCCGCGTCGAACATGTCGCGCCAGGTGCTCGAGGGCGAGATGTGGCGTTCGGCGAAGAGGCGGGCGAGATCGGTGTCGCTGCGCGCGCTCAGCGAGACCGCCAGTGCGCGTTGTGCGGAGGCCTCGGGCACGTCATCAGGCCTTGTTGGCCTTGGCCCTACGGATGAAGCTCATGATGAGCACGGCGAGCAGGCACGCGAAGGCCACCGGAGGAGCGATGTAGACGAGCAGACCGATGACCGGCCAGACGCCCGTCCCCATGTCGGCGCCGGAACTCGAGCCGATGATGATGGCGAAGAAGCACACGATCGACAGCGCGAGAAGGCCCAACGACATGAACGCGAGAATGCGATCGATGCGGCGGACGGGGACGTCGTCGCCCGGTGTGCTGCCACCGGAGGTGCGGGTGCTCATCGGGCTCAGCCTACTGCCTGGCGGCGGTGCCGTAGGCTGGAAGACCGGGATCCGTTCGGGTCCCGTGTTCCGCCGCGCTCTCCGCGCATTCATCCAGCGAGGTGTCCATGCCCACCGGCAAGGTCAGGTTCTACGACGACGAGAAGGGCTTCGGCTTCATCGTCACCGATGACGGCCAGGACGTGTTCCTGCACGCCACCGCCCTGCCCGCCGGAGCCCCCGGACCGAAGGCCGGGACGCGCCTCGAATTCGGTGTGGCCGACGGAAAGCGCGGCCTGCAGGCGCTCTCGGTTCGCGTTCTCGATGCTCCCGTGAGCCTGTCGAAGCGCTCGCGCAAGCCCGCCGACGACATGGCGATCATCGTCGAAGACCTCGTGAAGCTGCTCGACGGCATCGGCGGGGATCTGCGACGCGGTCGCTACCCGAACGGTCCTCACGCGCAGAAGATCGCCGCGGTCCTGCGCAAGGTCGCCGATGACTTCGAAGCCTGAGCAGCCCGTCGATGAGCGCCTGACCGGCGCTCACGACCTGGCGCTCGCGGCTCTGCACGAGATCACTCCGGCCGACACCGTCGGCCCCGCGGCCGGATACACGGCCGAGGAGGACGGCGCGGTCTCTTTGCGCTTCCATACCCGACTCGCGGGCTACCCGGGCTGGTTCTGGACGGTCAGCGTGGCCGTGGTGGACGACTCCGAGCCGACCGTGCTCGAGGTCGAGCTCCTGCCCGGCGACGGGGCGCTGTTGGCTCCCGACTGGGTGCCGTGGGCGACCCGTCTGGCGGAATATCAGGCGGCGCAGGTCGCGCTGGCTGTCGACGACGACGACGAGGACGACGAGGACGACGACCTCGATGAGGACGTCGACGACGAGTCGGACGACGAAGACGACGAGCACGAGCCGAAGGCGCGCTTCCACGCGGGCGATCTGGACGGGGTCGACATCGACGAGCTCGACGGCGGCTCCGCGAGCAGCGACGACCAGGACGACTCGGATGACGACGACTTTGACGACGACGAGGGCGATCGTAGCTACTGACTGCCGCTCATGACGAAGGCCGTCCCGCCTCGGCGGGACGGCCTTCGTCATAAGCGGATCAGGCTTGCGGCAGGCGCTCGATCGTGTAGTCGATCGCCCCGATGAGGCGGCGCACGTCTTCGGGCTCGATCGAGACGAAGGTGGCCACACGAAGCTGGTTGCGGCCGAGCTTGCGGTACGGCTCGGTGTCGACGATGCCGTTCGCGCGCAGGCTCTTGGCGATCGCCGCCGCATCGATGCGGTCGTCGAAGTCGATGGTGACGACGACGGGAGAGCGGTCGGCGGGATCGCTCACGAACGGCTTCGCCACCGCGCTCGCGTCGGCCCACTCGTAGAGGGCCCTGGACGATTCGGCGGTGCGGGCGCCGGCCCAGGAGAGGCCGCCGTTGTCGAGGATCCATCCGAGCTGATCGTCGAGGAGCAGGAGCGTCGCGAGAGCGGGGGTGTTCAGCGTCTGCTGCAGACGCGAGTTGTCGAGCGCGTTCTTCAGGCTGAGGAACTCCGGGATGTAGCGGTCGGATGCCGCGATCCGCTCGATCCGCTCGATCGCGGCCGGCGAGACGGCGGCGTACCAGAGCCCGCCGTCCGAGCCGAGGTTCTTCTGGGGCGCGAAGTAGTAGACGTCCGCCTGCGACACATCGACGTCGATGCCTCCCGCAGCGCTGGTCGCGTCGATGACCGTGAGAGCGCCGGCATCCGCGTCCATACGTCGGATCGGGGCGGCGACGCCAGTCGAGGTCTCGTTGTGCGGCCAGGCGTAGACGTCGACGCCGGCGACGGCCTCGGCGGACGAGCGCGTCCCGGGCTCGGCCTTGCGCACATCCGGTGCCTGAAGCCACGGGGCGGTGGCGGCCGCGGCGAACTTGCCACCGAACTCGCCGAAGACCAGGTTCTGGCTGCGGTTCTCGATGAGTCCGAACGCGGCGGCGTCCCAGAAGGCGGTCGATCCGCCGTTGCCGAGGAGGATCTCGTATCCCTCGGGCAGACGGAACAGCTGCGACAGGCGCTCCCGCGTGCTGGCGACGAGGTTCTTCACCGGCGCCTGGCGGTGCGAGGTTCCGAGGATCGACGCGCCGCGGGTGACGAGGGCCTCGAGCTGCGCACCGCGCACCTTGGAGGGGCCGCACCCGAAGCGACCGTCGGTGGGCAGGAGTTCGGCGGGCAGTTCCACGTGCGGCATGGCACCGATTCTAGGGTCACCCCCGGACGCCGCCCGCGCTCATGTCGGACAGGGTCGGTAGGCTGAGAGGACTTGCCGCGCGACATCGAGGACACCCGCATGACCGATCTGATCGACACCACCGAGATGTACCTGCGCACGATTCTGGAGCTCGAAGAAGAGAGGATCGTGCCGCTGCGCGCGCGCATCTCCGAGCGCCTGGGGCACTCGGGACCCACCGTCTCCCAGACGGTCGGTCGCATGGAGCGCGATGGTCTCGTGGTGGTATCGGAAGACCGTCGCCTCGAGCTGACGGACTCCGGCCGCCAGAAAGCCGTCGATGTCATGCGCAAACACCGGCTCGCCGAGCGCCTGCTGAGCGACGTCATCGGCCTCGACTGGGCCTACGTGCACGACGAGGCCTGCCGATGGGAGCACGTGATGAGCGAGCAGGTGGAGCGCCGGCTCGTCGAACTGCTCGGCCACCCCACGGAATCGCCGTACGGAAACCCGATCCCGGGTCTCGATCAGCTGGGCGACGCCGCGAGTGCCACCTTCGACGTCGGTGTGATCGGCCTGGTGCGCAAGCTGACCGACGCGGGTGGACCCATCACCGGTACGGTGCGCCGGCTCGCCGAGCCCGCTCAGGTCGATCCCGAACTCCTGCAGCAGCTGAAGGCCGCGGGTGTGCTCCCGGGTGCTCGTGGCGACTACCGCTTCAACGAGGGGTACGTCCTCGTCCAGATGGACGGCGTCGACGAGGGGCTCGAGCTGCCCGTCGAGGTGGCCTCTCACATCTTCCTCGTCGCCGAGGACTGAGCCCGGCCGTTTTCCGCAGAGGTCCGGCCGGGCATCGCCTGGGAGCGGTTACCGAGGCGTGACTTGTTCGTTATCTTCGGGTAGCCTCAGAAAGTCCACAGGCGAGAAGCCCGCCGTCGGACCCCTCGCGGTTTGCCTCATCGGCTCGTCGTCCGCGCAGGGACCAGCCCGCACATCGTGCCCCACATTCGAGTGCTGACGAGCCAGCGTCCCCGAAGACGCAGAGGCGCCGGAGGAACTTTGGCTGAACACAACGAGCCCGCAGCGGACCTACCCGAAGGTGCCGCGACGGGACCCACTCGCAAGAGCACGCGCGCCGCGGTCGCCCGACCGACGAGCCGCGTCCTGCAGGCCGCGGCTCCCGCGACCGCCCCGGTCGCTCGTACCGCTCCCCCTCGTGGCGCCTCGTCGTCGCGCCGCGTCGGCAAACCGCTGCGCAGCGCCGTGATCCTCTCGATGGTCGCGGGCCTCGTCGCCACCGTCGCGATCCCCGCCTACGCCGCGACCATGCCTGCCGCCGACACCATGACGTTGCAAGAGATGTCGGCCGCCGACAACCAGTCGCTCGTCGTGGCCTCCGACGCGGCCGCCGAAACCCTCGACCGCAGCAGCTACTCGGCCACCACGGCCGATGAGATCCAGAAGAAGAAGGATCAAGAGGCCGCTGCTGCCGCCGCCGCCGAGCGCGCGCGCCAGCTCGCCGCCAACGCCTCGAAGGCGTCGACCTCGGTGAGCTCCATCGATCTGAACATGACCGCACCCGGATCGGGTGAGGTGCGCTGGCCGCTCACGAGCTACACACTCGGTCGCGGTCTGTGGGACTCCGGCTATCACCAGGGCGTCGACCTGCTCGCTCCCGGCGGTCAACCGATCTTCGCCGCCGCCGGTGGAGTCGTCAGCGTCTCGCAGGAGAGCTACGGCGGATACGGCGTCGCGATCGTGATCGAGCACGTGATCAACGGCCAGAAGGTGTCGACCACGTACGGCCACATGACCTACGGCAGCCGTCAGGTGCAGGCCGGCCAGACCGTCGCCCCCGGCCAGCTCATCGGCCTGGTCGGATCGACGGGCAGCTCGACCGCCAACCACCTCCACTTCGAGGTGCACATCAACGGCTCGGTGGTCGATCCCTACGCCTGGCTGCAGCAGAACGCCGGCTGATTCTTCTCTCGAGGCGGCGTGCCGGGGACATCGTTCTCCGACACGCCGCTTTCTGTTTCCCCCCTCAGCCGACCCCGGGCGTGTCGCAGTGGGTTAGCCTGTCACCGACGTCGGAAGAACCGAAGGGACATGCCGATGAACACCAGTCAGCGCATCCGCACCATGGATGCGCTCGGGCTGCTCGTTCTTCGGCATCGTGTGACCGGATGCCGTGGCTTCGCCGCGACTTCTCAGGCGCTGTCTGTCTAGACAGCGCCTTTTTCATACCCTTTCGCGCCTGCCGTCGTCGCGAGTCGAACATCCGAGAAGCCGTCTCGGCCATTCGAGAGGACGAGAAATGCGCACACTGGTGCTGAATGCGGGCTACGAGCCCCTCGCGGTCGTGTCTTTCAAACGAGCCCTCGTGCTCGTCATGAACGACAAGGCCACCGTCGTCGAGAGCGTCGACGAAGACCCGGTCTGGGCTGCCCGCGGAACCTACGATCGCCCGGCGGTGATCATCCTGACGCGTTACGTGCGGGTTCCGGGCGCCCGCCAGGTTCCGGTCACCCGCCGTGGAGTTCTGTGCCGCGACGCGCACCGGTGCGGATATTGCGGCAAGGCCGCGTCGACGATCGATCACGTGCTTCCCCGCTCCCGCGGTGGTAAGGACACGTGGGAGAACCTCGTGGCCTGCTGCCTGCTCTGCAACAACGTGAAGGGCGATCGCACCCCGCAGGAGATGCGCTGGGAGTTGCGGCTCGTGCCCGCACCTCCGCGGGGCTCGTCGTGGACCGTGCGCGGCGTGGACAAGAGCGACCCGCTCTGGGAGCCGTATCTGGCACTGGCGGCCTGAGTTTGGCATCCACCGCTCTTGTGGGGGGCGTGTGGTGGGATGAGGGGTATGACTCGTGCTCTTCTCGTGATCGATATGCAGAGGGGATTCGACGACCTCGCCTTCTGGGGGCCGACGGCCAACCCCGATTGCGAACGCAACGTCGTCGCCCTGATCGATGCGTGGCAGCGTGCGGAGGAGCCGATCGTCGTCGTGCGGCACGAGTCTGCGTCCCCTGGCTCTCCTCTTCACCCGGACGGTGAGGGCAACGCCCTCGTCGAGGCGGTCGCCGACGTTCCGGCGGATCTCCTCGTGTCGAAGAACGTCAATTCGGCGTTCTACGGCGATCCCGATCTGCACGCGTGGCTGCGTGAGCACGGCATCCGAGAACTGGTGATCTGCGGCATCCAGACGAATATGTGCGTCGAGACGACCGCGCGCATGGCCGGAAACCTCGGCTACGACGTGACGGTGGTGCTGGATGCCACGCGCACCTTCGACCTGAGTGCAGAGATCGCGGGGCTCGGAACCGTCACCCGTCCTGCCGCCGAGCTCATGGCGAACACCGCCCTCGTGCTGCAGCAGGGAGGGTTTGCTCGGATCGCCGCGACGGTCGATCTGGTCTGAAGCAGACATGCGTGCGGGGGCCGTTCTCGGCCGGATGCCGGGGGATCGGCGTGCTCGTTCGATCATTCGATCGGAGCTTCTGCGCAATGTCGGAGGTCGATCGTATCTTCGACACACAGGGATTGAGGTCATCGAACAGATGTTCTAACCTGTGGGAGTGAGGGCGATCGTGAGAGACCAGGTACAGGCCGTACCCGACATCCCTGCGCTTCGTGATCGCCTCGAGCGCATGCAGGGGCGGCGCATGGACGCCCCCGTCCTGCCGACGCACCCGGCGTTCTCCGCACTGCTGCCCGGTGGGGGGCTGCGGTCGGGGTCCGCATACGCCCTGGCACGTTCGGCCTCTCTTCTGCTGGCGCTCATGGCCCGTCCCTCCCAAGACGGCGCGTGGTGCGGGGTGATCGGCATGCCCGAGCTCGGTGCCGAGGCCGCTGAGAAGTACGGTCTCGATCTCGATCGTCTCGTTTTCATCCCCGATCCGGGCCCCCGGTGGTTGGCCGTGACGGCGACGATTACCGAGGTGCTTCCCGTGGTGGCCGTACGCCCACCCGCGGGAGCGGCGGCCGCGCGCGGGGGCGTCGAGGCCACGCGGTTGGCCGCGCGCCTGCGCGATCGCGGTTCGGTGCTGCTCGTGCAGGGGGCCTGGCCCCAGGTCGAGGCCGTGATCGACGTCGCCGATCCCCGATGGTCGGGAATCGGCCAGGGGCATGGGTATTTGGCCGGTCGTGAGCTGACCGTATCGGTGACCAGCCGCCGTTCGCCGAATCCCCGCCGCGCCCGCATGCTGCTGCCCGCGGCCGACGGGTCGATCGAGTTGCTGGGCTCCCCGGCCGAGCGTCTGGTTTCGCGTGACCGCGATGCTGTTCCCGTACGGGCAGTGGGCTGATGCACGCTCCTACGCGCAGCCTCGTGCTGTGGTTCCCCGACTGGCCCATCACGGCGTTCGTGAGCGAGGCTGTGAGTCCTCCTCGACCGGATGCCGCGGTGGCGGTGTTCGCCCATAACGTCGTCGTCGCGTGCTCGTGGGCGGCTCGGGCGCAGGGCGTGCGACGCGGGCAGAAACGCCGAGACGCGCAGGCGTTGTGCCCGGGGCTGCAGGTGGTGCCGGCCGACCCGGTACGGGATGTACGCGCATTTGCCCCGGTCGTCGCCCGGGTCGAGGAGCGCGCTCCCGGGGTGCAGGTCGTGCGCCCCGGACTCTGTGCTCTCCGGGCGCGGGGCCCGGCGCGGTACTACGGCGGGGAACTCGAGGCAGCTCGCGTGCTGGTCCGGCTGCTCGATGACGACGGGTTCGGGGGCGTGCGCGCGAGCGTCGCCGACGGGGTGTTCACCGCTGAGCAGGCGGCACGTTCGGCGGCTGTGGATGATCCCGTCCGTATCGTCGAGCCCGGTGAGGCCGGAGCCTTCCTCGCGCCCCTCTCGATCGCGACCCTCGAAGACGACGAGTTCGGGAGCCTGTTGGCGCGGTTGGGCGTGCATACCCTGGGCCAGTTGGCCGCGCTCCAGGTCGAGCGAGTACGAGAGCGATTCGGCGAGAGGGGAGTGCGTCTGCACGCGCTCGCCGGGGGACTCGATTCCCAACCGGTCCAGCCGCGTACGCCCCCGCCCGAGCTGCACCGCGACGTCGCGTTCGAACCACCGCTCGAGCTCGCCGACCAGATCGCGTTCGGCATGCGCGTGGCCGCCGAAGAGTTCATCGCCCAGCTCGGCGCGCACGACCTCGTCTGTACGGAGCTACGGGTCGTGCTCACGGGAGAACGGGGCGAGCGCAGTGAGCGCGTATGGCTGCATCCCGGTTCGTTCGACGCTGCGGGGGTGGTCGACCGCGTGCGCTGGCAGCTCGCCGAAGACGCACAGGGAATCTTCGGCAGCGGTGTCGCGGGTGTCCACATCGAGCCCGAGGCCGTCGATGTCGCGGCGCACCACGCCAAGGGACTGTTCGGGGCCGGACCCGACGAACGCGTACACCATGCCCTTTCTCGGGTGCAGGCCATACTCGGTCACCGCGGGGTCGTGACCCCGACGATCGGCGGTGGTCGCTGGCTCGCCGAGCGCCAGGTGCTCGTACCGTGGGGTGATCGTGTGGTCGCCGAGAAGGTGCGGACACGGCCGTGGCCCGGCAGTCTCCCCGACCCCCTGCCCGCCACCGTGTACCCCGAACCACGCCTGGTGGGAGTCACCGACATCGCGGGGGCTCCGGTCACTGTCGGGGAGCGCGATGTCGTGAGTGCTCCACCCGCCGTCCTCGAGACCGCGGGGCAGCGACGCCGCATCCGCGAGTGGGCGGGCCCATGGCCGATCAGTGAGCGGGGGTGGGACGCCTTGCGCGCTCGCAAAGCGCATCGGTTCCAGGTGGTGGATGCCGAGGGGGGCGCGTGGCTCCTGGTGGTCGAAGAGGGCGAGTGGCGAGCGGAGGGGCGGTATGACTGATCATCGACCCGGTCCCCGGGCGGAGGGGCGCTGATGGGTTGGACCAACCCTCCCGTGAAGTGGTCGGAGCTCGAGCGCCTGCTCAGCGACGCCCGCCGCCCCACCGGCGCTCCACCGAACGGTGACGGCGGCGACAGCCCGGCCTGGTCGCACAAGCGCGGGGCCTACGTGCCGCCCTCGATCGAACGCCCGGCCGACACCGTTCCCTACGCCGAACTCCACGCGCACTCGTCGTACTCGTTCCTCGACGGCGCCTCTTCTCCCGAAGAACTCGTCGAAGAGGCCGAACGTCTGGGCCTGCACGCACTCGCCCTCACCGACCACGACGGCTTCTACGGCATCGTGCGGTTCGCCGAAGCGGCCGAACAGCGCGCGGTGAACACGGTCTTCGGTGCGGAGCTCTCGCTCGGGCTCTCCGGCCCCCAGAACGGGGAAGCCGACCCGATGGGTTCGCACCTCCTCGTCCTCGCCCGTCAAGAAGAGGGGTATCACCGCCTTGCCGCGGCCATCACCCACGCCCACCTCACCGGTGCGGAGAAAGGGAAACCGGTCTACGACCTCGAAGACCTCGCCGAGCGCGCCGGAGGACCCAGCGACCCGCAGTGGGCGGTGCTCACCGGATGCCGCAAGGGGGCGGTGCGGCAGGCTCTCGCCTTCGAGGGCCCGGTCGGAGCCGCGCGCGAACTCGACACCCTCATCACCCTGTTCGGTGTGGAGGCCGTCTACGTCGAGCTGATGGACCAGGGCGATCCGCTCGATTCCCGACGCAATGACGTGCTCGCCGGTCTCGCCGCCGAGCGGGGCCTGCCGATCCTCGCCACCAACAACGTGCACTACGCCGCTCCGCAGAAAGAGCTGCTCGCGGCCGCCGTCGCCGCGGTGCGGGCGAACCGCGGCCTCGACGAGCTCGACGGCTGGCTCCCGGCCCACGCCGGGGCGCACCTGCGCTCGGGGGTGGAGATGGCGGCGCGGTTCCGGCGGTATCCGGGAGCGGTGGCCCGCACGGTCGAGCTCGCCGATGAGATCGCCTTCCCGCTGCGTCGGGCCAAGCCCGCCCTGCCGAAGCAGAAGGTGCCCGAGGGGCACACCCCCATGTCGTGGCTCCGGCACCTGGTGTGGGAGGCCGTCCCGCGGAAGTACCCCAACCTGTCCGACGACGACCGGCGCCGCATCGAGCGCGAACTGGGTGTCATCGAGATGAAGGACTTCCCGGGCTACTTCCTCATCGTCTACGGCATCGTCGCCGAAGCGCGTCGGCGCGGCATCCTGTGCCAGGGGCGCGGCTCGGCGGCCAACAGCGCGGTCTGCTATCTGCTCGACATCACCGCGGTCGACTCGATCTTCTACAAGCTGCCGTTCGAGCGGTTCCTGTCGAGCCTGCGCGACGAAGAGCCCGATATCGACGTCGACTTCGATTCCGACCGCCGGGAAGAGATCATCCAGTGGGTCTATGGCGAGTACGGGCGGGAGCGAGCGGCCCAGGTGGCGAACGTCATCCAGTACCGACCGAAGAACGCCGTGCGCGACATGGCCCGGGCACTCGGGCACTCCCCGGGGCAGCAGGACGCCTGGTCGAAGCAGGTCGAGCGGTGGGGGGCGACGCTCGAGACCGGAGCCGACCACGACATCCCCGACCAGGTCATCGAGTTCGCGTCGGAACTGCTGAAGGCACCGCGGCACCTCGGCATCCACTCGGGCGGCATGGTGCTCACCGACCGCCCGGTGGGCGAGGTCGTTCCCATCGAGCACGCGCGCATGGAGAACCGCACGGTGATCCAGTGGGACAAAGACGACGCCGCCTGGATGGGGCTGGTCAAGTTCGACCTGCTGGGCCTCGGCATGCTCGCGGCGCTGCAGTACTGCTTCGACCTCATCCGCGGGGCGACGGGCGAGAACTGGGAGCTGTCGACACTGCCCAAGGAAGAGAAGGCGGTGTACGACATGCTGTGCCGAGCCGACTCGATCGGGGTGTTCCAGGTGGAGTCGCGCGCCCAGATGGGCCTCTTGCCTCGACTGCAGCCGCGGAAGTTCTACGACCTCGTGGTGCAGATCGCCCTCATCCGTCCCGGGCCCATCCAGGGCGGGGCCGTGCATCCGTTCGTGCGTCGCAAGCTCGGACAGGAGGCGATCACCTACGTGCACCCCAAGCTCGAGCCGGTGCTCGAGCGCACGATGGGGGTGCCGGTGTTCCAAGAACAGCTCATGCAGATGGCCGTCGCCATCGGCAACTGCTCCGCCGAAGACGCCGACCTGCTTCGCCGGGCCATGGGCTCCAAGCGTGGGCTCGAGCGCATCGACTCCCTCCGCGAGACGCTGTACGCGGGCATGGCCGAGAACGGTCTGGAGGGGCAGGTCGCCGACGAGCTCTATGCCAAGATCCAGGCGTTCGCCAACTTCGGTTTCGCCGAGTCGCACTCGCTGTCGTTCGCTCTGCTGGTCTACGCCAGTTCCTGGATCAAGCTGCACTACCCGGCGGCGTTCCTCGCCGGTCTCTTGCGCGCGCAGCCCATGGGGTTCTACTCACCCGCCACGCTCACCGCCGACGCCCGCCGCCACGGGGTGCAGGTGCGTCGACCCGACCTCCTGCGTTCGGGAGTCGAGGCCACTCTCGAGAGAGTCGATGACACGCCGGGAAGGACCGGAACAGAGCGGGCGGATGCCGTGGGCCCGGCGGCGGAGACGGAATCGGAGCCCCATCCGGCAAGAGGTGTACCGACCGGGCTCGACGCGTGCGCGCACGCGGTTCAACCGCCGACGGGGGAGTTCGACCCTTCCGAAGCCGACGAGACGCGCGCTCATCGCCGCGACGGGGGATTCGCCGTGCGTCTCGGGCTGGCCGGGGTCACCGGAATAGGTGCCACGGTCGCCGAGCGCATCGTCACCGAGAGAGAGGCCAACGGGGACTACCGCGATCTGCGCGACCTCGTTCGCCGTACGGGGATGGTGACCGCGCAGCTCGAGGCCCTCGCCACGGCCGGCGCATTCGAGTGCCTCGGGCACACGCGGCGCGAGGCGATCTGGCTGTCGGGCTCGGCCGCTCTGGACCGCCCGGAGTTTCTTCCCGACTCGCTGGTGGCCGTGCAGCCGCCCTTGTTCACCGATCCGTCGAGCTATGAGATCCTCGCGTCCGACCTCTGGGCGACGGGGCTGTCGGCCGACGACCACCCGCTCACCCACTTCCGCGCCGCTCTCGATGCCCGCGGGGTGCTGACCTCGCGCGAGTTGCGCACCTGCGAAACCGATCGGCGTATCGAGGTGGCCGGGCTCGTCACCCACCGGCAACGGCCGGCGACGGCATCCGGGATCACGTTCCTCAACCTCGAAGACGAGCACGGGTTGATGAACATCATCTGCTCGGTCGGCGTGTGGAACAGGTACCGCCGGGTCGCACGCGAATCACCCGCTCTCATCGTGCGGGGGATGCTCGAACGCTCGGTCGAGGGAGTGACAAATGTGATAGCCGACGGGTTCACCGATCTCCGGGTGGGCGTGGCGCACGCGTCGCGAGACTTCCGATGACGTCGGATGCCATCACTAGACTCGGGCCATCTCGCCCGGTTCCGCACCTGACAGGGGAAACGACATGACTGACACTCCCACTCCGCCCGACGGCTGGTATCCCGACCCCGCGGGGGGCGGTGGTCTACGCCGCTGGAACGGCACGAGCTGGACCGATGAGGTACGTTCCGCGGGCGGCGAGCCGGCCGCGCCGAGCGAAACCGAACAACACGCTGCCGCTGACTCCGGGGCGGGATCGCGCACCGGTGAAGAGTCCGCCGCGTCCCCCGGGTCCGCGTTCGCCGAGGCATCCTCGTCGGCTGACGGTTCCACGTCTGCAGACCAGTCCGCGGCGGGCCACAGCCCCGCGGAGGGACTCGATAGCGACTCCCCGTCCGGTGGTGCGCACGCCACCGGGCCGTCGCACGACATCTCGGCGAGCCTCGACCCGCACGACGGTCCCGCAGCCGTGACCCCGGCAGGGGCCGCATCTACCGCAACCGGCACGAGCGTCCCGCCCGTGACGCCGCCCGCCGCCCCCGTCGCTCCTCCCGAGGCCCCGGCGTACACGTCGGCTCCGGCGTTCCCGAGCGCCCCGTCGTATCCCGCCGCTCCGGCGTACGGTGCGGGTGCGGCCGCCTCAGGTGCGGGTTACGGCGCGACTCCCGGCTACCCGAGCGCACCTCCGGTGACCTACGACACCGCCGCCCCCCGCCGCGACATCAAGACCAACACCGTGTGGGTGTGGCTGATGGTCTTCCTGCCGCTGCTCAGCCTGCTCGGCGTGGTCATCTTCGACTGGTCGTCGTACTTCCGTGACGCCTTCTACGCCGGCGTGTACTCGTACGATTCGGGTCCCGCGTCGATGGCCGGCACCAACGCGGCGACCGCACTCATCACCGTGGTGACGTCGGTCGTGAGCATCGTGGTTTCGGCGCTCACGGTGCTGTTCGCCTTCCTCGACTGGCGTCAGCTGCGCGCACGCGGTGTCGATCGCCCTTTCCACTGGGCTTTCAGCTTCTTCGTGCTGGCCATCGGCTCGGGGCTGGTGTACATCATCGGCCGCGGCGTCATCCTGCGCCGCCGCACCGGTTCGGGGCTCGCCCCGATCTGGGCGTCCATTGCGGTCAACGTCGCCGTGGTCATCGCGTTCATCGTCTGGATCGTCGTGCTGGTGTCACAGATGACGGCGCTCATCAGCGAGTTCTCCAGCAGCTACGGCTACTGACGCGAAGGGGGTGCTGCCGATCTATTCGGTGGTGCCCCCTTCTCTTCGTCGATGACGTTGCGTGACGTTATGTTCCGCTCCGCGACATCGTCGCCCGAGGCCTCTTTCGACTGACATACGCTCCTCGAACCGATGCCCGATGTCGGTACCGCCGGGGAGGCTACGCATGTCCACACCATCCATCGCTCAGCAGGTCGACGACTTCAACGTCGGCTTCGAATCACAGATCGGCGATCGCCTCGCCGCGGTCTTCTCCGGGGAGCAGAGCGAGCTTCGCGCCGCCGGTGTGCCGGACGGCGCGCTCGGAGAGGGCGACACGGCTCCGGACGCCGATCTGCTGAACGCCGACGGCGCGGCGGTCTCGTTCTCGTCCGTCCTCGACGACGCCGCGACCGTCGTCGTCTTCTACCGCGGCGCGTGGTGCCCGTACTGCAACATCACCCTGCGTACCTACCAGCAGGACCTCCTGCCGGCGCTCGAAGAACGAGGGGCGCAGCTCGTGGCGATCTCACCCCAGACCGCCGACGGCACCGCGCAGAGCCAGGGCAACAACAGCCTCGATTTCACGGTTCTGTCCGATCCGGGCAACGTCCTGGCCGACCGGTTCGGAATCGTCACGGAACCGAGTGCGCACGCCCAAGAAGCGCACACGGAGCTCGGATTCGCCGTCTCGGACAGCAACGCAGACGCGACGGCGCGCGTGCCCTTCCCCTCGGTGTACGTGATCGATCGGTCCGGACGCATCCGTTTCGCGGATGTCCACGTCGATTACACCTCGCGTACCGAAGTCACCGACATCGTCGGAGCCGTCGACCGCCTCGGCGACAACTGATCAGCGCCGTCCGCCGGGGCGTCGGGCCTCGGCGGGCGGCTTTCGACCGCTCCCTCAGCGGCGATGCACCGCCAGAACAGCGTCGAGCACAGCGTGCGCCGTGTCGTCCTTCGAGCCCGACGCGATCGCGACGATCACGCCCGCGGCATCCACGATCGTCAGCGCATTGCCCGTCGTCTCGAAACCGCGCGTCCAGCCCACGGCATTCGCGGCCAGAAGATCGACTCCCTTGCGGGCCGCCTTCACACGAGCCCGCTCGAGGAGTTCCGCGTCGTCGGCGACCGTCTCGGCCGCGAAAGCGACGATCGTCTGCCCCACCCGCCGAGCGGACACGAGCCCCGCGACGATGTCACGGTTTTCGCGCAGTTCGAGGACGAGGCCGCCGGGGGAGTCCTGCTTGCGGAGCTTGTGTTCCGACACCGCGGCGACGGAGTAATCCGCCACCGCCGCGGCCATGACGATGACATCGGCGTCGGGTGCCACGGCATCCATCGCCTGTCCGAGTTCGTCGGCGGTGCCCGCGGCGATCACCTCGACGCGAGGGTCGGGACGGACGTCGGCGTCGAGATGGGCGGCGACGAGTGTCACACGTGCGCCGCGATCGGCAGCGGCTCGCGCGATCGCCACCCCCTGCCGTCCGCTCGAGCGATTGCCGAGGAAGCGCACGGGGTCGATGGGCTCGCGCGTGCCCCCGGCACTCACGACGATCGAGAGTCCGTCGAGGTCACGGGGGCGTTCGACCAGAGCGAGGGCGACGGCGACGATCTCCTCGGGCTCCGACATGCGCCCCGGGCCTGAGTCGCCGCCGGTGAGGACGCCGTCGGCGGGGCCGACCACGTGCACGCCGCGAGCGCGCAGCACGTTCATGTTGTGCTCGGTGGCCGGATGCCGCCACATCTCCGTGTGCATCGCGGGGGCGACGACCACCGGGGCGGTCGTCGCGAGCAGGGTCGTGCCGAGCAGGTCGGACGCCAATCCCGCCGTCATCGCGGCGAGGGTGTTCGCGGTCGCGGGTGCCACGATCACGAGATCGGCGGACTGGCCCAGGGCGACATGTCGGACGCGCGCGACGTCGTCGTGCACGGAGGTCGTCACCGGGTTGCGACTGAGCGCCTCCCAGGTGGGCAGGCCGACGAAGCGCAGAGCGTCTTCGGTGGGGATGACGTGCACGTCGTGTCCCGCCTTCACGAGGAGGCGCACGAGGCTCACGGTCTTGTAGGCGGCGATGCCCCCGGTCACTCCGACGACGACGAACATCGTCACAGTCTTCCAGGTCGGCGTCCGCGACGGGTGCAGGCGGTGCGATGAGAACAGGGACAATGACCAGAACAGGGGGGCGGAGTCGAAGGGCCCGTTCCCGCGCCGCGTCTGTTCTCCTGACGGACGCCGGCACCCTCGGACCTGCCCGACGCCTGCCTCGCGAGGGTAGCGTGGGGGCAATGTGCACCGTCGTGATCGACGTCCCCACCGCTCCCGGCGAACCCGTGCGGGTGCTCGCCGTCCGCGACGAGGACCGCGACCGCCCCTGGCGCGGCATCGGACCCTGGTGGCCCGAGCGCGACGGCATCGTGGGCGTGCGAGACGACCGCGCCGGCGGTGCCTGGCTCGCAGTCGATCCGACCGCTCGGCGGCTGGCGGTGCTGCTCAATCGCGAGGACCTCTCCGACCGCCGCGACGATGAGGTCGTCAGCCGTGGCAGCGTTCCCCTCGATGCGGTGGGGGCCGGCATCCCGAGCCGTCCCGCCACCCGCGGCTTCAATCTCGTGGAGGTGGATGCCACGGGCGCGCACCTGGTGGAGTGGGACGGCCTCGTCTCGCGTCGCACGCCGCTGACCCCCGGCACGCACATGGTCGCCCACCACGCCGTCGACGACCCGGGCACCCCCCGTATCGCCCGCTGGCTCGACGCCTTCCGCGGGGCGGGCCTTGCTGCCGGAGACGACTGGTGGATGCCATGGCTCGGCGTGATCGAGAGGGCCACGCACGAACCCGAGGCGTCTGTCCTGCGCCGGGACGCGCATGACGGGCTCGTGCTCGAGTCGCTCCTGGTCTGCGTCGCGAGCATCGGCCCCGACGGGGTGGATCTGCGCGAGGCGACGCTCGCGGAGCCGGGGCGGTGGGATGCCGGCCTCGTCGACGCCCTGCGTGAGAGCGTTCCGCTCGCGCGTCCGTCCGTAGCCGCGCGCGCGGAAGCGTCGCAGTAGGCTGGGGTGATCCCGCCTCCGTAGCTCAGGGGATAGAGCGCCGCACTCCTAACGCGGGCGTCGCAGGTTCGAATCCTGTCGGGGGCACACCGAGGGGACACGCTCGACAGGGTCGTGTTCTCGTCGCGATCGCACTCAAGCGAGCGGCGTTATCGGCTCATCACGCCCAGCGTGCGAGACGGCATCCCGCAAAATCAATCACCGCCGGCCACCTCGACCTGTCATATGCGCGACGCAGCTCGATTGTCCCTGCCACATAGTCGCGCGCGTTCGTCCCCCACTCGAGGCTGATGTCTCGCGAGCGAGTAGCTGGGAAGCAAGCGACGATCGTCTTGAAGCGTAGTAGTTGTATCCAATATGTGTCCTAAACGTGAGAGTTGTAGCACCGTGCCTAGGTCCCTCCCCCGAAACCCGACGTCGACCTCAGTGTTGTAGAGCGATCACGGGTTGCCTGCACGCTCGGCACTCCCAAAATTCGTGTCTCGCCGTGGTCACCGGCTCGCAGGAGCCCAGGCAACTCGGACAGCGAACCCACGCGAAGCCAGGATCATCCAGGACCGTGCGGCGTACGCGACACGAAGCACCGAGGCCGATCGTTATCCACAACTAAGTCTCGTGACCGTCTCTTGGCTTACCGGAGAGGGTGAAATTTGCCCTCCCGTTCAAGATCGTCGGGTCCGTCCCCCCTAGGTTCTTGAACGGGAGGGATTCGTAAGCAGTACATCCAAGCTCGGAGCTGGCGCGCTGGTGCCCTCGCATGGGCACTAAGCGGTCTCTCACTTCCCCTGCAAGCGGACGTTGCGTTGCACTGGCCTGATGGATACTCGATCGCTGGAAATGCGATCAGCGACCCGGGCGTGACTCGCTGCGGGATTTTCGCCGATGCTGGCTCGACGCCTCGTTCCGTTTGTTCCCCTTGGCATCCCGTCTTCAACGCCGGGTTGATTGCCTGCGGGGCATTGACCGCCCTCGGCGCGATCCTGCTCCATAAGTGCTGGACCGGAGCAGTTGGCCGTGCTGGTACGACCCTGATTGCGCTATCAGGGTTGTACGTAATCGGTGCGGGTGCGGCGCCGTGGGATGTCGCTCCTGACATTCATGACACGGCGGCGTTCGGCCAGGCCCTAACGCAGTGGCTTGCGATGGGGATACTTGCGACGGCCGCTGGTGCGTGCCGCTTTCGCACGCTCACTGTCGCGACGACGCTAGTATCCATCAGCGCGTTCGTAGCTTTCCTCATGGCGCTCGAAGGAACGGTTCTTCCCGGTCTTTCTCTCGGCATCTCCGAACGCCTTGCCTTCGACACAATGACGCTGTGGACGGCGATTACGGGGGTGACGTCGTTCGCGGCTCTGCGACCGTGTTCCAGCGCGAGCGAACTACCAAGGTCGGCGGCTCAGGGGGAGATCGCATCCTGAGCCTCACGCGGTCCGGCCGCGGTTGGCGAAACCTCATTGGGGCAGATGAGCGACGTGCGCCGGGACGGGATCCCTGTTCGTCAGGGTCGGGCAGCCACTTGAGATTAATCGTCGCGGGGCCCATGAACTACAGGTATCACGTTTAGGTGCATTCAAAGGCGAGTTTCATCGGGCCCTCCGGAAGCAGTCAAGCAGGTATCGCCGCGGGGTCGAGATTTAGGGTCACCGAGCACAGCACTTCTCGGCCCTGCACCTCAACGAATGGAACGATTACGATTCGCTTGCTCTTGTCCAAGAAGGGCCAAATTCCAGGCTCGGGGGAGCGACCCGTTGAACCTCGTCACTAGGCACTCCGGCGAAAATGATGACGGGGTGCAGTCACTCCGTGGCCAATTTGAGCGACGTTGCCCAACCGAGAAGTACACCGCCGGCTACCTCGACTTGATACCGCGTCCCGTTGTCGGAGCGGCGCAGCTTGATCGTCCTGGCCACCTGACCGCGCGCGTTCGACATCACCCAATGAGCGGGTGACGTCTCGCGAGCGAACTAGGCATGCCAGCGAGAACGTCATCCCGCATGGTATCGGTATGGAACAAGTGTTCTAGGTGCACAAACCTGGCGTGCGACGTGTCAGAACGTTAGACGAGGTTCCCCCACTCGTCTTCTTCGACCTGCGGGTCTACCGCAGGAGCGATGTCTTCAGTCGGCGCACCGGATGTTGCATTGATCGCGTCAAGTGCGTCCTCTAAACCCCATGCGAGGTAGAAGGCAAAGAATGGGTCGGTGATCGTGAGAGACGAGGTTGCACCGGTGTCGCGATATTCCAGCACTGGCTGAAGGTCGGCCTGAGCGTAGGGGTCAAATCCTGCATCGCGTCTGGCTCTCAGGTCTGCAAGAGACGGCAGCTTGTCAAGTAGCTTGGTGGCGGCGATTAGCGACAAGTTGGACAGGGTCTGCGTTGGAACGCTTTTGAAGGGAGGCACCTTATTGGATACCTCGTTGAGAGCGACCTGAATTTCGTCTTTGGTCAATTCCAACCTTGGCCCTGTGCTTGCCATCACCAGGAGGAGGAGTTGGTACGCATCGACCATCCGTCCGGATTTGGTGGGGGTCAGGTCACGTTTCGTTCCACGAGGGTCCGGGCCTTTTGCGAGCTTGGTAATCCAACGCCCGACGTCGTCCAGAAGTTGAGCTTTGAAGAACGTCTCCCATGAGATGGGTGGCTCAAGTTCCGTAGGATCAGGCGCTTCGTGAAGGAGGTTGTTCGGTTCGCCGGAGCACAGCTCACGGCAGAGTTGCTGCATCAGGTGCGGGCTCCCGAAGCTCTGGCCTGCGAGCTTGCTCGAAAGCGATCCGTCCGCATCGACGAAACGCAGCTTCACGAACCCGTCCTTCGCGATCTGCTCGAGGTCGGTCTGATCCCAATATTGCATTGGGAGTGGCAGCATGCGATCGCGCATGTCGTCGAGGTTCGTCAGGACGTTGATGACGCGGTTTCCGATTGAGACGAACACCACTCGGCGGCCTGGAACTTTGGTATTTCCGAAGATCAACGGTTTTAATGCCTGGATAATCTGCTTCTGAGCCTCGGTGGAGACGAAGTGGATGTCATCAATGACGAGTGGGCGCTCGGTCAGCTGGAGCGCCTCTTTGACGACCAACTCCACCGGCCGGTCCACCGAGTAGGTGAGGGACTTCTCTACAGTCTCCGTGTAGGTCGGGTTCGTGGCAATACCAGTACTAGAAACGCCGGCCTTGATCTCGAGGTTTGTCGAGCGCTCGTCGCCCTCACCGCTCCCCCGAGAGACGTTTGTGAACAGCCCGAGCTGGTCAGCAATGCGAGCCCACATCACGTCCGTGGATTCGAGGCCGTGGCCGTCAATCCAGATTGGGTCGGTATCGTCCAGCAACTTCTGCATCAGAACAGTTTTTCCCGTCTTCGACGGACCGTGGACCACCAGGATCTGTCCTCGGTCCCGCCACCACTTCAGGACCGCGGTCTCTTCGACTTCGCGGCTTCTGTATGTGTAGCGGGGAAATTGCCCGGGGTTGAATACGTCGCTGGTCGTGAGCCGCTCTGCGTCTGTCATCCGTGAACTCATAGTCGTGAGCTTATCGATGCCCTCCGCGAAGCTTCGACCGTACTCGTTGAAGCGTCCCCGACTGTTCGGTGAAGGTCACGGGGTTTTGCGGTCGCGGGCGCGGTCGACCATGCGCAGCAGTAGGTCGGCGAAGTGGATGATGTTGGCGGCTTCTATAGGGCTGTCATACTCGACCACGGTGTGGCTGCTCGGGTTTTTGATAGCACCCATCATTCCGGCGAAAAGAGCCTGAACCCCTTCCTGCTCCGGTTTGGGGTCGTCTTCAGCGGTAAGAGGGCCCAAGTGGGGGGCGGGTCTGAAGGCGTTGCGCACGAGGTTGACTCCGTAGTCGCCAGCAAGCCCCGAGGCCTCGAGTACCGCAATCTCGACCCGCCGAGCAGCGGCGAACGCGGCGATCGCGTACTCACCCTTTTCGAAGTTCGAGCGAACAGCCGAATCCAAAGATGGGTGCAAGTCGGCGTGGAGGCGGAATGTAGCCTCGATGTGAGTTGCGGAGCCGAGTTCGGCGGCATGGAGCCCGTCAGATGTGGGGAGCCAGCGTGGTTCCCCAGAATGCTCAGCGGCGGGTCCCAGTAGCCCCCGGGCGATGAGCCATCCGAGACCATCAGCCACATACTGCTCGAGGCGGCTTCGGACATCGTCATTCCGGTTGCGCGCGATACCAGCGGCTATGATCGACGCGTGTCCGGTGGTGACTATTTGATGAGCTCCCCAGGACCTCCCGGGTCTCTTGGCGAACGCCTCTAGTAGTCGCAATCCGGCCTCACTAGCGGTGGAGTCGACCATTTCGCTCCAGGAGATCGGCTGTTCCGCCAACGTGAATTCGACGGACCGTTCTTGGTCGCTTAGAGCGTCACTCTCAGCCATCAGGGTTCCCTTCGTCGGGCCCTTCTGGGCCATCCGTTCACAATGTACGCGCAGCTCACAGATCACCGTTCCCGGTCAGGGGGCTCTGGGCTGCAGGGGGTAGCGACCCCAGATACTTCGGAAGCTGTCGTGCCAACTGCCGTGCTTGACGCGATGTTTCGTTTTGATGGTCCGTGCAGGGACCGTATACGTGGAGGATCCCCTGTATACGCTGCAGCTTTCACGAGCGGGTCGATGTCGTACGGCCGATGCTCTTTTTGCAATTGCACGACTCCCCCAACCGAGGATGGGAAGTGCCGATTACTGACGCGGCGTTGGGCGTCGCGAGGTCCCTAGCGTGTGAGCGTCGGGGTCTTCTTTTTGTGCGGCACGATGAGTGCATGGCAGAAGACGACAGCGACGAACTGACCACCCTTGAGCACCTCACGAACCCCGCGGGGAGGCTTTTCCTGGTTTTTGATGCGGTGCGGGCACAACTGCAGGAGGTCGGAGACGTCGAGACGCGGGCGCTCCTTCACACCCACTACGACATGGATCCGTCCGTCGGGGACGCCGCATACTTTTCAGTGATCGCGGAACTGATGCAGCAGCCCATCCAAGCCCGTGCTGCGATCTCGTCGCTCGAGGGGCCGGGAGTTCGGAAGTCTTTCCTTTACCGGCCATATGAGCACGTTGAGGCGGCCATCCCCAGGGCTGCTGTTCCGGGGATGCCCGCAAGCACCTTTTATGCAGGCATTGACTCTGCCGTTTTGCAGGGCCTCGAATTCGGGAGTGCGGCGCTGTTCGAGCGCAAGCTCTACCGTGCCGTGGACGGCGACTCTTTGAAAAATATTCGGGATCTGGCGAGCACCATCCTCGACGAGCTCGCCCAGGCCAAGGACCTACCAAGGGACGTCCGCGAGGCCCTCCGGGTCCACGCGCAGCGGATCGTCACCGCCGCAGATTCTTATCGAGTCAGCGGGTCCGACGGTCTCACCGACTCCCTGGACGGGATCGTTGGGGCGGTCATTCTGAGCGGCCCTCGCGCGCCCGGCCTGCTGAACCACCCCTTCGTCCAGAAGATTCGCGAGCTCGCAAATCTCATCACCGCGGTGACAACCATCGGCGTAGCCGCGACGGCGATCGGCGCAGGCGTCAGCGACATGTTCGCTGCCCTGGAACCGCCAACACCTTCGGTCGTTGAGGTTCCCACCGAGTTGGACTGCAGCAGCCTCCCGCCGTCCGCATAGTCTTCCCACCGAAGCCTCGACGGCATAATCTCGCGCCCGCTCGCGGTCGCGGTGGACGGCGGGCTGATCTCGTCGACGCTGCTGACGCCGGTTCTCGTGCCGGTGCTGTACTCACTCGTGGAGCGCCGCAAATCGCGTCGCGCTCAACTGCGTCGCGCGCGAGAAGGGTCGGCCACCGCCGACGGGGTGTGAACGCTCGCCCATAGCGGCAATGTGAGGTGGGCGCCGTTGCCTCGGGAGACGCGTTCTGCCATGATTACTGAACGATCGGTCGGAAAACCTCGCGGGTGAGGTGGACGGGCCCCGCCAGAGTCGGCGGGGGAGAGGGTGGCGATGGCGGACGCGTTTCTCATCGGAGGTGTGCGCACCCCGGTCGGACGGTACGGCGGGGCTCTGGCATCCGTTCGTCCCGACGATCTGGCGGCGCTGGTGGTCGGCGAAGCGGTGGCTCGCGCGGGCGTTCCCGTCGAGGCCGTCGACGAGGTCATCCTCGGTGCGGCGAACCAGGCCGGTGAAGACAATCGCAACGTCGCCCGCATGGCCGTTCTGCTCGCGGGGCTTCCCGACAGCACCCCGGGCCTCACCGTCAACCGCCTCTGCGCCTCGGGAATGAGCGCGATCGCGCTCGCCGCTCAGGCGATCCGCGCGGGCGATGCCGAGGTGATCGTCGCGGGCGGCGTGGAGTCGATGACCCGTGCTCCCTGGGTGCAGGCGAAGCCCGAGAGGGCGTGGGCGAAGCCCGGGGCGGCCTTCGACACGTCGATCGGCTGGCGCTTCACCAATGCGCGCCTCGCCGCGCGCGACAAAGCCACCTTCACCATGCCCGAGACGGCCGAAGAGGTCGCCCGGATCGACGGCGTCTCGCGCTCCGATGCCGACGCCTTCGCGCTCCGCAGCCACGAGCGGGCGGTTCGGGCTCAGGATGCCGGGCACTTCCGCGACGAGATCGTCGCCGTCGAGACCGTTCGGGGCGTGGTCGATACCGACGAGGGCCCGCGCCGTGACACCTCGCTGGATGCGCTCGCGGGGCTCCGGCCGGTCGTGACGGGCGGCGAGGTCGTGACCGCGGGCAATTCCAGCTCGCTCAACGACGGGGCATCGGCGATCGTGGTGGCCAGTGCCGAGGCGGTCGAACGCCATGGCCTGCGCCCTCGCGCCCGGATCGTCGCGCACGCCTCCGCCGCGCTGGCGCCAGAGATCATGGGGCTCGGCCCGGTGCCTGCGACCGAGAAGGCGCTTGCGAAGGCCGGGCTGTCGGCATCCGACCTGGGGGCCGTCGAACTCAATGAGGCATTCGCCTCGCAGTCGCTGGCGTGCATACGTCGACTCGGACTCGACCCCCGGATCGTCAACGCCGACGGCGGGGCGATCGCGCTGGGGCACCCCCTGGGGTCGAGCGGCTCGCGGTTGATCGTGACGCTGCTCGGCCGCCTGGAACGCGAGGACGCGCGGTACGGCCTCGCGACGATGTGCGTCGGGGTGGGGCAGGGCACGGCGATGATCCTGGAGCGGGCCCATGGCTGAGTCGCCCCTGGCCAGGGGGCGGGAGGCTTCGCCGGGTTCCGACGCCGATGCGTCAGGCTCGCCCGCCCGGCTCCGCATCGACGCCCGCGACGACCGTGTCGTCGCCACCCTCGACAGACCCGACCGCCGCAACGCGATCGATCAGGCGATGGTCGACGAGTTGCACGCCCTCTGTGCGGACCTCGAGGAGCGTCCGCGCACCCTCATCCTCACCGGGGCGGGAGGCATCTTCGCCGCGGGGGCCGACATCGCCCAGCTCCGCGACCGCACCGGCGACGACGCCCTCCGCGGGATCAACGCGACGGTGTTCGATCGCATCCGCCGCCTGCCCATGCCCGTGGTCGCCGCCGTCGACGGATTCGCGCTGGGCGGGGGAGCCGAGCTCGCCTACGCCGCCGACATCCGCCTGGGGACACCTCGCGTGCGCTTCGGCAACCCCGAACCGGGTCTCGGCATCATCGCCGCGGCGGGAGCCTCGTGGCGCCTTCCCGAGATCGTCGGACACGCCCGCGCGAGCGAGCTGCTGCTCACCGCCCGCGTGATCGACGCCGACGAAGCGCTCGCGTGGGGGCTGCTCTCGAGCATCCACGAGCCCCAGGATCTGCTCGACTCCGCTCACGCGGTCGCCGACCGGATCGCCGCGAACTCCGCCCGCGCGACGATCCTCACCAAGCGTGCCCTGCTCGCCCCGCGCAACGCGCACCCCGCCATCGACGGCGAGCTGCAGGCCGAGCTGTTCGACAGCGCAGACAAGCACGCCCGCATGACCGCGTTCCTCGAGAGGAAGAAGAGATGACCTCCCCCGTTACCACCACGGTCCGAGACACAGCATCCGTTCCCGTCGTCGTCGGTGTGCTCGGCGGAGGCCGCATGGGGGCCGGCATCGCCCACGCGTTCCTGATCGCGGGAGCCCGCGTGCACGTCGTCGAGCGCGATGCGGAGGCCGCCGCCCAGGCGCGGGGCCGCGTCGAGGCCGCTCTCACCCGCTCGGCAGCGCGGGGCACGCGGCTTCCGGATGCCGACGCCCTCACGACCAGCGTCGACACCGGCGCGTTCGCCGAGGCGGGCCTCGTCGTCGAGGCCGTGCCGGAGGACCGGGCACTGAAGCTCGGCGCCCTCGCGCGGATCGAGGGCGCCGTGCGCGACGACGCCGTCGTGGCATCCAACACCTCCTCCATCTCGATCGACGCGCTCGCCGGAGCGATGCGGCGTCCGCAACGGTTCCTCGGCCTGCACTTCTTCAACCCGGTGCCGGCCTCGGCGCTGGTCGAGGTCGTGACGGGTGCCGACACCGCGCCCGAGGTCGTGACGCGAGCGACTCGGTGGGTGGAGGCGATCGGCAAGGCCGCCGTCGTCGTGCGCGATGCGCCGGGCTTCGCGTCGAGCCGCCTCGGCGTCGCTCTCGGCCTCGAGGCCATCCGCATGCTCGAAGAGGGCGTCGCCTCCGCGCAGGACATCGACACGGCGATGGAGCGGGGGTATCGGCATCCGATGGGCCCCCTCCGCACCACCGACATCGTCGGTCTCGACGTACGGCTGGGCATCGCCGAAGAACTCGAGCGCGCGTTCGGTGCGCGCTTCACCCCGCCCGCCTTGCTGCGCGACCTCGTCGCCCAGGGCCACCTGGGTCGCAAGACCGGCCGCGGATTCTACGAATGGAGCGAATGATGACGTTTCTCCCCAGCTACGTGAACGGTTCGTGGTGGACGCCCGCCGACGATCCGGATGCCGCGATCGTCCGCGACGCGTCGACCGGCGACGAGATCGTCCGCGTCAGCACGAAGGGCCTCGACCTCGCGGCCGCCGTCGCGTACGCCCGTCGCGAGGGGCGGGCGAGCCTGGGCGCCCTCACCTTCCCCGAGCGCGCGATGGTGTTGAAGAACCTCGCGATCGCGCTGAACGAGCGTCGTGACGAGCTCTACGCCCTGTCGGAGCGCTCCGGCTCGACCCGCCGCGACTCGCTCAGCGACATCGACGGCGGCATCGGGGTGCTCTTCACCTTCTCGTCGAAAGCCCGCCGGGAGTTGCCCGCGGGGAAGGTCGTGCTCGACGGACCGATCGAGCCGCTGTCGAAGGACGGCTCCTTCCTCGGAAGGCATGTCTACACGCGTCTTTCGGGGGTCGCGGTGCAGATCAACGCCTTCAACTTCCCCATGTGGGGCGCGCTCGAGAAGTTCGCGCCCGCGTTCCTGGCCGGCCTTCCCACGATCGTCAAGCCCGCGACCCCCACGGCCTACATCGCCGAGGCGTGGGTGCGGATGGTGGTCGAGACGGGCCTGCTCCCCGAGGGCTCGCTGCAGCTGGTGAGCGGCAGCGTGCCGGGACTGTTCGATCTGCTCGACCTCGGCGACACCGTCGGCTTCACCGGCAGCGCCTCGACCGCCGAGCGGCTGCGCGCCCGGGCGAAGCCCGGTGTGCGCTTCACGAGCGAGACCGACTCGATCAACGCCTCGATCCTGGGCCCCGACGCCGTCCCCGGCACGCCCGAGTTCGACGCGTACGTTAAGCAGCTGCTCGTCGAACTGACCACCAAGGCGGGACAGAAGTGCACCGCGATCCGCCGCGCGATCGTGCCGACGGGGACCACGGATGCCGTGGCCCGCGCGCTGCGCGACAGGATCGCCGAGCGCGTGGTCATCGGCGACCCGCGCGTCGAAGGCGTGACGATGGGCCCGGTCGTCTCGGTCGAGCAGCGTGACGAGGTGCTGCGCCAGGTCCGGGCGCTCACCGACGCCGGGGGACGCTTCGTCGTCGGTTCGGCGGACGTGCCGCGGGGCGTGCCCGCCGAGGGCGCGTTCCTCCAGCCGATGCTTCTCGCGTTCGCGGATGCTGCGACCCCGGCCGTCAACGACATCGAGGCCTTCGGTCCCGTCGCGAGCATCGTCGAGTACGCCGACGTCGCCGAGGCGGCCGAGATCGTCGGTCGCGGCGGCGGCTCGCTCGTCACGAGCGTCGCCACCCACGACCCCGACGTCGCGACCGAACTGCTCACGCGCATGGGCGCGATGAACGGCCGCGTGCTCTTCCTCGACCGGGACGACGCGCGCACCTCGACCGGCCACGGTGCGCCCGTTCCGCACCTCGTGCACGGCGGACCGGGTCGCGCCGGCGGCGGCGAAGAGCTCGGCGGCATCCGCTCGGTCCTGCACTCCATGCAGCGCACCGCGATCCAGGGCTCACCCCGCATGCTCACCGCGCTCACCGGCGTGTGGCATCCGGGAGCCGACACCGATTCCTCGGGTGCGCACCCTTTCCGCAAGCCCCTGTCGGAGCTTCGGATCGGGGATGCCGTGGAGTCGGTCGAGCGCGAAGTCACCCTCGACGACATCGAGGTCTTCGCGAACTTCACCGGCGACACGTTCTACGCGCACATGGACGAGGAGTCGGCCGCGGCCAACCCCTTCTTCCCGGGGCGGGTCGCGCACGGCTACCTGCTCGTGTCGTGGGCGGCGGGACTGTTCGTCGACCCGGCGCCGGGGCCGGTGCTCGCCAACTCCGGGCTCGAGAACCTGCGCTTCGTCACCCCCGTCTCACCCGGAGACCGCATCCGCGTCGCCCTGACGGCGAAGCAGATCACCCCCCGAGAGACCGACGACTACGGCGAGGTGCGCTGGGACGCCGTGATCCGCAACCAGCACGACGAGATCGTCGCGCAGTACGACGTGCTCACGCTCGTGGCGAAGACGTGGGCCCCCGTGGCGGTTCCCGCATGAGCCCCCGGCCGATGATGCAGCGCGATCGGGCGTCGGCGATGCTCGGCATGGTCGTCGAGCACGACGCCCCGGGGGAGTCTCGCGTGTCGATGACCGTGCGCGACGACATGCTGAACGGGTTCGCCATCACCCACGGCGGGCTCGTCTTCACCCTCGCCGACACGGCGTTCGCGATCGCGTGCAACGAAGACGAGCGGGTCACCGTCGCGGGCGGCGCCGACATCTCGTTCCTGAAGTCGACGACGGCCGGGCAGACGCTCACCGCGACCGCCGTCCGCCGCGCGCGCAGTGGGCGCACGGGCCTCTACGACATCCGCGTGACCGACGAGACGGGCGACCTGGTCGCCGAGGTGCGCGGCCGCAGCATCACGACGGATCGGCGTCCGCCGACGCCGGAGGCCGACTCCGCAGAGGCCTCCGGCCCCCCATCCGCCTACGACCCCGAGCCCGAGCGCCGCGCCGCGCTCTCCACCACGGAGGTGTCCCGATGACCATGACCGTTCCCTCACGCCCCGACGTCCTGGCATCCGTCGATCCGACCGGCGTTCCGCTCGAGAGCCTGCGCGCTCTGCAACTCGAACGCCTGCAGTGGACGGTCCGCCACGCGTACGACAACGTCGCGCTGTACCGCCGGAAGTTCGATGCGGCGGGCGTCCATCCCGACGACATCCACGCGCTCGACGACATCCGCCTGCTGCCTTTCACCACGAAGGCCGACCTGCGCGAGACCTACCCCTTCGGCATGTTCGCGGTGCCGATGGCCGACGTTCGGCGCGTTCACGCGTCGTCCGGCACGACCGGGCGTCCCACGGTCGTCGGGTACAGCGCGGGCGACCTCGACCGGTGGGCCGATCTCGTCGCGCGGTCGCTTTCGGCAGCCGGCATCCGTCCCGGCGATCGCGTGCACAACGCCTACGGCTACGGGTTGTTCACCGGCGGCCTCGGCGCACACGCGGGTATCGAGCGCCTCGGGGCGACGGTCATCCCGATGTCGGGCGGACAGACGGCTCGTCAGGCGCAGCTCATCCAGGACTTCCAGCCGGATGCCATTCTCTGCACGCCCAGCTACCTCCTCACGATCGCCGACGCGCTCGAGGCGGCGGGCGTCGACCCGCGCTCGACGTCACTGCGGGTCGCAGTCCTCGGGGCGGAGCCGTGGACGAACGAGATGCGCCGAGAGATCGAACGGCGCCTCGACCTCACCGCCGTCGACATCTACGGCCTCAGCGAGGTGATGGGCCCGGGCGTGGCCTCCGAGAGTGCGCTCACCAAGGACGGCCCTCACATCTGGGAGGACCACTTCCTCCCCGAGACGATCGACGGCGACACGGGCGCCCCCGTCGCCGATGGAGAGCTCGGCGAGCTGGTCTTCACCTCGCTCACCAAAGAGGCGTTCCCCGTCATCCGCTACCGCACCCGCGATCTCACCCGGCTGTTGCCCGGGACGGCGTTCCCCGCCATGCGCCGCATCGAGAAGATCACCGGCCGCAACGACGACATGATCATCCTCCGCGGGGTGAATCTCTTCCCGACGCAGATCGAGGAGATCGTGCTGGGCATCGAGAAGCTCACCCCGCACTTCGTGCTCGAGCTGCGCCGCGAGGGGAGGATGGATGCCATGACCGTCCGTATCGAGAGGCACCCGGCCCTGGAGCGCGAGGTGTGCGAGGCGGCGGGCGTCGTGCTGCAACAGCGGATCAAGGTCGTGATCGGCACGACGGTCGATGTGCGCGTCGAGGAGCCCGGCTCGCTCCCGCGCAGCGAGGGCAAGTACCAGCGCGTGTACGACCTGCGCTGAGCTCGGTCTGTTGTCGAGGACGTATCGATCTGCCGAGGCCGCAGCCGTTCGGTGTCGATCTCGA
The DNA here is from genome assembly GCF_052660795.1 of Sphingomonas sp. G5. Taxonomy (NCBI): domain Bacteria; kingdom Pseudomonadati; phylum Pseudomonadota; class Alphaproteobacteria; order Sphingomonadales; family Sphingomonadaceae; genus Sphingomonas; species Sphingomonas sp. G5. The sequence continues at coordinate 2,373,755 of NZ_CP109660.1, read as the reverse complement.
CGAACGGGGGCGGTCTGGCCGCGCGGGCGCGATGCCGGGTCGTCAGGAACGCGGTCGCGCGAGCGGCGTGTCGTCCAGGCCGGCGATCAGGTCGCGGAGGCTGTCGAAGACGCGGGAGGCTCCGGCATCCCGAAGCTCCTCCGCAGAGAACCCGCCCGTGCGTACCGCGATCGTGGCCATGTCCGCCTTCGCCGCAGCGATGGCGTCCCACGGCGAATCGCCGATCATGATGCCGCTCGAGCCGGGCACGCGATCCAGCGCCGTCTCCACGAGGTCGGGGGCGGGCTTGCTCGCCTGGACGTCGTCGGAGGTGGTCCACGCATCGGCCAGGTCGCGGGCGTCGACGAGGTCGAGGAAATGCTCGACATGGTCGCTCTTGCCGGAGCTGGCGAGTACGACCTGGAATCCGCGCTTCTTCACCTCGACGAGCAGGTCGTGTGCTCCGTCGAAGGGCTTCACCTCGCCGAGGAACGGCTCGAACTCTTCGGTCCACGCGTCGCGCAGGGCCTCGCCGTGGTCTTTCTCGACGTCGTCGCCGGTGAGGGAGGCGACGAGCTGATCGCCGCCCATGCCGATCGCCCGGTGGATGCGCCAGATCGGCAGCACGACGTCGAACCGCCGGAAGGCGCGGTACCAGGCGAGGGCGTGCTGGTAGTTGGTGTCGACGAGGGTGCCGTCCACGTCGAAGATCGCGGTGTCTGCCATGGCTCCACCCCACACCGCCGGGGGCGAGGGGGGCAGGCCCGTTGCGGCCTCGCGCACCCTCCGCTACAGTTTTACTGAACGATCGGTCTGTAAAAGGAGTCGACGATGACGATGACCGCACCCCCCACGGATGCCGCGAGCGGTGAGAGCGACGGCGAAGCGACGTTCGACGCCCTCATCGAGGCCGACGGACGGATCGAACCGCGCGACTGGATGCCGGAGGGGTACCGCCGCACGCTGATCCGCCAGATCTCGCAGCACGCGCACTCCGAGATCATCGGCATGCAGCCCGAGGGGGCCTGGATCACTCGCGCCCCGAGCCTCAAGCGCAAGTCGATCCTGCTGGCGAAGGTGCAGGACGAGGCGGGGCACGGCCTCTACCTCTACTCCGCCGCGCAGACCCTCGGCATCACGCGCGACGAGATGACACAGCAGCTCGTCGACGGCACAGCCCGCTACTCCTCGATCTTCAATTACCCCACGCCGACCTGGGCCGACATGGGCGCGATCGGCTGGCTCGTCGACGGCGCCGCGATCTGCAACCAGGTGCCTCTCTGCCGCGCCTCGTACGGTCCCTACGGTCGGGCGATGGTGCGCATCTGCAAAGAGGAGTCGTTCCACCAGCGTCAGGGGTTCGAGATCCTGCTCACCCTCATGCAGGGCACCGACGAGCAGCGTCAGATGGCTCAGGATGCCGTGAACCGCTGGTACTGGCCGAGCCTGATGATGTTCGGACCCCCCGACGACGACTCGCCCAACTCGGCGCAGTCGATGGCGTGGAACATCAAGCGCTTCAGCAACGACGTCCTGCGTCAGCGGTTCGTCTCGATGCTCGTGCCGCAAGCCGCGGTGCTGGGCGTGACCCTGCCCGATCCCGACCTGCGTTTCAACGACGAGACGGGGGAGTACGACATGGGCGAGATCGATTGGACCGAGTTCCACGAGGTGCTCGCCGGCCGTGGCCCCCTCAACACGATGCGCCGGCAACACCGCCGCGACGCGCACGAGGAGGGTGCCTGGGTGCGCGAGGCGGCGGCGGCGTACGCGGCGAAGAAGAGCGCGAAGGCGGCCGCCTGATGGCCACCCCCGGCGGCAGCCCCGCCGAGACCTGGCCCCTGTGGGAGGTCTTCGTGCGCGCGAACCGCGGCCTCAGCCACGTGCACGTCGGTTCGCTCCACGCCCCCGACGCCGAGCTCGCCGTCCGCAACGCCCGCGACCTGTACACCCGTCGCGGTGAGGGCGTGTCGGTGTGGGTCGTCCCCTCGGATGCCGTGACCACGAGCGACCCCGGAGCCAAGGGCGCCTTCTTCGAGTCGCCGGCGGGCAAGAACTACCGGCACGCGGTGTACTACACCGCGTCGGAGGGGGTGCCGCACCTGTGAGCACCTCGACCGACCGCGACGTGCATGGCGACGTCTCGCTCGACGCCCTCGACCTCTCCGCGGAGCTGGCCGGGGGAGAGGACCGCGCCACCGACCCCGATGTCGCCGCGTACGCGATGCGCCTCGGTGACGACGCGGTGATCCTCGCTCAGAACCTCTGCGGATGGGTGGCCCGTGCCCCCGAGCTCGAGGAGGACGTGGCTCTCGGGAACATCGCCCTCGATCTGCTCGGTCACGCGCGCTCGCTCCTGCGCTACGCGGGCTCGTACGACGGTCGCAGCGAAGACGATCTCGCCTACTGGCGCGACGAGCCGGAGTTCCGCAGCGCCTGGCTGTTCGAGCTTCCCAACGGCGACTTCGCGCACACGATCGCCCGCCAGCTGTTGGCATCCACCTATCTCCTCGAGCTGTACCGGGAGCTCGCGGCATCCGCCGATCCCGTCCTCGCCGCCGTCGCGGCGAAGGCCGAGAAAGAGGTGGACTACCACCGCGATCACGCCGTGCAGTGGACGCTGCGGCTCGCCGGGGGCACCGAGGAGTCACGGCGGCGGTTGCTGGTCGGCCTCGACGACACGTGGCCGTATCTCGACGAGCTGTTCCGCGACGAGCCCCTGCACGACCGTCTCGGCGGTGTCGCCGTACGGCCGTCGATGCTCCGGGCTCGCGTCGATGAGGTCCTCCACGCTGTCCTGGCGCAGGAGGACGTGCCCGTGCCGACGATCCCCGGTTCGTCTGCCGGGGGGCGCCGCGGTGTCCACCACCCCGCGCTCGGTCCGCTTCTCGCCGAAATGCAGGTGCTGGCGCGCCGGCACCCGGGAGCGACCTGGTGACCGCGACGCTGGAGCACGCCCGCGAGGTGGTCGCCGCCGTCGTCGATCCCGAGGTGCCGGTGCTGACGATCGATGACCTCGGCGTCCTGCGCGACGTGCGCTTCGACGGCGACACCGTCACCGTCACGATCACACCGACCTACTCGGGGTGCCCGGCGGTCGACGCGATCCGCGACGACATCGTGCTGGCCCTCACCTCGGCGGGTTTCGATCGGGCGGTCGTCCGAACGACGCTCACCCCCGCGTGGACGACCGACTGGATGAGCGACGCCGGAAGACGCAAGCTCACCGAGTACGGCATCGCCCCACCCTCGGGCCGCGCGCCGGCCGGCCCCATCCGGCTGAGGCTCAGCGTCGCCTGCCCCCGCTGCGGCTCCCTCGACACGCGCGAGGTCTCGCGCTTCGGCTCGACCTCGTGCAAGGCGCTGTGGGAGTGCCGCGCCTGCCTCGAACCCTTCGACCACTTCAAGGCCCTTTGATGACGATGACGGATGCCGAGACCCCGGCCACCCCGCGCACCCGCGCCCGTTTCCACACCCTTCGCGTCGCGGACGTGCGCCCCCTGACCCCCACCGCGATCGAGGTGACCTTCGCCGTTCCCGAGGAGCTCGCCGAGGCGTTCGACTACGCACCCGGGCAGTACGTGGCCCTGCGCGCCCGCGTCGACGGACAGGACCTGCGCCGGTCGTACTCGCTCTGCCGGCCGCCGGTGCGCGGAGCGATCAGCGTCGGCATCAAGCGCGACCCCGACGGACGTTTCTCGACCTGGGCACACGAGGGGCTGCGACCCGGCGACGAGATCGACGTCATGAGCCCGGCGGGCACCTTCGTGTCGCGGGCGTCGACGGCGACGGGGCACGTCGTGGCGATCGCCGCCGGTTCCGGGATCACCCCGATCATGGCGCTCGCCGCCGGAGTGCTCGAGCGTTCCGAGAACGCCCGCATGACGATCGTGTACGCGAACCGGTCCTCGACCGATGTCATGTTCGTCGACGAGCTCGCCGATCTCAAAGACCGCTATCCCTCTCGTCTCACGCTGCACCACGTGCTCTCGCGCGAGCAGCGCGCGGCGCCGGTGTTCTCGGGCCGCATCGACGAGGAGCGTCTGCGCCTGATCCTGTCGCGGCTGATCGATCCGGCATCCGTCGACGAGTGGTTCCTCTGCGGGCCCTTCGCGCTCGTCGAGCTCTGTCGCGACACCCTCGCCGAGGTCGGTGTCGCCCGCGATCGTGTGCGCTTCGAACTGTTCACCGCGGGAGACGGCGACGCTCCCGCCCAAACGGGGGGAGCGCGCCCCGTGAGAGTCCGCGCCGATGAACCGGTGCGCTCGATCGAGATCACCCTCGACGGGCAGTCGGCGCACGTCGACAGCCCGGTCGCCGCGAACGAGACGATCCTCGCCGCCGCTCTCCGCGTGCGCCCCGACGTCCCCTTCGCGTGCGCGGGCGGGGTGTGCGGCACCTGCCGCGCGCGGGTGATCGAGGGTGCGGTCACCATGACCGAGAACTACGCGCTCGAGCCCGACGAGATCGAACGCGGGTACGTCCTCACCTGCCAGTCGCATCCGACCTCCGACGCCGTCCGCGTCGACTACGACGGCTGAGCGCGATGATCGACTACCGCCTCGACGCCGGCGTGGCCGAGATCGTCCTGAACGCCCCCGCCCGTCGCAACGCCCTGGCCCTCGAGGGTCTGCACGCGCTCGCCGATGCCTACGACCGGGCCGAGGCCGACGGTGCTCGCGCGCTGCTGCTGCGCGGTGAGGGGCCGTCGTTCTGCGCCGGGCGCGACATCTCGGGGGTCGACCCCCGCACCGACGACGTCGCGGATTACCTGGACGACACGCTGGCGCCTCTGCTGCGTCGCATGGCGACCTTTCCCGCGCCGACGTTCGCGGCCGCCCACGGGGCCTGCCTGGGTGTCGGCCTGGGCCTGCTTATCGCCACCGACGTGGTCTACGTCGCCGGGGACGCCAAGATCGGCTCGCCCTTCGCCGCCCTCGGCGCGACGCTCGATTCCGGCGGTCACGCGCTGTTCGTCGAGCGCCTCGGCGCCCACGCCACGCTCGACCTGATCTACACGGGTCGACTGATGTCGGGGGCCGAAGCCGTCCGCGCCGGACTCTTCTCGCGCGCATTTCCGGCGGAGGAGGTCCACAATGCCGCGACCTCGGCGGCCCGCACGGCCGCTGCCGGTCCGACGCAGGCGTTCCGGGCGAGCAAGCGCATCGTCGGCGCGATCCGCGACGAGCGGCTGGGGTTGTGGGAGGCGATGGCGCTCGAGAACCGCGCCCAGGCAGCCCTGGCGGCGACCGAAGACTACCGCGAGGGCTTCGCCGCATTCCAGGCGAAGCGTCCGCCGGAGTTCACGGGACGATGAGGCCTCGGCATCCGCACGACGTGGTCTCGTGGCGGTATCGTCAGCCTGCCTCCCGCACCCACTCGAAGCGATCGTCACGGAAGCCGAGCCGGTAACCGTCCCCGGTCGGGGTGATCTTCGCCAGGGCGGTGACGAACGAGCCATCGGCCGTCAGGAACGCGACGTCGAAGGACAGAACGACGTACGCGTCCTCGTCGAGAGGGAGGACCGTTTGCGGCACCGACCACTGCCCGAACAGCGGGGAAGACCCGGGGAGGTCGAGTTGCGTCGTGAGCGGGGGAGGCGCATCCGTCAACGTGAAGGTGCCGTCGTCCGACAGCGTCAGGGTGCCCGCATCGTCGGAGCGCCAGGTGCCCAGGAGGTCCATTCGCGAGAGGGTGGCGGGGACCGGGGTAGGCGCTTCGTCGCTGAGGCGGAACTCGAGGGTCTGCCCCCGCTCGACGTAGCCATACTGCAGGGCGAGGCCACCCGGCGCCGCGTGGAGGGAGACGTTGTCGGCGCCCACGATGTCCGTGGCGTAGACGTCGCCGGTGTCGAAACTCTCGGAGGTCGCCTCCGAGAAGTACCACCGTCCGGAGAAGGCGACCGTGTCCGTCCAGCTCAACTCGACCTCACGGTCGACATCCGGAAAGTCCGACACCGCAGCCCGCGGCACGCCTCGGGCGTCGAGGGTCCCGTCGCCGTGTAGCACCAGCTGAGCCACATGATCGCCGTCCCGCGCTTCCCAGGTGCCGATCACGTCGTCGCGGTGGATCACGCGGGAACAGGCACTGCACATCAGCGCGAGCGAGAGCACCATCGCGAGGGCGAGACCTCGAATGATCTCACCGCGGGAGGCGTGACGACCGGACACTCCCGCAGTATGGCACCGGCAGCGCCGTGCGTCGTTCTCCGCGGCGAGCCCACGACGGCGGCCGGACGCGAAACGCACGAACGGACCACGCCAGAGCGTCGCGGTCGGGGGCGCACTGATTGAATCGACCCATGCCGAGCATCAGCGACGATGACGAACTCGCGGCCCTGCGCCGAAGGGCGTACGCGCCCGGGGCCGACATCTCCTCGGACCCGGCCGCTCTGCGGCGGCTCATCGAACTCGAGAGCCGCAGCTCCGACGATGTCGCTCCCGCGCCGTCGGAGGTCGAAGAGGAGCCGGTCGACCCGAGCGCCGTCGAAGAGCCGGCCGACCCACCGCGGCGGAGGTTCCGGATGCCGCGCCTGCGCCGTTCCACCACGATCCTGCTGACCGCGGCGGTCCTCGTCGTCGCGTGCGCCGCGACGGCGCTCGTCGTCGTGCAGCGCGTGCAGACCGACCCGCTGCAGGTGGGGGCGACGCAGATCGCCCGACTCGCGCCCGATCCAGACTTCAGCCCGCCGAGCTCTTTCACACAGGGGCTCTCGAGCGGTGTGACGTCGTACGCGCAGTTCCAGGGGTTCCGCGTCGCCGTCTACGCCTCGTTCGACACCGGCGAGGGCGCGTCGAAGTGCATGACCGTCTGGCAGCCCGAGCTGCTCCAGGAGCTGGGGAACGGCACGTCCTACAACGGCCGGTACATGATCCCCTCGTGCGGCGCGGGTGTGTTCCCGCCGAGCGCCACCATGCTGCTCAGCGATGGCACGCCCGAACTCCGCAACACCGATCTGCCCGCCGGCACCGCGCTGCAGTTCGTCTACGACGCGGCGAACGACGAGGTCGTTGTCTTCGAGGGCTGAGGTCGCGGCATCCGCCCCGCGAGACGGCATCTCGCTGACGAGTCGAGTCGGTTGCGCGCTGACGCCGGAATGTCAGCGAGATGCGGTCTCGGGCGCCGGTGCCGCGCAGAGACCCGCGCACACGACGATGCCCCGGCACGAAGCCGGGGCATCGATCACGCGACGCAGCGCGTCAGGCTGCGCTGGTGACGGCGAACTGCACCGACCCCTGCGGGTCGATCTGCGCGTCGAGCACGCGGTCGTCGAGGACGGCTGCGGCGTCGCTGTCGAGGAAGACCCGCGCTCCGGCGTTCTCGACGACGGCGTCATCCGGCTGCGGGCCGTCGACGACCGACAGCGCGAACTGCGACTCGGGGGAGCCCGCTCCCTCGATGCGGACGCCGCCCTGAGCGGCATCCGGGAACTGGGCGGTGATGGTCTTCACGGCGGTCGTGGCCTCTTCGGTGAGCGTCAGCATGTGACTCTCCTTCTCTGATCGACGACAGGAGCCAGCAACGATGCCGAGAATCCGCGTCGCTCTCAAGCTCACGCGGCCATTGCCAGGGTTTTCCCACCGGCCTCGCAACGGCTCTCAGGGGAGGAGCCCGGCCCGACGTGCCCGGGTCACCGCGGCATGCCGGGTGGACGCGTCGAGCTTCGACATCGCCGAGGCGAGGTACGACTTCACGGTGGTCTCGCGCAGGTGGAGGGATGCCGCGATCTCGCCGTTCGTCGACCCCACGGCGGCGCACGCGAGCACGTCGATCTCCCGTCGCGAGAGGTGGACGTCGGGGTCGGATGCCGTGTCGCCGGCGTCCCCGGTCAGAGCGGCGAGGCGGGCCTCGACGGCCTCGAGTCGGCGCCGCACCTCGTCGTCTCCGACGATCGCCGCGATGCCGCGGAGTTGGGCGTAGCTCTCGCGGATCTCCTCGCGCACGCCGGCTCCGAGACCGCCCTCGGGGTGGGGAGCCGAAGCGAGGCGTCGGTCGACCTCGGCGCGCACGCGCAACTCGGTTCCCAGCTCGCCGGCCACGTCGAACGCGGGCCGTGCCTCGACGTCACCGACCGGGGATTGCGCCCACGACCCGCAGTAGAGGACCCCGCGCGCCGCTCCGCTGACGAGCACGGGGACGGCGAAGAGGGTCGCGATGCCCTCGCCGAGGATGGCGCGGTCGTAATCGTGCGTGATGGAGCGCGACGTGCGGTAGTCGAGCGTCATGCGCGGCCGCCGCTCGACGAGCGCGCGGCCGCCGAGACCCCGCGAGGCGTGGACGACGAGCCCCTCGATGCTGCGCGTGCGCGCACCGACGATCGTGGTGACGTGGACCGCCCCGTCGTGTTCCAGGCCGCCGAAAGCGACGGGGAAATGCGTGCGACGGGCGAGCTCGACCACCGCGTGCGACACGAGAGCCGCATCGTCGCGAAGGGTGGAGGGTGCAGTCACGCACTACCTACTTCCGGGGGTGACGGCTTCGTCGCCGCGTTTCGTAGCGTCGACCCTATCACCGGGGAAGCAGCGGCCGACCCGGACTTTTCCCCCGTTCGGCGCAGCGTTGCGCCGTACTCATGAGGCAAGGAGGCCACATGACGGACCGTCGCATCGACGAAGCCCACAAGGGCGGCGTCGACTACATCGCGGTCGAGGAGTCCGCCCCGTTCCGGGAGTTGAAGAAGCGCCAGCGCCGCTTCGTCTTCCCCCTCGCGGTGGCGTTCCTCGTCTGGTACTTCGTCTACGTTCTGCTGTCGTCGTTCGCGCCGGAATTCATGGCGCAGCCGGTCTCGGGCGCCATCACCGTGGGGCTCGTGCTCGGACTCGGACAGTTCGTCACGACATTCGCCATCACCATGGGCTACGTGTCCTACGCCAACCGGCGACTCGACCCGGGCGCCGAGGCGCTGCGCGCCGAACTCGAGCGAGCGGACGGGACCCGCTCGTGAACGAGATCTTCGCCAGCGTCGAGGCGGCCGTGCAGACCGTCGAGAACAACCCCGTGCTGAACATCTCGATCTTCGGCGCATTCGTCGCCGTGACGCTGTTCATCGTCATCCGTGCCAGTCGCAACAGCAAGACGGCGGCCGACTACTACGCGGCGGGCCGCTCGTTCACGGGCCCGCAGAACGGCTTCGCGATCGCCGGCGACTATCTGTCGGCGGCGTCGTTCCTCGGAATCGTCGGCGCTATCGCCATCAACGGCTACGACGGGTTCCTCTACTCGATCGGCTTCCTCGTCGCGTGGCTGGTCGCCCTGCTGTTGGTCGCCGAGCTCATGCGCAATACGGGCAAGTTCACGATGGCCGACGTGCTGTCGTTCCGCCTCAAGGAACGGCCGGTCCGCATGGCCGCGGCCATCACCACGCTCGCCGTCTGCTTCTTCTACCTCCTCGCCCAGATGGCCGGAGCCGGCGGCCTCGTGTCGCTGTTGCTGGGCATCACGGAGCGCGTCGGCCAGTCGATCGTCGTTGCCGTGGTCGGCATCCTGATGATCGTGTACGTCCTCATCGGTGGCATGAAGGGCACCACGTGGGTGCAGATCGTGAAGGCGTTCCTGCTCATCGGCGGCGCGATCGTGATGACCGTCTGGGTGCTCGCGATCAACGGCTTCAATCTCAACACGCTGCTCGAGAGCGCCGTCGCGGCGTCTCCCAAGGGTGATGCCGTCCTGGCGCCGGGCCTGCAGTACGGAAAGAATCCGTGGGACTTCATCTCGCTCGCGCTGGCGCTGGTGCTCGGTACCGCGGGTCTGCCGCACGTGCTGATGCGCTTCTACACCGTGCCGACCGCGAAGGAAGCGCGTCGCTCGGTCGTGTGGGCCATCTGGCTGATCGGGCTCTTCTACATCCTCACCCTCGTCCTGGGCTACGGCGCCGGTGCGATGGTCGGATCCGAGACGATCCTCGCGGCACCCGGTGGAGTGAACGCGGCGGCGCCGCTGCTCGCGCTGGCTCTCGGCGGACCGCTCCTGCTCGGGTTCATCTCGGCGGTGGCGTTCGCGACGATCCTCGCGGTGGTGGCCGGTCTCACCATCACGGCGGCCGCCTCGTTCGCGCACGACATCTACGCGAACGTGGTGAAGAAGGGCGATGTGCCGCCGGACGGCGAGGTCAAGGTCGCGCGACGCACGGTCATCGTGATCGGTGTGCTCGCGATCCTCGGCGGCATCGGCGTGCAGGGGCAGAACGTCGCCTTCCTCGTGGCGCTGGCCTTCGCGGTGGCCGCGTCGGCCAACCTGCCGACGATCCTGTTCTCGCTGTTCTGGAGACGCTTCACGACCCGCGGCGCGGTCTGGAGCATGTACGGCGGTCTCGGCTCGGCGCTCGTCCTGATCTTCCTCTCACCGGTGTTCTGGGGGACCGCGACGAGCGTGTTCGCCAACACGGGCGTGGCGATCTGGCCCCTGAACAATCCCGGGATCGTGTCGATCCCGCTCGGATTCTTCCTCGGCTGGCTCGGTTCCGTCACCTCGCGGACGCCCGAAGACCCGCGTAAGGCGGCGGAGATGGACGTCCGATCTCTCACGGGATACGGCGCCGAGAAGGCGTCGAACCACTGACCGACCGACGCCCGGTCTCGCTGCGGCGGGCCGGGCGTCGTCGTGCCCGGGCGCGGACGCCCCGTCGTGTTCAGGCCGAGGCGTGCAGGGTTTCTCCGAGCACCGCGTCGCTCTCGAGCGTGAGCAGATACTCCTTCACGTCGGGATGCCCGCCGTACTCGCCGATCGAGCCGTCGGCGCGAACGACCCGGTGCACCGGGACGACGATCGAGAACGGAGACGAGGCGCAGGCCGTTCCCACCGCCCGCGCGGCCCGCGGGGCTCCGGCCATCATGGAGACCTCACCGTACGACGCCACTTCGCCGTAGGGGATCTGCAGGGTCGCTTCGAGTGCGGCGCGCGTGAAGCCGCGCACGAAACGCCAATCGAGGGAGACGTCGAACGACCGCCGCGCGCCCGCGAAGTACTCGTCGAGTTGCGCGACGACTCCTCGTCCGATCGACGCATCGGGGTCGGGGACGACCCCGAGACGCTGTGCGATCTCGGCGCGCGCGACATCGAGGCCGTCGTGGGCGACGTGCAACCGCACGAGGGCGTCGTCGATGAAGGTCAGCAGGATCGGCCCGACGGGGCTGTCATGTGCGGTGCTGGTGACTCTGTTCATACGTCCATCCTCGTGACCGTGCCACGGCCCTGCGGACGGATCGAGGGCGCAGGGGGAGGATGCCGCGAACTCTCCGCCTGTGGAGGAAGAGCCGATGACGCGGCGTGTCGCCGATTACCGCGAAACTCGGGCCCGCTGCGCACGATCCCGCACTGCCCGGCTTAGTCTGACAGGTGTGTGGCGAGCTGAGGACGGTGCCGTGATGGGCACTGACGGAGACGAGACGGTGTCGTCCGTCGATCCCGGCGAGCTGCGATTGTCGGAACCCGGCATCGTGGTTCGCCACGTGGCCGACCCCGAACGCGATCGCATCCGCGCCGAGGCGGCGGCCCTCGGCGGCCGCTCGACCCTCCTGCGCTTCGACGATGCGCGCGACGCGGGCATCGACATCACCAAGGCCCACCCCGGTTCGCTTCCGCAGTTCATCACCGGCCGCGCGACCATGCTGTCCAACCTCTTCCGTGACGAGGTCGCCCTGCGCACCGCGCGCATGGCTGCCGAGCGCATCACGGCCAAGAACGTCGAGCTCCGCACCGCCCGCGGCCTGGAGCCGGTGCACCTCGCCGTGGGCCTGTCGGCCTGGAAGATCGGTGGCGTGGAGTGGTCCGCTCCGGTCCTCCTCCGCCCGCTCGCCATCCGCCGCCACCACGGTGATTTCGAGCTCAAGCTGCACGGCGCGTTCGTGATGAACCCCGAACTCGCCCGCGCCTTCCGCACGCACCTCGGCATCCAGATCGATCCCGCCGCCCTCGCGGGCCTCGCGTACGACCAGGGCGTGTTCAAGCCGCAGCCCGTCATCGATCACATCCGTCGCCTCACCTCTCACGTGCCGACTTTCGTCGTGCACCCGCGTCTGGTGATCTCCTCCTTCGCCGACGTCGGTTCGGGCATGGCCCGCGACACGCACGACCTCGACCACACGCTCCTGAACGCGCTCGCCGGCCACCCCGACGACCGCGCGCGCATCACGGTCCGCCGCGACGACCCGCAGGTGATCGGCCCCGACGAGCGCACGCCCGCCGCAGACACCCTCCTGCTCGATGCCGATGCCGAGCAGGAGCGCGTGCTCGCGCGCATCGCGGCCGGTCAGTCGCTCGTCGTGCACACGCTTCCTGGAACCGGCGGCACGCAGACGGTCATCAACGCGATCGGGCAGCTCGTCCACGACAACAAGCGGGTGCTCGTCGTCAGCGCTCGTCGGTCGACTCTCGACGGCATCCGTCACCGTCTCGCCGGAGTGGGTCTCACCGGCCTGGCGGTCTCGCCCCACCACGTCCGGCGCGATCTCATCCGCGCGATCGGCCGTAACGAGAAGGCCGAGCAGCCCAAGGTCGCCGAGATCGACGATGCCCTCGTGCGCCTGCGGACGGTCCTGCGCGACTACCGTTCCGCCGTGACCGAGCCGCACCTCGCGCTGGGCGTCTCGGCGCTCGACATCCTCCGCGCGCTGACATCGCTGGCATCCACCTCTCCCGCCCCCTCGACCGAGGCCCGCTTCGATCTGGCGACCCTCGAGCGTCTGGCCGGACGACGGGATGCCGCCGCCCGGGCCCTCGCGATGGCGGCGCGCCTCGGCGAATTCCGCTTCGGCCCCGACGACTCGCCCTGGTACGGCGTGAGCTTCTCCCGCACCGAAGACGCGCGGGCGGCGCATGACCTGGCCGGCAAGCTCCACACCAGCGACGTGCCTCGCCTGCTCGAGCGCGGTTACGAGCTCATCGCCCAGACGCGCATGCGCCCGTTCCAGACGGTGTCGGAACTCGGCTCGTACCTCAAGCTCCTGCAGGGGATCCGCGAGTCGCTCGACCGCTTCAGCCCGACGGTGTTCGAGCGCCCGCTGGGCGAACTCATCGACGCCCATTCGCCGCGCCGTGACGCTTCCGCGATGAGCGGTCCGAACCGTCGCCGTCTCAAGCGTCTGTCGAAGGAGTACGTGCGTCCGGGCGTGCACGTGCCCGACATGTACGAGGCGCTCGTGCGCATCCAGCAGCAGCGCACGGAATGGCAGCGCGTGGTCGAGGCCGGCGTGACGCCGGAGGTGCCTCTCGGTCTCGCCGACGTGAACGTCGCGTGGCAGCGCACCGACGCCCTGCTCGGCGAGCTCGACCAGATCCTCGGACGCCAGGGCTCGGAGCGCCTGGCGACTCTGCCCGTTCAAAGACTCGTCCGCACGCTCGCGGGTCTGGCCGCCGAGTCCACCTTCTTCGACAACCTCGTCGAGCGGGCCCAGCTGCGCTCCGAGCTCGCGCGCCTGGGCCTCGAGCAGTTGCTCGTCGAACTCTCGGTTCGCCACGTTCCCGAGGAGCGGGTCGGCGCCGAGCTGGAGTTCGCGTGGTGGCAGTCGGCCCTCGAGCATCTGCTCCGCACCGACCGTGCCCTGCTCGGTGCCAACACGAGCGTCGTCGACCGCCTCGAGCGCGACTTCCGTCTCGTCGACGAGGCGCATGCCGCCGCCGCGGGTCCCCTGCTGGCCGCGCAGCTCGCGACGCAGTGGCGCATCGGCATCGTCGACCACTCCGACGAGGCGGCCGCTCTCAAGCGCGTGCTGAAAGACGGCCTGCACACCGCGCAGGAGATGTCGGATGCCGCCCCCACCCTGCTGCGCACGCTCGCCCCGGTATGGCTCGCGTCGCCCTACGAGGTGCCCGACGTTCCGACCGATCTCGCGTTCGACGTCGTGATCATCGCGGACGCCGCCGCTCTCTGCCTCGCCGAAGCGGCTCCGGCTCTGCGGCGCGCCCGTCAGGTGGTGCTGTTCGGTGACCCGGTGGTGCAGAAGCCGACGCCCTTCAGGGTCAGCGCGTCGATCCTCGGCACTCCCGACGAGGCCGACGAGGTGCCGTTCGACGGCACCTCGGTGTTCGAGCGCGTCGCCGAGCTCCTGCCTGTCGAAACGCTCACGCGGAGCTATCGCGCGGGCGGCGAAGACCTCTCCCAGCTGGTGAACGACGCCTTCTACGGGGGAGAGATCGTCTCGCTCCCGTGGGCGGGCTCGTACCTCGGTCGCGGCAGCCTCAGCGTGGACTACGTCGAGGGCGGTGTCGGCGCCCCCGATCCCGTCAGCGGTGCCGTCGAGAGCCCCGACGCCGAGGTCGCTCGTGTGGTGACCCTCGTCGTCGAGCACGCGGTCAACCGTGCCTCCGAGTCGCTCATGGTCGTCACCGCGAGCCGCACGCACGCCGAGCGCGTGCGCGCGTCGGTGGTCGCGGCGCTGGCCGGCCGGTCCGACGTGGCGGAGTTCATCTCGCGGGATGCCGCGGAGCCCTTCGCCGTGCTCACCCTCGAGGAGTCGGTGGCCGAGAGTCGCGACCGCGTGGTGTTCTCGCTCGGCTTCGGTCTCACGCGCCACGGCCGCGTGCTGAGTGATTTCGGCGACCTGTCGACGCCCGACGGCGAACGGCTCCTCACCGTCGGAATGACGCGTGCGCGTCGTTCGATGGTGATCGTGTCGTCCATCCGCCCCTCGGCGTTCGACGACGGCCGTCTCGAGCACGGCGCTGCCACCCTCATGGGCATCCTCGGCAACCTCGCCTCGCGCAACCGCGAGGCCCGTCTCGAAGACCTCGCCGACCCGTTGACGCGCGCCCTGGCACGCGAACTGCGCCGACTGAACATCGAGGTCGACGTCGATTACCGCGGTCTGCTCCCCATCGTCGCTCGCTATCAGGGCAAGGCCGTCGTCGCCGAGAGCGACCCCGAGACGATCGGCGAGTCGCTGCGCGAGACGCTCCGCCTGCGACCGCAGATCCTCCGCCGGCTCGGCTGGCACTACGTGCGTGTGCACGCCTTCGACCTGTACAGCGACCCCGCGGGAGTGGCCTCCCGCATCGGGGAGCTCCTCGGCATCGCGCCCGCCGGCGCGGCCGCACCCGACGCGACCACCGAATCGCTCGATCTTCCCGACTGAGCGAGCGATGAGCGAGTCACCGGATGCCGCCGGCCGGGCCGCCGCTCCCGACGCGGGCGCGATGGAGTCCGGCGCCGAGCGTCAGCCCGTCGTCCGGGTGCGCGGTGCGCGGCGTGCGCGCTTGCTCGCCGCCCCGGGCACGACCGCGGAGCCCGCGCCCGCCGACGACCCCGGGCGCGGCGTAGGTGCTCGGCCCACGGCATCCGGGCCCAACGACGAGCGCATGATGCGCGACGTCCCCCCGCACTACTGACCCGCGGGGCGCCCGATCACGCGAGACGGCGCCCGACCCCGGGACGTGGTCCCGGCGCGGGCGCCGTCTCGGTGGCCTGAGATCGATTCAGAGCTTGTTCTGCCGCTCCAGCAGGTCGCGAATCTGCACGAGCAGTTCCTGCTCGGTCGGCAGCTTGGGCTCGTCCGCGGCGGGCTCGTTGACTCCCGCGCGCGCGGCGGCGATGGCCTTCCACCGGTTCATGGGGTAGACGAACACGAGGTACACCACGAGCGCGACGGCGAAGAAACTGATGATCGCCGACAGCAGGGCGGGCAGGGGGAAGACCACTTCCTGGCCGTAGATGCCGGTGATCGACGGGCCGACCTCGCCGTTCTCTGCGGGCTTGTAGAACACCGAGATCAGCGGGGTGATCACCGAACTGACGATGGCGTTCACGACCGCGGTGAACGCGGCTCCGATGACCACCGCGACGGCGAGGTCGATGACATTTCCTCGGAGAATGAACTCCTTGAATCCCTTGATCATGCGCTGGTTCCTCTCAGGCCGCGCCGACTCGGGCTCAAGAAGCCGAGGGCGAGGCGGACGACGTCGATTCCGACTTCGATGATGTCGAAGAAGTGGACGAGCCGCCACCGCTTGCGCCCGAGGACGAACCGCGTGAGTCGGTGCGGTAGAAGCCCGAGCCGTTGAAGGTCACGCCGATCGACCCGTACTGCTTGCGCACCTCGCCGCCACATTCGGGGCACTCGGTCAGGGCGGCATCCGAGAACGACTGCACGGCGTCGAAACGGTGACCGCACTGCTTGCAGGCGTAGGAGTAGGTGGGCATGAGCGTCCTTCGGGTGTTCAGGAGGTGTGGGCGGCGAGCGGCAGCGTGCGCGTGGGGGTGACTACGCCCGTCACGGGCTGGTCGTGCACGTCGCGCGGCACGTCGTCGATGAGCTCGGTGTCGAAGATGACCGCGTAGACGGGCGGGCACTTCTCCATCGAGCCGAGGGTCTTGTCGAAGTAGCCGCGTCCCCACCCGAGGCGCATGCCCTGTCGATCGACGGCGGCCGCGGGGATGATCAGCAGGTCGACGTCGTTGACCGCGATCGGCCCCAGCACGTCGCCCACCGGCTCGGGAAGACCGAACAGTCCCTCGGTGATCTCGGTGTCGGCGGTGGCCACGCTCCAGTCGAGGAGCCCGTCTTCGCGGGTGATCGGGAGCAGGACCCGGATGCCGCGATCCACGGCCGCGCGCACGAAGGCGTGGGTGCCGGGCTCGGTGGGCGTCGACAGAAAGCAGGAGATGCTGCGGGCTCCGAGACGCGCGACGAGGGCGTCGAGTTGCTCTGCGACGCCGGCCTCGGCCACCTCGCGGGCGTGCGCGGAGATGGTCTGGCGGCGTTCGCGCAGATCGGCGCGCAGTGCGCGCTTGGCCTGCTCGATACGATCCGGCATGCGATAAGTCTAGGGGCGGGCGCGTTGCCGCCGGTGGCTCAGGACCCCGCTAGGGTATGCCCATGCCTCACAAGCCCTTCAAGGCCGTCATCCCGGCCGCCGGACTCGGTACGCGCTTCCTGCCCGCCACGAAGGCGATGCCCAAAGAGATGTTGCCGGTCGTTGACAAGCCGGCCATCCAGTACGTCGTCGAAGAGGCCACCGGCGCCGGTATCCAGGACGTGCTCATCATCATCGGCCGCAACAAGAACAACATCGCCAACCACTTCGACTCGATGCCCGAGCTCGAGGCGAAGCTGCGCGAGAAGGGCGACGACGACAAGCTCGCCAAGGTCGAGCACTCGTCCGACCTCGCCGACATCCACATGGTCCGTCAGGGTGAGCCCAAGGGCCTGGGCCACGCAGTGCTGCGTGCCCGCAGTCACGTGGGCGATCACCCGTTCGCCGTGCTGCTGGGCGACGACCTCATCGACGAGCGCGACCCGCTGCTCACCAAGATGATGGAGGAGTACGACAAGCGCGGCGGTGCCACCGTCATCGCGCTCATGGAGGTCGACCCCGCGCACATCCACCTCTACGGTGTAGCCGCTGTCGAAGCGACCGACGAAGAAGACGTGGTCAAGGTCACGCAGCTCGTCGAGAAGCCCAAGGCCGAAGACGCCCCGTCGAACCTCGCGATCATCGGTCGCTACGTGCTCGGCCCCGATGTGTTCGACATCCTCGAGCGCACCCAGCCCGGCAAGGGCGGCGAGATCCAGCTGACCGATGCTCTCGAAGAGCTCGCCACCGGCGGCGGCGACGGCGGCGGCGTCTACGGCGTCGTGTTCCGCGGGCGCCGCTACGACACGGGCGACCGCGTCGATTACATCAAGGCGATCGTGCAGCTCGCGGCCGACCGAGACGACCTCGGTCCCGCCCTCCGTCCGTGGTTCAAGGAGTTCGCGCAGGGTCTCTGACCCGGCAGGATGCCATGGATCTGTCCGTCCCTCGGCGGCACGGCGACGTGTCGATCCGTCTCATCCGCAACCGCGACGCGCGAGTCCTTCAGCAGCAGCTGATCGACAACCGGTCATGGTTGAAGCGGTGGGAGGCAACCAGTCCCGACGGCCCCGTGTCGTTCGACATGCGCCTCGGCATCCGCCGTCTTCTGCAGCAGTACCGTGACGGCGTCGGCGTCCCCTTCGTGATGGCGTGGGACGACGACGTCGCCGGGCAGCTGAACGTGTGGGGTGTCTCGCGTGGTTCGCTGGCCTCGGCGACGATCGGCTACTGGGTCGCAGAGGAGTTCGCCGGCCGCAACATCACGACGATCGGCGTGGCGATGGCGACCGACGTGTGTTTCACGGAGCTGAACCTGCATCGCGTCGAGATCTGCATCCGCCCCGAGAATCACGCGAGCCTGCGCGTCGTCGAAAAGCTCGGCTTCCGGTACGAGGGCCTGCGGCGCAAGTACATCCACATCGACGGCGATTGGCGTGACCATTACGCCTTCGCCCTGGTGCGCGAAGAGGTTCCTTACGGGGTGCTCGACCGGTTCGTGCGGGGGCAGGTGCCGCCCGACGCGGCGCGCGTTCCGCCGGCCGACCGCAACTGAGCGACCCGGCTCCGGCCTTTCTCGCTCCATCGACGAAAGTCTCGTCACGACACGCCGGGGGATGCCGAGGTGTGATCTCTCGGTGACCTACCTTTATGGCATGGGTGGGCAGGTTCTCAGCGGCGGCGTGATCTTCTTCGTCGCGGTCGCGCTCTGGCTCGTGTACCTGCTTCCGTCGTGGCAGAGCCGTCATCGCTTCACCTCCGCCGAACGCAATGCCGTGCGCCTCAACCAGGCCCTTCGTGTGCTCGCCGAGACGGCCGAGACGCCGCGTGAGGTCCGGCTCGAACTGACGGCCCGCACGGCCCACCAACAGCAGAAGCTCGCGCGCCAGATCCAGGCCGAGAAGGCTCAGACCGAGCTCGCTGCGGCCAAGGCGCGGCTCGAGGTCGCTCGCCTCGAGAGTGCCCGTGACCGCGATGTCGTCAAGGAGCAGCGCGCCGCGGCCGTGGACCTGGCTCGTGCCGAGCGTGCCGCGGCCGTCGAGGTCGCTCGAGCCGAACGCGCCGCGGCTCTCGAGAAGACCCGCGCCGAGCGTGCCGCCGCCGTCGAGCGGGCGCACGCCGAGCGCGCCGCGGCCGTTGCGCGGCCCGAGGCGCGTCGAGCCCGTGCGCGACGCCGCTTCCGTCTCAGCGTGACCACGGTGGCCCTTTCGGGCCTCGTCGCCGCGCTGGTCGGCCTCGTGCAGGTCGTCACCGGGGGAGTGCCGGTGCTGCTGTCCCTCGGGTCGGTCGTCGTCGTGGCATCCCTCGTCGTCCTCCGTCGCATCTCGGTCGTGGCCGCCCGCACGGCGCCCGTATCCGTCGCGACCTCAGTGGCGAAGCGCACCGTCGCGACCGAAGTGCAGGACGTTTCCCTGGTGCCCGAGCCGCGCCCTACGTGGACGCCTCGCGAACTTCCGCGCCCGCTCGTGGCGTCGGCCGGGTCACGTGCTGCCGCCGTGGTCGACGAGCAGATCGCCCGCGAGGCGCTGCGTGCCGCCGCTCGCGAGGAGGCCGCGCGCGAGCTCGCCGCCCAGCAGGCCCCCACCCCGATCGAGACGGCCCGTCCGGCCGCTGTCGCCCCCGCTCCGTCGCCGTATGCCGCGATGGGGTACGTGGACGATTCGGAGATCCAGGATCACGTTCAGCGGCTCCTGGCGCGTCGCGCGTCGGGGGAGTGACGCCGGTCTCTTCCGCGGGTGGCGGGCGTGCTCCGTCGACCGCCTTCTCGACCGATGCTGCCAGCGGCATACGCCGCTCCTCGCGTGCCCGACGATGCCGACGCGCGTCGAGGTGAGCGCGGATGACGTGATAGTGTTTACGAGGTTTCCGGGCCTGTGGCGCAGTTGGTAGCGCGCCTCGTTCGCATCGAGGAGGTCAGGGGTTCGAATCCCCTCAGGTCCACCAGAACACCACGAGAAGGCCTCCGCCCAGCGGGGGCCTTCTTCGTTTTTCGAACGGAATCGTTCAGGAACCGGGCGCCCACGGACGCGCCCGGAGAGCGTCGAAGTCGCCGCTCCAAGGGGTCGCCGAGAATTCACGGATGAGAGGCCGGAGCGCGGGTGAACGGCGGGCGGCGCGGCATCCGGACTTCCCTCGAACTCGCGCCTGAAGGCGCGTCCGGTGCCTACGACACGGGATCGGGAAGCCGCGCTCCCGCGCGGATCTCCTGCAGGGCCCAGGAGTTGCCGTCGTGATCTGCGAAGAATGCATAGCGCACCCCGCCGCCCATGTCCTGCACCGGCGACACCTCGAGGCCCTTCGCGGCGAGGTCGGCGCGAACGGCGTCCAGGTCGTCGACGACCAGGTGCAGGTTCGACACCGGCGTCCCAGCCCCCATTCCGACGCCGAAGGAGATCGAACAGGCGGAGCCGGGCGGGGTGAGCTGGACGACACGCATGCCGTTTCCGGGGGAGACGTCATGGTCGAGGACGAAGCCTACGACGTCGCGGTAGAACGAGATGGCTCGGTCGACGTCGGACACGGGCAGGGGGACTAGCTCGAGGCGCATGCTCACGAGCTCACGCTCCCGCTCTCGGCCCAGCCGCCGGGGGCAGCGATGTTGAACATCCAGGCCACGCCCCACGGATCGGTCACCTCGCCGTAGAGGTCGCCCCACATCTGCTTCTCGAGCGGCTGCACGACCTCGGAGCCCCGCTCGACGAAGCGGTCGTAGAAGCCGCGCACGCGATCGAGTTGGTCGCTCATGAACGCGGCGTGTACGCGATTCGCGCCCCAGCCGCCCTCGGGCTCGCCGAAGGCGTCGGCTCCCATCACGGTGAAGCCGTCGGCACGCAATTCGGAGTGCATCACACCGTCGGCGGGGGCGTCTGTCATGCCGAAGTCTCCGAAGGTGCTGATCTTCAGCTCGCCGCCGAAGACCGACTCGTAGAAAGTCATTGCCTCTCGGGCGGCTCCGGCGAACGAGATGTAGACGACGAGCGAGGTGGCCATAAGGCATCCTTCCGGCGGCGGGCGGTGGCCCTCACCTTAGACCCGTGCGTGGTGACCGCGATGGCCCGCCCGCCGCGAGCACCGAACGAACCACGCCCCGAGGCAATGGCGCTCGACGACGCCGCCTGGCATGCTCGACACCATGAAGCCGTCTGCCAAGGTCATCGTCGGCCTCGTGTGCGGCGCGGTGGTCGTGGGATTGGCGGCGTTGACGGTGCCGGCCTTCGCGCCGCTGGGGACGGTCGCCACGGTGGCCGCGGGCCTCACGTCGTCGCTGGAAGTGATTCCGAACGACGCGACGACGCCCACGGCATCCGCCCCCGCCGATCCCTACGGACCGCCCGAGGGGTACGTCGACGTCGGCAACGGTACGTACATCCCCGGGGGAGGGTTCGGCGACTGCACGGAACCCGCCTACATCCACATGGGCAGTCAGGACGGGCAGGCCCCCACCGCGAGTCTGTTCGGAAAGCTCGTCGACACGGGCGTCCGCGAGTTCGCGGCGGGAACCCCCACGTCCATGGAAGATGGACGCATCGCTACGTACACCGTGGCCCCCGGTGACACCCCCGCCGCGATCGGCGACCGGTTCTGCATCTGGAACCCTCTCTCGCTCACCACGCTGAACGGCATCCCCGGCAGCACGATCCACCCCGGCCAAGTGCTCGTGCTGGATCCCGCGGCCGTCCCGGGCTTCGTCTTCGACTACCCCTACGACGACTGAGCCCACGCCGAGACCGGCGCGCGGCATCCGGTCTCAGGCGCCCGCGAACGTTCGCAGCTGCGCGAGCAGCCTCGGCGCGCTCGCGTCGAAGCGCGCGCCGCCGATGAGCACCCCGCCCGCGAAGACGACCGCGCCCCAGACGAGTCCGATGCCGAGCGACACCCACCCCGCGCCCGTCGCGCCCGCGAAGACCGCGAGGATGGCGGGGATGAAGACGGGATGCACAACCTCCCGAGAAGCAGCGCGGCCCTCCTGCGTCACTACTGTCGACGTATGACCGACAGCCTCGCCGACACTTTTGATCTCGGCGCACTCCGAAGTCCGGTGGCTGTGCACGACGTCCGCCGCTTCGACCGAGCCCAGGGCACGCCACTGGGAAGACGGTGGAAAGCGAAAATCGTCGTTTGCACCCTTTATCTCGCCGCGCAGGCGGTGTTCTTATCGCTCTACGTGCCGGTAGCGAAGTTGCCGTCGGCGACCGCCGACACGATCACGGGCGCGGTGTTCGTCCTGTCGGGCTTGCTTGCGGCATGGTGGTGCGCTGTCGCGTGGAGAGACGCCGTGCGCGCCGTGCGCGTCGCCCGCGCTGCCGCATCGAACGGGCTCGATTTCGACGTCCACCCTCGCGTCGTCGACCTGCCGGGGACGGCCGTCGTGTCTCTTCCGGGCGCGGTCGCCACGCATGCCCTGCGCCCCCGCTCGGCCGGGCGGTGGCCGGTGTTCACCGCCGCCAGCGTCGGGCCCGAATTCGCACGGGCGGTGCGCCACCGCGGTATTGTGGCGATCACGCTTGAGGTGCAGACGCCGCACATCGTGGTCCACAATCGTCGTGCTCGCGCTCGAGACGGGTTTGCGTCGAAAGTGCGGGGCGGTCAGCGGTTGCGCCTCGAGGGTGACTTCGACCGCACCTTTTCGCTTTACGTGCCAGCCGGTTACGAGCGCGACGCCCTCTACGTCTTCACTCCCGACGTCATGCAGCGGATGCTGGATGTGGCCGCCGACTGCCAAGCCGAGCTGGTCGACGGCTGGTTCGTGCTCACCGCCCGCAGGCCCTGGCGCCTCTGGCGGGAACAGGAATTCGTGGCGCTCCTAACGATGGTGAGCGTTCTCGGCACAAGGGTGCGTTCGCAGACGCAGCGTTACCGCGACGATCGTTCGCTTCGGTCAGGCGAGGTCGCCCCGCACGGACGGAGATTGCGTGTTCGGCTGTCTGCGGGGTTTATCGCCGCCATCTTCGTACCGGGTGTCTTCGTCGTCGCGGGTTTGTGCCGGCTGCTCGGACTTGTCTGACAGGCAGAACGGCGAGGAAGCTCGGTGTCGGCGCGCGGCATCCGGTCTCAGGCGCCCGTGAAGGTCCGCAGCTGCGCGAGCAGCCTCGGCGCGCTCGCGTCGAGGCGCGCGCCGCCCATGAGTACGCCGCCCGCGAAGACGATGACGCCCCAGACGAGTCCGATCGCGAGGGAGACCCAGCCGGCGTCCGTCACCCCGAAGAAGATCGCCATCACGGCAGGTACGACAGCGGGCAGCGCCAGCACGGCGACCAGGGCCCAGCAGAGGAAGAACGCGAGGAACATCGTGAACGTCGAGCCGGGCACCCGCTTGAAGGGCGAATCGCCGGGGGCGGGCGTGGGTACCACGAGGAGGGCCGAGCTCACGGCGCTCACACCGAGCCCCACCAGCGTGAGGCCGATCGAGCCGCCGATCACCGCGGGGAGCAACTCCCACTTGCCGACGATCGCCAGTGTCACGACGTCGGCGAGCAGCACCAGCGGGATGCTCACGGTCGCCGACCCAAGCATGCGTCCGAGGCGGTCGGCGCGCCCGCGGATACCGGTCTGCAGCACCGTGGCGAAGGCGGTGCCGTCGTACGACACGTCGGTGTACGCCAGGATGCCGGCGAAGAATCCGACCAGCAGACCCGAGGCCGCGAAGAACTGTCCGTCGAGGTCGCCGCGCGAATAGATGAGCACGAGGACGGGGGCGAACGGGATCAGGAGCAACTGCCGTAGATACCGGAAATCGCGCGTCCACGACGTGAGGGAGCGCGCCCAGGTCGCCCCGACGGGGTTCGAGGGCATGACGCCGAACCACCCCAGCGATCCGGACCGGCGACGCGTGGCCGCGCGTGCCGGAGGACCGACGAGGGATGCCGACAGGCTCCGCTGCCAGAGCCACCACAGCACCGCGAGGGTGACGACGGCGATCACGAGCTTTAGCACCCCCGTGGTCCAGGCGCCCCCTGCGAGGTCTCCGGGCACCGCCCACGCGGCGGCGATCGGCGTCCACGACAGACCCGTGACGAGGGCCTGCAGCTGAACCCCCTGCTCGCTCGCCGAGACCAGAGCGCCGGTGATGCCGATGAAGATCGGACTCGCGAAGATGACGAGGGCGAAACCGACGAGGCCGATGATCTCGCGGGTGCGGCGGCCTCCGCCGATGCCGGCGGCGAGGGCGGCCACCGCGCGCGAGGCGACGACGCAGATCACGACGCCAAGCGGAACGCACACGAGCGCGGCGACGGCCGCGACCGGGTACCGCGCCCACACGAGGAACACGGCGAGCGAACCGACCGCGGTCGTGATGCCCGGCACCCCCGTGAGCCCTCCCGCGATGATCGCGACCATCATCTGCCGCGTCGTCATCGGGAAGGGCGCGAGCTTGGCGGGGTCGAGCGTCGTGTCGAGCCCCGCGGCGAAGATCGGGCCCACGACCCACCCGAGGGTGAGCAGCGCCCCCGCGGCAGTGATCACGGACCGCGCGATGTCGAGGTCGAGCGTGCCGACGAAGAAGAGCCCGACGCCGACGAGCAGCAGCATCCACAGCGCGCCGATCACTCCGAAGATGAAGCCGACCATCTGCATCGGGCTCCGCATCAGGGTGTTGCCCAGGACGCGGAACCGGATCTTCAGGACTGTCGCAACCACTGCGGCCCCTCCGCGTGGTGGCGTCCGCCGACCAGCTCGACGAAGCGGTCCTGCAGGGTCTGTCCACCTCGGACCTCGTCGACGGTTCCGGATGCCAGCAATCGGCCCTGCGCGATGATGGCGACGTGGTCGCACATGCGCTGCACGAGGTCCATCGAGTGGCTCGAGACGATGACCGTTCCACCCGAGGCGGTGTAGCCGCGCAGGATGTCTTCGATGTTGGCGGCCGACACCGGGTCGACGGACTCGAAGGGCTCGTCGAGGACGAGCAGACGTGGGGCGTGCACGAGAGCGCAGGCGAGGGCGACCTTCTTGGTCATGCCCGCGGAGTAGTCGACGACGGGGGTGCCTGCGGCCTCGGTGAGGTCCATGATCTGCAGCAGGTCGGCCGTGCGGGCGCCGACCTCCTCACGCGTGAGGCCGAACATCATGCCGGTGTAGGTGACGAGCTGTTCGCCGGTGAGCCGGTCGAACAGACGCACGCCGTCGGCGAGGTTGCCGATGAGCTTCTTCGCCTCGACCGGGTGGGTCCAGACATCGACTCCGTGGATGCCGACCGTGCCGGCATCCGGCCTCAGAAGTCCGGTCGCCATCGACAGCGTGGTGGTCTTGCCCGCGCCGTTGGGACCGACCAGACCGTAGAACGACCCGGTCGGGACGGTGAGGTCGAGACCGGCCACCGCGACCTTCTGCCCGAAGTGCTTCGCCAGACCCGCCAGCTGCATCGCCGGAAGCGAATCGCGGGAGGCGGGCGGTGCCACCGCCTCGGGCAGAGCGGACGGCTGGGGGGCGTCACGAGGAATGTCGGTCACGTCCCGAACCTATCGGCGGGCGGTGGGGCGATCCCAGCCCCGCCGCGGAACTTTTCGTTCTCCGTACCGGATGGCGTCGACGACCTCCGCTTGCACGACGACGGCCGTCGTGCCGCCCGTGGGAATCGCGAAGGCCGCCCCGACCACCCGGGTGGGTATCGCCCGGGGCGGTTCAGTGCGGGTCGGCGGCGTTGAGCTGTCGCACCGTTTCGGCATAGCGCCCCTCGGCCTCGGCGCGGCGCAGGAACGCCAGACGCTCGACCTGCACCTCGGCCACGTCGGGCTGATCGCGGAGGATCGCCATGACCTCATCGGCGAATTCCTCCAGATTCATGGCGAAAGAGCTCTCGCGCTGCCCGGGCAGCAGGTCGGTGGCGACCGACGGCGGCTCCAGTTCGAGTACCGAGACGCTCGTCCCCTCGAGCTGCAGGCGGAGCGACTCGCTGAAGAGGTGGATGGCGGCCTTCGTCGCATTGTAGGTGGGGGTTGCGCGCAGCGGCACGAACGCCAGACCCGACGAGACGGTCATGATCGTGGCATTCGGTCGGCTCTGCAGGTGAGGGAGCAGGTGCGCGATGAGCCGCAGGGGACCGAGCACGTTCGTCATGACGGTCTCCTCAGCGGATGCCAGGACCTCGGGGCCCGCGGTCCAGTCCTCGACGCGCATGATCCCGGCCATTGCGATGACGACGTTCAGGTCGGGGTGACGGCTCACGACCCCGGCGGTCGCAGCGCGGATCGAATCAGCGTCGGCGGTGTCGATGAGCACCGTGTCGAAACCCTCCGAGGCCGCGAGCTCGTCGAGACGCTCGCGACGTCGGCCGCCCACGACGACGGTGTTGCCCGCGTCACGCAGTCGCTCGGCGAGGGCGAGGCCGATCCCGCTGGTGGCGCCGGGGAGGAAGACGGTGTTTCCGGTGATGTTCATGAGCCCAGTCTTCGTTGCCGCGCGCACGGCATCCAGGCCCCGTCGATCGGGGGATCGTCGATCCCTGGATGCCGACGGCTCGACGCGCGAGGATGAGGTCATGAATCGCACGGGGGTGGCGGAGTTCCTGCGGGCGCGGCGTGAGGCGCTGCGGCCGGAGGACATCGGTCTCGTGTCCGGCGCCCGTCGCCGCACCGCCGGATTGCGTCGTGAGGAGGTCGCGCAGGCGGCCACGATGTCGACCGACTACTACACGCGCCTCGAGCAGGCGCGGGGACCGCAACCGAGCACCCAGATGCTCGCGGCCCTCGCCCGCGCCCTGCGCCTCGGCATCGACGAGCGCGACTACCTCTTCCGTCTCGCCGGCCACGCGGTGCCCGATCGTCTCGGCCGCGCCGACCACGTGGTGCCGGCGTTGCAGCGCGTGTTCGCGCGCCTCGACGACACGCCCGCCCTGGTCATCTCGCACCTGGGTGAGACGTTGCTGCAGAACCCTCTGGCGGCGGCACTGCTCGGAGACCACGCCGGCGCCCGCGGCTGGGACCGCTTCGAAGCGTGGCGGTGGTTCACGCGCCCCGGCGACGAGCGCCGGAAGTACCCCGCTCACGACCGCGAGAGGCAGAGTCGCGCCATCGTCGCCGGGGTGCGCGCGGCGTACGGCGTGCTGGGGCCCGCGTCCACTGCCGGCGAGCTCGTCGCCGAACTGCAACGCCGCAGCGAGGAATTCCGGTCGCTGTGGGAGCGGCAGGAGGTCGCGCAGCGTTTCGCCGACCACAAGGTGCTCGTGCACCCCGAGCTCGGGGAGATCGAGGTCGACTGCCAGGTGCTCTTCACCGAGGATCGCGCCCAGGCCCTGCTCGTGCTCACCCCGCAGCCGCGCAGCGCGGCGGAGGAGAAGATCCGTCTGCTCGGCGTCCTCGGCTCACAGCGCTTCGTCTCGCGGTGAAACGACGGATGCCACGCCCCGAGCGTCCTGAGAACGACGGGGCGTGGCATCCGGTGCCTGCTCGGGTCACTCCTTCGGTGGAGAGACCACGTTCGGCTTCGTCGGGTCGAGCGAGGCGCCCGTGCCCACGCGGGCGTGGCTGCGCGAGTACGCGAAATAGATCGCGAAGCCCAGGGCCAGCCAGATGAGGAACCGCAGCCAGGTCTCGACCGAGAGGTTGAGCATGAGGTACGTGCAGATCAGTGCCGACAGGATCGGCAGCACGGGGCTCCACGGCACGCGGAAACCGCGCTTGAGGTCGGGGCGTTTGCGGCGCAGCACGATCACGCCGATCGACACGAGCACGAACGCGGAGAGCGTTCCGATGTTGACCATCTCTTCCAGCACGCCTATGGGCGTGACGCCGGCCACGATCGCGACGATCACGGTGACGAGGATCGAGATGACCCACGGGGTGCGGAAGCGCGGGTGCACCTTCGCGAGCGTCCCGGGGAGCAGGCGGTCCCGCGACATGGCGAAGATGATGCGGGTCGCGCCGATCATCAGGGTCAGTACCACGGTCGTCAGACCGGCGACGGCGCCCGCGGCGATGACGGTGGCCATCCACGTCTGACCGTGGAACGCGAAAGCGTTGGCGAGGGCTGCCGAGGGGTTCAGTTCGGAGTAGGGCACCATGCCCGTGACGACGATCGCCACGGCGCAGTACAGGATCGTGCAGATGATGAGCGAGGCGATGATGCCGATCGGCAGGTCGCGCTGGGGGCGCTTGGTCTCTTCTGCCGTGGTCGCCACGACGTCGAAGCCGATGTAGGCGAAGAACACCAGGGCTGCACCGGCCAGGATGCCGCCGACACCGAAGGTGGCGGGCTGCAGGCCCGACAGGAACTGCAGGAGCGGCTGGGTGAGACCCGACGCCGACTCGGTCGGCACGGAGTCCGGCACGAAGGGGCTGTAGTTGGCCGGGTTGATGAACATGATGCCCGCGATGATGACGAAGAGCACGATGAAGAGCTTCACGGCCACGAGAACGAGGTTCACCCGCAGGGACTCCTTGATGCCGAGGGTCATCAGACCACCGAGCACCAGGACGAGCAGAATCGCCGGGAGATCGACGACGCCGCCGTAGGAGATCTCCGGTGGAAGGACGATCCCCAGTTGCTGGAGGAAGGTGCCGAGATAAGCACTCCATCCCTGGGCGACGACACTCGCGCCGAGGAACATCTCGAGAATGAGGTCCCAGCCGATGATCCAGGCGAAGAGCTCACCGAGAGAGGCATAGGAGAAGGTGTACGCCGACCCCGAAACGGGGACGGTCGAAGCGAATTCGGCGTAACACATGGCTGCCAGACCGCACGCGATCGCGGCGACGATGAAGCTGATCACCACGGCGGGGCCGGCGACGTCATGGGCGGCTCGACCGGTCAGGGTGAAGATGCCCGCGCCGATCACGACGCCGACGCCGAAGACGGTCAGATCGACAGCACTGAGGGACTTCTTGAGGCGGAACTCCGGCTCATCGGTGTCGGCGATGGATTGCTCCACCGACTTGGTACGGAAAAGGCTCACGCGACGCTTCCTCTGTCTCGAGTGATGTCCTGGGAGCGAACACCACCCGTGGAGGATAGTCCCCCGACGGGCGCCGTGCCTATCCGTTCGGGGGGCTGGACGAGCGCGCCTTTACCAGAATCGACTTATGCGGGAAATTCATCGAATGCGGGTGTAAGGTTTTTCGTATTATGGCTATGAAGCACATCACGCACCTCGTCGACGACCTCGACGGCTCCGTTCTCGAAGACGGACAAGGAAAGCAGATCACCTTCTCCGTCGAAGGTCGCGCTTACGAGATCGACCTCTCCGACCGCAATGCCGACAAGTTCTACTCGGCGATCGCCCCGTTCGTGGATGCCGCTCGTTCGGTGTCCCGAGGCAATTCGGCCGCGCGTCGGCCGCGGGCGGCCCGTCGTTCGAACGACGTCGATCTCGGCGCCGTTCGGGAATGGGCGCGCGCGAACGGACACACCGTCAGCGACCGTGGTCGGGTTCCCGCCACGATTCTCGACGCGTACACCGAGGCCAATTCCTGACCTCTCCCTCTTATCCTCTCGGCCGCTCGCGAAAGCACCGGCCGAGAGGATGTCGGTTCGGCCGCCCCCGTCGTCCGTAGACGCGCGGAAACCGCGGAGGAATGCGGAAGGCTCCCTCGGCGGCCGGGGCCGGTGAAAGCGGGCGAGCTGACGGGTGAATTTTGGAAGCGTGGCCCGGAATGCGCCTCGTCGGCGGCATATGGTCGCGGCATGGCGAAAAAGCACATCACCCAGACGATCGACGATCTCGATGGATCGGTCATCGAAGACGGAACGACTCTGACCTTCTCCGTGGAAGGCCGTTCCTACGAAATCGATCTGTCTGCCGAAAACGCCGAGAAGTTCCGCAACGCTTTTCGGCCGTTCATTTCCGCCGCCCGATCGATCGGGTCTTCTTCGACCCTCCCTCGACGCACTCCGCGAGGGCGCGCCATTCCGACCCGCGACCTGGTCGACGTGCGAGCGTGGGCTCAGAAGAATGGGTTTCCGATCAATGATCGAGGACGCATTTCCGCCTCCGTTCTCACGGCCTACGACGCCGCTCACTGACCCTTTGACGAGAAAGAACCGGATGCCCCCCGCTCGGGTGGCATCCGGTTCTTTTTCGTTCGGCCGTTGATCTAGACGAGCGCGGCGCGGCCCGTTCCCGCGGCGAGTCGCTCGGCGGCGAGCCCCTCGGCTGCTGCGAGGGGGGTCACCCCGCGGGTCGCGGCTTCGTCGAAGACGCGGCGGACGGTGTCGCCGATCTCGGCGACCCGCGCCATGATCTCGTCGATGCTGCCGCGCTCCTTGGCCACCAGGTCGAGATAGATGACACCTCCGGCGTTGACAACGAAGTCGGGGGCGTAGAGGATCCCGCGCGCCGCGAGTCGGTCGGCACCGGAGCGATCGGCGAGCGGGTTGTTGGCGGGACCGCATACGGCACGCGCGTCGAGTGCGTCGATGACCTCGTCGGTGAGGACGCCGCCGATGCCCGCGGGGACGAAGACGTCGGCGGGGATGAGATGCGCCTCGCTCGGCTCGACCCAGGCCGCGCCGAGTTCGACGGCGAGGGCGCGCTTGGCGGGGTTCACGTCGGTGACGGTGAGAACGGCGTTCTCGGCGGCCAGGCGCTCGGCGAGACGCCCACCGACCTGTCCGAGGCCGGCGATCGTGATGCGACGACCGGCGACGTCGCCCGTGCCGACGGCGCGCTCGAGGGTCGCGACGAGAGAGGCGTAGACGCCGAGGCTCGTGGGGCCCGCGGGCTCGCCCGAGCCGCCGACGGCGTCGGGCAGACCGACGACGTGCGGAGTGCGCTCGCTGACGACGAGCATGTCGTCGGTCGTCGAGCCCACGTCTTCGGCCGTGCGGTAGAGGCCCCCGAGGCTGTCGACGGCATCGCCGAGGTCGAGGAAGGCGGCTCGCCGCCGGTCGGGGTCGAGCACCGTGCCCTCGGGAAGACCGATCACGGACTTGCCGCCTCCCGCGTCGAGGCCGGCGGCGGCGTTCTTGAGCGTCATCGCCGCCGAGAGGCGCAGCGCGTCGCCGAGCGCGTCGGTCCACGAGGGGTACGTCCACAGGCGCGCACCGCCGAGTGCGGGACCGAGCACGGAGGAGTGCAGAGCCACGGCGACGAGCAGACCGCTGCGACGCCCCGTGATCACCTCCACGCGTTCGTGCGTGAATTCGGGCAGGGGCAGAGCGTTGGTCATCGCGTTCCTTGTCGTCGGCCGCCTTGTGGGCAGCGCTTTTCGGAGGCCGCGGCGTTGCGGCATCCGGCATCCATTCTGACGGCTCGCTCCGCTTCGCGCGAGCACGGGTGCCGCGGGTCCGCCGGACGCGCGAGAACCGCCGATCTGCGGCGCGGGGGCGCCGAGCGGCCGCCCTAGGCTGACGGCATGACCGACGCCCTCCCCGCCCGCAGCCGTCTCGTCGCCGCGTCCCTGCAGGCCGCGGAAATCGACGGTCAGATCGTCGTACTCCCCGATGCCGCATCCACCGCGGCCCTCGCGGCCGCCGCCCTGGGGGTGGACGTCGGGGCCATCGCGAACAGCCTGGTGTTCTGGAGTGACGACGAACCCCTGCTCGTCATGACCAGCGGCGCACACCGCGTCGACACGACGGCTCTGGCCGAGCGGCTCGGACGCAGCGGCATCCATCGTGCCACCCCCGATCAGGTGTTGACCGCCACCGGGCAGCCCATCGGGGGAGTGGCCCCCACCGGGCACCCGCATCCACTGACCACGATCGTCGACGAGGATCTCGCCGCTTTTCCCGAGATCTGGGCCGCGGGCGGCACCCCGCACACCGTGTTCCCGTTGACGTTCGCCGAGCTCGTGCGGCTGACCGGCGGTACGGTCACGCGGGTGGCGTGAGGTCGCGCGGCGGTCGGCTGTGGCCCCGGGGCCATGGGGGATGCCCCGGGGCCATTTCTGGTGCCCCGGCGCGGGGGAGGGCCGGGCGGGGGAGGCCGCGGTGTGGACCCAAAGCCACGGGGGATGCCCCGGGGCCACTTCTGGCGCCCCACCGCGGAGGGGGCGCCGGGCGGTGGCGCTCGGGCCACCACCGCCCGGCGGGCTCACTCCCCGGGGGCGGGCGCGAGCGCGGTCAGGCACACCACCGCGGCGGCTGCCGACCACGCCTGGGGCCGGCACGCGGCCGGGTAGGGCGTCGGCACGGACGAGTGTGACCGCGGATCGCCGGCGTGCAGTTCGGGAACGCGGTACCCGAAGCCCTCGGCGGCATCCAGCAGCCCCTCCACCACCGCCCGCGCCGACTCGACGAGTCCCGCGCGCAGCATGCCGTGCGCCGCGATCGCGGTGTCGTGCACCCAGACACTGCCCCCGTGGTAGGACAGGGGCCAATACCCCGCGGCGTCCGTCGACAATGTGCGGATGCCGAAACCGCTCGACATGGTCTCACCGAGCAGCAGCGAGGCGACGTGCACCTCTTCGTCGGAGGAGAGGATGCCGGTGCCGAGAAGATGCCCGATGTTGCTGGTGAGGGAGTCGACGGGGCGCTTGTCGCGGTCGAGCGCGATCGCCGGGTACCGCCCCTCGGGCGTCTCGACCCAGTACGTCGAGGCGAAATGCGTCTTGAGATCGGCAGCCCAGACGCGCCAGAACGAGATGTCGTCGGCATCGGTGGTGTCTCCGAAACGCTCGAGCAGGTCGGCGCCGGCGAGAGCGGCCTCATAGGCGTAGGCCTGCACCTCGCACAGGGCGATCGGTCCTTCGGCGAGGCTGCCGTCGCGCCATTGGACCGAGTCGCCGGAGTCTTTCCACCCCTGATTCGACAGGCCCGTGCCGAGCCGGTCGATGTAGTCGAGGAAGCCGTCGCCGTCGCTGTCGCCGTAGTCGCGGATCCAGCCGAGCGCCCGGCGGAGCGCGGGCAGCAGCTCGCGCACCTCGCCGTCGGGCATGCCGGCACGGTGGGCATCGGCCAGCAGACAGATCCACAGCGGAGTGGAGTCGACGCTGCCGTAGTACTTCGGGGGCAGCACGATGCCCTCACCCGGCATCTCGAGCGCGGAAGCACGCAGTTCGTGCAGGATCTTGCCGGGCTCCTGCGCCGTCTGTGCGTCGTCATCAGTCCCCTGCAGGCGCGCGAGCACGCGGAGGGTGGATGCCGCGATCTCACGGTCCACCGGCAGGGTGAGGCGCGCGGCCCAGATGGAGTCGCGTCCGAACAGGGTGAAGAACCACGGTGCCCCGGCGGCGAAGAATTCATCGAGCGGGTGGTCGGGAAGCGCCAGACGCAGGGCGTCCAGATCGTCGAGGGCCGTCCGCAGCCACCGGGACAGGCGCGCGTCGGGAGCTCCGGCGGCGACGCCCGCGGCATCCCACCGGGCGGGCGCGGTGGCGGAGTCCACAACGAGGGTGTCATCGCGCAGCCTGAGCGACCAGCCGATCTCGACCTCGCCGAACGCGGGCACCTCGACGCTCCAGACGGCGACCACGCCGTCGACGCCGGATGCCACCCGGGCCCCGGGAGCGATCAGTTCGAGCCCCAGAGCGCCGGCGTTGACGCGCGCGCCACCACCGTCGACCGTCACGTCGGTGCTGCGAGCGAGCGCGTGACCGGACTTCACCTCGTGCAACTGCGCGAACTCGGGCTCGACCCGCAGACGCAATGCGGCGCGAACGGGCCGGTCGAGACGCGAGCGCAGGGTCCACGACTCGCTGACGACGCCGTCGGCAACCCGCCGATCGCGCAGAAGCCGCACCTTGGGGTCGGGGGTCGTGTCGTCGATCCCGCGTAGGAGCCCGCCGAAGACCACGCGCGACGCTCCGTCGGGAGCGGTCGAGATCCACTCGATCGTGGAATCGTCGCACGACACGGTCAGTGCCCGGACGTGCCGCACGTCGCCGTGGTAGACCCCGTGCACGGCAGCGGAGCCGATGTCGCCCGTGGTGTCGGACCAGACCTGGGTCGGGGCGCGCAGCACGATCAGGGCGTCGTTCAGCAGCGGTTGCAGAGCAGCCGGGGCGACGGCGGTTGCGGCGGGCGGGGTGGTCGTGGGGGCGGTGGTCATTCTTTGACGGCTCCTTCGCTGGCGTTCATGATGCGGCGCTGGAAGATGAAGAACACCACGGCGACGGGAATCGTCATGATGGCCGCGGCCGCGAGTTTGAGGGGGAATTGGCTGCCCTGGCTGAGCTGCCCGCTGGCCAGAGAGGCCACGCCCTTGGTCAGGGTGGTCAGCTCGGGGGACTGGGTGGAGATGACGAAGTGGCTCAGCTCGTTCCACGATCCCTGGAACGACAGGATGACGATCGTGATGAGCGCGGGTCGAGCCATCGGAAGGACGACCGACCAGAAGATGCGAAAGGTCCCCGCCCCGTCGATGCGCGCTTGCTCCTCGACGGACGGTGGGATCGACTCGAAGAAGTTCTTCATGATGAAGACGCCCGCGGCATCAACGAGCAGCGGGAGGATCATGCCGGCGTAGGAGTCGTAGATGCCGAGCTGGTTGATCACGAGGAACTTCGGGATGAGCAGCACGACGGTAGGAACAGCCATGACCGCGATGAGTCCGGCGAAGACGAGACCGCGCCCCCGAAACTGCAGCCGCGCGAGCGCGTATCCGGCGAGCGAATTGAAGAACACGCGCCCCGCGGTGACGAAGACGGTGACCACGACGGAATTGCCGAACCATACAGGGAAGTCGGAGTTGAGGAACAACCGCTCGTACGCCGCCCAGGTGAAAGGCTGCGGCGCGAGCGAGATCGGGTCGGCCGCCGCCGAGGCATCCGTCTTGAACGACGTCGCCACCTGTACGAGGAAGGGGTAGATGTAGATGACGGCGAGCACGACCAGAAGGGCGTAGAGGCCGATCTGCCAGCCGAGGGCTTTGCGCGACATGCGGTGCTTCGTCGGCTTCTCGGGTCCGCCGAGGCGCTGTTCGGCAAGGACCGTGGTCTGTGGGGATGCGGTCGCGGTCATCGTCGGGCTGCTTTCGTGTGCACGTCGTATTGGCGGAGGCGCCGCTTCGACACGGGACGATCGCGCAGCACGAACCGCTGCAGGATCGTCAGCGCCACGATGATCACGAACAGCACGAAAGCGATCGCCGCGCCCTGGCCCCACTGCTGCGACAGGAACGCCGAGGAGTAGCTGAGGTAGGCGGGGGTGAGTGTCGTCTTGCCCGGGCCGCCCTGGGTGCCCGTGTAGATCTGGTCGAACACCTGCCAGGTGCCGATGAGGCCGAGGGTCAGCACCGTGAACAGCACGGGCTTGAGCTGCGGAAGGGTGACGCGCCAGAACCGCTGCCAGCCGTTCGCGCCGTCCATCATGGCGGCCTCCTGCACATCGGCACCGATGTTCTGCAGGCCCGCGATGAACAACAGCATGAACGTGCCCGAGGTGGTGAAGACCGCCATGAGGATGAACGCCGACATCGCGACAGACGGACCGGCGAGCCAGTCCCACCACGAGACGCCGAGCAGCGTATTGCCGGTCAGAAACGCGGGGCCGCTGGTCACCCCCACGGCGCCGAGCAGGTTGTGCACGACGCCCGAGGGATCACTGAACCAGTTCGGTCCATTGATGCCGAGCCACGACAGTACTTCGTTGACGGCTCCGGATGCCGAGAAGAGGAAGAGCCACAGCATGGTGATGGCCACCGAGCTCGTGACCGAGGGGAAGTAGAAGGCCGTGCGGAAGAGCCCCCGGCCGCGGAGGATCGCGCGGTTGACCAGCACCGCGAGAAACAGTGACAGCGCCGTCTGAAGGGGGACGACCAGCAGCACGTACCAGGCGTTGTTGCGCAGCGCCGTGCCGAAGTCGCGCTCGGCGAGACCGCCGCCTGTGGTGACGGCGGCGTAGTTGTCGAGACCGACGAAGCCGACGTTGGGCGAGAAGGGGCTGCCGCGCCCGGTCCAGTCAGAGAAGCTCACCCACAGCGCCATGAGCACGGGGACGAGCAGGAACACGCCCAGGATGATCAGCACGGGGGCGGTGAACAGCCAGCCGGCGGCGGCCTCGCCGCGCCGGATTCCCGGGGAGGAGGCTCCGGCGCGACGCGGCGCTGAGGTGAGAGCACTCATGGCTACTTCGTGATGGCCTCGAGGTTGGATTGCGCCGTCTGCAGCAGCGCCTGCGGGTCACCCGTCTTCAGCGACTCCAGCTGGGCGTTGAAGTCGGTGATGACGTCGGCGGCGCCGGCCATGTTCGGCGGGAACTGCGCGTTCTCGGCACCGGAGAGGAACGCCGTGAGATCGGGGTTCGCCGCGCTCCACGCGTCGGCGGCCGACTGGATCGAGGGCATCGGGCCGAAGGCTTTCGAGAACGCCAGCTGCTGGTCGGTGGAGGTCAAGTACTCGACGAGCGAGCGCGCCTGATCCTGGTTGCCGCTGTCGGCGGCCATGCCCCAGCAGTTGGTGAACTGCAGCGTGCCCTTGCCACCGGGACCCGCGGGCAGTTCGGCGACCTGGTACTTCACGCCCGGGTAATCGGCCGACATGGCGCCGGTGATCCAGTTGCCTTCGATGACCATCGCGGCCTTCTGGGTGCCGAACGCCTCGCCGCCCCACCCGGCGCCCACGTCGGACGCGAACGCGAACGTGCCGTCATTCAGGTGCGTCTTGACGTAATTCAGCGCCTCGACGTTCGCGGAGCTGTCCGCCGTGGCCTTGCCGTCGGTGACGAGTCCGCCGCCGGCCTCGGCCATGAAGGCTCCGATGCGCTGGTACTCGGCGCCGAACGCCAGGCCCACGCGGCCGTCGGTGGTGAGCTTCTGGGCGACGGATGCCAACTGGTCCCAGGTCGTGGGGACATCGGCATCCGTCAGCCCTGCCGCCGACCAGAGGTCGGTGTTGATGATGAGGGCCAGGGTCGAGAAATCCTTGGGTGCGCAGTAGAACTTCCCGTCGACGGTGAAGTTGTCGACGAGCGATGGATAGAAATCGTCCTTGTTCGCCAGGTCGTCGCCGTAGGCGGCGATCGAGCCGTTTGCGGCGTAGCCGGCGAGGGCCTCGGGGGCGAGGTAGAAGAGGTCGGGCGGAGACCCGGCCGCGAAGCCCTGAGAGAGTTGCTGGGGGAGGTCGTTGGCGGTCTGGACCTCGGCCTGCACGCCCGACTGCTCGCTCCAGGCGGCGACGGCGTCGGTGACGGCCTTTGTCTCGGCGTCGCCCGACGAGCCGATGAGGAGCCTGAGCGTGCCGCCGCCGGAGGCCTGACCTTCGCCGGGGGTGTCGTTGAAGCCCGACCCGCAGGCCGTCAGGGCCAGGGCGCCGGTGGTCAGCAGTGCGCCGGCTCCGAGCCAGGTTCGCGCCCGGCGGTTGGGGGTGTGCCGTGTCATTGTCTCTCTCCTTCGATGAGGCATGCGACCCCTCCGCAGGTGCTCGGAGGGCCATCTTTTGAACGTTCAAATGACGGTTTGACAACGGTAAAGAACGGCGGGCCTGGCTGTCAAGAGGGTGCCCGGCGTCCTAGGCTGACGATCTGGCCGGACTCGTGGCGGCCCGGTCGGATCTCTCCGGAGCGGACTGAGGGGGAGGGCAGACATGGCGAAGGCGCCCACCGTCGACGACGTCGCGCGTGTCGCGGGGGTCTCCCGGCAGACCGTCTCGAACGTCGTCAACACGCCGGATATCGTCCGCGAAGCGACGCGCCTGAGGGTCGAGGCGGCGATCACCGAGCTCGGCTATCGGCCGCACGCCGCCGCCCGTCGGCTTCGCACGCGACGCAGCTCGACCATCGGCATCCATCTCGATCCCTACGCCGGTGGTATCTCAGGCGTCGTCCTGGACCGCTTCGTGCACGCCCTCACCGAACGTGCGGGAGAACGTGACATGCGCGTCTTGCTCTACGCCGCGCGCACGCCCGAAGAAGAGATCGCCCGCCTCGGCGACCTTCTCGAGGGGGGAGAGGTGGATGCCGTGGTGGTGACCGGAACCTTCCACGGCGACCCCCGCACCGGCTGGCTCGTGGACCGCGGGCTGCCGTTCGTCTCGTTCGGTCGCCCGTGGGGCGAGAACGACGTCGAGGCGCCCGCGCATCTGTGGGTCGATGTCGACGGGGCCGCGGGAACTCGCGCGGCGACGATACACCTGCAGGAGCGGGGCGTACCGCGCATCGCGTTCCTCGGGTGGCCCTCCGGCTCGGGCACGGGTGACGATCGTGAGCGCGGCTGGCGCGAGAGCTCAGCTTCGGGGCCGCGATGGGTCGTCGAAGAGAACGTCGCCGCCGCGCGCGACGTGGTCACAGCGGGCCTGGCGGCCGACCCCGGCGTGCGCGGCATCGTCTGCGCGAGTGATTCGCTCGCGATCGGCGCGCATCTCGCCGTGACCTTGGCTGGTCGCCCCGATGTCGCCGTGATCGGTTTCGACAACACCCCCGCCGTCGAAGCGCTCGGGCTCTCGAGCGTGGAGCAGTTGCCCGAGAGGGTGGCATCCGGCGCCCTCGATCTGCTCATGGGCGAGAACGGCACGGTCGTCGCGCCGCGCGCCGCGACGGCCGGGGCCGCCCACGTGCTCGTGGAGCCGCGGCTGGTGGTGCGCTGAGGCGCCACGGTCCTGCCCGGTACTGAGCGGCGCGCGACTAGGCGGGGTGGCCGATGCGTCGGGCGAGCTCGGCGGCAGTCGCGGATGCCGCGGACGCCAGTGCTTTCGCATCACGCTCGGCCCCGTCGGCGGGCCACGTGATCGCCACGGCCGCGGCGGGCCACCCGGCGTGATCGAGCACCGCGGCGGCGACGGAGCGGAATCCGGGGGTGATCTCGCCGTCCTCGCTCGCGTGACCCGCTGCCCGAACCTCGCGGAGCAGCTCGCGCAGGTCACGCGGCGTGGCGGGGCCCGCGTCGTGGCGCAGCGTGAGGGCGGTGGCATCCGGGAACAGTGCCCGAACCTGCTCGCGGGGGAGCGCGGCGAGCATGGCCCGGCCCGTCGCGGTGAGATGCGCGGGGAGGCGGACGCCCACATCGGTCACGAGCGCGGGGCGGCGCGGGGCGCGTTCCTCGACGATGTAGAGCACGTCTCGCCCGGCCAGCACGGCGAGGTGTGCCGATTCGCCGACGCGGTCCGACAGCCCCGCGAGCAGCGGCCGACCGAGGCGGGCGAGCGGCTGTTGCCGGGCGTAACCGCCGCCGAGCTCGAAAGCCGCCGTCCCCAGGCCCCAGCGCCGGTCGCCCGGAAGGTGCACGACGTAGCCGTGCTGCTCGAGAGTCGCGAGCAGGTGGTAGGTGCTGGAACGGGGGATCCCGAGCGCGGTCGCCATCGACTGCGCGGCCATCGGCCCCGGTTGCCGCGCGAGCAGCGAGAGGATCCGCAACGTCTGGTCGGCGGCGGGGACTTGAGGGCGGGGTTTGTCTGGCATGACAGACACAGGATGCCAGATCCCCCGCATTCCGTATCGCCCGAGGCGATGGAATCGGCGTATGAACGCACGCGTCACCGTCGGAGCCAGCCCCCTCACCCCGCGCGAGGTCGTCGACGTCGCCCGCCACGATGCCCGGGTCGGCGTGGACGCCGACGCTCTGCAGCGGGTGGCCGACACACGGGCGCTCATCGAGGGGCTCGCCGACGACCCGCAGCCGCACTACGGCATCTCGACGGGCTTCGGCGCCCTCGCGACGACCTTCATCGCCGAGGACCGCCGGGCGCAGCTGCAGGCGAGCCTCATCCGCTCGCACGCCGCCGGAACCGGCGCCGAGGTCGAGCGCGAGGTGATCCGCGCCCTCATGCTGCTGCGCTTGCAGACCCTCGCCACCGGGCGCACCGGCGTCCGCCCCGTCGTCGTCGAGACCTACGCCGCCCTGCTGAATGCGGGGATCACCCCCGTCGTGCGCGAGTACGGCTCGCTCGGCTGCTCGGGCGATCTGGCTCCGCTGTCGCACGTCGCCCTGGCCGTCATGGGTGAGGGCGAGGTGCGCGATGCGTCCGGGGAGCTTCGGGCAGCCGCCGACGCGCTCGCTGCGGCGCACATCGCCCCCGTCGCCCTGCGCGAGAAAGAGGGCCTCGCCCTCATCAACGGCACCGACGGCATGCTCGGCATGCTGCTGCTCGCGCTTCACGACCTCGAGATGCTGTTGACGACGGCCGACGTCTCGGCCGCGATCTCGATCGAATCGCAGCTGGGGACGGATGCCGTGTTCGCCGCCGACCTCATGGCGTTGCGTCCGCAGCTCGGCCAGGCCGACTCGGCGGCGAACCTGCGCGCGTTCCTCGCCGATTCGCCGATCGTCGCGAGTCACCGCGGCCCCGAGTGCACGCGCGTGCAAGACGCCTACTCCCTGCGGTGCGCCCCGCAGGTGCACGGCGCCGCGCGCGACACGATGACGCACGCCGTCCTGATCGCCGAACGCGAGCTGGCCTCCGCCGTCGACAATCCCGTCGTCACGGTCGACGGACGCGTCGAGTCCAACGGCAACTTCCACGGCGCCCCCGTCGCCTACGTGCTCGACTTCCTGGCGATCGCAGTGGCCGACGTCGCCTCGATGTCGGAGCGGCGCACCGACCGCGCTCTCGACGTCTCGCGCAGTAACGGTCTTCCCCCTTTTCTCGCCGACGAGGTCGGGGTCGATTCGGGCCTGATGATCGCGCAGTACGCCGCGGCCGGCATCGTGTCGGAGCTCAAGCGCCTCGCCGCCCCCGCCTCCGTCGACTCGATCCCGTCGAGCGCCATGCAGGAGGACCACGTCTCGATGGGCTGGGCCGGGGCCCGCAAGCTGCGCCGCGCCATCGACGGGCTCGCTCGGGTGCTGGCGATCGAAGTGCTGACCGGATGCCGGGCCCTCGATCTTCGCGCTCCGCTTCAGCCGGCGGCGGCCACCGGAGCCGTCCGTGCTCTCGTCCGGGAGCACGTGCGGGGCCCTGGCCCCGACCGCTTCGTCTCGCCCGAGATCGAGGCCGTGACCGATCTGGTCGCCTCGGGAGCGGTCGCCGATGCCGCGCGGGCCGCCGCCTCTCGCGGGCAGAGTCGTCGGGTGCCCTCGGACGGACCTACGGGGTGAGCAGCTCGAACTCGTCGGGAGGGGTGGCGTCGACGTCGTCCCACGTGCCGTCGTGCCACGTGAAGATGGCCACGGCGCACGTCACCATCCGTTCGTCGCGATCGGCGAGCCGCGACACGAGCGCGCTCATTCCGGGATCGTGGGCCACGACCATCACCTCGTCCACGCCGGCGCCACGCGCGGCGGCGAGGATGCGTGCGGGCTCGGCCAGGTAGAGCTCCGCCTGCTCGGTAATCGGGGCCTCGAACGCGCGGGCGAAAGCATCAGCCGTCTGGCGGGCGCGACGCGCCGTGCTGGAGAGGATCACCTCGGGTCGAACGCCTTTTCTCACGACGGTCCGGGCCATCGCCGGGGCGTCGCGGACGCCGCGGGTGTTGAGCGGGCGGTCGTGATCGTCGAGGCCGTCTTCGGTCCAGTCCGATTTCGCGTGCCGCGCGAGGATGAGTTGAATCATCGTCTTTTCGCCAATCCTGCCGGGGGCTGGGGAACGCACTGCGCGGCCGGTCGCGCTGTGCGAGCTGCGGGGGTGCCCGCGGCGGTATGTGCCTCGATGAGGTCG
The DNA here is from genome assembly GCF_052660795.1 of Sphingomonas sp. G5. Lineage (NCBI taxonomy): Bacteria > Pseudomonadati > Pseudomonadota > Alphaproteobacteria > Sphingomonadales > Sphingomonadaceae > Sphingomonas > Sphingomonas sp. G5. The sequence goes on along the minus strand of NZ_CP109660.1, from coordinate 2,332,590 downwards.
GCGTTCGCGACGCTCGGGACCGGAGCACACCGGCGCACGGGCGCGCTCGAGTCCCGGGCGACCAGTCCGTCGATGCCCGTCGGGCGGTATCCGGGGGTGACCGAGAGGTAGGACGCCTCGACGGCGAGGGAGAGGGCGCTCATGTGGCCACGTACACCCAGGCGCGGATGCCGCTGACGAGAACGACCGAGGCGCGGCGGTAAAGCGACACCTCGTACTCGTCGGCGGCGTCGAGTTCATCGGGCGTCAGGCGCAGCACGCGACCGAACACGCGGTCGCGAGGGTCGTCCGTGCGGCGGAGGATCGGGTGCCGGTCGAGACCCGAGAGCGCGGCGACGTGTGCGTCGGAGATATCGGTCCAGTCGAGCCGGTACCCCGCGAGGGCGTCGTCGTCGCCGTCGACGCGGTGGCCGAAGGTGTCGAGCTGCACGTCGGGCAGCTGAAGCGTCCCGTACGTGAAGAGGGACTCCGTGCCCGAACCGTCGCTCACGCGCACAACGCTACTCACGTGCCGGCCGCGCGGGGCGGCGAGATGTGCGACGTTTCGGCCAGGTCTTGCGTGAACCGTCATGATCCCCACACGAGGTGCGCGACGGTGAAGATGACCAGGCCCGCCAGGGCACCGACGATCGTTCCGTTCAGGCGGATGTACTGCAGGTCGCGGCCGACCATGAGTTCGATCTTCTCGGTGGTCTCTTCGGCGTCCCAGCGCTCGACGGTGTCGGTGATGATCGAGGCGATGTCATGGCGGTAGCGTCCGACGACGAAGACCGCCGCGTCGGTGACCCATCCGTCGACGCGCTTCTGCAGGGCTTCATCGCGTTGCAGACGGCCGCCGACCTCGGCGAGGGCCGCGGCGGCGCGGCGACGCAGAGCGCTCTCGGGGTCTGCGAGCGACCGCAGCAGTCCGGCCTTGGCAGTGTTCCAGGCGTCGGCCGCCAACTGGCGTACGCGCGGACTGTCGAACACCGCGGCCTTGGCTTCTTCGAGGCGGACCATCGTCGCGGGGTCGTGCTGCAGGCTGTCGGCGAGGCGACCGAGGTACCCGTCGATCGCCCCCCGCGCCTGGTGGTTCGGATCGGTCCGAACGGCGTCGACGAATTGCACGGCCTCGCGGTAGACGGTGTCGTCGACGAGACGGGCCGCCATGCCGGGAACCCACGACGGAAGTCGTCGTGAGACGAGTCCCTGGAACGTGTCGCGGTTGTTCCCGAGCCAGACCGCGATGTTGTCGAGGGCCAGATCGACGGCGCCGTGATGGGCGCCCGAGCCGACGACGCGTTCGAGCCAGCCGCCGATGGAAGGACCCCAGTCGGGGGAGAGCAGGTGCTCGCGGGCCAGGTCTTCGATCAGGCCCTGCACGTCGTCGTCGCTGAGCGCGGTGAGGATGCTCGTAGCGAGCGTCGCCCCCTCGGCCGCGACGCGATCGGCGTGTGTGGGATCGGCGAGCCAGGCCCCGGCACGAGCCGACAGGGGGGTCGACTCGAGCTTGGTCCGCACGACATCGCCCTCGAGGAAGTTCGTCTCGACGAACTCGCCCAACTGCCGCCCGATCTCGTCTTTCCGGCGCGGGATGATCGCCGTGTGCGGGATCGGCAGCCCGAGCGGGTGCCGGAAGAGCGCGGTGACCGCGAACCAGTCGGCGAGGGCGCCGACCATTCCGCCCTCGGCCGCGGCGCGGACGTACTGCAACCACTCGACCTCGCGCTGGAGCGAGAACGAGACGGCGAAGACGATGGCCATCGCGATGAGCGCGCCGAGCGCCACACCCTTCATCACGCGCAGGGCGCGGCGACGCTCCTGATCGGCCGGGCTCAGCGCCCGGGTGGGTGTGCGCGGCATCAGTCGGTCACCGGGCCGAGCCACGCCGCCGCGGCGGTCGCGTGTGCGGACTCGGAATCGGAGGGGTGGAACATGCCGGCGAGCACGTCGCGGTACAGGCGGCTGAGTTCGTTGCGCGAGAAGTACGCCGAACCGCCGCCGACGAGGATCGCGTCGTCGACGACCGCCTTCGCCATCGCGACGGCACGGTACTTCACGCCGGAGAGCAGCGTGAACCACCGACCACCGTGATCGGTCAGGGTGTCCACGTCGGAGGCGAGCTCGGCCAGCTGCGGCGGGAGCGCGTCGTACGCGAGTGCCATCTCGGCGATGCGCCACCGGATGTCGGGGTCGTTGGCGTACGTCGTGCCCGTCTTCTTCGACCGTCGCGAGGTCGCGGCCTCGACGGCCAGGTCCAGTGCACGCCTCGCGATGCCGGTGTAGACCGACGCGAGCAGGATCTCGAAGACCGCGAAGATCCCGAACACGAGGGGGTCGGGCTGCGGGCCCGGGTCGAGGCGACGCACGACTCGGTCGGCGGGCGCGTGGGCCCCTCGGAGTTCGGTCGTGTGACTCTGCGTGCCGCGCATGCCCAGGGTGTCCCAGTCGTCACGGGTCACGATCTCGTCGCTGCGGTCGAGGAACGCGAACACCATCTTCGGACCGTCGGGCGAGGTCTCGTCGAGCCCGTGCACACCGAGGTGGTTCCACACGGGGGAGAGGGAGGTGAAGATCTTCGTCCCCGTGAACGTGTAGCCGCCCTCGCCATCGGGGCGCGCCTCGGTGTCGCTGCCGAACAGCACGAGATCGTTGCCGGCCTCGCTGATGCCGAAGGCGAACACCTCGCCCGCCGCGGCGCCGCGCTGAACGAACGCGAGATCGTCGATGCCGCGATCGAGCAGCACTTTGGCGACTCCCGTCCACACCAGGTGCATGTTGACGGCCAGGGCCGTGGCCGGGGCCGCACCCGCGAGACGCTGCTGCAGGAGCGACGCTTCGGCGAGGCTCAGGCCCGCCCCACCGAGCTCGGCCGGCACCAGGATGCCGAGATACCCGGTCGCCCGGAGCTCGTCGAGGTCGTCGCGCGGGAAGGTGTTCTCGCGGTCGTGCACGACGGCGCGCTCGCGGATGCGTGCGAGCAGGTCGTCGGGAAGGTACCGAGCCGGGTCGAACGAGGTCATGGCATCCATTCTGCTGGGCACCGCCGACATTGCGCGCCGGGCTGGCACCGCGCCGGAAATGGCGTATGCGAGCTCAGCGGAGGGCGTGGAGCACCGCCGCGACCGCCGTCTCGGGGCGGTCCCGATGAGGGGAGTGCCCGGCGCCCTCGACGACGCTCATCGTGACGACCGGATTGCGCAGGACCTCGGCCGCGAGCGCGCCCGTGAAGATCGAGTGCACGGCCGGGTCGGCGCCCACCACGTGCGTGGGCACGGTGAGAGCAGCCGCGGCGGAGCGCACGTCCCACACGGCGTTCTGCAGACTCGTCTGCTCGACCGCCCAGCGGCTCGCCCGCTGCGTTGCCCGTGCCTTCAACTCGACGTCGATCGGATGCCAGTCGGGGTGCGCCGCGCGCACGGCGTCGATGCTCGGGTCGGCGAACGACTGCTCCTGGCTCACGCGTACGACCTCGCGATCGTGCTCCGACAGGGCGATGGCCGGGTCGATGAGCACGAGCCGGCGGGTCCAGTCGGGACGCTGAGCCGAGGCGAGGGTCGACGACGCACCGCCGAGCGAGTGCCCGACGACAGCGTCCCACGCACCGCCTCGCGCGGGCACCGTGCCCGCCAGATCGGCCGCGTAGGACGACAGGCGGTAGTCGAGGGTGCGCGGGGCGTCACCGTGGCCGCGGAGGTCCACCGCGACCGCGTGCCACCCGGCATCGGCCAGCGCCACGCCGTAACGCCACATGAGCGCACCGTCGGATCCGAGTCCGTGGGCGAGGAGCGCCTGTGGTCCGTGCGGGTCGCCCCACGACAGTCGGGGGAGGGTCACGGGTGTCGACATGGCATCCATCTTGCTCCGTCGACGTGCCCGACCGGCGACCGGCCGTCACAGAACGCCCCCAGAATGGATGCCATGATCTCGACCGAGTTGGCCCAGGCCCTGCGCGAGGCGGGATTGGTGTGGCATCCGCGCTCCGGTGACCGCTTCCAGCTCGACGAACCGGAGTTCGAGGCCGATGTCTTCACCGTGAGCGACATGACGGTGGAGCCGCGCGATTACCCCACCGGTAGGATCCTCGCGTTCAACGGCACGACGGAGTGGGCGCTCGACTCCGTCGCCACCGAAGACGCTCTCTGGCTGCCCTCGGAATCCCAGCTGCGCGAGATGCTGCGCTCGACCTTCCGCTCTCTGCGTCGTCTCTCCGACACCTACGAGGTCGAGATCTCGATCGGCGGCTCGACGCTGGTGTTCGACCACCCGGCTCCGGCTGATGCGTACGCGCTCGCGGTGCTCGAGCTGCTGCGGCGCACTCACTGACCCGCGGGTCGAGCGGTTCGGATCCGGGATGCCGAGCACCCCGGCATCCGCTCAGGTGATGGTGTGGACCGGCTCGGTGTCGGGGATGGGGCTCGCATCACGGTGCCGGAGATCGGGGAAGCCGCGCACGAACACCGCGGCGACGACGAAGCCGGCCACCGCGAAGCCCGCGGCGGCGACGTACGCACCGGTCGGGCCGACGCCGTCGACCAGGAACCCCGCGACCGCCGAGCCCGCGGCGGCGCCGATGAGCTGACCGGTGCCGATCCAGCCGTAGGCCTCGGCCGTCTCGCTGAAGCGGACGCTCGCCGAGGTCATCGCGAACATCACCGCCAGGGCCGGAGCGATGCCGGCTCCGGCGACGAGGAGGGTCGCTCCGATCCACCACGCATTGAGCGAGAGGACGGTCAGCGAGAGACCCAGGGCCACGATCGCGAAGCGGCGCGCCATGGCCCAGGGGCCGATGGGGATGTGGCCGAACGACAGCCCGCCGGCGAGGCTGCCGACGGCGAAGACGGCGAGGATGAGGCCGGCCTCGAGCCCGCCGTGATCGAAGGTGGCCACGACGCCCGCTTCGACGGCGGAGCAGGCGCCGATGAGGAGGAACCCGGTCGCGGTGGCGAGGATGACCGGCGGCTTGGCGAGCACCCGGCCGAGACCGCGGCGGCTGCGCGGGATGCGCACGCGGCCGACCTCGGGGCTGAGGATGAACCACGCCCCGCCGCCGAGCAGGATGATCACGACGAGGAGCAGACCCGGGACGGTACCGACCTGCGTCGCCACCAGGGTGATGAGCACGGGTGCGAGCACCCAGATGATCTCTTGAAGGGATGCGTCGAGCGAGTAGAGCGGGGTGAGCCGCTTCGCGTTGACCATCTTGGGGTAGATGGTGCGCACGGCCGACTGCACCGGGGGAGTGGAGAGACCCGCGATGAGACCGAGCGCCATGTAGAGGGGAAGCGGCATCTCGATGAGCGCGAGGGTCGTGATCGCGGCCGCGCACACGAGGAGCGTGACGGTGAGGACCCGGCGCATGCCCCAGATGCCCATCCAGCGGCTCGTGACCGGGCCCGCGACGGCCTGGCCGATGCTCGTGGCGGCCAGCACCAGACCCGCGGCTCCGTAGGAACCGGTGACGTGCTCGATGTGCAGGAGGACCGCGAGGCTGGTCATGCCGTTGGGGAAGCGCGCCGTCAACTGCGCGGCGATGATGCGCCCCACGCCTGGGGTTCGGAGGAGTTCGCGGTAGCCGGCCACCGGATAACGCTACAGCCGACCTCCGACACGCGCCGAGGCGTCCTCGTGCGGGACCGACGCGACACGCCGCGACACGCCCTCGGGCGAATTCGCTCGTCTGTGCAATGTCGGACCCCCCGTCTACCGTCCGACCTGTGGACAGACATCGACCGGTCCCGCCAAATCCGCGGAATCGCGCCCGTCGACAAGGTTCCGGGAGGGGTGCGATCTGTGGATGAAATCGTGGACAACCTGTGTTGTACATGGGGAGAGACGGTGGAAAATCACATCGCTGTAACTACTACCCCTTGTGGTGCCTTCCGATGTCCGTCCCCATATGTAGTATTGAGGTCCCGGCTGGCCCTGCCCGGCCGGACACGGATTTTCCAGGGGAGAGAGAGAACGACATGGCGATCACGGTCTACACCAAGCCGTCCTGCGTCCAGTGCACGGCGACCTACCGCGCACTCGACTCGAAGGGCATCGAGTACAACGTGCTCGACCTGTCCGAAGACCCGTCGGCGCTCGAGCAGGTCAAGTCGCTCGGGTACCTGCAGGCACCCGTCGTCATCACCGACGAGGACCACTGGTCGGGATTCCGTCCCGACAAGATCGACGAGCTCGCTTCGCGCCTCGCCTGATCCGGCGACAGGCTCTCAGACCTTCGTCATGAGCACTGTCTTGTCGGCGACCGAGGCTCCGCTGCTGGTCTACTTCTCGAGCGTGTCGGGCAACACCGCGCGTTTCATCGAGAAGCTCGGCAAGCGGGCCGTGCGTATTCCGCTCCGGCCGACCGATCCGCCCCTCCAGGTCGACGAACCCTTCGTGCTGGTCACCCCCACTTACGGTGGGGGTGCCGGCCGGGGCGTCGAGAAGGGCGCGGTCCCCAAGCAGGTCATCCGATTCCTCAACGAGGAGCGGAACCGACGCAACATCCGCGGTGTCATCGCCGCGGGAAACACGAACTTCGGCGACGCCTTCTGCCTCGCCGGCGACATCATCGCGCGCAAATGCGGGGTGCCGCACCTGTACCGGCTGGAAGTTTTCGGCACCCCCGACGATGTCGAGCGGGTCAACGAGGGATTGGAACGATGGTGGAAGTTGAGCTGACCGACGTGGACTTCAAGACCGAGGCGCGATTCGAGGGATTGGATTACCACGCCCTCAACGCGATGCTGAATCTGTACGACGCCGGCGGCAAGATCCAGTTCGACGCCGACAAGCGTGCCGCGCGGGAGTACTTCCTGCAGCACGTGAACCAGAACACGGTGTTCTTCCACTCGCTCAAGGAGCGTCTCGACTACCTCGTCGAGAAGGAGTACTACGAGCCGACCGTGCTCGAGAAGTACTCGATGGACTTCATCCAGGAGCTGAACGACCGCGCGTACGGGGCGAAGTTCCGCTTCGAGACCTTCCTCGGCGCCTTCAAGTACTACACGAGCTACACCCTCAAGACCTTCGACGGAAAGCGCTATCTGGAGCGCTTCGAGGACCGCGTCGTCATGACCGCCCTCGCGCTCGCCGACGGCGACCCCCGCCTGGCCGTGCAGCTGGTCGACGAGATCATCTCGGGCCGCTTCCAGCCCGCCACCCCCACCTTCCTCAACGCGGGCAAGGCGCAGCGCGGCGAGCTCGTGTCGTGCTTCCTGCTCCGCATCGAAGACAACATGGAGTCGATCGCCCGCGGCATCAACTCCGCTCTGCAGCTGTCCAAGCGCGGCGGCGGCGTCGCCCTGCTGCTGTCGAACATCCGCGAGGCGGGGGCTCCGATCAAGCAGATCGAGAACCAGTCGTCGGGCATCATCCCGGTGATGAAGCTTCTCGAAGACAGCTTCAGCTACGCCAACCAGCTCGGCGCGCGTCAGGGCGCCGGCGCGGTGTACCTCAACGCCCACCACCCCGACATCCTGCGCTTCCTCGACACCAAGCGCGAGAACGCCGACGAGAAGATCCGCATCAAGACGCTGTCGCTGGGTGTCGTCATCCCCGACATCACGTTCGAGCTCGCCAAGAACGGCGAGGACATGTACCTCTTCTCGCCGTACGACGTCGAGAAGGTCTACGGCAAGCCGTTCGGCGACATCTCGGTCACCGAGAAGTACCGCGAGATGGTCGACGACCCCCGCATCAAGAAGACGAAGATCAACGCGCGCGAGTTCTTCCAGACCCTCGCCGAGATCCAGTTCGAGTCGGGCTACCCGTACATCATGTTCGAGGACACGGTGAACAAGGCCAATCCGATCGCCGGACGCATCAACATGTCGAACCTGTGCTCGGAGATCCTGCAGGTCAACACGCCGACCACGTACAACGAGGACCTCTCGTACGACACCATCGGCAAGGACATCTCCTGCAACCTCGGCTCGATGAACATCGCCCTCGCGATGGACGGCGGCGACCTCGGCCTCACGGTCGAGACCGCGATCCGTGCCCTCACTGCCGTGAGCGTGCAGAGCCACATCGCCTCGGTGCGTTCCATCGAAGACGGCAACGACCGTTCGCACGCCATCGGCCTCGGCCAGATGAACCTGCACGGCTACCTCGCTCGCGAGCACGTCTACTACGGCTCCGAAGAGGGCATCGACTTCACGAACATCTACTTCTACACGGTGCTGTTCCACGCGCTGCGTGCCTCGAACCGCCTCGCGATCGAGCGCGGCACCGCCTTCGACGGCTTCGAGAACTCCACCTACGCGTCGGGTGAGTTCTTCGACAGGTACACCGAGCAGGTGTGGGCGCCCGAGACGGCGAAGGCCAAGGAGCTGTTCGCGAACGTCCAGATCCCCACGCAGGACGACTGGCGCGAGCTCAAGGCGTCGGTGCAGGCGCACGGCATCTACAACCAGAACCTGCAGGCCGTGCCCCCGACCGGTTCGATCTCGTACATCAACAACTCCACGAGCTCGATCCACCCGATCGCCTCGAAGATCGAGATCCGCAAGGAAGGCAAGCTCGGTCGCGTCTACTACCCGGCTCCGTTCATGACGAACGAGAACCTGGAGTACTACCAGGACGCGTACGAGATCGGCTACGAGAAGGTCATCGACACGTACGCCGCCGCGACGCAGCACGTCGACCAGGGCCTGTCGCTGACGCTGTTCTTCAAGGACACCGTCACCACCCGCGACATCAACAAGGCGCAGATCTACGCGTGGCGCAAGGGCATCAAGACCATCTACTACATCCGTCTGCGTCAGCTGGCGCTCGAGGGCACCGACATGACCGAGTGCGTCTCGTGCATGCTCTGAGCCACTGACCTCTCATCGATCAAGGACACAGGAACGACATGGCTGAGAAGCTGCAGTTGCTGAACCACGTGCAGGCCATCAACTGGAACCGCATCCAGGACGACAAGGACCTCGAGGTCTGGAACCGTCTGGTGAACAACTTCTGGCTGCCCGAGAAGGTGCCGCTGTCGAACGACATCCAGTCGTGGAACACGCTCACCCCCGAGGAGCAGACGCTCACGATGCGCGTGTTCACGGGGCTCACGCTCCTCGACACGATCCAGGGCACGGTCGGCGCGGTCTCGCTCATCCCCGACGCGATCACCCCGCACGAGGAAGCCGTGTACACGAACATCGCGTTCATGGAGTCGGTACATGCCAAGAGCTACTCGTCGATCTTCTCGACGCTGTGCTCGACGAAAGAGATCGACGAGGCTTTCCGCTGGTCGACCGAGAACGAGTTCCTTCAGAAGAAGGCGCGCATCGTCATGGATTACTACCGTGGCGATGACCCGCTGAAGCGCAAGGTCGCCTCGACCCTGCTCGAGTCGTTCCTGTTCTACTCGGGGTTCTACCTGCCGATGCACTGGTCGAGCCGCGCCAAGCTCACCAACACCGCCGACCTCATCCGCCTCATCATCCGTGACGAGGCCGTGCACGGGTACTACATCGGCTACAAGTTCCAGCGCGGTCTCGAGACGGTCGACCAGGCCCGTCGTGACGACATCAAGGACTACACGTTCTCGTTGATGTACGAGCTCTACGACAACGAGGTGGGCTACACGCAGAGCCTGTACGACTCGGTCGGACTGAGCGAAGACGTGAAGAAGTTCCTTCACTACAACGCGAACAAGGCTCTGATGAACCTCGGCTACGAGGCGATGTTCCCCGCGTCGGTGACGAATGTGAACCCCGCGATCCTCTCGGCCCTCTCGCCGAACGCCGACGAGAACCACGACTTCTTCAGTGGCTCGGGCTCGTCGTACGTCATCGGCAAGGCCGAGGCGACCGAGGACGACGACTGGGACTTCTGAGTTCCTTCGGTGCCCCTGGACACCATTCCTGAGAAGGGCCCCCGCGAACACGCGGGGGCCCTTCTGCACGGGAGGGGCCGGACACAGGCCGTTCGAAGGGAGGCGTCAAGATCCTCGCGAAGCTCGACGGACGGTCGCCACCCCGACGAGGGGCCCGAGGGCGGCGCCAGCCGCACCCAGCAGGCCGAGGCCCAGCACCAACGCGAGAGCGTCGGGCCGCTCGTCGGCGGGCGGGGGAACCTCCAGCGTCAGCGCCTCGTCGGGCGCGGCCACGATCTGCCCGGGGGCGAGGCGCGAGATCGCGGCGACGGGGTCGACCACGCCGGCACCGAGCGACGGATCGGTGCTCGCTCCCTCCGGCAGCGGTCGAGTCGGCGCATCGGCCGTGACCATCAGGCGCTGGATGACGGCTTCGACGGTGAGCGTGGGGTCGTCGGCTCGGACGAGGGCCGCGGCACCGGCGGCGTAGGCCACGGCTAAGCCGGGCTCGTCGCCGACCACGTGCCCCGCACCGTCCGGTACGGCGCCCACGAGACCGGCGGAGGGAGCCGCGATATCCGGCGCGGCACCGAGCCGAGATGCCTCTACGCCACCGTCCTCGCCGAGCGGCGCGACCGACAGCACACCGTCGAGGCGGGCCGGGTAGGCCGCCGCGTCCGTGGTCGGAGAGCCTGCCGCGGCGACGACGAGGACATCGGCGGCGACCGCCGCCCGCACGGCCTGCTCCAGTTCGGGAGAGCTGGCCGTCGCCGTGAGCGGGACGGCGATCACTCGGGCGCCCCCGTCGACCGCTGCCGTGATGCCCCGTGCCAAGAGAGTCGGCAGCGCGTCGACCAGCGCGATGTCGTCGGGATTGCCGGTGACGCGGACGGGAAGGATCGTCGCTCCCGGTGCGAGACCGACGAACTGCGTGCCCTCGACGGCGTGCCCGGCGATGAGGGAGCCGATGAAGGTGCCGCGGCCGTAGCAATCGCTATCGGCGGGACCGCCCGCCAGGTCGACACCCGGCAGCACATGACCCTGCAGCGATGTCGTCGCCGCGCTGACCCCCGTGTCGAGCACGGCCACGACGACGTCTCCCGTGGTGCGGGGCCACGCGTGTTCGGCGCCCATCCGCAGCTGGCCCCACGAAGCGCCCTCGATGATCGGCGAACCGGCGGACGCCGCGCACGACGCCGCGGCTGCCGCGGGAAGGCTCGGCAGTGCGACAGCCGGCAGCCCCGCCGCGAGGGATGCCACGGCGACGACCGCGATGCGTCGGAGCGTGCGCCTCGCGCGGTGGAGGCTCATTGCGGCGGCTCCGTCCAGCCGATCTGCAGACCGGTTCCCCCGCGTCGCGTGAGAAGAGACGCGCGTCCGGCCGGCAGCGGCCTGCCCCGGCCCGGCGAGAACGTCATCGGCTCGGATGCGGGCATCGAGAGCGTCAGCTCGGGTGTGTTCGACTCGTGCAGGCGTCGGATGACGGCATCCATCGCCGTTCTGCTCGAGCCCGCGCCCGCGCGGGCGAGGACGAGGTGCAGTCCGATGTCGCCCGCCTGCGGGATGAGCTCGACCAGCGGCATGAGTGGGCCCGACATCCCCCCGCCCAGCAGCAGGTCGTAGTCGTCGACGAGCACGAAGAACTCCGGGCCGCTCCACCAGTCCCGCCGACGCAGCTGCGCCGGTGTGATGTCGGCGCTCGGTACGCGGCCGCGCAGTTCGGCGACGAGCTTGGCGACCACCTGCTCGGTGGCCGAGGTCGAGAAGGCGGTGGCGAACTGGTACGTCTCCGGGACCGATTCGACGACGCCGCGGCGCGGGTCGATGACGACCATCCGCACGTCGTCGGGCGCATACGCGTCGACGACGCCGCGCGCGATGAGCCGAAGAGCCCCGGTCTTGCCGCTCGCCGAGTCGCCGACGATGCTCAGGTGCGGCTTCAGCGCGAAGTCGTGCCACACCGGCTGAAGGTCCTGCTCGCCGTGCCCGAGCGCGATGATCGGGCCGGGCAGCGTCGGAGCGGGCAGCACGGCGGCGTCGAGCACCGCGGGCAGCATGCGCACCGGCGGGGCGAGGGGACCGTCCCACGCCTCGTCGAGGGCCTCGCCGAGACCTCGGGATGCCGCGGCGAGCCCCTCCACCGAGGTGTCGCCATCGATGCGCGGCACACCGGCGAGGAAGTGCATGCCGTCGACGGTGATGCCGCGTCCCGGCAGCTGCGGCACGGTCGCCGCCTTGCGCATGCCATGGACGGAGTCGATCGGGTCGCCCAGCTTCAGCTCCACGCGCGTTCCGAGCTGGTCGCGCAACGAGCTGTGCACGTCGGTCCAGCGGCTCGTCGAGATCATGACGTGCACGCCGTAGGCCAGGCCCTGTCGCGCGATCTCCCGCAGCGTCATGTCGTGCTCTTCGAACTCGGCGCGCAGAGCCGCCCAGCCGTCGACGACCAGGAAGACGTCGCCGAACTGCTGCTCGGCGAGCTCTCCGGCGGCGCGCTTGGCGCGGTACTCGGCCATGCCCTCGAGAGCTGCGTCGGTGAAGAGCTGTTCGCGGTCGCGGAGCAGGGTGCGCACCTCGGCGATCGTGCGCGCGACCTGCTCGGCCTGCCGGCGGGTGGCGACACCGCCGACGTGGGGGAGTCCTTCGAGCGTCGAGAGGCCGCCGCCGCCGAAGTCGATGCAGTAGAACTGCACTTCGGCCGGGGTGTGCGTGAGCGCGAGGGCGCTGACCATGGTGCGCAACAACGTCGTCTTGCCGGATTGGGGGCCTCCGGCGATGCCGACGTTGCCGCCCGCGCCGGCGAGGTCGATCTCGTAGAGCTCCCGCGTCTGCTCGTAGGGCTTGTCGACCACGCCGATGGGCACGCCGAGGTGCCCGGAGCCGGTCCACCCGATGGCGTGCAGTCCGCGGTCCGGGTCGACCAGCAGTGGCGGCAGGAGCTGATCGAGCGTCGGCGGCGCGGCGAGCGGCGGCAACCAGACCTGGTGAGCCGGGGGGCCGAAACCGACCAGGCGGTCGACGATCATCGACATGACCGTGTCGTCGACCCCGGGCGAGATCCCCGTAGGGGCGGGTCCGGCGGCCGTTTCTTCCGGCACGGGCAGTGACGTGTCCTCGACCACGGGGGGCGCGACGCGCGACGCCTGGAAGACGACGACCTGCTGACGCACTTCTTCCTGTCGCTCCTCGCGCGTGCGCCGCCGGTAGGTGCCCGAGACGTACGCGGCTTTGAATCGCGTGAGCGTCGCGACGTCGCTGCGGAGGTACCCGTTGCCGGGTGCGTTCGGCAGTTGGTGCGCGTCGGGGACGCCGATGACGCTCCGGCTCTCCATCGCCGAGAACGTCCGCAGGCCGATGCGGTACGACAGATGGCTCTCGAGTTTCGTCATGCGGCCGTCCTCGAGGCGCTGGCTGGCCAACAGGAGATGCACACCGAGGGAACGCCCCAGCCGTCCGATCATGACGAACAGCTCGGCGAAGTCCGGATTGGATGCCAGCAGCTCGCTGAACTCGTCCACGATGACGAACAGCGTCGGCATGGCCTCGAGCGGTGCTCCCGCGAGCCGCGCCTTCTCGTGCTCGAGCAGCGACGAGTAGTTGCCGGCCGCCCGCAGGTACTCCTGCCGCCGGTTCAGCTCACCCGCCAGGGCGTCCTGCATGCGGGTGACGAGCGTCGCCTCGTCGGCGAGGTTCGTGATGAGCGCCGAGACGTGGGGCAGCTCGTCGAGGCCCAGAAACGTCGCGCCCCCCTTGAAATCGACGAGCACGAAATTGAGGGTCTCGGACGAGTGCGTCATCGCCATGCCGAGCACGAGCGTGCGCAGCAGCTCGCTCTTGCCGGAGCCGGTGGCCCCGATGAGAAGGCCGTGCGGCCCCATGCCCCCCTGGGCGGCCTCTTTGATGTCGAGATGCACGGGGTGTCCACGCTCGTCGACGCCCAGCGGGATGCGCAGGCGCGTGCGATCGAGGCCCTCGCGCAGAGAGCTCGCGGGGGCCCACTTGTCCACGTCGTCGATGCCGAGCAGCGTCGGCAGCTCGAAGTCCGACACCATCGGCTCGCTCGCATCCGCCGAGCGACCGCCCGCACGGTAGGGAGCGATCACACGAGCGAGCGCCGTCGCGGCGGCGAGACTCATGGCATCCGGAACGCACAGCAGCGAGCGCTGCACGCCCTCGGTGCGATCGCGGCGCAGCATGTGCACGGCATCCGTCCGCACGTCCAGCAGAAGACCCGACGTGTCGTTCTCGTCCACCTCGACGCCGAGGGTGATCGCGGTGGTGCAGCGGTATCCGCCCGACGTGATGCGCGACCTGGGCGCGGGGGCGATGCCGTCGAAGACGACGAGATGGTAGGGCTCTTCGGCGGTGGGAGAGGCGCCGGGCTCGAAACGCGAACGCCCGTTCATGTCGGCGTCGATGAGCTCGATGAACTCGGCGACGTCCGTCGCGAAGAGTCGCGCAGATCCCGCTCCGTCCTGGCCGCTCGGGTGCTGCGCGTGCGGCAGCCACTTCGTCCAGTCCCAATCGGCGGCGCGATCGGGTGACGCACAGACGGCGACGCGCAGCTCATCCGGCGCGTGCGTCGTCACCGCTTGAGCGACGAGCGCCCGGGCCATGCTCCGCGCGGCATCCGCGTCGCCCGTGAGCCGGATGTTCGCGAGACGACGGACGAACAGGGAGACGGGAAGGTCGGGCACCGAGCCGTGCACGGCGATGAAGCGCCGCAGCGCTCGCGCCGAAAGGGGCTCCAGATCGGCGATGGGCTTGGTCGAGAGGGGCGTGATGCGCTGGCTGAGGCTGTGCGACCCGGTGCCGATGCGCAGCTCGCCGAAGTCGCCGTGAGTGCCGCGGCGCTCCCACAGCCGCGCGGTCATCGCCATGTTCGACAACGACGCCGGGTCGGGATGCCGCCACATCAGGGAAGCGCGCTGCTGCGCGGCCGCACCTCGGACCTTTCCGCGCATCTGCCCGAGGTAGCGGAGGAAGTCCCGGCGATCGCCGCGCACGGTGGTCCGGCGTTCGGCCGCGGCCCGGGTGAGCTGCACCAGAACCATGAGCACCGCCAGGGCGAGCATGCCCAGGAAGAGTCCGACGGCGAGGGCGGGATTGCGCTCGCCGAGGAAGACGAGCATCATCACCCCGCTGATGAGCATCATCGGCACCATCATGAGCATCGTCAGCGGGTCCTTCGGCTGCAGCTCCGGCAGCGACGGCGGCTCCTGCAGTTCGATGTCGCCCGAGGGCAGCTCGGGCGGCTTCTCTCTCTGCTGCCTGCGGAAGGGGATGGTGCTCATGTCGGCTCTCCTCGCTGCATGTGCGTCACCCCTTCCACGGCTGTCCCCCCGCGCGGGGTTCATCGCGACGCCGCCGACGTCGCGCCGCCACGATGAACCCTCGCCTCGTCTCGGCGCGTGTGCAGTGCATGACCACGCTCGATCAGCGCACAGCACCCGGCACGGCAGAGGATCACCGGCGGGCCGAGGAGCCCTTCGTCGCTGCGAGCACCGGAGACATGTGCCGCCTCAGCGTGGTCGGACCGACCTCCCGCGTCGAGCTCGCCGTCCCGTCGCACATCCCGATCGCGGAGTTGCTGCCGACGATCGTGGGCCATCTCGACCCGTCGCTCGCGACACGGGGCCTCAACCACGGGGGGTGGGTCCTGCAACGTCTCGGCCACGCGCCGCTCGACGAAGACCTGGGTACGGCATCCGCGGGGCTCCTCGACGGTGACGTGCTGTTCTTGCGCCCGCGCGCGGCCGCACTCGCCCCGGCGCAGTACGACGACGTCGTCGACGGCGTGCAGTCGGTGCTCGACGCGCGCGATGACGACTGGTCGTCCAGGTCAACGCGCCGATCGGCTCTGGCCGCGACCGCGGTCGCCTCTTCGGCGGCCGTCGTCATCGCCGGCGGCGCCGGCACGATCGCCCCCATCATGGCGGGGGCGCTCGCCCTGGTGCTGCTCGCCGCGGGAGTCCTCGTCGGGCGGCTGTGGGACGACCCGATGGGGGCGGTCCTGACCGGTGTGGGCGTGACCGCAGCCGGCGTCGCGGGCGCGACGGTGCCCGCCGCCCTGTTCCCCGGCGCCGAGGCGTCTGCGCCGGCGATCCTCGCGGCGGGAGCCGCCCTGTGGGGGGTCGCGGCGGGCGCGGCGGCCTACGCCCGCGGCGGCGTCCGTCCCGTGCTGTTGGCCTCGACGGGCGCGGCCATGTTGGCGGTCTCCGCCCTGTCTCTGCCGCTCGTGCTCGGTCTCGACCTGGCCGCCGGGGCGGCGATCCTCGTGGTCCTCGCGCTCGGTCTGGCGCGCGGCATCCCGGGGCTCGCCGCGTGGATCGGCGGACTGGCCGTCGATTCCGTGCCGCTGTCGACGGCGGAGTTCCAGACCGGCCTGGACGCCGTCCCAGCCGACGACGTGCAGCGGCGCGCGACGGTCGCGCACCAGACGGCCACCGCCCTGTGGGTCGCCTGGGCCGCCCTGCTGTGTGCGGCGCTGATCGACCTCGCGCTGGTGCGCGAGTGGACCTGCGCGGCCCTGACGGTCGCCGCAAGCGTGGCGGTCGCGCTGCAGGCGAGAGAGCTGCACGCGACGCTGCAACGCGGGGCGGTGCTCGTCGCCGCCGCTCTGCCGGCGGCGGTGCTCGGTGTCGCGCAGGCCGCGGTCCTCGACCCGGTCTGGCAGGTCCTCTCGGTCCTCCTGCTGATCGTCGTCGCCGGTCACGCGTGCGTGCTGGCCCTGGTCCTTCCGCGCACGCGTCTCGCACCGACCTGGGGGCGAGCCGGCGACGTCCTGCATTGGTGCTGCGCCATCGCCGTGCCCGGTCTGATGCTCGCCGTGGCGGGTCTCTTCGATTGGATCGCGGACATCGTGTGAACCATCCTCGGCCGTTCGGCCGTGGTCGAGATGACGGCAGGAAAGGAGAGACGACATGTACGGCAGACGGGATCTCGTCGACGCGCACCTGTTCCTGCGCGGGCGTCTCTCGGCGGCGGTCCTGCGGTCCGACCCCGACTCGCCCGATCGTCCGCTGCGGCGCACGTCGACCGGCATGGGGATCGGCGCCGCCGTCGCGGCGGCCGCAATCGTGGTCGTGGTCGTCCTCAACCTGTTCCTGTTCACGACGAACGACAGCTGGCGCGAGCAGCGCGGCGCGCTCCTCGTCGATGAGACCACCGGTAGCCGCTACGTGCTCATCGACGACGTGCTCCACCCCGTCATGAATCTGGCATCCGCCGCCCTTCTCGTCGGGGGACCGCCGTCCGTCGTCCGCGTCTCGAGTGCGGACCTCGCGTCCGTGCCCCGGGGCCGCGCGGTGGGCTTCGAGGGTCTGCCCGACGAACTCCCGTCCGCCTCGTCGCCCGCGCCGACCTGGACCGCGTGCGCTGCCGACGGAACGACGTCTCTGACGATCGGCGGAGCGCCGCGGACCACGCCCCTGGGCGACGGTGAGGGAGCGCTCGTGACATCGAGTGGCCAGCTGTGGCTCCTCTGGGACGGGGTGCGCTCTCGCGTCGAGGAGGCCTGGGCCGCGCGCGCGATCGGCTTCGAGCCGACGCAGGCCACCCCGGTCGAGCCCGCGTGGTTGGACACCATCCCCGATGGTCGCGACCTCGACCTGTCGCCTCTGACGCTCGGCGGGGTCGGACCGGAGATCGCCGGGCAAGGGACCACGCTCGGGCAGGTGATGGATACCGAGGGCGACGGGTCACGCTACGTCGTGACCTCCAGCGGCCTGATGCCCATCACCGAGACGGTCGCGGCGCTGCTCACCGCGGCCCCGGCCTCCGGGCTGCCGTCGCCGCGCGCTCTGGATCGGCGCGATCTCGTCGCGGCGCGGATCGCGGATGCTGCGTCGTGGCAGGACGAGCTGCCCCGCACGCCCCCGACGCCGATGGCGCCGGATGCGGCGCCGTGCTCGGTGTGGGCGGACGGACGGACGACCATCGCGTCCGTCGAGACCACCGCGCTCGTCGAGGCAGGCGGGGCCGTCGAGGTCGCCCCGGGCGCCGGGCTCCTCGCCGCCACGGCGGCTGCGCCGGGCGTCAGCGGAATCGGCCTGTACCTCGTCTCGGACGACGGCACCAAGTACCCCGTCGCCGACACCGCCACGGCATCCGCCCTCGGGCTCGACGCCTCTCGATCTCCTGCCGTGCCGGAAGCGCTGCTCGCGCTCCTGCCGACAGGCCCCACGATCGCGACGTAGGAGAGGAGGCGCCCGCAGGTTTCGTATCCACGTCCCCATTCGTTCGAACTCATCCCCTCATCACCCCCGAACAAGGAGAAAGTCATGGCACAGCTCACCGGTTTCGAAGCAGGAACCCTCCAGCAGATCATCAGCCGCACGATGGAGCAGGTCTCCGCGATGGAGGCCGCCCGCGGTCGCGTCGAGGACGCCACCCAGACGATGGCCGCAGCGGCGCGGGCGGAGGCCGGCATCGTGCTGCAGCGCCGGCTCACCGAGTGGCAGAGCGAGTACAGCGACATCAAGAACAAGCTCGACGTCCTCAACACCCAGGTGCAGGCGCTGCTGACGCAGCGCACCAACACCGACGACTCCACCACGTCCAGCGCCGCGGCCTGATCACCCCTTCCCCCCGAAAGGAAAACGCTATGTCCTTCAACGTCGACCTCGTCCAGTTCGAGGTGGCCAACCAGTCGCTCAACAGCTCCTGCCAGGAGGTCGAGCAGATCCTGCAGAACATCTACGACACCATCCGCCCGATGGGCGAGGCCCAGTGGGGCCGCTCGCTGCCCGTGTGGGGCGAGCTGCAGCAGCGCTGGAACGTCGAGTACGAGGAGGTCCAGCAGGCCGGCCTCAACATCAAGAACGCCGCCATCCGCGTTCGCGAGGAGTTCTTCGACGGCGACGTGCGCGGCGCGGCCGTCTTCAACTGAGCACGACGGGGTACCCGCCGTCGGCGGGTACCCCGTGACCCCGACGAGAGGAGAAATCGTGGCAGATGACGGCACCCGCGTCGCCTTCGATCGCGAACAGTACAAGCAGGTCAAGGCGCTGGTCCAGGACGTCGAGACCACCACGGACGACGCGCTGTACGGCACGGACGGTTACGCCATCAGCTCGGATCTGCGTGCGCAACCCGTCGAGGCGCGATGGGAGGCTGCCGCGCAGGTCGGCAACACCGTCTCGGCGCTCGCCGGTCAGGTGCGTTCGTTCACGGACACCTTCACCGAGAAGACGTTGCCCGAGTTCCGCGACCAGCTGGACAAGGCGGAGCAACTCTTCGAGGAGACCGACGATCTGAGCGCGGTGCAGGCCCAGGCCTGACCGAGAACCCACCCCGAGAACCCCCTGCGAACGAGGAGACGACATGGCCGAGGACGAGACCACCACGGGCTCAGGCGACCACGGAGCGACGGGCGCAGGGGGTTCGACGAGCGGGTCCACCGCGACGGGGGACATGGGGTTGGAGGCGCTCCTCGCGCTTGTCGCGGGTGTGGAGGACAGCGGACTGGCGACGGTGCTCGACGAGTTGCAGGCCGCCGAGAACGGATGGATCGGCGGGACGCCCGGCGGAGCGGGCCGCGACGACTGGTCGGCGGACATGCGGTACGGATACTTCCACTACGAGGACAACGTCCGCACGTACGAGCTCATCAACAACCCGGACTCCGGCGTCCGTTTCGCCGACGCCTTCCAGGCGCTGAGGAACAACGTCGCCAAAGTGGCCAGTGACAACGGTCCGGGACTCAGCGCCCGGCGATCCGATACGGCGGCCGCCCTGTTCGAGACGTTCACGTCGGTGATCGGGCAGAACGCCGAGGAGATCTCCGCGCGCGCGACGGCGCTCGGTGCAGAGGACTCGTCCATCCGCGGGTCGGCGGCGACGGCCCTGCTGGCGCAGCTCACCGCACAGCAGAAATCACTCGCCTCCCTGCACCGCCAGCTCACCGATGACGGCGGCGTCGGGGCCAACCTGCGGACCGTGGCCGAGGCGGTACGCACCTTCGAGACATCCGTGCAAAACACGTGGAACCAACACCAGGAGGCCATCGCCAATCGTGCGGCGCAGGCCAAGTCGGCGGTGATGGAGGACATCGTCCGGTACATCGAGGAAGCCGACCGCGCCTGGCGCGCCGGGGCGAAGGGACGCAACGGCATGTCGGTCGAACATGCCAAGGGCGTCTTCGCCGCCTACACCTGGGGCGACCGCGCACAGCTCGCCCCGCCGGGGTTCACCGGCGTCGGTGGAGATCTACGGAGCCCGTCGACGTACGGCCCCATCAACCGCGCGATCTCGCAGTCCGTGCGCGACGTCCTCGCGACGGCCGCGGCCGAGGTCTACGCGGCACAGCAGACCCTCGAGACGGCCATGCGATCGTCGTTGCGGGCTCTCAAGCAGATGCAGGATCCGACCGCGATGCCGGAGGACCCGTCTCTTCTCTACCCGGGAGGGAACGGAGTAGGCGGGGACGGCTCGGGCGGGGGCGGTGGCGGTGCCTCGGGTAACGGCGACGGTGTGTTCGGCGATGGTCCGGGTGGCGGCGCGGGTGCCTCGGGTAACGGCGACGGTGTGTTCGGCGACGGTCCGGGTGGCGGCGCGGGTGCCTCGGGCAACGGCGACGGGGTTTTCGGTTCCGGTCCCGGCGGCGGCGCGGGTGCCTCGGGCAACGGCGACGGGGTCTTCGGTTCCGGTCCCGGTGGTGCCGGCGGCGGTGCGGCAGCGGGAGTCGGCGGTGGGGGCGCGGGCTCGGCGGGCGGAGCCGGTGTCGATGGCGGCTTCGGCGCAGTCGGCGACGGTACGGGTCCGGGCGGCGCCGGTGCCTTCGGCGGGTCCGGATCCGGCGGCGTGGGCGGGTTCGGCGCAGAAGGCGCAGGCGGCGGCGCGGGGACCGGCTCGTGGTCCACCGGCGATGTCGGGAGTGGTCAGGGTATCGGTGGCGTGGGTGTCGTGGGCACACCCGGGGGCGGCGGGGGTGGCTTCGGCGGCGCGCGCGGGACCAACAGCGGATCAGCCGGCCGACGACCCGGGACGAGCGACGGTGCCTACGACGACGGGGCTTCGCTGATTCCGGACGACGTGACCATGCCCGACCTCGACGAACCGGCGGCGGACTTCGCCGGGCTCACGGCCCCCACCGAGTCCGGAGGCGGCGCCGGTGTGAACGGATCGACGTCGGCGCCGGGAGCCGCCCTTCCCGATCTCGGGTCTTCGGGCGCGGGCGCCGGCGGCGGTGCCGGCTGGACGGCCCCCGGAGCGACCGCCGGCGGTGCGGGTCTCGGAAGTGGCGTCGGCACGGGCGCCGGCAGCACGGACTCCGATTGGTCGACGGGCGGCGCCGGGTTCGGCAACGACGTCGGTGCGGATTCCGGCGGCGCGGGCGGTCTCGGCTCCGACTGGGCGTCGGGCGGTGTCGGCTCGGGAGTGGGCGGCG
Source organism: Sphingomonas sp. G5 (assembly GCF_052660795.1). NCBI lineage: Bacteria > Pseudomonadati > Pseudomonadota > Alphaproteobacteria > Sphingomonadales > Sphingomonadaceae > Sphingomonas > Sphingomonas sp. G5. The sequence goes on along the minus strand of NZ_CP109660.1, from coordinate 2,311,420 downwards.
CTGCCGGTGCGGGTTCTGCCGGTGCCGGTGTCGGCTCCGACGGGGCGTCGGGCGGTGTCGGCGCAGACTGGTCGACCGGGGGAGTCGGGTTCGGGGACGACGTCGGCGCGGGTTCCGGCGGTGCGGCGGGCTCCGGGGCGGACTGGTCGACCGGCGGTGGCGGTGCCGGCTTCGGCGATGGTGTCGGTGCGGGTTCTGATTGGTCGTCGGGCGGTGCGGGTGCGGGTGGTTCCGGCTCGGACTGGTCGACGGGCGGTGGCGGTGCGGGCTCGGGCGCTGGTGCCGGTGCGGGCTCCGACTGGCTGCCCGGTGGTGGTGGCGCCGGGGACGACTGGGCGGCCGGTGGCGGTGCCGGTATCGGGCAGGACGGCGGCGCCGGCTTCGACTGGTCGCCCGGACGAGGAGTGGATCTCACCCCCGGTGTCGGCGCGGACGCGGGCGATTTCGCCGCGGGCGGCGGTGCGGGCTTCGGGGGCAGCGGTGGCGCGAGCGACCTCCCGAACGTCGGCGGTGGCGGATACTCGCCCGGCGGAGGCGTCGGCGGGGCCGGCATGCTCGGGGACGCCGGCTCGGGCATCGCCGGCTCAGGCGGCGGAGCGGGCGACACCGCGTCCTTCGGCGCCCCCGGCGGCGGCGCCGGCGGAGACACCTGGGGCGCGACCGACGGCGTCCGCGGTCAGGACGACTTCGCCGCGGGCGGCGGTGCGGGCGGTAACGGAGCCGTCAACGGCGGCGCGGCCGGCGGCGGAGGGATGGGCGGCGGAGGGATGCCGATGATGCCCATGTCGCCGCAGGCGCAGGCGTCGCGGGACCGCGACCGGGAACGCAACACCTGGCTCGCCGAAGACGAGTCCGTCTGGGGCACGACCAACGCGGACGGCAACGGGGTCGTCGGCCTCGGCGAGGAGCGCGAGCCGGTCCAACCGGCGCACGTCCCGGCCGGTGTGGCTGCCGGACGCGCGCCCGTCGCGGGCAGGCGCGCCGAGTCCGGCGCGTCCGAAGAGGCTGCGGTGGCGCAGCAGAAGGGATCATGATGCAGTTCACCGGAGACGACATCGAGCAGATGATGACGGAAGTGCGCCAGACGCACGCCGATCTCGCCGCCCGCGCCGCCGACATCGACGCGCTGACGGCGACCGCGACGTCGAAGGACCGTGTGCTGAGCGCCACGGTGGATGCGCGAGGTGTGCTCACCGATCTGCGGATGACCGGTCAGTCGTGGCGCGAGCTCGCACCGAAAGAACTGTGCGCCAAGATCGTCGCCGTCGTCGCGCAGGCGCAGCGCGAGGTTCAGGAGCGCGGTCGGCTTCTTCTCGCCGAGGGCGGACCGGACGGCCTCGATCCCGCGGCGGGACTGCCGACCGCGGATGAGATGGCGGCCATGATGCAGACCATGGTCGACCAGCTGCAGGGCGGTCGCCATGAGCGATGACCGCTTCGCCGCCGACCCCGACCGGATGCGTCAGAGCGCGCGACGGATCAGCGCCCTCCACAGCCGGGTGCGGGGTCTGTCCGCGACCGTCGAGCAGCTGGCATCCCGTTATCCGGGCGCGGCGGGCGACGGCGACTTCAAAGAGTCGTACGACGCGAACTACGTGCCGGCAGCCGAGGCCGCCCGCGCGTTCACCGCGCAGCTCGCGACCTCCGTCGAGGAACTCGCCCAGGACACGGCGACGGTGGCCGGCGAGTTCGCCGAGACGGAGAACGTCGCCGTGCGCGAGAGCCGACACCAGAAGTAATCGGCCGGAGACCGGCTCGGCGGGACGTCCGCCGGGCGATCGAGGAAGGGGGACGCGATGGCGCTCATGGTCAGCAACGAGGCCGCGAATCTCTTCCTCGTGCTCGCGGGGGAGCGCTTCCCGATGGCGAACGAGGACCAGCTGCGCGACCTCGCGCGAGGCTGGCAGCTGGCCGCTCGCGAGCTCAGCGATCTCGACGGCGACCTGCGCCGCGATCTGATGGCGACGCAGCGTGGCTTCACCGGCAGAAGCCGCGACGCGTACGACCAGTACATCGTCTCGCTCACCGAGGGCGACGCGCTGCGGGAGGTCGCCGAATCGATGCTCTCGAGCTCGCAGTTCCTCAGCAAGCTCGCGCTCGACGTCGAGTACACGAAGTACACCCTGATCGGCGCCCTGATCGCGCTCATCGCCGAGATCGCCTGGGCGATCGCCATGGCGGTGCCGTCGTTCGGGTCGTCGATGGCCTGGCTCGCCGCGCGCAAGGCGATGTACTCCATCCTGTTCCGTACGGTGCTGCGCAAGCTCCTCGCCGAGATCGCGAAAGGGGCGGCGTTCAACGTCCTGAGCGAGGTCGCCATCGACGCGGTCGCGCAGCTCGCGCAGATGGCGGAGGGCAATCGCACCGACTGGGACGGTGACAAGACCTCCGGTGCAGCGGCGGGCGGCGCTCTCGCGGGCATGTTCGGCGGCGCCGTCATCGTCGGTGGCGCGGCGATCGGCAAGGGCCTCGGCAAGGGCGCCGGGGACATCGCCGTGCCCGGACCGGGTAAGGGGGTGGGCGGCGATGCTCTCGACGCCGTGCCGAGCCCGAGCGGGGGTCCGACGCCGACCCCGCGTCCGACGCCGAGCCCGAGTCCGGCGCCCAGCCCGACGCCGCCCACCCCGACGCCGGGCGGCTCGGGGCCGTCACCGATGCCCTCGGCGACGGGAGCGGGGCCACGGCCGCACGGCTGGCGAGAGACCGGTCAGGGCATCGTCACAGACTTCGCCGGCGAGGCGTTCGTCGAGGTGATGACGGAGGGCACGTACAACGCCATTCAGGGACAGGGGTTCGATGTCAGCGCCGGCGGAGTGATGTCGGCGGCGTCGTCGAGCATCGGCACCGGTCTCGGCGAGGCAGCCGGATTCCACCTCGGCGGCGGGTCCGCCCAGGACGGCGGGGATGCCACGGGTGAGGGGACGAGCGCGGATGATCGATCCGGCGCGATGTCCGAAGGCGGCGCAGCGAGTTCCTCCGCGGGGCCGATGACGAACCCCGCCTCGGGCTCGGGCACGGGTGTGGGACGAGCCCCGGGTCCGGCGGCGACGCCCGTCGCGGGCGTGGGCACGGGGCCGGGCAGACGCCCGGCGAGCGACGCGGTCGGTGGCCCGTCAGCCGACCCCGACCGTGCCGCGGCGGCACCGGAACGCGGGCAGAGCTCTCCCGGGACTCAGCCCCCCTCCGGGGCGACGATGCCGCCCGCGCCGCGGGGGGAACGGCCGCACGCCGAGTCCTCGATGGGGGCGGCGGCACAGACCGATTCGGCCGCTTCGCGCTCCGTGGCATCCGCGCCCTTCGGACAGCCCTCGTCGGCACCGGATCCGGTCGGTCCGCCCGCGACGCCGGGCGCCGGTCAGGAGGCGACGGCGGACCCCGGGAGCTCCGACCGGCCCGGAGCGCCGACCGATCCGCGCGCGACGCCCGGTGGAGGTCCGTCGGGCGATGACGGCGAGACGGCGACCGGTCCGACGGCGCCGCCCGACTCGGCGACGGCCTCCGGTGTCGATGCACGGCCGGCTCCCGCTCGCCCCTCGGACGCGGTGACGCCCGGCTCTGCGGCGACGCCGGATTCCGCGGGGACGCCGGGTCCTGCGGCGACGCCGAACCCAGCGGCGACGGACACGACCGGTCCGGCGGACGCGGCAGCCGGCCCCGCGACGTCGGGCGCTCCGGGGCGCGGCGAGGCGGTCGCCGAGACGCCCGTCCCGGCACCGGCCGACGCGGCCGCGCCCGGCGAGACGATCGCCGAGGTGACCGAGCCCGATCCTGCCGAGACGCCCGCCCCTGTCGTGACGCCAGGCCCGCCGCCTGCGCACGCAGCGACTCCCGACACGGCGCCGGTCGACGGGTCGACGCCGGGACCCGCGGTGACCCCGGCGCCAGGACAGGCGGATCCGGCGACGGTCAACCCGGGGGCTACCCCCGGTGCGGAGCCTTCGGACACGGCGCCCGCGGACGCGACGACTCCCGGGCCGTCGCCGTCCGGCGCGTCCACGCCGGGCTCTGCGGAGACACCCGTCTCGACGCCGGAGCCGGACCAGCCCACCTCTGAGCCGGCAGCGACGCCCGGGCCGGCGACGCCCGATGCGGTGGCGCCTCGACCCCAGGTGACCCCGGCGCCGGCGCCGGCGGACGCGTCGACGCCCGCACCGGAGACGTCTGACACGGCGACCTCCGACCCGACGCCGGCCGATGCATCGACACCGGGACCCGTGCGGACGCCGACACCGGGACAGGCCGAAGGCGCAATGCCCGAGCCGGGTGCCACTCCCGACGCGGCGCCTTCGAACACGGCGCCTTCGAACCCGGCGCCCTCGGACCCGGCGCCTTCGAACGCGGCGCCGGCGGACACGACGACGCCCGGGCAGGCGACGTCCGACGCGTCGACGCCTCGACCCGTCGTGACGCCCGATCCGGCACCGGTCAACTCGAGCCCCGGACCCGTGGGGACGCCCGGCCCGGCGCCGACGGAGACGGCGACGCCGGGGCCCGCGGCGACAGGCCCAGGAACGGCCGGCCCGTCGACGACGCCGGACCCGGGGGCTGACACCGCGACGCCCTCCGCCACGGCGACGCCCGACCCGTCCACCCGGTCCGATCCGGCCCCCGGCCCGGCAGCGGACGGTGCGCAGCGGGGGACACCGCACGACGGTGATCGCCCGCACACCGACGCACCCCTGTCGTCCGACGGCGGGTCGGACACGTCGCGTCCGACGGTCGATGAGGTCGGGCCCGACCGCCGCGCGGGGGATTCCCCAGCAGATGGGCGGGAGACGGCCGATGCGTCGCCGGCGGCTTCGTCCGCGGTGGCTCCTGGGCGCGCACGGCCCGCGGGAGACCCCGCGCCCGTTTCCGCGGCGGATCCGGCGGTGGCCCCGAACGGCTCGCCGGGTGAGGCGACGGCATCCGATCCCCGTCCGGGTCGCGCGGAGGCGGCCGACGGTTCGGCAGGCATCGCTTCGGGAGGGCCGGCCCTCGCGCCGACGGCCACGCCGCGCGTGGACGCACCGGCGCCCACCTCGGGAACGGTCGCACCGGCACGGCACACCGCCCCGACGAACGCGGCATTGGGAGCCCCGCAGCCGAAGGCGCCGGCGACCGTCCCGTCGTCCGCGCGGCCGACGACGTCGTCGCCGTCCGCACGGCCCCGGCGCCGACCGCGCTGCCGTCTGCCCTCCCGGCGTCTTCGCCGGCGTCGGCCCCGACGCCGGCGCGCGTCACGCCGGCGCGCGCGGCCGCCGGTACGGCTTCGAGGCAGCCGAAAGCGGCGCGGCAGGACGCGGGCGGCACCCCGCAGCCGGGACCCGGGCCGGCGAGCACGCGCCCGGCGGTGCCCGTGGTCGCGTCTTCCTCGTCGGCACGCCCCCCGGCGGCGACGCCTGCGTCGTCGGAGGGCCCGGCGGCGCCGACACCCTCCTCTCCGCCCCCGCCGCCTCCGCTGCCGAATCGCGCGCCGCGGACGCCCGCCGCGGCGACCGCGGGCCCCTCGCGGACCCGCCGCCGCCCGACTCCGCAGCCTCCGGCACCGGATCCGCGACGGTCCGCCGCGAGCGACGAGGGCTGGCGGCACGCGCCCGCTGCGACGGCGACGTGGTCGGACCCCTCGAACCCCCTCCGCGAGTCGGACTGGCGCCCCCGGCTGGCGTCCGCGACGCCGCAACGCGTCGACCAGACCGCTTTCGACGTGCGCGCCGATGGCCGGACGGGGCGGCTCGACCGCTTCGAGGGACGCATCGCCTACGACCGAGCGCGCGTCATCGTCCCCGACGGTCGGGCGATCCAGGTCTACACCGTGCGCGTGCACCTGGTGCGAGGGACGGGCGTCACCGACGCCGAAGTCACCGCCGCGCAGGACCGCGCCCGGGCGAGCGTGACGGCCATCGTCAATCGCGGATATCGGCTTCCCAGCGGCGATCAGATGCATCTCGACGTCGAGTTCACCCCCACCGCCGCCACCGCGCACGCCACCGTGCGGGTCGTCGCCGGTGTCGACGAGGTGGGGACGACCGGCCGGGGGCCGGACGGGCAGCCGGTCACCGCCACGGACCAGCGGACGTGGCGGACGGACGAATCCGGTGCGGTGTTGACGCACGAGCTGCTGCATTTCCTCGGCCTCGCCGACGAGTCGGTCGACACGCGGCGCGTTCTGCTGCAGGACCCCACGCGCAGCGGCGTGAACAGCGACACCGGGATCATGGGCGATGCGGTCCATCGCGGCGGCGCAACGGTGTATCCGCGGCACCTCTGGGCGATCGAGCGCATCGCCGACGGCGAGCATCAGCTACCCGACAGGCAGTACCCGGCGAACGAGATCCTCCAGGGTCAACCGCTGCCCGTCTCTGCCATCGGTGACCCGCGCGACCTACGGAGGCAGGTCGCCCGTCACCTGCGCGTGCGCCCCGAACGCGTCTCCCGTTCCCTGGGACTGCGAGACGAGTCGACGGCGGCGGAGGTCGCCGCCGCATGGCGCGACGTGCTCGCTTCCGGGGTCATCACGGTCGACGGGCGCACAGCCGTGGTGCACCGCACCGACGTGCTCATGCCGGCCGTGACACCGACGGCTCCGTCGGCGAAACCGGTGGCGACCGACGACGCTCCCGCCGCCGCCAAGCCCGAGGCGCAGGCCGAGGACGTCTTCTCGCGCACGCAGAACGTGGAACTCGGGGCGAAGGAGTCCCTGAGCACCTCCCATCAGCTGGCAGGGCAGGTGACGGTGGCCGCGGGCTTCGGGCCCGGGTACCCCGCCGTGACCTTGGGCCTGGGCGCCGGTACGGGCTCCGACCTCGGCATCAAGACGACGCTCAGCGACACGGCGACCCCGGCGACCGCACCGACACCCGCGCACGCCACGGTGTCGCTGACGCTCACGACGGACGCCAGGACGACGCCCCTCCGCGTCGACATGAGCCTGTCGATGCCCGAGCTGGAGCACACCGTGCCCCATGCGACCCCGCAGCGCGGACGCGCGCCCGGCGCGCCCGCCGACGCGCGAAGCGCCGACCTCCGCGGCATCCGTCCCCAGCGTGTCACCCATCTCGACACCGCCGCGGTCCGTCCGACGTCGCAGAGAGACGTCGATGCGCTCACGAGCCTGCTCACGGCCTCGGGCGAGGCGACGGCGAAGGGCGACTCCCTGACGTTCTCGGTGGATGCCGGAGCGCCGCAGGTCACCTTCCGCGGAGTGTCCGCGGGGTCGAGCAAGACCGGGAGCAGCACCGCCTTCTCCTCGGGCTGGTCGAAGAACAACGAACTGAACGCCACGATCGGTGCGCGCGGGCGCGTGCGCAGCTTCTTCCGCACCGGCGGCGGCCTGACCGTGACGCTGAGCGGCCAGTACGGCGGTTCGAAGGAGCTGAAGCACTCCAGCTCCCGCAGCGACGACGACAAGCTGGCCGTCTACGCCCTCTCCCGCACGGTCCGGGTGGCGTCGGGTCGCGGCGCTCCGCAGCCGGTCGAGGTGCGCACGACGTTCTCGGTGCCGATCGCCGACGCCGCGGCGCGCGGGCTGTGGATGCCGGATGCCGTCGCCCCCGCCAACAGAAACACACCGTCCGTGACGCCGGGCACCGACACCACCTTCGATCCGTCGAAGGACTCCTTCGTCTCGGCGCCCCCGGATCTGGCGGACCAGATCTCGACGGGACTCGGGCTGTCGGAGAAAGGCGCCGGTGCCGTTGCGGGGCGGTTCGACGGAGACGCCGGCAAGGCCTCACTGCACGACGCCGCCACCGGCGGGGCGACCATCACCTGGCAGGAGGGCGGCCGGACGCACCGTGTCACGGTGCGGGCCGACATCGCGCTCACCGACGCGGACGACACCACCGCCAGCGTCCCGTCCAAGCGCGAGGAGTCCCTCGCGAGCAAGCGCGAGATGACGGTGGACTCCAAGCGCGGTCAGCGCTTCACCTTCGGGGGGCTTCTGCTCGCCGCGTCCGGGGCTCCGGCGACGAGCGCACTCGGCCCGGATTGGGGTCGGGCCTCCGCCCAGGTGTCCGCCGGGCACCAGCGTTCGGTCAAGAGCTCGGCATCCCAGGCCCTGAAGGAGACGCGCGCGGCGTCCGGTGACACGCCCGCGGCGTACCATCCCACCCGCACGACCCTGAGAGTGGTGCACGAGTCGACCGCGGATGCGAACGTCTTCCAGCGCGCCCTCGCGGGCGGAAGGCTTCTCGGAAGCGGTCCGGCGAGCAGCCGGCACCGCGCGGAGACGCCGAATGCCGGCCGGTCGATCCCGGTGAGCGGGGTCGTCGTGCGTCGTCCCCAGCTGGACGGCGGCGCGCCGACCTCCGCGGGCGGACGCACCCTCGTGGGGGCGGTTCACGACAGCGCCTTCCGCGCGGTCGACGTCGCGGCTCTCGGCCCCTTCGCCAAGGTCGAGCGCATCCACGGGCACGAGGTGCACGCCGACGTGCTCGAGGCCGCCCTCTCCAAGCGCGGCGACCTCACCCGCGGGCCCGGCGCGCGACACCGCCGCATCTGGGGCAGCGGCAACTTCTCGAGCTGGGGCCCGCTGACCTTCGGCACCACGACCCGCACCCACGCCCTCACGCGATCGCCCTTCACCAAGCCGGGCGAGGTCACGGCGTCGGCCGTCGCGGCGCTCGCCTCCGACGCCGGACTCCGCACGATCGCGAACGCCGGGCTCGGCGGTCGCAGCGTGTCGACCGGCGACATGACGCTCACCGGCAAGCTCGGCGACCTGCGCGGCTCGGTCGAGGTGACGCAGCGCCTGGGCAACCCGACGTTCGTCACCTCCCGGCAGGACCGGACGCTGACGCGCGGCTCGGGGGAGGACCGGAGCGTCGGGACATCGCGGGAGTGGAACGTCGGCTTCGGCGGCGACGCGATGCTGCGTGCGGTGGTGCCGGGCTCGAAGAACCGGTTCGTCATGCAGGCGGGGCTCAAGGCGGGGTACACCTACGGGCGGTCCGCCGACCACAGCCTGTCGACCGGTAGATCGACGGAGCGCAGCCGGACGGGGGAGACCGTCGTCGTCCGCTTCGACGCCGAACGCACCTACGCACCCACCCTGGAGCTGCGCCGGTGGCGGTGGCGTCGGGGGTTCGCCAACCCGTCGTACACCCGCTACGAGCCGGCGTCCGTGGACGTCGAGCTGCCCGCTGCCGAGGCCGCGAAGCTGCTGCTCGCGCACGGCGTCGCCCTGCCGCCCGCACTGAGCGCGCACACGCCCGCGGCCACGACGTCGGGACCGACCGCCCCGTCGCCCGCACCGGTGGACACCGGGGCGCCGGCGGGGCCGAGCACGACAGCGTCGGCCGGCCCGAGCACGGCGGCATCGATTCCTCCCGTGGGGAGTCTGGACGGCTACGAGATGACCCCCCTGCCTCGCGCGCAGCCGTCGCGCGGTGATGGGGCCGTGTCGACGAACGCCCCGAGCGCACCGACGACCCGGGACCCCCTCGCTCCGTACCGCGACGACTCCGACGCCGTCGTCGGGCACAGCACGGTCTCGGCGCAGGACCTCGACTCCATGGATGCCACCTGGCGGCCGCGTGGCGTCGGCGACGCGGATCGCGGACTCATCGCCGCCGAGGTTCGTCGTCTGCTCACCGAGGCGCCGGGCTCCGGGTTCCTCCGCGATGCGATCGTCGGACCCAACCGGGTCACGATCCCGCTCCCGGGAGGCTCGTTCAGCCAGCGCACCGCGACGATCGAGGTCACCGTCGCTCACCGACCGGATCCGACGGATGCCGAGAATCGGACGACCCTGACGGGGGAGAAGCTGTCGACGGACCGGTCGCACGGCGTCGCCGGCAAGCGCAGCAGCTTCCACGCCGTCGACGTCGGTGCCGACGGCCGAATCGGTTTCAACACGCGAGCGGATGCCGACATCGACCACCCGGGCGCGGAGATCGCCCCGCAGCACGACGTGACCGTGTTCAACCGTCGATGGGACAAGAGTGCGTCCGAGCCGGTGTCGCCGACGGTGACCGTCACCGCCGAGCACGAAGCACTGGAGCAGCATCACATCCCCGTCACCTTCGATGTGAACGTCAGGATCCACGAGCACGTCAGCGGTGCCATCGACGCGATGCTGCCGCGCAGCATCACCGAGGGAACGGATCAGACCCTTCCCCCGCTGTCGTTCGCGGGTTCTCTCGACATCCTCGAGCCGCAGAACTCGCCGGAGGCGATTGCGTCCGCGCCGCCCGCGCCGAGCGCGAAGCAGTTCCGCCTGCCGGCGGCGGGAGCCTGGCGACCCGTGCGGTGGGACCACACGGGAGGCGACGCCATCCGGGCTGCCGTGCACGCGCGACTCGGGTCGCTCGGTGCGGAGCGGCCGGGCGACGTCTACGACGAGGCGCTGCGCGTGTCGATCTCGGACGGCTCGCTCTTCGCCGCGCTCCCGCGGATCGTCTCGGGCGAGACGTTCCGCTCCGACGACCTCATCGCCCGCCGCGGCGCCTTCCGCGACGTCCGGTCCCACGTCTCGGTCTCCGGCGCGCTCGTGGCGCCGTCGATCCGGTTGGACACGACCGCGCCGGAGACGACGCTGAAGCACTCGATCGACCTCGGCACCGGTACGGCAGCCGGGCGCAAGCAGGCGCACGAGACGGGCGCGACCCTGCAGTTCGGCATGTTCGGCGAGACCGACGGCGGCTTCGCTTTCGGGGGGTTCACGCCGTCGTGGAAGGTGTCTTCGAGTCGGACGGGCGAACAGGGGGAGGACGTCAAGACCTCCGAGAAGATCACGCACAAGGGCCGGTCGTTCATCGTCGACGCGCACCTGCGGTTGAAGGTGGATGCGGGGACCTCGACCATCGTGAGCAGCGACGGCGAGCGGCGACCGGACGAGATCGACGTGCCCGTCGTGCTGCAGGTATGGGAGCAGCAGCTGGGCGCCCTCGATCTCGCGGTGCCCGCCGACCTCACGGGCGACGCGGCCCGTGACGCCGACGCTGCGCGCGAGGCCGCCACGGCGGCGGCGCGTGAAGACGAGGCTCGCGACGCGCGTGAGGCGGCCCGGGGGCGGGCGCGAGACGCGGAGGATCGGGTCGAGCGGGAACGTCGGGCCCAGGAGGATCGCAGGGCCACGGCGAAGGCGGAGGAGAAGCGGAAAGTCGACGAGGAGCGTCAGCGTCGAGAGGCGGAGACGAAGCGCAGGGCCGACGAGGAGCGCGAGCGTCGCGAGGCGGAGGCGGAGCGGAAGGCCGACGAGGAGCGCGAGCGTCGAGAGGGGGACGCGAAGCGCAGGGCCGAGGAGGAGCGCAAGGCCGAGGCGGAGCGGAAGGCCGAGCAGGAGCGCGAGCGTCGGGAGGCCGAGGAGAAGCGCAAGGCCGAGGAGGAGCGCAAGGCGGAGGCGGAGCGCAAGGCTGCGGAGGAGCGTGAGCGTCGCGAAGCCGAGCAGAAGCGCGAGCGTCAGGAGGCGGAGCGCAAGGCCGAGGAGGAGCGCGAGCGTCGCGAAGCCGAGGAGAAGCGCAAGGCGGAGGCGGAGCGCACGGCCGAGGCGGACGCGGAGGCGAAGCGGAAGGCCGAGGCCGAGCGGAACGAACTCGAGGAGAGACAGCGCCGGCACGACGAGGACCAGCGCCGGCACGACGACGAGACGGCCGCCGAGGACGCTCAGACGGATGCCGAGGACGACAGCTCCGCGCGCGATGACGACGGCTACGAGGCCGACGACGAGTCCGACGTCGGCTGGGGCTCGGACGACGGCGACGACGACCGCGAGTCGACCTCCGTCCCCGACGATGCGTCGGTCCCGTCGGTTCCGCCGATCCTGGGCGTCCCGGGCGTCCCGGCCCCAGCTGTCCCGGCCCCGGTCATCTCGGGTGCGCCGACGCCGCCCGGACCCGGCGGTCCGCCGCGGACTGCCCCGGTCGACGACACCGACTCCGAATACGCGACAGCCCCGAGCGAGCAGCCGTCCGACGCGGAGTACGTCACGGCGGCAGAGCCCGAGGTCGACGAGCCGCCCTCCCGTCCCGCACCGCCGCGGCCCCGCGCCACGACACCGTTCCCCGTAGCGCCTCCACCGCCCTCGTCGGCTCCGGTCGATGGCATCCCGGATCTTCCGTCACCCGCCGCCCAGGCTTTCCTCCCGTCGCCGGGCGACCTCCGCGATGCACCTCAGCCGCGCGCGATGTGGATCCCCGACGCGCCGATGTCGGGGTACGTGCCCGAGGAAGAGGACGAGCACGAGGACGACGGCGTCCTGCTTCCCGATGGCACGACCACCGGCGACGGTTCGGTCTTCGACGCCCAGGCCTTCTTCGACGACGCGCTCGCGGGAATGAGCGCACCAGCCGGGAGTGCCACGACCAGATGAACCCTGCGCGCCTCCTCGCCCGTGGTCGAGATGAGGGAAGGGGATGCCGTGTCGTCGATCACCGTGGAACGGACGGGTTTTGGAATCGTCGTCGCCGCCCCGGGCGACGCCGGGACAGCGTCCCTCCTCGATGGCCTGCCCCCGCTGCGAGCCGCGCGCTACCTGTTGGCGACACCCGCTCTGCAGAACTCGCTGCGGGAGGCCGCGCCCGAGATCGTCGATGCGGTGCGGCCCCACCTCGACGGCACCGTCGTCGTCCCGTCCGACGGATTCGCCCGAGACGGAGCGGACGGCGCGGAGGCCGGCAGCGCTCGGCTGGCCCGTGTGCTCGGTGTTCCTGTCGTCGCGCCGGAGGGACGTTTCCTTCCGTGCCCGGGCACGCTGTTCTCCGTCGGGAGGGGGGACGGCTGGATCACCCGGAGTCCCCAGGGCGCGCGCGTTCCCACCGGACGGCGCTACCCGGCCCCGAGGTGGCAGCAGCACCTCCCCGCGAACCTGCCCGGGACCGCGCACATCCCCGCCGGACTCTGGGTGACCGCGGGGGCTGAGTCGCGCCACGCCGTCCGACTCGCGGGCATTGCGGTCAAGGACGGGCGGTTGCTCGTCGTCGTGGGCAGCCCGGCGGAGCCGGCGCCGCGCCAGGAGCGGCTGGAGGCGGTGCTGCGGACGCTGCCCGAGGAGGTGCGGTCGGCGGTGGTGCTCGTCGGCTACGGTCCCGGCAGCCTCGACGTCACCACCGTGCGCGACCTTGCGGCGACGCTGGGGCAACCGCTCCGCATCGCCCACGGCGTCGAGATCGACGGGACGTCTGTCCGACTCGACGGCGACGAGACGACCACGCCGCCGACGTTCGCGATCGAGAGCGTGTGCGCCCCCGACGGATCCGTGTGCCTCGAACGCTGGGAGACGCCGCCCGGTCTCGTGCCCGCGTCCGCCGGCGGTTACCGCTTCGACGAAAGAGCGCGGGCGCGGCGCCGAGCGAGCGCGGACTGGCAGGTGCACATCGTCCCGACGGGGCTGCTGGTGGCTCCGGCGGGGGAGCGGCTCGTCGAGCCCGGCACCGCAGCCGTGGTCGGCGATGCGCTGAGCATCTCCCTGCAGTGCGACGGCGCGCGGCGACCGAGGGGTCTCCCGCGGTTGCTCGCTCCCCTTCTCGCTCGCCTCGAGCGCCTCGGAAACGTCGTGATCCACCCGCTCGACGCCACCGCCCGGCGCGTCGTCCGCGACGCGTATCCCGGCCGGTGGGCGCCCATCGAGGCGCTCGCGTTGACCCCGGACGGCAGGCTCGTCGCCGCGACGAGGGATGCCAGCGGCGACACCCCCGAGGCAGACGGAGCGGTCTCCGTCGACGAGACGGCCGTCGGACCCACCGGGCGCATGGACGCGGTGACGTCGTCGTCCGATCCTTCGGGACACCTGGTCGGCGGGTGGGCCCGCCCCGGCGCCACGGACGGCGCCCTCCCCTCGGGGGGCGAGGAGCCGCGATCGCCGGGGAGCCCGGTCACGGTCGTCGCCGTCGTGGGCGGCGAAGGCGAGACCCGACCCTCGAGAGAGCGGACGGTCGGCCGTCGAGCCCGTGGCGCGTCGGCCGCGGCTGCCCTCGAGGGCGAGCACGCTGACGCGAACCGGTCGTCGCCTACTCCGCCCGAGCCCGGTGCTCTCTCCGTCTCCGACGTGGGGTCCGGCGCTCACGAATCGTCCACGCCCCGGTCGAGTGCCGCGCCGGCGGCGGCCGCGTCGTCCGCGCCCGCCGCGGAGCACCCGCGGGCGTCCTCCGACGCCGCCACACCGTCGGCCGCCCCGGCCCCCACGCCGGCCGCGTCCGTCTCGGCCGCCGCCACTCCCGCTGCCCCCGCCCCGGCCACGCCCGCCTCGGCCGCCGCCACTCCCGCTGCCGCCCCCGTCCAGCCCGCCCCCGCCCCGGCGACCCCGCCGGTCGGAGACCCCCCGCGTGCGGGCCTGACCCGTGCCCTGCAGGGATCGACGCTCACCCCCGCGCCCGGCCCCGTCTCTCGGACGGGGCGCGTCTCCACCGAGCAACGGCGGACCGCCGCGCACGACCCCGTGGCCGGGGTGTCCCCGTCCGCTGTGGCGCCCACCGCGCCCGGTACACCGCAACCGACGACGACGGCGCCCGCGCAGACGACCGCGCCCGCACGGTCGACAGCGCCTGAACGGGCGACTCCGTCTGCGCAGCCGACCGCCCCCGCTTCGCTGAGCGCGCTCGTGCCCGAGGAGACGGGCGTCGACCCGGTCGACGCGACATCCTTTCCTGCCTCATCGATGTCGGAGCGCGGGCCGGCCCCGTCCGGCGAACCGTCCGCCGTCGTCCTCCCGCGCCGTCTGCTCGAAGTCCCCGTCGACGTCCGCTCGACCGCCGAGCAGCGGCACAGCGTGCGGACGGCGCTCGGTCCGCGGTACGACATCGCCAGTCGCACGGTGTCGCACCTGCTCGCACAGCAGCCCGGCATGCGAGCCGCCACCGGCGACCGCTCCGCCATGCTGACGGGCCTCTCACTCGTGCGGATCTTCGCCGCGGAGCCGCACGCCGAGTACGACCTCGACTTCCACATCTGCCTCGCGGAGGGACTCGCGATGCTGCCCACCGCTCGGACGGTTGTCGTCCGTGGCATCCCGTCCGCCGCCGGTGCCGCGCCGGGTGACGTCCTCCGGCTGCGGATGCCGCTTGTCGCCGCGGCCGCCGACGGCCCGGCGACCGGTCCGGCCGAGGCGCTGATCTGGACCACGAGCGGTCGTCGGCTCGACCGCGTGCTGCACGGTGCGACAGGGGCGGAGGACATCGCGCTGCCCGCCGGCATCCGCCTGCGCGTGCTGGAGGGCGTCGGCGGTCCCGCTGACCGGGTGCTCCTCGCCGAGGAGGGGACCGGGACCGAACCGGCGCTCGCGAGGCTCCGTTCGGCGGCGGAGGCGCGCGGCGACCTGCGTGCGCACACCGACGACCGTTGGCTCGGCGATCTGCCGTCGGCAGCGTGAGGAGCGGGGACGATGGACGAGCACACCTCGGACGAGAGACGTCCGTCGGGCCGCGGCACCCCGGGCGGCCTCGTCGGCCGGGTCGCGCGTCGTCTGCGGCCGTCGCCGCTGACGGTGATCGCGCGGGTCTTCGACGGTCAGCACGACGGCGACCCGTGGTTCGCGCCCGAGCACCCCGTGATCGTCGACCCGGTCGAGCGCGAAGACGTGCTGGGACTGCTGCGCTCCGGCGCCGTCATCCTGCACGCCGCCCAGAAGCTGCGCGACCACGTGGGCGACCTGGACGCGGCCGTGCCCGCCTCGCTCCGCTCGGACGGCGTCTGGGTCTGGAGCGACGCCTGCGCGTACTTTTTGGAGAGGTACTGGATCGCGCCCGATGCGGAGCTGGTGCGGCATCTGCGCACCGCGGGCCCGCCTCTCCCCGTGAACGCGAAGACCTGGCGGCGCCTCTCGGCGGCGATCCGCCCCGACGCCTGGAAGGGCACGACATGGCCTCTCGACTGACCGCACGGGAACGCACCGTGCTCACCGTTGCCGCCGACCTCCCCGATTGTCATCCGTCCATCGCGTCGGCCCTCGCCTCCGCCGAGGACGGCGACGTCATCTCGATCCGCCCGGGTCTGTACCGCGAGTCGCTGCTCGTCGACCGTTCCGTATCGCTGTCGGGCGTCGGGGATGCCGGCGAGGTCCGCATCGAGGGCATCGACGGTCCCGCGGTCTGCAGCACGGCGGAGGCGCGGATGTCCGGCCTCACCCTCGCCCGGACCGACGGCGACGTGGCCGTCGACGTGGCCTCCGGGACGCTGTCGTTGGACGATTGCACCGTCGAGGCGTCGACGGAGGTCGCGCTCGTGGTACGGGCCGACGCTCAGTTGTCACTGCACGACACCCGCGTCGCGAACGACGCCGGTGCCGGTGTGCTCGTCTTCGAGGGCGGCCGGTCGGAGATCACCGGCGGCAGGCTCCACGACATCGCGACGACGGCCCTGGTCGTGCGAGGCCCGAGCTCCGCGCACATCGTCGACGTCGTCATCGCGTCGGCGTCCGGCGGTCTGCTGGTCGCCGACGGCGGGCAGCTGACGGTCGCACGCGGCCGGATCGCCGATGTCACCGGCGCCGCGATGACGGTTGAAGGCGGAGCGAGCCTGGATGCCACCGGCACGGTCATCGTGGCCGGCGGCGGCATCGGGGTGCTCGTCACCTCCGGGGGCTCCGCGACCCTGGCGGACGTCACGATCCGCAATCCCCGCGGCCAGGGCGTCGTCGGCATGGCCGACGCGGTCATCGACCTGTCCGGGGTCGGCATCCACGACGGCGCGACCCACGCCCTGCACCTCGTCGAACGTGCGCAGCTGACCGCGAGGGCGTGCGAGCTGCGCGGTGCCGGGCACGATGCCGTCGTCGTGGCGGACTCCGCGTCGGTCACCCTCGTCGACTCCACGATCTCCCGTCCGGCCGGGACGGGCGTGATCGCGTCGGACGAAGCGACCGCAGCGCTGACGGACGTGCGCATCGTCGAGCCCGAGGTCGCCGGAGCGATCGCGCGGGACACGGCCCGGCTCGTGCTCGAAGGCGGCTCCCTGCGCGGCGGGCGGCAGGGCGCGGTGTGGCACGGCTCGTCGACGGGTGCACTTCGACGGACTCGCTTGCGAGACGTCGCCGGCGACGCGGTCCACGTCGATCCCGACGCCGATGTCGAGCTCGAGGAACCGCCGGTCGGTGACGACGGGCACGAGTCCGAGGTGACGGCGGTGGAGCGGCGTTCCACGGCGGAGCCGGCGGCAGCTGCCGATGCCGACGACCGCCCGGACGGGGCGAGCGAGCTCGATCGCCTGCTCGCGGAGTTGGACGAGCTCGTCGGGCTCGACAGCGTGAAGCGCCAGGTCGAGACGCTCGTGCGCATGCATCAGATGGCCGAACGCCGCGCCGAGGCGGGCCTGCCTTCGCCTCCCATCTCGCGGCATCTGGTGTTCGCCGGTTCGCCGGGGACGGGTAAGACGACCGTCGCGCGACTGTACGGGCGGATCCTCGCCGCGCTCGGCATCCTGCGGACCGGCCAGCTCATCGAGGTCGCGCGCCCCGACCTCGTCGCGGCCGTCATCGGCGGCACCGCGATCAAGACGGCGGAGATGTTCGGTAAGGCGCTCGGAGGCGTCCTCTTCATCGACGAGGCGTACGCCCTGTCCAAGGACAGCGGCTCGAGCAACGACTTCGGAGGCGAGGCGATCGACACGCTCGTCAAGCTCATGGAGGACCATCGCGACGACGTCGTGGTCATCGTCGCGGGGTACACCAACGACATGCGCACGTTCATGGCCGCCAACCCCGGTCTGTCGTCGCGCTTCTCCCGGACGGTCGAGTTCGCCGATTACTCCTCCGCCGAGATGGTGACCATCGTCGAGGGGCTGTGCCGGGTGAACCACTACAGCCTCGAGTTCGAAACACGCGCGGCGCTGCACGACTACTTCACCAAGCTGCCCCGCGATGAGACCTTCGGCAACGGCCGCACGGCGCGGAAGGTGTTCGAGGAGATGCTCGGGCGTCAGGCCTATCGGCTCGGCAGCCTCACGGAGGTGGACGCGCTCACCCTCACGCGCCTCGTGCCGAACGACCTGGGCCCGCTGCCCGGATCCGCGATCGGCGCCGGCGTCGGCCGCGTCGACGAGGAACGCGTCGAGCAGCTGCTCGGAACGCTGCGCGAGCTGGTCGGGCTCGACGACGTCAAGACCGAGGTGCAGGGGATGGTCGACCTCCTGACGTCGGCGCGCCGCAGGCAGGCGGCGGGGCTGCCCGCGCCCTCTCTCAGCAGGCACCTGATCTTCGCGGGTCCTCCCGGCACGGGCAAGACGACGGTCGCGCGTCTCTACGGCTCTCTTCTCACGGCGCTCGGGGTACTGGCGCAGGGCCAGGTCACCGAGGTGTCGCGCGCCGACCTCGTCGGCGAGTACGTGGGGCACACGGCCCGGAGGACGACCGAGGCGTTCGACCGCGCACGCGGCGGCGTGCTGTTCATCGACGAGGCCTACACGCTGGCGTCGGGCGGGGGCAACGGTGCGGACTTCGGAAAGGAGTCGGTGGACACGCTCGTCAAGCTCATGGAGGACCACCGCGACGAGGTCGTCGTCATCGCGGCGGGCTACGAGCGCGAGATGGACCAGTTCCTCGCGACCAACCCGGGCCTGGACTCGCGCTTCTCGCACCGTGTGAGGTTCGCGAACTACACGCCCGACGAGCTGGTGACGATCGTGAACCAGCACGCGACCAGCTCGGGCTACGAGTGCACGGGCTCGACCGTCGCCGCTCTGCGCGGGCACTTCACGGCCGTCGACCGCACCGCGTCATTCGGCAACGGCCGATACGCGCGACAGGTCATGGACGCCGCGATCGCCAACCACGCCCGCCGCACCCGCACGATCGAGGATCCGTCGATGGACGATCTCGTCCTGCTTCTGCCGGAGGACATCCCCGCGGCCGGCGTCATCGGCGCCTGATGCCGGACACGACATCACCCGCCGGGTGCGGACCCGGCGGGTGATGTCTCGTGCGTTTCAGGCGACGAGAGCCGCGCTCTGGGAGCGGATGGCTCGCAGCGCATGGAACACGCGGCTCTTGACCGTGCCGATCGGGACGCCGAGCCGCTCGGCCGCCGCCGCGGCGGTCTGATCGGCGAAATAGACCTCCGCGAGCGTGGCCCGGTGCACCGGCGACACGACGGCGAGAAGTTCCGTCACGACGACACGGTCCTCGACCTCGTGCGCGGGGTCGTCGACGGATGCCGTTCGTTCGGCGTCGAATTCCGACCAGGCGATCTCCGCCGGACGGGCCCGACGGGCGCGGTGATGATCCATCGCGATGTTGTGGGTCACGCGCGTCAGCCACCCGCGCACCGACCCGCGCTGCTCGGTGAGGCGGTCGAGGTGGTTCCACGCGCGCAGCATGGTCTCTTGCACGACGTCCTCCGCGCTGGCGGTGTCGCCGTCGAGCAGACGCGTGGCGTAGCGCACGAGACCACGCCGGTGCGTGGTGACGAGCTGGTCGAAAGAGGTCGGGGTGTTGTGTGCGGTCGGGGCCGGGGGGATGCCCATGGACGAGTCCTTCCTTCGGTGGACGGTTCTCTTCGATCGTCCGACCGCGCGGAAAGGCTGTCTCTGGGCTCATCCCCCGTGTCGGGTCGTCGTCCCGACGCGGCGGGTAGGGCTGTCCCTACCCGCCGTCACGTGCTGCAGCGCACAGCTGTCGGGTCGTCGCCGACGAGGTCCTCCCATCGCACATCGGAGAACGTCAGGTCCAGGGCGCCGGTGCCGAACGCCACGAAGGGGGTGTCGACGGCGCGGGGGTCGAAGCCCGAGACCGTGAAGCAGGCGGCGGGGACGATGACGCGCTGCGTGGCTCCCTCCGCGAGGGTGTTGATCGTGCTCGTGATGTCGACCGCGCCCCCGCAGGGATATCCGCAGTGCGCGGCGACCTCGAAGAACGTGGCCGCTCCGCTGTTGCGTGTGACGTCGAAGACGAGCGCTCCGCCGCCGTCGGCGATGTCTTCGAGGTCGATCGTCGCGCCGGAGCTCTGCGCGTACAACTGCGCGGGGGAGTCCCCCGTCCACACCGCGTGGAAGCCGGCATCCGTCTGCGTCAGCTGGAGATTCGGGCGCGAGGCCTCTTTCTCGTCCAACGGGGTCACGCCCCACACGCCCGCCGTGTCGCTCGACTGCACGAACCAGTTGAGTCCGGTCGTCGAACTGCCGTCGGTGAGGATGGGGAAGGCGAGGGTGGCGGTCGTGGTCTCGGCCGCGGCGGCGGCTGGTGCGGGCGCCGCGACGACGGTGGGCGGGGCGCTCGCCACCGGGCTTGCCGCGGTGCTCGCCGCCGTCGGGGTTTCACCGCGTCCCGACCACGAGGCGGCGGTGACGATGGCGGCGCCGGCGACCGCGGCGACGGCGAGACCGGCGAGGAGCATCGAGCGGCGACGGACCCGGGGGCGTCCCGTCGTCCCCGGGGCGGAACTCGCGAGGATGGTCGTCGGGAGGGGATTCGCGGTGGCCGTCTCGAGGGGGGCGTCGGGCCGTGCCGGCATGGTGTGATCGGATCCCGCTGCCCACGCCCGCGCCCGTTCGGCTGCCCCGAGGGCGACGGTGAACTTGGGAAGGTGGGTGGCGGCGATCGGCTTGCCGATCGACGACACCTCTTCGGCCACGAGGGGGATGCGCGACGACCCGCCCGCGAGGACGACGACGTCCACGTCGTCGGGATCGAGGCCCGCCGAGGCGATCGAGCGCAGCAGAGCGGCGACCGCTGTCTTCACCATGGGGCGGATGCTGCTCTCCAGATCGGGCCGTGTCAGGGTGATCGCCGTCTCGGCTCCGTCCAGGTTCAGGCGCACCACGGTCTCTTCGTGGACGGACAGCGCTTCTTTGGCGCTCGTGCACGCCTCGTCGACGGAGGACAGGATCGCGACGTCGTCGGGGTCGGCCGGATCCAGGGCGGACAGACGTCCACCCAGACGTTGATCGATCAGGCCCCGGACCGCGTCGTCGAAATCGTCGCCGCCGAGATGCTCGATTCCCTCCGGGGTGCCGAGCACCTCGGGCCCACCGTGTGCGACACGGAGGACGGCGGCCTCCGTGTTCCGGCCCCCGAGGTCGAAGACGGCGAGGATGTCGCCCTCGGCCAGTCGGCGATCGCGCGCGAAGAACGTCGCGGCCGCGACCGCATCGGCCACGATCTCGTCGACGCGCACGCCGGAGAGCTCGGAGATGCGTGCGAACTGCTCCCGGCGGTAAGGACCCCACGCGGCGGGACACGTGACGACGACACGCTGCGGCGCCTCGTCGTACTGCTCGGTGACCGCGGCGACGACGTCGCGGAGTTGCGCGGCCATCAGCGCCTCGGGCGCGGTGCCGACGCCGCCGACGAAGATCGGCGTGGGGTCGCCGAGCCGCCTCTTGAACCCCCGCACGAGTCGCGTCCGGTCCTCGGGCGCGGCATCCATCGCAGCCTGGCCGGTCAGGATGGTGCCATCGGCGGCGACGAAGGCGACGGAGGGTTCGACGAGGTGCGGCGTCAGGTGGGCGGCCCGCACTCCGGCGTCGTCGCCCACGGCGACCGCGATCGAGGTCGCTCCGAGGTCTACGCCGATCGAATATGGCATGGGGCTCCTTCCGGTGTCCGAGCTCCCTCTCGAACCCGGATACGAAGCAGACACTAGATGAATAGTGTGAACGGGTCCTCCCCGGCTCCGCGGGGTCTGTCGCCGGGGGCCGCGATAGCATAAGGGCGCGCGGGTCGAACGCCGCGCGACGCAGGAAACGGGGCTTCGATGCGGGTGGCGATCGCCGACGACGGCACGTTGTTCCGTGAGGGGCTGGTCATGCTGCTCGCCGCGGCGGGTCACGACGTCGTCGCCGCGCACGACGGCGGCGATGAGCTTCTCGCCACGCTCGATGCGGAGCAGGTGGACATCGCCATCCTCGACATCCGGATGCCGCCCGGCGAAGAGGGCGGGTTGGTGACCGCCCGAAGGATCCGGGCGCAGTTTCCCGACATCGGTCTGCTGATGCTGTCGCACTACGCCGAGTCGCACTTCCTGCGCGCGATGCTCGAGATCGGCACGGAGGCCATCGGATACCGTCTCAAGGAGCGCATCGCCGGTGTGCAGATGCTCAACGACACGTTGCAGCGCATCCACGCGCGCGAGATCGTCATCGAGCCCGTCCTCGCGAGCCGACTCATCGAGATCGGGGAACATCGTGACGGCGCGATGGCGGGCCTGGGGGAGCGCGAACTGGACGTGCTCCGACTGATGGCGGAGGGGCGAGCGAACCGGTCCATTGCGGAGCAGCTGTTCGTCTCGGTGAAAGCGGTCGAGAAGCACGTCGCGTCGCTGTTCGTGAAGCTCGAGATCCCCGGTGACGCCACGATGCATCATCGTCGGGTGCTCGCCGTGCTGAGCTATCTGCAGGCGCAGAAAGTCGGTGGGGCCGGCAGATGACGGCGCGGAACGTGCCTCGTCGCGTCGTGGACGTCATCGCCACGACTCCTCGCGACGCGCTGCTGCTCGCACTCCTGCAGAACCTCGCCCTCGGCCTGGCCGATCGTGAAGCGCCCACGCCGCGGCTGCGGCTGCTCCGACGCCTCGAGGACGGGCATCTTCAACGGCTGGCCTCGTGGCCCGAGAACGAGGAGGGCTCCGAATCCGCGCGTGCCGATCCTCACGTCGTGCCCGGCGTCGGGGTCCTGGAGATCGTGCCCCCTCCCGACCTCGCCGTCGCGAGACGCCGACGGCTGCTCGTGGAGTCGTGTGCGTGGCTCGGGGCGACCGTGCGGGCCGACCGTGCCCTCAGAGAGCTCGAGCGCGCTCGACAGGACGCGCTGTCGAGTGAGCAGGATGCCGAGCAGGCCGAGGTCCGCGCCGCCCGCGTCCGCGAGGGGGAGCGCATCCGGCTGGTGGACAGCATCACGACGACGACCGTCGCCGACGTCGCCGAACTCCGCCGCCGGCTCTCGACGCCCGCGGAAGCCGTGGAGTGGCCGGCCGTGCACGCGCTGACGGAACGCCTCATCGACGAGCTCCGCGACACGGTGCGCGGGGTCTTCCCCGCGATGCTGCCCACGTGCGGCGCAGAAGAGACGCTCCGCGAACTCGCGGCGGCGTCGGTCTCGCCCGTCACCGTCGTCGGCGATCTGGGGCGGCGGACGAGCTGGGACGTGGAGTCGGGCTTCTATCACGCCGTGGCCGGCGTGCTTCGGGCGATGGCGCGTACAGGAGTGCCCCTGACATTGGCCCTTCACCGTGCGTCCGGGCTGGTCGCGGCGGTGCGCGGCGGCGGACTGGACGGCGACGCGGTCGAACGGGCGCTGCGGATGGAGATCGAGCGCATCGGCTCGCTCGGCGGCGAGCTCAGGGTGCGGGAGCGAGCCGGCGGGGAGGTCGAGGTCGTCGTCGAGATGCCCGACCGCGGCGACGTGAGCTCGCTGCCCCTCTCGAGTCGGCAGATCGCCACGCGTCCCCTCTTCGCCCGCGTGTCCGCGCTCGTGGATGCCGCGGGCCTGCCGGACCGGGAGCTCGAGGCCTGCCGTGACGCGCTGGCCGCCCCCGTGACCCTGCTCGTGGTCCAGGGGCCCTCGCCGGCGCCCATGCCGGGCGTGCAGACGGTGCTCTGCGACGAGGCCGCCGATGCGGCGCTCGGCACCGAGGTGCGGGATCGTCAGGGCCGCTGGGGTTCGATCGACGCGGTGGTGTGCGCGCTCGCGCCGCGTTCCGGATTCGTCGACGCTCTATCGAGCGAGCAACTCGTGTTCCGTGACGGCGTCGCACCCGCCGAAGCCGTCACGACGCTCTCGGCGAGGGCCCCGGTGCTCCTGGCGCGCCGAGCGCTCGACATGCTCTCTGCGTCGGCGTCGCGGGCAGGGGTCACGCCACTGCTCTGGGAGATCGACAGACTGCGGTCTCACTCCTTCGAGCTCGTCGAGGACGCGCTGCTCGACGAGTACGCGCGGGGTACGGCGCACTCGATCGTCGATGCCGACGCCGCGCTCCTCCTCGGCGCGGCGGGCGGTGATCCGCGGGTACGCCTCGGTCTTCTCCCCGACGCCGACGACGAGCAGGTGCACGCGGCGGCTGCCGCCGCCGTCGAACGGTGGCAGCGCGCGGCGGCTCGACCGGGTCTGGGTGGTTCCGGACAGCGGGCTGTCGAGGCGCTGCAGCGGAGCGCGGCCGGTGTGCTCGATCGCGAGAGCTCTTCGTCAGTACGGCACGCTGGCTGAGATGCGTGTCCCGGTGCCGCGGGACGAGTCGACGTCGAGGACGCCCCCGATCGCCTCGATGCGATGGGCGAGGGAGGCGAGACCGCCCGCTTCGCCGCTCGCGGTGAACCCCGGTCCGTCGTCGCTCACCCGGACGAACGCACGGCCGCCCTCCAGTCGCGCCTCGACGAGGATGCGCGCCCCGGGCGCGTGGCGGCGGGCGTTGCCGACGGCCTCGAGGGCGAAGAAATACAGCGCCGACTCGACGACGGGGAGCAGTCTCGAGATGTCGGTGCGGACCTGCACGTTCGCGTCCTCGAGTTCGACGAGAGCGCCGCTGAGCCCCTCCCGCGCCAGGATCGGCGGCAAGACGCCTCGCGCGGTGGTGAGCAAGAGCCGTTCGGCCGTGTCGAGCTGTTCGCGCAGGCTGGCGAGCCGCTCCTCGCCGCCCTGCTCGTGCTGCTGATGCTCGGCGATCGCCATCGTCATGCGAAGGGCGACGAGATGATGCTGAGCGCCGTCGTGGAGGTCGCGCTCGAGGCGCCGCCGCTCGTGTTCCATGTCGGCGGACGCGCGCCAGCGGACATCGTCCCGTCGGCGCACCGCTTCCTGGCGTCGACGTCGGGCGTGCCACACCCCGTCCTCGGCGGCGTAGGGGGTCAGAAGCAGAAGGAGTGGCTGCCATGTGCCGGCACCGGGCATCGCCGCGGCGGGTGCGACCGTGGCGATGATGTCGGGATCTGTTCCGAGTCGGAGGGTCGCGACGTCGTCGCCCGGGGCGGTCTCGCGGGCGCTCCAGCTCAACGCCTTCGTACCGAGCCGCAGTTCGCACCGATGCGCGCCGATCGCCTCCGCGACGGTCGCGAGCAGGGTCGACGGCGGAGGAGGGGTGTCCGATGCGGTGAGCGCCGTGGTGAGCGCATCGCCGATCACTTCTTCGGCGCGCACGCTGCGACGCTATCAGCCTGTCCGTCGGCTAGAGCGGTGCCGACCCGGCGGGGACCGCCGCGCGGCAGCGCTGCGCAGATGCCGGGTCCTCGTCGTCGCCCCAGCGCTGTCGACGGGGAATCGAGCGATCCGGGTCGCCGCATCGCCGGGCCGGTTCCCGATGCTCCTACTCTGGATCCATGGCCCGCGACGCGCACGACGACCAGGAGCAGCGCGCTCTCCGCGCCATCGAGGCCATCACCGCCGGTGCGGACATCGGCGACGAGGCGTTCCGGCTCGCGAACGAGTTCACCGACCGCCACACGTCCCGGCTCGGCGCATGGGTGAAGCGCCGCCGCCGCCGCTGACGAGGAGCCTCAGACCGGCCACTCCCGCGCTTCGAGCCGTTCCAGCAGCACTTCTGCCGCCGAGCCCTCCATCGCGCGGACCCATCTCTGCGTCTCCGACTCGCTCGACGACACCGTCCGCCCGCGTTCGCCGCGTTCGAGTCGCACGTCGACCCGGCCCGCCGCAACGCTCACTCCGCGCAGAGCCCCCGCGGCCACCATCGCGGCGAGCGGATCGTGCAGCGCGCAGCGGCGGTCGGGAAAGACTCCCGCGTAGAAGTCGAGGTAGTGCGGCAGCATGCGCGCCAACGCCTGCGGCACGGCTCCCGGGATCGCTTCGAGGCGCACGAGGTCGGTGGCATCCAGGGTCTGCGTCATCGTGACGTCGAGGGGCACGAGCGTGGTGTCCCAGTCCTGCGCGAACACGACGGCAGCGGCTTCGGGGTCGTTGTGGATGTTGGCCTCGGCCCACGCGGTGACGTTGCCCGAGTGGGCGAACGCACCGCCCATCACGACGAGGTGGTCGAACCGCGCGACCCCGGGCGCCTCGGCGTAGGCCGCGAGATTTGTCAGGGGGCCGAGGGCGAGCACGGTGAGGTCCGGATGCCGTGACGCCACGTGGTCGATCAGCTCGACCGCCGCGCGGGCGTCGTGCGCGCGGGCCGCGGCGGACAGGGCGATACCGCCGAGCCCGTCGTCACCGTGCACGTGCGGAGCTCCGCCCGCGTAGGCGCGAGCGCGGAAATCGTGCGCGCCGATCACGACGGGGATGTCGTCTTCGCCGGCGAGCTCGAACAGCGACAGGGTGTTGGCGGCGGCGCGGGCGGCATCCGTGTTGCCGGAGACGGTCGTGACGCCGACGATCTCGACGGACGGCTCGGCCAGCAGGTAGGCGAGGGCGAGGGCGTCGTCGATGCCGGTGTCGCAGTCGACGAGGATCGGGCGGCGGCTCATGCGCGGACTCCGTAGGTGTCGAGGGCGTCGAGCGCCGGTTGCGAGGCGTCGTCGGCGACGGCGGCGGACCCCACGGCGCAGGCGCGAGCGAGGGCGTCGGTCTCGGCGTCTCCGCGGAGCAGCCCGACGACGAGCGCCGCGCAGAACGCGTCGCCCGCGCCGACGGTGTTGCGGACGGTGGTGGGCACTCCCGCGGCCGAGGCCACGAGCGCGCCGTGGCGGTACAGGCGCGCACCCGCGGCGCCCAGCGTCACGCAAAGCAGAGGGGCGTCGTGCACCTCGGGCAGCTGCGCGTACTCGGTCTCGTTGACGATCACGAGGTCGCACCGGTCGAGCACCTCGGCGGGCAGCGGCCGAGCCGGTGCGGCGTTGACTGCGAGGAAGCCCGCCGCGCGCGGCGGCTGAGACGACGGCATCCGAGACCTCCAACTGCAGCAGGACCGCGGATCCGGGCGCGATGCCGAGCGCGTCCGCGTCGATCGCGGCGTTCGCCCCCGGGCACACGACGATCGAGTTCTCGCCCGTCGCATCGACGACGATGAGGGCGGTTCCGGTCGCGGCATCCGCGGTCTGCACGCCCGAGGCGTCGACCCCGATCGCGGCGAAGCGCTCCCGGATGCCGTGACCCTCCGCGTCGTCCCCCACGGCGCCGATGAGTCGGACGTCGGCGCCGAGGCGGGCAGCGGCCACCGCCTGGTTGGCACCCTTGCCGCCGGGGCCGCGGTCGAGCACGCCGTCGGCGACGGTCTCGCCGGGCCCGGGGGAGCGGTGGACACGGGCGGTGAGGTCGACGTTGATGGCGCCGACGACGGTGAGCTGGGGGGAGATGGCGGGGCCTTCCGATCAGTGGAGGAGGAGCTTGGCGACGATGAGCAGCGCCGACACCAGGGCGGCACCCACCGCTGTGAGCGCGACGACGGGCGCGGACGAGCCGCGAAGACGCGCTCCCGCCGTGGCGACGACCACGAGGTACGCCACCGCGACGCCGACGCCCCACAGCAGAGCGGTGCCGAGGCCCACGCCGAAAGCGACGAGCAGCACGACCACGAGCAGGGGGAGGAAGGTGACCGACACCATCGGCGCACCCACCGCCAGGTGGTGTCGGAGGATCTTCGACGGGCGGCCGGGCGAGGTATCGCCGAGCGTGTAGGCGAAGACGTGCGTGGCGAAGTAGACGAGGTTCGTGAGCGCGACCACGAGGATCACGTCGCTCAGGTCGGCCTCGCCGAGACCGATGAGCGTGGATGCCGAGACCAGGGCGCCGTAGCACCCGGCGCTGATGCGTTCGGCGGTGTCGGTGGAGAGGCGGCGCTGTCGTTCGGTGTCCATGGTTCGCTCAGCTTCTCGCGGGTCGGCGCCGCAGGCCCGCCGACACGATCGCGACGAGGGTTCCGACCGCGACGCCGATGACCGTCTCGATCACGCGGTCGCGCAGCAGCATCTCAGGCGCCACGGGAGATGCCAACGACACCATGAGCAGGGCGAGCGGTGTGATGAAGAGCATCGCGATGCCGTAGTTGCGGCCGACGAACAGCTCCGCTCCCGCCTGCAGGGCCACGGCGACGAGCAGGACGATCCAGGACGGCAGGTCGAGGGCGAGCAGCCCCGCGGCGATCAGCACGCCCAGGAGGGTCCCGACGAGTCGCTGCACGCCGCGGATGAGGCGCGCGGTGACGTGCGCTCCGCCGACCGCGGCGACGGCACCGACCATCGCCCAGTACCAGTGGGTCCCGATGAGCAGGGCCCCGGCGACGCCGGCGAGAAGAGCGGCGACGCCGACGGTCGCCGTCATCTCCCACGCGACCGAGCCGATCGGCGGCCGCGTGCGAGTCGGGCGCCGCCAGGAGCCGCGCCGCGCGACGACGAAGACGCAGGTCACGAGCAGGCTCCACAGCACACTCGCGCCGCCGACGACGAGCACGGTGAGGAACGTCGCACCGGTCGCGGGGAAGCTCGCGGTGGCTCCCGCGGCGAAGACGGCGAAGAGCGCGCCGGGCGGATGCCACTGGGTGCGGTAGGCGAAGAGGGTGACGACCGCGGCGAGGATCGCGACGACGGCGACGCTCGCGATGGCGGGGGTGGCGAGGGTCGAGAGGGCGGTGCCGATGAGCATGCACGAGACCAGGACCGTGCCCGCCACGGCCTGCATTCGCACGCGCGCGCGAGGGAGGTCGGTGCGACCGTACAGCGCGGCGAAAGCTCCGAAGCTCGCGTAGACGCTGAGGTCGAGCCGGCCGAGTGCCAAGAGGACGAGAAGCGGGACGCCGACGCTCAGGACGGCGCGAAGTGCCACACGGTGATCTCCGCGGTGCGGTCCCACGCGGATGACCCCGGTCCACACGCGCCCCCGGGATTCCGCCATCCCTCCAGCCTACGCGTCGAGATCACGGGCGCCGGGCGTCCCGCGGGGGAGCCGGGACAGGCGCGCATGCCGCGGCGTCAAGGGTGTGGCATCCCTCCCGCGATCTGATGGGGTGGTGCGATGGATGCCGAACGCGAGAAAACCCCGATCGAGCCGGGCCCCGAGCCCGACACGTCGACGGCGGCGGAGGGGGCGAGGTCGGATCCGTCGCTGGACGAGGACGATCAACCCATCGTGTGACGCTTCGATGTCGAACGGTGCGCGGGAGCGCGGAGAAGCGTTCTGCGTAGGGTGGGAAGCCCCGACCCGAACGAGGAGAGACGTGTTCCGCACGCCCCTGACCCTGTTTCGCACGCTCGCGATCGCCGAGGCCGTCTCGTGGACGCTTCTCATCGGCGGGCTGATCCTGCGCGCCGCGGCCGACCTTCCGGCTGCGGTGTCGATCGGCGGCGGCATCCACGGCTTCGTGTTCCTCGCCTACGGGGCGACGGCCATCCTCGTCGCGCTGAACCAGCGCTGGGGCGTCGGTCCTGCCGCCCTCGCGGTCGTCAGCGCCGTGATCCCCTACGCCACGATCCCCACCGAGATCTGGCTCCACCGCACCGGGCGTCTGCGCGGCGCGTGGCGCCTCGACGACAGTGGCGACCCGCGGGACCGCCGACCGATCGACCGGTTGCTGCGGTCCTTCCTGCGTCGACCATGGGTGCTCGCGCTCGTGCTCGTCGCGGTGGTCGCCGTCGTCTTCGTCGTGCTGCTGACCGTCGGCCCTCCGGGAGGCAAGGGCTGAGGTCGCGCTCCGCGTCAGCGCACGAGGATGCGCACGCTCGCCGGCACGATCCGGCAGGTCGCGGTGAACGTCTCGACCGAGCCCGACAGTGTGGCCGTCGCACGCCCCGCTCCCAGGAACGCGACCGTGCCGTCGTGCGCGTGGACGCTGGGGGAGCGGTCGGAGAAGTGGCGCATCTCGCCACCCGAGTGGCTAGCGAAGGCGAGATCGAGCTCGACGGCGACGATCGGGCCCGTCTCCGAACTCACGCGCCAGTCGATCGCGGCGAGTCCGCCGCCGCGACTCGTCATCGACAGCGTCGCCGACCCGCACTCCTCCCCGCCCACCGCTTCGGTGCGCAAGGGCTCCGACGGGGGCGTCGTGTCGGCACCGCAGAGGTCGACGCCGTGGAGGCGGGCGTAACCGCGGCCGTTGTCGGTGATGCTGGAGCAGTCCGCGAGGAGCGGAGCCGTGAGGGCGTCGGAGAGCGGATCGGCGCGGACACCGCCGGATGGGGGAGCTGCGATCGCGGCGGCGCCGGGAAGGAGCAGCGCGACGATCACAGCGACGAGAGCGGCGGCAGTGCTTCGAACCCGCACGGCGCACCTCCTCGTCGACGTCGGTCGAAATCTACGCCCGGAACGGGGCCCGCGCCACGGCTCGCCGGGAGACGCGTCAGCGCTTCGTCGACACCGTGACGGTGAACTTCCTGTCGCGCGCCACCTGACGCGTCGGACCGACGGTGCGCTCGAGCGCCGGACGGTACTGCAGAGCGGAGTTCCAGACGGTCCACAGCTCGCCGCCCGGCTCGAGCACCCGCGCCGCGTCGGCGAACATGCGGGGAGCGAGACCCTCGTGGATCGCGGCGCCGGCGTGGAACGGCGGGTTCAGCGCGATGAACGAGGCCGTGGCCTCCGGTTGCGAGCGCAGGACGTCGTCGCGCACGACCCTCACGCGATCGGCCACGCCGTTGGCCTCGGCGGTGGCCCGCGCGGACGCGACGGCGATCGCCGACTGGTCGCACGCGATCACGCGCAGGGAGGGATGCCGCACAGCGAGGGTCGCGGCGACCACGCCTGTCCCGCACGCGAGGTCGACCGCCCGGTCTCCGCGCGGGGCGGGGAGGTGCGCGAGCAGCAGCCGCGTCCCGATATCGATCGATGCGCCCGCGAAGGCGCCGCCGAACGCACGGACACGGATGCCGTCGACCTCGGCTTCCTCCGGTGCGGGGGCGGCGCCGTCGTGCGGGCCGTGGGCGGTGAGGACGCGGGATTTCTGCCGCGCGTGCGAGACGTCGACGCGGTCGAAGACGCGCCGCAGCACGTCGTTCATCGCCACCGTCATGTGCTTGAGGCGCCCGCCCGCGAAGACGACGACGTCGGGGTGTGCGTGCAGGGCGATGAGCCCGGCGATGTCGGACAGCGCCCGAAGCGACCGGGGGAGGCGCAGAAGGACGACGCGGGCGCCGGTGAGCAGGTCCGCGTCGAGGGCGTGCGAGTCGAAGACTTTCTCGAGCCCGGTGTCGCGGGCGTTCAGTGCGAGGGCTTCCTCGCCCAGCAGCTCGTCCTGATGCACCCGGATGCCACGGGCCCCGGCATCCGCCGCCGCCAGGGTGAGCGCTCCGTAGGCGTCGCCGATCACGACGAGTTGGCCCACACCGAGTGCGGCGCGCGCGTCGGCGGACTCGTCGAGGATCAGCCGGTCGGCGGCGTCGACGGCCACGAGATCGGGACCCTCGAGATCGGGGCGGCGACGCAGAGCGGCGAACGAGAAAGGCACCGGACCACGCTACCCGGGGGCGACGTGACGCGGTGCCTGACCGAGGTGCGGGCTCAGCGGGTGCCGAAGTGGAACGGCAGGGCCAGCGAGGCCGAGACGAGGATGATGCCGAGCGCGAAGAACAGCGCGGGAGCGGCGAGGGAGAACGAGATGCCGGTCAGCAGCATGCCGCCGACGAACAAGATGAGAGAGACGATGAACATGAGGATCCCTTCGGTCGATCCAGGCTATCGTGCCGAATCCGGACGTGCGTTCGTGCTGCGGTCGGGATGCAGGGGGAGGGGACCCGGGGTGCTGCCGTCGCGCGGGGGGATGCCCAGCGCCGCATGCGCCCAGAGCGTGCTGCCGGCGACGGCTGCGGGCATGACCGCCACCGCCCCGAGCGGGACGAGGAAGCACAGTTGGGTCGCGACGCCGAAGCCGAGGGCGCGGGCGCGGTGGGAGCGGAGGAGCTGTGTCCGCGCCCGCCGATCGAGGCCTCGGGCCGACAGCGCGCGCGAGGTGAGTTCGTCGGCCAGCAGCCACCCGGTCAGGAGTACCCCGGCGACGAAGCCCAGGACGCCGCCGACGAAGGGGATCAGGCCGATGAGCCACGCCAGCGCGGCGGCCAGGATGCCGCGGACGATGAGGCGCACGCTGTCGCCGACGGCCCGCCAGAAGCCGTACTCGACGTCGGGGACCACGCCGGTGGCGCTGCGCTCGGTCGCGCGCCAGATGCGGTCGTAGAACGGCTCGCCCACGGCGAGCGTGACGACGGTGAACGAGACGACGACGATGAGCAGCGCCGCGCCGAACGACGCCAGGCCGATCGCGGTGCGCAGAGCGCCCGCCCAGAACGGCGCCCACGTGTCGGCGAACGGCGTCCAGTCGTCGACGAGACCGGGCAGCACGAGACCCCAGGTCACGAGTGCCGATCCGAAGATCAGTCCGACCACCGTCCCCGGGATGAGTCCGAGGGCCATCGCCCCGGGCGTGCGGCGCCACTGGCCGAGACCGCGGGCCAGCAGGGCCGCCCCGGCGAGGAATTCGCGCATCCCCGGATTCTGACAGACACCCCCGACACCGACCCGAGAGGTTGCGCCCGCTCCGTCCGGCGTTTCCCGCCCGCGGGCTGCATCCCGCGGCGATGTCGCAGGGGGATGCCAGGATGCCGCTATGCGCATCCGCACCACGTCGACGCAACGCACGTACCGGTACGTGCGCGTGGCGCTGATCGGAGCGACGGTCTTCCTCGCCGTCGGTGTCGGTTTCGAGCTCGCGAGCGGCGAGGGACTGCTGTCGGTCAGTGCGGCTTACTACACGCCCGCGGGTCCGGTCCTCACGGGGGCGCTGAGCGCGGTCGCCCTCGCTCTGCTGGCTCTGTCGGGGCGCAGCCTCGAGCAGGGCCTGCTCGACATCGCGGCGGTGCTCGCCCTCGTGATCGCCTTCGTCCCGACCGCGGTCTCGTCGAGCGCCTGCCTCGGCGAGACGCAGTGCGTGCCGCCCGAGGTCAGGCCGACCGTGGCGAACAACGCCGTGGCCGCGGCATCCGTGATTCTTCTCGGGGTGATCGTCGCGGGGATCCTGGCGCGCGTGCAGGGCACCGCGAGCCGCGGGGTCGCGCTCACGATCGGGATCATCGTCGCGCTCGTCGCGGGCGGGGCGGCGTGGGCGGTGCTCGCGCCCG
Organism: Sphingomonas sp. G5; assembly: GCF_052660795.1. Lineage (NCBI taxonomy): Bacteria > Pseudomonadati > Pseudomonadota > Alphaproteobacteria > Sphingomonadales > Sphingomonadaceae > Sphingomonas > Sphingomonas sp. G5. Next base: position 2,278,594 of record NZ_CP109660.1, on the reverse strand, counting down.
AGGCCTTTCTCCGGTGGGCACACGAGGTCGCCGCCGTCGCGTTCTTCGTGCTGATCGCGGCGGTGGCGTCGATCGCGGCGTGGTGGCCACGGCGCAGCGGTCGACGGCGGCGGGGAGTGCGACTCGCCTACGCGGCGGTGGCCGTCGGGATCGTGCTGACCCTGGTGCTGCTCGTCCTCGGAGTGGTGTCGGGCCTGGAGCGCACGGGTTTTCCGGTGGTGCTCGTGGGCGAGTCGGTGGCCCTCGCGCTGTTCGCGGTGTTCTGGCTCGTACAGACGGTCGAGCTCTGGAACGACGTCGATCCCCCGCTTCGGGAATAGACGCCGCGTGCCCACGTTGAAGTTGATACGACGGCGCTCAAGTAGCAAACTTGAGCGAACCGCACTCACGTATCTCAGGAGACGGAATTGCCCGAAGACTTCACCCCCGGCGACGGCGCCCAGTCGTTCGACGAGTTCCTGGCCCGCTACCTCGCGGGCGAGCAGGCGCGAGCCGAACGCTCGATCGACCTCAGCCGGTTCCTCAGTGCCCGCACGCAGGACGCCCTCCAAGAAGCCGGACGCTACGCGCTCGGGCGCGGCCAGCGTGAGCTCGACGCCCTGCACGTCCTCCACGTCCTCGTCCGGCGCTCGCCGGCCAAGGAGGCCGTCGCGCGCCTCGGCGCCGACCCCGCCGCGATCGCCCGCGCGGCCGAGAGCCGTCTGCCCGCCGCCGCGACCCCCGCGAACGTCGACGGTGCCGTGGTCGCCGGCTCCGTGCAGCGCGCCCTGTTCCACGCGTTCCAGGTGGCACGTGCCGCCGGGTCCACGTACGTCGACCCCGACCACCTCTTCTTCGCGCTCGTGCTCGCCCAGGACGCGCCCGCGGGGCAGATCCTCGCCCAGGCCGGAGTGACGGCCGAGGCCCTCACCCAGGGCGTGCGTGAGACCGTCATGGGCGGTGACGAGACCGAGGTGCCCGCTGAGTCGGCATCCGTCACCCCGAACCTCGACCGATTCGGCACCGACCTCACGGCGCGAGCCGCCGCGGGAGAGCTCGACCCGGTCATCGGTCGCTCCGACGAGATCGAGCAGACGATCGAGATCCTCAGCCGTCGCACGAAGAACAACCCCGTGCTGATCGGCGAGGCCGGCGTCGGCAAGACGGCCGTCGTCGAAGGTCTCGCGCGCGCGATCGTCGCCGAAGAGGTGCCCGAGCAGCTGCGCGAGACCCGTGTCGTCTCGCTCGACCTGGCCGCGATGCTCGCGGGCGCGCGGTACCGGGGCGACTTCGAGGAGCGCCTCACCCAGACGATGGACGAGATCGCGGCATCCGACAAGCTCGTCGTCTTCATCGACGAGGTGCACACTCTCGTCGGGGCGGGCGGGAGCGGCGACGGGTCCATGGACGCCGGCAACATCCTCAAGCCCCGCCTCGCCCGCGGTGACGTGCACCTGATCGGAGCGACCACGCTGCGCGAGTACCGCACGATCGAGAAGGATCCCGCCCTCGAGCGGCGCCTTCAGCCCGTTCGCGTGGGCGAGCCCTCGATCCCGGATGCCGTGGAGATCCTGCGCGGCCTCCGCTCGGCCTACGAGGAGCACCACGCCGTCACGTACACGGACGAGGCTCTGCGGGCCGCGGTCGAGCTGAGCGATCGATACCTTCCCGACCGCGTGCTGCCCGACAAGGCGATCGATCTGATCGACCAGGCCGGTGCCCGCTTGCGGCTGCGCCTGGGCGTCACCGTCGACACGTCCGCTCTGCTGGAGCGCCTCGCGACGCTGGAGGCCGACAAGAATGCCGCGGTCTCCGCCGAGCACTACGAGGAGGCGTCGCGTCTGCGCGACGAGATGGCCGCCGTGCAGCAGCGGCTCGACGAGGCGACGGCCGGCCCCCGCGTCGCCGCCGTCGTCGACGAACCCGAGATCGCCGCGGTGATCAGCCGCGCCACCGGCATTCCCGTTGCGCGACTCACGGTGACCGAGCGCGGTCGCCTCGCCGAGCTCGAGACCGAACTGCACGCCCGCGTGATCGGGCAGGACGACGCGGTCGCCGCCGTCGCCAAAGCCGTGCGTCGCAACCGCACGGGCATGGGAGACGAGAACCGCCCGGTCGGCTCGTTCCTGTTCCTCGGTCCCACCGGCGTCGGCAAGACCGAGCTCGCCAAGGCCCTGGCCGGCTCGCTCTTCGACGACGACGGCGCCGTGATCCGCTTCGACATGAGCGAGTTCGGCGAGCGGCACACGGTGTCGCGCCTGATCGGTGCCCCTCCCGGATACGTCGGCTACGACGAGGCGGGCCAGCTCACCGAGCGCGTGCGACGCAACCCCTATGCGGTCGTGCTGTTCGACGAGATCGAGAAAGCGCACCCCGACGTTTTCACGCTGCTGCTGCAGGTGCTCGATGACGGTCGGCTCACCGACGGACAGGGCCGTACGGTCGACTTCCGCAACACGGTGATCGTGATGACCTCGAACCTGGGCGCGGAGTTCCTGGCATCCCGGTCGGGGGCCATCGGCTTCACCACGACCGGCCGCGAGTTCGCCGGTGCCGATCTGCGTGATCGCGTGATGGGGAAGCTGCGCGAGGCGATGCGCCCGGAGTTGCTCAATCGCATCGACGACATCGTGCTCTTCCGCAAGCTCGAGAAGGCGCAGCTGCGCGAGATCGTGGGGCTGCTGTTGGGCGCGACCTCGCGGCGCCTGGCGTCGCGCGACGTGTCGCTCGAGGTCACCGATGCCGCCGTCGACCGGCTGGCCGCGGTCGGGTACGAGCCCGAGTACGGTGCTCGGCCGCTGCGCCGGGTCATCCAGCGCGAGGTCGACGACCGCATCGCCGACCTGTTCGTGTCGGGTGAGCTGAGCGACGGGGGAGCGGTGACCGTGGATGCCACCTCGTCCGGCTTCACGGTCGCACCCGTCGTACCGGCTCTCGCCGCGTGACGAGCCCTTCTCGACGCCCCCGGTGCTTCGGTGCCGGGGGCATCGTGGTTCGTGCGGCGAGGGCGATCCGGCCGCGCGCGCCCCGGGGCACGCTTCCCGAGGACGCCTGCCTTCGTCCAGGACGCACGCGGTGGTCATCGATCCGGTACGTGCTCGACGAACGAATGCGGTGTCAACGCGTGTGCGCACCGCCGTCCGCGCCGCGGCGGATGCGATCCGCGCGCCGCCCCGCCCCGATGTCGGAGGTTCGCGGCAGAGTAGAGGCATGAGTCGTATCGGCACGATCTTCAGCCCGTACCCGCATCCGCCCGAGCAGCTCCGCGACGCCGCGCGAGCAGCCGAAGACGCCGGGGTCGAAGAACTCTGGCTCTGGGAGGACTGTTTCCGGTCCTCGGCGTGGGCTGCGGCCGCGGCAGCTCTCGCCGTCACCGATCACCTGCGCATCGGGGTCGGCATCGCGCCCCTTCCGCTCCGCAACGTCGCCGTTTCGGCGATGGAGATCGCCACGATCGAGCGCATGTTCCCGGGGCGCCTCCTGCCGGGCTTCGGTCACGGGGTGCAGGACTGGATGCGTCAGGTCGGGGCCAAGGTCGCCTCCCCGTTGACGCTCATGCGGGAGCAGCTGCCGGCCTTGAGGTCCCTTCTCGCGGGCGAGACGGTCAGCGCAGAGGGGCGTTACGTGAATCTGCGCGATGTCACACTCGATTGGCCGCCCGCCGCCGCCCCGCTCGTGTACGCCGCCGCCGAAGGGCCGAAGACCCTCGCTCTGGCGGGCGCCGTCGCCGACGGGGTGGTGCTCGACAGCAGACATACCGTCGACGAGATCGCCGCCGCCGTGCGGGCCGTGCGGGCGGGCCGCGCCGAGGCGGGTCGTGAGGGCCGTACCGATGTCGTCGCCTATGTGCTGACGGCCTTCGGCCCCGATGCTCACGAGCGGGCCACAGCGGTGCTCGCCGACCGCGCGGACGCGGCGGATCGCGTTCTCGCGGGTTCGGTGTCAGAGGTCGCCGAGGGGGTCGCGCGTTTCCAGGCCGCGGGCGTCGACGATGTCGTGCTCCTGCCCACCGACGACGTCGACCTCGCCGCCTTCTTCTCCGCGGTGGGTCAGGTCGCGGTGTCCCTGCCGAATGGGGGAGGTGCATCGTGACGCGAGGAATCGTTTCGCTCGGACTCGCTGGATCCCTCGGTCCCGACGCCGTCACGCAGATCGCTCCGGTCGTCGAGAGCGCGGGCTTCGACACCCTCTGGATCAACGACACTCCTGACGGCGACGCCCTCGCCGCGCTCGCCGCCGCCGCGCGCGTCACGGACCGCCTTCGACTCGCCACGGGCGTCGTCCCCGTCGACCGTCGTCCCGCCGACGCGATCGCGGCCGAGGTGGCATCCCTCGATCTTCCGCTGGACCGATTGACGCTCGGCATCGGCTCGGGCATGGCCAAGCAGGGTGCCCTGGCCCGGGTGAGAGATGCCGTCTCGGTTCTTCATGACGCGGGCGTCCCTCGCGTCCTCGTGGGTGCACTCGGGCCCAAGATGCGCCGCACGGGAGCGGAACTCGCCGAGGGCGTGCTGCTGAACTGGGTCCCGCCGGTCGAAGCCCGCGCTCAAGCCGAGGCTTTGCACGAGATCGCGCCGGCCACGCACATCGCGGTGTACGTCCGCACGGCGATCGTCCCCGCCGCGCGCGAGCGCCTCGATGCCGAGACCGCACGGTACGCGTCGTTTCCGAACTACGCCGCGAATTTCGAGCGGATGGGGGTGGATGCCGCGGACACGACGATCCGGGACGTCACCGAACTCGCCGACGCGCTCGAGGCCTATACGGCGGCTGCCGACGAGGTCGTCTTGCGCGCAATCGTGCCCGAAGACACCGTCGAGGCCTATGTCGAGTTCGTGCGGAGGGCGGCGCCCGCTCCGGGCTGAGGCCAGCGGGCGCGACGCCGCTCGTGCGCGATGGCCACGGGGTCGTCCGCGGTCGCGGAACGGATCTCAGCGGTCGCGCGCTTTCGGGGCACGACGAACGTCTAAGAAGCGGGCGGCGCGGGTCGTGCCGCGAAGGTCTCGAGAATCGCGGTGACGAGGCGTCGCCCGCGGGCAGGCGGCATCCGATCGTCGCCCTCGGCGCCGCGAGCGACGGCGATCCCATCGAGGGCGGCGAGCAGCAGCGCGGCATCGTCGGAAGCGATGTCCGCGTGGGGGTAGGCGTCGGTCATCAAGGTCTGCAGAAACCCTTCTGTCACGCGCCAATCCTTCGCATGGATCTCGCGCACCCGAGGGTCGGTTCCGGCGCGCGAGGCGAAGGACGTCCATACGACCGCGTCGCGCGGGCCGGCATCGCCGAGACAGGCGAGCTCCTCACAGAACAGCAGGAGGCGTTCCTCGGCCGAGCGCGCGCCGGACAGTGCGGCGCGGATGCGGTCGCGAAACAGCGCGTTCACGGCATCCATTGCTCCGATGATGAGCGCTGCGCGGGTCGGGAAGTGGTGCTGCACCGCTCCGACCGAGACGCCTGCCTCTGCGGCGACTTTCCGCACGCTGAGATCGTCGGCGCCACCTGTCGAGAGCACGCTCAGGACCGCCTCGGCGATCGCGTCTTTGCTGCCGCGAGCGGAGGGAGAAGCGGAGGTGGTCACCGTCGTAGGCTACGGTGAACACGTGAACAATACGAACGTATTGGCCCGAACGGGTCGACTCGAAGCCCTGGACGTGGTGCGCGGCATCGCCATCGTCGGCACTCTCGCGACGAACGTCTGGGTGTTCTCGCATCCCTGGGGCCTGCTGGGCATGCTCAGTGCCCCTGTTCTCCCCGACGAGTCCCGCGGCGAGGCCGCCGCACAGCTCGCGTTGATGGCTGTGGCCCAGGGCAAGTTCCTGGCGCTGCTCTCGCTGACATTCGGCGTCGGACTCGCGATCCAGCACCGTTCCGCGGCTCGGCATCACCGTCGATGGCCCGGGCGATACCTGTGGCGCGCCGCACTGCTCTTCATCGACGGTCTGGTCAACTACGTCCTCATCGCGGAGTTCGATGTGCTCATGGGGTACGCCGTGACCGCGGCCGTGGTGTCGTTCCTCCTCCTCACTCGGCCTCGAGCGCAGCGAGCCCTGATCGTCGCCTTCGGAGCCATCCACATCGCGATGATCACGCTTCTCGTGATCGCACTGACGACTCTTCCGGGGGTGGATGCCGAGGTCTCGCTGCCCGAGGCACGGAGCCCCTACGCGACGGAGTCCTTCTTCGGGCTCGCGGCTTTCCGCCTCGATAACGTCATCGTCTTTCGCGCCGAGCCCGTGCTGATCGGATTCCTGTCGCTGGCGATGTTCCTCGCCGGCGCCGCGCTGTTCCGCGCGGGGCTGTTCTCCGCGGACGGCGCGCGGCTTCGTGCCCGTCTCATGATCATCGGCGCGTGCGCGGTGCCCGTCGACCTCCTCCTCGCGATGTCGGCGTCGTCCGTGGGATTGCTGCTGGAGCGCTACGTCGTGGCCCCCGTGGTGGCCCTCGGCCTCCTGGGGATGGTGGTCGAACTCTGTCTTCGCCGCGGAACGAGCGGATGGTTCGGACGCCGCGCCACCGAGATGGGGCGTGTGGCGCTGAGCGCGTACCTCCTGCAGAACCTCCTGGGTGGAGCGCTCTTCTACGGCTGGGGTTTCGGGCTCGCGTCGTCGCTCTCCGCGTGGCGTGTGCCGGTGACGGTCGCGGCGTTCTTGCTCATCACCGCCGTCGTCGCGACAGCGGCTCACCTGTGGCTGCGTCGATTCGCGGCCGGACCGGTGGAGTGGTTGTGGCGCGCGGCGGCCGACCTCGGCGCGCACGGGCGCGCGTAGTGTGCGCTGTGCCCCTTCCCGTCTGGTCGCCGACCTCCGCGACGATGTCGAGCCCTGACGGCCCCGCCCCCGTACACGGATGACAGACTGACCGAATGCCGCGCCGTACAGGTCTCACCGTCCGCTCCGTCGCCCGCGGGGCGCTGGCCCTCCTGCTCGTCGGGGCGGGGGTCGGTCACCTCACGTGGGGTCGCCGCGGCTACCGGATCGTCGTTCCGGGATGGGCCACGCGACTGCTTCGGACGGACAAGGACGCCATCGTCGTGGCATCCGGAGCCGTCGAGGTCGTCTTGGGCGTCGCCCTCGTCGCCCTGCCGCGCGAGCGCGGACGCGTGGGGGCGGCGATCGCGGCCTTCTTCGTCGCCGTGTTCCCGGGCAACGTGCACCAGTGGCGCACCGGGCGCTCGGCGCCGGGGCTGAATACCGACCGTTCACGGTTCATCCGGCTGTTCTTGCAGATCCCGCTCGTCGCGTGGGCGTGGTGGTCGACGCGGGCGCGCTGACGCCCCCGAGTGACTCGGGGCGGGTGCGTTGACGTTCCCGCTCCTCCCGGGCGGGGCGTCTCCGCGTCGGGCGGCTTCGGAAGGGCGAAACCGCGGCGAACCTCCGCGCCCTACGCCGCTTCGCCGAGCTCCAGGATGCCGTTCTCGAACGCCGACCGGGCGAGCACCTTGTACCCGTGGTCGGCGAAGAACACCGTGAGCCGGTCGTCTTCGATCGCCATGACCGTACCTGAGCCGAACTCGCCGTGCTCGACGGTGGAGTCGATACGGATCCCGTCGTCGTCCGCTGTCGCCGCCGAGTCGTCGACCGAGGCGACGGTGCCCGTGTCGCACCGGTCGCACGAGCCGCACTGCGCCGGGGTCTCGACACCGAAGTACTCGAGCAGGGCCCGCCGACGGCAGTGCGTCGTCTCGGCGTACCCGCGCATGATCTCGATGCGCGAGGCGCGGATGCGCTCCTCGGCCTCATCGCGTTCGCGGACCGCCGTGACCGCGTCGCCCGCCGATACCTTCGACCGTGCCGAGACGCCGTCGGGGCCCGACACGGCGAGCTCGCACGCCACGAGCTGGTTCAGAACCCGGCCGATCGCCCGCACCGAGCGCCCGCTCTCATCGGCGATGTCTTTCGCGCGCAACGGCTTCCCGGTCTGCTGCAGCACGTCCCACACGCCCGCGATGTCGGCGCGCTTGGTGCGGCCGCCGGCGAAGAAGGACCGGAGCGAGAAGTCCTCGGCGCGGTAGTGCAGGATCGCCCGCGCGGGCTGCCCGTCACGCGCTGCACGACCGATCTCCTGCGCGTACGAGTCCAGCGACTCGGTCACGTCGGCGTGCACGACCAGGCGCACGTCGCTCTTGTCGACGCCCATGCCGAACGCCGAGGTCGTCACCACCACGTCGAGGTCTCCCGCGCTCCAGGCGGAGTGCACCTCGTCGCGCTTCTTCTGCGCCATCGCGCCGTGGTACGCCGCGGCCCGAAGGCCCAGCTCCCTCAACTCCTCGGCGTAGGAGTCGGTGCCCTTGCGCGTCGCCACGTAGAGCAGGGCCGGTCCGCCGGCATCCCGGACGTCCGCGATGACGGCGCGACGCTTGTCGGCGTCGTGCTCGTGCCGGCGGACTGCCATGTGGATCTCGGGGCGGTCCATTCCGCGCACCTCGAGGTGGGGCTCGCGCATGCCCAGGCTCGACACGATGTCGTCGCGGACCGGAGCGGATGCCGTGGCGGTCAATGCCAGCACCGGCGGATGGCCGAGTGCGTCGATGGCGTCGCCGATGCGCGCGTAATCGGGGCGGAAGTCGTGGCCCCAGGCCGAAACGCAGTGCGCCTCGTCGATGACGACGAGACGCACGTCGGCCTTCGCGAGCCGGTCGAAGACCTCTGCGTTGGCGAGCTGCTCGGGCGCCAGGAAGGCGTACACGGCGTCGGGTCCCTCGATGGCCGCCCATGCCGCCTTCTTGGCGGCGGCGCTCGTGCGGGAGTTGAGAGCGACGGCCGCGGGGGCGTCGGGGGCCGCGTCGATGGAGTCGATCTGATCGCGCTGCAGGGCGAGGAGAGGTGAGATGACCACGGTCGTCCCGCCCAGTTCGCAGCCCGCGATCTGGTAGACGGCCGACTTGCCGGCTCCCGTGGGGAAGACGACGAGGGTGTCGCGTCCGCCCACGACCGCATCGATGGCCTCGGCCTGACCCGGCAGCAGATCGTCCCATCCGAACACCTCGCGGGCGGTACGAGCGGACTGTTCGAGAGTGGCGGGAGCGTTCACGAGACCTCATTCCTGGGTGGAAGACCCCAGCACACTCCAGACCTCCGACATCGCCCCGGGGGTTGCGAGGTCGAGCCGGATCTGTTCTCGTGACGCCGCGGCCGGAAAACGCCATCGCTTCGGAAGACGCCGTGTCGCTCGCAGATGCATGACAGCGCCGCGCGACCCGCACAAGCGTCGGCCCGATGTCGGAAGGGGATGCCAGGATGCCGACATGCTCTTCGGCGACATCGAGACCGCGCTCACAGTGGTGACGAACACGCGCTCGCGTCTGGCCAAGGTCGACGCCCTCGCGACGCTCCTCCGCGGGCTGGACCCGGACGAGATCGAGCCGGCGGTCGGGCTTCTCACCGCCTCACCGCGCCAGGGCCGCCTCGGCGTGGGCTGGCGCACGCTCTCGGCCCGCGACGGTGATCACGCAGGCGAACCGGGCCTGACCGTCGGCGACGTCGACGACGCCTTCACGGAGCTGACGCAGGTCGGCGGCGCCGGTTCGGCGGCCGTTCGCACGCGCCTCCTCGACGAACTCGCTTCTCGGGCGACGGCGCCGGAGTGGCATCTGCTCATCCGCATCATGACGGGAGAGATGCGAACCGGTGCCCTCGAGGGCGTGCTGCTGGATGCCGTGGCCCGGGCCTCCGATCGCGACGGTGCCCTGGTGCGCCGGGCCGCCATGTTGTCGGGCGACCTGGGCGAGACGACGCGCATCGCGCTGACGGGCACCGCCGACGACCTCGCGGCGGTCGGCCTCGTGGTCGGCCGCGGCGTGCAGCCGATGCTGGCGTCGACGGCGACGAGCGTCGCCGAGGCGCTGGCCGTCACCGGTCGAGCGTCGGTGGAGTACAAGCTCGACGGGGCGAGAGTCCAGGTGCATCGGCACGGCGGCGAGGTCCGCGTTCTCACCCGCACGCTGGCCGACATCACCCACCGCGTGCCCGAGATCGTCGAGGTGGCTCTCTCCCTCCCCGTCGACGACGTCATCCTCGACGGCGAGACGCTGTCACTCGACGAAGACGGCGGCCCGCGGCCGTTCCAAGACACGATGGCGCGTTTCGGCGCCGAGACCGCGCGGGAGATCGCCCTCCGGCCCTGGTTCTTCGACATCCTCCACGTCGATGGTCGTGACCTCGTCGACGAACCCCTCGCCACCCGTCTCGATGAGCTGCAGCGGGTCGCGGGGGAGCACCGCATCCCCGCCGTGCTCACCGACGACGTCGAGGTCGCCGACGCTTTCGCCCGCGATGCCCTCGCCGCCGGTCACGAGGGCGTGATGGTGAAAGGGCTCGACGACGCCTACACCGCGGGACGTCGCGGCAAGAGCTGGCTCAAGGTGAAGCCGGTGCATACCTTCGACCTCGTCGTTCTCGGCGTCGAGTACGGTTCGGGACGACGCTCGGGGTGGCTGTCCAACCTGCATCTCGGCGCACGCGATCCCGAGGGGCGCTTCGGCGAGCCGGGCGGGTTCGTGATGGTCGGTAAGACCTTCAAGGGCCTGACCGACGAGCTGCTGCGGTGGCAGTCGGCGCACTTCGCCGAACGGCAGACCGGAGAGCTGGCGGGCGGCATTCGCGTAGCGCCCGACACCGTCGTCGAGATCGCGATCGACGGGGTGCAGCGGTCTGTGCGGTATCCCGGCGGCGTGGCGCTGCGCTTCGCCCGTGTGAAGACCTACCGTTCGGACAAGACGGCGGCCGAGGCCGACACGATCGACACCCTGCGCGCGCTGCTGCCCGGCGGCGGAGCGGCGACGGAAGGATGACGCGATGAGTCTTGCCCCCTGGCTCGACGGCGAGCTCGGTTACCGCAGCTTCGGAACCCCGGGCGCCCCGCGCGCCGTGTTCGTGCTCCGCACCGGCGACGTCGCCACCACCGATCCGGATGCCCGCGTCACCTCGGGCTTCGACGTGCGGATCGTCGCCATCGGTCTCGACGCGCCCGAACTGGAGGATCCGCCGGTGTTCGGCGGGCAGACACCGGCCGGGCTGACCGTCGAGGCGCTGAAGGCGCTGCTCGAGCGCGAGGCCCTGGGTGCGGTGGTCGGCGTCGTGGGGGAGCGGTCAGCGGGTCCGATCGCGCTCTATCTCGCGGCCGCGATGGGCGGGGTCGTGGACCGCGTCGCGATCGTCGGCGTCCAGAGCCCGACCGATGCGCTGAGTCGCGACCTGCGCACGCCGCTTCTCGACGATCTCGCCGCCGACGTCTTGGTGCTCGTGGGCCAGGACGGCCCGGCGGGACAGGGCGATGCCGCATGGTACGTCGATCGGTTGCGGTCGGGCACCGCCGAGGTCGTCCACCCCGACGAGATCGCTTCGGTCAACGGCGAGGTCACGCTCACCTCGGTGTGGTCGCGCGTGCTGACCCACGTCGCCCCCGGGGCCGAGCGCCGCTGACGGCGCGGGTCGTCACCGGCGCGGGACGCCGAACGGCCCGCCCAACCTCTTCGGGCCGTTGAGTGTCCACAACACCCGGACGCCCGTCGAAATCGTCCGGGTGTTTTGGACACTCGACGTGAGGGCGAGTGTGCTCGTGAGGGTGAGTGTGCTCGTGGGGGCGAGCGTGTCCGCGAGGGCGAGTGTGCTCGTGAGGGCGAGCGTGCTCGCGGCCGTGATGTCGCGCGCCGACCGGGCCCCGGCTGGGGCCGCGCGACCGGGCCTCAGCCTCGCCCGTTCGCGTCCCTCGAGTGTCCAGAACACCCGGACGCCCGTCGAAATCGTCCGGGTGTGTTGGACACTCGAAGTGAGGGCGAGTGTGCTCGTGAGGGCGAGTGTGCCCGCGAGGGTGAGTGTGCTCGCGGCCGTGATGCCGCGCGCCGACCGTGCCCCGGCTGGGGCCGCGCGACCGCGCCTCAGCCTCGCCCGTTCGCGTCCCTTGAGTGTCCAGAACACCCGGACGCCCGTCGAAATCGTCCGGGTGTGTTGGACACTCGACGCGGGCGCCCACGTCTGATCAACCGCGCAGGGCCACTCATCCGCGCGCGGGGCCACGCCCGCCAGCGCGTCGGGTCCGCGCGTCCGCGCCGCCTCAGCCCCGCGAGACGGCCTTCACCTGAACGACGTTCGACTCCTCGTCGACCTCGACATGGTCCGTCTGCGCTTTGAGGAAGTCCGAGAAGCTGCGGAACCCGAGCGCTTTCTCACTGAACGACGGATCCAGCCGCTTCATCAGGTCTTTCACCGCCGAGGCGTGCAGCCACTCGCCGTCGGCGCGCTCCGCTTCGAGCTGCATCGCGCGCTCGAGCAGGTCGACCGCGGGGTCTTTCGAGCGCTTGCGCGCGCGGGGCCGAGAGGGCGCGGCATCTTTCTTCGTCTCGGCCAGATTCGGGATGCCGGGGAGCGAGTCGTAGGCGTCGAATCGGTCGCACGCCGCGGCGAGCGACTTCGCCGTCGACCCGGCCACACCGACCCCGACGACGAACCGGCCGAGTCGCTTGCACCGCTGCGCGAGGGGGACGTAGTCGCTGTCTCCGGCGACGATGACCACGTGCGACAGGTCGGGGAGGCGGAACATGTCTTCCACGGCATCCACCGCCAGACGGATGTCGGCACCGTTCTTGGCGTAGGCGGCGGCGGGGAAGAGCTGCACGAGGTCGACCGCGCGCGCCACGAGCTGCGAGCGGTACTCGGCATTGACCGGCGACGACCAGTCGGCGTAGGCCCGGGTGAGCACGAGCGTGCCGAACGATGCGGCATAGTCGATGATCGCGCCGACGTCGATGGTCGCTTTGGTGAGGCGCTCGGCGATCTCGGGGTCGATCGGATTCTCTGCGATCTTCTGCCGATCCCGCGAGTACGCGTTCCGCCCGTGCACGCGGTCGTACCAGGACATCACGATGTTGTCGAAGTCGAGGTAGACGGCGACGCGGGCGGTCTGGGTATCGGGCATGGTTCCAGTCTGACCCGTCCCGGCCGAGAGCGGGTAGCCCTCGCCGCTCACCGCTCGCCGGGATAGACCACGCCGATCTGGCGGCGCACCTCGTCGAGGACCCCCATGATGGCCACGGTCTCATCGATCGCCAGGACGTGATTCGACCCGGCGCCGGCTGCGACGAAACGCTCTGCCGCCTGCGCCTGGAACTGCATTCCGCGCCCCTCGACCTCGGCGGTGAACTCCTCGAGCACGTCTCCGTCGGGGGCGACCACGCGGAACGACGTGGGGGTGTACCAGACGCGGTCGATTTCGATGCGAGCGTCGGTGCCGACGATCTGCGCGGTGTTCAGACCGGCTCCGCGCGACGACGACACCGTGGTCGACAGCGCTCCGCCGGCGTGCACGAACGCGGTCGCCACCTCGGCGTCGCTGCCCGCATCGGACAGGCGGGCGAGAGCGGTGATGCGCTCGGGCAGACCCAGGACGTCGACCGCGAACGAGATCGGGTAGATGCCGAGGTCGAGCAGGGCGCCGCCGCCGAGCGCGAGATCGTTGAGGCGGTGCGCCGGGTCGGTCGAGATCTTCTGAGTGTGATCGGCCGAGACCACGCGGATCTCGCCGAGTGTTCCGGCGGCGAGGATCTCGCGGATGCGCACCATGTGCGGCAGGTACCGCGTCCACATCGCCTCCATCGCGAGAAGACCCTTCTCGCTCGCCTTGTCACGGATCTGCGCCGCCTCGGAGGCGTTCAGGGTGAAGGGCTTCTCGACCAGCACATGCTTGCCGTGCTCGAGGGCGAGCAGGGCGTTGTCGATGTGGCCGGGATGCGGGGTGGCGATGTAGACGATGTCGACCTCGGGGTCGGCGACGAGCTCTTCGTACGAGCCGTACGCGTGCGCGATGTCATACTGCGCGGCGAAAGCGCGAGCGCTGTCGATGCGTCGCGAGCCGACGGCGGTGACGTCGAGGCCCGCGGTGCGCAGGTCGGAGGTGAAGGCGTGCGCGATGCCGCCCGTTGCGAGGATGCCCCAGTGCAGTCCGGTCATGCGCTCCACCGTAGCCGCGTCCGCCGACATCGTCCGCCGCGCCCACCCGAGAGATCACACGTTCTAGGCTCGTCGCATGACGCCCGTCGAGCGATTCCGCGAGCTGCTGTCCATCCCGACGGTGTCGCGTGTCGACCCGGCCGAGGTCGACGACTCGGCCTTCGAGGCCTTCCACGCCGCACTCGAGCGGCTGTATCCGCTGATCCACGCGCGGCTCGAGCGAGAGGTCGTCGCGGGGCGGTCGCTGCTCTATCGCTGGGCGGGGGAGCGCCCCGGCGCTCCGCTGGTCCTTCTCGCCCACCAGGACGTCGTCCCCGTCGACGGGCAGGAGTGGCAGCACCCGCCCTTCGCCGCCGACCTCGAGGGCGAGGGCGCCGACGCCACCCTCTACGCGCGCGGCGCGATCGACGACAAGGGCGCTCTCGTCGCCATTCTCGAGGCGGTCGAAGGATTGCTCGCCGACGACATCACCCCGCGAACCGACGTGTGGCTCGCCTTCGGCCACGACGAAGAGACACGCGGCACCGGGGCTCAGGCGATGGCGTCCCTTCTCGCGGAGCGCGGCATCCGTCCGGCCCTCGTGCTCGACGAGGGGGGAGCGGTCGTCGAGGGCGCCGTGCCGGGTGTCAGCGCGCCCACCGCGATGATCGGCGTCGCTGAGCGCGGAGTCGCGACCTTCGACCTCGTGACGCGTGAGGCCGGGGGGCACGCTTCGACCCCGCCCCGCCTGCCCGCGACAGCACGACTCGCTCGTGCGATCGATCGCCTTCGTCGTCGTCCGTTCCCGCGGCGGCTCGTTCCGCCGGTCCGGGCGATGTTGGCCACCGCCGCACCGCACACGAGGGACCCCCTCTCGACGCTGTTCCACCGCACCTCCGTGTCGGCGCCCGCGGTGACCTTGGCGTTGTCGCTGCTCGGTCCCGAGACGAATGCCCTCGTGCGCACCACCGCCGTCGTCACCCGCCTCGAGGGCTCGGCGGGTGAGAACGTGCTCGCCACCTCGGCGCGGGCGAGCGTGAACGTGCGGCTGCTCACCGGCGACACCCTCGCCGATGTCGCGGTCCACCTGCGTCGGGCGGTGGCCGACCCGCTCGTCGACATCGAGATGCGTCACGGCAACGACCCCTCGCCGGTCTCGCCCTGGCAGGGCGCGGCGTGGCGGCGATTGTCGCGGGCGGTCACCGACACCCTCGGTCCTGACACCGTTCCTCTGCCGTACCTGCAACTGGGGGCGAGCGACAGCCGGTTCTACGCCGGGCTCACCGACGCGGTGTACCGCTTCGCCCCGTTCCACCTCTCGCGCGCCGAACGCGACGCGCTGCACGCCCCCGACGAGCGCATCCGCGTCGATGCCTGGCTCCGCGGCATCCAGTTCTACCGGGCTCTGATCGCCTCCTGACCGGGGTCTTCGCGCCGTCGTCCGACTGCTCCCGGGTGGCGCACCCCCTCAGAATCGGGTGCGGACGCGCGGGCGCATCGGTTCGGATCGTCTGGCGTGGAGCCGGGTCTGTGGCGCCCCGGCAGACGGTGTCGGCGCGGGTGAAACGGCTCTCCCGCCCTGCGCACAGCCGGCCGATCGCGCTGACGTGAGCGCGTTCGGGCGGACCGAGTCGCGTCGGCTATCCTCGTGTGACCGGTCACGCAACAGTGCGCGACCCGCAATGAGGCGGACGATGAGCGACACCGATATCCCGGAGGCGACAGGGCGCGCCCCGAGCATCCGCGACGTCGCGCGGCTCGCGGGAGTGTCGTATCAAACCGTCTCGCGCGTGATCAACAACAGCACGCAGTTGCGCCCCGAGACCGCGGCGAAGGTGCGCTCCGCGATCGCGGAGCTCAAATTCGTGCCGAATCAGGCCGCCCGGGCTCTCGCCACCAGCCGCTCGCGCCTCATCGGCGTGCTGGGCCCGCGCGCCACGACCCACGGCACCGCGTCGATGGTGCAGGCCATCGAGTCCGCCGCCCGTGCCGCCGGCTACCGCCTCACCGTCACGAATCTCGCGACGAGCGCCCCCGACGACGTGCGTTCGTCGATCGACCACCTCATGCAGCAGTCCATCGAGGGACTCATCGCGGTGGCTCCGCAGACGCGGGTGGTGCCGATCCTCGACGAACTGAAGCTCCCGGTGCCGGTGCAGATCGTCACCTCGACGGGCACGTCGACCACTCACAACGACCAGAGCGCGGGGGCTCGCGCCGCCGTCCGCCACCTCATCGAACTCGGGCACTCGCGCATCCTGCATATCGCCGGTCCGCGCGACTGGGTCGAGGCCGATCACCGCATGCGCGGGTATCTCGCGGAGATGGATGCCCACGACCTCTCGCCGAGGCCGCCCGTCCTCGGCGACTGGACGGCGCAGTTCGGCTTCGAGGCGGGGTTGGAGCTGCTGCGCACCGAGGATGCCACCGCGGTGTTCGCGGGCAACGACCACATGGCCCTGGGGTTCATGCATGCCGTTCGGGCCATAGGTCGCTCGGTCCCCGAGGACATCTCCGTCGTCGGGTTCGACGACGTCCCCGAATCCGCTCACCTCTGGCCTCCGCTGACGACGGTGCGCCAGGATTTCGTGGGCATCGGCACGCGCGCGGTGAGCGACCTCCTGGCCTCTCTCGGCGAGACGAACGACGATGCACCGGTGGTGGAACCCGATCACCTGCGCCTCATCGTGCGGTCGTCGACGGCCTCTCCGCGGGCCTGAACCGCTCCACGCGCACGTCACGTTTCGGCAACGGCTGAACTCCCGGCGCGTCGAGACTTGACAGTGCCGCCCAGCGGGGAGGTAGCATCACTCACACAATGTGAACGGTCACATGACCGGGTCACACGGCCGACGGGACTCGCTGCGGAGCGGATCCGTCGAGACGAAGACGTTTCGAACGACGCGGATCGCACCGCCTCGCCGAGGGCCCTTCGTTTCGCCCCCGAGGCCGTGCGTCCCGATGTGCGCCGTCCGCACTGCCCGCGGTGGACTCCAGGGGAGGCGCCGCGACATACACCCAACGGAGGGAACCAGAGTGAAGAAGCACAGCATGCTCAAGGCGATCGCGGGAGCGGGCGTCCTCGCGCTCGGCATCGGCCTCGCCGGTTGCGCGGGAGACCGCACCGGCGCGGGCAGCGGAGACTCGCAGGAAGCCGGCGGCACCATCGGCGTCGCCATGCCGACGCAGCAGTCGGAGCGGTGGATCGCCGACGGCAACAACGTCAAGTCGCAGCTCGAGGGGCTCGGCTACCAGGTCGACCTTCAGTACGCGAACGACGACATCCCCACGCAGGTCTCGCAGATCGAGAACATGATCACCACGGGCGCCAAGGCCCTGATCGTCGCCTCGATCGACGGCACCACGCTGACCGACGTGCTGCAGCAGGCCAAGGACGCGAACATCCCCGTCATCGCGTACGACCGCCTCATCAACGGCACCGAGAACGTCGACTACTACACGACGTTCGACAACTACAAGGTCGGCGTCCAGCAGGCCACCTCGCTCCTGACCGGACTCGGCGTCCTCGACGCCTCGGGCAAGGACACTGGCGCCGCAGGTCCCTTCAACGTCGAGCTGTTCGCGGGGAGCCCCGACGACAACAACGCCACGTTCTTCTGGAACGGCGCCATGGACACCCTCAAGCCCTACATGGACAAGGGCGTGCTGAAGGTTCCCTCCGGCCAGACCGAGTTCGGCCAGGCGGCCATTCTGCGCTGGCTGCCCGAGACGGCGCAGAAGCGCATGGAGAACATCCTCACCGTCATCGGCGGCACCAAGCTCGACGGTGTCCTTTCGCCCTACGACGGGCTGTCGATCGGCATCATCTCGGCCCTCACCTCGGGTGGCTACGCCGCCAACGCCCTCCCCGTCATCACGGGACAGGACGCCGAGGCCGGCTCGATCAAGTCGATCATCGCCGGTGAGCAGTACTCGACGATCTTCAAGGACACGCGAGAGCTCGCCAAGCAGGCCGTGACCATGGTCGACGACATCCGCAAGGGCGAGAAGCCCGAGGTCAACGACGAGAAGACCTACGACAACGGCAAGAAGGTCGTTCCCTCGTACCTGCTCAACTCGACGATCGTCACCAAGGACAACTACAAGGAAGTCCTCATCGACAGCGGTTACTACACCGAGGCCGACCTGAAGTAATCCCCCGGAGGGGCTCTCCGCCCCTCCGCCCCGCCTCCGCCGCGACCCGCCGGGTCGCGGCGGAGGCTCCCGCGGGTCCGCGGCATCCCGCACCCGCCCCATATTCCGACCGGCCACGAGCCGGTTCTGCAAGGAGGACCTCGTGAGCACCATCCTCGAGATGCGCTCGATCACCAAGGAGTTCCCCGGCGTCATCGCGCTCGCCGACGTGTCGCTGACCGTCGAGCGCGGGACGGTTCACGCCATCTGTGGCGAGAACGGCGCCGGCAAGTCCACCCTCATGAAGGTGCTCAGCGGCGTGTACCCCGCGGGCGATTACCGCGGCGAGATCGTCTTCGACGGCAACACCGTCGAGTTCAAAGACATCCGCGACAGCGAAGCGGCCGGCATCGTCATCATCCACCAGGAGCTCGCGCTGAGCCCCTACCTCTCGATCGCCGAGAACATCTTCCTCGGCAACGAGATCACGAACCGCGGTCTCATCGACTGGGATGCCACCAACCGCGAGGCGGCCAAGCTCCTCGCCCGCGTGGGTCTGGGCGACAGCCCCGACGTTCCCGTCAACGAGATCGGCGTCGGCAAGCAGCAGCTCGTCGAGATCGCCAAGGCACTGTCGAAGGACGTCAAGCTCCTCATCCTCGATGAGCCGACCGCGGCGCTCAACGACGACGACTCCGAGCACCTGCTCGACCTGATCCGGCACCTGCGCGGTCAGAACATCACCTGCATCATCATCAGCCACAAGCTCAACGAGATCCGCGCGATCGCCGACGAGGTCACGATCATCCGTGACGGTCGCACGATCGAGACGCTCGACGTGGCCACCGGCGGTACGAGCGAAGACCGCATCATCCGCGGGATGGTGGGCCGAGAGCTCGAGAACCGCTACCCCGACCGCGACGTCGAGATCGGCGACGAGGTCCTGCGCATCGAGGACTGGAACGTCAGTCACCCGACCGACGCGAGCCGCGTCGTCATCCACCAGGCCAACCTGAACGTGCGTGCCGGCGAGGTCGTCGGCATCGCCGGCCTCATGGGCGCGGGGCGCACCGAGCTCGCGATGAGCGTGTTCGGCAAGAGCTTCGGCTCGCGCATCTCGGGCAACGTCTACATCCGCGGCGAGAAGGCCGACACCTCGACGGTTCCCGCGGCCATCCGCAGCGGACTGGCCTACGTCACCGAAGACCGCAAGGGCGCAGGGCTCAACCTCATCGACACCATCAAGCGGAACATCTCGATCGCCGGGATGCGCAAGCTCGTCAAGGGCGGGTTCGTCGACGGCGACGAGGAGTACCTCGTCGCCAACCGCTACCGCAAGTCGATGAACATCAAGGCGCCCAGCGTCGACGTGGTCGTGGGCAAGCTCTCGGGCGGCAACCAGCAGAAGGTCGTCCTCTCGCAGTGGCTCTACTCCGACCCCGAGGTGCTCATCCTCGACGAGCCGACCCGCGGCATCGACGTGGGCGCCAAATACGAGATCTACACGATCATCAACTCCCTCGCGGCGCAGGGGAAGGGGGTGCTCGTCATCTCTTCGGAGCTGCCTGAGCTCCTCGGCATCTGCGACCGCATCTACACCCTCAGCGAAGGCCACATCACCGGCCAGCTGCCCATCGAAGAGGCCACGCCCGAGGCACTCATGGTGCTCATGACGAAGGAAAAGGAAGCCGACCATGTCAGCGCTTGACAACACCGTGACCCCCCAGGGTCCCGCTACGCCGAAGGGTCCCGTCGGCGGCGGTGCCGGCAACGGCGCCGGCGGCATCGTGCAGTTCTTCACGTCGCGCCTGCGCGAGATCGGCATCTTCATCGCGCTGATCGTCATCGTGCTGCTCTTCCAGGCGCTGACCGGCGGTCGTCTGCTCACCGCGGGCAACGTGTCGAACATCATCGTCCAGAACAGCTACATCCTGATCCTCGCGATCGGCATGGTGATGATCATCATCGCCGGTCACATCGATCTCTCGGTCGGTTCGGTGGCCGCCTTCGTCGGTGCCGTCTCGGGTGTGCTCATCGTCCAGTGGGGCCTGCCCTGGTGGCTGGGGATCGTCCTCTCGCTGCTCCTCGGCGCTGTGGTCGGCATGTGGCAGGGATTCTGGGTCGCCTACATCGGCATCCCGGCGTTCATCGTGACCCTCGCGGGCATGCTGCTCTTCCGCGGTCTGACGCAGATGACCCTGGGCAACACGCAGATCACGCCGTTCCCGACCGAGTACCGCGCGCTCGGTGGCGGATACCTGTTCCCCGACCTGTTCCCGGCGGCGACCTCGCCCGCCGAGTGGATTACGGTCGCCCTCGGCGCCCTGACCCTCGTCCTCTTCGTCGTGTCGCAGGTTCGCCAGCGCGCGAAGCGCGCCGCGCTCGAGCTGCAGAACGAGCCGCAGGTGGCGTTCCTGGTCAAGGTCATCGGTGGCGGTGCGCTGATCGCCTACCTCACCTACCTGCTCGGTGTGGCTCCCGGATCGCGCGGCACGCCCATCGTGCTCGTCGTCCTGGCGCTGCTCATCATCGGCTACTCGACGGTCATGAGCCGCAGCGTCTTCGGCCGCCACATCTACGCGCTGGGTGGCAACCGCACCGCTGCCAAGCTGTCCGGCATCAACACCCGTCGCGTCGACTTCATGCTGTTCGTCAACATGGGTGTCCTCGCGGCCCTCGCCGGCATCGTGTTCACGGGCCGACTGAACTCCGCCGGTCCCGGCGCGGGAAACCTCTTCGAGCTGGATGCCATCGCCGCCTCCTTCATCGGTGGAGCCGCCGTCCAGGGTGGTGTCGGCCGCGTGGTCGGCGCGATCGCCGGTGGTCTGGTCATGGGTGTGCTCAACAACGGCATGTCGCTCATGGGCATCTCGACCGACGTGCAGCAGTTCATCAAGGGTCTCGTGCTGCTGCTGGCCGTGGCCTTCGACGTGTGGAACA
This sequence comes from Sphingomonas sp. G5, assembly GCF_052660795.1. Lineage (NCBI taxonomy): Bacteria > Pseudomonadati > Pseudomonadota > Alphaproteobacteria > Sphingomonadales > Sphingomonadaceae > Sphingomonas > Sphingomonas sp. G5. Next base: position 2,257,622 of record NZ_CP109660.1, on the reverse strand, counting down.
AGAACCGCACCCGCGGTTGATCCACGCTCGTGCGTGAGACGCCCCGTCGCTTCTGCGGCGGGGCGTCTTCGCGTGTCCGGGACGCTTTTCGGGATAACCCGAAAACGGGCGGGGGCTGACCGGGCGGTGCCGGCGCGAGCGCGCCTCTAGCGTGGAACACATGACCACGGCATCCGTTCTCCCGCCTCCTCCGCCGACGCCCGCGAGCACAGAGCCCGCCCCCGCGGCGGGAGCCGACCAGCCCCTCGCCGCGCGCGTGCGGATCGCCTCGCCGGGCCGCATCGCCGGTGCGGTCGCCCATCTCGCCGCGCTCGGCGTCGTCGGGCCGGGCGTCCTGGGCGGGGTGTTCGGCTTGTTCGGCGCGGGCGTGGGGCTCCTCGCCGCCCTGCTGATCGGCGTGATCGCCCTCGTGGCTCTGGTCTACGTCCTCTTCGCGATCGCGTGGTTCGAGCGCGTCCGCCTCGACGGCCTGTACGGTCTCGGTCTCCCGGCGCTCCGCCCGCGTCGGAGCGCGCGCACGGGCTTCCTCGGCGTGGTGGACACGATCTGGCTGCAGGCGATCGACCCGGGGCAGTGGCGTGCCGTCGCTTCGTTCGCGATCGCGACCATCCTCGGGGTGAGCACCCTCGGGGTCGCGAGCTTCACGGCATGGGGTCTCGCGGTGATGGTGAGTCCCCTTTTCGGCTGGTCGAACATCAATCTGCTCGGACTGCTCCCGCTCTACGGCATCGCCGCACCCCTCGTGGGTCTGCTCGTCTTCGTCGCCTCGCTCGCCGCCGTCGTGGGTCTGGCGGTGCTGCACGGCCTCATCTCCCGCGCCATCCTCGTGCCCTCTCGAGAGGTGCAGCTCGAGGAGCAGGCGCGTGCCTCCGACACCCGCCGCGCGGGCGCCGTCCGAGCGGCCGAGGTCGAGCGCACCCGCATCGAGCGCGACCTCCACGACGGCGTGCAGCCGAGACTCGTCTCGATCGGCATGACGCTGGGCCTTGCCCAGACGAAGATCGACGACGACCCCGAGGCCGCGAAAGCCCTCGTTGCCGAGGCCCACGCCTCGACCAAGTCGGCGATCACCGAACTGCGGCAGCTCGCCCGCGGCATCCACGCCTCCGTCCTCGACGATCGAGGTCTCGACGCTGCTCTTTCGGCGCTCGCGTCGCGGTCCCACATTCCGGTGACCCTCGACGTGCGCCTTCCGCGCCGGTGCTCCCGCCCGGCCGAGGCCGCAGTGTACTTCGTGATCGCCGAGGCCCTGACCAACGCCGCGAAGCACTCCCGGGCGACCGGATGCCGTGTCCTCGTGCGACTGCGCGATGATGCGACCCTGTGGGCCCGGGTCGAAGACGACGGCCTGGGCGGGGCCCGGATCGTTCCCGGCGGCGGTCTGGACGGGATCGTCAACCGCGTCACGGCGGCCGGCGGGACCGCCCGCATCGACAGCCCCCAGGGCGGTCCGACCACGGTGGAGGTGAACGTTCCGTGCGCATCCTGATCTGCGAAGACTCGGTCCTGCTGCGCGAGGGGCTCGTCCGCCTGCTCGCCGACGACGGTCACGAGGTCGTCGCGGCTCTCCCGGATGCCGGGGGCCTCGAGGCCGCGGTCGCGGAGACCGCGCCTGACCTCTGCATCCTCGACGTGCGGCTCCCGCCGACCTGGACCGACGAGGGTATTCGCGCGGCGATCGCGCTGAGGTCCCGGCATCCGGGGCTGTGCGTCCTGGTCCTGTCGCAATACGTCGAGGAGCAGTACGCGAGCGATCTCATCGCCGACGGGCAGGGCTCGCTCGGGTATCTGCTGAAGGACCGGGTCGCCGACGTGCGCGACTTCCTCGACACGGTCGCGCGCATCGCCGGGGGAGCGACCGTGCTCGACCCCGAGGTCGTCGGTCAGCTGCTGGCGCGGCGCCGTCGCGACGAACGGCTGCAGAGCCTCACCGAGCGCGAACGATCGGTGCTCGCCCTCATCGCCGAAGGCCGCTCGAATCAGGCCATCGCGCAGGCGCTCTTCGTTTCGGAGGCCAGCGTCGAGAAGTACATCACCGCCATCTTCACCAAGCTCGGCCTCGAGCAGGACGAGACCGGCAACCGCCGCGTCATCGCCGCCCTCGTGCACCTGGGCCACGATCACACCGGAGCGATCTCATGACCTCGCACGCACCCTCGACCCCGCCGAACCCGGGCCCTCGGCAGGGAACGCCCTTCTTCGTCTCGCTCGCCACGATCGTCGTCGGAACGTGCGTCCTCGCCGGCACCGTCGTTTCGGCGGGAGTGAGCGCGGCGGCCACCCTGCGCGACAGTGGGCGCGCGTACGCGGCGAGCGAGACCTCGACGACCGGGATCACCGCGCTCGATGTCGACGTGGCCGGCGGCTCGCTCACGATCGCCTATGGCGACGTGTCGGAGGCGCAGCTCGACGTCGACGGGGGTGGGACGGGCGATTGGACCTTCGAACGCGACGGCGCCACGCTGCGGGTGAGCTCCCCGCAGCCGAACGTCATCGGGTGGTCGACCAGCGCGGGGTCGGCGACCCTGCTGCTCCCGCGGCTGTCGACCACGACGAACCTCGACGCGCGCATCGAGGTCGCCGGTGGCGCCCTCGCGCTCGACGCCGACTTCGACTCACTCTCCGTGCAGCTCGCCGGGGGCGACGTGGATCTCGCCGGTGACGTGCGCACGGTCTCCGTCTCCGTTTCGGGCGGCGCGGCTTCGGGCACGCTCACCGGGGTCGGGGACGCGACGTTCGAGGTCGCGGGAGGCAGTCTGGCCACGACGGTGCAGGGCGATGCCCCCGCGCGCACGAAGGTCACGGTGACGGCCGGATCCGCCGACATCACCCTGCCCGACGATGAGTACAACGTCACGACCGACAGCGGCCTCGGCCGAGTCGACAACCGCTTGCGCACCTCGAGCTCGGCGACCGCGGTCGTCGACGTCGAAGCAGCGCTGGGTCAGGTATCGCTGCGGTCGTAGCGCCGTTGCGCAGGGTCGGGCCTCTCGCCCTGGGCTCCCCGGGGCGGCAGGTTGCGGCTCCGCGCCCGGCTCGACACGGCGATCGCGACGAGGACGAGCACGATGCCCAGCGCCTGCGGCGTCGCGAGTGATTCGCCGCCCACGGCCACCCCGAGCAGCACCCCGGTCACCGGGTTCAGCAGACCGATAAGTCCCACGGTGCCCGCGGGCAGGTGCCGGAGTCCGGTGAACCAGCACACGAACGCGACCGCCGTCGCGATCACCGCGATCCCGACATACGCGGCGAGGCCCGTGGCATCCACGGTCGGAGGAGCACCTTCGACCATCACGGCGACGGCGACCAGGGCGAGACCGCCCGCGGTCAGCTGCCACGACGTGGTCGCCAGGAGGGGCGTGTCGTCTTTCCAGCGGGTCGTGAGGATCGCACCCAGCGATGACGCCAGAAGAGCGACGGCGGATGCCACGACCCCCGCGAGCGGAACGGCTCCGGTGCCGAGGCCCACCACGAGAGCGACCCCCGCGAGGCCGAGGGCTGCGCCGACGGCCCAGCGCGCCGTGGGGCGCTGGGCGAGCAGGGGCCACGCGAGTCCGGCGAGGGCCAGCGGGGCGAGGGCCATGATCGAGGCGGCGATCGACGACGGCAACAGCTGCGCCGCGACGTAGACGAGCACGAAGAAGGCGCCGAAGTTCAGCATCCCGAGCACGGGTGCCTTCCACCACCACGCCCCTCGGGGTCGGCGTCGCGCGAGCGCCCCCAGCAGCAGGCCCGCCGGCAGGGCGCGCAGAGCGGCACCCCACAGGGGTGCGTCGGCCGGCAGGAGGTGTCGCGTGACGACGTAGGTCGCACCCCACGCGATCGGCGCGACGGCGGTGACGGCGACGATGCGCCATTTAGTTTCCATGGAAGACAGTGTACTTTCCGCGGAAGATAGAGTGGATGCCATGACCCCGACGACCGATCGCGTCGACGCCCTCACGGCGCAGTGGCAGGCCGAACGCCCCGACATCGACGTCTCACCGATGCAGGTGATCGGACGCCTGCACCGTCTCGCCGACCACCTGCGCCACGAGCTGCTCGCCGTCTACCGCCGCTACGGTCTCGGTGAGGGGGAGTTCGACATCCTCGCCGCTCTCCGCCGCGCGGGGGAGCCGTTCGCCGCGGCGCCGGGCGAGCTCGCGCGCCACACGATGGTCACCAGCGGGGCGGTGACCAAGCGCGTCGATCGACTTTTGGCATCCGGTCTCGTGGTGCGCGATGACGACGCCGACGACGGGCGCGCGCGGGTCATCCGCCTGACGCCGGCCGGACGCCGCGTGATCGACGAGGCGTTCACCGCCCACATCGCGAACGAGCAGCGTCTGCTCGCGGGCCTCGACGCCGAGCAGCGTCGCGCGCTCGAGGCGCTGCTGCGTGCCTGGGGTGCGTCACTCGGAGTGTGAGTCAGGCGGGCGACGCCACGTCACGAAGGGCGCGCCGGCGCGGCTCCCCGCCGACCAGCGTGACGCGCCCAGGACGCTGCTTCGTGCCTGGGGGCGTCACTCGGCGTCTGACTCAGGTGGCAGTCGCCACGTCACGAAAGGAGTGTCGGCGGGGCCGGGTCGGGTCTGATCGCTGGGGACCCAACCGCGCCGGCGGTAGAACGCCTTGGCGCGTTCGTTGCGGTCCCAGACCTCGAGGCGGGCGGCGCGCCCCCGGCATTCCGCGACGAAGGACACGTACAGCGTCTCAGCGACACCGGTCCCGAACCGCCCAGGCTCTATGTACAGGCTCTGCAACTCCACCTCGTTCACCGCGGCGGCCCGTCGCAGGCAGCAGAAGCCGATGATGACCTCGTCAACGATTGCGCACAGAACGAGAGCGTCGTGCTCTGTGACGAGGCGTCGCCACATCGGGCGGCGGTCGTGCCCCGCATCCTCCGCGGAGAGCGAGTCGCCATAGTAGGCCGCCCGAGACCGTGCGTGAAGCGCGGCAATCGCATCTGCGTCGTCCGGTCTGGCGCGCCGAACCACCGCGGACTCATTCATAGCTTCGCGGCGTCGGCGATCACGCGGTCGATCCAATCACGGCGATCGAGAGCGGTGATCTCCTGCCGCTCGAACCACCGGAGTTCGAGAAGCTCCTCGCCGTCGGCGACGGCGTCGCCGAGCAGTTCGCAATCGTACGCGGTCGTGACGTATCCGACGCGGTCGCCGTTCGGATAGGTGACCATCATCGGCTCTCCGCCGTAGACGCCGACGATGCCGCGCACCCGGACCGATGCGCCCGTCTCTTCGCGCACTTCGCGCAGGAGCGCCTCAGAGGGCTCCTCCCCGGGTTCCACCCCGCCCCCGATGAGGCTCCAGGCGCCGCTGTGCCGGTGCCGGGCGAGGAGGAACCGTTCGCCGTCGCGGATCACCGCGGTGACCCCGGGGAGCAGGAGGAGGTCGGACCCGATCCGTGAGCGGATCGAGGTCACGTAGGAGGACATCGCCATCGGGCGAGTCTAAATTCGACTCACGCGCCCTTCAGCGCCTTCGCGATGCGCTGCGGCGACACGGGCTCGGCCGTGCCGAGGCGCTGAGCGAACAGGCTCACGCGCAGTTCCTCGAGCAGCCAGCGTGTATGCACGAGGTTCGCGGGGGCGTCCGCGGGGAGGGGCATCGACCCTCCGGCATCCACGAAGCCCGCGGCGGCGCGTTCGTATTCGGTCATGCGTTGGCGGTCGCGGCCGGGGTTGTCCGACAGGGTCTTCACCCGTTCGAGCGCTCCCGTGAGGTAGCGCGGCAGGTGCTGCAGTCGCGAGAGGCCGGTGCGGGAGAGGAAGCCGGGGAAGATCAGCCCCTTCACCTGGCCGCGCACGTCGTTCAGCGCACCGAGCAGGGTGATCGACGAGGCATCCTTCATCGCGCGGTCCACCTCGCGCTGCGCGAGCAGGATCTTCGCCGCGAGAGACACGCTCTGGAAGGTGCGGTCGACCGAGACGGAGGAGAACGCATCGCGCACCCGCTCGAAGTCCGCCTTCGTCCTCACGACGCCGCTCGGCGCCTCGCGCAGCAGCACATCGTCGGCCAGGGCGACACGCGCATCCTCGATGAGCGCCTTGGCGTTCTGGTACGGGGATGCCGCGAGCGCCAGCTTCTCGTTCGCGGTGAGGTGGTCGAGCACGTACGTGGCGGGGGAGGGGACGGCCAGCAGCAGGAGACGCCGGATGCCGGCCCGCGTGTGCCGCGCCGCGTCTTCGGGGGTCGCCTCCACGCGCAGGGCCACGCTGTCGCCCTCATCGACCAGGGCGGGGTAGCCGCGCACGACGCCACCGGCGACGGGGGTGTCGACGACGTCGGTGAGTTCCTCGAGATCCCAGGTCGTCAGCTTCGACCGCGACGCGAAGGCGGGGGAGGCCTCGGCGACTTTCGCGGCTCTCTGCGCCGGGCGGGCGATCGTCGACTCGACGCTGGACCGGGCCTTGTCGGCGAGACGGCGCTGCAGGGTCGCCAGGTCGCGGTCGCTACCGATCGCGCGGCCGCGCGCGTCGACGGCGCGGAACGACGGCATGAGGTGGCCGGGAACCCGCTCGAGCTCGAAGTCGGCGGCGCTCACCCGCTGGTTCGCCACGCGCTGCACGAGGGCGGCGAGGGCGTCGACGAGCGTCGTCTTCGGCAGGCCGTTCGCGTGCTCGGGACCTTTCTCGGCGAGTTCGGCCGAGAATTTCTCCGCCCAGTCGGCGGCGGGCACGACGTTGCGGCGGATCGTCTTCGGCAGCGCGCGCAGCAGAGCGGTGACCAGCTCGTCGCGCATGCCCGGGACCTGCCAGTCGAAGCCGTCGGGACGTAGCTGTGCGAGCAGCGGCAGCGGCACGACCACCGTCACGCCGTCGTCGGGCGCGCCCGGCTCGAAGCGGTACGCGAGGTTGAGCGTCTGATCGCCCTGGCGCCAGCGCGCGGGGAAGGCCCGGTCATCGCCCTGGGCGCGGTCGCCGGTGAGGTCGGACTCGCGCAGGTCGAGCAGGTGGGGCGTGCGGTTCGAGGCATCCTTCCACCACGTCTCGAACGAGCGCACATCGGTGACGTCGGCGGGGATCCGGGAGTTGTAGAACGCGAAGACCGCTTCGTCGCCGATCAGGATGTCGCGGCGGCGCTCGCGCTCCTCGATCTTCTCGAGCAGGCGGCGCTGCTCCTGGTTGCGGCGGAGGAATGCCGTGAGCCGCTTGTCGAGCACCGAGGGGTCCCACTCGCCCTCGACCAGCGCGTGGCGCACGAACATCTCGCGCGCGAGCGGCCGGTCGAAGCGGGCCAGCTGCACGCGGCGGCGGCCGACGAGTTCGACCCCGAAGAGGGTGACCTTCTCATAGGCGGCGGCGGAGCCGGCATCCTTCGACCAGTGCGGCTCGCTCAGCGATCGCTTCACCAGGTCGGGGGCGAGCTCTTCCGCCCACGCCGGGTCGACGGCGGCGACCGTCCGGGCGAACAGGCGAGAGGTCTCGACGAGCTCGGCGGCCATGACCGCCGAGGGGCGCTTCTTCTTCAACCCGGACCCGGGGAAGATTGCGAACCGCGCCCCGCGCGCGCCGATGTATTCGCCCTTGGTGGGGCGGGTGTCACCCGGAGCCTTGCGGTCTTTGGCCTGCGCCATCGTGCGCGGATCCAGGATGCCGAGGTGCGACAGCAACCCGGAGAGGATCGCGCGATGAATGGCATCGCCCGCGGCGTGGCCCTCGGGGCCGTCGCCCTGGTCGGTGCTGACCGAACCGTGTCCCGATACGTGCGAGCCATGTCCCGATTTGTGTGGCCTGGAGGGGTCTGAACCAGCCATAAGTGGGACATGGTTCCTCGAACCGCGCCCGCGCCCGCCGTCGCCGCGCGCCTCGCCCGCCCCGCGCTCGCCGCCGAGCGACCGCAGCTGCCGATGCACATCCATCCACTCGCGCACGCGCACGTAGTTGAGGTGCTCGCTGCGGCACAGACGCCGGAATGCGCTCGAGCCGAGTTCCGCCTGCTTCAGCTGCAGGTAGTCCCAGAGGTTGAGCAGCGACAGGAAGTCGCTGGTGGGGTCGGTGAACCGCGCGTGGAAGCGGTCGGCTTCCTCGCGTCGCTCCTCGGGCCGTTCGCGCACGTCCTGGATCGACATGCCCGACACGATCGCGAGCACCTCGGATTGCACGTCGTTACGCCGAGCCTCGATGAGCATGCGTGCGAACCGTGGGTCGATCGGCAGCCGCGCGATTTCACGACCGATCTCGGTGAGGCGGGGGCCGTCGTCTGCGCGGCGACCGCGGTCACGCCGGGACGGGTCGCCGTCGCCGCGCACGTCGCGGTTCGGTGAGGTGTCGGCCCCGCGTGCCCCCGGTGCCGGCAGCTTCACCGCGCCCAGCTCGACGAGCAGGTCGAACGCCGCCTTCACGCCCCGCGAGTCCGGCGGCGTCAGGAACGGGAACGCCTGGATGTCGCCGAAGCCGAGCGAGAGCATCTGCAGGATGACGGATGCCAGCGACGTCCGCAGGATCTCGGGTTCGGTGTACTCCGGGCGACGCGTGAAATCGTCCTCAGAGTAGAGCCGGATCGCCACGCCCGGTGAGGTACGGCCGGCGCGGCCCGAGCGCTGCTGCGCCGAGGCCTGCGACACCGCTTCGATCGGCAGGCGCTGGATCTTCGAGCGGTTGCTGTAGCGCGAGATGCGCGCCGTCCCCGTGTCGACGACGTACCGGATGCCGGGGACGGTGAGACTCGTCTCGGCGACGTTCGTGGCGAGGATCACTCGGCGGCGCACGCCCGCGACGCTCGAACGCTCGAACACGCGGTGCTGCTCGGCGGCCGAGAGCCGCCCGTAGAGGGGGAGCACCTCGGTGGGAGAGGTGTCCTTCTGATACGCCCCTCGGATGGCATCCGCCGCGTCGCGGATCTCCGCCTCGCCGGGGAAGAAGACGAGCACGTCGCCCGGGGCCTCGCGGTCGAGCTCGCGGAGAGCGGCGACGACGGCTCCCACCTCATCGGCGTCGTCGTCGGAGCGCCCCGGCTTGGCGGCCGGGCGTGCAGAACTCCTGACTTTCTGCGAGCCGGTTGCCCCTCGCCCGCGCGATGACGGGGCGTCGGAGTCGTCGGCATCCGCAATCTCCGGAGTTTCGCCCGCGTCGCCGTCGCCGTCGACCGGCCGATACCGGATCTCGACCGGGTACGTCCGTCCCGACACCTCGATCACCGGCGCCGGCACCGGCTCGCCACCGGGCTGAGCCGGGGGAGCGGCGAAGTGGCGCGCGAAACTCTCGGGGTCGATGGTCGCCGAGGTGACGATGACCTTGAGGTCGGGGCGCTTCGGCAGGATGCGGCGGAGGTACCCGAGCAGGAAGTCGATGTTGAGCGAGCGCTCGTGCGCCTCGTCGACGATGATCGTGTCGTATCGGCGGAGCAGCCGGTCGCGGTGGATCTCGTTGAGCAGGATGCCGTCGGTCACCAGGGCGACGCGCGTGTCGGCGGACACTTTGTCGGTGAAGCGCACCTTGTAGCCGACGGTCGAGCCGAGCGGCACCTGCATCTCTTCGGCGATGCGCTCCGCAATCGTGCGGGCCGCGATGCGGCGGGGCTGCGTGTGAGCGATCGAGGTGCGGCCCAGCTCGAGGCAGATCTTGGGCAGCTGCGTGGTCTTTCCCGACCCGGTCGCGCCGGCGACGATCACGACCTGGTGGTCGCGGATGGCGCGCGCGATCTCGTCCCGCGCGGCGCTGACGGGCAGCTCGGGCGGGTAGACGATGACGGGTTCGACAGACACAGCCTTTCAGCTTATCGCGGCCCCGCCCCCTCAGTCGCCTCATGCAGCTCGGTCCGCCCGCCCGCGTCGCACGCCGCCTCGCGCGAGACTCCTCGTGCCTGGTTTCGGCTCGGCGCTCGTCGGCGGCGCCGCGAGCGGCGGCGCCGCGCACCGGCCTACGGCATCGCGGCTTTCTGCTCCACGATCCGCCGGGCGGCGGCATCCACCTTCGCGGCGAAGGCGGGGTCGCTCTGCGCGCGCGCCAGCACCGCCTGACGCATCTCGGGGTACACCGAGGGGTCGGCCGATACGAGAAGCAGGTCGACACCGGCGTCCACCGCGAGCGTCGCGCGGTCTGCGGGCGACCACGGCTGCACCTGCCGGGCGGCTGAGAGGTCGTCGACCGTGATCACCCCGTCGAAGCCGACGCGGTCGCGCAGCACGTTCACCACCGCGGGCGAGAACGCGGCGGGTGCGCCCGGGTCGATCTGCGCGTAAATGGCGGTCGACATCATGACGATGGCGTCGCCCTGCGGCAGGACGTTGTCGTAGACGCCCACATCGGCGCCGTCCGCGGTGACCGTGTCGTCTGTCACGCCCGTGCGCGTGTCGGTGTTCTCGTCGACGTGACCGAGACCCGGGAAGTGCTTGAGGGTGGGCATGACGCCGCCGTCGCGCATGCCCGCGGCGAACGCCCCGACCTTCGCGGCGACCGTGGCCCGGTCGTAGCCGTACTCGCGCGCGAGCGCGCCGATCGGAGGATTGGATGCCGCGAACTCCGGGCTCGTGACGATGTCGGCGACGGGCGCGAGGTTCATGTTCACCCCGGCCTGCGCGAGCTGCGCGCCCCAGGCCGCGGCCGCCGACCGCAGAGCCGCGTCGGTCTGGGTCGCCTGCTCGACCGCCGAGGGAATGCGGTCGAATCCGGGGCCCTTCAGCACCTGGACGGTCCCGCCCTCTTGGTCGGTGGCCACCCAGAGTTCCGGGGCGCCCGCGGCGACGGTCGAGGTGAACTGCCCGATGAGTCCCGCGGTGGCCTGGGCGCCGGCATCCGATCTTCCGTGCAGGAAGATCCCGCCCACGTGATCGTCGCGCACGGCCGCGAGGGTCGTGGGGTTCACGCCGTCGACCGAGGTGCCGACCATGAACATCTGCCCCACCCTGTCGGCCAGGCTCATCCCCGCGAGCGGATCGGGAGTGGCTGTCGGCGTGCGGGTGGGCGTCGCGGTGGGCGAAGCGGATGCCGAGGGCGCCGGGGCCGCGGCCGGGGCGCAGGCGGTGAGGGTCAGGGCCGCGAGCAGAAGAACGGTCGTCGAGCGCGTGGCGGTTCTCACTCGTCCATGCTCCCCGACGACGCTGGACGGTTCCCGGGTCTTGACGGAACCCGGGGCGATCAGCCGTTGCCGGCGGAGCAGGTGGCCTGGTTCGCCTTCGTCCCGCTGACGTTGCTGGGCAGTTCCACCACGCCGGGCGCGGCACTGGCGTCCGTGGCATCCGGGGCGGGGGTGCTCGCCTCGGGGGCGGGCTCGCCCGGCGCTGCGGTGGGTGCGGAGGGATCGGCGATGACGCCGCCGTTGGCCCCCTCCTGTCCGGTCAGCTGCAGGGGAGCGTTGGTGTTCAGCGCCTCCCACAGCGTTGCCGCCGACGTCTGGTCGGGGATGACACGGTTGTTGTCGGCGGGGTCGTCGACCACGGGGAACTGCACGAACGTGATGTCGCTGAACGGCACGTCTTTCAGCGTGTACGCGAGCTGGGCGATGCGGATCGGGTCGGCGAGGCTCTCGCTCGGTTCGATGTTGTTCACCGCGGTGTTGGCCAGGCCGATGAGCGTGCCCGGGTTGGAGAGCACCTCGTCGCTGCGGAGCTTGTTGATGAGGCGAGACAGGTATTGCTGCTGGTTGCCGATGCGGGCGAGGTCGCTGCCGTCGCCGATGCCCTTGCGCGTGCGCAGGAACGCCAGGGCATCGTAGCCCTTGACCACGCGGGGGCCGGGCTCCCAGTCGATGCCGGCGTCGGGATCGTCGATGCCGTCGCCACCGATGCAGACCTCCACGCCGCCGATGGCGTCCGTGATGTTGACGACGTTGCCGAAGCTGACCTTCGCGGCGAACGGGATGCTCTGTCCGCTCAGTTCCGAGACGGTGTCGGCCACGCACGTGAGCCCGCCCGCCTCGTACGCGGAGTTGATCGGCGCCTTGTACGAGGCCTCCGAGACCGTCCCGTCGGGGTTCGTGCATTCCGGGATGCCGATCTGCAGGTCGCGCGGGAACGACACGACCGTGACGCGTCGGGGATTGGCAGACACGTGCACGAGCATGTTGACGTCGTTGCGCGTCCCCTCGTTGCCGGGGTCCGAGCAGCGGGCGCCGAATGCGGCCTTGACCTGCTCGTCGCACTCATCGGTGCCGACGACGAGCACCGAGAACGGCTCGTTGTAGGCACTCAGTGCGGGCGGCTCGGCCGGGGCGTCCTTGAGGGGGACGGCGGCCTCCTGAAGCCGCTGCGACAGCGAGAAGGCGTAGAAGCCGCCCACAGCGACCGCCGCGACGAGCACGACGGTGACGGCGATCGCGACGAGCTTCGCTCCGCGGCGCCAGGTCGAGGAGGGATCACGTCGAGCGTGCCGGGTGGGGGGCTGCGGCGTCATCACGGTAGTCAACCACGCCCGGGCGCGAGACCGCGGGGCTGAGTCATCGTGACCCGCGCGTCAACCCCAAGAACGCTTCGAACCTCGGCTCCCTAGGCTCGACACATGACCGTTCCTTCAGTTCAGCTCAACGACGGAAACTCCATCCCCCAGCTCGGCTACGGCGTCTTCCTCGTGCCCGCCGACGACGCCGAGCGTGCCGTGTCCGAGGCCCTCGAGGTCGGCTACCGCCACATCGACACCGCGGCCATCTACAAGAACGAAGAGGGTGTCGGGCGTGCGATCGCCGCCAGCGGCATCCCACGTGACGAGCTCTTCGTCACCACCAAGCTCTGGAACGACCGCCACGAGGGCGACGAACCGCTCGCCGCGATCGATGAGAGTCTTCAGAAGCTCCAGCTCGACGCCGTCGACCTCTACCTGATCCACTGGCCGACGCCGAAGAACGACAACTACGTGCACGCGTGGCAGAAGATGATCGAGATCCGCGAGAGCGGCAAGGCCCGTTCGATCGGCGTCTCGAACTTCCTGGTGCCGCACCTCGACCGCATCGTCGCCGAGACCGGCGTCACCCCCGTGGTGAACCAGATCGAGCTGCACCCCGCCCTCAGCCAGCGCGAGATCGCCGCCTGGGGCCAGGAGCACGACATGCACATCGAGTCGTGGGGTCCGCTCGGCCAGGGCAAGTACGACCTGTTCGAGCTCCCCGCGGTGAAGGATGCCGCCGAGGCCCACGGCAAGTCGCCCGCCCAGGCGGTGCTGCGCTGGCACATCCAGCACGGCTTCATCGTGTTCCCCAAGTCGGTGCGGCGCGAGCGCCTCGAGGAGAACTTCGATCTGTTCGACTTCGAGCTCACCGCCGACGAGATGGCCGCGATCGACGCGGTCGACCCGGGCGACGGGTCGGGCCGCGTCGGCACCCACCCCGACGACCTCAACTGAGTCCCGCGCACCCGCGCGCATGAACCGCCTCGCGAACGCCTCGAGCCCCTACCTGCGGGCCCACGCCAATAACCCCGTCGCGTGGTTCCCCTGGGGGGCCGAGGCGTTCGCGCTCGCGGCCGAGAGAGACGTCCCCGTGATGATCTCGATCGGCTACAGCACCTGCCACTGGTGCCACGTCATGGCGCGCGAGTCGTTCCAGGATGCCGAGACCGCCGGCATCCTGAACGAGGGTTTCGTCTCGATCAAGGTCGACCGCGAAGAGCATCCCGACGTGGATGCCGCCTACCTCGACGCGGCCAGTGCCTTCACCCCTCACCTGGGGTGGCCCCTCACCGTCTTCGCGTCCCCCGAGGGGCACGTCTTCTACGCCGGCACGTACTTTCCGCCCTCGCCCCGCCCGCCGCAGCCCTCGTTCCGGCAGGTGCTCTCCGCGGTGCGCGAGGCCTGGACCGAGCGCCGGAGCGAAGTGGATGCCACGGGCTCCTCGCTCCGCGACGCCCTGGCCGCCGCGGCCACCGCCCCGGCCGACGCTCCGCCGTCCCTCGACCAGCTCGCCGCCGCTGCGCGCACGGTCGTTGCACGCGAGGACCGCGAGTACTTCGGCTTCGCCGCGGGCCCCGCGTTCGAGACCCCGAAGTTCCCGAACACCCCGGTGCTGCGCTTCCTGCAGCACCCCGCTCTGACCGCGGATGCTCCGGATGCCGCGGACGTGGCATCCCGAGCACTCTCCGCCATGGCCCGCTCCGACCTGCACGACACGGTCGAGGGCGGCTTCTTCCGCTACGCCACGCGCCGCGACTGGAGCGTGCCGCACTACGAGCGCATGCTCACCGACAACGCCGGTCTCGTCGAGGTGGCGCTCGCCGCGGGGGACGACGCCACGGCGACCGACGCCGCCCGTTTCCTCGTCGACGTGCTGCAACTGCCCTCGGGCGGGATCGCCGCGGCCCAGGACTCGGAATCGATCATCGACGGCGTCCGCAACGAGGGCGGGTACTACCGTGTCGCGGACCGTTCGGCACTGCAGCCCCCCGCTCTCGACGCCAAGGTCGTCACCGGCTGGAACGGTCACGCGATCGCCGCCCTCGCTGCCGCCGGAACCCGCACCGACCCGCGCTTCCTCGAAGCGGCGCGCTGGGCCGCCGACGCCGTGCTCGAGAGCAACGTCGCCGACGACGGGACGCTCCGCCGCGCCTCGCTCGACGAGGTCCGCTCCGCAGCCCCCGCGACGCTCGAGGACTACGGGGGACTCGCGCGGGGCCTGCTCGCCCTCGCGCGCGCGACCGGCGAGGTCGCCTACGCCTCCCGCGCACGGGCGCTCGTCGACCTGTGCCTCGGCGACGACGGCATCCATCCGCTCGGGGGAGGCGACCCCGTGCTCGTCAGCCAGGGGATGCACTCGCACGCCGTCCCCACCGACGGCGCCTCGCCCTCGGGCCCGTCCGTCTTCGCCGCCGCCGCCCTCGATCTGTGGCGCCTCGGCGCGGGGGAGCGCTACCGCAGCGCGGCGGAGTCCCTCGTGCGGGCCGCGGCCGACGTCGCACTGTCGTCGCCCCTGGCACACGGCGCGATCCTCGAGGTCGCGCTCGGTCTGGTCTCCGCTCCGCGCCAGGTGGTCGTGGTGGGCGAGACGGATGCCGAGATCGCCGACGCGGCGCGTCGGGTCGCCGCCGACGTGGTGGCCGTGGTGTCGCCCGCGCAGGCCGCCGCTTTCGCCGAGGCGGGGTTCGAGCTGTTCGAGGGCAAGGTCGCGATGGACGGCGAGGCGACGGCGTACGACTGTCGGGCGTTCACCTGCGCGTTGCCGACGACGGATGCGGCGCGGCTGGGCTGAGACCGGTGCGCCGTCCCCTCGCGTCTTCGACCTTCCACAGATTCGGATCCGTGCAGTGGATTCGGATGCCGAGCCCCTCACGGGACCGATTCTGTTGCATCCATCCGATTCTGATGCGCGTCCACCCGCACGCCACCTCGCGTCGACCCCACGCCCCGCTCCGCACGCCCACGGCGCGCGCCCCGATCAGATCCAGGTCGGCAGCCAATTGTGCAGGCGCCAGAACTCGTACGGCACGGGCAGTCCGACCCACACGGGGTACCAGAACGCCGAGATCACGAGGCAGAGCCCGAGGAAGGCCAGCACGACCGCCTGCCCGCTCGCTCTCGACGCGCCCTTCACCCCGCGGGCGACGTCGCGCAGGGCGAAGGTGAGCGCGAGCACCAGGAAGGGCAGCATCGCCACCGTGTAGAACTGGAAGATCGTGCGCTCGGGGTAGAGCAGCCACGGCACGTAGGTGGCGGCGAGTCCGGTCAGCACGAGGGCGTGGCGCCGCCAGTCGCGCACCATGACGAAGCGCACGAGCAGATACAGGGATGCCGCGACCCCGGCCCACCAGATGATCGGGTTCGCGATGCTCGAGATCGCCTCGGTGCACCCCGTCGGCAGGGCGCAGCCGTTGACCCCGGCCTGGTCCTGGTGCCAGTACATCGAGGTGGGACGGATGAGCAGCGGCCACTGCCAGGCGGGGCTGGCGTAGCTGTGCGGGGTGACGAGCCCGACGTGGAAGTTGTACATCTCCTGGTGGTACGCCCACAGCTGCCGGAGCGGCTCGGGGACCCACCCCCAGATCCCCGTCGCGGCGACCGGGGTGCCGCGCATCCACCCGCCGTTCGTGAACAGCCAGCCCGACCAGCTCGCCAGGTACACGACGACCGCGACCGGCACGAGCAGCACGAACGACACGAGCCCCTGGCGCGCGGCATCCATCGGCCACTGCTCGATCCCGGCGCGACGACGGGCGACGGCGTCGGTGACGACCGCGTACAGGCCGACCGCCGCGAGCACGTACAGTCCCGACCACTTCACGGCGGTGGCCGCGCCCGCGGCCGCTCCTGCGGCGACGAGCCACGGCCGCGCCCACAGCACCGGGCCCCACGTGTGTCTTCCCTCCGGGAGGGCCGTGAGGGCGGCGCGCAAGCGATCGGTGCTCCGCCGCGCGTCGAGAGCGACGAACCAGAACGTCAGCACGATGAAGAAGGTCAAGAAGATGTCGAGCAGTGAGATGCGGCTCAGCACGATGCCGAGTCCGTCGATCGCGATGAGACCGGATGCCACCGTCGCGAAGGGGATCGACCGGGTGAGCGTGCGCGCGAGCAGGTAGACGAGCAGCACGGTGGCGGTGCCGAAGACGGCGGCGGAGATGCGCCAGCCGGTGGCGGAGTCGGGTCCGAGCAGGGCCATGCCCGCACCGATCAGGATGCGACCCAGCGGCGGATGCACCACGTAGCTGCCGATGCCGGTGAAGACGTCGGTATCACCCGCCACGAAGCGGGCGTCGGCGCCGTCGGGCCAGGCCGAGGGGTAACCGAGCACCCACTGGCTCCACGAGTCCTTCACGTAATAGGTCTCGTCGAACACGAGCTGGTGCGGGTTGCCGATGTCGATCAGGCGCAGCACGGCCGCGAGAAGGGTGACGAGGGTGGGCGCGAGCCAGCGCCACAGGCGGAATCCGCGGGGGCTGGCGAGCAGGGCGTCGCGCCACCGATCGATGCGCGTCTGCTCGACGACGGGGAGCAGCGGAGGGACGGCGGTGGTCACGGCCCCCAGCCTAAGGTGGAACGGTGATCATCCTCGCGGCGACCCCCATCGGCAATCTGGGCGACGCCTCGAAGCGTCTGATCGAGGCGCTCGAGAACGCCAGCGTCGTCGCGGCAGAAGACACCCGCACCACGCAGCGTCTGCTCGCGGGCCTCGGGGTCGAGAACCGTCCGCGCCTGATCGCCCTGCACGATCACAACGAGAAGGAGCGGGCCGCCGAACTGGTCGAGCTCGCCCGCGAAGACGATCTGCTGGTTCTGAGCGACGCGGGAATGCCCACCGTCAGCGACCCCGGTTTCGGCCTGGTCGCCGCCGCTGCCGCCGCGGGGGTCACGGTCACCGCGATTCCCGGTCCGAGCGCGGTCGTCACGGCCCTGGCCGTCGCGGGCCTTCCCACCGACCGCTTCGCCTTCGAGGGCTTCCCGCGCCGCAAGCCGGGGGAGCGCCGCAAGGCCTTCGCGCAGCTCGCGTCGGAGGAGCGGACCCTCGTCTTCTTCGAGTCGCCGTCGCGCGTGGCATCCACCCTCGACGATCTCGCGACCGCGTTCGGCGCCGATCGTCCTGCCGCCGTCTGCCGCGAGCTCACCAAGCTCTACGAAGAGGTCAAGCGCGGAACCCTCGCCGAGCTCGCCGCGTGGGCGGCCGAGGGCGTCCGCGGCGAGATCGCGATCGTCGTCGGCGGGGCCACCGCCCGGGAGGTGGCGTTCCCGGATGCCGTGACCCAGGTGCTCGAGATCGTCCGGGGCGGCACCCGGCTCAAAGAGGCCGCCGCCGAGGTGGCGTCGCAGACCGGCCACTCCTCGCGCGAGCTGTACCAGGCGGCGTTGGCCGTCAAACGCTGACACCTGTCACACGGTCGGCCGTGTCGGTGCCTCCCCGTAGAATCTCCAGGTGACTTCCGGCCGATCCTTCTACATCACGACGCCGATCTACTACCCCAGCGATCTGCCCCACATCGGGCACGGGTACACGACCGTCGCCGTCGACACGCTCGCCCGCTGGCATCGCCAGGCGGGGGATGACACCTGGATGCTCACGGGTACCGACGAGCACGGCCAGAAGATGCTCCGCGCCGCCGCCGCCAACGGCGTCACCCCGCAGGAGTGGGTCGACAAGCTCGTCACCGAGTCGTGGTTCCCGCTGCTCGAAACGCTCGATGTCGCCAACGACGACTTCATCCGCACGACGCAGGCGCGCCACGAGGAGCGTGTGCAGCAGTTCGTGAAGGCCCTGTTCGACCGCGGGTACATCTACGCGGGCGAGTACGAGGCGCTGTACTGCGTGGGCTGCGAGGAGTTCAAGCCCGAGGCCGAGATCGTCGACGGCACAGGGCCCTTCGAGGGGCTCAAGGTCTGCGCGATCCACTCCAAGCCCCTCGAGCTACTGCAGGAGAAGAACTACTTCTTCAAGCTCAGCGAGTTCCAGGACCGCCTGCTCGAGCTCTACAAGACCGAGCCCGACTTCGTGCGCCCCGAGTCGGCGCGCAACGAAGTCGTCTCGTTCGTGCGCAGCGGTCTGAAAGACCTCTCGATCTCGCGTTCGGCCTTCGACTGGGGCATCACGGTTCCGTGGGACCCCTCGCACGTCATCTACGTGTGGGTCGACGCGCTGCTCAACTACGCCACCGCCGTGGGCTACGGCACCGACCCCGCCGAGTTTGAGCGTCGCTGGCCGGCATTCCACGTGGTCGGTAAAGACATCCTGCGCTTCCACGCCGTGATCTGGCCGGCCATGCTGATGGCCGCGGGCCTCGACGTGCCGCGCGGCGTCTTCGCGCACGGGTGGCTGCTCGTCGGCGGCGAGAAGATGTCGAAGTCCAAGCTCACCGGCATCGCGCCCACCGAGATCACCGACGTCTTCGGCTCCGACGCGTACCGGTTCTACTTCCTCTCGGCGATCGCGTTCGGCCAGGACGGCTCGTTCTCGTGGGAAGACCTGTCGGCGCGCTACCAGGCCGAACTCGCCAACGGCTTCGGCAACCTGGCGTCGCGCACGGTCGCGATGATCTCGAAGTACTTCGAGGGCGTCGTGCCGGCCCCGGCCGCGTACACCGAGGGCGATCTGACGATTCAGAAGATCGTGGCGGATGCCGCGACCACCGCCGACGCCGCCATCGAGCGCTTCCGCATCGACGAGGCGATCGCTGCGATCTGGACGATCGTCGATGCGCTCAACGGCTACATCACCGAGAACGAGCCGTGGGCACTCGCCAAAGACGAGTCGACGCGCGAACGCCTGGGCACGGTGCTGTACACCGCGGCTGAGGGGTTGCGCGCGCTCGCGGTGCTGCTGTCGCCGGTCATGCCGGAGTCGACGTCGAAGCTGTGGGTCGCGCTCGGCGCGGCCGAGGGCCTCGGCGCTCTCGTCGAGCAGCCGATCCGCGCGGCGGGCACCTGGGGGCAGCTGCCCGCGGGGGCCACGGTCACGCCGCTCACGCCGCTGTTCCCGCGCGTCGAGCAGGCGTGACGCAGGTGCCTTCCGAGTCGGCGGCGGTCCCCGAGCCTGTCGAAGGGTCCGCGGCTCGAGCCTCCGCCCCCGGCTCGACCCCGGTCGAGCGCCCTCGCGACACCATCGGCGACGGCGATCCGAGCCAATACGTCCGCGAGCGCTCGATCGACGGGCGTCGCGACGTCAGCTATCCGCCGGCGCCCGAGCCCCTCGGCATCCCGGTCTACGACAACCACACCCACCTCGAGATCGAAGACGGCGAGACCGGCCTCTCCGTGGACGACCAGCTCGAGCGCGCGCTCGCGGTCGGTGTGCACGGGGTCGTGCAGGCGGGCGGCGACATCGACTCCTCGCGGTGGTCGGCGTGGGCGGCGCGGTCGCACCCGCGCGTCCTCGCGGCGGTGGCGATCCACCCCAACGAGGCGCCCGCGTACGAGCAGGCGGGGGAGTTGGATGCGGCGATCGCCGTCATCGACGAGCTCGCCGCCGAACCGCGGGTGCGGGCCATCGGCGAGACGGGGCTCGACTTCTTCCGCACCGAGGCCGACGGTATCCCGGCTCAGATGCGCTCCTTCGAGGCGCACATCGCCCTGGCCAAGAAGCACGATCTCGCGATGCAGATCCACGATCGCGACGCGCACGAGGCCGTGCTCGAGACGCTCGAACGTGTCGGCGCCCCCGACAAGACGGTGTTCCACTGCTTCTCGGGCGACGCCGACATGGCACGCCTGGCCGCCGACCGCGGGTATTACCTCTCGTTCGCGGGCAACGTCACGTTCAAGAATGCGCAGAATCTGCGCGACGCCCTGGCGGTGACGCCGCTCGAGCGCATCCTCGTCGAGACCGACGCCCCGTTCCTCACCCCGGTGCCCTACCGCGGTCGCCCGAACGCGCCGTACCTGATCCCGGTGACGCTGCGCTTCCTCGCGGCGGAGAGGGCGATGGATGCCGACGAGCTCGCCGCCCAGGTCGCGGACAACACCCTGCGGGTCTACGGCGCATTCGAGGAGTGAACACGCGCGGATCGTCCGCGATTCGCGCCGTCTGGGAGGGTCTCGCGCGGACTCGGCGGAGCTTGTACGGATCACGGAGACCACGCGGGCGCAGACGACGCCGGAACGACGAAGGCCGGCACCCCGCGGGGCGCCGGCCTTCTGGCATCCGGGATCAGGCCTTGGCCTTCGCCTTCGGCTTGCGGACGAAGAGCGTCTCGGTCTGCTCGAGCTCCATCCCCTTCGTCTCGGGGATGCGCAGGGCGACGTAGACGAACGACAGGGCCGCGAACAGGGCGTACATGCCGTAGGTGAGGGGGAGCGACCATCCCGACATCGCCGGGAACGAGACGGTGATCGCGAAGTTGGCGATCCACTGCGCTCCGGCGGCGACGCCGAGAGCCTTGCCGCGGATGCGGCTCGGGAAGATCTCGCCGAGCAGCACCCAGACCAGCGGGCCCCAGGAGGCGCCGAAGCCCACGACGAAGACGTTCGCGGCGACGAGGGCCACTCCGCCCCACGGGGCGGGGAGCGAGACGTTCTCGCCCGAGCCGGTGGCGAAGGCGAACGAGAGAGCCATCGCGCCGAGCGAGACGGTCATCAGCACAGAGCCGGTCAGGAGGATGGGCTTGCGCCCCACCCTGTCGACCAGGAAGATCGCGACGAACGTGACGACGACGTTGGTGACCGAGGTGATGACAGAGATCAGCAGCGAGTTGCTCTCGTCGAAACCGACCGCCTTCCACAGGGTCGTGGAGTAGTAGAAGATCACGTTGATGCCGACGAACTGCTGGAACATCGACAGGAGGATGCCGGTCCAAACGATTCCCTGAAGCCCCAGCACGGGACCGCGCAGAGAGACGTTCTTGTTCTTGCGGTCGGCCTCGATCGCGCTCGACAGCTCGTTCATCGTCTTGTCGAGGTCGGCGGGCGGCACGAGGCGCGAGAAGATCGCCTTTGCTTCGTCGCGCTTGCCCTTCGAGAGCAGGTAGCGGGGCGATTCGGGGACCGTGAACGACAGGATGCCGTAGACGGCGGCCGGGACCACACCGACGAGGAACATCCAGCGCCAGGCCTCCATGCCCAGCCACAGCTGGTTGGCCGCGCCACCGGCGGTGTTGGCGAGCAGAGCGTCGGAGAGCAGGGCGCCGAAGATACCGAGCGTGATCGCGAGCTGCTGCAGCGAGGCGAGCGAACCGCGGATCTGGCGCGGGGCGACCTCTGCGATGTAGGCGGGCGCGACGACCGAGGCGATGCCGATGCCCAGGCCGCTCATCACGCGCCACAGGATGAGATCCGGAACGCTGAACGTGAGGGCCGCGCCGATGGACGAGACGAAGAACAGCACGGCGCCGAGCAGCATGACCTTCAGCCGTCCCCAGCGGTCCGACAGGGCGCCGGCGACGACAGCGCCGACGGCGCACCCGAGAAGGGCGACGGCGACGACGAAGCCGGTCAGCACCTGCGAGAGCTCGAAGTTGCCCTGGACGGCGTCGACCGCGCCGTTGATGACCGAGGAGTCGAAACCGAAGAGGAAACCGCCCACCGCGGCCGCGAGCGAGAGACCGATGGCTCGTCGCCCGTACGGGCTTCTGAGGGTGAAGGCGTTCGAGGGGATGGACTGCGTTTGACTCACCTCATCACGCTACTCCTGCCCGTTCGGCGCGTCGGGCACTGGCGGGATCGCTGACTACAGTGGAACAATGCCCGTTTCCCTGCTCGGTGCCGCCGAGATCCGTCGGCTCGCCGCCGACCTCGACGTCACTCCCACCAAGAAGCTCGGGCAGAACTTCGTCGTCGATGCCAACACGGTGCGCAAAATCGTGCAGGCGGCGCGGGTCACGGCATCCGATCGTGTCGTCGAGATCGGCCCCGGTCTGGGATCCCTCACTCTGGCCATCCTCGAGACGGGCGCCTCGGTCGTCGCCGTCGAGATCGACCACCGTCTCGCCGAGCAGCTTCCCGCCACCGCTGCCGCTCACGATGTCCCCGCCGACCGGCTCACGGTGATCGATGCGGACGCGCTTCGCGTCGACGCGCTGCCGGGCGAACCGAGCGTGCTGGTCGCGAACCTGCCCTACAACGTGTCGGTGCCGGTCCTCCTGCACTTCCTCGAGACATTTCCCTACTTGCAGCGCGGCGTCGTCATGGTGCAGGCCGAGGTGGGGGAGCGCCTCGCCGCGCCTCCCGGGTCGAAGGTCTACGGCGCCCCGAGCGTCAAGGCCGCCTGGTACGGGTCGTGGCGATTGGCGGGCACCGTGTCGCGTCAGGTGTTCTGGCCCGTGCCCAATGTCGACAGCGTGCTGGTCGGCTTCGACCGGGATGCCGAACCCCGCGGTACCGAAGAGCACCGCCGCCGTACCTTCCAGATCGTGGATGCCGCGTTCCAGCAGCGCCGCAAGATGCTCCGGCAGGCGCTGTCGGGAGTGCTGGGCGGCACGGCTGCCCAGGCGGCGGAGGCGCTCGAAGCGGCGGGCGTCGACCCCACGCTGCGCGGGGAACAGCTCACGGTCGAGGATTACGCTCGCATCGCCGCGCTCTGACCGGCGCGCCGGGTCGGACCGGCGACCCTGCCCGACCGGGCGTCATCCGTCGGGTGAATTCTCGACGTGTTCATCACGCGTTCCGGAAACATGTCTGTAACATTTCGAGCCAACCGGGAGCATCACGCCGGTGACGAGGTCGTACCCGACGACCCGAGAGGATCGAGATGCGCTACGCCGAGTACCCCCGAGCCGAACGTGTGCTGCTCCACCTGAGCGACACTCACCTTCGCGCTGGCGGTGCACCGCTCTATGACGACGTCGACTCCGAGGCGTACCTCGCTCGCGCGGTCGAGGCCATCGACGCCTCGGGTATCCGTCCGAACGCCCTGGTGTTCACGGGCGACCTCGCTGATTTCGGTGAGACCGACGCCTACGATCGCGTCCGCGCATTGGTCGAACCGCTCGCCGAGCGTCTGCAGACGCGCGTGGTCTGGGTCATGGGCAACCACGACGACCGCGCCGCCTTCCGCTCGCAGCTCCTCCCCGGCGACGACGCCGAGGCGACCGCCCCGGTCGATCGCGTCGACGAGTTCGACGGGCTGCGCATCGTGACCCTCGACACCTCGGTCCCCGGAGCGCACCACGGCGAGGTCACCGCCGCCCAGCTGCAGTGGCTCACCGAGGTCCTAGCGACGCCGGCCCCGCTCGGCACGATCCTCGCGATGCACCACCCGCCCGTGCCCAGCGTGCTCGACCTCGCCGCCTCCGTCGAGCTGCGCGACCAACGGAGCCTGGCCGCGGTGCTGCGCGGCAGCGATGTACGGGCGATCCTCGCCGGACACCTGCACTACTCCACGTTCGCGACCTTCGCCGGCATCCCGGTCTCGGTCGCTTCGGCCACCTGCTACACCCAGGACCTCATGGTCCCGGTGGGCGGGACGCGCCCGCAGGACGCCGCGCAGGGCTTCAACATCGTGCACGTCTACGACGAGACGGTGGTCCACTCGGTCGTACCGCTCGCCACCAGCGCGGCGTTGCAGTACGTCGACGCTGACGAATCCCAGCGGCGCCTCCGCGACGCCGGGATCGTCGTCCCGACGTCGCGGGCGTTCAGCGGACCGGTGTCGCCGCCGACGACGCCGTTGCCGATCCTTCGCTGACCGAGCTCTTCTCCCACGGGGCGGCGACGGGGAAGTAGCGCTCGAGGCACGCCCGGAGCGCGGGGACGCGCACCTCTTCGGGGATCTCGGGCACGCTGCCGTCGTTGAGGCAGAACATGTCGGTATCGCGGCGCGAGACGAGGCGCTCCATGGTGCGCAGCGAGTCGAGCTGCGTGGTCTGCACGTAGCGGGTGCGGGGCTCGGTCGTGATGATCGCGCGCCCGGTCGCCAGTGCGTAGTAGTGGTACAGGCTGTTCGTCACCGAGATGTCGGTGGCCGAACGGAACCGGCTCGCGGCGGTGCGGGCGTAGTCGTCGGCGAACTCCTGCTCGAGCTCGAAGGCCACCGAGCGCCGCAGCGGGGTCGCACAATGCTCGAGATCGAGTGTGATGACGCGACCGAATCGCTCCTTCAGCAGGGCGCGGTTCACGCGCAGGCCGTTGTCGTGCCCCGAGCGATCGACATGCGCCGGTCCGCTGCCGATGCGCACGCCGCTCTCGACGAAGCGGCTCACCCCGCCGCCGCTGAAGAACAGCTCCGGAGTGACGGGGCGACCGAAGAACATGTCGTCGTTGCTGTAGAGGAAGTGCTCGGCCAGACCCGGGATGCGGTGCAGCTGCGCCTCGACGGCGTGGGAGTTGTGGGTGGGCAGCACCGAGGGATCGGCGAAGAACTCCTCGCTGCGTACGATCGTCACCTTGGGGTGGTCGGCGAGCCACTCGGGGGTGGGGGAGTCGGTCGCGATGAAGATGCGGCGCACCCACGGCGCGTACATGTGCACGCTCCGCAGCGCGTAGCGCAGCTCGTCGACCTGGCGGTATCGGGCGGCGTTGTCGTCGCCGTCACCCACGACGTAGCCCTTCATGCGCGCGGCCCGCTGGCGCTGGAACTCACTCGACGACCCGTCGACCCACGAGAAGACCATGTCGACGTCGGCGGTGAACTCGTTCGGGTGGGGGTCGAACATGCCCGAGACCGTCATCCAGCGGCGGCCGTAGCGCTCGACCTCGACCAGATCGAGGTCGGCGGCGGCGAATTTGCGGCGGGTGAGGGCGCTCGGGCGGGGTGCCTCGATGGTCTTGTCGCCGAAGCGCCAGAGCTCCATCCGCGGAGCCAACGCGGAGCCGTACCGGTACGAGCCTTCGGTCGAGGTGCGCGGGCGGAAGACCGCGTAGGCCTGCACCGACCCGGGGGCGGGCTCGACGCTGTGCGCGGGCACGGGGTCTTCGCCACGGGCCTTGAGGTACATCGGGCCGAGGTCGGGATCGCGCAGCGCCGCGAGGGCGGTCGCGGCATCGGCGGTGTCGACCACCAGCTTGGGGCGGCGATTCGCATCGCGCACCAGCAGAACCCGCACACCCGCAGCTTCGATCGCGGACGCCGCCGTGAGCAGGTCGTCGCGCTCGGCCATCGCGGGCGTCGAGGAGTCGTCCACGACGTGCAGGATGCCGTCGTGCATGCGGATATCGGACCGGGACAGCAGGGCGCGCCAGGGGTCGGTGTCGATCGACAGGGGGACCATCGGGCGCATGCTGCCTCCTCAGGGGGTCGGGGACGGGTTCCGGACACCGTAAGGTTCCGGGGTTTCGCGGACGTTTCGGCGACGGCGCCGATCGACGGGGAGCGGAGCACTACTGTCGAAGAGTGACTCAGATCGCTCGCTCCGGCCCGGACCTCCCCGTACCGCCTTGCGAGCGACGGCGGGAAGCGGGCCGACGTTCCAGTCTCGCACACGGTGAGCGCGACCGGCGCGCGGGACGACGGGAGACGCGATGAGCATGCACATACCGGCATCCGTCCGCGTTCGTGCCCCCGGCAAGATCAACGTCTTCCTCGAGGTCGGCGATGTGCAGGACGACGGCTATCACGAGCTCGCGACCGCGTTCCAGGCGGTCTCGCTGTACGAGGAGATGGTCGCAACCCCCGCTGACGACATCACGATCGAGGTCGCCGCACGCGGCCCGGTCGACGTCGAGGGCGTGCCCACCGACGACCGCAATCTCGCCGTCCGTGCCGCTCGTCTGCTCGCGCAGACCGCCGGTGTCGACCGCGGCGCTCACCTCGCTGTACGCAAGGCCGTCCCCGTCGCCGGTGGCATGGGCGGCGGATCCGCCGATGCGGCTGCGGCGCTCGTGGCATGCGATGCCCTCTGGGGCCTCGGCATGCCGACGAGCGAGCTCGTGCGTCTCGCGGCTCGGCTCGGTGCCGATGTGCCTTTCGCGCTGCTCGGGGGGACCGCCGTCGGTACCGGTCGCGGCGACCAGCTGAGCCCGGCGCTCGCGCGCGGACGATTCGACTGGGTGCTCGTCCCCAACGACATCGGCATGTCGACCCCCGTCGTGTACGGCGAGCTCGACGCGCATCGCCGGCGCCATGCGATCGACATCGGCCCGGCGCCTCGCGTTCCCGCGGTCGATCGCGACGTGCTGCATGCTCTCCGCCAGGGCGACGCGGAAATGCTGGCGGCCACTCTTCGCAACGATCTCCAGGCTCCGGCCCTGCACCTGCGCCCCGACCTCGCGCGCGTTCTCGAGCGCGGCGAGAGCTCGGGTGCCCTGGCGGGGATCGTCTCGGGATCGGGTCCGACGCTGGCGTTCCTCGCGGCGGACGAAGCCTCGGCGATCGACCTGCAGGTCACCCTCAGCGCCGCCGGTCTCGTCGCTCTGCACGTGCACGGGCCCGTCCCCGGCGCCCGCGTGGTCTGACCGCGCCGCACCATAGCCCAGGTCGACACACGGGGCAATCTGCGCTTTCGGCGCCGACGGTCTCGTTAGCCTCGGGGAAAGTGATCCGTCACCGCTCGGCGCCGTGCCCGCGGGACGCCACGAAGGGGGTTCCCATGAAGGCAGTGCTCGACGGCGTCGTGATCGCCGAAGCCGACCGCGACGACCTTGCCTCGATCGAGGGGAACTGGTACTTCCCGCCGCAGTCCGTTCGCGAGGGTGCCCTGCACAAGAGCCCCACCCCGTACACCTGCCCCTGGAAGGGCGCAGCTCAGTACTGGAACGTCGCCCTGGATGGCGCCGAACTGACCGACGGCGCGTGGTCGTACTCCGACCTGTACCCCGGAGCCGTCGAGCGCGTGGGCAAGGATTTCGCGGGCTACGTCGCCTTCGACCGGAAGGTCGTGGTCTCCGACTGAGGTCGGGTGAGCGCATGATCGAGTTCTCGGCCGTCTCCAAGGTCTTCCCCGACGGCACACGTGCCGTCGACGACTTCCATCTCGTCATCCCCTCGCGCAAGACGACCGTCTTCGTGGGCTCGTCCGGCTGCGGCAAGACGACGCTGCTGCGCATGATCAACCGCATGGTCGAGCCGTCGTCCGGCACCATCAGCATCGACGGTGCCGACATCGGCGGCAAGCCCGCGGTGCAGCTTCGCCGGAGCATCGGCTACGTGATGCAGAATTCGGGGCTGCTGCCGCATTTCACGGTGGCCGACAACATCGCCACCGTGCCGGTGCTGCAGGCGCAGAACCGCAAGACGGCCCGCGCCCGGGCGCTCGAGCTGATGAAGACGGTGGGTCTCGACGCGGCGATGGCCGACCGATACCCCAGCCAGCTCTCCGGCGGGCAGCAGCAGCGCGTGGGCGTCGCGCGCGGTCTCGCCGCCGACCCCAACATCCTTCTCATGGACGAGCCCTTCGGTGCCGTCGACCCGATCGTCCGCGACGAACTGCAGCAGGAGCTCCTCCGTCTGCAGAGCGAGATCGGCAAGACCATCGTCTTCGTCACGCACGACATCGACGAGGCGTTCCTGCTCGGAGACCAGGTCGTCATCCTCGAGAAGGGCGCGAAGATCGCGCAGGTCGGAACCCCCAGCGAGATCGTCGAGAACCCCGCGAGCGACTTCGTCGCGAGCTTCATCGGCGCGGTCAAGGGCAAGCGTGCCCTGCACCTGAAGCAGACGGCGACCGGAACGGTCGTCGTGGATGCCGAGGGCCGCACACAGGGTGCGCTCGTGGAGGATTCCCACCCGTGAACTGGGTCGGCAACAACCTCGACCTGATCGGGGAACTCACCCTGGTGCACCTGCGCCAGAGCATCATCGCGCTGATCGCGGGCTTCGTCTTGAGCGTCCCGCTGGGCTGGGTCGCGTGGCGATACCGACTCGTGCGCAGCGGTGTCATCACCATCACCGGGCTGCTCTACACGATCCCCTCCCTCGCCCTGCTGATCCTCGTGCCCGTCGTCACCGGCTGGTACAGCATCGTCAGCGAGACGAATCTGATCGTCGCCCTCGCGATCTACGCGGTCGCAATCCTCGTGCGCGCGGTGGCCGACGGTCTCGATTCGGTGGATGCCGGCGTGCGCCAGGCCTCCACGGCCATCGGCTACGGCTCCTTCCGTCGCTTCTGGGCGGTGGAGTTCCCGCTGGCCGGCCCCGTCGTGCTCGCGGGCCTGCGCGTCGCCTCGGCCAGCACGATCGCGCTGGCCACGGTCGGCATCCTCGTCGGCATCCAGAACATCGGCTACCTGTTCACCAACGGGCTCCAGCGGCGCATCATCCCCGAGGTCTTCGCGGGCGTGGTCGCCGTCGTGGTGCTCGCGCTGGTCATCGACCTGCTGCTCGTGATCGCGGGCCGTCTGCTCATGCCCTGGACGCGCGGCACGAAGACCGTCTCGCGTCAGGCCAACCGAACGCTGGTGAAGGCATGAACCTCGTGGGCGACGCGATCGCCTGGATCTTCTCGGGCGACCCGGGCCAGTTCGATTCCATCCCCGTGGCCATCGGCGTGCAGATGCTGTATACGCTGATCGCCGTGGTCATCGCGGGGGCGATCGCCATCCCGCTGGGCTGGTACATCGGCCACACCGGCAAGGGGCGCGAGACCGCTGTCGCGATCTCGGGCGCCGCTCGCGCGATCCCGTCCTTCGGCCTCTTGATCCTTCTGACGCTGCTTCTCGGTGTCCTGCACAAGCCCGAGGCCGCGATCATCTCGTTCGTGGTCCTGGCGATTCCCTCCCTGCTCGCCGGTGCGTACACCGGCTTCGAGGCCATCGACCGCCGCGTGATCGACGCGGGCCGGTCGATGGGCATGACCGAGTCGCAGATCCTGTGGCGCATCGAAGTGCCGCTCGGCCTGCCGCTGCTGGTCGGCGGCATCCGCGCCGCCACCCTGCAGGTGCTCGCCACCGTCACGATCGCCGCGTACATCGGCCTCGGCGGGCTCGGACAGTACATCATCGCCGCGATCCCGCTCCGCCGGTTCGACATCCTCATCGGCGGGGCGATCCTCGTCGCCGTCCTCGCGCTCGTCATCGATGGGCTCTTCGCCCTGCTCCAGCATCTCGTCGTGCCCCGTGGCATCCGTGCCGCCGGCTCCGCGCAGCCGCAGCGGCGCTCCTCCCGTCAGCGTCGCGCCGAAGCCCTCGCCGTGGGAGCACCGACCGCGCCTCCGGCGACCCCCTGACCCACACTCGATTCCCGAATCACCAGAAAAGAGAGCACCCATGTTCACAGCACGAACCAAGAAGGGCCTCGGCCTGTTCGCCGGCCTCGCGGTCGCCTCGCTCGCCCTCGCCGGTTGCGGCGGCGGTTCCAGCGATCCCCTCAGCAACGGCGGTGGCGACGCCAGCGCCTCGAGCGACACCATCGTGGTCGGCTCGCAGGCCTACTACTCGAACGAGATCATCGCCGAGATCTACGCGCAGGCGCTCGAGGGTGCCGGCAAGAACGTCAAGCGCCAGTTCCAGATCGGTCAGCGCGACGCGTACATCCCGCTGCTCGAGGACGGCACCGTCTCGGTCTTCCCCGAGTACACCGGCAATCTGCTGCAGTTCTTCGAGAAGGACACCACCGCGCGCACCTCCGACGACGTGTACGCGGCTCTGCCGGCCGCCCTCCCCGAGGGCCTCGAGGTCCTCGACCAGTCGCAGGCCACCGACCAGGACTCGTACACCGTGACGAAGGCCTTCGCCGACGCGAACGGCCTCACCTCGATCGCCGACCTCGCGAAGGTGACGTCGGGTGTGACCCTCGGCGGCAACGCCGAACTCGCCGAGCGTCCCTACGGACCCACCGGTCTGCAGTCGACCTACGGCGTCACCGTCCAGTTCTCGCCCACCGGTGAGACCACGGTCGACGACCTCGTCGCCGGCACCGTCCAGGTCGCCAACGTCTACACGGCCGACCCCCGCATCAAGACCGACAACCTGGTCACGCTGACCGATCCCAAGGGCCTGTTCCTGGCGTCGAACGTCGTGCCGGTGGTCAACTCGAAGGTCGCTTCCGAGGTCTCGGACGTGCTGAACAAGGTCAGCGCCGCCCTCACGGAGGACGCTCTCGTCGCGATGAACGTCGAGTCGACCGTCGACCAGAAGTCGTCCGCCGACATCGCCAAGGAGTGGCTCTCGGCCAACGGCTTCTGAGCCGTCACGTCACGCGGGGTCGTCCGGTTCGCCGGGCGGCCCCGTCGTCGTTCCGACCGCGGCCCCGGGTGCCGGCATCCGGGGTGCGTCTGCGATCGTCTCGTCCGTAGCGCGCCAGATGGGCGACGGGAAGCAGGAGATCCCGGATGCCGGCACCCCGGCGCGCGGGCACACCCCGGGCAGCGCGTAGCCTGGGACGGATATGGCACACCTGCTCGGGGGCGAAGCCCTGCACCTGGAATACCCGACCAAGGTCGTCTTCGACTCCGTCTCTCTCGGGGTGAACGAAGGCGACCGGATCGGCATCGTCGGCCGCAACGGCGACGGCAAATCGAGTCTGCTCGGCATGCTCGCCGGCATCCGCGAGCCCGATCGTGGGCGCGTGACGGTCCGCGGCGGTGTCACCGTGGGTGTGCTCGATCAACAGGACACCCTCGACGATGACGACACGATCGGCCACGCGGTCGTCGGCGATCGCCCCGAGCACGAGTGGGCCGGTGACGCGCGTACGCGTGATGTGATCGCGGGGCTGCTGGGCGATCTGTCGTGGGACGCGCGTCTCGGCGACCTGTCGGGCGGTCAGCGCCGTCGTGTGGCGTTGGCGAAGCTGCTCTCGGGCGATTGGGACGTGCTGTTCCTCGACGAGCCCACCAACCACCTCGACGTCGAGGCCATCACCTGGCTCGCGGGGCACCTCAAGAAGCGGTGGGCGCCTTCCGCGGGCGGCCTTCTCGTCGTCACGCACGACCGGTGGTTCCTCGACGAGATCTGCACCGCCACGTGGGAGGTGCACGACCGTCTCGTCGAGCCCTTCGAGGGCGGCTATGCGGCGTACATCCTGCAGCGCGTGGAGCGTGACCGTCAGGCGGCATCCATCGAACAACGTCGTCAGAACCTGGCTCGCAAAGAGCTCGCGTGGCTGCGCCGCGGGGCCCCGGCGCGCACGTCGAAGCCGAAGTTCCGCATCGATGCGGCCAACGAACTCATCGCCGACGTTCCCGAGATCCGCGACAAGGTCGCTCTGCAGTCCCTGGCGGTCTCGCGCCTGGGCAAGGACGTCGTCGATCTGCTCGACGCGGGTGTGGCCTACGGCGACAAGACGGTGCTTAAGGACGTCGAGTGGCGCATCGCGCCGGGGGAGCGCACCGGCATCCTGGGCGTGAACGGCGCGGGCAAGTCGACCCTGCTGAACCTGGTGACCGGCTCGCTCGAGCCCACCAGCGGCCGCGTCAAGCGCGGCAAGACGGTGAAGGTCGCCACCCTCACCCAGCGTCTCGACGAGCTCGAGCAGCATCTGAACGACCCCGTCCGCGTGGTGATCTCGGGACTGCGCACGACGTACTCGTTCGGCACGGGGTCGAAGGCGAAAGAGCTCACCCCCGGCGAGCTCCTCGAGCGCCTCGGGTTCTCGAGCGCGCAGCTCTCGACCCCGGTGAAAGACCTCTCCGGCGGGCAGAAGCGGCGCCTGCAGCTGCTGCTGGTGCTGCTGGACCAGCCCAACGTGCTGATCCTCGACGAGCCCACCAACGATCTCGACACCGACATGCTCGCGGCCATGGAAGACCTGCTCGACTCGTGGTCGGGCACCCTCATCGTCGTCTCGCACGACCGGTACTTCCTCGAGCGCGTCACCGACCAGCAGTACGCGATCCTCGACGCGAAGCTCCGGCACCTCCCCGGGGGCGTCGACGAGTACCTGCGTCTACGGGCGATCCAGGATGCCGAGCCCTCGCGGCCCGCGGCGACGAGCGGCGCCGCTGCGACGCCGGGCCTGCAGGGGGCCGAGCTGCGCGCCGCGCAGAAGGAGGCCTCGGCCACCGAGCGGCGCATCGAGAAGCTGCAGCAGCAGATCGACAAGGCCAAGGCGGCGCTCGCCGATCACGATCAGGCCGACTACGCGGGGCTCGGAACAGAGATGCAGCGCATCTCCGCGCTCGAGGCCGAGCGCGACGAGCTCGAGATGACCTGGTTCGAGCTCATCGAGAGCATCGGCTGAGCTCTCCCCGGGCGAGCGCCGAGGAGCGGAGGAGGATCGCGGAGCGGAGGACGTTTCGCACCTCAAGCGTCCTCCGCTGCCCGGATCTCCTCCTCTGACGCCGTTCGGCGTGAGATCAGCGCACCGCCACGAAGATCGGGTTCGTGTAGAGCCACGTGTCGAGCCAGGGGTTTCCCTGCCCGGCCGAGTGGGGCTGAGGTGCCCGCGGGTCGACCTCGGCGCCGCGGGGGCCGGTGCCGTGCACCTTGCCGTCGGAGCCGCGCACGCGCACGTAGCCGTCGACGTCGGACGTTCCCACCGGGATCACGATCTGGAAGGGCGAGCCACTGCGATCGCTCACGTCACGCAACTCGATGACGCGGGTGCGCGGGGCGACCATTGCGTCGCGGTCGCTCACCGCGCCGGTGATCTCGCCGCGGATCACATCGAGGTGGGCCAGACGGGGCAGGATGCCGGCGGAGTTGCGCTGCGCGGTCGGTTCGACGTCGATGACGATCTCGATCTTCGTCCCCACCGGCACGCGCAGCGTTCCGCCGAGGGTGGCGCTGTTGGCGGTGTCGTCGACCGCCCGCAGGGTCACCGACAGGCCGGCGACGAGGTGGCCGTGGTCGACCCACATGCGCCCCGCGCGCACGGCGTCGAGGACCGCCGTGTGCGTCTTGTCGACGGCGCCGACGTGCGTGCGGCTGAACTCGCCCGGCCAGAGGTCGCTGCCGCCCTGCGGCGCCGCGGTCGACACGGGGTCGGGGCGGCGGCCCGCGCGATTGAAGTTCGCGAGGGTCGCTCCGCTGTCCCAGCCGGAGCCGGTGGGGAAATCGCCCACGCGGGTGGTGTCGAAGTTCTTCAGGTGCAGGTCGCTGTTCGTGGTGATCCACCAGCGCCGGCCCTCACTGAGCAGGGCGTCCCACATGCCGCCGACGACGGCCGTCATCCAGTCGAACCCGCCGTGCGCCCGGTAGGCCTCGCTGGGGAACCCGGGGTAGGAGTAGTCGCTGCGCGCGTTCTCGTACTCGCCGCGCTGAGAGCGGTCGGTGGTGTTCGCGGCGAGACCCGAGGCCTGCGCGCCCGGTGCGCCCTCGAAGCCGACGAAGACGTCGGGGTCGGCGTCCTGCCACGCGCGGAGTTCGCCGGGGGAGTCGATGCCGAGGCGGCTGGGGTGATTGGCGAGCACCAGCACGTCGGCGACCGTTCCCGCCCTCCGCTGCTGGCCGAGCCATGAGATGCCGTCGACGGCGTGTTTCAGCCAGTCCGCGGCGTCGCTGGTGTTGGGCCGGGGCTTCTCCCACTTGTTCAGCTTGCCGTCGTAGTCGAGTTCGAACCGGCGCAGCACCTCGGTGACCCGGGGGCCGGGTGCGACGAGGACCGTCCCGTGCTCGGCGGCGGGGATGTACCACTCCAGTCCCTGGAACACGAGCAGGTCGGGGCGCGCCGTCCGCGCCGCCTCGATCTCGCGGGCGGCGTTGAAGACACCGCCGACGTTCGCGTGACCGACGTTGCTGTGTTCCGTGAAAGCGATGGCATCCACTCCGAAACGCTGGGCCTGGTCGAGGATCGTCGTCATCGCATACTTCGCGTCGTGCGAGTAGACCGAGTGCACGTGGTGGTCGAAGACCAGCCAGCGCAGGGCCTTCGGGTCAGTGACGGCGGCGGGGGTCGCGGCGGTCGCGATCGAAGAGGCGGCGGGGCCGAACGACGACGCCGCGGATGCCGTGGTGACGGCGGCGGCCGCCGCGGCGAGGAAGGTACGGCGGGAGAAGCCGGAAGGGGTGTGAGTGGGCATCGGACACTTTCGTGAGAGGGGTCGCCGGGAACGTAGGGTCCGCGGGTGAATGGCGGGTGGCCGCCGGGTGATGTTCACGTCGTCACCCGTTCACCCGGTAGACCGAACCGTGGGGCACAGTCCGTTCGTCCTCACCACCCGATCGAGAGCAGCCATGTCGTCCACGCCCGTGCCCACCCGTCTCCTTCCCGTCGCCGCCGCGGTGCTCGTCGCGGGTCTCGTTCCGCTCGGTACCCTGGCCGCCTCCGCGGCGAGCCCCCTCGTGCTGCGGGATGCCGGCGGCGCGGCCGTCTCCTCGGGTGACGCCGCCGCCTACCCGTCGTTCGCCACCGCGGACTTCGCCGACGGCTGCCCCGCCGGCACGCGCGACGGCGCGCGCCTGACGGTGGCGGCCGGGGGCAGCACCGTCGTGGTGTCGGCGACCGTGCCCGTGAACGGGGGAGCGGCCGTCAGCGTCCCCATGGGGTCGTCGTTCAGTGCCGCGGTCCCCTCGGGAACGACCGCGGCGACCCTCAGCCTCGAGTGCCTCGCGCTCTCGTCCGGGATCCCCTCGTCGGTCGTCTCGGTGGTCAGTGTTCCCGTGACCCTCACCGCAGCGGGCTGGTCTGTTCCGGGTCAGCCCCGTCCGACTCCGACGACGGCCCCGACCACCGCCGCGCCGTCGCCGAGCGCCTCGGCGTCGGTCGGCCCCGACCCGGCGGCCACCGTCACGGCCACTCCGCGCGCCTCGGCCTCGACGACCCCGGTCCCCGTCGCCGCGGGCGGGTCGGACCTCGCCGTCACGGGGGCGCAGGTCGCGGGCGTTGCGGGACTCGGGGCCCTCCTGGCTGTCGTCGCCGGCTTCGTCCTGCGCAGCCGCGCCCGTCGCCGGGCGGTCGCTCGGGACTGATCGCCGTTCCTGCCGCGTCGTGCCGAGGGTGCCGGGGCGCTCGCGCCCGGTCATGGGACGTCGTCGAGGGGTGCCGTCAGTGGATGCCGTATTCGAGCGCGACGATGAAGATGCCGAGGCAGGCGGTGGCGAACGCGCCGAGCAGGCGAACGGCGATCGCCGCCTTCCGCCGGGCGTACGCGCCGTAGCCCAGCAGCGCGAGCACCGCGAAGGTCGCCCACATGCAGGCCTCGAAAGCATCGTCCACCGACACGCCGGTGAGGCCGGCCCACACGAGGACCAGGATCGACGGCACCGAGGCGTAGAGCATGCCGGCGCCATGGCGCATTCCCTCGCGGGTCGCGCGACGCAGGCCGTGGTCGGCGTGCTCGGTGAGGGTGTGGGCGAACACGTGCGCGATGAAGAACACCACGAGAGACACCGAGGCGCTCCAGAGCACCTCCCACACGTCCTCGGCGTGATCGTCGGCGATCGAGACGAAGGCCGCGAAGACGATCAGGCCGTAGATCGCCGCGGGGGAGCGGAAGCGCACGCCGAACCACGCCCGCACGCGGGCCCAGCGAGAGCGAGATTCCACCGGCGCGCTCACGCGTCGAATCCCAGACTCAACTTGCGCAGCAACGTCGCGAGGCGGTCGCGGTCGCCGCGCGAGAGGCCCTCGAGCAGGAGGGCCTCAGCGTCGACGAGACGGGTGATCGCGGCATCCACCCGTACTCGTCCGTCGTCGGTCAGGGTCACCAGGATGCTCCGTCCGTCGCCGGGGTCGGCCTCACGGCGCACGAAACGGCGCGCGACCAGCCGGTCGATGCGGTTCGTCATGGTGCCGCTGGACACCAGCGTCTGCTGCAGAAGCTGCTTCGGGCTGAGCTGGTAGGGCTCGCCCGCGCGCCGAAGGGCCGAGAGCACGTCCCACTCCCACGACTCGATGTCGCTGCGGCGGAACGCCTCTTTGCGGGCGATGTCGAGGTGTCGCGAGAGGCGAGCGACACGCGAGAGCACCTCGAGGGGCGAGAAGTCCAGATCGGGGCGCTGTCGCATCCACGCATCGACGATGCGGTCGACTTCGTCGCTGTCCCGGGCCACGAACTCATTATGTCGAGTACCCGGCCCACCGTCGGCGCGCGCCGCGGGCGGAACGCGCGGCGCTCGGGTCTGGCAGACTTGACCGGTGCCCGCGGGCACGGTCCGCCGTGGTGTAACGGCAGCACGACAGCCTTTGGAGCTGTTAGGTCTAGGTTCGAATCCTGGCGGCGGAGCATGACATCACCGACCGAGTTGGCCGTCGTCGTCCTCGCTGCGGGTCAGGGAACGCGCATGCGCTCCCGCACCCCCAAGGTGCTGCACCCTGTCGGCGGTCGTCCGCTGGTCGGTCATGTGCTCGACACCGCGGCATCCCTCGACCCGGCTCGCATCGTCGTCGTCGTGCGCCACGAGCGCGAGCTCGTCGCCGAGACCGTGTCGGAACTCGCGCCCGGCGTCGTGATCGTCGATCAGGACGAGGTGCCGGGCACCGGCCGCGCGGTCGAGGTCGCCCTCGACGCCCTCGACGGCTTCGAGGGCGATGTGCTCGTGCTCAGTGCCGACGTGCCGCTTCTCGAGACCGGCACGCTCACCGAGCTCCTCGCGACGCACCGCACGGGCGGTACCGCGGTCACCCTGCTGAGCGCCCGCGTCGATCAACCCTTCGGGTACGGCCGCATCCTCCGCGACGAGACCGACGGCGTACGCCGCATCGTCGAACAGAAAGACGCCACGGCCGACGAGGCCGCGGTGACCGAGATCAACGTCGGGGTCTACGTGTTCCAGGCGGCGCCCCTGCGCGCCCAGCTCGCACAGGTGGGCACCTCGAACGCCCAGGGCGAGAAGTACCTCACCGACGTGGTCGGTCTGCTCCGTGACGCGCGGCTGGGGGTTGCGGCATCCGTCACCCCCGACGCCTCGGCAGCGCTCGGCGTCAACGATCGCGTCCAGCTGTCCGAGGCCGGACGCACCCTCAACGCCCGCACGGTGCGTCGCTGGCAGCTCGAGGGCGTCACCGTCGTCGATCCCGCCACGACCTGGATCGACGTCACCGCGACCCTCGCCCCCGATGTCACGATCCTCCCCAACACGCACGTGCGCGGAGCGACCGTCATCGCCTCGGGTGCCACGATCGGCCCCGACACGAGCCTCATCGACTGCGAGGTGGGCGAGAACGCCACGGTCACCCGCACCGACGGCACCCTGGCCGTCGTCGAGGCGGGCGCCACGGTCGGTCCGTTCGCCTACCTCCGCGCCAATGCGCGGGTGGGCGTGAACGGCAAGGTCGGCACCTTCGTCGAGGTGAAGAACTCCTCGATCGGAGAGGGCAGCAAGGTGCCGCATCTCTCGTACATCGGCGACACCGAGATCGGCCGCGGCGTCAACCTCGGCGCCGGCGCGATCACCGCCAACTACGACGACATCGCCAAGCACCGCACGGTGATCGGCGACGAGGTGCACAGCGGATCGCACAACGTCTTCGTCGCGCCGGTTACGATTGGAGCGGGCGCCAAGACGGGCGCCGGAGCGGTGATCCGTAAGGACGTCCCGGCCGGTGCACTGGCGCTCAGCGTGGCACCCCAGCGCAACGTCGAGGGGTGGGTCGAGAAGAACCGACCGGGCACCAGGGCGGCCGACGTGGCCGCGCGGGCTCGGGCTGAACAGGAAGCGGCCGATGGCTCGTAAGAAGAATCGTGTAGACCTCGACCGCGACAACGGCATCGCCCCCGGGCTCGTCGCCAAGACCAAGAAGCGGCTCGTCGTCGCCTCCGGTCGCTCGCACCCCGAACTCGCGAAGCAGGTCGCCGAGCACCTCGGCACCGAGCTCGCCCCCACCGAGCACCGCACCTTCGCCTCGGGCGAGATCTACACCCGCTTCGAGGTCTCGATCCGCGGCTGCGACGTGTTCGTGGTGCAGTCGTTCGGCCCCCCGGTCAATGAGTGGCTGATGGAGCTGCTCATCATGCTCGACGCCCTCAAGAGGGCCTCGGCCAAGCGCATCACGGTCGTCGCGCCGTACTTCCCGTACTCGCGTCAAGACAAGAAGGGCCGCGGGCGCGAGCCCATCAGCGCCCGCCTCGTCGCCGATCTGCTCAAGACCGCCGGCGCCGACCGCATCATGAGCGTCGACCTCCACGCCGCGCAGATCCAGGGCTTCTTCGACGGCCCCGTCGACCACCTCTTCGCCAAGCCCGTCCTTCTCGAGCACTTCGAGCAGGGGCTGACCGGCGAAGACCGCGAGACTCTCACCGTGGTCTCTCCCGACATGGGGCGCGTGCGCGTCGCCGACACCTGGTCCGACAGCCTCGGTGCCCCGCTGGCGATCATCCACAAGCGTCGTGACCCCAAGGTCGCCAACCAGGTCTCGGTGCACGAGATCGTCGGTGACGTGCAGGGGCGCACCTGCCTCCTCGTCGACGACATGATCGACACGGGCGGCACGATTCAGAAGGCCGCGCAGGCCCTCAAGGCCAGCGGTGCCCGCAAGGTCATCGTCGCCGCGACGCACCCGATCTTCAGCGACCCCGCGACCGAGCGCCTGCAGGACCCCGCGATCGACGAGGTCGTGGTCACCGACACCATCCCGATCGGGGCCGACCGCCGGTTTGAGCGTCTCACCGTGCTGCCGATCGCGCCGCTCCTGGCCCGCGCGATCCGTGAGGTCTTCGAGGACGGCTCGGTCACGAGCATGTTCGGCGGCGACGCGTAACCGGTCCCTTCCTCGACACTCAGCCATCTCCTCTCGGGAGGTGGCTGAGTCGTTCTCGGTCCGCACCGTCGTGCAGCGGGGGTGGACACGCCGGTTCCGGATGCCGCGGGCAGGGCGCATCGTCCGCGAAGGCCGCCTGGCGGTCCGGGGCGATGCCGACCGTCGTCCCCCTCGGATCGCCGGCCACACATAGCCGGCACAAAAGAATGAACCGGGGGACGGCCAAGGTCGTGTCCCTACCGTGAGCACGTACGCGCCGCGAGGCACGACCGAAGGAGGACCCTCATGATCCGCACCACAGCCGTACCCCGTCCCGTCCGCATCGGCACCGCCCTGCTGGGCGTTGCCGGCATCGCCACCCTCGCCGGGTGCGCGGGCGGCGCGACGAGCAGCGACGCCGCCCCCGCCGACACCGCCGCCCCGGCCGCGAGCTCGGCGCCCACCAGTACCTCGGGTGCCGCCGCCGGCTCGGGTTCCTACAAGGACGGCGAGTACGAGGCCACGGGCCAGTACGCCACCCCCGAGAGCGTCGAGACCATCGACGTCACCCTCACGATCGCCGGCGACACCGTCACCGCGGTCCAGGTGACCGGCGATCCGCAGGCCGCGGAGTCCAAGCGCTATCAGGGCGAGTTCATCGGCGGCATCCAGAGCGAGGTCGTGGGCAAGAAGCTCGACGAGATCTCGGTCAGCAAGGTCGCAGGCTCCTCGCTCACGAGCGGCGGCTTCAACAAGGCCGTCGACACCATCAAGTCCGAGGCCAAGGCCTGACGGCCATGAGCACTCCGATCGCGACGGGCTCGACCTGGGCCTTCGATGCGATCGGCACGTCGTGGGCGATCGAGACGGCGCACCCGCTGTCCTCGGTCGCCCGCGACGCGGTCTCGTCCGTCGTCGAACGCTTCGACCGGGAGTGGTCGCGATTTCGCGACGATTCGCTCGTGTCGGCGCTCTCCGAGGGGCGCGCGGCATCCGTCCCGGTCCCGGACGACGCGGATGCCATGTTTTCGCTGTATCGCGAACTCGACGCGGCGACCTCCGGCGCGGTGAACCCGCTGGTCGGTGACGCGCTCGCGCGTCTCGGCTACGACGCGCGGCTGACCCTCGCGCCCGGGGGAGACCCGCAACCGGCCCCGTCGTGGCACGACGTCCTCACCTGGGACGCCGAACGCGTGAGCGTCGCGACGCGCGTGACCATCGACGTCGGGGCCCTCGGCAAGGGGCGACTGGTCGACCTCGTGCTCGACGTCGTGCGCCGGTTCGTCGACGGCGACGTGGTCGTCGACGCGTCGGGCGATCTCGCCGCGCGCGGAACCCCGGTTCGCGTCGGCCTCGAGCACCCCTTCGATCCGACGCTCGCCATCGGCGTCGTCACCGTGACCGACGGAGCGCTCTGCGCCTCGGCGATCAACCGCCGCGCGTGGGGAGACGGCCTCCACCACGTGCTCGATGCGCGCACGGGCGCCCCCGTGCGGGCCTACGCGGCGACCTGGGCTCTCGCCGAGACCGCGATGCGCGCCGACGCTCTCGCTACGGCGCTGTTCTTCGACGGCGGCCCGGAGCTTGCGGCATCCTGGAACGCTCACTGGGTGCGCATGCGCACCGACGGCCGCGTCGAGTGGTCGCCCGGCTTCTCGGGCGAGATCTTCTCTTCACCCTGATTCATCCCCCCGCCTCGACTCCTCTGAAGGGTTCCCCTCATGAGCACCACGCTCACCGCCGGTTCGACCCGGGTCCTCGGCCTCATCGGACGCGTCTCGATGTACCGGCTCGTCATGGCGTCGCTCGGTCTCCTCGCCGTCATCTCGCTCGTCCTGTCGTTCGCGGGACTGGTGGTGCCGCAGCCCCTCGCGATCGTCTCGAGCGCGGTGGTGCTCGCCGCCGCGTGCGCGCTCACCGATCTGGTGGCGCAGAGCCTGCTCCGGATGCCGCGCCGCCTGGAGTCCTCGCTGATCACCGCCGGGATCCTGCTGTTCGTCCTGCGTCCCACGGTGGAACCGGTGGGCCTGGCCGGTCTCGCTCTGGCCGGGGTCGTGGCATCCGCGTCGAAGTACCTGCTCGTGTGGCGCGGTCGGCACATCTTCAATCCCGCGGCCACCGGCGCGACGGTGCTGACGATCGTGAGCATCTGGGCGCCCGACCTGGGGTCGTCGGCGTGGTGGGTCGGCTCGCCGTGGCTCGCGGCCCCGGTCCTGGTGCTCGGCATTCTGCTGTTGTTGCGCACCGACAAGCTGCCGATCGTGGTGGTCTTCTGGGTCGTCGCGATGGCCGTGGCCTTCCTCCGCACGAGCGTGCAGTTCCAGGCCGCGGGCTTCCCGGTCGACGTGCCGAGCGTGCTGCTGCAGGTGGCGTTCTCGTCGCCGTTCCTCTTCCTCGGCGCCTTCATGCTGTCGGAGCCGCTGACCCTGCCTCCGCGCCGTGTGCAGCAGTACGTCGTCGCGATCCTCGTCGGCGTCCTCGCGGGATGGCCGCTGCCGCTGGGCGAGATCACCCTCGGCCAGGAGCGGGCCCTGCTCGTGGGCAACCTGCTCGCGTTCCTGTTCTGCCTGCGCGCGGCCGTCCGTCTGCGGGTCGCGCGACGCCGCGACGTGACGCCCACGGTGCGCGAGCTCTCGTTCCACGCCGCCCGCCCTTTCTCGTTCCATCCCGGGCAGTACCTCGAGCTCGACGTGCCGCACCGCCGCCCCGATGCTCGCGGCACGCGCCGCGAGTTCTCGATCGTCTCGGCTCCTGAGGACCTGCCCGAGGTGCGTATCGCCTTCAAGGACGGCTCTCAGTCCTCCTATAAGCGGGCGCTGGCCGCGGTCGAACCCGGCTCGACGCTTGCGGTCACGGGCGTCTGGGGCGACTTCGTCCTCCCGTCGCGGCCGACCTCGCCCGTGCTCCTGGTTGCGGCCGGCATCGGGGTGACGCCCTTCGTGTCGCAGCTGCGCCACCTGGTCGCGACAGGCCAGGACCGCGACGTGGTTCTCGTCTATGTGGTGTCAGAGGCCGCGGAGCTGGCCTTCCGTGACGAGATCGCCGCCAGCGGCATCCCCGTCGTGGTCTTCTCGCGCGATGAGCCGCTCGATCTCCCGACGGGCTGGGTATGGGCCGGACCCGATCGCGTGGATGCCGAGGGCCTCTTCCGCACGGTCCCCGACATCGCCCAGCGCTCCGCGTACGTCTCCGGTCCGCCGCGGCTCATCTCGGCGCTCGCTCCCGCGCTCGCGAAGGCGAAGTCACTGACCACGGACGCATTCGCCGGGTACTGAATCAAGGGTGGCGGGACGGAGTTCGACCCGGAAGGGTGGGGGGATGTCGTTCTCCTTCTTTCCCGTCGAGCCGTCCGGCGATCACGAGAACCCGTTCGATCAGCGTCATGAGCGGCAGCCCTCGTTCGAGCCTCCTCGCGACGAGGTGCCGGTACTCTTTCCTGCCTCCGAGGTCGTCGGGCGAGGAGACGACGTGGTGATCGCCCTCATGGGCGCCCGGGTGTACTCCGACGGGATCGAGATCCTCCTCGACCGGCATTTGCGCCGGGGCGCGCGGGATGCTCGAGAGTGGCAGCTCGCCCAGATGGATTTCAACGGGCATTTCCACATGGGGGAGCGGTCACCCGATCGATTGCGGTGGGGACTCGCTCTCGGCGATGGTCAGCATCTGCTTGTCGACGAGGCCTTCGGAATGCGGATGGATCAGGACTCGTCAGACGAAGGACCGGCGCCCCATACCGTCCGTCCGACCGGTGGCGGAGGCAACGGCGGCGGTGACGAGTACGTGATGCACGACGGGCTCTGGCTTCATCCCCTGCCGCCCGAGGGACCGCTCGAGATCGTGGTGCAGTGGCCGGCGTTCGGGGTCGCCGAATCCCGGGTCGTTCTCGACGCGGGGCGGATTCGCGCCCTCGCGGCATCCGTCCGTCCCCTGTGGCCGTGAACCGGGGGCGGGCCGCTCGCGTCCTCCTCCTCGCCGCGACGCTCGCCCTCAGCGGATGCTCCGCCGATGGCGGCGGAAACGGGGTCGCGACCTATGTCGATGCGGCCATCGCCGAGATGAGAGATGGGATCTACGCCGACACGGACGAATTCCGGGATGCCGTGGCTCGGGCCGAGCCCGAGCTGAAGGCGAAGGCGACGATCGCAGCGACTTACCACGGGCTGAGTGAACTGGCCGCGGTGGCGGGCGGGGTGCACTCGTGGCTGATGACGCCCGCGGACGTCTCCTCCATCGCCGAACAGAACGCGCCGGGAGCATCCTTCCCCGTGCCGACCGTGTCGACGCGCGACGGAATCAGCGTCCTCACGCTGCCCGGGTTCCAGGGTGAGGAGCCCGAGGCGGTGGAACGGTACGCATCCTCGGGTCGTGAGGCAATGCGCGCTGCCGCGGCTTCGACGGACTGCGGGTGGATCGTCGACCTTCGCGCGAACGGCGGAGGAAACGCCTGGCCCATGCTCGCCGTGGCGGCGCCGCTGCTCGATGACGGAGATGTCGTCGGGCTGAAGCGCGGCGAGGTCGTGCAGTGGGCGCACGTCGACGACGGTGGCGTCGTCTCGACGCCCGGGGGAGACGACACTGCTTCCGCCGGAGGGTTCGCCATCGACGCTCCGGTGGCGCTGCTGACGTCGGGGGTGACCGCGAGCGCTGCCGAGATCGTGGCGATCGCGTTCGCCGGACAGGCCGACGCCGTCCGAGTCGGAAAACCGACGGCGGGGTTGACGACCGGCAACGAGGCGAGGGAACTCCGTGACGGCGCGCGCCTCATCCTCACCACGACCTACGACGTCGACCGCACCGGCCGGGTCTACGACGGCCCCCTCGTTCCCGACGTCGAGGTCGCCCCCGGCCCCGACACCGAGGCTGCGCGCGCGGCGGTCAGGGAACGCTGCTCCTGACCTCCGGCATCCGGGACGTCACACCGGATCGGCGGGCTTCGCGGGGAGCCGCACCTCGAACGTCGTATCGCCGGGGGTGCTCTTCACGGTGATCGTGCCGCGGTGGGCGTCGACGATGGCGCGCGCGATCGAGAGGCCGAGGCCCGTGCCGCCGGTCTTGCGGTCGCGGGAACGGTCGGCGCGGGCGAATCGCTCGAACAGCTGGGAGGCGACCGACGGGTCGATGCCGGGGCCGTTGTCGTGCACGCGCAACACGGCCTCGGCGCCCTCGTGCGCCACCGACACGTTCACTTCGCTGCCCGCTGGCGTGTGCGTGCGGGCGTTGGCGAGCAGGTTCGCCACCACTTGGTGCAGGCGCGAGGCGTCTCCGGCGAGTTCGACGGGGGTGTCGGGGACGTCGATCGTCCACGAATGGTCGGGGCCGGCGGGGCGTGCATCGCCCACCGCTTCGACGGCGAGGCGCGTGAGGTCGACCGAGCCGTAGACGAGCTCCTGTCCCTCGTCGAGGCGAGCGAGGAGCAGCAGGTCCTCGACGAGCGTGGTCATGCGCAGCGACTGCGCCTGAATGCGTTCGAGCGACTGTTCGGTGGTCTCGACGGCCAGGGCGATGCGCTGACGGCTCTCGTCGTCCTGTGCCTGGCGCATGGCGCGCAGCGACAGTTCCGAGAACCCGCGAATGGATGCCAAGGGGGTTCGCAGTTCATGGCTGGCGTCGGCCACGAACCGGCGCATGAGCTCTTCGTTGCGCTGGCGCGCGCTGAGCGAGGCGTCGACGCGGTCGAGCAGGGTGTTGAGCGCGGTGCCCACCTGTCCGATCTCGGTGTGATCGTCGACCTGGTCGGAGGGGACGCGCTCGGTGATCGAGACGTCACCCTGGTCCATGCGCAGGGAGGCCACGCGGGTCGCGGTCTCGGCGACGGCTCGCAGGGGACGGAGCCCGAGACGGATGACGATCGCGATGATGACGGCGAGGAGCAGCAGGCCGCCCGTGGTCACCAGCGCAACGGTGGTGAGGATGGCACCGATCGTGCTGGTGACGCTCGACAAGGGGAGCCCGACCAGGAAGATGCTGTCGCTCCCGGGCGTCTGGAACGTCCGGACGAGGTACTCGCCGAGGTTCGGCAGGTCGACCGTCTGAGCGTTCGAGTCGGCTGCGGCCTGCAGGCTGTCGGCGATCCGGCCGAGGTCGTCGGTGGTGAGAGCGCGCGCCCCGTTGTCGCCGACGACGGCCCCGGT
Organism: Sphingomonas sp. G5; assembly: GCF_052660795.1. NCBI lineage: Bacteria > Pseudomonadati > Pseudomonadota > Alphaproteobacteria > Sphingomonadales > Sphingomonadaceae > Sphingomonas > Sphingomonas sp. G5. Next base: position 2,212,789 of record NZ_CP109660.1, on the reverse strand, counting down.
GATCCCGGTACCCCGCGAGTTCATGACGAGGAGCGTGCCGGAATCGAAGAACCCCGACTCCAAGACCTGCTCCGCCGAATTCTGGAACGCCGCCCGCGGCTGGATCGAGGCGGCCGCTTCGTCGACCTGAGCGCCGAGGTTCACGTAGAGCACCTGGCTGAGGATCGCGCTGGTCGAGATGCCGATCATCACCAGGATGAACGCCACCATGCCGATGACGGCCGTCATCAGGCGTGCTTGTAGTGTCCAAGGTCGACGGAGCCTCTTCGACAGGGGCTCCCGCTTCGGTTTCGGCTCCGGTGTGCCGGGGTCGTCGTCGGCGGAGGCGTCGGTCTGCCCTACCTCGGATGGGGGAGGAACGGGGGGTGCAGGTCTCGGCGGGATACTCACTGAGGGGCTTTGATCATGTATCCCACACCGCGCACGGTGTGGATGAGCGGGTCGTTTCCGGCGTCGATCTTCTTGCGCAGGTACGAGATGTACAGCTCGACGACGCTCGAGCGGCCCCCGAAGTCGTAGTTCCAGACGCGGTCGAGGATCTGCGCCTTCGACACCACACGACGCTGGTTGCGCATGAGGAAACGCAGCAGCTCGAACTCGGTCGCGGTCAGCTCGATCTCCTTGCCGCCGCGGATGACCTCGTGGCTGTCCTCGTTCAGCGAGAGGTCGCCGACGCGCAGGATGGGTTCCGAGTCGCGCGTCAGGGCGGTGCCCGCGCGACGCATCAGTCCGCGCAGGCGCGCCACGACCTCCTCGAGGCTGAAGGGCTTCGTGACGTAGTCGTCGCCGCCCGCGGTGAGGCCTGCGACGCGATCGGCCACGGCGTCCTTCGCCGTGAGGAAGAGCACCGGCACCTCGTTGCCCGAGTGGCGCAGGCGCTGCAGCACCGCCATGCCGTCGAGGTCGGGCATCATGATGTCGAGCACCATGGCATCCGGCTCGAAGTCGCGCGCGGACTGCAGGGCGTCGAAGCCCGATCCGGCGGTCTTGACGTCCCAGCCCTCCATGCGCAGGGCCATGGACAGCAGATCGGTGAGCATCTGCTCGTCGTCGACGACGAGGACGCGGAGGGCGCTCCCGTCGGGGCGGGTGAAGGTGGGGGCGGCGGCGGTCGCGGTCATGGAACTCATTGTGCTCTCGTATCTATGAGCTTTCTATGGCGAGCCTTATGGGAATCCTGGGAACCGGAGATCCGACGGCTGAGAACGAGCCCTATACCGACTCCGATCGCGGCTCCCAGGGTGTTCGCGACGACGTCGCGGACGTCCGCGACGCGCGTGGGCAGGAAGAACAGCTGGGTCAGCTCGATCGCCGAGCTCGCGACGGTCCCGATCAGGATGCCGTGCCACCACCGCCCGCGCCAGAGGATCACGAGCAGGCCGAGCGGCACGAACATCGCGACGTTGGAGACCGATTCGATCACGTCGAAGGTGATCCACGCCGTCGCGGGCGAGGAATGCAAGACGTCGAGCAGGCGGCTCAGGATGCCGCCGACCTCGGCGTCGTAGATCGAGGGACGCAGCGTCATCCACCACACCCCGAATGCGTAGACGCACGAAGCGGCGACGAGCCAGGCCCGTCGCCGCTTCGTCACGATGACTCTCAGTGGGTGTCTTCTGCTTCGATCTCGGTGCGGTCGCCCGACCAGAGGGTGTGGAACGTGCCCTCCTTGTCGATGCGTCGGTAGGTGTGCGCACCGAAGAAGTCGCGCTGGCCCTGGATGAGGGCCGCGGGCAGACGCTCGGCACGAAGGCCGTCGTAGTAGGCCAGCGACGAGCTGAACGCGGGAGCGGGGATGCCGCTCGCCGCCGACAGCGAGACGATGTGGCGCCATGCGTCCTGCGCCCGGCCGAGCGCCTCGACGAAGTACGGGGCGGTCAGCAGCACGGGGAGGGTGGCTTCGGCGTCGTAGGCCTCGGCGATGCGGTTGAGGAACTGCGCGCGGATGATGCACCCGCCGCGCCAGATCTTCGACACCGCGCCCAGGTCGATGCTCCAGTCGTACTGGGCGGCGCCGGCGCGGATCTCGTCGAAGCCCTGCGAGTACGCGACGATCTTCGAGGCGTAGAGGGCCAGGCGCACCTGCTCGATGAACGCGTCGGCGTCCTCGCCCGACAGCACGTCGGTGCCGGAGGGGCCGGGGAGCTCGCGCGAGACCTCGCGCTGCTCGGGGTGGCTGGACAGCGACCGCGCGAAGGTGGCCTCGGCGATGCCCGAGACGGGGACGCCCAGGTCGAGGGCCGTCTGCACGGTCCACGCGCCGGTACCCTTGGCGCCGGCCTGGTCGAGAATGACGTCGACGAGGGGCTTGCCCGTGTCGGCGTCGGTCTGGCGCAGTACTTCGGCGGTGATCTCGATGAGGTACGACTCGAGTTCGCCGCGGTTCCACTCGGCGAACACGTCGGCGATCTCGGCCGGGCTCTTGCCCGTGGCGCGGCGGATGAGGTCGTAGGCCTCGGCGATCAGCTGCATGTCGGCGTACTCGATGCCGTTGTGCACCATCTTCACGAAGTGACCGGCACCGTCGTGCCCGACGTGCGTCACGCAGGGCTCGCCCTCGGCGACCGCGGCGATGGACTTCAGGATCGGGCCGAGCGTGGCCCAGGCCTCGTCGGAGCCGCCGGGCATGATCGAGGGCCCGCGCAGGGCGCCCTCCTCCCCTCCCGAGACGCCCATGCCGACGAAGTTGATACCCGTGTCGCGCACGGCCTTCTCGCGGCGGATGGTGTCGGTGAACAGCGCGTTGCCGCCGTCGACGATGATGTCGCCCGGTTCGAAGACCTTCACGAGCTCGTCGATGACGAAGTCGGTGGGGCGGCCGGCCTTGACCATGATGATCGCGGTGCGCGGCTTCGACAGCGACGCGGCGAAGTCCTCGTACGAGAACGAGGCGACGAAGTTCGCCTCGGGGTGCTGCTCGAGAACGTGCTCCGTCTTGTCCTTGCTGCGGTTGAAGATCGCGACCGTGTTGCCCTCGCGGCTGGCGAGGTTGCGGGCGAGGTTCGAGCCCATCACGGCCAGGCCCACGACGCCGATGTTCGCTCGGCCGTCGCCGTCGCCCTCGGGGCGTGAGTCGGCGTCGGCGGTGGGGCGGTCCACCTCTTCGATGCCGGGCGCACCCTCGTGCACCTGTGCAGCCCGATGCGGGGCCTGATCCTGGTCGCTCGAGGGTCCGGTCGGGGAGGGGGTCGACGTCATTCGTTGCTCCGTGTTCAGGTGCGAGGAAGGGGTGGGCGGACTCGCGCGGGCCGCCGTTGCCACTGTATCGGCTCGGCCCGGACGTGTTTCAGGACGAGATCCGCGTGAGCTGGAGGCGGTCGATGACCTCGCGCACCTGCTCTTGAGGCGTGAGGTCGAGGTCGACGCGGATCGCGCGCTCGTCGGCATCCGGGATCTCCAGGGTCTCGAACTGCGAGGTCAGCAGCGACGGCGGCATGTAGTGGCCCTGTCGACGCAGCAGGCGTTCGAGCACGAGCTTCGGGTCGCCCATGAGCAGCACGAAGGTCACGTCGTCGCGACGCAGCACGTCGCGGTAGCTGCGTTTCAGTGCCGAGCACGTGATGACGCCGGGGCGACCGGCGGCGATCTGCCCGTCGATCCAGCCGGCGACCCGATCGAGCCAGGGCCACCGGTCGTCGTCGTTCAGGGCATGTCCGGATGCCATCTTGGCGACGTTCTCGGCGGGGTGCAGGTCGTCGCCCTCCTGGAAGTCCCAGCCGAGGCGACCGGCGAGCATGCCGGCGACGGTGGACTTGCCGGTGCCCGCGGGGCCCATGAAGACGAGAACGGGGTGGGGCGTCATGATTCTCTCTTTCTCTCCCATCAGACGAACACGCTGATCGCGAGAACGCCGGCCAGGCCCATGATCGAGATCACGCACTCCAGCACGCTCCATGTTTTCAGCGTCTGTGGGATGTTCAAGCCGAAGTACTCCTTGATGAGCCAGAAGCCGGCATCGTTCACGTGGCTCAGGAACACCGAGCCCGCGCCGATCGCGAGCACCAGCAACGCTGTCATAGGGGCGTCGAGGGTCTCGGTGAGCGGCTGCAGGATGCCGGCGGCGGTGATCGTGGCGACGGTGGCCGATCCGGTCGCGACGCGGATGACCACGGCGACCAGCCAGGCCAGCAGCAGCACGGAGACACTGGAGCCCGCGACGAGATCGGCGATCACTTTGCCGATGCCGGTGTCGACCAGCACCTGCTTGAACCCGCCGCCCGCGCCGACGATGAGGAGGATGCCGGCGATGGGACCGAGCGAGGAGCCGACGACGCTCGTCAGCTTGGCGCGGTCGAAGCCGGCGCCCCGGCCGAGCACGACGAAGCCGACGAGCACGGCCAGCAGCAGCGCGATGATCGGCAGGCCGAGGAAGTCGATGACCACCTTCCACGCGGCGGTCGAGCCGGGCGCGACGATGTCGGCAACGGCCTTCAGCAGCATGAGGAACACGGGGAGGAGGATGCTCGCGAGCGTCGCCGCGAACGACGGGCGGCGAGCGGGCTCCTCGCCCTTCTCCTCGGCCGAGACGAACAGCTCGGGCACGGGGACAGGGGCCCAGCGGGCGGCGATCGGGGCGAACAACGGGCCGGCGACGATGACCGCGGGGATCGCGACGATCACGCCGAACGCGAGGGTCAGGCCGAGGTTGGCATCCAGTGCGTCGATGGCGGCGAGCGGCCCCGGGTGCGGGGGTACGAGGCCGTGCATCGCGGAGAGGCCCGCGAGGGTCGGGATGGCGATCTTCATCAGCGAGACGCCCGAGCGGCGGGCCACGAGGATGATGACGGGGACCAGCAGTACGAGACCGACCTCGAAGAACATCGGCAGGCCGATGATCGCTCCGATCAACCCCATGACCCAGGGGAGTGAGCGCGGGGTCGCGCGGGCGACGAGGGTGTCGACGATGCGGTCGGCGCCGCCCGAGTCGGCGAGCAGCTTGCCGAAGATCGCACCGAGGGCGATGAGGATGCCGACGCCGCCCATGGTCGAGCCGAAGCCGCCGGTGAAGCTCGTCACCGAGGTGGCGATGGGCATGCCGGCGATGACGCCCGTCGTGAACCCGCCGATGGTCAGGGCGAGGAAGGGGTGCAGCTTGCCCCACGTGATGAGCACCACGATGAGGGCGATGCCGATGAGGGCGGCGGTGATCAACTGCCCGGCGGGGGCGGTGGTCGCGGACTCCGCGGCGGCGAGCGCCAGCGTGGAGGGGTGGGGGGAGAGGGCCATGAGCGTCCTTGATCCGGCGAGCGGCAGCGATGCCGCGGGTGATGTTGCAGTGGGTATTTGTCGTACATAAAACCACAGGATGCGGTGTTGTGCACGACGAATGCGTCCTTCAGGGCGCATCGCGTCTGTCATCATCGAGAAATGACGTTGGACCGTCCCGCCGTGTCGACGCTGCACGACGCCCTCGTCGACCGCCTGGGATCGGCGATCGTCGACGGGGAGCTGGGCGCCGGCTCGCGCCTGGTCACGGCGGAGCTCTCGCCCGGATCATCGCGCGGAGCGGGCCGTGAGGCCGTGCGCGTGCTGCAGTCGCTCGGGCTCGTGCGGGTGCGTCGAAAGACGGGCGTCGAGGTGCTTCCGTCGACGCAGTGGAACGTCTACGCGCCCGAGATCATCGCCTGGCGCCTCGCCGGTCCCGGCCGGCACGCGCAGTTACGCGAGCTCAGCGAGCTCCGCGGTGCGATCGAACCGCTCGCTGCACGTGCCGCGGCGACCCACGCCACCGACGCGCAGCGCCAGGTCCTGGTGGCCTCGGTGATGGAGATGGCGCGCACCGAGCACGACGCGGACGGCGCCGAGTACCTCGCGGCCGACATCCGCTTCCACCGTACGGTGCTCGCGGCATCCGGAAACACGATGTTCGCCGCCCTCGGCGCGGTCGTCGAATCGGTGCTGGTGGGGCGGACGCGACACGAGCTCATGCCGCACGACGCCAACCCGCACGCCGTGCGGTGGCACCAAGACGTGGCCTTCGCCGTCGCGGCCGGTCGCGCCGACGACGCCGTGCAGGCGATGCACCTCATCGTGCGCGAGGCGGGGGATGCGATGGCCTCCGCGGTGAGCTCGGAGTAAGGCCTCGGCGGATCCGTTGCGCGCCGGGGACGAGTCGGTCGTGGTGAGCTCGTCGCTCGCGGTCGCTCCGGCGCTCGCCGATCTCAGTCCGTGTGGGTGGGGGCGGAGCTGCGCTCCGCCGTGAAGCGGCGGGTGACGGCGATGTCGCGGCCGCCCAGGCCCCGCTCGACGATCTCGTCGAAGGCGGCTCGCAGGGCCGGCAGCAGCGCGGGCCGCGTGTCGGTGGACGCAGCGATGTCGGCCGCGAAGCGCAGATCCTTCACCATGTACTCCGCGATGCCACTGGGGGAGTCGTCGCCCGTGACGAGGCGCTCGCGACGGCTCTCGAGCAGGCGTGATCCGGCGTACCCGCCACCCAGAAGGTCCCACAGGGTCGCGGGGTCGACGCCGGAACGCTCGGCGAGCTCGGTCGCCTCCCCGAGCGCGAGGATCGTCGAGGCGACGACGAGTTGGTTGCAGGCTTTCGCCACCTGCCCGGCGCCGAGGGGGCCGAGGCGCACGGGCGTTCCGCACGGAGCCAGAAGCGCGGCGGCCCGGTCGGTGTCGGTGGGGGAGCCGCCGAGCATGATGGACAGTCGCCCGGCTTTCGCGCCGTCCTCGCCGCCAGAGACGGGGCAGTCGACCACCCGGATGCCGTCGGGGAGGCGGTCCGACAGCTCCCGCACGCCCACGGGTGACGAGGTCGAGCCGATCATGACGAGAAAATCGCGGTCGCCGATGCCTGTCAGCAGCCCGTCGGGCCCGTCGAGGTGCTCCTCGAGCTGCGGAAGGTCGGGCAGCATCACGAGCACGGCGTCGGTATGGACGGCGAGGTCACGGGCCGTCTCGGCCCACTGCGCGCCGGCCTCGATGAGCGCCGGGCGTCGCTGACGCGCATGGACGGTCAGGGAGCCGCGGGCGGCGAGCAGGTGGTGCGCCATCGGTGCCCCCATTGCCCCGAGGCCCCATACCCCGAGTCGGACGGTGGCGGGGGTGGTCTCGTCGTCGAGAGGTGTCATGCACGGCATCCTACCGACTGGACAACAGGTTGAACAGGGTTCACTATGGTGAACGTATACCGAGGTATCGAGCGGCTCGCGGTGCCCGCGACCGCGGCGAAGGGATGGACGAAGATGTCGGCGCACAAGAGCCTACGCGCGGTGGTCGCCGTTCCTTTGGCGGAGGAGCACTGTCGACTCATCGAGCGGCTGGAGCCGCGGCTCGAGCTGGTGCGCGATGCTGCTCTCACGCGCCCCATGCGCGGCCCCGCCGACTGGTCGGGTGACCCGGCCCACGTGCGCACCGACGTTGAGCAGCGCGCCTTCGAGGCGATGATCGACTCGGCCGAGGCGCTCTTCGGCATTCCCGACGTCGAGCCGGCCGCGCTCTCGCGCACGGTCACGGCCAACCCGGGGCTGCGGTGGGTCATGACGACGGCCGCCGGTGGCGGCGGGCAGGTGAAGGCCGCGGCGCTCGACGACACGGCCCTCGAGCGCATCGTGTTCACCACGAGTGCGGGCGTGCACGGCGGACCGCTCGCGGAGTTCGCGGTGTTCGGAGTGCTCGCGGGGGCCAAGGGCCTCGCGCGCCTGCGGGCAGACCAGGATGCGCGCGTCTGGTCCGATCGCTGGGAGATGCGCCAGATCGACGAGATGACCGTGCTCGTCGTGGGGCTCGGCGGCATCGGTGCCGAATGCGCTCGCCGCTTCCAGGCTCTGGGCGCCGAGGTGTGGGGCACGACCCGCTCGGGCGCGCCCGTCGAGGGAGTCGACCGCCTCGTGCCGCTCGAAGATCTCGCCGAGGCCGTCGGGCAGGTGGATGCCATCGTCGTGACGCTCCCCGGGACCGATCAGACGCACCACCTCATCGGCGCGGACATGTTCGCCGCCGTCCGTCCGGGGGTCATCCTCGCCAGCGTCGGGCGCGGCAGCGTCATCGACGAGAACGCTCTGCTCGCGGCCCTCGACGATGGCCGGGTCGGTTTCGCGGCGCTCGACGTGTTCGAGGTCGAGCCGCTGCCCGTCGACTCGCCGCTGTGGGGGCACCCGCGCGTTCTCGTGAGCCCGCACACGGCCGCGTTGAGCAGCAGGGAAGAGGAGCGGATCGCCCGTCGCTTCGCCGAGAACGCCACGCGCCTGATCGATGGACAACCGTTGCGCGCGATTGTCGATACGGTCGAGTTCTACTGATCGAGACCATCGAGGGGAGCCGGCGTGACCGACGATGACGACGGCCGGCTCGCACGGGATCCCGCCCCGGCGGTGGGGCGCAGTATTCGCCTGCTCGGGCTTCTGGCCGAGGCCGAGCGTGCGCTCACCCTGACCGAGCTGGCATCGGGGCTGGGGCTGGCGAAGTCGTCGACCGCCAACCTGTGCCTCTCGCTCGAGGCGGAGCGCATGATCGAACGTGTCCCGCTCGGCTATCGCCTCGGCATCCGCACCGCCGAGCTCGGCGGAGCTTTCGCTGCGCAGTTCAACCAGGTGCGCGAGTTCTATGCCGTCTGCGAGTCGTCGCCCGTGCTGGCGCGCGAGCTCGTGCAGGTGGCGGTGCTCGATGACGCCGACTCGCTCTACCTCGCCCGGTACGAGGGCTCGCGCTCGGTGCGTCTGGGCACGCCCTTGGGGTCTCGACTTCCCGCCGCCCTGTCGGCGACGGGGCGCGCGCTGCTCATGACGCGCGACGACGCTACCGTGCGGGACCTGCTCGCGCGTCGAGGCCCGCTGCCCGCGCTGACGGCGCACAGCACGGTCGATGTCGAGGGCATCCTCGTGAAGCTGGCGGTCGCTCGCGAGCGCGGATGGGCCATCGACGAAGAGGAGTCGTTCCGCGGAATCGTCGGGGTGGCCGTGCCCCTCGAGGGGTGGGCGCCGGGCGATCCGCAGCTGGCCCTGGGTGTCGGCATTCCCGTTCTGGATGCCACACCTGAGCGCATCACGCGCGTCGGAGAGGCGTTGCGCGGGGCCGCGTCGGCGCTGACGAATCCGTTCAGCGCGGCACCGCGCCCCTGAATGCGCTCATCTCGCCCCTCTGTGGAGGGGTATTCGTCGCGCCTCCCGATCGAGGGAGAGAGAACGGGCTCAACGAATTGTGTTCAACATGTTGAACTCGGTTCAGAGGGTTGATACAGTCCCGGTGTCGGGAGACCCCAGCCGATCAAAGGAGATGGCCGTGACCACTGCACCCACCGCACCGCCCGTGCCGCAGGACGACTCCGAGTACGCCGCCAATCTGCGGAGGGCGACGCTCGCCTCCAGCATCGGCAGCGCGCTCGAGTACTTCGATTTCGCGCTCTACGGGCTGTCGACGGCGCTGATCTTCAACGTCCTGTTCTTCTCGCAAGACAACCCGGCCCTGGCGACGGTCGCCGCTTTCGCGACCTACGGCGTCGGCTTCCTGGCACGTCCCTTCGGCGGACTCTTCTTCGGCGTGCTCGGCGACAAGCTCGGCCGTAAGTGGGTCCTCGTCATCACGATCGTGCTGATGGGCGGGGCGTCCACCGCCATCGGCCTCCTGCCCACATACGAGGCCGTCGGCATCCTCGCTCCGATCCTGCTCGTGGCCATGCGACTTCTGCAGGGCTTCGGCGCCGGCGCCGAGCAGGCGGGGGCCACGGTCCTCATGGCCGAATACGCCCCCGTCAAGCGCCGCGGATTCTTCTCGGCCCTGCCCTTCATCGGCATCCAGGCCGGAACGCTGCTCGCGGCCGTCGTGTTCAGCCTCATCTCGCTGCTGCCCGAAGACCAGCTGCTCAGCTGGGGCTGGCGCGTGCCATTCCTCGCCTCGTTCGTGCTGATCCTCCTCGCGCTGTTCATCCGCATGCGCCTGCGCGAGACGCCGACCTTCATCGAGCTCGAGAAGAGCGAGCAGATTGCCGAGCGGCCCGTGCGCGACATCTTCACGCGGGGTCTGCCCGGAGTCATCGTCGGCATCGGGCTCCGCATGGCCGAGAACGGCGGCTCCTACATGTTCAACACCCTCGCGCTGACCTTCTTCGTCGCGTCGGTGGGGGGCCAGGCCGACCGCAGCCTCCTCACCTGGGGGGTCACCCTCGGCTCGCTGATCGGCATCTTCTCGGTGCCGCTGACGGGCGCCCTGTCCGACCGGATGGGTCGTCGCACGGTGTACCGCGCGGGCGCGGTGTTCATGCTGCTCTTCACCTTCCCCGCCTGGTGGCTGATCTCGCTCGGGAGCTACCCGATCACGATCGCCGTCGTCGCGATCGGTATCGGCGTCGCCGTCAACTCCATGCTCGGACCCCAGTGCGCGATGCTTCCCGAGCTGTTCGGCAACCGCCACCGTTACCTCGGCGTCGCGATGGCGCGAGAAATCTCGGCGGTGCTCGCCGGTGGCCTCGCGGGTGTGCTGGGCGCCTATATCATCGCCGTCAGCGGCGCGAACTGGCTGCTGCTGGCGATCTACATGGCCACGCTCGCTCTGATCACCACGGCATCCACCTTCCTCGTCCCCGAAACGCTGCGCCGCGACCTCACGCGCACCGACGACGCGATCAAGGTGTCTCGCGAAGAGGCCGGCGAGGGCGTGGACGCCACGACCGTCACCGTGCGGACGATCCGATGACGGCCGCGTTCGACCTGACCGGGCGGCTGGCCCTGGTCACCGGTTCCAGCCGCGGCATCGGCCGGGCCCTCGCGCAGGGCCTCGCCGAGGCCGGGGCCACGACGCTCGTGCACGGACGGGATGCCGAGACCGCGGGACGCGCGGCGGAGGAGATCTCCGCGTCGACCGGGGTGGCCGCTCACGCGGTGACCTTCGATGTGGGGGAGCCCGGCGCTGTCGACGAGGGCGTCTCTCTCATCGAGCATCGCTACGGTGTGCCCGACATCGTCGTGAACAACGCCGGCATCCAGCGGCGCGCGCCGATCGCGGAGTTCGCCGACACCGACTGGGACGACCTGGTGCGCACGAACCTCTCGAGCGCGTTCTACGTCTCCAGACGTGTGGCCGGCGGCATGATCTCGCGCGGATCGGGCAAGCTCGTACAGATCGGCAGCGTCCAGTCGCAGCTGGCTCGCCCTTCCATCGCGGCGTACGGCGCGACGAAGGGAGCGATCGCGATGCTCACGAAGGGCCTGTGCGCCGATCTCGCGCCGCACGGCATCCAGGCCAACGCCATCGCACCCGGGTACTTCGCCACGGAGCTGACCGGGGCACTCGTCGACGACGAGAAGTTCTCCGCGTGGGTGCGCTCGCGTACGCCCGCGGGGCGGTGGGGGAACACCGGCGACCTGGTGGGGGCGCTGGTGTTCCTCTCGAGCTCGGCGAGCGACTTCGTCAACGGCCAGACGATCTTCGTCGACGGCGGCATGACGGCGGTGATTTGATGCGCATCGCTCGCGTCGAGACCCCCGCCGGGGTGCGCACGGTCCGTCTCGCCGACGACGGGTCGTGGATCCCGATCACTGATCCGTACGCGGCGTTCGCGGACGGCCGCCGCCCCGCCGACGAGGGCGACCCGGTCGCGGGACGTCTGTTGGCTCCGTGCGAGCCGATCGTGGTCGTCGGCATCGCGCAGAATGGCCCCGATCATGCCGCTCCCGTGCAGGCGTGGCTGAAGAGTCCGCGCACCGTCACCGGGTCGGGCGCGTCGGTGGCGCTCCGGCGCGACGCGGGCACCACGGTCGCCGAAGCCGAGATCGCCGTCGTCATCGGTCGCGACACCACCGGGCTGACGGCGGCGAACGCCCACGAGTACGTGCTCGGCATGACCGCCGTCAACGACCTGTCGAGCCCCGACCGGTCGGTCCTCGATCCGCGCAACTTCGAGTCCAAGGCGGGCGCGGGCTACACTCCGCTCGGGCCGTGGATCGACACCGGGTTGTCGCTCGATGCCGATCTGGCTCTGGCGCTCATCGTCGACGACGAGCCGGTCCGACAGACCTCCGCCGCGCGTCTGCCGGTCTCGCTGAGGGACTGTCTGGCCTACGTCGCCGGGTGGAACGTCCTCGGCCCGGGCGACGTCATCATGATGGGGGCACCGTTCTCCGCCGCACCGATCCACCCGGGTGCGCGGGTCGACGTCGTCGTCGCCGATGTGCGCCTTCGCACCGCAACCTTTTGAGGAGAACGGTGACCAATCTCGCCGTGGTGGCCCACGCCGCCGATGACCTCCGCATCGACGACATCGGTGAGCCGACCCCGGATGCCGATGAGGCCGTCGTCGCCGTCTCATTCGGAGGCGTCTGCGGCTCCGACCTGCACTACTGGCGACACGGGGCTGCGGGAGCATCGATCCTGCGGGAGCCGCTCGTCCTGGGCCACGAGCTGTCGGGGATGGTGGTGCGCGCCGCCGCCGACGGAAGCGGGCCCGCCGAGGGCACGCCGGTGGCCGTGCACCCGCTGACTCCGCGCGACGACGGCGCGACGCCGTGGCCGCGGGAGCGCCCGAACCTCGCGCCGGCCTCGACCTACCTGGGCTCGGCCATGCACCTCCCGCACACGCAGGGCGGGTTCGCCGAGCGTGTCGCGCTCCCCACGCGCATGCTCTTCCCTCTGCCGGCGGGGCTCGATCTCGCCACGGCCGTGCTTGCGGAGCCCGCGGCGGTCGCGTGGCACGCCGTCGAACGCGCCGGAACGGTCGCGGGCCGACGCGTCGCGGTCATCGGGTCGGGTCCCATCGGCCTGCTCGCCGTGGGAGCGGCTCGCCACCACGGTGCCGGCGAGGTCGTCGCCACTGATCTGCACGAGCTTCCGCGCCGTCTGTCAGCGGCTCGCGGGGCGCGTACCCTCGACGCGCGCGACGCGGCGGCGATCGAGGCCCTGCACGCCGACGTCGTGATCGAGTCGAGCGGCACCGTCCCCGGACTCGCAGCGGCGGTCGCGGCGGCACGGCGCGGCGGGACGGTCGTTCTGCTCGGGCTTCAAGCGGCGGGCGCGGTAGCGGCGCCGATCGCGACGGCGATCACACGGGAGCTGACGCTGACGGGGTCGTTCCGCTTCGGCGGCGAGTTCGGCGAGGTGCTGGCGGCGCTTGCCGACGGGTCACTCGCCGTGGAAGGCATCGTGACGCACGTGGCGCCCGTCGCTCACGCCCTCGACGCCTTCGCGACCGCGGCGGACGCGTCGCGATCGTCGAAGGTCGTGCTCTCGTTCGGCGGAAGCAACTGAACGACCCGTCACGCTCCCCGGAGGCGGGGGTGACGACGATCGAGGCCGTCCTCACGAACCGGTCCGCTTGAGGGTCTGCACAGCTCGGCGACCGCGGAGCGGCTCTGAGCAAGCTGCGGTTCCGGGCGTCAGTGCTTCTTGTAGTTCGTGGTGCGGCCCAGCGAGAACAGGGCGCCGACGGTGCCGAGCAGGCCGAACGCGGCGATGCCGCCGATGACCCAGAGCACGACGTGAGAGAAGAAGCCGCTATCCATGAAAATCCTCCGGGTGAGTGTCCAGCCCTTCGATCCTACCGTCGCTGCGCGCGCGGTCCTGCCCACTCCCCACCGCAACGTCGTGCGGCGGCCGTCTGCGCTGGTAGACTTCCGGGGAACTTCGGCGAGGGATGCCGCCTCGTCCGCCGTACGGCGCGCAGGGCATCCGTGATCGACGCAGTGATGCAGGCTCCCGGCTTTCCTCACGCGCTCGCGTTCGAGTCGAATCCAGACCACACAGGTGCGGACCTTGTCCGCTCACAAGCTGCGGGACACGAGCCCGCGAGGAGAACATCATGTCGGAAGACAACAAGGTCGTCGTAGAACTGCGCGAGAACTTCGGCAAGGGCTTCGCCCGTCGCCTCCGCGCCGCGGGCAAGATCCCCGCGGTCATCTACGGTCACGGCACCGAGCCCCAGCACGTCGCACTGCCCGGTCATCAGACCGCGCTGCTGATCCGTCGCGCCAACGCGCTGCTCGACCTCGACATCGCGGGCAAGAGCCAGCTCGTCCTGGTCAAGGACGTCCAGAAGGACCCCGTGCGCCAGATCATCGAGCACATCGACCTCATCGTGGTGAACAAGGGCGAGAAGGTCCAGGTCGACGTTCCCGTCGTCATCACCGGCGAGCCCTTCTCGGGCACCATCGCCATGCTGGACGCCACGTCGGTCTCGCTCGAGGTCGAGGCCACTCACATCCCGCAGAACGTCGAGGTCGATGTCGAGGGCGCCGAGGACGGCACCCAGATCACCGCCGCCGACCTGAAGCTGCCCCAGGGCGCGACCCTCATCACCGAGCCCGAGACCCTCATCGTGGGCGTCTCCGTCCCGCTCGACACGATCGCCGCCGACGAAGAGATCGCCGAGGCCGACGCCGAGGTCGCCGAAGAGCAGTCCGAAGAGGCCGAGACGGCCGACGCGGGCGACGACAAGTAATTCCCGAGGGCCGTTCACCGGTCCGATGGCAACGAGGGGTCGCGGATTCGCGTCCCCTCGTTCGTTTCCCGGCGCGTCCCACCGCGTCGTCGCGCACGGTCCACACCCGGACCCGGAAGGATGGATGCCATGGCAGACACCTGGCTCATCGTGGGTCTCGGCAACCCCGGCCCGCGCTACGAGGCGACGCGCCACAACATCGGCCAGATGGTCGTCGACGAGCTCGCCTCTCGCCGCCGCGAGCCGTTCCGCGCGCACAAGGCCAACGCGCGAGTGGTCGAGACCTGGCTGCGGCCGGGAGCGGCGAAGCTCGTGCTGGCCAAGCCCAACAGCTTCATGAACGTCTCCGGCGGCCCCGCTGCCGGCCTCGCGAGGTTCTACGGCACCGACCCCGACCGGATCGTCGTGGTGCACGACGAGCTCGACATCCCCTACGACACCATCAAGCTCAAGACCGGCGGCGGCCACGGCGGCCACAACGGTGTCCGCGACATCGCGAAGGCGCTCGGCACGCCCGACTTCCCCCGTGTGCGGGTCGGTATCGGCCGACCGATCGGTCGACAGGACCCCGCGGACTGGGTGCTCGACCCCTTCAGCGCCACGGAGCGGCAGACGCTGCCGATCCTCGTCTCCGACGCCGCGGATGCCGTGGAACTCCTGATCGACGAGGGCCTCGTCGCCGCGCAACAGCGCTTCCACGCCCCACGCGCCTGAGTCGAGAGTCGGAACGCCGATTCGGCGCGGTGTCTCGGAGCAACGAGTGGGAACGCGGTCGAGGGTCAGACCGGTGAACCGCCGGAGGAAACGCCTGCCAGCCCCGCCACGATGGCGACAAGCGTCAGCCCGCCGAAGATGACCGGTCCGAGTACCGCGATCACCAGGCCGGCGATTCCGGCACCCCGCCCCGACCGTCGCACGATAGCGACGAGCCCGAGCACGATCGCCGTGAGACCGATCACCGTTCCCGACCAGAACGCGACCTCGCCCAGCAGCACCAGATCGCGGACGGGCGACAGGACGCGCCAGTCGAAGCCGCTCGACGACATGGTGGCCAGACCGGGGGCGGCTCCGCGTGCTGAGCGGAACGCCGCGAATCCTCCGACAGCGGATGCCAGCACCGTCGCGATCACCGAGAGCGCGAGCGCCCACGTTCCCAGAGGCCGGCCGCGCCGTGTCGGCTCCGGGGGAGTGAGCAGCGTCCCGACCGGCGGAGCCGCGTGGGGGGCGGCGAAGACCGGACCGTTCGGAGCGCTCGGCGACGTCATGCGGTCAGCCTACGAGACACGGTGCGTCGCCGCGTCGTCCACCCCGGCCCGATGTCGGTGCCCCCGCGTAGACTCGTCAGAGTGACAGTTCCCGGGATCGTTCGCGCCCTCGAGCAGGCTGAGTCGTACCGTGAAGCCGCTTCGGCGGTTTCCTCAGACCTGTCTCTCTCCCTCGTCGATGGTCTCGACGCCCCCGTCATCGCCGGCCTTATCGAGCGGCGCCGCTCGGCGGGGGATCCCGGTGCCGTGCTGGTCATCGCCCCGACCGGTCGACGAGCCGAGTCTCTCGGCCCGGCGCTGGACGCGGTTTTCCCCGGAGCGCAGGTCCTGCATTTCCCCGCGTGGGAGACGTTGCCGCACGAGCGACTCAGTCCGAGTCCCGAGACGGTGGGCCGGCGCCTCGATGTCCTCCGCCGAATCGCGGCGTGGGATGGCACCACCCCCCTCGTCGTGACCGCATCGGTGCGCAGCGCTCTGCAGCCGCTCGCCCCCGGCCTCGGCGATGTCGCGCCGATCGAGCTCGCCGTCGGTCGGCGCGGACTCGAGCTCGAGGCCGTCATCTCGCGGCTCGTCGAACTCGCCTATCACCGCGTCGACATGGTGTCGCGCCGTGGCGAGTTCGCGGTGCGCGGCGGCATCCTCGATGTGTTCCCTCCCGTGGCAGACCACCCATACCGCGTCGAGTTCTTCGGCGACGAGGTCGATCAGATCAGAGCCTTCTCGGTCGCCGACCAGCGTTCCCTTCCCGGCGAGGTCTCCGCCGTCACACTCGTACCCAGCCGCGAGTTGCTCCTCACGACCGAGGTGCGCGCCCGGGCCGCGGCGCTCCGCGACGGCTATCCAGGACTCCGCCAGTTGCTCGAGAAGATGGCGGAGGGCATTCCCGCAGAGGGCATGGAGTCGCTCATCCCCGTGCTCGTCGACGACTTGATCACCCTCGTGGACTACCTCCCCGGCGGAAGCGCCGTCGCCCTCGTCGATCCGGAGCGCTCGCTCGCGCGCGCCACGACGCTCGGCGATACCAACCGCGAGTTCCTCGAGGCTGCGTGGTCTGCGGCCACGGCGGGGGCGGACACTCCGGTCGATCTCGGCTCCGGCGATTTCGTCACCCTCGACGACCTGCACGAGAAGGCCAGCGGTCGCGGCGGGGTGTGGTGGCAGCTGAGCGCCTTCGACTCCGGAGCGGCGGATGCCGAAGACGAGGGGCTCGTCGTCGGCGATGACTCCGCTCATCGCATCAAGGCCGATCCGGTGCCGTCGTTCCAGGGGAACGTCGAGGGTGCGACTGCTCACGTCGGCGAGCTTCTGCGCGACGGGTGGTCGGTCGTGGTCACGGCATCCGGCCCTGGCATGGTGGACCGTGCCCGAGACGTCCTCTCCGAGCGCGGGATCGCCGCCCGCCGCGTCGACGATGTGAGGGCGGCCCCCGAGGCCGGAGTCGCCCATGTCGTCTGCGCGCCCCTCGAGCGGGGCTTCCAGCTGACCGAGGCGAAGTTCGCCGTCATCACCGAGACCGAGTTCTACGGTCGGTCGGTCAGTGGCGACAACCGCGGGGTGAAGAAGCTCGCTTCGCGTCGCCGCAACGTCGTCGATCCGCTGCAGCTCAAGCCCGGCGACGTCGTCGTGCACGCGACCCACGGCATCGGCAAATTTCTCGAGCTCACCCAGCGTGAGGTGTCGAGCGGTGGCCGCAATGCGGTGAAGACGACCAAGGAGTACCTCGTTCTCGAGTACGCGCCGGCCAAGCGCGGCTATCCGGGTGACAAGCTCTTCGTGCCGACCGATCAGCTCGACCTGCTGTCGAAGTACGTCGGCGGCGAGGCGCCCACGCTGTCGAAGATGGGCGGGAGCGACTGGGCCGCGGCCAAGGGCCGCGCCCGCAAGGCCGTTCGCGACATCGCTGTCGAACTGGTCAAGCTGTACTCGGCACGCATGGCGTCGAAGGGCCACGCCTTCGGCCCCGACACCCCGTGGCAGCGCGAACTCGAGGAAGCCTTCCCCTTCGCCGAGACCCTCGATCAGCTCCAGACGATTGATGAGATCAAGGCCGACATGGAGAAGCCGATCCCGATGGACCGACTGCTCTCGGGCGACGTCGGGTTCGGCAAGACCGAGGTCGCGGTGCGGGCGGCGTTCAAGGCCATCCAGGACGGCAAGCAGGTCGCGATGCTCGTTCCCACCACGCTGCTGGTCAAGCAACACCTCGAGACCTTCGCCGAACGTTTCGCGGGCTTCCCCGTCACGGTCCGGCCGCTGTCGCGCTTCCAGACCGACAAAGAGGCGAAGGCCACTCTGGCCGGCCTCACCGACGGCACGGTCGACATGGTCATCGGAACCCATCGCATCCTGACCGAGAAGGTCCTTTTCAAGGACCTCGGGCTGATGATCATCGATGAGGAGCAGCGGTTCGGCGTCGAGCACAAAGACCAGTTGAAGAAGCTCAAAACCAACGTCGACATCCTGGCGATGAGCGCCACGCCCATTCCGCGCACGCTCGAGATGGCGGTCACCGGGATCCGCGAGATGTCGACTCTCGCGACCCCGCCGGAGGACCGGCATCCGATCCTGTCGTATGTCGGGCCCCGCAACGACAAGCAGATCGCGGCGGCGATTCGACGCGAACTGCTGCGAGAGGGCCAGATCTTCTACGTGCACAACCGCGTGTCCTCGATCCAGCGAGTCGCGGCGCACCTCGCCGAACTGGTACCCGAGGCGCGCATCGTCGTCGCTCACGGACAGATGGGGGAGCACGCGCTCGAGCAGGTCGTCGACGACTTCTGGGAACGTCGTGCCGACGTGCTGGTGTCGACCACGATCATCGAGACGGGCCTCGACATCTCGAACGCCAACACGATCATCATCGACCGTGCCGACAAGTACGGTCTGTCGCAGCTGCATCAGCTCCGCGGACGGGTGGGTCGTGGTCGTGACCGTGCGTACGCGTACTTCCTCTACGACGAGATGAAGCCGCTGTCCGAGACCGCGGCCGACCGGCTCGAGACGATCGCCGTGAACAACGACCTCGGCTCGGGCATGCAGGTGGCGCTGAAAGACCTCGAACTCCGCGGCGCCGGAAACCTCCTCGGCGCCGAGCAGGCCGGACACATCGCGGGTGTCGGGTTCGACCTGTATCTGCGCATGATCGGCGAAGCGGTTTCCACCTTCCGAGGCGAAGACGTCGACGGTCCCACCGAACTCCGCCTCGAACTGCCCGTCGATGCCCGTTTGCCGGAGTTCTACATCGACAGCGAGCGTCTGCGTCTCGAGGCGTACCAGAAGCTGTCGGCCGCGGCATCCGCGACAGCGAAGAGCGATGCGATCGACCTCGTGGTCGAGGAGCTTCGTGATCGATACGGGGAGCCACCTGCCGAGGTCGAGGGACTCATCGCCGTGGCGCGCCTGCGCCGCCGGGCCGCTCAGGCCGGTCTGGCCGATGTCGTCGCGATGGGTTCCAACCTGCGCGTCGCCCCGGCGAACCTCCCGGACTCTATGCGGGTGCGCCTGCAGCGGCTGTACCCGAAGGCGAAGCTCGTCGCCAACGGGGATGCCATGGTTGTCCCGCTCCCTCAGGATGCGGACGATGCGAATCTCATCGCGTGGGTTCGCCAGCTCCTCGACGCGCTGTGGCCGTTGCCCGTCTCAGAGAACGCCGAGACCGCGAACGCGTGACGACCGCTCCCTCCCGGAGCGCGGACGATCAGGCCCGACCGACCACTCGTCGGTCGGGCCTTCGTGGTAGATCCGCGTGATTCCGGGCTTCACGGTGTGGCGACACGCCCGGGGTGAAGCGACGATTCGACCGATCCGGTGTCCAGTCGTAGTGTTTTACCTGTTCGCCCCACAGGGGAGAGCGGAGAGGCCGGAAGGCCCCGCATCGTCTCAAGTGGCGAACCACCCAAAACCTCCTCCGAATGGTGTAAGGTTTTGGTTCGGTCGTTCGGCCGGTTCCCGAGGTTGATCTTTCTGAGATCCCAATGAGGTTCCGATTGCTGGCGGCTGTCAATTGAAGTGAACTGCCTCACGGGTAGGTCGGGAGACTGTTTCTGTGGGTGCGTCCGTTCCTTGAGAACTCAACAGCGTGCACTTGTCAAATGCCAATTTATTCCTCGTCGGTCTGACTTTTGTTGGATTGCGAGAGATTCCTTTGGATCAAAGTCCAACCTTCTTTTGGGGGTTGGCGTGAAATTTCGTCAGTAATGATGTTTTTTCTTTGGTCAGTTTCGAACTCGCTGCGGCTGCCGTTTTCCCGGTGGTTGTTGCTTTTCTTTTTTATGGAGAGTTTGATCCTGGCTCAGGATGAACGCTGGCGGCGTGCTTAACACATGCAAGTCGAACGGTGAAGCCAAGCTTGCTTGGTGGATCAGTGGCGAACGGGTGAGTAACACGTGAGCAACCTGCCCTGGACTCTGGGATAAGCGCTGGAAACGGCGTCTAATACTGGATATGAGACGTGATCGCATGGTCGTGTTTGGAAAGATTTTTCGGTCTGGGATGGGCTCGCGGCCTATCAGCTTGTTGGTGAGGTAATGGCTCACCAAGGCGTCGACGGGTAGCCGGCCTGAGAGGGTGACCGGCCACACTGGGACTGAGACACGGCCCAGACTCCTACGGGAGGCAGCAGTGGGGAATATTGCACAATGGGCGGAAGCCTGATGCAGCAACGCCGCGTGAGGGATGACGGCCTTCGGGTTGTAAACCTCTTTTAGCAGGGAAGAAGCGAAAGTGACGGTACCTGCAGAAAAAGCGCCGGCTAACTACGTGCCAGCAGCCGCGGTAATACGTAGGGCGCAAGCGTTATCCGGAATTATTGGGCGTAAAGAGCTCGTAGGCGGTTTGTCGCGTCTGCTGTGAAATCCCGAGGCTCAACCTCGGGCCTGCAGTGGGTACGGGCAGACTAGAGTGCGGTAGGGGAGATTGGAATTCCTGGTGTAGCGGTGGAATGCGCAGATATCAGGAGGAACACCGATGGCGAAGGCAGATCTCTGGGCCGTAACTGACGCTGAGGAGCGAAAGGGTGGGGAGCAAACAGGCTTAGATACCCTGGTAGTCCACCCCGTAAACGTTGGGAACTAGTTGTGGGGACCATTCCACGGTTTCCGTGACGCAGCTAACGCATTAAGTTCCCCGCCTGGGGAGTACGGCCGCAAGGCTAAAACTCAAAGGAATTGACGGGGACCCGCACAAGCGGCGGAGCATGCGGATTAATTCGATGCAACGCGAAGAACCTTACCAAGGCTTGACATATACGAGAACGGGCCAGAAATGGTCAACTCTTTGGACACTCGTAAACAGGTGGTGCATGGTTGTCGTCAGCTCGTGTCGTGAGATGTTGGGTTAAGTCCCGCAACGAGCGCAACCCTCGTTCTATGTTGCCAGCACGTAATGGTGGGAACTCATGGGATACTGCCGGGGTCAACTCGGAGGAAGGTGGGGATGACGTCAAATCATCATGCCCCTTATGTCTTGGGCTTCACGCATGCTACAATGGCCGGTACAAAGGGCTGCAATACCGTGAGGTGGAGCGAATCCCAAAAAGCCGGTCCCAGTTCGGATTGAGGTCTGCAACTCGACCTCATGAAGTCGGAGTCGCTAGTAATCGCAGATCAGCAACGCTGCGGTGAATACGTTCCCGGGTCTTGTACACACCGCCCGTCAAGTCATGAAAGTCGGTAACACCTGAAGCCGGTGGCCCAACCCTTGTGGAGGGAGCCGTCGAAGGTGGGATCGGTAATTAGGACTAAGTCGTAACAAGGTAGCCGTACCGGAAGGTGCGGCTGGATCACCTCCTTTCTAAGGAGCATCTGGCATTCGGGTTTCGGTTCGAGTGTCCAGGCGCCAGTTCAGCACCGAATGTGTGTTGCTGGTAGCTCATGGGTGGAACATTTGACTTGGTGTCAGGGATGATGTGTCCGGGTTTAGTACGTGGTTTGCCACTGGAACGATCTGGTTCGGAGTTGTTGATACATGCACGCTGTTGGGTCCTGAGGGGCCGGGCGCTGACGGGGGTCTGTGGATTCTTTGTTGGTGTTTGTTCCTCGAGGGCCTGTCTTGGCGCCGGTGTTTCGGTGGCTGGGGTGGGTACCGCCCGTACTTTGAGAACTACACAGTGGACGCGAGCATCTTCCATGCAACTCTTTTGGGTTGTGTGGTGAAGATGATCTTAAAGATCATTAGTCAATTTTTTGACGATTCAACTCATGTGATTTCAAGTCTTTAAGAGCAAACGGTGGATGCCTTGGCATCTGGAGCCGAAGAAGGACGTAGCAATCTGCGATAAGCCTCGGGGAACTGATAAGCGAGTTTTGATCCGAGGATGTCCGAATGGGGAAACCCCGCCAGGGCGCGTGCGTACCTGGTGACTCCCGCCTGAATATATAGGGCGGGTAGAGGGAACGTGGGGAAGTGAAACATCTCAGTACCCACAGGAAGAGAAAGCAAAAGCGATTCCGTAAGTAGTGGCGAGCGAAACCGGAAGAGGCTAAACCTAGCGTGTGTGATAGCCGGCAGGCGTTGCATGTTGGGGGTTGTGGGACTTTTCTGATTGTTCTGCCGAATGATCGACGTGACAAGAGGGTATAGACGAACGGTTTTGAACGGCCGGTCATAGAGGGTGCGAACCCCGTAGTCGAAATGCTTGTTCTTGGCGTGAAGAGTATCCCAAGTAGCACGGGGCCCGAGAAATCCCGTGTGAATCTGTCAGGACCACCTGATAAGCCTAAATACTCCCAGATGACCGATAGCGGACAAGTACCGTGAGGGAAAGGTGAAAAGTACCCCGGGAGGGGAGTGAAATAGTACCTGAAACCGTTTGCTTACAAACCGTTGGAGCCTCCTTAGTAGGGGTGACAGCGTGCCTTTTGAAGAATGAGCCTGCGAGTTAGCGATACGTGGCGAGGTTAACCCGAGTGGGGTAGCCGTAGCGAAAGCGAGTCTGAATAGGGCGATTGAGTCGCGTGTCCTAGACCCGAAGCGAAGTGATCTATCCATGGCCAGGTTGAAGCGACGGTAAGACGTCGTGGAGGACCGAACCCACTTAGGTTGAAAACTGAGGGGATGAGCTGTGGATAGGGGTGAAAGGCCAATCAAACTTCGTGATAGCTGGTTCTCTCCGAAATGCATTTAGGTGCAGCGTTGCGTGTTTCTTGCCGGAGGTAGAGCTACTGGATGGCCGATGGGCCCTACAAGGTTACTGACGTCAGCCAAACTCCGAATGCCGGTAAGTGAGAGCGCAGCAGTGAGACTGTGGGGGATAAGCTTCATAGTCGAGAGGGAAACAACCCAGACCACCAACTAAGGTCCCTAAGCGCGTGCTAAGTGGGAAAGGATGTGGAGTTGCTTAGACAACCAGGAGGTTGGCTTAGAAGCAGCCACCCTTGAAAGAGTGCGTAATAGCTCACTGGTCAAGTGATTCCGCGCCGACAATGTAACGGGGCTCAAGCACGCCACCGAAGTTGTGGCATTGACATTTTTGGTAGGCCTTCGTGGTCCAGCCGTGTTGATGGGTAGGAGAGCGTCGTGTGGCGAGTGAAGCGGCGGGGTGACCCAGCCGTGGACGCTACACGAGTGAGAATGCAGGCATGAGTAGCGAAAGACGTGTGAGAAACACGTCCTCCGAAAGACCAAGGGTTCCAGGGTCAAGCTAATCTTCCCTGGGTAAGTCGGGACCTAAGGCGAGGCCGACAGGCGTAGTCGATGGACAACGGGTTGATATTCCCGTACCGGCGAAGAACCGCCCCAGTCAATCCAGTGGTGCTAAGAGTCCTAGCTCACGCTTTAGCGGATCCCTTCGGGGTGAGGCGGGTGTGTGTGAACGCTCGACCCCATGCTGGTGCGGCTAGCGTATTAACAGGTGTGACGCAGGAAGGTAGCCCAAGCCAGGCGATGGTAGTCCTGGTGCAAGTGCGTAGGCCGACTCTTAGGCAAATCCGGGAGTCATTGAGGCTGAGACACGATGCGGATAAAAAGTGGGTGATCCTATGCTGCCGAGAAAAGCATCGACGCGAGGTTCTAGCTGCCCGTACCCCAAACCGACTCAGGTGGTCAGGTAGAGAATACCAAGGAGATCGAGAGAATCGTGGTTAAGGAACTCGGCAAAATGCCCCCGTAACTTCGGGAGAAGGGGGGCCATCCACTTATTAGGACTTGCTCCGAAAGGGTGTGGTGGCCGCAGAGACTAGTGGGTAGCGACTGTTTACTAAAAACACAGGTCCGTGCCAAGTCGCAAGACGATGTATACGGACTGACGCCTGCCCGGTGCTGGAAGGTTAAGAGGACCGGTTAGCCGCAAGGCGAAGCTGAGAATTTAAGCCCCAGTAAACGGCGGTGGTAACTATAACCATCCTAAGGTAGCGAAATTCCTTGTCGGGTAAGTTCCGACCTGCACGAATGGCGTAACGACTTCCCAACTGTCTCAACCGCGAACTCGGCGAAATTGCATTACGAGTAAAGATGCTCGTTACGCGCAGCAGGACGGAAAGACCCCGTGACCTTTACTACAGCTTGGTATTGGTGTTCGGTGTGGCTTGTGTAGGATAGGTGGGAGACGGTGAAGCATTCACGCCAGTGAGTGTGGAGTCATTGTTGAAATACCACTCTGGTCACTCTGGATATCTAACTTAGGACCGTGATCCGGTTCAGGGACAGTGCCTGGTGGGTAGTTTAACTGGGGCGGTTGCCTCCCAAAATGTAACGGAGGCGCCCAAAGGTTCCCTCAACCTGGTTGGCAATCAGGTGGCGAGTGTAAGTGCACAAGGGAGCTTGACTGTGAGACTGACAGGTCGAGCAGGGACGAAAGTCGGGACTAGTGATCCGGCAGTGGCTTGTGGAAGCGCTGTCGCTCAACGGATAAAAGGTACCTCGGGGATAACAGGCTGATCTTGCCCAAGAGTCCATATCGACGGCATGGTTTGGCACCTCGATGTCGGCTCGTCGCATCCTGGGGCTGGAGTAGGTCCCAAGGGTTGGGCTGTTCGCCCATTAAAGCGGTACGCGAGCTGGGTTTAGAACGTCGTGAGACAGTTCGGTCCCTATCCGCTGCGCGCGTAGGAAGTTTGAGAGGATCTGACCCTAGTACGAGAGGACCGGGTTGGACGAACCTCTGGTGTGTCAGTTGTTCCGCCAGGAGCACCGCTGATTAGCTACGTTCGGGATGGATAACCGCTGAAAGCATCTAAGCGGGAAGCCGGCCTCAAGATGAGACTTCCATACCATTTATGGTGAGAGGCTCCCAGCCAGACTACTGGGTTGATAGGCCGGATGTGGAAGCGTAGTAATACGTGAAGCTGACCGGTACTAATAAGCCGATGACTTGATAACACACCTGTTTTTGGTGCTTGCGTCCACTGAGTGGTTCTCGATGTACGGTCGGGAACTCAACAATGATGATGTCGTTGTTGGTTTGTGAAACATCAATAGTGTTTCGGCGGCCATAGCGAGAGGGAAACGCCCGGTTACATTCCGAACCCGGAAGCTAAGCCTCTCAGCGCCGATGGTACTGCAGGGGGGACCCTGTGGGAGAGTAGGACACCGCCGGACTTCTTTTCAGTCGAAATGGCCACCCAAAGTTGGGTGGCCATTTCGCATTTACGGGCACTTCCCCGGGTGCCGACGCGCTGTTGCGTCCCGTCCCCTGCCCAGGACGACACCCACCACCGCCTCGTCGTATGCGGGGCATCGGCTGCCCGACCGGGGTCTACGCTGGCGACACCGAGGAGAGGCCGCCGTCACGCGCCACACCCACTCCGGGGGCAGAGCCCTGCATTCATCCTGACGCGACCATCGCGCCCACCGCGGTCTCACCGGCGACGTGACCATCGGCCCGGCAGCCCGGTGCTGCACGGCGCGGTGATCACGTCGGAGCGTAGCCGGTCGTGCTGCGCGAGAAGGATGCCCTGGACGGGGCGGGCTCAGTGCGTGCGGTCCAGGTGGGCCCCACCCCCTGATCGGCCCGAGGGCGAGTGTCGCGGGCGCCGACGTGGGGAAGGAGGTGTTCTTCGCGCCCGGTACACGGGTCTTCACCGGGGCGGTGATCGGTGATGGCGGCGAGGCGCGCCGTCGATCCCGCCACACCGTTGATCGTCGCGTCGATCGAGCTCGGTCGCTTGGCCCCTCGTGACACGACGCGTCGGCTCTGTGCGGGGCGAGCCGACGCGTCGATGAAAATGTATCGAGCTCAGCCCGTGTTCTGCAGGCCCGCCGCCACACCGCTCACCGAGAGCAGCAGCAGCCGCTGGTGCTCGGCATCCGGAGTCGGGTTTTCGGCGTCCGCTTCGCGAAGTGCGCGCAGGGCCCGCAATTGCAAGAGCGACAACGCGTCGACGTACGGGCTGCGCATCTTCACGGCGCGCTGCAGGATCGGCTTGTTGCCGAGCAGGTCTCCGCCGGTGATCCGCTCGACCCAGGAGCGGGTGAGCAGCATCTCGTCCATCACGAGCTGGGCGAGGTCGTCGCGGTCGCCCAACGCGAGGTAGCGACGGGCGATCCGCTCGTCGGCCTTCGCCAGGCTCATCGCGACGTTGTCGATCATCGTGCGGAACAGAGGCCACTGCTCGTACGCGTCGCGCAGGCGCGGCTCGTCGCCCACGGCGTCGAGGGCGGTGCCGAGACCGAACCATCCCGCGAGGTTGATTCGGGCCTGCGTCCACGAGAACACCCACGGGATCGCCCGCAGGTCTTCGAGCGACTCCACGGAGAGCCCGCGACGCGCGGGGCGTGATCCGAGGGCCAGGTGGCCGAGCTCCTCCATGGGAGTGACCGTGGCGAACCACGGTGCGAAACCGGGCGCCTTGACCAGAGCGAAGAAGCGCTCGCGTGAGGCGAGATCCATGGTGGTCGCGACGTCGGCGAATGCCTCCGCAGCTCCACGATTGCGACGTTCGATCGAGGGGGAGGATGCCGTGAGCACGGCGGCTGCGACCTGATCGATGTGCCGCATGGCGATGTCGGCGTCACCGTAACGGGCGAAGATGACCTCGCCCTGCTCGGTGAGCTTGAAACGACCGTCGACCGAATGCGGGGGCTGCGCGAGGATCGCGGAGTTGGCAGGTCCACCGCCGCGTCCGAGGGCGCCGCCGCGCCCGTGGAAGAGCGTGAGCTCGATGCCCTCGGTCTCGGCCCACGTGGAGATCTCGGCCTGGGCCTCGTAGAGCGCGAGGTTGGCGGCGACGGGCCCGACGTCCTTCGAGGAGTCGGAGTAGCCGAGCATGACCTCGAGGCGCCGGCCGGTGGCATCCAGCCGACTGACGAACGAGGGGTGCGAGACGATCTCGGCGAGGATGCCGGGAGCGGCCTGGAGGTCGGCGAAGGTCTCGAACAGCGGGATGACGTCGAGCACCGGGGGCTGTTCGCCCGGTCCCATCGCGAACGAGGCCAGCTCGTGCACATTGGCGAGGTCGTCGGCCGACTGCGTGAACGACACGATATAGCGCCCGGCGGCACGGGGGCCGAAGCGCTCCTGCACGTACGCGATCGAGCGGAAGACCTCGAGGACTTCTTCGGTCTGCTCGCTGCGGGCACCTCCGGCGCGGAGCTCGTCGAGCACCTTCCGGTGAACCGCCGAGTGCTGGCGCACTTCGAGTTCGGTGAGGTGGAAGCCGTAGGTCTCGACCTGCCATACCAAGCGCTGCAGGGCGCCGTATGCCTGGCGCGCGGCACCGGCGGCGACGAGTGAGTCCTGGACGACGCGCAGGTCGGCGAGCAGGTGCTCGGGGTCGCGGTAGGCGAGGTCGGCGTTGCGCGTGCGGGTCGCGGCGATCTTGCGCGCGAGCAGCAGCAGAATGCGGCGGTGCGGTTCGTCGGGGGAACGCTCCGCGATCTCTGCGGCGGCGTCCTCGTCCGCCGCGCGCAAGCGGTGCCACAGCGCGACGAGTGCCTCGCTGGGCGGGGTGGTGGCGGCATCCAGGGTCAGCCCTCGACCCACGCGCCGGGTCGTGCGCTCGAGACCGATCAGCACGTGCTCGCTCGCGATCGCCGCGGCCTTGCGGGTGACGGATGCCGTGACGAACGGGTTGCCGTCGCGGTCACCGCCGACCCACGAGCCGACGCGCACGAACGGCTTCACGATCGGGGCGCGGGATCCGGCGTTCTCACCCTGAAGAATGTCGTCGATCCGGCGGTACACGCGCGGAACCGCGGTGTACAGCGTCTCGTCGAAGACCGACATGACAGAGCGCACTTCGTCGACGGGTGACGGCTTCTCGCGCCGGAGGGGAGCGGTGCGCCACAGCGTGTCGATCTCTTCGAGCATTCGGCGTTCCGCGCGACGGCTCTCGGTTCCGCCCTCGGTAGCACCGTCGTGCTCCGACAGCAGCTCCGACAGACGCCGAATGCTCGTCGAGATGGCGCGACGGCGGGCCTCGGTGGGGTGGGCGGTGAAGACCGGGTGGAATCGAAGCGCCTGAAGGCGCGCAAGCGCCGTCTCTTCGCCGACCTCGCTCGAGAGCCGCTCGAATGCGCTCGCGATGGTGTCGGGGGCTCCGCTGCGCGACGGCTGATCGCCGCGCTCGCGCAGCACGCGCACGCGTTGATGCTCCTCGACGAGGTTGACGAGGTGGAAGTACGCCGTGAAGGCCCGGGCCACTTCGTCGGCTCGTTCGATCGAGAAGCCGTCGGCGATCGCGGCCGCACGCTCGAACGCCTCGGGCGTCTCGTCGGTGTAGGCCTGGATCGTCGCCGTGCGCAGCCGCTCGACGTCGTCGTACAGTCCGGGGGAGCCGCTCTCCTGAAGGACGCGGCCCAGGAGGGATCCGAGCAGGCGCACGTCGGCGCGCATCTGTTCGGGGAGCTCCTGGCCGGCTTCGAAGCGGCCCACGAGGTCGATGGCCTCGGTCGGGGTCAGTTCACGCACAGGCCCCAGATTATCGGCGTCAGGGGCCGGACCGATCCACGTGTAACGGCGTGCGTCGGTTCGCAGCGCCCGATTTCGGAGTTTCTCCGGTCGGAGACGCCGACTGCCGCAGCAATTCGCTCGATTCGGGTGACGGCATCCGGAATCTCCGGAGCGGTGTTCAGTACCGCGCCGAACCGTGCGGCGGCGGGCGGACGACACGCGAGGGTTTTACGACGGGATCGTGCGAGATCGGCCCGGAGCCGCGACGTGGTCGCCCGGTCGGGGGATACTCGTGGCGAGCGGCGTCGCCCCGGCCCGCGGAGGGAGAGACCGTGAGTGACGACGCCCTGCGGGAAGCCGCCGAGACGATGAGGACCGTGCGCGAGCGCTGCGTGTGGACGCAGCGGATCGACCACCGCGACCTCGTGCCCTACCTCGTCGAGGAGAGCGCCGAGGTCATCGACGCGGTCGAGGCGGGAACGCGCGCCGATCTGCGCGAGGAACTCGGCGACCTGCTCTGGCAGGTGCTCTTCCACGCCGAGATCGCCGCCGCGGATCCTGGCGACCCCTTCGACATCGACGACGTGGCCCGGGGGCTGACCGAGAAGATGGTGCGGCGACACCCGCACGTGTTCGCGGATGCCGTGGCATCCACCCCCGAGGACGTCCTCGTGCACTGGAACGCGGCGAAAGCGGCCGAGAAGCGCGAGCGCACGAGTGTGCTCGACGGGGTCAGCGACCACATGCCTTCACTCGCCCTGGCGCAGAAGGTGATGGGCAAGGCCGCGCAGGTCGGCGTGTGCGCGCCGACGCACCACCTGGCCGACCCCGAGACCGAGGCGGAGCTCGGCGACGCGTTGCTGACCCTGGTGCACCTGGCCCGCACGCGTGGTTGGGACGCCGAGCGCGCTCTGCGGGAGCGGCTTCGCACCCTGCGCGCCGAGGTTCGCGAGGCGGAGGCGGCCGCGAGCTGACCGGACCCTCGAGCTCGCGGGTTCCGGTGCGGTCGGCATGCGGGGACGCGAGCGGCACGGTGCGATCTCGAGCCGCGTGCCGCGCCGGCAGCCGGCGGCGTCGCATCGCTCTGGAAGAATGGGACCGTGGCATCCGTGAACCCGCCGCGCGGCATGCGCGACTTCCTCCCCGCTGACAAGGCCCGCCGCGAGCGTGTGCTCGCCATCATCCGCGAGCGCTATCGCGCGCACGGCTTCGACGAGATCGAGACCCCGGTGATGGAGGACTACGACCGCCTGCACGCCGGGATCGGCGGCGACAACGAGAAGCTGTCCTTCAGCATCCTCAAGCGGGGAATGGATGCCGAGAGCATCCGGGCCGCGGCCGACAACCCCGCAGCCCTCGCTGACTTGGGCCTGCGCTACGACCTCACGGTGCCGCTCGCCCGGTTCTACGCCACGCACCGCGCGTCGCTGCCGACGGTGTTCCGCTCCATTCAGATCGCCCCGGTCTGGCGCGCCGAGCGTCCGCAGAAGGGGCGATACCGCCAGTTCGTGCAGTGCGACATCGACATCATCGGCGACGCATCGGCGAACGCCGAGGCCGAGCTCATGGTCGCAAGCCTCGACGTTCTCGACGCGCTCGGGCTCGAGGGCGGCACGATCCGGGTCAACGACCGCCGTGCCCTGGACGCGATGCTCGACGTCTTCGGCTTCGCACCGGACGAGCGTCCCGGCGTGCTGATCACGATCGACAAGCTCGACAAGGTCGGCCCCTCGGGGGTCGTCGCCGAGCTCCGCGACCGCGGCGTGACCGCCCGGGCGGTCGATGCCTTCGCGGAGTACCTCGCGCGGCCCGCGTCGCAGCGCTCGTTCGATGAGGTCGGCATTCGCGCGGCCCTGCCCGCCGGCATCCCCGCCGAGGTCGTCGCCCACCTCGTCGACCTCGGCGACACCGTCGCCGCGGCCCGCGGGGGAGCTGTGCCGCTCGTCTTCGATCCCTTCCTCGTGCGCGGCATGGGCTACTACACGGGTACGATCTTCGAGCTCGCCCACCCGAGCGTCGACTACTCGCTCGGCGGCGGGGGCCGCTACGACGGGATGATCGGCCGCTTCCTCGGCCAGCAGGTGCCCGCGGTGGGCTTCTCGATCGGTTTCGAGCGGATCGTCGACCTGCTCCCGGCCACCGCCGCCGACGGCGAACGTTCGATCGTTCTCGTGCACGACCGCGACGTGTCGACGGCCCAGCTGCTCTCGCTCAAGACGGCACTGATCGCCGGTGGGGCACGCGTGCGCGTCGAGCGGCGCGCGAAGAACATGAAGGCCCTGCTCGAGCGCTCCGCCGCCGACGGCTATGCGTCGTTCGCGGCCGTGAACGTCGAATCGACGCCGGAGACGCTGGAGATCAAGCCGCTGGCCTGATCGAGGGAGCGCCTGGGGGTCGGATCTCGGTGGACCGGGTGCTAAGCCACGGCGCTGATCAACGCCTCCGCCGGGTTCTCGGCCGCGAGGCGTTCCAGGCGCGCCGCGGTCTCGGCATCGCGAGGCGAGAACCACACCACCCGGGAACCGAGCCCGTCGTCGATCCACAGGCTCGACATCTCGAGGTGGAGTTCGCCCACACGGGCGTGAACGAGGTGCTTGTTCGCGTTGCGCTCGCCGCCGACGTCGCCCAGCCGCCAGAGCTCGGCGAAGCGCGGTGACTCCTCTTCGAGGTCGGCGATGAACCGCTGCCACGACGGTTCTTCGTGATGGCGGCCGTATGCCGCGCGGAGGCGTGCGGCGATCCGTCGTTGCGCGTGGTCGAGGTCGACGTGCGAGCGCTGCCACTCGGAGTCGGTGAACAGGAGCACGGCGCAGTTGCGGCGCTCGGTCGGCATGTCGTCGAGGTCGTCGAAAAGATAGCGGTAGGCGCGGTTGTACGCACGAATGTCGAAGCGGGCGGTCTGCACGGCGGCGGGGTAAGGAAGGAGTTTCTCGAGAAGGTCGAGGTGTGTCGCACCGACGCAGTACCGCGCCCCGCGGTCGGGCACGGGGAGGTCGGCGAGGGCGAAGAGGTGATCGCGCTCGTCGTCGCTCAGTCGGAGCGCCCGGGCGATGGCCGCGACGACCTGGGCGGAAGCCGCGATCGGGCGTCCTTGCTCGAGCCAGGTGTACCAGGTGAGGCCGACCCCGGCGAGCTGCGCGACCTCTTCTCGGCGAAGGCCGGCGACACGGCGCCGCGTCCCCTCGGGAAGCCCGACGTCGGCGGGACGCAGGCGCGCTCGCCGGCTGCGCAGGAACCCCGCGAATTCGGCGCGGACGTCGTCGGATCGAGTCATGGCATCCCTCCCTCCCCGGCGATCATAGGACGGGCCGGCGACATCCCACCCGTCGGAGGGGAGTGCTGGCAGTACCAGGATGAGCGCACTCCTGGTACCAGGATGAAGCGGTCTTCATGCTGGCACCATGACGACTTCCGCACACCCCGCCACCGGCAGCGCTCCGGTGTCGATCCGTCCGGGCGCCTTCGCCGCCGTGCCCACCTGGCGCTACCTCGGATTTCTGCTGGGGCCCGGCGTCGGCACCTTCGCCTTCAACGCGGTGACGGTGATCCTGCCGACCCTGCGCGAGCGCTTCGGAGCCGGCGACGTCGCTCTCGAGCTCGTGATCGCGGGATACGGCATCCCCTTCGCGGTGCTGCTCATTCTGGGCGGTCGTCTGGGCGACCGCTTCGGCCGGCACCGACTGTTCGCCGTCGGAATGGCCCTGTTCCTCGTGTCGGCCATCGCCTGCGCGCTCGCGCCGTCCATCGAGACGCTGATCGCCGCCCGGGTGGTGCAGGGCATCGGCGCGGCGCTGTGCACGCCGCAGGTGCTCGCCACCATCCAGGCGACCTCTCAGGGCGCCGCTCGCACCCGCGCGATCGCGGCATTCGGTGCGAGCGGGGGTATCGGAGCGGCCGTCGGCCAGGTGGCGGGCGGCGCTCTGGCGGCGCTGTCCTTCGGCCCCGTGGAGGGATGGCGTGCCGTCTTCGTCGTCGTTGCTCTCATCGCCGTGGCCGCGATCGCCCTCGCGCCGCTGGCTCCGCGTTCGCGTGCGCACGAGATCGTCGCGATCGACCTGGTCGGAACCGCCGCCTTGGGGCTCGGCATCCTCGCGGCATCCGTCGCTCTCACGTTCGGGCCGGTCTGGGACTGGTCGTGGCCGGTCGCCGTGGCGCTGGTCATCGCAGCCGTGGCGCTCGTCGCGATGTGGAAGCACCAGAACGCCGTCGAGCGTTCGGGTCGGGTGCCGTTGCTGCCGCCGAGCGTGCTGCGGCTGCGTCCCCTTCAGCTGGGCCTCATGGCCGCGGGGCTCTTCTTCGCGGGGTACTCGGCTCTGCTCTACGTCTTCCCGCGAGCCGTCGAGGCCGGTGGGCTGAGCTCTCTCGACGCCGGGATGGCGCTGCTGCCTTTCGCCGTGGTGTTCGCCGGCGTCTCGCTCGCGGTGGCACGGATCCAGGCGAAGCTCGGGGACTCGACGCTCGTGCTCGGCGTCACGGTGCAGATGGTCGCGCTCGTCGCGATGGCCGTCACCCTCGTCCTCGCGTGGGGAAGCGACATCGGGCTGTGGCTGCAGCCGGCGCTCGTCCTGCTCGGGGCGGGTCAGGCTCTGATCTTCTCGCCGCTCACCCAGCTCGTGGTGCGCGAGGTTCCGGTCGAGGCCGCAGGCCTGTCAGGCGGGATGTTCAGCACCGCCCAGCAGCTCGCCCTGTCCTTCGGCGTGATCGTCATCGGCGGTGTCGTCACCCTCAC
Source organism: Sphingomonas sp. G5 (assembly GCF_052660795.1). NCBI lineage: Bacteria > Pseudomonadati > Pseudomonadota > Alphaproteobacteria > Sphingomonadales > Sphingomonadaceae > Sphingomonas > Sphingomonas sp. G5. Next base: position 2,179,598 of record NZ_CP109660.1, on the reverse strand, counting down.
CGGCGTCGGCGGCCGCGCCGAACTGCTCGCCGGGCTCGCCTTCGACATCGTGCTCGCGGCGGCGGTGCTGGCCCTGGCGGTGGCGCTGCGCGCGCGGGGGCGCGGCGCGTCGGTCTAGCTCTCGCGCGTCGCCGCGCCGATGCCCAGAGCGTGCCGTCGTCGCGCCGTCACGGCCCGGCCACCGGGCGTTCACCGCGGGCCGGTGTCATCGGGGAATGCGCGCGCGTCGACCGGTGACCTTGACCGCGGCGTCCGTGGTGGCGCTCGCCGGAGCCGGGGCGGTGGGGGTACGCGCCCTCATCTCCCGGCAGGCGGCGATCGCCCGCCGCCGGATCGGGAAGCCCCTCGGCGAGCAGGCCCTGGATGCCGATCGCGTCTGGCGGCGCAAGAAGCACCCGGGTGAGCCGGTCGAGCTGCTCGTGCTGGGCGACTCGATCGCCGCGGGGCTCGGTGCGGGACACCGTCGCGACACGCTCGGTGCGCGCCTCGCGAAGGGGATCGCGCGAGCGGCCGGACGACCCGTCCGGCTGCGGACCGCGGCGGTGGTGGGGTCGGAGACCTCGGCCGTCGCGGCGCAGGTGGCCTCGCTCCCGCCGGAGTACCGACCGGATGCCGCCGTCATCGTCGTGGGTGGCAACGACGTGACGCACCGGATCCCGGCATCCCGTTCCGCGGAGCAACTCGCGCACGTCGTGCGCGACCTGCGCGACCGGGGCGTGCCCGTCGTGGTCGGCACCTGCCCCGACCTCGGCACCCTGCGCGCGATCCCGCAGCCCCTCCGTGCGCTCGCCGCGCGGTCGTCGCGGCAGCTGGCCTCGGCTCAGGCGACCGCCGTGCACCGTGCGGGTGGGCGGGTGGTCGGACTCGCGCGCGCCGTGGGTCCGGTGTTCGCGGAGCGACCCGACGAGATGTTCAGCGTCGACCGCTTCCACCCCAGTGCCCTCGGCTACCGTCGCACGGCGGAGGCGCTGCTGCCGGCGGTGCTCGCGGCTCTGGAGTCGGGGCGAGCCGATGGCTGAGACGGCCCGATCCTCACCTCACGCATAGCTCCCGGATCTACCTTTCTTCCACGCCTCCCATCGATGTCTTCCTCAGTACCTGGCGCGCCGATCCGATCACGCTCGGCGTGCTCCTCGTGGCATCCGCCGCCTACCTCCTCGGTGTTCGGCGCCTCCGTCGCCGCGGGGAGCGGTGGCCGGTCCTGCGCACCATCGGCTTCTTCGCGCTCGGGTTGCTGCCGTACGCGGTCATCGAACTCGGCTTCCTCGGCGTGTACTCGTCGGAACTGCGTTGGGCGTTCTCGACCCGCGTCGCGCTGCTGATCTTCGCGGTTCCCGCCGGAATCGCCGCCGGTCGCCCGCTCGATCTCGTTCCCTCGGGTCTGCGCGAGCGTTTCCTCTCCGCGCGCGTGACCCGCATCTTCGGCAACGCGATGGTCGCCACCGTCGTCATCGCGGCGGTGTTCTGCCTCTTTCTCACCCCGATCGCCGGCATCCTGCGCGTGAATCCGGCGGTCGAGGCGTCGCTGGGGATCGTCGTGCCCCTCGTCGGGCTCGCGATGGTGCTGCCGATGATGGCGCTCGGCGCCGTCCACACCGGCGCCTTCATCGCCATCGAGTTCCTGCTCGCGTTCGTCGAGCTGCTGATCGACTCCGTTCCGGGGCTGCTGATGCGCTTGAACGACAACGTGCTGGATCTGATCCCGGATGCCACGCAGGCGGTGTCGTGGTGGCCGTCGCTGCTGCACGACCAGCACCTCGCGGGTGACATGATCTGGTTCATCGCGGAGTTCGCCGACGTGCCGATCCTCGTAATCCTCATGGTCCGTTGGATGAGGTCGGACCGAGTGGAGGCCAAGGGTTTCGACGAGCTCTCCGACGAGGAGTACGACGAGATGACCCGCGCCCATCTGCGCGGAGAGCGTTGACCCGCTCGACCGGTGCCGACAGGCTGGGGGAGTGCGCACCCACGAAGACGTCGATGCCTTCCTGACCGAGACCCTCGTCGGGCCCGACCCCGAGGGGGAGGCCGCGCTCGCCGCCCAGCACGGCGCGGGCCTGCCGGCGATCGAAGTCGCGGCGGTCAACGCCAAATTCCTGCACCTGCTGACGCGCATCGCCGGGGCGCGCCGCGTGCTCGAGGTCGGAACGCTCGGCGGATACTCCACGATCTGGTTCGCCCGCGCCGTCGGCCCGTCGGGACGGGTCATCACCATCGAGGCGGAGCCCGCGAACGCGGAGATCGCCCGCGCGAACCTCGCGCGCGCCGGAGTCGCGGACCGGGTGGAGGTGCGCGTCGGTCGCGGAGCCGACGTGCTGCCGACGCTCGCGGACGAGGGGCCCTTCGACCTCGTCTTCATCGATGCCGACAAGGAGTCCAACGAGCTGTACCTGGACTGGGCGGCGCGTCTCGGGCGGATCGGCACGGTGGTCGTGCTCGACAATGTCGTGCGCGGGGGAGAGGTCGCCGATGCGGACACGACCGATCCGAAGGTGCAGGGCGCTCGCCGCGGCATCCTGATGCTCGGATCCGACCCCCGGTTCGACGCCACGGCCCTGCAGACCCTCGACCGCAAGGGGTGGGACGGGGTGGCGGTCGCGATCGTGGTGGATGCCGTGGGACGCTCGACCGATCGGTAGGCGGTCCCGTCGCGCTCCGTGCAGCGCGGACTCCGCAACCCGGCCGCACGCCCGGCGAACGAGATCACTAGACTCGACCACGGACCGACGACGCTCCGCCCCCTCTCCACCCAAGAACCAACGAGGAGTCCTTCGTGGCACTTATCGAGGCTGTCAACGCGCGCGAGATCCTGGATTCGCGCGGTAACCCGACCGTCGAGGTGGAGGTGCTCCTCGACGACGGAATCGTCCAGCGGGCCGCCGTGCCCTCCGGCGCGTCCACCGGCGCGTTCGAGGCCTACGAGCTGCGCGACGGCGACAAGAGCCGCTACAGCGGCAAGGGCGTGCTGAAGGCCGTCGCCGCGGTCGTCGACGAGCTCGGCCCCGCGATCGAGGGCGTCGAGGCCAGCGAGCAGCGCATCATCGACGAGATCCTCATCGAGACCGACGGCACCGAGAACAAGTCGCGCACGGGCGCGAACGCCATCCTCGGCGTGTCGCTCGCCGTGGCCAAGGCCGCCGCCGACAGTGCCGACCTGCCCCTGTTCCGCTACCTGGGCGGCCCCAACGCGCACCTGCTGCCCGTCCCGCTGTTCAACGTCATCAACGGAGGCGAGCACGCCGACAACGGCATCGACTTCCAGGAGTTCTTCCTGGCCCCGATCGGCGCCGAGACCTACGGCGAGTCTCTCCGTTGGGGCACCGAGGTCTACCACGTCCTCAAGGGAGAACTGAAGTCCGCGGGCTACAACACCGGTCTCGGCGACGAGGGCGGCTTCGCCCCCGACCTGCCCAGCAACCGCGAGGGCCTCGACTTCCTCATCCGCGCGATCGAGAAGGCCGGCTTCACGCCCGGTAAAGAGATCGCGGTCGGCCTCGACGTCGCCGCCACCGAGTTCTACAAGGACGGCGTCTACACCGTCGAGGGCAAGGAGTGGAGCGTCGACACCCTCGTCGACTACTTCGCCGACCTCGTCGCGAACTTCCCGATCGTCACGATCGAAGACGCCCTCGCCGAAGACGACTGGGACGGCTGGAAGAAGCTGACGGATGCCATCGGCTCCAAGGTCCAGCTCGTCGGCGACGACCTGTTCGTGACCAACCCCAAGCGCCTGCAGCAGGGCATCGACCTCGGCGTTGCCAACTCGCTGCTGGTCAAGGTCAACCAGATCGGCACCCTGTCCGAGACGCTCGACGCGATCTCGCTGGCGACCCGCTCGGGCTACACCTCGATGCTGTCGCACCGCTCGGGCGAGACCGAGGACACCACGATCGCCGACCTCGCCGTCGCCGTGAACGCCGGTCAGATCAAGACCGGTGCCCCCGCGCGCAGCGAGCGCGTCGCCAAGTACAACCAGCTGCTCCGCATCGAGGAAGACCTCGGCGACGCCGCGGTCTTCGCGGGCCGCTCGGCGTTCCCCCGTTTCAAGGGCTGATCGTCTGACCACATGAGGAGGGGGAGCCGTACGGCTTCCCCTCCTCCGTCGTTCGCGAGCGCTTTTCGCTGAGCGGACGCCGTGCCCCCGGCGCGTCCGCGGAAGCGCCTTCCGGCGGGCCGTAGACTCGCGTGCGGTTCGAGATCCGAGCCGGACGACGACGGAGGGGATGCCGTGGAGCGACCGACTTTGCCTCCTCGCCGCCCAGCGGCATCCGAGGCTCCGACGTCGAGCAGGACCTCGTCGAAGAGGGGGCCGAGGGCATCGGCCCGACCGGTGCGTCCGTCGGCGCGCCCGGCCGCCCGCGAGCGCCGCGTCGACGTGCGCGACTGGCTCGGCCGCGTACGCATCTCCGGTTTCGTCGTGATCATGCTGGGTCTTGTGGTGCTGGGGACCTTCGTCCTCGTGCCGACGGTCGGCACGTATATGGACCAGCGTCAGCAGATCCAGGCGCTTCGCAGCGCCGTGCAGCTCAGCCAGTCCCAGGTGGCCGATCTGCAGACGCAGCGCGACCGCTGGTCCGATCCCGCGTACATACGGACGCAGGCGCGCGAGCGTCTCGGCTACACGTTCCCCGGTGAGGTCGTGTACCTCATCGACAACGACCTGCCGGCCTCGGCCACGCCGCAGGAGCAGGACGACGTCAGCGGTGACGTGGGCCAGACCCGCACCGACTGGATGGCACAGCTCGTGCGCTCGGTCACCTCCTCGGGCGCGGCGCAGGTGGCGGTTCCCGACGTCACCGTCGGCGTTCCGGATCCGACTCCCGCCCCCGACGCACCCGCGGGCTGACTCCGGGTCCCGGCGGGCTGTCGGAGACGGCGGGTACCCTGGAGGCGATGACTACCGCAACGCTTCCCCCCGCCTCCGACGCCGACCTGGCCGTGCTCCAGTCGCAGCTCGGCCGTGTCCCGCGCGGGGTCGTGGGAATCGCGGCGCGCTGCGTGTGCGGCAATCCCACGGTCGTGGCGACTTCGCCGCGGCTCGACGACGGCAGCCCGTTCCCCACCTTCTACTACCTCACCCACCCGGCGGCGACCGCCGCGATGTCGGTGCTCGAGGCGGGCCACGTCATGAAGGAATTCTCCGACGAGCTCGCCGAAGACGAAGAACTGCAGCAGCAGTACCTGGCGGCGCACGAGGCGTATCTGCGAGACCGTGCGGCCTATGGCGAGCCCGAGGAGATCGCCGGGATCTCGGCCGGCGGCATGCCCGCGCGCGTGAAGTGCCTGCACGCTCTCGCCGGTCACGCGCTGGCCGCGGGTCCCGGCGTGAACCCGATCGGAGACCGTGCCCTCGAGCGCGGTACGTGGTCGCCCGAGCGGTGCCAGTGCGAAAGCCCCGGGGCCGGCGGATGAAGCGTGTCGCCGCCGCTATGGCATCCGTCGTTCTCGCGACGGTGCTGAGCGGGGCGATGGCGATGCCCGCGGTGGCCGCGACGGTTCCCGCGTCGGCCGCACCCCAGGCCCCGTCGAATCCGGTCCCCGAGGACCCCACCGATTCGGTTCGCGCGGGGGAGTACTGGCTCGACCAGTACGGCGTGCGCGAGGCATGGAAGACCACACGGGGTGCGGGCCAGAAGATCGCGATCATCGACACCGGCATCGGCCGCGGGCCGACCGAGTTCACCGGGGCCGTTGTCGGCGGCACCGACGTGTCGGGCGTGGGCGCTTCCGACGGACGCTCGCCAGTCGGCGCGGTGGACGCGAATCACGGAAGCTGGGTGGGTTCGCTTGCCGCAGCCCGCGGGACCGGCAACGGCCGCGGCATGATCGGTGTCGCGCCCGAGGCCGAGTTGCTGTCGATCTCGGTCGGGTTCGGCGCCTCGAGTGCCAAGCCCTTCACGGATCAGATCGCCGATGCCATCCGCTGGGCGGTCGACAACGGTGCGACGGTCATCAACATGTCGCTGACGACCAACACCCTCGACTGGGACACCAGCTGGGATACCGCCTTCGAGTACGCCTTCGATCACGACGTGGTCATCGTCGTGGCCGCCGGCAACCGGGGCAGCGGCACCGACCGCGTGGGCGCTCCGGCCACCATTCCCGGCGTTCTGGCCGTCGGCGGCGTCGACCCGAGTGGCGCGGCGAGCAACGACGCGTCGACCCAGGGCATCACGATCGGTCTCTCCGCCCCGAGCGAGCGGCTCATCGGTGTCTCGGCCGACGGTTCGCTGGTGCAGTGGAACGGCACGAGCGGTGCGGCGCCCATCGTCGCCGGCATCGCCGCCCTCGTGCGCGCTTCGCACCCGGGGATGGATGCCAACAACGTCCTCAACCGTCTGATTCAGACCGCGAGGCCCGCGGCCGGCGCTTCGGCTCGACCCGACAAGCTGTACGGCTACGGACTGGTGGATGCCGCTGCTGCGGTGTCGGCGCGGGTCGAGACCGTGTCGGAGAACCCGCTCGGGAGCCTCAAGGAGTGGATCCGTCTGTACCGCCGCGCAGACGCGGAGCCGTCGCCGGAGCCCACCCCGAGTCCCGTGGTCATCCCGCCGCTGCCGCCCGTCGAAGCGGCGCCCGCGGCGGGGTCGCCCCTTCTGCCGTCTCGCGATAGCGTGCTGTACGGGTCGTTGCCGCTCGGCGCTGCCACACTGGCCGCTATAATGATTGCGCTCGGTGTCACTGCTGCTGCCCGGCGAATCCGACAGGCGCGCGTCTCCCGCGAGCCGAGCCGCACCACAAACGAGGAGTCCCTCACATCGTGACCACTACCGTGCCCAGAATCCTCATCGTCGGTGGGGGCTATGCAGGTTTCTACACCGCCTGGAAGCTCGAGAAGCTGCTCGGCCGAGGCGAGGCCGAAGTCACGCTCGTCGACCCGCTGCCGTACATGACGTACCAGCCCTTCCTCCCCGAGGTCGCCGCGGGCGAGATCGAGCCCCGCCATGTGGTGGTCGGCCTCCGTCGCCACCTCAAGCGCACCACGGTCATCGCGGGCAAGGTCACGGGCATCTCGCACGCGACCAAGACCGCGACGGTCACGCCGATCGCCGGTGACGAGACCTTCGAGCAGAGCTACGACCACATCGTCGTCACCGCCGGTGCCGTCTCGCGCACCTTCCCGATCCCCGGCATCGCCGACAACGCGATCGGGCTCAAGACCATCGAAGAGGCCGTCGCGATCCGCGACCGCCTCACGTCGAACTTCGACAAGGCGTCGGTGCTGCCCGCAGGTCCCGAGCGCGACCGTCTGCTGACCGTCGTCGTCGTCGGTGGCGGCTTCGCCGGTATCGAGGTCTTCGCCGAACTGCGCGCCTACGCGTCGTCGCTGCTCTCGCAGTACCCGACCCTGGCGTTCGACGACACGCACTTCCACCTCATCGAAGCCATGGGCCGCATCATGCCCGAGGTCTCGCAGAAGACGAGCGAGTGGGTCCTCGCCGACCTCGCCAAGAAGGGTGCCTTCGTGCACCTCGACACGCAGGTCAAGGGCGCCGTCGACGGCATCGTCGAGCTGTCGACGGGGGAGAACCTGCCGACCGACCTCATCATCTGGACCGCCGGTGTCATGGCCAACCCCACGGTCGTCCGTGGCAGCGACCTGCCCGTCGAGGAGCGCGGTCGCATCCGCACCCGCCCCGACCTGCGCGTCGGCACCGACGAAGAGATCGTCGAGGGTGCGTGGGCCGCCGGTGACGTCTCGGCCGTTCCCGACCTCTCGGGCGGCGGCGTGGGCGGATTCTGCGTCCCCAACGCCCAGCACGCGGTCCGCCAGGGCAAGCTCATGGCGAAGAACCTCGTGGCGGTGCTCCGCGGTGAGGAGCCCAAGGAGTACAACCACAAGAACCTCGGTGCCGTCGCCGGCCTGGGCCTGTACAACGGCGCCTTCCAGTCGGGCAACATCGCCCTGACCGGTCTGATCGCCTGGTTCGCACACCGCGGCTACCACGGTCTCGCCATGCCCACCTGGGAGCGCAAGTTCCGCGTGATCGGCGACTGGATGCAGAACTTCGTCCACGGCCGCGAGGTCGTGTCGCTCGAGGCCGTGCAGAAGCCTCGCGCAGCCTTCGAGGAGTTCGCCGCTCGCCCGCGTCCGGCCGCTCCCGCCGCAGAGACGCCCGCAGCTCCGGCTGAGAAGAAGGTCGAGCCCGTCGCGGCCAAGTAACACCCTTCGTCCGAGACCCTCGCGCCCTTCCGGGTGCGGGGGTTTCGGCGTTTCCGGGGGCGTCACGTGTCGTCGTGCCGAGTCGGGGACCGGGAGGCCGGATGTCGGCATCGGGAATCGGCGTGTCGTCGCTCTTCTTGCCGCACGGTCAGCGGGCGGCGGGCGACGCCCGCGATACGGTGGAGGCACGGGCCCCCGTAGCCCAATGGCAGAGGCAGGCGACTTAAAATCGCTTCAGTGTGGGTTCGAGTCCCACCGGGGGTACGAGATGCCCGTTGCGTGCAGATCGCCTGGGAGTCCCTCGCACCACCCGTAACGCGGCGCACCCCGCAGTTACACTGGAGGGCAATCTTCCGAACGGAGTGTGGGGACTTATGTGGGAGTGGCTCGTACCGGTCATCGTGATCGTCGGCATCCTGGTCATCGCTGGCATCTACCTGTGGGCCACCTACAACAGCCTCGTCGCGCTCAATGTGCGCGTCGACGAAGCGTGGAGTGACATCACCGTTCAGCTCAAGCGACGTGCCGACCTGCTGCCCAACCTCATCGAAACGGTGAAGGGCTACGCGGCGCACGAGAAAGCCGTGTTCGAGAACGTCACGCGCGCGCGGGCTGAGACACTCTCGGCGCAGAGTCCCGCTGAGGCCGGCGTCGCCGAGGGCCACATGCAGCAAGCGTTGAAATCGCTGTTCGCGGTGGCCGAGGCATACCCGCAGCTCCAGGCGAGCCAGAACTTCCTGCAGCTCCAGCATGCGATCGTCGACACCGAAGACAAGATCCAGGCGTCGAGACGGTTCTACAACGGCGGCGTGCGCGAGTTGAACACGAAGATCAAGGTGTTCCCGAACAACCTCTTCGCCCGCCAGCTCGGCTTCCACGAGCGGGAGTTCTTCGAGGTCATCGACGGCGCCGCGATCGCCGAACCGCCACGCGTGCAGTTCTGAGTGAACGCGCTCCCTCCGCTTCGGCCGAGGGGGCGCGTTTCAGTTGGTGCGACCGTCGGGGTGCTCGTGTCGCTCGGCGCGCAGGGCCCCTGCCAGGTCTTCGGCCGCGTCACCCCACCGCGAGACCGTGACGCGGTCGAGGCCCTGCCAACGTGCGGCCGCGAGCAGTTCGGCGGCGACGCGCTCGGCGGCATCCGGAGACGCCCCGGCCTCCCACCACGCGGACTGCACGCGCAGAGCGCGCGACGCGCGGTCGGCCTTGAGGTCGATGCGTCCGACCACGTCGTCTCCGACGAGGACGGGCAGCGAGTAATACCCGTAGCGCCGCTGCGGCGCGGGCGTGTAGATCTCGATGCGGTAGTCGAAGTCGAACAGCCGCTCGGCGCGGTCGCGGAACCACACCACGGGGTCGAACGGGGTGAGGATGGCTGCCGCATCGACCTTGCGCGGCCGGGCGGCGTCGCGGTGCAGCCATGCCTTGGCCGGTCGACCGGCGACCTGCCAGCCCTCGACGGACACGGGGATGAGTTCGCCGGCGTCGACCAGATCGTGGATGCCGGTCATCACCGCCGGTCGATCGCGGATGCGCCAGTAGTCGGCGAGGTCGGCCGCCGTGGCGACGCCGTACGCGATGGCGGCGCGACGTACGAGCTCTCTGATCGCCTCGGCGCGGGCAACGGAGGTCTCGAGCGCCGCCGGTGGAAGGACATCGGAGGCGAGGGCGTAACGCCGCTCGAAGCCGCGTCGGCCGGCGATGGCGACATCGCCGAACAACCAGAGGCGCTCCAGACCGTTCTTGACGTCGTCCCACCCCCACCAGGAGCCGCGAGAGCCGCTGCGGGCGTCGTGCTCGATCTCGGCGGGACGCAGCGGACCGCGGTCGGCGAGCTCGTCGCGCAACCACCGCAGAAGTGGCTGATTCGCCTCGGCCCACGCGTCGCGACTGTACTTGGCGCGCAGCTCGTCGCGACGAAACTGCAGCAGGGGCCAGTCATCGACCGAGACGAGGGATGCCACGTGCGCCCAGGACTCGACCCACGTCGGCCGGCGTGAAAAGGCGAGTTTGTCGAGCAGGGCGGGATCGTAGGGCCCCAACCGTGCGAACAGGGGCATGTAATGAGAGCGGGAGAAGACGTTGACGGAGTCGATCTGCAGGATGCGCATGCGATGCAGCACGCCCGTGATCTGACGCGTTCCCACCGTCGCGGGGCGCGGTCGGGCGAAGCCCTGAGCAGCGAGAGCGATTCGGCGGGCGTCGGCGCGACGGAGCGTCGTGGTCATGCGATTCACCGTAGCGACCCCCTCCGACATGGCCGCCGGAGCGCGACCGGCGCGGCGGTAGGCTGACGGGATGAGCGGAACCGATCCCGACGAGCGTGGATCCTTCCTCGACGCCCTGAAACGTCGCACCGTGTCGAGCGACCTGCAGCCGCCCGTCCCGCCGGGTCTGCGGCAGGCGACGGCATACGCGTGGCGGTTGCTGGTGATCGCCGCGGCGCTCGCGGTGATGATCTTCGTCGTCATCCAGCTGAAGCTCCTGGTGATCCCGCTGCTGGTCGCCGTGCTGATCTCGGCACTGGTGTGGCCCGGGTTCTCTTTCCTGCTGCGGCACCGCTGGCCGAAGTGGCTCGCCATCATCGTCACGGTGCTGGGCACCCTCGCGATCATCGCGGGTCTGGTGTGGGTCGCCGTGTGGCAGATCTCGCGGCAGTTCGGGTCGGTGCGCAAGCAGACCGAGGCATCCGTCCAGCAATTCCGCGAGTACTTGATCAGCGGCCCCCTGCATCTGAGCGCTCAGCAGATCGACGACGGGCTCACGCGGGCGGGGACCTTCCTGCAGCAGCAGGGCGAGGTCATCTGGACCGGGGCCCTCACGATCGGCTCCACCATCGGGCACGTCGCGACCGGCGTGCTGTTGACGCTCTTCATCCTGCTGTGCCTGCTCGCCGACGGGGGCGGCATCTGGCGGTGGACGACGCGCCTCTTCCCGCGCGCCGCCCGACCAGCGGTCGACGGTGCAGGTCGCGCCGGCTGGCGCACCATCAAGAGCTACGCCCGCACCCAACTGCTCGTCGCGACGATCGACGCGATCGGCATCGGTCTCGGCGCCTTCCTGCTCGGCGTGCCCCTGTCGATCCCGATCGGTGTGCTCGTCTTCCTCGGCGCGTTCATCCCGTTCGTCGGCGCGGTCGCGACCGGGGCGCTCGCGGTCTTCATCGCCCTCGTCTACAACGGCCCGCTCATCGCCCTGTTCATGCTCATCGTCGTCCTCGGGGTACAGCAGTTCGAGAGCCATGTGCTCCACCCGATCCTGATGGGCTCGGCCGTCAAGGTGCACCCTCTCGCGGTGGTGCTCGTCGTCGCAGGAGGCGCGATGATCGGCGGCATCGCCGGCGCCCTGTTCGCGGTGCCCCTCGCCGCATTCGTCAACGTCGTCGCCGTCTACCTCAGCACGAAAGCGTGGAAGCGCGACGGTGAGACCCTGGCATCCCCGGATCTGATCTGGCGGACCGTCCCGCGCGAGCGCGGAAGGAGATCATGAACGACACTCCCACCCTGGCCGAGTTCGAGGATGCCGCGCAGAACCTGCGCGGCATCATCACGCGAACGCCCCTCGACGAGTCGCTCCACCTCACCGAGCTGCTCGGTGTGCCGGTCAACCTCAAGCTCGAGAACCTGCAGCGCACCGGATCGTTCAAGATCCGCGGAGCGACCTACCGCCTGTCTCGCCTCACCGAGGAGGAGCGGGCGCGCGGGGTCGTCGCAGCGTCCGCGGGTAATCACGCGCAGGGGGTGGCGCTGGCCGCGCAGCAGCTCGGTATCGCAGCCACGATCTTCATGCCCCTGGGTGTTCCGGTCCCCAAGCTCCTCGCCACGCGCGGATACGGTGCCGAGGTGATCCTCGAGGGGGCGACCGTCGAGACGCCGCTGCGCCTGGCCGCCGAGTTCGCCGAGCGCACGGGTGCCGTGCTCATCCACCCCTTCGACCACCGCGACATCGTCGTGGGACAGGGGACCCTGGGCCTCGAGCTCGTCGAAGACATGCCCGATCTCGAGACGGTCATCGTCGGTATCGGCGGGGGAGGGCTCGCCGCGGGAGTCGCCGCCGCCGTGAAGGCACGTGCCGCAGCCGAGGGGCGAGCGGTGCGTATCATCGGCGTGCAGGCGCACAACTCCGCCGCCTACCCCTCGTCGCTCGCCGCGGGGTACCCGATGCAGGTCGAGACCACCCCGACGATCGCCGACGGCATCGCGGTCGCCCGCCCCGGTGATCTGCCGTTCGAACTCATCCGTCAGTACGTCGACGAGGTCGTGACCGTCACCGAGGACGACATCGCCCGCGCGCTGCTCGTGCTCCTCGAGCGTGCCAAGCAGGTCGTCGAGCCCGCCGGAGCCGTGGGCGTCGCCGCGATCCTCGCCGGCAAGGTGAAGGCCAGCGGCCCCACCGTGACGATCCTCTCGGGCGGCAACATCGACCCCCTCCTGCTGCAGCGGGTCGTGGCGCACGGGCTCTCGGCATCCGGTCGCTATATGTCTCTGCGGATTCCGCTGCCCGATCGCCCGGGCCAGCTCGCCCGGGTGTCGGAGCTGCTCGCAGGCGTCGGTGCGAACGTCATCGAGGTGCTGCACACCCGCCACGGGCAGGGGCTCCAGATCAGCGAGGTAATTCTCCAGCTGAGCGTCGAGACGCGCGGCGAGGAGCACCGGGCGCTCGTGATCTCGACGCTCGAGCACGCCGGGTTCATCGCGACGGTCGTTCCGAACTGACGCGTCAGGGCCTCGACCGGGAGGCTGGTCGAGGCGCGTTCAGCGTGGTCACACGCCCCGGACCGCCCTGGCCTCGGCGGTCCGGAAACGCCGCGAGCCGCCCACCCCGGCAGTGGGGGAGCGGCTCGCGAACGAAGGCGGGTTACTGACCCGAGTAGGTCTCGACCTTGACGACCTCGACCTGGATCTCTTTCCCGTTGGGTGCGGTGTACGAGCCCTTGTCGCCCTCTTTGAGGCCCATGACGGCCGTTCCGAGAGGCGAGGCCTCGCTGTAGACGTCGAGCTCTGAGTCGGCCGCGATCTCGCGGTTGCCGAGCAGGAACTTCTCTTCGCCGCCGGCGACGATCGCGGTGACGACGGTGCCCGACTCGACCACGCCGTGGCTCTCGGGGGCCTCTCCGACCTTCGCGTCCTTCAGCAGCGCCTGCAGGGTGCGGATGCGCGCCTCTTGCTTGCCCTGCTCGTCTTTCGCAGCGTGGTAGCCGCCGTTCTCTTTGAGGTCGCCCTCTTCGCGCGCGGCCTCGATGCGCTTCGCGATCTCTTCGCGACCCGTGGTCGAGAGGTGCTCCAGCTCGCTGTGGAGGCGGTCGTAGGCGTCTTTCGTGAGGAACGTCACCTGAGCGTCGTTGGACACGGGTACTCCTTCGTCGAGGCGCTGACGGCGGTGTCTGCAGCCGTCGGCGGGGATATGTCGAACGCCCCGGCATCGAGCCGGGGCGCGTCGTGATTCCGCGAGTTTACGGCACCCAACAGGCGTTGACAAAACCTGTGGTCGCCAGCGACAGCGTCGGAATCGTCTCGGTGAAGGCGCGCGAGGCGTCGTCCGACGCGGGATACTGCACGACCTTCCAGCCCACCGTCCCGTGATCCTCGTCGCGGGCCTCGAGGGCGCAGGCGACCGGCTTGCCCACGGGGGCGGTGATCTGGAAGCTGCTCGAGACGGATTTGTCGTTGATGACGGTGAAACCGGTGTCGGTCGCCGTCACCGAGGCCGCGCTGCTGGCGAACGTCGTGTAGCCGAGATACCCGATGGCGCTGAGCGCGAGCACAGCGACGATCGTCCAGCCGACGAGGCGCCGCCGGGGCGAACGCGTGCGCCCGTAACGTTCGTCGAGCAGGGCTTGCGTCGTCATGGTCTCCCCGGGCTTTATGCTGGAGTACCAGGCTACGCGCTTCCGCCCGGACCGAAGGACTCCATGCATCCCGTGATCGTCGCTCTTGCGACCACGCCCTCCCCGGCCACCACTCCCGACGAGTCGATCGTCACACCCGGGCCGCTCGGCTTCGCCGCCATCGCCTTCATCGGCGTCGCGGTGTTCCTCCTCGTGTGGGACATGCTGCGCCGGATTCGCCGCGGTCGATACCGCGAAGAGGTCAACGCCGAACTGGATGCCGAGGAGCAGGCGCGCGCGGCCCGAGACGCCAGCACGACCGACGACCAGGACATCGACCCGGCCGCTCCTCGCAGCTGAATCTCAGCCCGGGGCTCTGGCATCCGGAATCCGAGGCTCGAGAAGGGGACGCGCGGCGGCGTGACGCGCTCAGCCCCGGCGGCCCGGGGATTCAGCCGCCGTGGTACGCCGGGGCGAGGGCGATGAGCAGGCACGCCGTCCAGTGGCAGAGGAACGCCAGCACGGTGCACACGTGGAAGATCTCGTGGAAGCCGAAGTGCCCTGGCCAGGGGTTGGGCTTCTTCAGCGCGTAGACGATCGCACCGCCCGTGTAGAGCAGACCGCCGACCACGACCAGCACCATCATGGCGACGTTCGCCGCGAGCAGGTCGCCGAGGTACATCACGGCGGCCCACCCGAGCGCCAGGTAGAGCGCCACGTAGAGCCACCGCGGCGCGTTGATCCAGAAGACGCGGAACAGGATGCCGAGGATCGCTCCGCCCCACACGATCGACAACAGCAGCACGGTCTTCGGCGTCGGAAGGGCCAGTACGGCGAGAGGTGTGTACGTTCCCGCGATCAGCAGCAGGATGTTGGCGTGGTCGATGCGCTTGAGCACCGCGAGCGTCTTCGGCTTCCAATGGAAGCGGTGATACAGGGCCGAGTTGCCGAACAGCAGCATCGAGGTGGCCATGAACACGGCCCCGGCCCACTTGCCGGGGGCACCCTGCGCCAGGGCGATCAGCACGATGCCCGCAGCGATCGCGACGGGGAAGGTTCCGGCGTGGATCCAGCCGCGCCAGGTGGGCTTGAGCTCAGCCTGCGCGCCTACCGCGCCCGCTTCCAGAAGGGGGAGCTGGGGCATGTCGGGGCCGTCTGCGGGGATCGAGGGCGTCACGCTCTCGACACTACGTCTCAGCTCATGCGCGCGGAGGAACATGGGCGATCCGCTCACCCTTCCCCCAGGAAGCACCGGCCGCTTTCACCGGTCGCCGCCGCCTGCGACGCGGTAGCGTAGGCGAGTGGCGCGTATGCGGAAGAACGAGGGGCGTGGACCGCTTTACCGTCTCTACATCTCGCGTCTGCGTCGTCGCATGCCGGCCACCGTGCCGCACCACGTCGCGATGATGATCGACGGCAACCGTCGGTGGGCGCGCCAGCTCGGCTTCGACAGTGCCGCCCACGGTCATCGAGCCGGCGCCGCGAAGATGCACGAGTTCCTCCGTTGGTGCGACGACCTCGGCATCGAGGTCGTGTCGCTGTACCTGCTGTCGAACGACAATCTGGTCAAGCGCGACAGTCGGGAGCTGCAGGACCTGCTCGAGATCATCGCCGAACTCGCTGCCGAGCTCTCGCATGAGCCCAACTGGCGCGTGAAGCACGTCGGCCGCGCCGACGGCTTGCCCACCGAGCTCGCCGAGGTGCTCCACGAGGCCACCGAGCGCACCCGCGGACACGATGGTCTGCACGTGAATCTCGCGGTCGGCTACGGCGGGCGCAGCGAGATCGTGGATGCCGTGCGCTCGATCATCGCGAAGCACGACCAGTCGGGCGGGTCTCTCGAGGAGCTCGCCGCGAGCCTCACGCCCGAACAGATCGGGGAGCACCTGTACACGGGGGGACAGGCTGATCCCGACCTCGTGATCCGCACCTCCGGTGAGCAGCGCCTCAGCGACTTCCTGCTCTGGCAGTCGGCGCACTCGGAGTTCTACTTCGTCGAGGCGCTCGGCCCCGACCTGCGCGAGGTGGACTTCCTCCGCGCGATCCGCGACTTCGCAGCGCGCGATCGCCGCTTCGGACAGTGAACGATCTCGACGACGTATCGGCGTGAACACGCTGTTTACGAACTCGTCATTTTCGCGGCGTGTTAACGACCCCGGGTGGTGTCGAGGGGTCGTACGGTGATCTCATCGGACACGGAGTCCGGTCGAGTCGACCTTCGGATCGCGACTCGTGACCCACAGGTCGACTCGTGACAACCGGGTGATTCACCCGGGTCGGGAGTGGGTTGTGACTGCACGAGCACCGTACGACCAGCGTCACGTCGTCGAGAGCACCGAGGCCGAAACGGGAGCCGACCAGGCTCTGCGCACATATGTCTTGGACACCTCCGTCCTGCTGAGCGATCCGCGAGCGTTCTTCCGCTTCGCCGAGAACTCCGTCGTGATCCCCGTCGTGGTCATCACCGAGCTGGAAGGCAAACGTCATGACCCCGAGATCGGGTACTTCGCCCGCCAGGCCCTGCGCCACCTCGACGAACTCCGTATCGAGCACGGACGCCTCGACTTCCCCGTCCCGGTCGGCACCGACGGCACCCTCCGCGTCGAACTGAACAACACCGACCAGCAGGTGCTCCCCTCCGGCATGCGCACGGGCGGCAACGACAGCCGCATCCTGGCCGTCGCCATGAACCTCGCGCAGGACGGCGCCGAGGTCACCGTGGTGTCGAAGGACCTTCCGATGCGGGTGAAGGCGGCATCCCTCGGTCTGAATACCGAGGAGTACCTCGCCGAGCAGGCGATGGACTCCGGGTGGACCGGTATCGCCTCGATCGACCTGTCGGGCGACGAGATCTCCGACCTGTACGAGACCGAGGTCGGGGTCAGCGAGGTGGTCAAGGGGCTGCCGATCAACACCGGGCTCGTCATCCACTCCGAGCGCGGCTCGGCGCTCGGCCGTGTCACCGGCAAGGGGGAGTACCGCCTGGTGCGCGGAGATCGCGACGCGTTCGGCCTGCACGGGCGGTCGGCCGAGCAGCGTATCGCCCTCGACCTGCTCCTCGACCCCGAGGTGGGCATCGTCTCGCTGGGCGGTCGTGCCGGCACGGGCAAGTCGGCGCTGGCGCTGTGCGCCGCTCTCGAGGCCGTGCTGGAGCGACAGCAGCAGAAGAAGATCATCGTCTTCCGACCGCTGTTCGCGGTGGGCGGGCAGGAGTTGGGCTACCTCCCCGGCGACCAGGCCGAGAAGATGGGCCCCTGGGGCCAGGCCGTGTTCGACACCCTCGGCTCGGTCGTGTCGGGCAACGTGCTCGAGGAGGTGCTCGCGCGAGGCCTGCTCGAGGTACTGCCCCTCACGCACATCCGCGGCCGTTCCCTGCACGACGCGTTCGTGATCGTCGACGAGGCGCAATCGCTGGAGCGGAACGTGCTGCTCACCGTCCTCAGCCGCATCGGCCAGAACTCCCGCGTGGTGCTCACGCACGACGTGGGCCAGCGCGACAACCTGCGCGTCGGTCGGCACGACGGGGTCGCCTCGGTGATCGAGACGCTGAAAGGCCACGGACTCTTCGGTCACGTGACCCTGACGCGGTCCGAGCGTTCGGCTATCGCCGCCCTGGTGACGGAGTTGCTGGAGGCCGGCGAGCTGTCGTAGCGGCTCTCTGAAAGGGGCCGGGATGCCGTGGCATCCCGGCCCCTTTTCGTCGCCGTCTGTGCGGCACTGGGAGGGAAGCTTTGGGCTCAGATGAGAGGGTTCTCATTTCACGCTCTCCGGGCTCTCACAATGACCCGCCAGAGTAGAGCCATCGACGAGGGAGACCTCGTCACCCGCCTCGGCGGTTCCCCCAGGAAAAACAAGAGAACGTCACGTGCAGGTCACCGCTCTTCGGGTGAGTCGGAAGACCACCGTGAGCGTCTCCCCAAACCCCCGGTTCCCCCGCCGGGGGTTTTCGGGTTGTGAACGTCATTCCCAGCGATAGCCCGCGCCGCGCACGGTGACGATATGCGATTGGCCGATCTTGGCCCGCAGATAGCGCACGTACACGTCGACCACGTTCGACGACGGGTCGAAGTCCATTCCCCAGACGCGGCTCAGCAACTGCTCGCGGCTGAGCACCTGGCCCGCGTGGCGGATGAACTCCTCGGCCAGGGAGAACTCCCGTGCGCTGAGATCGATCTCGCGACTGCCGACGGTGGCCCGACGGGCGAGTACATCGAGGGACACGTCGCCGTGTGCCACGGTCATCGGACCGACCGTCACCGGTTCCCGCATGCGCGAGCGCACCCGGGCGAGGAGCTCGTCGAACTTGAACGGCTTGGCGACGTAGTCGTTGGCACCGGCGTCGAGACCGTCGACGGTGTCGCGCGTGCTCGTGCGTGCGGTCAACATGATCACGGGGATCTGCGAGCCTTGGCCGCGCAGGCTCCGCAGCACCTCGAAGCCGTCCATCGATGGCAGACCGACGTCGAGCAGGACGAGATCGACGTCACCCGAGAGCGCGGTGTCGAGGGCCTCTGCTCCGTCGGCGATGATCAGAGTCTGGTAGCCCGCGGACTCCAGCCCCTTCGCGACGAACGCAGAGATGCGTTCCTCGTCTTCGGCGATGAGGATGCGTGTCATCCGGTGGCCTCTCTCTGCATGACGACGTCACCGGCGCGCACGGGCGTCGGGAGCTCGGCGGGGGACTGCGCCCCGGTCACGGGGATGTGCAGGGCCACGGTCGCCCCACCACCGGGGGTGTCGCTGACGCTGCAGTGTCCGTCGTGCGCCTTGGCGATGGCATCCACGATCGACAGTCCGAGCCCGGATCCGTCGATCCCCCGCCCCGTCGACAGGCGGTCGAAGCGACGGAACACGCGGTGACGAGCGGCCGGGGGGATGCCCGGGCCGTGGTCGCGGACCCAGAGGTGGGCGGTGGTCTCGTCCGCCGTGCTGCCGATCTCGATCGAGGTGCCCTCGGGGGTGTACTTCGCGGCGTTGTCCGCGAGCTGGAGCCACGCCTGGACGAGGCGATCGGCGTCGCCGTGGATGCGGCCGCGCGCCCGCTGCTCGACGGTCCAGGTGTGCCCCGGGATCGCCCCCGCGAGCTCCGCCACGCGGTCGGTGAGGGAGCCCACGTCGATGACCGCCGCCTCGAGCGCGCCGCTCTCGACGTCGGCCAGGGTGTCGATGTCGTCGACCAGCCGCGCGAGGCGATCGAGTTCGGCAATGCCGAGGTCGCGTGTCTCGGTCACATCGTGGGGATCGGCGGGATCCATCATCTCGAGGTGCCCACGGACGATCGTGATAGGGGTCTTGAGCTCGTGCCTGACGTCGTCGAGCAGTTGCCGTTGCGCGTCGACCGACATCGCCAGTCGATCCAGCATCGAGTTGACCGAGGTCGTCAGATCGGAGATCTCGTCGTTGCCGTGCGCGCGCAGGCGCGTGCCGAGGTCGTCGATGGTGATGGCGTCGGCGGTATCGCGCAGGCGCCGGAGCGGCGAGAACAGGCGCCCCGTGACGAACCAGCCGGCTACGGCGACGAGCAGCAGCACCACGAGCGCCGAGATTCCATAGGTCAGGGTCGAGAGGGTCACCAGCTCCATGCGCTGGTCCACCGAGATGACCTGCACGGCGGCCCCGTCGCGGGTCTCGACGGCCGCGTAGAGCACGGGCCCATGGACGCTGTCGAGGCGCCCACGATCGTTGCCGAGGCTGATCTGGTCGGCCAGGGATGCCACGAGCCCGGCATCGTCGGCGATCGACAGTCCTGGTGGAGACGGGGTGCTCGCGAGCACGCGCGCGCCGTCGAGGGCTACGGTGCCGTCGGTACGACCGGGAACGGTCGCCGCGACGAGTGTGGCGGCATCCTGGCTGCTCGTCGACAGGGTCGAGACGAACCCGTCGAGTTGCCGTTCGGCGTTGGCCACGACGCGTTCGCTCTGCACGAGGAACGTGACGCCGCCGGCGATGATCATGCCGAGCAGCACGACGCCGAGGATCGCGCCGAGGAAGCGCACGCGCGTCGAGACAGGTCTCGTCGTGCGGCTCATCCTCTGATTATGGCGCGCCTCGGCGTCGGGGATGTGCCAGTGGGCCCGATCAGCCCGGGTGGGTCATCGACAGCAGGTCGAGCTTGGCGTCGAGCACCTCTTCGGTGATCTCGCCGCGCTCGACGTAGCCGAGGTCGATGACCGCCTCGCGCACCGTGATGCCCTTGGCGACCGAGTGCTTCGCGATCTTCGCCGCGGCCTCGTATCCGATGACCTTGTTGAGCGGGGTGACGATCGAGGGCGACATGCCGGCGAACGCCTCGGCGCGCGCGACGTTGGCCTCGAGGCCGTCGATGGTCTTGTCGGCGAGGACGCGCATGGCGTTCGAGAGCAGACGAATCGACTCGAGCAGTGCCGTGCCCATGACCGGAATGGCGACGTTGAGCTCGAACGAGCCCGAGGCGCCCGCCCACGCGACGGTGGCGTCGTTGCCGATGACGCGCGCGCACACCATCAGGGTGGCCTCGGGGACGACCGGGTTGACCTTGCCGGGCATGATCGAGGAACCCGGCTGCAGGTCGGGGATGTGCAGTTCGCCCAGACCGGTGTTGGGGCCGGAGCCCATCCAGCGGATGTCGTTGTTGATCTTCGTCAGCGAGACCGCGATCGTGCGGAGGGCGCCGGATGCCTCGACGAGACCGTCGCGGTTCGCCTGGGCCTCGAAGTGGTCCTCGGCCTCGGTGATGGGCAGCTGGGTCTCTGCCGCGAGCAGCTCGATGACCTTCTGGGGGAAGCCGAGGGGCGTGTTGATGCCGGTACCGACCGCCGTGCCGCCGAGGGGGACCTCGCCGACGCGGGGGAGCACGGCCTCGACGCGCTCGATGCCGAGGCGCATCTGGCGGGCGTAGCCGCCGAACTCCTGGCCAAGGGTGACCGGGGTGGCGTCCATGAGGTGGGTGCGGCCCGACTTGACGATGCCCTTCCACGCCTCGGCCTTGGTCTCGAGCGCCGTCGCGAGGTGCTCAAGCGCCGGGATGAGGTCGGTGATGAGCGCCTGTGTGACGGCGATGTGCACCGAGGTGGGGAAGACATCGTTCGACGACTGCGAGGCGTTGACGTGGTCGTTGGGGTGCACCGTGTCGCCGAGGATGCGGGTGGCGAGGGTCGCCAGCACCTCGTTCATGTTCATGTTCGACGAGGTGCCGCTGCCGGTCTGGTACGTGTCGACGGGGAAGTGCGCGTCGTGCGCGCCGGTGACGACCTCGTCGGCGGCTCGGGCGATGGCATCCGCGATGCGTCCATCGAGGGTGCCGAGCTCTTTGTTGGCGAGCGCGGCGGCCTTCTTGATGCGGGCAAGAGCGGCGATCTGCGTCGACTCGAGGCCCGAGCCCGAGATGGGGAAGTTCTCGACCGCACGCTGCGTCTGCGCGGCGTAGAGGGCGTCCTTGGGTACCCGCACCTCACCCATGGTGTCGTGTTCGATGCGGTACTCGATGTCGGTCACGTCGTTGTTCCTCCGGGTCGTTCGTTGGGTTGTCAGATGCGGGCGTCTTCGACGCGCGGGTCGTCGACGCGGGGGTCGTCGACATCGCCCACGATGACGACGGGGAAGGCTTCGCCTTCATCGAGGCGGTAATTCGCTCCGACCACGGCGGTGCGCCCCTCGGCCACGGCCTCGCTGATCAGTTCGGAGGCGCGCAACAGCTCGCCCACCGTGTGGCGGAGGTGCTCGCGACCCACAAGCTCGGGGTCGACGGCGTCGGGGAGGTGACCGTCGACGGCGGAGGCGCGCTGCACGCGTCGCACAGCCGGGACGATGGGCGCGATCTGCCGCCAGATGTAGGCGGGGAGGGTCGGGGCGTCGACGCCCGTGCTCTCGATGGCCGCGCCGACGGCGCCGCACGCGTCGTGCGCGAGCACCACGATCAGGGGGACTTCCAGCACGCCCACGGCGTACTCGAGGCTGCCGATGACCGAGTCGGAGATGACCTGACCGGCGTTGCGCACGACGAACAGGTCGCCGAGGCCCTCGTCGAAGATGATCTCGGCCGCGAGGCGAGAGTCGGAGCAGCCGAACAGCGCCGCCGTGGGGTGCTGCGAGCTCGCGAGCTCGGTTCGGCGCTCGACGTCTTGACGCGGGTGAGCGGGGGCGCCCGAGACGAAACGTTCGTTGCCCTCCACCATCTGCCGCCAGACCTGCCGGGGGGTCATGCGCTCGCTCACGGGACCTCTCTCAACTGCTCGATCTGCGATGTGACGGACGCGGCGGCCAGCGCCGCGGTCTCGGGGGCGGCATCGCCGTAGACGAGCACGTAGTCGGGCCCGGCCGGGGTGGCGAGGGCGTAGTCGATGTTCCCGGTGCCGGACGGGTTCGACGGGCGGTACACGTTCCACGTGATGCCGTCGATCTCGATGGTCTCGGTGCTGCGGGTGCCGTCGAGCACCTGTCCGACCCACGTCTCGTCTGCCTCGAAGCCCTGCGCGACGCGGAGGAATCCGCTCTCGCCCGAGCGGACGTAGACCATGGTCCACGCCTCGGTGCCGCCGACGCCCTCGGTGCTGGCCTGGTTGACGCGCCATCCCTCGCCGAGGGAGGGGGAGAGCACCGGTCGACCCAGGTCGCTCTGCATCTCGGCCGCGAGGGCGGCGACGTCGATGTCGGGGCGGGGAGCCGGCTCGCCGCGGGGCACGGCCGCGACGACGACGAGCACGACGCCGACGGTCACGATGAGTGCCGCGATGAGGTTGCGGAACGTCTTGCTGGACCGGTACCGACGCGAGGACTCGGCCTTGCGATCGGCCGCTTCCTGCGGGGTTTCGGGGCGACCGAGATGGGCGACGACGCGAGCCATCAGTCGTCACCCTCGCCGCGGGCGGCGTCGAGGCGGCGCTTCGCGCCGAGCAGCCACTCCTCGCAGCGGGCGTAGAGCTTCTCGCCGCGCTCCCAGAGCGCCAGCGACTCTTCGAGGGTCGGAGCGCCCTGCTCGAGCTCGGCGACCACGCGCACGAGTTCGTCGCGGGCCTGCTCAAACGACAGGGTCGCGACGTCGACGGCGGGGCCGGGGGTCGTCGCGGTCATGGCATCCATTCTAGGCGCGCCCCACCGACACCCCGTCGCCGGGTGCCTCGTCGTCGAGCGGTCGATCGGCGGATGCCGAGGACTCGGCGTCGTCCGCGGTGTCGCGGCCACTGGTCGACGCCCCGTGTGGAACCGTGTCGGGAACGCCGCCCTCCGAGCGAGCGGCCAGCGTGCCCTCCTCCACGGTGAGCCGAAGCGCGGTCCCGGCCGGGGCGTGAGCGGCGTCGCGCAGCACCGAGCCGTCGGGGAGCTGCGCGATCGCGTAGCCGCGGGCGAGCGTCGCGAGCGGCGAGAGCGCGCGCAACCCCGCGCCGAGTTCGCTCGCGCGTCGCCGCTCAGCCTCGATGCGGCGGTCGACGATGTCGCGTCCGCGGTTCGAGAGCATCCACAGCTCCTGCGCGCGGGAAGTGAGCATGGAATGGGGAGTGCGCAGCGCCGGTCGCGAACGGATCTGCTCGAGCTGCGCGATGTCGTGCAGCACGCGTTGGGTGAGACGCCCCGTGAGCCGGGCACGCAGCTGCGACACGAGTGCCCGCTGCTCGCTGACGTCGGGTACCACCCGCTTGGCGGCGTCGGTGGGTGTGGAGGCGCGCACGTCGGCCACCTCGTCGAGGAGCGGCCGGTCGTTCTCGTGTCCGATGGCGCTGACGATCGGAGTGGATGCCGCGGCCACGGCGCGCAGCAATCGCTCGTCGCTGAAGCCGAGCAGCGTCTGCGGATCTCCGCCGCCGCGGGCGATCACGATCACGTCGACCTCGGGGTCGGCATCCAGGATCTTCAGAGCCGCGAGGGTCTCGGGAACGCACCGGTCGCCCTGGACGGCGGCGTGCTGGGTGCGGAAGCGCACGCGGGGCCAGCGCAGCTCGGCATTGCGATGGACGTCTTTCTCGGCGTCCGAGTTCTCGCCCGTGATGAGACCGATGCAGTGGGGGAGGAAGGGCAGCTTCTTCTTGCGGACCGGATCGAACAGGCCCTCGGAGCGCAGCTGGACGCGGAGCCGCTCCAGACGCTCGAGCTGTTCGCCGAGACCCACGTGCCGCATTGCCGAGATCGCGAACGAGAAGTCACCGGTGCGCGGGAAGTAGTCGGCCTTCACACACGCGACGACATGGTCGCCGACCTTGAGGTCTTTCGGCAGACGGTTGAGGGTGCTCGACCAGATGCGGAAGGCCACCGTCGATTCCGTGCCGAGGTCTTTGAGGCGACCGAAGACGTTGCCGCCGCGGCGGTTGAACGAGGTGATCTCGCCCTCGACCCAGACAGACCCCCAGCGTTCGATGAAGCCGCGGATGGTGTCGTTCAGGCGCGAGACCGAGGTGGGGGCGTCGGTGCTCGAGTCACGGGGGTGCACGCTGTCGGCGGGCGGGGCCTGGCCCGCGATGGTCTCGGGCTGGAACGAGGTCATGGTCTCCGGAGGGTCGAGGTGGCCGGTTCGGCCGGTGTTCAGGGGCGTCCCGGTAGAATCGAGGGGTGAGCTCACCTGCCGTCCACCTGCCCGTTCCCCGTATCCCGGGTCGACGCGGGCGGCTCCAGGATATCCCCGTGAAGGGCCAGAAGAAGGTCCTGCTGGCCGCGCCCCGCGGCTATTGCGCCGGCGTGGACCGCGCGGTCATCGCCGTCGAGAAGGCCCTGGAGCGCTACGGTGCCCCGGTGTACGTGCGCAAGCAGATCGTGCACAACATCCACGTCGTGACGGAGCTCGAGAAGAAGGGCGCGATCTTCGTCGAAGAGGTCGACGAGGTTCCCTCGGGCGCCCACGTCGTCTTCAGCGCGCACGGCGTGTCGCCCGCCGTCGTGTCCGCGGCATCCGACCGGGGTCTTCAGGCCATCGACGCCACGTGCCCCCTCGTGACGAAGGTGCACCGCGAGGCCGTGCGCTTCGCCCGTGACGACTTCGAGATCCTGCTGATCGGCCACGAGGGACACGAGGAGGTCGAGGGCACCGCCGGTGAGGCTCCCGAGCACGTCACCGTCGTGAACTCTCCCGACCACGCCGACACGATCGAGGTGCGCGACCCCTCGAAGGTCGTGTGGCTCTCGCAGACCACGCTGTCTGTCGACGAGACTATGGAGACCGTGCGGCGTCTGCGCGAGCGCTTCCCGCAGCTGCAGGATCCGCCGTCGGACGACATCTGCTACGCCACCCAGAA
Organism: Sphingomonas sp. G5; assembly: GCF_052660795.1. Taxonomy (NCBI): domain Bacteria; kingdom Pseudomonadati; phylum Pseudomonadota; class Alphaproteobacteria; order Sphingomonadales; family Sphingomonadaceae; genus Sphingomonas; species Sphingomonas sp. G5. The sequence goes on along the minus strand of NZ_CP109660.1, from coordinate 2,154,412 downwards.
CCGCCAGGTCGCGATCAAGAAGGTCGCCGTCGGCGCCGACCTCGTGATCGTCGTCGGTTCGGCGAACAGTTCCAACAGCGTCCGCCTGGTCGAGGTGGCCCTCGAGCACGGGGCCAAGGCCGCGTACCGCGTCGATTACGTCGACGAGGTCAAGCAGGAGTGGCTCGAGGGGGTCGAGACGGTCGGCGTCACCAGCGGTGCGTCGGTTCCCGAGGTCCTCGTGACAGAGGTGCTCGACGAGCTCGCCGGCGCCGGCTACCGCGATATCGAAGAGGTGCGCACGGCCGAAGAAGACCTGATCTTCTCGTTGCCCAAAGAGCTGCGGCAGGATGCCACCGGCAAACGCGACGAGCGCGCGCTGGGCGGCCGGGGTCGGGCGTGAGCGACACCGATCCGCGCACCCCCTCCGACGAGGCCCGTCCCCGCCCGCAGTACGGCGAGTACGCCACGCCCGAAGAGCAGCGCGCGCGCATCCGGCGTCCGGAGGTGACCGAGGCCCTCGAGGCCGGGGTCGCCCCTCAGCCGGAGCCGGTCGCCTTATCGAGCTCCGCGGCGAAGCCTGCGCCGATGCCCGTCCCCACCACCCGCGGCGGGCAGATCGACCGGATCGTGACGTTCGGCCTGCTCATCTACGGTCTGTTCTCGGTCGTCACCAGCATCATCCAGCTGCTCAACTTCCCCGAGTACGCGAACAACTTCGCCCGGGTCTTCCGGGTCGATGCGACGTTCACGAACCTCACAGCCGGATATCTCTGGGGCGCCGCGGCCGCGGCCGTCACCGGCATCGGATGGCTGCTCACGGCGACGTTCACCTGGCGGTCCATGAAGCGCGGGCGTATCTCGTTCTGGATCCCCATCGTCGGCGCGTTGATCAGCACGATCATCGCCGCCGTGCTCTCTCTCATCGGCATGTCGAGCGACCCGCAGTTCCTGTCGGCCGTCATGGGCAGCGTCTCGAACTGAACCGTTCCGCGCGGCATCCCGTGTTCCACGAAGAAGAGGGAGAGGGGATGCCGCGGTGCGAGACGAACACGCGCAGCTGACCGCGCTGTACGACGCGCACGCGACCCCCGTCTGGCGCTACGTCGTGAGCCTCACCGGTGATCACGCGGGAGCCGACGATGTCGTACAAGAGACGCTGCTGCGCGCCTGGCGGACGCCTCGGGTGATGAGCGACGATCCCGCGACGCTGCGGTCGTGGATGTACACCGTCGCCCGCAACCTCGTCATCGACGAAGCGCGCAGCGCGCGGCGTCGGCACGAGCATCCGGTCGACGAACTGCCCGAGGTCGTCCGCGACGACGACACCGACGCGATGTTCGACGCCCTCCTCGTGGAAGAGGCGCTCGCCACCCTGACTCCTGACCACCGCGCCGTCATCGTCAGCGCTTACTACGGTGGGCGCAGCGTCGCTCAGGCCGCCGAGGAGCTCGGCATCCCGGCCGGAACCGTCAAATCGCGACTGCATTACGCGGTGCGGGCATTGCGGCTCGCGCTGCAGGAAAGGGGGGTGACCCGATGAACGACGATCACGAACGTCTGTCGATGTCGGACGGCGCCTACGTGCTCGGGGCGCTGTGCGCATCCGACCGCGCCGAGTTCGAAGCCCACCTCGCGGTGTGCGCCGCCTGCCGCGCGTCCGTCGCCGAGCTCGCTCCCGCCGCGGGACTGCTGTCGCGGCTGTCCCCCGAGCGGGCTCGAGCCCTGAGCCCGACGACCGGCCCCATCCCGCTCGCCTCGCCCGACCCGGCCCTGCGCGGACGCGTCGTCGAGGTCGCCCGACGTCGGCGTAAGCGCCGCCTCACGGTGTGGACGCTCGCCGCATCCATCGCCCTGGTCGCCGTCGCGGTACCGAGCGTGTTCGCCGTGAACAGCGCGGTCCAGCAGTCGACGGGGACGGTGTACGCCCTCGACGACGTCGCCGGAGCGCCGCTCGAAGCCTCGGTGAAGCTCACGTCTGCCCCGTGGGGAACCCGCATCGACCTCGTCTGCCAGTACACCGGGCAGGTGCTCGATGCTCCTCCCGGTGGCTGGCCGTATGCCCTGGCCATCACCGACGACGCGGGCACGACGAGCGTGCTCTCGACGTGGCGTGCCGACCCGGGGTCGACCACCGAGCTGAGCGCCGGCACGGATCTCTCTGCCTCGAACATCGGGGCGGTCGAGATCCGCTCTCTCGACGGCGACACCGTCGTGATGCGGCGGGAGTTCGGCTGAGTCCTGCGCACGTGCGTCGGCTTCGTACGCTTTAGCATCGGTCCATGCCTCGACTCGTCGCCGTCTGCGCCGTCCACAGCCTGCACCCGGATTCCGGATCGGTCGGGGTGACGGCGATCGACAAGCGTGCCGTCGAGGGAAGCGTGCGCGTCGGCAAGCTCGGCATCCGCTCCGACGTGCAGGCGAGTCGCAAGCACCACGGTGGGCCCGACAAGGCGGTGTACGCCTACGCCACCGAGGACGCCGCGTTCTGGGAGGGCGAGCTGGATCGCGAGCTGCACCCGGGCTGGTTCGGTGAGAACCTGCGCGTGGAGGGGCTCGACGTCAACGGCGCGCGCATCGGAGAGATCTGGCGCATCGGCGACACCGTCGAGGTCGAGGTCACGATGCCCCGCACCCCGTGCGCGACCTTCGCGCGATGGGTCGGCGGTTCGGCGGCGCGCGGTTGGGTGAAGCGGTTCTCCGACGAGGGGCGACTCGGCGCCTACCTGCGCGTTCGCCGTGCCGGCGAGGTCCGGGCGGGGGATGCCATCGAGGTACTGTCGTCGCCCGAGGGTGCCCCCACGGTGCTCGAGGCGTACCGCAGCTGAGTCGCTGTTGCCGAACGGGCGGAGGGCACGCGAGACAGCATCTCGCTGACATCTCGGATGCAGCCCGACGCCGAATCGTCAGCGAGATGTCGTCTCGCTGACGTCAAGCGCCCGGCCCGGGGCGCGGCATCCGGAAACGACGAACGCCCCGGCGGGAGAGCCGGGGCGTTCGTGCAAACGCGCTGGGTCAGTTCTGGGACTGGCCGTACGAGCCGAGCTGCTTGGTGGCCTCGACCACGCGCACGGCCATGGCCGACTCGGCGACCTTGCCCCAGGCGCGGGGATCGTACTGCTTCTTGTTACCGACCTCGCCGTCGAGCTTGAGCACGCCCTCGTAGTTGGAGAACATGTAGCCCGCGATCGAGCGCGTGAAGGCGTACTGGGTGTCGGTGTCGATGTTCATCTTCACGACACCGTTGGCGACGGCGAGGGCGATCTCGTCGTCGGTCGAGCCGCTGCCGCCGTGGAACACGAGGTCGAGGGGCTTGGGGCCGGTGCCGAACTTCGCGGCGATGCCCTCCTGGATCTCGCCGAGCAGCTCGGGGCGGAGCTTGACGCCACCGGGCTTGTACACGCCGTGCACGTTGCCGAAGGTGAGGGCCGAGATGTACCGGCCGTTCTCGCCGAGGCCGAGGCGCTCGACGGCCTTGGTCACGTCGGCGACGGTCGTGTACAGGGCCTCGTTCGAGCCCTCGTGCTGCACACCGTCTTCTTCGCCGCCGACCACGCCGACCTCGATCTCGAGGATCGCGTTGATGTTCTTCATGCGGGGGAGGAGCTCGGCCGCGATGTCGATGTTCTCGTCGAGGGGAACGGCCGAACCGTCCCACATGTGCGACTGGAAGATGGGGTTGCGACCGGCCTTGACCTCTTCTTCGGAGGCCTCGAGCAGCGGGAGGACGAAACCGGGCAGGGCGTCCTTGGGGCAGTGGTCGGTGTGGAGGGCGACCGTGATGGGGTAGTTCTTGGCGACCTCGGTCACGTACTTGGCGAAGGCGAGAGCGCCGGTGGCGCGGGCCTTGACGGTGTGGCCGGCGAAGTAGTCGGCACCACCGGTCGTGACCTGGAGGATGCCGTCGGAGCCGGCCTCGGTCAGGCCCTGGAGCACCGAGTTGATGGTCTGCGAGCTCGAGACGTTGATCGCGGGATACGCGAAGCCGCCGGCCTTCGCGCGGTCCAGCATGTCGGCGTACTGCTCAGGGGAAGCGACGGGCATGGAGGTGCTCCTTGGTGTTGTCGGGACACCGTCACTCTAGCGAAGCCACCGGATCGTGATGCGGCGGGCGCGGCAGGAACGGGGCAGTTCTGTCGAACCGTTAAGAATGGCGATTCCTTCGTTGCACATCCGGTCAAAACCGGCGATTGTCCACGCTTCGCTGGATACAGTGGCCGCATGGTGAGCCTGACTGCCGACATGAGCCCTTTGCACCCCGACCGCAACCTGGCGCTCGAGCTGGTGAGAGCGACCGAGGCGGCGTCCATCCGCGCCGTTCCCTTCATCGGCCGGGGCGACAAAGAGGCCGCCGACGGTGCAGCCGTCGACGCGATGCGCGCGTTCTTCAGCACCGTCAACTTCGACGGCACGATCGTGATCGGCGAGGGCGAGAAGGACAACGCGCCCATGCTCTACAACGGTGAGCGCGTCGGCAGCGGCCGTGGGCCGCAGTGCGACGTGGCCGTCGACCCCATCGATGGCACCTCGCTGACCGCCGCAGGCCGCCAGAACGCCCTCTCGGTCATCGCCGTGTCGGACCAGGGCACCATGCTCGACGCGTCGAGCGTCTTCTACATGGACAAGCTCGTCACGGGCCCCGCCGGTGTCGGCGTCGTCGACATCCGCCTCCCGATCGCCGAGAACATCCGCTTGCTCGCGAAGGCGCTGGGCAAGCCCGTCGATGAGATCGTCGTGTCGGTGCTGAATCGGCCGCGCCACGAGAAGCTCATCGCCGAGATCCGCGAGGCCGGCGCGGGAACCCGCCTCATGAGCGACGGCGACGTCGCCGGTGGCATCAACGCCGCTCGTCACAACGCTCGCACCGACATGTGCGTCGGCGTCGGCGGCAGCCCCGAGGGCATCGTGACCGCGTGCGCCATCAAGGCTCTCGGCGGACACATCCAGGGCGTCCTTGCCCCGCGCAACGACGACGAGAAGGAGAAGGGCCGAGATGCCGGACTCCAAGTCGACGGCGAGGTGTACGAGGCCGATGGCTTGGTGAAGGGCAAGAACACGATCTTCGTCGCGACCGGCGTGACCGACGGACAGCTCGTCCAGGGTGTTCGCCGCGAGGGTGACTTCCTGTACACGGAGAGCGTCGTGCTTCGCGGCGCCTCGGGCACCCTGCGCCGCATCTCGTCGGAGCACCTGACCTCGAAATGGCTGTGACGCTCCGGGCTGACGCTTCGGGGTCGATGTCATTGCGCTGACGTCATTGCGTTGACGTCGTTGCGTTGACGTCAGGCTTCCTGTCTGGGACGCCTCTGATCGCGAGACTGCGTCTCGCTGACAAATCGGTTGAAGGTCGCAACTGTCGTGTCAGCGGAATGCGGTCTCGGCGGTAGGGCGAGGTCCCGGCGATCCAGTGCGCTCCGGCGCCCGGGGGAACCGCGACGCGGCGAAAATCCCGCGATGTGCAGATACAGCCGGGCGTGTCGTGACGCAAGCGTGACCGGCCCCGGAGGCCGTGTCTGGCAGAATCGAACGCAGTGTCAACGGCGACGCTGTGTACTTCCGAGACCCGAAGGGGGATCGTCCATGGCAGCTCCGACGAATCACACCGCACCTCAGACAGGTGCACAGGCGGTCATCGCCAGCGCGGTCGACCCCGCGCGTCGTCCCGATGTTCTGCTGCGCGTGCGCCGCGACGAGGGCCACGAGGTCAGCGCGTGGTGGATGGTCGGGGCGTTCGTCGCCGTCTCGGCGGCCGTGGTGAGCCTGTTGAGCTGGGTTCCCGGCGGGGCCTGAGCCTTCTTCCTGTTCCGTCGCCGAGTGTTCGACCGGCGACATCCGCTTTCTCGACCCCTCCTACCTCGTATGGCGCCTCGACGCGCGCGAGCACTTTCGCGCGACGTGGCGGACGCTCACGACCCGGCGTCGGAGAGCCCCGCTCGCTGACGGATGTCACCCAGATCGGCCCTCGTGGTCGCCCCGTCTTCGTCGACCGGTGATTGCGTGACCTCGCCGGTTGCCCCGAGATCCTCGATCATCTCCGGTGCGGTCCACCGACGCGGAGCTGCCTCGAGCGCGACGGGAGCGGCGACCGCGTCGAGCTTCGTCTCGTCGATACCGGGGAACTTCCGCGCCGTGACGAGCACGCGCGACTCCAGCGACCCGGCGAATCGGTTGTAGCTGTCGACAGTCTTCTCGATCGCTCGGCGCAGGTCGTTGGCGTGTTCAGCAAGCTTGCCGATGCGCTCGTAGAGTTCGGTGCCCAGAGCGAAGAGCGTGCGCGCTTCGTCGGAGACGTCTTGCTGCGTCCATGTGAAGGCGACGGTCTTGAGCACCGCCCAGAGGTTCACGGGGGAAGCGAGGGCGACGCGACGGGTGAAGGCGTAGTCGAGCAGGGTCGGATCTTCGTCGAGGGCCGAGGCCAGCAGCGACTCGCTCGGGAGGAAGCACACGACGAACTCCGGGCTCGTGGTGAGGCCCGCCCAGTACGCCTTCTTCGCCAGCGCGTCGACATGGGCGCGCACCGCGCGGGCGTGTTTGGTCAGGAGTGCTGCCCGACGGGCCCCGTCGTCGCCGTGCGCCGTCACCGGGATGGCGCTCGCCTGCAAGTACGCGTCGAGGGGGACCTTGGCATCCACCGCCAGGGACTTACCGCCGGGGAGCCGCACGACCATATCGGGGCGACCGGCTCCGGCGTCGCTCGAGATCGCCGTCTGCAGGTCGAAGTCGACGTAGCGCGTGAGCCCGGCGGCTTCGACGACCCGCCGTAGCTGCGTCTCGCCCCAGACGCCGCGTGTGGTTCCCGAACGCATGGCCGAGGCCAGAGACTCCGTGGTGGCACGCAGAGCCTCGTCGGCTTCGCGGGACAGGCGCAACTGCTCGCCGAGTGCGGAGTACTGCTCGACGCGATCGCGCTCGAGACCGTCGACCTTGCGCTGCATGGCGTAGAGCGTCTCGCGCACCGGGTCGAGGGCGCGCAGGACGGTCTGCTCTCGCCGCTCGCGCTCTTCGCGGGCTGCTTGATCGGCGCGCGATTGCCCCACCAGTTCGCGGTACAGCGACACCTGATGATCGAGCTGCGCCTGCACTCCCGCGCGCGCGGTCTCGGCTGCGGCGACCCGCGCCCCGAGGGCCTGTTGCTCGACGGCGTTGCGAGCTGCGGCGCGCGAGGACCCTGCGAACCACCCGCCGACGACGCCGAGAGCGAGGGCGAGGATCACGAAGAGGAGGGCGATGGCATCCATGGGGTCAGCTTGCACCAGACCTCCGACATCCGCGGAAAGACGGGCCGACGCGACTCAGGCGACCGCGCGCTCGGCGGGCTCGGCGACGATCTGCGAGACCCGCACGCCGAGGTGGGCGGCGAGGGCGTGCACGTCGTCGACACCGGCGCGGCGGGCGCAGTCGATCGTGATCTCAGCACAGGCCACCGCATCGGCGAGAGCGTCGTGGTGCGCGAAGGGAGAGCATCCGGCCTCGGCGGCGACGAGCGGAAGGCGGTACGAGTCGAGCGTGTAGGTCTTGCGCGACATCTGCACGCTGCACAGGTAACGGTAGGGCGGGCAGTCGTCGCCGGTCGCGGCGCACGCGCGGCGCAGCACCGACATATCGAAACCGGCGTTGTGCGCAACCAGGACGTCCGCTCCCGCAAAGGAGGTGAGACGCGCGAGCTGCGCCGACCAGCCGGGAGCGTTCACGACATCGGAAGACTGGATGCCATGGATCCCGACGTTGATGGGAGCGAAGTGGTCGTGACCCGCCGGCGGCTTGATGAGCCAGGCCGCTGTGGCGACCACGCGGCCGTCGCGAACACGGGCCAGACCCACCGCGCACGCGGACGCACCGCTGGAATTCGCCGTCTCGAAATCGATCGCGGTGAAGTCCAGAGCCACGACTCCACCCTGTGCCGGGACCGCCGCGTTGCGGAGGAGGCGCGCCGGGGCGGGGTCGTACAGCCCTGGTGTCTGCTCGCCCCCGAGGCGACCCGCCCCCGCCGTCGAGCGGAGATCGTTCGACGGCACGCCGGCTTCCGGAATCCACCGACGGCGTGTCGCACTCCGACTCCACGGGGCGGGTCGACGTCGGAGGGCCGCGCGCGTCCCGCCGCCCCGATCCAACGGAGGATGTCGGAGCGGCGGCGTAGGGTCGGGGGCATGACCGATCGCGAGAAGTCGACCTCGTTCGGGCAGGCGGCCTCCGCCTACGAATCCGGGCGTCCGGGGTATCCGTCCGACGCTGTGGCCTGGCTCCTCGACCCCGTGCGGGAGCCCGGTCGCGCGTTGCGCGTCGCCGATGTCGGAGCGGGGACGGGCAAGCTCACCCGCGCCGTCGTCGAGCTCGGCGCCGACGTGGTGGCGGTCGATCCGGATGCCGACATGCTCGCGAGCCTGCGAGAGAACGCGCGGGGTGTGCCCACGTTCGTCGGGACGGCCGAGAACCTGCCCCTCCCCGATTCCGGCCTGGACGCCGTCGTCATGGGCCAGGCCTGGCACTGGGTCGACGTCGAGCTGGCCTCGCTCGAGACCGCGCGCGTGCTGCGCAGCGGGGGAGTGCTCGGGCTCATCTGGAACATCCGCGACGACCGGGTCGACTGGGTGCGGCGGCTCACCGCGGCCATGGGCGGGTCGAACGCCGAGGTCCTCCTCGCCACGACCGGTCCGCGCGTCGCCGAGCCCTACGGCGAGCTCGAGCACCGTGAATGGTCGTGGGAGAGGCGCATCACCCTGCCGCAACTGCGCGACCTCGTCGTCTCGCGGAGCGACATCATCACGGCCAGCCCCGAGAAGCGCGCGGGCATCGAGGCCGCGGTCGACGGGGTCGTGGCATCCGTTCCCGAACTCGCCGACGGAAGGTCGGTCGCGTTGCCGTACGTGACCCACGCGTTCCGCGCGCGGCGGCCGTGACGCGGGTGACCGGGCTCCAGGCCGGGTAACCTGGACTCCCGTGGCTCTTACCATCGGAATCGTCGGCCTTCCCAACGTCGGAAAGTCGACCCTCTTCAACGCTCTGACCAAGAACTCGGTGCTCGCGGCGAACTACCCGTTCGCCACCATCGAGCCGAACGTCGGGGTCGTGAACCTTCCCGATGTGCGCCTGCAGAAGCTCGCTGACGTGTTCGGCAGCGAGCGGCTCGTGCCCGCTGCGGTGTCGTTCGTCGACATCGCGGGCATCGTCCGCGGGGCCAGCGAGGGCGAGGGCCTCGGCAACCAGTTCCTCGCGAACATCCGTGAAGCGGATGCCATCGCCCAGGTCGTTCGCGGATTCGCCGACGACGACGTGGTCCACGTCGACGGTTCGGTCAACCCGGCCAACGACATGGAGACCATCAACGCCGAGCTGCAGCTCGCCGACCTCCAAACGCTCGAGAAGGCCATCACCCGGTACGAGAAAGAGGTCAAGGGCAAGAAGGTCGACCCCTCGGTGCTCGAAGCCGCGAAGGCCGCGCAAGACGCCCTTCAGCGCGGCGTGCTGCTGTCGGCATCCGGAATCGACCTCTCGCCGATCCGCGAGCTGGGACTGCTCACCGCGAAGCCGTTCATCTTCGTCTTCAACGTCGACGAGGCCGTCCTCACCGACCAGGCCCGTAAGGACGAGCTCGCCGCGCTGGTCGCGCCCGCCAAGGCCGTGTTCCTCGACGCGAAGATCGAGTCGGAACTCATCGACCTCGACCCTGAGGACGCGGCCGAGCTGCTCGCGTCGACCGGACAGGACGAGTCGGGCCTCGACCAGCTCGCCCGCATCGGGTTCGACACACTGGGCCTGCAGACCTACCTCACCGCCGGCCCCAAGGAAGCGCGCGCCTGGACGATCCCGCAGGGCGCGAAGGCGCCGCAGGCCGCTGGTGTCATCCACACCGACTTCGAGAAGGGCTTCATCAAGGCCGAGGTCATCTCGTTCGACGACCTCGTCGAGCTCGGCTCGGTCGCCGAGGCCCGCGCGAAGGGCAAGGCGCGTCTCGAGGGCAAGGACTACGTCATGCAGGATGGCGACGTGGTGGAGTTCCGTATCGGAAACACATCTGGCGGATCGAAGTGAGTGCCGACGCTAGCTACCACCGGGCGCAACGTCTGAGCGCCATCGCGCGCTGGGCGGAAGCAGGGGTGCTCGAAGAACGCGCACGATTGCCGATTGAGAAGGCCTTCGACGACCGAGTCGAGAAAACAGGCGGGCAGTTCTTCAAGCCGATTGCCGTAGCGGATCTTGATGACGTGGTTTTTCATCGTGAAATCAGCTATCTAATCGATGCCCTCGATGCGCTCCCGAAGCGGGTTGACCAGGCTTTCGATTCCGCCTGGAAAGCGTTCGAGCTCGAGACCGCATCGTTTACGGGCAGACGGATCACCGACCGTCTGGAAACCGCTTCCCTTCGTCTAGATGTGGCTGTGGTCGCTGCGATCTGCGCGGCTGTCCCGGCCCAGACATGTGAGTATGCATATAAACGCCTTGTCGAAGATTTTATCGATGAGCGAGCGGAAGAGGGGTTAAAGAGCCGCGCGAGGGTGAGGTCAACTCCGCAACTTGATCAACTGTTCAACTATTTGAAGCAGGCCTACGGCGGTAGCTCATTGCAGGGCGCGCGCCGCAAAGGAGCAATGCTGCTGCGTCGAGCGCTTCGTGGCGAAACCCTTACCCTGGGTGATGTTGAGGGGTTTCGCCTCGACGGCGAGTCGCTATCTCGCTTCCTAGTCCTTCTCTTGCTCTACACCGCTCGCAATGAGCGTTTCCATGGGACGTCGTTTTCGCCTTTTGTTAGCAGTGACGCGACCATAAGTACTTACTCGCACCCCTTCTTCCTATTCTTGGCGTCCTACTATCTACTGTTGACCACATGGATGCAGACTCGTCCAGATGCCACGGGAGCCACGCGGGAGACACTGATCGAGTCGCTCGACGCCAACACCCAAACCACACTAGGCCTCTTTGGTAGGCACTGGGACCAATGATCTTTCGTGCAATTGGCCACGCTTGGCGTCAGGAGGGCGACGGAAGCGAGTTCCGTATTGGAAACACGTCCGACGGATTGAAGTAGCGGATGTACTCGCTCATCCTCGGTGCCGAAAGCGGATCCAACGGCGCTTCCACCGCTGAGCTGTCGGTGGGCTCCATACTTCTGATCGTACTTTCGGCGACGATTGTTCTGGTCGGCGTGATCATCTCGACAGTGGTTGCGAGTGTTACGCCCCACTGCGCCGAGGCTCGACGCTCCACGTAATGTCATCTACGCGCAGGTCTTGGAGGCCGGACGTCAGGCCGAACTGGAGGCCCTCTACGCGACCGCCACATTCGTCGCGAAGCTGAAGCGCTTCAACTGCACGATGTCTGGCAACTCTGGCAAGGGCGAAGACGATGCTCGTTTGGCGGCTGCATTTGAGGAGTTCGTTCAAGCGTTCGACGGTTTTGATGCTCTTACGAAGGCTGGTGTAACCGTTGAGGCGCTCGGTGCGGTAGAGGTCTCTGAGCAAATCAGTGCCATCAGGTCGGCAACGTTCGATTACGTCATGGGGTTGAAGCCGCCGATCTCAACGTCGCTGATGCACGGACCTTTGAGGCTCGCGTGGACTCTACGATGCAGGATCTTGTGTCCGAGGTACGGAGAGACTTTGCCACCGACGAGGCCTGGGGCGGCTATCGCGGCGTTCCGAAGAAGTCAGTTACCAGGCCCAAGAGAGCAAAGCCCACTGCTGTGGCCCACGAGGAAACCTCCTAGTTGGACGGCGACGTGGTGGAGTTCCGCTTCAATAATTGAATGGGCTTTTTTGCCGCGAAATTACGCGAAAGTTGACGAATCAGCCCGCACAGAGCCCGCAAGAGTCTGCAGAACGCTTTCGACGAGAGTGCTTGTGGCGGCCCGTGTGCGGTCGTCGGCGGTGGGTCACAAATGGCGGTACGTGTTGAGCGTTGTGGTCGCCCTGGCGTGCCCGAGAGCGCGCTGCACGGTCCCGACATCGCAGCCCGCGGCGATTAATCCCGAGGCGTAGAAGTGCCGGAGTCAGTGCAGCCGCCCCCCTGGACACCGGCACGCTTAAGCGTCGTCTCCCACCAGTAGTGGACGGTGTTCTGATGCGGCGGCTCATTGTTCTTGCCATAGAAGTTCCACCGGTCGGCGCCGAACGTCTTCTACTTGGCGATGTGGTCGCTGAGCAGATTCAAGAGTTTGTCGGGTGCCGGGATATCGCGCTCGGAGCCGTACTTGGGCGGGCGCAGATCGACGAGCCCGCCGGACTTTCATTGCACCTGTCGCCGCACGCGGATCTGGCGGTGCAGGAAGTCGATATCGAAAAGCTGCACCGCAGGGGACTCGCCCAGGTGCAGCCCAGCGAACGCGCAGAACGCGATGAAGGGTCAGAACCAATCCTCATCGGCGTTCATGATCGCCGCGACCTCTTCCTGCGTGGGGATGCGCATCACCATGTCGGCCTTCCGCATGTGGGGGAGTGTCACCCGAGCGAAGGGTCGGTGGCGATCAGTCGTTCGCGTACCGCGGCATGGAGCGCCGCTCCCACATTGTTGACACGCGTTTGATGGTCCCGGGTGCGTACCCGCCAGCGTGCATCTGCTTCACACACGCCTCAACGTGAGACCGGCGGATGCTGCGCAGCTCCACCTCACGGAAGGCGCACTTCGCGACCGTGAGCTTCATCGTGACGGTTGTCGTCGGCGCCCGCATCTGTCGTTGCGACCAGTCGGCGAAGTACGAGGCGAGCGAGATCGCGCCAGCCTTCGGATCGACGTACATGCCGGTGACGACTTGAGAGGTGACCTCGTCGAGCCACCGCTGCGCATCGCGCTTCGTGCGGAAGTGGCGTGATTGCTCGCGGCGCATCTCGTCGCGGTAGCGGGGTCTCCAGGTGCCGTTGGGACGTTGCTTGATGCTCGCCATCGCTCACCTCTGAGGCCACCATTGTCGCTTAGTGCTCCCTGACCTGCCAGAGCCGGCTCCGCTCTAGCGCCGCGTTGGAGATCCAGTGGCGCCGATCCGCTCGCGTATCAAAGCCGTTGCTTACGCGGCCCTGCCGATCGCTACCGCTCGAGGCGGAGTTCTGACAGTTCCCCTACGGGACCGGCGCGACGCTCCGTAACCGCACGAGAGCGAAACCTCGCCCGTTTTGGATACCTCTACGGGCATTGCGCGCAAGCGGGTGCCCGCCCGCGGAGGCCGATGGTAGCCGCTGCTATCGAGGCGCGTTCGCGCGGAGGCCGGCCGAGTCGCCACCAGGGGCTGGAACTGGCCGGATAATCGCGGGGCGCATCATGTCCGAGAGCGCGGGGCCTCGTCAAGCGTCAATCCCACTCGTTGCAGAACTTCGGCCGTCACATGAATGATGCTCGGTCGAGTGGGCGGATCCTGTAGAACTTGCGCGAGACGTTCCGGAGCATACCGACTCATGTAATCGACTGTGCATTGGTACGGTGACCACCCTTCGGGATGGCCACCAAACTCGATTCGCCCTCGCTCCATCAGTTCCGAGAACGTTGCGGGTGTGAGGTCCATGGCGCGGCACAGCTCGAGGAGGGACTCTGCCATCCGCTTGCGATTGTCCGGTAGTTCGTTTTCTGGCCAGTGGGAGAGGCAAATTTCGAGAAGCGCATTGAGGGTCGACTCGGGCTCACCCTCGCGCTTGAAGGTGTCAATCGCTTCGAGCTGGTCCAGGGCGGCGAGGGACATCTCAGCATGTTCGAGGATGGCTTTAACTTGAGCCGCGACCCGGCTTCGTGACCAACTGAAGTTAGGGTACTTGTACACCAGATCGTGTGTTGCGGTCGACCATGCATGTTGGAAGAAGGTTTTGACCTGTATCTCAAACACGATTGATTCGAGCGGAGTCGGAGGCATGGCTGGGTCGTGTGTGAGATGACCGTAGAGCCGGATGTCGTTGAACTTGAACTCTGGCGCGGGCACCTCAGTCCGTGCGTCATCTAGCGGACGCCGATAGTCAGTCGTGAAGAACTCACCTATCCGAGCTAGGGCTATAGGGACATCGGACGGGAGTGGGACGACGACAAGAGCGCCGACAAAGTCCTCCATGTGCGCGAAGTCTGGTACCTTCCCGGTCTCAATCTTCTGATTGAAACTGTCCGGCTCTTTGACTCTCGACTCCGTATACCAGCCTTTGGGAAGGAGGCGCAGGTGCTGCTTAATCTCGAGTTCAAGCTTGTCCCCGAGTTCCTTCTGAGCTGCATATGCTTCACGCCACGATGTTGGAACTACCACCCTCGCTCCTGCCTAGATAAGCCTGAAGTGCCGAGTGCCGCGCGAGTCGTTGCGGCTCTTCGGTAGCAGCGCCAGTCGAATTCAGGACATACGAGCTTACGGAGGGGTCATCATCCGACCGGCTGCGCTGCGGATCCAGCTTCTCGGCCTGCCGGACTCGTTCAACCTCCGTGTAGAAGCGAAGAAGGTCTGTCCGAAGCGCAACGATCTCGTCGTCGTCATACTGATGAAGCGCGATGAACGTCCAAAGCGAATAGATGTTGTTGCGTGATCCGGCAAGCGTCGATATCAGCCCGTCGCCAGCGTTGAGGCGCTTGAATACTTCCACACCGCGATTGAAGGCCGCATCGAACTGCTCAAGGTTGAAATCCTCGGCGGTCTCAAGGTCGTCGTAGGCCGCGCAGAGTTCGTCGAGAGCGTCCTGGTCGAACCCAACGGGCCGACCCATGATCACCGACTGGGCGAACTCCAGAAGCATCTGGACGTCCGCCATCCGCTTGGAGCGTGCTGAAGTGACCACCCGTAGTTCACGCCAGATGTCGAGCTGCGCCTGGGACTCGACGTAGTCGATCAGCCAGCCATCGAAGCGCGCGTGTCGCAACTCCTGCCGCTCGAGCTTTCGCGCATTTTGATTGAGCCTTGAGAAGATCTCCCGTACGAGCGGCTCATGCACGTCGTCGATGAACTCAACGGTCAGCTGGTAGTTCCAGAAGGTCTTGCGCGCCGCGGTGAATTCACTCAGGTCAGCCCAGTTGGCGCCGTCAAGTCGTGAGTCCCCGAAGTCCTTCGACAAGCGGAGTCGGTTGTCTGCAAAGTCGAGGATTGTTGTAAGGCGCTGCTTGCCGTCGACGACGTGGTAGGTCGGATCCCCGTCCTCGTCGAGACTCTTGTGGAGGAAGATCGCGGGACTCGGGTAGTTCCGGAAAACGGTGTCGAGGAATCGCTGCTTCTCGGCACGAGTCCACACGCTCTTTCGCTGGTACGGGGGGTTCAGGTCGAGCTGACCGAATTTCCTCAGACTGAGCAGCCAGGTAACAGTCTGGAGCGTTGGCTGCCGGTCTAGCACGCCCGCTACTTCATCCGCCATGCATCCCACCTTCAGTCCGGGCCGCAAACCGTCGCATTGCGCGGATGTCGGCGGCGTTGATCTGTGTACTGCCAGTGCGCTCTTGAATCTGCTGCTGCGCGGCATCTGCTCCGAACGACTCATCCAAGAAGATACATGCTTCGTCGGAGAGGCCCTCGCCGGACGCGTGGACGACAAGAACGTGATTCTCGAACGCAACCCCGTCCTGGAATTTCTCGCTGGTCGCATCCACGACACGATGCTTCAGCCGAGGTTGAGTCTCGGGTGGCGAGATGCGTTTGACGACTAGGTATCGGCCAGGAGGCATCACGAATCGCGAGGTGGCGCTCTCTACCCGCATCCAACGCTCGGGCTGCTCCTTGGCCGAGAACAGCTCCGATCCGAATAGGCGAACGCCGATTGACGATTCGTTCAACGATCCCTCGGGCAGACGAAAGTCGACCACGCTTCCAACTGAAACATCCGTTCCCACCGGAAGGATCGGTTCTGGGCTGAGGGCTGCTCTAGCGTTCTCCGACGGCACAAGGATTGCGTCGTCGCCGCCGGCATCCTCGAATCGCTCCCTTGGCATCAGGAGGCTTTCGCTTGGGATATCGCCGAGGCTACTCGATCTCGAATATCGCACCTCGTCAACTTTCACTCCCTTGACCATGCCGAGAACGACCACCTCTTGTTGAACCGAGTCGCGCTGAAAGATCTCACGCCGACTCCGAAAGTGATGGAGGCGGAAGAGCGATCCACTGGCTAGCAGGTGCTGCCTCAGCAATCGAAACTGACCCCCGCTGAGTACCGAGCGTGGGACCACGGCGACCATACGACCACCTTCGCGGAGTAGGTCCATACCGAGCCAGAGAAATGCCGCGTACAAGTTTGACGCGACTACACCAGCCCCCTTGAGGCTCTCGCGTTCTGTGGAACCTCCCCGGACCCGCTCATAGGGCGGGTTCATGATGACATGCGAGAACGTCGTGCCTAGAGCTCGCCAGCGGATGGACGCATCGATGAAGTCGCCTGCAATGACTTCGGACCCGACAGCAAGCTTGTCGTCGAAGTGGCTAAGCAGCTCAGCAAGGTGATCGGCAAGAATCACATCCTTCTCAACCATGGTTAGTTGAACTGGCTGTTGAACGAGGCCAAGAACACTCTCAGAGAGTGCGCCGGCGCCGGCGCCGGCATCGAGAACGCTGAGGTTGGTGTCTGACTGCAGATCCAACATCTCTGCCATGAAGTCACTGAGGATCGCTGGCGTAAACACCTGAGAGCGACTCGGCTCGCGCTGATGTGGCTGAGTGTCGTGTGTTCCCAAACTGGCATTCCTTGCGTTCGGTGGATGACTGAAGTGCCCAGTCTTTGACCACTGACTAGGTCGCCTCGGCGCGGATCCCGAGCACGGAGTTGTGTTAGCCGCTCCTGTCACGGTCCACGTCAAGCGCGCACGGCGGAGACCAAGATTCGTGCGGGTACGGGGATGTGCGTCCCGATGCGCGCGGAGCGCCAAACCGCTCCCGCGGCGAGCGACTAGACGAGCATAATCGAGCGGATCAACGGCCAGCTAGTTGCCCTCGTAGGTCAGACAGGGACGGTCCGCTGAGGGACCCGACGTGCCACATGTCCCAGCCGCCGAATCCGGTCGAGCTAGTCGCGCCGAGTGAGATCGCAGCGGCGAGCGACGGTGCCTTGTACCCGACTCCCTGGACGACTATCTGGCCATCAGCCGCAACCGTGCCAAACCCCAGTGCTCCCCCTCGCGCACAGTGAAGCTCCGCTCCGACGTTGAGCAATCCTTCAGCGATCAGGCTAGTCACAGTGCCCCTAATCGCTGTGCGCTTGATGCCTATGGGCTCTGGTTCAACGTCGTCCTCCCAGAACACGTCGATCCCTGCAAGTCGCGCGGCAGCCAGAACGGAAGGTAGTAGCGCGTCGAGCGACATTTGCATGTGTCTCGGGAGCGTTGAGTCACCATCGGTCTTCCCCTTGACCACAGTGATTCCAGGGAATACCTCGAACTGCGCGGACAGTCTTCCCTCGAGGTAGCCGATGTCGGCCGACGTAAACCCGTGAGTGGTGTCGCGCTTCACGAGCACCGCCCGACTCCAGCCGGGAACCTGAGCGTTCTTATGCTTGTGGTGCTGCAGCCGCGATCTGAGATTGGTGCTCTTGCCAATGTAGACCTGATGAGTGCCGTCATCGCTCAGCAGCGTGTACACCCCGGGAGTGGCCCATTCCTGCTCCCGGAGCCTCCCGGCGTCCCTCCGCATGAGGTGTGCAACGCGAATCGCATGCTCCGCGAAGTCGGCGATGATGGGCGCGTTCGCAGACGAAGGCACCTGGACGTTGACGGCGGTTATGGCGCTCAAGCTCACATGCCCATCATGCATTCCCACGCGACCCGGTTACGCAAGGCACGATCGCAAACCCGGACGCGTCGGCCGGGTAACGCAGTCCGGCGTCGGGTCGGTAACCTGCAACGATGCTGCTCATCTTCCCCGACACCAATGCATTCTTTTCGGACTATCTGATGCGGGGGGACGCCAGCCGAGCGTTCCTCGGACTACTCTCGCGTGGCTCGGTCATGGTCTCGCTATCGCCGGTTGTCGTTGGCGAGGCGAATCGGCACTTGCGCGAAAACGTCGACAAGCTTGTTCGCGAGCTGCGGGGATCACTCGCAAACGTAAGGCGCTCGTTTTCTATCGATGAAGACCTCACGGACCGGCTGACAGAATCGATCCAGAGTGAACTGTCGGGGCAGAGCGCTGACGCCCTGCGGCCCTTGCTCGAACACGATGCCTGCGTGGTCCTCGATTGGTCGACGGTGCGCGCAGAGGAGCTTGTGCAGCGCGAGCTGGATCGCCGCAAGCCGAATCTCGAAGCGGGCAGCGGTCAGAGCATCGGTCTGCGAGACACCGTGATTTGGCACAACTTCCTCGAGGCGCTTGCGCGCCTGGACGGAGAGGACTTGGCGGTGTTCGTGAGCAACGACAAAGCCTTTGCGGAGGGCGGCACGTTCCACGAGAATCTAACTGACGAGATCGTGCGCCTCGGTAGCATCCCGTCAGACAGTGTGAAAGTTGTGGCCACACTCGGGGAAGCCATGCAGGAAGTCCGCCGGTTCGCCAAGCTGATCAGCGATCGTGAGGAGACACTGATCGACGCGCTCGTCGACTGGGTCTACGGGCTCGACGCGTTCGATTGGGAAGGCTTTCCGACCAGGAATGACGCGCTGATGGACTCCACGCTCCCTGAAGGGCTGAAGGACATCGAGCTCACAGTCGTACCGAAGCTCAGCGTGTACGAGGTAGGTGAGGGCAACCCCGCCAACTGCATCGCGGCAAACGAGCTGGTCTTTCGCGCGCGAATGTCCACGTTCGACTTCGTCGAAGCGACCGACGACCGGCTCACGATTGTCGGTCAGACTCCGAATCCTGACGAGCTAACTGTTGAGTTCCGCGTCGAGGCTGAGGTGCAGGCGGAGATCGAAACTGAGCCTGGAGCGCGCTACGCGCGTGTACTGTCCGCCAGCGTCTCCTGGGACGCATAGCGATCGGTCGACCTCGATTGCATGACCATGGCGCATGCATCGGGAACGTTGAGGCCTCACGCGTCCGCACCGCCATGCTTCGCACCCAAGATCACCGTCGCCCCGCGCCAATACGCTCTGATGTAGTGCTCCCACTGCTGCCCGACAGGCAGGCGAGAGCTTTACTCTTCGCCCTTCGAGGTCTGGACCACACCATCCCAGTCGTTGCTCTGGTAGTCACTGCTGGTGAGGTCGTACTCAGCGCCGCAGGTCATGCATGTCACTTCGCTGAGAATGGCGTACTCCTCCTCGCCGCACTGGCGGCACCTTACAGTCCACGTTCCGCAGTAATTGCACGAGCCCGCTTCAATCGAGTCTGATCCATCGGCTTGTACAAACGTCTGCCACTGGATCTCGCCCGCGCGGCAGTTCGGTGCACGACATGTCCCCCACGGACGGATCTCTTCGAGGTCGTCGGTCCATGGTGGAAGCAGAGCTGCACCCGCCACTTCCTTTAGGGACACCTTCGGGTGGCGTGCATTTGCTGCGCGCTGGCGCGCGCCCGGCGTGACCGATCCAAAGGCGTAGAAGACTCCACTATCCACAGGGAGGTCGAGCAACATGCCGACGAACTTGTCGATGTGAGTGACGTCGACTGCGGTCGAGTGCCGCTTGCATTCGATGGCGATTCGAATTCGCTCACCGTTTAGCTGTCCCTGGACAAGGACATCAATCTGCCGTGGAACGTTCGAGAGCTCTCCGATGAGTTTCGCGTCGTGCTCGACGGTCTCTGTGCCGGAGTCCATTCTGGCGGTCAGATTCGCGACGTCCTTCTCGAACACCTTCCAGTCTCGATCGCCTGGCTGAATCTTGATCGGATTAGCCGGCGAGACGGTGGTCGCCATCGCGCACCCTTCTTCTGTCTACTCAACGCACACTACTGCAGCAACTATGCCGGCAGTACCGCGAGAACGGTCACGGCGCTTCCAGCGGGCACCCGACGGACGCTCGGCCGCGCCCGTCGGGTGCCCGCAGTCAGCTCAGGCGTGTGCGGATGGGGGTCGCTCAGCGGACACGAGAGGTGCGGCACGGAGGCGGCGTGAATCTCCTATGGGATCTGTACACGGCTGCGTTCGGCCTGTTCACGGTGAAATCGGGCGAGGCGGCAACGCGAACGAGACGCACAATCTGCATAAGCGAGCAAAGAGCCTCGTAGACGCCGAGCACCTCATTTAGGAAGTCGAGGTAACTGATCCCGGACTGATCTTTGTCAGTGACAATGCGTCCGCTCCTGAGGTCATGTCTCACGGATGCGTGTCCGATGGTGTTCCGACGCTTGTTGTCTAGCAGCGAACTCAGACCATCCCAGCCAGGGACCTGCCCCGAGTACGCCAACTTGTAGGCGTTCGGCAACTTATCGAACTGCGTCAGATTCTTTGGCCGTTTGTTCGTAGGCACGATGGCAGGGTGGATCTCCCCGAACGAGTTGGGATCACCGCGCTTGACCGTGTTCTGCGTTGCTAGCAGGATCCAAAGACACTTGCACGCAAGCTCGAATCCTTGCTGATACAGATCCCGCACGAGCGTGAACTCGTCTCGAAAGAGCGTGAGGTCGGTCAAGGTGCTGGCATCGACGTAACGCACGAGTCGTCCCATCGACCAGGAGGGATAGTTGTCGACGAAATGACCCATGACGCCGAAAACATCCCGCTCCAGCGATGCTGATTCCGCGTCACGCGCACGAAGAAGTGCGCGATGTGATTCTTGCCTTATCGCAGCGAGGTGCTTGCGTGTGAAGCGGTCAAATACCAACTTCCCGCGTTCCCCCGTCTGCCCCACGATTGTCACGGTCGCGACGCCGAGTGCGTGGTATGCGAGTCGAGAGCGGTCGTGCCTCGATGTGCCGATTCGCTGGATCTCGAGTCGCTTGTTAGCCACTCTTGCGAACATGGACCAGTTCTCGTCGAGGTAGTACTCGAAGAGCATCTCGGTTGGCACCCACAGGGAATCAATCGCCTCGGATGCATGTCCGCTGTCTTCCATGAAGTCGAGCATTCTGTCCTCGAGGAGATGCATGAGCGTCATCGTAGGGAACGTTCCAAGACCATCCAGCGAGTCCGCTCCATAGCGCGACGGCACGAAGGGGTCGATGGTTACAACCGGTGCATTCGTAGACGCTTCTGCCTCTGAAACAAGATCGCCGTCGAGAATCACGCGGTGGTCGTCCAACTCTTGACCCGTCATGCGGCCCCGGATCGGCAACTGACAGTGTGGGCAGGGAACGTAGAATTTCGTGAGGTCGGTCGGTTGCGCACCGATCCGAGCGATGAAGACTTCGTCGCATCCTGGGCAACGAACGTGGTAGCGGGAGATCACGGGGAGAACGTTAGCGAAAGCGCGGCCTCATCGCTCGAACTGAATGGCGCTCCGCCAAGAAGAGTGCCGATCACGGCGAATACGCTTGCGGCAGCTTCAATGATTAACCGAACTCTTCCCTGGGTGAGCCGCACGGTCATCGCGCCCCGCGCGGCCGGGCCGCGTGACGGCGTCGGCGCCTGCCCAAACTATGTCCCAGGTGCGGCGGCCATTAGTCTGCCGCGGCTACGTTCGTGGGATCGCATGACGGCCCGCTACTGTCTCCGATGCCGCGCGTACCTAGTTCCCGCCGACGCGGCGGGTCATTCCCATGTTCCCCGATGGCTCGCGCGACTACCCGCCATGGGATGAACTCCACGTCGGCATGGGACGCCGGATACACCACGGCACCTGAGGCATGCTGGCCGAGTCAGTAGCCTTGCGGAGGACCTGGCCGGCTGGCAGGCCCTCTTCGAGGAGCACGCCGACCCGTTCGAGGGTGGGGCACCGACGCCCACTTATTTAGCGGATTCGCGAGGAGAGTGGTTAGCGGACCGGCTGCAAGACGAGTTTCAGACGTTCGCCGACGTGTGAAGCGAGTTTGGCAGTCATCGATCGTGAGCCGGTCGTTCTGCGTGCAAACCTGGGCGATGCCGCTGCCGCATGAGGAACCCAGAGGTTGCTCAGCTTGAACAATTGGCCGGGCCGTTGAGGTAGTCGCGCCAGATGATGACGGCACGGCGATAGTCTGAACGCCGATCTATAGGTCACATGCGGGGGCCTCCGCCGGTCAATTGGACCGAGCTGTCGGTGGTTGCTATGTGACGCCCACCCGAGCTCGTCGCTCGTCGCAATAGCCCCGGCCGCATCGAAGCCCGGTGATCGCCCGGCATGCGCACGACCGCAAGCCGCTGTCTACCACGACTCCACGCTCCACGTCAGCTCAGATATGCGGCCCACCCCTACGATTCCCCAGAGCGCTCGAACAAGGCAATCGAGGCAATGCACGCAGGCACTTTCCGTGAGCATGCTCGCGTCCGTTGCTTTGGCTGGCATCGCGTGACCACCTCGTTACATGGTCCGCGGGTGCCGAAATGCGAAGCGTGACGCTGCCGCATCGAAGGCTGCGGCGTAGCGCGCGCGAGAGACTGCGCGTGCCGATGCCGTCGACCGGTTGGCGTCGAAGTAGGGGAGTGAGCGGGGAGCCCATGACCGTCTGAGCGCGGTCTCAGCAGAGCTTGAACGTCTGCATCGGCAAGAGGCGGCACTTTGCGCGAGCGGGACGACCTCGTGCGAGTGATGCGGGTTGCAGAGGTCAGCTGGTGGCGGCGAATACTCCCGCCAGGGGAAGGCGTCTGGCCGGGCCTTCCGCATCGGTGGTGCGCAGTCGGATTCGCGACAGACCGAAGCACGGCATGATTTCCCTATGCGGGAGAACAGGGACCGGTCGCTGGATGCCGCCGGTCAGCCGAAGGTCTACGAACCGGCCGATCCCTCGCTGCGTTCCTACCACCGTGCGGTCTGGACGCTCTCGTCCGACGGCGAGCTTCGCGGCCATGTCGCCTGTGTAGTGTCGGAGATGATGTGGCCGCCGCGCGCCCCGTGGCTGTGGTTCCTGGTCGTCTGGATCGACGGGCGACAAGAATGCCCCTTCGAGGACTATGGATCGGGCTGGTACACCCTCCGTGAGGTCGACGCCGGCTTCCTCGACTACCACCTACCGAGCGTGACGGTGGAGCAACGCTTCTTGTGGCGTCGCATCCAAGCCGCCCGGCATGGCGCCCCTCAGAAGTTCGAGCTCGAGAAGCTGCCGCCGGCGGTTGCTGCGCGTCGCTGGGACGAGCTCGGGCTGGCTGACGATCAATTCTGAGGCGCCCCGCTAGGGTCGGGCACGTGACCAGCCCCGAGCACGCCCGCATCGAAGACCTCGCCTCCTACGCTGCGGCGAACGGCTGGACCTACCAGCCGGCTGCCGAGCCGCCCGCGCTCTCGGGCGATATGTGGGAGTACGCCACGGCGGGCAATGTCCAGGACCGTGTCGCCGGACCGGACTGGGAGGTCGGACGCATCGTCGGCGGGGCGAGGAAGGCCGAGAACGTTCGACAGAACGGCATCGTCACGATCCGGACGAGCGTGTCGGTGAACGTGCCCGTCAACAGCATCAACCTGGGTTATCTCGCGATCCGTCTGCCGCGGCAGCTGCCGCACTTTCTGCTCGATGCGCGGAGCAACAACGGCATCCTGTCATCCCTTCAGCACCAGCCGCAGAGGAAGCAGCGCCTCTCGCTCGAAGGGGACTTCGACTCCCACTTCCATCTTTTCGCCCCAAGGGGTATGAGCGCGACGCTCTGTACGTCTTCACGCCCGACCTCATGGGTCTGTTGATCGACGAGACAGGCGATCTCGACGTCGAGGTGCGCGACGACATGCTCATCGTCTACCGCCCGGGTGCTTCGACCTGCACGACCCCGCGGTCTGGGAGCGCTTCGCCCGCATCCGGGCCACGGTGGGCCGGAAAGCGTGGACCCAGACCGACGGGTATAGCGACGATCGCGCGGCGCCGGGGCTGTCGGCATCCGTCGGTCCCGAGGGTCGCCGGCTGAAGCGCAGCCTGCCGCGTTGGGTGTGGATCGGGATCGGGATCGCCGCGGCTGCCGTGCTCGTTCCGGTGGGGATCCTGATCACGGTGTTCAGCGTGGCGACCTCGCTCTGAGGCGACGTCAGGCCCCCACGGCCTCCCGCGCCCGACGCGCGAGCTCGGAGCCGTCGATGCCCGGCCACCCATGAAGCCCTTCGGCGTGCGAGGGCGGCAGCGCCTCGGCGCCCCAGACCGCACCCGCCAGCGAACCGGCGATCGCGGCGACGGTGTCAGTGTCGTTTCCTCCACGGACGGCACGCTCGATCGCGTCTAGAGGCGAGGCCGCACCGGCAACCGCCGAAAGTGCACCCTGGAACGCTCGGACGATCCAGCCGTTCGCCTGCTGGAAGTCCCGCGGATAGCGGCCCTCGGTCGCCTCGATCAGGTCGGCCCAGCGATCCCGGCGCTCGGCGGGCACGAGGTCGAGCTGCGCGCGCATGTCGAGCTCTCCCGTCAGGATGGCGTGGCGGATCGCCCCGCACCACAGGGCGCACGCGTCGAGATTGTCGTCCTCCCAGTGGGTCAGGCGGGCGACGGCTCCGGCCGCCGCGGCCATCTCCGCGCGGGGACGCTCGAGGTAGCCGAGGGCCAGGGGTCCGGTGCGCATGAGCGAGCCGTTGCCTCCGCTGCGACCCGATGCGTCGTGCACGGCACGGGATGCCGCGGTGATGGCATCCATTCGTCCGCCGACGGGAATGCGGGACAAAACCTGGCGCGTCTGCGCTCCGACGTCGAGGGCGTCGCGCGCCCACTCCTGCCAGCGTCGGACGATGGTCTCGAGCGACGACGGGTCTTCGAGTCGGTGCCCGGCGGCGAGCTCGTCGAGGATCGGGACGGCCATGCTCGTGTCGTCGGTCCACTCGCGCTCGCCGTGGCCGAAGTGGCCGCGGCCGAAGGCGGGGACGACGTCGTCGGCGAGCGCGGGACCGAACTCGTACGCCGAGCCCAGGGCGTCGCCCGCGGCGGAGACGAGCACGGCGCCGACAGCGCGATCGACCTGGGCGGGGGAGAGGCTGGTCATGAGGCCAGCCTAGGAGGGGATGCGCTCAGGAGGCCGGCGTCGTGCTGCGTCCGGGTGAGGCGAGTTCTGCGAGACCGGCGCCGGGGGTCCATTGCCACCTCGTACCGAGGCCGTCGGCGTACTCCAGCACGGTGATGGAGCGATCACCGGCGACGGTGAAGGGGTCGAGAACGTCTGCCTCGCGCACCGGCAGGGGGATACCGTCCCAGGAAGACTGCTGTGCAAGGCCCTTCTTCTGAACGAAGAACTGGCCCGGCGGCAACACCTTCATGCGGATGGTGTGGGTCGCGCCGCCTGGTCCCGCCACCTGCACCTCGACGTCGTAGAACACGGCGGATGTGGGGCTCTGGTTCGAGACCACAACCCCATATCTGCGGCCGTTCTCTTCTCGGTCGGCTGCCCACCACGAGGCGACGCTGCCGGCCAACTGGCGCCGATCGCGTGCACGGTCGACCTCGTCTCGCTGCGCTTCGCGCGTGGCAGAATCGCGCGCCGCGATAACGGCCGCTTGACGCGTCTCATCTGCGGTTTCGTTCGCGGCGAGGGCTACGCGGAGCGCGAAGATGCTCAAGATGCACCCCAAGACGGCGGCGAGGGCTGCGACCCAATCGGCGATGGTTCCGGGTTCGAGGTGGAGTGACGACATGCTGTTCACGTTAGAGCGAGGCGCAGCGACGGGAGAAGGAAAAGCTGATGTTCACCCGGCAGAGTCCACGCGTCGTTCGACGCGGGAAATCATCAGATATCGCTGTAGTCGTTCGCCGGCAGGATGATCTGGACAATGGAGTCGCCGTCGAGGACGAGCATCACGTACTGCCGGCCGACCTCACCCGGCCGCTGCAACGACTGCGTCCCGGGTGCGTCTCGCGTGTCCAGCCGCAGTTCGGTGGAGTCGAATCCCTCCGTGGCGCCCGCCGCGACGGCCTCGGCTCGGGTCGAGCCGACACCGATGCCACCGCTGGTGACCACGGGGTGGCCGGCGACCGTGGGCGAGGAGACGCGAACGGAGGCGCCGCGTGTCGACCCGTCGTTCGGCACGGTCAGCGTGAAGCCCGGCCACTCGAGGGCGGTGAGCTCGGAATCGCCGCCGTACGGGCCTTCCACCGCCGACCGGGTCGGTGCGATGCCCAGCGCGGCCGTCCACGCGTCGACCGCGGCGAGCGAGTACTCGAGCGTCGAACCCGCGGCGATGGAGGCGCTGTCGAGCTGAACGATCAGCACCGCGTCGCTCGCCGGGGCTGAGGCCTTGGCGGAGGGAGACACCGTCGCGGTGGGCTTCACCGTCGGCGTGAAGGTCGGGGTGGCCGCGTCGGTCCTCGTCGATTCCGGGGCGGGCTGCGGGACGCAGGCACTGAGCCCGAGGGCGGCAGCCACCGCGATCGTCAGGAGGGGAATCGTCCGGCGCATCCTCGAACGCTACCGTCGGGCCCGTTCGCCATCAACGTACCGAGGACGCAGCTGCTCGGCGTGAGCGCGGGGTGTCGGCATCCATGTCATGCGTGCTCCACAAACGGGTGCGTCCGTGATGCGCGGCCCCGCTCAACGGGCGCGTCCTCGGCCGCTCAGCCCAGCTCGCTCGGGTGCGTCAGGCGCCACCACAGGGTGGGTTCCTCGATCGCGCCCGAGATCTTGACGTCGGCGGAGGTCGTCTTCGGTCCCGCGGTCCAGGTGACCGAACCGACCACCTCGCCGTCGGCGTAGTTCTGGGGCGTCGTCGTGTCGAGAGTTACCGCCACGGGGGTGTCGGACCAGGTGCGGAGTTTCGTGGTCTGCGCGAGCACGAGGGAGGCGCTCGATCCCCACGGCGTCGAGATCGTGCCGAGGGTGTCCCCGACGGTGCCCAGGGGGATGTCGTGGAAGCCGTCGCTGATGCTCTGGAGGAGGTTTCGGACGTCCGCATCGGTGCTGTCGTGGGTCTCGCCGCCGAGCCGCACGCCCGTGATCTTCAGGGGAGCGCCGATCCGCACGTCGAGCGTCGAGGTGAAGAGGAGGTTGAAGGTCCCGTCGCCGAGGTTGCCGGTCTTGAGCCCGGTGACCCCGAGCGTGCCCAGCAGGTCGTTGGTATTCGTGACGGTTCCGGCGCCGGTGATCTGCGCCGAACGGGTATTGGCGATCTGTGCGATGACCGGGTTCGCCTCCGCGATCTTCGCGAGTGCCAGCAGATCGCTCGGGGTGCTGGCATTGCGGGAGTCGATGCCGGTGGCATCCACGATGCGTGTGTCGTTCAGCCCGTTCTTGCCGAGCCACGAGCGGGCCGCAGAGACGTAGGCCCCCTCGGAGCCGAAGCCCCACCGGGCGATGGCCACCGCGTAGTTGGCGGCCGAGGGGAGGAGCATTGTCGTGAGCGAGTCGTGCAGCGACAGCTTCAGGCCATCGGGCATCGGCGCGATGACCGCGCCCTGCACGTAGAACTGGTCGTAGAGGTCGGTGTCGGCCTCGGTGTACGAGATGGTCGGCCCGGGATCTGTCGGGCCGATCAGAGGGTGGGCGTCGAGGACGACGAGGGCGGTGATGAGCTTCGAGATGCTCGCGAGCGAGCGCGCGTCGTTCCCGCCCGCTGCCGCGAACGACTGAGCGGCGTCGGGACCCAGGTAATCGGCACCCCCGTCGACTCGCAGCAGCGTCTCGCCGCCGGAAGGGAGAGCGATGGATGCCGGCGCCCCGGCGTTCGCGGTCGGTGTCTGCGAGGTGACGGTCGGGGCGGGCAGCGCCGCAGCGGACGCCCACCAGACGTACCCGCCGCCTCCGCCGAGCACGATGAACGTGATGACGAGGAAGACGATCAGGGCGACGCGACCCGCTCGACCGTTGCGCACGGGCCCGTCGGGCGCTTCCTCGAGAAGGTCGTCGAAATCGGCAAGCGTGCTCACGAGATGTCCCCCCAGTTCCCCACGTCACGAACCTATTCGCATCCGTGCCTCACGGCGACGTGGATTTCAAGCCCCCTGCCCCCTCGGGAACCGCCGCCTAGCGTGAATGCACATCGGGAGATACCCGAAGACCACAACGGGAGGAGCCGACTATGGGACTCGACGACAAGATCAAGAACGCTGCGGAGAACATTGCTGGCAAGGCGAAGGAAGCCACCGGCAAGGCGACGGACAACGAGCGCCTCGAAGCCGAGGGCCAGGCCGACCAGACCAAGGCTCACGTCAAGAAGGCCGGCGAAGACGTCAAGGACGCCTTCAAATAAGTCGCCCTCCCCGGAATGCCTCGACCCCTCGCGGGTCGGGGCATTTCGGTTCGGGTGAAATCCGGCGGAGGGGATGCCGGGGTGGCGGGGCCGCGGCCGGGATAATGGCGACATGACCGCTGCCGTTCCCACCGAGACCCCCACCGTGGTCTCGGGCACCCCCGTCGTCCTGCGCGCCCACGGCTACGAAGCCGCGATCGCGAGCGTCGGCGCCACCCTCCGATCATTGACGCACGAGGGCCGCGACCTCGTCGTCCCCTTCGACGCCGACGAGTTACGCCCCGCCTACCGCGGCACGACGCTCGCCCCCTGGCCGAACCGTGTGGTCGACGGCATCCACCGCTTCGACGGTCTCGAGCACCAGCTGCCGTTGACCGAGCCGAATCGCGGCCACGCGCTGCACGGACTGCTGTCGTGGGTGGACTGGAACGTGCTCGAGGCAGCCGATGACGCGGCCACTCTCACCGCGACCATCACCGCGCAGGCCGGATACCCCTGGTGGCTGGTCGTCTCGACCACGTATCGCCTGGATGCCGCCGGCCTCACGCAGACTGTTCGCGCCACGAACCTGTCGGACACACCGGCGCCCTGGGGTACGGGCCCCCACCCGTATCTCGT
Source organism: Sphingomonas sp. G5 (assembly GCF_052660795.1). Taxonomy (NCBI): domain Bacteria; kingdom Pseudomonadati; phylum Pseudomonadota; class Alphaproteobacteria; order Sphingomonadales; family Sphingomonadaceae; genus Sphingomonas; species Sphingomonas sp. G5. The sequence goes on along the minus strand of NZ_CP109660.1, from coordinate 2,125,798 downwards.
CGCCGGTCCCGCGACGCTCGACGAGTGGACGCTCGGGCTTCCGGCCGACACCGTGCTCGAGGTCACGCCGGACCGGCTCGCGCCGGTGGCGCTGGCATCCGTCACCTCCGACGCGGAGCGCTTCGACTTCCGCGAGGAGCGGGTGCTGGGCACCGTCGAGATCGACCACGCCTACACGGGGCTGATCCGGGATGCCGACGGTCGCGCGACCGTCACGCTCACCGATCCTTCGGGCAGCGGTGTGGCCATGAGCTGGGCGGGGGAATGCGCGTGGGTGCAGATCCACACGGCCGACTTGCCGGACGGCCCGGGGACGCCGGGTCACCGCGCCGGCCTCGCCGTCGAGCCGATGACCTGCGCGCCCGACGCGTTCAACGACGACGCGTACGACTTCGACACGGGCGTCGTCTCGCTCGACCCCGGCGCCTCGCACGAGGCCGGGTGGACGATCTCGGCCCGCTGAGTCTCCCGAACACGAAGAACCGCCCCGAGGAAAATCCGGGGCGGTTCTTGGTTTCCCCGATCAGACGACCTGGGCGCCGCACATTCCGCAGTCGCCGCCGGCCGAGACCTCGACGAAGCAATCGGGGCACATCGCGCGCGTCGGGCGATCGGTGATCGGGGTGGGCTTCAGGCTCGGGGCGCGACGTTCCTTGGGCGCTGATGCGGCGCGGGCGCGGCGCGCCTCGATCGTCGGGGCGGGCGGCGGCGGGGGAGCGGCCGGCTTGTGAACCTCGCAGTAGAAGCGGACGAACCCGCCGTGATGCTTGGGGTGGCGGTGCTTGACCGCCCACAGCTCTGTGCGCTCGTAGAGCGGCCCGTCGGTGCCGCAGGCCACGCAGCGGGTGGCTTCTCCCGGAACGACCTCGGCGACGAGCACGGGAGCATCGAAGCGGATGGCATCTCGCCAGTCCTGCGACGAAACGATCTTCATGGGGGACCCTTCTGGGGCGGTTCGGGCCGCCCACTCTCAACGGTACGCTCCTCCCCACCCCGGCGGCGACCGGAACCGTGCGCACAGGGGCTGGACAGCGCCCGCAGGCCCCCGGATAGGTTGGAGGGAATTCCCCCGCGCCGCGGTTCGCGGCGCCTGTCGAAGGAGAACCATGGAATTTGCTGCTCTGGGGGCGATCGGCATCGTCGTGGTCATCGCACTCGTCGTTGTCGTCGTCGTCCTCTTGATCATCGCGGGCTTGATACGCGGGTGGTACCGCGTCGCCAAGGCCGACGAAGCACTGGTCATCGTCGGAAAGCGGCAGAGAGGGGCAGACGGGGGGTCCTCGCGCATCACCGTCATCACCGGCGGCGGCGCCATCGTGAATCCGCTGACGCAGCGCGGCGAGATGATCTCGCTGCGCGCGCGTCAGATCAAGATGGAGCCCACGGCTCAGTCGTCGAACGGCGTCACGGTCAACGTCAGCGGCGTGGCCCTGGTGAAGATCGGCTCCGACCCCGAACAGGTGCGTCGCGCGGCCGAGCGTTTCGCCTCCCAGGACAAAGCGATCGAGCAGTTCACGACCGAGCAGCTCGAAGGAGCCTTGCGCGGCGTCGTCGCGACCCTGACCGTCGAAGAATTGATGCGCGATCGACAGCGACTTTCGGACCAGATCGCCGAGGGCATCAAGGGCGACCTGTCGTCGCAGGGGCTGATTCTGGACTCTTTCCAGATCCAAGGCGTCACCGACAGCAACGGCTACATCTCGGCCCTGGGTGCGACCGAGGTCGAGCGCGTCAAGCGCGAGGCAGAGGTGGCGCGCATCAACGCGGTCCGCGAGATCCGCGCGCGACAGATCGCCACCGACGAGGCGAACCTCATCGAGCAGACGAAGCTCGACAAGAACAGCGCGGCGGCAAAGGCCGAGGTCGGTCGCGCCAACGCCGAGGCCGAGCAGGCTGAGGCGCTGACCCGCGCCGAGCGTCGACAGGCCGTGCTGCAGCAGGAGGCGCAGAACACCCAGGCCCGCCTGGAGTCCGAGGTGTCGCGCGTCGCGGACGCCGACCTGTACCAGCGTCAGAAAGACGCCGACGCCGAGGCGTACGCGCAGATCAAGGCGGCCCAGGCCCGTGCCGAGATCGCCGAGCAGGAAGCGGCCGCCGTGCGCGTGCGGGCCGAGGCCGATGCTCAGGCCGTCCGTCTCGCCGGTGAGGCGCGCGCCGAGGCGATCCGTGCCGAGGCCGAGGCCCTCTCGCACAATCAGGAAGCACTGCTCGCGCAACGTGCCCTCGAAGCCCTCGTGCCGATGATGGCCGAATTCGCCAAGGGGTACGACCGCGTCGGCAACATCACCGTCCTCGGTGGAGAGGGCGCGAGCGGTCACCTCGCGGCGGAGTCGGCAACGGGCCTGCGCTCGTCGTTCGAGGCCGTGCGCGCGGCGACCGGGATCGACCTCACCCAGATCATCCAGGGTCGTGTCGTGGCGGACTCGTTCGCCCAGGCGCAGCAGTCGAGTCAGCCCGGCTCGACGAGCTCGTACCCGGCACCGACCGCGCCCCCGGCGTCGTCGGAGTCCTGATCGCGATGACCCGTGCCTGAGGCACCCGAGGTCGAGGCGCTCGCGCATTTCCTGAGCGAGCGACTGCGCGGCCGTGCGGTCACGGGCGTCGAACTCGTCGAGGGACGCGCGCTCAAGACCCGCGCGCGTCCGCTCGACGAGATCGTCGGTCGCACGGTGACCGCGGTCTCGCGCCACGGGAAACACATCGACCTCGATCTCGACGGCGTGCATCTGGGGCTCGGCTTCGGCCGGGCCGGCTGGGCGACGTGGACCCCCTCGGCCGCGACTGACGACGAGGCGGTGCCGGCCGCAGCCGTGATCGCGCGTATCGCCTTCGACGACGGCATCCTGGGCATCATCGATGCGGGCGAGTGGCTCTCGGTGCAGCTGCACGTCGTCGATGCGGCCGAAGAGGTGCCTTCGATCGCGAAGCTCGGATTGGATGCCGCGGATCCGAGCTACTCGAGAGAGATGCTCGCCGAGGCACTGGGGCGTCGGCGCAAGCAGCTCAAGGCGCTCCTGCAGGAACAGGAGACGCTCGCCGGGATCGGGAACGCGTATTCGGACGAGATCCTGTTCGCGGCGCGGCTGGCACCGACGGCGCACGCTGCGGCGCTGAGCGAGGACGACATCACACGGCTCCACCACGCGTTGCACGACACCCTCACGGCCGCTGTCCTCGCCCGACGCGGGGTGCCGATCGCGGAGCAGAAGGCGGCGAAGGTCGCGTCGATGCGCGTGCACGGGCGCACGGGCGAACCGTGTCCGGACTGCGCCGGAGTGATCGAAGACATCCCCGGAACGAAGGGCGGCGGGCAGTGGTGTCCCTCGTGTCAGACGCTGCCGGCGGGGGACTGACCCTGGTGTCGGTGCCCTCGGGGTGCAGCCGTCGGGCGGGAGGGTCGTGAGCTGTCGCTCCGGTCGGCGTCGTCCCGCGCGATGCGACCCCGCACATCACGACCCGCGCGCCAGGGCCGACGACGAAGGCCCCGAACCGTGGTCCGGGGCCTTGGTCGAAAGCGGGCTCAGGCGGTCTGAGCGGAGTGCTTCCCCTCCGCGACCTCTTCGACCAGCTTCGCGTTGAACGCGGGGAGATCGTCGGGGTTTCGGCTCGAGACGAGACCCTGGTCGACATGCACCTCTTCGTCGACCCACGTCGCACCCGCGTTCCGCAGGTCGGTCTGCAGCGTCGGGTAGCTCGTGAGGGTGCGGCCCTTCAGCACGTCGGCCTCGGTGAGGATCCACCCGCCGTGGCAGATGACGGCGACCGGCTTGTGCTGATCGAAGAAGTCACGGGTGAACGACACGGCGTCCTTCACGATGCGGATGTCGTCGGCGTTCTGCACGCCGCCGGGGAGGACGAGGGCGTCGAAGTCGCCCGCGGAGGCACTCGAGACGGAGAGGTCGACCTTCTGCTCGTGGCCCTTCTCTCCGGTGATGCTGCCCTCGCTCGGCGAGACGAGGACGGCCTCGGCGCCGGCGGAGGTCACGGCATCCCACGGGCTGGTGAGCTCGCTGTCCTCGAAACCGTCGGTGAGCAGGAACGCGATGCGCTTGCCGTTGAGATCAGTCATGGAAAGCCCTTCTTTCTCGGTCGGGGTCTCCACGGTAGAAAGCCCCGCGAGGGGAGGGGCGGGGGTTGCGGATGCCGCGACGCAGCGTTAGCGGATACCCCCGGCCCGGGCCCTCACGCGCAGGCGTAGCATGGAGCGCATGTCTGCTGACACCACGTCCGACACGGCCGCTTCGTCGAAGCCGCTGATCGCCCTGCTGAACGCCCCCGCTGTCGAGACCGAGAACGGCGAGAAGCCGTCCGCGTCGCAGTGCTGCGGCGGCGGTTCCTGCTCTCTCTGAGTCCACGTCGGCGCGCGACCAGTCGCGACCTTGTCCGGCACCACCGGACCTCGCAGTGAGTAAGACTGCTCGCGAGGTCTAGCTGCACACGGTCCGCGCGGCCGGGCGAGCGCGACCGCAGGGCCGCGCCCGCCTCGACGGAGATCAGTGGGCGCTGACGGGAGCGTCCGTTTCCTCGCCCTCCGCGGGCTTGCGGACGAAGCACGCGAGAATGACGGCTGCGGTGGCGATCACCGCGCCGACGACGAACGACGCGTGCACGCCGGATGCGACGGCACCGGCCTGATCGACGCCACCGGCGAGAGCGGCGCTCGAGAAGACCGTCATGATGGCCACGAAACCGGCCGTGCCGGCGGCCCCGGCGACCTGCTGCGCCGTACCCACCACGGCGCTGCCGTGAGAGTAGAGACGGCGGGGGAGCGAGCCGAGCGCGGACGTCATGAGCGGCGTGAACACGAGGCCCAGTCCCAGGTTCAGGGCGAGGTACACCGTGACGATCCACCAGATGGGGGTGCCCTGGCCGAAGGTCAGCGCCATCGTCCACAGCACGGCGGCCGCGATCAACATGCCCGGGATGACGAGCGGGGTAGGCCCGAAGCGGTCGAAGAGGCGGCCGACGATCGGGGCCATGACGCCCATGAGCACGCCGCCCGGGAGCAGCATGAGACCGACCGTGAGGCTGCTGAGGCCGAGCGCCTGCTGCAGGAAGATGGGCAGGAGGATGAGCGAGCCGAACAGCGCGGCCATCACGATCGCCACCAGGGGCACGGCGAGTCGGAACGACGGGCTCTGGAAGACGCGCAGGTCGAGCAGAGCGGAGTCGGAGCGCTGCAGACGGAGCTGACGGACGACGAACACGGCGACGAAGACCACGCCGACGACGAGCGGGATCCACACCGGCACGGACGCGTGCCCGGAGGCCGATTCGCCGATGGCGCTGAGACCGTAGACGAGGCCGCCGAAGCCGACCGCCGACAGGACGACCGAGAGCACGTCGAAGCGCGCGTCAGGGCGCGTCTGGGTGACGTTGCGGACCCAGCGCGCTCCGAGAGCGATGGACACCAGCGCGATGGGGAGGATGAGCCAGAAGATCGCGTGCCAGGTGAGCGCCGACAGGATGAGCCCGGATACCGTCGGCCCCACGGCGGGTGCGACGGCGATGACGATGGTGACGACGCCCATCACGCGGCCGCGCTTGTTCGCCGGAACGAGGTTCAGAACCGTCGTGAACAGCAACGGCATCATCACGCCCGTACCCATCGCCTGGACGATGCGGCCCGCGAGCAGGACCCCGAACGCGGGCGCGAGCGCGGCGACGAGGGTGCCGAGCGCGAAGACGCCCATCGCGCTGAAGAAGACGACGCGGATGGGGAAGCGTTCGAGGAGGAAGCCGGTCAGGGGGATGACGACGGCCATCGTCAACAGGAACGCCGAGGTGAGCCATTGGCCGGTCGCGGCGCTCACTCCGAAGTCCGCCATGATCGCCGGCAGGGCGACGGACATGGTGGTCTCGTTGAGGATGACGACGAACGCGGCGACGACAAGCAGAGCGATGACGGGGCCGGAGCGGTGCGACGGTGAGGAAGCGGTGCTCTCCGGAGAGACGGGGATGGTGCCGGTGGCGGCCATGACGAGGTCCTTTACGTGCGGGGGGCTTCGTGGCGCCACGGTGGGCGACTGCGACGGACACAACGGGTGCGCGGACTCGGATATTCCGATATCGAGACAACCGATCAAAGGTCGTTCGTTAGCGACCCTATCGAGGGCATCCGACATCGCCGGCCCGGCGCTCGGTGTCGGCGGTCGGACGTAGGCTGACGAGCATGAGCATGGGGATGGGCGGGAGCATGTTCCGCGGCGTCGACGCGGACGTGCAGCGTCGTCGCAACGCCCAGGCCCCGCGCGTGCAGAACCTCGGGCGCCGCGTCATCGACCTGTTCCGGCCCTACCGCGGTCGTATCGCCTTCACGGCGCTCCTCGTGGTGGTGGGCGCGGCGGTGGCCGTGATCCCGCCTCTGCTCGTGCAGCGCATCTTCGACGACGCGCTCTTCCCCATCGACGGGTCGCCGCCCGACCTGCGGCTCCTCGCGTTCCTCGTGAGCGTCATGATCGGCCTCTTCCTCGTCTCTGCGGCACTCAACGTCGGGCAGACCTGGCTTACCGCGACCGTGGGGAACCGGGTCACGGGCGACCTGCGGACGCGTCTGTTCGACCACCTTCAGAACATGGAGCTCGGCTTCTTCACGCGCACGAAGACGGGCGTCATCCAGTCCCGCCTCCAGAACGACGTGGGGGGCGTCTCGGGGGTCCTGACCAATACGGTGACGAGCATCCTCGGCAACGCCGTCACGGTCATCGCATCCCTCGTGGCGATGATCCTCATCGACTGGCGTCTGACCCTCATCGCCGTCGCGCTCATGCCGTTCCTGCTGTTCGTGCAGCGGCGCGTGGGCCAGGTGCGTGCGCGCATCGCCGGTGAAACGCAGGAGTCGCTGTCGGAGCTGTCGGCGATCACGCAAGAGACGCTCAGCGTCTCGGGCATCCTGCTGTCGAAGTCGTTCAACCGTCAGCGCACCGAGTCCGCGCGCTTCGACGCCGAGAACGACAACCAGGTGCGCCTGCAGGTGCGGCGTGCCATGAGCGGTCAAGGCTTCTTCGCCGTCGTCCAGGTGATCATGTCGAGCGTTCCGGCGGTCATCTACCTGGTCGCCGGGTACCTCATCGGCGGCGGCGTGGGAGCGATCACGGCCGGCACGATCGTCGCCTTCACCACGGTGCAGGCGCGGTTGCTCATGCCGCTGATGGGGCTCATGCGCGTCGCCCTCGACGTGCAGACCTCGTCGGCTTTGTTCGCCCGCATCTTCGAGTACCTCGACCTGCGTCCGGCGATTGTCGACGACGCCGACGCCCTGCCCGTCTCGGCGGCCCCCGGTCCGGTGGGGCGCATCGAGTTCCGCGACGTCGAGTTCCGCTACCCCGATGCGCCGGAGCAGGCGCGGCCGACCCTCGACGGCGTCTCGTTCACCGTCGATCCGGGTCAGCACGTCGCCTTCGTCGGCCCCTCGGGCGCCGGTAAGACGACGATCCTCTACCTCACGCCCCGGATGTACGAAGCAACCGGGGGAGCGGTGATGTTCTCGGGTGCCGACGTTCGCTCCCTCGAGCGGGCGTCGATCATCGACGAGATCGGCATCGTCTCGCAAGAGACCTACCTCTTCCACGCGACCGTGCGCGAGAATCTGCGGTACGCCCGGCCCGACGCCACCGACGACGAGATCGAGGCCGCCTGCCGTGCGGCCAACATCCACCACGTCATCGACTCGTTCGAGGCGGGATACGACACCATCGTCGGCGAACGCGGCTATCGACTCTCGGGCGGAGAGAAGCAGCGCATCGCGATCGCGCGCGTCCTGCTGAAAGACCCACCGGTGCTGCTCCTCGACGAAGCGACGAGCGCCCTCGACACCGTGTCGGAGCGCATCGTGCAAGAGGCTCTCGAGACCGCGTCGCACGGGCGCACGACCCTTTCGATCGCGCATCGCCTGTCGACGGTGATCGGCGCCGACCAGATCCACGTGGTGGATGCCGGCCGCATCGTCGAATCGGGCACCCACTCCGAACTGCTGGCCGCGGGTGGCCTGTATTCGAGCCTCGCCGCCGAGCAGCTCGCCGCCTCGTTCGTCCTGGCAGAAGAGGAACACGACTCTGCCGGTCTCGCGCGCGCAGCGCTCCCCGCTCGCCGCGCCGACGAGGCCCCCGCCTAGGCGACGGAGGCTGCTGAGACCGGTGTGACCGCTCAGCCGGGAAGCGTCTCCAGGAACGCGTCGAGCGCGATGCGGTACGCGGGGTCGGGGTGCGTCTCGGCGATCAGCTGCAGCGGCGGGAGATCGAGGGTGCGGATGAGGGCTCCGCGCTCCTGCACCGCCGCGTCGGCCCCGGCCTCGCGGAGAACCGCGATGCCCTCGCCGAGGGCGTCGAGGTAGTCGCGCAGCACGTCGAGCTCGTCGAGACGCTGGGTGATCGACCCGCCCTCGCGGCGCTGGCGCCAGTCGACGACGACGTCGGGGATGACGTCGAACGCCGTGGCCGCCGTGTACATGCGCTGCGTGAGGACCTGGTCCTCGTAGTAGCGCCCCTCGGGAAAGCGCAGGCCGTGCGTGTTCCAGAACCGCGTGCGGCTCATCTTCGACCACGCCACGATGTTCCCCGAGGCCGCGGGATGCTCCGCGATCGTCGTGCGCTCGCGGGCGGGAGAAGTGGATGCCGTGACCCACGGTTGCACGTCGCCGGTCGTGTACCCCGGGGTGTCGGCATCCGGTCGCAGACGGACGTACGCGCCGACGGCGAAGTCGCTGCCGGTTCGATCGAGAGTGTCGGCGAGCCGCGTGAGTGCGTCGGGGCGGAAGCGGTCGTCGGCGTCGAGGAAGGCGACGTACGGGGTGTTGACGCGTGACAGGCCGGTGTTGCGGGCGGCGCCCAGCCCGCGCTGCTTTTCATGCCGCTCGAGTCGGAAACGGGGATCGGAGGCAGCGGCGTCGGCGAAGATGCGGGTGGTGTCGTCGATGGAGGCGTCGTCGACGAGGACCGCCGTCCAGTGCCGGTGCGTCTGTGCGCGCAGGGAGTCCAGGGCCTCCTCCGCGAAGGCGGCGACGTCGTATCCGGGGACGATGACGGTGACGGGAGTGGAACTCACCCGCGCGAGCCTACGGCGGATACGGCGTCGGCGACCGCATCTGCGACGGCGTCGAGAGAACCCGTCAGTCCATGCGGGAGGGAGAAACGCACGGCCGTGCGAGCCTCGTCGGGCGAGAGCCCCACGGCGAGGAGCACGTGCGAGGCCTCGTCACTGCCCGCCGCGCACGCCGAGCCACTCGATGAGACAACCCCGTGACGCTCCAGCTCGAGCAGGACGGTCTCGCCGTTCGTTCCCGGAAAGACGAAGCTGGCGGTCCCGGGAAGCCGGCGCTGCGGGTGACCGGTGAGGCGTGCGCCGGGCACCGTTGCGAGCACCCGTCTGATGAAGGCATCGCGCAGGGTCTCGACCCGGGCCGCATCGGCCGCCCGTTCCGCTTCGGCGAGCGTCAGGGCGGTGGCGATCGCCACCGCCCCCGCGACGTCGGGGGTGCCGGAGCGTCGGCCGCGCTCCTGCCCGCCCCCGTGCAGCAGCGGCTCGAACGGCAGGCGCCCGCGCACGGCCAGGATCCCGGTGCCCTTCGGGGCGCCGATCTTGTGGCCGGCGACCGTCACGGCATCCGCTCCGAGTCCCGCCAGGGGAAGCCACCCGGCGGCCTGGACGGCGTCGAGATGGAGGGGAATCCCGCGTTGGTGAGCGACGGCCGCGAGGGCGGCGGCGTCCTGAACCGTTCCGATCTCGTTGTTGGCGTAGCCCACGCTGACGAGCCCCGTGTCGTCGCACAGCACGCCGGCGAGCGCTTCGGGCGTCAGAGTGCCGGTGTCGTCGACCCGAGCGTGGGTCACGCGCACCCCGTGCAGGCGTGACAGGTAGTCCGCGGAGGCCAGCACCGACTCGTGCTCGATCGCCGTCGTGACGAGATGTCGACGACCCGACCCCAGCACGATTCCCTTGATCGCCGCGTTGTTGGACTCGGTGCCGCCGGAGGTGAAGACCACGTCGCCGGCGCGGAACCCGAGGACGGCGGCGACCCGCGCGCGAGCCTCGTCGAGGGCGGATGCCGCGGCCTCGCCCACCTCGTGATGGCTCGACGGATTGCCGAAGAACCGCGTGAGGTAGGGCGCCATCGCCTCGCGCACCTCGGGGCGCACGGGGGTGGTGGCAGCGTTGTCGAGGTAGAGACTCACGCCGTCTCGATGCGGATGTCGAGGCCCAGATCGAGGGCGGAGGCCGAGTGCGTGAGCGCGCCGACCGAGATGACGTCGACCCCGGTCTCGGCGATCGCCCGCACGGTGTCGAGCGTCACGCCGCCCGAAGCCTCGACCTGGGCGGCCCCGGCGATGCGAGCGACGCCCGTGCGCAAGTCGTCGATCGAGAAGTTGTCGAGCATGATCGTTCCGACGCCGGCGGCGAGCACCGCGTCGATCTGCTCGAGCCGGTCCACCTCGACCTCGACGTGCGTGGTGTGAGGGAGTCGGGCGATGGCGCTCTCGAGCGCCTGCGTCACCGAGAGCCCACTGGCGGTCAGCACCGCGAGGTGGTTGTCCTTGGCCATGACGGCATCCGACAGCGAGAAGCGGTGATTGTGGCCGCCGCCGTCGCGGACGGCCTGGCGTTCGATCGCGCGCAGGCCCGGCGTGGTCTTGCGCGTGTCGACGATCCGCGCGCCGGTGTGGGCGACCTCGGCGACATAGCGGCTGGTGAGGGTCGCGATCCCCGACATGCGCTGCACGAAGTTGAGGCCGATGCGCTCGGCCGTGAGCACACCTCGCGCCGGTCCCGTGACCACGGCGAGCGTGTCGCCGGGGGTGAACCGCGCGCCGTCGGTGATCTGCAGCTCGACGGTGATCGAGGGGTCGGTGAGGGTGAACGCGGCGACGAACACCGCCGAGCCGCTGAACACCCCCTCGACGCGTGCCACGAGCTCGGCGCGCGCGGTGGCGTGCTCGGGGATCAAGGTCTCGCTGGTGAGGTCGCCCCAGGGGGCGTCCTCGTCGAGGGCGGCCGAGACGACGCGGTCGATCGTGGCGTGGGTCAGCATGCGAGGACCTCCTGGAGATCGGGACGGGATGCCGAGGACTCGGTGTCGGAGCGGAAGTGCGCGCCCACCGAGGTCGTGCGGGCAAGAGCTGCGGTGACCACGTGCGTGGCGAGGAGGAGGAGGTTGGCGTCCTCGATGCTGCGCGGTGCGGGCTCGGCGTTCCAGGCGGCGAGCACGGCGGCCGCGCGGCGCAGACCCGTCGCCTCCCGTTCGAGCCCCGCCTCGGCCCACATGAGTTGCTGCAGGGCGCGACGAGAGAACGGGGGAGCGTCCACCGCGGGGGCGACGTCGAGACATCGAACGGTGCGCGTCGAGAACGCCGGCCAGGCGTCGCCGCGGGCCACGGCATCCCCGGCGCGCGCTCCGAACACCGCTCCTTCGAGAAGCGAATTGGATGCCAGACGGTTCGCCCCGTGCACGCCGGTGCGGGCCGTCTCGCCGACCGCGTACAGTCCGGGCAGCGTGGTGCGTCCGTCGAGGTCGGTGACGATGCCGCCCATGAGGTAGTGCGCCGCCGGGGTCACGGGGATCGGATCGCGGCCCCAATCGAGCCCGCGCTCGTGCACCGCTGCGTCGATCGTGGGAAAGCGCTGGGCGAGTCGTTCGCGGCCGATGGCGGTGGCATCCAGCCGGACGGGGCGACCGCCCTGCGCGGCCATCGCGCGGGCGTTCGCGCGAGCGACGACGTCACGCGGAGCGAGTTCGCCGTCGGGGTGGGAGTCGAAGACGAACCGTCGACCGGCATCGTCGATCAGGACGGCGCCCTCTCCGCGGACGGCCTCCGAGACCAGGAACGGGATGCCGTCGGCCAGCGCCGTGGGGTGGAACTGCACGAACTCCAGGTCGTCGACAGCCGCCCCCGCGCGAAGAGCCGCGGCGACTCCGTCGCCTGTCGCGCCGAGGGGGTTGGTGGTGTGGGCGTAAAGCTGTCCCGCGCCCCCGGTGGCCAGGATCACCGCGTCGGCGTCGAGGCGCTCGCCGCCATCGAGCTCGATGCCGCTGATGCGGCCGTCCATGACCACCAGATCGCGGAGGAGGGCGTGCTCGCGCACCTCGATCCCCGCGGCGCGTACGGACGCGCCGAGAGCAGCCTGGATCGCGGCACCTGTCGCGTCGCCTCCGGCGTGCAGAACGCGGGGGACCGCATGAGCGGCCTCGAGGCCCCGGGAGAAGTCGCCATCGGCAGCGCGGTCGAAGACGACTCCGCGTGCCACGAGTTCGGCGATGCGCTCCGGGCCATCGCCGACCAGGACGTCGACGGCGGCGGGATCGTTCAGCCCCGCGCCGGCGGTGATCGTGTCGGCCGCGTGCGAAGCCACCGTGTCGGCCGCGCTGGTCACGGCGGCGATCCCGCCCTGCGCCCAGCGCGTGTTCGTGTCGGGCAGGGCGCCCTTGGTCACGACCGTGACACGGCATCCGTTCTCGGAAGCGTGCAGCGCCGCCGTGAGACCGGCGATGCCGCTGCCCACCACGACGACGGCGGTCACTTCACCGCGCCGTTCGGCTTCGCGGCGAGCATGCGCTCGAGCGCGACGGTGGCGGGCTCGGCGACATCGGCCGGTACCGTGATGCGGTTGACGACGGTGCCGTCGACGAGCGACTCGAGCACCCACGCGAGGTAACCCGGGTGGATGCGATACATCGTCGAGCACGGGCAGACGACGGGGTCGAGACAGAAGATCTCGTGCTGGGGGTACTGGGCGGCGAGGCGCTGCACGAGGTTGATCTCCGTGCCGATCGCGAAGGTCGTCGGCTCGGTCGCCGCTGCGATCGCCTTGCGGATGATGTCGGTCGAGCCTGCCTCGTCGGCGGCATCGACCACGTCCATCGGGCATTCCGGGTGCACGATCACGCGGACGCCGGGGTGCTCGGCGCGAGCCCTGTCGATCTGGTCGACCGTGAAGCGGCGGTGCACCGAGCAGAATCCGTGCCACAGGATCACGCGGCTCTCGACGATCTCGGCGTCGGAGGAGCCCCCGAGAGGTTTCCTCGGGTTCCACATCGGCATCTGCTCGAGGGGCACGCCCATTGCCTTGGCGGTGTTGCGGCCCAGGTGCTGGTCGGGGAAGAAGAGCACCCGGCGTCCGCGCGCGAACGCCCACTCGAGCACCGTGCGGGCATTGGACGAGGTGCAGACGATTCCGCCGTGGCGGCCCACGAAACCCTTGATGGCGGCGCTGGAATTCATGTAGGTCACCGGGATCACGGGAACCAGGCCCTCGGCATCCGGGGTCTCGAGATCGCCCAGCACGTCCGCGAGCTGCTCCCAGCACTCTTCGACCTGGTCGATGTCGGCCATGTCGGCCATGGAGCAGCCCGCCGCGAGGTTCGGGAGGATCACGGCCTGCCCGGGTCGCGAGAGCAGATCGGCGGTCTCGGCCATGAAGTGCACGCCGCAGAACACGATCGCCTCGGCCTCGGGGCGGTCCTTCGCGGCGTTGGCGAGCTGGAAGGAGTCGCCCACGTAGTCGGCGTGGCGCACGACCTCTTCGCGCTGGTAGAAGTGCCCCAGCACCACGACCCGGTCCCCGAGAGTCTCTTTCGCTGCACGGATGCGGGCGTCGAGGTCGTCGTCGGAGGCGTCGCGGTACCGCTGCGGCAGCTCGCCCTGGCGCGGGGCGCCGGTGGGGATGACGTCGCCCATCGATGAGCCGGGGCCGTAGCCGGGGCGCGTGTCGAAGTCCCAGGGGCCGACCGCAAGGTCGGTGGTGCAGGTCGCGTCGGTGGAGGCGCCGGCGACGATCGCCTGGATCGCGTGGTCGACGCTGGGGTCGATCGCGGGACGGGGCTGCAGGGTGAGGGGGGTGGCGGACATGGGCGTTCCGATCAGTGACGGGACGGGAGCGGGCCGCGGTCGGCGAGCTCCACATCGCGGTTGTAGCGGTACAGGCGGGCGGGGCGATGGCTTCCGGTGCGGAAGCGCTCGGTCGGGATGAGCGTGTCGGAGGTGTCGACCTGACGGCGGAAGTTCGCCGGATCCAGGCGCTTGCCCAGGATCGTCTCGTTCACCTCGCGCAGATCGGCGAGGGTGAACTCGTCGGGCAGCAGCCCGTGCGCGATGCGGCTGTAGCCGACCTTGTTGCGCAGGCGCCACAGCGTGTACTCGACGATGTCGTTGTGGTCGAACGCCAGGGCCGGGAGATCGTTCGCGTCGAACCACTCCACGTTCTCGGGGGCGTCGCCCTCTCGCGCGTGGGCGGCGACCTGCGCGTCGACCTCGTCGGAGCGCAGCAGCGCCCAGTACACGATCGACACCACGCGCGTGGGCGAGCGGTCCACGGCCCCGAAGGCGTAGAGCTGCTCGAGATAGCTGGGGGTGAGGCCCGTCGTCTCGGCGAGGGTGCGGGATGCCGCGGTGTCGAGCTCTTCGGTCGCATCGAGCCAGCCGCCGGGCAGGGCCCACCGTCCATCGAACGGGTCGCGCGTGCGGCGGACCAGGGGGAGCGACAGGACGGGCTCGTCGTGTTCGTCGCGTCGGACGCTGAAGATCACGGTCGACACCGCGACGCGCACGCCGGCATCGCGGGACTCGGGGTGAGGGGTTCTTGTCATGGTGACCATATCTCCGGAACCGATCTTAGTGTCATTCCGACTCGAAGGGCGAATTCCAGACGAGCCCGTCTGGATCGGGGCGGATCGTGCGGTGCGGGGCGTGAAATCACCGCCCCGAACGTCGGACGCGCCTCGAACCGGTGCGCGCCGCGGATGCCCGGCGGCCGGCCCGGCCCGCGCGTCGAAAGGGTTCTCTCAGACGGGCGTCCTAGCCTCGAAGCGAACACAGGAGGTCGGATGCCGATCGTCGACATCGCCCTGATCGCCCTTCTGGCGGTCGCACTCGCCGTGGGTCTGTCCCGGGGCTTTCTCGCCACCGTCGGCTTCTTCGCGGGCCTCGCGCTCGGTGCCGTCGCCGCGTACTGGGCGCTGCCGTTCGTCGGTCAGTGGGTCACCGACCTCGCGTGGCGCGGACCCGCCATGATCGGCGCCGGGATCGCGCTCCTCGTGATCGGCTCGGGTCTCGGCAGTGCCGTGGGCGGCTTCTTCCGTCGTGGTGCCGACCGCATCAAGCTGCGCGTCCCCGAGCGCCTCCTCGGCGGGGTCGTCAACGTCGCGGCCGCCGCCCTCACGATCTCGTTCGTCGCCGGCTCACTCACCCCGGTGGGAGTCCCCGTCGTCTCCGCCGCACTCGGCTCCTCGGCCGTGGTGCGCACGATCGACGACCTCACGCCCGCTCCCGTGCGCGGTGCGCTCGCCGACCTGCGAGGAACGATCTTCGCCGACGGCATCCCTCGTCTGGGCGAGCTCATCCAGATCGGTCCGGTTCCCACGACCCCGAGCATCGCCCTCGACGACCCCGCTCTCACCCAGGCCGCGCAGTCGGTCGCACGGATCTCGGGCACCGCCTATGCGTGCGGCATCACCTCGAGCGGCTCGGGCTTCGTCGTGGCCGAGAACCGCGTCGTCACCAATGCGCACGTCGTCGCGGGGGTCGACACCCCGCTCGTGGAGCTCCCGGGGCGTCCGGCGCGCGAAGGCCGCGTCGTCTACTTCGACCCGATCGACGACATCGCGGTCATCTCCGTCGACCAGTTGGATGCCGCGGCCCTGCCGATCGCGCAGACGCTCGCGGTGGGCGCTCCCGCCGTCGTCCAGGGCTATCCGGGTGGAGGGCCGTTCACCTCGGGAAGCGCGCAGATCCTCTCGGAGGGGACGGTTCCGGTCCCCGACATCTACGACGACTCACGCGCTCCGCGCGACATCTACGCCCTGGCCGGCATCGTGCGCCCGGGTAACTCGGGCGGTCCGCTGCTGACCACCTCGGGCCAGGTCGCGGGCATCGTGTTCGCCCGCTCCGACACCGACGACGACGTCGGCTACGCCATGACGCCCACCGAGCTCGAACCGGTGATGGCGCAGATGGGGTCGTTGTCGGCGCCCGTGGCATCCGGGAGCTGCACGCGCGGCTAAGGCGCCTCCGCGCCTCGGGTGGTGAGGAGGCCAACGCGCCACCCGCTTCGGCGAGCGCTTTCGGCTCCGCCGGCGACGAGGGCCGTCGGCCGTGAGGCGGGTGAATTTTCCCTCTGGCGCCTGGTATGGCTGCGTCATCTGTCTATGCTCCTGCGCATGGGGGACATCTCGATATCGGTCGATGAGGTGCGGCGGGTCGCGGAGAAGATGGTCGACGTCGTGCCCGGTGAGCCCGATGTCTGGGGCTTCTCCGTCGCCGACCAGCCCGACCTGAACCTCGCCCTGGCGGAGTTCGTCGGGTGCATGAACGACTGCACCGCCGAACGTCGCCGTGGTGTCCAGGCGCTCGCGGCGGGGCTACGCGAGGTCGCGGACATGTTCGAGAGCCTGGACGCCAGCGCCCAGGCCGACGTTCGAGCGCTGGGCGCCGTCGAGGGGTGGGTCATCGAGTGACTGCCGAACTCGGTGATACGCGAGACCCATCCGCCCTCATCCCCGGCGATGTCGCCGCTCTGTATCGGGCGATCTCCGCGTGGCGGGTGCGTGAGCAGAACGCCGACGAGGTCGGGGCAGCGCTCCGGACGATGCAGGCTGTCGCGGACTGGACCGGCGAAGCGGCCGACGCCTACGGGACGCGTGTCGGGGCTGTGGCGTCCGGCTGGTCCGCCATGGCGGCCGCCTTCCGGCGCGGTGGATCGGCACTCGAAGACGTCGCCGCCGCGATCGACGCTGCACGGGCAAGGGCCGGAGACGCCGTCGACCTGTGGGACCGAGCCGACGCGCTCGACGCTGCGGCTTTCCAAGAGCCACCCGCCACGCCCACCGGTTGGCTCGGGCCGGACCGACGAGCGTTCCTGGGTTCCGGACCGCGAGCAGAGGCCAGGGCGGTCCTCGCGGATGCGCGTGCGGCACTCCGCGATGCCGCGCAAAGGGCGGCTGCCGTGCTTCGCGCCGCCATCGCCGTGCCCGGCCTGGGCGCCGACGAGTGGGCGGCTCTCCTGACGGGTTGTGCGAATCCCGGCCAGGTGCTCGACGCTCTCGCCGGCGCGGACGCCGGGAGTCTGGCCGCTCTTCTGCGGGCCCGCCCGAACCTCGCCGGGATTCTCGCCCGGGCAGAGCCGGCGGCCGTCGCACCGTGGTGGGCGCACCTGGACGCGGCGCAGAAAAACGCGCTCATCCACGCCGCCCCGGCGATCATCGGCAACCTCGGGGGAGTCGCCTACGCCGCTCGCGACGAGGCGAACCGCATCTGGCTCGAGGACCAGCTCGCAGACGCGCGCGCAGCGCTGGCCGATGCGGAGAAGCCACCGACATACGACGAGATCGTCGGGGGACAGGCCGCCGCCGAGGCGTATGCCGAGCGGCTCGATCGTGCGCGTTCTCGGGTGGAGGGCCTTGAGAACATCGAGTCGTCGCTGACGCCACCTGCCGGCGGCGCCCCTCGACACCTCATCACTCTCACGGGGGACGCACCCCCTCTCGCCGCGATATCCATCGGCGATCTCGACACCGCGGACAACATCACGTACGCCGTGCCCGGCATGGGAACCACGACCGAGGGGATGGACGGTTGGTCGCGCGCCGCTCAGAACCTCCTCGATCAGCAAAACCGCGCGGATCCGGGCCATTCCCATGCGACCGTGGCCTGGATCGGGTACAAGACCCCGCCCGTGCCGATCATGGAGGGAGGCTTCGACGTCATGCATAACGACCTGGCTGACGCGGGAGCAGCGAACCTCGCTCGTGACTTGCGTTCCCTTGACCACGTCAACTCCGGAGCGCAAGTGAACATTGTGGCGCATTCCTACGGGACCACCACGGCGTCTCTGGCTCTGACTGAAGACCAGGTCCACGTCGACTCCTTCGTCACGCTAGGTTCAGCAGGTTTGCCGACGAACATTGATTCGGCGTCGGACATACATGCGGATTCCGTGTTCTCGGGGCAGGCCCAGGACGTTTGGGCGATAGATCCTGCTCGAGGCGATCAGTGGGCGTGGACAGGGCGTCTGGCTCCTGACCATTCCGTCAATCCGATCAGCCCGGATTTCGGATCACACGCATTCAGCGTCGCCGGAGACGGAGCGCTGCGCGCGGTCAACGATCATGGCGCAGTCACATCGGATGAGGGGGGTTATCTTGACAAGCAGACGGAGTCTTTGCGCAACGTGGCCCTCGCCACGACCGGACGTGGTGATCTCGTGTCGCCTTATGTTCCGCCAGCTCCGACCCCGCTGCAGAAAGCGCTGATCGAAGGATTGACGAATGGCTTCTCGAACTAGTCGGCCCGTCCTTGCGATGGTGCTCGGAGCGCTCGTCCTCATCTCACCGATCACTTTGGCCGGCTGTGTGCAATCGAAGGAAGACAGCATGACTCCCGCTGAGGCCCGTGACGCTCTCGTCTCAACCATCGAAGACAGTGCGGCCCAGCTCAATGTCGCGGGGTGGAACCGCGATCACGCGCCCGAGGTCGGCGATTGCGGCGATCAACAAGGCCAGCGCGTCAATTACTCATATGGCTACGGGGCACCCGCTCCGGACAGTGATCGGGGTGCCGACGCCAAGGTCATCGCCGACTACTGGCGTTCGCTCGGCATGCAGGTGCGTGTCGTCGATACGCCGCTCTACGTCGTGTACGCCTCGGGCGGGACCGTGGCGGGTCTGTCGTTCTCAACGGCCCCCGGCGACTACTACATTGCCGGCACCTCCCTCTGCGTCCCCGGAGACGCCCGCGAAATACGCAAGCAGGACAACGGCTGAACATCGCACGTCCCGCGCCCGAGCTCCGCTAGGCTGACCCCACAAGTCCACACCGGCCCCATGATCGATGCGGGAGAGCTCCGGCGAACGCAGCCGGACACCGAAGGAGCAAGCCTCCCCGCCAATCTCTCAGGTACGCGTACCGCGTCGATCGGGCCACTCTGGAAAGAGACCCGGATGCACCGTCCCGGGTCCGCCGACGGTGAAAGCCCGCGCTCGATTCGACCGCACGGGTGAAACTCTCAGGTCCATGACAGAGGGGGAGTTCTGCAGGCGTCGTCCGACGTCTGTCCGTCATCGCGAACGGCAGAACTCATGACCGAAACCCCCGCTCCACCGCGCACGTCGCCGCTGAACGATCGACACGAGGCCCTCGGCGCCTCGTTCACCGACTTCGGCGGCTGGAACATGCCCGTGCGCTACACCTCCGACCTCGCCGAGCACCACGCGGTGCGCACGGCCGCGGGGCTGTTCGACATCTCGCACATGGCGGAGTTCCGCGTCGAGGGCGAGGCCGCGCCCGCGTTCCTCGACTACGTGCTCGCCGGGCGACTGTCGACCATGAAGATCGGTAAGGCGAAGTACTCGCTGGTGCTCGCCGAGAGCGGCGGCATCGTCGACGACGTCATCGTCTACCGCACGGGGGAGCAGAGCTTCCTCGTCATCTCCAATGCCGGTAATCGGGATGCCGTGGCCTCGGCCTTCGATCTGGCGCGGCGCACGTTCCCCGAGGCGCCGCTCGTCGACGACGTCACCGACGACTACGCCCTCATCGCTCTTCAGGGGCCCGAGGCGCGCGGCATCCTGAGCTCCACCCCGGGGGTGCAGATCACCGGCACCGCTCTCGACGAGCTCGGCTACTACGCCTGGACCGAGGGGACGTTCGAGGGCGCACCGCTGTTCGTCGCCCGCACCGGCTACACCGGCGAAGACGGATACGAACTCATGATCCCCACCGCGCAGGCCGCCGCGCTGTGGGACGCCGCGCTCGCCGTGGGCGCTGCTCACGGTCTCGTGCCGTGTGGCCTCGCTGCGCGTGACACTCTCCGCCTCGAGGCGGGCATGCCGCTGTACGGTCACGAGCTCTCGCGCGACATCGTCCCCGCCCAGGCGGGCCTCGGTCGCGTCGTCGCCGCCGACAAAGAGGCGTTCGTCGGGAAGGACGGGCTGTCCTCGGGTCCCGCCGACGCCCCCGTGCTCGTCGGTCTCGTCTCTGCGGGGCGTCGCGCGGGTCGCGCCGGCTACGCCGTGCTGCACGGGGACGACACCGTCGGCGAGATCACCAGCGGGGCCCTCAGCCCCACCCTCGGCCACCCCGTCGCGATGGCGTTCGTCGCCCCCGCGGCATCCGAACCCGGAACCGAACTGACCATCGACGTGCGCGGGACCCGCATCCCCGCGACCGTCACCGCCCTTCCCTTCTATCGGAGAAACGCATGACCGACCTCACCGCCCTCAGCTACACGTCCGAGCACGAGTGGATCGCCCTCGACGGCGACATCGCGACGGTCGGCATCACCGACTTCGCCGCCGACAAGCTCGGTGACGTCGTCTTCGTCGAGCTCCCCGGCGCCGACTCCGCGGTCACCGCAGGCGACGTCTGCGGCGAGATCGAGTCGACCAAGTCGGTCGGCGAGCTCTACGCGCCCCTGAGCGGCACCGTCGTCGAGGTGAACGACGCGGTCGTCGACGACCCCTCCCTGGTCAACGCCGAGCCCTTCGACGGAGGCTGGCTCATCAAGATCCGCGTCGACGGCGAGCTCCCCGCCGACCTGCTCGACCGTGCCGCCTACGAGGAGCTCACCGCGTGAGCACTCTTCTTCCTCCGCGCACCGACGCGGGAACGCCCGCGGTGTTCGTCGACCGCCACATCGGCGTCGACGCGGCGGCCCAGGCCCGCATGCTCGAGACCGTCGGCTACGACAGCGTCGAGGCGCTCGTCGAGACCGCGGTCCCGGCATCCATCCACGTCCAGCCCCGCGCGACCAGCTCGATCCCGCCCGCGGCCACCGAGGCCGAGGCGCTCGCAGAACTCCGCGAGCTCGCCACCGCGAACCGCTCGGCGCGGCCGCTGATCGGCCTCGGCTACTACGACACCTTCACCCCGTCGGTGATCGCGCGGAACGTGCTCGAGAACCCGTCCTGGTACACGGCCTACACGCCGTACCAGCCCGAGATCTCGCAGGGCCGGCTCGAGGCGCTCATCAACTTCCAGACGATGGTCACCGATCTGACGGGCCTCGCCACCGCGAACGCCTCGATGCTCGACGAGTCCACCGCGGTCGTCGAGGGAATGCTCGTGGCCCGTCGCGCCTCGAAGGCGAAGACCGATGTCTTCCTCGTCGACATCGACGCCTTACCCCAGACCAAGGCCCTGCTGCACCACCGTGCCGCGGCCGTCGGCATCCGCATCGAAGAGACCGCGTTCGCGGGCGAGCTGCCCGAGGCGTTCGGCGCCTTCGTGCAGTACCCGGGCGCGACAGGACGCGTCTGGGACTTCTCGACCGTCGCTGAGACGATGCACGCGAAGGGCGGTCTCGTCGTCGCCGCGGCCGACCTGCTCGCGCTCACCCTGCTGCGCTCACCGGGCGCGCTCGGCGCCGATGTCGCGGTCGGCACGACCCAGCGCTTCGGTGTGCCGCTCGGCTTCGGCGGACCCCACGCCGGTTACATGGCCGTGCGGGCGGGCCTCGAGCGTCAGCTGCCGGGCCGTCTCGTCGGAGTGTCCCAGGATGCCGTCGGCGCCCCCGCCTACCGCCTCTCGCTGCAGACGCGCGAGCAGCACATCCGCCGCGAGAAGGCGACCTCGAACATCTGCACCGCCCAGGTGCTCCTCGCCGTCATGGCCGCGATGTACGCCGTTTACCACGGACCCGACGGCCTCCGAGCGATCGCGACGCGGGTCGCGCAGAAGGCCGATGCCCTGGCATCCGCTCTCCGCTCGTACGACCTGACCCTCGGGAGCGACGCGTTCTTCGACACCGTTCGCGTGCACGTTCCCGGGCGCGCGCAGGACGTGGTCGACCGCGCCCGCGAGGGGGGATATCAGCTGCTCTGGGTCGACGGTGCGACGGTGGGCGTCTCGGTGGACGAGACGACGACGGATGCCGACATCTCGGCCGTGCTGAACGCTTTCGGTCTCGCCGGCGGCGAGCTGCCCGTGGGCGAAGCGCTGCGCGGCGTCGACGGCGCCCTTCACCGTGACGACGAGTACCTCACCCATCCCGTCTTCCACACGCACCACAGCGAGACGGCGATGATGCGCTACCTCAAGTCGCTCGCCGATCGCGACTACGCGCTCGACCGCGGCATGATCCCGCTGGGCTCGTGCACGATGAAGCTCAACGCGGCCACCGAGATGGCGGCGGTGTCGTGGCCGGAGTTCTCGCGCGTGCACCCGTTCGCGCCCGAGGCCGACGTGCACGGCTACCTCGAGATGATCGACCAGCTCGAGCGCTGGCTCGCCGAGGTGACCGGCTACGATGCGGTGTCGCTGCAGCCGAATGCCGGTTCGCAGGGTGAGCTCGCGGGCTTGCTCGCGATCCGCGGCTACCACCTCGCGAACGGCGACACCGAGCGCACGGTGTGCCTCATCCCGTCGTCGGCCCACGGCACGAACGCCGCCTCCGCGATCCTCGCGGGCATGCGGGTTGTCGTCGTCGCCTGCGACGAGGCGGGCAACGTCGACCTCGTCGACCTGCGCGCGAAGATCGCCCAGCACGCGGAGACGCTCTCGGCCCTGATGATCACGTACCCCTCGACGCACGGGGTGTACGAGCACGATGTGCTCGAGATCACGCAGGCGGTGCACGACGCCGGTGGACAGGTGTACGTCGACGGTGCCAACCTCAACGCCCTGCTCGGCTTCGCTCGGTTCGGCGACTTGGGCGGCGACGTGTCGCACCTGAACCTCCACAAGACGTTCGCGATCCCGCACGGCGGCGGCGGACCCGGTGTCGGTCCGGTGGCGGCGAAAGCGCATCTCGCGCCGTACCTGCCCTCGCACCCGTTCTCGCAGCGCGCCGACCACGCCGGGGGGACGTTCGACGGCGGTCCGGTCTCGGCTGCCCCGCACGGCTCGGCCGGAATCCTGCCCATCTCATGGGCGTACGTGCGCATGATGGGCGTCGAGGGGCTCCGCCAGGCCACGGCCGCGGCGGTGCTTTCGGCCAACTACATCGCCACGCGCCTGCGCGAGCACTACCCGGTGCTGTACGCGGGCGAGGGCGGTCTGGTCGCGCACGAGTGCATCCTCGACCTGCGTCCGCTCAAGGAGCAGACGGGTGTCACGGTCGACGACGTGGCCAAGCGCCTCATCGACTACGGCTTCCACGCGCCCACGATGTCGTTCCCGGTCGCCGGCACCCTGATGGTCGAGCCCACCGAGAGCGAGGACCTCGCCGAGCTGGATCGCTTCGTGGATGCCATGATCGCCATCAAGCGCGAGGCCCTCGCCGTCGCGGCAGGCGAGTGGCCCGCCGACGACAACCCCCTCGTGAACGCTCCGCACACGGCGGAGACCGTGGTCGTGGGGGAGTGGGACCACCCGTACTCTCGCGAGACCGCCGTGTACCCCGTCCGCTCGCTGATCCGCGGCAAGTACTGGCCTCCCGTGCGGCGCATCGACCAGGCCTACGGCGACCGCAACCTGGTCTGCTCGTGCCCGCCGCCGGAGGCGTTCGCCTGACCCGCGCGCGGCGTCGACTCCCGGCATCCGGGGTTCGGCGCCGCGCTCGTCTCGCTCCTTTCGCGGACCCGTTGATCTCGCGAGACTGCATCCCGCCGACAAGTGCGTTGCAGCGTGACGAAGGTTTGTCAGCGGGATGCAGCCTCGCGGCCCGCGAAACATCGCCCCGGCGGACAGAGCCGGACCGGTGCCCGCAGGAGACCGGGAGATCCTCAGGAGGCGTTTAGTAAAGTGCCCCTGTGCACCACGGGCTGAACGACGTTCCTCGACCGACTCGACGCCGTGGCGGGCCGGGACGCGTGATCGCGCTCCTCGTCGCCGCAGGGCTCGCGCTGGCCGGTTGCTCGGCTGCCGACCCCGCGCCCGAGCCGGCGAAGGAGCAGCGCACGAGTCTGACGGTCGGTGTCGTCGGTTCTCTCACGAGCTTCAACGCGGCCAGCGCTACGGGCGACACGGCCGCCAACCGGGCGGTGTCAGCTCTCCTCGACGAGAAGCTCGGATCGCTGGACGGAAACCTGCAGGTCGTGCCGAACAACGGCCTCGGCCGCATCACGCGCGTCGAAGGCGACCCGCTCACCGTGAGCTACGAGCTGTTCTCAGACCGCGTGTGGTCGGACGGCACTCCGGTGACGCTCGACGATCTCCTGTTCGGGTGGGCCGTCACCTCGCATTTCTTCGACGACGCCACCTACGACGCGAACGGCCAGCTGGTCTCGGGCACGCGCTACTTCGACACCGCGCTGCCCGCGGATCCCAACGCTCGTACGACGCGACCCCGTCTCGACCGGGCGAACGACAAGCTCACGCTCACCTACGACCAGCCGTTCGCCGACTGGAATCGCCAATGGCTGCTCGATCGTCCCGTGCACGTCGTCGCGCAGCGCGCGGGCGTCAGCGTCAAGGACCTGCTCACCGCGATCCTCACCGTGCCCGAGGGCGACCCGCAGGCGCCGGTCGCGCCGAACCCCGTGCTGGCCGCCGCCGCTCAGGCATGGAACACCGGTTTCGACGTCGCACCGGGGACCACCCCCGATCCCGCGGGCGTCGTCTCCTCGGGCCCGTGGACCGTCTCGGAGATCACGGCCGACACCCTCCAGCTCGCTCGACGCGACAGCTACCAGGGCGCGCATTTTCCGGGCCTCGAAGGCCTCACCGTCCGGTTCTTCCCGGATCGAGCCGCGCAGTTGTCGGCTCTCGAAGCGGGGACGGTGGATGTGGCCAACGTCGGCGACCTCGACGTCGCGGAGCAGAAGACGCTGACCGATGCGGGCTTCACCGTCCAGGTAGGGCCGACGTCAGAGACGCTGCAGCTGCGGTTCGCCACGACGACGGCATCCGATCTTCGTCAGGCGACGACTCTGTCGCTCGACCGTTCATCCCTCGTCCAAGACGTGCTCGGGGCCGTCCGTCCCAACGCGCAGCCGCTGCAGTCCTTCCTCTCCTCGCCGGCGACCGGCCAGCTCTACAACGATCTCGTGTCGGGGAACGGCGCTCCCGGGACCGGAGCCGACGTGAACGCCGCCCGCTCCGCCCTGAACGACCGGGCGGCCGTGCTTCGAGTGGCCTACGACGCGACCGATCCCACGTCTTCGCTGGTGTTCCCGCGGATCGTGTCGATGGCCGCCAAGGCGGGCATCGCCGTTCGAGCCGCCACGGCGACGGAGATTCCGGATGCCACCCTCTCGTGGGTCGGCGAGGACGAGAGCCTCTATCGTTCGGCCCGCGACCGCATCGCGGAGGGCATCGACGGGGGAGACACCCAGGAGCTCTTCGACGACCTCACCACGCACACCGATCCCGTCGACGTGCTGTCGGAGGCGAAGCTCATCGACCGGTCGCTGTTCGCCGCGTACGCGGGAGTGCCGCTCTTGGAGCGCACGGGCGCCGTGGTCAGCGCAGCGGGCGTCGGGGGAGTGACCTACACCTCCGAGCCCAACGGGCTGCCGCCGGCGTTCTGGACCTGGTCGCCGCCTCAGTCCTGACTCTCAGGAGCTCGGAGACGGCGCGGGGGTGGGAGCGAAGATCCCTGGCCACCACGCTGCCGCGAGGGGGTATCCGACGAAGGCGACGATGTCGATGATCGTGTGTGCGACCACCAGGGGCATCACGCGACCCCATCGCTTGTAGCACCAGCCGAAGACCAGCCCCATCACGACGTTGCCGAGTGCAGAGGGCCATCCCTGGTAGAGGTGGTAGCTACCCCGCAGGAGGGCCGTCGAGACGATGATCCCCGTCCACGACCAGCCGAGACGACGCAGGCGGTCGAAGAGGAACCCGAGGAAGATGACCTCCTCGGTGAGGCCGGCTCGCAGTGCCGCGAGGACGAGCAGCGCGATGACCCACCACGAC
The DNA here is from genome assembly GCF_052660795.1 of Sphingomonas sp. G5. Lineage (NCBI taxonomy): Bacteria > Pseudomonadati > Pseudomonadota > Alphaproteobacteria > Sphingomonadales > Sphingomonadaceae > Sphingomonas > Sphingomonas sp. G5. The sequence continues at coordinate 2,100,017 of NZ_CP109660.1, read as the reverse complement.
GAGTCCAGGGGAGCGGGGATGACCGCGATGCTCTGCCCGAGTGCCCGGCCGATCGCGTACACGCCGATCCCGGGGGCGCCGATGAGAACCACCAGCAGCAGCCCGCGCGCGGCGTCGCCGCCGAAGCGTCGGAAATCGAGGCCGATGCGGCGGAGGGCGTTGCTCGTCGGTTCCCACAGCAGATAGACGGCCAGGGCCACGAGGGCCAGCGAGAAGAAGATGTCGAGGAACTGGTAGATCGCGTCCCACAGCGGCTCGGCGCTGCGTGAGGGGTTCAGCTGCGTCTGCTGCTGCGAGATGGGCGCACGCGTCGCCGCACGCACGAAGGAGACGACCGAGTAGATCGCGGACTGACCGACGCTGACGAGCAGCACGATGGCGATCTCCCACCCGAGCCGGCGTCGCCGGTAGGTCTCCGTGCGCGCGATGGCGGGAGGATACGTCCAGTCTGCGCCGCCGCGTGACCGGACCGGCTTGTCAGATTGCTCCATGGAGAGCCTCTCGAGTAAATGCTGTGTAACGTTTTTCAGAGGAGTTTGGGGCACCTGGGTAAACGTGCCTAGTGTGTTCTCATCCTGCCCGACGGATCTTTCCCGCGCCTTGTGCTGCGCGAAAGCCCTGCATGGGCGACGATCATCCCTTCCCTGGAGGAACTGTGAAGCGCAACAAGATTGCCCTCTCCGGCCTCGCCCTGCTGGGAGCTGTCGGGCTTATGCTCGCCGGCTGCTCGGGCGGCGGAGACAACGGCGGCGGCTCGTCATCGGGCGGCGACGCCACGGCGATCATTCGGACGAACGGCTCCGAGCCGCAGAACCCGCTGATCCCCACCAACACCAACGAGGTCGGTGGAGGAAAGATCCTCGACTCGATCTTCGCGGGTCTGGTCTACTACGACGGAACCGGCGCCCCGGTCAACGACATGGCCGAGTCCATCGTCACCAACGACCCCCAGAACCTCACGGTCACCCTGAAGAAGGGCCAGAAGTTCACGGACGGCACCGAGGTCAAGGCCGACAACTTCATCAAGGCGTGGAACTACGGCGCCCAGCTCTCGAACAACCAGGTCAGCAGCTCGTTCTTCGAGGACATCGTGGGCTTCAGCTACGACGCTGACTCCGAGCTCACCGGTCTCCAGAAGGTCGACGACTACACCTTCACGATCGCTCTGTCGAAGCCGGCCGCCGACTTCGCGCTGCGCCTGGGCTACTCGGCGTTCTTCCCGCTGCCCGACGTCGCGTTCAACGACATGGCCGCCTTCGGTGAGAACCCCATCGGCAACGGCCCCTACAAGCTCAAGGGCGAGGGTGCCTGGCAGCACAACGTGCAGATCGACCTCGTCAAGAACGACGACTACCAGGGCGGTCGCACGGTTGAGAACGGTGGTCTCTCGATCATCTTCTACGCCACCCAGGATGCCGCATACGCCGACCTGCTCGGCGGCAACGTCGACGTGATCGACGGGGTTCCCTCGTCGTCGCTGGCCACGTTCCAGTCCGACCTGGGGGACCGCGCGGTCAACCAGCCGGCAGCGATCTTCCAGTCGTTCACGATCCCCGAGCGTCTCGCGCACTTCAGCGGCGAAGAGGGCAAGCTCCGTCGTCAGGCCATCTCGATGGCCATCAACCGCGACGAGATCACCAAGACGATCTTCCAGGGCTCGCGCACCCCGGCCAGCGACTTCACCTCGCCGGTCATCGCGGGCTGGTCGGACTCGCTCTCGGGCGCCGACGTGCTGAAGTTCAACGCGGACAAGGCGAAGCAGCTGTGGGCCCAGGCCGACGCCATCTCGCCCTGGAGCGGCTCGCTCCAGATCGCCTACAACGCCGACGGTGGACACCAGTCCTGGGTCGACGCGGTGACGAACTCGCTGAAGAACACGCTCGGCATCGACTCCTCGGGCGCGCCCTACCCGACGTTCAAGGAACTGCGCTCGGCGGTCACCAACCGCAGCATCGAGACCACGTTCCGTTCGGGCTGGCAGGCCGACTACCCCGGTGCGTACAACTTCCTCGCGCCGCTGTACGCCACGGGCGCCTCGTCGAACGACGGTGACTACTCGAACCCGGAGTTCGACGCGCAGATCACGGCCGGCATCGCCGAGACCGACCTCGGGGCGCAGAACGCCGACTTCGCCAAGGCTCAGGAGATCCTGCTGAAGGACCTCCCGGCCATCCCGCTCTGGTACTCGAACGTCACCGGCGGCTACGCCGAGGGCGTCAACAACGTCCAGTTCGGGTGGAACTCGGTTCCGCTGTACTACGAGATCACGAAGTAACCCTTCCGATCTCACCCGCGAGGCGGTGACGGATTCGTCACCGCCTCGCGGTCTGCCAGCCAGGCCTCATCACGACGTGTGATAAAACGGCACGGGTCCTTTCGCGGTCCATGCCCCCCTGACAACGTCGGATGAGGCGTTTCCCACGTTCGAAAAGAGAGCGGATGCTCGGCTACATCCTCAGACGTCTGCTGCAGGTCCTCCCCGTGTTCTTCGGGGCCACCCTGCTGATCTACTTCATGGTCTTCGCCATGCCGGGGGACCCGATCCTCGGTCTCTTCGGCGACAAGACCCCTGCGCCCCAGGTCGTCGAAGCCCTGCGCGCGCAGTACCACCTCGACCAGCCCTTCATCGTCCAGTACTTCCTGTACATCGGCGGGATCTTCCGGGGCGACCTCGGCACCACCTTCTCGGGTCAGTCCGTCAACGAGGTGCTCGCACGCACGCTCCCCGTGACCGGTCGCCTCGCGGTGATGGCCCTGGCCATCGAGCTCGTCCTCGCTGTGGTGGTCGGCACCATCTCGGCCATCCGCAAGGGCAAGCTGTTCGACAACGTCGCGCTCATCGTGGCCCTGTTGTTCGTCGCCCTGCCGATCTTCGTGGCATGCTTCCTCGCTCAGTACTTCCTGGCCATCCAGCTCGGCTGGTTCAAACCCACCGTGGGTGCCCAGAACAACTGGGGCGACCTGTGGTTGCCCGCCATCGTGCTCGGCTTCAGCCTCTTCGCCACGAGCATGCGCCTGATGCGCGGCTCGGTCATCGACACGCTGAACCAGGACTGGGTGCGTACCGCCTACAGCAAGGGCTTGTCGCGTCGCCGCGTCATCCCCGTGCACGTGCTGCGCAACTCTCTCATCCCGGTCATCACGAACTCCGCGACGAACTTCGGGGTGCTCCTCGTCGGCGCCACCGTCACCGAGGGCATCTTCAACATCCCCGGTGTCGGCAACACGCTGTACCAGGCCACCATCCGCGGCGAGGGACCCACGGTCGTTTCGTTCGTGACCGTCTTCGTCATCATCTACGTGCTGGTCAACCTCGTCGTCGACCTCCTGTACGGCCTCCTGGACCCGAGGATCCGCTATGTCAAGTAGTCAGTTCCCGGCGCCGCACTATGTCGCGCCGATCAAGACCGAGACCATCTCGGTCGACGCCGTTCGCGTCGCCGCCCGTAAGAGCAACCTCTGGCTCGACGCGTGGCGCGACCTCCGTCGCCGCCCCACGTTCTGGATCGCGCTGGCCGTCATGGCCGTCGTCATCCTGATGGCCGTGTGGCCGACGCTGTTCACCCAGGTGCCGCCTAACAACGACTGCCAGCTGTCCAACAGCAACGCCGGTCCCGCCTCGGGCCACATCCTGGGCTTCACGTTCCAGGGGTGCGACACCTTCTCCCGCATCGTGTGGGGAGCGCGTACGTCGCTGTCGGTCGGTCTGCTCGCGACCGCGATCGGCACGATCATCGGCCTGATCATGGGTGCGTTGTCGGGCTTCTACGGCGGATGGCTCGACGCGGTCATCTCGCGCGTCGGCGACATCTTCTTCTCGATTCCCTACATCCTCGCGGCCATCGTCGTGATGAGCGTGTTCTCGCAGTACCGCAACGTCGTCACCCTGGCGTTCGCGATCGGCGGGTTCGCGTGGGCGTCGACGGCGCGCGTGGTGCGCGCCGAGGTACTGCGCGTGCGTCAGGCCGACTACGTCGCGGCCTCGCAGGCGCTCGGTCAGACGCGTTTCCGCACGCTGCTGACGCACGTCATCCCGAACGCGATCGCCCCTCTGCTCGTGGTCACCACGATCAGCCTCGCGGCGGCCATCGTCGCGGAGGCGACGCTGTCGTTCCTCGGTGTCGGCCTGGGCGGCGACACCATGTCGTGGGGTAACGACATCAGTCAGGCGCAGCAGTCCTTGCGTATCGCGCCGCTGGCCCTGATCTGGCCGTCTGTCGCCCTGACGGTCACGGTGCTGGCCTTCATCCTGCTGGGCGAGCTCATCCGAGACGCCATCGACCCGAGAGCGAGGGCCCGCCGATGAGCGACGCCACCATGACGCCGCTGCTGTCCGTGCGCGACCTGAAGGTCGCGTTCGAGGGAGAAGGCGGTACGCGCGAGGTCCTGCACGGAGTCAGCCTCGACGTGTATCCCGGTCAGACCGTCGCCATCGTGGGTGAGTCCGGTTCGGGCAAGTCGACGACCGCGTCTGCGGTCATCGGTCTGCTCCCCGGCACCGGACACGTCACCGCCGGCAGCATCACCCTCGACGGGCGCGAGCTGACCGACCTCAGCCAGACGCAGTTCGAGTCGGTACGCGGCAGGGACATCGGCTACGTCCCGCAGGACCCGATGTCGAACCTGAACCCCGTGTGGAGCATCGGCTTCCAGGTCAAGGAGGCGATCCGCGCGAACGGCATCGCCACCGGCCGCAAAGAGGTCGAGCAGCGCGCGATCGAGGTGCTGAAGCAGGCCGGTCTCGCCGACGCCGAGCGTCGACTGCACCAGTACCCGCACCAGTTCTCGGGCGGTATGCGCCAGCGCGCGCTCATCGGTATCGGCCTCGCGGCCGACCCGAAGCTGCTGATCGCCGACGAGCCGACCTCGGCTCTCGACGTCACCGTGCAGCGCGTCATCCTCGACCACATGGCATCCCTCACTCGCGAGCGGGGCACCTCGGTGCTGCTCATCACGCACGACCTGGGGCTCGCCGCGGAGCGCGCCGACACGATCGTCGTGATGAACCAGGGCGAGATCGTCGAGTCGGGTCCCAGCCGCGAGATCCTCGAGAACCCGCAGCACCCGTACACGCAGCGACTGGTGGCGGCCGCCCCCAGCATCGCTTCGCAGCGCATCCAGGCGAAGGTGGAGGACCGCGGCATCCTGCGCGAGTCCGACATCGACGCTCCCGCGACGGTCAAGGTCACCGACCTCGTCAAGGAGTACAAGATCCGCCAGGGCGGGTTCCGCAGCGAGCAGTTCCGCGCCGTCGACGGGGTCTCGTTCGAGATCCCGCGTGGCAAGACGCTCGCCCTCGTCGGCGAGTCGGGCTCCGGCAAGTCGACGATCGCGAAGATGGTGCTCAAGCTCGAGGAACCCACCTCGGGCTCGATCGAGGTCGACGGCGTCAACACCGGCAAGCTGAACGCGAAGGACACCTTCAACCTCCGCCGCCGCATGCAGCCGGTCTTCCAGGATCCGTACGGCTCGCTCGACCCGCTCCGCAGCATCGGCAACCTGATCGCGGAGCCGCTCAACATCCACAAGGTGGGTGACGGTGCCTCGCGCCGCGCCCGTGTGGAAGAGCTGCTCGAGCAGGTCGCTCTGCCGCAGGAGCTGGCATCCCGCTATCCGAACGAGCTGTCCGGCGGACAGCGTCAGCGCGTCGCCATCGCGCGTGCGCTCGCGCTCAAGCCCGACATCCTCGTGCTCGACGAGGCCGTCTCGGCTCTCGACGTGCTCGTGCAGGCGCAGATCCTCCAGCTGCTGGCGGAGCTGCAGTCCGAGCTGGGGCTGACGTACCTGTTCATCACGCACGACCTCGCCGTCGTCCGCGTCGCCGCCGACCTGGTGTGCGTCATGGAGCGCGGCAAACTCGTGGAGCAGGGCACGGTCGACGAGATCTTCGCCCAGCCGTCGCAGGAGTACACGCAGCGCCTGCTCGACGCCATTCCCGGCGCCTCGCTCTCACTGGGCGGCGCGTGACACGCGACGAGCGCTTTCGGGGCGCGGAGCACCCACGGGTGTTCCGCGCCCCGTCGTCGATCGTGGGCCTGATCGTCGGCGCGGTGCTCGCGGTCGTGCTCTTGGGGGATGCCGCGCTCCGCGCCGGCGTCGGCGAGATGCTCCTGCTGGCGCCGTGGGTGCTGTTGGCGCTGTGGGCCGTCTACGCCCTGCTCTTCGCCCCTCACGTGCGCATCGATGCCGATGGCATCCGCATCCACAATCCGCTGCGCGTCGTCGACGTCGCCTGGGCGCGTGTCGCCGATATCGACATGCGCTGGCAGCTCGAGATCCGTACCGACGAGCCGCGCGTCGTGAAGGCGTTCGGCGGCCCCGTCGCGGGGCGTCCCGGCCGACCGCCGCTGCGTCGCGACGACTCACGGGGTCGTCGCGAGCCTCCCGCGATCCGTGATCTGCAGCTCATTCAGGAGGCGTGGGAGACCGCGCGCCGCACTGCCTCGAAGAGCGGTGTCGTGCGCCGCTCGTGGGACATTCCCTCGGTCATTTCCCTGCTGGTTCTGATCTGCTGGGTTATCATCGCTTTGTTCATCTCAGGCGGTCTCGGCTGAGCGCGATGCTGCGCTCGATGGAGACCGTGGTGACAAAGCGCCATGTAAGAGCTTTGTTACGGTCGTGAAAAGTGTGTTCCCCCGGCACGCGTTTCATGGGAAGCCGACGTAGGGTCGCTGAAGATCCTTAGCCAGGCAAACGAATAGGCGGGGATCTCGAAGGCGAGAGGACCACCCATGATGCTGACCCCCGATGTGTTCCGGACGGGCTCGCGCACCTCATGACGCTGTACGTTCTACGACGGTTCGTGAACTACGCCGTCCTGAGCCTGCTGGCGACGTGCCTGGCGTACGTGCTCGGTAGCGCTCTGCTGCGACCCCAGGACCGCTTCTACGGTATGAACCCGCGTCCCCCTCAGGAGTCGATCGTCGCGAGCCTGGATGCTCTCGGCGCCAACCCCGACGTGCCGATCCTCGTGCGGTTGTGGAACTGGCTCGTGAACCTGTTCACGAAGTTCTCGCTCGGCAACACGATCGGCGGCCAGGACGTCATGACCGAGATCGCGACGCGCGCCGGAACCAGCCTTCGTCTTCTGCTGATCGGATCGCTGATCGGTGCCGTCGTCGGTGTCCTCATCGGCGTGTGGGGAGCGGTGCGCCAGTACCGTGCCACCGATCAGGTGACGACCTATGCCTCGTACCTCGTCTTCGCGACGCCGACCTTCGTCATCGGCGTTCTCCTGATGATCGGTGCGACCAACCTCAACAACGCCGCGGGCACTCAGCTCATCCGCTTCACGGGGGAGTACACCGCGGGGGTCGAGGGGTTCTGGCCGATGGTCGCCGACCGCGCGGTGCACCTGTTGCTGCCGACCCTCGCGCTGGTGCTCATCAGCGCCGCGTCGTACTCGCGGTACCAGCGCAGCATGATGCTCGACGTGCTTGGGGCCGACTACATCCGCACGGCCCGCGCGAAGGGATTGCCGCGCACCCAGGCGCTCTTCCGCCACGGGGTGCGCATCGCGCTCATCCCGATGTCCACCTTCTTCGCCTACAGCTTCGGCACCCTGATCGCCGGTTCCACCATGCTCGAGATCGTCTTCTCGTGGCGAGGCATGGGGCAGTTCCAGCTCAACGCCGTCACTCAGCAGGACATCAACGCCGTGGCGGGTTCGACCCTGTTCGTCGCCGTGCTGGTGCTGCTGTCGTCGACTCTGTCCGAGGTGCTCTACGCCGCACTCGACCCGAGAGTGAGGAGCTGACATGACCATGCAGGAAGAGGCCCTCGACGGATCGCTCGTCGCCACCAGCCCTGTCACCCGCGACCGCAAGCCGCTCTCGCGCGGAGCGCTCGTCCGCTCGCGCCTGCGCAAGATGCCGCGCTTCTGGGTGGGGGCGAGCATCCTCGTCTTCATCGTGCTCTGGGCCTTCGTCGGCCCGCTGCTGTACCCCTACGACGCGACCCAGCGCGATTTCCTCAACGTCGGTCTCGGGCCCACCCAACTGCACTGGTTCGGCACCAACGGCATCGGTCAGGACATCTACGCCCAAACCCTCGTGGGTCTGCAGAAGTCGCTCATCATCGGCGCCCTCGCCGGTATCGGCGCCACGCTGATCGCGGCGGCCGTGGGTTCGCTCGCCGGCTACCTCGGCGGCAAGATCGACGCGGTCATCGGGTGGCTCATCCACCTTCTGCTCGTCATCCCGTCGTTCTTCATCCTCGTGCTGCTGAGCCCGCTGACACGCGGCCTGTCGTGGCTGGCGCTGACGTTCTTCCTCGCGGTGTTCAGCTGGATGATCCTCGCCCAGGTCGTGCGCAACCAGACGCGGTCGCTGCGCAACCGCGATTTCGTCCGCGCGGCGCGCTACATGGGCATGCCGACCCGGCAGATCCTGGGCCGCCACATCATTCCCAACATCGCGTCGCTGCTCATCATCGACGCAACCCTCGGCATCGTCTCGGCCATCATGGCCGAGACCTCGCTCAGCTACTTCGGCTTCGGCGTCCAGGCGCCTGACGTCTCGCTCGGCACACTGCTCGCGTCGGGCACGTCGGCCGCGGTGACCCGCCCGTGGCTGTTCGTGTACCCCGCCGGCGTGCTGATCGTGCTGCTCCTGGCCATCAGCCTCATCGGCGACGCCCTGCGCGACGCCATCGACCCCACCTCGGGAGCGAACCGTGACTGACACCCGATCCGCCACCATGCTGTCCTCGACCGGCCGCTCGCCGCTGCTGTCGGTCCGCGACCTCAGCGTCACTTTCCCGCAGCGTGACGGCGCTCCGGTCCGTGCGGTCCGCGGCATCTCGTACGACGTGCACGAGGGCGAGTTCCTCGGCATCGTGGGGGAGTCCGGCTCCGGGAAGAGCGTGTCGTCGCTCGCCGTGATGGGGCTGCTGCCCTCGAACGCGCAGGTCGAGGGCGACATCCTCTACGATGGGCGCTCCCTGCTCGGGATGAACGACGGGCAGCTGTCGAAGATCCGCGGCGCCGAGCTGGCGATGGTCTTCCAGGACCCCCTGTCGGCACTGACCCCGGTCTACACGGTCGGCGACCAGATCTCCGAGGGACTCCGTCTGCACGATCGCGCTCTGAGCGCCCAGGCGGCGCAGGCCCGCAGCGTCGAGCTGCTCAAGCTCGTCGGCATCCCGGATGCCGAGCGTCGGGCCCGCGCGTACCCCCACGAGTTCTCGGGCGGTATGCGTCAACGCGCGATGATCGCCATGGCGATCGCGAACGACCCGCGCGTGATCATCGCCGACGAGCCGACCACCGCTCTCGACGTCACCATTCAGGCCCAGATCCTCGAGGTGCTGCAGAAGGCCCGGGAGGTGACGGGCGCCGCCGTGGTGCTCATCACGCACGACCTGGGCGTCGTCGCCGGTCACGCCGACCGTGTCGCGGTCATGTACGCCGGCAAGCTCGTCGAGCGAGGGACGGTCGACGAGATCTTCCACGATCCGCACATGCCGTACACGGTGGGCCTGCTGCGCTCGGTGCCGAACATGCAGACCGCGGGTTCGCACAGACTGGTCCCGCTCGAGGGGCGCCCGCCGTCCCTCGCCGCCCTCCCGAAGGGGTGCCCGTTCGCCGCGCGCTGCCCGATCGCGATCGACGCGTGCCACGACATCGAGCCCGTCCTGGAGGTCCACGGGACGGTGCCCGACCATGTCGCGGCGTGCATCCGCTCGGGCGAGATCGCCTCCGGCGCCCTTGCGCGGCCCGATATCTTCCCGCGGCCCGAGGCGCTGGGTGAGATCCCGCCGCTCCGCCCCGACGTGACCCCCGCCGTCGAGGTCACCGACCTCGTGAAGCATTTCCCGCTCATGAAGGGCTCGGTCTTCCCTCGTCGCGTCGGCACGGTCCGCGCCGTCGACGGCATCTCGTTCTCGATCCAACCGGGTCGCACGATGGGCCTGGTGGGGGAGTCGGGCTGCGGCAAGACCACCACGATCCTCGAGATCATGGAGATGGTCGCCCCGCAGAGCGGCAGCATCCACATCAACGGCACCGACGTCGCCACGGTCAACCGCAGAGACAAGGCGGTGCTGCGCAAGGGGATCCAGATCGTCTTCCAGGATCCGATGGGCGCGATCGACCCGCGCCTGCCGGTCGGCGAAGTCATCACCGAACCGCTGCTGGTGCAGGGCGTCCCGCGTGCCGAGCGCGATCGCAAGATGCGGGAGCTGCTCGACCTCGTGGGGCTCGACCCGAACATGTCCGACCGCTATCCGCACGAGTTCTCGGGCGGGCAGCGTCAGCGCATCGGCATCGCGCGGGCCCTGGCGACCGACCCCGCGGTCGTCGTCCTCGACGAGCCGGTCTCGGCGCTCGACGTGTCGATCCAGGCCGGTGTGATCAACCTGCTCGAAGACCTGAAGGAGCGACTCGGGCTCTCGTTCCTGTTCGTCGCGCACGACCTCGCGGTGGTGCGTCAGATCGCGGACGACGTCTCGGTCATGTACCTCGGACGCATCGTCGAACAGGGCCCCGTCGACGAGGTGTTCGACGACCCACGGCATCCGTACACCAAGGCCCTCATCTCGGCGGCTCCCATCCCGGATCCGCGCATCGAGCGTGCGCGTACGCGCATCCTGCTCGACGGCGACCTTCCGAGTCCCACGCAGGAGATCTCGGGATGCCGCTTCCGCACGCGGTGCCCGCTCTACCGCCTGCTGCCCGACGCGGACCGGCGCCGGTGCGACAACGACGACCCGGGCTTGCGCACCCAGGCGCACTCCCAGGTGGCGTGCCACTACGCCGAACGATCCGACCTCGTCCTCGAGACGGTGCCGCTCGGATCCCCCCGAACGTCCCCGACCGACGGCACCACGTCGGCGGGGGCCCTTCCCGATCACCAACGAGAGGATTGATCACATGAGAATGCGTAAAGCGAAGGCTCTCAGCGCTCTCGCGCTGCTGAGCGCCGCGGCCCTGGCGATCGCCGGGTGCGCGCCGGGCAACACGGCGGCCCCTTCGGCCAACCCCGAAGACCAGAACTCGCTGCCCTCGACCGCGTGGGTTCGCGCCGACGCCTCCGACGTCAAGGACGGCGGCACGCTCACTCTCGCGGTCGATTCCATGCCCGTGAACTGGAACAACTTCCAGATCGACGGCAACGAGGTCAACACCAACAACATCGTCGCGGCGATGCAGGGTGGCCCCATCCGGATCGGCGAGGACGGCAAGCCCGTCGTCGACAAGAACTACGCGTCCTCCGTCGAACTGACCAGCACCGACCCCCAGAAGGTCGAGATCAAGCTCAACCCGGATGCCAAGTGGGAAGACGGCACGCCCATCACCGTCGCCGACTACCAGGCCACCTGGAAGGCCAACAACGGCAGCAACCCTGCGTACGTCGTCATCTCGACGACCGGCTGGGACCAGATCTCCTCCGTCGAGCAGGGCACCGACCAGTTCGACGTCGTCATCACCTTCTCGTCGGTGTTCGCCGACTGGCAGAGCCTGTTCGGCCAGGTGCTGCCCGCGAGCGTCGCCAACGACCCGAACACCTTCAACACCGGGTACCTCACCAAGGCGCTCCCGTCCTCGGGCCCCTTCAAGCTCGCGAGCTTCGACTCGACGGCCGGTGTCGCGACGCTCGAGCCGAACCCCAACTGGTGGGGTGACAAGCCCAAGCTCGACTCGGTCGTGTTCCGTGCCGTGAGCCAGAGCCAACAGGGCACCTCGTTCAGCAACGGTGAGATCGACGCGCTGAACATCAGCTCCAACGCCGACCTGTACCAGACGGCCCAGAACGTCCCGGGCGCCGAGATCCAGGCGTCCAACGGTCTGACCTGGACGCACATCACCATGCGCGCCTCGAGCGGACCGCTCGCCGACGTCAACGTCCGCAAGGCCGTGGCATCCATCGTCAACCGCGGTCAGATCGCGAACAACGCGAACTCGCCGGTCGGCGTTCCCGCCATCACGCAGGGCAGCTACATCTTCATGCCCGGCCAGGACGGGTACACCGACGACTCCCTGCCCTACGACGTCGATGCGGGCACCAAGTACCTCGAGGCCGCCGGCTACACGAAGGACGGCGACTCCTGGACCAAGGACGGCACCGCGCTCTCGTTCAAGGTGACGGTCCCGGCCGACACGACGACGAACATCCAGCGCGCCGAGCAGATCCAGGCGGACCTCGCCGAGGTCGGCATCCCGGTCGAGCTCGTCTCGGTTCCCGTCGGCAGCTACTTCTCGGACTACATCATCAAGGGTGACTTCGAGATGGTGACGTTCTCGTGGCAGGGCACCGCGTATCCGATCTCGTCGAGCCGTTCGCTGTTCACGCCCGTCGACTCGGCGCAGAACTACACCGGCATCGCCGACCCGCGCCTGGACGCCCTGTGGGCCAAGGCCAACTCGGAGCTCGACCCCGACGCGCGCCTGCAGACCGCACAGGAGATCGACAAGGTGCTCTGGGAGTCCGTGCCGATCATCCCGATCGCGCCGCTGCCGAACGTCTACGCCGTCAAGCAGGGTCTCGTGAACTGGGGCGCCACCCAGTTCGAGACCATCGACTGGACGATCGTGGGCTTCGCCAACTCCTGATCCGGTGACGAAGAGGGGCGGGATCCTGCGGGATCCCGCCCCTTTTTCCTGGCGCGTCGCTTCCTGAACGTCTTCTGCCCGGGAGTGTCGCAGGCGCCCGGTAGACTAGGCAGGCCCGATTCCGGGCATCACCCCGAATTTTCCTGGAGACCCTCCATGGCGCACGCCCTTCGTCCTGACCTCCGTAACGTCGCGATCGTCGCGCACGTCGACCACGGCAAGACGACTCTCGTCGACGCCATGCTCCGCCAGACCGGCTCGTTCGGCGACCACGCGCACGTCGAAGAGCGTGCGATGGACTCGAACGATCTCGAGCGCGAAAAGGGCATCACGATCCTCGCCAAGAACACGGCGATCACGTACAACGGCATCCACTCCGACGTGCCGGTGACGATCAACGTCATCGACACCCCCGGTCACGCCGACTTCGGCGGAGAGGTCGAGCGCGGTCTGTCCATGGTCGACGGCGTGGTGCTGCTCGTCGACGCGTCCGAGGGCCCGCTGCCCCAGACGCGCTTCGTGCTGCGCAAGGCTCTCGAGGCGAAGCTGCCCGTCATCCTGCTGGTCAACAAGACCGACCGCCCCGACGCGCGCATCGCCGAGGTCGAAGAAGAGGCGCACGACCTGCTGCTGGGCCTCGCGTCCGACCTGGTCGACGATGTGCCCGACCTCGACGTCGACGCCCTGCTCGACGTTCCCGTCGTCTACGCCTCGGGCCGCGCGGGTGCCGCGTCGCTCAACCGCCCCGACAACGGCTCGCTGCCCGACAACGAAGACCTCGAGCCGCTCTTCGGCGCGATCCTCGAGCACGTTCCGGCTCCCGCCTACGACGACGAGGCGCCCTTGCAGGCCTGGGTCACCAACCTCGACTCCTCGCCGTTCCTCGGTCGCCTCGCTCTGCTGCGCGTGTTCAACGGCACGCTCAAGAAGGGCCAGACCGTGGCCTGGGTGCGTGCCGACGGCACCACCAGCAACGCCCGCGTCACCGAGCTGCTGAAGACCCGCGCCCTCGAGCGCTACCCGGCCGAAGACGCCGGCCCCGGTGACATCGTCGCCATCGCCGGTTTCCCCGACATCACCATCGGCGAGACCATCGCCGACCCCGAGGACGTGCGCCCGCTGAAGGCGATCACCGTCGACGACCCGGCCATCTCGATGACCATCGGCACCAACACCTCGCCCCTCATGGGCAAGGTCAAGGGCCACAAGCTCACCGCCCGCATGGTCAAGGACCGCCTCGACCGCGAGCTGATCGGTAACGTCTCGCTCAAGGTCGTCGACATCGGACGCCCCGACGCGTGGGAGGTCCAGGGTCGAGGCGAGCTCGCCCTGGCGATCCTTGTCGAGAACATGCGTCGCGAGGGCTTCGAGCTCACCGTCGGCAAGCCCCAGGTGGTCACCAAGCGCGGTGAAGATGGCAAGCTCAAGGAGCCCTTCGAGCACCTGACCGTCGACGCTCCCGAAGAGCACCTCGGTGCGATCACGCAGCTCATGGCCGCCCGAAAGGGTCGCATGGACAACATGACGAACCACGGCACCGGCTGGGTGCGCATGGAGTTCGTCGTGCCCTCGCGCGGCCTGATCGGCTTCCGCAGCGAGTTCCTCACGATCACCCGCGGCACCGGTATCGCCAACGCGATCTCGCACGGCTACGACGACTGGGCGGGCTCGATCACGACCCGTCAGAACGGCTCGATCGTCGCCGACCGCATGGGTGTCGTGACCCCGTTCGCCATGATCGCCCTGCAGGAGCGCATGAGCTTCTTCGTGCAGCCCACCGAAGAGGTCTACGAGGGCATGGTCATCGGCGAGAACTCGCGCGCCGACGACATGGACGTCAACATCACCAAGGAGAAGAAGCTCACGAACATGCGTTCGTCGACCTCCGACTCCTTCGAGTCGATGACGCCCCCGCGCATCCTCACGCTCGAGGAGTCGCTGGAGTTCGCCCGCGACGACGAATGCGTCGAGGTCACGCCCGAGAAGGTGCGCATCCGCAAGGTCGTGCTCGACGCGACCGAGCGCGGCCGCACCGCCTCGCGCCTGAAGCGCCAGGATGCCAACGCGTAAGCACCCGCGTCCCGAACGGTCCCGCCCAGCCTGGTGCTCGGCGGGACCGTTCGCGTTTGGGGGTCGGCGGGGTGTGTGGCGTCCGGATGCCGGGGCGTACGCAACGGCGGGGGATTTCGGCGACACGCGGGGATCTGGTGGGGGCGGGCGGCGTGTCGGGAAATTCGTCCGCGGTTGTGCTCGGACCCGCGGGCGTCAGCTCTCGACGGACGCCCCCGCGCGCATCACCTCAGCGAAGCCGGTGAGCCGGCGGATCACCGTCTCGAGCTCGTTCGTCGTGCGCCCCGAGCGTTCGACCTTCGCGACGCACAGCGGATACACCGAGGAGAAGGGCATCTCGAAGACGCGGGACGTGCCCGCACGAGATTCCCGTGCCCGGCCCTGCCGGCGCGAATGCCGTGTCAGCGGGACTCGACGACGCAGACGGCGCTCAGGCCCGGGGTCAGTGCTTCGAAGACGTGCGGGGCGTCGCCGGCGTACGACAGGTAGTCGCCGGGCGCGAGCTCGAACGGGGCGTCGGCCGGGCCGACGAGTCCTCGACCCGAGACCATCACGAGGTGCTCGATCGTGCCCCGGGGGTGCGGCTCGGATCGGCGGGGGGCTCCCGGTTCGGCCGAGAGCAGGTAGATGTCGCGCCGAGCGTGCGGGGGGCTCGCCGACAGCAGGACGGCGACGTAATCGGATGCCGCAGAGGCCACGGCCGTGAATGCTCCGCCGGCCCGGATGAGGGTGGGGGAGTGCGCTCCCTCGTCCACGAAGTCGGCGAAGGTGATCTCGAGCGCCGAGGCCAGCGCCCAGAGGGTCTCCACGCTGGGGTTGCCGCCCCCGTTCTCGAGCTGCGAGACGGTGGCCTTGGCGACTCCCGCCCGCCGGGCGAGTTCCGAGACGCTGAGGTCGCGTCTCTCTCGCTCGCGGCGCAGGCTCACGGCGATGCGGTCGCTGAGGTCGCTCATGTGTTCATTATAGCATCCGGATGTTCGACTTGACGAACGAGCGTCCGATCGTTCACGATGATGTCCATGCGTTCGCTTCACCGAACACCCGAGGGCGTCGCCGCTCGGCAGGGCCTTGCCGTCGCCCTCGCCACGAGCGCGTACGGCATCTCGTTCGGCGCCCTGTCCGTGGCATCCGGTCTCGACATCTGGCAGACCTGCGTGCTGAGCCTGCTGATGTTCACCGGCGGGTCGCAGTTCGCTTTCGTCGGCGTGATCGCGGCCGGGGGAGTGGCCGCAGCCCCCGCGGCGATCGCGTCGTCGGTGCTGCTCGGGGTGCGCAACGCCGCCTACGCCATGCGCATGGCTCCGGTCATCGCGGGGGGATTCTGGCGGAAGGCCTCGGCGACGCACTTCACGATCGACGAATCCGTCGCGGTGGGCCTCGCGCAGGACGAACCCCGAGCCCGACAGGCGGGCTTCTGGGTCACCGGCATCGCGATCTGGGTCGGCTGGAACCTCTCGACCCTCGTGGGCGCGCTCCTCGGCGACGTGCTCGGCGACCCCCGTGCCTACGGTCTCGATGCGGCAGCGGCCGCCGCCTTCCTCGCGCTGCTGTGGCCCCGTCTTCGCGGACGTCAGCCGCTGGCGGTGGCCGCGGGAGCGGCGATCGTCGCCGCGCTGCTCACGTCGTGGCTCATGCTGGGGATTCCGGTGATCGCGGCGGCGGGAGTCGCGGTCGCGGTGGGGCTGTTCGACGCCCGGCCCGCCACGCCGCCGGCGACAGGGGAGCGGATGCCATGACCCTGTGGACCGCGGTGCTCACGGCATCCATCATCTGCGTCGCCCTCAAGGCGACGGGCTATCTGCTTCCCGCTCACTGGCTCGACAAGCCGCGCCCCGCGCGGATCGCTGATCTCCTCACCGTCGCCCTGCTCTCCGCCCTCGTGATGGTGCAGACGCTCGGCGCGGGGTCGGCGGTGGTCGTGGACGCGCGACTTCCGGCGGTCGGTGTCGCGGCCCTGCTGCTCTGGGCGCGTGCTCCGTTTCTCGTCGTGGTCGCCGCGGCTGCCCTCACGGCGGCGCTGCTGCGGCTCTGGGGGTGGGCGGCGTGACGCGCCCCGGCCGACCCATAGCCGTCCCGCCTAGACTCGGGCGGTGACTTCCACGATTCTTCGCGTCGTCGGCTGGGTGGTGGCTCTTCTCGTCGGAGCCTTCTACGGAGCCGCGGGCACCGTCGGCCAGGCTTTCCTCGTCGGTCCCGTGCCGGTCGGCCTGATCCTCGCGACGATCGGCAGCGCGGCCCTGCTCATCGCGCTGCGCACCCTCACCGGCGATCGCGTGAACGCCCTCGCGGGGGGACTCGGCATCACCGCGGCCACGTACCTCTTCTCGCAGGTGGGGCCGGGCGGCTCCGCGATCGTGGCGGCTCCCACCGCGGGAACCGAGTGGGTTCCGCTGGTCTGGACGGTTGTCGGCCCGGCCCTGATGGTGCTCGTCGCCCTGTGGCCCGACTTCTCGAAGCTGCAGGCGCCCGCGCGCCCGGCCGAATCCTAAGCCCGCGGGCTCGGCGGCGGAGTGGGTCGCCCCCGCACGATTAGACTGGGCGGGTGACTTACGTGATCGCCCTCCCGTGCGTCGATGTGAAAGACCGCGCCTGCATCGATGAGTGCCCTGTCGACTGCATCTACGAGGGTGAACGATCGCTCTACATCCACCCCGACGAGTGCGTCGACTGCGGTGCGTGCGAGCCGGTCTGCCCCGTCGAGGCCATCTACTACGAGGACGACCTCCCCGAAGAGTGGTCCGACTACTACAAGGCCAACGTCGAGTTCTTCGACGACATCGGCTCGCCCGGTGGTGCCGCCAAGGTCGGCGTGATCGCCAAGGACCACCCCGTCATCACCGCACTGCCCCCGCAGGCGCACTGACCCGTGGGCGTCGCCGACCTCGCCGACTACCCGTGGGACGCGGTCGCCCCGTACGCGGAACGCGCCCGACGCCACCCCGACGGCATCGTCGACCTGTCGATCGGCTCGCCCGTCGACCCGACTCCCGGTGTCGTCGCCGCGGCTCTGGCTGACGCGACAGACGCGCACGCCTACCCGCAGACTGCGGGCACCCCGGCCCTGCGCGAGGCCATCGCCGAGTGGTATCACCGCCGTCGCGGCGTCCCCGGCTTCTCGGCCGAGAACGTCCTGCCCACGGTCGGATCGAAAGAGCTCGTTGCCCTGCTGCCCCTGCTCCTCGGTCTCGGCCCGGGCGACGCCGTCGTCCACCCGCGCGCCGCCTACCCCACCTATGAGGTCGGAGCGCGTCTCGTGGGTGCCGAGGCCGTGGCATCCGACGATCCCTCCTCGTGGCCCGCGAACGCGCGCCTGATCTGGATCAACTCACCCGGCAACCCCGACGGGCGCGTCCTGTCGACGGACGAGCTTCGGGATGCCGTGACCCGAGCGCGCGAGATCGGAGCCGTCCTGGCCTCCGACGAGTGCTACGCCGAGTTGGGCTGGGACGCCCCGTGGGATGCGCAGCCCGTCCCGAGCGTCCTCGACCCGGCTGTCGTCGACGGCGACCTCACCGACGTGCTCTCGGTCTATTCGCTGAGCAAGCAGTCGAACCTCGCGGGATATCGCGCGGCGTTCCTCGCGGGCGACCCCGCGCTCGTCTCGCGTCTGCTGACCGGGCGCAAGCATCTCGGACTCATGCCTCCCGCGCCCGTGCAGCGCGCGATGACCGTCGCCCTCGGCGACGACGAGCACGTCGCCGCGCAGCGCGAGCGCTACGCTCGTCGTCGCGCGGTCCTCAAGCCCGCCGTCGAGGCCGCCGGCTTCACGATCGACCGCAGCGAGGGCGGCCTGTACCTCTGGGCGACCGAGGGGCGCGACGCGTGGGAGAGCGTCGACCGGCTCGCCGATCTGGGCATCCTGGTGGGACCGGGGCACTTCTACGGCACCCACTTCCCGAACCACGTGCGCTTCTCGCTCACCGCGACCGACGAGCGCATCGCGGCCGCCGCGGAGCGTCTACGCGCCTGACCAGGAGGTTCCCTCCATTCGATGGGGGCAACCTTTAGCGGTGTCATCTGTACGCCGGAGTGCCTACTAGGCTGTAAAGGCAGGTCGTCCGGGGTCATCCTCCGTGCGCCCCGCCGACCCGAATGCCATTCCCGTGGCATTCAGCGGGCGAGAAGATCGCGGGGTGCCGCAAGCCCCGCGGTCGACCACACGGGCGACCAGAAATCGCAAGGAGGCGCGGTGAGCGACGCGGGCACGCAGCAGGACAAGGCCACTCTCACGGTAGGGGGCACCACCGCAGAATTCCCGGTCCTGCGAGGCACCGACGGCGTTCCGAGCATCGACATCGCGTCGCTGACGAAGCAGACCGGTCACACCACGCTCGACTACGGCTTCGTCAACACGGCCTCGACGAAGTCCGACATCACCTACATCGACGGCGACCAGGGCATCCTCCGCTATCGCGGATACCCCATCGAGCAGCTGGCGAAGAACAGCACCTACCTCGAGGTCGCGTGGCTGCTCATCTACGGCGAGCTGCCCTCGGCATCCGAGCTGGCGTCTTTCGACGAGCGGATCCGCCGTCACACGCTGCTGCACGAAGACCTGAAGAGCCTCTTCTCGGCGCTGCCGCCCACCGCGCACCCCATGTCGGTGCTCTCGGCGGCGACGGCCGCACTCTCGACCTACTACGAGGCCGAGTCCGACCCGCACAACCCCGAGCACGTCGAGCTGAACACGGTCCGCATGCTCGCGAAGCTCCCCGTGATCGCGGCCTACGCGCACAAGAAGAGCATCGGACAGGCGTTCCTGTACCCCGACAACTCGCTCGGCTTCGTCGACAACTTCCTCAAGCTGAACTTCGGCGTGCACAGCGAGCCCTTCGAGGCCAACCCGGTCATGACGAAGGCCCTCGATCTGCTGCTGATGCTGCACGAGGACCACGAGCAGAACGCCTCGACCTCGACCGTGCGACTGGTCGGCTCGACCGGAGCGAACCAGTTCGCGTCGATCTCCGCCGGCATCCAGGCGCTGTCCGGCCCCCTGCACGGTGGCGCGAACGAGGCCGTCCTGCAGATGCTCGCGCGCATCCGCGACTCGGGCGAGAGCGTCGAGCGCTTCGTCGAGCGGGTGAAGAACAAGGAGCAGGGCGTCAAGCTCATGGGCTTCGGTCACCGCGTCTACAAGAACTACGACCCGCGCGCGAAGCTCGTCAAGGAGTCGGCCGACGAGGTGCTCACTGCACTCGGCGTCAGCGACCCGCTGCTCGACCTCGCGAAGGAGCTCGAGCAGATCGCCCTCGAGGACGACTACTTCAAGGAGCGTCGCCTTTACCCGAACGTCGACTTCTACACCGGCGTGATCTACAAGGCGATGGGCTTCCCCACCCGCATGTTCACGGTGCTGTTCGCCATCGGCCGTCTGCCCGGCTGGCTCGCCCAGTGGCGCGAGGCGATCAGCGACCCCCAGACGAAGATCGGCCGCCCGCAGCAGCTGTACACGGGTGCCGCCGAGCGCACCTACCCCGGCATCTGACCCGGCTCGAAACGCCCCGTCCCTCTCGCGAGGGGCGGGGCGTTCCGGTGTGCGGGCACCGTGCGCCGGCCCCGTTCACGCACGAACGCGGTCCGCGCACGAGAACGCAGCGAGGTCGTGCTCCCGGGTGCGAGTCGCGTTCACGCGTGGGGTGGGGCGGATGCCACGAGGTCGGCGTGGCGTCAGAGCGAGGTCACGATGCGGGCGACCCGTGCGCGACGCTCCGCCCGCGCGTTCAACGCCGACTCCCTGTCCACCGCGACGAACCGGGTGCGCGTGCCGGGAGCGGCGCGAGCGACGAGGTCCATGTCGGCGCTGATGACGGTGGCGACCATCGCGTAGCCGCCGCCCGACACAGCGTCGCGGTGCAGCACGATCGGCTGCGTACCGCCCGGGATCTGGATCGAGCCGACCGCGTACCCGGCGTCGACGATGTTCGAGGGGTCCTGACCCGCGCCGAAGGGCTGTTCGCGTTCCCTCCACTCCACGCCGGGACCCGAGTAGCGCAGTCCCATGCGGTCGGCGGTGGGGGTGAGCGTCCAGTCCTCCTCGACGAGGCGACGGCGCCCCTCGCTCGAGAGCAGGTGGTCGTAGAGGCCGAACATGATGCGCACCTCCTGCTCGCGAGAGAAGACGGGCCTGTCGGACTCGGCGATGGTGTCGCCGGCGGGTAGCGGGTGGGTCGGCTCGAGGGTCTCCACGACGTCTCCGGCGCGCAGCGCCCGGCCCTCGATTCCGCCGATCCCGCCGATCGCGTAGGTCGAGCGACTCCCCAGGGCGAGAGGAACATCGATCCCGCCGCGCAGGGCGATGAAGAATCGCGTGCCGCCCTGGATGACGCCGAAGGACAGTTCGTCGCCCGCCTCGAGCCGCAGACGCGTCCAGGCGGGGCGCGGCGCACCGTTCACGCGGACCTCGATGGGCGCGCCCGTGACGGCGATCTCGATCGGAGCGGTCGCGGCGATGACCGGACCCATGTACGCGCACTCGAGCACGGCCGCCTCGGGACCATTGCCGACGAGCGCGTTCGCGAGGCGCGCGGACTCCTGGTCCATCGCCCCGCCCTGAGGGAACCCCAGCGCGTAATGCCCGATGCGACCGAGGTCTTGAACGGTGGTGGCCAGTCCGGGCTGGCGGATTTCACATGCCATCGAGAACCTCGATCATCGTGCGGTTGGCGGCGAGCGGGTCGGCGAGCGTGGCGCCGAGCGAGAAGGTGACGGGAGCCTGACGGTAGCGGTAGGTGCCAGCCTCGACCTCATCCTGGATGCGGGTGTACTCCGCCTCGTCAACGGGGCGGAAGCGCACGATGTCTCCGGCGCGGAAGAGCACGGACGACTCGACGAAGTCGGGCAACGTCTGCTCGGGCTGATAGATGGGTGGGGCGACGATGCCGAACATCTGGTAGCCGCCCGCCCCGCGGACCGAGTAGATCGCCCCGAAGCACCCGCCGTGACCGAGGGTCAGCCGGGGCGT
Source organism: Sphingomonas sp. G5 (assembly GCF_052660795.1). Taxonomy (NCBI): domain Bacteria; kingdom Pseudomonadati; phylum Pseudomonadota; class Alphaproteobacteria; order Sphingomonadales; family Sphingomonadaceae; genus Sphingomonas; species Sphingomonas sp. G5. The sequence goes on along the minus strand of NZ_CP109660.1, from coordinate 2,078,436 downwards.
GTCGGTGCGCGGGCTGAGGTACTTCGGCACCTCCAGCTGCTGCTCGCGATCGACGAGTTGGTACAGGAACGGAAGCCCCGCCACGAAGCCGACCATCGACACCAGCCACGGTTGGGAATGATGGCGTCGGATGAACTCCGCCTTGTCGCTGAGCCCGTTCACCCGTGCCGCATAGTCGAGATCGCCCGACGACGGGTCCTGGTGGTACCCCTCGCGGAAGCGCTGCGCGGTCTCTGCGGTGAAGGGATCGTCGTACCAGACGGGCACCTCGATGATCCGCGTGCGCAGAACGTCGTCGGCATCCGTCGCGCCGGCCTCGATCTCTCGGACGACGCTCTCGAGCGTCTCCGCCGAGAGCACATCGGGATCGAAGCGGATGAGCAACGACGCGTTCGCGGGGCAGATGTCGATCACCCCCGGCAGGGCGCGGTCGGCGACCCCGCGCGCGATGGTCATAGCGCGGAAGTTGGCGGCGAGCCCCATCGCCTCGTCGATCTCGGCGAAGAGGAACTCATCCCCTCCCCAGGTCAGACGGGCGGGGGCGATCGAGACATCGGTCATGAGCGGTTCCACGCTTCCGGTTCGGCTTCGATGAACGTCGTGTAGTGCGCCACGTCCCGGAACGCGCGGGCGTCCACGAGGGCGCGATGGAGGGGGAGGGTCGTCTGGATGCCGTCGATCACGGTGTCCGCGAGAGCGCTCGACATGGCGCGGATCGCCGTGTCGCGATCGTCGGCGTGCACGATGAGCTTCGCCACGAGGGAGTCGTAGAACGGTGTCACCACCGAGCCCGTGCGGAAGCCGGCATCCATCCGCACGCCCTCGGGCCACGAGAAGCGCTCGATCGTGCCGGGGCTCGGGAAGAACCCGCGCGCGGGGTCCTCGGCGTTGATGCGGCATTCGATCGCGTGGCCGTTCAGCTCGACCTGGTCCTGCGTCAGCGAGAGCGGTTCGCCATCGGCGATGCGCAGCTGCTCTGCCACCAGGTCGAGCCCGGTCAGCGTCTCGGTGACGGGATGCTCCACCTGGAGACGCGTGTTCATCTCGATGAAGAACGCGTCTCCGGATGCCGGATCGTAGAGGAACTCGACGGTTCCGGCCCCGGAGTATCCGCACGCGCGGGCCAGATCGACCGACGATTGGCGGATGCGTTCGCGCGTGGCGTCGGAGAGTCCCGGCGCCGGTGCCTCCTCGAGGACCTTCTGCGATCGACGCTGCATCGAGCAGTCGCGGTCGCCGAGGTGGATGGCATCCCGACCGTCTCCGAGGATCTGCACCTCGACGTGACGGGCGTGATTCACGAAGCGCTCGAGGTACACCGCGTCGTCGCCGAACGAGCCGCGCGCTTCGCTGCGGGCGATGGAGAGCGCCTCGTCGAACTCGTCGGGGGAGCGGACGAGACGGATGCCGCGGCCCCCGCCGCCCGCGCGCGCCTTGATCAGGAGGGGGAAGCCCACGGCGGCGGCCGCAGCCGGCGCGTCGTCGTCGTCGCCCAGGGCTCCGTCGCTGCCGGGGAGGGTGGGGACGGCGGCCGCTCGTGCGGCGACGATCGCGCGGGCCTTGTCGCCCATCAGCTCGATGGTCGTGGGATCGGGACCCACCCACACCAGTCCGGCGTCGATCACCCGGCGGGCGAAGCCGGCGTTCTCGCTGAGGAAGCCGTAGCCGGGGTGGATCGCGTCCGCGCCGTGGGTGCGGGCCGCGTCGAGGATGGCGTCCTGCGAGAGGTAGGACTGTGCGGCGGGGGCCGGGCCGATCACGGCGACCGCGTCCACGACCTCGGTGATGAGGGCCTCGCGGTCCGCCTCCGACACCACGGCGACGGTCTCGATGCCGAGGGTGCGCGCGGTGCGGGCGATGCGCACCGCGATCTCTCCTCGGTTGGCGATGAGCAGACGCTTCATGTTCACGTCTCGGAGATGGTGACGATCACGTCGCCGGGGTTGACCGCGCCGTTGTCGGCGACGAGGAACTCGCCCACGACGCCGGCAACGGGCGCGGGGATCTCGGAGAACTGCTTCATGATCTCGATGACGCCGATCGTCTGACCGGCCTCGACGGTGTCGCCCGTCTCGATGTAGGGGTCCTTGCCCGGACCCGGACGGCGATAGAACACACCGGGAAGCGGCGAGATGATGTCGGTCATGCGTTGTCTCCTTCAGGGGACGTGGTGGAGCGGTCGTGATCGTCGAGGACCTCGCGAACGGCGCGGGCCACGACGACGGCGGAGGGTGCGTCGGAGTGGACGCACACGGTCTGGAAGCTCAGGGTCAACGGGGTGCCGTCGGCGGCGGCGACGGTCTCGCCTCGGATGGCGCGAGAGACGCGCTCGGCGGCCGCGGCCGGATCGGTCTCGTGCGCGGACCGCGTGAGGATGAGTCGAGCGCGAGCGTCGTAGTCCATGTCGACGTACATCTCGGCGACGAAGTCCACGCCCTCCTCGCGGCACACGCTTTCGTGGGCGGTGCCCGCCAATCCGAGGAACGGAACGCCGAAGGCCTTGGTGGCACGAGCGGCGGCACGCATGAGCTCGGGATCGTCGGCGAGCATTCCCCACAGGGCGCCGTGGGGCTTGATGTGCGACAGCGGGTGCCCGGCGCGCTCGAGGAAGCCGCAGAGGGCTCCCACCTGGTAGGTGAAGAGGTCGTCGACCTCGTCGGGGGTCAGCGCCATGCGTCGCCGCCCGAAGCCGACGAGGTCGGGAAGGCCGGGGTGCGCGCCGACACGTACCCCGTGCTCCGCGGCGAGCGAGACCGTCGTCCGCATGACCTGGGGGTCGCCGGCGTGGAATCCGCACGCGACGTTGATGAGGTCGACGAGAGGCATGAGGTCGGCGTCGTACCCGAAGCGGTGCAGACCGATGCCCTCGCCCATATCGGCGTTGATCGTGAAGTGCTGGGACATTCCCACAGAGTACGTTTCCGGGATGCCGGGTCCTCTCGGCCGTATGCTCAACATCGACTGTTCGATTGTTCAAGGTGCACAACGTGTTCCGGTCGACGGCGGGGGAGGACGGCGCGAATGCGACTCGCGGACCTCATCGGCGACGAGATTCTCGGACTCCGTCTCGTCGGCGACCCGCCGTCGGATCGTCTCGAGCGCAACGTCACGGGCTGCTCGCAGTCCGAGCTGATGGACCCCTCGCCGTACCTGGCCCGGGGCGAGCTCGTCCTCACTCTCGGAATGGGGATGAACGTGCGCGACGTGCGCACCTGGGACGCGTACGTCGAGCGGATCGTGAGCGCGGGAGCGACCGCCCTGGGGTTCGGACTCGGCCCGGTGCACGCCTCGATCCCCGAGGGACTCGCCCTCGCGTGTTCGCACTACGACCTGCCCCTGATCGAGCTCGCCCCCGACTTTCCGCTGATCAAGCTGTCTCGCCACGTCTGGCAGGAGCTCGCCGCCGAGCGCTACGAGATCGCCCGCCGTGGGTGGGAGCTCGCCGACGACTGCATCCACGAGGCGACCGAAGGGGCGCCCCTCAATCAACTCCTGCGCCGGCTCAGCGACACGGTCGGCGGACGCGTTCAGCTGCTCGATCCCGCGGGGTTCGAGATCGGTGCTGCGGGCGAGTCGCGAAACGAGCCCGGCCGCACCACGCGGGCGAGACTGCGCCTGCCCGGCGGTGAGCACCAGCATTTCCAGCTGGCTGTCGAAGCGCGCGACGAGACGATGCTGCTCCAGCCGCTTCTGGGACCGGCGCTCGCCGTCGTGGCGATGCAGTTGTCGAATACCCTGACGGCCCGCTCACCGATGCACTCGCAGTCGGCCGGGGTGTTCTTCCAGACGTTGCTCGACGCGCGCACCGACCTCGAGCATCAGCGCGCGGCGGCCGTCTCCGCCGGGTTCGTCCCCGAGGCGCCGTGGGACGCGGTGACGGTGCGGCGGCCCGAGGAGGTCTCGCTGGCGACGCTGCGCCTGCTGACCTGGAGGCTGCGGGTGCTCCTGGAGCGGGAGTACGCCCGCGTCCGGTTCTACGACGAAGCCGATCGGGCGACGCTGCTCGCGCAGGGTGCGCGCAACGACCGCCCTCTCGGGGACGTCCTCGCCGAGGTCGCGGACGTCGAGACGGGGCTCGACGTGCGTTACAACCGGGACCTCGCGTTCGATGAGATCGCGATCGCCCTGCAGGTCTCGCGGCGCGCACCGATGCAGTCGGGAGTCGCGCCGGCACCGGTCGCCGATCTGCTCTCGTTGGTCGAGGGCTTGCCGCGAACGGGCGTGGCGACACTGGCGCGTCGCGCCCTCGAACCCCTCGCCGACGCCGAGCCGGTGCTGCTCGAGACGCTCGAGGTGTATCTCGAGACGAGCGGCTCGACGAGGGCGGTATGCGAGCGGTTGTTCATTCACCGGAACACCCTGGCGTACCGCATGCGGCGCATCGAGACGCTGCTGGGCGTAGACCTCGAAGACGGGCAGGCTCGCGCCGTCCTCCTCCTGGCGTTCCGGCTGCGCCACGCGGGGTGACGACGATCCGGTGCGGGCGGCGTTGAGCGTTCTGCACAAGACCAGGCGAGAACTGTGGCGAATAGCCCATGCGGCCGCCGCGACCCGCGTCCATAGACTCCTCCACAACTCGCCAGCGCCCCTCGGTCGTCCTCCGCTGTACGACCGGCCTCGCTGACCTTCCGAGCGAGCTCACCCGACCCTCTCCCTTGGAGGTCTCTTTGTCGTATTCGTCGTACCTCGTCCGCGACACCGATCGTGTCCCGCGGTGGTCGCTCACCATGGCCTGGTGGGCCCTGTTCTCGGCCATGTTCTGGATCTACGTCGCCGTCGCCTCCGCCGGCGCGGTGGGCCTCGGCAACACGCTCATCGGCATGGCGCTGACGGTGGCGACCTACGGAGTGGTCAACCTCGTGCTGTCGCGGTACGCCGCTCGGACGGGTCTCACCGTCGAGCTGTTCTCCCGCAGCCTGTTCGGCATCCTCGGTTCGGCCCTGGCCACCCTGATCTTCGCGGCGACGGCGATCTACTACGCCGTCTTCGAGGGCTCGATCATCGCCGTCGCCCTGCAGAAGTCTTTCGGCGGACAGATCAATCTCTGGTATCTCCTGGTCGTCGTGTACGCGATCCCGCTCGCGGTGGGCCCGGTGCAACGGTGGCTGGACCGGCTCAACGGCATCCTGCTCCCCATCTACGTCGTGGGCCTCGTCGCCGTCGTCGTCGCGGCGACCGTGCAGCACGGCGCCCCGACGGCGATCTTCGATGTCGCCGCGGCGGGGCCGCTGCCCGGCTGGCTCACCTCGTACCTCATCTACATGGGCGTCTGGATCATGATGATGTACACCTTCGATTACGCCCGTCTCGGTCGCCCGGCCGATCGGAAGTTCCACGGCACGATCACCTTCGGGTGGGTGTTCTACCTCTTCACGTTCGCGGTCAACGGACTGATCGGGATCTACGTGATCGCGGCCACGGGGCACGAGGGGAGCGAGACCGGAGTCGTCGACGCCTTCCTCGGCACGCTCGGCTTCTTCGGCCTGCTCGTGATCTTCGTGTCGCAGACGCGCATCAACACGGCCAACTACTACCTGGCCTCGACCAACCTCGATGCCTTCGCGACGCGCGTGTTCCGCCTGGCATTGCCGCGCTGGGTCTGGGTGATCGTCAGCGGCGGCATCGCGTACCTGCTCATGCTCACCAACGTCGTCACGTGGCTGCTGAAAGCGCTCGCCTGGCAGGGAGTGTTCGTCACCGCGTGGGTGACCATCGCGCTCGTCGCCATCGCGCTGACCCGCGCTTCGGGGGCGCTCCCCGAGGTGAGGCGCGATCGCCTCTCGGCCATCACCCCGGGCGCGATCGTCTGGATCGTCGCCGCGGCGGTGGGGATCGTGCTCACCGAGGTCAACGCGGGAGTCCTCACCTCGCTGGCTCCGCTCGTCACGGTGGCGATCGCCGGGGTGGGGGCCGTGCTCGTGTTCCGTGCCTGGCCGCCGCGCGTCATCGACGAGGGCGGGGCGGATGCCGCCGAGTCGCTCGAGCTCGACGAGCAGCACCTGCGCTGACAGGATCGCCGCCCCGTCCCTCTCGCGAGGGGCGGGGCGTCTCGCTGTGCGTGCTTCGTCTGTCGTGGCGGGAGGGCGGATGCCGCCGCCTGAGGGGCCTGTTGTCGCACGAAGCGGAACATGCCCCGCGCGAAGCGGGACGTGGGGTAGCGGGGCGGGGGAGTGGATGCCGCACCTCCCGCGCGGGGGTCGACGAGGCCACCCAGTAGGGTCGGGTCATGCCGCGTCTGATCGTCCGCCGCCCCTCCCCGTCGCTCGCCGAAGGGGAGCTGACGCACCTCGACCGTGTGCCGGTCGACGCCTCTCTCGCCCTGCAGCAGTGGCAGGGGTACGTCGATGCCTTCCGCACCCGTGGGTGGCAGATCGTCGAGATCGACCCGGCCGATGAGCATCCCGACGGGGTGTTCGTCGAGGATGCGGTCGTCGTCTTCGGCGACCTCGCCGTGCTCTGCCGGGCCGGCGCCGTCTCGCGCCGCGGCGAGGCGGAGAGCGTGCGCGCCGGGGTCACGGCATCCGGAATCGAGCTTGCCGAGATCGTCGAACCCGCAACCCTCGACGGGGGCGACGTGCTCAAGGTCGGACGGACCGTCTACGTGGGCGCGTCGTCGCGGACGAACGCCGAGGGCATCGCCCAGCTGCGGGCGCTGCTCGAGCCGCGCGGGTGGGAGGTCCGCGAGATCCCGGTCACGAAGGTGCTGCACCTGAAGTCGGGGGTGACGGCGCTTCCCGATGGCACGGTCGTGGGGTTCGAGCCGCTGGTCGACGATCCGTCGCTGTTCCCCGTGTTCGCGGGGGTGCCCGAGGAGCACGGCACGGCCGTGGTCGTGCTCAACGACGACACGGTGCTGATGTCGTCGGACGCCCCCGCGACGGCGGACGAGCACCGGTTCCGCGGCCTCGAGGTCGTGACCGTCGATGTGAGCGAGTTCGAGAAGCTCGAGGGCTGCGTGACCTGCCTGTCGGTGCGGGTGCGCGACTGAGGCGATCCGAAAAACGCCCTCGCGAGCAGGCCTCAGGCGTGCAGAGCCTCGTTCAGCGTCACACCGACACCGGCGCGGGCCGAGGCCTCGACGGCGCCGGTGAGGGAGTTGCGGCGGAACAGGATGCCGTCGCGACCCGACAGCTCGCCCGCCTTGACCGTCTCGTCGCCGACGCGCACCTTCGTGCCGGCGGTGACGTAGAGACCGGCCTCGACGACGCAGTCGTCACCGAGCGAGATGCCGATGCCCGCGTTCGCACCGAGGAGGGTGCGCGCGCCGATCGAGACACGGTGGGTTCCGCCGCCCGAGAGGGTACCCATGATCGAGGCTCCGCCGCCGATGTCGGTGCCGTCGCCGATGACGACGCCCTGTGAGACGCGGCCCTCGATCATCGACGAACCGAGCGTGCCGGCGTTGAAGTTGACGAAGCCCTCGTGCATCACGGTCGTACCGGGGGAGAGGTGCGCGCCCAGGCGCACGCGCGAGGCATCGGCGATGCGCACGCCCGCGGGGAGCACGTAGTCGGTGAGGCGCGGGAACTTGTCGAGGCCCTGCAGCTCGATGCCGTGACGCTTCAGCTGCGGCAGCAGTCGAGCCGCGTCGTCGGGGTGCACGGGACCGCCGTTGGTCCAGGCGACGTTGGGGAGGTGGCCGAAGATCCCGTCGAGGTTGATCTCGTTGGGGCGCACGAGCAGGTGGGACAGCGCGTGCAGACGCAGGTAGGCGTCCGCGGTCGAGGCGGGGGGCTCGTCGGCGTCGATCGTGAGCGCCACCCTCTCGACGACGACACCGCGTCGCTCATCGGGGCCCGCGGAGGATTCGAGCGCCGCCTTCTCGGCATCCAAGTCTGTCGAATCGCCCAGGACAGGGTTCGGGAACCAGGCGTCGAGCACCGTGCCCCCGGTGGTCCGCGTCGAGAGGCCGGCAGCACTGATGCGTCGTTCGTTGCTCACCGTCCCAGGGTACTGGGGCACTGCCTGTGGGAAGATCGGGGCATGCCCGCGCTCGACCTCACCCAGTCCTCGGCCGCCCTCACCCGGGCCGTTTGCGACATCCCCAGCGTCTCGGGAGACGAGACCCCTCTCGCGGATGCCATCGAGGCCGCCGTCTCCGCGTACGCCCACCTCGAGATCATTCGCGATGGCGACACGATCGTCGCCCGGACCAACCTCGGTCGCGACCGTCGCGTCGTGATCGCCGGGCACATCGACACCGTGCCGATCAACGGCAACCTCCCGGTGGAGGACCGCTCTGTCGACGGCGTCGACGTGATCTGGGGGCGCGGGACGGTCGACATGAAAGCCGGTGTCGCGGTGCAGCTGAAGCTCGCCGCCGAGCTCACCGAGCCCCCGGTCGACATCACGTGGATGTGGTACGACCACGAAGAGGTCGACTCCGCCCTGAACGGCCTCGGCAGGCTGTCGCGCAACCGCCCGGATCTGTTCGAGGGCGACTTCGCCATCCTGGGCGAGCCCAGCAACGGCGAGGTCGAGGGCGGCTGCAACGGAACGCTCCGTGCGATCGTTCGCACCGAAGGTGTCCGCGCCCACAGCGCGCGATCGTGGATCGGTGAGAACGCGATCCACAAGGCGGCCCCGATCCTCGCGCGCCTGGCAGAGTACCGCGCCCGCGAGATCGAGGTCGAGGGACTGGTCTACCGCGAGGGGCTCAACGCCGTGAGCATCTCGGGTGGCGTCGCGGGCAACGTCATCCCCGACGCCTGCGCCGTCGAGGTCAACTACCGCTTCGCTCCGAGCCGTGACGCCGCAGCCGCGACCCGTGTCGTCACCGACGTGTTCACCGGTTTCGACGTCGAGATCGTCGACGTGGCAGAGGGCGCTCGCCCCGGCCTCGACGCGGCTCTCGCGAAGGAATTCGTGGATGCCGTGGGCGCCACGCCGAAACCCAAGTACGGCTGGACCGATGTCGCGCGGTTCTCGGCCCTCGGCATTCCGGCCGTCAATTACGGCCCCGGTGACCCGCACCTCGCGCACCACGACGAGGAGCGCGTGCCGCTCGCGCAGATCGACGCCGTCGAGCGCGGCTTGCGTGCCTGGCTGAGCGGGTCGTGACCACCGCGGCCACGACGCGCACGCGGGTCGGATGGGCGGATCGCCTGCCCGTGGCGGCACGTATCGCCATCGTCTACGCCGTGGCGCGCGTGGTCACGACGGGCTTCTTCCTTCTCGCGTCGGCGCTGTCGGGCCCGGGCTCGCGCTACGGAATCGCCCCCTCGCTCGAAAAGCTCGCCCTGGGGTGGGATGCGCAGTGGTACTGGTTCGCCGCCGTCTCGGGGTACCCGGTGGACCTGCCGCTCGCCGCCGGCGGTCACGTCGCCGAGAACGCCTGGGCGTTCATGCCTCTGTATTCGTATCTCTCGGCCGGACTGGGCTTCCTGCTCGGGTCGTGGGGCGCGGGGGCCGTCGCGATCTCGCTGGCCGCGGGCTACGGCGCCTGTCTCGTGCTGCACTCGCTGCTGCGCGAACGCATCGGCGCGTCGGCCGCGATGTGGGCCGTGATCTTCTTCGCGTGCGGGCCGCTGGCCGCCCTGTTCCAGGTGGGCTACGCCGAGGCGCTGTTCCTCTTCTTCCTCTTCCTCGCCCTCCGGTGCGTCCAGCGGCGCCAGTGGGCCTGGCTGTACCTCCTCGTGCCGGCGATGGGATTCACGCGTCCCGGCATCCTGGCCTTCGCCCTGTTCCTCGGGCTCTATGGCATCCATCGACTCTTCCGTCGACGCGCGGATCCGCTGCCGACACGCGACATCGCGCACCTCGTGGCGCTCGGCGGGCTCTCGGTCGTCGTCGGATTCGCGTGGCAGGCGATCGCGGGGTTCGTCACCGGCGACCCGGGCGCGTACCTGGCCACGGAACTGGCCTGGCGACGCAACTGGCTCGGGGACTCGAACGGCGGGTTCGTCCCCTTCGACGGGTTCGTGCAGGCCGCCGGGTTCTGGTTCACCCGCTGGGGGCTGGGCGCCGTGACCGGGTACGTGTTCCTCGCGCTGCTCGTGCTGGCCGTGGCCGCTCTGTTGCTGTTCTCGCCGCAGGTGAAGCGCCTCGGCATCGAAGTACGGCTGTGGTCGGCGAGTTACCTGGTCTACCTGCTGCTGGTGTTCTTCCCGCAGTCGAGTATCTTCCGGCTGCTGGTGCCGATCTCGCCGCTCTGGGGGGCTCTGGCGGTGCCCCGGTCCCGCGGGTGGAGGCTCGCGGTGCTCGCTGTGGCGCTGCTCGGACAGTGGTGGTGGATCTACAACATGTACGCCCTCGCGAACGCGTACTGGCAGATTCCCTGAGGCCCGTCGACCCTTGCTGCCCGCTCGGTACGACTCGCCACGCGGGATACCGGTAAACTTCTCAGGCAGACCAACGACGAAAAGGGGGCCGCGATGGCAGCCATGAAGCCGCGTACCGGCGACGGACCGATGGAGGCCGTGAAGGAGGGCCGGTTGATCATCGTGCGCGTGCCGCTCGAGGGCGGCGGGCGACTCGTCGTCTCGGTGAACGACGCCGAGGCGAAGGAACTCTACGACGTGCTCGGTGGTGTCGTCACCGCGTGACGCCCATCGACGCAGAGAAGGCCGGTCCCCGCGGGGGCCGGCCTTCTTCGTGCACTGGGGGAGGCTCAGTCCTCGGGCGGCCGTGTGGTGAGCTGCAGCAGACCCTCGCCGGTGGTCGACAGCGCGCCGATGACAGCGGGGGAGGACTGCACCTCCTGGATGAGAGAGCGGTAGGCCGTGGTCACCGGGTCACGGCGAACCGGGTCGGCCGCACCGTGCGCGAGCACTCGCGGGATGAGGACCGTGCCACCGGCGCGCACCAGGCGCAGGCCGTGCTCGACGTACTCGATGACGCCCTCGGGATCGGCGTCGATGAAGACGATGTCGTACGAGGCCTCGTTCATGCGCGGGAGGACATCCGCTGCCCGACCGGTGATGAACCGGGCCCGTGCGGCGGGTACCCGGGCGTCGAGGAACGCGGACCGTGCGGCTCCGAGGTGCTCGGGCTCGCTGTCGATCGTCGTGATGGTCGCGCGAGGGGAGCCGTGCAGCAGCCAGAGTCCCGAGACCCCGCCGCCGGTGCCGACCTCGACGATGTTGAGAGCGCGGGATGCCGCCGAGATCACGGCCGCCTGCGCTCCGACCGCGGGGCTGATCGGCGCCGCTCCGAGCTCGAGTGCGTGCGCCCGGGCGCGAGCGATGTGCTCGGGCTCGACCGTCGACTCCTGCACGAACCGTTCGTTCGCCTCATGACCGCTCACGTGGACCTCCTCAGATCAGGCTAGACGGCGGATGGTCGCTCACCCCCTAGGCGAGGCCGGTAATCTGGACGCATGTTCTTCGGCCTCACGATCGAGAAGCTGATGCTGATCGGCGTGATTGCGGCGGTCCTCGTCGGCCCCGAGCGCCTCCCGCGCTATGCGGAAGCGTTGGCCAAGTTCACCAAGCGCGCGAAAGAGACGCTGCAGGGTGCCCGCACGCGCATGCGCGACGAGATGGGCCCCGAGTTCGACGACGTCGACTGGAAGAAGCTCGACCCGCGGCAGTACGATCCGCGCCGCATCATTCGAGAGGCACTGCTCGACGACACCCCGACGGCGACCATGCGCGCCGCGGGCGCCGCAGCCCTCGCGGCGCGCGAGAAGCCGGCATCCGCTCCCTTCGTGGCGGGTGAGCGGCCGCCGTTCGACGACGAGGCGACCTGACGCGGATTCGGCGGCCGACCCGGGCAGTCATCTCTGAATCGGGTGGAGGTTCCTCCGCCTGTCGAAGGGCGGGGTCTGCGCGGTGGCTTCGACAGGATCCTCCGCCTGGGGCGGCGTCGGACGACGGCGTGTCACGAGAACAGGGGATGTCACCGGAACAGGCCGATTCGGCGCGAAACGCCCTGTTCTCGCGGCGGCGCCCTGTTCTCGTGACGGGAGCGGCTCGGGTCAGACGCCGAGTCGCAGCGGCTTGCCCGCCAGGCCACGCGGACGAACGGCCAGGGCCGATGCCGCCGCGTCGATCGCGCGCGCGGCCGGGTCGTCGGGGTGCGACAGCACCACCGGGCGCCCATCGTCTCCGCCGGCACGCAGGGCGGGACTGAGCGGCACGGATGCCAGCAGCGGCACGTCTGCATCGGCGCTCGAGAGAGCGCGGGCCACCTCGGCGCCGCCGCCGGCGCCGAACAGATCGAGCACCGTGCCGTCGGGGAGTGTCATCGCGGCCATGTTCTCGATCACCCCGATGGGGCGCTGGCCGGTCTGACGAGCGACCAGGCCGGAGCGCACGGCCACCTCGGCGGCCGCGGCCTGCGGGGTCGTCACGACCAGCACGTCGGCGTGGGGGAGAAGCTGGCCCACCGAGATGGCCACGTCTCCGGTGCCCGGTGGCATGTCGAGCAGCAGGACGTCGAGATCGCCGAAGAACACGTCGGTGAGGAACTGCTGCACGGTGCGGTGCAGCATCGGTCCGCGCCACGCGACAGCGCCCGCCGCATCTTCTCCGGGGCGGCGCAGGAACATGCCGATCGAGATGACCTTCACCCCGTACGCCACCGGCGGCAGGATCAGGTCGTCGAGCTTGGTGGGGGCGGGCGGCAGGCCGTCGGCGTCGACGAGCCCGAGCAGCCCGGGGATCGAGAAGCCGTGCACGTCGGCGTCGATCAGCCCGACACGCAGCCCCTTCGCCGCGAGGGCCACGGCGAGGTTCGCGGTGACGGTGGACTTGCCCACGCCGCCCTTGCCGCTGGTGACGGCGATCACGCGCGTCAGCGAATCCGGCCCGAACGGCATCTCGCGCTTCGCGCGTCCGCCGCGCAGCTTCGCGGTGAGCGCCTTCCGTTCATCGGGCGACATCACGCCGACCCGTATCTCGACCGCCTCGATGCCCGCGACCGAGGCCGCGGCATCCCGGACGTCTCTCTCGATGCGATCCGCGGCGGGGCAGCCGACGATCGTCAGGGCGATGCCGACCTCGGCGGTCGTGCCCGAGACGGCGATGTCGCGCACCATGTCGAGCTCGCCCAGCGGACGCCGCAGTTCCGGATCGGTGACGGCGGCGACCGCTGCGCGAACGCTCTCGGTGAGGGCGTCGCTCACGAGGCGGGCCGAGGAGCGTCGTCGTGCTCGTCGAGGCGCTCGAGGGCGGCCTTGAGCTCGGCCCGCAGCGTGTCCTTCGTGATGACCTCGTCGGTCAGGTCACGCACCGCCATGCGCAGCGCCACGATCTCACGGGCGAGGTACTCGGTGTCGGCGAGGTTGCGCTCGGCGCGCTGCCGGTCCTGCTCGATCTGCACGCGGTCGCGGTCGTCCTGCCGGTTCTGCGCCAGCAGGATCAGCGGGGCGGCGTACGAGGCCTGCAGCGACAGCACGAGTGTCAGCGCGGTGAAGCCGATCGCTGCGGAGTCGAAACGCAACTCGTCGGGCGCGATCGAGTTCCAGCCCATCCACACCACGCAGAACAGTGTCAACGACAGCAGGAAGGTGGGCGTCCCCATCGCACGGGCGACCCACTCGGTGAACCGTCCGAAGCGGTCACGCGAGGGCTGCGGGGCGCGGGGGGCCAGGACGCCGGTGCGGCCGCGCGGGGCGTCGAGAGCGGGCTTGCGGTTGGTGCGTGCCATCAGCGCCTCCTCGGGGTCTGCGGGGTGATCTGGGGGATGCTCGAGGTCGCGGTGGACCTCGTGGTCGTCCGGGGTCTCGGATCGTCGCTGTCGTGCGTACGCCAGTCGTCGGGCAGCAGGTAGTCGAGCACGTCGTCGACGCTCACGCAGCCGACGAGGCGGTGCGCCTGATCGACCACGGGGAGCGACACGAGGTTGTAGCTCGCGAGCAGGCGCGCGACTTCGGCCGCGGTGGCGTCGGCGGTGACCGGCTCCAGCGTGTCGTCGATGATCGCCCCCAGGCGCTCGTGCGGCGGGTACCGCAGCATGCGCTGGAAGTGCACCGTCCCGAGCAGCCGCCCGGTGGGCGTCTCGTACGGGGGCAGGGTGATGAAGACGGATGCCGCGAGGGCGGGGTGCAGCTCGTGCCGGCGGATGAGGGCCAGGGCCTCGGCCACCGTCGCGTCGGCCGAGAGCACGATGGGCTCCGGCGTCATGAGACCACCGGCGGTGTCGGGGCCGTACTGCAGGAGGGCGCGGACGTCGTCGGCCTCCTCCGGTTCCATCAGGTCGAGCAGCTGCTCGGAGCGCGACTCCGGAAGCTGACCGAGGAGGTCGGCCGCGTCGTCGGGCTCCATGGCATCCAGGATGTCGGCGGCGCGCTCATCGCCCAGCTGTTCGAGGATGTGAACCTGCTCGTCTTCGGGCATTTCTTCGAGGGCGTCGGCCAGTCGGTCATCGCTGAGTTCCTCAGCGACCTCGATGAGTCGCTCCTCGGGAAGGTCGAGCAGCGTGTTGGCGAGGTCGGCCGGCTTGAGCTCGGAGTAGGTCGCGACCAGCTGCTCGGCGGACTGCGCCTCGCCGGGCGTCTGGTTCTCGCGCACCTCGCCCCAGGCCGCGAAGGTCGTCGCTCCCTTGGCGAAGGGCGACGCGCTCGTGCGCGGGCGTCGGAGGAACAGCTGCCCCACGTCCCATTCGCCGAGCCGGTTGCGCTCGATCGCGACGTCTTCGATCACGGCAGTACCGGAACCGTCGACCAGGCTGACGCGGCGGCCGAGCATCTCGGCCATCACACGCACTTCGCCACCACGTTGCTGGAAACGGCGCACGTTGATGAGGCCGGTCGTGATGACCTGACCGGCCTGTATGGAGGTGACGCGTCCGATGGACACGAACACATGTCGTCGTCCGGGAATCTCGACGACGAGCCCCACGACGCGCGGTGCGGCGGAGGCGCGGTAGATCACCACGACGTCGCGCACCTTACCCAGACGGTCTCCCGCCGGGTCGAACACCGTGCAGCCCGCCAAGCGGGCGACGAATACCCTTTGCGTGCTCACTGGTCCAGCGTAGTCCGCGCCTCCTATGCAACGCCGGTGGAACGGTCAGGCGCGCATGACAGGATGGTGAAATGAGTATGTTCGCGCAGCGTCCGGGTGCCGGTCGCGACGAGGTCGGCGAGAAGATCGCCTCGTTCCCGACCTACGAGCAGGCGCAGAAAGCCGTGTCCTCGTTGATCGCCGGAGAAGTGCCTGCGCGCGACATCGCGATCGTGGGCTCGGGCCTGCGATCGATCGAACGCATCACCGGCAGGCTCGGGTACGCCACGGCGGCCCGCTCGGGGGCGCTGAACGGCCTCATGCTGGGCCTGTTGTTCGCCTTCATCTTCGTGCTCGGGATGCCGACCGTGCAGATCTCCGCCTTCATCGGTGTCTTGCTGGTCGGTATGGCGCTGGGCATGATCCTCAGCATCGGCACCTATTCGATCGTGCGTCGCCGCCGCGACTTCGCCTCGGTCATGCAGGTCGCCGCCGACCACTACGACGTGTGCGTCGCGGCCCCGAGCGTCCACAAGGCCCGCGGGATCGTCGGGCCCTCGGCCGTCGGCGGAGGCGCCGTCGTCTCGCGTCCGGTGGCATCTGACACTGCTCCTCCGCAGTACGGAGAGCGCGTCGCTCCGGGCACCGCTGCGCCGGTCGCTCCGCCGCGTCCGCCCGCCCCGACTCAGGCTCCCTCCCCGCGCGACGACGAGCCGCCGCGGTACGGCGAGCGGATCGCGCCCCCGTCCGAGCGCACCGCTGGGGACCGGGAAAACGCAGAGCGCCCCGCCGACGCTCGAGACAGCTCCGACGAGCACCCCGCCCCGACCGAGCGGTGAGCGCCGAGGCCGTCCGCATCGCCGTCGCGCTGCCGACGGGCGGCACCGAGGTATCGGGGCTGTGGTCCGCGGCCCCTGACTCTTCGGCGACCGTCGCTCTGGCGCACGGCGCGGGTGCCGGCATGGAGCATCCGTTCCTGGCCGGTCTGACCGATGCGCTCGTCGCCGAGGGCATCTCCGTCCTGCGCTTCGTCTTCCCGTATGTCGAGGCGGGCCGGCGCATGCCCGGTCCCGCGACGCACGCCGTCGCCACCTGGGCGGGCGTGCAGGCCTGGCTCGCCTCGGCCGCCCCCGGCCGCTACGTCGCCGCGGGCAAGTCGTACGGCGGGCGCATGGCATCCGTCGCCACCTCCGAGGGTGTGATCGCTCCCGCCCGGCTGGTCTACCTCGGCTACCCCCTGCACCCGCCCGGGCGGCCCGACAAACCGCGCCGCGAGCACCTGTCGGCGATCTCGGTGCCGCAGCTGTTCGTCGAGGGCGAGAACGACCCGTTCATCGATCCGCGGGACCAGTTCGACGAGGTGATTGCGTCATGTCGCAACGCCCAGGTGCACTGGATCGCGGGCGGCAACCACTCTTTCGAGGTGAAAGGCGCCCGCCGCCCCGCCGATGAGATCGGCGCCGGTCTGGCGCTCGTCGTCGCGGACTTCGCGCGCGGGGCCTGATCGGCGCAGCCCGGCGGATGCCCCCGCCGTCCGGTCGAAACCATTCATCGGTCGGTGCGCGTCGCGCGTGAATCCCGCCCCGCTCGGGAGAGACGAGGACCTCGCTTCTGCGGCGGCCGTCCGCTTGCGCGACCGGTCACGTGTGGGCGGGCACGGCACGGGGGCTCAGCGCCCGGCTGCATACCCCTGCGCGCCCCGCGGATTCGCGGCGGCCCACAGCAGTCCCTCGGCGTCTCGGCCGACCGCGCTCACTCGGCCCAACGCCCAGTCACCGGCCCGGCGTACGCGGTGCCCGCGCCGCTCGAGCTCGGCGATCAGATCGTCGCCCAAACGGTCTTCGACCACCGCACCCGCCGGTGACCACGTGCGCGGCCAGAACGAGTCGACGAGCGCCGTCGTGTGCAAGGTCGGGGCGTCGATCGCCTGCTGCGGGGAGTAGCCGCCGACGAGCATCCGTACAAGCACCGGCAGTTGCCACTGGTCCTGCTGATCGCCGCCGGGGGAGCCGATCGCGATGACCTCGTCGCCGCGGGTCAGCAGCGTCGGGGTGAGCGTGGTCCGCGGACGACGACCGGGGACGAGGGATGCCGGGTGCCCCGGCTCCAGCCACACCATCTGCAGTCGCGTGCCCAGGCAGAACCCGAACTCGGGGATCGTGGGGGAGGACTGCAGCCAACCGCCGGACGGGGTGGCCGAGATCGCATTGCCCCACCGGTCGATCACATCGAGGTGGCACGTGTCGCCGCGGGTCTGGCCCGAGCGATCGACCGTCGGCTCGCCGGTCGAGCCCGAGGCCATGGCGTGCGTCGTCCGCAGAGCCGGCAGGACCGGTTCGCGACCATCGGGGGAGCCGGGGCGCAGATCGAGCGACGCGTCGGCACCGAGGAGCGCGCGTCGGGCCGCGATGTACTCGTCGGTCAACAGGGCCTCGACCGAAACGGCGTCGTCGGTGTCGCCGAACCACGCGTCGCGGTCGGCATAGGCGAGCTTCTGCGCCTCGAGCAACAGGTGGGCGCCGTCCGCCGACCCGGGGTCGACGTCGTCGGCGTCCTCGATCAGTCGAAGCGTCTGCAGCAGCGCCGGGCCCTGCGACCACGCTCCCGCCTTGAAAACGTCCCACCCGCGGAACGACACCGACACGGCGGGCTCGAACGTCGCCCGCCACGACGCCAGGTCTTCGGCATCGAGGATGCCGGGATGATCGCGACCGTCGGCGTGCCGGTGCGGCTCCCGGAGGAAAGTCGCCGCCCGGGGGAGCACCTCGGTCATCCAGTGCTCGCGCGCGGCGTCGATGCGCGACTCCCGATCGATGGCGCCGGTCCCCGCGGCCGTGAGCGAGTCGAGCACGTCGGCCCAGGCCGGGTTGCGGACCACCGTGTCGGGTGCGGGCGGCTCGCCGGTCGGCATCCATCGGTCTTTCGACGAGGACCAGTGCGCGCGGAACAGGTCGGCGACCCGGCCGATCGTGGCGGCGGCTCCCGCGACCAGCGGATGGCCGTCTCGCGCGTAGCGCGTCGCGAAGGCGAGGACGTCGCCGAGCTCCCACGTCCCGTGATCGCGCAGCAGCAGCAGCCACGCGTCGACACCCCCGGGCACCGTTGCAGCGAGGCCGCCGGCGCCCGGGACGAGGTCGAGCCCGCGTCCGTGGAAATGCTCCAGGGTGGCCGCGGCGGGTGCCGGCCCCTGACCCATCAGGACGGACGGCTCGGACGCACCGGCCGGGCGCACGAGCGCGACGAGATCGCCCCCGGGGCCGTTCAGGTGCGGCTCGACGACGTGCAGCACGAAGCCCGCCGCGCACGCGGCGTCGAACGCGTTGCCGCCGCGTTCGAGCACCGCCTGTGCGGTGGCCGTCGCCGTCCAGTGGGTCGACGCCGACATCCCGAAGGTGCCGCGCAGCGTCGGCCGGGTGGTGAAGGATGCCGGCGGCGTGAACGTCATCGCGACAGCCGGGCGATCCACTCCTCGACCTCGTCCGCCGTGCGGGGGATGCCCGCCGACAGGTTGACCGGGCCATCGGCCGTCATGACGATGTCGTCCTCGATGCGCGCGCCGATACCGCGGTACTCCTCGGGAACGGTGAGGTCGTCGATCTGGAAGTACAGACCCGGCTCGATCGTGAACACCATGCCCGGCTCGAGCAGACCGTCGTAGTACATGTCGCGGCGGGCCTGAGCGCAGTCGTGGACGTCGATGCCGAGGTGGTGGCTCGTGCCGTGCACCATGTAGCGGCGGTGCTGACCGCCCTTGTCGGCGTCCAGTGCTTCTTCGGCCGTCACGGGGAGAAGACCCCACTCGGCGACCCGCGCGGCGATGACCTCCATCGCGGCTTCGTGCAGACGACGGAAGGGGACGCCGACCTTCGCGGCGGCGAACGAGGCGTCGGCGGCCTCGCGGACCGTCTCGTAGATACGGCGCTGGATGTCGGTGAACGTCCCCGAGACCGGCAGCGTACGGGTGATATCGGCGGTGTAGAGGCTGTCGACCTCGACGCCGGCGTCGACGAGGATCAGGTCGCCGGGCGTGACGGCGCCGTCGTTGCGCGTCCAGTGCAGGTAGCAGGCGTGCGGCCCCGAGGCGGCGATGGTGTCGTAGCCGACGCTGTTGCCGTCGGAGCGCGCGCGCTGGTGGAACACGCCCTCGACCACGCGCTCCCCGCGCGGGTGCTCGATGATGCGGGGGAGCTCTGCGACGATGTCGTCGAACCCGCGGCCGGTGACCTCGACGGCCAGCGCCAGCTCGGCGAGCTCGTACTCGTCCTTGATCAGACGCAGTTCGGAGACGAAACGCGTGACCTCGTCGTCCACGTCGACCGTGAGGTCGTGGTCACCGGGCTGGAAGTCCGAGAGGTGTGCGGTGGCGAGATCCAGGTCGGCGGCGACGCCGTCCAGGGCGGGGCGGGGGCCGATCCAGAATTCGCCGACCGTGGCGTCCGAGTAAAACTCCGCCGTCGTGCGATCGGCCCGTTCGCGGAAGTACAGCACGGCCTCGTGACCCTCGTCGCGCGGCTCGAAGACGAGCACGGCGTCGGGTTCGGCGTCGCGCCCCCAGCCGGTGAGGTGCGCGAAGGCGGAATGCGCGCGGAAGGGATAGTCGGTGTCGTTGCTGCGCTGCTTCAGACCACCGGCGGGCACGACGACGCGCCGACCGGGGAACGCCTCCGACACGCGGGCGCGGCGACGCGCGGCCCAGGCGGCCTGCTCGCGCGGCTGGGGGAGCTCGGCGGGGTGCTCGGCCCAGCCGGTCGAGATCGTTTCGAGGAAGCCGCGGGGGAACGGGGCCTTCCGATTGCTGGGGGCGTCGAGTTCGACCGCGTCGGGCTGCGGCTCCGCAGTCGGCGAGTCGGCAATCTGGCGGTCGGCGGTCGTCGCGGTCGTGTCGCTGGTGGAGGGGGCGTCCATCGTTCCAGTCTCGCACCGTCGGGCGCCGCGCGCACGACGGTCGGTTCGGCACGAGGCCGCAGGCGGTGGGTGGGTGGACCGGGCGCGGGGAAATCGCGGGGCGTCGTCCCTGTCGGCGCGCCGGGGTGCCGGCATCCGGTCGACGATCCGGAGCGCGACACGCGACCGTCGGCTGCCGGCCGGAGAAGCGGCATCCGGTCGGGCTTCCGGAGCGCTGCAGGTGCGCCCGGTCAGCCGCCCGTGCGTTCGAGCTGCACGACGATCGGGCGGTGATCGCTGCCCGAGCCGTCGAGGGTGCGCATGACGACAGACGCCGAGACCGTCCAGTCGGGGGTCGCCATGACGTGGTCGATCGGCGCGCCCAGCAGCGCGGGGGCGTTCGTGGGCCAGGTGCCTACGCCGCCGTTGCCGCTTTCGGATGCCGCGTCGTGGCAGCGCCCCAGCGTGCCGCCGTCGACCCCCATCCCGGTCATGTGATCCAGGGTCGCATTGAAGTCGCCCGCGAGGATCACGTTGTCTGTCGCGCACTGGTCGGCCAGCCACTGCAGGTCGCTGCGCCACTGCGTCATGTACTCCTCGCGCGGGGCGACCGCGTGGGCGGCGACGATGATCGGGCCGTCGCCCGACACGGGCATGGCCACGGCGCTCGGGACGGTCGAGGTGTTGCTCGAGCCGTCGAGCGAAGACTGGATGACGGAGTATTCGCCCAGTTCGGGCTTGATGAGCACGGTGGTCGAGGTGGCATCCCACCCGGTGATGCCGTACTCGCCGTACTCCGCGTGATGCGCCCACATCGGCTGGCCCATGTCGCGCATGAGCTCGGCGACCTCGGCACCCGTCTCGATCGTGGTCTCGGGGAGGGTCACGACGTCGGCCTGCATTCCCACCGCGAATTGCGCGATCGACTCGGCCGAGGTGGCCGAACCCGCGGTGTTCCACGTCATGATGCGCAGGCTCGACGCCGTCTTCGCGGGCAGATCCTCGGAGCCCAGGCCGCGCTGCGCGAGCAGCGAGACGTTGGCTCCGCCGGCGAGACCGAACACGATCGCGAGGACGAAGGCGAGGGCACGGATCGGACGGATCAGCGCGAAGAGCAGCATGAGCAGGGCCGCGGCCACGAAGGCGGCCGCCAGCGGCGCGCGGAACGAGATGATCTGCGCCAGGGGGAACGTGCGCTCGATGCCGAACGCCGAAGGCCACGTGAGCACCGCGGCACCCGCCGCGAAGGCGAGCGCGACCAGGAGACCGACCAGACGACGCACGCACCCGACGATAGGGGAGACGTCTGAGAGATCCACGGATGCCGCATGGGCGCCGCCTCTGCGAATGCGGGACGATACGCTCGACGGGTGCAGCGTGAACGGCGATTCGAGGGTCCGAGCGACCTGCACCTGCACTCCTCGCACTCCGACGGTACGGAGCCGCCCGCGCAGGTCATGGCGGCAGCCCACCGCCACGGGCTGCACACCGCGGCCCTGACCGACCACGACACCACGTCGGGTTGGGCTGAGGCCGCCGAGGCCGCGACCTCTCTCGGGATGACGTTCGTCCCCGGAATGGAACTGTCGGCCCGGCATCGGTGGCGCAGCGTCCATCTGCTGGCCTACCTCGTCGACCCCGACGACACAGATCTCCGGTCGATGACCGACCGCATCCGCTCCTCGCGGCTGGACCGGGCGCAGATCATGGCCGAGCGTATCTCGCACGACTACGACATCGCCTGGGACGACATCGTGGCCCAGACCACCGACGGCGCGACCGTGGGGCGTCCGCACATCGCCGACGCCCTCGTCGCGCGCGGCATCGTCGCCGATCGGACCGAGGCCTTCGCCGGCATCCTGCACCCCTCCGGCGACTACTACGTGGCGCTGTACGCGCCCGACCCGGTGACGGCGGTCGAACTCGTCGTGGCGGCGGGCGGCGTGCCGATCATCGCCCACCCTGCGGGACGATCTCTGCTTCCCGACAGTGTGCTGCACGCGATGCTCGACGCGGGCCTTGCGGGCTTCGAACTCGCTCACCGCGAGAACCTCCCCGAGCCCACGGCTCTGCTCGCCGATCTCGCCACCGACCGCGACCTGATCGTCACCGGCTCGAGCGACTATCACGGCCTCGGAAAACCGAACATCCCGGGCGAGAACACGACGGCCGACGACATGGTGGAGCGCATCTTCACCCGCGGACGCGGGACGTCGCCGGTCTTCCCGTAGGTGGCTGCCCCGCGGAGTGTGGGATGCCCGGGCGCGGATGGGTGCGCGCCGCGTGGGGATGCCCGGGCGTCGCGTGGGGCGAGGCCGGCGTCGTGTGGCGCGGACGGGCGCGCGTTGCGCGGCGCGGGCGCGCGTTGGGCGGCGCGGGCTGCGGATGTGGTGCGAGCAGGTGCCGGGGGCGGCGCGGGCGGGCGGGGCGTGGTGAGCCACGCATAAACGCTGTTGGCGCCGATAAACGCGAGGAGCGCGTGTTTATGCGCGTGGATCGCGTTTATGCGAGGGTGCGGAGACTGCGCGGCGGCACCGCGCACGTGGCTGTGCCGGACCGCACCGAGTGAACGACGCCGGGTGATGCCGGATGCCGCTATCTCCGCGAACGGCGCCGACCCCCGTGCGGGGATCGGCGCCGTCTCCGCCGAAGGCGCGTCAGGCGACGGGGGCCGTCGGCGTTCCCGAGCTTCCGCTGCCGCGACGACGACGGCGGCGACGGGGCGCCGCATTGCCGTCGTGGTGCTCCTTGCCGGCGCCGTCGTGCGTGCCGGCGCCACCCTCTTCGCGCGGGGCGGCCTCACCGGCGGGGGCAGCGCCCTCAGCCGACGACGATCCGCCGCGGCGGCGACGACGCGGACCGCGGGTGCCCTCGGCATCCGGGCCCTCGCTCTTCTTCTCGGCGCGGGGCGCGACGGCTTTGGGAGCCGTCACCAGACGACCCTTCGTGCCCTCGGGGATGTTCAGGTCGGTGTAGAGGTGCGGGCTCGACGAGTAGGTTTCCGTGGGTTCGGGCTGCCCGAACTCGAGGGCGCGGTTGATGAGCGCCCATTTGTGCAGGTCGTCCCAGTCGACGAAGGTCACCGCGATGCCGGTCTTGCCGGCGCGGCCGGTGCGTCCTGCGCGGTGCAGGTAAGTCTTCTCGTCGTCGGGGATCGTGTGGTTGATCACGTGGGTGACGTCGTTGACGTCGATGCCGCGGGCGGCGACGTCGGTGGCGATCAGCACGTCCTTCTTGCCGGCCTTGAACGCGGCCATCGAGCGCTCTCGCGCCTCCTGGCTCATGTCGCCGTGGACGGCGGCGGCGTTGAAGCCGCGGTCGCCGAGCTCGTCGACGAGCTTCTGGGCGGCGCGCTTGGTGCGGGTGAAGATGACGGCCTTCTCGCGACCCTCCGACTGGAGGATGCGGGCGATGACCTCGTCCTTGTCGAGCGAGTGTGCGCGGTAGACGAGGTGCTTGATGTTCGCCTGCGTGAGGCCCTCGTCGGGGTCGTTGGCGCGCATGTGGATGGGGTTCGACATGAAGCGGCGGGCCAGCGCGACGATCGGGCCGGGCATGGTCGCCGAGAAGAGCTGTGTGTGACGCACCGGCGGGACCTTCGAGAAGATCTTCTCGATGTCGGCGAGGAAGCCGAGGTCGAGCATCTTGTCGGCCTCGTCGAGCACGACCTCGGTCGCGTTCGACAGGTCGAGCAGGCGCTGATTGGCGAGGTCGATGAGGCGACCGGGGGTTCCGACGACGATCTGCGCGCCGGCCTTGAGCTGGTCGATCTGGCCCTCGTACGCCTTGCCGCCGTAGATGGCGACGACGCTGGTGGGGCGGTTCGAGGTCAGCATGTCCATGTCTTCGTAGACCTGCACAGCGAGCTCGCGGGTGGGGACCACGATGAGGGCCTTCACGCCGGGCTCGGGGTTGGGGCCGAGACGCTGGACGACGGGGATGCCGAAGCCGAAGGTCTTTCCGGTACCCGTCTTGGCCTGGCCGATGATGTCCTGGCCGGGGAGGCCGAGGGGGATTGTCTGCTCCTGGATGGGGAAGGCGTCGATGATGCCCTTCGTCGCGAGGGCATCGACGATGTCCTGGTCGACGCCGAGATCGGCGAAAGTCGTCATGGTGCGTGCCTGTTCCGGCGGCGAGAGACCGCCTGGGGGAGTCGTATCCACGCCTCACTCGTCCACAGGCGCGGGGTCCCGATCCGTCGCCGGGACTCGTCCACTCTACCCGGCGTGTTTCCGAAGCCCCCGACGCCTAGGCTGTCGTACGTGTTCGAGTGGTTCCGTCGCCGACAGCGCCCGGTGGGTCGTACGCTCCAGTTGCGCTCGCGCGGAGACCTCGGTGAGGCCATGCGCGTCGATTTCGCCGAGCTCGCCCCCGACGTCGAGACGTTCCTCGGTCAAGCCGCGTACCTGCAGCTCGGGTTCTTCGAGACGCTCAGCGAGCTGATCGCCCTGACACCCGAGCTCGCCGAGAAGGAGTCGCTCTCGCGCGCGGCGGGAGCGGCACTGATCAAGCACCAGGAGCTCGTCGCCCTGATCCGCGAGCGCGGGGCCGACCCGACGCAGCTCATGCTGCCGTTCCGCGAGTCGCTCGACGCCTTCCGCCGCAACACGCACGGCGTGCGCCCGCAGGAGACGATGCTCACCGTGCACATCACGGCGGGACTCCTCGACGACTTCTACCTCGCGCTCTCGTCGAGCTATGGCGACACCGGCCGCCGGGTGGCGCGCATCCTGCAGGCCGACGACGACCGTCAGGCGATCGTCGACATCCTCGGCGCCACGATCGAGAGCGACGAGGAGTGGCGCTGGCTGCTGGCTCTCTGGGGCCGCCGTCTCGTCGGCGACACCCTGCTCGTCGCGCGTGCGGCACTGCGCCACGGCCACCTCGATCGCGCCGACGAGGCCAAGGTCGAGCCGGTCTTCAGCGAACTGATGGGCGCTCACGCCAGGCGCATGGATGCCATGGGGCTCGCCGCGTAGCGAGCGTCATGGTCGCGCGGGTGATCGAGTCCCGTCGAGGAGAGCCCGCGAACCTGCGGGCGAGATCGCGGACGTCGGGTGACGGCATCCGACGATCTGTCGAGATCGATCAGACGCCCAGGCGCACCCGGTCGGTTTCGTCGCGCGTTAGACGTGACCGGGTGAGCAGTGACGCGAGGGCGAAGGTCGTGACGGCCGGCGCGAGGACGGCGACGATCCACAGGATCGGCGAGTCCGCTCCGAGACCGACCCAGGTGAGCGCGGTCCAGACGACGGCGGCCGCGGCCGCCCCCGCCAGAGGGGCGAGCGCGACACCGCGGAGGTGACGGTGCGGCAGCGCGAAATGCGCAACCAGGCCGATGACCGCGCCGATGACGAGTCCGAGCAGAATCTGCACGGGTCGGCCGTGTCAGGCGACGAAGCCGACGCGACGCGACTCTTCGGTGCCGAGTTCGACGAACGCGAGGTTGGCGGTCGGGACGAGGTAGGAGTTGCCTTTCACATCGGTGAACGAGACATGGCTGGCGGCGTTGTCGAGCGCAGCGGCGACAGCCGACTTGACGGCGTCCGAGCTCTCGTTCGTCTCGAAGTTCAGCTCGCGGCCGGTGTTGGTGATTCCGATGCGGATCTCCACGATGCGTCCTTTCCCCGCGGGCCGCGGTCGGCCCGGCGCGTGATTCGACTCTAGGGCAGGCTTCCGACACCGCAGTCCGCGGGAGGGGCCGCTTCGCGGACGGCGAACGCGTGGCGCATCGACGACCCGACCGGGTGCCGTCGCGGCGTCGCACCCGGCGATGTCGGAGGTCGCGATTAGCGTGGAGACATGCAGATCCCGGATGCCGTCGCCCTCGACGCATCTCCCTCCCGGGGAGGTGTCCTCGACGCCGAGCAGCGCGTCGTCGTCGACTGGCCCGCGACCGCGAGCGGTGTGGTCGTGGGGGCTCCGGGGTCGGGCAAGACGACCACTCTGCTCGCTCGAGTGCGGCAGCTGGTGGCATCCGGAGTCGATCCCGACGAGGTCCTGGTGCTCACTCCCACGCGGCCCGCGGCGACGGCTCTGCGCGATCCGCTCGCCCTCGCGGTCGAGCGGGCGACCTCGGGCGCTCTCGCGCGGTCGGTGGCCTCGTTCGCGTTCCAGATCGTCCGTGGCGCCGAGGTGCGTCGCGGATTCGAGCCTCCGCAGCTGCTCACCGGGGGCGACGAAGACCAGATCATCCGCGATCTGCTCGAGGGCGATGCCCTCGATGAGCTCGAGGGTGCGTCGCGCTGGCCCGCGTGGCTCGGGCCCGCCGTTCGCGCGACCCGCGGTTTCCGCGGCGACCTCCGGGCCTTCCTCGCGGAGTGCACCGACCTGGGCATCGCCTCCGACGACCTGATCGCGATGGCGCAGAGGTTCGACCTGCCGGTCTGGGCGTCGGTCGCCTCGTTCGCCGACGAGTACCGCACCGTGCGCTCCGCGATGCGCGGCACGCACCGCGACGCGGCCGACCTCGCTCGAGAGGCCGTCGTCGTCCTCGACGACGCCCTGGTGGATCGCGGGCTTCTCGGGCGGTTCGCGACGCTGCGCTGCATCCTCGTCGACGACGCCCAGGAGCTCACCGCGGGCGGCATCGATCTGCTGCGCGCGTGTCGTGCGCTCGGTATCGGGGTGGTCGCGTTCGGTGATCCCGACGTGGGGTCGGGGGCGTTCCGAGGGGCGACGCCCGAGAATTTCGCCCGTCTCGCTCGCGAGCTCGGCACCACCGCCGCGCTCGGTGAGCCCCATCGCGGCACGCCGGAGCAGGTCGATCTCGTGCGCCGCGTGGTGACGAAAATCGGTGCGGCCGGGGTGGTCGCGCATCGCCGCGCTCCCTCGGGTGCCGCGCCTCAGGGCTCGGTGCGCACCTACCTGCTGCGGTCGCCCGCGGAAGAGGCCGACGCCATCGCGCGCCTGCTGCGCGAGCGACACGTTCTCGAGGGCGTGCCGTGGGGTTCGTGCGCCGTGATCGCGCACGACTCGAGGCAGGTCGCCACGCTCGAGACCGAACTCGCTGCGCGAGAGGTGCCCGCGCGCGCGAGCGGCCCCGGCCTCGCCCTGGGCATGCAGCGCCCGGTCCGCGATCTCGTGGGGCTGGTCGAACTCGGTATGAAGGATCCCGCGGAGTGGATCGCTGACGAGGTGGTCGACGCTCTGCTCGGCACCTTCGGCGGGCTCGACCCGATCGAGCTGCGACGCCTGCGCACCGCGCTCCGGCACGAGGAGGTCGGCGCCGGCGGTACCCGCACGGCGACAGAACTCCTCGTGTCGGGGGTGCGCTTCCCGCTCGAACTCGAGGCCGTCGACACCCGTGAGGCCCGCCGCGCCGCTCGGCTGGGCGAGACCCTCGCCGCACTCCGCGCGCAGACGCGGGCGCACGCCACCCCGCACGAACTGCTCTGGACCGCGTGGGAGCGCAGCGGGTTATCGCGACCCTGGCGCGAGGCGGTGCGCGGACACGGCCCGATCGCCGAGCAGGCCGATCGCGACCTCGACGCGGTCGTCGCACTGTTCCACGCAGCGAAGCGGTTCACCGAGCGCGAGCCCGACGGTGAGGCCTCGGTCTTCCTGCGCGCTGTGCTCGACAGCGATGTCGCCGAAGACCGCATCGAGCAGCCCGCGGTGGTCGACACGGTCCGGGTGCTGACCCCCGCGGCCGCGGCCGGCACGGCGTTCGACACCGTCGTCATCGCCGGGGTGCAGGACGGCGTCTGGCCCAACACCCGCCTGCGCGGCGGGCTGCTCGAGACCTGGCGGCTCGCAGACGCGATGCAGAACCCCGATCTTCCCGCCGCGGGCATGCTCGATCGCCGCCGTGCGGCGATGCACGACGAGCTGCGGCTGTTCGTTCGCGCCCTCAGCCGGGCCGGCGCGCTGCTGGTGGTCACCGCGGTCGACGACGACGACACCGGTCCCAGTGTGCTGTTCGAGATGCTCCCGACGCCCGAGCCGGCGGCATCCATCCCCGAACATCCTCTGTCGCTCCGCGGTCTCGTGGCGCGGCATCGCCGCTCGCTCACGGTCCCACGCGTCAGCCCTGCCGAGCGTGCGCACGCGGCGGGGCAGCTCGCTCTTCTCGCGGCGGCGGGCGTCGCGGGAGCCGCTCCCGAGCAGTGGTACGGCGTGGCGGCTCCCACCTCGTCGGCGCCGCTGCGGGATCTCTCGCGCGAAGACGTCCGCGTCTCGCCGTCGCGTCTGCATGCGCTCGAAGAGTGCGAACTGGACTGGGTCATCGCCGACCTCGGCGGCGACAGAGGCGGGACGACGGCGGGCATCGGCACGATCATCCACGCGGCGCTCGAGACGTCGGCATCGTCGTCCGAAGACGATCTGTGGGCCGTCGTCGACGAACGCTGGGGTGAGCTGGCGTTCGACGCCGTCTGGCGCGAGCGGGCCGAACGTACGCGAGCGCGCGAACTCGTCCGCCGGCTGGCCTCGTATCTCCGTCGTTTCGACGACGCGGGGGGACGCTTGATCGGAGCCGAGCGACACTTCGAGGTGCCGATCCCGATCCCGGATGCCGGCGAGCACGGCGCCGTGCTGAGCGGCGACATCGACCGCGTCGAGGTGACGCCCTCGGGCGAGGTCGTGATCGTCGACCTCAAGACGGGCAAGAGCGAACCGCAGACGGATGCCAAGGTCGCCGACAACCCGCAGCTCGCCGCGTACCAGCTCGCATTCTCGTCGGGGGCCATCGAGCAGGTCGCGGGGATGCCGTCGGGCGGCGCGAAGCTCCTCGTGCTCCGGCCCACGGCGGCGAAGAAGGACTACGCCGAGCCGACGCAGAAACCTTTCGACGACGCGCAGCGCGGGCAGTTCGTCGAGCGCGTGCAGCGGGCGGTCGAGGTGATGCGCGGCACGAGCTTCGCGGCGCCGTACGAGGTGCATTGCCGCGACGAGTTCTCGTACGGGCTGTGCCGCATCCACACGGTGTCGGCCGTGAGCGCATCGTGAGCGCGGTCCTGTCGGCGGCGATGATCGCCGCTGCTCTCGGGCAGTTTCCGCCCACGGTCGAGCAGACCGCCGTGATCGAGGCGCCCCTGGCGCCTGCCCTCGTCGTCGCCGGCGCGGGCAGCGGCAAGACCGAGACCATGGCGGGTCGCGTCGTCTGGCTCGTCGCGAACGGACTGGTCCGACGCGACGAGGTGCTCGGGCTCACGTTCACGCGCAAAGCCGCGGGTGAGCTGGCCGAGCGGATCCAGCGCCGACTGCAGCGACTGTCGGAGTTCGAGACGCGCGGGTTGGTGAGCGCTCTCCCGGCTCTGCACGAAGCCGGGCGCCTTGCGGTGTTCGCCGAGCTGGCGCAGCTCGAGGGAGCGCGCGCAGACGCCGCGCGCCGCGAGGTTCTCGACGCCCTCGCCGCCGAGGTCGGCAGCGTCGACGACGATCTCGATGACGGCGACCAGCTGCTGCATCGGCCCACCGTGTCGACGTACAACAGCTTCGCCGATGCGATCGTGCGCGAGCACGGTCTGCGCATCGGTCGCGACTCCGAGGCCGCCGTGCTCTCTGAATCGGCGGCCTGGCTGCTCATGCGCCGCGTCGTGTTCGCCTCCGACGACCCGCGACTCGAGGAACGGCAGGAGTCGCCTCGTACGATCATCGATGCGGCCCTGCGCATCGCGCGCGACGGGGTCGACAACCTCGTCGATCTCGACGAGCTGGCGGCGTTCCCCGACGAGTTCGGCCGCATCGTCGATCGTCCGTCGACCTCGGCGCGCGTCACCGTCTACAAAGAGGTCGCTGAGGCCGCGTCGCGCGTGTCGGCGCTCTCCCTGCTCGCTCGCCTCGCCGCCGACTACGACCGTGAGAAAGCGCGCCTGGGCGTGATGGACTTCGCGGATCAGGTGGCCGGTGCCCTGCGCATCGCGCAGGAGCATCCCGCGGTCGTCGAAGAACTTCGGGGGCGCTACCGCGTCGTGCTGCTCGACGAGTACCAGGACACCTCGGTCGTCCAGACCGACCTGTTGGCCACGCTCTTCGGGGGTACCGGTGTCATGGCCGTCGGCGACCCGCACCAGGCGATCTACGCGTGGCGCGGCGCCAGCGCGGGAAACCTGGGCGGCTTCCCCGCGGCCTTCGCCGGCGACGGCGGATGCCGGCGCTTCGCGCTTCTCACCAGCTGGCGCAACAGCGCCCGGGTGCTCGACGCAGCCAATGCCGTGCTGGCGCCCCTCGCTCGTCGTGCGGCCGTGGCCGTCGAAGAGCTGCGCGCGCGTCCCGGGGCTCCGGACGGCGTCGTCGAGATCGCCTTCGAGAACGACCTCGATGCCGAGGCCGACCGCATCGCGTCATGGTTCGTCGGCGTCCGCGCGGCCCGCGCCGCAGAGGGACGCGCGACGACCGGCGCCGTGCTCTTCCGCAGCAAGAAGCACATGGTGCGTTTCGGCGATGCCCTCGGACGGCGAGGCATCCCGCATCGCATCCTCGGGCTCGGCGGTCTGCTGACGACCCCCGAAGTCGTCGACGTGGTGTCGGTGCTGCGGGTTCTCAGCGACCCCGAGGCGGGGTCGGCGCTGATCCGGCTGTTGTCCGGCCCGCGGTGGGCCGTGGGGCTCGCCGATCTGCGCGCCCTCGCGCAGCTCGCGCGGCGATTGGCCACTCACGACGTCGGCCTGCGGCCGCTGGCCCCCGAGGTCGTGGACCGCCTGCGCTCGACACCGGGCGCCGATCGCGCGTCACTGGTCGACGCTCTCGATTTCGTCACCCGCCAGACCGACGGACACGGGTGGCTCACCGACATCACCCCCGAGGGGCGCGCTCGTCTCCGCGAAGCCGGGGCGGTCTTCGCCGCGCTCCGCCGGAGTGTCGGGGCTCCGATCCCGGAGCTCATCCGACTGATCGAGGCCGAGCTGCGTCTCGACATCGAACTCGCCGCGAACGAAGCCCGCGGTCCCGCCCGCATCGCTTCGGCGCAGTTGCGTGCTTTCGTCGACGAGATCCGCGGGTTCCTGGCGGCCGACGAATCGGGCTCCGTCACCAGTCTGCTGGCGTGGCTCGATCATGCCGAACGGGCCGACGAGTTCGCCCCGCGCACCGAGCCGCCGGAAGACGACGTCGTGCAACTGCTCACCATCCACGGCTCGAAGGGCTTGGAGTGGGATGCCGTGGCCGTCGTGCGACTCGTGACCGACGAGCTGCCGTCGCTGCCGCGTGACACGAAGGGGTGGTTGGGTTTCGGCATCCTCCCCGCGGAGTTCCGAGGCGATTCCGCGTGGCTCCCGGTGCTCGGGTGGCGTGGGGCCGAGACGCAGCAGGATCTCAAGGCGGCGATCGATGCGTTCGTCGTCGACAACCGGGCTCGGCAGCTCGACGAGGACCGGCGTCTCGCCTACGTGGCGTTCACGCGGGCGCGTGACCATCTCATGCTCTCGGGGTCGAGCTGGTCGGGCACGAAGCGCCCTCGTCGGCCCAGTGTGTTCCTGGACGAGGCCGCCGAGGCGCTCGGCATCGAGCTGACCGTCGACGAGGCGGGGGAGGACCCGTACGACGGTGAGCGGCGCCTGCTGCACTGGCCGCTCGACCCGCTCGGGGCGCGACGCACCGCGATCTCGGCCGCCGTCAGCGCCGTCGCCGCTGCGCGCGCCGGTACTCCGGCCCACGCTGACGACGATCTCGAGCTCCTGCTCGCGGAGCGCTCGGACCGGTTGCGACCCGTGCACACGCCCGCCCCGACACGGATCCCGGCGTCGCGGTTCAAAGACTTCGTCGCCGACTACGGCCGCGCGGTCGAAGACCTCCATCGGCCTCTGCCAGAGCGGCCGTATCGACAGACCCGCCTCGGCACGCTCTTCCACGCGTGGGTCGAGCAGCGCTCCGGGCTGGTCGGCGCGGGTGTCGGGCTCGACGACGACGGCCTATGGGACGACGACGAGGCGGGAGCTTCCGCATCCGACGCGGCCGAACTGCAGCGGCTGCGGGAGTGCTTCGAACGCTCGGAATGGGCGGGGCTGCAACCCCTCGAGGTCGAGACCGAGATCGATTTCGTCACGACGCGCCTCGACGGTCGCGCGCACGTCGTCATCTGCAAGCTGGATGCCGTATACCGCCGCGGCGAGAGGTACGAGATCGTCGACTGGAAGACGGGTCGCCCGCCCACCAGCGAGCCCGAGCGTCGCTCACGCATGCTGCAGCTCGAGCTCTATCGCGAGGCGTATCACGCGAAGCACGGCATCGACCTCGACCAGATCGACGTCGCCCTCTTCTACGTCGGCGACGAATTGGTGCTGCGGAGCTGACGGCTCGGCCTC
This sequence comes from Sphingomonas sp. G5, assembly GCF_052660795.1. Lineage (NCBI taxonomy): Bacteria > Pseudomonadati > Pseudomonadota > Alphaproteobacteria > Sphingomonadales > Sphingomonadaceae > Sphingomonas > Sphingomonas sp. G5. The sequence goes on along the minus strand of NZ_CP109660.1, from coordinate 2,046,419 downwards.
TCACCGGCTCGGCGGCTCGCGGCGGTTAGCGCGCGACGTCGACGAAACGGAAGTGAGCGCGGTACTCGTTCGGGCTGTCGGTCGGGTCGACTTTGACGGTGGAGAACGCCACGCCGTGCAGAGTGAACCGCCCCTGATCGAGTTCGTCGAAGCCCTCCGCTTCGAAGACCGGCCCTTCCTTGATGTCGTTCCGGTGGGAAGCGTCCGGCCAGGTTCGTCGGACATCGAGATCGACGAAGTCCACGTGGCAATCACCGATCAGCGTCGGTCGGACGAGCCGCTTCCGCCACCACGGGCCGTCCACCTCGTACGCGTGGAAGGGGCGCACGGACAGGTAGCCGACGAGCTCGCGTGGACGCTCCGGCAGGCCGAGCTTGTACAGGCCCGCCTCGACACCCGCGGGCAGGGGCGGGGGAGCCTCTTTGGATGGCCGGAACAGCATGTGCACAGGCTATCGCGTGTGGTCCGTCGAGCTCCGGCCTCGCACGCCCCGCCTCGCGCCGCAAGCCGGTGAGCGGCGCACCGGTGCCCGGGCCGGCTCTTCACCGCGGAGGGGGCGGGATGAGGGGTTCGGGGTAGTGGGCCGCGCCGGCAAGGGCGGATGCCGCGACGAACCCGAGGGAGCGGCGACGGCGAAGCCGTGATGCTCGTCAGGACCCGTCGCCGGAGACACCCCAGCGACGCAGCGCGGCGCGGCTCGCGCGAGCGGCGTCCTCTTCGTCGTCGATATGCGCGGCGGGATCGGAGTCGCCCGGGGTGTCGGATCCCGTCGCGTCGTCACCCGAGGAGCCTTCTTCGCGCACGGCCGGCCCGGAAGGGTCAGCCGACACGGCAGAGCGGGACCACAGCGAGGTCGCGTCGGTGTCGCCGCTCAACGCGGGACCCTGGCCACGATCCTTCTGGGCCTCGGGAGTCGTGCCGGACCACCCGTCGAGGTCGAGGGGCTCGGTCTCGCCCGGCTCCACGCTGTCGGGTACGGGCAGTCGGTCGACGTGGATCGCGCCGCTGTCGGCATCCGATTCCTTCGCGTTCGCGAGGGCTTCAGCCAGTGCCTCGGCAGCCATGACGCGGTCGCGCTCCGCGGACAGGTACAACGACAGCGCTTCGGGATCGTAGGCGTCGGTCTGCATCGAGGTGTCGACGGCGGCCGGGGCCGAGACCGGGGGGACGCTTTCGACGAGGGCCATCGCGTCGTCGATGTCGCTACGCGAGTCCGGCACGATGTGGTCCCCGCGCACTCCGTCGGCCAGGGCATCGAGCAGGGCGACGGCATCGGCGACGACGTCGGTCTCGCCGGCGTCGTGACCGTGCACGAGCCAGCGGGCGAACTCGAGCTCCGCGTAGAGCCGGGCGCGCTCGCGCAGCAGTGGATCGGGGGAGCGATCGCCGGCGGCGGCGTATCCGGCGTGGACGTCGTCGGCGGCGAGGGGGGCGGATGCCAGCCAGCGCAGGTCGACGGCGGGGTCGCCGACGCTCAGGCCGGCCCAGTCCAGGATGCCGACCACGTGAGGGATCTCGTCGGCGTCGTCGGCGAGCAGGATCGACGAACTCGTCGCACCGCCCAGGACGACCGCCGATTCGAAGCGCCACAGCTCGTCGACGTCGAGGGCGCGGCGCCAGCGCAGCATGAGGTCGTCGCTGACGCGGCCGGTGGCGTCCGCGCGGTCGAGAAGTCGTTTGACGTCGTCGCGAACCTGATCGGGCGAGCGCACCGGCAGTCCGTCGGTCCGGACGATCGACACGGGAAGGGCGTGCACAGCGGCCAGTGCGCCGCCGATCGCCGGGGCGTACCCGGGACCTTTGGGCAGGTGGGCCGGGTCGATGCGGTATCCCTCGATGCGGTCGACGATGAGCACACGCTGCGCCCCGGAACCGCTCTCGCCGATCACCTCCGGCACGGCGAAAGGGAGGAGCGCTCGAACGCCCGCCGTCAGCGCGTGCAGCGCGCGGGACTCCGCGGCGAGGTCGGGAGCACCCTCTTCGCCGGCGGGCATGCGGATGACGACCTCGCGTCCGTCGGCGGTGCGGGCCAGCGCGGCGTCGAAGCGCCCGGCGGCGTTCTCGGTCAGGGCGCTGACGTTCGAGAAGGCTGCGCCGGGCAGGGCCGTTGTCGCCGACGCGGCTAAAATGAGGGGCGAGCGTGCCATGCCCCCAGGGTAGGTCGGGCCTTCCTCCACCGGCTCGCGCCACGCCCTTCACCGAGCAGGTCGGGCCGCCGACCGCCACCCGCACCACCGTCAGAGAGGTGTTCGATGCCGCGTTCCGCGTCTTCGCCGTCCGAGGTCCCGTTGACCGTCGACCGCGCGGGCGGTGAACGCGGCGACGAGACATTGCTCGAGCGCGTCTTGTCGGAGCCCCGCACCGTGGTCCTCGCCATCCGTCGAGATGTCGCACCCCTCAGAGACGGCCGCCTCGTCCTCGTTTCTCGCGCGCGGATCGCCGACGACCACGTCCAGGAGTGGGCGTTCCTCGGTCGCACCCCCGAGCACACCGCGGTCGTCCTCGCGGCCCTCGCCGACGACGCCCCCGACGACCTCGTCCCGGATGCCGACGGGGTGCCGCTTCGCGCGGCCGGAGGCGATCTGCCCGACGGCGAAGCCGAACTGCTCACCACCGCCGTCGCCTTGGCGGGGTGGTTGCGCGATGCCGCTTTCTGTCCCGCGTGCGGCTCGGCGACGGAGGTGCGCCATGCCGGTTGGTCGCGCCACTGCCCCGTCTGCGGGCGGCAGCACTTCCCGCGCACCGACCCTGCGGTGATCGTGCTCGTGACCTCCGCAACGAGCGATGACCGAATCCTGCTCGGCGCCAACGCCGCGTGGGGCGGCGACCGATACTCGTGTTTCGCCGGGTTCGCCGAGGCCGGGGAGTCGCTCGAAGATGCCGTCGCTCGCGAGGTCGGCGAAGAAGCCGGGGTGCGTCTGCGCGACATCGCGTATCGCGGCTCGCAGGCGTGGCCGTATCCGCGGTCTCTCATGCTGGGTTTCCGCGCGGCGGTCGTCGACGACCACGAGGCGCAGGCCGACGGTGAGGAGATCGTCGAGGTGCGCTGGTTCAACCGCGACGAGATCGGCGCCGCTCTCCGCGGCGAGGGCTCAGCGATGCTTCCGGGCCCGGCATCCATCGCCCGTCGTCTGATCGACGACTGGTACCGGGGTGTCGCGTGACCGCGCCCCTCGAGGGACTCGACGAGCACCAGCTGGAGGCCGCGCGCGCCCTCCGCGGTCCCGTCTGCGTGCTCGCGGGTGCGGGTACGGGCAAGACGCGTGTGATCACACGTCGCATCGCGCACGGCGTCGACACGGGCGCCTATTCGCCGCAGCGCGTGATGGCGGTGACATTCACCGCCAAGGCCGCGGGGGAGATGCGCGGACGTCTGCGCGCCCTCGGCGTCGCGGGGGTCTCCGCCCGCACCTTCCACGCCGCCGCTCTCGCGCAGGTCAACTTCTTCTGGCCGACGCTCGCCGGTGACCAAGCCCCGTCGATCATCGACAACAAGGTGCGCATGCTCGCCCACGCGGCCGACGGCGTGGGGCTCGCCCCCGACACGGCGACCCTGCGCGACGTGGCGTCGGCGATCGAGTGGCGCAAGGTGACGCTCCGTTCGATCGAGCAATACGCGGCGGATCGCCCCGAGGGTGTCGGTCGTCTGAGCGTCGACCAGGTCGTCGCCCTGCAGCGCGCGTACGAGAAGCTCAAGGACGAGCGTCGGCAGATGGACTTCGAAGACGTCCTTCTGACCTGCGCCGGCATGATCGAGGCCGAGCCGCGGGTCGCCGCGGCCGTGCGCGAGCAGTACCGACATTTCACCGTCGACGAATACCAGGACGTCTCGCCTCTCCAGAACCGCCTGCTCGAGCTCTGGCTGGGCGATCGCCGCGACCTGTGCGTGGTCGGCGACGCGAGCCAGACGGTCTACTCGTTCACCGGCGCCGACGCGCGCTACCTGCTCGACTTCGAGCGCACGCACGAGGACGCGCGCGTCGTTCGTCTGGAGCGCAACTACCGCTCCACGGCTCCCGTCCTCGCTGTCGCCAACGATCTCATGCGCGGCCGAGCCGGGGCGCTCGAACTCGTGGCGGCGAGCGATGACGACACGCCGATACCGACCGTGCGCGCTTTCGACGACGACGAAGAAGAGGCTGCCGCGGTCGCCCGCTCGATCCGCGACGCGCTTTCGCGCGGCGTCGATCCTCACGACATCGCGGTGCTCTATCGCTCGCATGCGCAGTCGGCTGGTCTGATCTCGGCGCTCGCCTCGGTCGGAGTCGCAGCGTCCGTCTTGGGGGGCCGCAAGTTCTTCGATCTCCCCGAGGTGCGACAGGCGCTCATGGCGCTTCGCGCGGCGTCGGTGGCGCCGCTCGAGACCGGGTTCCTTCCGACCGTCCGCGACGTGCTCCGCAGTGTCGGGCTCACCGACGACCCTCCCGAGGCGGGCGGTGCGCTGCGCGAAGCGTGGGAAGCGCGAGCCGCCATCCTGCGCTTGGCGGAAGAAGCGCCCGCGGGCACCGACCTGCGCGCCTTCACCGACGACCTGCAGGCACGCGCGCGCGATCAGCACGAGCCGACGACGCGCACGGTGACGCTCGCGACGCTGCACGCGGCGAAGGGGCTGGAGTGGGATCACGTGTACCTCGTGGGATTCAGCGAAGGGCTGCTGCCGATCTCGTACGCGAAGACGTTCGAGGCGGTCGACGAAGAGCGTCGCCTGGCATACGTGGGCGTCACGCGGGCCGCGCGAACCCTGTCGGTGAGCTGGGCGCGGGGTCGAGGACGGATGGAGCGGTCTCCATCGCGCTTTCTTCGAGAGATCGGCAGCGGCAGTCTGCGCTCGGCCGATGCAGCGCCCAGGCCCGCCGGAACGAGTCGGCGCGCAGGCGCAGCGATCGCGTCGTCTGGCCGATCGGAGCGCTGAGCAGAAACCGCGCCGCGCGTCCGGCCTCGGCCGCCAGCGCCACGTCGACCTCGGGGCGCGGTCGGCCCACCAGCTGCGCGGCGACCGTCGCCCAGTCCGGGTCGTCGCGCCGCTGATCCGCGTCGAGGCACGCGAGGCACGCCGTCCGTCCCGGCACGACCACCGGTCCGATCCGGGCGCTCGACCCGTCGAGCACGAGCGGGGCGTGTGTCACGTCATCGCGGACGAGCGGCGCTGCCCGTCGCGGATCGACGCGGTGCGCGGCCAGCAGGACCACTCGCGTGCCCGGGGCGACGCTCTCGGTGGCCGCCCCCGCCCAGGGAAGGACCCGGGTGCGCGGAGGCAATGCCGCCAGCACGGCGCGAGCCGCGCGCGGGGGCAGGTCGTCGTCGACTTGAAGAGCGAGGGGCGGATGCCGGGCCCTGCGCGCCAACGCCGGGGCCACTGCCGCGAGCAGTTCGTCGGCCTCCCCGTCCTCGGCCCCGTGCACACGGGCGAGGCCCCGGACCGCGGTGGGGTTCGTGCCCTCCGCGAGCGCGGCGACGACAACGTCGACCCACGAACCGGTGAAGGGCGAGACGGCCACCGCGGGGGCGCCGAACTGCACGCTCCCGTCGGGACGCCAGAGTGGGGGAGCGGCAGAGTCGAGACGGATCATCGCCCGATCATCGCGTCGCGCAAGATCGCAGGGGCCGCTGTCCCCAGGGCGAAAACAGAGAAACGCCCGTGGGGAGGAGCCTCATCCTCCCCGCGGGCGTCACCACGACACGGGCGTCACTCCACACAGGCCTGACCACACGACGAGCCGCAGTCCGCCGAAAGGCTCACACCGGCCGCTGATCTCCCGGCGCCGCTGCGTCATCGTCGCCGTCGCGCGGCCCATCCGTCCGACCGCGCGAGCCGCCATCCGAGCCGTCATCCGGGGCTCCGGCATCCGGGCTCGCGCTCTCCGCACCACCGTCGCGCCGCCCGCCGTCGGCCTCCTCGGCCAGCAGCTGCGCGAGGGCGTCGTCCATCGCATCCGACGGTGCCGCTTCTCCGCGCGAGGCGGCGGTCAGCCGGGCGATCAGCGCCGCGGGATCGTCGATGTCCTCCGACGACGGCATGAGGTCGGGGTAATCCCAGAGGCCGTCGCGACCGTCGACGCCCACGGCGTCGGTGACCGCGCGCCACATCGCGGCGGCCTCGCGCATGCGTCGGGGACGCAGCTCGAGGCCCACGAGCGAGCCGAGCGCCTGCTCGGCGGGGCCGCCGACGGCGCGGCGGCGGCGGACCGCCTCGGCGATGCGCGCGGCCGAGGGGAGGCGCGAGGTGGCGTCCTCGGTCACCACGTCGACCCAGCCCTCGATCGTCGCGAGCAGGTTCTCGAGGCGCGTCAGCGCCGCGGTCTGCTCCTCGGAGCGCTCGGGCAGCAGGGCGCCGCTCTCGAGCGCGCCGCGCAGTTCTTCGGGCTGCGAGGGGTCGAAGCGCGAGGCGAGGTCTTCGAGGGCGTCGGTGTCGACGCGGATGCCGTGCGCGAAGTCGCGCACCTGCGAGATGACGTGCAGGCGCAGCCACCGCGCGTGGCGGAACAGGCGGGCGTGCGCCAGCTCGCGCGTGGCCAGGTACAGGGCCAGCTGATCGTCGGGGATCTCGAGGTCGCGACCGAAGTCGGCGAAGTTCTGCGGCAGGATCGCCGCGTCGCCGTCGGGCATGACCGGGATGCCGACATCCCCGCCACCCACGACTTCGGTGGACAGTCGACCGACGACCTGGCCGAGCTGGGTGGCGAAGAGCGAACCGCCGACGGTGCGCATCAGGCGACCGGCTCCGGCGATCATGTCCTGCATGTCGTCGGGGGCCTGCTGGCCGAGGGCCGCGGTCAGTGCGTCGGCGATGCTCGTGGCGACGGGTTCGGCGAGCTCCTGCCAGATGGGGAGGGTCGCGCTCACCCAGGCACCGCGGGTGACGGCACGCGGAGGGCGCGGCAGGTCGCTGATCGACGTCGCCTCGCCCAACCACAGAGCTGCGAGGGTGAAGGCCTGGTCGAGGTCGGTGCGCTGACCGGTGGTCACGCCGAGACCGTCCTGGTTGGCGATGTGCAGGGCCTGGCGCTCGGCCAGGCTCCAGTCCACGCCCTCCTGGGTGCCGGCGAAGGCGCCCTGCAGCTGGTTCATGACGGCCTGCAGCATCGCGGGGTCGATCTGCATGCCCGACAGTCGCGAGAGCTGCTCGGGGTCGATGCCACTGACATCTCCCGACATGAGACGGCGCATGAGTTCCTGGAACTCGTCCTCGGGGCTCCGGTCGCCGCCGGGGTTGTCGTCTGCCACGTGAGCCGCCTTTCAGCCAGGTCTGGGGGAACGGGTTCTACGCTAGTCGCACGCTTCCCCGCATCAGTCGGCTCGGCATCGCGCCGCTTACGCCGCGCGCGAACGACCCGGCAAAGGATTGAGACCGTGACCCTGTTCGATGAGAACGTCTCCGTCGTGCCCGCCCCGCGCCAGCGGTGGCGGCGCGGCACCGTCGTAGGTGTCTGGTCCCTCACGGTCGCGGTGATCGTGCTGTTCGTCATGACGTTCCTGCCCTCGGCCTACGTCATCCAGCAGCCGGGCCCGGTGTACAACACGCTCGGCACCACGGCCTCCGCCGACGGCCAGCAGGTCCCGCTCATCTCGGTCCCCGAGGGTGACGAGAAGGACTCCACGAGCACCGGTCAGCTCGACCTGCTCACCGTGCAGGTCAGCGGTAACCGCGAGCACACCCCCTCGTGGATCGAGCTCGCCTCGGCCTGGTTCGACCGCTCTCGGGCGGTCGTGCCGATCGACCGCATCTTCCCCGCGGGGCAGAGCACCGAGCAGCGCAACACCGAGAACGCCGCCCTCATGACCGACTCGCAGCTCGAGGCGAGTGCGGCTGCCCTCCGGGAGCTCGGTTACGACGTTCCTCAGCAGATCGCGGTCGGCACGATCGACGATTCCGGAGCCGCGAAAGACAAGCTGCAGCAGAACGACGTCCTCACCTCGGTCGACGGGACCGCCGTCTCGAGCATCGACGACGTCCGCGCCGCGGTGCAGAAGGCCGCCGGTCAGGCGGTCACCGTCGGTTACGAGCGCGACGGCACGGCATCCACGGTCCAGATCACTCCCCGGCAGACCGAGGTGGACGGCCAGGCGCAGTACCTGCTGGGCGTGGGGCTGATGATGACGTTCGACCTCCCCGTCGATGTGAAGATCCAGCTCAACGACGTCGGCGGTCCCAGTGCCGGCATGATGTTCGCGCTCGGGATCATCGACAAGATGTCGCCCGGCGACCTCACCGGGGGTCAGCACATCGCCGGCACCGGCACGATCGACGCCGACGGAAACGTGGGCCCGATCGGCGGCATCCGTCAGAAGCTCTACGGAGCACGGGATGCCGGGGCCACCTGGTTCCTCGCCCCCGAGGCGAACTGCAACGAGGTCGTGGGACACGTTCCCGACGGCATCCGGGTGTTCTCGACCTCCACGCTGAAGCAGTCGCTCACCGTGCTCGAGACCATCCGCGACGGGGGCGATCTCGACGCCCTGCCGACGTGTACTTCGTGATCGTCCTTTCACGGCGAACCCCCGGCAGGGCGCGCCTAGGATGGACGGGTGACCACGACCTCGGCGCCGAATCAGGCCACGCCCGCTAACCGCTCTCGACGGATCATCTCGATCACTCTGGCGGTGATCGCGGCGCTCGTCGTGGCGTTCTTCGTCTTCGCGAACCTGTACTCCGACTGGCTGTGGTTCGACCAGCTGGGCTTCACCACCGTGCTGACCACCCAGTGGATCGGCCGCAGCGTGATGTTCGTGGTGGGCTTCCTCGCGATGGCGGTGCCCGTGTGGGGCGTCATCCAGCTCGCTTACCGGCTTCGTCCGGTGTACGCGCGTCTGAGCTCGCAGCTCGACCGCTACCAGGAGGTCGTCGAGCCGCTGCGGCGCCTCGCGATGTGGGGCATTCCGATCTTCTTCGGCTTCTTCGCCGGCTTCGCGGCCTCCGCCCAGTGGGAGACCACGTGGCTGTGGTTCAACGGCGTCTCCACCTCCACCACCGACCCCCAGTTCGGTCTCGACACCGGTTTCTACCTGTTCGGGATGCCGTTCTACGCGGCCGCCCTCGGGTTCGCGTCCGCGGTGGTGCTGGTGTGCCTCCTGCTCACCGGTGTGGTCTCGTACCTCTACGGCTCGGTGCGGGTGGGGCAGCGAGAGCTGCGCATCTCGAAGGCCGCGCGCATCCAGCTCGCGATCCTCGCCGGTCTCTACCTGCTCCTGCAGGGTGCGAGCCTGTGGCTCGACCGTTTCCGGACGCTCGTCGAGCCGTCGGAGCGCATCACCGGCCCCGGCTACGTCGGCACCAACGCCGTCATCCCCGGCCAGACGATCCTCGCGATCGCGGCCGTCATCGTCGCGCTCGCGTTCTTCGTCACCGCGTTCCTCGGCCGCTGGCGCTACCCGCTGATCGGTACCGCGCTGCTCGTCGTCTCGGCGATCGTCGTCGGAGCGGCCATCCCGTGGGCCGTGACCACTTTCCAGGTGCGCCCGAACGAACTCGCCCTCGAGAGCCAGTACTACCAGCGCAACCTCGACGGGACGAAGGCCGCCTACGGCCTCGACAACATCGAGAAAGAGAACTTCCAGGCGACGACGACCGCGCAGGCGGGGCAGCTGCGCAACGACGCCGAGTCCACCGCGCAGCTGCGCATCATGGACCCCGCGATCATCGGCCCGACCGTGCGTCAGCTCGAGCAGTACCGCGCCTACTACCAGTTCAAAACCCCCCTCGACGTCGACCGCTACACGATCAACGGCCAGACGCAAGACACGGTGGTGTCGCTGCGCGAGCTCAACATCGGTCAGCTCGGCGACGCGGCCTCGTGGCAGAACACGACTCTCGTCTACACCCACGGCTACGGCATGGTCGCCGCCGCCGGTAACGAGCGCACCGCCGACGGCGACCCGGTCTTCCTCGAGCAGGCGATCCCGGGCACGGGCTTCCTCACCGATCTGAAGTACGAGCCGCGCGTGTACTTCGGGGAGAGCTCGCCGCAGTACTCGATCGTCGGCGCGCCCGAGAGCACCGATCCGATCGAGCTCGACTACCCGCTGGGTGCGGACGGCGGCACCGAGACCCGCACGACCTTCACCGGCAACGGCGGACCGAGCGTCGGCAACGTGTTCAATCGCCTCATCTACGCGCTGAAGTTCCAGTCCGAGCAGATCCTGTTCTCCGACAGCGTCAACGCCGACTCGCAGATCCTCTATGACCGCAACCCCAAAGACCGCGTGCAGAAGGTCGCACCGTACCTGACGCTCGACAGCGACCCGTACCCCACGGTCGTCGACGGACGCATCAAGTGGGTCATCGACGGCTACACGACGAGCGCGAACTACCCGTACTCGTCCGGCGTCTCGCTCTCGCGCGCGATCGCCGACTCGAACAACCCGGCCCCGACCTACGCGCTGGATGACATCAACTACATCCGCAACTCGGTCAAGGCCACGGTCGACGCCTACGACGGCTCGGTGACGCTCTACGCGTGGGACGACCAGGACCCGCTGCTCCAGGCGTGGCAGAACATCTACCCGTCGACGGTCAAGCCGTGGTCCGAGATGTCGGCCGACCTGATGAGCCACGTGCGCTACCCGACCGACCTGATGAAGGTTCAGCGCTCGATGCTTGGCGTCTACCACGTCGACGATGCGACGTCGTTCTACCGTCAGGACAACCGGTGGACCACGCCGAACGACCCGCAGGACCCGGCGACCTTCCAGCCGCCCTACTACCTGACGATGAAGATGCCGAGTCAGCAAGACCCGACGTACTCGATGTTCACGAGCTTCATCCCGGCATCTCAGGGCGGTCAGGCCAGAAACGTTCTGACGGGCTATCTCGCCGTCGACTCCGACGCGGGTGGTCAGCAAGGCGTCAAACGCGACGACTACGGCAAGCTCCGCATGCTCGTGATTGACGCGTCGACCACGGTTCCCGGCCCCGGCCAGGTGCAGAACACCTTCGACTCCGATACGAACGTGTCGTCGCAGATCAACATCTTGAAACAGGGGCAGTCGCAGGTGCTCAACGGCAACCTGCTGACCCTCCCGGTGGGTGGCGGTCTGCTGTACGTGCAGCCCGTGTACGTGCAGTCGTCGGGTGACACCAAGCTCCCGCAGCTCCGACGTGTGCTTGTGGCCTTCGGCAACAAGATCGCGTTCGAGAACACGCTGAGTGAAGCGCTCGACACCCTGTTCGGCGGTGATTCCGGAGCCAATACCGGAGACGAGACCGTCACCCCGACCGATCAGAACAGCGGCACGGGCGGATCGTCGGGCACCCCGGCGCCGACCGGCGACTACGCCGCGGCGCTGCAGGAGGCACGCGATGCGTTGACCGCGCGACAGGCGGCCCTCACGAGCGGTGACCTCGCCGGGTTCGCCACGCAGGACGCCCGTCTTACCGCGGCCGTCCAACGCCTGCTCGACCTCGAGTCGCAGGGCCAGGGCGGTACGGCGACCACCTCGCCGACCCCCGCCCCCTCGGCCACGCCCGCCGGCTGACCGACCCCTCGACGCCCGCGTCCCGCATCTTCGCGGGGCGCGGGCGTCGTCGTTTCGCGCAGGCCGCGCGCGGGGCGCGGGTCCCGCAGTCGTCGCTCCGTTGAGTGTCCAAACACGCCGTATGCCTCGCCCCGCACCCGGCGTGTCTTGGATACTCAACGCCGGGGTGCTGGCATCCGGTCCCGCGCCGTGCCCACGACCGTGCCGTCGCGCAGCCCGCGTGATCGCTGTTGAGTGTCCAAAACACCCGGACTGTTTCAGATTTCGTCCGGGTGTTTTGGACACTCAACGGGGGGAACACCGGATGCCGGCGCCCGCCCGCCGTGCGAATCCCGCCGCCCGGGAGTCCTCCGGGTACCGCCTTGGACACTCATCGGCGGGGTGCCGGCATCCCGCCCGCACCGTGCACCGTGCACCGTGCCACCGCGCACCCCGCGTGATCGCTGTTGAGTGTCCAAAACACCCGGACGGTTTCGAAATTCGTCCGGGTGTTTTGGACACTCAACGGGGGAACACCGGATGCCGGCGCCCGCCCGCCGTGCGGACCGCACCGCCCTCGCGCACACCACACCGCCCCGCCGCCCCCGCTCACGCGCCCCCGCGCCCGCGCCCCGCTCACGCGCCCCCGCGCCCGCGCCCCGCTCACGCGCCCCCGCGCCCCCGCGCCCGCGCCCCCGCTCACGCGGTCAGGAACCACCACCAGATCAGCAGCATCGTCGTGCCGAAGCCGGCGATCTGATTCAGCCACAGGAAGCGGTTCCAACCGGCGGTTGCGCGGTCGCTGTCGGCGTCCGTGACGTTGCGGTACGGCCAGCAGACGACGAGATACGGCACCACCAGTGCGGCGGCCAGCGGTCCGGGCCACGCGGTGAACAGCATGGCCACCCCGGCGAGGGCGTACGCGACGAGGGCGAAGCGCACGGTCCAACGGGCCCCGCGGGCGGTCGCGATCGACGAGATGTCGGCGGCACGGTCGGCCTCGACGTCCTGCACGGCACCGAAAGCGTGCGAGGCGACGCCCCACAGCGCGAAGGCCACCAGCACGAACACGAGCTGCGGCGTCCACACCGCCCCGGCCAGTACGAGCCCGTACACGGCGGGCGAGAAGAAGTGGATGCTGCTCGTCATCGAGTCGGCGAACGGCCGCTCCTTGAGTCGCAGCGGCGGCGCCGAGTAGAACACGACGAAGAACAGGCTCACCGCCAGCACGAGCCACGACAGCGGCGACCCGATCACCACGAGGTACACGACGAACGGCAGGCAGGTCAGCGCCGAGGCCCACAGCGTGATCGTGTGCATCCGCTTGTCGAGCACGGCGCCGTGCGTGCCGCCCTTGCGAGGGTTCCGCAGGTCGGATTCGTAGTCGAACACGTCGTTCACGCCGTACATCGCGAGGTTGTAGGGCACGAGGAAGAACAGGATGCCGATGATCAGCGGCGCATCGATCGTCCGGGTGGTCAGCAGGTAGGCGGCGGCGAAGGGAAACGCGGTGTTGATCCAGCTGACCGGTCGCGACGACACGAACAGCTCCCTCAGCACGCGGCCGGGGGTGAGGGCGGCGGGGGCGGTCATGCGGTGTCCTTCGAGGGGAGGGGAGCGAAGAGCGTGGAGAGCGCCGGCAGCAGGAACGCCGCGCACAGGGGATAGGCGAAGTCTTCGATCGGTGCCAGACCGATCTTGAGGCCGCTCAGGTGCTCCTGAGGGTACGAGAACAGGTCGACGGCGATCATGAGGTTGTCGAACACGAGGGTGAGGCCCACCAGCACGAGGGCGGTGAGGCCCGAGGATGCCATGCGCTCTCGGAACCGCGGCCGCTTCACCGTCGCGAGGGTGACGATGACGGTTACCACGACGAACGGCAGCACGATGAGTGGGTAGGTCACTCGAGCCGCCTCTCGACCGCTGCGGCGCCGGAGCGCCGAGCCGCCGCCCGCCGTTCGAACACCGCGAACATGACGACCGCCAGGTAGCTCAGAAACAGGAGGAAGAACACTTCTTCCAGCGGCAGGTGCGGCGCGAGCACGATTCCGACGAACAGCGGGCTCTCGCCCTTCACGAACACGCCCGTCACGATCCCGACGAGATCCCACACGAGGAAGAACACCGTCCCCGCCACCACGGCGAGAGCGGTGCGCCATGGAGCGACCCGCAGCGCGAGCGAGTACTTCCAATCGATCAGCATCATGCCGACCAGCGAGAAGACGATCGCGCCCAGGTAGATCCCGGGCACGTCAGACCGCCGCGCGCGCGGGTTCCGCCAGGGGACCGGCCGTGGTGTCGCCCGTCAGACGTTTGACCACGAGCTCGGCCGAGATGAGGCACATCGGCAGACCGATGCCCGGCAGCACCGAGGTGCCCGCGTAGTACAGGTTGTCGACCTTGCGGGAGCGGTTCTTGGGGCGGAAGATCGCGCTCTGGTTCAGCGTGTGCGCGAGTCCCAGCGAGTTGCCGTGCCAGGCGTGCAGGTCTTCCTTGAAGTCTTCGGGCGCGATCGTCTTGCGCACGACGATCCGGTCGGCCAGATCCGGGATGCCGGTCCACTCGCCGATCTGGGCGATGACACGGTCGGCGGCCTTCTCGATGCGCTCGTCGCCGGCGCCCGAGACGCCTCCGCGCCCACTGTCGGGGTCGGCGGGCACGGGGACGAGCACGAAGAGGTTCTCGTGCCCCTCCGGCGCGACGGAGTCGTCCGAGGCGCTGGGTCGGCAGATGTAGATCGACGCGGGGTCGGGAATGCGCTTGTTCTCGCCGAAGATCGCGTCGAAGTTCGTGTGCCAGTCGTCGGTGAACAGCAGCGTGTGGTGGGTGAGCTGCGGCAGCTCTCCCTTCACCCCGAGCAGCAGCAGCAGGGCGCCGGGGCTCGGCACCTTGTCCTTCCACCACTTCTCGGGATACTGGCGGTCCTTCGCCTCGAGGAGGTCGTTCTCGGTGTGGTGCAGGTCGGCGCCCGAGACCACGGCATCCGCGGCGATCACGCGCCCGTCGGCGAGGCGCACGCCGCGCGCCGTGCCCGACTCGGTGATGATCGCCTCGACGGGGGCCGAGGTCTCGATCGTCACGCCGCGTTCGCGCGCGAGCTTCTCGATGGCCGTGATGATCTCGGTCATGCCGCCCTTGGGGTACAGCACGCCGTCGCCCAGGTCGAGGTGGCTCATCAGGTGGTACAGGCTCGGCACCTCGAAGGGCGACCCGCCGAGGAACACCGCGGGGTAGGCGAGGATCTGCTGCAGCCGCGTGTTTGTGAAGTCGGTGGTGACGCGCTTCCACAGGGTTCGGGTGAGCAGCGGGATGAGGGTGGGGAGGCGCTTGACGAGCGCGGGGTCACGCAGGCCCTTGGTCGACGAGTAGGGATCGTAGAGGAACTTCGACGTCGACAGTTCGTAGGCGTCCTTCGCCGAGTCGAGGTACGCCTCGAGGTTGGCACCCGATCCGGGCTCGTGCTCCTCGAACAACGCCCGCACGGCCTCGCGGCCCGAGACGATGTCGATCGGCTCGCCCTTTCCGGGAGGACCGTACACACGGTAGGCCGGGTCGAGGCGGACGAGGTCGAGCTGCTCGTCGGCGCTCGTTCCGAGCAGGCGGAAGAAGTGGTCGAACACCTCGGGCATGAGGTACCAGCTGGGCCCGGTGTCGAAACGGAAGCCGTCCTTCTCCCACGAGCCCGCGCGGCCGCCGAGGGCGTCGCGCGCCTCGAACAGGTGGACGTCGTGTCCGCGGTCGGCCAGCAGGGCAGCGGTACCGAGACCGGCGATCCCGCCTCCGACGACGACGATGCGCTGGGCGCTCATGGGCGTGAACCTTTCGGGGGGCGGCCCAGGAGGGCGCGGGCGGCGAGGGTGGCTTTGACACCGTCGGGGACGCGGACGCGCGGGGCGCCGGCGGGGGAGGAGCGAAGGCGTCGAGACAGCTCGGCGAACAGGTCGTGGGCCGTCGTGACGGCGGCGCGGCAGTCGGGCGGCAGGTGGGGGATGACGGATGCCGCGGCGGCGAGGTCGGCGTCGATCCGGTCGAGCACCGCGATACGCCGTTCGTCGTCGGCCGCGCCGTCGAGGTAGTCGCGGCCGAGACGGTCGGCGTCGTCGGCCAGGTCGCGGAGGAAGTTGACGTCTTGGAAGGCCGCGCCCAGGCGTCGGGCGCCGTCGACCAGATCGGCGGCGGGCTTCGCGGGGGCCGACATACCGGCGTTGAGGAACACCTGGAGGCACATGAGCCCGACGACCTCGGCCGAACCGTAGACGTAGGCGTCGTGCGACAGGTCGTCGTGTGCCGCGGTGTCGAGGTCGGTGCGCATCGATGCGAAGAACGGGGCGATCAGTTCGTCGGTGATGCCGCACTCCCGCGCCGTCCGCGCGAAGGCGTGCACGACGAGGTTGGCGCTGAATCCGGTGGCGATGGCATCCCGAACCTCGTTCTCGAGGCCGTCGAGCACCGCGCGCTCCCGCTCGGGGCTGAGTCCGGCGTCGTGCGCGGGTCCGTCGACGATCTCGTCGGCGACGCGGACGAGGGCGTAGATGTTGCGCACGTGCGGGCGGGGACGAGGCCCGAGCAGCCGCGCCGCGATCCCGAACGAGGTGGAGTAGCGGTTGATCACGGCGGCGGCGGCGTCGTCCGCCGTTCGTGAGTACAGTTCGAGGCCCGTGGGCGCATGACTCACGGAATGCGCTCCTGAACGGCGCGCACGAGACCGCGGAGCATGTTCCGGCAGGCGTCGGGCAGGGTCGACGCCTCGATGATGCCGAGCGTGTCTTCGAGGGTGTCGAAGATGAGGCACTCGAGGTCGGCGCGGGCACCGGACAGCGCGAGGGCGTCTTGAGCGGCGCGCACGGCGATCGGACCGGTGTGGGCCTGGGCGAGAGCCTCGCTGACCTCGGGCCAGTAGGGTGACTGGCGCGCGAGCGAGATGAGGTGCGTCTTCTTCGCCTCGCGCAGGTCGCAGCCCTCTTCTTTCCCCGAAAGCGACGACGAACCGAACGCGCCGATCAGATCGTCGACGAGCTGATAGGCAAGACCCAGCTTCTGGCCGAAGCGCTCGAGCGCGTAGATCGAGGGGGTAGGCGCTCCGGCCATGACGGCCCCGGCCTGCAGCGGGGCCGAGAACGAATATGCGGCGGTCTTATCGCGCGTGGTGCGCAGGATCGCCTCCGCGTCGACTTCGCCGGACGAGACGGAGTGCTCGACGTCGGACAGTTCGCCCATGGCCGAGATCAGGACGGCGTCGTCGAGCATCTCGAGCAGCGCGTGACGCATGTGGTCGGGGAGCTGTGCCAGCGCGATCATGCGTCCGGCCTCGTGCAGCAGCAGGTCACCGGCGAGGATGGCGGCGGCGTCTCCGAGCAGGGCCGAGCCCGCGGCATCCGCGCCCTTCTTCGCCGCCCGGTCGCGGAACTCGCCCGCCACATTGGGCAGGCCGCGGCGCTCGGTGTCGTGATCGATCACGTCGTCGTGAATGACGAAGGCGGTGTGCAGCAGCTCGAAGGCCGCGGCCACCTGGTAGACCCCGATGCGGTGGTCGTCGTCGCCGCCGAGCGTCTGGAAGGCCGAGGCGACGAGCAGCGGGCGGAAACGCTTGCCGCCCTCTGTCGCCCGACGGATAGCGGATGCCAGGTACCGGGCGCCGTCGCCGAGGTTGGTGGCGCGACGCTGCAGGCGCGAGAGCGCGCCGTCGATCTCGCGTTCGATGCCCTGGCGGGCGACGGGCGAGGAGTCGAGACTGATCACGAGGCGCGCCTCACCGGTTCAGGGGTCTGGAAGAGGTGGAGCTGCTGCGCCTGCAGCACGAGCCACGGGCTGAACGCCCAGGGCGTGGATTCGAGAGAGGCCGCGAGTTCGAGCGGGTCGACCCAGCGGTACTCGGCGACCTCGTCGGGGTTGGGCTGAGGGTCGACGTCGGCCCGGGCGACGTAGACGGGGCAGATCTCGTGCTCGACGATGCCGCTCGCGTCGACCGCGCGGTAGCGGAAGGTCGGCAGCGCCAGCTCGAGGTCGCGGATGACCAGGCCCACCTCGAACTCGGCGCGGCGATGGACCGCCGACAGCGCGGGCTCGGCGGGGCCGGGGTGACCGCAGAACGAGTTGGTCCAGACGCCGGGCCAGGTCTTCTTGTGCAGGGCGCGACGCGTGACGAGAACTTCGCCCGCGGGGTTGACGACGTGGCACGAGAAGGCCAGGTGCAGAGGGGTATCGGTGTCGTGCACGGTAGCCTTGGGCGCCGTGCCGATCTCGTTGCCGAAGTCGTCCAGGAGGACGACGTATTCGGTCTCGCTCATCGTGCCTCCCGTTTGCTAGTTTAGCTAGCGATGTAGCCTTGACTATACCGACGCCGAAAGGGGGTGTCCACCGTGACGAAAGCCGTGTCGGCCTCTGATACGAGGCCTGCCGTGACCGACACATTACGCGCTGTTCAGACGCTCAGCGACGCCCTCGACCGCATGCATTCCGGCATGAAAGGCGAGATGGAGATGAATGCCAGCGATCTCGCGACGCTGCGCATGCTGACCATCCGCGAGTACCGGGGTCAGATGGTCAGCCCGCACGACGTGGCCACCCATCTGCGCATCTCGACCGCGTCGACGACGAAGCTCATCGACCGCCTCGTCGCGTCGGGTCACCTCGAGCGCCTGCCGCACCCCTCCGACGGTCGGGCGCGCGTCGTCGTGCTGACGCAGAAGTCGCGGCGCGAGTTCTTCCGGCACTTCGGCGTGCACCTGGGCGCCATGCGCGAGGTCGCGGGGCGCTTCGACGACGCCGAGCTCGATACGATCGTCGCGTTCCTCGACGAGCTGACCGAGTCGATCACCACCGACAGGTAATCAATCACTCATCACTGTCGCGTTCGCTATGTTTGTGCGAATGTCAGTTTGATCAGTGGGGGAATTTGTGACTTCTGGGGAAGATCGTGCTGAGGTGCGCGAAGCTGCGCAAGGACGCGACGAGTTCGAGTACGAGCATGTGATCACGTCGTCCTACTGGGACGGCGCGCGCATATATGTAGGCACGCGTTTTGCCAAGCAACTTGGACTGAGCGCGGGTGATGAGATCAACCTGACGGTATCCGAACCTGGAATGCATCAGGAACACGCGACGATGACACTCACGTCGAACCTCACGGTCGGCGGACCCTTTGTCGCAGAAGCCTTCGAGCGTCTTCGTCTTACGCAGGGCTCCCGCTACCGGATATCGGCTAGTCCGCAGCCGCACAAACCGGTGCTGATCACGCTGTCGCGGGGTCGATCGGACAGCACTGTGGCTCAGTCGACGGCGTCGGAGTTGCGGCTTCCGCGGACGGCGGATCGACCACGTCGCCTTCGCGTGTTCTCCATGATCGACGGCCCGGCAGGTGTCAACGGCGGTGTTGCAACTGCGAGTTCGTTGCTCGTGGAAGCCTTCAATCAGACAGTCGACGACCCCGAAGAGTCCTCCGGAGCTTCGCGACCGGAGTCGGACGTAGAAGCGTGGAATGTCCTCCTTCGGAAGCCGTCGGGCTACGAGTTGGGCGATCATGAGTGCTACGCGTTCTCATCGAGATTCCGCGAAATCTTGGAAGATGCCCGTCAGCCCGACACGTTGGTTTGGGTGATTGGGCACACCCGGTTCTCCGGCGAAGAAGCCCAGCTCGTCCAGAGCGAGTTCAATTCGTCGCAACATGCTCCGAGTGCGGCGGCTACGATCATGCGTCGGATGCATATGGTCCATATGTCCCCGACGCAGACAGCGGCCGCTCGGTCCAAGCCCGGTGAGGGAGAGAAGGCGCTGCGCAAGCTGTCGCGGGAGCGTGAGTTGATGTCGGCTGCAGACCTGGTGATCTTCGTTGGCAACTCCGCTTCCGACTTCCTTCCTGACATCGAGAATGGTCTCGATGAGCGGAGCCTCAAAAGCTTCGTCTTTCCCGTTCTAACAAAGCATGAGATCGATCGAGCCTCAGCGGATGAGCCACTTCCCCACCCCATCAACGATCCCGTCTACAAGATCCTTCTAAGCGGGAGGCTCGACGACGGCGACGTCAAGGGTCTGAACATTGCGCGAGAGACCGTACGCATTTTGGCAGACCACCGCCTGCCGGTTCAGCCTTATCAGTTCGTTGTGGTCGGGGCCGACTCCCAGACCGAGGCACAACTACTCGCTGACATGCAGCCCGGTGAGAGAGCGATGTTGTCCATCTTCCCGAACGTGCCGCACCCTACGGTCGCCCAATTCATTGCTACCAGCGCGATAGTGGTCCTGCCGTCTTCGGCCGACGCGCTAGGGCTCGCGGCCATGGAAGGTCTCAAACGTGGACGCCCCACCCTGGTGAGCGACCTATCGGGGATTTCGACCTTCTACCGGGAGCTGGGGATGGAGAGGTGGGTGCTCCCCGCGAACAGGCCAGACGAGTGGGCTCAGACAATTGCTTCCATCTGCTCGACCCCAGAAACGTACAAGTTCGCTTGTGCAGATGCGCAACGTCTGCTTCTTGGGTTGAACAACACAGCGTTAGAGCGAGTCGCCGAGCTTCGTGACGCGATCTACGCGTGAGCGTGTGCTGGCGCATGAGGGTTAGCTCGGTGCCTCCCATGCGTCAGCCGCGCGCGACCCGCACCCCGACGTCGTCGAACGCGTCGCGCTGACGCCCGCCCCGCCGGGCCGTCGCTCGCACCTGCGCCGGCGCATCCGACCACCCGCCACCGCGGAACACTCGTGCATCGCTCTCCCCTTCGGGGTCGTACAGGTCGGCGCACCACTCCCACACGTTTCCGAGAGTGTCGAAGAGTCCGTGCAGGTTCGGCATCCGTCCTCCGACCTCGGCGGGAAATCGCAGGCCGTCCGCGGCCGTCCACGCCACCTCGCGCACGGGTCCGTAGGCCGACGCTGTCGATCCCGCGCGGCAGGCGTACTCCCACTCGTCTTCGGTGGGCAGGCGGAAGCCGTCGGAGTCGAAATCCCGCGTGACGACCTCCCCGTCGAACGAGTAGACGGGATCGAGCCCCTCCCACTCGCTGAGCGCGTTGCAGAGCCGGATCGCCCGCAGCCAGCTCACCTGCGTCGCCGGTCGCCGGGGAAAGCGCGACGGGATGCCGAGCAGCTCGGCCAGCTGCTCCTCGGTGATCGGGTAGACGCCGATCTCGAAGGCGTCGACGACGATCTCTCGTCGCTCCGCACCCTGCAGGTCTCCGCGCAACACGCGTCCGGCCGGAATGCGCGCCATCTCGACGTCGGTCACGAGAGTTCCACCATCCACAGGTCGCTGTCGCCCGTGATGAACAGGCGCTTCTCATCGGCGTCGAACGTGCAGTTGCTCACGACGTGCGGGGTGGGGATGACGCCCAGGCGCGCTCCCGTCTCGTCGACGATGACGACGCCCGCCTCACTCGAGATCCAGAGCCAGTCGCGGCTGTCGACGACGAAGCCGTCGGGGATGCCGGCATCCACCGTCGCGAAGGTGCGCGGGGCGCCGAGCGTCTCACCGTCCCAGTCGCAGGCGACGATGCGGGGCAGCCGCTCGGCGTTCGACTCGGCCACGTACAGCGTCTTCTCATCGCGGCTGAAGGCGAGGCCGTTGGGTTGGTCGAGGTCGATCATGCGCTGGAGCCCGTCGCCGTCGCGCCAGCGGTAGACGCTCTGGTGGGGGAGCGCGGGGTCGGCGGGGTACCCCTCGCGCGGATCCGAGATCCCGTAGGTGGGGTCGGTGAACCAGATCCCGCCGTCGGATGCCACGACCAGGTCGTTGGGCGAGTTGAGCGGTTCGCCCTCGAAGGCGTCGACCAGCAGTCGAGTGCCGTTCTCGTCGGTGCGGCTGATACCTCGGCGCCCGTGCTCGGCCTGCACGAGCCGTCCCTGAGCGTCGATGGCGTTTCCGTTGGCGAAGTTCGACCGGTCACGCACCGTGACGATGCTCCCGTCCTCGCGCCACGCGAGGGTGCGGCGGCCGATCACGTCGCTGAAGATCACGGAGCGCTCCTCGGGCCACCACACCGGTCCTTCGGCCCACGTGGCGTCGGCGTAGAGCGAGAGCAGGCGCGCGGTGCGCGGCAGCACGGCGGCGAGACGTTCGTCCCAGACGCGGGGCGGAGCGATCCGGACCGGCTCGGGGGAACGAGGACGCTGCAGGAGCTGACCGTCGAGAGGAATACGGGGCATGATCTTAGTCAAACGTGTGCCTGCGATGGGGCGAGCCGGGTTGACGGGCTCAGCCGAACGGGTGGGGCGTCGGCGCGGCCGGCGAGGACGCGAACTGGATGAGCACCTGCAGGCACGGCTCATCTCCCACGGTGCCCGAGAGATGACCCTCGGTCCCGTCGACGTCGTGAGTCTCGAGGTCCTGCCCGAAATGGATGTCGCCGGGGCCCATCTCGACGCGCGAGCCGTCCTGCGTCTCGAGGAACCAGCGTCCGCGCAGCGGAATCACCCACTGAGGATGAGGCGACGGATGCCATTGCCCCACCCACCCCACCGGGAGCGCCGCGAACAGCACCGCCGATACCTCCCCGGGGAACGGGCGCATCCACTGCGGGTCGGCTCCGCCGCCCACGCTCTGGAGCCCGAAGCCGCGCATCACCGATTCGTCGAGCCGGCTCTTGCCGTCGAGCCCCGTCCACATGTGCACGAAGGGCAGCGTCGGCGGGGTGTCGGCGTCGCGCCCGTCGTTGTCGAGAGGGGCGGTGGTGGTGGTGTCCATGCGTCGAGTCAACCGCGCGCGACGTGGGGGAGCGGAGGGTTGACGGAGGGGACGGATGCCAGGTGCCGTCGGCGCAGCCGACCGGTGCGAACGAAGAAGGGGCGCCGCCGACCGGAGTCGACGACGCCCCTCGGGGACGCGTGGTGCCTCAGGCCTTGCTGTCGGCGCGGTTGCGACGAACCGTGGTGGCCACGGCGATCGTGCCGCCGGCCAGCGCGAGTGCGCCGCCGCCGACCCAGAGGCCGAGCATCGAGCTGGCGTCGAAGCCGGTCGCGGGGAGACCGGTGGAGCCGCCCGCGTTGTTTCCGGAGCCGCCGGCGGTGCCGCCGGCGGGCGTTGCCGACAGCGTGTAGGTGCCGCGGGCGTCAGCGGGGAGCGTGACGTTCGCGGTGGCGTTGCCAGAGGCGTCGGCGACCTTCGTGATCGACTTCGAGCTGACGGGCAGGTTCGCGGTGGCGAGGCCGGCCTGGTTGGCGTTGTAGCCGACGAGCACGAAGGTGACGGTGGCGCCGGGAGCCACGTTGAACGTGACCGGGCCGTTGTTGGTGATCGTCACGGTCTGCGTGCCGGGAGCGGTGGGGACGTATGCCTGAGCCACGGCGGGAGCTGCGAACAGCAGCGCGCCGGCGAGGGCGGCGGAGACGCCAGCCTTCTTGAGGGAGAGCTTCATGAGTGCCTGCTTTCGAATCCGGGCTACCGGGAGGTGGTGGTCCGCGTCCGTGCTATCCCGATGAAGCTGCAAGGGGAAGGACAACAATGAAGCGGTGGGCGGTACTGAGACCCTTCCTGAGTATTACCTAGGCATTGGCTCGGTTGCAAACTGTGAAGGTTTCGACTACGTAAATTTACGCTGACGCGCAGTGGGAGGCGCATTTACGCAGCCAGACGCGCGTCATTCCAACGCGGGCGCCGACGCATTGTTGCAGACCCCGAAGACCGTCGGATCGAGCGACGCATCGGCGGTGGGAGTGACAAGGGCCTCCGCTTCGGTCGCGGAGGTGGTCGCCTTGACGACGACGGTGACGCTGGCGGAGGCCTGCGGGTCCAGGTTCACGCCGAAGGTGAGGACGCGCCGTCCGTCGAGCGTTCCCTCCTCGTACGGGCTTCCGTTGGACGCTGATGCGGAAACGAGTTCGTACCCCTGCGGCAGGTAGATGTTGCTGACGACGGATGCCGAGCCTGGCGCGACGCCGTATACGCCGTTTCCGGTGATGTACGGGGGCAAGGAGGTCTGCGCATCCTCCGGTGCACTGTTGCCGAGGGCGAGAGTAAGGGTCAGCTGGCGGGGCGACTTCTCGCCCGTTTGTTGACAGTGGTCCCAGCTCAGTGAGACGTCGGGCTTGACGTAGTAGCTCATCTTCGAGCCGGTGCCATCGTTCAGGTAAACGCCGAAGCGGGCCGTGTGTTCGTCCGTTATCGGGAGCTCTCCGGCGAGCGTCGTCCCTGCCACAACCGACTGCTCGTCGGGGTTCGCCGCCCACATCAACACTCGATGTTCTTCGGTTGCTCGCGCGAGCGCCGTGAGCATTCCTGCCGTCGATCCCTGGCCCTTCAACAGCGCTTGGAAGACGGCGCCGGTGGCGCTGGCGAAGAACGCATCCTGAGCTGTGGGTGCGGAGTACCGCTCGTAAACCTGGTTGAGAAGCATCGGAACGGCGTTGTCTGCGGTGAGCTGTTGTCCGTCCGCAACGGTGACCGGGCCGATGGCTTGGAGCAGATAGGACAGCACCACAGGATCGACGACGATCACGCCGGCGACATCGGTACCGGTCTGCGCCTTGTACATGTCGCGGGCGAGGGGGCCGTCGATTGTGAAGTCGGGAATCTGGGTGAGGTTGTGGAAGTACCGGGCCGGTCGGGTCTGGTAGATCGCCTGGATGTCCTCCGGGAGTTGCACGAGAGGGGCGGAGATGCCCTGAGAGAGCGCGGTGGCGGAGCGCGTATCGACGAGTGAAACGGCTCCTGCATCTGTGTGGAGGAGGATCGCTGTTCCGGTGATGCCCCCCAGAGAACGCCATTCGGCGTTGTTCTGAACGAGAAGCAGATAATCCCGCGGTCCTTCTTCCCCCAGCATGGCGGGGAGCAGCTGCGTAGTTCGAGAAAGCGCGTCCAGGGCGTTCGAGCTTGTCGTGAAGAGATCTGCCGCGCGTCCGACGGCGTTGCCGACGACGCCGATCAGGGGCGTGCGATCGATGTTCTCGATGGCGGCTGCAGCCTCGTGTGCCGACGTTGCCGCAGCCTCGGACGGGGCGACGAGCGTCGCCAGACCGCTGGTATCGATGCGACCATCGACTGGCTTCAGGCTGTCGAGGGACGTGGATTGCGCGGCGACCGCGAGCGGCAGAAGGCTGTTGCGCAAGAGCTCATCGGAAGCCGCAGCGACGGTGCCGAAGGCCGCGAGTTGGGGACCGATCCACGGGGTGCGTTCCGCGATCTGCCAGACGGGGTCGGAGGTGAGCCCGTGGGCCGCCTCTGCGTCAGAAGCCAGGCGAGCCAGCGTCGGCGCAGCGCTAGACGGGTCGGAGGCCACCGCGCTGGCCGCAGCGCTCCCGTCGGTTTGGATGCGCTCGAGGTGGCCGTAGGCAATTGCTCCTCGCACGCCCACCCACACCACGGCGAGGGTGAGCAGAACGAGTACTGCTCCGAGTGTCCACGTCGAGATGCGCCCTGCAGTTCGCATCGCAGGAGGAAGTGTGTGTGCGCTCATTGCCAACCTGACTTCATCGCGGACCAGGGCGCCTCTCCGGACGCGTTCTCAGGCGGATCGTAAGAGTATTCCTCAGCCCTCGCGCTGCGTTTCCCGTGTGCCACGACGCAGCGAGAAGCCGAGTTCGTCGAGCGTCGCGTCGTCCGGGGCCTCTTCCGCCACGGGCGTCGAGACCTTTCGCTTGGCGAGCTTCCGCTCTGCGCGAGTCAGCTTCTTCGGCGTCTCCGTGTATCCGTACGCGCCGTATCCGTACCCGTATGCGGAGTAGTACGAATCGGGGCCACGGGTGGGGACCATCGACATCACGAACCCGGCGAGCTTGGCCCCCACCGTGCTCAACGCTTCGGTCGCGCCCGTCAATTGGTGTTTGGTCGTCTTGCCGGCGGCAACAATCATGAGTGCGCCACTGGTCACGCGCGCCAAGATGGCGGCGTCGGTGACGGGCAGAAGCGGGGGAGCGTCGCAGAGCACCACGTCGAAGTCTTTCTCCAACATGTTCAGCAGAGTCCCCATCTGCGCTGAACCGAGCAGCTCACTGGGGTTCGGGGGAATCTTTCCCGCCGGTAGAACGTAGAGGCTGCGGCCGCCCCAGGGCAGCATCACTTCGTTGACCTTGGCCCGACCGATCAGAACGTCTGTCAGACCCGCGCCACCCTCGATGCTGAGGTACTCGGCAACCTTGGGCTTGCGCAAATCGGTGTCGAGCAGGGCGACTCGCTTGCCGGCGTCGGCCAGAGCGATCGCCAAGTTGATCGTGGTTGTCGACTTTCCCTCGCTGGGGATGGAGCTGGTCACAACAAAGCTCGCGCGACCTCCCATGTCGAGGAACTGGAGGTTCGTGCGGAGGGCGCGGAACGACTCGGCTCGCGGGCTCAGGGGATCGGCGTGCACGATCAGCGGGCGCTCTTTTGCCTTCGCGTCGTAGGCGATCGCTCCGATTGCTGGTGCAGCGGTGACTTCCTCAGCGTCGCGTGGAGTGCGGATTCGAGTGTCAAGGCGAGTGCGCAACGCAGCCACAGCAATGCCCACGGCAAGTCCGAGGAGCCCCCCGAGAAGAATGTTGAGGGGGGTGTTCGGGCTCGAGGGAGAGAGAGCTGGTTGCGCATCTCTAACCGTGCTCAGACGGACCGGGCTCGATCCGCCTTCGCTGCCGGGCTCAAGTCGAGGGACGACTTCGGCGAGACTCGATGCGACTGCGTTAGCAATCTGTGCGGCTTGTGAGGCATCCGAGTCGGACACCGTGATCGTGATGAGAGTCGAGTTCAATGCGGCCGAAGCCTTGATTTGGCTTGCGAGGCGGTCTGCAGACTCTGCAACACCGAGTTCGGCGATCACAGGATTCAGGACGACTGGAGTCGTGATGAGCCCGACGTACGTATTGATACGCGCCTGCGTGAAGCTGGAGCCCTGCTGCAACTCAGCGGCCGTGCTGCCCGCCTGCGTAGACACAAAAACTGTGCTGGTGGATTCGTAGATAGAGGTTCGACTCAGCGAGTACCCCCCACTAGCTCCGAGCCCGACGACGGTCAGCACCAGGATGATGACCCAATTTTTTCGAAGGGTCCGGATGTAGTCGCTGAGCTCCATGGTGCCTCTCGAGGACGCGCTGACGACCTGCGGGGGCTCAGGTCGAGTAATCTGCGCCAGTCTGCCATACCTGCGTTTCGGTCAGAGTCTGTTCGCGCCGTTGTTCGCCGTGTGCTGCGGGGACAATGCCGCGCAGAGAATGGTTGACTTCGCGCTTCTCGGCGTATTGTCGCGGCTGGATGGATCTCTCTCCCAGACGGTCGCCCGCCGCAGGGTCTGCTTCCGGGCTACGCCTTCGCTAACTTTCAGAAAACGATGCCGCAACCGACCGCACAAACTTCTCAACAGCGAACAGTCCGGGGTCGAGCTCGGACGCCGACCTCTCATACGTAGTCCAAGAGCGTCGAAACGGGTCGACGACATCGTCGTCGGTTGCTGCGGCGGGGCTGCCGACCACTCCACGAAGCGCAGTCAACATTGCGAGCGCAGATTCGAAATCGCTACGGGCCGCATTGTCACGGGACCCAAGAGCGGGTGTCGAGCGGATCTCGGCTTCTGCTGCGCCTGCGGCGAGGCGGGAGAACTCGCGAATAGTCAAGGTGCGACGGAGGGCTGCAGGAAGTAGCTCTACAGCTAGCCGGCGATGGTCCCTTGTCATCGTGAGGATGAGATCAGCTTCGTCCAACATCTCGGGGGTGAGAAGCCGCGCTGAGTGCGTGAGCGGCTTAGACGGATCGACGCCGCGGGCGACCGCCAGCCGAATGGCTTCCTCCGTCATGGGCATTCCCTCGCGAGCGTGAGTGCCAGCGCTTGAGACGCATACAGGGAGGTCAGCGAGCCTCTCTGACAACACAAGCGACGCGACAGGAGACCTGCAAACGTTGCCGGTGCAGATGGCGAGTATTCGAAGCAGAGCTGTCTCCGGTCGTCGAAGCGAACGTATGTGTCGGTGGCGTAACGGATAGATTTACCGTGTGGCCGAACAGCATAGTGACCTTACGCGACAAGCGCGGGCGGCCGCCGATCCCGGTCACGGGCTAGACGGTACCTCGGACAACGTGTCAGGCAGGCGGAGTCGTCGTAGACGCATTGATTGGCGGCAGGGTGGTAGCTCCGTCCGTCGCTGGGACATGAACTTGCTTTCGATCGCACTAGTGTCGGTGGGCGTCGGCGTGTTTTCTGCGGGCGTCGCGGCACGCTTCGTACCCGAGTTGCCCATTGCTTCGAGCGCTGCTCTGTGGGCTGGTCTCGCCATTGCAGTATTCGCCGCGTTCACCAGGGGTAGGCCGGCAGGTCTGCTTCGGTTTCGGTTGACCGACATTCTTTGGGGGGTCGGGCTCGGGCTCATAGCGCGTTTTGCACAGGGCATTCTGGCTGGTGCAAATTCAACAGCGTTTCCAATCTCTCCCGAGCTCCAAAGGGGCGAGATGTGGCTGTGGGCCTGGCAGACCGCGGTGCCCGCGGGATTTGTGGGCCCGGTCCTCGAGGAGTCCTTCTTCCGTGCGGTCGTCCTCGTGTCCGTGTACCAGCTCCTACGGCGGTCCATCGGACCAGTCGCAGGCGCGTGCGCTGCGTTGTTCACGTCTGCGTTCGGGTTCATGGCTTTGCACCTGCTATTCGCCCCCCTCGAGGTCGTTGACAGTGTTTCGCTGCTCGTTCTTGGGACTCTCGCCGGGCTCCTCGTGCTGCTAACGGGCCGACTTTGGGGGGCAGTCATCCTTCACTCGGTGTACAACCTCGCGTATCTGTCACTCGTCGTTTTGAGCGCCATACCTCAATAGATCGCCGCCTGCCGACGTCTCGCTACCGGCCCCGGGCGGTGTCTGCTGGGCCGGTTCGCCGCCTCGACCTCGACGGAGGAGGCCGCACATCAGCAGCTTCGACACGTCGCTCGGCGGTTCGCGGCCGAGAGGGCACTTGAGACACGCTAGTAACGGAGGGGGAGCGGAATGTAACGCCGCAATGACGGCCGTTCGGGCCGTTGCCTGTAGAGTCAACGCCGAGTGCGACGGGAATGAATCCTGGGGGGCAACGATCCGATGACAGCGAAGCTTGCGTTCACGCGAAGTCTCGGCGTAGCTGTCCCTGTTCTCTTGGTCGTCATTTTCTCAGCGTTCATATGCGCGGCGACGGCAGCGGGGAACGCCAGCGAGGTTGCGGCGCTCGTGGGCGCAATCGGGGCTCCTCTTGGGCTCGCGATAGTGGCCTTCCTCGGCAGAAATTTTCATCCACTTTCACTCTACGCCGTATTCACCTACTCCCACATAGCACTTTTCGTCATTCGTCCCGCATATAACGGGATTTTTCAGAATGCCATTGATCCATTCGGCGCGGGCCAACACAATTCGACGCTCATTCTGGCTGCCGTCATCGCCGCGCTGGGCTTTATCACCGTATCATTGCTTTATGGCATGCTCAAGCATCCTGGTCGGCCGAATTTTACTATCTCTCCGCTGTCGAGTGGGGCCTGGCGGACCGCAGCCCCAGGCGTAGTTATCGTAATATTGGCTGGCGTCGCGCTGTACTCGGTTTACGTCCGTCAGCTCGGTGGAATCGATCGACTGTTAGCCGTCAGTAGCGGCAGATCTGTCGAACTTACACAGGCGCTGGCGAGTTCGTCGGGGTACTTCACATCTGGGCTGCTATTTACATTCGGTGCGTCGGTCCTCATTTATTGCCACGGATTGAAGTCCGGACGGAAACGACTCGCGATATTAGGGGTCGCCCTCCTCGCGGTCGGAACTGGGCCCCAATTGCTCGCGGGCAGTCGGTCAGTGTTTCTCCCGCTCGCGGTGACACTTCTCGTTTGTTTTGTGTGGATATTCCCGGGACGGATTAAGCCGGTATATGTTGCCGTCGCCGCACTTCCGGCGTTCCTGCTATTTTTCATTATTCCTAGGTTGCTCCGACAGATGCCTACGGACGCGCCAGGATCGGGATTTTTCTCGCAACTCGCGCCCGATCAGGTTCTCGATGGATTTTTCGGCGGGCTTGATACTGCAATGATTGACGCCTTCGCACACCAGGTTGCCGAACAGGGCAGTGGGCAGTTGCCGCTTGCGAATGGTTCTACGTACGTGGGTGCTCTGGGGGCAGCGATCCCCCGTGCATGGTGGACGGACAAGCCGCAGACCGTTGACACGTTGCTCAATCAAGCCCTTTTCCCCGACACTGCCTCACGGAGCATTGGTTTCTCGTTCGGCGTCTATAGTGAGCCCTACCTGAATTTTGGCTTCTTCGGCGTGGTCCTCTTTTGTGCGTTCCTGGGAGTTGCTTTCGCAATAGTGGACAACCTCATGATGAACAATCTCAGCGTATTCGGATTGTCTTTGTGCGCACTGGTCGTGGGCTCTCTCTTCCCGATTGTGCGGGGTAGCCTGACCTTTGACTCCCAGCGGTTGCTGATCCCCGCCATTCCCATCATCTTGATATACATTGGGGTGCAAGTGTTTTACACAGGCCAAAAAGAACGCCAACTACGAAATATCGACTCGCGCGCTTCCGGCACGGCGCAGTCCTTGCGCTACTCTGCCCGCTGACCCGGGGCGCACGTATGCCTAAGATTGCCATTCCGTACGTCCCGATGCCCCCTACGCAGAATCCGAACACTAAAAGTCGGAGTCTCGATACATATTTGGTCTCCTCCGTCGTCACTATGGCATCGATTCGTCGATGGAATCCAGACGTACAGTTGCTCTTCGTTACTACTGAGGGGCCGCACGAACCGTGGCGGTCACTTCTAGAGAAATTTGGTGTCGAGATACAGCACGCCCCGTTTGCTCACCTTCCTCCCCCCGGATTCGCGAAGACCTTCCTTGGGTCGCTATATCTTCTCGACGTACTCGCGAGTATCGATGCTGACTACTTGGCGATCGTCGATCCTGACGTTTTCTGCGTGGGAGCACTCGACGATGTTCTAAGCCCGCCCGGTGCTATTCAGGCCTTGCCCGTGCCTTCTCCCAGGGGCACGAAGATTAACGGGCTCTCGCCGCGTGAGGCAGACGAGATCCATCTCGGATTGGGAGAGCCGCGTGAAGTTGATTTTCACTACGGCGGAGAGTTCTACGGAATACCCCAATCATCGAAGGATCATATTATGGACCGGGTGGATCAAGCGTGGTTGTATTCGCTTGATCTCTGGAAGCGGGGGCGTCCGCACTTCACGACGGAAGAGCACATCCTAAACTTTGCCTTGGCAGATGCGCCGGTAACGCCGGCAGACACCTTTGTTCGGAGAATATGGACTGCACACAGCTTCCGTACCGTATCCGGTGACGAACACGATCTCCTGCTCTGGCACCTGCCGGCTGAGAAAGATCGAGGGTTCCGGCGTTTGTATCCTTCCGTAGTCGATGTCGACTCATGGTTCTGGCGGTCAGACCATGCAGACTTCGTGCGACGATCCGGGCGGGCTTTTGGGTTGCATAGTCGCGGACCATTTCGCATGGCGCTCGATATAGCCGGTTCCGCCGCGCGTGCCATCAATGACGCGGGAGGTAGATCGAGTGATAGAAAAAAGGCGTAGTGCACGACGCTGGCTGCGGCGGGATCTTTTGACCTGGGTTGCGTCGCTGCCGCCGGTTCCTCATCGTCTACGTGGCCGGATTCTTCGAGCAGCAGGGATAGATGTCGCGCGAACTGCGAACCTTCGGGCGGGCGTGCGAATAGTTGGGAGAGCGCGCGTGACGCTTGGCGAGGGCTCGTTTCTGAACGAGAGTGTTTATCTAGACGCCTCTGATGTGATCGTGGTTGAAGAGCTGGCGCAAATTGGCGACCATGTGCGTTTCATCACCTCGACACACGATATCTCTCCGGACGGCGCTCGTATCGCGGGCGCGAGCAGGACATCGCCGATTCGCGTTGGTTCTGGCGCCTGGATCGGTTCTGGCGCCACAGTTCTCCCCGGTGTGAACGTGGGAAGCCACGCGATTCTCGGGGCGGGAGCCGTGGCCGTGCGGGACCTCGAGCCATACGGCGTCTACGTCGGTGTGCCCGCTCGTCTCGCACGGATGATGAAGCCGACGAGCACGTAGTGAAATTCTCGAGAAGCGCCGTGCTGGCTGTCGATACCGGGATCGTAGCGGCTACTAATGCGCTGGTCCTCATCGTGTCCGCGCGACTGTTCGAGGCGGATGATCTGACGGCGATCACGATGGCGCAACTGCTGGTCGTGACAATCGTGGGCTTACAGAGAGCCACGTTTCTAACTCCCGCATTTGCGTCTCAGCGCGGTACGGGTCGTACGGTGCTGCCGTTGACGTGGTTGGTGTGGATAACCTTCCCGGCGGCTCTTGTTTGGTCACTGGTGGTGCCGGTGATGATGCCCAGCGGGGGCTTGGCATACGTTCAACTCTTTTTGGTGAGCGCTGGTGTGTCCTATGCGGCGTTGGCGCAGGACTTGCTGCGCTTCGCATTGTTCACCCGGTTGCGGCCCACTTTCGCACTAGTTTCGGATGGTTCTTTTCTTCTTTTTTTCTGTGCCCTTAGTGTCGCGATTCACATGGCTGGTCTCCTCACTTGGACGACGTTGTTCCTCGCATGGGGTCTGTCGGCCGCAGGCGCCTCCTGTATTGCTCTTCTTCTTGTGCTCA
The DNA here is from genome assembly GCF_052660795.1 of Sphingomonas sp. G5. Taxonomy (NCBI): domain Bacteria; kingdom Pseudomonadati; phylum Pseudomonadota; class Alphaproteobacteria; order Sphingomonadales; family Sphingomonadaceae; genus Sphingomonas; species Sphingomonas sp. G5. Next base: position 2,014,471 of record NZ_CP109660.1, on the reverse strand, counting down.
CCTCGGCTCGACGCGGAGGTGACGTCGCCAATGTGCGGATTCGGGACGTAATGCCCCTCGGTAAATGGTCCGGTTCTGATGCGGCGCTCTCAGGTGCGGCAAATCTGTTGCCAATGGCCGTTTCGACCCTGGCGCTGGGTTCTCCCGTTGCGGCTATTTACCGGATTCTGCAAACCGCAAACGGACCGTTCAATATCCTGTCCACGACGTTTATAACATCTGTGGGAATGGATGCCTGGAAACTGGATGATCTTGAGGAGGTGAAAGCGCTACGGAGAAGAGTCATTCGCCAAACGTTTATTCTAACCGCCTTAGCTGCTGTCTTCTATGCGTTGGCCTATCCTCTGATCATCTTCATTGCTGGCATCCCTTCCTCTGACACTATCCGCGTGGCAATAATTCTCGGCGTCTCCGGTGTTCTGGGTGCGGCGACCATTCCGGTGAACGCTGCGGCGACCGCGATGGGATATCAGCGAGTAGGATTTTTAGTTCGTGTTATTGTGGTGCTTTCGGCGCTAGGTATAAGTCTGTTAGCGCTCTCGGGGGCGTGGATCCCTTGGAGTGACCCCGTCGGGATCGTAGCAATTATTTCCAGTTTCTCTACTCTCGCTGGGTGGGCCATAGGCTATGAACGTGGCTATCGCAAGGAGTTAATGTGATTATGCTTCCAGTTTCAGGATTCATTCGATGAAGTACATCGTGGGCTTCAATCGAGACAGGGATAGCTATCAGGTTCCCGCTGCCCTGGCGGAAATAGGTGCGTTGAGTCGATTAGTGACTGATTACTACGACGGAGCTTCTGCTCTGCGAATTCGTCGCCTCTCGCACCGATCTTCGCCGTATATCGACAGAAGTCTGGCGCGTAACGTGCCTGTCGCTCTTGGTGTGCAGATTCTTCACGAGAACGCCAAAAGATTTGGGTGGTCCAGAGAGTTTCCCTCGCGGCGAATAGACTCGAGTATCGCTTCTGCGATAGCGGACGAGTCCAGACGGCGTCCAGGTGACGGCCTCCTCGTGTACTCGAATTACGCCTGGATGGCCTTCCAGCAAGCAGTGACGACGAGAAAGTTGTTGTTTCAGTACCATCCTGGTAACCAGATCATCAAGGAGGCGATGTCTTCAGACGAACTCGGAAACTTTCGTCAATGGCAGCACGAGGTCGAGGAAGTTGACCCGTATCGTACCGAGGTTGAACGGATTGAGCTTGAGCTCGCGACCGGTGTAATCTGCGCGTCGAACTTCACAGCACGTGGCTTGTTATTGTCGGGCGTTGCTCCTGAGCTGGTCAGCGTAGTTCCATACGGATGTCCCGTCCCACCCCCGATCGTGGCGAGCGATCGGGAACGGGTGCTTCTCTTTGTGGGACAGGGGGTGCAGAGGAAGGGCCTTCACCTGCTGTTGGAGGCATGGCGTCGTATTCGTCCTAACGGCTGGACGCTGCGGGTAGTCGCGTCTCGGCTTGACCCTGCGATGCGCGATCTTCTCGACAAGACTCCAAGTGTTGTTGCATCGGGTGCCGTTTCGAGCGGCGAGCTGACGCGTCTTTACGCAACATCGTCGGCGCTTGTCTTGCCGAGCCTCGTGGAGGGATTTGGGCTGGTGCTCGGGGAGGCATTGGCAAATGGATGCACCCTGATTGCCTCCACAAACACTGGATTAACCGATTATGAGCTAGAACCTCCGGTCGCTTACGTAGTAGCGCCGGGTCGCGTCGATCCCCTGTCCGCAGCGATTGAAGCGCATATGGCTGCTTTTGAGGCAGGGATAGTAGATCCCCGAGAGAACAGTAGCCACGCCCGAAAGAGGTCTTGGGCCGTCTTTCGATCAAAAGTGAGGGATGTGATGCAACTCTGACTTGATCGTCTGTACGAACTCGCGTCTGAAACACCGGCGTGACGCGCCCGCCGGACGTTCCGAAGCTGAGTTTACGATGCGGTGAATCGGAGTCCGTGATGGCAAGTGCCGGATTGGATAACGGCCACGAGTATCACGATCGCGTCAGCGCTTGAGCAAACACTTCGGCGAATCGGTCTGCCGTGCAAGAAAGAATTGCGGGGTTTTGCACGGGACCAGCCCAGGCTGCGCGGCTCGTGGCCATTGCTTTCCCAATCGCTGCACGTTTCGGATCGCAGAGGAAGACTCCACTCATGTCCGCCACCGACGGCGCGACGCCCGCGTTGCGTGAAACAACGGTGTGTAAGCCCGCGGCAAGCGCCTCATTTACGACAAGTCCCCACACTTCGGTGATCGAGGGGAGGACCAGCGTGTCGTGCACGGAGAGCAACGCCGGGATGTCTTTGTAGGAGACGGTGGGGATGAGCTCGACGACCGCTGAGAGACCGAGTCGGCCAATCTCGGCGATGACATGCGCGGTCAGTTCTCCCTGCCCGACGATCGTGAGTCGATCGGCCTCGTCGCGACAGTCGGCGAACGCGCGGACAAGCGTGAGGGGGTCCTTGCGTGGGACGAGTTGCCCAATGAACACGAACCGGTGCCCCGGACCCGCAAAAGGAGAGCGAGCCGATTCTCGAGCAACCCAATCGCCGTCTACGGGGTTGAATCCGACGTAAATCTTGCGCTCGTCTACACCCATCGCCGCGACGGCGTCGGCGGCCGCTTCCCCGGGCACCACGACGGCATCGAGATGCCGGAAGTACCACTTACGGGCTGCGGCAATAGGTCCGTCGGCGTGTCCTTGGCTCGCGAGCGTCGATTCGTAGAATCCGACGCTACGAGCCTGGTGTCGCGCGGTCTTGATCTGAGCAAGGGCCTGCCAGTACGCCGGCGATTCCCAACCGCCGAGCACCACGCCATCGACGTTGCGTCGTAGGGGCTGACGCAGGGCAAGGTAATAGTTCTCCTCACCGCACTGCACGCGCTTGGTGGGTACGAACGCGGTGTCGTTGCGTCGCAGACCAATCTCGTACCAGTCTTCCGGGCGATTGCCGGGTTTGCTATGAAACTGCTTACTACTTTCGAGGAGCCGGATCTGGAAATCAAACCTATCGCTCAGATTGTCCCAGATGGGGCGGCGGTAGGGCGCCGCTCGGCCTGTGAGCCAATCGACTTTCTGCATCAGTGTCACTTTCTTCCGCATTCGCGCACGGTACATGATACGTCATACGTTAGGGGTTCGACGGGCAAATTGGCGGGTCAGACCCTCTCATTCGCAACAACTGTCGCACCGCGAACTGCTTGGCGCGGCAGCCGTCTGCGCCTGCCTCATGTCGAGAAGGTGCGCCTCGGGACAACGCGCTTAGGAGGTTAGCAGTTCGAGGATGCCGTTTCGGAATTTGGCCACCATGGCCTCGATGCGCGGAGGTTCGGGCCACTCGAACTGCAATGTGCTTCTTGTGCGTATGGCAGCAATTTCCAATGCGTCAGCGAAGTCAGTGGCGTTGTCCGGAGTCATAAAGAGGCTCTCGTTCACGCGCAGATACTCGATTTCGGGCGCATGCCAGGGCCATTGGGTTGTGACGATGGGGCGCTGGGCCGTCAAGGCATCGACGGCGATCAGGCCCACCCGGCCTGGGTTGGCGATTGCCTCTGAGCCCTTCAGAATCACTGCTTTCGTGCCTACATCGGCGTAGCCGACGAGAGTGGCTTGCCCACGCGCGGCCGCAGCCCGGAGCAGATGCTCCTGCTCGCCGTGGCCTGCGACGACGATGTGAACGTCGCTTCCGCGCCTGTGCAGTACGTCGAGGGACTCGGCGAGTACGTCGACTCTCTTGCTTCGGTCTAGACCGCCCACGTAGGACACGTAGGGAGTGTCGGGGATGTGATGTAGCTTGCGAAACGCCTCGATATCGGCCGTCGTCGTACGCGCAAGAGATGCCTCGAGGCTCGCCGTGTCGATCGTATTCATCACGGTCGTGATGCGCTCTGCGGGGACTCCTTGTCCTCGAGCGAAGGCTGCACCGCCGGGCATGTAGGCAAAGACGTGCTGGGCACGACGAAGTTGCCAGCGTTCGATAGCGCCGTCGATCGGGTTGAGCGGCGAGGTGTAAGAGGCGATATGCCCCCACACGCCCACCGGGCGCGAATATCGTCCGATTGATGCCATGAGAGCATCGAGCGACGAGCCCTGGTGAGGGACGACGACAGCGTCCGAACCTTTCCACAAGTGGGACGTGCGTGTCAGGACGAGCTGACGGGAGCCGATGGAGAGCGCGCGCGGAGGAACTTGCTCTAGCCACGAGGCGCGCGACGAATCTCCTCGTTGCGCCTGCTCCTTCGAGGCTTCTCCGGCTATAACGCGCAGGCGCACATCCTGTTCTTCCAGAGCCGCGAACAGGCCATCGAAGAAGGGCAAGCGATACCGAGGGAGATACGGCTGCACGATGACGACCTCAGTCACGGCGCGTCCCCATCGCGTAGGCATATTCGTCCTGAAGCTCGCGTGCAACGCTCCTGATGTCCAGTTCGTCTCGCAGATAGGTAGCGGCCCCACGACGCAATGACTCGGCGACGTCCTGGTCGGTGCGTACTTGCAGCACGGCAGCAGCAAGCGCCTCGACAGTTCCATTCGTGACGAGAGCGGCGCCGAATCTCTCACAGTCGGGAGCGATGCCCAGTGAGGAGGTCGTGACGACCGGAGTACCAGCCACGAAAGATTCGAGAACGGTCATCGGAAAAACTTCGTTGATGGCGGGAAGCACGTAGACCCGCGCAGATGCCATGGCGGACGCCGTTTCGTCGGGGGGCAGTGCGCCCACCCACTTCAGACGGTTACCCAACTTGCTGGCTGAGATGGCTCGGGTCACAGCAGCTCCTTCGCCCTCGTCGGGTCCGACGAGCAGGAAGCTCGTGTCCGGGAGATCCTCCGCAAGGCGCTCCGCCATCTCGACGAAAGCGAGAGGACGTTTCCGCTCGTGCAGTCGCGCGAGGAACAGCACCGTGTCGCTCCGCTCGTCTAGCGGAGTCATCTCGCGCAACTCCACCCCGTTACGTATCGCTCTCAGCCGACCCGGAGTCGCCACCTCGGCGAGATCGATCTTTTCCTCGGGCGTCAACAACAACCAACTCGCGGCACCCGTGAGGGCTCGGCGAGTTGCGAGACGGTCGAGCAGCGAGGCGAGCCTTTTGCGGGAGCGATCGATCATGCCGTGCGTCTGCGTGACGTACGGCACACCTGCCTTGCGAAGGGTGAGGGCCGCGGGAAGAGTCGCCAGGTCCCGGGCTAAGTGCACGTGGGCGACGTCGAGTTCGCTCGCTTGCGCGCGCACAGCGGCACTCAGGCCACGCGGATTCAGGGTCGCGAAGCCGCCGAAGGGCGCGACTTTATGGACAGGGAACGTCCGAACGCGGAAGCCGTCGCGTTGGACATCTCCCGCCTCATCCCGGGGAGACCCTGCGAAGACGGTGACTTCGTGGCCGAGCTCGGCAAGTGCTTTGGCCTGCCCGAAGGCCACTCGCGTCGGCCCCCCAAAGGCTCCGTCGGCCGACGAGTAGGTCACGACATGCGCGATTCTCACGCGGGGAACCGTGCATCTACTCCGCGCGGCTCGACGAACGCCATCGGGTTACCGCCCCACACTTCGCCGGGGGGTACTGCACGCGCATCGACCACGCTAAGAGGACGGATGAGGGCGCTACGACCGATGTGGGCTCCTCCCAGCACAATGCACCGCGAGGTGACCCAAGCCCCGGCTTCGATATGGATGGGGCGGGTTATGAGGGCCATGTCGCGACGGTGGGCATGGCTCCCGGTGGTCAGAAAGGTTTCCTGCGAGATCACCACGTCGTGACCCACATGAATATGGTCCTGGTTGTGGAACCACACACCTTCGCCGACCCATGATCGGTCACCGACGTGCAGCTTCCACGGGAATTTCACTCGGGTGCGCGGGCGGAAGACGACACCGCGGCCGATTTCTGCGCCGAAGGCGCGCAGAACACGGATGCGGAGACCAGAACTGATCTGCCAAGCATTTGTGACGAAGAGCAGCTCGCAAGCGCCCCACAGATAGATCTTCCAACGCGGCTGATCCCACGCGGCTCTCTCGCCCGGGGCTTTCGAGAGGTCGATCACGGGAATGTCGCCCACGGCGTCCCTTTCGTTTCACTGCTCCGTCATGGTGACCGCTGTAGGGTTCGGAATGTGCAACCTCTGCGAACCCTCGTGTTCGGGCTGAACTTTCCCCCGGAGGCTACGGGAATCTCCCCTTACACGGGAGGTCTTGCCTCCGGCCTTGCGGAACGTGGCCATCATGTGCGCTCCGTGGTCGCCCACCCCCATTATCCGGCCTGGAAGATCTCCCAGGGTTACGGACAATGGAGCCGACGAGAAAATCACGGCGGAGTAGCTGTGGAACGTCTGCGTCACTACGTCCCGAGGAAGCCATCCCCCCTTCCTCGCGCCCTCTCCGAGGTGACATTCGGCCTTCGCCAGATGCTGATTCGGTGGGGTCGTCCCACGTCGATCATTGCGGTTTCGCCCGCGTTGTTGTCGTCAGCGCTCGTGCGTTTGCGAGCGCTGGCCACCCATCGGCGGACGCCCTTCGTCGTCTGGGTGCAAGACCTCTACGGCCTCGGCGTGCTCGAGACGGGGCAGGGGAGCGGCCTCGCGGCGCGAGCCATTCTCGCTGTGGAGAGATGGCTTCTGAAATCTGCGACGACTGTCGTGGTAATTCATGACCGATTTGCCGACCGTGTCCATGAGGACTTCGGTGTTCCTCGCGAGCGCATCGCCGTAGTTCGTAATTGGTCGCATCTTCCTCCGCTCCCACCGGTGGATGCGGCCGCCGTTCGGCGAGCGTACGGATGGGCGAGCGACGAGGTCATCGTGGTGCATGCCGGCAATATGGGCGTCAAACAGGGGCTTCGACATGTTGTGGAAGCCGGACGCCTTGCGAAGGTGCGCGGAGAGCGTGTGCGATTCATTCTCGTAGGCGACGGATCTCAGAGAGAAGAACTCCTGGAGCAGATCCAGGACTCTCCAACGACGACGGAACTGATGGCACCGCTTGACGATCGCTCCTTCGGCGACGTCTTGCAAGCAGCTGACATCCTTCTCGTGAACGAGCTGCCCGGCGTTGCCGAGATGGCAGTGCCCAGCAAGCTGACCTCCTACTTCGCATCCGGACGCCCCGTTCTGGCCGCCACGGATGCCGCCGGAATCACCGCGCAGGAGATAGCGATGGCCGAGGCAGGAACGACGGTCCCCGCGGGCGATGCCGAGGCGATCCTGGACGGAGCGAAGCGTCTTGCCTCGAGCGGCGAGGAGTCCGCTCGGCTCGGGGCGAACGGGAGACGTTACAAGGAGCACCTTCTGGGCGAAACATTCGCGATCAACCAATTCGATAGTCTTCTCGCGGATCTCACCGCCGCCGCTGCCAAGAAGCATTCCGCTCATCCCAGATCCTCCTGAAGATTGGTTCAAAAACGTGACCAAGCGTGCTTTCATCACTGGTATCACGGGCCAGGACGGGTCCTATCTCGCCGAATTGCTCCTGTCCAAGGGGTACGAGGTTCACGGCCTCATCCGCCGGGCGTCGACCTTCAACACGCACCGGATCGACCATCTCTACGTCGACTCACATGACCCGAGTGCGAAGCTTTTCCTCCACTACGGCGACCTGTCTGACGGCGCGCGCCTGGTGACGCTCATGTCGGAGATCAACCCCGACGAGGTCTACAACCTCGCGGCCCAGTCGCACGTGCGAGTCTCGTTCGACGAGCCCGAGCACACCGCGGACACCACCGGCACGGGAACCATCCGCCTCCTTGAAGCCGTGCGTCTGTCCGGCATCCAGACGAAGTTCTACCAGGCGTCCACCTCAGAGTTGTACGGCGCGACGCCGCCGCCGCAGAACGAGGAGACTCCGTTCTACCCGCGGTCGCCGTACGCGGCGGCCAAGCTGTACAGCTACTGGATCACCAAGAACTACCGCGAGGCGTACGACATGTACGCGGTCAACGGAATCCTGTTCAATCACGAGTCTCCCCGCCGCGGCGAGACCTTCGTCACGCGTAAGATCACGCGTGCAGTCGCCCGCATCAAAGCCGGCGTGCAGAAGGACCTGTACCTGGGCAACCTCGACTCCATCCGCGACTGGGGATACGCCGCAGAGTACGTCGAAGGCATGTGGCGCATGCTTCAGGCGGACACGCCCGAAGACTTCGTGCTGGCCACCGGCGTGGGGTACACGATCCGCGACTTCCTTGAGGTCTCGTTCGGCCACGTCGGTCTCGACTGGGCTGAGTTCGTCAAGTTCGATGAGCGTTACCTACGTCCGACCGAGGTTGACGCGCTCATCGGCGACCCGACGAAGGCAGCTGACAAGCTCGGCTGGGTGCCCTCGGTGCACGGTGACGAACTGGCGAAGCTCATGGTCGATGCGGACGTCACTCTTCTCGAGCGGGGTTCCGAGTGGATCGATACGGTGTCGCTTCCGACCTGGAGCAACCGCGACATGCTCGGAGCGCGGGCATGAGCACTGCCGTCGACGGGGTGCAGTACACCCCGGGGGAGCTCGACCGTGATGCGACGTTCTACGTCGCCGGTCATCGCGGGCTCGTCGGGTCGGCCATCGTGCGCAAGCTCGAGGCATCCGGGTTCGAGAACGTCGTGGGGAAGCCCTCCGCCGAGCTCGACCTGAAGGACCGCGACGCCGTTTTCGCCTACATGGGGGAGACCAAACCGAAGTACGTCGTGCTGGCTGCGGCGAAGGTGGGCGGCATCCTGGCGAACTCCACATACCCCGTGGACTTCCTGAGCGACAACATGCGCATTCAGGTCAACGTCCTCGATGCGGCCCTCTCGAACGACGTGGAGAGGGTGCTGTTCCTGGGCTCATCCTGCATCTACCCCAAGTTTGCTGAGCAGCCCATACGCGAGGACTCGCTGCTGACGGGACACCTCGAGCCCACGAACGATGCGTATGCGATCGCGAAGATCGCGGGCATCTTGCAGACCCAGGCCGTGCGCCGCCAGTACGGCCTACCGTGGATCAGCGCCATGCCGACGAATCTCTACGGCCCCAACGACAACTTCTCGCCGAAGGGGTCGCATGTGCTGCCGGCGCTCATTCGTCGCTACGACGAGGCCGCGCACTCCGGCGCCGCGAGCGTCACGAACTGGGGGACCGGCACACCGCGTCGCGAGTTCCTGCACGCCGATGACATGGCCGATGCCTGCCTGCATCTGATGGAGCACTACGACGGGCCGGACCAGGTCAATGTCGGTACTGGCAGCGACGTGACGATTCGCGAGATCGCCGAGACGATCGCTCGTGTCACGGGCTTCACCGGTGAAACCGAGTGGGACACCACGAAGCCTGACGGAACCCCGCAGAAGCTCCTGGACGTGTCGAAGCTTGCCGATGCAGGCTGGACGGCATCCATCTCGCTCGAAGAGGGCATGGAGCGCACGGTCGCCTGGTACCGCGACCACGTCGACACCATTCGCGAGTAGGTGTTCCGACACATCGTCTTATTCCGGGTCCGTGATGACGTCACGGACCCCGACGTGTCTGCGGCCATAGACGAGCTTCGCGCAGCCGGAAATGCACCGGAGGTCACGGCGTGGACTGTCGTCCCGTCGCTCGATACACGCAAGGGGCGGATCATCGTCCAGGACGGGACCTTTGGGGACCGGTGCGCATTCGAGACGTGGCGCGCGGGGGAGACGCACAGGCAGGTTGCCCGGCGTATGGCTGGGATGGCTGACTGGTGGGTGGGGGATTGGTCGACGGATGTCCCGTGAATGGGGCGGTCAGCGGCGTCGTTCGATCCACGCAACACAGTGGTTCATCTTTGCCGCTAACAGACTGTGACGGCGGGCACGACGCTTCGCCATCTTTACCTGGGCACGACAGGGCAACTCCGATTCGTGTCCACTGCCCGTGACGGGCTTCGGTGACGTGCGGAAAAGGCAGAAGGCCCCGGACCTTGCGATCCGGGGCCTTCTTCTTGTTGCGGGGGCAGGATTTGAACCTACGACCTCTGGGTTATGAGCCCAGCGAGCTACCGAGCTGCTCCACCCCGCGGCACAAGAGAAAACATTACCCACAGATGAACGAACCCGCAAATCCGGGCATACGGCCCGGGAGTGTCGCGAGAGAATAGCGCTGGTGAGCGGCAATATCGGCGATCTCGCCAGGGAATGCCCCGAAACGCTGGCGCACCGAGCCGACCGCAGCAGGAACGAGACTCTGGCGAAATTGCGGGCGCTGCGGACCGGCAATCCGATCCTCACGCGCCTGTTGCTGGCCTCGGCGTTCGACGCCGTTCGCTGAGCTCGAGACCGCCCAGCGAGTGCTCCGACTCACGCCCATCTGCGTCGCCGCAGTGAGCGCGGGCGTGGCGTGCGGGGTCGTGCGCAGCGTGGTAGTCCTCGTACTGTGGATCTCGGTGCCGGTGATCGCCCGGCACCGGGAGAGGGGGAGCGCTCGATGAGTCACGACACCGTCGGCATTGGCGTCGCGCAGTTCGCGCCGTCGGCCTCGCGAGAGGGCAACCTCGCTGACATCGCTGACCTCTCCCGTAGGGCCGCGGCGCGCGGGGCCGGTGTGGTCGTCTTCCCGGAGTACTCCAGCTACTTTGTGGACCCCTTTGACCCCTCCCTCGCGGAGAACGCCGAAGACCTCGACGGCCCGTTCGTGCAGGCGCTCACCACGGTGGCGGCGGAACTCGACATCGTTGTGGTCGCGGGGCTCGTCGAAAGAGCCGACGACGGCCGTCGCGTGCGGAACGCGGTCGTTGCGGTGGGTGCCGACGGCATCCGGTCGGTCTATCGAAAGCTGCACCTGTACGACGCCTTCGGCCAGCGTGAATCCGACTGGGTAGAACCGGGGGAGATCGTTCCGCCTCAGACGTTCGAGGTGCGTGGTCTGCGGTTTGGGTTGATGACCTGTTACGACCTGCGGTTCCCCGAGGTGTCTCGCACGTTGGCGGATGCGGGAGTCGACGTGGCTCTGGTTCCGGCGGAATGGGTCCGTGGTCCACTCAAGGAACACCACTGGAAGACGCTGCTGACCGCCAGGTCGATTGAGAACACCTTCTTCGTGGCGGCGGCCGATCACCCGCCGCCGCTCGGTGTGGGGCATTCGATGATTGTCGACCCGCAGGGCGTCACCGTGGCTCAGGTGGGCACGACGACCGATGTGGCAGTGGCGCATGTCGATCCGGCCGCAATTGCGCGTGTGAGGCGTGTGAACCCCGCTCTGGAGCTGCGGCGGTACCGGGTCACGCCGCGCTGATGAGCTCGAGGCGTCACGTCGTTGACGGTCGTCACCAGCCCGAGCCGTTGACTTCAATCCCGTCTGCTCGGTCGACCACGCGGAGCTGATGTGCAGGTCCAGAACACGGGCAGAACGTTGGTGTCATCGACGCCGTCTCGGAGTATTCGAAGCTCGCGCACGATGTCGATGAGCACCGCCCGCGCGTGACACGTTCCACGAACATCGCCAGCTTGCTGCGTCGCAGCCCGACGGCTGCGTGGCCGCAGGCTCGACACGATTCCATCGACGCGGACCTGGACGTCTCAGAGCTGACCACGGGCATGCGCTCTCTCTGCGGCGACGACGGACTCGTGAGACGGGTGGAGAAATAACACCCCGACGCCCTGGTGGAAACTGCCAGGCCGGATTGCGAAGGTGTAGCGAACCTCGACGGTCGGATTGTCGCGGAGCACCCGACGGATCACTTCTCTTACGCCCTCGGTCACACGGCCTCCAACTAACGCGGGTTCGTCACGGCGCACCGCTACATTTTCACGTGAGAGACCAGCGATGCGGGTTTGTTGACCATTTGACAATATTTCGTATTTTGCACGCAACAAACGTCACACCCTTGAGCGGAGTGGCGCTCGACGAGTGCGTGCCGCATCAGCTCGAACCGCGCGTCGCATTGCGTCGACGACGCTCGTGCGCGGTTCGAGAGTGCCGGGAGGTTCTCGCGGGTTTCGTGACAGCCCTCGTAGAGGTCGTCGAAGAGGCGTTCGCGGCGCCCCCGCGGCGCCCCCGCGGAAAGGGGGCGGCTTCCCTGGGTGGTCGACGTTTCTCCCAGACGGCGGGCGCTTCGAGCGGGGAAAGCGCGTTCTCGTCGATGCTCAGTGGTTGTCTGCGCGCCTCGGGCGCCTCAGTTGAACGTCATCCCCGCCAAACGCCCCGCCGCATCCTGCAGCACCTCCACCCGCTTGCACGCGGCGAACCGCACGAGTGTGGCGTAGTCGCGCCGATGCTCGGGCGTCACGAACGCGGTGAGCGGAATCCCGACCACCCCGGCGCGGGCGGGCAGCTCGCGGCAGAACGTATCTGCGTCGGTGGCGCCGAGCGGGGCGGCATCCACCACCGTGAAGTACGACCCCGCCGGGGTCGACACGTCGAAACCGGCGGCGCGCAGTCCGGTGCCCAGCAGGGCGGCCTTGGCGGCCATCTCCGAGGCGACCGAGGCGAAGAAGGCGTCGGGCAGGCGCAGGCCCAGAGCGATCGCCGGCTGGAAGGGGGAGCCGCCCACGTAGGTGAGGTACTGCTTGACGGCGAGCACGGCCGACACGAGGTCGGCGGGGCCGGTGACCCATCCGGTCTTCCAGCCCGTGAGCGAAAATGTCTTGCCGCCCGACGAGATCGACACCGTGCGCTCGAAAGCTCCGGGCAGGGTGGCGATCGGCACGTGCGGTCCGTCGAACACCAGGTGCTCGTACACCTCGTCGGTGACGATGATCGCGTCGTGCTGGTGGGCCAGGCGCACCACCTCGTCGAGCACCTCGCGCGAGAAGACCGTGCCGGTCGGGTTGTGCGGGTCGTTCACGAGGATGACGCGTGTGCGATCGGTGACGGCGGATGCCAGCTGCTCGAGGTCGGGCTGGAAGTCGGGCCACCGCAGGGGCACCGTCACCAGTTTCGCACCCGAGAGGGCCACGCAGGCCGCGTAAGAGTCGTAGTACGGCTCGAACACCACCACCTCGTCGTCGGGGGAGTCCACGAGCGCCAGCAGGGTCGCGGCGAGCGCCTCGGTCGCCCCGACCGTCACGAGCACCTCGCGCTGCGGGTCGAGCTCGATCCCGTAGAAGCGCTGTTGGTGCTCGGCGACGGCGGCGAGCAGGTCGGGAAATCCGCGCCCCGGCGCGTACTGGTTGATTCCCGACGAGATCGCCGAGCGGGCGGCATCCCGCACCGCTTCCGGCCCGTCCTCGTCGGGAAAGCCCTGGCCGAGGTTCAGGGCTCCGGTCGCGGTGGCGAGGGCGCTCATCTCGGCGAAGATCGTGGGAACCGACGAGCCGTCGGGCGCGAGCAGACCCGCGCCTCGAGCGGTGCGCTGCCAAGCGCCGGGGATGTGTCGCATGGATCCAGGATGCCGCACCCTCGTGCAGCGCAAGCGGGAATGCCACGCGGGTCTCTCCTGCTAGACCCATAGAGACGGCCCACGCCCGTCATAGGTGGTCCACAGGATCGGTGGTCATCGTAGAAGCACCTGGAACAAGGAGCACCCCATGAGCGACACCACGGACAACCGTCCCGACGGCAACGACAACAGCCACCTGAACACCTCGGCCGCGAACGGCGCCGTTTCCGCGTCGCCGCAGCCCGAGTCCACCACCCCCGCCGCGCCGCGCTACGACGTGCCGCCGGTTCCCACCCGCTCGCCGGCCTCGGCCGCCGCGGCCTGGCCGCCGCCCGCGGCGGGTGCCGCGGCCCACGCCGGAGCCGCGCCCCAGCAGCCCGGTTACGCCTCGGCCCCCTCGGGCGCCACCTCGCCGACCGGCCAGGCCTTCGGCCCCGCCGCGACCGACGCGCACCCCACGCTCGCGATGCCGTCCTCGGCATCCACCGCTCCCCGCAAGAAGGGTTCCGCGCCTCGGATCGCCGCCCTGCTGGTCGCGGCCGCCCTCGTCGGCGGTGGTGCGGGCCTCGGCGGCACCTACGCCGGCCTCACTCTCTGGGGCGGGTCGAACTCGTCCGTCGCCTCGGGACCGCAGGCCATCACGGTCAACAACCCCGACAGCGTGAACAACACCTCCGCGGTCGCCGCGAAGGTCGTCCCCAGCGTCGTGACCATCAGCGCCACGGCCGGGCAGTCGGGCGGCACCGGTTCGGGCGTCATCCTCAGCCAGGACGGCTACGTGCTCACCAACACGCACGTGGTCACCCTCGACGGCCAGAGCGGCAGCGCGAAGATCTCGGTCACCACCTCCGACGGCAAGGTCTACGCGGCCAAGGTCGTCGGCACCGACCCCACCTACGACCTCGCGGTCATCAAGCTCGACAACGCCTCGGGCCTGACCCCGATCGAGTGGGCCGACTCGTCGAAGCTCAACGTCGGCGACAACACCATCGCCGTCGGCGCCCCGCTCGACCTGCCGAACACGGTCACCACGGGTATCGTCAGCGCGCTGAACCGTTCGATCCAGGTCGCGTCCTCGGCCGCCCCGAGCGACGGATCCGACCAGCAGCAGCAGGAGCCCGGCCAGGAGAGCCCGTTCCGCTTCGACTTCGGTCAGGGTCAGCAGCAGCAGTCGACCAACCAGACCATCAAGATCGCGGTCATCCAGACCGACGCCGCCATCAACCCCGGCAACTCCGGTGGCGCGCTCGTCGACAACCAGGGCAAGCTGATCGGCATCAACGTCGCCATCGCGAGCGCCGGCGGATCCTCGTCGGGCGGACAGTCGGGCAACATCGGTGTCGGCTTCTCGATCCCCTCCGACATCGCCAAGCGCGTCTCGCAGGAGATCATCGACAACGGCTCCGCCTCGCACGGTCTGCTGGGCGCTTCGGTTCAGGATGCCGCCTCCATCCAGGGAGCGACCACGACCGGTGCCTACATCGCCGACGTCTCGAGCGGCGGCGCCGCACAGGCCGCAGGGCTCCAGAAGGGGGACGTGATCACCAAGTTCAACGGCATCCCGATCACGAACTCCATCGACCTGACCGCTCAGGTGCGCGCTCTCGCCGCCGGCAGCAAGGCCGAGGTCACCTACAACCGCGGAAGCCAGGAGAAGACGGCCGAGGTCACCCTGGGCTCCATGCCCACGAGCTGACCCGCTGACCAGAACGAAGAACGCCACCCCGCCCGATCAGGCGGGGTGGCGTTCTTCGTCGTGACGGGTCTCGTCAGCTCAGGGGCGCGAGTCGCCCGATCGCCGCGAGGGGGATGCCCACCCAGTCCGGACGGTTGCGCGTCTCGTAGATGGCCTCGTAGACGGCCTTGTCGAGCTCGAAGGCCTTCAGCAGCGGGTCGTCGTCGGTGCGGGGACGGCCGGTCGTGTCGGCGTACCCGTCGAGGAAGGCCTGCTGCGCCGCGATGACCCACGCGCGCACGGCAGCGCCGTCGTCATCGGCGACAGCACCCGAGACGTAGTCGAACGAGCGCAGCATGCCGGCGACATCGCGCACGGCGACATCGGGCTGCAGCCGCTCGGTGATCGGGCGGAGCGGCTCACCCTCGAAGTCGAGCAGCACCCAGCCGTTCGAGGGGGTGTCGAGCACCTGGCCGAGGTGCAGATCGCCGTGAACCCGCTGCAGGTCCGGCCACGGCGTCTCGAGAGCACGTTCGTAGACCCGGTGGATCTGCTCCGCGTACGGCGCCAGCTGGGGGACCTCCATGAGCGCGATGGCGAGGCGGCGCTCCCACGCGTTGTTCACCGACGATCGGTCGGCGGCGCTCGGCGCGAGCGTCGAGAAGCGCTCAGCCAGAGCCACGTGCATGCCCGCGACGCTCGCTCCGAGCGCGTAAGCGCGCTGCGAGAAGTCCTCGCCGGCCGCGGCGGCGTCGAGGGCGACCCGCCAGGCGTCTTCGACGCCCTCGAAGAACTCCTGCGCGAAGGCGAGCGAACCGCTTACCGGAATACCCTCGAGCGTCATCCAGACTCCGCGCACCTCGCCGATGGCTCCGGGCACGAAAGCGGCCCCGCCGGCCGCCAAGGCCGACTGGAGCTCGACGTCGGGATTGATCCCCGGGTTCACCTGTCGGAACAGTTTGCAGATGACGGGAACACCCGCCTCGTCGTCGTCGGGACGGTAGATGATCGAGGTGTTCGACTGCTCACCGCTCAGCACGCGAGCGGTGATCCGCGAGGCCAGCGGACGCCGGTCGGCCGCCCCGAGGGGAATGCCGCGGAACCCGTCCTCGTCCGTCCCCGCTTCGCCGCCCGCCGTGACCAGCGCGTACAGCGCATCGGTGAAGGCGGGGTCTGTCGTGGCATCCGTCCACACCCGTCCCTCATCGGCCGGACCGATCAGACTCCCCGGGGGGACCGAGCCCTCCGCCCTGCGCGCAACGGGCACCTGATAGACGATCGCCGGCTGCACGGCGTCGTCGCGAACCAACAGCAGGCGCGCATCGGCGTCATCGATCGGCCAGTCGGCCACCGGAGTCAGCAGCGGATCGCGGCCCTTCGTTCCGTACCAGCGCTGACGCGGCATCCAGACAGCGAGAAGTTCGAGGAGGTCGCCCATGCGGTGAGGCTAACGCGCCGACGCGTCATCGGCGCAGGTCTTGCGCACGCACCCGTGTCGATGAGAGAAGAGAAGACTCAGGATGCCGCCGCCTCGTCGTCACCGCTCGCCTCGAGCTCCGACGCGTCCGTGCGGCGTGTGCGACGGGGGAGGGCCTTTCGAGCGGCCGAGCCGGTGCGGCGCCCCGCTCCCACGAGGGCCCCGCCTGCGCGGCGCACCCCGGCGAACGCGGTGCGCTCGAGACGCTCCGCACCCGGCTGGGGCTCGAGATCGGCGGGCAGCGCGCGCGGGGGAGCGCCGAAGGCACGGCGGGCGTTGACGAGCACGCGGCGGCCCAGCAGGTGGTTGCCCGCCCCACCCACCACGGCGCCGACGCCGAAGGGGAGGGCTTTGCCGATCCACGAGGCGCCGCCGCGCGTGGCGAACTGGCGCACGAACGTCGTCTTGAGGCGGTCGACGAGAGGACCGATCATCGCGCGCGGCAGCGTCTTCGTCACCATCTCACCCCAGTAGGTGGAGCGGGACACTCCGCGGCCAGCGGCCTGAGACGCCAGTTGCGAGACGAGGTCGATGCCTTCTTTACCCAGCATGAGGGCCAGGACCAGCGCGCGACCGCGGTCGGGGTCTTCGACGACGACGCCGTGCACCTCGGCGACCGACTGGGCGTAGAGCGCGGTCGCCTCGAGGAAGCCGACCGTCTCGACGCCGCTCAGGGCCAGCGTGACGCCCGTGCCGATCCCGGGCACGACGGCGGTGGCGCCCACGGCGGCTCCGCCGGTGGTGACGGCCGCGAGATAGCGGCGCTCGAGGATCTTCAGGATGTCGTCGACGGTGGCATCCGGATGCCGCAGACGAATGCTGCGCAGGTGCGCGAGCACGACGGGGCGCTGGACCGACAGCACACGATCGAGCATGCGGATGGTGCGCGGGTGCTCCTCCGAGCCCACCGGGGGGAGACCGCCCTTCCAGGGGGCATCGTCGGGCAGGGTGTGGATGCGGTGCACCTTCTCAGCCATGCCTCCATCCTCACCCGTTCGGCGAGCCGGGCGGGGGTGCTTGACGGCAGGGTGCGGACGCCGACTCCCGGGCGCGGGGTTGCGCGAGGCGCCGGAGCGGTCTCCCGAGGTCGCAGAAGCGCCGTGCGTCGGCGCCTCACGCGAGGGGGCGAGCGTGCGGCGTGCGGATGCGCGCCCGGGGTGCCGGAGAGGACGGCCGTCGTTCGGATGAGATGTCTCGCGCGGGTCCACCGTCCCCCTGTTGTCTGTGAGTGTGTGCGGCACGCGACCAGGCGTCGGTCGGTGTCGGAGGGGGTTGGTAGTTTGGTGTGATGACAGCGTCGCTGCCGGTGCCCCCCGAAAAGTCCTCCGCAGATACCGAGGGCGCGTCGGCGAGCGCCGAAGCCTCGGCGTCGCCTCCGCCCACGCCCCGCACGCCGCGGGCGACCACGCCCCGCGCACCGCGCCGATCGACCGCGGCGACCGCGAGCGGCGCAGAGGAAGTCGACTCGGCCGAGGCGCCGAAGCCGGCTCCCAAGCCGCGCGCTCCGCGAACGACCGCCGCCCGCGCTGCCTCGGGCTCGGGGACGACAGCCCGCACACCCGCGGCGAAGAAGCCCGCTGCGCCGAAGAAACCGGCCGCGCCCCGCGCCACGGCGGCATCCAAGGCTGCGGGGTCGACGGCTGCGAAGCCGGCGGCCGCGAAGCCCGCTGCGCCCAAGAAACCCGCGACTCCCCGGAAGCCCGCGGCTCCACGCCAGACGGCGGCCGCGAAGGCGGCGGCGGCGAAGGCCGAGGCGGCGAAGGCCGAGACGCCGGCCGTCGAGACGCCGCAGGCTGCGGCCATCGCGGGTGCGCCGAGCGCCGGCATCCCGCCTCTGCTGCCCGACGACATCGTCGTGCCGCCGCGCCCGCCTCTGCCCGTGGCGGACGGGTCGGAAGAGGGCGGTCACGAAAAGACCGCGGATGAGCCTCCGGTCGCTGCGGACGGCATCGACGCGCGGGTTGACCTCGAGCCCGAGACGCCCGCTGCTCCGTCTGGGGCGGATGCCACGTCGGGTGAGGCCTCCGCCGAGGAGCTGCCCGCGTCCGCGGCTTCTGCTGCGCAGACCGTGGGCGATCCGACTCCCGCCGACGTCGCGGTCGAGCAACCGGCGACCCGCACGCCAGAGGAGCCGGAGCAGGACGAGTCGTCGACTTCGCTCGCCGTGTCGCCCCCGGTCGAGGTCGTCACCGAGACCCCTCTCGAGCATGACGTTCCCGCCGGCACCGGCCCCGCCGACCCCTCGCCCTCCGTCATCGACGGCGAGAGCGAGACCGAAGACCCGACTCCCGCTGACGTGCGCGTCGACGAGATCGCACCCGAATCCGCGGAGTCCGAGTCCGAGTCCGTCGATGCTCCTGCGTCGCCCGACATGCCCGAGACCGCCGTTTTCGAGGCGACTCCGGCCGCCGAGAACGAAGAGACCACCGTGGTCGACGCGGCCACGGCCGATCTCGCGCCCCCCATTGAGCCGGACGAGTCCGCCACCCCGGTCGACGGCGCCCTCGTGCCCGCCGTGGTCGGGGCGGAAGCCGCCGCCGACGTGCACACGGCATCCGACGACGAAACCGCCGTCCCGGCGTTGGCCCTGCGCACGATCACGAAGAGCTTCGGCGAGCTGCGCGCCGTCGATGCGATCGACCTCACCGTGCCCGCGGGCGCGTTCTACGGGCTCGTCGGCCCGAACGGCGCCGGCAAGACCACGACCCTGTCGATCATTGCGGGGCTCCTGCGTCCCGATCGCGGCACCGTGACGATCAACGGCGTCGACGCGGCCACGCGTGCGCGCGAAGCCAAGAAGCTCATCGGCGTGCTGCCCGACCGGCTGCGCACCTTCGACCGGCTCACCGGCCGTCAGCTGTTGTCGTACTACGGGGCGCTGCGCGGACTCCCGGCGGCGCTCGTCGAGAGCCGCACCGCCGACCTCGCCCGGGCCTTCGACCTCGTCGAGGCGCTGTCGCGACCGGTCTCGGACTACTCGGCCGGTATGACCAAGAAGGTCATGCTCGCGGGCGCCATGATCCACTCCCCGCGTCTGCTCGTGCTCGACGAGCCGTTCGAGGCCGTCGACCCCGTGTCGAGCGGCGTGATCCTCGACATCCTGAGCACCTACGTCGAGCACGGGGGCACCGTCATCCTCTCGAGCCACGGCATGGAACTCGTCGAGCGCGTCTGCTCCCGCGTGGCCGTCATCGTGTCGGGGCAGGTGCTCGCCGAGGGCACCGTCGACGAGGTGCGCGGCGAAGGAACGCTCGAGGAGCGCTTCCGGGAGCTGTCCGGTGGGCTCGGCGACGTGGAGGGCCTCGAGTGGTTGCACACGTTCTCCGCCTGAGACTCGCGATGATGCTCGGCGCCCTCCGGGGCGACCGGCGCGAAGTCCTCCGGCGCGCCATCGGCATCGTCATCCTGATCGCCGCCACCGTCGTGGCTGCCCGCAGCGCGGCCGGTCTCGCGGATGCCAGCCCCCTCACCACGGCCGTCGTCACCGTCCTCGCGGGATCGGCGGTGACCCTCGGCTTCGCGGTCGGTCCTCCCGTGACCGCCTCGATCGACCCCCTCGACCCGCGACGTTTCGCCGTCGTCGGTCCCGAGCCCCGGCCCCTGGCCGCAGCGCTGCTCCTCGCCGGATTCCTCAGCGTGCCGGTGCTGGTGGTTCTCGTTCTCGGGGTCAGCCTGGCCATCGCGTGGGGCGCGCACGGCGCCTCGGCCTGGGCGAGCGTGGCATCCGTCGTCCTGGGCCTCGCCACCTGCGTGCTGTTCGCTCGCGTGAGCATGGCGCTCGGCACCCTCGTGCAGCGGCCTCGACAGTCGCGCGAACTCGTCGGCGTGTACCTGATCGCGGTGCTCGTCGTCGTCGTGCCGGTGGGTGTCTTCCTCGGTTCGCTCGAGTGGCGGGGTGTCGTGCCCTCGCAGCTCGCCTCGGCCGCCGAGGTGCTCGCGTGGACGCCGATCGGCGCCGCATGGGGCATCGCCCTGGCTCCCTCGGCCGGAGCGGCCGTCGGCAGCTTCGTCGTGGCGCTGGCCACCGTCGTCCTGCTGGCACTCGCCTGGTTCGTGCTCGTCGACGTCCTGCTGACCACCACCCGCCGACCGGTCGCCGTGCGCGAGCGGGGAGGCCTCGGGTGGTTCGCCATCCTTCCCGGCACGCCCGGGGGAGCGGTCGCCGCCCGCAGCCTCTCGTACTGGCTGCGCGACCGCCGCTACCTCGTCAACGTCATCATCGTGCCGATCGCCGCCGTCGTCTCGACGGTGCCGCTGCTCGTCGCGGGCGTCCCGTTCGAGCTCGCCGTGCTGCTGCCGGTGCCGATCATGGCGCTGTTCTTCGGGTGGCTGCCGCACAACGACCTCGCCTACGACTCCACCGCCCTCTGGATGCACATCGCCAGCGGCATGCGCGGCGCTCCCGACCGCATCGGGCGTCTCGTGCCCGTGCTGCTCATCGGCATCCCGATCCTCGCCGTCACGCTGCCGCTCGCCGTCGTGGCCCACGGGCGCTGGGCGATCTTCCCCGCCATGGTCGGCGTGTGCGCGGCACTGTTCCTCGCCGGTCTGGGCCTGTCGAGCATCTCGTCGGTCGTGGCGCCGTACGCGGTCTCGCGGCCGGGCGACAGCCCCTTCCAACAGCCGCAGCGCACGGGCTCTGGCGGCGTCGTGGCCCAGGGCCTCGTGATGGTCGGCGCGATCGCCGCGGCGTCGCCCGCCGCGTGGCTGACCTGGCAGGCGATCAACGGCGAGACCGTCGACACGATTCTCGCCCTGTGGGTCGGCGTCGGTGCGGGAGCGATCGTGCTCGTGGCCGGTGTCGCCATCGGCGCGGCGCTGTTCGAGCGCCGCGGAACGCGCCTCATGGAGTTCGCAGAAGCGACCTGACCTCGGTCCCGGCCGACCGTTCGGGGCTGACCGCGGCTACACTGGCTCTCCATGAGCACGCCTCTCGACAGTCCCGACAGCGGGGGTCTCGCGACCCTGGATCGTGAGCTCGAAGAGCTCATCCGCGAAGAGAACATCGAGCCTGGTGACCACGAGCGCTTCTCGCATTACGTGAAGAAGGACAAGATCCTCGAGTCCGCCCTCAGCGGCAAGCCGGTTCGGGCCCTATGCGGCAAGAAGTGGACGCCCGGGCGCGACCCCGAGAAGTTCCCGGTCTGCCCGCAGTGCAAAGAGATCTACGAGTCCCTCATCAACTGAGGTTCCTGGCTCCCACGTGAGGGGCCGAGAGACGTCACGCCGGCTTGCGCTCGGCGACGTCCGTCGGCCCCTCACGTGTCCGTGCGACGGACGACGCAGCGCGCGGGCCAGCCGTGCGTCGCTAGACCGCCTCGCGATACTCCGTCGGCAGCGCGGGGTCGGCCTTGCTCAACGCGAGCGCGCGAACGGGGAGCTCCTCGCGGACGCGCGAATGGTGCGCCCGAGCAGCCTGCACGCCGGCTGAGCCGAGAGCGCCGGCATCCGCCTCGCCGTTCTGCATGAGCATCGCCTGCAGGGCGCGGGCGTCGGGGTGCTCCGCCGCCGTCGAGAGCTCTTCGAACCCATCGCTGACGACGACGAGCTCCGAGGTCGCCGTGCCCGAGTCCACCGTGCGGAAGGCGGCCTTGCGCCCGCCGTGGGAGGCCTTCTGCGCGGATGCCTTGGCCACGCCCACCCACGAACCGTCGGCGGCCTCGCGCGCCACGAGCTTGAAGACGAGCCCCGCGGTCGGCACACCCGACCCGGTGGCGACCGAGGTGCCCACGCCGTACGAGTCGACGGGGGAGGCCGCCAGAGCCGCGAGCGCGTACTCGTCGAGGTCGCTCGTTACGGTGATACGCGTGTTCACAGCGCCCAGCTCGTCGAGGAGCGCGCGCACCTCGCCCGCGACAATCGGCAGGTCACCCGAGTCGATGCGCACCCCGCCCAGATCGGTGCCGGCGACGCGGACGGCCGTCTTCACGCCCTCGGTGATGTCGTAGGTGTCGATGAGCAGGGTCGTACCCGCGCCGAGCGCGTCGACCTGAGAGCGGAACGCGTCCTCTTCGCTGTCGTGCAGCAGCGTCCACGCGTGAGCAGCCGTGCCCATGGTCGGCACGCCCCAGCGACGGCCGGCCTCGAGATTGCTGGTCGCCGAGAAGCCGGCGATGTACGCCGCGCGGGCGGCCGCGACAGCGGCCTCCTCGCTCGCGCGACGCGAACCCATCTCGGCGAGCGGCCGGTCACCCGCGGCCACGCTCATGCGGGCGGCCGCGGTGGCGACGGCGGAGTCGTAGTTCAGGATGCTGAGCGCGAGCGTCTCGAGCAGCACGGCCTCGGCGAATGTCCCCTCGATCGTGAGCAGGGGAGAGCCGGGGAAGTAGACCTCGCCCTCGCGGTATCCCGTCACCGAGCCCGTGAACCGGTAATCGGCCAGGAAGTCGAGGGTCGTGGCATCCACCACCCGGTTGTCGCGAAGGTAACGCAGCTCGTCGTCGCCGAATCGGAAGTCCCGGATCGCTTCGAGCAGACGCCCCGTCCCCGCGACCACGCCGAACCGGCGCCCACCCGACAGGCGTCGGCCGAACACCTCGAACACGCAACGGCGCGAGGCCGTGCCGTCGCGGAGCGCCGCGTCGAGCATCGTGAGTTCGTAACGGTCGGTGTGCAGGGCGGTGCTGCGGCTCATGGCGCCAGCATATTGCGGCCCCGTGGCCGTGCCCGCGCGGACCCCCGCGCTTGACAGTCGCCGCCCGGCGTACCGAAATCCTGAACTCTCGGGACGGATGCGAGCCATGGATGCCGTGGCACCGCGAGCCGTCGGATTTTCTCAGGAGTTTCGCACGCCCCGCGTCCCCGGCCACCCGCGTCCCCGGCCACCCGCGCGCCGCACCCGCGTCCCCGGCCACCCTCGCGCCGCCGGCCACCCTCGCGCCACCCCCGCGCCGCGTCGTGCGAAACTCCTGACTTTCCGACCGCGAGACGGCCAATCGGCAGCACATGGCGGCTCTTCGCCTCGTTCCTCAGGAGTCCGGTACCACGCGACGCCGCAGACCAGCCCATCCCACCCCCTCCCGGTAGGCTGGAGCCCTATGAACGACGCGCCGATCGGGATCTTCGACTCAGGGGTCGGCGGACTCACCGTCGCCCGGGCCGTCTCTCAGCAGCTGCCGCGCGAGTCCATCCTCTACATCGGCGACACCGCCCGCTCGCCCTACGGCCCCAAGCCCATCGCCGACGTCCGCAAATACGCGCTCGAGGTGCTCGACACCCTCGTCGAACAGGGCGTGAAGATGCTCGTGATCGCGTGCAACACCGCCTCGGCCGCGATGCTCCGCGACGCGCGCGAGCGCTACGACGTCCCGGTGGTCGAGGTCATCGGCCCCGCCGTCCGCACCGCCATGTCGACCACCCGCAACGGCCGCATCGGTGTGATCGGCACCGTCGGCACGATCGGTTCGCGCGCCTACCAGGACATGCTCGAAGTCAACGAGCGCCTGACGGTGTTCGCCGAGGCGTGCCCGCGCTTCGTCGAGTTCGTCGAGGCCGGCGTCACCGACTCACCCGACGTGCTCGCCACGGCCGAACGGTACCTCGCGCCGCTCCGTCACGCCGGCGTCGACACTCTCGTGCTCGGCTGCACGCACTACCCGTTCCTCGAGGGCGCCATCAGTTACGTGATGGGCTCCGAGGTGAGCCTGGTCTCGAGCGACAGCGAGACCGCGAAAGACGTGTACCGCCAGCTCGTGTCGCGTGACCTTCTCGCGACTCCGGATGCCGTGCCCACCGCCCGCTACGAGGCCACCGGCTCATCCGCCGACGATTTCCTGCGCCTGGCTCACCGTCTCATGGGCCGCGAGGTGCGCGAGGTGCAGCTCGTGCAGACCGGCGCCATCGACCTGCCGCGCTGAGTCGCGGCATCCATTCCCGTTCCTCTGGAGGACTCATGACCCGCAAAGACGGTCGCACCAACGATCAGCTCCGTCCCGTCACCATCGAGCGCGGCTGGTCGGCTCACGCCGAGGGCTCGGCCCTCGTCACGTTCGGCGGCACCAAGGTGCTGTGCACCGCGTCGTTCACGAACGGTGTTCCGCGCTGGCTGACCGGCAAGGGCAAGGGCTGGGTCACGGCGGAGTACGCGATGCTCCCGCGCGCCACGAACAGCCGCAACGACCGCGAGTCGATCAAGGGCAAGGTCGGCGGGCGCACCCACGAGATCTCGCGCCTGATCGGTCGTGCGCTTCGCGCCGTCGTCGACACCAAAGCGCTCGGCGAGAACACGATCGTGATCGACTGCGACGTGCTGCAGGCCGACGGGGGCACGCGCACCGCCGCGATCACGGGTGCGTACGTGGCCTTGGCGGATGCCATCGCCTGGGGGCGCGAGAAGAAGTTCATCGGTCAGCGGGCCGAGGTGCTGCGCGACTCGGTCGCCGCGGTCTCGGTGGGCATCATCGACGGTGAGCCCATGCTCGACCTCGCCTACGTCGAAGACGTGCGCGCCGAGACCGACATGAACGTCGTCGTCACCGGTCGGGGGCTCTTCGTCGAGGTGCAGGGCACGGCCGAGGGTGCGCCGTTCGACAAGCGCGAGCTCGATCAGCTGCTCGAGCTGGGCGTGAACGGCTGCGCCGAGCTGCGCGGCATCCAGCTCGCGACGCTCGAGGGCTGACGTGTCTCGCATCGTTCTGGCCACGCACAACGCGCACAAGGTCGAGGAGTTCCAGGCGATCGTCGCCGAGGTGCGTCCCGACCTCGAGGTGGTCGGCTACGACGGTCCGGAGCCGATCGAAGACGGCGTCACCTTCGCCGCGAACGCACTGATCAAGGCGCGAGCGGCGGCGGCGCACACGGGTCTGCCGTCTCTGGCCGACGACTCCGGTGTGGCCGTCGACGTACTGGGCGGTTCGCCGGGGGTGTTCTCGGCCTACTGGGCGGGGCACAAGAAAGACGCCACGGCGAACCTCGAGCTGCTGCTCGACCAGCTCTCGGATGTCGCCGACCCGCACCGCACCGCGCAGTTCGTCTCGGTCATCGCGCTCGTGCATCCCGATGGCACCGAGCAGACGGTCGAGGGCCGCTGGCCCGGCCGCCTCGCCACGGCCCCGGCCGGTCCCGGCGGTTTCGGCTACGACCCGGTCTTCATCCCCGACGGCCAGCCCGCGGGGCGGGAGCGCACGGTCGGTGAGTGGTCCGCGGCCGAGAAGAACGCCGAGTCGCACCGAGCCCGCGCGTTCCGGGAGTTGGCGCCGCTGTTGAAGACGCTCTGATCTCATCTGGATGGGCGAGGCGTCGGAGCGACCCTCGTGAGGGCCGGAGCGAAAGCCGATGTGCCGACTGGTCGGTTCCGCCGGTGTCGGACGTCCGCACTATCTTCCTCGCATGGACGTCCTGCTCTGGACCGGTTGGCTCTGCACGCTGATCGTTCTGTTCTTCATCGTCGCCATCGGCGTCTTCGGTTCCTTCGCGCTCAAGGCTCCTCACTGGGAACGCGAGTTTCAAGCTCTCGCGCGATACGACTGGATGCGACGTGGTCTGACGGACCGAGTGCAGTCGGAATCGGAGCAGTTGCAGATGCGGCGCTTCATCGGAGACGGGCAGGTGGCGGAAGCACCTGACCCTGCTGAGAGAACGCGGATTGTTCGCACCATCGGCGTCCTCGTGGGGGAGGACGACCACGAGACCCTGCAGGCTCAACTCGATGCGCGCAGCCAGGTGCTTCTTGAAGCGGCGTTGACAGGCGTGTTCGCATCGGTGGCGAACATTGCGAACCTCGATCTCGCGAGCAGGGTCTGGGCGTTTCGCCGGAAATTCGCCTTGGCCGTCGTTCTTTGGCGCGGCTTGGTGTGGTTCGCGCCTCGTTGTTTCAAGAGCGTTTCCCAGGTGGCCGAACGCTACCTGCTCGTCGCGACGATCCTGGGCATCACAGGCGGGCTGCTCGCCTGGGGGTTCACGCACAGATTGACCGACTCAGGCGAGGCAGGTGTCGCCTGGATGTCTTTCGTGGGTGTGGTGGTGACTGTCAGCACGGTTGTCGCACTCGTTCTCGCCCTCGGCCGACGGTTCTGGAAGGTCGCTGTGACCGTGATCGGTCCGACCAGCACATGGACGACGAGAGGGATTGTGACCGCAGGTCTTGCACTAACCCTCCCGTTTGCGCTGATCACGCTGAACCAGACGGGAGTGCTGCAGCAGTGGCAGCTCGACGCGAACAGCTTCGCCACGACGCATCTGACAGACACCGCCGCTGGTCGCTGGATCGGTGGGATGCTCTTCGTCGCGATCGTCGGATTCGTCGCGCTCAGGGCTCTCCGGCGCGCAGCCATCCGAAGGACGAAGACGATGGACCGCGTAGGGGCGCTGGGCGGGGCAGTCGTAATGATCCTCTTTTGTGTTCTCGTGTTCCTGTTCCTCTTCGGAGTGTCGAGCGAGGTCGCGCTTCCCGTGATCTACGTCATTGCTATTGCTCTCATCCTCTGCGGTGCCGGGCAGGCAGTTCTCGATGTGGTCGGCTGGGTCGTGAAGTACCGCGCGCTACGCGATGCGGGGGTCGACGTGCGGAGAGGATGGTTCCGGTGGTGGGTCTTGTGGACGTGGATGGGTTTGGCCGCGGCCGTGGTGGCGTCCACCTCCGTTCCGCCGGTCTTCTTGACAGCGTTGCAGGCCACGCCGTACGCGGTTCCGTGGGTCATCTCGTCGGTTCTGGTCACGTGCGCCCTCGCTCTGTCCTTCTGGCCCGGCGTCTTCACCGTTGCGCGCTTCGTGATGAGGGTGCATAACACCCACGCTCGATACGAGTTCGAGGTGAGCAAGGCGCGCTTCGAGGCCTCGTTGAGTACCTGGGCTGACGGGGCCAGAGATCCGTCCAGGCACTGTCGTTCGATGTGACGAGTCCGCTCGCAACGCTGCCGACGGCGGGACCAACCCCGTCCGCGTGCACCTTCTCGGCGAGACCGACACCGGTTCTCATTCCCGACTTGGCCGAACCACCGCGGCGGAGCCTGTGCCCGTTCTAGCCTGGAACTATGCACGATCACGCGCCCTCCGGCGGCATCCGAGATGCCAGCAATCGGCGCCTGCTCGCGACCGCCCTGGCCCTGACGGCCACGGTGATGCTCGTGCAGATCGTCGGGGCTGTCCTGACCGGCTCGCTCGCCCTGCTCGCCGACGCCGCGCACATGTTCACCGACGCGGCTGCTCTGGTGGTCGCGCTCATCGCCACCGCGATCGCCGCGCGCCCGGCCGATGATCGTCGCACCTTCGGTTACCAGCGTGCCGAGGTGCTGGGGGCCCTCGCCAACGGCGTGATCCTCATCGTGCTGTGCGCGTGGGTCGGCGTCGAGGCGGTGCAACGTCTGCTCGCCCCGGCCGAGACCGAGGTGCAGGGCGGACTGATGCTGGTGGTGGCCACCGTCGGCATGATCGCCAACGCCGTGTCGATGTTCCTGCTCTCTCGCGCGCAGAAGCGCAGCATCAACGTGCGCGGCGCCTATCTCGAGGTGCTGGGCGATCTCGTCGGATCGATCGCGGTGATCATCGCGGCCCTTGTCATCGTGACGACGGGATTCATGCAGGCGGATGCCGTCGCCTCGCTGCTGATCGCGGTGCTCATCGTCCCGCGGGCGATCGGTCTGCTGCGCGAGGTCGTCGTGGTCTTGACGGAGTCGGCGCCGGTGGGGGTGCACGTGGCCGAGATCCGCGAGCACCTGCGCGAGGCCGACGGGGTGGTCGACGTGCACGACGTGCACGTGTGGCAGCTCACCCGCGGAGCGCCGGTGTTCAGCGCTCACGTGATCGTGGAAGATGCCGCGCTCGCCGATGGGCGCGCCGCCGCGATCCTCGCTTCGCTCCAGACGTGTCTCGCCGACCATTTCGACGTCGAGCATTCCACTTTTCAGCTGGAGCCCGCGGGGCACGTGGAGCACGATTCGCGTCACGCGTGAATGTCGGTGCCGTCCGGTAGCCTTCGGACAGGCACCCGCACCCCCGGAAGGTTCCTCATGTTCTCGTCACTCGTCATCGACCATTGGCTGCCGTCTCCCGCGAGCGCGTTCTCTGATGACGACGCGGTCGTCGTCGTCGATCCGGAGGCGCCCGAGAACCGGTCCGTCTCGATCCTGCGCATCGGCGACGGGGCGACGGTCGTCTCGCTGAGCCCCGAGCGAGCGGATCAGCTCGGTGTGTCCGACGGAGAACGTCTCGCCGCCGATGAGGTTGTGGAGCGCATCGACGCGGCGGGCATCGCGCTGAACGACCCCGACCACCTCTTCTACCTTCCGGTCGAAGAGCATGCCAACGTCACCGCACCCGAGCCGCAGGCGAACACGCGCCGGCTGACCGCTGAAGACGCCGACGCCTTCGCCGCCCTCGTCGCGGCGGCGCCCGAAGACGAGCTCGACGAAGCGTTCGTCGAGCTCGATCACTGGCTCGTGTTCGGCACGTTCGTCGACGGCACGCTGGCTGCTGCGGCGAGCATGTATCCCTGGACGGGCACGCGACTCGCCGACCTCGGCGTCATCACGTTGCCGGAATTCCGTGGGCGCGGACTGGCGCGAGCGACGGTGCTGGCGATGGCTGCCGACGCGCTGGAGCGCGGGTACGAACCCCAGTACCGGTGCCAGCTCGACAACGCGCCGTCGGTGGCTCTCGCGCTGGCATCCGGATTCCGCCGTTTCGGCGAATGGATCGTCGTCGACGACTGAACGGTCCAGGTCTCACGAGGATCAGTTCTCGTGCACGACCTCGGCGGGCGACTTGTCCGGACGAAGTCCGCGCCACCGCGCCTGTCGGAGGATCCGGCCGGGGGTGAACTCCGCGAACTCGACCTCCGCCACGAGGGTGGGCTGCACCCACAGGGCGTCGCGCGCATCGGCGGCCGGCACACCGATGAACGGGTTCGTGTCGGCGTGCAGCGGCTCGAGCACCTCGGTCAGCCGGGCCAGGGTCCGCCCGCCGAATCCCGAGCCCACCCGGCCTGCGTACTGCAGCCCGCGCTCCGTGGGTATCCCCACCAGCAGGGAGCCGATCGAGCCCTCACGGTTGCCCTTGCCCGGTCGGATCCCGCCGATCACGACCTCCTGCGTCCGCGAATGCTTCACCTTGAGCCATTGCTCCGATCGCACGCCACGACGATAGATCGAGCCCGGGTCTTTCACCACGACCCCTTCGAGGCCGAAACGACCGCTCGTCGAGACCGCGGCATCCACGTCGTCGAACACGGGAGGAACGACGACCGGGCCGCTGGCTTCCTCGGCCAGCGTCTCGAGCATCTCGCGCCGTTCGAACAGGGGAAGCGATGCCACATCGCGCCCTCCCACGGACAGCACATCGAACAGGTACAGGTGAACGGGGGTGCGCTCGGCCTCGTGAGCGATCTCGCGCGGCTTCGCGAGGTTCATCCGCTTCTGCAGGAGAGGGAAGCTCGGTCGACCCTGCTCGTCGAGGGCGACGATCTCGCCGTCGAACACCGCGGGGGTGCACCCGAGCCCCAGGTGGACGCTCGTGAGCTCGGGGTAGGCCGCGGTCAGATCGACGCCGTTGCGGGAGCGCAACTGCAATCGTTCTCCATCCCAGATCCCCATACCCCGGATGCCATCCCACTTCATCTCCACCCAGGGTGTGCCGCCCCAGCGTTCGGCGGCGGCGCGGGCCATACCGGCGGTCGCGGTACGGGCGAGCATCGGCGTGAGCTCGGCGGCGGTCGGCGGGGCAGCGGGGGCCGAGGAGATCGCGACCCCGGGGCTGGTGGAACGGTGATCCCGGGGCACGACGGGCGCTCCGTCGCTCTGCGGGCGGCCATCGGCATCCGTCTTCATCCGGTGCAGCAACCACTGCGACTTCTCGCCCCGCCCCTCGGTGCGGATGAGCGCGAGCCGCACGCGACCGAGGGGGCCGTCGCCGCGGCCCTCGAGGGTCGCGATCACCTCGTCGTCGCGCCACTTCTCGAGTTCGTAGGTGCCGGTGTCCCAGACGGTCATGGTGCCCGCGCCGTACTCTCCGCGGGGGATCTCTCCGGCGAAATCGAGGTACGGCAGGGGGTGATCCTCGGTCATGACGGCGAGACTGTTCTTCGCGGTGGTCGAGGGCACGCCCTTCGGCACGGCCCAGCTGACGAGCACGCCGTCGCGTTCGAGCCGGAGGTCCCAGTGCAGACGTGAGGCGTGGTGCTCTTGGATGACGAAGCGGGCAAGTCCCTCGCGAGCGGGAGTGCCATGCGGATTCTCGGGCACGGGCTCGGGAGTCTTCCCGGCGGTGCGCTTGGCGAGGTACGCGCGCAGCGGTCCGTGCGTCGCGTCGACGGGAGCCAGCGGGTCGTCGGGACGCTCGAGAACCTCGGTGAACAACAGGTGGCGGAGGTGCGGGTCGTCGAGTTCTGCCCAGGTGCGCGGGGCGGCGACGTAGGGGTGAGGGCGGCCGCGGAGCGAGTAGGGCGCGATCGTCGTCTTCGCGCCGTTGTTCTGACTCCAGTCGATGAACACTTTCCCCGGGCGCGCAGCTCTCGACATCTGACTGACGACGAGGTCGGGATGGTCGGCCTCGATCGCGCGCGCGAGCTCCCTCGCGACGGCGCTGGCCGCGTCGCTGGACTGTCGTCCGTCGAGGCGCGCGTAGAGGTGGATCCCTTTGCTTCCGCTGGTGACCGGGAGGGGGTCGAGGCCGATGTCCTGCAGGATCGCTCGGGCCCACCGCGCCACCTCGGCGCACTCGACGAGACCGACCCCGGGCCCCGGATCGAGGTCGAGCACGAGACGGTCGGGGTTCTGCCGTTCGCCGTCGCCCGAGAAGCGCCACTGCGGCACGTGCAGCTCCAGACTCGCGACCTGTGCGAGGTAGACGAGGGTCGGCAGGTCGTCGACGAGGGGGTAGTCCTTCGCGCCCGAGGAATGATTGATCGAGAGGCGGCGCACCCAGGCCGGAGCGCCCGGCTCGAGAGCCTTGGCGAAGAACGGTTCGCCCGGGCTGGCATCCGTTCCCACTCCGTCGGGCCAGCGTTTGCGGGTCACCGGGCGGTCGGCGACGTGAGGGAGCAGCAGGGGAGCGACCCGCGAGTAGTAGTCGATCACCTCGCCCTTGGTGGTGCCGGTCTCGGGGTAGAGCACCTTGTCGAGGTTCGACAGGCGCAGGCGGCGACCGCCGATGCGCACCGTCTGCTCCGTCATCGCCCCAGCGTAGGGCGAGGACGGTGACGCGTGCCCAGGGGGTTGCGAGCACGCGGTGCGGGGCTCCGGTGGACAGGGGCGAGTCCGGGGTAGAGCGGTGGGGGCCTGCCGCATGGGTGTGGCCGGCGTGGGACGGGCGCGCACCCGGTCCGCAAGGGTCTCGGCATTCGCGCCCCATCCGGTGTTCACTGGTCGCATGCGATCGATCTGGAAGGGCGCCCTGACCTTCGGCCTCGTCAACGTGCCCGTGAAGGTGTACTCCGCCACCGAGGACCACGACGTCTCTCTTCACCAGGTGCATAACGCGGACGGCGGGCGGATCCGCTACCAGCGGATCTGCGAGATCGACGGCGAGGTCGTGCCGTACCAGGACATCGACAAGGCCTACGACGACGGCGAGCAGACGGTCGTGCTGACCAAGGACGACCTGGCGTCGCTGCCCAGCGAGCGCAGTCGCGAGATCGAGGTCGTCGAGTTCGTGCCGAGCGACCAGGTCGACCTGCTGACCCTCGACAAGGCGTACTACCTCGAGCCGGATTCCTCCTCGCCCAAGGCGTACGTCCTGCTGCGCAAGACGCTGGAGCAGACCGAACGGACGGCGATCGTGCGCTTCTCGCTGCGGCAGAAGACGCGGCTGGCGGCCCTCCGGGTGCGCGGCGAGGTGCTCGTGCTGCAGACGCTGCTGTGGGCTGACGAGGTGCGCGAGGCGGCGTTCCCGTCGCTGGACGAGAGCGTGCGCATCTCGGCGAAGGAGCTCGAGATGTCGGCATCGCTCGTCGACAGCTTCTCGAAGGACTTCGACCCCGAGGAGTTCACCGACGAGTACCAGTCGGAGTTGCGCACCCTCATCGACGCGAAGCTCGAGCAGGGCGACGCGATCGACACCGACGCGACCTTCGGCAAGAAGGAAGAAGAAGACGGCGGCGAGGTCATCGATCTGATGGAGGCCCTTCGCGCGAGCGTCGAGCGCAGTCGCGCGGCCCGATCGGGCGGCACGGACACCGGCAAGGCCGACGAGAAAGGCAAGGCCGCCGACACGAAGCCGGCGGCCAAGAAGAAGAGCGCGAAGGCGTCTTAGCGCGTCGGCTGGTCGCCGTCTTCGAGGGTCTTCGCGTCGAGGGTGAGCGATTCGGCCTCGGCGGGGGTGACGGCACCCTCGCGCTTGGCGGCGGCGCGCTCGCGGAAGTAGTGGATCGCGATGAAGATCGCCGTGCCGGCGACGGCGGCGAGCAGGATCACGTCGATGTACTCGGTGACAATGTCGCGGATGAAGGGGATGTAGCCGACCAGGTAGCCGATCATCGTGAGGCCGATGCCCCAGATAACCGCGCCGATGAAGTTGTACAGCGAGTACTTCTTCCACGGCATGTGTCCGACACCCGCGGCGATCGGCGCGAAGGTGCGCACGACCGGAACGAAGCGGGCGAGGATGACGGTCAGGCCACCGAAGCGCTCGAAGAAAGCGTTCGTGCGCTCGACGTTCTTCTTGCTGAACAGTCCAGACTCTTTGCGTTCGAAGATCGACGGACCGGCCTTGTGGCCGATGAAGTACCCGACCTCGCCGCCGACGAACGCCGCGAAACCGATCGCGAGGGCGACCCACCAGGCGTTGAGCCCGAACACGCCGTTCGGGGCGGCGTCGGTCGAGTGCGACAGCAGGCCCGCCATGATCAGCAGGGTGTCGCCCGGCAGCAGGAAGCCGATGAGCAGACCGGTCTCGGCGAAGATGATGAAGCAGACGACGAGCAGCGCCCACGGCTGCGAGTTGGTGATGATCGTCGCGGGGTCGAGCCACGGGAGCAACGAGCTGGTGGTGTGGATCACATCGGTCCCGTCGGGTCGGAAGGGTGCAGAGAGCGGTTACCGTGCGGAAGGGGGGACTCGAACCCCCACGCCCGAAGGCACAGGAACCTAAATCCTGCGTGTCTACCGATTTCACCACTCCCGCGAGTGTGCTCATTCTAAGCGGGCGCAGCGCTCCGACGTTGTGAAGCCGCCGTCAAACGCCGCGCTCGTCCCGCGCGCCGCGACACGCCCAAGGAATGTTTCGGGCCGTTTCGACGCTGGATCCTCGCATGAAGGCGATCACGTACTCCCAGCCCGGTGACTCCTCCGTCCTCTCGCTCGAGGACAGACCGCTGCCCGAGCCCGCCGCGGGCGAGGTGCGCGTGCGCCTCACCGTGTCGGGCGTGAATCCCACCGACTGGAAGGCCCGCGCGACGACCGGGCGCCCGCTGCCCTTCGACGAGGTCACCCCGAACCAGGACGGGGCGGGAGTGGTGGATGCCATCGGCGCCGACGTGGACACGCTGTCGGTCGGTCAGCGGGTGTGGGTGTACCTCGCCGCCCACCAGCGTCCGTTCGGCACGGCGGCGCAGTACACCGTCCTTCCCGCTTCGCGCGCGGTACCCCTGCCCGACAGCGCGTCGTTCGAGCTCGGCGCCAGCCTCGGAGTCCCCGCGATGACCGCGCATCGCGCCCTGACCGTGCACGAGGACGGACCCTCGCGTCTGGCCCCCGGTGCGCTCGCCGGTCGCACCGTGCTCGTGCAGGGCGGTGCCGGGGCGGTCGGTCACGCCGCGATCCAGCTCGCCGCGTGGGCCGGAGCCACGGTCATCGCCACCGTGAGCAGTGATGAGAAGGAGGCCCTGGCTCGCGCGGCCGGCGCCCACCACGTGCTGCAGTACCCGAGCGAGACGCTGGCCGACGGCATCCGGGAGCTCGCCCCGAACGGCGTCGAGCACGTCGTCGAGGTCGCCATCGCCGACAACGCCGGCCTCGACGTCGAGGTGGTCGCCAACCACGGAACGATCGGCTACTACGCCGACAACGGCGGGGCCGACTTCACGGCCCGCGTGCGCGAGAGCTTCGCGAAGAACGTGCGCTGGCAGGGGCTGCTGCTGTACACGGTGGGGGAGCGGGCGCTGCTCGCCGCCGCCGAAGACGTCGCCGCCGCCGTCGCCGACGGAGCGCTCCCGGTCGGGGAGGACGCCGGGCTCCCGCTCACGTGGTTCGTGCTGGACGACACCGCCGCGGCGCACGACGCCGTCGAGCAGGGTGCGCTGGGCAAGGTGCTGATCCGCGTCGCGGAGTGAGTGCGCCCTCCCGCGCGAGGGGTCGGAACCTGTCGCCGAGGGGTGCCCGAAGCGACAGGAAGTGGCCCCTCACGCGGGTGTGGTGCGGTCAGCGGGAGCGCGGCACGTATCGGGGCACCCACCGGATGAAGCCCGCGGCGCCGAGCACCGCGATCAGACCCATCGCGCCGACACCGACCGACAGGGACGCCACGGCCGTCAAGGCCGAGACGATCAACGGGGCCACCGCACCACCGGCATCCGTCAGGGTCCGCCAAGATCCGAGGAACGCCGCGGGGTCGGTCGGAGGCGCCACATCGGCGCCGAGGGTGAGCAGGATGCCGCTGGACAGGCCGTTGCCGACGCCCAGAACCGCCGCAAACATCGCGTACCACATGGCCGCCGAAGACAGCTCGTGCGTGAACGACAGGGCGAAGAAGCCCGCGCCCATGAGGACCATGGCGGGAAGGGCCGCCCACAGGCGACCGAAGCGGTCCATGACCTGGCCGCTCGCGTAGAAGAGGGCGAAGTCGATCGCCCCCGAGACGCCCACGACCACGGCGATCGTGCCGGCATCCAGTCCGAGGGAGACACCCCACAGGGGCAGGACCACCTGGCGTGCCGAGCGAACGGCCGACAGCGACGAGGCGGCGAGGCCCAGGCGCGCGAGCACGCCGCGGTACCGCCACATCGTGCGGAACACCCCGACCCGCTCAACGGTGGGGATCGCTCCGGTGACGGGTTCGCCCGTGTCTTCCGCGTCGCGCGAGTCGCCCGCTCCGCGGCGGGTGGGCGAGCCCGCGCCCACGGGGACGGCCTTCTCGGGATCCGGGCCGAAGAACACGAGCAGGATCGTCGCGACCTGGCAGACGGCGAAGAAGACGATGGACGCCGTCTCGGAGCCGAAGATCGCCAAGAGGGCTGCCGAGATGAAAGGGCCGACGAACATGCCCAGGCGGAACGTGCCGCCCAGGAGCGACAGAGCGCGAGCGCGGAAGGTCAGGGGGACGCGCGTGGTCATGAACGAGTGACGCGCGAGGGCGAACGAGGCCGCGCAGAAGCCGATGAGGAACACCGCGGCGGTGAAGAACGCCAGCGACTGCGCGAAGACGATGCCGAGGAGTCCGGCGAGCACGATGATGCCGGCGACCCCCATCGTCAGGCGCTCGCCGAAGCGGGCGACGGCCCATCCGGCGGGGATGTTCCCGCACAGCTGACCGACCACGAGAGCGGCCGCCACGAGCGCGGCCAGGGCGACATCGGCGCCGAGGCGGTTCGCGATCACGGGGATGAGGGGGATCACGGCGCCCTCGCCCAGGGCGAAGAGCAGGGTGGGGCCGTAGATCATCGGTGCGAAGCGCACCAGCACGTTCCGGGGAGAGTCGGCTGTCACTGTCTCCACGATAGGCTTGATCTCAAATGCTCGAACTCGATTTGACCGCCGACATCCAGGCGCTGCGCTCGACCTTCGCCGATATCC
The DNA here is from genome assembly GCF_052660795.1 of Sphingomonas sp. G5. Lineage (NCBI taxonomy): Bacteria > Pseudomonadati > Pseudomonadota > Alphaproteobacteria > Sphingomonadales > Sphingomonadaceae > Sphingomonas > Sphingomonas sp. G5. Next base: position 1,978,374 of record NZ_CP109660.1, on the reverse strand, counting down.
AGGCCGTGGTCGACGTCGACGCACTCAAAGCCGACATCGAACGCCTCAGCGACGAGGCCGGTGCCCCCGACCTCTGGGACGACGTCGAGAACGCTCAGAAGGTCACCAGCCGTCTCAGCCACCGCCAAGCGGAGCTCAAGCGCGTCTCCGAGATCGAGCAGCGTCTCGACGACCTCGAGGTGCTGGTCGGGCTCGCGATCGAGATGGAGGACGAGGAGTCGGCCGACGAGGCTCGTCGCGAACTCGCCTCCCTGAAAGATGTGATCGGCCAGCTCGAGGTGCAGACGCTCCTCGACGGCGAATACGACCCGCGTTCCGCGGTCGTCACGATCCGCTCCGGCGCCGGCGGCGACGACGCCACCGACTTCGCCGAGATGCTGTTGCGCATGTACCTGCGCTGGGCCGAGCGTCACAAGTACCCCGTTAAGGTCATGGATACGTCCTACGCCGAAGGCGCCGGCATCAAGTCGGCCACCTTCGAGGTCGACGTTCCCTACGCCTACGGCACGCTGTCGGTCGAAGCAGGGACGCACCGTCTCGCGCGCATCAGCCCCTTCGGCGGCGCCGACAAGCGTCAGACGAGCTTCGCCGCGGTCGAGGTCATCCCCGTGATGGAAGAGGCCGTCGAGGTCGAGGTCCCCGAGGGCGACATCCGTGTCGACGTGTTCCGCTCGTCCGGTCCCGGCGGCCAGTCGGTCAACACGACCGACTCCGCCGTGCGCATCACGCACCTGCCCACGGGCCTCGTCGTCTCGATGCAGAACGAGAAATCGCAGATCCAGAACCGCGCGGCCGCCATGCGCGTGCTCCAGACGCGACTGCTCCTGCTCAAGCGCGAAGAAGAGGCCGCGAAGAAGAAAGAACTCGCCGGCACGATCACGGCGAGCTGGGGCGACCAGATGCGCTCGTACTTCCTCTACGGTCAGCAGCTCGTGAAAGACCTGCGCACCGGTTACGAGGTCGGAAACCCCGCGGTGGTCTTCGACGGCGACCTCGACGGATTGATCGCGGCCGGCATCCGCTGGCGCAAGCGCAAGGACGACGACTGAGCGCTCTCCACGAGTGACAAGAGCCCTGTGGATGCCGCTGAACCGGCATCCATAGGGCTCTCTCGGTTTCGCGACACGGCGCGTCCTCTCCGCGTGCTCGGTGCCCGCGCTTAGGCTCATCGAGCCATGATCCGGTTCGAGAACGTCACCAAGCGGTATCGCGGCACCGCGAAGCCCGCCCTGAACGCCGTCGACTTCGAAGTGCAGCGCGGGGAGTTCGTCTTCCTCGTCGGCGCGTCGGGCTCCGGCAAGTCGTCGTGCCTGCAGCTCATCCTGCGCGCCGAGACTCCCAGCGACGGCCGCGTCGTCGTGCTCGGTCGCGACCTGCGCACGCTGTCGAACCGCAAGGTTCCCTACTTCCGCCGTCACATCGGTTCGGTGTTCCAGGATTTCCGCCTGCTGCCGAACAAGACGGTGCATCAGAACGTCGCCTTCACCCTGCAGGTGACCGGCGCCTCGCGCGGGTTCATCCAGCAGGCCGTGCCCGAGGTGCTGGCGCTCGTCGGCCTCGACGGCAAAGAGAAGCGGCTGCCGCACGAGCTGTCGGGTGGGGAGCAGCAGCGCGTGGCGATCGCCCGCGCGCTCGTCAACCGTCCGCAGGTGCTGCTCGCCGATGAGCCGACCGGAAACCTCGACCCCGGTACGTCGATCGACATCATGCGCCTTCTCGCGCGCATCAACGCCGGTGGGACGACCGTCGTCATGGCGACCCACGAGGCCGGGTTCGTCGACCAGATGCAGCGTCGCGTGATCGAGCTGCGTGGCGGCGAGATGGTCCGTGACGAGCGTCACGGTGGGTACGGCGACACGTCGAGCCTCCCGCGGCTGGCTCCCGAGGTCGAGCGTGGTGCTGCCGCGGTCGCGGCCCTCACGGCCGTCCTCGAGGTGCAGCGCGAGGTCACCGGGCTCACGGGCCCGGTCGAACCGTTGACGAGGCCGGGTGTCGACGCTCCGCCCGCCGCGCCACGGTCGGACGCGCCGGTTGCTTCCGCTGCTCCCGTGGCATCCGAGGTTCCCACCGAAGACTCCGAGCCCGAGGCGTCTGCAGCCGAGCCGCGCGAGCCCGGCACGAACACACGCTCCATCCCGGTCACCCGCCCCGACGTCGATGCTCTCGGTCTCGCCGACCGGCTCGGCCTGGGCGAGAAGAAAGACCGCAACGACGAAGTGGGACCCACGTCATGAGATTCGGGCTCATCCTGTCGGAGGCGTTCACCGGTCTCCGCCGCAACGCGTCGATGGTGATCTCGGTCATCCTCGTCACCTTCGTGTCGCTGACCTTCGTCGGCGCCGCGATGCTCATGCAGATGCAGATCGGCAAGATGCAGTCGTACTGGGCCGACCGCGCCCAGGTGGCGGTGTTCATGTGCGCGGCTTCATCGAACGCTCCGACCTGCGTGGCCGGGGAGCCAGCGACCCAGGACCAGATCGACGCCGTCAAGGCGACGCTCGATGGTCAGGCGCTCGCACCGCTGATCCGCGACTACACGTTCCAGACCAGCGACCAGGTCTTCGAGAACGCGAAGCAGCAGCTTCCCGACGACATCGCCGGCGTCGTGACCGCGGACCAGTTCAACGCGACCTTCAGCATCAACCTCGTGGATCAGAGCCAGTCCGACGTGATCGCCGAGGCCTTCAGCGGGCAGAACGGGGTCGAGGCGGTCACCGATCAGCTGCAATACCTCGAACCCCTGTTCCAGGCGCTGACCGTCGCCACCTACGTCGCGGTCGGAATCGCCGGGCTCATGCTGATCGCCGCCGTGCTGCTGATCGCCACGACAATCCGTCTGTCGGCGTTCGCGAGACGCAAGGAGCTCGGGATCATGCGCCTGGTGGGCGCGTCCAACCGGTTCATCCAGACGCCGTTCATCGTCGAGGGCGTGCTGGCGGCCCTCATCGGGTCGGCACTCGCGAGCGTGGCGGTATGGGCGATCGTCGGCGTCGGCGTGAACCAGTACCTGAGAGACCGGATCGCCTTCATCACCTCGTGGGTGGATTTCGCGGATGTCGCGATCGTGATCCCGCTTCTCATCGTCATCGGCATCGTGCTCGCGGCGCTGAGTGCCAGCTTCGCCATCCGGCGCTGGCTGCGGGCCTGACATCTCGCGGTGTCGCGCTCGGCTGGCATCCGGTGTGGGTAGACTGTAAGGCTCTGTGTGCCCATGATCATGAGGAGGTGGCACCATGCCTCGTGAGCAGGGTGAGAAGCTCATCGCGTCGAACAAGAAGGCGCGCCACGACTACGCCATTGAAAAGACGTACGAAGCCGGATTGGTGCTCACGGGCACCGAGGTGAAGTCGCTGCGTCAGGGGCGCGCGAACCTCACCGACGGCTACGCTTACATCGACGGCGGTCAGGCCTTCCTCGATGCCGTGCACATTCCGGAGTACTCGCAGGGGCACTGGACGAACCACTCGGCCAAGCGCACGCGCAAGCTGCTGCTGCACAAAGAAGAGATCATCAAGCTCTCCCACGCCGTATCGGCGGGCGGTTACACCCTCGTTCCGCTGCGGCTGTACTTCCTCGATGGGCGCGCCAAGGTCGAGATCGCGGTCGCCAAGGGCAAGCGCGAGTTCGAGAAGCGTCAGACGATCCGCGAGCGCGAAGACAAGCGCGAAGCCGAACGTGCGATGCGGACGAAGAACCGGCTGGGCGACTAGCCCGCTTCGACGCCCCGGCGTCACTCCGCTCGGAAACGCCCCTCCACGACCGAGGTGACCACGATCTCGGGAGGCTGCAGGCTGAACGACGGTCCGCCGGCGGACGCGGCCATCATGCGTGCGCCCAGCGGTGCCGGAGTCTCGGGGTGGGCGGCGAGCAAGCCGGCATCCGCGATCTCGACGGCGGAGACGGATGCCAGCCCGAGAGCGTCCGCATACGCGGTCGCGCGTTCCACGGCCACGTGGACGGCGTCGGCGGCCACCTCGCGCTCGACACGGGCGCGGGTGGTGGGGGACAGGCGCCACTCCACCGCGGTGACCTGAACGTCATCGGACTCCGCGACGTCGCCGAGCCACCACGACAGGGCTCCGGCATCGGTGAAGGTGGCGGACAGTTCCACGGCCGCATGGTGGACGAGGGGGAGTTGCGCGCCCTCGTTGTTCCAGGGGCGATCGGACCAGACCGACACGCGGGCGCTCGACCACTCGGACACCTCACCGGAGCGGAGATGGGCGACCAAGCCGTCCTGAACGCTCGCCGCGCGCTCCTGCGCCCGTTCGACGACCGGACCGCGAGCCGGTCCGTCGGTCGAGACCGTGACCCGGACGGCGGCCTCTTCAGCGCGGACGCGGGCGTTGCTCTCGCCCCGGACGGTGATGACGACGTCGCTCATGCGGTGAGCCTACGGGACGCGGGCGGGACGGCGGAGGACGACCGCCCGTGCCGAAAGGTGCTCGTCAGGCCGCAGGAGCGATGTAGGCGAGATCCTCGCGGGTCACCGCCCAGCGGACGTCGGTTCCGGTGAATGAATACGTCTCGCCCCAGCCGTCATCGTCCGCCCAGCCGCCGTCGCCGGGGCGGGTGGCCCACTGCGTTGCGCCCGTGCCCTCGATGCGCTGGAACCCCGCCTCGGCGAGATACTTCTGCGCGGACTGCGCGGCAGCCTCGTCGATCGGCGCCCACGCGAGGTCGAGCACGTTGTCGGTCGCGACCTCGGGCCCCGCACCGAAGCGGCAGCTCAGCTGGCCCGTGGGAGCTCCGCCGGGGAAGACGTCGAAGGGGCTGTGCCCGATCTGCTGGCCGACCATGTTCCACCCCACCCACCCGTTATCGGCGACCATCTGCCGGAACTCCGGCGTGATCGCCTCGTCGCATGACGTGAAGACAGGGGGCGCGGCGTCGGGGGTGCTGCGGGGTTCGGCAGCCGGGCTCGCAGACGGAGCACTCGAAACGGGGGATGCCGCGGGCGCCGACGTCTCTGCGGCAGGCGTGTTCGCCGCCGAGCATGCCGAGAGGCTGAGGACACCCGTCACGATGAGGACGACGGGGAGGAGAGGGCGGTTGGCCATGACGCTCACGCTAGCGAGAGCGAACAGCGCGGAATGGCGGTTTCCGCCGTCGTCATTGAATCGTTGTGCACGGGGCAGGAATCATCGTGCGCTGTGAAGCGTTGTAGACTGTGACGCTCGGGTGCTTACGGCTCCCGAGGTGGTAACTCAACAGCGTGACGATGGTCGCTCCTTCACGGAGTTCCCGGGGCTGATCGGTTTCGACAGCGCCTGCGAACCCGCGAGAAGCGGGCCGAGGATGTGGGGTTATCTCGTAAACGCTCCCTGCAAAACAATAAGTGCCAATGCTAAGCGCACTGACTTCGCCCTCGCTGCGTAAGCGAGCCCGATAGTCCGTCAGACCGTGTGTGACCCCGCCACGGAATCTGGCGTCATTTAGGGGTCTTGCTGTGTGACGGCGTCTGGACGTCACGCGGGACTTTTCCCAGGCTGGGCTTGTCGACTTAGGTGTCTGTGACAAAGGTCGGAGCCGAGCAGAACGTCTGCACAGACTGCGCCCGGAGAAAACGCGGAGACCCAGCGTTGGACGGGGGTTCGATTCCCCCCAGCTCCACGAACCATCGTCACGTGAGAAAGCCCCCATCTTCGCCCGTTTCGGCGGGGGTGGGGGCTTTCTTGGTTCCGGGATCAGCCCGCGGAGCGCGTGTGGATGTCGCTCTCGCCGGCAACGCCGTTCAGCTCCAGGTAGATGCGCCCCTCGGTGCGCGTCAGAGTCGCGGTGTTGCGTCGCTCGATGGCATCCGCGAGCTTCTCGACGAAGCCGGGTTCGAAGCTGTGCAAGAGCACCTCCTCGGCGCGGTGGATGCGCTTTCCCGCCCACGGGGCGGCGACCTTGTCGGGATCGCGGTGCGTGTAGATCGCGACGCGCTCGGCCTTCATGCTGCCGGTGTGCAGGCGCGCGGCATCCGGAGCCCCGACCTCGACCCACGCCACCAGGGCGCCCGTGAGGTCGCGGATCATCACGGCCGGCTCGTCGGTCGCGGCGACGCCCTCGCTGAAGCCGATGCCCTCCTCGTACTCGAGGCAGTAGGCGAGCACGCGCGTCAGCATGAACGGAGCGGTCTCCGACGGGTGCCGAGCGACGCGTAACGCCAGCTCGTCGTAGACGCCGCGATCGACGTCGGAGAGCTGCACGGTGAACTGGTGAATGGTCGAGCCGATAGCCACGAGGGTCGAGCCTACGTTGTCGTGCGGGCTGAGCCGTGCCCGCTGTGCCGTGCCCGCTGTGCCGTGCCCGCCGCGCCGTGCCTACGCGGTCGCGGGGGCGGTGCCGGGAAGGCGGTTGCGCCACTGGGGGAGGGGGATCACGATGCGGTGGGCGGGATCGCCGTCCCACTCGACCGGCAGGCCGGCCTCGGCGAGAGCGTCGGCGACGATCCGCCCGACGCGGGCATCGGTCTGTCGCCAGACCTCGCTGCGCGCGGCCTCGTCACCGACGTCGGCCGCCGCGAGAAGCCCGGGGTCGAGATCGCGCAGGGGCGCGAAGGCGCTGAAAGTGAGGAACAGGTGCGCGGGCTCCTCGGCGAGTCGCTCGGCGTCTTGCTGGTGGAAGAAGGTGTAGGCCCACTCGCGGAACTGCGGTGCACCCGTCTCGTCGTTCGGCGCGGGCGTGCGCTCGTCGTCGATCTCAGCGGTTCCGCATGTATTGCAGCAGGTGAAGTCGGCGCGGGCGACGAAACCACGCGCCTCGAGGATCGCGAACGCCGTGCGCAGGCGGTCGCCCTCCGTGACGGACGGCCACCCCTCCTCCACGCGGCGGCGCTCGGCCCAGACCTCGCGCACCACGGCCTCGGCCGTTGCGGCATCGTCGAGCTCGTGGACGTCCTGCACCTGCTGCACGACCTCATCGAAGTCGCGGAAGCCGGGGATGATGGCATCCTGAGCTGTCCGTCTGAGCTCCGCGAGGGCAGCGTCGGTCGCGGGGGGAGCGGCCTGCGGGGCGGGGACGTTCTTGCCGAACAGGCGATCCAGGAATCCCATGCGTCCCAGTGAACCAGCTAGCGTCGGGGAATGCCCGATCCGCGTCACACCCGCATCGATGTCGGTCCCTTCCACCTCGACGCCGTTCACGAGTCGGCGCGGTGGCGGGCCGAAGGGCGAGGCGGCGACGCCCCGGTCGAGGGCGGGTGGAGCGACTGGGTCGCGTTCGCACAACGCATCCTGCAGGCCGACGAACTCTGGCGAGGCCTCGAGGCGCGCGGAGACGCGTGGGACGAGGGATTCGCAGCGGCTCAGGACGTGGCAGCGGCGAACCCGTACCGGTGAGCCGGCGGGACGCGCGTGCTACTGAGGCGTCTCGACGAGGAGGAGACTCTGGCGGGTGTCGGCGAACTTCACCCAGCCGTCACCGAAGAGATAGGTCAGGCCGTAGCCGTCGGCACCGCGACCGCCGAGCCAGTCGGGGTTCTCGGTGACGTAATCGCCGGTGGCGTCGCGCTCCAGCTTCCAGCCGGAGGCGACGAGGTCTTTCTCCGCCTGCTGCGCGGTCGCGTCGTCGATGGGGGCCCAACCGAAGATCTGCACGCGGTCGGAGGCGACCTTCGCGTCGCCCCACTTGCACTGGATGCCGTCGTCGAGGGCGGTCGCGCCGATGCGGAACGGCTCTTCCTGCGAGGTCCACCCGAGGCTCTTGAAGTCGTCGACGGTGGACTTCGGGATGATGTTCTCGCAGGTCGGATCGATCGGAGCCGTCGTCGGCGACGCGCTGGTGTCGGCGTCAGGTGCGGGAAGGTCGGTCGCGGTTGCGCTGGCTGCGACGCTCGGAGCGGCGTCGGGCGTCGAGGTGCAGCCCGCGAGCACGAGCGCCGCGAGCAGACCGGTGGTGATCAGCAGGGGTGTGCGTGCGCGCATCATCGGGGGCCCTCCTCGTGCAGCAGGGCGAAGAAGTCGTCGTGCAGAATGCCGTTCGTCGCGAGAGATGACCCGGCGTCGAGACGGTCGGTTCCGTCGAACGCCGTGAAGCGTCCGCCGGCCTCACGGACGATCGGGGCGATCGCCGCGATGTCGTACTCCTTCACACCGAACTCGGCGACGAGCTCGAGGCGGCCCTCGGCGAGCCACATGTACGGGAGAGCGTCGCCGTACGCGCGGTCGCGCCACACGGCCCGTGCGAGCTTCTCGAGGGTGGGGACGAGGTCGACGTCGTCCCACTGCTCGATGCTCTGGAAGCTGATGCTGGATGCCGAGACCTCATCGATCGCGGAGACGGAGATGCGTCGGGTGTCGCCGGCGGTTGTGGTGGTCCACGCGCCGTGGCCGTCAGCGGCCCACCAGCGTCGGCCGATCGCGGGCTGACTGACGACACCGACCCGGGGGACGCCGTCGACGGTCAGGGCGATGAGCGTCGCCCAGACGGGAATTCCCCGCATGTAGTTGTGGGTGCCGTCGATGGGGTCGATGACCCAGCGGCGGGATGTGTCGCCCGAGGTGCCGTATTCCTCACCGAGGACGGAGTCGCCGGGGCGCTCGGCATCCAGGATCTGACGGATCGCGCGCTCGGTGGCGAGGTCGGCCTCGGTGACGTGCGTGCGGTCGGGCTTCGTGTCGATCCGGAGGTCTGCGGAATCGAAGCGCTCCATGGCGACCGCGTCGGCGGCATCGGCCAGACGAAGGGCGAGCGCGAGATCGTCGGTCAGGTCCGCGAGGGGCGCGGCGGGCTCTTCGAAGGAGGACACGGCTCAAGGATAACCGGCACTCCTGGCTCGATTTGGTGTGCTCGAGTCACGACTGGTAGTGTCATTCCTCGGCGCGGAGAGCGAAACTTCGGCCGAACGGAACGCACCTCTAGCTCAATCGGCAGAGCAACTGACTCTTAATCAGTGGGTTCTGGGTTCAAGTCCCAGGGGGTGCACCACCTGAAGAAGCCTCGTAATCAGTTCGATTACGGGGCTTCTTCGCGTTCACACGGAGCCGGGTCCCTGTCATATCCCGATCTCTCCCGAGGCGTTGACGCATTGTCATGTGTCCGATGTCTCAGGCGGCGCGTTGCTCCGTCCGTTCATCGATGAGCGCGACTTCGTGCGGCTGCCATCCGTACTCGTAGGGCAGGTACGTCGTGAGGATCTGCATCGGTGACAGGAGGGTCGTGGAGATTCCATGGCGCACTGTCACCGCGTCGGGGTCTCGATCGCGTACGGCGATCTGAAGCTCGGAGACGAGTTCTCGAGCGCGCAGGATTCCGTAGGCGTCGACCACGAGACGCCAGTCCGCGATGGTCAAGGTCGTCCACGCTCGTGAGACGGCTGTGGTCTCTCGGGCGACGGGCAGGAAAAGCATGACGATCGCGGCGGCGACGAGTGCGTTGGCGAGGAGCGCCGCAGCCAAGGAGCTCACGCCGAATGGCGCGGCGCCGAAGACGGCGTCCGACCCGTTCGTCAGAAAAGCCAGCGCGCGCGTGGCGCAGTGGAGGGCGTAGAAGGCCGTTGCGACGGCGATGACGATGCGGGGTGGCCGGGGTAAGACCGTGTTGTGCAGTGCCAGTGTCGCGCAGGCGCCGCAGGCGAGGGCCAGCGTGCAGAGGAGCACGATGCGCGCTGCGTCAGGTGGAAGCAACACCGAACTCGTGGCGACCGTCAGCCCCGCGAGGAGTGTCGCGCCCGCTGCGAAGCGTGCGAGAGGCTGCCGCACCATGGTCATCGCGACGCACATGAGGCCAATGGACACAACGAACGTGGTGTCGGCGGGGAAGGCGACGGAGACGACGTTCACATCGCGGTCTCCGATGAGACGCATGACGGCCGACCCGACGGAGAGCGCCGCGGCCGCGGCGGCGATTCTCAACGCGGCGGCGCGGGGATCCAGGGGGAGGGGTCGGGCGAAGGAGTACGCAGCGACGACGATGGCGACAGCGACAGAGACGATGACGATCCCCACCGACAACAGCAGCATGATTCCCCGTGACCCCCGGCTCGGAACGCTACTGGGGGATCCCGCGCCTTTCAAATCGCCGCGTCTACCCTGCGCAATCCTCCTGCGCGGGGTTCCGGTGCCCGGCAGGATGGAACGACGCGCCGCACGCGGCGCACGACGAACCCGGGAGGTTCCCATGGCCGACGACGAGATGTGGGATGTCACCGACATCCAGGGCACCCCGACGGGAACTCTGCACCGACGCGGCGATGGTCCCGTGCCGACGGGGTCGTTCCACATCGTGGCATCCGTGTGCCTGGTGTCGTCGAGTGGGCGGGTCTTGATGAGCCTGCGGGCCGCGGGCAAGGATTACCCGTTGGCGTGGGAGTTTCCCGCCGGCAGTGCCCTACGCGGAGAGACCAGCCGTACGGGCGCGGTGCGCGAGCTCGCCGAAGAGACCGGGATGGTGCGGACTCCCGACGATCTCGTGCTCGTCGGACGCGTCGTGGAAGAGAGAGCCCTGTTCGACCTGTGGGTGGCTCGCATCGAGGGAGAGCCGGTGCCCGTGCCCGACCCGGAGGAGGTTCAGGATGCCGAGTGGGTCACCCTCGACGTCGTGCACCAGCGATGGCAGGACGGTGTGTTCGCGACGCCGTGGAACGACCGGTTCGATCAGCTGTGGGAGACGCTGGAGCAACGGGTCGCAGAGATGCGCGACCGCGTCGACGGCGCCTAGAACCGCCCCCTTCCCCGGCACGCCCACGAAGCATCCCCTCCGCGGCGATTCGCCGGACGGAGGGGATGTTCGTGTGCGGGACGGGTGGTCTCCGCACTGGCGGGTCGTGGCGCCTACGGCACCTGCACCAGAAGATTCGGCGAGGTGAGGGCGTTGCCGATCCGGCCCGACACGGCATCGCCCAGGATCGTCGAGGTCACGTCCGGCATGCAGGGAGGGGCCGCACCTTTCGGCCGGCCCCTCCGTGTCGGGCGTTGCTCCCTGGCGTCAGGCCGCGTCCCCGATGAGAACGGCGGCACCCTCGTCAGCGGCATCCGCGTGCGATCCGTCGACGTGGGCGAGAAGACGCCGCCCGAAGAGGATGCAGGCGGCGGCGATCAGGACCGACACCGCGGCCATCACGTACGGCACTCCGGCGCCGTACGCGTGCCACAGCATCGCGGCGAGCGGGGGAGCGACCGCACCGCCCAGGAAGCGCACGGCCGAGTAGGCCGACGACGCGACCGAGCGGGGGAGGTCGGTGGCCTCCATGACCGCTTCGGTCAGCGCGGTGTTGACGACGCCCAGCACCAGACCGCCCACGATGATGCAGACGACCAGGGCGGCGGGCGATGACACGATGAACGCGGCCACGAGCAGGTCGAGGGCCAGCAGCGGCAGGGCGATCAGCAGGACCGTCGTCAGTCGCAGCCGACGCAGCAGCAGCGGAGCGACCCAGACGCTGGTGATCGCCAGGCCCACGCCCCAGCCGAAGAAGGTCAGACCGATGCCCATCGCCCCGAACCCGAGGGGGAACGGCGAGAACGCGAGCAGCGTGAAGAAGCCGATGTTGTAGAACAGCGCGGTCGCCGCGAGGATCGCGAGCGCGGGGCGGCCGAGGGCGCGGAACGGCGCGCTGAAGGGCAGAGGGGTGCGCGCGGGCTGGGGTCCGCGCAGGAGGACCGCCACCGCGAGGAACGCGATGGCCATCAGAACGACGACGCCGAAGAACGGCCCACGCCAGCTGACTTCACCCAGGATGCCGCCGAGCAGCGGTCCCACGGCGATGCCGAGGCCCAGCGCGGCTTCGTAGAGGATGATCGCGGCGGAGCTCCCGCCGGATGCGGCGCCCACGATCGTCGCCAGCGCGGTCGAGATGAACAGGGCGTTACCCAGACCCCATCCGGCGCGGAAGCCGATCACCGCGTCGACGCTGCCGCTGATGGCGCAGAAGAACGCGAACACGACGATCAACCCGAGACCGACGAGCAGGGTCGCCTTGGCGCCGATGCGGCTCGAGATCCAGCTGGTGATGAGCATCGCCAGACCGGTCACGACGAGGTAGCTGGTGAACAGCAGTTCCGTCTCGACCGGGGTGGCCTTCAGGGAGTCCGCGATCGCGGGAAGGATCGGGTCGACGAGACCGATGCCCATGAACGCGACGACGCATGCGAAGGCGACGGCCCAGACCTGCGCGGGCTGTTTCCAGACGCTGGGCGCCTTGCTGACTGCTGCGGTACCGGCACTCACCGGACCACCTCCTGTTCTTCTGCGGATCCCGTGGGGGCTCCGCGATCTTCGGTCGGATCGGCGTCGTCTTCGTCGTCGGTGGTTTCGTTTCGACCCGCGGACGTCGGCGCCATCCCCACGCGGAGCGAGAGCGCGGCGGCGGCGACGCCCACGGCATCCCACTCCCTCTCGGAGAGGTCGGCCACGTGCGGCGCGAGGGCCGCGCGGAACTGCTCGTACCACCCGGCCAGCGCGTCGAGGCCCTTCGCCGTCGCGGCGATCACGCTGACGCGCGAGTCGTCGGGCAGGCGGCGGCGCTCGACGAGTCCCGCCTCGTCCATCTGGTGAACGAGGCGGGTCATGCCGGGCTGCGTCACGCGACTGAGTGTCGCGAGATCGCCCAGGCGCTGAGGACCGTGGTCGCGCAGGAGCGTCAGCGTGCGCCACTGCGCGGCGGGGGCGTCGGTCTGGGTGTCGAGAGCCGCGACGCGGGTGAGGGCGTGCACCGCGAGCAGAAGGGTCTGCAGGTCGTCGTGGCGGGTCATATCAAGAAGTATACCCCCGGTATATACCTTGTGTATCTAATCGGACGGGATCACCGGGCGGCGATGCGCGTAGACAACTGATGTGCGTGCGCGAGAAGGATGCGTCCGAGCTCCGCGAGGCGCTCGCCGCCGAAGCGGAACTCCACCCCTGTCAGGCTGAGAGCCCACTGCGGGTCGCCCGCGCGGGTGAACACGGCCGCGCCGAGGCCGTAGCTCCCCTCGACGATCAGCCCAGGGTTCACCGCGTATCCGCGCGCCTGCGTGTCACGGATCCGCGCGCGCAGACGCCCGGGGGAGTGCGACACCCCCCACTTCTCGGGGAGCTCCGGATGTCGCTCGAGATAGGCATCCACCTCGCTCGACGGCAGGAATGCGAGGATCGCCAACCCCGCCGAGGCCACCCCGAGCGGAAAGCGCACCCCCTCCGACAACACGAACGAGCGGATCGGAAAGCTCCCGTCCTCGCGCACCAGGCACACCGTCTCGTCGCCTCGCCGCACCGACAGGAAGGCGCTCTCCTCGGTTCGCACCGCCAGGGAGCGCACGATGTCGCGCGCGGTCGAGGTGATGTCGAACCGGGATGCCGCGACACTCCCCATCAGGTAGAGCTCCGGCCCCGGCAGCCAGTGACCGGTCGGCTCGTCGCGGTCGACGAGCCCCTCGGCGCGGAGGGCGCTGAGGAGGCGATACGCGGTCGGTCGCGTCAGATCGGCGTCGCGCGCGAGGTCGCCGACCGGCGCGCCGGTCTCGCCCGCGGCCGTGACGAGGCGCAGGAGTCGAGCGGCACGCGAGATGGCCTGGGCGCCGGGAACGGATCGCGATGCAGTGTCCACGATGTGGACGCTATGCCCCACGTCATCCACATGACAAGAGCGCGGTCGACTCCGCGGGCCCACCCGGCGCAGCGTAGGAGCACGAAACGAAGGAGTTCGCGTGATCGACAAGACCGTCGCCTCGGCCGCCGAGGCCGTCGCCGACATCCCCGACGGAGCGTCGCTCGCCGTCGGAGGGTTCGGACTCTCGGGCAACCCCGTCGCCCTCATCGAGGCTCTGCTCGCCCAGGGGACCCGCGACCTGTCGGTCGTGTCGAACAACTGCGGCGTCGACGACTGGGGGCTCGGTGTCCTGCTCGGGGCCGGCCGCATCCGCAAGATGACCTCGTCGTACGTCGGCGAGAACAAGGAGTTCGAACGGCAGTTCCTCTCGGGCGAACTCGAGCTCGAGCTCACCCCGCAGGGCACCCTCGCCGAGAAGCTCCGGGCCGGCGGGTCGGGGATCGCGGCCTTCTACACGCAGACCGGCGTGGGCACCCAGGTCGCCGAGGGCGGCCTGCCGCGTCGCTACGACGGGGCAGGCGGCATCGCGGTGGCGTCGCCGGTCAAGGACGTGCGTACGTTCGAGGTGAACGGCGAGCAACGCGAGTTCGTGCTCGAAGAGGCCATCACCACCGATTTCTCGCTCGTGCACGCCTACAAGGCCGATCGTCACGGCAACCTCGTCTTCCGCAAGGCCGCGCGCGCCTTCAACCCCCTCGCCGCGATGGCCGGCCGCACCTGCATCGTTCAGGTCGAGCACCTCGTCGAACCCGGCGAGCTGGATCCGGATGCCGTGCACCTCCCCGGTGTCTACGTGCACCGCATCGTCGAGGTCGGCCCCGACATCCCCAAGCGCATCGAGAAGCGCACCGTGAGTGAGCAGACCCGCTGATGGTTCTCTCCCGCACCGGAATGGCCGCCCGCGCCGCTCGCGAGCTCGCCGACGGCTCCTACGTCAACCTCGGCATCGGCCTGCCCACCCTCGTGCCCAACTACGTGCCCGACGGTATGACGGTCGTGCTCCAGTCAGAGAACGGCATCCTCGGCGTCGGTCCCTACCCGACCGAAGATGCCGTGGATGCCGACCTCATCAACGCCGGCAAAGAGACCGTGACCACCCTCCCGGGGTCGGCGTTCTTCGACTCGGCGCTGAGCTTCGGAATGATCCGCGGCGGCAAGATCGACGCCGCGATCCTCGGGGCGATGCAGGTGTCGGCATCCGGAGACCTGGCCAACTGGATGATCCCCGGCAAGATGGTGAAGGGCCCGGGCGGAGCGATGGACCTCGTCCACGGCGCCGCCCGCGTGATCGTGCTGATGGAGCACGTCGCCCGAGACGGCTCGCCGAAGATCGTCGACGAGTGCTCGCTGCCGCTCACCGGCCGCGGCGTCGTCGATCGCATCATCACCGACCTCGCCGTCCTCGATGTGACGGAGGATGGACTCGTGCTCGTCGAGCTCGCCCCCGGGGTGAGCGTCGACGAGGTGCGGGCCGCCACCGAGCCCGCGCTGACCGTGAGACTCACCGAGGAGATCGCATGACCACCGAGAACGACGTCGTCATCGTCGCCGCCGCCCGGACCCCGCAGGGGCGCTTGAAAGGCCAGCTCGCCCCGCTCACCGCGGTGCAGCTCGGCGCCACCGCGATCCGCGGGGCGCTCGAGCGCGGCGGCATCCCGGCCGACACTGTCGATGCGGTGCTCGTCGGCCAGGTGCTGCAGGCCGGGGCCGGGCAGAACGCCGCGCGACAGGCCGCGATCGCCGCGGGTATCGGATGGGACGTGCACAGCGCCACGATCAACAAGGTCTGCCTCTCGGGCCTCACGGCGATCATCGACGCCGCGCGCATGCTGCGCCTCGGCGACGCCACCGTCGTCGTCGCCGCGGGTATGGAGTCCATGACCCGCGCCCCGCACCTGTTGATGAACTCGCGCGACGGCTACGCGTACGGCTCGGTCGAGGTGCTCGACCACCTGGCGTTCGACGGCCTCACAGACGCCTATGACCGCGAGAGCATGGGCGCGTCGACCGAGCGCGCGAACGCCCGGTACGAGGTCACGCGCGAAGCTCAGGATGCCGTGGCCGCGCGCTCCCACCAGCGCGCCGCCGCCGCGCAAGCGGAGGGGATCTTCGACGCCGAGATCGTGCCGGTGTCGATCCCGCAGCGGAAGGGCGACCCGGTCGTGGTCACCGCCGACGAGGGCATCCGCGCCGACACGACGGTCGAGACGCTCGCGAAGCTGCGCCCCGCCTTCACCGAGGGCGGCTCGATCACCGCGGGCAACGCCTCGCAGATCTCCGACGGCGCGTCGGCGGTGGTCGTCACCACCCGAGCGATCGCCGCCGAGCGCGGGTGGGACGTGCTGGCCGTCGTCGGCGCCTCAGGTCAGGTCGCCGGCCCCGACAACTCCCTGCACGACCAGCCCGCCCGCGCGATCGCCCGGGCGCTCGAGAAGCAGCAGATCTCGGCCTCCGAGCTCGATCTCGTCGAGATCAACGAAGCCTTCGGCGCGGTCGTCGCCCGCTCGCAGGCCGAGCTCGGCCTCTCCGACGAGGTCGTCAACCCGCACGGCGGCGGCATCGCGATCGGTCACCCGATCGGCGCGTCGGGCAACCGCCTCGTCGTGCACGCCGTGCACGAGCTGGTGCGGCGGGGCAGCGGTACGGCCGCGGTCGCGCTCTGCGGCGGTGGGGGTCAGGGCGACGCGCTGATCCTGACCCGCTGACGTCACCCGCACCCACGGCGGAGGGATGCCGCGACCTCGAGGCCACGGCATCCCTCCGACCGTCGTGAAGTCAGCGTGCGAGGCGCTTCTTGAAGAGCTTCTCCTGCTTCTTGGAGACGGGGGAGTCGCCCGCGATCACGCGCCCCCGGCGCGCGCGACGCGTGTCGACGACCGCGCCGATCGCGAGAGCCAGCGTGATGCCCCAGCTGAGCCATGCCAGCGCCGTGCGCCAGGTGAACGGCTCGTCGTTCTTGAGGCCCCTCAAGAGGGTGATGCCGCCGGTGATGGCGCTGAGAAGACCGGTTCCGAAGATGTACTGCCGCATGCGCCCAACCTATCGAGCGGGGCGCTCCGGCGTCGGACCTTGACAGGAGCGGGTCGATTCCCGGAACGACCTCGCGCAATCCGTCCACCCCCTCGACGCGATCGCACCCGCTGTTAGCCTGAGGAAGATCCCCGAGGAGGACCTGTGCCCCAGGCCGATTTCGTCGTCGTCGCCAACCGACTGCCCGTCGATCGCACCCCCGACGGAGAGGGGTGGAGACGCTCACCCGGCGGTCTCGTCACCGCTCTCGAACCGGTGATGCGCAGCGCCGAGGGCGCGTGGGTCGGGTGGGCGGGACAAGCCGATGTGACCGTCGAGCCCTTCGACTTCGAGGGCACGCACCTCGTTCCGGTGCCCCTTTCGGCCGCAGACGTGCAGCTGTACTACGAGGGCTTCTCGAACGACACCATCTGGCCGCTCTACCACGACGTCATCGCCGCGCCCACGTACAAGCGCGCGTGGTGGGACGCCTACGTCAAGGTGAACGAGCGCTTCGCTCGTGCCGCCGCCGACGTCACCGCCGAAGGCGGGATCGTCTGGGTACAGGACTACCAGCTCCAGCTCGTTCCCAAACTGCTGCGCGAACTCCGCCCCGACCTGACGATCGGCTACTTCCACCACATCCCGTTCCCCGCCTACGGCCTGTACTCGCAGCTGCCCTGGCGCAAACAGGTGCTCGAGGGGCTGCTCGGCGCCGATGTCATCGGCTTCCAGCGCGTGGCGGATGCCGGCAATTTCGCCCGGGCCGTGCGGCGTCAGCTGCGATACGAGACCAAAGCCAGCGGCATCCTGGTCCCCGACTCCGCGGGCGGCACGCGCGTGGCTCTCGCGAAGGCGTTCCCGATCTCGATCGACGCCGACTCCTACATCGAGCTCGCGCAGAAGCCCGAGATCCAGCAGCGCGCGAAGGAGATCCGCGAGGGTCTCGGCAACCCCCGCAAGATCCTCCTGGGCGTCGACCGCCTGGACTACACCAAGGGCATTCGCCACCGTCTGAAGGCGTGGGGCGAACTGCTCGAAGACGGTCGGGCCACCGTCGAGGACGCGACCCTCGTGCAGGTGGCGAGCCCGAGCCGCGAGAGGGTCGATGCCTACGTGCAGTTGCGCGACGAGATCGAGATGACCGTCGGGCGCATCAACGGCGACTACGACACCACCACCCACACGGCCATCCGCTACCTGCACCAGTCGTACCCGCGCGAAGAGATGGTCGCCCTGTTCCTCGCCGCCGACGTCATGCTCGTGACGGCGCTCCGCGACGGGATGAACCTCGTCGCGAAGGAGTACGTCGCCAGCCGCATCGACAACCGCGGCGTGCTCGTGCTGAGCGAGTTCGCGGGGGCCGCCGACGAGATGGGCAGCGCGCTGCTCGTCAACCCTCACGACATCGACGGCCTGAAAGACCAGATCCTGCGGGCGATCGACATGCCCGCCGCCGAGCAGGGCCGCCGCATGCGCGCCCTGCGAAAGCGCGTGCGCGACCACGACGTCGAGGACTGGTCGCGTGAGTTCCTCGACGCGCTGTCGGTCTTCCACGAGAAATCGTCGAGCGCCGCCGCGGCGGCCGAGGTCGGCGAGGGCGACGACGGTTCGGTCCCCGAACGCGAGCCCATCGACGAAACGGATGCCGAATGACCGCCGCCGACGTGACGTTCGACGTGACCGCTGCCGGCGTCACGAGAGGGGTGGATGCCGAGTGACCGCAGCAGACGCGACCGTCGAGGCCGTCGCCACCACCGACACGCTCCTCGTCGCGCTCGACTTCGACGGCACGCTGTCGCCGCTCGTCGACGAGCCGATGTCGGCGCGGATGACCCCGGGTGCCCGGGCCGCGGTCGACGCCCTCGCGATGCTTCCGCGCACGGTCGTCGCGCTGGTCTCGGGGCGCTCGCTCGGACACCTGCGCGAGATCTCCGAGCACGACGATTCCTCGCCCATCTGGCTCGCGGGCTCGCATGGCGCGCAGTTCTGGATTCCCGGGGCGGGTGCCCAGGCTGCCGGCGACGACGAGACCGACATCGCCTTGCGTGACCGCCTGCAGAAAGAGGTCACGGACCGCACCGCCGACATGCAGGGGGTCTGGATCGAGCCGAAAGAGTACGGCCTCGGCGTGCACACGCGCACCGCGGATGCCGACACCGCCGACGCCGCGCGATCGCTCGTGGACCAGCTGCTCGCGGCGGAGGCGCCGTCGTGGCGTCGACGCACCGGACACGACATCCTCGAGTTCTCGTTCCGACACGAGGGCAAGGATTCCGCCGTGGCACGGTTGCGCGAGCGTGTCGGGGCGACGGCCGTGCTCTTCGCCGGCGACGACGTCACCGATGAAGATGCTCTGAGCTCCCTGGATGCCGGTGACCTCGGCGTGCGCGTGGGCGGGGGAGACACCGCGGCGACGCTGCGCGTGGAGGACATCGACGCCTTCGTGGCGGTGCTGGATGACGTCGCACGCCTGCGCCGAGCGCACATCCACTGAATCGACGCCGGTTCGACCCGCCCCGTTCGCGTCACGTCGTCGGCGCGCGCAATAGACTTCGACAATGCCCGCACCGCAGAATCCGAACACCGGCGAGTTCGACATCAAGCCCCGCAGTCGCGTCGTCACCGACGGCATCGAAGCCACCACCTCCCGCGGAATGCTCCGCGCGGTCGGGATGGGCGACGAGGACTGGGAAAAGCCCCAGATCGGCATCGCGTCGAGCTGGAACGAGATCACCCCCTGCAACCTCAGCCTCGATCGCCTCGCGCAGGGCGCGAAAGAGGGGGTGCACGCCGGCGGCGGCTACCCGCTCCAGTTCGGCACCATCTCCGTCTCCGACGGCATCTCGATGGGCCACGAGGGCATGCACTTCTCGCTCGTGTCGCGCGAGGTCATCGCCGACAGCGTCGAGACCGTCATGATGGCCGAGCGCCTCGACGGGTCCGTGCTGCTCGCGGGCTGCGACAAGTCGATTCCGGGCATGCTCATGGCATCCGCTCGACTCGATCTCTCGAGCGTCTTCCTCTACGCGGGTTCGATCGCTCCCGGCTGGGTCAAGCTCAGCGACGGCACCGAGAAGGACGTCACGATCATCGACTCGTTCGAGGCCGTCGGCGCGTGTCTCGCGGGCAAGATGAGCGAGGCCGACCTCAAGCGCATCGAGTGCGCGATCGCGCCCGGTGAGGGCGCGTGCGGTGGCATGTACACCGCCAACACCATGGCATCGGTCGCCGAGGCGCTCGGTCTCAGCCTCCCGGGTTCGGCCGCCCCGCCCTCCGCCGACCGCCGCCGCGACTACTTCGCCCACCGCTCGGGAGAGGCCGTCGTCAACCTGCTGCGGCAGGGCATCACCACGCGCGACATCCTCACCAAAGAGGCGTTCGAGAACGCCATCGCCCTCGCCATGGCGCTCGGCGGCTCGACCAACGTCGTGCTGCACCTGCTCGCCATCGCGAACGAGGCCGAGGTCGAGCTGAACCTGCACGACTTCAACCGCATCGGCGACCGCACGCCGCACGTGGCCGACATGAAGCCCTTCGGTCAGTACGTGATGAACGACGTCGACCGGCACGGCGGCATCCCGGTCATCATGAAGGCCATGCTTGACGAGGGTCTGCTCCACGGCGACGCGCTCACCGTCACGGGCAAGACGCTCGCCGAGAACCTCGCCGACCTGAACCCCGACCCGGTCGACGGCAAGGTCATCCACTCGTTCGACGACCCGATCCACGCCACCGGCGGCATCACGATCCTGCACGGCTCGATGGCCCCCGAGGGTGCCGTGGTGAAGTCGGCGGGCTTCGACGGCAACGTCTTCGAGGGTCCCGCTCGCGTGTTCGAGCGCGAGCGCGGCGCGATGGACGCCCTCGAGGCGGGCGAGATCACCGCCGGCGACGTCGTGGTCATCCGCTACGAGGGCCCCAAGGGCGGTCCCGGTATGCGCGAGATGCTCGCGATCACCGCCGCCATCAAGGGCGCGGGGCTCGGAAAAGATGTACTACTGTTGACGGACGGACGATTCTCAGGCGGCACAACCGGCCTGTGCATCGGCCACATAGCTCCCGAAGCGGTGGACGCAGGTCCTATCGCCTTCGTGCGCGATGGTGATCTGATACGGGTCGATATCGCCGCTCGCACTCTCGACTTGATCGTCGATGACGCCGAGCTGAGTTCCCGCCGCGAAGGCTGGGAACCGCTTCCCCCGCGCTATACCCGTGGCGTTCTGGCCAAGTACTCCAAGCTCGTGCACTCCGCCGCGGAGGGCGCGGTCACGGGCTGACGGCCGTCCCCCTTCTCACCTTCTCCCGGTTCTCGAGGTACTCCCATGTCCATCGATTCCTCAACGACGGCCGTGCCGCGGCCGCCCGCCCGCACCGCTCCGGCGCCCGTGATGACCGGCGCGCAGGCGGTCGTCCGATCGCTCGACCTGCTCGGCGTCACCGATGTCTTCGGTCTGCCGGGCGGGGCGATCATGCCCGTCTACGACCCGCTCATGGACGACGAGCACGTGCGCCACATCCTCGTGCGTCACGAGCAGGGCGCCGGCCACGCGGCCGAGGGCTACGCCGCCGCCTCCGGCAAGGTCGGCGTCGCCATCGCGACGTCGGGCCCCGGCGCGACCAATCTCGTCACTGCGATCGCCGATGCCTACATGGACTCGGTGCCGCTCGTGTGCATCACCGGCCAGGTGTTCTCGACGCTCATGGGAACGGATGCCTTCCAGGAGGCCGACATCGTCGGCATCACCATGCCGATCACCAAGCACTCCTTCCTGGTGAAGTCGGCCGACGAGATCCCCGGCGCGATCGCCGCGGCGTTCGAGATCGCCTCGACCGGTCGCCCCGGTCCCGTGCTCGTCGACATCACGAAGGACGCGCAGCAGGCCGAGGCGCCGTTCGTCTGGCCCCCCAAGGTCGAGCTCCCCGGCTACCGGCCCGTCACCAAGGCCCACGGCAAGCAGATCCAGGCCGCGGCCCAGCTGCTCGCCACCGCCAAGAAGCCCGTGCTCTACGTCGGCGGCGGCACCATTCGAGCGAACGCGTCGGCCGAGCTGAAGGTGCTGGCCGAGGCGACCGGTGCACCGGTGGTCACGACTCTCATGGCGCGCGGTGCGTTCCCCGACTCGCACGAGCAGCACCTCGGCATGCCCGGTATGCACGGCACCGTTCCCGCGGTGCTCGCGCTGCAGGAGAGCGACCTCATCGTCTCGCTGGGTGCCCGCTTCGACGACCGTGTGACCGGCAAGGCGGCGCTGTTCGCCCCCCACGCCCAGGTGGTGCACGTCGACATCGACCCCGCCGAGATCTCCAAGATCCGCACGGCGGACGTGCCGATCGTGGGCGATCTGAAAGAGGTGCTCGTCGACCTCGACGCCGCCTTCCGGGCGGCCGACGCCGAGAACCCGCATGACTACACCGAGTGGTGGACCTACCTGAACGGCCTCCGCGAGGAATTCCCGCTCGGGTACACGCCCACCACCGATGGTCTGCTCTCGCCGCAATACGTGATCCAGCGCATCGGCGAGATGACCGGACCCGAGGGCGTCTTCGCCTCGGGCGTGGGCCAGCACCAGATGTGGGCCGCGCAGTTCATCAAGTACGAGCGCCCCAACGCGTGGCTGAACTCCGGCGGCGCAGGCACCATGGGGTACGCCGTGCCCGCGGCCATGGGCGCCAAGGTGGCCCAGCCCGAGCGTGCCGTGTGGGCGATCGACGGCGACGGCTGCTTCCAGATGACCAACCAGGAGCTCGCGACCTGCGTCATCAACGACATCCCGATCAAGGTCGCGATCATCAACAACTCCTCGCTCGGCATGGTGCGCCAGTGGCAGACGCTGTTCTTCGACGGACGCCACTCCAACACCGACCTGAACACGGGTCACGGCACGCGCCGCGTCCCCGACTTCGTCAAGCTGGCCGAGGCGTACGGGTGCCTGGCGATCCGCGTCGAGAAGGAAGACGAGATCGATGCGGCCATCCAGCTCGCGCTCGACACGAACGACCGCCCGGTCGTCATCGACTTCGTCGTGAGCGCCGACGCGATGGTGTGGCCGATGGTCCCGCAGGGCGTCAGCAACAGCTACGTCCAGTACGCGCGCGATCACTCGCCCACCTTCAACGAGCAGGAGGACTGAGATGTCCCGCCACGTTCTGAGCCTCCTCGTCGAGGACAAGCCCGGTCTGCTCACGCGCGTCGCGGGCCTCTTCGCCCGTCGCGGCTTCAACATCGAGTCGCTCGCCGTGGGCGTCACCGAGGTGCCGGGTCTCTCGCGCATCACGGTCGTCGTCGACGTCGAGGGTCTGCCGCTCGAACAGGTGACCAAGCAGCTCAACAAGCTCATCAACGTCATCAAGATCGTCGAGCTCGACCCCGCCAGCTCCGTGCAGCGCGAACACGTGCTCGTCAAGGTGCGCGCCGACAACGCCAGCCGCTCCAACGTGCTCGAGGTCGTCAACCTCTTCCGCGCGTCGGTCGTCGACTACGCCCCTGACGCCATCGTGATCGAGATCACCGGCGACTCGGGCAAGGTCGCCGCCTTCCTCAAGGCGATCGAGCCGTTCGGCGTGAAAGAACTCGCGCAGTCGGGCCTGCTCGCCGTCGGTCGCGGCGGCAAGAGCATCACCGAGCGCGTCCTGCGCGGCTGAATTCCTCAACTTCCATTCACCAGCGGCCCCTGAGCGGGGGCCACGATTCAAGGAGAAACATCCTCATGGCAGAGATCTTCTACGACGACGACGCCGACCTCTCGATCATCCAGGGCAAGAAGGTCGCGATCGTCGGCTACGGCTCGCAGGGTCACGCGCACGCGCAGAACCTCCGCGACTCCGGTGTCGAGGTCGTCATCGCGCTCAAGGACGGCTCCAAGTCTGCCGCCAAGGCGCAGGAAGACGGCTTCGAGGTCAAGAACGTCGCGGACGCCGCCGAGTGGGCCGACCTGATCATGATCCTGGCGCCCGACCAGCACCAGCGCTCGATCTTCGCCGACTCGATCAAGGACAAGCTCACCGAGGGCAAGACGCTCGCCTTCGCGCACGGCTTCAACATCCGCTTCGGCTACATCGACGCCCCCGAGGGTGTCGACGTGATCCTGGTCGCCCCCAAGGCTCCCGGTCACACCGTGCGTCGCGAGTACGTCGCGGGCCGCGGCATCCCCGACATCATCGCCGTCGAGCGCGACGCCTCGGGCTCGGCCTGGGACACCGCCCTCTCGTATGCGAAGGCCATCGGCGGCACCCGCGCCGGCGTCATCAAGACGACGTTCACCGAAGAGACCGAGACCGACCTGTTCGGTGAGCAGGCCGTGCTCTGCGGTGGCATGAGCCACCTCGTGCAGGCCGGCTTCGAGACCCTCGTCGAGGCGGGCTACCAGCCCCAGATCGCTTACTTCGAGGTGCTGCACGAGCTCAAGCTCATCGTCGACCTCATGTGGGAGGGCGGCATCGCCAAGCAGCGGTGGTCGATCTCCGACACGGCCGAGTACGGCGACTACGTCTCGGGCCCCCGCGTCATCTCGTCCGACGTCAAGGCCAGCATGAAGGCCGTCCTCAGCGACATCCAGTCGGGTGCCTTCGCCGAGCGCTTCATCGCCGACCAGGACAAGGGCGCCCCCGAGTTCCTCGAGCTCCGCGAGAAGGAGCAGGGTCACCCCATCGAGGCGACCGGCAAGGAGCTCCGCGGCCTCTTCGCGTGGAAGCAGCAGGACACCGACTACGTCGAGGGCTCGGCCGCGCGCTGATCCGTCCGACGCGAACGCCCCGGGACCCCGCGGTTCCGGGGCGTTCGCGTTCTCCGCGGCGTCGTTCGGGTCTGGATGCCGTGGACCCCGGCGATCGGCGGGGCGCGACCCGGGCGCGGGGGAGCGCCGCTAGCGTGGTCCCGTGAGCACTCCGCGCGATGACGACGCCCTGTCCTGGGGCGGTGACGACGACCCCACCCTCGACGTCGGCGACAAGCCTGCGCCGACGCGTTCCGCCGAGACCGAGCCGCGGGTCGAAGCCGAGCCCCTCGAGCCCCTGCAGCCCGAAGCGCCCGCCGCAGCGCCGGTCGCCCGGCATCCTGAGCCTGCCGCTTCCGAGCCGACCGCCGTCGCGGTGACCGATGGCGAGGAGCTGGATGCCGGCCACGCGGCGCCCCTCGGAAACGTCGGCCTCGTCGGCATCGGCATGGTCGCGGCGACCTTCCTTCTCTTCGCGATCGGGTGGCTGCTCGCGGGACTCCGCCTGAACGGGCTGGGGCTTCCCATCCCGTCGGTGACCGTCATCGCGCTCACGATCGGTGCCGCCCTCGCGCCCGTCGTGTGGTTCGTCGCGGTGCTCGCACTGACCCGTAAGTGGCGCACCTGGCAGCGGTTCCTGTTGCTGATCGTGGGAATCGTGCTGCTCGTTCCCTGGCCCTTCCTGTCGTTGGGAGCTTTCGCATGAGCACCCCCGCCCGCACCCGCCACCTGCCGACCTGGCTCCTCGTCACAATCTCGGGCCTGTTCGGACTCTTCTACGCCTACGTCGTCTGGAGCTCGGTCGCTCTGGTCATCCAGCAGGTCAACGGCCCGCTCGGGCTCAACGGCCTGGGCTGGTTCGTCTACATCCTGCCGATCGTGTTCCCCCTCCTCGCGTTCGGCGTCGCCTTCGCGATCGGCCAGCGCCGCAAGGCGGGCGAACTCGCGGTCGTTCTGCTCGCTGGCCTGACGCTCTCCGCCGCGTTCTGGCTCGCGATCGTCGGCTACGGCACCACGTCGTACGGTCTGTACGGCGGTTGACGCGGCGGGTTTCCGGCATCCGGGACCTCCTTCTGCCCGGTGCGGCGCCCATGGGCGGGAGACTGCACCCCGCTGACAGGTGGGCGTCATTCTGACGCGGGTTCGTCAGCGAGATGCCGTCTCGCGATGCTGAGCGTCCGCCCGCTGCCCTGTCGTCCGCCGTCACACGGTCGGGTGCGGCGTCGCCCCCGCGCTAGGCTGGCAGACGGCCCGCACGGGTCGCGCGCCCGGTTCGCGCCGGTGGTGTGCGACGGTGCGCGGCAGCCCCCAGCACCGTTTCGAAGGACGCATCCGTGACGAAGCCCGTCGTGCTCATCGCCGAAGAACTCTCTCCCGCCACGATCGACGCGCTCGGCCCCGACTTCGACGTGCGCAACGTCGACGGGACCGACCGCCCCGCGCTGCTCTCGGCTCTGGCCGAGGCGCACGCGGTGCTCGTGCGCTCGGCCACTCAGATCGACGCCGAGGCCCTCGCGGCCGCGCCGTCGCTGAAGGTGGTCGCCCGCGCCGGTGTCGGCCTCGACAACGTCGACATCAAGTCGGCGACCGCGGCCGGTGTCATGGTCGTCAACGCGCCGACCTCCAACATCATCTCGGCTGCCGAGCTGACGGTCGGGCACGTCCTGAGCCTCGCGCGCCGCATCCCGGCGGCGCACGCCTCGCTCGCGCAGGGCCTGTGGAAGCGCAGCTCGTTCACCGGCACCGAGCTGTTCGAGAAGACGATCGGCATCATCGGTCTCGGTCGTATCGGCGCGCTCATCGCCGCACGTCTGCAGGGTTTCGACATGCGCGTCATCGCGTACGACCCGTACGTCACCGCGGCTCGCGCGCAGCAGCTCGGCGTGCAGCTCGTCTCTCTCGACGAACTGCTCGAGCAGAGCGACTTCGTGACGATCCACATGCCGAAGACCCCCGAGACGACGGGCATGATCGGCGCCGAGCAGCTGCGTCGTATGAAGAAGACCGCCTACGTCGTCAACGTCGCCCGCGGTGGTCTCATCGACGAAGAGGCGCTCTTCGACGCGCTCACGGCCGGTGAGATCGCGGGCGCCGGACTCGATGTCTTCACGACAGAGCCCCCGGTCGAGGGCGGCCCCGCTCGCAAGCTCCTCGACCTGCCGAACGTCGTCGTCACGCCCCACCTCGGCGCGAGCACCGAGGAGGCGCAAGAGAAGGCCGGCGTCTCGGTCGCGCGCTCGGTCAAGCTGGCGCTCGAGGGAGACCTCGTCCCGGATGCCGTGAACGTCGCGGGCGGTGCGATCGATCCCTTCGTGCGCCCCGGTATCGCCCTCGTTGAAATGCTCGGCCAGTTCTTCAGCGGTCTCGCGGACAGCGCGCTCACGAGCCTGGACATCGAGGTGCGCGGAGAGCTCGCGCAGTACGACGTCAGCGTCTACCGCCTGGCCGCGCTGAAGGGCTATTTCAGCCGGATCGTCAGCGAGAGCGTCTCGTACGTCAACGCCCCGCTGTTCGCCGAACAGCGCGGTGTCGAGGCGCGTCTGGTCGTCGAGGCCGAGAGCCCGCTCTACCGCAACATCACCATCCTCCGCGGCACCCTGGCCGACGGGTCCACGCTCGAGGTCGCGGGCACGCTCGCCGGCACGCGGATGGTCCCGAAGGTCGTCTCGATCAACGGCTACGAGATCGAGGTGCCCATCGAACAGCACCATGTCGTCATGCGCTACGCCGACCGTCCGGGCATTGTCGCGATCTACGGCCAGAAGCTGGGGGAGGCGGGCATCAACATCGCGGGCCTCCAGGTGGCGGCACCGGATGCCACGGGTCGTGCGCTCTCGGTGCTGACGGTGGACTCGCCCGTTCCCGACGAGATCCTCGGCGCCATGCGCGAGGCCGTCGGCGCCGACCTGTTTCGGCAGATCGACATCGTCGAGGGCTGAGGCCCGGTCGTCAGGGGGAGGGGGTCGCTGCGGCGGCCCCCTCTTCCGTTGTTCTGGGCCGGCGCGTCGGAGATTCAGGGCCCGCGCAAAATCGAGGGGTTCACACTGCGCGAGTGGCCCTGGTCCTTCGCGTCGTCTCCGCCTGTCTCGGCATCCTCTTCCTCGTCGCGGGGGTGGCCGATGTCGTGCGCCGCACCCCCTGGGGCCTCCTCGGCGTGATCGGGGGAGTGTTGATCCTGCTCGGCGTGGTCATGGACCTTCGGCGCGAGCGCCGCGAACGGCGGGCGGAGCGGCAGCGAGACTGACCCGGGCCCTCGGCCGCGCTTTACGTGGTCGCGGCGACGACGCGGGCGATGAGCGCATCGAGGTCGGCACCCTCGAGAGTCGGCCCGGGCAGTGCGTTCAGATCGAGAACGGCGTTGAAGTACAGCCCGTCGCTCACCAGCAGCACCATCTGCAGCGCCGTCTCGTCACGGGTGTGCGCGCGGAGGCTGTTCTCCCACAGCTCGCGGACGCGGCGGAGCGATGCCGTAGCGGCGTCGCTGCCGTTCTGGGCGAGGCGAGACACGGCCAAGATCGTGACGTCGAGCGGCGACCCGGTGTTCTGCGAGGAGCGCAGGTGTGCGGCGACGACCCCCTCGTCCGACCTCTCGATCTCGGCGACGTCTTCGTCGGCGAGCCGCTCGAGCCGTTCGACGAGCGCCGCCTCGAGAGCGCTCTTCGAGCTGAAGTGGTAGAGCAGTCCACCTTTCGACACCCCGGCGCCGCGCGCGGTGGCATCCATCGTGGCGGCGCGCTCGCCCTCGTCGACGAGGATGCGGCTGAAGGCGTCGAGGACGGCTTCGCGGGCGAGAGGGGGGCGGCTCATGACTCCTCGATCGTACTGGCGGCGGGGTGGCGTGCTCTGTTACTATACCGGCTGGACGGTTTAGAAACGGACTCCCTCATGCTCACCTCGTTGCCCACCTCGGAAATCTCCGTGACCCGCGCCGGTTGGCGGGGATGGTTCGCGCTGGCGGTGCTCATGCTGCCCGTGCTGCTCGTCTCGGTCGACAACACGGTGCTGAGCTTCGCGCTGCCCGAGATCGCGCTGTCGCTCCAGCCCTCGAGCATCGAACAGCTGTGGATCATCGACGTCTACCCGCTCGTCCTCGCCGGACTCCTCGTGACGATGGGCACGCTGGGCGATCGTTTCGGTCGCCGCCGCATGCTGCTCATCGGTGCGACCGGTTTCGCGGCGGTGTCGGCGCTGTCGGCGTTCGCCCCCACCGCGGCCCTGTTGATCACCGGGCGCGCGCTCATGGGCGTCTTCGGCGCCATGCTCATGCCGTCCACCCTGTCTCTGCTGCGCAGCATCTTCCGCGACCGCGACCAGCGCCGGATCGCGATCGCCGTGTGGGCCTCCGGATTCTCTGCGGGGGCCGCACTCGGTCCGATCGTCGGCGGGTTCCTGCTCGAGCACTTCACCTGGGGCTCGGTCTTCCTGATGGCCGTGCCGGTGCTCGTGCCGCTCGTCGTTCTCGCGCCGTTCTTCGTGCCCGAGAGTCGCGACCCCCAGCCGGGCCGGTTCGACCCCCTCAGCGTTCTCCTCTCGCTCGCGACGATGGTGCCGATCGTCTACGGCATCAAGAAGCTCGCCGTCGACGGCCCGATGTCGCTCGCTCCTGTGCTGTTCGTCGTCGGGGTGGTGTTCGGGTGGCTGTTCGTCCGGCGTCAGCGCCGCTTGACGACGCCCATGCTCGACATGACACTGTTCCGCCAGGGCACGTTCTCCGGCGCGATCCTGGTGAACCTACTGAGCGTCGTCGGACTCGTCGGCTTCTTGTACTTCGTCGCTCAGCACCTGCAACTGGTCGTCGGTCTCTCCCCGATGGTCGCGGGGTTCGCTCTCCTGCCGGGGCTCGTTCTCATGATCATCTCGGGGCTCGCGGTCGTGCCCGTGGCGAAGCGATTCCCGTCGCAGATCGTCGTGCCCGTCGCCCTGTCGTTCTCGGTCGTCGCGTACATCATGGTCGCGGTCTCCACGGGCGACCTGACGCTGCTGATCGTCGCGTTCGCCCTGCTGGGTATCGGAATCGGCGCCGCCGAGACGGTCTCGAACGAACTGATCCTCTCCAGTGCCCCTTCTGCGAAGGCCGGCGCGGCCAGCGCGGTCTCCGAGACCGCCTACGAGGTGGGTGCCGTCCTGGGCACAGCTGTGCTCGGAGGCATCCTCGCCGCGTTCTACCGGGCGCAGCTCGTCCTGCCCGCCGGGCTTCCGGATGCCGCGGCCCACGCCGCCCGAGAGACCCTCGCCGGCGCGGTGGCCGTCTCGAACACCCTCGACGACGTCGCCCTGGCCGATGCCCTGCGCACCGCCGCTGCACACGCTTTCGACTCCGGCGTCGTCGTCACCGCGCTGATCGGCGCGGCGCTGATCGTCGTGGCCGCGGTCATCGCTGCCACTACCCTGGGAGGATCCCGCAGCACGTCGAAGCAGTGACGTGCCCGAGCTCTGAGGAGAGCGATGTCGCGTGTCGTGAAGCTGGCCGTCATCCCCGGTGACGGCATCGGTCCCGAGGTCGTCGCCGAGGCCGTGAAGGTGCTCGACGCCGTCACCGCGGCATCCGACGTCTCGTTCGAGAAGACGCCGTTCTCCCTCGGCGCAGGTCGCTTCCTCGAGACGGGCGACACGCTCACCGACGACGACCTTGCCGCGATCGCCGCGCACGACGCGATCCTGCTCGGCGCCGTCGGGGGAGTGCCCGGCGATCCCCGACTCAAAGATGCGAACATCGAGCGCGGCCTGCTGTTGAAGCTTCGTTTCGAGCTCGACCACTACGTCAATCTCCGCCCGTCGAAGCTCTACCCGGGCGCCACCGGGCCGCTCGCCGAGCCGGGCGAGATCGACTTCGTCGTGGTGCGCGAGGGTACCGAGGGGCCCTACGTCGGCAACGGCGGCTCGATCCGCCGCGGGACGGCGCACGAGGTCGCGAACGAGACCTCCGTCAACACCGCTTACGGCGTCGAGCGCGTGGTCCGCTACGCCTTCGCCCTCGCGGAGCGTCGCCGGCAGAAGCTCACGCTCGTGCACAAGACCAACGTGCTCGTGCACGCGGGCGGTATGTGGAAGCGGATCGTCGACGCCGTGGCATCCGAGTTCCCCGGTGTCGCCGTAGACTACTTGCACGTCGACGCGGCAACCATCTTCCTGGTCACGAACCCGAGCCGCTTCGACGTGATCGTCACCGACAACCTCTTCGGCGACATCCTGACCGACCTGGCCGGCGCCGTCACCGGTGGCATCGGCCTCGCCGCTTCGGGCAACATCAACCCCGACGGCGCGTTCCCCTCGATGTTCGAGCCCGTGCACGGTTCGGCGCCCGACATCGCGGGAAGCCAGAAGGCCGACCCCACGGCCGCGATCCTCTCCGTCGCCCTCCTGCTCGATCACCTCGGGCTGACCGACGAGGCCGCCCGCGTGACCCGCGCGGTCGAGGACGACATCGCCAGCCGCGACGGGGTCCGCACCACCGCCCAGATCGGCGACGCCATCGCCGAACGCGTCCAGGCGTAACCTGGACCGATCGGCGAGCATCGCCTCCGGCACTCGAGAAGCTTTGGACAACGAATGACCACCATCGACACCGATCCCGACACCGGACTCGAACCGCTCGAGTTCTCCGTCACGCGCAACCTCGCGGCCAAGAGCACGACCGACCGCGACGCGGTCCTCGCCAATCCCGGCTTCGGGCAGAGCTTCACCGACCATATGGTCGACATCTGCTGGTCGGTCCGCGGCGGCTGGCACCGCCCGCGCGTCTCGCCCTACGGCCCGATCTCGCTCGACCCGGCCGCCGCGGTCCTGCACTACGGCCAGGAGATCTTCGAGGGCATCAAGGCCTATCGCCACGCCGACGGCTCGGTGCATACCTTCCGCCCCGACCAGAACGGGCGCCGCCTGCAGCGCTCCGCGCGACGACTCGCCCTTCCCGAGCTGCCGGTGCCGTACTTCCTGCAGTCGCTGAAGGAGCTCATCGCCGTCGACGGCGCATGGGTTCCCTCGGGTGAGGACCAGAGCCTGTATCTGCGTCCGTTCATGTTCGCGAAAGAGGCGTTCCTCGGGGTCCGCCCCGCGCACAAGGTCGCCTACTACCTGATCGCCAGCCCCGCGGGCGCGTATTTCAAGGGTGGCGTGAAGCCCGTCTCGATCTGGCTCAGCGAGGACTACTCGCGCGCCGGCAAGGGCGGCACGGGCGCGGCCAAGACCGGCGGCAACTACGCCGCCAGCCTGCTGCCGCAGTCGGAGGCCTACGAGAACGAGTGCGATCAGGTCGTCTTCCTCGACCAAGACCGCAATGTCGAGGAGCTCGGCGGTATGAACGTCGTGTTCGTCTACAAGGACGGCACGATCGTGACCCCGCAGTCGGACTCGATCCTCGAGGGGATCACGCGCGACTCGCTCCTGCAGCTCGCTCGCGACCGCGGTCACCACGTCGTGGGCCGCAACGTTTCGCTGGACGAGTGGCGCCAGGGAGTGGCATCCGGAGACATCGTCGAGGTGTTCGCGTGCGGCACCGCCGCGGTCGTCACCCCGATCGGTGTGCTCAAGGGCCGTGACTTCATCGACGAGCAGCCCACCGGCACTCTCGCGCTCGAACTGCGCGAGGAGCTCACGAACATCCAGTACGGCCGCGCCGAAGACAAGCACGGCTGGCTGTACCGCCTCGACGCCTGAGCGTCGCGCACACGGAGGGGCTCCCGGATGCCGGGGGTCCCTCCGTCGTATCCGCTCACCGTCCGCGACGGCGTGCGGTGGGGTCCTGGCCCCGGCAAGCGGGTATAAACGCGATCTGCGCTCATAAACGCGGGGTGCGCGTGTTTATGAGCGCGGATCGCGTTTATGCGTGGGGTGGCGGCGCCTGGGGTGGCGGCGTGCGGCGTGACGCCCGGGGTAGCGGCGCACGGGGTGGCGTCGCGCGGCGTGACGCCCGGGGTAGCGGCGCCCGGCGCGGTTGTCGTGTGTCGAGCGTGGCGGCGGTGGGGAGCGGCAGCGGGTTCCACGCATAAACGCGATCTGCGGCGAAAAACGCGTGGTGCGCGTGTTTATGAGCGCGGATCGCGTTTATGCGTGGGGAGCGGCGCGACGTCGGGCGCACATGCGGGTGGTTGAGCGTGGGTGAGGCCTCGGCGGACCCGGTGGGATGTCGGGGGCCGCGGATAGGCTGGCTCCGTGAAGATCGCTCGATTCAGCTACCAGGATGCCCTTCGCTACGGGATCGTCGACGACGGCGAACTCGTGGTCCTCGCCGGAGACCCGATGTTCGCCGGGTTCGAGACGACGGGGGAGCGCGTCCCGCTCGCCGATGCGGCCCTGCTCGCGCCGGTGATCCCGCGTTCGAAGGTCGTCTGCATCGGCAAGAACTACCACGACCACGCCGCGGAGATGGGCGGCGAGGCACCGGCCGAACCGCTCATGTTCCTCAAGCCGAACACGTCGGTCATCGGGCCGAACGACGTGATCGTGCGCCCCACGAGCCTGAGCTCGCACACCGACTACGAGGGCGAGCTCGCCGTCGTGATCGGCCGTATCGCGAAGAACGTTCCCGCCGAGCGCGCCAGTGACTACATCTTCGGCTACACCGTCGCCAACGACATCACGGCTCGCGACCTGCAACGCACCGACGGTCAGTGGTCGCGCGCCAAGGGATTCGACACCTTCTGCCCCGTCGGGCCCGTCATCGAGACCGATCTCGACCTCGACTCCGCGGCTATCACCACGCGCGTCAACGGCGAGGTGCGTCAGCAGGGCCCGGTCTCCGACATGATCCACGGCATCGGCGCGCTCGTCGCGTACGCCTCCGCGGTGTTCACGCTCCTCCCCGGCGACCTCATCCTCACGGGCACGCCGGCCGGCGTCGGTCCGTTCGAGGCCGGCGACACCGTCGAGGTCGAGGTGAGTGGCATCGGCATCCTGCGCAACACGGCGCGCGATGCCTGACTCCCCTGTGGCGGCGGGCGCCGCGCTCACCGAGCGCGACCTCGCCGTCACCCAGCGCCGGACGGTCCGGGTGCTCGCCGCGGGCCAGGTGCTCACAGGCGTCGCTTTCGGGGCGACCCTCTCGCTCGGGGCACTGCTCGCCGCTGACCTGTCGGGGCAGGAGGCCCTGTCGGGCTTGGCCACGGCCTCGGTCACCCTTGGCGCGGCTCTCACCGCGATCCCGCTGGCTCGCTTGGCCGGTCGTCGTGGTCGGCGTGTGGCGCTCACCACGGGAAACGTCGCGGCCCTGATCGGCATCGCCGTGGTCATCGCGGCCGCCGCACTCCGCCTGTTCCCGCTGCTGCTCGTCGGAATCGCCCTCATCGGCGCGGGGAACGCCGCGACCCTGCAGTCGCGTTTCGCCGCCACCGACCTCGCGAGTACCGCCCGCCGCGGGCGCGACCTGGCGACGGTCGTCTGGGCGACGACCGTCGGCGGGGTCGTCGGCCCGCTCCTGCTCGCGCCCGGCGAGCTCATCGGGGCCAGCATCGGGATGCCGCGCCTGACCGGCGCCTACCTCTTCTCGTTCGCGGCCCAGGTCTGCGCGTTCGCGCTGTACGTGCTCGTGCTGCGACCCGACCCGTTGCTGTTGGCCCAACGCGTCGAGCGGGAGGCCTCGGCATCCGTCACCGCTCCCGCTCCCCAGGCCGACCGACCGGGTGTCGCGCGATTCGCGATGTTGGCCGTCGCGGCGTCGCACGTGACCATGGCCTCGGTCATGGCGATGACTCCGGTCCACCTCTCGCACATCGTCGCTCCGGATGCCGTGACCCTCGCCGTCGGCATCACGATCTCCGCGCACGTGTTCGGAATGTACGGGCTCTCGCCCGTCTTCGGTGTTCTCGCCGACCGCGTCGGGCGCGTCGGCGTCATCGTCCTCGGTCAGGTACTGCTCGCGGCGTCGCTGGCTGTCGCGGCGCTACTGCCCGACTCGCAGGCCGGGGTGCTCGTGGCCCTCGTGCTGCTCGGTCTCGGCTGGAGCGCGGCCACCGTCTCGGGTTCGGCCCTGTTGACCGAGGCGTCGCCTCTCTCGCTTCGCCCGCGCCGTCAGGGCCGGAGCGACACGCTCATGACGGCGTGTGCGGCCGCGGGCTCGGTACTGGCCGGCCTGGTCCTCGGGGCGGTCGGCTACGACGGTCTCGCGCTCTGGGCGCTGGTGCCGGTCGCCGCCGTCTGCGTGGGCGCGGTCGTCGTCCGCTCGCGCCAGTCCTCGGGCGTCGCGTGAGTCGTGGCGGCGACGGTCGAGGCGTCCGAGCTGTGAGACGCGCCCTTCAGATCGCGTAGACCAGACCGTCGAACGGCGACAGGTCCTCGGCGCCACGCACGCCGAGCGCGTGCAGCGCGCGATCGACGTCGAGTTCGTCGTTGAAGACGTGGAACGCCACGCGGGCGCGGCCCGCGCGGCCCGACGCCGTGATCCCGTGGGCCGTGAGCTGCGCGAGCGCTTCGCCCGTGGCATCCGGCCAGGTCACGATCGCCGAGGGACGCTCGGGCTGCTCCAGGCCCAATCCGTCGCGAAAGCGGGCGGCCAGGCTCGTGACGTGGGCGTAGGTCGCGGTGATGTCGGCGTTGGCGAACAGGGCCAGGGCCGGCGCCGCTCCGACGAACGCCTGCCATGCGGGCGAGACGTCGAATCGACGAGCGTCGGGGGCGAGCGGGCCGCCGGTGCCGTAGCACGACGCCCACGGGTCGTCGCCCGAGTACCACCCGGCCTGCACGGGGCGGATCTCGCTCGCGAAGGCGGGCGCGAGGGTGAGGAACGACACCCCGCGCGGGCAGCAGAGCCACTTGTAGGCGTGGCAGACGGTCGCGTCGAACATCGTCGCGTCGACCGGGAGCCATCCGGCGGCCTGTGTCAGGTCGCACAGCGTGCGGGCGCCGCTACGAGCCGCTGCGGCGGCGATGCCCGCGGCGTCCGCGACCTCTCCGGTCGCCGACTGCACGAGCGAGAATGCCACGAGCCAGGTGTCGGGTGAGATCGCGGCGGCGAGCTCGTGCAGGGGAGCGGTGCGCAGGCGTACGCCCCGGCCCGCGTGAGCGAAGGGGGCGATGAGAGACGAGAAGTCGCCCTCGGCGCACAGCACCTCGGCGCCGTCGGGTGCGGCGGCGGCGAGGAGTGCGACCTGCACCGACGTCTGCGAGCCGATCGCGACGTCACCGACCGGGGAGCTCACGAGGTGCGCGAACGAGGCCCGCGCCTCTTCGACGGCCTGCGACGCGGCGACGACATCGGGGCGTCCGGATGCCGCGGACTCGAGGTCGGCGCGGACCGCGGCCACCGTGGCGCGCGAGGGCAGGCCGAGGGTGCAGGCCGCGAGGTAGTCGCGGCCACCGGCGAAGTGCGAGGCGAGGCTGCTCATGAAACCAGGATCGCCTCGCGCCTGACATTGCACTAGAACAGGTGTTGCATGAGAACCATCACCTCTGCTTATGTGTGGGAATGGCTGAGATCGACGACTCCCTCGACGCGAACGCCCTGCGGGTGGTCAAGGCCATCGCCGACACCGGTTCGATCACCGCCGCTGCCCGAGCGCTCGGTTACAGTCAACCCGCGGTGAGCCAGCAGCTTCGCCGCCTCGAGAGGCGCGCCGGGATGCCGATCGTCGAACGTGTCGGACGAGGCGTGCGTCTCACCGAGGCGGGGTCGATCCTCGCCCGTCACGCGGCCGCCGTCACCACGGCGCTCGACGCGGCAGCCGGAGACCTGGCCGAGCTGCGTGGTCTGCGGGCCGGTCGCGTACGGATCGCCGCCTTCCCGTCGGCGTCGTCGACGGTCGTTCCGCGCGTCATCGCCGCCGTGACCGCTCGCCGACCGGGTGTGTCCATCAGCTTCGTCGAGGCCGAGCCGCCCGAGGCCATCGCCGCCGTGCGCGAGAATCGCGCCGACATCGCGCTCATCTACAGCTACCCGGGCGATCGACGCGAACACCTGGAGTCGGCGGCATCCGGACTCTCGTCCCGACTCATCGGGGACGACGACACGGTGGTGGTCGTGCCCACGGACCACCCCGCGGCCGCCCACGACCCCATCGACCTCTCGCAACTCGCGGGGGAGCGGTGGATCGCGGGGTGCCCGCAGTGCCGCGGGCACCTGCTCGAGGCGTGCGGCCGTGCCGGATTCACGCCCGATATCGCGTTCGAGACCGACAACTTCATCGCCGTCGAGAACCTCGTCGCCCAGGGGGTGGGCATGGCGATCCTGCCGCGGATGGCGGTGGCGTCGCTCCCGATGCTCGCCGGCATCGCGGCTCCTCGACTGCCCGCGACCGAGGCGCGCACCCTGCACGTCGTGACCGCGCGGGGGGCCGAGCACGTGCCCGCGGTCGGAGCGGCGTTGGAAGTCATGGGCGAGGTGCTGGCCGATCACCTCCGGCACTCGGGAAGAGACACCGCCCGCCGGTAGGATCGAGGGGATGTCTGCCACGCCCGATCCCCGCACCACGACCGCCACCGGCGCCGACGTTCGCGTCCGCTTCTGCCCCTCACCCACGGGGTTGCCGCACGTCGGTCTCATCCGCACCGTCCTGTTCAACTGGGCCTATGCCCGGCACAACGGCGGCAAGCTCGTCTTCCGCATCGAAGACACCGACGCCGCGCGAGACAGCGAAGAGAGCTACCGGCAGCTCCTCGAGGCGCTGCGGTGGATGAACATCGATTGGGACGAGGGCGTCGAGGTCGGCGGCCCGCACGCGCCGTACCGCCAGTCGCAGCGCCACGAGATCTACCGCGGCGTGCTCGACAAGCTCATCGCCGCGGGGGCGGTGTACGAGAGCTACTCCACCGCCGAAGAGATCGACGCGCGCAACGAGGCCAACGGCCGCGCCAAGCAGCTCGGCTACGACAACTACGACCGCGACCTCACGGACGAGCAGAAGGCCGCCTTCCGTGCCGAGGGGCGCGAGCCCGCGTGGCGCGTGCGCGTTCCCGACGAAGACCTCACCTTCGTCGACCTCATCCGCGGCGAGGTGACCTTCCCCGCGGGCTCGTTCCCCGACTTCGTGATCGTTCGCGCCGGCGGCATCCCGCTCTACACCTTCGTGAACCCGGTCGACGACGCGCTCATGGGGATCACCCACGTCATCCGCGGCGAAGACCTCATGCCCTCGACCGCTCGTCAGCTCGCGCTGTACCGCGCGCTGCTCGATGCCGGCGTCACCGACTTCCTGCCGCGCTTCGGCCACATGCCGCTGGTGCTGGGCGAGACCGGCAACAAGAAGCTCTCCAAGCGCGACCCGCAGGCCGACCTGTTCCTGCAGCGCGAGAAGGGCTTCATCCACGAGGGGCTGCTGAACTACCTCTCGCTGCTCGGCTGGTCGCTGTCCGCCGACCGCGACGTCTTCTCGCTCGACGAGATGATCGCCGCCTTCGACATCGCCGACGTGAACCCCAACCCCGCACGCTTCGACCAGAAGAAGGCCGAAGCCATCAACGGTGACCACATCCGGATGCTGGATGCCGAGGACTTCGCCGCCCGGATCGTCCCCTATCTCGCGGGTGCGGGATACATCGCCGAGCAGCCGAGCGACGAGCACCGCGCGATCATCGCCCAGGCGGCGCCGCTCGTGCAGGAGCGCGTGCAGCTGCTGGGGGAGGTCCCCGGCATGCTCGGCTTCCTCTTCGTCTCCGACGTCGATTACGCCGAGGACGCGCTCAAGGGCCTTCCCGCGAACGCGGCCGAGGTGCTCGCGGCATCCGTCCGCGCTCTTGAGGGGGTCGACGACTTCAGCGCCGCTGCCGTCCAGGAGGCGCTGTCGGGTGCGCTCGTCGACGACCTGGGGCTCAAGCCTCGCGTGGCCTACGGTCCGCCCCGCGTCGCCCTCACCGGACGTCGCATCTCGCCGCCGCTGTTCGAGTCGATGGAACTGCTCGGCAAGGCCGAGTCGATCCGTCGCCTCGAGGCGCTGGTGGCGCACCTGGGCTGAGACGCCCCAGCGATCCCCGCGACTTCGCTGTCGCGGGGATCGCTGGTTTCCGGCGCGCGGGGGAGCGGAACTCGGAGCATGCGACGCGGATCGAAGATTCTCCCGCCGGAGGTCCGATCTCCACGCGGTTCTCTGAGGTCGGCGCCCTCGAGACGGGCCGCCCTGGACGCGCCCGGGACGCGCGGGGCGGGGCCCCGGTTTGGCGCATGGCTCCGCGTCACGTAAGCTTGATCCTCGGCACGAGTTACGGCTCGAAGCCATTGGGGTATGGTGTAATTGGCAACACGGCGGTTTCTGGTTCCGTTGTTCTTGGTTCGAGTCCAGGTACCCCAGCTTTGCGAAAAGGCCCGGTGATCGAAAGATCCCGGGCCTTTCGCGTGCCATGGGGGCTGCCGCAGGTGGCCGCATGCGTGAGGCTTCTCCGCGCCGTTGCGGGCGAACCGTAGGATGACCCGATGCGCCTCCGCCCGCTCGTCGCCCTCGCCGCCCTGGTCGTGGCGGGCACGGTGCTGGCGGGATGCGGGGCGGGCACGAGCGAGCCCCCCACGGCATCCGGCTGCGACGCGAATCCGTCCCTGGAACCGGGCATGAGCATCCCGCTCGCGGTGACGGTCGACGGCGCGGCCCGTGGATACACCGTGCACGTCCCGGCGACGATGACGGCGCAGACTCCGACGCCGCTCATCCTCGCCTTCGCCGGATACCGCATGCCGCCCGGGCAGCTCGAGCAGCTCAGCGGCCTCGACGGCAGCGGCGCGATCGTCGTCTACCCGCAGGCGGCGAGCACCGCGGCGGGCGTCGGCTGGCAGGGGGCGCCGTACTCGTCGGGCGAGGACGACGTGGCCTTCACCACCGCCCTCCTCGACGACGTGGAGTCGCGTCTCTGCATCGACCCGAAACGCGTGTTCGCCGCCGGGATCTCGAACGGCGGCGGGTTCGTGTCGTTGCTGTCGTGCGCCCTCCCCGAACGCATCGCCGCTTTCGCCGTCGTCTCCGGGGCGATCTACCCCGCGACCAATCCGCCGTGCGCGAGTGGCTCCCCGGTGCCGGTGATCGAGTTCCACGGCACCGCCGACGACGTCATCCCCTACGACGGCGGCATCCGGCACGACGCGACCGTCGCCCCGGTGTCGCTCTGGCTATCGCAGGTGGCGACGCGCAACGGCTGCGCCGCCGATCCGCGCTCGGAATCGGTTGCGACGGGAGTCGAGAGGCAGACGTGGACCGGATGCCACGACCGCGGTGCCCTGGTGCACTACCGGATCGACGGGGGAGGGCACGTGTGGCCGGGAGCGGCGGGCTCGGGCGAGACGGCGATCTCGGCGACGACCCTGATCGAAACGTTCTTCACAGCCCACCCTCTGCCGTGAGCCGCGGATCGGGGGGAGGATAGCTCCATGGGACTCTTCGTACAGCGACCCGAGGAACCGAGCGAGTGGGCCGGGCTCCCCGGCGAACCCGCGCGGCCGAAGACCCGGGCCGAACTCCTGCCCGACGACGAGCAGCCTGCGGCCGTGCCCGGGCTGCTCGACCTCGGCGGTTCGTCGGTGACCTCGGTGCAGATCCCTCTCGGCGACTGAACCCGGCGCGCGCTCGGCGCGATCAAAGACTTCGCGGGTTAGCATCCGAGCGGGGACGCGGGCCGTCCCCCTCCTCGCGGAAGAAGGTCCTCGTGAAGCGCTCCCTCGCTCTTCGGCTCGCCCTGGTCGTGACGGCCGGCGTTCTGCTCGCGGGCTGCGCGCCCGCCGCATCCGACACTCCCGTCGCACCCGCGGCGCCAGCGCCGAGTCCTTCCGCATCGGCGGACGACCAGGCCTTCGCGCCCACGGTCGTCTCTCCCGAGGACCTCGACGGCAAAGACGCCACCGTCAAGATCGGCACCTCGCTCGTGCTCGCGGTCCCCGACGGCACCGAGGCCGAATGGACCGGGTCGACAGCCGACGTGGCGATCGCCGACTTCTCCCCGGGAGGGCCTTCCGAGGGTTCGGTGTTCCGCCCCGGCTTCCTGCCGCACGCTGTCGGCAAGACCGCCGCCACCCTCACGGGCCCCGACGGCAAGACGATCCGCTTCACCCTGTCCGTGGTGGCACCCTGAGGCCGCAGAACAGGGATCAGGACGCCAGCGGCCCGTCGAACAGGATCGTGGAGCGCCCCGTCTCGGCATCCGGGATCACTCGTGCCTTCACCTCGTAGACGTCGGCGATGAGCGCCGGCGTGAGCACCTGGGCGGGAGCCCCCGCCGCCACGACACGGCCGGCGCGGAGCACGAGCACGCTGTCGCAGTAGGTCGCGGCGAGATTGAGGTCGTGCAGCGCGATGATGCTCGTCACGGGGAGGGCGACGACGAGGGCGAGGACGTCGAGCTGATGGCGGATGTCGAGGTGGTTCGTCGGCTCGTCGAGCAGCAGCTCGCGGGGCTCCTGCGCCAGGGCGCGGGCGATCTGCGCACGCTGACGCTCTCCGCCGGACAGGGTGTGCCAGAGGCGGTCGGCCTTGTCCGTCAGGGCGACCCGCTCGAGCGCCGCGTCGATCGCCTCCTCGTCGCCGCTGGTCGACCCGCCCCAGATCGGGCGGTGCGGAGTGCGACCGAGGCGCACGACATCGCGGACCACGATGTCGGCGTCGGTCTCGGCGTGCTGCGTGACCACCGCGACCGTGCGGGCGAGATCGCGGCGGCGCCACTGCGTCAGCGGCCGCTCATCGAGCAGGACGTCGCCGGAGTCCGGTCGCGCCGCGCCCTGCAGCAGGCGCAGCAGTGAAGACTTGCCCGAGCCGTTGGGCCCGAGCAGACCCACGGTGGTCCCGGGCTCGGGATGCAGCGAGACACCGTCGACGACGAGGGTTCCCCCGCGCGTCCAGCGCACCTCGCGGGCTTCGAGCGTCATGCGCGCCCCTTGCGTCGAACGAGCAGGGCGACGAAGACCGGGACGCCCACCAGCGCCGTTCCTACACCGACAGGCAGGGGCGTGGGCGCGAAGAGGGTGCGGGTCGCGGCATCCACCCACACCATGAAGACGGCGCCGACGACCGCTGCGAGCGGAACGACGCGCGCGTGACGTTGGCCGACCATCAGGCGGACTGCGTGCGGCACGACGAGCCCGACGAAGCCGACCGCGCCGACGACGCTGACGAGGGCGGCGGTCATGAGCGCTGTCACGATGAGCAGGCCGATGCGCGTGCGAGCGACCGGGATGCCGAGGGAGGCGGCCACATCGTCGCCGAACGTGAAGGCATCGAGGGCGCGCGCGGCGAACAGGCACACGGCGCCGCCGACGACGACCACCACGGCGCAGAGCGCGACCTTGTCCCACCGCATGCCCTCGAGCGAGCCGAGGAGCCAGAACATCACCCCGCGCGTCTCGTCGCTGTCGGCCACGGCGAACACCACGAGCGAGGTCAGTGCCGAGAAGAATTGGGTGCTGGCGACACCGGCCAGGATGACGCCGGAGGTGCCGCCCGAGGTGAAGCGAGAGAGCAGCAGCACGAGGCCGAAGGCCACGAGCGCGCCGACGAAGGCCCCGCCCGAGAGGCCGAGCACTCCGCCGCCGATTCCGAGCACGCCGATCACGACGGCGCCGGTCGACGCTCCCGACGACACGCCGAGCACGAACGGCTCGGCGAGGGGGTTGCGCAGGAGCGACTGCATGACCACGCCGCAGAGGGCGAGCCCGGCCCCGGCGCACGCCGCGACGAGGGCGCGGGGGAGGCGCTCCTCCCACACGATCGCATTCTTCGCGGCTTTGACCGGGATGTCGGCGAGTCCGAGGTGATTCAGCAGCACGTCACGAACGTTCACGAGGGAGACGTCGGCTGGTCCCAACGTGACGGCGACGCCGACGGAGACCACCAGCACCACGAGCCCGACGAGGGCGAGCACGACGCCGAGACCCGCCGAGCCCCGTCCGAGCCGCGCGCGCGAGACGAGCCCCGTACTCAGAGCGTGCTCCCGTTCTCATCCCACCAGGCGCGGATCTTGTCGAGCGCGTCGACGAAGCGGATCGACGGGTTGAGCTCGGCGCCGTGCAGCGCGATGTAGCGCTTGTTCTTCACAGCGGTCATGGTGCTGGTCAGCGGATCGCTCTCGAGGAAGGCGATCTTGTCGGCGAGCCGGTCGCCGGGGAAACGGTCGCGCTGCAGGTCGCCCAGCACGAGCACGTCCGGGTCGGCCGACACCAGGCTCTCCCAGCCCACCGCGGGCCAGTCGTCCGTCTGCGACGCGAACACATTGGTCATTTTGGTGGTGGATGCCAGCAGAGCCGCGTTCGAGAAGCCTCCGGCGACGTACGGGGTCTTGGTGTCGGCGAACCAGAAGGCCACGGTGTGGCCCTCGAAGTCGATGCCCTCGGTCGCGGCCGCGGCACGCTGCTGCAGCGACTGGACCAGCGTCTCGCCACGATCTGACACGTCGAAGATGCGCGCGAGGTCGCGGATCTCGCCGTAGAGCGTGTCGACCGTGAGGGGTGAGGTGCGCTTGCCGCCCGCGTTGAAGCTCACGTCGCCGTCGCAATCGGTGGGAGAGAGGTACGACGCGACGCCGGTCTCGGCGAAGCGGTCACGGGTCGCGACGCCGCCCTGGGCGAAGTGGCGGCCGAACGACGCGGTGACGAAGTCGGGGTCGGTGCCGAGAACGACCTCGTATGAGGGAGCGTTGTCCGACAGGCGCGGGACCGCGGCGTTCGCGTCGGCGAGCGTGTCGAGCACCGGATCGGTCCAGGATGCCGTGCCGACCATCCGGTCCTGCAGGCCCAGCGACAACAGGATCTCGGTGGAGTCCTGGTCGAGCGAGACGACCCGGCTGGGCGCCTCGTCGACCGTGATCTCGCGCCCGCAGTTCTGAAGCGTCAGCGGGTAGGCGGTGGCGCCCTCTCCGGTCGAGGAGGCCGAAGCTTCGGGGACGACCTCCGAGGCGCCGCACCCGGCGAGCAGGGCGGCGGCGGTCACGAGGACGAGCGGGAAGGCGAGGGCGCGGGCGCGTGGCATCCGGGAACTCCGTAGGGATCGTGGAACGAGCGGCCCGACGGCGGACCACGGGTAAGGATAGCCTCACTCGCTGCGCGCGCCGGACCGGTCTCTTCGTTCGTGGGGGAGTGCCGTCGCCCGCGGCGTCGTGCGGGGTGTCGCGAATCTGTTGCCGTGTGTGGTTTCGTGTTGTATCGTGTGGGAATCTTCGAAGGGGATCCCCGTGTACGCAATGGAGCGCCAGCAGCTCATCGAGCGCGAACTGCGCGAGATCGGACGCGTCAGCGTCGTCGATCTGGCCCGTCGCTTCGACGTCACGACGGAGACCGTTCGTCGCGACCTCGACCGGCTCGAGGGGCTCGGTTCTCTCCGTCGTGTCCACGGCGGCGCGGTCGACATCGGCCGTGCCAGTACGGCGGAGTCCCCGCTCACCGAGCGTCGAGAGCGTCACCGAGACGCGAAGCGTGCCATCGCCGCCGAGGCCGTGGCCCTGCTCGGCTCCGATTTCCGCGGTTCGATCTTCCTCGACGCCGGCACCACGCCCGCAGCTGTCGCCTCGCTTCTGCCGTCCGCTCTCGGTGGGGGTATCAGCGCAGTCGAGGTCGTGACGCATTCGCTCGAGGCCGCGCACCTGCTCGCCGGCGAAGAACGCCTGTCGCTCACCACGATCGGCGGGCGCGTCCGAGGTGTCACCGCGGCCGCGGTCGGCGCCCACACGGTGCGCACCATCGGCCAGCTCCGTCCCGACATCGCGTTCGTGGGGACGAACGGCCTGAGCGTGGAGTTCGGCCTGAGCACCCCCGACCCCGATGAGGCCGCTGTCAAGGCGGCGATCATCCAGTCCGCCCGTCGCGTCGTTCTCGTCGCCGACGCGGCCAAGTTCGGCGAGGAGCTGCTCGTGCGCTTCGCCCGACTCGACGAGCTCGACGTGCTCGTCACCGACGCCGCTCCTCCCGCGGCGCTTTCCGAGGCCCTCGAGGCCGCCGACATCGAGGTGCGCGTCGCATGATCGTCACACTGACCGCCAACCCCTCCGCCGACCGGGCCGTCGTGCTGTCCGAGGCCCTGCAGCCCGGGGAGGTTCAGCGCGCTGTGTCCTCGCGCGAAGATGCCGGCGGCAAGGGCGTGAACGTCGCCCGCGTCGTCTCGGCGGCCGGTGCCCCAGCCCGCGCGGTGGTGCCGGTCAACGCCCATGACCCGTACCGCATGCTCCTCGAAGACACCGGTATCGAGCTCGACGTGATCGAGGTGGCCGGCCGTGCCCGCGCCAACCTCACGATCACCGACCCCGCGGGTGAGACCA
The DNA here is from genome assembly GCF_052660795.1 of Sphingomonas sp. G5. Classification (NCBI taxonomy): domain Bacteria; kingdom Pseudomonadati; phylum Pseudomonadota; class Alphaproteobacteria; order Sphingomonadales; family Sphingomonadaceae; genus Sphingomonas; species Sphingomonas sp. G5. The sequence continues at coordinate 1,933,995 of NZ_CP109660.1, read as the reverse complement.
CCAAGCTCAACCTGCCCGGCGCGGAGCTCTCGGTCACCGAGGCCGAAGCGCTCGTCGCCGGCGTCGTCGCCGCCTCGGAGGGCGCCGCGTGGCTCGTCCTCGCGGGGTCGCTGCCTCCCGGCGTCCCGTTCACGTTCTACGCAGATCTCATCGCCGCCGTTCGTGCGAAGTGGGGGAGCGCGGCCCCGCTCATCGCGGTCGACGCCTCCGGTCCCGCTCTTGCCGCGGTCGTCGAGACCGCCCGGCCCGACCTCATCAAGCCGAACCACGAAGAGCTGGCGGAACTCGTCGGAGACGATCCTGCGTCCGACGACGACCTCCTCGCGACGGCTTCGCGCCGCGCCCAGTCCCTGGTGCCGGACCGTGTGGCATCCGCCCTCGTGACCCTCGGCGCCGACGGCGCCCTGCTGTTCACGGCCCAGGGAACCTGGCGCGGACGCGCCCCCAAGATCCAGGTCGCCAGCACCGTCGGCGCGGGCGACAGCTCGCTCGCCGGCTACCTGCTGGCCGACCTCGAAGGGGCCTCGGCCCCCGACCGTCTCGCGCGCAGCATCGCCTACGGAGCGGCCGCCGCCACTCTTCCGGGCACGCAGGCGCCGACTCCCGACGATCTGCCCGCGGGTGCGATCGCCGTCACCGAATTCCCCACCCCCATCGCAACATCCTGACCACGGAGGTCACTGACAATGTCCGACATCATCACTCCGGAGCTCGTCACCCTCGACGTGCCCCTGGGCACCGACAAGCAGTCGGTGATCCGCGCTCTGGCCGAGCGCGTCGTCGCGCAGGGCCGCGCGCGCAGTGCGCAAGAGCTGTTCGACGACGCCTGGGCCCGCGAGCAGAAGGACGAGACCGGCCTGCCCGGCGGCATCGGCATCCCGCACGCGCGCAGCGCCTCGGTCACCGAGCCCACCCTCGCCTTCGCGCGGTTGACCCCGGGCGTCGACTTCGGCGCCCCCGACGGCCCCGCCGACATCGTGTTCCTCATCGCGGCCCCCGAAGGTGCCGACGAGGCCCACCTGTCGGTGCTGTCGCAGCTCGCGCGCAGCCTCATGAACAACGACTTCATGTCGGGCCTGCGTTCGGCGCAGACGCCCGCCGAGGCCGTCCGGATCATCACGGATGCCATCAGCCCGGCCGAGACGCCGGTCGCGGCCGCAGCGCCCGCCTCAGCGGCCCCGGCCGCGACGCGCGCCGAGGCCCGCACGGCCGTGAAGATGAAGAAGATCGTCGCCGTCACCGCCTGCGCCACCGGTATCGCCCACACCTTCATGGCCGCTGACGCACTCACCGCCGCCGGCGCCGAGACCGAGGGGGTCGAGCTCGTCGTCGAGCCCCAGGGCTCGAGCGGCTACAAGGCGCTTCCGCAGAGCGTCATCGACGACGCCGACGCCGTGATCTTCGCGGTCGACGTCGACGTGCGCGAGCCCCAGCGCTTCGCCGGCAAGCCCGTCGTCCGCGCCGGCGTCAAGCGCGGCATCGAGCAGCCGAAGCAGCTCATCGCCGAGGCCCTCGCCGCGAGCGACAACCCGAACGCCGCACGCGTGCAGGGCGGTGCCGCCGCGGCATCCGCGTCCGATGCTCCCGTGGCGCAGCAGTCGGTGGGCCGTCGCATCCAGCGGTGGCTGCTCACCGGTGTCAGCTACATGATCCCGTTCGTCGCCGGCGGTGGTCTGCTCATCGCCCTGGGCTTCCTGCTCGGCGGCTACGAGGTCACCAAGAACGCCTCGAACGTCATCATCCAGAACTCCCTGTGGGATCTCCCGACCGAGAACATCACCTCGTCGTTCGGCCCCGTCGGGCAGTACCTGGGTTCGGTCGCCTTCATGATCGGTGCGACCTCGATGGGCTTCATCGTGGCCGTGCTGGCCGGCTTCATCGCCTACGCGATCGCCGACCGCCCCGGTATCGCCCCCGGCTTCGTCGCCGGCGCCGTAGCCGTGCTCATGAACGCCGGCTTCATCGGCGGCATCATCGGCGGTCTGCTCGCGGGCTTCATCGCCTGGTGGCTGGGTCGCTTCGACGCCCCGCGGTGGCTGCGCGGCCTCATGCCTGTCGTGATCGTGCCGTTCCTGGGATCGATCTTCGCCTCGGGCCTGATGATCCTGTTCCTCGGCCGCCCGATCGCCGCTCTCATGGCCGCCCTCACCGACGGCCTGACCTCGCTCGCCGCCAGCGGCGCCGGCGCCATCGTGCTCGGTGTCATCCTCGGCCTCATGATGTGCTTCGACCTCGGTGGCCCCGTCAACAAGGTCGCCTACGTCTTCGCCACGACCGGCCTGGCCGCCGCGACCCAGACGAACACGACGCCGTACCTCATCATGGCCGCGGTCATGGCCGCCGGTATGGTCCCGCCGCTCGCGATGGCCCTCGCCTCGACGCTGCTCGCCCGCAAGAAGTTCACCCCGGTCGAGCGCGAGAACGGCGCCGCCGCGTGGCTGCTCGGCGCCTCGTTCATCTCCGAGGGCGCGATTCCGTTCGCCGCTGCCGACCCGCTGCGCGTCATCCCCGCCTCGATGGTGGGCGGCGCGATCACGGGTGGTCTGAGCATGCTGCTGTCGGTGCAGTCGTTCGCCCCCCACGGCGGCATCTTCGTGTTCTTCGCGATCAACCCCTTCTGGGGTTTCGCCCTCGCAATCGTGGCGGGTACCGTCGTGACTGCGCTGATCGTCGTCGCCCTCAAGGGCATCGGCCGCAGCACGCAGGACGCCGCCGTCGCCGAGGCTGCTCCCGTAGCCACGGTCGCTGCGTAACACCCCGTCGAATCGGAAGGATTCACCATGGCAGAACGTCAGGCCACCATCGCGAGCGCCTCGGGCCTCCACGCACGCCCCGCGAAGCTCTTCGTGCAGGCCGTGCAGGAGAAGAAGATCCCCGTCACGATCGCCGCCGAGGGCGGTGCCGACCTCAACGCCGGCAGCATCCTCTCGCTCATGGGCCTCGGCGCCGGTCACGGCACCGTCGTGACGCTGAAGGCCGAGGGCGACGGCGCCGAGCAGGCGCTCGACGAGCTCGTCGCCCTTCTCGAGACCGATCTCGACGCGCAGTAACGCACCTCTTCACAGAACACCGGATGCCACGGCCCCAGGGCTCGTGGCATGCGGTGTTTCTGCGAGATCGAGGCGTACGAAACTCCTGAGAAGTCAACGACGGATGTTGATGTTCGGCGGTTCGGGACGCACGCCGGCAAACCTCTCAGGAGTTTGGCACGCTGGGGCCGTCAGACCTCGACGGAGTCGCCCGGCTTCAGGTCGACGAACGAGCCGCCGTTCTGCTCCACGGCCCAGGTGAGGCGCGCGTCGCCCATCTGCTTTCCGGCGACCGAGAGGGTCATGTCGTGGGTAGCGAAGACGCGTTCGGGCTTGACCGCGAGCACGTAGTCGATGGCGTCGCCGACCTTGAGCCACGGGGCGCCGACGGGGGCGGCGAGCAGCTCGACCTTCTTGTGCTTGGGGACCGCGAACGAGTCGCCCGGGTAGTACACCGCGTCGTTGACGAGAACGCCGACGTTGTCGACCACGGGGATGGAGGAGTGGATGACCTCGTGCTTCCCGCCGAAGAACTCCAGGTGGAAGGGCCCGAGGTCGAGGGTGTCGCCCGGGTGCACCACGGTGACGTCGAAACCGGCCGCGGCGTCGCGCACCCCTTCGGGGCCGTAGATCGGCACGCCGGGGTGGGCCTTCTGCAGGCGGGTGAGGTGCTCGGGCGTCCAGTGGTCGGCGTGCTCGTGGGTGATGACGATGCCGTCGAGGTTCGTCAGCTCTTCGAGGGGCGAGGTGAAGCTGCCCGGGTCGATCACGAGCGAGTGACCGGATTCGGCGAGGACGAGGGCGGCGTGTTCGTGCTTCGTGAGGCGCATGAGACGAGTCAACTCCTGCACGCCGGAGTGGAGCAAGCGCTGGCGCGGTGGGTGAACAGCGTCTAACGGCTCTTCCGCGCGAGGCCATCTCGCGGTACCGTGGCCGGACACGCCCGAGAAGTCGACGCCTCGGCCTCGATTTTGCGTGGGCGTCAACTGTCATGCATACTTGAATGGTTGACGACGCGGCCCCATCGTATAGCGGCCTAGTACGCCGCCCTCTCACGGCGGTAACGCGGGTTCGAATCCCGCTGGGGTCACCAACACGAAAATGCCTCGACCGAATGGTCGGGGCATTTTTCGTTGGCAGGGGATGCCCGGACTTCGCAACAGAATCGGAGACGTGCACCACCATCGGATGCCAGGACTCCCGGCATCCGATTCTGTTGCTTCGATCCGAATCCGGTGCGGAGTAAGCGCGGCTCAGCTTTCGCGTTCGGCTCGGCGGCACCGCACCAGGGGGCGCACCCCCCACACCACCGCCAGGACCACGCCCGCCACCGCGATCCACGGCAGCAGGAACCCGAGGCCGACGACGATCCCGTTCAGCGGGAGCGCCCTTATACCGACGGACGCTCGTCTCATGCGAGAGAAGCTGATGAGTCTGCTCGTCGCTGTGTGGCCTGATGCCATCACGGTCGCCGTGTCATCGGCCTACGCGCCGAGCTAACCGCCGCGAATGTCAATATCAAGGCAGCTCTGCCGTATCACCCAGCGGTGAAAGGAGTGCTGGCTGTAGCCGACGCCAGCCCTGGTGCGCCGCCTACGCGGTGGGCCGAGTGGACAGCTTGTTCGAGCACATTGTCATCGCGACCGCACAGAGAGACGTGGCCTGACTGGGATTCGTGGGAATTGAAGTGTCGTGGCGAACCGGCTGCGTGCCCCGCCTGAGAACTCGGGGCGTCTCGGAGTTCTCAGGACCGATATCGAGGGGTTCGTCATGCCTCGCCCGGCTCACGCAGTGGAGGCTTTCAGAGGACGCGCGACAGCAGCTTGGCGGGGCCGGTTGCCTTCCTCGATATCGGCCCGCGGAGCCAGTTCTGCGGCATTGCTTCGCTGATCCCGAAATCGGTCACGATCTGTTCGATGGTGACGCCGCTTTGAGGCCCACGGGCGGCCACCGAAACGCCCTCGCCAAGCCCCTGGGATTGGGACGGGCCGCGACGGCGTCCTCCCCGCCAGCACCTGACGGAACGAGCGATCAGTTGTCACCAATCCGTTCCGCTCGCCCGCTCGTTCTTCCCTAAAGAGTGGCCAGAGCAAAAGCTTCCTGGACAGCCGCCCCAAGCTGCGCCGCCGTGGGGCTATCCAGCCTGACCCGATGGTCAGTGAGCGGAGTGAAACCGCTTCGTGCGCCGCCATTGTGGGCGGGCGTTACCAGGACGTGCGTCAGTGCACCAGCTTCATAGAAACCGTGCACCTTTACCTCTCGAACCCCCTTCGCGTATGCAGCGTAGGAGGGGAGCTTCAACCACTCCAGTAGTTCAGCGTCAGGCGGGTTGTGTCGTAGGTCACGGGCAGGCAGCACGGTGGACACGGCCTCGTCGGTCGCTGCCATGACGGTCTGTCCAAGCGAAATGTCGTCATCGGCATCCGTAAGGACCTTTGGGAGACCGCTCAGAATCATCGCACCCTCCGTCGTGCGGGCCATCACATGGACGAGAAGAGTGCCGTCCGGTCGTAGGTCGATGTTGACCACTCCGTAGGTTTGACTCACCGAATGACCTCCACAGTCAGGCGTACGCCCTTCTCTAGTGCGTAGTCCTTCATGCTATTCAGAATAGCCTGCTGCTCAGCCGTCGCCGTGCGGGGAACCGCGAGCTGCAACTCGCGACCTTGTATGGCGATATCGTCGATTTCTCGACCGCCCCAGGTCGCACCCTTGAACTCAGCAAGTCTATCGATGTACCCCCTCAGGGTGCCGCGGAGACGAGACGGAACGAGATACGTCTTCGAAGCTAGATCGATGCTCTTGATGCTCGTCGCGACGCCGGTCGCGTCGTTGAACCGGTCGATGGTGGGGAAGGACGCCGGGAGGTTGCCTCCCAGGCGAGCCTCAATGGCGAATCCCCGAGGGGAGGGGCCGAAGGGCCAAGGGGACTTAGCGAGTTTGTCCGCCAGCGCGGTCAGCTTCTCTGCTGCGCCGGTGACGCTGGCTGTGGCTGCGACGGAGGGCGTCCGGGCGGCTATCGCCCGGAGTCCGTCGCTCGTTGCGTCGAGGGAGCGCCAGGCGAGACCTGCGGCGGCGGCCCTCGCACCTTCGGCTAGGCGTACGACGATTTCGACGAACCGGACCGTGTACTTACTGGCGTTGAAGACAGCGACGCCGTGTCCAACGAGCAGGCCCGCCCCTTCCGTAGCCGCGCCAGCGGCTAGGGCGATTGCTTCGATGGCTGCGGTCTCTGCGAGGAAGAGAGCGACTTGTTTGCGCAGTTCGTTCTGCGCATCGTCGATGTGCTGAGCAAGCGTCTCGGCAGAGTCCGCGATGGCTCGTGCCTGCGCGGCGATGTCGGTCAGCGAATCGCCCACCGTGATGCAGACACCTCGGGCGGAATCCACCTCCGGCGACTCCTCATCCGCAAGCGCGGTGAGGGCAGACGATATCGAGGGCCAGGCGCTTTCAAGCGTGGTGGCGCAGTCTCTCCAGGCGAGCGCGAGGGCGCGCAGTTTCGTAGGGTCGCCGTCCGGCCAAATGACCGCTACATACTTCTGAATGTCCAGCCAGCCGTTTGGTGGGCCGAGCGAGCCACCCGCGACGCTGGGAACGGAGACGCAGACACCGAACGCCGGTGCATCGACGGCGATCGGCGCCTGGAGCATAGCGCCGAGCGCGTTCGAGTCCGCATCCGCGGACGCGTGATTCAAACCCGTCTGCCGGAGCAACCCGCTCACCGTGAGCGCGGCGGCCACCGCGTCGTTGATGGCCTGAGCGACGGCGGGAGCGGTCTGGTCGTACGCCTGCGCCCACGCTGCCCCCGAGGGGTCATTGCCCGCGATGCGTCCTGAGTCAGCGAGGGTAGCGCCGAGGGCAGATTCAGCGTCGCTGAGCGTCCGGGCGACGTTGGCGCCGAACTTCGTCGACGCCGCGTACCAGGCGTCGGGGTCAACGGTGATGAGCACTGGTCACCCCCACATCCGTGAGTTGGCATCCACCGCCGCGTCGTAGTTCGCTCGTGCGCCGTCGAGCAGTCGGCGCATCCCGGCCAGAGCCTCCGCCATCTCGCGAGAGTCGTCGGCCCAGGCGGTGTGGGCGAGCGTGTGGGCGTCCGACGCTTCACCGTCCCACGTCCCGTGAAGGCGATGAGAGGCTGCGTTCGCGTCTTCGAGAGCCTGCGTGACGCTGCGGGTGATGCTTGTCAGCTCCTCGACGAACTCCGAAAGCTGCGCGAGATGGACCGAGTGCCTCATCGCTGACCGCCCGCAGGCAGATTCGATCCCAGGGTGCGGGCGGCATCGCGGCTGGCCTGCTCAGCAGCGGCAATGTCAGCGGTTGCGCCTCGCAACGCGGCGGTCAGGCGGGAGAGTTCCTCCGTACTTCCCGTTGCTGCTGTGAACCACGCGTCGAAGAGCGGCCGGAACGCGGAGGCCGCATCCCCTGTCCACCCGACGGCGAGGAGGTCTTCGACGCTCTCGCGCACTTGCCGGACTCGAGCGGATAGGTCATCCGAAGCCTCATCGAGACGCGTCGTCTCCGAAACGAGCGCCTGAAAACCAGCCCGAATTTCCATGCGGCCAGGGGACACACGTGCAGTCGCCCCAGAAAGGTAACCGGGAGGCGCTGTGCGCCTCACATACGGGTCAGTACGGCAAGGGATCCGAGCGAGCACCCGTCACCGCAAATGGCTCCTGCGGGCACTCGCGGAACCGGGAGAAAAGCGCTTACGAGCTTCTCGGGGTGGATGCGCACCGCGACAGGTTCGGATACGTCGAACGGATTCGGATGCCGAGGCTCCCCGCATCCGATTCCGTTGCTCCGATCCGAATCCGGTGCGGAAGAAGCGCGGCTCAGCTTTCGCGTTCGGCTCGGCGGCGCCGCACCAGGAGGCGCACCCCCCACACCACCGCCAGGACCACGCCCGCCACCGCGATCCACGGCAGCAGGAACCCGAGGCCGATCACGATCCCGTTCAGCGTGGCCACCAGTCCGTTCCAGCCGGCGCCGAGGCCGTCGCCGAAGCCGGCGGGGTCGGCGGCGACGGCGGGGGAACGCTCGACGAGTTGCACGCTCAGAGACGACATCGCGACCTGCGACTCGACCGACTGCAACACCTGGCGGTCGGATTCGAGCTGCGCCTGCCGCTCGGCGAGAGCGGACTCGGCGGTGATCAGGTCCGACACCGACCCGGCCTGCGCCAACAGCTGCGTCAAGCGCGCCACCGAGGCCTCGCCGGCCGCGACGCGAGCGCGCAGGTCGACCGTCTGCTCGGTCACGTCGGAGCGGCTGACCGTCGTGGCGGTGACCTCTCCGACCTGGCGCAGGTCGTCCATCGTGCTCGTGAGGGCGGCCGCCGGAACGCGCACGGTGATCCATCCCGAGGATGCCGTGGGGCCCGTCACCGCGCCCTCGTACGGCACCGCGCCGATCGCGCCGCCCAGCTGCGAAGACTCGACGTATCCACCCGCCCCGGTCGCGGAGGCGCCGATCGCGGCGATCGCCGCAGCGATGTCGTCCACCTCGACGGTGCTCGACGCGGTGGCGACGATGTCTCGGGTCGCCGTGTCGCGCGCCGCTGCATCACCCGCAGCGGCCTCGGAAGACGAGGCTGACCCCCCGGCACCCTGACCCGGGTCCACCGGTACGAGGGGTGGGTTCTGGGCGGCTCCGCTCGAGTGCTGCTCGCTGGCCCCGACGATGGCGCTCGATCCGCTGGACCCCGGGGTGGCGGCCAGCGAGGGGCCCACGAACGCGGCGACCGCGACCACGGCGGCCGCGGCCCCGGCGCCCGTCCAGATCCCGCGACGACGGCGGCGCGTACGCTCGCGCTCGTCGGCGATCCTCCCGAAGACCGCGGCCTCGATGGCATCCATCCGATCGGCGGGGAGAGGGGGAAGAGTGTGCGCGGTCATGGGGTCTCCGTCTCGATCGCTGTGGCGCGCACCCGGGAGCGGATGCGCGAGAGCCGGTTGCGGACGGTGCCGTGCGAGACGCCCAGTGAGACGGCGGCCGCTTCGTATCCGTAGCCCTCGGCGGCGCACAGGCGGAAGATCTCGCGGTCGAGATCGCTCAGGCGGTCGACCTCGGCGAGGATCGCCGACACCGTGTGCGCCTGCACGACCTGGGCTTCGACGTCGACGGCTGACGGGATCTCATCGCTCAGCGCGGCGTGCGAGCTGTGACGGCGGCGAGCGCGCAGACGGTTCTGCGCCTGCAGACGGCAGACGGTCGCGAGCCAGGGCAGCAGGGACTCGCCCTCGAGCCGCAGCGACGGGATCTTCCGCCACGCGACCACGAAGGTCTCCTGCACCACGTCCTCGGCATCCGCGGGATTGCCGACCAGACCGAAGGCGATCCAGTAGACCGGCCGCGCGTACGCCCGATACAGCTCGCGATACGCGACCTCCGACCCGCCGGCGGCGCGCGCCACGAGGGCCCTGTCGTCGATGACTCCGTGGGTCATGGCATCCGTTCCGCCTTCCGGGTGAGCCCGGAAAAGCACTCTCTCACTCAGGGGTGTCCGGGCGCGGCGGATCGTCTCACGGATGTACGCACGCAATGAGCTCTACGTGCACAAGCCCCTGTGCGAACGGGGCCGACGGATAAACTCGAGCGTTTCCCCCGATGAAAGGCCCCGCGATGGAGCTGCAGCTCGACCCCCTTTTCCAGACGATCACGCTCGTCGTGCTCGTGCTGATCCTGGTCGCCGACCTGCTGATCATCCTCAAGCGCCCGCACATCCCTGCGGCGAGGGAGTCGACGCTCTGGGTCGTGTTCTACGTGACGCTGGCGTTGATCTTCGCGGGTGTGCTGTGGATCGTCGCCGGGGGAGAGGTCGCCGGGCAGTTCGTCGCGGGCTGGCTGACCGAGTACAGCCTGTCGATCGACAACCTCTTCGTGTTCGTGCTGATCATGGGGCAGTTCGCGGTGCCGCGCCGGTATCAGCAGGAGGTGTTGATGGTGGGCATCATCATCGCGCTCATCCTGCGCGGCGCTTTCATCCTGGTCGGCGCGACCATCATCGAGAACTTCAGTCCGATCTTCTACCTCTTCGGCGCGTTCCTCGTCTACACGGCGATCCGCCAGGCGTTCCCGGGCGACGACCACGACGACGATTCGCAGAAAGAGAACCTCATCGTGCGGACACTGCGTCGGGTGCTGCCGATGAGCGATGCGTACGACGGCAAGAAGGTCATCACGCGAATCGGCGGGAAGAAGCTCTTCACCCCGATGATCATCGTGTTCGTCGCGATCGGTGTGACCGACCTGCTGTTCGCGATCGACTCGATTCCCGCGATCTTCGGCATCACGCAGAGCCCGTTCATCGTCTTCACGGCGAACCTGTTCGCGCTCATGGGGCTGCGTCAGCTGTACTTCCTGCTGGGCGACCTGCTCGACCGCTTGAAGTTCCTGCACTACGGGATCGCCTTCATCCTCGCCTTCATCGGCGTGAAGCTCATCCTGCACGCGATGCACGTCAACGAGTTGTCGTTCATCAACGGCGGCGAGCCGATCGAGTGGGCTCCCGAGATCTCGACGTGGGTGTCGCTCGCCGTGATCGTGCTGTCGATGGCGGTCGCGACGATCGCGAGCCTCATCGCCGCGCGCCGGGAGCCCGCGTCCGTCGAGGGCCCCCAGGATGCCGCGGCCGATGTCGCCGACGAGAAGGGGACGCCGCGCACGGTCGATCAGCCGAAGGGCGACTGACGCGTCGCCGCACACTCCGCTTGTCCCGGTGGATGCGCTGCGTGTCCCAGAAGTGGTTGCCCGAGCAGCCCCGAGACAACCACGATTGGGACATGGGGGTGATCCGGCGTCGAGCCGTCTGCGCCGACCCCGGCATCCGGGACCTAGAACGCGCGCAGGTTCGCCTGCAGGCCGCCGTCGACGAACTCCTCGCGGAGGATGCCGCGTCGGCGGAGGATCGGCACGAGGTCGTCGAGCACGCGGTGCACGGTGACCGGGTGCAGGTCTCCCCACAGAAGGACGCCGTCGTTGCCCCACTCGCCCAGTTCCTCGATGCGGTCGGCGAACTCGTCCGCCGTGCCGACGAAGCCCGAGCCGTCGCGGAGGCGCCCCACGCGCGCGTGCGCGCCCAGAAGCGTCCGTAACGGAGTGTCGGCGTCGTGCTTTCCGACGAGGCGGTTGATGCTGCCCTCCGACACGTGCTCGCCGAAGATCGACCGGTCGAGAGGCTTGTCGAGGTCGAGGCCGGTGAGATCGGTCTCGAGATCGCTCGACTGCTTGCGGGCGATGGCGACGAGCGCGTCCTCGGAGGGGTTGACGGATGCCGCGACCAGGCGATCGGCTTCTTCCGGGGAAGACACGAGCACGGGCTGGATCGCGAAGAGGATCTTGATGTCGGACGCGGCGCGTCCCGCGGCCTCGGCTGCCGCGTGGATGCGTGCGCGATAGGCCCGGATGCTCTGCTCGTCGAGAGGCGCGAGGGCCAACTGCACGTCGGAGTTGTGTCCCGCGAACGACAGGCCGCGACCGGATCCGCCGGGGGAGACGATCGCGGGCGCGCCGTCGGTGAAGGGGACCGCGTTCAGCGGCCCGTCGAAGCCGAAGTGCTCACCCCGGTGCTGTACCGCCTCGAGCTTCGTCCCGTCGGCGTAGATCCCCGTCTCTTCGTCGGCGACGAGGGCGCCCTCGCCCCAGCTGTCCCAGAGCTTCCGGATGCCGTCGAGCCACTCCTCGGCCCGGTCGTAGGCCGCGTCGTGCCCGAGCTGCGGCGCGGTCGAGAAGTGGCGCGCGCTGCCGGTGTCGGTCACGACGTTCAGGCCGAGACGGTGGCCGCTCAGGTGCTGCAGCGTCGCGAATTGACGGGCGGCGGTGTACGGCAGGTAGGCGGCCGGGTTGACCGTCGGCACCACGCCCAGGTGCTGCGTCGCCGCGAACAGGTACGGCGCGAGCAGCAGCGGGTCGTGCTTGGGCCCGCCGAAGGCGTGACGCACCCGCAGGTCGATCGTGTCGGCGCTGCCGAGCGAGGGCGCGTCCTCGATGATCAGCAGGTCGAAGCCGGCCTGCTCGAGCGTCCGCGCCGAGTCCTGATAGAGCCCCGGCTCGGTCCAGCGGTGGTTCCAGCGCAGGTAGGGGTGCCCCCATCCGTGCGGACCGAAGCCGCGCGCGAGGAACCAGCCGAAGTGCTGCAGCCGGCTCACAGCACGACCGTCTCGCGCTCGACGACGGGGACGCCCACGAGCGCCTGCTCGAGGTCGGCGAGCAGATCGTCGATGTCCTCGATCCCGATCGACAGCCGGATCGTGCCGGGGAACACCCCCGCCCTCTCGCGCTCGTCGACGGTCCGCGCGGAATGCGAGGTGCTCTGCGGGTGAAGCACGAGCGAACGCACGTCGCCGAGGTGGGTCATGTGCGTGATCACCTCGACCGACTGCACGACGTGGCGCGCCGCCTCGAGGCCGCCGCGCAGGGTCACGGTGAACACCGACCCGGTGCCGCGCGTGAGGTACCGCCGCCCGAGGTCGAAGTCCGGGTGCGACTCGAGACCCACGTGGTCGACGCGCTCGACCTCGGGGCGCTGTTCGAGCCACCGAGCGACGGTGAGGGCGTTCTGCGACTGGCGTTCCACACGAAGGCTCAGCGTCTCGATGCCCTGACCGATGAGAAAGGCGTTCAGGGGCGACGGCGACGGGCCGAACCGCGGCGCGACGCTTTCGCGGATGTACGCCCCGCGGGCGCGCGGCCCGTGCTTCTCGGCGTAGCTCGCCCCGCCCAGACGGTCGGTCTGCACGAGATGCGGGAAGAGATGACCGGATGCCGCGGCGTCGAAGCGACCGTCGTCCACTATCACCCCGCCGAGCACTGCCCCCTGCCCCGCGAGGAACTTGCTCGCCGAGTGCACGACGACGGCGGCACCGTGCTCGATCGGGCGAAGCAGGTAGGGCGTGGTGAAGGTGCTGTCGACGACGAGAGGAATCCCTCGCTCTCTGCCGATCGCCGAGACGGCGGCGATGTCGAGGACGTCGTTGCGGGCGTTCGAGAGCGTCTCGGCGAACAGGGCACGGGTGCGCGGGGTGATGGCATCCCTCCAGGCGTCGAGATCCCCCGTGGGCACGAAGGTGGCCTCGATGCCGAGCCGCGCGAGGTTGTCGAGGAGCAGGCCGCGCGTGCCCTCGTAGATGTGCTCCGAGACGACGACGTGGTCACCCGCCCCGGCGAGGGCCAGCAGAGCCACGGTCACGGCGGCCTGGCCGCTCGACACGAGGACGGCCTGGTCGCCGCCCTCGAGAGAGGCGAGACGCTCTTCGACGGCCTGGATCGTGGGGTTGCCCGTTCGGGTGTAGCCGAAACCGGCGCCGGTGCCGAAATGCGCTGCCGAGGCGTCGAGGTCGTCGAAGGTGAAACCCGCCGTGAGGTAGATGGGCATGGCCCGCGGCGAGGCGTGCGCGGTGGCCGAGCCCGCATGTACCTGGCGGGTGGAGAATCCGGTGTCGGCGTTCGCGGCCATGGGTCACGCTCCGTTTCGCGGGGGCGGGGCGGGCTCGCGGGGCGCGGGCCCGGTCCGAGGGGTGTTCGGGATCGGGCCAGGCTCGCACGGGGGAGTCGTCGACGACGAAATGTGCGGCGCTCTGTTACGGGCGGCACCCGCGTCGCGGACGCCGTGGCGCGGCTGGCACGGGCGTGCCCGGTGGTATCGTGACCGGGTGCGGATCGCTCGCCTCCTCCTTAGCGGCCGCGACGAGACCTTGTCCTAGGCCTTTCTCGTCGCGGAGTTCGTCGCGGGCCTCACACCCCTTCCGAGGAGAAACGCAAACATGAGCACCACCCCGATCGACGGCATCCGGATCCCGGACCGTCCGCGCACCCTGGCCGAGAAGGTCTGGGACGACCACCTCGTGGTCAAGGGTGACAACGGTCAGCCCGATCTCATCTACATCGACCTGCACCTCGTGCACGAGGTCACCAGCCCCCAGGCCTTCGACGGCCTTCGCGCCGAGGGGCGCCCCGTGCGGCGACTCGATCTGACGATCGCCACGGAAGACCACAACACCCCCACGCTCGACATCGACAAGCCGATCGCCGATCTGACCAGCCGCACGCAGATCGACACCCTGCGCCGCAACGCCGAGGAGTTCGGCGTGCGCATCCACTCACTCGGCGACAAGGAGCAGGGCATCGTCCACGTCGTGGGCCCGCAGCTCGGACTCACCATGCCGGGGATCACGGTGGTCTGCGGAGACTCGCACACCTCGACCCATGGTGCATTCGGTGCGATGGCTTTCGGTATCGGCACGAGCGAGGTCGAGCACGTGCTCGCCACGCAGACCCTGCCGCTCAAGCCCTTCAAGACGATGGCGATCACGGTCGAGGGAGACCTCAAGCCCGGCGTCACCGCGAAGGACATCATCCTGGCGATCATCGCCAAGATCGGCGCGAACGGCGGACAGGGCTACGTGCTCGAGTTCCGCGGCAGCGCGATCCGCTCCCTCTCGATGGAGGGGCGCATGACGATGTGCAACATGTCGATCGAGGCGGGCGCCCGAGCCGGGATGATCGCCCCCGACGAGACCACCTTCGCGTACGTCAAAGACAAGCCGCACGCCCCGCAGGGCCAGGACTGGGACGACGCGGTCGCCTACTGGCGGACGCTTCCCAGCGACGAGGGCGCCGTCTACGACGCCGAGGTGTTCCTGGATGCCGCCGAGCTCGAGCCCTTCGTCACCTGGGGCACGAACCCCGGCCAGGGCGTCTCGCTGTCCGACGTCGTTCCGACCCCGGCCGAGATCGCCGACCCCAACGAGCGCGCCGCCGCCGAACGCGCCCTCGAGTACATGGACCTTCAGGCCGGTACGCCGATGAAGCACATCCCCGTGGATGCCGTCTTCATGGGCTCGTGCACGAACAGTCGCATCGAAGACCTCCGCGCCTTCGCCTCGGTCATCCAGGGCCGCACCAAGGCCGAGAACGTGCGGGTCATGGTCGTTCCCGGTTCGGCGCGCGTCCGGCTCGAGGCCGAGGCCGAGGGCCTCGACAAGGTCTTCACCGACTTCGGCGCCGAGTGGCGATTCGCCGGCTGCTCGATGTGCCTGGGGATGAACCCCGACCAGCTGGCTCCGGGAGAGCGCTGTGCCTCGACCTCGAACCGCAACTTCGAAGGGCGCCAGGGCAAGGGCGGACGCACGCACCTCGTGTCGCCTCTCGTCGCCGCGGCCACCGCCGTGCGGGGGACGCTCTCGAGTCCGGCCGACCTCGGCCCTGTCCCCGCAGAGTCCGTTTCGACCGGGGCGGAGGCCTGACATGGAGAAGTTCACGACGCACACCGGTGTCGCCGCGCCCTTGAAGCGCTCGGCGGTCGACACCGATCAGATCATCCCGGCCGTCTATCTCAAGCGCGTCACCAAGACCGGTTTCGACGACGCGCTGTTCGCCAACTGGCGCCAGGATCCGGACTTCGTCTTGAACCAGGACGCCTACCGCTCGGCATCCGTCCTCGTCGCCGGTCCCGACTTCGGAACGGGGTCGAGCCGCGAGCACGCCGTGTGGGCGCTGCGCGACTACGGCTTCCAGGTGGTGCTGAGCCCCAAGTTCGCCGACATCTTCCGCGGCAACTCCGGCAAGCAGGGCCTGGTCACGGGCGTGATCACCGAAGACCAGGTCGAGCAGATCTGGGCGGTGATCGAGGCGAATCCGGGCATCGAGATGACCGTGGACCTTACCGCGAAGACCGCCACGGTGGGCGACCTCCAGGTCTCGTTCGAGATCGACGATTACACTAGGTGGCGGCTTCTCGAAGGGCTCGACGACATCGGGCTCACGCTGCGTGACGAAGACAAGATCACGCAGTTCGAGGCGCGCCGCGAGGCATGGCGGCCGCAGACCCTTCCGGTCCGCTGAGCCCGATCGACCCGATCGGGTCGATCTGCCGCCCCTCGTCCACGAAGTGAGGTCCACCCCCCATGAGCACACTCGTCACCGACTCCGGAGACCAGAACCCCGGACAGCCCGATTGGGAGGCGGCAGAGACTCTCGCGATTCGCGGCGGTCGGCCCCTCCGAGGGACCGTCGAGGTCAAGGGCGCCAAGAACCTGGTGACCAAGGCCATGGTGGCGGCGCTCCTGGGCGAGACCACGAGCACGCTGCGCGACGTACCGATGATCAGCGATGTGAAGGTCGTTCGCTCCCTCCTCGAGGTGCACGGTGTCACCGTGACCGAGGGCGACGAGGAAGGCACGCTCCACCTCGACCCCTCGGGCGCGGTCGCCGCGCACTTCGAAGAGATCGACGCGCACGCCGGCGCGTCGCGCATCCCGATCCTGTTCTGCGGGCCGCTGCTGCACCTGCTGGGCGAGGCGCTCATTCCCGACCTGGGCGGATGCCGCATCGGCGACCGCCCGATCAACTTCCACATGGACGCGTTGCGCGCGTTCGGCGCCGTCGTGGACAAGAGCTACGAGGGCATCCGCATCACGGCCCCCAACGGCCTGCACGGCGCCAACATCACGCTGCCGTATCCGAGCGTCGGTGCGACCGAGCAGGTGCTGCTCACCGCTGTGCGCGCGAAGGGCGTCACCGAGCTGCGCAACGCCGCGATCGAGCCCGAGATCATGGACCTCATCGCGGTGCTGCAGAAGATGGGCGCGATCATCTCGTACGAGCCCAACCGCGTCATCTTCATCGAGGGCGTCGACAAGCTCGTCGGCTACGACCACCGCGCGATCTTCGACCGCAACGAGGCCGCCTCCTGGGCGTGCGCGGCCCTGGCCACCGACGGCGAGATCTTCGCCAAGGGCGCCCGTCAGCAGGACATGCTGACCTTCCTCAACGTGTTCCGGAAGGCCGGCGGATGGTTCGACGTCCGAGAGGACGGCATCCTGTTCCGTCGCGGTGAGGCCCTCAAGCCCGTGATGGTCGAGACGGACGTGCACCCGGGCTTCATGACCGACTGGCAGCAGCCGCTCATCGTCGCTCTCACGCAGGCTCCCGGCACCTCGACCGTGCACGAGACCGTGTACGAGAACCGCCTGGGCTTCACCGAGGCGCTGAACAAGATGGGGGCCGACATCGTCGTGCACCCGAAGGGCATCTCGAGCCCCGACCGCCGCGTTCCTCGACGCGACCTCGAGCAGGCTGCCGTCATCAACGGACCGACGCCACTGCGCGGCGCCGACGTCGAAGTGCCCGACCTCCGCGGCGGCTACAGCTACGTGATCGCGGCTCTCGCGGCCGAGGGCGAATCGACGGTGCGCAACATCGGCATCATCCGTCGCGGGTACGAGAAGTTCCTCGAGAAGCTCACCGCTCTCGACGCCGACTTCGACGTCGTGGGCTGACGCCGGTGGTCTCGAATCCCGAGAAGAGCCGCCCGAGCGCCTTCTGGCCGCTCGCGGCGATCATCGTCCCCCTCACGGGACTCTTCGCCCGGATCGAGATCCGCGGCGCCGAGAACCTCCCGCGCGAGGGAGCGTACGTGCTGGCGCCGAACCACAACTCGGAGTTCGATCCGGTGATCGTCGCGGTCGCCGTCTGGCGGCTGGGCCGCGCCCCCCGGTTCATGGCGAAGGAGAGCCTGTTCAAGGTTCCCGTGCTCGGGGCCGCGCTCCGCGCGACCGGAATGGTTCCGGTACCCCGGGCCTCGACGAGCGCGAACCAGTCGATGAAGGCCGCCGAGCAGATCGCGCGCGACGGGCGCGGCGTCATCGTCTATGCCGAGGGCACCCTCACACGCGACCCCGAGCTCTGGCCGATGCGCGGCAAGACGGGCGCGGTGCGCCTGGCCCTGGCCGCAGACCTGCCGCTCATCCCCATGGCGCAGTGGGGCGTCCAGCAGATCCTGCCGCGCTACGGGAAGCTGAGATTCCCCCGCCGCTCGCACGTGATCGTCGAGTTCGGCCCCGCGATGGACATGAGCGCCTACACGGCGACGCCCACGCAACCGGCCACGCTGACGAAAGCGACCGACGCGATGATGAACGAGGTCACGGCGATGCTCTCCGGCATCCGGGGGCTTCCTGCCCCCGCAGAGCGCTGGAACCCGTCGCAGCACGGGCAGAACGAGACGGGCCGCCTTGAGCCGTAAGAGCGCCCTGCCCGTCGCCGGCCCCAGAGTCGCCGTCGTCGGCGCCGGAAGCTGGGGGACGACCTTCGGCAAGATCCTGGCCGACGGCGGTGCGTCGGTCGTCATGTGGGCGCGCCGCCCGGAGCTCGCGGCCGAGATCACCGAGTCCAAGCGCAACAGCCGGTACCTCTCGGGTATCAACCTCCCACGCACGATGACCGCGACGACGGATCTGGCCCAGGCGCTGAACGGTGCGGAGCAGATCTACCTCTCGGTGCCGAGCCAGTCTCTCCGAGAGAACCTCGCCGCCATCAAGCCGCTCGTCGAGCGCACCGACGTGCCGATCGTGTCGCTCATGAAAGGCGTCGAGAAGTCGACGGGCCTGCGCATGAGCCAGGTTATCGAGCAGGTGCTGCAGTGCGATCCTGCGCGCATCGCGGTGGCATCCGGCCCGAACCTCGCCCTCGAGATCGCGCGCGAGCAGCCGACCGCAGCCGTCATCAGCTCGCTCAGCCCCGAGACCGCCGAGGCCGTGGCCCGTCGCGCGCGCAACCGGTACTTCCGCTCGTTCGTGAACACCGACGTGATCGGCACCGAGTTCGGTGGAGTGCTGAAGAACCTCATCGCGGTGGCCATCGGCATCGTCGACGGCGTCGGGTACGGCGAGAACACGAAGGCCTCGATCATCACCCGTGGCCTCGTCGAGATGACCGACTTCGCGGTCGCGCAGGGCGCGCAGCCCGAGACGCTCCAGGGCCTCGCGGGACTCGGCGATCTCATCGCGACGTGCCAGTCGCCGCTCAGCCGCAACAACACCGCGGGGCGCCTGCTCGGACAGGGCTACGGCTACAAGGAGGTCGTCGCTCAGATGCAGCAGACCGCCGAGGGGCTGGCATCCGTGGCTCCCGTTCTTCAGCTCGCGAAGCAGGTCGGCGTCGACATGCCGATCGTGCAGCAGGTGAAGATGGTGCTCGACGGGACGATGGACCCGCGCGACATCGCACCGCACCTGACGACAGACGACGACCAGCCGCAGGGCGAGAGGACGCAGAATGACCAAACCGGTGGTGGTGGTGCTCTTCGGCGGGCGCTCCAGCGAGCATTCGATCAGTTCCGCCACGGCGGGCGGGGTGCTGCGGGCGATCGACCGTGACCGCTTCCGGGTCATCCCGGTCGGCATCACCCGCGACGGCGCTTTCGTTCTCGAAGACGACGATCCCGACAAGTTCGCGCTGATCCCCGACGCACTGCCCGAGGTGCGCGACAACGGCACGCGCGTTCGCCTGCCCGACTCGACGCTCTCACGCGAGTGGACGGTGACGGATGCCGAGGGCACTCGGTCGCTCGGAGACGTCGACGTCGTACTGCCGATCCTGCACGGACGATTCGGTGAGGACGGGACGGTGCAGGGTCTGCTCGAGCTGCTCGGCATCCCGTACGCCGGCGGCGGTGTGCTCATGTCGGCGATCGGCATGAACAAGCACGTGACCAAGCAGGTGCTCCGCGCGGCGAACGTGCCGGTCGTGCCGTGGGTGGCGGTCACCCGCGCCGACCTCGCCCGCGACCGCGAGCTGTGGGAGCGGCGTATCCGCGCGCTCGACCTGCCGGTGTTCGTGAAGCCGAACGAGGCCGGATCGAGCGTGGGCGTCACGAAGGTGTCGCGCTGGGAAGACCTGGATGCCGCTTTGGACACCGCTTTCGCCGAAGACGGCCTGGTGCTGATCGAAAAGGCGATCGTCGGACGCGAGGTCGAGTGCGGCGTGCTTCCCGGGCGCGACGGCGGACCGGTGCGCGTGAGCGTGGCCGGCGAGATCGTGGTGACGGGCCGCGAGTTCTACGACTTCGAGGCCAAGTACCTGGGAGCCGCGGGCGTCGACCTCGTGTGTCCCGCCGACCTGCGCGAGGGCGAGCTGGGGGAGATGCAGCGCATCGCCGCCCAGGCGTTCGAGGCGATCGGCGGTCAGGGCCTTGCTCGCGTGGACTTCTTCTACACCGGCACCGAGTTCTATGTGAACGAAGTCAACACGATGCCCGGGTTCACCCCGATCTCGATGTTCCCCACCTGCTGGATCGCCTCGGGGCTGTCGTATCCCGACCTCATCACCGACCTGCTCGACGCGGGGCTCGCGAAGGCCTGAGCCACGGCTCGGTCCGTCGTGCACACCGGCGGGCCGGGTCGGCGGCGCGCCGTGGCCGGGGCCGGTGACGCCGGTGCGTCGGGGATCGTCCCGCGGCTGTGCACGCGGGGGTCGGACGCGGCGCGCGCTACGGCGTCGGACTCGGCGAGGGCGTGGCGTCGGATGCCGAGGTGCACACGGCGCCCGTCGACGGCAGGTATTGGCTGATCAGCGGTCCGAGGGCCTGCGCCACATCGGCGCTGCTGGCCTCCTTGTAGTCCAGGTAGACCTGGACCGCGGGGCTGCGCCCGAACGTCGTTAGTGTGTACCGGTTCTCGGCTGCCTGCGACTCGTCGACAAGCCAGTCCACGCCGTTGAACGGGCGACACGGCAGGGTGGACGGGCCGGGGGTCTCGAGCCCGCACGTCATGAGGATCGCGGTGGGATCTCCCCACGCACCGGTCGACTGCGCATCGGTCCAGCGACGGTTCTGCCCCGAGATCGTCTGGGGCAGTCGCGAGGTGATCTCGGCGCACGCCGGGTCGTTCGCGTTCTTGGCCGGCTGCATCGCGACCGTGGTGCTGCACGCCGCGAGCCCGGGGAGGAGGGTGGCGGCGGCGAGGAGCGCGAGGAGGCGGGAGGAGCGGGGCACCCCTCCAGGCTAATAGCGTGGGGGAGTGACCGACGCCGAGACCACCCGTGCAACCACTGTGGGCGACCTGAGCGAGGGGCAGATCCTGCGCGGCATCCTGGACCGTCTTCCGCCGTCGACCGCCCCGGTCGGGCCCGGTGACGATGCCGCTGTGCTGTCTGTCCCGGACGGGCGGGTCGTGGCGACGACCGACACGCTCGTGCACGGGCCCGACTTCCGGCTGGCGTGGTCGTCGCCGTTCGATCTCGGCTTCAAGTCCGCGGCGGTGAACCTCGCCGATGTCGCCGCCATGGGTGCGCGCCCGATCGCTCTGCTCGTCGCGCTCGCGATGCCCGACGACACGCCGATCTCCTTCGTCCGCGGGTTCGCCGACGGTCTCGCCGCCGCCTGCGCGGAGCTCGCCCCCGACTGCGCGGTCGAGGGCGGCGACCTCACCGTCTCGGACACCCTGACCATTGCCGTGACGGCCCTGGGGAGCCTCGACGGGCGCGAGCCCGTGCGCCGCTCCGGTGCCCGCGTCGGAGACGGCGTCTACGTGATCGGCGAGCTCGGCGAAGCCGCGAGGGGACTCGAGGTGCTGTTCGGGCGGTTCCGGGATGCCGACGGTACTCCCCTCGTGATCACGCCCGAGGCCCGGGCGGCGCTCGGTGCCGACGACGCGCGCGGGCTGGCTCGCCAGCTCACACCGCGACCGCCGATCGCGGGGGCGTTGCGCGCCGCGGACGCGGGGGCCACCGCGATGATGGACATCTCCGATGGTCTCGTCCTCGACGCAACACGCATGGCCGATGCCTCGGGGGTCACGATCGCCCTCGACTCCGCGACCCTCGGCGACGACCCCGACCGGGCGCTCGGCGGGGGAGAGGACCACGGGTTCCTCGTGACGTTCGCCGCCGAGGCGCGCCCGCTGGGCCGTCGCGTGGGAACGGTCGTGGCACGCAGGAGCGAAGCCGTCACCGTCGACGATCGGCGCTGGTCGGGCCGGGGCGGTTGGGATCCGTACCGCGACTGGGACGCCGGCCGCGGCTGAGGGATCAGTCGCTCTGCGGTCGTCCCCACCACATCGTGGTGTCGCCGTAGGCGCGGTCGCGCTCGGCCTCGAGTCCCGCGGCGGCCCACTCGGGAGCGGCGGATCGTTTCGCCCGCTCGACGATCACCGTGGCGTCGGGGTGCAGGCGCGGCGCGAGCGCGACGAGCGCTTTCGTGAGCTCGTCGTCGGCGAGGTCGTAGGGCGGATCGAGGAAGACGAGGTCCCATTCGAGAACGGATGCCGAGAGGAACGTCGTGACGTTCGCCTTGTGCACGCGCGCGGGGGCGGTGACGCCGGCCGTCTTCACCCGTTCGGCGTTCTTGCGGATGAGGGCCGCGGCGGGCGCCGACAGTTCGACGAGGTCCGCCGAAGCGGCGCCGCGGCTGAGGCTCTCGAGCCCCAGGGCGCCGGAGCCCGCGAAGAGATCGGCCACGCGCGCGTCGTCGAGCAGGCCCGCGGATTGGAGAGCTCCGAAGAGCGACTCGCGGACGCGGTCGCTCGTGGGACGGGTGCCCTTGGGTGGGACGTCGAGGACCGTGCCTCCGGCCCGGCCCGAGATGATGCGCGTCACCTCTCCAGCCTAGGGTCCTCGGCGCGGCGGTCCCGTGCGCGCGCGCGAACGGCGATGTCCGAGGGCCTGCCTAGACTCGGAGCATGCCCGGATTCTCGCTCGCGTCGCGCCTGGACGGCGCCATCGGCGGCAAGACCGCGACGGCATTCGAGAAGGCGTTCGGCGTGAAGACGGTGGGCGAGCTGCTCGAGCACTACCCCCGGCGCTATGCCCGTCGGGGTGAGCTCACGCCCATCGATTCCCTCCCGCTCGGGGAGCCGGTCACGATCGTCGCCGAGGTGGTCAGCGCGAACGAGCGTCGCATGCAGAACCGCCGCGGCTCCCTGCTCGAAGTCGTCATCAGCGACGGAGACGGGCGCATGTCGCTGACCTTCTTCAATCAGCCCTGGCGCTTGAAAGACCTCACTCCGGGGCGCCGCGGCATCTTCTCGGGCAAGGTCGGCGAGTACCGCCGCCAGACGCAGCTGACGAACCCCGACTATGAGCTGTTCGACGACATCGCCGAGGCTCGTGCCGAGGCCGAGGTGACGGCGAAGCGGCCCATCCCGATCTATCCCGCGACGAGCTCGATCCCGAGCACGCTCGTGCAGAAGACCATCTCCCTCGTGCTCGACGGACTCGGAGAGGTCGAAGACCCTCTGCCCGACGACCTGCGAGCCCGCCGCGGTCTCCTCCCCGCGCGCGCGGCGCTCGAGCAGATCCATCGCCCCGAGACCGACGACGACATCCCGCCCGCGGTCGCGACCCTGCGCATGCATGAGGCTTTCGTTCTGCAGACAGCCCTGCTCCAGCAGCGGCAGTTCGTGCGGGCTCTGTCGGCGACGAAGCGGCCGGCGGAGGCCGGCGGTCTGCTCGAGCGGTTCGATGCCATCCTTCCGTTCGAATTGACCGCCGACCAGCAGAGCGTGGGAGCTCAGCTCGAGGCCGACCTCGTGGCCGATTGGCCCATGAACCGTCTCGTTCAGGGTGAGGTGGGTTCGGGCAAGACGCTCGTGGCGCTTCGCGCGATGCTGCAGGTCGCCGAGTCCGGCGGGCAGTCCGCCCTCATCGCCCCCACCGAGGTGCTGGCCGGTCAACACTTGCGCTCGATCGCCCGCATGCTCGGCCCCGAGCTCGCGCCCGAGATCATGCCGACGCTGCTCACCGGGCAGATGCCCGCCGCCGAACGACGCAAGGCGGCTCTGCGCGTCGCGTCGGGTCAGGCGCGGATCGTCGTGGGGACCCACGCGCTGCTGAGTGCGAGCACCACCTTCGCGGACCTCGGCTTCGTCGTCGTCGACGAGCAGCACCGATTCGGGGTCGACCAGCGCGAGGCGCTGCGCTCCAAGGGAAGCTCCCCGCACACGCTCGTGCTGACGGCCACTCCGATTCCGCGCACGGTGGCGATGACGGTGTTCGGTGACCTCGACGTCTCGACCATTCGCACCATGCCGGCCGGGCGTGCCGGCATCCAGTCCTTCGTCGCGCCGCTGGCCGAGAAACCCGCGTGGTTCGCCCGTGTGTGGGATCGCGTCGCCGAAGAGGTCGCGTTGGGCCGCCAGGCCTTCGTCGTGTGCGCCGCCATCGACTCCGACCAGCTCACCGCCGACGAGAAGACCGACGAACCCGCCGATGTGCCCGCTGCCGCGGCCGAGGGAGCGCGCACCCGGTGGGGTGTCGTTCAGGTCGAGGCGCTTCTGTCACGGTTGCCCACGTTCGACGGCATCCGCGTGCAGATCCTGCACGGCAAGATGCCCTCCGACGAGAAAGACTCCGTCATGCAGGCCTTCGCGCGCGGCGACATCGACGTGCTGGTCGCCACCACCGTGATCGAGGTCGGCGTCGATGTGCCGAACGCGTCGACCATGGTCATCCTCGAGGCTGACCGCTTCGGCGTCTCGCAGCTGCATCAGCTGCGCGGGCGCGTCGGCCGGGGCGGCCTCCCGGGCCTGTGCCTGCTGGTGACCGAGGCCGCGCCGGGTACGTCGGCGCGCTCTCGCGTCGAAGCCGTGGCTGCGACGCTCGACGGGTTCGCCCTCGCCGAGGTCGACCTCGAGCTGCGCGGAGAGGGAGACGTGCTCGGCGGCGCGCAGTCGGGGGCCCGTTCGTCGCTGCGTCTGTTGCGCGTCGTCACCGACGCCGATCTCATCACCGAGGCCCGCGCCGAGGGTGAGAGGCTTCTCGCCGACGATCCGGCTCTGCTTCGGCATCCCGGCCTCGCCGCAGCACTCGAACGGCGCGTGGGTGTCGAGGAGCGCGCCGCTCTGGCGAAGTCCTGACCATCGGGTCGTTCCGAGGGTCGCATCGGTAGGCTGGCCGCATGGACCCCCGGATCGCCGTCGTTCCCGGCTCATTCGACCCGCCCACCCTCGGCCACCTCGACGTCATCCGCCGCGCGGCCGGGCTCTTCGACCAGCTGCACGTGCTCGTGGTCCACAACCCGGGCAAAGAAGCGATGCTCCCCATCGCCCAGCGGCAGAGCCTGCTCGAGCGGTCGATCGCCGAGGCCGGCGTCGAGGGCGACGTCATCGTCGCCGCGTGGAGCATGGGCTTGCTCGTCGATTACTGCACCGAGGTGGGGGCGAAGGTGCTGGTGAAGGGCATCCGTTCTCAGGTGGACGTGGCCTACGAGACGCCGATGGCGATCGTGAACCGCGACCTCGCGCACGTCGAGACGGTGTTCCTGCTGCCCGACCCCTCGCACGCGCTCGTCTCGAGCTCGCTCGTACGTCAGGTGGCCGGACTCGGCGGCGACGTGTCGCCCTACGTCCCGCCCGCCGTCGCGCGCTTCCTCGATACCGGCGCCCGCGGCCTCTGACGCGCGCCGTCCCCCCACGCATAAACGCGATCCGCGCTCAGAAACGCGCGCTCCTCGCGTTTGTGAGCGCTGAGAGCGCTTATGCGTGATGTGGGCTCTGCGAGTGCGGCACCGGCGCGTCCGCCCGGCCCTTGCTCAGGGGCGCACGGGTAGCATTGACCACCGTGAGAACTCGCCGACCCGGACCCTTCCAGCTCCCCGTACGCGACATCGAGCGCCACCCGGGCGAGATGCGCGAACACACCCTCGACATCCCGACCCCCGAGAAATGGGGGGAGGGCCTGCTCTCCGTCCCCGAGGCCGAGATGCTCGAACTCGATGTGCGTCTCGAGTCCGTCCACGAGGGGATCCTCGTGTCGGGCACGGTCGACACCAGCGCCACGGGGGTGTGCGGACGCTGCCTCATCGACATCGTCGAGCCTGTCGAAGTCGAGTTCCAGGAACTTTTCGCGTATCCTGGGGACGAAGCGAGTGACTTCGACGTTCAAGACGACCACGTGGATCTTGAAAATCTGGTCCGGGATGCCATTGTCCTGTCGCTTCCGTTCCAGCCGGTGTGTCAGCCGGACTGCCCCGGGCTTGACCCGAACACGGGCGAGAGGCTGACGGAAAGCCCCGGCACCACGGAGCAGGAGCCTGTCGATCCTCGATGGGCTGCGCTCCAGCAGTACACCCCAGACGACGGCGATGCGCTCCGCGCCGCCCCCAAGACAGAGAAGAGCTAGTCATGGCAGGTAACCCCCCGAAGCGGAAGGTCTCCCGCTCGAACACCCGCTCGCGTCGTGCGCAGTGGAAGGCTGAAGCCCCCGCGCTGGTCAAGACCATCGAGAACGGCAAGGTCGTCTACAGCCGTCCCCACCAGGCGAAGGTCGTCACCGACTCGCAGGGCACCGAGCTCTTCCTCGAGTACAAGGGCCGCAAGGTCGCCGACGTCTGATCGGCGATTCGTGACGCGTAAGAACGTCGAGCGCACAGCGCTCACCGAGAAGCTCGGGGTCGAGATCGACCCCGAGCTTCTTTCTCTTGCTTTGACGCACCGCTCGTTCGCCTACGAGAACGGCGGCATTCCGCACAACGAGCGTCTCGAGTTCCTCGGCGACTCGGTGCTCGGCCAGGCCGTCACGGTCCGGCTGTTCACACGGCATCCCGACCTCGACGAAGGAAGCCTCGCGAAACGTCGCGCGAGCGTCGTGTCGACGGTGGCGTTGGCCGAGGTCGCCCGCACGATCGGTCTCGGCGACCACGTGCGACTGGGTCGGGGCGAGATCCTCACCGGTGGGCGCGACAAGGATTCGATCCTCGCCGACACCATGGAAGCCCTCATCGGGGCGACGTTCTTGTCGGCCGGCCCCGATGCGGCGACCGGCATGGTGCTTCGCCTGGTCGAACCGCTTCTCGCTGACCCGGAGCGCTACGGCGCGGCGATGGACCCGAAGACGAGCCTGCAAGAGATCGCGGCCCGCCTGGGACTGGCGGCACCCGCGTACGTGGTCGAGGCCACCGGCCCCGACCACGACCGGCGGTTCACCGCCACCGTCACGACGGGCGACGTCGTCACCACGGGCGTCGGCTCGAGCAAGAAGCACGCCGAGATGGCAGCGGCGCTGACCGCGTGGCGCGAGCTCGACGCACGTGCCTGAGCTTCCCGAGGTCGAGGTCGTCCGAGCCGGCCTCGAACCCGCCGTGTCCGGTGCACTCGTTGCCTCTGTCGACGTGCGCGACGACCGAGCGCTGACCCGGCATACCGGCGGAGCGGCGCACTTCGAGGCGGAGCTGACCGGCCGGCGCATCGCGTCCGCCGTGCGGCGAGGCAAATTCCTCTGGATGCCGATTGCCGACGATGAGGCCATCGTCACCCATCTCGGAATGAGCGGCCAGATGCTCCTGCGTACCCCCGGGGCGCCGGAGGAGCGGCACGAGCGCATCCGCATCGAGTTGGAGCATCCGGTGCACGGGTCGCTTTCGGTCGTCTTCGCCGACCAGCGCACCTTCGGCTCGCTCGCCGTTGACCGGCTCGTCGATACGCCCGATGGAGCCGCGGGCGGTCGCGGCTCGGAGCTCGCCCGCGTGCCGACGCAGGTCGCGCACATCGGTCGAGATCCCCTAGACCCTGCGTTCGATGCCGCGCGATTCCGCGCGCGAGTGGCGCGGACCTCCTCGGGGATCAAGCGCGTGCTGCTGGATCAGACAGTGGCGAGCGGTATCGGCAACATCTACGCCGACGAGTCGCTGTGGGCCGCGCGTATCCACCCCGAGACCGCAGCATCCGATCTCTCGACGCGCGCCGTCAACCGTCTGCTCGGTGAGATCCAGGCGGTGCTCGAAAAGGCCCTCGCTGAGGGCGGGACGAGCTTCGACGCGCAGTACGTGAACGTCAACGGTCAGGCCGGCTACTTCGCCCACTCGCTGAACGCCTACGGACGCACCGGCCAGCCGTGTCCGCGGTGCGGGCGACCGATCGTGCGGGTGTCGTTCATGAACCGGTCGAGCCACTTCTGCCCGCATTGCCAGAAGCGGCGCTGAAAGGACCGTGGGCCGCGCGCTCCAGAGCGGCTGATTCGTCGGGTGATTTCTGTCGTCGTGCTCGTCGGTAACGTTGCGTAATCGGTACAGTGTTGGCGATGAACGAGTGGTCGGTGGATCCGGAAGGACTGCGTTTCGCGGCTTCGGTCGTCCGGTACGCCGTACAGATCACTGAGCCGGAGACGGCAACGGCGGCGACCGCACGTGTCGGCGATGCTGAGCTCGCCGCGGCCTTGTCGGCGTTCATGCAGGCTCTGACAGGTGGGTGGATGCAGCGGGTGTCCGCGACCGAGGGTGTGTGTCAGACATTGGCGGCCTCGGCGACGTTGTATGAAACAGCCGATGAAGAAGGTGTTCGTGACGTGCGCCAGGCGGATAATTTCTGATGGCGGAACTGGGGCAGACCTCCGATCCGATTTCCTTGGTGCCGGGCTCGGTCGGAGACGTCCAGGCAATCGTCGAGCTGTGCGCCCGGCGCTCGCGTGTCGCACGGCAGGCCGCCGAGACGGTCGGCAGGAAGAAGAACATCGACGACTGGGTGGGGCAGTCCGCCGACGCATACACCGCCCGCGTGACCCGGGTGGCGACCGCGTGGTCCGACGCGGACGAGGCGCTGGCCCGTGTCGGCGCCGCGATGCGCGCATACGCTTCGGCGTTGGCGGGGGCACAGGCGAGAGCTGCGACCGCGATCGAGGGTTGGGATTATGCGCGGTCCCTTCAACGCACGGAGCAGACGGCCGGTGCGGAGTTGCCGGGCTTCGTCGAGCCGTTCTCCGGTGCGTGGCCCCTCGTGTTCGCCGGGGGCGCCGACACGACTCCGCCGCGCACGAGTGCGGAGGCGTTCGCAACGGCTGACAGCTGGCTTGCCGAGGGGCGGACATGGGTAGCCGATGCGGCACGCACCGCAACCGCGGCTGTGGCTGCTGCGACCGCGGTGCTCCGAGCCGACAGCGGATCCGTGTGGGCGTCGGCGAGCGCAGCCCTCGGAAGCGGGCCGGTGACGCCGGCGACGGCGCTGTCGGTCCTGAAGTCGTTGCGCGGCGACGACCTCACGTCGCTGCTGTCGGCGCGTCCCGACCTTGCCGCTCTTCTCTCGCAGGCGTCGCCCGCCGATGTCGCGAGCTGGTGGTCGGGTCTCGACGGTGGCCAGCAGGAAGCGCTGGTCCACGCTGCCCCCGCCGCCATCGGCAACCTCGGCGGAGTGGCCTACCGCGCGCGTGATGAGGCCAATCGCATCGTGCTCGACCAAGCGATCGCGGATGCCAAGCGCAGCCCCCTCGACAAGTCGGAGCAGATCGCGGCGCTAGAGGCGTTGAAGAAGTCGGCCCAGAGTCACACGTTGGTGTCGGTTGTGCTTGACGAACCTCCGCTCGCGCAGGTCGCCGTCGGCGACCTGGATGCCGCGAGGAATGTGTCGTTCATCGTGCCGGGGATGAACTCGAACGTGGCGGGTGACATGCGAACATACGTCAACGCGGCCGCCAAACTACAGTTGCAACAGCAGCTCGTAGGAGGCGGTGATCTAGGTGACTATGCGGTCATCGCTTGGCTTGGCTATCACCCGCCGATGAACGATATGCCGGTGGACGTGGCATTCAACGGGAAGGCCGAGGCGGGCGCACCCGCCTTAGCGAGGGACCTCACGTCGATGGCTGCTGTTCACGATGCGTCTGGCGTTCCTGCCTCGGTTTCGGTCATTGCCCACTCTTATGGCACCGATGTCGCTGCACTCGCGCTCACCGACGCTCACGCGGACCACGTCGTCCTGCTCGGCTCGGCCGGTGTAGACAATCAAGTAGACAACGTCGCGGACCTGAATGTGCCTCCCGGACAGGTGTTCGCATCTCAAGCCCGTCACGACGGCTGGGCGCCTGTCGGGCAGATCACCTCGTACGTCGTCCTAGACGGACGCGTCGACCCGACAGCGGCATCGTTCGGGGCGCGCGAGTTCTCCTCGGAAGCGGGCATCACCCCCGGCGGCGAGACGCTGCGCGCGGTTGACAAACACGGACCGTTCGGCGACGGCTCGGAGACATTCAGCTACTTCGATGCGAACACGACCGCGCAGTTCAACACGGCGTTGGCAACGACGGGCCGCGGGGACGAGGTCATCGTCGACCGACCGCTGACAGAATCAGACCTGATCGGGCCGCGTCACTCGAGCGGATCGAATGAGTACCCGGTCGGGTGGAACGGCATTCGTTGACTATGAACAGACGCACTTACCTCGCAGTCAGCGCGCTGCTCGTCGGCCTGCTCACCGCTTGCTCACCCGGTGGCGACCAGAACTCGAAGGGACCCGAGATGACCCCCGAAGCAGTCGAAGCGCAAATAACCGACCTCTATGAGGCCAGCGCAGCGGCGATCGCCCCGGACGGCTGGAAGGTGGACGCGTCATGGTTGTCGTGCTCGGATAACTCGACAGGAGACGGTGTGAACCTCCTGTTCGCGGCTTCTCGGTCGGCGCCGCTGCCTGGTGATCCCGCGGAACTCATTTCGCAGGCACAGATCGTGTGGCAGAAGCACGGCCACGACGTCACCATCGAACGGGATACCAACCTGACTCCGCCCAGGTGGATCCTCTCAGATCCGCCGTACCTCACCGGCACTCATCCAGACGGCAGTTACTATCTGCTCGACGTGAGCGAGAGTGCGGTGTACTTCCGTGCTTACAGCGCCTGCGTACCCGGCAACATCTTCGAACTCACCAGCCCCACGCCGACCCCATGATCCTCAGGTTCGATCCCCAGCGGCACGCGGAGACGATCGCCGCTTTGCGACGGGTGATCGCTGGCATCCAGGATCAGCTGGACGGCCTCGATCGGGAGGTCACCGTACTGCGTGGGCAGTGGTCGGGTGCCGCGCAGGCGGCGTACGAGCGTACTCACCGAGAATGGGCGGACTCCATCGGTCGCTTGCATTCCGCGCTGGCTGATGCGACGGGAGCGGCGCAGCACGCCGGTGACCGCCTCACCCAGACCGAGGCAGATGTGACCGCACTGTGGTCATGACGCGAGAGGGGGACGGGACGCTAGACCCGTCCCCCTCTCGGGTCACAGCACCTTCTTCCACACTCCCTCGTACGAGATCGGCGTGAAGCCGATGGCTTCGTTGATCGAGAGCATGGGGCGGTTCTCTTCGGCGTTGTAGGTCAGCACACGGGGTGACTCCGGTGCGACATCGTGCCACGCGAGGAGTCCCGCGCACTTCACGAGCATGCCGAGGCGGTGCCCGCGGTGGGCGTCGACGACGAGGGTGTCCTCCTGGCTGGTGGCAGCGGTGCGGTCCTTGCCGATGACGAGTTCGTTGAAGGCCGCAAGCTCACCGGTGTCGACGTGCTGGGCGGCGGTGACGAGCATGTGCCGTCCGGCGTCGATGTAGCCGGCTTCGTAGCGGCGCACCCGACCGGCATCCCACACCTCCTCGTCGAACTCGAGGTCCGCCGAGGGGGCGTCGGTCACCATACGCGACTTCATCCACGCGAACGCATCGACGAACTCGTCGGGCGTGGGCAGAGTCCACTGCACGATCCGGTAGCCCGAGGCCGCCTGTTCGGCGTCCGCGAGCAGTTGATCAAGACGTGGTCGTGCCCCGGCGAGATCGAGCGAGCTGACGCGCACGATCTGTTCGAGCGAGAATCCGGATGCCAGGAGGAACCGCGCCGCGTGATCCCGCGGGATCGAGCCGAATCCCGTCGGCGCGTCGAGGCGCGGTCCGTCCGCGGCGGGATGCTCGGCCCACGACTGCAGGACGGTACGTCCGTGCTCGCGCGCCGTGCTCTCGATGAGCGCATAGGCGGCGCGTCCGATGCCGTGGCCCCACGCGGAGCGGCGCAGTTCGATGAGCCAGAATCCGGTGCGGGCGCCTTCTTCCTGCGGGAAGTCGAGGCCCACCCGCCCGACGACCTCGCCGTGGAAGACGGCGATCCACGCGTACCGCTTCATCTCGGGCTGGGGTTGGTACAGGGGGAGGAGCTCGTCGGCGGGCATGAACGAATCGTCGTGCCCCGAGATCTCGGCGTAGACCAGGTTGCGGAGGCGGACCATCTCGCGGAAGTCCGCGGCATCCGGATCGTCGATGCGGGCGGGGATGTGAAGCGGGCGCAGCTCGAGGCCGGCGGGGAAGGAAGTCATTCGAAGGTCTTTCGTCGGATGAGACGGGGGAGGGGTGGGGCCGGCCGAGAGGCCGACCCCACCGGGATCAGAACGGCGGGCGGCTGAATGCTGCGGTGCTCTGCCAGGCCCGCTCGCGGCGGTCCCGCTCGGCGGCCGCGTCGCGAGCTCGCAGGGCTTCGACCGCGCGGTGGTCGAGGGCGCGCGCCCGGTTGGCATGGCGGTTCAGCAGCCACAGCCCCAGGCGCAGCGACAGCCGGTCGAAGAGGCCGAGAGGTCGGTACGCCGTCGTGTCGAACGTGACCGTGGAGGGAGTGGGAGGGATGGAAGGCGCGGCCGAGGAGTGCTGCGGCGCGCGCGTGAACAGGGCGTTCATGCGGAAGCTCCGTGAAGAAGATCTGGCGAGGAGGAACGCGTCGAGCAGATAGCTCACGCGGGGGCGGACGCAGAGGGTCCGGGTGGCCGACGTCGAGGAGACGGGCTCACGGGAAGCGGAGACAACAAGGCGTCTCGACGCGGCGAACTAGCCCTGACGAGGGGGCATGCCGACGGCGGTGGTCACTCCCGTGGCGTATGCGGAGAGCACGGGGACGGCGTTGAAGCCAATGGCGGTGAAGCCGGTCGTGGTGCGAATCATGGAAGTAACCTCCTTTCGACGTCGGTTGCGACCTCAGACGCTAGCGAAGGCTGTCAGCGAATGTCAAGCTCCCGCTCAGATTGGGGCGGGTGCCGGGCGCGTCGAACCGCGCCCACCGGCCCGCCGCCGCGGAATCCTGCGGTTTCTCGGATACCGTGAACACGCGGGTCGATCGAGCGGAGGGCGGGTGACATGCACCTGAAGAGCGTGACGCTCAAGGGCTTTAAGTCCTTCGCGCAGTCGACCACCTTCGCCCTCGAGCCGGGCGTGACATGCATCGTCGGACCGAACGGGTCGGGCAAGTCCAATGTCGTCGACGCCCTGGCCTGGGTGATGGGGGAGCAGGGGGCGAAGACCCTTCGCGGCGGCAAGATGGAGGACGTCATCTTCGCCGGCACCTCGACGCGGGGACCCCTGGGGCGCGCCGAGGTCCAGCTGACGATCGACAACGCCGATGGTGCTCTGCCGATCGACTACAGCGAGGTGACGATCAGTCGCACGCTGTTCCGCACCGGCGCGAGCGAGTACGCCATCAATGGGCAGACGTGCCGCCTGCTCGACGTGCAGGAGCTGCTGAGCGATTCGGGCCTCGGGCGTGAGATGCACGTGATCATCGGGCAGGGCCGCCTCGACACCGTGCTCCAGGCATCGGCGGAGGACCGTCGCGGGTTCATCGAGGAAGCCGCAGGAATCCTCAAGCATCGCCGACGCAAAGAGAAGACCGTCCGCAAGCTCGAGGCGATGGAGACGAACCTCACTCGCTTGAGCGATCTCGCCGGCGAACTGCGCCGGCAGCTCAAGCCGCTGGGCAAGCAGGCCGAGATCGCCCGAGAGGCAGCGACGATCGCCGCGGTGGTCCGCGACGCGAAAGCGCGCCTCTACGCCGATGAGCTCGTCCGTCTACGCGCGGAACTCGCCGACGCCGCTCGAGCCGAGAGCGAGCGCCACACCGAGCGGCTGGGCCTGCAGGAGCAGTCGGAGGGGCTGCGCGGCCGGGTGGAGCGCCTCGAGAAGGATCAGCGCTCGGACGCCGTCGACCGCGCGCGCGGTGTCGCCTTCGCGCTCGAGCAGGTGCAGGAGCGACTGCGAGGGCTCTACACACTGGCCGGCCAGCGCCTGACGCTTCTCGGCGACGACGAGACGGACGGGTCGGGCTTCGCCCCGACGGTGACACAGTCGATGATCGACGACGTCCGCGCCGAGATCGACGACATCGCCGGGGGTCTCGGCGAGGCTCAGGATGCCGCGGCAGAGGCGTCCCGAGCGGTGGCGCGTGCCCGCGCCGACCTCGACGCGCTCGACGTCGACATCGCTGCGCAGAGCGCGCTGGTGTCGGAACACGACATGAAGATCACGAGTCTGCGGGGAGCGGCGGATGCGGCGAGCTCGGCTCTTGCCGCCGTGCGCGCCGGTGTCGACCGGCAGCAGCGGGCGCTCGACGCCGCGCTGATCCGACGGGCGGAAGCCGAGCAAGCCGTCGCCGAGCTGGATCCCGACGTGGTCCCCGAGGCCTCGACGGCCGAGCACGCGGCCGCCTACGAGCGAGCTCAACGCGACGCCAACGACGTCGAGGCGCGCGTGTCCGGCCTGCGCGAACGCTTGCACGCCGCCGAGCGCGAGCGCGACGCGCTCACCGCGCAGACCACGGCTCTCGGCCGCGCTCTGGACGTCCGCAACGCGGCCGCCGATCTGATCTCGGCCGGGGGTTCCGGCATCCGGGGTCTCGTCGGCGACGATGTGAAGGTCAAGGCCGGATACGAAGCGGCGGTGGCCGCGGTGCTCGGCACCCTCGCGGAAGGGTTGCTCGTCGACGACGCGGAAGCGGCGTTCACCGCGGCCCGCACGGCCGCCGAGGCCGACCTGGGTCTTGTCGAGATCGCTCTGGCCGACGCCCCCGGGCCGGGGGAGTCCCCGCCGGCTCTCGACGGTGCGGTGCTCGCAGCGGATGTCGTCACGGCCTCGCCCGGGGTGCTCGGCATCCTGGCTCGCGTCCTCATCGTCGACGACCTCGACGCCGCGAGATCGGCGCAGTCGAGTCTGTCGGACGGGCTCACGGTCGTCACTCGCGCGGGCGAGGTCGTGACCGCACGGACCGTTCGCGCCGGCTCGGGCTCGGGCCGCTCGCGCCTCGAACTCGCCGCCGAGCGCGACGCCGCCGTGGAACGGCTCGACGAGGTCGTCGTGATCGTGGATTCGCTGAGAGAAGCCCTCGCCGACAAACAGCGTCTGCAGGTCGATGCGCGCCAGCGCACGAAAGACGCTCTTTCGACCCTTCGCGCGCATGACGCAGCCCTGGCCGCCCACGCGGAGAAGGTCAACCGCGTGACCGTACGCCATGAAGCCGCGGTCGCCGAGTGCGACCGGCTTGTCGCCGGGCTCGCGCAGACCGAGAGCGCGGTCGCCGAGGCGGAGGACGCGGCACGTCGGGCCGACGACGCGCTGGCCCGGGCCCTCGACGCGCCACGCCCGCTCCTCGACGCCTCAGCGCGCGAAGGAATGGCGGCAGAGGTCGACGCCGCGCGCGAGACCGAGATGCGCGCCCGCCTCGACATCGAGACGCTGAAAGAACGCGTCCGTGCCGGTGAGGCGCGCGTCGTGCAACTCGAGCAGCAGCGGGATCGCGAGCGAACCGCGGCCGCCGAGGCGGCCCGCCGTGCTGTGCTTCGTCGCGCGCAGCGTGAGATCGCGGCTGAGGTCGCGGGCCAGCTCCCGACCCTGCTCGACTCGGTCGATCGCTCGGTCAGTCAGGCGCGCGTCGAGCTGACGGCCGCAGAGTCCGCCCGCACGGCGATCACGGAGGAGCTCTCTCGTGCTCGAGCCGACGAGTCCCTCGTCCGAGAGCGTCTGGCACGGTTGACCGAGAGCGTCCACGGGCTCGAGCTGCAGATGCATGAGAAGAAGCTCCACGTGACCGGACTTCTCGAGCGTGCTCAGTCCGAGCTCGCGTTGGACGAGCACATTCTCGTTTCGGAATACGGCCCCGACCAGCCGATCCCCACCGAGAACGCGGAGGAGGGCGTGCCCTTCGAGCGCGCCGCTCAGAAGCGTCGGCTCCAGGATGCCGAGCGCAAGCTGTCGCAACTCGGTCGCGTGAACCCGCTGGCCCTCGAGGAGTTCGCCGCACTGGAACAGCGACATGCGTTCCTCACCGAGCAGCTCGCCGATCTGCAGCAGACGCGTGCGGATCTGCAGACGATCATCGCCGACCTCGACGAGCGCATGCAGACGATCTTCGTTGCCGCCTTCGAGGACACGCGTGCGGCTTTCACCGAGATCTTCCCGATTCTCTTCCCGGGTGGGGCGGGCAGCATCTCGCTTACGGATCCCGACAACCCGCTGACCACCGGCATCGAGGTCTCGGTGCGCCCGGTCGGCAAGAAGATCGAGCGACTGTCGCTCCTGTCGGGAGGCGAGCGGTCGCTGGCGGCGGTGGCGTTCCTCACCTCGATCTTCGCGGCCCGTCCCAGCCCGTTCTACATCCTCGACGAGGTGGAGGCGGCGCTCGACGACGCGAACCTGGGGCGCCTGCTCGGCGTCTTCGAGAAGCTTCGAGCGAGCAGTCAGCTCATCGTCATCACACACCAGAAGCGCACGATGGAGATCGCCGACGCGCTCTATGGAGTGTCCATGCGTCAAGACGGTGTGTCGGCTGTGGTGGGTCAGAGGGTCGGCGATCGAGCGACGGTGCGCGCGTCGCGAGCGTCGGCCGAGAAGGCCCCCGACGAGGCCGCCCCCGTAAGCTGAAGCAATGGCTGAGAACTCCTGGTCGCTGGGCCGCGCTCTTCGCGGACTGTTCGTCAAACCCACGATCGACGAGACCACGTGGGACGACCTCGAGACGGCCCTGTTGACCGCCGATTTCGGTCCCGACGTCACCGAGCGTCTGGTCGACGAACTCCGTGAGAAGGTCGAGCGCTTCCGTACGACCGACCCGCGTGATCTGCAGCGCATGCTCAAAGAGACCCTCGAGGAGCACTTCGCCAAGTTCGACACGACCCTTCGCCTCACCGAGCGTCCGGCGGTCGTGCTCGTCGTCGGGGTGAACGGTGTGGGCAAGACCACCACCATCGGGAAGTTCGCGAAGTTCCTGCAGCGCTACGGTCGCACCGTCACGGTCGGGGCGGCCGATACCTTCCGCGCCGCGGCCGTCGACCAGCTGGCGACCTGGGCCGAACGCGGGGGAGCGACCATCGTCCGCCCCCAGCACGAGGGCCAGGATCCGGCATCCGTCGCCTTCCAGACCGTCGCGCACGCGAAAGAGACGGGCACGGAGATCGTTCTGGTCGATACGGCAGGTCGGCTCCACACCAAAGGCGGGCTCATGGACGAGCTCGGCAAGATCAAGCGCGTCATCGAGAAGCAGGCGCCGATCTCCGAGGTCCTCCTCGTGCTGGATGCCACCACCGGCCAGAACGGCCTCATGCAGGCGCAGGCGTTCCTCGACAGCGCCGGGGTGACGGGCCTCGTGCTCACGAAGCTCGACGGTTCCGCGAAGGGCGGGTTCGTGCTGGCGGTCCAGGAGCGCACCGGCATCCCGGTGAAGCTCCTCGGTCAGGGCGAAGGCATCAACGACCTCACGGGCTTCACCCCGCACGTGTTCGCCGCCTCGCTCGTCGATTGACTTCTCTCGCACGCATCGACCCGGGCGGGTCGTCTTCCCGAACACCGGGCGGAATGCTTACATGGAGTCATGGCCATCGAGCACGACTTCTTCGGACTCCTCGAGTCGGGCCCCGACGGGTCGATCTTCTGGAGTGAGAACGTCGAGTTCGGCGATCAGAGCGTCACGGTCGATCTGACGGCTCCCGACCAGGACGACGTGTCGGCCGAGGCCCTGGACGTGGCGGCATCCATGGTCTCGTCGCTCGAGGCCATCGACCTCGCCGCGCGGAACGCGATGGTGAACGAGCTCGACTCGCGCACGAGTGAGGTGACCGAGTACATCCTGCAGCAGCAGGCCACCCTGGGCGAGGAGCTCGAAGACCTGCTGACGGATGTCTCGGGCGACACGCACATCGACGTCATCAAGGCGCTGCAGCTGATGAGCATGACGATCCTCGCCGACGAACACGGGGGAGCCGACCCCTTCGCCGTCCTCGAGTATGCGCTGGACCCCGACGCGACCGACGACGTACTCCTGGTGAACCTCGCCTCGGACGGCAGCGTCCAGTCGGTCACTAGCGCCGACTGAGCGCGTGCAAACCTTTCTGCCGTACCCCTCGTTCACGGCATCCGCCGCCGCTCTCGACCTCAAGCGCTTGGGCAAGCAGCGCGTCGAGACGTTCCAGCTGTTGCGCGCGTTGACCGTGCCCGACCATGGCTGGCGTCATCATCCGGCGGCGAAGATGTGGGACGGACATCTGCCGGCGCTCGTGTCGTACGGCCTCGTCGTGACGGACGAGTGGATCGCCCAGGGCCGGGCCGACACCGTCCGAGAGAAGATCCGCGTCTTCGCGCCCGAGGTCGACGGCCTCACGCAGAACGAGCTCGACCTCCCGCCCTGGATCGGAGACGAGGCGTTCCACCTCGCCCACCGCTCCAACCTCGTGCGCAAGGACCCCGAGTTCTACATCCCCCGTTTCGGGGACGTCCCCGACGACCTGCCGTACGTCTGGCCGGTCTGATTCACTTTCCGTGGAAAAGCGGGATCACCAGGTAGATCCCGTAGACCACCGCGGCGGCGACGCCGGCGAAGCAGACGAGACCGGCCATGGTGGCGGGCAGCGGTCGCGGCGTCTCGCGCGGCGCGACCACCGCGGTCGGTCCTTCGGGGTCGTCTCCATCCGGCACTCGAACGTCGGGGGCGCCGACGGCGAAGAATCGGATGCCGAGGGCGTACAGCCCCACGATGATGAGGGTGGCGGCCAGGCCCACCACGAAGACGAGCAGAATCGACCCTGCTTCGGTGCCGAGCCAGCCCGAGGCGCCGGCGCTTTCAAGGGGAGTGATCACGCGCGTTCTCCTTCGGTCTGGCGCTGGCCGATGCGATCGGCATCCACCGCCTCATCGTTGACGTTCTCGGCCGACACCGGGCGGCGGCGGGCGAGCAGGAACAGGCCCACGCAGACGGCCAGGCCGCCCACCAGCACGACCACGAGGCCGGCGATGCCCGACGAGGCCGCCCATGCGGCGCCTCCGCCGACGACGGCGGCCGCGGGCAGCGTGACGACCCACGCGAAGGCGATCCGGGTGACGACGTTCCAGTGCACCGACGCGAGGCGCTTGCCGAGCCCCGAGCCGATCACGGCGCCGGAGGTCACCTGCGTGGTCGAGAGCGGGAAGCCGAGGGTCGACGAGATGAGGATGGTCGAGGCGGCGCTGGTCTCGGCGGCGAAGCCCTGCGGAGGTTTCACGTCGGTGATGCGCTTGCCGACCGTGCGCATGATGCGCCAGCCGCCCAGGTAGGTGCCGAGGGCGATCGCGAGCCCCGCGGACAGGATGACCCACAGCTGCGGGCCGGTGCCCGCCTCTTGGAAGCCGGCGACGATGAGGGTCAGCGTGATGACGCCCATCGTCTTCTGGGCGTCGTTGGTGCCGTGCGCGAGCGAGACGAGCGAGGCCGAGACCGTCTGGCCGTGACGGAAGGCGGTGGACGATCCGGCGACGGTCGCCATCTTCGTCACGCGGTACACGAGATAGGTCGCGGCGAGGGCCACGATCCCGGCGATGAAGGGCGAGAGCAGAGCGGGCAGGACGATCTTCGACAGCACCCCTCCCCACTCGACGGCCTGAAAGCCGACGCCGATGACGGCCGCCCCGATCAGTCCGCCGAAAAGCGCGTGGGTGGAGCTGGAGGGCAGCCCGAGCCACCAGGTCAGCAGGTTCCACACCACGGCGCCCATGAGCCCCGCGAAGATCATCGGCGCGGTGATCTGCGGAAGCCCCTGGTCGTTCTGGGCGAGAATCCCCTCCGACACCGTCTTGGCCACCGCGGTCGACAGGAACGCGCCGACGAGGTTGAGGATCGCGGAGATGAGCACCGCGACTTTGGGTTTCAGCGCGCCCGTGGCCACTGACGTCGCCATGGCGTTGGCGGTGTCGTGAAAGCCGTTGGTGAAGTCGAAGAAGATCGAGAGGGCGACGACGAGAAGGACGGGGACGAGGACGGTGAGATCCACCGCGACTCCGATCGAGAAGTGATACCGGAAGCGGGTCGGTTGGCCCGGCGACACGGTAGACCTCGGCGGTGAACGAAGTGTTCCCTATCCCGTGGGAGCGGAGAGGTCTACTCTCCGCTCTGCGCGCTCACACCGCCTGCGCGAAGCCCGCGTCGGCGGACGCGATGTCCTTCGCGAGGTGCGCGAGGTGCGGCGGAATCTCGCGGCCCTTGGACACCATCGACTGCGCCCACAGGCGTCCGGCGCGGTATGACGACCGCACCAGGGGCCCGGCGAGCACGCCGAGGAAGCCGATGCGCTCGGCCTCTTCCTTGAACTCCACGAACTCGGCCGGCTTCACCCAGCGCTGCACGGGGAGGTGGCGCGGGGTGGGGCGCAGGTACTGCGTGATCGTGATGATGTCGGTGCCCGCAGCGTGCAGGTCTTCGAGGGCCTGGACGACCTCTTCGGGCTCTTCGCCCATGCCGAGGATGAGGTTGGACTTGGTGATGAGCCCCGCCTCTCGCGCGGCGGTGAGCACGCCGAGGGAGCGTTCGTAGCGGAACGCCGGGCGAATGCGCTTGAAGATGCGGGGGACGGTCTCGACGTTGTGCGCGAAGACCTCGGGTCGCGACGAGAAGACCTCTTCGAGGTGTGCCGGGTTACCCGAGAAGTCGGTCGCGAGGATCTCGACCCCGGTACCCGGGTTGTCGGCGTGGATGCGGCGCACCGTCTCGGCGTGCAGCCACGCGCCCTCGTCAGGCAGGTCGTCGCGTGCGACGCCCGTGACGGTGGCGTAGCGCAGCTGCATCCGCGTGACGCTCTCGGCCACGCGGCGCGGCTCGTCGCGGTCGTAGTCGGCGGGCTTGCCGGTGTCGATCTGGCAGAAGTCGCACCGACGCGTGCACTGCGAGCCGCCGATGAGGAAGGTCGCCTCGCGGTCCTCCCAGCACTCGAAGATGTTCGGGCAGCCCGCCTCCTGGCAGACCGTGTGGAGTTCCTCGGTCTTGACGAGGTTCTGCAGGGCGGTGTACTCCGGGCCCATCTTGGCCTTGGTCTTGATCCACTCGGGCTTGCGCTCGATCGGCGTCTCCGCGTTGCGCACCTCGAGTCGCAGGAGCTTCCGACCGTTCGGAGCGGTGGATGCCGGTGCCCCGGCGTTGCCGGTCCCGCAGGCGGTCACGCGGCGGCCGCCGCGTACTCGGCGCGGAACACGCGCTCGACTGCCGGGACGAGGTCGGCGGGGGAGATGTCGGCGCCGAGCACCTCGCTGACCGTGGTGACCCCGGCATCCGTGATCCCGCAGGGGACGATGTGCCGGAAACCGGCGAGGGTGTTGTCGCAGTTGACGGCGAAGCCGTGCATGGTCACTCCTTTTTCGACGCGGACCCCGATCGCCGCGACTTTGTCGACGCCGAGCGGACGGCGCACCCACACGCCGCTGCGTCCTTCGATGCGGAAGCCGTCGACACCCAGCGTGCCGAGGGTGGTGATGAGAAGGGTTTCGAGGCGGCGAACGTGGGCGACGACGTCGAGCGGTTCGGGAAGGCGCACGATCGGATAACCCACGAGTTGACCGGGCCCGTGCCAGGTGATCTTGCCGCCGCGATCCACGTCGACCACCGGTGTGCCGTCGTCGGGGCGCTCGTGCGCCTCGGTGCGCTTGCCGGCCGTGTAGACGGCCTCGTGCTCGAGCAGCAGCAGGGTGTCTGCGCGGGCGCCCGACACGACGTCGGCGTGCACGCGTCGCTGATGCGCCCACCCGTCGAGGTAGGGGACGTAGTGCGGGGCCAGGCCCATGTGATGGATGTCGATCATCGACCGCCTCCAATGTTGGATTGCGTCCAACAATACACATGAGGGCGAACCGTAGGCTGGGGCCGTGACCCCCGAATCTCGAAGCGGACGACCGCGCGCCTCGTCGCGCGAAGTGCTCTCGGAAGCAGCGTGCGAACTTTTCCTCGAGCAGGGGTACGACGCTACGAGCGTGTCCGACATCACCCGCCGCGCGGGTGTCAGTCGCTCGAGCTTCTTCAACTACTTCTCGGCGAAGAGCGACGTCCTGTGGTCCGGGTTCGACGAGCAGGCGGATGCCGCGGTCGCGCGGCTGCGCGAGGGACAGGCCGTCGATGAGTGCCTCGCGGGCATCGGTGCGGGTCTCGCCCCCGACGCTCTCGCTCTGGCGATCACGAACGCGGAGGCGATGGGTATCGCGGCCGAGCTGGATCGCGATCGTGCGGTTCGCCAGTTCCGTCTCCAGCGGGATCTGGCGTTGCGGATCGGGCGCGACGGCGAACCGGAGCTGGTGGCTCAGGTCCGTGCGGGCGCCCTCTCGGCCGCGGTGCTGGCCGCGGTCTGGGCATGGGCCGACCGCACCGCGACGGGGCGCCCGCTCGCTGAGGTGCTCGAAGCCGCGCTCGCCCTGGCGTGACGCAGGTGGGGCGGGTCGTCTCGCCTCCTGATGGGTGCGAGCGACCTGGCATCCGGTCGATTCCGGCGAAGATCACGCGGATCACGGAGGTCGCGCGCGCGCCGGGTGGCCGTGCACCGACGACGAGGGCGGCGAACGACCCCCGCCCCGCGTAAACTCGATTCATCATGGCGACTTTCGGCACCCTCTCCGACCGGCTCACAGAGACCTTCCGCAATCTCCGGAAGAAGGGCCAGCTCACGCCCGCCGACGTCGACGGGACGGTGCGCGAGATCCGCCGTGCCCTTCTCGACGCCGACGTCGCCCTGCCCGTGGTCAAGGAGTTCACGGCTGCCGTGCGCGAGCGTGCGCTCGGCGACGAGGTCAACCGTGCGCTCAACCCGGCGCAGCAGGTCGTGCAGATCGTCAACGACGAGCTCATCGGAATCCTGGGCGGACAGCAGCGTCGTCTGGAGTTCGCGAAGAACCCGCCGACGGTCATCATGCTCGCCGGCCTCCAGGGGTCGGGTAAGACCACTTTCGCCGGCAAGCTCGCCAAGATGCTCGAGAAGGACGGACACACGCCGCTCCTGGTCGCGTGCGACCTCCAGCGCCCGAACGCCGTCAACCAGCTCCAGGTCGTCGCCGAGCGCGCCGGTGCCACCATCTACGCGCCGGAGCCGGGCAATGGCGTCGGCGACCCGGTCAAGGTCGCCCGTGACGGCGTCGCGTACGCCACGCGTCAGCAGCACGACATCGTCATCATCGACACCGCCGGCCGTCTGGGTGTCGACGCCGAGCTGATGAAGCAGGCCGCCGACATCCGTCACGCGACGAACCCCGACGAGGTGCTGTTCGTCATCGACGCGATGATCGGTCAGGACGCGGTCAACACCGCGAAGGCGTTCCAGGACGGCGTCGACTTCACCGGCGTCGTGCTGTCGAAGCTCGACGGCGACGCTCGCGGTGGCGCCGCGCTGTCGGTCGCCTCGGTCACCGGTCGCCCCATCATCTTCGCCTC
Organism: Sphingomonas sp. G5; assembly: GCF_052660795.1. Lineage (NCBI taxonomy): Bacteria > Pseudomonadati > Pseudomonadota > Alphaproteobacteria > Sphingomonadales > Sphingomonadaceae > Sphingomonas > Sphingomonas sp. G5. The sequence continues at coordinate 1,890,995 of NZ_CP109660.1, read as the reverse complement.
GACAGGTGAAGGCCTCGACGACGTCGAGCCCTTCTACCCCGACCGCATGGCATCCCGCATTCTCGACCTCGGCGACATCCTGACCCTGATCGAGCAGGCGCAGTCGGCTTTCGACGAGGCCGAGGCGATGAAGGTCGCCGAGAAGCTCGCGACGGAGACCTTCACTCTCGAGGACTTCCTCGAGCAGATGCAGCAGATGAAGAAGATGGGCTCCATGAAGAAGATGCTCGGGATGCTCCCGGGCATGGGAAACATGAAGCAACAGCTCGAGAACTTCGACGAGCGCGAGATCGACCGCACCGAGGCCATCATCCGCTCGATGACGGTCGCCGAGCGTCGGAACCCCAAGCTGCTGAACGGCTCCCGTCGTCTGCGTATCGCGCGCGGTTCGGGAATGACCGTCACCGACGTCAACCAGCTCGTGCAGCGCTTCGAGCAGGCCGCGAAGATGATGAAGACCGTCGCTCGCGGAGGTGTGCCCAACATCCCCGGCATGGGGCCCGTCGGTGGCAAGCCCGGTGCGTCGTCGAAGCGCGGCAAGCAGCAGAAGGCGAAGGGCTCGCGCTCGGGCAACCCGGCCAAGCGGGCGGCCGAGAACGCCGGCATCGCGGCTTCCGCTCCGGCCACGGGTTCGGGCTTCGGCCTGGGCGGTCAGGCGGCGCCGAGCGAGGCCGACCTCGCCGAACAGCAGAAGATGCTCGGTCGCGGCTGACCCGTCTTCCGGGGTGTACCGGTTGCGACGTCAGGGCAGGACGTCGGCGTCCTGCAGAGCCGACATGACCGTCTGCTCGATCGCGCGCTGACCCCGCGGAGTGGGGTGGACGTCGTCCTCCTGCATCCACTCGGGATGGCCCGCGAGCGGCTGACCGACGTCGATGAACGACCCTCCGACTTTCTCGACGGCGTTCTTCAGCGCGTCGGAGGTGACTGTGGTGTCGCCGGGAACATCGGGGTCGTCGTTCCAAATGGTGCTCAGGCCGATGATCCGCGCGTCGGGGGCGGCTGAGCGCAACTGGTCCACCGTGTCCTCGGTGTCGGCGCGGATCTCGTCCTCGTCCTCCCAGAAGTCGTTACTCGACGACTCCACGATGAGCAGCTGAGGTTGCAGGGCCGCGACCGCGGGAACGAGCCCGGCGTAGGTCGTGCCGCAATCTCCTTGGACGACGAAGCCCATGCCGGGACAGGCGAGGTTCGTCAGCCAGAGGTGCGCACGTCCAGCCAGCAGCGTCGGCCACGCCTGCTGCGGCTCCAGGCCGAAGCCGGACATGAGCGAGTCTCCGAGGGTCACCACGCGCAGCGGCGTCCCAGGGCTGGGTGAAGGCGACGGTGTGGCCTCGAGAACGGGAGCCGCGAAGGTGGGCACGGTTGCGGGCTGTGAGGGATCGGACGCGCACCCGGCGACCATCGCGATGACGCCCGCGGAGAGCGCGACCATCGAGGCCCCCCTGATACGGCGTCCGAACGTCATGACGCGATCCTAAGATCGCGCACCTATGAACGAGCGCCGAGCTCGACCCCTAGACGCGGAGCGCCGCGAGATGCTCTCTCAACGTGGGGCCTCCGCGGAACTCGCGAATGAGATGCTGAACGACCTCGCGCAGATCCCCGTCTGCGGCCTCGGCCACCGCGATCTGACGTGCCGAGCTGCCGCCCGTGGCCAGAATCGTCTCGAGGCTCGCGAACTCCTTCGCGCACTTGAGCTCGAGTGCGACGTCGGCGAGCTCTTCCATCGTCTCGCGCAGGTGATCGACCACCGGGCGCTGCGTACCCTCGCGGTCGACGATCACACGGGCGTCGAGGCCGTAGCGCGCGGCGCGCCACTTGTTCTCGCGGGCGTACCACGCCGGGATGCCGGGAAGCTCGCGCCCCTCGTCGAGCAGGCGCGAGAAATGCTCGACGAGCGTCTGCGCGAGAGAGGCGACGGCGGCCAGCTCCGGCAGGGTCGACATCCCATCGCAGGCGCGGATCTCGACGGTGCCCCACTTGGGCGCCGGACGGATGTCCCAGCGCACCTCGCTGGCATCCGCCATCACCCCCGTCCGAACCATGTCGTCGAGGTAGCTCTCGAAGTCGCCCCAGGAGTCGAGCTGCCAGGGGAGCCCCGCGGTCGGCAGCTGCTGGAAGACGAGGGCTCGGTTGGAGGCGTAGCCGGTGCGCTCGCCCGCCCAGAAGGGGCTGGATGCCGACAGTGCCTGCAGATGCGGGAGATACACGTTGAGCGCATTGACGATCGGCACGACCTTCTCGACGTCGTCGACGCCGATGTGCACGTGGATGCCCCAGATCATCATGTTTCGCCCCCACCACTGCGTGCGCTCGATGAGCGAGTGGTATCGCGTCTTGTCGGTGACCTCCTGGTCGAACCACTGCGCGAAGGGGTGGCTGCCGGCGCAGAGGATCTCCACGCCGCGCGGCTCGGTCTCGTCCCGGAGGGCGCAGATGGCGTCGGCGATGTCGTCGACGGCTTCGGCGACCGTGTGACCCACGCCGCTGGTCACCTCGACGGTGTTGGTGAGAAGCTCGCCGGTGACGGTGAAGCGCTCGAGAGCCGTCTTCTCCTCGAGCTGGTCGAGGATCTCCGGTGCGCGGGGGACCAGGTCGCCCGTCTCGCGGTCGGCGAGCATGAGCTCCCACTCCAGACCCACGGACGAACGCGTCGATGCAGCGAACGGCAGCCTCATGCGGCTCAGTCTGACACGGGGGTCGGATGCCGGGATCCTCCGCTACCCTCCGAGACACCGCGTGTCGCGGTGCGTCGCGTGTCAGCGTGGGGCCTGAGTATCTGGCAGAATAGAGGGCTGGACCCGCCACTCGACCCTCTATCCAGTGTCGGTCCACCCTTTTGAGCTTCCGCCGGGTGTGCACCCCACTCTCCAGGCGTTCGGTTCGTTCGTTTTCATCATTTGGAGTCATCGTGGCTGTCAAGATCCGTCTCAAGCGCCTCGGAAAGATCCGCGCGCCCTACTACCGCATCGTCGTCGCCGACTCGCGCACCAAGCGCGACGGTCGTGTCATCGAGGAGATCGGCAAGTACCACCCGACCGAGGAGCCCTCGTTCATCGAGGTCGACTCGGAGCGCGCGCAGTACTGGCTGTCCGTGGGCGCCCAGCCCACCGAGCAGGTTGCCGCCATCCTCAAGCTGACGGGCGACTGGGGCAAGTTCAAGGGCGACAAGAACGCCGTCTCCACCGTCAAGGTCCGCGAGCCCAAGGCCGCGTTCGAGGCCGACGCTTCGAAGAAGTCCGTCGTCAAGCCCAAGGCCGAGAAGAAGGCCGAAGCTCCCGCCGAGGCGCCCGCTGAGGACGCCGCCGAGACCTCGGCCGAGTAATTCCCGTGCTGTCTGCCGCGCTCGAACACGTCGTCAAGGGGATCGTCGATCACCCCGACGCCGTGACCATCCGTTCCAGCTCCTCGCCTCGCGGCGACGTGTTGGAGGTTCGCGTGCACCCCGATGACCGGGGTCGCGTGATCGGGCGCGGCGGACGCACCGCCAAAGCACTGCGTACGCTCGTGTCGGCTTTGGCCGACGGCCGCCGTGTGCGCGTCGACGTCGCCGACGACTGATGGCGAACGGCGACATCGCGGGTGCTCAGCCCGCCAAGACCCAGCTCCGCGTGGGACGCCTCGTCAAGGCCCACGGCCTGAAGGGCGCGTTCAAGCTCGAGCTGTACACCGACGATCCCGATGGGCGTTTCACGCCGGGGAGCACCTTCACCCTGCAGGTGCCGGAGTCCTCTCCCTGGCACGGCCGCGAGCTGAAGGTCCGCGAATTCCGGTGGATGAACTCTCACCCGGTCGCGTTCTTCGAGGGTGTCGACGACCGTAATGCGGCCGAGGAGCTCGTCAAGGCGATCCTCTGGATCGACCAGGACTCCGAGGCCGCCCCGGCCGAGGACGACGCCTGGTACGACCACCAGCTGGTGGGCCTCGATGTCGTGCGCGACGGAGCAGTGATCGGCCGCGTCGCCCGCGTCGACCACTTCCCCGCTCAAGACCTGCTGATCGTGCGTATGGCCGGTGAGGACCGCGAGGTGCTCGTGCCCTTCGTGGGTGCGATCGTGCCCGAGGTCGACATCGACGGTGGCCGCGTCGTCGTCACGCCCCCTGCGGGACTGTTCGAGGAGCTCCCGGCCGAGGCCGACGACGAGCCCGAGCCCGCCTCGTCGTCGGACGACTCCGACGATGAGACCACTGACGCCCCCGAGGACTGACGTGCGCATCGACGTCGTCTCGATCTTCCCGGCGATCTTCGACGCTCTCGAGTTGTCTCTGCTGGGCAGGGCTCGACAGAGCGGCCTTCTCGACGTTCGCATCCGCGACCTGCGCGACTACACGCACGATCGTCACCGCACGGTCGACGACACCCCCTACGGTGGCGGCGCCGGCATGGTGATGAAGCCTGAGCCCTGGGGCGAGGCGCTTGACGACGTCACGCGTGACGCCGCGAGCCGGCCTGTCATCATCTTCCCGTCGCCCGCGGGAGAGCGGTTCACGCAGGCGACGGCCCGCGAGCTCGCCACCGCCCCGCACCTCGTGTTCGGCTGCGGCCGGTACGAGGGCATCGACGAGCGCGTCTTCGACTACGCCGCCGAGCTCGGCGACGTGCGCCTGATCTCCCTGGGTGACTACGTCTTGAACGGCGGCGAAGTCGCCGTCATGGCGATGGTGGAGGCGATCGGCCGTCTGATCCCCGGTGTGGTCGGCAATCCCGAGAGCCTCGTCGAGGAGTCTCACGAAGACGGCCTCCTCGAGTACCCCTCGTTCACCAAGCCCGCGGTGTGGCGGGAGCGAGAGGTCCCGCCCGTGCTGCTCAGCGGCAACCACGGAGCCGTGGCGACCTGGCGGCGAGAGCAACAGCTCGAGCGTACGCGCCAGCGTCGGCCCGACCTGCTCGCCGACTGACGCACGGCATCCGGCGTTCGGCAGGCGGGGGTACCTCGGTGCCTCACGACGAAGGCGGGCTGCCGGGAAGTCGTGCTGCGGGGAGGAGATTCCAGGAGCGGAGGATGCCGGAACCCCTGGCGGTCCTCCCGTCGCGAAATCTCCTCCCGTTCGGCGAGCACCTCACCGAGCGGCGGCATAAGGATGCCGCGACCTCGAGGCCGCGGCATCCGGAACCGGTCTTCAGTCGACGCCGAGGAACGAGCGGTCGGTCAGAATGATGGGCCCGTCGGCGGTGATGGCCACCGTGTGCTCGGAGTGCGCGCCGCGCGAGCCGTCGGCGCTGCGGAGTGTCCAGCCGTCGGGGTCGGTGACGAGCTCGTCGGTGGTCTGCAGGAACCACGGCTCGAGAGCCAGCACGAGGCCTGCGCGCAGGGGGTAGCCGCGCCCGGCCTTGCCGTCGTTCGCGACGTGCGGGTCGCCGTGCATGGTGCGGCCCACCCCGTGACCGCCGAAGTCGAGGTTGATGCGGAGGCCGTCCGCGCGGGCGATTGACGCGATCGCGGCGGAGATGTCGCCGATCTTGTGGCCGACGGTCGCCGCCTCGATCGCTGCGGCCAGGGCGCGCTGGGTCGTGTCGATGAGCGCGAGATCTTCGTCGCGGGGGGTGCCGACGACGAACGAGACGGCTGAGTCGGCCACCCAGCCGTCGACGGATGCCGCGAAGTCCAGCGAGACGAGGTCGCCGTCGCGCAGCACGTAATCGTGGGGGAGTCCGTGCAGCACGGCGTCGTTGATCGAGGTGCAGAGCACCTTGCCGAACGGGCTCGCGCCGAACGAGGGGTGGTAGTCGATGTAGCACGACTCCGCGCCGGCCGAGCGGATCATCTCGTGCGCGCGTCGGTCCAGCTGCAGCAGGTTCGTCCCCACCTTCGTCTCGGCGCGCAGCGTGGCCAGCACCTCCGCGACGAAGCGTCCGGCGGGGCGCATCGCGTCGATCTCGGCCGGGGTGCGCAGTTCGATCATGGGTGGTTCCTCTCGCGTCGAACCCCCATTCTCCCCGATCCGCGGTGCGACCGCCCGACCGAACGGCGCCATAGCTTTCTCAGAGGCGGAGCACATGGTCGAGCCGTAGCATCGGGTCATGGCGCTGCGAAGACTGTTCCTCCACTGGCTGTTCCCGGCCGCTTTCGTTCTTCCGCTGTGGTTGTTCGTCGGGTGGATCGTGTTCTCGGGAGGCAGCGCCTGGGGTCTGTTGTGGCTCTTCGTCGCCGTGCCCGCCGTGTTCGTCTCCCAGCTCGTGCTGTCGTTGCTCATCCGCGCGCGCGGGAGCGTGCGCGAGAACCGCGCGGTGTCCTGGCGCGATCTGCTCGGTCTCGGTGCCTGGCACCTGGTGATCGTCGTACTCGGCCTGTTCGATTCGCGGGTTTTCTTCCCCCTGCTCGTGCTGTCGATCGCGGGCGCGCTCGTCCTTTTCTGGTCGACGCTCGCTCAGCTCTGGAACGAGGCGCGCGGTGCGGTGACCGTGCTGCACGCGACCGACGGAACGGCCTACATCCCGCCGGTCCGTGAGCGGCCGACGCAGCCGGTAGATGCCGAGGTCATCGTCGTCTCGGAGTCCCCCCGCCCCCGATGACGCCGCGCGGGCGGATACCGCCGACGGTACCGTTTTGGCCCGTCGGTGCGGGCGTGGCAGAATAGACGATTGTGCCCTGACCGGCTCTGCCTCAGGGGAGTCATGCCGCATCCGCGGCCGCGGGCACGCCTCACCTTTTTCCCTCTTATCGTGCGATCGACCTGTGGCGGTCGCAGGAAGTGATGATCATGCAGATCCTCGACTCCGTCGACGCGGCTTCGCTCCGCTCCGACATCCCCGCCTTCGGCCCCGGCGACACCGTCAAGGTGCACGTCAACATCACCGAAGGCAACCGCTCGCGTATCCAGGTGTTCCAGGGCGTCGTCATCGGCCGCTCGGGCGACGGTGTCCGCGAGACCTTCTGCGTCCGCAAGGTCAGCTTCCAGGTCGGCGTCGAGCGCACCTTCCCGGTCCACAGCCCCGTGATCGACCACATCGAGGTCGTCACCCGCGGTGATGTGCGTCGCGCCAAGCTGTACTACCTGCGCAGCCTCCGCGGCAAGAAGGCCAAGATCAAGGAGAAGCGCGACCGCTGAGTCCGCTCTCTCGAACGCCCCGTGGGTCACACCCGCGGGGCGTTCGGCGTTCTCACGGCGAGGTCGGTCACGGGGCGGCTCCGCGATGTGCGACCCTGGTTCGTGCGGTTCGGTCGGTGTGCGTCGAACCCGGTGAAGGAACATATGAGCGATCAGACCGCCTCGACCTCGGATGCCGTGGCATCCCGCTCCGCCGGACGGCGTCGACGCGGATGGGGGGCGTTCTTCCGCGACCTCCTCGTGATCGTGCTGATCGCGCTCGTGGTGTCGTTCGTGGTGAAGACGTTCGTCGTCCGGTCGTTCTACATTCCGTCCGCATCGATGGAGAACACGTTGATGATCAAGGATCGGATCCTCGTCGACGAATTGACTCCGAAGTTCGGACAGTACTCGCGCGGTGACGTCGTCGTGTTCCGCGACCCGGGTGGGTGGCTTCCCCCCAGCCCCTCTGAGCAGCGGTCACCCATCGTCGAGGGCGCGGACTGGGTGCTCTCGCTCTTCGGCCTGTCGGCGCCCGACAGCGACGACCACCTGATCAAGCGAGTCATCGGCACGGCGGGCGATCATGTCGTCTGTTGCAACGCTCTGGGACAGACGACCGTCAACGGCGTGCCGCTCGACGAGAGCTACGTCCGCCTCGCCCCCGGCGCCACCGCGCCAGAACCCGTCCCGTACGACATCACCGTGCCCGACGGCTCGCTGTGGGTGCTCGGCGACAACCGCAACAGCTCGCGCGACTCGCGCTTCAACCAGGATCAGCCGGGGCAGGGTTTCGTTCCCGTCGACAACGTCGTGGGTCGTGCCTTCCTCATCACCTGGCCGTTCACGCGCTTCGGGATGATCGACTTCCACCACGAGGTGTTCGCGGGCGTTCCCGCGCCGGCGGCGAAGTGATCGAACCCACCCTCACCCTCGAGCGTCGCCTGCTCAAGGAGCACGCGATCGTCATCGCGTGCGACGAAGTCGGACGAGGAGCCCTGGCGGGCCCGGTCGCGGTGGGTGCTGCGGTGATCGACCCGGCTCGCTCGCGGAAGCGGGTCCCCCAGGGGCTTCGGGACTCCAAACTGGTCCCCGAGGCTCGCCGCCCCGAGGTCGCCGCGCGAGCGGCCGCCTTCGTGCAGCACAGTGCCGTGGGCTGGGCGAGCTCCGTCGAGGTAGACGAGATCGGCATCATCCGCGCGCTGGGCCTCGCCGCGGTCCGGGCTATCGCCGATCTGCGCGCTCACGGCGTGGTGCCCGAAGAGGCCCTGGTCATCCTCGACGGCAACCACGACTACATCACTCCCGCGGGGGAGTCGGGTCTGACGGTGCGGCCGATCATCAAGGCCGACCGTGACTGCGCGAGTGCGGCGGCGGCATCCGTCATCGCCAAGGTGGCGCGGGACACGCTCATGACCGGCCTGCACGACGATCACCCCGCCTACGGGTGGGCCCGGAACAAGGGGTACGCGAGCCTCGACCATCGCGACGCGATCAGCGCTCACGGGATGAGTGTGCACCACCGGCACTCCTGGGCGATCGCGGCCGCACCGACCCTTTTCTGAGCTTTCGCGGGCGCAGTCGGACGGACGCGCCCGAGGTGTCCTGCCGTGCGGCCGGGACGACAGCGCGCGCCTAGGATGGAACAACCATGGATGACGACGTCTTCGAGGACTACGACCGCGAACTCGAGCTGGCCCTGTACCGCGAGTACCGCGATGTCGTTCGCCAGTTCACCTACGTGATCGAGACCGAGCGCCGGTTCTATCTCGCGAACGACGTCAACGTCGTCCGCCGCGACACCGAGCACGACTTCTACTTCGAGATCTCGATGACCGACGTATGGGTGTGGGACATCTATCGCGCCGACCGGTTCGTGAAGTCCGTGCGCGTGCTCACCTTCAAGGACGTCAACGTCGAAGAGCTCTCGCGTCACGACTTCCAACTGCCCGACGAGCTCTCCCTCGACAACTGAGGGTCCTCCCCAGCCGGTCGGTTCCCGCCGCTGTCCCCGGATAGCGGTCTCCGTTCCTCGGGCGTGGTGGGACGGATGCCACGCTCTCGGGCATGGCAGCGAAAGACGAACTCGGCAGAGCCGGCGAAGACCGCGCCGTCGCGTACCTGACGGACGACGGCTACCGCATCCTCACGCGTAATTGGCGATGCGCCCAGGGCGAGATCGACATCGTCGCCGTCCGTGCGGACACGCTCGTCGTGGTCGAGGTCAAGACCCGACGCAGCGAGGACTACGGACACCCCTTCGAGGCGATCGACGCGCGCAAGGCGCAGCGGCTCTGGCGTCTGGCGATGGCGTGGCTCGCAGCCCACCCTGACGAGGCGCGCGGGCGAACGCTTCGCGTCGACGCGATCGGTTTGGTCGGACCCGATCCTGCGCGGGCTCGCCTCGAGCACCTCGAGGACGCGCTGTGACCCTCGCGCGCACCTGGGCCGTCGCGCTGTCGGGCCTCCACGGCGACCTGGTGGAGGTCGAGGCCGATGTGTCCTCTCAGACTCCGGAGTTCTCGATCATCGGCCTCGCCGACAAGGCTCTGGGCGAGGCGGGACGACGCGTACGCGGCGCTTGCACCAACCGCGGGCTCGACCTGCCGAAGCGGCGGATCACCGTGAACCTCTCTCCGGCGAGCCTTCCCAAGCGCGGGTCGGGTTTCGACGTGGCGATCGCCGTCGCCGCTCTCGCCACGTCGATACGGATGGATGCCGTCCGCGTCGCGCAGACCGTGCACATCGGCGAGCTGGGGCTCGATGGGCGCCTTCGTCCCGTGCCCGGAGTGCTCCCGGCGGTGGTCGCGGCCCAGCGTGCGGGGTATCGGCGCGTCGTGGTCCCGGCAGCGAACGCCGCGGAGGCGGGGCTCATCGGCGACATCGAAGTGTTCGCGGCTTCGTGCCTCGCCGAGGTGGTGCGGTGGCACGGCGGGGCGAGCGATGCTCCAGACCTCGAGCCGGTCGCGGCACCGGCCCTCGGCGGCGGCGAGGACGAGCCGCTCGAACTGGCTGATGTCGTGGGGCAGGGGGATGCGGTCGACGCGTTGGTGGTGGCAGCAGCGGGTGGGCACCACCTCTTGATGAGCGGGCCACCGGGGGCAGGGAAGACGATGCTGGCCCGTCGGCTTCCCGGCATCCTGCCACCCCTCGACGACGAGGCGGCATTGTCGGTCGCATCTATCCGTTCCTTGTCGGGCGAGGCCGTGACACGCCTGTCCCGCACGCCTCCGTTCGAGAGCCCGCACCACGGGGCGACCGCTGCAGCGCTGATCGGCGGGGGATCCGGAGTCGTCAGGCCCGGGGCGATCGCACGCGCCAGCGAGGGGGTGTTGTTCCTGGACGAGGGCGGCGAATTCCCGGCGTCCGTTCTCGATGCTCTTCGACAGCCGCTGGAGAACGGCGTCATCCAGCTGCACCGTTCCGGAGTCGCGGCGACGTATCCGGCGCGGTTCCAGCTCGTCGTGGCGACCAACCCCTGTCCCTGCGGTCAGTACGGGGTACCGGGTGGTTCGTGCGAGTGCGCTCCGCAGGCGATTCGCCGGTATACGCGACGCCTGTCCGGGCCGTTGCTCGACCGCATCGACATCGATCTGCGGCTGCAGCGTGTGTCGACAGCGCGTCACGAGGGCGGTGCGCGATCGGTGTCATCGGAACGGGCACGGCATATCGTCGCCGAGGCGCGTGCGCGCGCGACGCGGAGGTGGGCCGCGACGCCGTGGCGCCGAAACGCCGACGTGCCCGGAACCTGGCTGCGTGGACCGGCGGCACCGTCCCCCGAGGTCGTGCGGCCCCTCGACACGGCCCTCCGTCGTGGAGCCCTGACGTTGCGCGGGTACGACCGGTTGCTGCGCGTCGCGTGGACGGTCGCCGATATCGCCGGGCATGACGAGTTGCGTTCAGACGATGTCGGTCGCGCTCTGTACCTGCGTCGGGGAGCGGGCGTATGACGGGCTTCGTCGTCGATCGCGACGAAGCCCGGAGGGCGCTCCAGGGACTCAGATCGACCGATGGAGCGGCCGCCGAGGCATATGCCCGGGCGGTGTGGAGCGTTCTCGTCGAGCCGGGCGACGGGGCGGCGGGTGAGCTCATCGCCGCGCACGGGGCGGCCGGGGCCCTGCATGTCGCGACGTCGGCTCAGGACGAGGAGGTCCGGGTGGCGCGCGCTCGCTGGCTTCCTCGACTGCGGCCTGAGGCGATAGACGCGGTGCTCGACGCCGCGCGTCGAGCGAGTGCCTCGCTGATCGTGCCGGGGGATGACCAGTGGCCGGAGCGGCTCGACGATCTCGGCGTTCATGCGCCCGTAGCTCTCTGGCGACGTGGGGGAGGGGGCACGAGCGATCGTCCGACAGTGGCACTGGTGGGCGCGCGGGCGTCCACGGCCTACGGCGAGGGCGTGGCGGCCGACCTCGCGGCGGATCTCTCGGCGTCGGGGGCCGTGATCGTCTCGGGGGCGGCGTACGGAATCGACGGGGCGGCTCATCGCGCGGCGCTGTCGACGGGAGGCATGACGGTCGCGTTCCTCGCCGGCGGCGTGGATCGCGCGTACCCCCGCGGGCACGAAAGCCTGCTCGCGAGGATCGCGAGCACCGGTGCGGTCTGGAGCGAGACGCCCTGCGGCGCGGCACCCACCAAGTGGAGGTTCCTCGCGCGCAATCGTCTCATCGCCGCGATGGCCGACGCGGTCGTGGTCGTCGAGGCGGGGTGGCGCAGCGGTTCGCTCAACACCGCCGCTCATGCCGCGAGCCTCGGCCGAGCGCTCGGGGCCGTACCCGGCCCGGTGACGAGCGCGGCATCCGCGGGCTGTCACCGCATCCTTCGCGACTACGGCGGGGTGTGCGTGACCTCCGCGGCGGATGTCCTCGAGATGCTCGGCAGGGGTGCGCGGGAGCCGGAGCGTCTCACGGATCGCACAGACGACACGACGAGGGTGTGCGATGCCCTTTCCCCGAGGTCGGCTCGTTCGACGGCGGAGGTCGCACGCCGGAGCGGCCTGTCTGTCGCGGAGACCGAAGCCGTCCTCGGGTTCGCCGAACTCGAGGGGAGAGCCCGTCGCGATGACGACGGTCTCTGGATGGCGATGCATTCGAGACCAGAGTGACGGGGGAATGCATGGGCGTCGCGCGTCGTCCCGCCTCCGTTGGCGATCAGCGGGCACTCTGGGTGAATGCACCTGTCGGAGGCCGTGGAGGGCTACCTCGCCCATCTCGCCGACGTGCGTCGGCTGTCCGCCGCAACGGTGCGCGCATATCGGTCCGATCTCGCCGACCTCGTCTCGGCTCTGGGCGATCGCCCCCTCGCTGACGTCGATGTGGAAGACCTGCGCGAGTGGCAGTGGCAGGCCGCCCGGTCCGGTCGGTCGAAGGCGACATCGGCGCGTCGAACCTCGACGCTGCGAGGACTCTTCGCATGGGCGGTCGAGCAAGAGATCGTCGTCGCCGACCCGTCGCAGCGACTGGTGTCGCCGAAGCGCGGACGAACGCTCCCCGCTGTGGCGACTGCGGAAGCATTGGAGGGCGTGCTCGCCGCCGCGGCCCAACGCGCCGACGGCGGAGATCCGGTCGCTGCGAGAGATCACGCCCTGCTCGAGATCCTCTATGGTTCGGGCGCGCGCGTCTCCGAGATCTGCGGTCTGGATCTCGACGACGTCGACCACGAGCGACGAACCCTTCTGCTCCGCGGCAAGGGCGACAAAGACCGGGTCGTTCCGTTCGGGCTGCCGGCTTCGCGGGCGCTGGAGGCGTACCTGGTGCGGGCGCGGCCGGTATTGCGGGCTCGCGCGCTCGAGGCGACCGTATCGATCGGAAGCGCCAGGAACGGGGGGCCTTCGGAGGGGAGCGGGCCAGCTCGAGGCGAGCGACACGCCGCCCGCGCGCGCACCGACGCCGCGGGTCGCGCCGTCTTCCTCGGCGCGAGAGGGGCCCGGCTCGGTCCGCGAGCCGTTCACGAGCTCGTCTCGAGGACCGTCGCCCCGAGTGTCGGCGCGGAGGTGCTCGGTCCGCACGCGCTCCGCCACTCCGCGGCGACGCACCTGCTCGACGGCGGCGCCGACCTGCGCGCGGTCCAGGAGATCCTCGGTCACGCGAGCCTGGGGACGACGCAGATCTACACGCACGTCTCGGCCGAACGACTGCGCGAGGCCTACCGCCTCGCGCACCCGAGAGCCTGACGGACGGGTCGGCGGGTGGTGTTTCGCGCCCGCGTCGCCGCGACCGGATGACCGCCTGCCGTGCCGACGGTGAAACGGGTGCGAACCTGCGCGTGACGCCCTAGCGTGGAGCCGTGAACCTTCACCGCTCGGTGCCTGCCGCTCTCGGCGTGCTCGCCCTCGCCGGTGTGCTCAGCGCCTGCAGCATGACTCCCGAGCCCGTCGAGACCCGACTCCCTCCGGAACGAGCGGCGTCGAGCGCTCCGTCCTCGGCCGCGGTCCCGTCCCCGTCGGTCGTGACCATCTCTCCCGCCCCCGTCTCGACGGGCGCCCCCAGCGGTCCCCCCGCGAATGCATCGGGTGACACCGTGTCCTGCGGTGATGGCGGTACGCAATCGGTGTCGGGGTCCGAGCAGACCGTCCGAGTCGTCGGGACCTGTGCCGAACTCACGGTCTCGGGCTCCGCCCTCACGGTCGACGCCTCGGCGGCATCCATCCGCACCCTGCGAATCTCGGGAGACCGCGCGCGTGTGGACGCCGCCGCGATCGACGCGCTCGTCGTCCAGGGCAACGACGGCTCGGTCCGTTCCGCGGGTGCCATCGGAAGCGTCGACGTGAGCGGAGACCGCTCGACGGTCGACGCGGAAGGCGCGGTGTCTTCCGTGACCGTCCGTGGGCAGGACAACGTCGTTCGAGCCTCGGGCGGCGTCGGGACGCAGACCGTCGAGGGCCGCGGCAACCAGATCGGCTGAGCCCGCTCAGCAGCACGGCAGAAGCACGGCCCGTGGCACGCCGCCCAGCAACCTCAGCGGGTTGACGTACGCGCCCCGTAACCGCACGCCGAAGTGGACGGTACCGGGCCCGGTGTGGCCCTCGTCGGAGACCGTGCCGACCGGCGCACCGCGGGCGACCGGGTCGCCCGCGGCGAGATCTGTGCTGACGGGCTCCAACGTCGTCACGAGACCGCCGCCGTGGTCGATCGTGACGATGCTGCGACCGGCCACCATCCCGACGAACGCCACGCGTCCGTCCGCGGGCGAACGGACCGCGTCCGCTCGCAGATCGACGCCCCGGTGCCCCGGACCGTACGCGTGCGCGGGCGCGATGAACGGTCGTGTCACCTCGACGGGCGTCACGGGCCACACCCATCCGAGATCGGCGAGTCGATCGCCTTCCACGGCGTCGGCTCGCGTCACGGCGAGCATCACCGCGATCAGCGCGATCAGGCTCACACAGCGGAGGGATGCCGAGATCATCCGGGAAGTCTTGCGCGCGGGCGTCTCGTCCGCGGGCGAAGGAGCGGAACCGGGGAGAGGTTGACCCCGGCATGCGGGTGGGGAGGAGCGGTCCTGTATGCTGGACCTTGCATCTCGCTTGTCGGGATGACTCCGCGTGCCCACAGCGCACCGCGTGGCCTCTCGGGGCAGCGCACCGCGCGGCATCCACACCCCCTGGTCCTTCGCTTCGGCGAGTGGCGGGTGTGCGCCGGGCACCAGGCTCGTCAGACGGACCGTCTGGCGCGAACAACCACAACCACGGCGCGAAAGCGCCCAGAAACAGGAGTACGACCATGGCCGTCGTCACCATCCGCCAGCTGCTCGACAGCGGCGTTCACTTCGGACACCAGACCCGCCGGTGGAACCCGAAGGTGAAGCGCTTCATCCTCACCGAGCGCTCCGGCATCCACATCATCGACCTGCAGCAGTCGCTCGGGTACATCGACAAGGCGTACGAGTTCGTCAAGGAGACCGTCGCGCACGGCGGCACCATCCTCTTCGTCGGCACCAAGAAGCAGGCGCAGGAAGTCCTCGCCGAGCAGGCGACCCGCGTGGGCCAGCCCTACGTCAACCAGCGCTGGCTCGGTGGCCTCCTCACCAACTTCCAGACGGTGTCGAAGCGCCTCGCCCGCATGAAGGAGCTCGAGGAGCTCGACTACGAGAACCCCGCCGAGAGCGGCTTCACCAAGAAGGAGCTCCTGCTCAAGAAGCGCGAGCTCGACAAGCTGCACAAGTCGCTCGGTGGTATCCGCAACCTGCAGAAGACCCCGTCGGCCATCTGGGTCGTCGACGCCAAGCGCGAGCACCTCGCCGTCGACGAGGCCAAGAAGCTCGGCATCCCCGTGATCGGCATCCTCGACACGAACGCCGACCCCGACGAGTTCCAGTACCCGATCCCCGGCAACGACGACGCGATCCGTTCGGTGAGCCTGCTCACGCGCATCATCGCCGACGCCGCCGCCGAGGGCCTGATCCAGCGTCACCAGCCCGCCGGTGAGGAAGAGGCCGCCGAGCCTCTCGCCGAGTGGGAGCGCGAGCTCCTCGAGGCGCCCGCCGAGTCGACCGAGGCTCCGGCTGCCGAGTCGGCCGAGGCGCCCGCCGCTGAGTCGACCGAGGCCGCCGAGACCGAGGCTGCTGACGCCGAGGCCACCGACAGCAAGTAAGCCGCGAGGCATTCCGTTCGCCTTCGCGTGATCGGTGCGCCACCCGCACAGGCTACGATCCGGCGGGGTCGTGATGGCTCCCTCTTGGGGGAGCGACACGGCCCCGCCGGGCTCACATCTAGAACGCAAACGACAAGGAGACGCCACACCATGGCAAACTTCACGATCGCCGACATCAAGGCTCTGCGCGAGCAGCTCGGCACGGGCATGGTCGACACCAAGAAGGCGCTCGAAGAGGCCGACGGCGACGTCGAGAAGGCCGTCGAGATCCTGCGCCTCAAGGGTGCCAAGGGCAACGCCAAGCGCGCCGACCGTTCGACCAGCGAGGGCCTCGTCGCCGCGCGCGAGAACGACGGATCCGTGACCCTGCTCGAACTCGCCTGCGAGACCGACTTCGTCGCAAAGAACGAGCGCTTCATCGCTCTGGCCGACAAGGTCGTCGACGCGGCTGCCGCCGCCGGTGCCGACTCGGTCGAGGCCGCCCTGGCCGCCGACGCCGACGGCAAGACCGTCGAGCAGCTCATCTCGGACGAAGCCGCCATCATCGGTGAGAAGGTCGAGCTCCGTCGCGTGCGCACCATCTCGGGCGACAAGTTCGAGGTCTACCTGCACAAGACCAGCAAGGACCTGCCCCCGCAGGTCGGCGTGGTCCTCGTCTACTCGGGCGACGACGCCGAGACCGCTCGCTCGATCGCGCAGCACATCTCGTTCGCGAACCCCTCGTACCTCACCCGTGACGCCGTGCCCGAGGCAGACGTCGAGAAGGAGCGCGAGATCGTCACCGAGATCTCGCGCAACGAGGGCAAGCCCGAGGCCGCCCTGCCGAAGATCGTCGAGGGACGCGTCAACGCGTTCTTCAAGCAGGTCTCGCTGCTCGACCAGGACTACGCGAAGGACAACAAGCTGTCCGTCGCCAAGGTCGCGTCCGACGCCGGTCTCACGCTGACCGACTTCGCCCGCTTCAAGGTCGGCGCGTAACCCTTCGACAGGCTCAGGGCCCGTCATGAGGCCCGGGATGCCACGGCATCCCGGGCCTTTTCCCTGCCCGCGCCTCGTGTCGCCTCCGGCATTCCGGTGGCGGGAGGCGGGGGATAGTTTGTTCAAGACGAGAGGACATCACACGTGATCGATGAAGCCACCAAGCGCCGCCGAGTTCTGCTGAAGCTGTCGGGGGAGGCGTTCGGCGGGGGCCAACTGGGCGTGAATCCCGACATCGTGGGACAGATCGCCCGCGAGATCGCCGAGGCGGTCGACCGCGTCGACGTCGCCATCGTCGTCGGCGGCGGCAACTTCTTCCGTGGCGCCGAGCTCAGCCAACGCGGCATGGACCGCGGGCGCGCCGACTACATGGGCATGCTCGGCACCGTGATGAACTCGCTCGCACTGCAGGACTTCCTCGAGCAGGCCGGGGCGGCCACGCGCGTGCAGTCCGCCATCTCGATGACGCAGGTCGCCGAGCCCTACATCCCGCGCCGCGCTGTGCGCCACCTCGAAAAGGGCCGCGTCGTCATCTTCGGTGCGGGCGCGGGTCTTCCATACTTCTCTACCGACACCGTTGCCGCCCAGCGAGCTCTCGAGATCGGCGCGACCGAGGTTCTGGTCGCCAAGAACGGCGTCGACGGCGTCTACACCGCCGATCCGAACGTGGACCCGAGCGCGACCAAGCTCGACCACGTGACCTACGGCGACGCCCTGCAGAAGGGGTTGAAGGTGGTGGACTCCACCGCGTTCAGCCTGTGCATGGACAACGGTATGGACATGCGAGTCTTCGGTATGGAGCCGGCCGGAAACGTCACCCGGGCCCTGCTCGGTGAGACGATCGGTACCCTCGTCACCGCATGACGCGCCGCGCGAGCCCGGGAAGCCGGGCTCGCGCGCGACTAGACTCGACAGTCAGTCCCAACGAATGGAGTCACCGTGATTTCCGATGTCCTCGCCGATGCCGGAGCGCGCATGGATCGCGCCGTGGAGGCCGCCAAGGAGGACTTCGCGACCGTCCGTACCGGGCGCGCGAACCCCCAGATGTTCCAGAAGGTGCTGGTCGACTACTACGGGTCGCCCACCCCTCTCGCTCAGCTCGCCTCGCTGAACAACCCCGAGGCCCGCACCCTCGTCATCAACCCGTACGACAAGTCGGCGCTGAAGGCGATCGAGCAGGCGATCCGCGACATGCCGAACCTCGGGGTCAACCCGACGAACGACGGCACCATCGTTCGAGTCACCATGCCCGAGCTCACCCAGGACCGCCGCAAAGAGTACGTGAAGATCGTGCGCGGTAAGGGCGAGGACGCCAAGGTGCAGGTGCGCAACCTTCGACGCAAGGCCAAGGACGACCTCGACGCCCTGAAGAGCGATGTCGGCGAAGACGAGCTCGTCCGCGCCGAGAAGGAGCTCGACACCGTGACGCGCACGCACGTCGACTTGATCGACGAGGCGCTCAAGCGCAAAGAGGCCGAGCTTCTCGAGGTCTGACCCCCCATGCCCGAAGCCCCTGAGATCGGCGAGGGCGAGCCGGTCGATCCGACCGCCTCGCCTCGCCGGGCCGACTCGGCTCGCCGCTCGCCGACCACAGGCGAGGGCGTGACCGCCATCGAGTCGCAGCTGCGCTCTATGCGATCGGATGCCGAGCAGCACATCGCGCACGCGCGTGCGGAGTTCGACCAGGCGAACGAGCGGCTCAAACAGCGAACCGGCCGCGACCTCATCGTCGCGACCCTGATCGGTGTGGGCATCGGCGCGATCGTCGTCGCTTCGCTCATCTTCATCAAGTGGCTGTTCGTGCTGTTCGCAGCGGCCGCCATGGTGCTGGGCGTGCTCGAGTTCTCGCGCGCCCTGCAGGTGTCGGGCCGTCGCGTCGACGTCGTGCCGCAGCTCGCCATGGGCTTCCTGCTGCTGCTCAGCGGGTTCTTCCTCGGACCCTGGGTGCACTGGATCGCGACCCTCGTCGCTGTCGTCGTGGTGGTCGTGTGGCGGTTGACGGCGCAGATGTTCGCGTCCGACGGTCGCGCGCACATCGAGGTCATCGGCGACGTCCTGGTCGCGAGCTTCGTGCAGCTGTACGTCCCCTTCCTCACCAGCGTGGCGATGATCCTCCTCGCCCAGCCTCGAGGCGAGTGGTGGGTGCTCGCGTTCCTCATCCTCGCGGTGGCCGCCGACACCGGTGCCTACGTCTCAGGCCTGACCTTCGGACGGGGTGGGCGGCATCCGATGGCCCCTCGCATCAGCCCGAAGAAGACGTGGGAGGGTTTCGCGGGTGCATGCCTCGCCGCCCTGGTCGCCGGCGCTTTGCTCGCCGCGTTCATGCTGCAGGTGCCGTGGTGGGCCGGGCTCATCTTCGGGGCGGTCGTGCTCGCGACGGCCACCGTCGGCGACCTCGGAGAGTCGATGCTCAAGCGCGACCTGGGTATCAAGGACATGAGCTCGTGGCTCCCGGGCCACGGGGGAGTACTCGACCGCCTCGACTCGATCCTGCCGTCGGCGACGGCCGCCCTGGTGATGTTCTATCTGCTCGCCCCGTTGGGAGTGTCATGACCGAGACGCCGATCCACGACACCGTGGCAGCGACACCGTTCCCGACGACCTCCGGTCGCACGAAGGGGTACGAGAAGCGCGCCGTCGACGTGTTCCTCGCCCGCGCGCGCGAGGCGTTCGAGGCTGACGACCTCGGAGCGCTGCGTTCGTCCGAGGTGCGCATCGCGGCGTTTCCCCTCGTCCGGGGAGGCTACAGAGTCGACGCGGTCGACGCCGCCCTCGGACGGGTCGAAGACGCCTTCGCCGCGCGTGAACGCGACTACGCCCTGTCGCGTCTCGGTGCGCGCGCCTGGGTCGCGGAGACGCGCGATACGGCGCAGGTGGTGCTCGACCGTCTCCGTCGACCGCGGGGGTCGCGGTTCGACCGCGTCGGGTTCTTCCGGTACGGCTATCGCGTGGACGAGGTCGACGTCGTCGCGGATCGCATCGCACGTTACCTGGCGGCGGGCGATCCGATCACACCGGAACAGGTCCGCTCCGTCGCGTTCCGCATGCAGCGCGGCGGGTATCGCGAGACGCAGGTCGATGCGGTGCTCGATGCGGTCGTCGAAGTCATGCTCGCCGTCGGATGACCACCGCGCGTGGCATCCTTGCTCGAGCGTCGGTAGAATCGAGCGCACTGTGACTTCAGGTTCGGAACTTTCGCGCGCATCCGCTTCCCCCGTCGGCCGCCGGGGCGCATCGGTCGACGTGGTCCCGCCGACGCTCCCTCGTCGCTCCGGGCCGCGATGGTCGCGCCGCCGCGGCGTGGTCGGGGTCTTCGGCGCCGCCGCCGCGGTGCTGTTCGTCGGAGCGTACGTCGGCCCTATGGGGGCATCCCTGCTCCCCGCTCAGGCCGAGGAGCCGCACACCGTCACTCTCTACGCCGAGGGGCTCGGCGACACGCAGGCCGTCTCGACGTCGGGCGAGAAGCAGGCCCCCCAGCTCGATCGTGCGAGCTACAACGTCTACGTCAAGCCCAAGCCGACCCCGACGCCCACTCCGGCTCCGTCGCGCTCGAAGGACACGGGCTCGGAGTCGTCGTCGGGAAGCTCCGGTCCGGTGCTGTACTCCGGCGGTGGCGCCCCCGCCGAGTGGATGGCCGCGGCGGGCATCTCCGAGTCCGATATGGGTTTCGTCGACTACATCGTCAGCCGCGAGAGCGGTTGGAATCCCAATGCGACGAATCGCTCGTCGGGGGCGTGTGGTCTGGTCCAGGCTCTTCCGTGCGGCAAGGTACCGGGCAACGGCTACGACCCCGTCGACAACCTGCGCTGGGGAACCGGATACGCCACTGGCCGGTACGGCGGCTGGGCCGGCGCCTACGCCTTCTGGACCGCGAACCACTGGTGGTGAGCGGCATCCATGCCCCGCTCACGTAAGAGACGCACCGATTCATCGCGCGGCGACGACTCTCTCGACCGTCTGATCGCGGGGTGGAAGCGCACCGAGGTCAGGCGTGGCGGGGAGTGGACGGTGCAGCCGATCTCGGCTCCTCAGGCCGTCAAAGATTATGTGTGCCCGGGCTGCGGCCGCACGGTTGCCGCCGGAAGTGCCCACGTGGTCGTCTGGCGCGCCGACGGCGTCCTCGGAGACGCCGCCGACCTCGCCGCCCGACGCCACTGGCACACGCACTGTTGGAGGATTGCCTGATGGAGATTCGCGGACCCGTTCTGCTCCCCGCCCGCCGCGAAGATGTCGAGCTGCGCACGGTCGACGGGCTGACCCTCGTCGGAGAGCTGGCTCTGCCCGCCGACCGCGAACCCGCGGCCACCCTGGTGACGCTTCATCCCCTCCCCACCGCGGGCGGCTTCATGGACTCGCACATCCTGCGCAAGGCCGCCGGTCGCCTTCCGGCGCTGGCCGACCTCGCGGTCCTGCGGTTCAACACGCGCGGCACCACGTCCCCGCGGGGTACGAGCGAAGGTTCCTTCGACGGGGGTGCGAAAGAGTGCTTCGACGTCGCCGCGGCGGTCGATTTCGTGCGCGAGCGCGGTCTTCCGCGCCCGTGGCTGGTGGGATGGTCGTTCGGCACCGAGCTCGCGCTGAAGTACGGACGCGACCACGACATCGAGGGCGTCATCCTGCTCTCGCCTCCACTGCACCGGGCGACCGCCGACGAGGTCGCCGCCTGGGCGGGAGACCCGCGCCGAATGGTCGTGCTGGTTCCCGAACACGACGACTACCTGCGTCCGGACGAGGCTCGGGAGCGTTTCGCCTCGGTTCCGGATGCCACCCTCATCGCGGTCGAGGGCGGCAAGCACCTGTGGGTCGGCGAGACGCAGACCCGCCGTGTGCTCACCGAGATCGTCGCCGCGGTGAATCCCGATGCCTTGCCGCTTCCCGTCGAGTGGGACGGCGAGCTCGCGGGCTGAGGCTCAGCGTTCGTTCTGCCGGGGGATGATGACCTCGCGGTAGATGATGAGGATGCTCGCCGCCACCGGGATAGCGATGAGCGCGCCGAGCAGGTTCAGTAGTGCGCCACCGGCCAGCGCCGAGATGACGACGACCGAGCCCGGCACCGACACCGCGCGGTTCATGATGCGCGGCGAGATCACGTAGGCCTCGACCTGCATGTAGACGAGGTAGTAGATCGCCGCAGCGAGGATGGCCCACGTGGGCGTTCCGAGACCGGGGATGAGGCAGGTGAGCACGATGATCGTCGAGCCGGTGAGCGTACCCACGAGCGGGATCAGCGAGAAGAAGAACGCGATCACGGCGAGGACAGCGGGGAAGGGGGCGTTGATGATCGACAGGAAGATCGCGCTCAGGACACCGTTGATGACGCCGAGACTCACCTGTCCCATCACGTAGTAGCCCACGGAATCCGAGATCTTCTCGGCGAGTTCGATGAAGCGCGCGCGCTTCGATGCCGGTACGAGTTGATAGACGGCCGACTTCAGCGACGGGGTGGATGCCGTGAAGTAGATCGTGAGGATCAGCACGATGAACGCGCCGCCGAGGCCCGCCGCGACCGCTCCGCCGATCGTCAGCAGGCTGTTGCCGATCATGGTCGAGATGCTCCCGACGTCGAGCGTCGAGAACCAGTGTTGGATTCCGGCCCAGACCTCGTCGATCTTCAGCCAGGGGAGCGTCTGCGAGACCCACGTCTGTACGTCGGTGACGATCTCGTTCCAGCGGCCGGGTTGGAGCAGTTGCTCGATCTGGGTCACGAGCTGCGCGATCTGACTGACGATGATCGGCACGACCATGAAGATGATGCCGGCGAAAACGCCCAGCACGGCCAGGATCGTCACGAGCACGGCGGCCCATCGGGGGAGACCTCGTCGCTCGAGGAACGAGACCACCGGATCGAGCCCGAGGGAGAGGAACAGGGCCGTTCCGACGTACAGCAGGATCGTCGACAGGTTCTGCACGCTGCCGATGAGCAGAAGGCCGACCCCGACGCCGAGTGTGGCGAGCAGAGCGACCCGGAAGGGGTTGTGGATCTTCATGCCGAACGACTCCCGCATCAGCCGGGCAGGTGCGCCCGTGTCGTCAGGATACTGAGCCGTCGGCGCGTCGGAGCGCGCGACGGGCCTTGTCGGGAACTTTCAGGCACCCTCGGATAGTCTGAAACGTCGATTCGGTGGCGCCCGAGCCACCGGTGGGGATGGTGTGAAGCGTGAGATTCGTCTGGGCCGTGGTGGCATTCGTCATCGCTGCGGCCATGATCGGTGCCGGTATCGCTCAACGAACCGTTTTCCACGGACCGTCCGAGACCTCGGCGAACGTGCAGACCGAGGGGTCGACGGCGTTCACGCTGATCGACGGCGCGGTACTCAACAGCGTGCCGGGCGCCCAGACCCTGCGCGTGCAGGGCGACGGTGCGGTGTTCGCCTCGTACGGTCGCACCGCCGACGTGAAAGCATGGCTCGCCGACGTCGCGTACACCTCCGTCACGCTCGACGACGCGGGCACGGTGCAGACCTCGGAGGTCGAGCCGACGGTGACCCCCGCCTCCGGCACCGCGACCGCGGGTCGCTCGCCCGTGGACTCCGATCTCTGGCTCGATGAGTTCGAGCAGACGGGGTCGCTGTCGACAACCCTCCAGCTTCCCCGCGACATGAGTGTCCTCGTGGCCTCCGACGGCACCGCTCCGGCGCCCGCGAACATCAGTCTCACCTGGCCGATCGACGACTCCACGCCGTGGGCCGGGCCCCTGATCGTCGGCGGCGGCATCGTGCTGTTGATCGGACTGGTTCTGTACCTGCTCGGCATCCGTCACGTTCGGCGACAGCGTCGCCCGCGCCGCAAGGGTCTTCCCCTGCCCGTGACCGAGCCCATCTCGACGGTCGGCGCGGATGCCGAGAGCAAGGGCGTCGTGAGCCAGAGCCCCGTTCGTCGGGGAGGATCGCGGGTCCGCGGTGCCCTCGGCGGTCGTCGAGCCTTGGTGGCCGTGCCGGCCCTCGGTCTGTCGGTGGCCCTGCTCGCGGGATGCTCCGCAGATGCGTGGCCGCAGCTCGCCGCGACAGAGTCTCCCAGCCCCACGCCCACCGTGATCGTTCCCGAGGGACAGTTCCCGCCCGCGGTGACCGAAGCGCAGGCTCAGCGCATCGTGTCGAAGGTGTCGTCGACCGTTGCTCAGGCGGACGCCTCCCTCGACGCGAACGTCGTCGCCGAGCGCCTCGCGGGCCCGGCCCTGGCCGAGCGTCAGACCAATTACAAGCTGCGAGCCGCGATCGCGGACCGTCCGGCCCTGCCCGCGATCCCGGCGGAGCCCGTGCAGATCGTCCTGCCGCAGACCACGGGAACGTGGCCCCGCACGCTGATGACGGTGGTGGAGTCGGCGGATGCCGCGACCCCCACCACCACGATCATGATGATGACCCAGCAGACGCCGTGGGAGGAGTACAAGGCGTCCTACGTCGGCAACCTCGAGGCCTCCACCAATCTGCCCGAGCTGGCGGCGCCGTACGTGGGCGCCACGCAGGTGCCGCCGGACTCGTCGTTCCTCGTCATGGCACCCGAGAAGGTCGCTGCGGCCTACGCCGACGTCATCAACAACGGGCAGAACAGTGCCTCGTTCGCGAAATTCGACACCGCCAACGATCTCCTGCTGGCCGCGATCCAGGACAACAAGACCAAGCGCACCGACGAGCTGAACCAGACCGGTGCGGGAACGGCCGAGATCAGCTTCTCCGCCTCGGCCGGAACGGCGACACCGATCGCCCTCGCCACGCTCGACACGGGGGCCATCGTCGCCGTCAACGTGTATGAGAGCGATACGGCCAAGCCGACGAACAAAGACGCCGTGATCAAGCTGGACAACAACCCCGCGGTCAAGGCCCTCACCGGTGTCGACCAGTCTGCGACAGGCTTCACCACGACGTATTCCGATCAGGTCTTCTTCTACGTGCCCAGTCAGGGCTCCGACGACCAGATCCGCCTGCTCGGCTACCGATCCAGCCTCCTCGAAGCGAAGGTGTCCCCGTGAGTACTCCCGCCCCCGGTTCCGTGATGCGCGGCGCCGTCGACCTCTCGTCCCTGCGCAACCGCCCTCAGCCGCCCGCCGCTCCCGCGGCCGGTGATCCCGCTGCCCCCGCCCGCCCTGCCGGCGCGCTGCCGCTCGTCTTCGACGCGACCGATGACACGTTCGGAGAGGTGCTCGAGCTCTCGCGCACGGTACCGGTGGTCATCGATCTGTGGGCCGAGTGGTGTGGACCGTGCAAGCAGCTCAGCCCCGTCCTCGAGAAGGTCGTGACCGACCTCGCCGGACGCCTCGTTCTGGCGAAGGTCGACGTCGACGCGAACCCGCAGCTCGCTCAGGGGTTCCGCGCGCAGTCGATCCCGATGGTGCTCGCTCTCGTCGCCGGCCAACCGGTACCCCTGTTCACGGGCGCTGTGCCCGAGCAGCAGGTACGTGACGTCTTCGCACAGCTCCTGCAGCTCGCTGCCCAGCACGGCGTGACGGGAACCGTGCCGGTCGGCGGGGCCCCCGCCGCCGATGCTCCTGCCGCAGAGCCCGAGCTTCCCCCGCTGCACGCAGAGGCGTTCGCCGCCATCGAAGAGGGCGACTACGCCCGCGCGATCAGCGCGTACGAGCAGGCTCTCGCGGAGAACCCTCGCGACGCCGACGCACGGGCAGGTCTCGGACAGGTGCGCCTGCTCGATCGTGTTCAGGGTGCCGACCTTCACGCGGCCCGTGCTGCCGCGGCCGCTGCGCCGACCGGTCTGGAGGCGCAGTTCCTCGTCGCGGACCTCGATGTCGTGGGCGGTCACGTCGATGACGCCTTCGGCCGTCTGCTCGATCTATTCGCCGCACTGCCGGCGGAGGAGCGCGCGCCGGTCCGCGAGCGTCTGCTCGACCTGTTCGGCCTTGTCGGCGACGACGACGCCCGGGTCATCCGTGCGCGCTCGCGTCTGGCGTCGCTGCTCTTCTGACGCCCGGACGACGACGGCCCCGGACTCCCTCGGGAGGACGGGGCCGTCGTCGTTCGCGAAGGTACCTACATGAGAGACCCCGGGTACCGGGACGCAGCTCGCGGTCCCGTACCCGGGGTCTGTGGTGCCGGTGTCAGCCCCCCGCGCGGTGGTGGAGCCAGAGCACGCCGAGGGGCGGGAGGGTCAGAGTGGCGCTCCCGCGGTCGTCCGTCTCGACGGCGCCGAAGTTGCCCTGACCCGAACCGCCGAACGCCTCGGCGTCGCTGTTGAGGATCTCGGTCCACATACCCGATTCGGGCAGATCGAGCGGGAAGTCCGTCAGCGGGACACCCGAGAAATTGCAGACGACCGCGATCGTGTTCCCGTGGTGGTCGCGGCGGGCGAACGCCAGCACATTCGTGTTCCACGCGGGAGCACCGAGGCGCGAGAATGCGGCGCCGTCGTGGTCGCGCGCCCACAGCGCCGCCTGGTCGCGATAGACGCGGTTGAGCTCGGCGACGAACGAGTGCAGCTGCTTGTGGGAGGGCTGATCGAGCATCCACCAGTCGATGCTGCGCGACTCCGACCACTCCGACATCTGGCCGAACTCCTGGCCCATGAAGAGCAGCTGCTTGCCGGGGTGGCCCCACATGTACGCCAGGAACGCGCGCATGTTGGCGAGCTTCTGCCAGTGGTCGCCCGGCATCCGTCCGAAAAGGCTCCCCTTGCCGTGCACGACCTCGTCGTGGCTGATCGGCAGGACGAAATTCTCGCTGAACGAGTAGACGAACGAGAACGACAGCTCGCCCTCGTGGTGCGAACGGTACATGGGGTCGCGCCCGATGTACTGCAGCGAGTCGTTCATCCACCCCATGTTCCACTTGAACCCGAAGCCGAGGCCCGCGTGCGAGGTGGGGGCGGTCACGCCCGGGAAGCTGGTCGACTCCTCGGCGATCAGCGCGATGCCGGGATAACGCTTGTAGGACGTCGCGTTGACCTCCTGCAGGAAGCGGATGGCCTCGAGGTTCTCACGGCCGCCGAACTGGTTGGGCGCCCACTCGCCGTCGTTGCGGGAGTAATCGAGGTAGAGCATGGATGCCACGGCATCCACTCGCAGGCCGTCGACGTGGAACTCCTCGAACCAGTACAGCGCGTTCGCGACGAGGAAGTTGCGCACCTCGTTGCGGCCGTAATCGAAGATGAGCGTGCCCCAGTCCTTGTGCTCGCCGCGACGGGGGTCCGGGTGCTCGTACAGGGCCTCGCCGTCGAAGCGGGCGAGGGCGAAGTCGTCCTTGGGGAAGTGCCCCGGGACCCAGTCCATGATCACGCCGATGCCGGCCTGATGCAGGCGGTCGATGAGGTAGCGCAGGTCGTCGGGGGAGCCGAAGCGACTGGTCGGGGCGTAGTAGCCCGACACCTGATAGCCCCATGATCCGCCGAAGGGGTGCTCGGCGAGGGGGAGGAACTCGACGTGGGTGAAGCCCTGGGCGCCGACGTAGCTGATGATCTCGTCTGCCGCTTCGCGGTACGACAGGCCCGGCTTCCAGGAGCCGAAGTGGAGTTCGTAGATCGACATCGGTCGGTCGATCGGCGCCGTGCGCGAACGCTCGTCGATCCAGTCGCTGTCGGCCCAGACGTACTCCGAGTCGGTGACGACGGATGCCGTGGCGGGGGGCACCTCGGCGAGGCGGGCCATGGGGTCGGCCTTCTCGATCCACTGCCCTGCGCGGGTGAGGATCTCGAACTTGTAGCGGGTGCCGGCGCCGATACCGGGGATGAAGACCTCCCAGACGCCGCTCCCGCCCATCGAACGCATGGCGTGGCCGGAGCCGTCCCAGCCGTTGAAGTCGCCGATCACGCGAAGGGCGCGCGCGTCGGGAGCCCAGACGGTGAAAGCCGTGCCGGTCGAACCGTCGAGCTCGCGCACGTGAGCGCCGAGAACGCGCCAGAGCTCCTCGTGACGGCCCTCGGTGATGAGGTGCAGGTCGAGCTCGCCCACAGAGGGTGCGTGCCGGTACCCGTCGTCGGACACGTGCTCGGAACCGTCGTAGGACGCGCGAACGGTGTAGGCACCGGGGTAGGCCGCGACGGGTGCTTCCCAGATTCCTCCGCGCACGTGCGCGAGCGGGACAGACGTACCGTCGGCGAGCTCGGCGACCACCTCGCGGGCGAGGGGGCGACGCGAGCGGATGACCCACCCCGCGCCCGTCTCGTGCACGCCCAGCACGCTGTGCGGGTCGTGATGGGCGCCGTGAGCGACGGCGTCCAGGATCTCGGGGGGAAGAGCTGTCATCGGTTCTCCTTGACGTGCAGGACGTGCACCGGCTCGACGAAGGCGTCGAGGCGGACGAAGTTGTGGTCGGCCCAGCTCCAGACCTGGCCGGTGACCAGGTCTTCGACCTCGTACGAGGCACCGGGTTCGATGCCGAACACGGTCGTGTCGAGGTGCACGGTGGTCTCGCGGGCGGAATGCGGATCGACGTTGGCGACGACGATGATGGTGTCGCTCTCGCCGGTGGGGGAGAGGGCGGCGGCCAGGTGCTTGGAGTAGACGAGGATCGAGTCGTCGTCGCTCCAGTGGATGTCGAGGTTCCGCAGCTGCCGCAGCGCCGGGTGCGCACGACGTGCCCCATTGAGCATTCGCAGGTAGGGGGCGAGCGAGTCTCCTGCGGCCTCCGCGGCGCCCCAGTCGCGGAACTTGTACTCGAACTTCTCGTTGTCGATGTTCTCTTCGGCTCCGGGGCGCGCCACGTTCTCGAAGAGTTCGTAGCCGGCGTACACCCCGTAGGTGGGCGCGGCGGTGGCGGCGATCGCGGCGCGGACCTTGTACGCCGGCCGGCCTCCGAACTGCAGGTATTCGGTGAGGATGTCGGGGGTGTTGACGAACAGGTTGGGCCTCAGGAAGTCGGAGGTCTCGTGAGCGAGACCGCCGAGGAACTCCTCGAGCTCCTCCTTCGTGTTGCGCCACGTGAAGTACGTGTAGCTCTGCTGGAATCCGGCCATCGCGAGGCCTTGCAGGGGCGCCGGACGGGTGAATGCTTCCGCGAGGAACACCGCTGCGGGCTCCTCGGCGCTGACGGTGGCGATGAGCCACTCCCAGAACTGCAGGGGCTTGGTGTGCGGGTTGTCGACGCGGAAGATCGTGACGCCCTGCGCGATCCAGTGCCGCACGATCCGCAGGACCTCGGCGCGGATGCCCTCGGGGTCGTTGTCGAAGTTGATCGGATAGATGTCCTGGTACTTCTTCGGCGGGTTCTCGGCGAACGCGATCGAGCCGTCGGGGAGGGTCGTGAACCACTCGGGGTGCTCCGTGACCCAGGGGTGGTCGGGCGAGGCCTGCAACGCCAGGTCGAGCGCGACCTCGATGGCGTTCTCCCGAGCGGTCTGGACGAACGCGCGGAAGTCGTCGAGCGTGCCGAGATCGGGGTGCACGGTGTCGTGCCCGCCCGCGGCGGCACCGATGGCCCACGGCGAACCGGGGTCTCCCGGCTCGGTGACGAGGGTGTTGTTCGGGCCCTTGCGGTTCGTCTGACCGATCGGGTGGATCGGTGGGAGGTACACCACGTCGAAGCCCATGTCGGCCACGGCCGGGAGACGCTCCGCGGCGGTGCGGAAAGTCCCGCTGATGACGGATCCGTCCTCGGCGCGATGCGCACCCTCGGAGCGGGGGAAGAACTCGTACCACGCGCCCACGCCGGCGCGCTCGCGTTCGACCAGCAGCTCGGCATCCCGTCCGACCGAGACCAGACCCATCAGCGGTCGGGCGTCGAACAGCGCGGCGATCTCGGGGTCGCGGACGATCTGAAGGGCCGTGTCGTCGTGCACGTCGGGATCGCGGAGCGCGCGGGCCGCGTCGTACAGACGGTCTTTGTCGACGCCCGGACGCTTCTTCTCGCCCCGCGCGCGGTCGAAGAGTTGTGCACCCATCTCGCGCATGAGAGCGACGTCGACGCCCGCCGCGATCTTGAGTTCGGCCGCGTGCTTCCACGTGGCGAAATCGTCGGCGAACGACTCGAAGCGGAAACGCCACACGCCCTGTTCGAGCGGCGCAACGAGCGTCGACCAGCGATCGAAGCCGTCGTTCAGCGGGCTCAAGCGGTGCAGCGACTCGTCGCCCGACGGCGAGAAGAGGCGCAACTGCACGCCGATCCGGTCGTGCCCCTCGCGGAAAGCCGTGACGGTGAACGGCACCGCCTCGCCGACGTACGCGGACGGGCGGAACTGCCCGCCCGGCACGCTCGGGTGCGGGAGAGCCAGGGGGATGCGCGGGGTGACCACGCTGCGCGAAGTGGGCGTCGGCTTGACCGGACGCACGGGAATCGAGGCGGCGCTGCGCCAGGGCAGCTCGGGCGAGGGAGTCGTCGTGGTGGCCACGGTCCGAACCTATCGCGGGCCGCCCACCTCGCCGTACGGTTTCGCTCGGCCTTGACAGCGGGCCCGGATCAGTCGACGCGGAACAGACGCATCGAGGCACCCGCGATCGGGACGAGGTCTCCGGGTGAGAAGCGCTCGACGTCGTCGGACGGCTTCTCGTCAGCGCTCGACCAGAGGGACACGTATTCAGCCCCGTCGATCCCGGGCAGCACGATCTCGGTGGCGGACTCGGTGCCGTGCACGACGAGCAGGACGCGATTGGGCTCTTCGTCCTCGGGCGTCGAGGTGGCCAGGTACTGCAGGGTCCGGTGCGCGGGGTCGTTCCAACGGTCGCTCGACATCGTCTCGCCGTGTTCGTCGAACCAGTCCATGACGGATGCCGAGGGGATGACCTCGCCGAGCCGGGCGAACCGCCTGGGGCGGAGCGCGGGGTTGTCGCGGCGCAGCTGCGTCAGCCGTTGCGTGTGGGCGAAGAGGTCGCGCTGCCATTCCGCGAGATCCCACGAGAGCCACGTGAGAGCGGAGTCGTGGCAGTACGCGTTGTTGTTGCCGCGCTGCGTGCGTCCCATCTCGTCTCCCGCCGTGATCATGGGCACGCCCGCCGACAGCAGCAGGGTGCCCATGAGGTTGCGCATCGCCTTGCGCCGCGTGGCGAGCACCCCCTCATCGTCGGTCCGGCCTTCGGCACCGTGGTTGAACGAGCGGTTCGTGTCGGCGCCGTCGCGGTTCTGCTCGCCGTTTCCGAGGTTGTGCTTGACGTCGTACGAGACGAGATCGCGCAGCGTGAAGCCGTCGTGCGCGGTGACGAAGTTGACGCTCGCGAGGGGGCCGCGCTCCTCGCTGAAGGTGTTCGACGAGCCCGCGAGGCGTGTGGCGAAGCCGCCGATCCCGACCGGCGCGGTGTCGGCTCGGCGGGCGTAGTCGATGTCGCTCAGCCAGAAGTTGCGCACGCGGTCGCGGTAGCGGTCGTTCCACTCCAACCAGCCGTCTCCGAAGTTGCCGGTCTGCCAACCGCCCATGCCGACGTCCCACGGTTCGGCGATGAGCTTGGTGCCCGCCAAGCGTTCGTCGTCGCGGATCGCCTTCAGCAGGGCATGGTCCGGCGTGAACGAGTGGTTCTCGTCACGACCGAGCGTGACCGCCAGATCGAAGCGGAAGCCGTCGATCTGCACGTCGTCGCTCCAGTACCGCAACGAATCGAGCACCAGACGCGCGGCGGCATCCGTCGAGGTGTTCAGCGCGTTGCCGCAGCCGGTCTCGTCGATGTACGCGCCGTCGGCGGTCTGGCGGTAGTAGGCCTTGTTGTCGATGCCGCGCAAGCTCGTGCGGGGGCCGCCGATGCCCTCTTCCGCCGTGTGGTTGTAGACGACATCGAGGAGCACCTCGAGGCCGGCCTCGTGAAGGAGCTTCACCATGCCCTTGAACTCGCGCAGCACCGCCTCGGGCCCCTCGGCGCGGCTCGCGGCCGTGGCGTAGGGGGCGTGCGGCGTGAAGAAGTTCAGCGAGTTGTACCCCCAGTAATTCGACAGGCCGAGCTGCAGAAGGCGCGGTTCGGTGGCGAACGCATGCACCGGCAACAGCTCGACGCTGGTCACGCCGAGCGAGAGCAGGTGGTCGATCATCGCGGGGTGCGCGAGTCCCGCGTAGGTACCGTGCAGCGCGGGCGGGATGAACGGATGCCGCTTGGTGAGCCCCTTCACGTGCCCCTCGTAGATCACCGTGCGGTCCAGCGGTACGCGAGGCTTCGTCGAACTGCCCCAGTCGAAGGAGCCCTCCACCACTACCGAGCGCCAATCGCCGTAGCTGCCCGAGACGAGCCCGCGCGAGTACGGCTCGATGAGCAGCGACTGCGGATTGAAGGTGTGCCCCGGGCCGTGCGGGCCGCCGACGCGGATCGCGTAGCGGGCACCGGGCCGGAGCAGGGGAGTGCTCGCTTCGAAGACTCCGCCCCCGACGGGGGTCATGGCGATGGTCTCGGTCGCCCAGTCGAGATCGACCTCGTCGAAGACGAGCAGCTGCATCGCGTCGGCGGAGCCCGACCAGACGCGCAGGGTGCCGCCGTCGGGGTCGAGGCGCACACCCAGGTCGTCGAGCGACGAACGGAGCAGGGCGGGGCGGGCGGACAGGACAGTCTCGGGTCGGACCATGCGTCTTAGGGTAGTGAAAGGCGCTGGCGATACCGGGAGGGCGACGATGCGGATCTACCTCGATCACGCGGCGACCACCCCCCTGCGCCCCGAGGCGCGCGCGGCGTGGCTCGCCGCGCACGACGTGCTCGGCAACCCCTCCTCGATCCATGCCGCGGGGCAGGAGGCCCGCCGTCTGCTCGAAGACGCGCGCGAGGCCGTCGCGGCGGTCCTCGGGTGCCAGCCCATCGAGGTGGTCTTCACTTCCGGCGGCACCGAGGCCGCGAACCTCGCTCTCAAGGGCCTGTGGTGGTCGCGTGCGGCCGGGGCGGGAGTGATCGTGCTGCCCGACGGTGAGCATCACGCGACGCTCGACGCCGTGGCATGGCTCTCCTCGACGCAGGGCGCGCATGTGCGGGCGGTGCCCCTCGACCCGCTCGGACGCATCGACGTCGATGCCTTCGCGAGCGCCCTTCCCGGTGCCGCCCTCGCCACGGCCCTCGCCGCGAGCAACGAGGTGGGCACGATCCAGGATGCCGCCGACCTCGCGGCCCGCGCACGTGACGCCGGTGTACCTCTGCATCTCGACGCCGTCTCGGCGCTCGGCCAGATTCCGGTCGACTTCGCCGCGTGGCGCGGGACGGGCGGCGATTCGTCCGGGCTCGTCGCGATGTCGGTGTCGGCGCACAAGGTCGGCGGTCCGGTCGGAGTCGGCGCGGCCGTCGTGTCGCGTCACGGTCGGCTGACCCCGCTCGTCCACGGCGGCGGGCAGCAGCGTGCCCTGCGCGCCGGGACGCAGGACGTCGCCGGAGCCGCGGCCTTCGCCGCCGCGGTCACCGCGGCCGAGCGCGAGCGGAGCGACGAGGCCGTGCGTCTCGCAGCGCTGCGGAATCGCCTCGTCTCCGGCATCCTGTCGTCGATTCCCTCGGCCCGGTTGCTCGGGCACCCCACCGAGCGCCTTCCCGGCAACGCTCACGTGCTGTTCCCGGATGCCGCCGGCGAGACGCTGCTGTTCCTGCTCGACATGGAGCAGATCGCCGTCTCGACGGGGTCGGCGTGTCAGGCCGGTGTCGCGGAGCCGTCGCACGTGGTGCTCGCTCTCGGGCTCGACGATCGCGCGGCCCGTTCGGTGCTGAGATTCACCCTCGGCCGCACCTCCACTGACGCCGACGTCGACGCCGTCCTCACCCGTCTTCCCGATGCGTACGCCCGTGCCGTGGCATCCGGCGCCCGTTCAGACCGACGTTCGTAGACTGGGACGATGCGAGTTCTGGCGGCGATGAGCGGTGGAGTCGACTCCGCGGTGGCTGCGGCCCGCGCGGTGGAGGCGGGCCACGACGTGGTCGGCGTGCACCTGGCGCTCTCTCGCGCCGGCGGCACGCTGCGGGCCGGCAGCCGTGGGTGCTGCACGATCGAAGATGCGATGGACGCGCGGCGGGCGGCTGACAAGCTCGGCATGCCGTTCTACGTGTGGGACTTCTCGGAGCGGTTCCGCGACGACGTCATCGACGATTTCGTGTCGGAGTACCGCGCTGGCCGCACGCCGAACCCCTGCATGCGGTGCAACGAGAAGATCAAGTTCGCAGCGCTGCTCGAGCGTGCGCTCGAACTCGGCTTCGATGCGGTGTGCACCGGGCACTACGCCACGCTCGTCGACACGCCCGAGGGGCGCGAGCTGCACCGGGCCTCCGACAACGCCAAGGACCAGTCCTATGTGCTCGGCGTGCTCACGGCGGAGCAGCTCGCCCATACGTACTTCCCGCTCGGATCGACCCCCTCGAAGGCGCTCGTGCGCGCCGAGGCGGAGCAGCGCGGGCTCTCCGTGGCGCAGAAGCCCGACAGTCACGACATCTGCTTCATCCCCGACGGCGACACGCGCGGCTGGCTCGCCGACAAGGTGGGTGCCGAGCGCGGTGAGATCCTCGACCGCACGGGCGCCGTCGTGGGCACCCATGAGGGAGCGCACGCCTTCACCGTCGGGCAGCGCCGCGGCTTGCAGCTGGGCGTTCCGGCGGCGGACGGCAAGCCCCGCTTCGTCCTCGAAGTGCGTCCGATCAACAACACCGTCGTCGTCGGCCCCAAGGAGGCGCTCGCGTGCTCCGAGATCGCGGGGGAGCGCTTCACCTGGGCCGGGCGGGCGCCCTCGTCGAGCTCGTTCGCGTGCCACGCGCAGATCCGCGCGCACGCCGATCCCGTTCCCGCGACGGCGGAGATCGCCGACGGCGTCCTCACGGTGCGCCCCGAGACGCCGTTCGACGGCGTCGCGCCCGGGCAGACCGCGGTGCTCTACGACGGCACGCGCGTGCTCGGACAGTTCACGATCGACCGGACGGTGTCGGCGGTCCCGGTCGAGGCCTGAGGGCTGTCACACTTCGCTGTCGGCATCCGACTCCTCTCAGAGACGCGATGTTCGCGTCCGTTACCGCGAGGAGTCCCCGATGACCCGTATCGACCTGTCCCGCACCAACCGCGGCGGCTACGCCGCCGTGCTCGCCCTCGAGGCGTACGCGCGCACCCACGTCGACAAGACGCTTTACGAGCTGCTCAAACTGCGGGCCTCGATCCTCAACGGATGCGGCTTCTGTGTCGACATGCACGCCACCGCTGCCGCGACGCACGGCGTACCCGCGCGGACGCTTCATGCGGTCGCGGCCTGGCAACACGCCGGTGAGCTTCTCGACGACCGTCAACGCGCGGTCCTCGCGCTGACCGATGCCGTGACGCTCGTCGGGCCGGAGAGCGTGACCGATGAGGTGTGGGAACGAGCGGCCGTCTTCTTCTCCGAGAAGGAGCTGGGCTCCCTCGTGGTCGCCATCGCGACGATCAACGTCTGGAATCGCATCGCTCTGGCGACGGGGATGACGCCGCCGGTCGACGCCGCCCACCCCGTCGCATGAGCTTCGTCAGCCCTGCCGGTAGCCTCGGCGACGTGACGACGGCCAGCCTCGCGTGGAGCACGGAGCGGAATCGACTCGTGGGAATCGCCTATCGAATGCTCGGCGACTTCGGCGCTGCGGAGGACATCGTCTCGGACGTCGCCCTCGAGGCACTGCGGGCGGAGAGCAGCGGTGACGAGGTGCGCTCGTGGGCGGCATGGCTGACGACGGTGTGTGTCAGACGATCCATCGACCAGTTGCGTCGGGTGCAGTCCGCTCGCGAGGAGTATCCGGGGCCGTGGTTGCCGGAGCCGGTCGCCACCGAGCGTCTGCCCGATGACGTGGTCGCGGACCGCGAGATGCTGTCGCTGGCGGTCCTGCACCTCGCGGAGCAGCTGGAGCCCGCGGCACGTGCCGCGGTGGTGCTTCATCGGGCGTTCGCAATGACGTCCGTCGAGATCGCGCGAATCCTCGATCGCTCACCCGCATCGGTGCGACAGCTGATCTCGCGCGGAGAGAAAAGGCTCCAGCTGCGCGACGAGCCGTCGGCGTCAGGGGCTGACGTCGCGGCGGTGCGTGCTCTCGTCACCGCCATCGAGACGGGAGACGTCGCGGGCGTGGCGGGCATCCTCACCGACGACGCGATCCTCTGGGCGGACGGAGGCGGGCGGGTCAAGAGCGCTCTCAACCCCATCTTCGGCGCCGAGAGGATCGTCCGCTTCTTCGTCGGCATCCTGGACAAGGCGGCGGCTTCCGGCGCCGCGATCTCCGTCGGGGTCGTCGACGTCAACGGCGAGAGGGGGCTCTCGCTCTCGGTGGGCGGGATGGCCGACGTCATCTCCCTCGAGATGAGGGGTGGACTGATCGCCGGTGTCCGACGCGTATCGAACCCCGAGAAGCTGTCGAGGGTGTGGTGGACAGGTGGCGGCTCGGGGTCGATGTCGGAACCCCTCCCTAAGCTGGATGCGTGACCGAGCACGATCAGCTTCCCGATATCACCCTCGACGAGGCGCGCGCCGAGGCCGCGGACCTCACTCAGCGGATCATCGGGGCGCGCGACGCGTACTACGGGCGAGACGCCGAGGTCGTCGACGACGCGACGTACGACGGATGGATGCACCGGCTCGAGGCCCTCGAGCGTCTGCACCCCGAGCTCCAGGGGCAAGACAGTCCGACGTTGTCGGTGGGTGCGGCCGAGGCCACCGACCTCGCGACGATCGAGCACGCCGAACGCATGCTCAGCCTCGACAATGTCTTCTCACCCGAGGAGCTGCGCGACTGGGCCGTCAAGACCGAGGCCGCCGCGGGGCGCGCCGTGCACTGGCTCAGCGAGCTCAAGATCGACGGGCTCGCCATCAGTCTGCGTTACGAAGACGGCGTGCTCACCTCCGCCGCGACCCGCGGCGACGGGCGAGTCGGAGAGATCGTCACCGAGAACGCTCTACGTCTAGCCGACATCCCGCGCGAGCTCGCGGGAGAAGGGCATCCGCCGATGGTGGAGGTGCGCGGCGAGGTCTTCATCCCCGTCGCCGCATTCGAGAACCTCAACCGAATGCAGGACGAGTTCCGCCGGCGGGCGTTCGCCGAGGCGCGCGAGCGGTCCGCCGGCCGACGAGGGGGGCGCGCCTTCGACGAAGAGAAGGCCGAGATCGCCGCGGCCCGACGTTTCCCCGCGTTCGCCAACCCCCGCAACGCGGCCAGCGGCGGACTGCGCCAGCAGATCGAGAAGAAGACGGGCCTCGAACTCGAGGCCGGTCTCGCGCGCATCGCCTCCCTCAAGCTCTACGTGCACGGCGTCGGGGCCTGGCAGAACCCTCCCGTGGCCGCCCAGAGCGAGATCTACGATCTGCTGGCTTCCTGGGGACTGCCCACCTCGCCGTACTCCCGCGTCGAGTCGACGATCGACGGCGTCCTGGGCTTCGTCGCGCACTACGGAGAGCATCGCCACGACGTCGAGCACGAGATCGACGGCGTCGTCGTCAAGGTCGACGAGCTCGCGCTCCACGACGAGCTCGGGGCGACCAGCCGGGCTCCGCGCTGGGCGATCGCCTTCAAGTATCCGCCCGAGCAGGTGAACACCAAGCTGCTCGACATCGTAGTGTCGGTCGGACGCACGGGTCGCGCGACCCCCTTCGCTGTGATGGAGCCCGCCAAGGTCGCCGGCAGCGTCGTCCGCCAGGCCACCCTGCACAACCAGGACGTCGTGAAGGTCAAGGGCGTGCTGATCGGCGACACGGTCGTGCTGCGAAAGGCGGGCGACGTCATCCCCGAGGTTCTCGGGCCCGTGGTCGAGCTGCGCGACGGCAGCGAGCGTGCGTTCGTCATGCCCGCGGACTGCCCCGAGTGCGGCACTCCTCTGCGCCCGGCGAAAGAGGGCGATATCGACCTGCGTTGCCCGAATGCGCGCTCCTGCCCCGCGCAGGTGCGCGGACGTGTCGAGCACATCGGCTCGCGCGGCGCGCTCGACATCGAAGCGCTGGGCGAGGTCACGGCAGCAGCCTTGACGCAGCCCGAGGTACCCGATGAGCCTCCGCTCGACACCGAGGCGGGACTGTTCGACCTGACCGTCGAGGAACTCGTGCCGATCGAGGTCGTCGTGCGCGACTCCGAGACGGGCGAGCGAAAAGTCGACCCCGACTCCGGCGAGCTCGTGCGGCGTCTGCCCTTCCAGAAGCTCTCGCCCGCGACGTACCCTCCGGGCTCCGAAGACCTCGATCCCGCGGAGCGCCGTCGGCGCGGCATCCGCAAGGACTATCGCGAGGTCCGCCCCTCGGAGCAGGCGACGAAGCTCATCGTCGAACTCGAGAAGGCCAAGACGAAAGATCTGTGGCGGCTGCTCGTCTCGCTGAACATCCGACACGTCGGTCCCGTTGCGGCCCGCGCTCTCGCGCAGTGGTTCGGATCGCTGGATGCCATTCGCGCGGCTTCGCGGGAAGAGCTCGCCGCCGTCGAGGGCGTGGGGGGGATCATCGCCGATGCCGTGATCGATTGGTTCGAGGTCGACTGGCATCGCGAGATCGTCGAGCGGTGGGAGGCCGCCGGGGTGCGCTTCTCGATCCCCGGTCATCCCGGGCCGGGGGCGGCGGCGGCCGCGGGCGGGGTGCTGGCGGGTCTGACGGTCGTGGCCACGGGCTCGCTGGAGGGATACACCCGTGAGGGTGCGCAAGAGGCGATCCTCTCGGCGGGTGGCAAGGCAGCGTCGAGCGTTTCGAAGAAGACCGACTTCGTCGCCGCAGGTCCGGGCGCGGGGTCGAAGCTCGCCAAGGCGGAAGAACTGGGTCTGCGGATCTTGGATGCTGCGCAGTTCCGCATCCTCGTGGAGCAGGGCCCTGCGGCTCTCGACGCTGCAACGGGCCGGGCATCCACGGATGGGCTCGACGCCGAGGACGGGCCGTCCGCTTTCGAGGGCTGAGAGACGAGGAGGGCGGGAGCCGAAGCCCCCGCCCTCCTGTCGTTCCGTCGGGCGTCGCGTCAACCGGCGCAGGCCGTAGCTGCCTCGGTGAAGCTCGCCTGCAGCGTGCTGATCTGGTCGCTGAGGCCGCTGGCCTTGGACGGGTCGGCCACGACGGTCTCGAGGTACGCGGCGTAGTCGTTCAGTGCGCCGCTCGCCTTCTGGGCGGAGGGCGCGATCTCTTCGTTCGTGATCGACGAGAACTGCGTGCCCACGTCGGAAGCGAGCTGCTTGAACGCCGTCAAGGTCGCCTGCGGGTCGGAGCTGTTGACCGTGCTGCCCGCACCGCTGACGGCCTGGAACTGTTCGCGCACGATGTCGCAGGCTTCGGCCTTGGTCTGGTCACCGGCGGGCGCCGACGGCGTCGCGGGTGACGTCGTCTCCTGTGTCGTCGTGGTGCCGCCGTCGGCCATGCTGTCGTCACTCGACTCGGCAGTTCCTGAGCCGCCCGAGCAGCCGGCGAGAAGGAGCAGCGCCGAGGCTGCGACGAGAGCGAATGGAGCGCGCTTGATGATCATGTGAGTCCCCCCAAAGGTCACGTCCGGGCGTCACATGGCCCGGATTACTCCGACGGTATCGATCCGGGGCGCGCGCACGCCAATTCACCCCTGCCCTTGCGCGCGGGGCCCGGATGTAGCAGGGAATCGTCAGCCCTCGAGAAGTCGGTCGCGTACCTGGCGGCGCAGCACCTTGCCGATCAGCGAGCGGGGGAGCTCATCGACCACCACGATGCGCTTGGGCACCTTGTACGGCGTCAGGATGCCGCGTGCGAACGCTCGCACCGCTTCGGCGTCGAAGTCGTCCGGCGTCGACGGCACCACGGCTGCGACGACCTCCTCGCCGGAGTGCTCGCTCGGCATGCCGATGACCGCGACATCTGCGACCGAGGGATGCTGGCGCAGCACGTTCTCGACCTCGGTCGGGGCGACGTTGAACCCGCCCGTGATGATGAGCTCCTTGATGCGGTCGACGATGCGGACGAATCCGCCATCGTCGATCGTGACGATGTCGCCGGTGCGGAACCACCCGTCGACGAAGACCGCCTCGGTCTCTTCTGGTTTGCCGTAATAGCCCGAGAACACCTGGGGGCCGCGCACGAGCAGCTCGCCGCGCTCGACGTCGATGCGCGGGTCGTCGGGGTCGACGACCCGGCATTCGGTGCCGGGGAGAGGCAGACCGACGGTGCCCGCAACCCGGTTGGCCGCGACGGGGTTGGCCATGAGCACGGGGGAGCACTCGCTCAGCCCGTACCCCTCGACGAGGAACCCACCCGTCGCCTGTTCGAACGGTACGACGAGGGAGTGCGGGAGCGCCATGGCCCCCGAGATGGCGACGTCGGTTCCGGTGAGGGACACCCCCTTCTCGTCCGCCGCCGCGAGCAGCCGCTCTGCGATCGGCGGGACCAGCGGCAGGAACGTCGCGGGGTGCTTCTTCGTCACCTCCAGGACGAGGTCGGGGTCGAACTTCGGGAACAGCACCAGACGCGCGCCCATGGACATCGCGAAGGTCAGGCACAGCGTCAACCCGTAGGCGTGGAACATCGGGAGCACCGCGTAGACGACGCAGCCCTCACCGCGCACGATCTGCGGCACCCATGCCCGCGCTTGAGCGGCGTTGGCGAGGAGGTTCGCGTGGGTGAGCATCGCCCCCTTGGGGGTTCCGGTCGTGCCGCTCGTGTACTGGATGATCGCCAGGTCCGTCGAGCCCGGCCGCGGGTGCGTCTCGGGAAGGGGGGCGTGGCGGAGGAGGTCCGCCCAGTCGTCGGCATCCCGTGTCTTCGTCGTCAGGGCGGCGCGGGCTTCGCGCGCCCGGGGGATCGGCAGGCGCAGGGCGAGGCGGGTGCGCATCGGCATGGCCGTTGTCACATCGACGGACACGAGCGTGTCGACTCGTAGATCGGCGGGGAAGTCCTGCACGGCGGCGACGACCTTGCTCCACACGATCGCGTGCTTGGCGCCGTGGTCCTCGAACTGCTTGCGCAGCTCGCGCGGCGTGTAGAGCGGGTTGTGCTCGACGACGACCGCACCGAGGCGCAGCACGGCGTAGAACGCCACGATGTGCTGCGGGCAGTTCGGCAGCACGATGGCGACCGGGTCTCCTGCGACGACTCCCCGCTCGGCGAGAGCGGCCGCGACGCGGGCGATCTGGGCTGACATCTCGGCGTAGGTGGTCTCGCGGCCGAAGAACTGCAGGGCCGGGGCGTCCGGATAATCCCGTACCGAGGCGTCGACGATGTCGACGAGAGACCCGCTCTGAGGGTCCAGATCTTCGGGCACCCCCGCGGCGTAGCTCGAGGTCCAGGGGCGCGGCGGATCGAAACTCGTCACGCGGCCAGCCTAGGGCGAGCGCGCGACGGGGTCGAGGCGGGCGAGGCACGGTGCGCGAACTAGACTGACCGAGTGTCTGAAATCACTCCTGATCTCGTGCGCCATCTCGGTGTGCTCGCCCGGATCCAGTTGAGCGACGAGGAGGTCCAGAGCCTGACCGGCCAGCTGGATGCCATCGTCGACAACATTGCGAAGGTGTCCGAGGTGGCGACCCCCGAGGTGGTCGCGACGAGCCACCCGATCCCGCTCGAGAACGTTTTCCGCCCCGACGTCGTGCAGCAGCAGCTGACGCGCGAGCAGGTGCTGCTGAATGCCCCGGACCAGGCCGACGGCCGATTCCGCGTGACCGCGATCCTGGGAGAAGAGCAGTGACCGATCTCACCCGCCTGACCGCCGCCGAACTGGCCGCCAAGCTGTCGTCGTCCGAGGTCTCGAGCGTCGAGGCGACGCAGGCTCACCTGGATCGCATCGCCGCCGTGGACGGCGCCGTGCGCGCGTTCCTGCACGTGAGCGACCGCGCTCTCGAGGTCGCGGCCGATATCGACCGCCGCCGCGCTGCCGGCGAGCAGCTCCACGAGCTCGCGGGTGTCCCGCTGGCGATCAAGGACGTGCTCGTCACGACCGACATGCCCTCGACGAGTGGTTCCAAGATCCTCGAGGGCTACATGTCGCCCTACGACGCCACCGTCGTCGCGCGGTCTCGCGCCGCGGGTCTCGTGCCGCTCGGCAAGACCAACATGGACGAGTTCGCCATGGGCTCCTCGACCGAGTTCTCGGCGTACGGCGCCACGCACAACCCGTGGGACCTCGATCGCATTCCCGGCGGGTCCGGCGGAGGATCCGCCGCTGCTGTCGCCGCCTTCGAGGCGCCCGTCGCCCTCGGCTCCGACACCGGTGGCTCGATCCGTCAGCCCGCGCACGTCACCGGCACGGTGGGCGTGAAGCCCACGTACGGCGGGGTCAGCCGGTACGGCGCGATCGCTCTGGCATCCAGCCTCGATCAGGTCGGGCCGGTCACGCGCACCGTGCTCGACGCGGGGCTCTTGCACGACGTCATCGGAGGGCACGACGCGAACGATTCGACGTCGCTCTCGGACGCGTGGCCCTCGTTCGCCGCGGCCGCCCGCGAGGGAGCGACCGGTCAGGTGCTCACAGGCCTCAAGGTCGGCGTCATCCGCGAACTCGACGACCGCGGCTTCCAGAAAGGCGTGTCGGACTCGTTCCGCGCGTCGCTGGCGGCCATGGAGGCGCAGGGCGCCGAGATCGTCGAGATCAGCGCCCCGCACTTCGAGTACGGCGTCGCCGCGTACTACCTGATCCTGCCCGCCGAGGCCTCGAGCAACCTGGCGAAGTTCGACTCCGTGCGCTTCGGCATGCGGGTGACCCCGCAGGGAGCAGCCACGGTAGAGAACGTCATGGCCGCGACGCGTGACGCCGGCTTCGGCCCCGAGGTCAAGCGCCGCATCATCCTCGGCACGTACGCCCTGTCGGCGGGTTACTACGACGCCTACTACGGCAGCGCGCAGAAGGTGCGCACGCTCATCCAGCAGGATTTCGACACCGCCTTCGCGCAGGTCGACGTGATCGCGACCCCCTCGGCGCCGACCACGGCGTTCCGCCTGGGCGAGAAGATCGACGACCCGTTGCAGATGTACCTCAACGACGTGACGACGATCCCCGCGAACCTCGCGGGCGTTCCCGGCATCTCGGTTCCCAGCGGTCTCGCGGCCGAGGACGGCCTGCCCGTCGGCATCCAGTTCCTCGCTCCCGCTCGCGAAGACGCGCGTCTGTACCGCGTCGGCGCGGCTCTCGAGGCGCTGCTGGTCGACCAGTGGGGCGGACCTCTTCTCGACAAAGCCCCTTCCCTCACGAACGGAGCGTCGCTCTGATGGCGAAAGACGCACTCATGGACTTCGACGAGGCGCTCGAGCTGTTCGAGCCGGTCCTCGGCTTCGAGGTGCACGTCGAGCTGAACACGGCGACCAAGATGTTCTCGGCCGCGCCGAATCCGGCGAACGAAGCCCACCACGGCGCCGAGCCGAACACCCTCGTCGCGCCGGTGGACATGGGTCTTCCCGGCGCCCTGCCGGTGGTGAACGCCGAGGCGATCCGTTCGTCGATCAGCCTGGGCCTCGCCCTCGGCTGCTCCATCGCACCGTCGAGCCGGTTCGCGCGGAAGAACTACTTCTACCCCGACCTCGGCAAGAACTATCAGATCTCGCAGTACGACGAGCCGATCGCCTTCGAGGGCTCGGTCGAGGTCGAGCTCGAAGACGGCACGATCGTCACCGTGCCGATCGAGCGCGCGCACATGGAAGAAGACGCGGGCAAGCTCACCCACATGGGTGGCTCGACCGGTCGTATCCAGGGCGCCGAGTACTCGCTCGTCGACTACAACCGCGCCGGCGTCCCGCTCGTCGAGATCGTCACCAAGCCGATCTTCGGCGCCGAGCACTCGGCCCCGGCCCTGGCGAAGGCGTACGTCGCCACGATCCGCGACATCGTGCGCGGTCTCGGAATCTCCGAGGCCAAGCTCGAGCGCGGAAACCTCCGCTGCGACGCCAACGTGTCCCTGCGTCCCCGGGGCCAGGAGAAGCTCGGTACCCGCACCGAGACGAAGAACGTCAACTCGATGCGATCCGTCGAGCGCGCGGTCCGCTACGAGATCCAGCGTCAGGCGGCCATCCTCGCCAAGGGCGGCACGATCACGCAGGAGACCCGCCACTGGCACGAGGACACCGGCCGCACGTCCCCGGGTCGTCCGAAGTCCGATGCGGACGACTA
Source organism: Sphingomonas sp. G5 (assembly GCF_052660795.1). Lineage (NCBI taxonomy): Bacteria > Pseudomonadati > Pseudomonadota > Alphaproteobacteria > Sphingomonadales > Sphingomonadaceae > Sphingomonas > Sphingomonas sp. G5. The sequence continues at coordinate 1,847,564 of NZ_CP109660.1, read as the reverse complement.
CCGCTACTTCCCCGAGCCCGACCTGCTGCCGGTCGTGCCCGCGCCCGAGCTGATCGACGAGCTTCGCGCTGCTCTTCCCGAGCCGCCGGCCGCGCGCCGACGCCGTCTAAAGGGCGAGTGGGGCTTCACCGACCTCGAGTTCCAGGACGTCGCGAACGGTGGTCTGCTCGACGCGGTGGCCGACACCATCTCCGCGGGCGCCGCGCCCGCGTCGGCGCGCAAGTGGTGGACGGGGGAGATCACCCGCGTCGCCAACGCGCAGGAGCGAGACGCAGCCGACCTCGTGTCGCCCGAGAACGTCGCCGCGCTGCAGAAGTTGATCGACGCCGGAACGCTCACCGACAAACTCGCGCGTCAGGTGCTCGAGGGCGTCATCGCCGGCGAGGGCACCCCGCAAGAGGTGGTGGACGCGCGCGGTCTCGCCGTCGTCTCCGACGATGGAGCGCTCATCGCCGCGATCGACGAAGCGCTCGCGGCTCAGCCCGATGTGCTCGCCAAGATCCGCGACGGCAAGGTGCAGGCCGCCGGTGCCGTCATCGGCGCGGTCATGAAGGCGATGAAGGGCCAGGCCGACGCCGCGCGCGTGCGTGAGTTGGTCCTCGAGCGCGCCGCTCAGTAGGACACCGGATGCCACGACCTCGGCCGTCTCGCACGGCTCGGGGTCGTGGCATCCGTCATTCCGGGCTTCGACGCCCGCACCGGGGCCGATGTCGGAGGTCCGAGGGAGAATGGATGCCATGGGACGAGGCGACGGATCGGGACGCATCGTCTCGCGCCCCGACGCCGACGACACGGGGACCGGCATCCTGCACGTCGACATGGACGCGTTCTTCGCGTCGGTCGCCGTGCTCGACGACCCCTCGCTCGCGGGCAAGCCCTTGATCATCGGCGGGTCCGAGGGGCGCGGTGTCGTCTCGAGCGCCTCGTACGAGGCGCGCCGCTACGGGGTGAGATCGGCCATGCCGGTCGCCATCGCCCTGCGCCTCTGCCCGACGGCGATCGTCGTGAACCCGCCGTATCACCGGTACACCGAGATGTCGCGTCAGGTCATGGCGATCTTCCACGACGTCACGCCGCTCGTCGAACCGCTGTCGATCGATGAGGCCTTCCTCGACGTCCGCGGCGCACGCCGGCTGTGGGGGAGTCCCGGCACGATCGCGCGCGACCTCCGCGCGCGAGTGAAGGCCGAGACGGGTCTCACCTGCAGCATCGGTGTCGCCGCCACCAAGCACGTCGCCAAGATGGCCTCGACGATCTCGAAGCCCGACGGTCTGCTCGTCGTGGCCGCCGCCGACACCGAGGCCTTCCTCCGCCCCCGATCGGTGCGGGCGCTGTGGGGCGTGGGGCCGAAGGCCGCCGAGGCGCTCGAATCGCGCGGCATCCGTCTCGTCTCCGACATCCTCGACACCCCGCGGCATGCGCTCGACCAGGTCCTCGGGTCGGCGATGGGGGAGCGCATCTGGCACCTCTCCCGCGGGATCGACGCGCGCGAGGTGCACACGGGGCGTTCCGAGAAGAGCATCGGACACGAAGAGACGTTCCACACCGACATCTCCGACACGCGCCTGCTGCACGTCGAGCTGCGACGACTGGCCGACCGCGTCGGAGCCCGCCTCCGCGGCCAGCAGTACGAGGCGTCGACGATCGCGATCAAGGTCCGCTTCTCCGACTTCACGACGCTGAGCCGGTCGCGCACGCTGAACGAACCGACCTCTGTCGGCCAACGCATCGGCGACGCCGCGATCGAGCTCTTCGACTCCCTCGACCGGCGACAGGCCGTGCGCCTGGTCGGTGTGCGAGGCGAGAAGTTGAAGCCCGCGGCGATGGCGGCGACGCTGTGGGACGACGACGCCGAGTGGCGCCGCGTCGAGGGCGCTCTCGACGGCGCCACCGCGCGCTTCGGCCGCGGAGCGGTGACGAGAGGATCGCTCCTGGGCCCGTCGCGCGGCGGGGGAGCCCTGCCGACGAACCCGCGACCGTCCTACGACCACTGAGGCGACACCGGGCGAGGTCCGTCGCCGCCGATGGCACGCGCGGACACCGGACGCAACGCCCCTGGGCTGCTCGCCGGCGGGCCGCTACGGTGGGCTCATGCCCAACATCGCATTGGAACTCGGCAAGCAGGCCACGAGCTTCGGCGTCACCTCCGCCTACGGCGAGCAGCAGGACGTCGACGGCGTGCGCATCGTCCCCGTCGCCCTCGTCTGGGCCGGCTATGGCGGGGGATCCGACGAGCAGGGGAACGGCGGTGGCGGCGGGGGCGGTTACACGCTTCCGCTCGGCGCCTACATCCGTCGCGGCGACGACCTGCGGTTCGACCCGAATCTCGTCTCGCTGCTCGCCGTCGGCATCCCGTTCGTGTGGGTGGCCGGCCGAGCCCTCAGCCGTGTCATCCGCGCTCTCAAGAAGTAGCGCAGACCCGGTCGACGACGCCCTCACGGCGGCGGTGGCTGCCGTGTCGGCACGCGTCGTCGCGGTGGGCGCCGCGAATCCCGTCGTCGTCCTCGACGGCCGCAGCGGCGCGGGGAAGAGCTCCCTGGCCCGGCGCCTCGTCGCGACGTGGCCGGGCCGCAGTCGCGTGCAGCTCGTTGCGCTCGACGATGTCTACCCGGGGTGGGATGGCCTGGCCGACGGCGTCGACTACGCCCGACGGACGATACTCTCGCCTCACGCGCGCGGTCTCGTCGGCGTCTGGGAGAGATGGGATTGGGAGACGGGTTCGCGCGCGGAGGCCTATGCCGTCGATCCCTCGCTGCCGCTGCTCGTGGAGGGCGCCGGCCTTCTGACTCCCGAGGTCGCTCGGGTCGCGGACGTGTCGGTGTGGGTGGATGCCCCGCTGTCGTCGCGGAAGACGCGTGCCCTCGGTCGCGACGGCGAGACCTACCGCCCTCACTGGGACCGGTGGGCCGCGCAAGAGGAGCACCACCTCGCCGCCCACGATCCCGCGCACCTTGCCGACCTCGTCGTCACCATCCCGTGACGATCGGTCACACGGCATGATCCGGCTGACCAGAACGAGGCGCGTGTGGCTCGCGTCGTTGGGCGTTGCCGTCGTGGTGGCATCGATCGCGTCTCGGGCGGTCGCAGAAGCACCCGCTCCGCTCGAGCGCGAGGGAGATCGGGCCGCGTCGGCCTACGCGGACGGGGAGCTCCTTGAACAGCTGCGACGCCTGGCTGCCGTCCCCGGTGCTTCCCCTGGCGACGTCGCCGCCTTTTTCGGCCGTCCCGCATCGCCCGGCGAGACACTCTTCCCCTTCGACCTGCGGCTGCTTTCGCAAAAAGGCGACGTCTTCGTGGCGGCCGCCTACCGCTTCGAACGAGACGCGAGCCTCCTCTGGCGGACAGGCGACTACTGGGGCCAGGCGTGCCGGCGGTACGTGGTCCAGTCCTCTCGCGTCACGAGTGAGCCCATCGAGTGTCCCCCGGAAGCACCGGAATGGCCGACGGGTCGGGGCGACTGACGAGAAGGGGCGTCAGGATCTGTCGAGAGCGGCCATGAGGCCGTCGAGGCGATATCCGATCCAGTCGTACACGCCGTATCGAGGATCCTCGGGGTCGTGATCGTCGTCGTTTCGGATGCCGAGACGCGTCGCCATGACCAGCCGGAGCGCCGACAGGGTTCGCATCCAGGCGAGCGCCTCCGTCTCGCCGAGGGCCACGGCGATCGTCGCGTCGGGGTCGCTGTCGGGGTCGAGATCGGCGCCGTCGAGCCCCAGCGTGTGCAGCACGGTCGCGACATCCTGAGACCGGCGCTCGAGGATGTCGGAACTGGTGAGGCGGCGGAACTCGCGGCTCGCGGCAGCGTCGTCGGGGTACGCGTCGGGGAGCAGACGCTCGATGGCGGGGTCGTTCTCGGAGTGCGAGTCCGCAAGCAGATCGCGGAACTGTCCGACGATGCCGGCGAGGTGAAGGGCCTCGAGTCCACTGATCTCGAGGACGACGATCCGCTCGCTCACGCGGGATCCTTCCGGACGGTGGCCCACAAACCGAAGTCGTGCATCGCCTGCACGTGCGCTTCCATGACCTCTCGGGGCCCGCGGGCGACGACGGCGTGACCGTCGTGGTGTACGGCGAGCATCAGTCTGTTCGCGGTGGAGGCGTCGTAGCCGAAGTAGGTGCGGAAGATGTGGGTGACGTAGCTCATGAGGTTGACGGGGTCGTTCCACACGACCGTCTGCCAGGACGACGGGGGTGCGGCGGACAGGTTCGTTTCGCGTTCGATGTCGAGATCGGGAGTGGCCAGGCCCGCCATCATGCCCACCCCAGCTCGTGCAGGCGCTCGTCGTCGATTCCGTAGAAGTGCGCGATCTCGTGGACCAGCGTGGTGTGGATCTCGTCCCTCAGCTCGGTCTCGTCGTCGCACGCGGCGAGGTGCGGTTCGCGATACAGGATGATGCGGTCGGGGAGTTCGCCGACCCCGTACCTCTCTCGCTCGGTGAGAGCCCAGCCGTCGTACAGGCCGAGCAGATCGAGCGAGCCGTCCTCCGGGCGGTCTTCGACGACGAACACCACGTTGTCGAGCCCGTCGACCATATCGTCGGGAAGCCGATCCAGCTCGTCGACCACGAGCCTCTCGAAAGTCGTGGCGTCCATCTCGAGCGCCGGGCGCGCGTCGACGTCATCGTTCACGGCGGGCCTCCCGGGGGTCTCGAGCCGTCTGAGGGCGGCCGGCATCTTGCTCCGGCATCCCCTCGTCGATTCTATGGCTCGGGGGAGTGCCGGTCTCGAACGACGAAGGCCCGGCGAGCGTTGCTCTTCCGGGCCTTCGAGTAGTGGGGTGGCTAACGGGACTTGAACCCGCGACCCCCGCGACCACAACGCGGTGCTCTACCGACTGAGCTATAGCCACCATGTGTCTGCCGAAGCAGACAACTGAACGATTATGTCATACGTCGAGCGCGAACGACGACACGGCCGACGCGGAGACTGCCTTGGCCTCTTCGCTCGTGGGGCCCGGCTGCGGCACGAACACCGCGGCGCGGTAGTAGGCGAGTTCGCGGATCGACTCGCGGATGTCTGCGAGGGCACGATGTCCGCCGTTCTTGGCCGGCGCCTGGAAGTACGCACGCGGATACCACCGGCGCGAAAGTTCTTTGATGCTCGAGACATCGACGTTGCGGTAATGCAGCCAGCGGTCGACCCGCGGCATGTACTTGGCCAGGAACATGCGGTCGGTGCCGATGGTGTTACCGGCGAGGGGTGCCTTGCCCTCGACGGGTGCGAACCGCTGGATGTATTCGAGCGTCTGGAACTCGGCATCCGCGAGACTCACGCCGTTGGGGATCTCGTCGAGCAGTCCCGACGAGCGGTGCATGTCGGTCACGAACTCGCCCATGTTGGCGAGAGCGGAATCGTCGGGCTTGATGACGATCTGAAAACCGGGATCGAGCACGTTGAGCTCGAAATCGGTGATGACGACAGCGATCTCGACCAGCTCGTCGACGCCGAGGTCGAGGCCCGTCATCTCGCAGTCGATCCAGACGAGCCGGTCGTTCTCGGAGGCGTTTACCATCCCCACATCCTAGTGAGGGGTCCCGACGCCGGCTCTGGTCCCCCAGACACGATTCGAACGTGTGACCGGCGGATTAGAAGGCCGCTGCTCTATCCACTGAGCTACTGGGGGTCGTCATCAGGATATCGCTCGACCGCCTTCCGCCGAGCCAGCCCCTGGCGCGGCCGGCCGGGCGGCGGTACATTTCGCGCAACGAGAGCAAAGGAGCACTCATGTCCGAGACGGTGACACGACGCATCTGGGTGGCGTACGGGCCCAATGGGGTGGTCGGGAAGATCCAGAAGGATGCCGACGGCTACCGCGTCCACATGGCGGGGAAGGACGAGCCGCTGGGCGTGTACCCCTCCATGGAGATCGCGAAGAACGCGGTGCACTCGCACCTGAAGCCCGGGAGTGAGCGGCCGGAGTTCCGCGAGCACTGAGGTCGGACGCTCGTCCGCGGTCAGGCGTTCACCACGTCGTGCCGACGACCAACGGGCTTCGGCGCGGCCAACAGCGGCAGAGCGAGGTGGACCAGCGGTCCGATCCCGACGGCGAACACGACGGTGCCGATTCCCACGGTTCCGCCGAGGAGCCATCCCAAGGCCAGGACGGACCCCTCGACCGAGAGCCGGCACGCCCAGATGGGCCAACCGAAGCGCGCGTTCATTCCCGTCATGAGGCCGTCGCGCGGTCCGGGGCCGAAGTGGGCTCCGATATAGAGACCGGATGCCACGGCCACCAGCACGACGCCTACGACGAGCATGACCGCCTGGAGCCAGAACACGTCGGGGTGAGGGAGGAACCCGAGGGCGAGCTGCAGGCTCGTGCCGACGAGCAGGATGTTGGCGACGGTTCCGACACCGGGCTTCTGTCGCAAGGGGATCCACAGGAGGAGGACACCCAGGCCGACGATGTTGGTGATCCAGCCGATGCCGATTCCTGAGACGCGCGACAGTCCCTGCGCGAAGACGGTCCAGGGGTCGACACCGAGACCGGCGGCGACGGTGACGGCACAGCCGAAGCCGTACAACACGAGTCCGACAAAGAGGCGCACGATCCGAGAAGGCATGGACCGATCCAATCATCCGATTGGCTTTCTGCAGTGATGCCAATTTGACTATTGTGGCCGCATGGACTCCCGCGTATCCGCTCGCACTCTTGCTTCGTCTCTCGGCGGCTGGCGCGGAAACGGCCCGGCCTATGAGGCTCTGGCAGATGCGGTCCGCCTGCTCTGTCTGGACAACCGGCTCGCTCCCGCCACCGCGCTTCCCGCCGAGCGTGAGCTCGCCGCAGCCCTCGGGGTGAGCCGGACGACGGTTGCGGCCGCGTACCGGAGCCTCCGGGACAGCGGACACATCGAGAGCCTCCGCGGCAGTGGCAGCGTGACATTGCCCCTGCGCCGCACCGATCCCGGTCGTCACGAGCTGGACGCCGAGACCATCGACCTGCAGCAGGCGAGCCCGGCGGCGTGGCCTGGCCTTCCGGGGGTCATTGCCGAGGTCGTCCAAGAAGCTCCCGCCCTCGTGGCGCGGATCGGCTACGACGTCGTCGGCGACCTCGGGCTGCGTACGGCGATCGCCGAGCACTATCGCGACCGGGGCTTCGCAACCTCTCCCGACCAGATCCTCGTCACCACGGGCGCCCAGAGCGCGATCCACCTGATCGCCTCGGTGCTCCTGCACCGGGCCGACCGGGTCATGATCGAGACGCCCACCTACCCGCACGCCGCGGACGCCTTCCGCCGCGTGGGCGCTCGCCTGGTGGGGGTGCCGGTCGACTCCGCTCACGGGTGGGACCTGGAACGAGCGGAGCAGACATTCGCGCGGACACTGCCCTCGTTGGCGTATCTCATGCCCGACTTCCACAACCCGACCGGCCGCACCATGGACACCACCGAGACCGAGGCATTCCTCCTCGGCGCGCAATCGGTCGGCACTCTGCTGGTGATCGATGAGACCACCGCCCAACTGGACATCGACCGCGCAGCGGGGCCTGCGCCCTTCATCGACGATGAGCGTGTCATCCGCGTCGGCTCCCTGGGCAAGACGGTGTGGGGCGGGTTGCGCGTCGGGTGGGTGCGGGCCGCGCCCGACATCGTCCGCAGATTGGCGAGCGGCCGTCCGGTGCACGACCTGGGCACCCCTGAGCTCGAGCAGGCCATCGCCGCTCGGCTCATTCCTCGTCTCGGCGAGATCGCCGCACAGCGAGGAACGCTCCTGCGCGAAGGTCGTGACTGTGTCGTGGAGGAGCTGCGCCGGGTGTTCCCCGAATGGGACATCCCGGAGGTTCACGGAGGTGTCTCCCTGTGGGTGAGCATCGGCGAACCGCTGAGCACTCCTCTGGTCATGGCGGCGCGTGCGCGAGGATTGGCACTGTCGGCCGGTTCGCGATTCGCGGTCGAAGGCGGACACGACCGCCGGTTGCGGATGCCGTTCACGGCGTCGCCGGCGACACTGCGCCGAGCGGTCGGCATCCTTCGTGGAGCGTGGGACGACGTGCGAGGAGGAAGCGCGGTGCCTGCGCGGACCGACTTCGCGACGGTGGTGTGATGACCGGTGCAGCCCCGTGCGCGCCGCGGTGCCCTCCCCACCGGTCGGCGACTCACCGCAGGTAGCGCAGGCACTCGACGGCGTCGGCGGACGACCAGAACTCTCCGAGCCGTCGGAAACTGCCGGAGGCGGTGTGAAAGCGCTCGGCGGCGTAGCGCCAGCCGCCTTCGGCGGCGATCGCGCGGACGTGACCGACCACGATGCCGCGCGGGTCGGCGATGCGCCACAGGCCCGCGGCGACGTGCGTCGCCGCTCCCCACCCGGCCGGACGCGGGGCCGGAGCGAGGTCGTTCCACAGTGCGGTGCTCATGCGATGACGGTAGAACCAACCTCCGACATCGACCGGGTGCCGCGACCCGACGATTCCTCCCCAGCCGGGCGACGTCGCAATCCCTCCCCAGAAGTGCGGATACGACGATTCCCGGACGGGCGGAGGAGGTCATTCTGGGTGTGGCTCCGGCATCCGTCGGGCACACGGATGCCGGAGCGCACACCACGTCGAGAGGAAGCACGGACATGAGCGATCACATCACCCTGGTGGGGAACATCGTCGGCGAGCTGGAACAGCGTTCGACACGCGGGGGAGGCCCCATCGCGGCCTTCCGCATCGCAGTGGGCGAGCGCAGGCTCGACCGCGAGCGCGGAGAGTGGGTGGACGGTCATACCAACTACTACAACGTCTCCGCCTTCGGCGACCTCGGCGCTCACGCCCTGCATTCGCTTCGAAAGGGACAGCGGGTCGTCCTCGCCGGCCGCTTGCGCCTGCGCGAGTGGGAGAACGAGGCCAAGCGCGGGGTCAGCGCCGATGTCGTGGCCGATGCCATCGGACACGACCTGCGGTGGGGCACCACGCGGTTCGAGAAGGCGGCCAGGTCATCGGACTCCTCCGCCGCCGCGAACGGCCAGGACGCGGACGAGCCCACCGACGAGGCGTGGGCCCTCCCCGGCGGCGGCGACGAGGGCGCGGACGGCGCCGAGACGGTCGGCGCGGAAGCCGGCGCAGGCGGGGGTGCCCCGCTGTCGGTCGCGGGGGAGAGCCGTCCGTTCTGAGGCGGTCGTCGAGGCGGCGCGGGGGTCGAGTCGGCGCGCGTCCGCGTGCGGCGGACAGGGGCGACGCGGGAGGGTCCGTAGACTCGTTCGCGTGTCTCGCCTCCTCGGTCGTCCCCTCGCCGCCCTGACCCTCGTCGCGGCGCTGGGCCTCGCCGGGTGCACCGGCCCGTCGCCCACCCCCGCGCCCGTCGAGACGACGGAGCCGTCAGCGTCAGCGACCGACACTCCGTCGTCGGCGCCGACGACCCCCGCGGCGCCGGCGCTGATCCCGGGAGGGTCGGCCGCCGAGAACCTGCCGTTCTTCACCACGGTCGTCGACGGAGTCTGGTCGGGACCGAACCAGGTCGCCGGGCGTGCCTACATCGACGCCCTGGCGGCGGCGGGCTTCGACAAGGCCGCGATGCAGGTGACCGCCGATCAGACCACCGTCGACAACCCGGCGGAGAGCATCGAGTTCTCCGTCCGCATCGGCGATCAATGCCTCGTCGGCCAGGTCGGTCCCTCCATCGGCAATCCCGTCACCGCGGTGCTGCCGGGTCTGTCGTCCGGAGGGTGCCTGATCGGTCAGACCCGAGCGATCGACTGGTGAACCCGCGCCGACGTCTCGTCGGCGGACCGCTCCACCGCCCCTAGACTGGACGGGTTATGGCGGAATACATCTACTCCATGGTCCGCGCCCGAAAGTCTGTGGGCGACAAGCTGATTCTCGACGACGTCACCATGTCGTTCCTGCCCGGTGCCAAGATCGGCATGGTCGGGCCGAACGGTGCGGGTAAGTCGACGATCCTGAAGATCATGGCCGGGCTCGACGTCCCGTCCAACGGCGAGGCGCGGCTGAGCCCGGGCTTCACCGTCGGCATCCTCATGCAGGAACCCGAGCTCGACGACACCAAGACCGTGCTGGAGAACATCCAGGACGGCGTGGCGATCAAGCCCAAGCTCGACCGCTTCAACGAGATCTCCGCCCTGATGGCCGATCCCGACGCCGACTTCGACGCGCTCCTGGCCGAGATGGGAACGCTGCAGGAAGAGATCGACGCGGCCGACGGCTGGGACCTCGACTCGCAGCTCGCCCAGGCGATGGACGCCCTGCGCACCCCGCCCGCCGACGCCTCGGTCGTCCCGCTCTCCGGCGGTGAGCGTCGTCGCGTCGCACTGGCGAAGCTGCTGCTGCAGAAGCCCGATCTGCTGCTCCTCGACGAGCCCACCAACCACCTCGACGCCGAGAGCGTGCTCTGGCTCGAGCAGCACCTGAAGGCCTATAAGGGCGCCGTCATCGCGATCACCCACGACCGGTACTTCCTCGACAACGTCGCGGAGTGGATCGCCGAGGTCGACCGCGGTCACCTGTATCCCTACGAGGGCAACTACTCGACCTACCTCGAGAAGAAGGGCCAGCGTCTCGACGTCCAAGGCAAGAAGGACGCGAAGCTCGCCAAGCGCCTCAAGGAAGAGCTCGAGTGGGTCCGCTCGAATGCGAAGGGCCGCCAGGTCAAGTCGAAGGCGCGCCTCGCCCGCTACGAAGAGATGGCCGCCGAGGCCGAGCGCACGCGCAAGTTGGACTTCGACGAGATCCAGATCCCCGCGGGCCCCCGCCTGGGCAGCATCGTGATCGACGCGAAGAAGCTCGAGAAGAGCTTCGGCGACCGCTCGCTCATCAGCAACCTGAGCTTCAACCTGCCTCCCAACGGTATCGTCGGCGTCATCGGCCCCAACGGTGTGGGTAAGACCACGCTCTTCAAGACCATCGTCGGCCTCGAGCCGCTCGACGGTGGTTCGCTCAAGATCGGCGAGACCGTCAAGATCAGCTACGTCGACCAGTCCCGCGCCAACATCGACCCCGAGAAGACGCTGTGGGAGGTCGTGTCGGACGGTCTCGACATCATCACCGTCGGCAAGACCGAGATCCCCTCGCGTGCGTACGTGTCGAAGTTCGGTTTCAAGGGCCCCGACCAGCAGAAGAAGGCGGGCGTGCTCTCCGGCGGTGAGCGCAACCGCCTCAACCTGGCCCTGACGCTCAAAGAGGGCGGCAACCTGCTGCTCCTCGACGAGCCGACGAACGACCTCGACGTCGAGACGCTGAGCTCGCTCGAGAACGCGCTGCTCGAGTTCCCCGGTTGCGCCGTGGTGATCACTCACGACCGGTGGTTCCTCGACCGCATCGCGACGCACATCCTCGCCTACGAGGGTACGGACGAGCATCCCGACCAGTGGCACTGGTTCGAGGGCAACTTCGAAGCGTACGAGGCGAACAAGATCGAGCGCCTCGGCGCCGATGCCGCCAACCCGTCGCGGTCGTCCTACCGCAAGCTCACGCGTGACTGAGAACCCCGCCGCGAGCACCCCCCGCGAGGGCCCGGCATCCGCCGGTCCCTCGCGGGTACACGTGCCGATCCACCTCCGGTGGGGCGATCTCGACGCACTCGGGCACGTCAACAACACGTCGATGCTGAAGCTCCTCGAAGAGGCTCGTCTGCGCGCGTTCTGGTTCAGCGACGGCGAGGGAGAACCGCTCCCGACAGCGGTCTTCGACATGGACGTGCTCGACAGCGGGGGCGACCGTGCCACGCTCATCGCGCGGCAGGAGATCGAGTACCTGCGCCCGGTTCCCTACACCCAGCGTCCCCTCGACGTGCGGATGTGGATCGGAGCCATGGGCGGATCCAGCGCCGACATCTGTTACGAGGTCTACTCTCCCGTCGGAGACGCCGAGCCCGTCCTGTATGCGCGCGCGACCGCGGTCACCGTGCTCGTCGACACGGCGACCGGGCGGCCGACGCGATGGACCGAGGCGGAGCGCACCGCGTGGGCCCCGTACATCGGCGACCCGATCGAGTACCGCCGCCGTTCGTCGCGCGGCTGACACGGGGCGCCGGCTCCGCTCCGCGATCTGCACACCGCCCGCAACACGACCCGGTGCCGTCCCACCGATCGCCGACCCCGGACCGTGCCGGCACCCTCGAGCAGACGCGCCGGGACAGCGGCATCCCGGATCAGTTGCGAGGGACGCGCACCATGACCTCCTGCGCGACGCTGGCGAGGAGGGCGCCGTCGCGCGCGTAGATCCGGCCCGTGGCGAGACCGCGGCCGCCGCGCGCGTTGGGCGACTCCTGCACGTACAGGAGCCAGTCGTCGACACGGCCGGGACGATGCCACCACATGGCGTGGTCGAGGCTGGCGACCTTGAGCCCGGCGGCGTTCCACGCGACGCCGTGCGCGCGCATGATCGACTCCTGGATCGTGAGGTCGCTGAGGTAGGCGAGGGCGGCGCGGTGCACCGCCGGGTCGTCGGTGATCGAGCGCCGCAGTCGCATCCACACGGCCTGACGTGGAACGAGCGGACCCTCGACCGAGGCGTACAGGGGCGAGGTCACGTGGCGGACGTCGACCGGGCTCTCGGAGAAGATCCGCCGACTGATCGGATGCAGCGCTTCGACGTCGAGCACGGGGGCGTCCTCGGGCTGCGGGATGCCGTCGGGCATCGGTTCGAAGTGCTCGAGACCCGGATCCTCGTCCTGGAACGACGCGATCATCGAGAAGATCGGCACGCCGGACTGGAACGCTTGCGTGCGGCGGGTCGAGAACGACCGGCCGTCGTGGATGCGATCGACCGAGAAGGTGATGCCGTCGGCCGGATCGCCGGGGCGCAGAAAGTACCCGTGCATCGAGTGCACGGAGCGCTCGGGCGGGAGGGTGCGCGAAGCTGCCACGATGGTCTGAGCAAGCACCTGACCGCCGTAGACGCGGCCGGTCGGCATAGGCTGCGACACCCCCGTGAAGATGTCCTCGGTCGTGCGCGCTCCAGCGTCGCGCAGATCGAGCACGGAGAGCAGGGACGCCACGGGATCGATGGCTTCGGACACACGGACTCCCGTTCCGGCACGACGAACCCGCACCGCTTGATAGTTTAGGGCGGGTGTCCGCGCGCCTGTTGTTTCCCGACCCGCAGGCGGCAGCCGACCTGCTCACTTTCGCCGCCCGAACGATCCGCCTCGGCGACGGCACCGTGCGACTGCGCGCGGACGGGGGAGTGCTCGTCGCGACCGCCGCCCCGCTCGCTCCGCGCGGCTTGCTCGACGCGACCCCGACGGTCTTGGGGCTGCGGGTGTCGGCGATCGACCCCGACCTCGAGTGCGATCTGGTCGTCGATGCTTCTGCGCTCCTTCCCGCTCCCGACGACGCGTCCGCTGTCGCGCTCCCCGCCACGGCGACGTCTCCCGCCTGGGCGGGCATCTCACCCCCGCGCGGGGGATGGGAGCAGACGGATGCCATCGACGCGGCCGTCCTGGCCTCTCGAGCCCAGTACGGGGTCGCCGCGGTCGCCGACGCTCTTCCCGCCGACGCGGGCGAGGACGCCGTGCGGCTCGTCCGCGCGCAGGTGTGGGGCCAGCCCGACGACGCCTTGGGTGGTCTGCCGCTCGGAACCGCCTTCGCGGCTTTCGCCCTCGGCTTCATCGCCGGGTCGGAGATTGCACCTGTGCGCAGGAGCGGCGCGTGGACACGCGTGAGCCTCGCGCGCGGCCACGTGCTCGTCCGAGGGCCGGTGCGCTCGGGGCTCACCGCCGTGCGCACCACCGGGAGCTGATCCAGCAAGCGCACAGGTGGCCTCTTTACGCTGAAGGCAGCAAGGGGAGTACTCCCGACGCGGCATATCCGTCATCACGAGTCCACGGTTGGACTCCGGGTATGTCGGCCCGAAGGGGCGGAGGAGACCTTGACGTCGCGGCCGCGTGCCGCCCGTCGAGAGGTACCTTCATGGTCTCGTTCTCCCGCCTGTTCGATCTGGCCACCAAAGCCGCCGGCAAGGCCGCGTCGTCTCAGCGGACCTCGAACCCGTCCGGGGGCAAGGACTGGCGCGACATGGTCCGCTCCGCCGCGGACGCCGTGACGGGCGATCGCCGCGTCGAGACTCCGCCTGCCGCGTCGCGCGGCTCCATGCCGCCCGCATCGAACGGTCGGTACGCCCCGCCCGCGGCATCCGGTGCGTCATCGTCACTGACGACCGACGATCGCGCCGCGATCGCCCGCTACGACTACCTTCTGCGCACCGCCGACTCCGACCGGGTCGAGCAGATGCACCGCGAGGCATTCGCCCGGCTCACACCGGCGCAACGCGCGCACGTGAAGGAGCGGATGGATGCCGACCTGGCCCCGCACGAGCGTCCTCGTACCGACACCGCGGATGACCTCGCGCGCACCGCTGCACGCGCGGAGGCTGCACGCCCCGGTCGCATGTCGGGGTTGTTGGCAAAAGCGGGACGCGGCGGACTCATCGGCGCCGGCGTGGTGGGCGCCGGGGGACTGCTCGCCGCGGTAGCGGGCGGCGCTATCGTCAGCGCCGTCGCCGGCCCCCTGCTCGCGCAAGCCGGGCAGCTGGGCGTCGACTTCGCGGGACTCGCGGAGGGCGTCGACCTGGAGGCGATGGCATCCGGGGCCGATCTCGCGTCGCTCGCGGAGGGGACGGGCATCGGTGAGTGGGCCGGAGGCGCCCAGGATGCCGTATCGGGGGCGGGGGAGCACCTCAGCGGGTTCGGTGAAGGACTGTCGAACCTCGACATTCCCGGATTCGGCGACTTCCTCGGTCGGTGATCAGTCGCTCGCGCGGATCGGGAGACCGTCCTCGGAGCGTCCGCCCTGCTGCGGTCCGATCCCGCGGGCTTCGAACGTATTGACCATCGCGTAGGCCGCCCGCTCGAGGTAGTCCCACAGGGGTGCCTCGAAGGCGGGCGGCAGCGCGATCTCGTCGACGGCTGCGCGCATGTGGCGCAACCACCGATCGCGGGCATCGGGGTCGACGTGGAACGGCATGTGGCGCATGCGCAGGCGCGGGTGCCCGCGCGTCTCGCCATAGGTGGTCGGGCCGCCCCAGTACTGCGCGAGGAACAGCGTCAGGCGCTCGGCGGCCGGGCCGAGGTCTTCCTCGGGATACATCGGCTTGAGCACGTCGTCGGAGGCGACCCCCCGGTAGAACGCGTCGACCAACCGGCGGAACGTGTCCATGCCGCCCACCTGGTCGTAGAAGCTGACCGGCTCGGTCATGAGTCGTCCTTGTCGTCGGCGCGCACAGCGGGGGGCGTGGGCTTGGGCTGAGCGGCGCCCGGGGCCGCGGGAAGATCGACGACGGCGGTGGGAGTGTCATCGCGGACGGGCTTCTTGGTGACCTTCGGCGCGGGGGCGTCGGTGGTGTGGTCCTCGACCGTCTCGGACACGTCGAGCCTGTTGCGCCGCGGCCGCCAGATCGGGCGGCCGGAACCGACGGCGACCTGGGTCTCCTTGGTCTTGGGCGGGTGCGCCCCGCGAACGCTTTGCGCACCCTCGGCGCCCGTCAGCACGATGGAGTTCAGCTGCGGGAGAGCGATGCCCATCGCGTCGATCGCCTTCTTCAGTCGCGCTCGGAGCTCACGGGCCACGTCGTCTTTCGCGCTCGAGCGCGTCTTCATGACGAGCCGGATGACGAGGGCGTCGCCGCTGATCGACTCGAGACCCCAGATCTCGGGTTGCTCGATGATGCGCGAGCGCCACTTCGTCTCTTTCGCCATCGTCTTCGCCGCGGTGAGCATGGCCTTCTCGACATCGTCGATGTCGGCATCCACGGGCACGGCGAGGTCGATGATGACGCGAGACCAGCCCTGCGACATGTTGCCGATGCGGGTGATCTCGCCGTTGCGGACGTACCAGAGCGTGCCGTTGACGTCGCGGACGTGGGTGATGCGGACGCTGACGAATTCGACGATGCCCGTCGCGAGGCCCAGGTCGACGACGTCGCCGATGCCGATCTGGTCTTCGGCGACGATGAAGATCCCGTTCAGCACGTCTTTGACGATGTTCTGCGCGCCGAAGCCGAGACCTGCGCCGATCGCCGCCGTGAGGAGGGTCAGGGAGGCGAGGGCATCGGGGGCGACGATGCTGGCGACCCACACGAGCGCCACGATCACGAGGATGACGTTGACGATGTTCTGCAGGATCGTCCCCAGGGTGCGCGTGCGCTGCACGAGGCGCACGGCGCTCAGCGGCGAACGGTCGAGCGCCTGGGTGTCGTCGACGCGGGCCTTGCTCTTCGCACCGTTGACGATGCGGTCGACGACGCGGCGGATGATCACACGAAGGATCCACGCGGCGACGGCGACGCCCACGACGATTCCGAGGATCTGCAGCAGTGTGCCGCCGAAGCTCAGCAGCTGTCCGCCGATCCAGCCCCACGTATCGGGGTTGGTGAGGTCGCTCGGCGACGTGATCGAGGGCGAGGGGGAGGGATTTTCGGCGAGAACGAACATCGGATTCAGACTAACGACGGATGCCTCGGCGCTGGCTGAGCGTCGAGGCATCCGTGAGGAGGAAGTGTCACGCGTCGCGCGAGCGCAGGGCCGTCCATCCCAGGACGAGGGGACCGACGACCCACCCGGCCATCGTCACGGCGGGCTCGAGAACGTCTTCCACTCCGGGCTGTGTCAGGGACCCCGCCGCACTGACCGGAAGGTACCTGCCGGACTCGACGACCCACATCCACTCCGGGCCGGCGATCGAGAACAGGCTGAGCATGATCGGCAGAACGAAGAGAACGCCGACCGTCACGGCGATCGCGCCGGCGCCGCTGCGCAGCAGGAAGCCGAACCCGACACCCATCAGGGTGAAGCAGGCCATCGAGACCACGCCGAGCGCCAGCGGTACGACGGAGTCGGCCGGCGTCGACCAATCGACGCTCGTGCCCAGCAGAGGAGCAGTGGCTGCGATCGCGACGGCGTAGATGACGACCGTGGTCACCATCATCGTGAGCGCCACCACGATCGCCTTCGCGAGCAGCACCGCGCCGCGGCGCGGTTCGGCGGTGAGCGTGGAGCGGATCATGCCGGTGGAGTACTCCCCGGTCACCACGATCGCACCCAGGATGCCGGCGACGAGCATCGTGAACTGGGTGGGCGCCAGGATGATGGTCGTGGGCGCCATGCCGGCGTTGTGACCGCTGGTCGCCAGAGCGATCAAGAGCGAGATCCCGACCGACAGCGCCGCGGTGACCCCGAGAGACCACCAGGTCGAGCGGAGCGTGAGGATCTTGATCGTCTCGCTCTTCAGCAGGTGCGCGAAGCTCAGTCGGTGGGTATCGGTGTGCGTCGCCCGGCGGGGCGCGGCGGCGAGGGCGGTCATGCGATCTCCTTGGTCTTGTACTCGACGGAGTCGTCGGTCAGGGCGAGGTAGGCGTCCTCGAGGGAACCCACCCGTGGGCTGAGTTCGTAGAGGGGGATGCCATGAGCTGCGGCGATGTCGCCGACGGTCTCGGGGGTGACCCCGGTGATCTGGGCCGCTCCGGGCTCGACGGCGGAGATGGTGGCATCCGGGATCTCGAGAGCGGTGACGAGATCGGAGAGGCGGGGGGAGCGCACCAGCAGCGTGGTCGTGGTCCAGGTGCGCACGAGCTCCGGAAGAGCGGCGTCGGCGAGCACGCGGCCCCGACCGAGGACGATCACGTGGTCCGCGGTCTGCGACATCTCGCTCATCAGGTGGCTCGACAACAGCACGGTGCGCCCTTCGCCGGCGAGGTGCCGGACGAACTGGCGCACCCAGCGCACTCCCTCGGGGTCGAGGCCGTTGACCGGCTCGTCGAGGATGAGCGTGTGCGGGTCGCCGAGCAGGGCCGCCGCGATCCCGAGCCGCTGGCCCATGCCGAGCGAGAAGCCACCGGCACGCTTTCCGGCGACGGCACCGATGCCGGTGAGTTCGATGACCTCGTCGACCCGCTGCGCGCCGATTCCGTGTGTGGCGGCCATCGCGCGGAGATGGTTGCGCGCCGATCGGCCGGTGTGGATGGCTTTGGCATCCAGCAGCACCCCGACCTCGGTGAGAGGCGAGCGAAGCCGGCGGTAGTCCTGGCCTCCGACGGTGACGCGTCCCGCCGTGGGTCGGTCGAGGCCCACGATCATGCGCATCGTCGTCGACTTGCCCGCGCCGTTCGGCCCGAGGAAGCCGGTCACCCGTCCCGGGGCCACCGTGAACGAGACGCCGTCGACGGCGGTCTTGTCGCCGTAACGCTTGGTGAGGTTCTCTGCAACGATCATGCTTCCACGCTACGAAGCAGCGCCGGGAGCCGCGTCCTTCGGAAGGATGATGCGGCGCACCGCGAGGATGATCCGGAAACGACGAGTGCCCCCTCCCCGGAGGGAGAGGGGGCACTCGGTCGAGGTGAACTCAGGCGGCGTCGCGCTCCTGCACGGCCAGCGCGCGCTCGACACCGGCGAGGTTCTCACCGACGAGGCGACGCAGCGCGGGCGCGGCGTCGGCGTTCTGCGACAGCCATGCGCGTGTCGCGTCACGCAGCGCCGTGTTCGCCAGTGCGGCCGGGTACAGCCCCACGATCAGGTAGTTCGCGATCTGGTAGCTGCGCGACTCCCAGATGGGCAGCAGCATCGCGAAGTACGGCTCGACGAAGTCGGCGAGCACGTCGACCGTCGCCGGGTTGGTGAAGCCGGCGGCCGTCGACCGCACGATCGTGTTGGGGGCGTCGGTGCGCTCGATGAGCGAGTCCCATGCCTCCTGCTTCGCCGCGTGCGAGGGCAGCGATGCCTTGGCCATCGCCGCGAACTCGCCGCCCTTGGCGGTGTTGTCGGCGGCGCGGGCTTCGTCGATGTCCACGGCGGTGACCACACCAGCGGAGGCGAGCGAGACCAGCAGCTGCCACGACAGGTCGGTATCGATCTCGAGCCCCTCGAGCGTCGCGTCGCCGTCGCGCAGGGCCCGGACCGTCTCTGCGTGCGCCGGGGTGGCGGCAGCCGAGGCGAAGGCCGTGACGAACTGCAGCTGGCTGTCGCTGCCGGCCTCCGCCGACTGCGCGAGCGCCCAGAGTCCGTCGGCGACGCGCTCGCGCGCGGCCTCGCGATTCGCCGGGGCGACGTACGAGTTCGCCGCGAGCTGCAGCTGACCGAGGGTCGTGCGCACGGTGGTCGACTCGGTCTCGGAGCCGATGTTCTGCAGGACGAGGTCGAGGTAGTCGGTCGCGGAGGACTCGGCATCCCGGGTCTGATCCCACGCCGCACCCCAGACGAGCGAGCGTGCGAGGGGGTCGGAGATGTCCTTCAGGTGCGCGATGGCCGTGGCCAGCGAACGCTCGTCGAGGCGGATCTTCGCGTACGCGAGGTCGTCGTCGTTGAGCAGGACGAGGTCGGGACGACGGATGCCACGCAGCTCGGCGACCTCGGTACGGTCGCCGTCGACGTCGATCTCGACGCGGTGCACGCGCTCGAGGGCGCCCGCATCGTTCAGCGAGTAGAAGCCGACACCCAGGCGGTGCGGTCGGATGGTGGGGTAGTCGGCCGGAGCGGTCTGCACGATGGCGAAGCGCGTGATCGTTCCGTCGGCGCCCTCTTCGATGAGCGGGGTCAGGGTGTTGACGCCGGCGGTCTCGAGCCACTTCTTGGCCCAGTCGCCCAGGTCGCGACCGCTGGTGGCCTCGAGCTCGACGAGCAGGTCGCCGACCTCGGTGTTCGACCACTGGTGCTTCTGGAAGTACGCCGCGACACCGGCGAAGAACTGCTCGATGCCCACCCAGGCGGCGAGCTGCTTGAGCACCGAGCCGCCCTTGGCGTAGGTGATGCCGTCGAAGTTGACCTGCACGTCTTCGAGATCGTTGATCTCGGCGACGACCGGGTGGGTCGAGGGCAACTGGTCCTGACGGTAGGCCCAGGTCTTCTCCATCGCGTTGAAGGTCGTCCAGGCGGCCTCCCACTCGGTGGCTTCGGCGGTCGCGATGGTCGACGCCCACTCGGCGAACGATTCGTTCAGCCAGAGGTCGTTCCACCACTTCATCGTGACGAGGTCGCCGAACCACATGTGGGCCAGCTCGTGCAGGATCGTGACGACGCGGCGTTCCTTGACGGCGTCGGTCACCTTGCTGCGGAAGACGTACGTCTCGGTGAAGGTCACCGCACCCGCGTTCTCCATGGCGCCCGCGTTGAACTCGGGGACGAAGAGCTGGTCGTACTTGGCGAAGGGGTACGGGAAACCGAACTTCTCCTCGAAGTACGCGAAGCCCTGACGGGTCTTCTCGAAGACGTAGTCGGCATCGAGGTACTGCCAGAGGCTCTTGCGAGCGAACACACCGAGCGGGATGACGCGGCCGTCGGCGCTGGTCAGCTCGCTGTAGGTGGCTTCGTAGGGGCCGGCGACGAGAGCCGTGATGTACGAGGAGATGCGCGGGGTCGCGGGGAAATCCCAGCGGGCGGTGTCGTCGGTCACGGGAACCGGCTCCGGGGTGGGGGAGTTGGAGACGACCTTCCATCGAGCGGGCGCCGTGACCGAGAAGGTGAATTCGGCCTTGAGATCGGGCTGCTCGAACACCGTGTACATGCGGCGCGAGTCGGGCACCTCGAACTGCGAGTAGAGATAGACCTCGCCGTCGACGGGGTCGACGAAGCGGTGCAAGCCCTCACCGGTGTTGGTGTACTCGCAGTCGGCCTCGACGACGAGCTCGTTCTGCGCGGCCAGGTCGTCGAGCGCGATACGCGAGTCGGCGAAGACCGCGGCGGGATCGAGCGAGCGACCGTTGAGCGTCACCGAGTGCACTGTCCGTGCGATGAGGTCGATGAAGGTCGAGGACCCCTCGGTGGAGGCGAAGGACACGACGGTCCGCGAGGAGAAGGTCTCGTCTCCGCGGGTGAGGTCGAGCTGCACGTCGTAGGAGTGCGTGTCGACGATCGCGCGGCGCTCCTGCGCTTCGAGGCGGGTGAGGTTCTCTCCTGGCACTGGCGTACTCCCGGGGATCTGGGTGGAATTGTCGCGGGTGACGCGGTTGACGTCGCTGACAACCGTATAAGCCTAGTAGCGAGATATCTCGCGTCCGGGCTCGTCGGGCAGGTGGGAGGATGTCATCGTGAGCACGACCGACACGGATATCAGCCCCGAGACCGTCCTCTACGCGTCGCCCGCCGCGGCGTCCGGGCCCAAGTGGGTCGAGACGCCGGTGGCGTACGACGGCATCCTCCTCGCCGGCTTCGGCGGGCCCGAGGGCCAGGACGACGTCATCCCGTTCCTGCGCAACGTCACGCGCGGTCGCGGCATCCCCGACGAGCGCCTCGAAGAGGTCGCGCACCACTACCGCCACTTCGGCGGGGTGAGCCCGATCAATCAGCACAACCGCGAGCTCAAAGCGGCCCTGGAGGCCGAGATCGCCAAGCGCGGACTGGGGCTCCCGGTGTACTGGGGCAACCGCAATTGGTCGCCGTATCTCGAAGAGGCCGTGACCGAGGCAGCAGCAGCGGGGGACACGACTCTTCTGGCGATCGCCACGAGCGCCTACAGCTCGTTCTCGAGCTGCCGCCAATACCGCGAGGACTACGCGCGCGTGCTCGAGGCCACCGGTCTCGGCGAGACGGTCACCATCGACAAGGTCCGCCAGTTCTTCGACCACCCCGGCTTCGTCACCACGTTCGTGCGTGGAGTGACGGATGCCGTTTCGGCGTACGTCGCCGAGGGGATCGCGCCCGAGAAGATCCGTGTGCTGTTCTCGACGCACTCGATCCCCACGGCGGACGCGCAGCGCTCCGGCCCCCGTGACGTCGACTTCGGCGAGGGCGGAGCGTACGAGGCGCAGCACAAGGCCGTCGCCGCGTTCGTCATGGCCGAGGTCGCCGCGGCCGTCGCCGATGTGGAGTGGGAGCTGGTCTACCAGTCGCGTTCGGGTCCGCCGACGCAGCCCTGGCTCGAGCCGGATGTCAACGACGTGATCGCGGAGCTGCCGGGCCGCGGCGCCGAGGCCGTCGTCATCGTTCCGCTCGGGTTCGTCAGCGACCACATGGAGGTGCTCTGGGACCTCGACACCGAGGCCATGGAGGCCGCCGATGAGGCCGGTATCCGCGCGGTGCGCACGCCGACCCCGGGTATCGACCCGGCGTACGTCTCGGGCTTGATCGACCTCGTGGAAGAGCGTCTGAAGGGCACGCCGAAGTCGGAGCGCCCGCACCTCACCGACCTCGGTCCCTGGTACGACGTCTGCCGCCCCGGATGCTGCGAGAACATCCGTGCCGGTTTCAAGCCCGTCGCCGCGGGCCTGCGCCCCTGACCATCCTCGACGCCGCCCGTTCCTTTCGAGGAGCGGGCGGCGTCGTCATGTCCGCCCGCGATGTCGGACGGTCTCAATAGACTTGCCGCATGCGCATCCACATCGGCACCGATCACGCCGGTCTCGAGTTCTCCACCCAGATCCAGCACCACCTGGCCGAGCAGGGCCACGAGGTCGTCGACCACGGTCCGATCGAGTACGACGCCCTCGACGACTACCCCTCGTTCTGCATCCGCGCCGCCCAGGCGGTCGTCCGCGACCAGGCCGCGGGCGTCGAGGCCCTCGGTGTCGTCTTCGGCGGTTCGGGCAACGGCGAGCAGATCGCCGCGAACAAGGTGCTCGGGGTGCGCGCCGCGCTCGTCTGGAACATCTCCACCGCAGAGCTCGCCCGCGAGCACAACGACGCGAACGTCATCTCGATCGGTGCGCGCCAGCACACCTTCGGTGAGGCCGCGTCGTTCATCGACCGTTTCATCGCCACCCCCTTCTCGGGCGAAGAGCGCCATGCGCGCCGTATCGGCCAGCTCGCCGCGTACGAGCAAGACGGAGTGCTGCTCCCCGACCCCCGCGCCGGGCACACGCGCAACACGATGAGCGACGCCAGCGACTCGTTCGACCCCGAGGCAGGCTGATGCCCGAAGGGCATTCCGTCCACCGCATCGCGCGCCAGTTCGAGCGCAACATCGTGGGCCGCACAGTCTCGGCATCCAGTCCGCAGGGGCGTTTCGTCGAGGGCTCACAGGTGATCGACGGCCGCGAGGCCCTCGAGGTGCGAGCCGTGGCGAAGCAGATGTTCCTGCGATTCGACGGCGACGTGTGGCTACGCGTGCACCTCGGCATGTACGGTGCGTGGGACTTCTCGGGCGAGGTGGTCGTCGACGCCACGATCGCCTCGGCGAACGGGCGCATGGGCCAGACCAATCAGCGCGGCACCGTGCTCGACGACGGGCCGATCATGGATGCCGCGGGCGAGAACTCCCTGACATCGATCGGCGCCCCGCGGCGCGCTCGGGTGCGCATGTCGGAGCAGACGACGGGGCTCGAGGAGCAGAACGAGTGGCCCCCACCCGTCGTCGGTGCGGTGCGACTTCGCCTGCTGACCGAGACGACATGTGCCGATCTGCGTGGACCCACGGCCTGTGCGCTGCAGACGCCCGACGAGGTGGCGGCGACGATCGCCAAACTCGGACCCGACCCGTTGGTCGACGATCTCGCCGAGGGCGAAGAGCAGTTCACGGCGACCGTGCGCAAGAAGCCCACCGCGATCGGCCTGCTGCTCATGGACCAGTCGGTCGTGAGCGGGATCGGCAACGTCTACCGCGCCGAACTGCTGTTCCGGGCGCGGCAGAATCCGCACACGCCCGGCCGTGAGGTGCCGGAAGAGGTCGTTCGCGGCCTCTGGCGCGACTGGGCGCGACTGCTCCCGATCGGCGTCGAGACCGGCCAGATGATGACCATGGACGACCTCGATCCCGAGGCGTACCGTCGGGCGATGGCCCATCGAGACGACCGGCACTGGGTCTACCACCGCGAAGGACTGCCCTGCCGCGTGTGCGGAACGGCGATCGTGATGGAGGAGGCCGCCGGGCGCAAGCTGTACTGGTGCCCGAAGTGCCAGGCATGAGTGCGTGGGTTCCGGTCCCTTCGACAGGCTCCGGGACCCGAGCGGTTCGCGCGGGGCTCCGGTCCCATCGACGGGCTCGGCGACCGGGGCCGGAGGCGGCTGAGCCTGTCGAAGCCGCGAGGCGGCGCGTTCTAGGCTGATCCGGTGCGTCAGAATCCGAGCTTCGCGATGACCGACGTCGGTGAGATCCGCCGTCTCATCGACCTCAACCCGTGGGTGACCCTCATCAGTCAGACCGACGACGGCCTCATCGCGTCGCACTACGCGGTCATGCTCGACGACACCCGCGACGACCTCACGATCGTGGGTCACGTCGGCAGACCCGACGACGCGATCCTCGGTCTCGGCGACCGGGAACTGCTCGTCGTCGTTCAGGGCCCGCACGGTTACATCACGCCGCGATGGTACGGGGACGTCCCGGCCGTGCCCACATGGAATTTCGTGACGGCGCACCTCAGCGGCATCCCGGAACTGCTCTCTTCGGAGGAGAATCTGCGGGTACTCGAGCGCCTGGTCGAGCATTTCGAGGGTCACGGTGACGACGCGAGAGGGCTGTACGCCCTGCCCAACGACGCCGCCTTCGTCGAGAGGCTCGAACGCGGGACCGTGGGGTTCCGTCTCACGCCGACGCGCGTAACGGCGAAGCGCAAGCTCAGCCAGAACCGCTCCGCGGAGGTCGTCGACACGATCATCGAGGGTCTGACCGCCGAGGGGCGTCACGAGCTCTCCGCCGAGATGCGTCGCGCGGCCGACGCGCGGGTCCGCCCGTGATCGGCGAGAACGTCGGGTTCGTCCGCGCGGTGCGTGTCGCCGGGCCCGGACGCGAATTCCTCCCGACGTCCGAACCGGTCGACATCGTCATCGCCGACGGACGGATCGTCGACATCGCGCCGACGGGCAACCTCCGACCCACCGGCGCCCTCATCGACGCGGAGGGCGGGTGGCTCCTCCCCGGGCTCTGGGACCACCACGTGCACGTGCTCCAGTGGGCCCTCGCGGCGGATCGTGTGCCCCTCGGCGAGGTGGCGAGCGCCCACGACGCCGCAACGATCATGGCGCTCGCCCCCGAGTCCGACGGCCGCCGTGTGGGTTCCGGATTCCGTGACGGGCTCTGGTCCGACGCGCCGAGCCTCGAGCTGCTGGATGCGACCACCGCGGGCGTCCCGACGTACCTGATCAACGCCGACGTGCACAGCGTGTGGATGAACACGGCGGCCTTCCGGCGCGAGGGTTTCGAGCCCGTGGCATCCGGGATGCTCGTCGAAGAGGACGCGTTCGAGATCTCGCGCCGTTTGAACGCCGTCGACGCCGCCGTCGCCGATGCCGCGGTGGAGCGCATGGCCCGCACGGCCGCGGCACGCGGGGTCGTGGGCCTCGTCGACCTCGACATGACCTGGAACGACGAGCCCTGGCAGCGGCGAGCGGCGCGCGGTTTCGACACCCTGCGCATCTCGTACGGCACGTACCCGCAAGATCTGGACCGGGCCATCGCCGAGGGCCTGCGCACCGGCGATTCCGTGAGGGGTTCGTCGAACGGTCTCGTGCGGGTCGGGCCGCTCAAAGTGATCACCGACGGCTCGCTGGGCACCCGCACGGCGGCGTGCGCCCACCACTATCCGGGCGACACCGGCAACCACGGGTTGCTGACCGTCCCGCCGGAGGAGCTCATCGAGATGATGACGCGGGCGACGGCGGCCGGATTGGAATGCGCGATCCACGCCATCGGCGACGTGGCGAACGCGCACGCGCTCGACGCGTACGCCCTCACCGGCGCGGTGGGCACCATCGAGCACGCGCAGCTCGTGGCGCACGCCGACATTCCTCGCTTCGCCCGTCTGGGGGTCGCCGCGAGCGTGCAGCCCGAGCACGCGCTCGACGATCGGGACATGACGGATGCCATCTGGGCCGAGCAATCCGCACAGCCCTATCCGCTGCGGGCCTTGGCCGACAGCGGCGCCAACCTCCGCTTCGGTTCCGACGCGCCGGTAGCGCCCCTCGACCCCTGGGCCGCGATGGCCTCGGCGGTGTTCCGCACGCGCGACGGACGTGACGCGTGGCACCCGCATCAGCGGATCGACATCGACACCGCGATCAGCGCCTCGACGGCGGGTGGATCGACCGCACCCGCGGAGATCTCACCGGGCGCCGTCGCCGATCTCGTCATCGTGGGGGCCGACCCGCTGACCGCCGACGAGCGTGGACTGCGCGCGATGCCCGTTCGTACGACGCTCGTGGCCGGTCGTGTGACGCACGGCGCCTGACGCGCGGCGCAGAAGCACCATCTCGCCTTCGCGTGAGAGGTCGGTATGTGTCACAGGGAGCGGCGCTCGGCGACAGAGAGTGACCCCTCACGCGCGCGGCGGGCGGCAGGGCCCACGAGGCGGCGGACGGGACAGGACGATCCACGCCCGAGAAGAACGAAGGGGGCGGTGCCGAAGCACCGCCCCCTTCGAGGAATGTCTTACGCGGCGAGGTGCGCGAAGAGGAACCAGCGGTCCTTGTCGAGGCCGCGCTTGATCTCGATCGCCACGTCCTGGCTCGACATGTCGATCTCGTCGAGACCCTCGATGGCAGCTTCGATGTCGACGAGGACCGCGTCGATGTCGGCGATCACGGCACGGATGACCACGTCGGACTGTGCGAAACCGGCCGGCACCTCGGTGGCCTTCGCCTTTGCGGCGACCGTCGACAGGCGCGAGTCGATGGGAAGACCCAGGGCCACGATGCGCTCGGCGGCCAGGTCGGCCCACTCCTGCGCGTGCGCGACCACCGAGTCGAGCAGCTCGTGCACACCGATGAAGTTGGCGCCGCGGACGTGCCAGTGCGCCTGCTTGCCGTTGACGACAAGCGCCTCGAGGCCGATGACGACGGGGGAGAGGAACTGCGCCGTGCCGGCGGCCATGGTCGGGTCGACGGTGGTGGCGGCGGGGGTCTGGACGGTGCTCATGTGTGCTCCTTAGGCGACGTTCGAAGTCTCGTTGAATGCAACGCTACTCACGTGGGAGCATTCCGCAAGCAAGATGAGGCTCGGCTAAATCCCTGGTGAATTGGCAATCCTCACCTTCCTTGGTCGCGTCTCAGTCCCAGGGCGAGACCAAGGGTCACCACCGCGGCGGCCCCGGCGACGAGCATGCCCCAGGGTGTGGAGCGGATGCCGGTCCACGCGAGCGATCCTCCGGTCCGGGACGGGTCCGCGAGGGTCGGATCAGGTTCCCCAATCACGGGGTCGGTCCCTGTCGCGTCCGTGAGCTGGACGACGGGAGTTACGACGGCGTCAGCGTTGCGCGAGATGTTGCCGGATGCGGCATCCATTCTCACTCCGAGGTCGACGCGGAGCGTGTCACCCGGCGCGATCACCGAGCTCACCCACTGGTCCCCCTGTGGCACCGGGGTCGAGGCCACGATCAGGGTGAGAGAGCGCGCGAACGACGTGTCGACGGGGTCCGTGTCGACGGGGGCGGTATCGAGGCGCAGCCCCGCCCGCGCCGGATCGGGACTCGCGTTTCGGATCCAGAGGGTGGAGGTGAGCGTGCCGCCCGGAACGATGCGGTCCGGCTGGTCGAACAGACGCACCGCTCCGTCGGAGACGAAGCGCGCCCCATCGTCGCTCACGAGCAGCCGGGTGGATGACGCCGACGCGGGAGTCGGCATGAGCAAGGGGACGGATGCCATCACGAGGATCAGCGTGAACGCCGTGGTCGCTCTGCGGTGGCGATGCGAACGGACGAGATCGAAGATGAGCAGCACCAGGCCGTAGCCGACGACCGCGACACCGACCGCCGCGATGACGATCCCGCGCTCCTGGCCCCCGAAGACGACCCCCGGGTAACCGAGATAGGGCACCGCGAAGACCACCGTCCCGCGAAGTTGCTCGCTCTGCACCGGTGGATCGTCGGCGTCGTTGGCGTCTCCTCGGGTGATCAACAGCCGCGCGCCACCGGTGCTGCTGGTCGTGCCCACGACGCGGTGCGTGACCACGGCGGGCTCACCCGAGCGCAGCTGATAAGTCACGACGTCCCCGACCCGGACGTCGTCGATCGACGACGGGCGAACCGCGATCAACGTCCCCGGTGGCATGCCGGGTTGCATGCTCGCGGTCAGAACAGTGTACGTCTGCGCGCCGAGGAGCAGAGGGATCACCACGGTGATCAGGGCGAAGAGCGACACCGCGACGAGAACGATGCTGCCCACGATGGCGCGCGCCCGAGTCCACCTCGGCCGCTCCGGCGGTGAAGCGGTGGAGCCGGGAGTGCGGGGATCCTCGATCAGCTCTGACACTTGACGCCCCCGAGCAGTCCGCCGACCACACTGGAGAGGACGATCGGCTGCCCGTTACTGGGCGGTGACGTCCAATTTCGGGTGACGGCGGTGACGGTGATCACCACACTGCCACCGTCGAGCAGCGCCCTCACGACCGACGACAGGAGCGATGTCAGCACCGAGCCGGTCACATCGATCGCCGTGGCGGTCACGCCCGTGGCGACCACCTGGTTGGCGCCGTTCGCAGAGTTCGTGGCGGTGACGGTGTACGACGTCGCATCGGTGACCGGGGACCATGAGATCTGCGCGTACGACGACACACCGAGCACCGCCGGTTTCGACGTGCACGTCGTGACGGGCGCCGCGAGCGCGGACGTGCTGAGCGAGAACACCGGCGCGGAGGTGGTCGCACGCCAGGCGGCCGCGGCGGCGGTGGGCACGGTGAGCGCCAGGGCCAGGGCGGCGGCGAGGGCGACGATCGCGAGGCGACGGCTCATGACGTCGCCTGATCGACGGTGACGGTGATCTGCGGGGTGAGAGCGGTCGCCTGGGTCGTCGACGGAGCGCTCGCGTCGAGAGTGACGCGCAGGCACAGGTCCACCGATGCTCCGAGTGCATATCCGCCGGCTGGCGCGAACCCACCCGCGGGGAGGGGGGTGCCGGTCCCGCAGGCGCCGACGAACACCTGCGTCGAGACGTACGGCGCGAGCGAGGTCGACACGGACGCCGTGGCGTTCACTCGCCAGCGCAACGTGTCACCCGACCCGGTCGCACTCACACGCAGGGCCGCGGTGTCGCTGGAGCGCCCCGGCACGAGCGGTTGCCACGCGCTCCAGCTCCCCGCCCAGCTCGCGGTCGCTCCGAGTGAGCCGGTCGAGGTCACCCCAGTGGTGACCGGGTGGCGGTCCGACCAGACGGCGTGTGCCGCCAGTGTGCCGGGGCCCAGCACGAGCGCTGCGACGAGGACCGCGGTCCACCGGACGCGCCGTGGAACGCGATCGTCGCGACGGTGCATGGGTCGTTCCTCAGCTGGAGGCCTGGGTCAGCGAGAACGCGAGCTGGTTGAGGTCCACGGGGGTGTTCACGCCCACGAGGTTGGGGGTTGTCGAATCGAAGGTGACCGTGACGGTGGCGGTCAGGGTTCCGGCCGTGGCGGGAGTCACGCGATAGGTGTTGGTCCCCGTCTGCGCGCCCAGGCCGGTGATGTTCACAGCGACCTTCACGTAGGGGGCTGCGGGACCCGTGACGAAGCTGGCGCCCTGGGTGACCGCGAGGTCGGCGGCCAGGGTGTCGCCGACGAGGGTGACGGTCACCGGCTGTGTGAGCGTGAGGACGTCGCCGGGGACGATCTTGACGTTGGTGAGGTTCGAAACCGACGTCGCCTGCCCGAGGACTCCCTTCAGGCTCCACGAGCCCGTGCCGAGCGACAGGGCGAGGTTTCCGGAGCTCACGGTCCCCGCGGTCAACGCGGTCTGCGTAGTCCAGAACGCGTATGTTCCGCCCCCGCCGAGAAGCAGGGCGGTGCCGGCCGCAATCGCGAGAATCGCCTTGGTGCGGCGGTGTCTCCGGGCCGGGCGGTCGGCGCGGATGCGGGCAGCTGGTTCGGTCGACTGCGACATGAGGTCTCCAAGGGCGATGCGGCTGTAGTGGGACCGAAACTACGAGTCGTGGTCGTGATCGCCGCTACTGATCCGCAGGCCGGAGCTACGGTGTTTGCCCGCGCTCGGTAGTGCCCCAGCGCTTCTCGGTAGCGGCTAGCCTCGGGCTCATGCCGATCGCGCCCGATGCCTCTGTTCTCGCCCTCAGTGGAGCCGCCCCGAGCGTGCACGACACCGCGTTCGTGGCATCCGGTGCGCGCATCATCGGAGATGTCACTCTCGGCGAACGGGCCAGCGTCTGGTACAACGCCGTCGTGCGCGGTGACAGCGCGCGCATCGTCCTCGGCGCACGCAGCAATCTGCAGGACAACGTGTCGGTGCACGTCGACGCCGGGCGCCCGGTCACTATCGGTGCCGACGTCTCGGTGGGGCACAACGCCGTTGTGCACGGCTGCACGATCGGCGACGGCTCGTTGATCGGTATGGGCAGCGTCGTCCTGTCGGGCGCCGACATCGGTCCCGGATGCCTGATCGCCGGGGGAGCTGTCGTGCTCGAGGGCACCGTCATCCCCGAGGGGTCGCTGGTCGCGGGCGTCCCCGCGAAGGTGAGGCGTGCGCTCACGCCGGAGGAGCGGGCGAAGATCCTCCGTAACGCGCAGACGTATCTCGCGCACGTCGAACGCCACGGCTCGGCGACGCGGATTCAGGATGCCGCAACCCCGGCGGACGGCGACAGTTCCGGCGCGTAACCTCGCGCGCATGCACATCACATCGCTCGCCCCGAACGAGATCTTCGTCTTCGGCTCGAACTCCTCGGGGGCGCACGGCGGGGGAGCGGCACGGTTCGCGATGGACCGCTTCGGCGCGATCTGGGGTCAGAGCGAAGGCCTGCAGGGGCAGTCGTACGGGATCGACACGATGTCGGGACTCGACGTCTTCGAGGAGCAGGCGCGGCGCTTCGTCGCCTTCGCCGCGGAGCATGCCGAGTTGAGCTTCCTCGTGACCGAGGTGGGCTGCGGCATCGCCGGGTACCGACCCGCGCGGGTCGCGAGCTTCTTCGCGGGCGCGAGCGACAACGTGGTTCTGCCGGAGTCGTTCGCGAGGGAGCTCGACCCCTGAACCGCCGTCGGCAGCGGCCGAACCCGAGCGCATTGCCGACGAGGTGCAGGCCGTCGGGCAGTGATGCGCGATGCGATGGGATCGGCTCGAACAGAAGGTGGAGGGGCTGACGAGAATCGAACTCGCATCATCTGTTTGGAAGACAGAGGCTTTACCACTAAGCTACAGCCCCGAATTTCCGCGGATTTCGGAGGAACCGGGAAGTCGGACGACACCCACTCTACGACACCTCGAGGCGCCTCGCGAACGCGGGGAGTCGGCACCCATCGGCCCTCTCGCGCAAGAGCGGCGGCGAAATCGGTGCAGCCAGGCCGATCGACTAGACTTTCAGCGGTCGTTTCGTCGGCGCGTACCGCGCGCCGCCCCGGGGCGTAGCTCAGCTTGGTAGAGCGCCCGCTTTGGGAGCGGGAGGCCGCAGGTTCAAATCCTGTCGCCCCGACGTCACGGCCCCACAGACCACAGGCCTAGCCGGCCCCCGCGTGCGCGCGGGCCACACGAGGAGAACGAACCGCATGGTCAACAGCACCGTCGAGAAGCTCAGCCCCACCCGGGTCAAGCTCCACATCACGGTTTCGCCCGACGAGCTCAAGCCGAGCATCGCCCACGCCTACGAGCACATCGCCCGCGACGTGCAGATTCCCGGCTTCCGCAAGGGCAAGGTGCCCGCGCCGATCATCGACCAGCGCATGGGCCGCGGCGCCGTCATCGAGCACGCCGTCAACGAGGGCCTGGACGGCTTCTACCGCGAGGCCGTCGAGGCCAACGAGCTGCGCGTGATCGGCCGCCCCAACGCCGAGATCGTCGAGCTCCCCGAGCTGAAGGACTTCTCCGGCGACCTCATCGTCGACGTCGAGGTCGACGTGCGTCCCGAGTTTGACCTGCCCGCCTACGACTCGATCACGGTGACGGTCGACGCCGCCGAGGTCGACGAGGCCGGCATCGACGCCGAGCTCGACCGCCTGCGCGCCCGCTTCGGCACGCTCATCACGGTCGACCGTCCCGCCAAGACCGGTGACTTCGTCGAGCTCGATCTCGTCGCCACCATCGACGGCAACGAGATCGACCGCGCCGAGGGCGTCTCGTACGAGATCGGCTCGGGCGAACTGCTCGAGGGCATCGACGAGGCCATCGAGTCGCTCACGGCCGACGAGCAGACCACGTTCCGCTCGAAGCTGGTCGGCGGCGAGCACGCAGGCGAGGAGGCCGAGGTCTCGGTCACCATCACCGCCGTCAAGGAGCGCGAGCTTCCCGAGGCCGACGACGACTTCGCTCAGATGGCGTCGGAGTTCGACACCATCGCCGAGCTCCGCGAGTCGCTCAGCGAGCGCGTGTCGCAGCAGTCCGTCTTCACGCAGGGCTCTGCCGCGCGCGACAAGTTCATCGAGGCGCTCCTCGAGGCCGTCGAGATCCCCGTTCCGCCGCAGCTCATCGAAGACGAGGTGCACCAGCACCTCGAGGGCGAGAACCGCCTCGAAGACGATGAGCACCGCGCCGAGGTCACCGAGGCGAGCGAGAAGCAGTTCCGCACGCAGATGGTTCTCGACAAGATCGCCGAAGACGCCAACGTCCAGGTGTCGCAGGACGAGCTGACCCAGTACCTCATCCAGTCGGCTGCGCAGTACAACATGGCGCCGCAGGACTTCGTCAACGCCCTGCAGCAGGGCAACCAGCTGCCCGCGCTCGTCGGTGAGGTCGCCCGCAACAAGGCCCTGGCCATCGCGCTGGGCAAGGTCACCGTGGTCGACACCGAGGGCAAGCCCGTCGACCTGACCGGCTTCGTCGCCGTCGAGGGCGAAGAGCCCGTCGAGGGCGACGACGACGAGGAGGCCGCCGAGGCTCCCGCCGCCGAGGAAGCCCCCGTCAAGGCTCCGGCCAAGAAGCGCGCGCCCGCCAAGAAGAAGGCGACGGAGGAGCCCGCCGCTGACGAGGCTCCCGCCGACGAGGCGCCCGCGAAGGCTCCGGCCAAGAAGCGCGCGCCCGCGAAGAAGAAGGCCGACGACGAGGCCGCAGACAGCGAGTAAGTCGAGACGAGGGGGCGGATGCCGTGGCATCCGCCCCCTTTTCCGTTCCCGGATGCCGCGCACGCCGCTGCGGCGTGTCGAGTGTCCAGAACACCCGGAGCACCGTCGAATCGGTCCGGGTGCTCTGGACAGTCGATGGGGTGTCGGATCGGTGGCGGAGCCGGGAGCACGTGAGTGTCCAGAACACCCGGAGACGTTTCAGAAATGTCCGGGTGTTGTGGACACCCAACCCGAGAGAGAGCACGTGAGATGAACGACTGGCAAAGTCGAGTGGATGCCGTCTGGGCCGACGAGGCGCTCAGCCCCGAGGCCGTGATCGAACGCATTGACGCGCTGGCTGCCGAGCGGCCCGCGGAAGACGCCGTCGCGCTGTTCGAGCGAGCCGGGGCGCGTGACTCCGCCGGCGTCGAGGACGAGGCCGAGCAGCTCTACCGTCGCGCCCTGGAGATCGGGCTCGACGACGAGCGCCGCACCCGGGCGACGATCCAGCTCGCGAGCACGATCCGCAACCTCGGCAAGACGGAGGAGGCGCTCGAGATGCTCCGAGTCGAGTACGAGCGCGAACCCCACGGCGACCTTCACGACGCGGCGGCCGCCTTCTACGCCCTCGCCCTCGTGTCGAGCGGAATGCCCGAGCGAGCGGCATCCGTTGCTCTTCAAGCCCTCGCCCCGCACCTGCCGCGCTATACCCGTTCCGTGACCGGATACGCGCGAGAAATCGCCGAGGAACCGCGCTGATCCGCCCGCGGCGAACACGGCATCCCGCCCCGGAACGCGCCGGTAGATTCATTTCAGATCACGGAAGAGGAGCACACATGCCCGAACCCCTTATGGCAACGAGCGTCTTCGACAGACTGCTCAAGGACCGCATCATCTGGCTCGGTTCCGAGGTGCGTGACGACAACGCCAACGAGATCTGCGCCAAGATCCTGCTGCTTGCCGCAGAAGACCCGCAGAAGGACATCTACCTCTACATCAACTCGCCCGGCGGCTCCATCACGGCCGGTATGGCGATCTACGACACCATGCAGTTCGTGCCGAACGACATCGTGACCGTCGGCATCGGCATGGCAGCCTCGATGGGTCAGCTCCTGCTCACCAGCGGCACCAAGGGCAAGCGGTACATCACGCCCAACGCCCGCGTGCTGCTGCACCAGCCGCACGGAGGCTTCGGTGGAACGTCGAGCGACATCCAGACGCAGGCGCAGCTCATCCTCGACATGAAGCGTCGTCTGGCCGAGATCACCGCGGCTCAGACCGGCAAGAGCGTCGAGCAGATCAACGCCGACGGTGACCGGGACCGCTGGTTCACCGCCCAAGAGGCCCTGGAGTACGGCTTCGTCGACCACATGCGCGAACACGCCACCGACGTCACCGGCGGCGGCGGAACCGCGGCGGTCTGAGGCGACAGGAAAAGGACACCGACATGAACATCCCCACTTTCGGCGGCACCGCAGCCCACATGCCGTCGAGCCGCTACGTCCTTCCTCAGTTCGAGGAGCGCACGGCCTACGGCTACAAGCGTCAAGACCCCTACAACAAGCTCTTCGAAGACCGCGTGATCTTCCTCGGCGTGCAGGTCGACGACGCGTCGGCCGATGACGTCATGGCCCAGCTGCTCGTGCTCGAGTCGCAGGACCCCGACCGCGACATCATCATGTACATCAACTCGCCCGGTGGCTCGTTCACGGCCATGACGGCGATCTACGACACGATGCAGTACGTTTCGCCGCAGATCCAGACGGTCGTGCTCGGACAGGCCGCGTCCGCGGCATCCGTCCTGCTCGCCGCCGGTGCTCCCGGCAAGCGCCTCGCCCTGCCGAACGCCCGCATCCTGATCCACCAGCCCGCCATGGGCGAGGCCGGTCACGGTCAGGCGTCCGACATCGAGATCCAGGCGCAGGAGATCCTCCGTATGCGCACCTGGCTCGAAGAGACCATGGCGCGCCACACCGGTCAGGACGTCGCCAAGGTCAATAAGGACATCGACCGCGACAAGATCCTCTCGGCCGCCGAAGCGGCGGAGTACGGCATCGTCGACCAGGTGCTCACGACCCGCAAGCGCACCCCGGCGGCGCTCACCGCCTGACGCGCTCGCGACGCGACGACGCCCCGCAGACCCGTTTCGGTCTGCGGGGCGTCGTCGTGCGTGGGGGGGCGTCGTGGTCAGCGGGCATCGCGGATCGCGAGATTGCAGCCGGCTGACGAACCGGCGTCACCATGCGACGGACTCGTCAGCGAGATGCCGTCTCGGCGCCGCCTGCCGCCGCGGCGGGGTGGCCATCGCTGCAGCTCGACGTTCGCGACGACAGGGTGGGAGAGCGGATGCCGGGAGTCCGCCGTGGGCGATCACGACACCGCCGCGCGCGCGAATGCCCTTGGATCACCCGGGCTCGGGTTAGGCTCGGGTAACACACCGGCGGGGGCCGGGTGACGGGAGGAACCGGCCATGGCACGTATCGGTGAGAGCGCCGACCTGTTCAAGTGCTCCTTCTGCGGCAAGAGCCAGAAGCAGGTGCAGCAGCTGATCGCCGGTCCGGGCGTCTACATCTGCGACGAGTGCGTCGAGCTCTGCAACGAGATCATCGAAGAGCGCATGGCCGAATCGTCGGCCGGCGAGGTCGCCGAGTTCGACCTGCCGAAGCCGCGCGAGATCTTCTCGTTCCTCGAGGAGTACGTCGTCGGGCAAGAGGCCGCCAAGCGCGCCCTCGCCGTCGCCGTCTACAACCACTACAAGCGCGTGCGCTCGCACGGCACCCTTCAGCCCGCGGAGCAGCGCGCCGAAGAGATCGACATCGCCAAGAGCAACATCCTGCTGCTCGGGCCCACCGGTTGCGGCAAGACCTACCTCGCTCAGACCCTCGCTAAGCGCCTCAACGTCCCCTTCGCGGTCGCCGATGCCACCGCCCTCACCGAGGCCGGCTACGTCGGTGAAGACGTCGAGAACATCCTGCTGAAGCTCTTGCAGGCCGCCGACTTCGACGTCAAGCGTGCCGAGACCGGCATCATCTACATCGACGAGGTCGACAAGATCGCCCGCAAGGCCGAGAACCCTTCGATCACGCGCGACGTGTCGGGCGAGGGCGTGCAGCAGGCGCTGCTGAAGATCCTCGAGGGAACGGTCGCTTCGGTTCCGCCGCAGGGCGGCCGCAAGCACCCGCACCAGGAGTTCATTCAGATCGACACGACGAACGTCCTGTTCATCGTGGCCGGTGCCTTCGCAGGCCTCGAAGAGATCATCTCGGCACGCGTCGGCAAGCACGGAGTCGGTTTCGGCGCTCCGCTGCAGCGCAAGGAAGACGCGCCCGACCTGTTCAGCGAGGCCCTGCCCGAGGATCTTCACAAGTTCGGCCTGATCCCCGAGTTCATCGGTCGCCTGCCCGTCGTGGCATCCGTCTCGCCCCTCGACCAGGACGCGTTGATGGAGATCCTCACGGCACCGCGAAATGCGCTGGTCAAGCAGTACCAGCGCATGTTCGAGCTCGACGGTGTGCAGCTCGAGTTCGAAGAGGACGCGCTGCGCGCGATCGCCGACCTCGCCGTCTTGCGGAAGACCGGCGCGCGCGGTCTGCGCGCGATCCTCGAAGACGTCCTGGGCCCGATCATGTTCGACGTGCCCTCGGCCGACGACATCGCTAAGGTCGTCATCACGCGCGCGGCCGTCGAAGACCGCGCGCAGCCGACCATCGTGCTGGCACAGAAGCGACGGAGCGCGTAACCCGCTTCGCTCACACCTTCACCTACGGACCGGGGGGACCGAATGGATGTCGATACCGACCAGCTGTCGCTTGCGCAGCAGGTGCTGGAGAGGCAAGCCGGACACGGGCAGGCGATCGGGGAACACCTCGAAACGTACGCCCGCCTGAATGCGGGAGAGCTGGGCCTCATCCTGCAGCTGTTCCAGCCGATCAGCGACGGCATCGTCGACGTTGGAAAGCGCGTCGCCGACATGTCGTCGCAGGCCTTCGGCATCGGCACCGAGCGGATGGGCGAGACGGTCGCCGCGTATCGCGCTGCCGAGCAGACGGCGCACGATGCGATCGCTCAGGTCGCCGCGTCGCTCGGCGTCGACACGCCGCCCTCTTCGCCGGGCACCGCGCCGACTCTCGGCGCTGCGCAGGGCGGGGCGTCGAGTCGCTACGGCGAGCCCGACGGGAACCTGTTCAATCAAGCCTTCTGGGACGGCTACTCGGCCGTCGAGTGGGCCGACGGGACGGCATCGGGAATCTCCGACCGCGTGGGAGACGGACTGTCCGCGTCTCGAACGGTCACCGAGAAGCAGGACGTGCGCTCCTTCCTCCCTCGACCCCAGGGAGAGGATCCCGAGATCGAGAGCATCCGTTGGAAGGCGGGTCCGATCTTCGGCGGAGTGGACTGGCTCTTCGAAGAGCTCGTCGGCTACTCGCTCCTCGAAGAGGTGACGAAGCCCTTCTCGGGCGACTGGGAGCGCATGCGCGAGGCGCAGTTCGCTTGGACGCACGCGGGCGATGCCATGAGCGCGATCGGTCAGAACGCGATGGGGCTTCTCCCGCCCCTCGCGTCGTGGACCGGCAAGGGCTCCGAGGCGTTCGTCGCAGCGGCCGGCGTGATGTCGCAGGCCCACACCGTCGTGGCCGGACCCGCGGGCACCGTGGCGACGGCGATCAAGGTGCTGATCCTGTTGTGCAAAGAAGCTGTCGGCAAGATCCTGAAGATCCTCGACCGTCTCGCGCAGAAGCTCCTGCGGATCGCGGCCGAAGCTGCGGTTCCCGTGGCGGGCTGGCTCGTGGCGGCCGTCGAAGCGGGAATCGCGGTGTACGACCTGATTCAAGATGCGCGGTGGGCGTACAAGTGGATCAACATGATCTACGACCTCGTTTCGGGGATGGTCGGAAACATCGGCACCATGACCGACAGTGCGATGCGCATGGCCGATCTGTACGAGGGCCTGGCGCGCGGAGCGGCGGCGCGAGTCTGATGGCACGCATCGACGACCCGATGATGGATCACCTTCCCGGCCCCGACGACGATCGGCTGGTCGGCGACTTCCGCACGATGGCGGAGACCTTCGCACGGCTTCTCCGCGAAGACGACGAGCGAGAGAACGCGCGCGCCGCGATCGAGGCCGAGGAGCGCCGAAAGGCCGACGAGCATCGTGCCGCCCGTGCTCGCGCCGGCGAGATGGGCGCGGAGTGGCGCACCGTGCAGTCGCGCATCGACCTCGGTGAGACCAGCCTCGAAGCGGTCTTCCGCGGCGAGGACCAGACTTCTGCCGCCCAGGCTCTGCGGAAGATGTCATCCGAGAATCTCCGCGCACTGCGTGAGTCGTGGGACGAAGTCGACGACGACGTCACGGAGGGCGACGATCGTCCCTCACCCGACGCTGAGTTCGACGCCGCCGTCCGCCAATCGCACGAGCGCTACACCGAAGCTCTGGCCAGGATCCGTGACGCGCTCGAACTCGCGCGTCGCGACATGTGAAGGGAGAGTCCGCGCGCATGACGTCCTTTTCGATCAAGCCCGATCGGCTCGTAGAGACGGCCTCGTCCATCGATGCCGCCGTTCAGCGCACCGCCGCCGAAACTGCGACGCTCGCCTCTGCACGAAACACCCTTCTCGGGGGGTGGCAGGGCGACGCGGCTGACGCGTACGCCGCCAAGCAGGGGGCCTGGCTCTCCGAGATGAACCGCTTGGCCGATGTCGGCCGCGCCGCCGCCGACGCGGCTCGGACGGCGGCCCAGGCCTACCGCGAAGCCGATGACGCCGTGGGGAGGGCGTGGTCGCTGTGATCATGCGCGGATCCGGAGAAGACGCCCACGTCGGTCCCGTCAGATGGAACGGACTGACGCGGGGTGGGGCGCGGATGCTCGTTCGTGACGAGCCCGCCTCGGCTGTCCGCCGCGCCACAGATGCGCTCATCGCGGCGGGATTCTCCGACGGAGGCGACGCCTTCGCCACCGCGATCCGGGAGAGCGGCTCGGAGTGGACCGCCCATGACGTCCGCCTCGGCGACGTGGCGAAGTCGTGGAAGCGCGGAGTCGTCGAGTTCTTCGCGGAGGGGACGGGCTTGGAGTTCTTCCCCAAGTTCTGGAGAGGAGCGACTCCGACCGTCGTCGTCGCCTGTGCGCGACGGACGGCCGACGGGACCGAGTTGCTCGTCTACCCCCACTATTCGGTGCGCGGCGGTGCCGATCGCAATGACGCGGCGCCTCTCGTCCGTCAGGCGGTTCAGGGCCTTTCGGACGAGTACGGAGCGTCGGGGGCCCTCGTCTCCAGCGAGAAGCTGCTCTCCATCAAGAACGACGGTTCACCGGCGTCGCAAGCCGTCGTGCGCGAGGTGCTCGGCTGGCGCTGACGCGCAGGGCAGGATGGAGAGCGTGCTCTCCAACCTCGATCTGCCCGCGACGGTGACCGCGCACATCGGCGAGGTGACCGTCCGCCGGGCGAAGCCGACCGACCTGCCCGCGTTGATGGCGCTCTTGGCAGATGACCCCGTCAGTGCGGCGCGCGGCGATCGCGGCGACGCTGCGGACGAAGGAACGTACGCCACCGCATTGCGGAGCGTCCTCGAGGCGCCCTTGAACGATCTGATCGTCGTCGACGATGCGGCGGGGGAGGTGATCGGCACCCTGCAACTCACCGTCATCCCCGGTATGGCGCGTCAGGGGGCCACCCGGCTGCTCGTCGAGGCGGTCAGGGTGTCTTCGAGTGTGCGTTCCGGTGGGATCGGTAGCGCGGTGATGCGCTGGGTGATGCACGTCGCCGCACCCGCGACCGGCGCGGCCCTCGTGCAGCTGACCTCCGACGCCGCCCGCGTGGACGCCCACCGGTTCTACACGCGACTCGGTTTCGCCGACTCGCACGTCGGCTTCAAGTACGCGGTGTGAGCCCGCGTGCCCGGACGCCGAGAGCGGCCGGGCACACCGAGCTCAGCCCGCGAGTCCGCGACGTTCCAGCAACGGCCGGATCTCGGCATCCCGGCCCCGGAAGTCGCGGTATGCGGCCAGGGGATCGCCGGACCCGCCGACGCCCAGAAGGCGCTGGCGGAAACGGTC
The DNA here is from genome assembly GCF_052660795.1 of Sphingomonas sp. G5. NCBI lineage: Bacteria > Pseudomonadati > Pseudomonadota > Alphaproteobacteria > Sphingomonadales > Sphingomonadaceae > Sphingomonas > Sphingomonas sp. G5. Next base: position 1,807,770 of record NZ_CP109660.1, on the reverse strand, counting down.
GCCGTTCTCGCGAGTGAGCCCGCCGTTCTCGCGGAACCACTCCACGGTGTCGGCGTCGAGCACCTCGCTCCAGATGTAGGAGTAATACCCGGCGCTGTAGCCGCCGGAGAACACGTGGGCGAAGTACGTCGAGGCGTAGCGGGTGGGGACGGCGGGGTTGTCGAGTCCGATGTCCGCGAGGGCCTCCGCTTCGAACGCTGCGACGTCGATGTCGGCCGACGCCTCGGCGACCGACAGTCCGTGCCACGCCTGATCGATCCACGAGGCCGCGAGATACTCGCTCGTCGCGAAGCCCTGGTTGAACGCCTCGGAGGCGTGCAGACGCTCGACGACATCGGCCGGCAGCGGTGCGTCGGTGTCGATGTGCCGCGCGTAGTTGGTCAGGATCTCGGGCCACAGGATCCACATCTCGTTCACCTGGCTGGGGAACTCGACGAAGTCGCGGTAGACGGCCGTTCCGCCGAAGTGCGGGTAGGTCACGGTGGCGAACAGGCCGTGCAGGGCGTGCCCGAACTCGTGGAAGAGGGTGGTGACCTCATCCAGGGTCAGCAGTGTCGGGGTGCCCGGGGCGGGCTTGTTCACGTTCAGGTTGTTGACCACGACGGGGGCCGTGCCGCGGAGGGCCGACTGCGTGACGATCGAGTTCATCCACGCGCCGCCGCGCTTGCTGTCGCGCGTGTACAGGTCGAGCAGGAACAGGCCGAGCTCGCTGCCGTCGGCGTTGTGCACCTCGAAGACGCGAACGTCGGGGTGATAGCCCTGCAGGTCGTGGCGTTCGGTCATGCGGATGCCGTAAAGCTTCTCGGCCGCGAAGAACACGCCGTCGCGCAGCACCCGCTCTGCCTCGAACCACGGACGCAGAGCCGCCCGATCGAGGTCGTACCGCTCGGCGCGGACCTTCTCGGTGTAGAACGCCCAGTCGTGGGCTTCGATCCGGATGCCGTCAGCCTCGGCGATCCTCTGCAGAGCCTCTTGCTCGGCGCGCGCGTTGGCGGCAGCGGGGGTGGAGAGTCGGCGGAGCAGGTCGCGCGCGGCATCCGGAGACCCCGCCGTCTGGTCGGCGAGGACGGCGGCGGCGTGCGAGGGATAGCCGAGCACCGCGGCGCGCTCGGCCCGCAGGCGCACGATCTCGCGGAGGACCGCGCGGTTGTCGTTGTCGTTGCCGCGCGTGGCGCGGGAGCGCGAGGCCTCGAGCAGACGGCGGCGGCTCTCTCGGTTCGTCAGCGACGCGAGCAGAGGGTGACCGGTGTACAGCGTGAGATTTACGACATAGCGCCCGTCGAGACCGCGGCTCGTGGCCGCCTGCGCCGCCGCCGAGAGCTCGCCCTCGCTCAGTCCGTCGAGCTCGTCGGCGGAGTCGAACACCACCGCGAGCTCGTTGGTGTCGGCGAGCAGGTTCTTCTCGAACGTGGTCGTCAGCACCGACAAGCGCTGGTTGAGCTCGGTGAGCGTCCGCTTCTGCGCGTCGTCGAGACCGGCGCCGGCCAGCGACATCTCGCGGTGGTACCGCTCGACGAGGTAGCGGCTCTCGGCGTCGAGGTCGAGGTCGTCGAGCTGCGCGTGCACGGCGGCGATACGGGCGAACAGATCGGCATCGAGTTGGATCGCGTCGCGGTGCGCCGACATCAGGGGAGCGAGCTCCTCTTCAACGGCCTGGATCTCGGGAGTGCCGTCAGCGGATGCCACGGTGTAGAACGTGCGAGCGACGCGGTCGAGCAGTTCGCCGCTGCGCTCCAGGCGGATGAGCGTGTTCTCGAAGGTGGGCTCCGCGGTCTGAGCGGTGATCCCGTCGACCTCGGCCCGTTGCGCCGCGAAGGCGGCGTGGAACGCGGGGAGGTAGTGCTCGACGGCGATGCTGCCGTAGGGCGGCAGGTCGTAGGGGAGCGAGGGCGGCGCGAGGAGGGGATTGTTCACGGCATCCGACATCTCTCCAGCCTACGGCCCGTCTCTCGACGCATGCAAAGATGTCATTGCAGATAGACGTTTGCAAAGGTATCTTTGTAGTCATGTCCGATCAGCCGACACCCCACCCCGAGCGGGTTCTGGATGCGGGAGCGCTTCGCGCGCTCGCGCATCCCCTGCGTGTGCGGCTCTACGACATCCTCAGCCAGTACGGCCCCCAGACGGCGAGCAGCCTCGCCGAACTCACGGGAGAGTCGACCGGATCGACGAGCTATCACCTCCGGGCTCTGGCTCGACACGATCTCATCCGCGAGGTGGCCGGGCGGGGGACCGCGCGCGAGCGATGGTGGGAGCGCCCCGCCGGAATGGTGACGCTCACGAATCCCGAGATGCAGAACACCCCCGCGGGGCGAGCCGTGATGGAGGCCGTGCAGTCCGAGACACTCACGCTGCGCCACCAACAGCTCATGCACTTCGCGAATCACGGGTGGGCCGAGGCCGAGGAGTGGCGGGATGCCGCGATCATCTCGACCGCGACCGCCCGGTTGACCGCGGAGCAGTCGCAGGACCTCGTCAGGCGTATCCACGCGCTCGTCGACGAGACCGTGGCGCGGTACCGCGATCAGACCGGCGAAGGCGTGCGCCCCGTCACGATCCGCAACGACATCTTTCCGCTTCCGACCGAGAGGGGCTCCGCATGAGCGCCATCACGCAGACCATCGCTGTCTCCGCCCGGCCGACGCCCCTCGAGAACGCCCTCCTCGTGGGCGCCCAGGCCATGGCGACCATCGCGGAGCGCCGCATGAGTCGACGTGTCGCACGCCTCGAGACCGAGCCGGCTCGTCGCGCTGGGCTCGCGGCATCCCGCGCGATGTCGGACGACGTCGCACGGTACCTGCTGCCCCGGTAGGTCGGGCGACCTCGGCGCGAGAGACCGGAGGCTCGCCCGCGCGTTCGGGGAGGAGATTCTGCCGGCGGAGGACTTATCAAGCGGATTCGTCCTCCGCAGCCCGATTCTCCTCCGCCCCGGACCCCTCGCCGTGCGGAGATGCCGTCCCCGGCCCTCACGGATCGAGCCCGCCGACCCGTGAGGGCGTCGGCGGGCTCTTCGCGGTCGTGAGCGATTCGACTCAGGCGAACTCGGCGTCGTCGTCGTAGCGCACGACGACCTCGCCCGCGGCATCCTGGGACACGACGACCCCGGTGTCGAGCTCGGCGACGGGGCGCCCCTCGAGGAACGTCAACGTCCACCGCGGCGCGGGGGCGCTGAGGCCATCGGGGTTGAGCGCGGCCTCGACGGCGGCGATCTGCGCGTGCAGCGCCTCGGGCACAGCCTTCGGCGGCTGCTCGCGGGCGGTCCAACGGGTTCCGAGTTGCATCAGGCCTCCTGGGGTGCGAACACGATGTCGGTCACGGTGGTGGTGTCGGCCTCGGCGAACGAGATCGTCTCGATCCGGCCCACGGCGCGCAGGTCGCCCTCGGCGAGGCGCAGCGCCTCGAGGTGCGGGCCCGACACGGTGAGCGAGGCGACCTTGGTCTTCTGCGAGGCCTTCGCCTCGGTCTTGGCGCGACGGATGCCGATCAGCGCGGCGCTCACGGCGGTGAGCACGGCCGGGTCACCCTCGATGCCGAGCGGCTCGGGCCACGCGGCGGTGTGCACCGAGCCCTCTTCGAACCACGACCACACCTCTTCGGACGCGAACGACAGCACGGGCGCGAAGAGGCGCACCAGCGTCGACAGGGCCGTGCGCAGCGCCAGGGCCGCCGAAGCCTGGCCCACGTCGGTCTGGTCGTACGCGCGCTCCTTGACCAGCTCGAGATAGTCGTCGCAGAAGGTCCAGAAGAACGACTCGGTGATCTCGAGCGCCCGCGCATGATCGTAGGCCTCGAACGCGGTGGTCGCGTCGCGCACCACGGCATCCAGGGTCGCGAGCATCGACGCGTCGAGCGCGTGCGTCACCTCGGCACCCTCGGGCACGGGGAACGACAGCACGAACTTCGCCGCGTTCAGCAGCTTGATCGCGAGGCGCCGACCGATCTTCACCTGGGTGGGGTTCTGCGGGTCGAACGCCGCGTCGGTGCCGAGGCGGCTCGACGCCGACCAATAGCGCACGGCGTCGGAGCCGTGCTGCTTGAGAATGTCGGCGGGCGTGACGACGTTGCCCTTCGACTTCGACATCTTCTTGCGGTCGGGGTCGACGATGAAGCCCGAGATGGCGGCATCCGACCAGGGGCTCCGGTCGTCTTCGAGGGTGCTGCGCAACATGGTCGAGAAGAGCCAGGTGCGGATGATGTCCTGTCCCTGCGGGCGCAGGTCGAACGGAGCGACGAGGTTCCACAGCTCCTCGTCGCGCTGCCAGCCGCCGGCCAACTGGGGGGTGAGCGACGACGTCGCCCACGTGTCGAGGATGTCGCGCTCGGCATCGAAGCCGCCGGGAACGCCCCGCTGGTCCTCGGTGTAGCCCGGGGGCACATCCACCGTCGGGTCGACGGGCAGCGACGCGAGGTCGGGCGTCAGCACGCGCGAGTAGTCGCGCTCACCGCTGTCGTCGAGGCCGTACCAGACCGGGATCGGCACGCCGAAGAAGCGCTGACGCGACACGAGCCAGTCGCCGGTGAGGCCGCTGGTCCAGTTCTCGAAGCGCACGCGCATGAAGTCGGGATGCCACGCCATCTCGCGACCGAGCGAGATGAGGCGCTCGCGCAGCTCGGCGTCGCGTGCGCCGTTGCGGATGTACCACTGGCGCGTCGACACGATCTCGAGCGGCCGGTCGCCCTTCTCGAAGAACTTCACGGGATGGGTGAAGGGCTTGGGAGCGCCCTCCATGGCGCCGGACTCCTGCAGCAGCTCGACGATGCGCTTCTTGGCGCTGAACACGGTCTTGCCCGCGAGCTCGTCGTAGGCCGCCTTCGCGGCATCCGTCACGATCACGTCGGGAGCCTCGGCCACGATGCGGCCGTCCTTGCCGATGATCGTGCGGTTCGGCAGGTCGAGCTCGCGCCACCAGATGATGTCGGTCACGTCGCCGAAGGTGCAGATCATGGCGATGCCCGAGCCCTTGTCCTTCTGCGCGAGGGGGTGCGCGAGCACGGGCACCTCGACGTCGAACAGCGGGGTGCGCACGGTCGTGCCGAACAGCGGCTGGTAGCGCTCGTCGTCGGGGTTGGCGACGAGGGCCACGCACGCGGGCAGCAGCTCGGGGCGGGTCGTCTCGATGAACACGTCACCCGAGCCGTCGGTCTTGGCGAAGCCCACGCGGTGGTAGGCCGCGGGCTGGTCGCGGTCCTCGAGCTCGGCCTGGGCGATCGCGGAACGGAAGTCCACGTCCCACAGCGTCGGCGCCATCGACTGGTACGCCTCGCCGCGCTCGATGTTGCGCAGGAACGCCAGCTGGCTCGTGCGGATCGAGTCGTCGGAGATCGTGCGGTAGGTCTGCGTCCAGTCGACGCTCAGGCCCAGCTCGCGGAACAGGTCTTCGAACTGCTTCTCGTCTTCGATCGTGAGCTGCTCGCACAGCTCGATGAAGTTGCGGCGGCTGATGGGCACCTGATCGGCGGCCTTGCTGCTCTTGTTGTCGCCGCCCGCGAACGGCGGGGTGAAGTCGGCGTCGTAGGGGAGCGAGGGGTCGCAGCGCACGCCGTAGTAGTTCTGCACGCGGCGCTCGGTCGGCAGGCCGTTGTCGTCCCAGCCCATCGGGTAGAACACGGTCTTTCCGCGCATGCGCTCGAAGCGTACCTTCACGTCGGTGTGCGTGAACGAGAACACGTGGCCGATGTGGAGGCTCCCGGATGCCGTGGGCGGAGGGGTGTCCACGGAGTAGACGCCCTGTCGACCCGCCTCGGCGGCGCGGATCCGGTCGAAGACGTACGTGCCGCGCTCGTTCCACGCGGCATCCCACTTCTGCTCGAGGCCTTCCAGGGCGGGCTTGTCGGGAATGGTGGCCATAGGGGTACTCCTCGAGCGATATGGGCGGCACTGTGTGAGCGTGCCTGATGGGTGTGGCATCCACGATACCGGGGGTCTCGCGGGAGCGCGCGTCGTGGCGCGCCCTCGCAGATGCGGATGAGCGTCAGGTCTTCGCAAGCGGGGCGCGGACCCGCCCCCGCTCGCTGTCAGCGCGCGATCGACCGGTGACTTTCCGCACCGGGTACAGGAACCCCGGTAAGCTGAAAGCCTTCCCACCAGAGATTCCGAGGTTTCCCCATGCCTTCTTCGCTTTCGCGCCGCGTGCTCTCGGCGGTCGCTGTGGCGGCCGTCGCCGCCCTCTCGCTCTCGGCGTGCGCGGGGAACGATCCCGCCGCCTCGGGCGACGGCGAGGTGGTCTGGGCGATCGAGGGCGCGAACCTGTCGGCCGGTCACATGGACCCGCAGACCAGCCAGCTCGACGTCTCCGCCATGGTGCAGCGAGCCGTGCTCGATTCGCTGGTGTTCCAGGAACCGGACGGCACGTTCTCGCCGTGGCTCGCCGAGTCCTGGGAGGTCGAGGACGGCGGCGCGAGCTACCTCTTCCGCCTGCGCACCGACGTGACCTTCCACGACGGCACCGTCTTCGACGCCGCCGCGGTCAAGGCGAATTTCGATCGCATCGCCAACCCCGACACGGCCTCGGCGCAGGCGGCGAGCATGCTCGGCGGCGACCTGTATGCGGGTACCGACGTGGTCGACGAGCACACCGTCCGCGTGCGCTTCACCCAGCCCTACGCTCCGTTCCTGCAGGCGGCCAGTACGGCTCTGCTCGGCTTCTACTCGCCCGCGGTGCTGTCGACGAAGGCCGACCAGCTCAAGGCCGGCGGCCCCGACGTCACCGTCGGCACGGGTCCCTTCGAGCTCACCGAATACACGCCCGACCAGGACATCGTCTACACCCGCAACGACGACTACGCCTGGGGCCCCGATGGCGGCGGAAAGCCGGCGTTCAAGACCCTCCGCGTCGACATCCTCCCCGAGGCCTCGGTGCGTCTCGGTGCTCTGTCGAGCGGACAGGCCGACGTCGTGACCAACCTTCCGCCGAACCTCGTCGCGCAGGTCCCGTCCGACGACACCGTCGAGTCCATCGCGTACCCCGGACTGCCGTACTCGCTCTTCCTCAACGAGAAGTACGGCGTCTTCGCCGACCAGAAGGTGCGCCAGGCGTTCTCGAAGGCGATCGACGTCGACACCGCCGTGCAGGAGATCTTCTACGGCCAGTACCCCCGCGCCTGGAGCATTCTGGGAGCCACCACTCCCGGGTACGACGCGAGCCTCGCGCAGACGTGGCCGTTCGATCAGGCAGCCGCCAACGCCCTCCTCGACGAGGCGGGCTGGACGGGGCGCGATGCCGACGGCATCCGGACCAAGAACGGCCAGCGCCTCACCGCGCGCTGGATCGCGTGGACCCCGGTGCCCGACGATCGTGCGGCACTGGCCAACGCCGTGCAGAGCGACCTCAAAGCCGTCGGCTTCGACCTGCAGCGCGAGGTGCTGGAGCCCGGCGCCTACAACGAGCAGTACGGCCCGAAGACCTACGACGTCACCGACTGGGGCTTCTCGGGCGTCGACGCCGATCTGCTGCGCAGCCACCTGGCGACCGACGGTTTCCAGAACGCCTCGCAAGTGAGCGACCCGGCCATGGACGCTCTGCTCGAGCAGGCCGCCTCGACGACCGACCCGGCCGCCCGTAACGCGATCTACGCACAGGTGCAGCAGTGGAACGCCCAGCAGGCGGCGATCGTGCCGCTGTACAGTCCCGCGCTGATCAGCGCCGTCACCCCGAAGGTGTCGGGTCTGACGTTCGACCTCTACGGTCGCCCGCTCTTCGCGACGGCTTCCGTCGGCTGAGCCGCCGCGTTTCGGACAGACTGGTCGGATGCCACGTTCTCGCTCGCGCGCCCTGCTGAGGCGCCTCGGCGGGATCGTGGCATCCGTCGTTCTCGTCCTGTGGGGCGCGGCGACGCTCGCGTTCGTGGCGTTCCGGATCATTCCGGGCGACCCCGTCGACGTCATGCTCGGCCCACAGGCGCAGGTGAGCGACGCCGTGAAAGCGGGGATCCGCAGCGATCTCGGCCTGGATCGTCCCGTGCTCGAGCAGTACGCGGCGTTCCTCGGGCGTCTCGTGCGCGGCGATCTGGGGGAGTCGTACCAGCTGCGCCTCCCCGTGACCGAGGTGATCGGTCGCCAGCTCGGACCCACCCTGCAGCTGACGGGACTCGCGCTCGTGATCGCCCTGCTGCTGGCCCTCGCGACGGCGCTGCTCGTGCGTGGGCGTCGGGGTCGGGCGGTGGCCTCGGGCGTCGAGCTCGTCGTCCTGTCGTCGCCGGTGTTCTGGACGGGGCTCGTGCTGTTGAGCGTCTTCTCGTTCCAGCTCGGCTGGTTCCCGGTGTCGGGAGGGCGGGATGCCGCGTCGCTCGTGCTGCCGTCGGTGACCCTGGCCCTGCCGGTTGCCGCTCTGCTCTCTCAAGTGCTGCGGGACGGCATCGAAGCGGCCGAGCGCGAGCCGTTCTTGTTGACGGTCCGCGCCCGCGGCGCAACGCCGCGGCGCGAGACGCTGCGCCACACGCTGCGTCACGCGGGAGCAGGGGGAGTCACACTCGCCGCATACCTCGTCGGGTCGCTTCTCGGCGGCGCCGTGCTGGTCGAGACGGTCTTCGCGCGGCCCGGCATCGGCCGTGTGACGCTCGCGGCGATCACCGACCGCGATCTTCCCGTGATCACCGGTGTCATCCTGCTGAGCGCGCTCGTGTTCGTCGTCGTCAACACCCTGGTCGATCTCGTCGTGCCGCTCATCGATCCGCGGTTGCGTGTCGCCGAGCCGGCACTGGGCGCGAGGGCGGGGGTGCCCGCGTGACCGCGCTCGCTCCGCGCACCCGGCCCGGGCGCACCGTCGCTTTATCGATCTCGGGCGCCGTGCTCGCGGCCATCGCCCTCGCCGCCATCGCCCCGGACCTTCTCGCGACACATGACCCGCTGCTGACCGACGTCCGCTCCGCCCTGCAGCCGCCGAGCTCCGCGCATTGGTTCGGTACCGACCAGAGCGGGCGTGACGTGTACTCGCGCGTCGTGTTCGGCGCGGGTCGATCAGTGGGGATCGGCCTTCTCGCGACCGGTCTCGCTCTGTTCGTCGGTGTGATCGCGGGATCGCTCTCGGCCGTCTCCCCACGCGGCGTCGATGCCGCCGCGATGCGGGTCGTCGACGTCCTCTCGGCTTTTCCCGAGTTCCTCGTCGCCCTCCTCGTGGTCGCCGTGCTGGGACCGGGGCCGACCAATATCGCCGTGGCCGTGACGATCGCCGCCGTGCCCGTGTACATCCGGCTGGCGCGGGCGCAGACCCGCTCCCTCGCCGCGACCGAACACGTCGAGGCCGCGCGCATCATCGGCGTTCCCGCGCTCGTCGTGCACCTGCGGCACGTGCTGCCCGGGGTGTTGGGTGCCGTGAGCGTCCTCGCCACCATCGGTATCGGCACGAGCATCCTCGCGGCGGCGGGTCTCAGCTTCCTGGGCCTCGGTCCGACCGAACCCACGGCCGAGTGGGGGCTCATGCTCTCGGCGGGCCGCAACCTCCTGCTGCAGGCCCCGTGGGTCGCGGTGTTCCCGGGCCTCGCGATCACCGCGACCGTTGTGAGCGTGAGCGTCATCGGTCGCATCGTCCGGGCGCGTTCCGAGGAGCGGGGCGCGTGAGCGGCCTTCGTTTACGCGGTCTGCGCGTCGATGGCCCCGAAGGTGCGATCGTCCGCGGCCTCGACCTCGATGTCGCGCCGGGGGAGTGCGTCGCGATCGTGGGCGAGTCGGGCGCGGGCAAGTCCATGAGCGCGCGCGCCCTGCTGGGGCTCGTTCCCGAGGGTCTGTCCTGGTCGGTGGACGAGCTCGAGATCGACGGCACCTCGGCGCGTTCGCTGACCGAGCGTCAGTGGCGGTCCCTGCGCGGGCGGCGCATCGCCCTCGTGTCGCAGGACGCTCTCGTCTCGCTGGACCCGCTGCGCCGCGTGGGCGCCGAGGTCGCCGAGCCGGTGCGCATCCACGAGCCCGCCGTGCGCGGAGACGCCCTCGCGGACCGCGTCCGCGACAGCCTCGACCGAGTGTCGATGTCCGAGCCCGACGAGCGCGCGCGCCAGTACCCGCACGAGCTCTCCGGCGGGCTGCGTCAGCGCGCCCTGATCGCCTCGGCTCTCTCGGCGAAGCCCGCCGTCCTCGTGACCGACGAACCCACCACGGCCCTGGATGCCACGGTGCAGGTCCGCGTGCTCGACCTTGTGCGCCGAATCGCCGACGACGGCGTCGCCGTGGTGTTCATCAGCCACGATCTGGGGGCCGTCGCCCGGGTGGCCGACCGCGTCGTCGTGATGCACGAAGGACGGGTCGTCGAGACCGGCGTCACGGCCGAGGTGCTGGCATCCCCTCGCGATCCCGTCACGCGCGAGCTCGTCGCGGCGGTGTCCCACGAGCCGCTCGGTCGAGCCCCCCGCACCGACGCACCGCTCTTCACCGCTCGGAGCGTGACGAAGCGGTTCGGTGAACGAGTGGCCGTCGACGACGTGTCGTTCGAGGTCCGCCGCGGTCGCACTCTCGCGGTGGTGGGGGAGTCGGGGTCGGGGAAGACGACGCTCGCGCGTCTCGCGGTCGGTGTGACCGCGGCCGACGCGGGCACCCTCTCGTTCGAGGGCCGCCCGTGGACGCCCGATGCGGCTCGCGGATCGGACCGCCGCCGGGTTCAGCTCGTACAGCAGAACCCCTGGGGCGCTCTCGATCCCCGTTGGAGCGTCGGTCGTACCCTGACCGAGGCGGTCGCCGCGGGCGGGGTGCGCCGCGCAGAGCGGCGCCGGGCGGTCGCCGCTCTGCTGGAGGAGGTCGGGCTGTCTCCGGCGTTCGCCCGCCGTCGGCCCGCGCAGCTGTCGGGTGGACAACGCCAGCGCGTCGCCATCGCCCGTGCCCTTGCCGTGTCGCCCGACCTGCTGGTCTTGGACGAGCCGGTCTCGGCGCTCGACGCCTCGGTGCGCGCGAAGATCCTCGATCGTCTTCTCGCCCTCCAGAGCGAGCGCGACCTCGCGATGATCTTCGTCACGCACGACCTCGACATCGTGGCCGCGATCGCCGACGACGTGATCGTGATGAAGGATGGGCGCGTCGTGGACTCGGGCACCGTGTCGTGCGTCTTCGCCGCGCCGCGGCATCCGTTCACCCGGGAACTGCTGGCGGCCGCGGGTGTCCGCCCGCCGGGCGCCTGAGTCCGCGTTCGCCGGGTTGCAGCCCGAACGGAGGGTCGAGTGTCCAGAACACCCGGACGATACCGGCCCTACGTCCGGGTTTCTTGGACACTCGAGGGCAGTTCAGGTCGCGCAGGATGAAGAGGACGTTCGGAACATTTGACGCGGCGGGATCCGTGCAGGGGGCGAGTGTCCAGAACACCCGGACGACACCGGCCCCGCGTCCGGGTTTCTTGGACACTCGAGGGCAGTTCAGGTCGCGCAGGATGAAGAGAACGTTCGGAACGCTCGACGCGGCGGGATCCGTGCAGGGGGCGAGCGTCCAGAACACCCGGACGACACCGGCCCCGCGTCCGGGTTTCTCGGACACTCGATGGTCAGGCATCGACCGCACCGCGCTCCGCGCGGCTGACGTAGACTGAGTGCACACGCATCGATCCGGCCATCACCGGGGAGCTCGCGGAAGAAACGGGTCCAGGCTCGGAGTAGAACCGCGCGGGGCAGGCCCGTCACAGCCGCAGTGAGAGCGGCGCCCTCGGAAGACGGCGCAATGCAGGGTGGTACCGCGGCCTGACAGGGTCGTCCCGGCGAGGAGACCTCGACCCGCGGAGTGACATGACCTACCCACGCCCCTCATCCTTCGGCTCGGCCGCCGACGCGTCGAACACGACACCGGATGCCACGACCCCGATGTCCGGCCCGGGCGCTGCGTCGTCGGCATCCGTCGTCCCGAGCCCCCGCTTTCCGGCCATCGAAGACGACACGCTCGCTTTCTGGAAGAGCGACGACACGTTCCGCGCCTCGATCGCGAACCGTGAGGGTGCCCAAGAGTGGGTGTTCTACGACGGCCCGCCCTTCGCCAACGGTCTGCCGCACTACGGACATCTGCTCACGGGGTACGCGAAAGACGTCTTCCCGCGCTTCCAGACCATGCGCGGCAAGAAAGTCGACCGCGTGTTCGGGTGGGACACGCACGGGCTCCCCGCCGAGCTCGAGGCGATGAAGCAGCTCGGCATCACCGAGAAGGACGAGATCGAGGCCATGGGCGTGGCCACCTTCAACGCGAAGGCCCGCGAGTCGGTGCTCGAGTACACGCGCGAGTGGCAGGACTACGTCACGCGCCAGGCGCGCTGGGTCGACTTCGACCGCGGCTACAAGACGCTCGACACGACCTACATGGAAAGCGTGCTCTGGGCGTTCAAGACGCTCCACGACAAGGGCCTCGCCTACGAGGGCTACCGCGTGCTGCCGTACTGCTGGCGCGACGAGACGCCCCTGTCGACGCACGAGCTGCGCATGGACGACGACGTCTACAAGATGCGACAGGACCCCTCGGTCACCGTGACCTTCCCGCTCGTCGGGGCGAAGGCCGAAGCGCTGGGCCTCACCGGCGTCCGAGCGCTCGCCTGGACGACGACGCCGTGGACGCTGCCCACGAACCTCGCGCTGGCGGTGGGTCCCGGCATCCGGTACGCGGTCATCGAGGGCGGACCCGGCGGCGCCGCCGACGTGCACCGCGCGCCCGACGGCACTCCCGACGAGGCGTTCGAGGCCGTCGCGCACCGCTACCTGCTCGCCGAGGACCTGCTGGCGAACTACGCCAAAGACCTCGGATACGACAGCGCGGATGCCGCCCGCGAGGCCGTTCAGAGAACGATCCTGGGCTCCGAGCTCGAGGGCGTGTCGTACGACCGCCTGTTCGACTACTACGCCGACGCCGAGACGTGGGGGACCGGCAACGCCTGGAAGATCCTCGTCGACGACTACGTCACCGTGTCCGACGGCACCGGCATCGTGCACCAGGCGCCGGCCTACGGTGAGGACGACAAGCGCCTCGCGGATGCGGCGGGCCTACCCACGATCATCTCGCTCGATGACGGCGGCCGGTTCCTGTCGGCCGTGACCGACGTCGAGGGCGAACTGTGGCTCGACGCGAACCGTCCGCTGATCCGGATGCTCAAGCAGAGCGGGCGTCTGCTGCGCGAAGCGTCGTACGAGCACTCGTACCCGCACTGCTGGCGCTGCCGGAACCCCCTCATCTACAAGGCCGTGTCGAGCTGGTTCGTGCGCGTGACCGACATCAAGGATGATCTGCTGGCGAACAACCAGCAGATCACGTGGGTGCCCGAGAACGTCAAGGAGGGCCAGTTCGGCAAGTGGCTCGAGGGCGCGCGCGACTGGTCGATCAGCCGCAACCGCTATTGGGGCTCGCCGATCCCGGTCTGGAAGAGCGACGACCCGAACCACCCGCGCGTCGACGTGTACGGGTCTCTCGCCGAGATGGAGGCCGACTTCGGTCGCCTGCCGGTCAACGCCGACGGCGAGGTCGACCTGCACCGCCCCTACATCGACGACCTCACGCGCCCGAACCCCGACGACCCCACCGGGCAGTCGACGATGCGACGTATCGAAGACGTGCTCGACGTGTGGTTCGATTCGGGCTCGATGCCGTTCGCGCAGGTGCACTATCCGTTCGAGAATCACGAGTGGTTCGACGAGCACGCCCCGGCCGACTTCATCGTCGAGTACATCGGTCAGACCCGCGGCTGGTTCTACGTCATGCACGTGCTCTCGACCGCGCTGTTCGACCGCCCGGCGTACACCGGGGTGTCGTGCCACGGCATCGTGCTCGGCAACGACGGCCAGAAGATGTCGAAGTCGCTGCGCAACTACCCCGACGTGCGCGAGGTGTTCGACCGCGACGGTTCGGACGCCATGCGCTGGTTCCTCATGTCGTCGAGCGTGCTGCGCGGCGGCAACCTCGTCGTGACCGAGGAGGGCATCCGCGGGGGCGTGCGCGAGTTCCTGTTACCGCTGTGGAACGCGTGGTACTTCTTCGCGACCTACGCGAACGCCTCCGGCACCGACGGCTACACCGCCGAGTGGCGCACCGACTCGACCGACGTGCTCGACCGCTACATCCTCGCCCTGACCGGCGACCTCGTGCAGGGCGTCGCCGCCGACCTCGAGGGACTCGACTCCACGACCGCGGCCGAGCGCCTGCGCGACTTCGCCGAGGTGCTGACCAACTGGTACATCCGCCGCTCGCGCGACCGCTTCTGGGTGGGCGTGACCGACGACCCGACGAGCCGCGAGGCCTTCGACACGCTGTACACGGTGCTCGAGACGCTGACCCGAGTCGCCGCCCCGCTGCTGCCGCTGGTCACCGAGCGCGTGTGGCAGGGCCTCACGGGCGGACGGAGCGTCCACCTGACCGACTGGCCCGACGCCTCGGCGTTCCCCGCCGCGGAAGACATCCGCACCGCGATGGACACCGTGCGCGAGGTCTCGAGCGTCGCCAACGCGCTGCGCAAGCGCGAGGGAAAGCGCGTGCGCCTGCCGCTGCCGCGTCTGACGGTGGTCACCCCGGATGCCGAGGGCTTGGCGCAGTTCGACGACATCCTCCGCGAGGAGCTCAACGTGAAGAGCGTCGAGCAGGTCGCCCTGCAAGACGGCACGGCCGCCGAGTACGGCATCACGCACCGCCTCTCGGTCAACGCGCGCGCGGCCGGACCTCGCCTGGGCAAGCAGGTGCAGCAGGCGATCAAGGCCGCCCGTGAGGGCGACTGGAGCGAGGTCGACGGACAGGCCGTCGCGGGCGGCATCGCCCTCGATCCCGCCGAGTACGACCTGGTCGTCGAGACCGCGGGTCGCCCCGAGGGCGAGGCGCTGGCCGTGCTCGCGGGCGGCGGCTTCGTGCTGCTCGACACCGTCACCACCTCCGAGCTCGAGGCCGAAGGCCTGGCGCGAGACATGATCCGCGGCATCCAGGACACCCGCAAGGCCGCCGGCTTCGACGTGAGCGACCGGATCTTCCTCTCGCTCACCTTCGTCGAAGACGCCGACGCACAGGCCGTGGCCCAGGCGTTCGACGGTGCGGGCGTGGCATCCGAGACCCTCGCCGAGGCCGTCGTGCTCGCCGGTCCCGAGGGTCGCCTGATCGAGCGCGGCGACTTCGCGCCCGCCGAATACGAGACGGTGATCGCCGCCAAGACCTACGCGAACGTCGGTGCCGTCACGGTGGCCGTCGCACGGATCGGAGCCTCCGCATGAGCGACCGGACCAGGGCGGATGCCGTCTACTCGGCGCTGCTCGAACGACAGGGCGAGCAGTGGGTGCAGCCGCGCGTCGAGCGCACGCGCCGCGTGCTCGAACTGCTGGCCGACCCGCAGCGCACATACCGCGTCATCCATGTGACGGGCACGAACGGCAAGACGTCGACCAGCCGCATGATCGAGAGTCTGCTGCGCGCGATGGGGCTTCGTACGGGCCTGTTCACCAGCCCGCACCTGGAGCGCTTCACCGAGCGGATCCTCATCGATGGCGAGCCCGTGGCCGACGCGGCGATCGCCGACGCGTGGGACGAGATCCAGCCGTTCGTCGAGATGGTGGATGCCGAGCTGGCCGCGGCCGGCGACGCGCCGCTGACGTTCTTCGAACTGCTGACCGTGCTCGCCTTCGTCGCGTGCGCCGATGCCCCGATCGACGTGCTCGTGCTCGAGGTCGGCATGGGCGGGGAGTGGGACTCCACCAACACCGCCGACGGCGATGTCGCGGTGTTCGCCCCCATCGACATCGACCACATCGACCGTCTCGGCTCCACGATCGCCGAGATCGCGACCGTCAAGGCGGGGATCATCAAACCCGGCGCCGCCGTCGTGTCGGCCGCGCAGCCGGAGGAAGCGCTGCGGGTGATCCGCCTTCGCGCCGAGAAGGAGGGGGCCACGGTCGCCGTGGCCGGCGAGGGTTTTGCCCTGGAGGGCCAGACCCTGGCGGTGGGCGGGCAGCAGCTCGATATCCGCGGTGTCGCCGGCACGTACTCCGAGGTCTACCTCCCCCTCTACGGTGCGCATCAGGGCGCCAACGCCGCCCTCGCGGTCGCCGCGGTCGAGTCGCTCATCGGCGGCGGCACGCAGCCCCTCGCGGCCGACGTGATCGCCGATGGTCTCGGCAACGCCACCTCACCCGGTCGCCTGCAGCTCCTCGGCACGTCGCCCACGGTCTTCGTCGACGCCGCGCACAACCCGCACGGCGCGCGCGCCCTCGTCGCCGCACTCGAGGAGTCGTTCGACATCGACGAGTGGGGCGCCGTGATCGGCATCCTCGAGGGAAAGGATGCCGCCGGCATCGTGTCGGCGCTCGTCCCGGGAGTTGCCCGTGTGTTCGCCACCGCCCCCGCCAGCGACCGCGCGACCGATCCCGACGTCATCGCCGACATCGCCGAGGCGGCCGAGCTGCCGGTCACCGTCCACTCCATGCTCGAAGACGCCGCGGACGCGGCTCGGTCGTGGGCTGCGGAGTCGGACCGCCGAGCCGTTGTCATCGCCGGGTCCGTCGTGCTCGCCGGTGAAGCCCTGCGCCTCGCCGACCTCGAGGACTGGAAGTCCGGGTGGCAGGGATGAGCCCCCGCGAATCTCGCGTCCCGCGCCCCCGTCGTCAACGCGGCGCCCAGGAGTCTCTCGGCGCTGTCGTCCTCGGCTTCGAGTCGATCATCGTGTTCCTCGGCGGCCTCGTGGTCTACGGCCTCAAGGTGCTGCCCCTCGGTATCGAGCCGTGGTGGGGGATCGTCGGAGGCGTCGTCATGGCGATCGCGATGGTCGCCGTATCGGGATCGCTCCGGCACCGCTGGGCGCTGTTCGCCGGGTGGGGGCTGCAGGTCGTGCTGCTGCTCGGAGGCTTCCTCGTTCCGGCCCTCGCCGTGGTCGCCGTCATTTTCGGTGGCATGTGGGCGTATGCGACGATCAAGGGAGCGGCGCTCGATCGGCAGAACGCACGACGCGCCGCTTCCCCCGACCTCTCGAACGGAGAATGACCCATGGCTACCGAAGAGACCCTCGTCCTGGTCAAGCCCGACGGCGTCGCCCGCGGCCTGACCGGCGCCATCCTGGCCCGTATCGAGGCGAAGGGCTACGCCCTCGTCGACATCCGCCTCGTCGAGCCCGACCGCGAGACCCTCGCCCAGCACTACGCCGAGCACGAGGGAAAGCCGTTCTACGAGCCGCTGCTCGAGTTCATGATGTCGGGCCCCTCCGTGGCGATCCGCCTCGCCGGCAACCGCGTCATCGAGGGCTTCCGCTCGCTCGCGGGCACGACCGATCCCACCACCGCCGCCCCCGGCACGATCCGCGGCGACTTCGGCCGCGACTGGGGCCTCAAGGTGCAGCAGAACCTCGTCCACGGATCCGACAGCGTCGAGTCCGCCGAGCGCGAGCTCGCCATCTGGTTCGCCTGATCCCGGATGCCATGAAGGCCGCCGCCCCGTGAGGGGTGGCGGCCTTCGTCGTTGTGCGCCGACTGTCTGAGAAGCCCGGCCCCGCGCGCCTCGGCCCCCGCGTGGAGGGGACCCGCGATGGTCGTGGCGGCCGGGCGACCTTCCCGGACTGCGCGGCGACCCGACGGCTCAGAGCTGAGACAGCACGTCCAGGCGCACCTGCGCCAGCACCGCGACGACCGCGAAAGCCACGATGGTCATGAGCGGCACCCAGACCATGAGACGGTCGGCGATCTCTTGCACGCGGGGGCGGGGGATGACCCCCTCGCGCAGCACGTGCAACGTCACGACGAAAAACGAGGGGATGACGACCGACCATGTCACCATGCACCAGGGGCACAGCGTCCCCAGCACGAAAAGACTCTGCCCGATGAGCCAGATCACGAAGCACAACGCGAAGACGAAGCCGAGCCAGAACAGCGCCCAGAACCACCGTGCGAACCGGGCACCGGCCAGCAGTGCCATTCCGACGACGATGGGGGCGATCCACGCGCCCAGCCCGATGATCGGGTTGGGGAAGCCGAACACGCTGCCCTGCGCGGACTCGAGGTTCGTGGAGCACTGGACCAGCACACTGAAGTCACAGGATGCCGCGGCCCCCGGATTCATCAGCTGATGAAAGCGCTCCATGGTGAGTGAGAACGCCGCCCACCAGCCCACCACACCCGCGAAGACCAGCCAGATCGCGACGACGATCGGACGGCGGGGAATGACGGTTTCGCTCATGCCGCGATTCTCTCACCGCGCCGCTATGGGGTCGCTTTGAACGGGTTCACTCGTGAGTCGTGAAGACGCTGTGGTCGACGACCTCGCCCGTGAAGAGGTCGAGACCCGGGGGAGGACCGCTGCCTCGCGCGGCATAGTGCGCCTCCCATACGGCGACGGAGTTCGCGTACGCCGTGTCGTTGTGGGTGTCAAGCGGACTCGCAGGCCCGGGCATGAGCACCCGGTTCCCATTGGGCGGTGTCTCGTCGAACGCGTTCCCGTCGAGGGTCGGCACAACCTCCGCAAGGTGCGGGAAAGCATGAACGGGAACGTCGCGCAGGATGTCGAAGGAGTCGATGGGCGATCCGTTCGTCACGACACCCACGGTGTTGTCGGCGAACGTGCGATCCGAAGCGGGATGAGCGGCCATGATCACTCCCCGGCTGGCCCCCTTCGCCGGAGCTTCGACCATATCGAGGCCCCGCCCGGCGCGAAATGTCTCCGTCGATGGGTATCGGCAATCGCGCCGGTCGTGGGCGTTCCCGGCACTTCGTGCGATAATGAAGGCCGATGTGACCGCGGCCGCGCCGCAGGAACATCACCCAGAAGACTTCGGGCGATGACCGCCCTTCGCAGCCCGGGCCGCAGGCCGGCTGCAGACCGAGTGAGTTCGCGGCCCCGCCGGGTGCGGCGCCGCATGAGATTTCGTCGGACGACGCGCGGTGTCGTCCGCCAGGGAGTACCCCGACATGGCCGATGTGACAGACGAACAGAACCCCACCGACGAGACGCCGATCTCTCCCGACACCGCCACCTCCGACGTCGCCCCCGTCGTCGACGAAGAAGAGGCTGCGGTCCAGGATGCCGAAGACGCGGCCGCCGACGACACCGAGGCGCCCGCGGTGCTCGACGTGGAGGACATCCCCGCCGCCGCGGACGACCGGTCTGAGGTCGACGCGTCGGAGCAGTCCGCTCCGACTGCGGATGAGGTCGCGCCGATCGCTGAGGCCGGGGTGCCGGCATCCGCTTCCGCCTCGGAGGACTCGACACCCGCCGAGAGGGAGACGGAGCAGCCCGAGGTCGCTCCCGCTCAGGCCGTGACCCCCGCCGAGCCCGAGACGCCCGCCCGTCCGACCGCCGTGTCGCTCGGCCTGCTTCCGGAGAACTTCGTATCCGCCGTCTCGACGGCCCTTCACTTCTATGCGCCCGCGCTTCCGCCCGTCGTGATCCGCGATGACTTCGACGACCGCGATGACGAGAGCCCCAGCGAGCGCGTCTCGGCCAACGCCCGCCGTCGTAACCGCCGCCGCGGGGGAGCGAACGACACCCGTGACGATGCCCCCGATGCTCCCACCACTCCGCCCGTGCGTCAGCGCGCGGTCGAGGTCATCACCGAGCCGCAGCGCATCAAGGGCTCCACGCGTCTCGAGGCGAAGAAGCAGCGTCGCCGTGACGGTCGCGAGGCCGGGCGTCGTCGCCCCGTCGTCACCGAGGCCGAATTCCTCGCCCGTCGCGAGGCCGTCGACCGCGTCATGGTCGTGCGCTCGAAGTCCGGTCGTATCCAGATCGCCGTCCTCGAAGACAACGTGCTCGTCGAGCACTACGTCGCACGCAACCAGGACGCCTCGCTCATCGGCAACGTCTACCTCGGTCGCGTGCAGAACGTGCTCCCCAGCATGGAGGCCGCGTTCGTCGACATCGGTCGCGGCCGCAACGCCGTGCTGTACTCCGGTGAGGTCGACTGGGACGGCGTCGAGACCAACAACCAGCCTCGCCGCATCGAGCTCGCCCTGAAGTCGGGGGACCGCGTCCTCGTGCAGGTCACGAAAGACCCCGTCGGGCACAAGGGCGCCCGCCTGACGAGCCAGATCTCGCTGCCGGGCCGCTACCTCGTGTACGTGCCGAACGGCACGATGAACGGCATCTCCCGCAAGCTTCCCGACACCGAGCGTGCGCGCCTGAAGAAGATCCTCAAAGAGGTGCTCCCCGAGTCGTCCGGTGTGATCGTGCGCACGGCCGCGGAGGGCGCTACCGAGGAGCAGTTGACCCTCGACGTACAGCGCCTCACCTCCCAGTGGGAGCACGTGTCGAGCCAGGTCAAGACGATCCAGGCACCCGCCCTGTTGCACTCCGAGCCCGACCTGCTGGTGAAGATCGTGCGCGATGTCTTCAACGAGGACTTCACGCGCATGCTCATCCAGGGTGACGAGGCACTGCAGACGATCTCGTCGTACCTGCAGGGCGTCGCCCCCGACCTGCTCGAGCGGGTCGAGAAGTACGAGGGCGAGCAGGACCCGTTCGACGCGTTCCGCGTGACCGAGCAGATCGAGAAGGCACTCGACCGAAAGGTCTGGCTGCCGTCGGGCGGCTCGCTCGTGATCGACCGCACCGAGGCGATGACGGTCGTCGACGTCAACACCGGCAAGTTCGTCGGTTCGGGCGGCAACCTCGAAGAGACCGTGACGAAGAACAACCTCGAGGCTGCCGAAGAGATCGTGCGCCAGCTTCGCCTGCGCGACATCGGCGGCATCATCGTCGTCGACTTCATCGACATGGTGCTCGAATCGAACCGCGACCTCGTGTTGCGTCGTCTCATCGAGTGCCTCAGCCGCGATCGCACGAAGCACCAGGTCGCCGAGGTCACCTCGCTCGGTCTCGTGCAGATGACCCGCAAGAAACTCGGCCTGGGCCTGCTCGAGACCTTCAGCGAGGCGTGCGAGGTGTGCGCCGGTCGCGGTGTCATCGTGCACCACGACCCGGTGGCGAAGCACCGTCCCTCGGGCTCGTCGAACGGCAACAGCAACGGCTCGACCAACCGTCGCGGCCGTGGAAACAGCGGCGCCTCGAACGGGAACGGGAACAGCAACGGCAACGGTGGCGGCAACGCCTCCGCGCAGAACAGCGCCGGGGGAGCGGCCGCCCAGGCAGGGGGCACCCACGTGATCACCGAGGGCGTCAAGTCCGCTCTCGCACAGATCGCGGCATCGACCGTCAAGCCCAACCTCGACGACCCTGCCGTCGTCGAGGCGGCGGTCGTGGCATCCGTCGAGGCTGTCCTCGAGTCGAAGAGCGAAGCCGTCTCCGAAGCCCCTGCGCCGGCTCGCGAGAAGCGACCCCGCAAGAAGCGCGAGCCGAAGGCTCCGCGCACGGAGAAGGACGCGCTCCTCGAGTCGGTGCTCGAGGCCCTGCCCGAGCCCAAGGCTCCGGGTCAGGGGCGCTCGCGTCGTCGTGTGACCACCGCGGCCCTGACGGGCACCCCGGTGAACGCACAGCCGTCGACCGAGTCCTGAACCCGCGATTCCTCGCGTCAGGGGTCACCTTCGGTCGCAGAGCTTTGCTCGCAGTGACCGACGGTGACCCCTCACCGTGTGGGACGCCGTTCTCGCGCCGTGATTCGAAGTCCCGAGGCGCGCAGCCGTCGCACGAGCTCCTTACCGCCCACGTGCTCGGCTCCCGCGCGCACCAGATCGGCGTGCCGCTCGTCGGGGACGTCGTAGTGGTCCAGGTCGAATGCTCGTCTGGGAATTCCGGCCGCCGCGGCGAAGGCATGGAGCTCGTCGAGATCGCTGTCGCTGACGAGATGAGCCCACAGCCGTCCGTGCGCGGGCCACTGCGGGTCGTCGATCAGGATCGCCATCCGAGAATCCTACGATCGACACGCGGGTCGAATGCTTTTGCCGGATGCCGTGAGGTGAGCTAAACTCGACCCTTGGTGCGTCGCGTCCACTCCCGTGGGGAGCGTGACCCCGCGGGTTTGCTCGCCGGATCGCACCGAGACTTGGGCCGTGAGGCCCTCCCGACGTCATCAGACAACCGGAGCTCCGCGCTCCCGAACGAAAACAGGTGTGAAGTGGTTTACGCAGTTGTGCGCGCCGGCGGCCGCCAGGAGAAGGTCCAGGTCGGCACGGTCGTCGTGCTCGACCGCCAGAAGGCGAAGATCGGCGAGAGCATCCAGCTGCCCGCCGTCCTGTTCGTCGACGGCGACGCGGTCACGACCGACGCCGACAAGCTCGCGAAGGTCTCGGTCACGGCCGAGGTGCTCGGCGAGGAGCGCGGTCCGAAGATCGTGATCCAGAAGTTCAAGAACAAGACCGGCTACAAGAAGCGCCAGGGCCACCGTCAGGACCTCACGCGCGTCAAGATCACCGGCATCAAGTAAGAGCCAGGAGACGCAGAGATGGCACACAAAAAGGGCGCAAGCTCCACCCGTAACGGTCGTGACTCCAACGCACAGCGCCTGGGCGTGAAGCGCTTCGGCGGCCAGGTCGTTCTCGCCGGCGAGATCATCGTCCGCCAGCGCGGCACGCACTTCCACCCCGGCGCCAACGTCGGCCGCGGTGGCGACGACACGCTGTTCGCCCTGGCACCCGGTGCGGTCCAGTTCGGCGCGAAGGGCGGCCGCAAGGTCGTCAACATCGTCACCGCAGCAGCGGAGTAATTCCCGCGCTTCGGCGCACGAGGGGGTGGGCGCTGCCCACCCCCTCTTCTTTTTTCGAGTCGGCTTCGCCGGCCACACCCGGAAGGACCCGCCATGGTCACCTTCGTCGACCGCGTGACCCTGCACCTGCGTGCGGGAAAGGGCGGCAACGGCTGCGTCTCGGTGCGCCGTGAGAAGTTCAAGCCGCTGGCCGGTCCCGACGGAGGAAACGGCGGCAGCGGTGGCGACGTCGTGCTCGTCGCCGATCCGCAGACCACGACCCTGCTGTCGTACCACCACTCGCCGCACCGCTCTGCGGGCAACGGCGGATTCGGCATGGGCGACCACCGGTCGGGTGCCCTCGGCGAGGACCAGGAGCTTCCGGTTCCGCTCGGAACCGTCGTGAAGGACACCGACGGCAACGTGCTCGTCGACATGCTCACCCCCGGCATGCGTTTCGTCGCGGCCCCGGGCGGTCTGGGCGGCCTCGGCAACGCGGCCCTCGCCTCGCCGAAGCGCAAGGCTCCCGGTTTCGCCCTGCTGGGCACGCCCGGGTACGAGGGCGACGTCGTCCTCGAGCTCAAGACCGTCGCCGACGTCGCGCTGGTGGGCTTCCCGTCGGCGGGCAAGTCGAGCCTGATCGCGGCGGTGTCGGCCGCGCGCCCCAAGATCGCCGACTACCCGTTCACCACGCTCCACCCGAACCTCGGCGTCGTGCAGGCGGGCGACGCGCGCTACACCATCGCCGACGTCCCGGGCCTCATCGAGGGCGCGAGCGAAGGCAAGGGGCTGGGGCTGGAGTTCCTCCGCCACGTCGAGCGCTGCACGGCGCTCGTGCACGTCCTGGACTGCGCCACGCTCGACCCGGGTCGTGACCCGCTGAGCGACCTCGACATCATCCTCGCCGAGCTCGCCGCCTACCCGGTGCCCGAGGGGCAGGTTCCCCTGCTCGATCGCCCCCAGATCATCGCCCTGAACAAGGTGGACGTCCCCGAGGCGCACGAGCTCGCCGACTTCGTGCGCCCCGACCTCGAGGCCCGCGGTTTCCGCGTCTTCGAGATCTCGACCGTCAGCCGGTCGGGCCTGCGCGAGCTCACCTTCGCGCTGGGAGAGATCGTCGAGCAGCACCGCCTGGCCACGATCGACCAGACGCCCGCCGAGCGGGTCGTCATCCGCCCCCGCGGTGCCGAGAAGGACTTCACGATCAAGGTCGAGGGCGGCACGTACGGTCCCGTGTACCGCATCCTCGGCGACAAGCCGGTCAAGTGGGTCCAGCAGACCGACTTCCAGAACGAGGAGGCCGTGGGCTACCTCGCCGACCGCCTCGCGCGCCTCGGCGTGGAAGACGGCTTGTTCCGCGCCGGTGCCGTGGCGGGCGCGACCGTGGTCATCGGGCCCGGCGACGGCATCGTCTTCGACTGGGAGCCCACCCTCACCTCGGCCGCCGAGCTGATGACGGCCCCGCGCGGTACCGACCCGCGCCTGGTGCAGAACTCCCGCCGCACCTCGTCGGAGCGTCGCGCCGAGTATCACGAGCGGATGGATGCCAAAGCCGACGCCCGCGCCGAGCTCGAGGCCGAGCGACGCGCGGCGCGTGCGGTGGGGATCTCGCCCGACGGCGAGTCCTCCTCGGCTTCTCTCGAGGACGAGGAGCGGTGACCGCGACGACGCGCGCCGATATCCCCGGCGCCGCTCGCGTCGTGGTGAAGGTCGGGTCGTCGTCCATCAGCGGCGACGGTGCGCACCGCATCGACACCATCGTCGAGGCTCTGTCTCGCGCTCACGGCGCCGGCACCGAGGTCGTCCTCGTGTCCTCGGGTGCCATCGCGACCGCCCTCCCCCTGTTGGATCTCGAAGGCCGTCCTCACGACCTCGCAACCCAGCAGGCCGCCGCCGCGGTCGGACAGAACGTCCTCATGTGGCGCTACCAGACCTCGCTCGACCGTTTCGGCCTTCTCGCGGGGCAGGTGTTGCTCACGGCCGGCGATCTCGAGAACGCCACGCACCGCTCCAATGCGCGTCGCGCCATGGAGCGGCTGCTGGGTCTCGGCATCCTGCCCATCGTCAACGAGAACGACACCGTCGCCACCCACGAGATCCGCTTCGGTGACAACGATCGGCTCGCCGCCCTCGTAGCGCAGCTGATCGGTGCCGATGCGCTGGTCCTGCTCAGCGACATCGAGACGCTCTTCACCCGGCCGCCGAGCGAGCCCGGTGCGCGTCCGATCACCGACGTCGCCTGGGGCGACGACCTATCGGAGTTCGAGTTCGGAGCGGGTGTCGTCAACGGCGTCGGCACGGGGGGAGCGGCGACCAAGGCCTCCGCGGCCAAGCTCGCCTCCACCGCTGGGGTGGGTGTGCTCGTGACGAGCGCCGACCTCGTCGCATCCGCTCTCTCGGGGGAGTCGGTGGGCACCTGGTTCGCCCCTCACCCCGATCCCGTGACCCTGTCGACCGGCCCCGTGGGTGCCGTGACCCGCGCCGGTACACTGAGCGCATGACCGTGATCGCCGCCTCCGTCGACGAGCGCCTGCGTCTGGTCAAAGACGCCGCGCGCGACATCGGACTGCTCGATTCCGGGCGCAAGAGCGTGCTCCTGCACGCGATCGCCGACGCCCTCGAGGCATCGTCGACCGAGATCGTCGCGGCCAACGCTCTCGACCTCGAGAGAGGGCGGCACGATGCCATCGGCGAGGCGCTGTTGGATCGGCTGCGGCTCGACGAGAAGCGCGTGTCGGCCCTCGCCGCCGCGGTCCGCGACGTCGCCGGGCTCCCCGACCCTGTCGGTCGCGTGCTCGACAGTCGGACGCTGCCCAACGGGCTTTCGCTCGAGAAGGTCGCCGTGCCCTTCGGCGTCGTCGGTTCGATCTACGAGGCCCGTCCCAACGTCACCGTCGACATCGCCTCGCTCGCGCTGCGCTCCGGCAATGCGGTCGTGCTGCGCGGCGGGTCGGCGGCGCAGAGCACCAATGCGCGGCTCGTGCAAATCATGCGCGACGCGTTGGCGAGCCAGGGCGTGAGCCCCGAGGCGATCCAGAGCGTCGACGACTTCGGCCGCGACGGGGCGAAGGCCCTCATGAACGCCCGCGGGCTGGTCGACGTCCTGGTCCCGCGCGGGAGCGCCGGGCTCATCGAGACCGTCGTGACCGAGTCGACCGTTCCGGTCATCGAAACCGGTGCCGGGGTGGTGCACATCTACCTCGACGCCACCGCGCGCGTTGACTGGGCCCACGACATCGTGCTCAACGCCAAGACACAGCGCCCGAGCGTCTGCAACGCCGTCGAGACGGTGCTCGTGCACCGCACGGCGGCCGACCGGCTGCTGCCGGAGCTGCTGGCATCCCTCGACCTTGCCGGCGTGACCGTTCACGGCGACGACGAGACGCGCGCGCACGACTCGCGGGTCGTCCCGGCGACCGATGACGACTGGTCGCGCGAGTACGGCACCCTCGACCTCGCCGTCCGCGTCGTCGACGACCTCGATCACGCGCTGGCGCACATCCGTCGGTACTCGACGCACCACACCGAGTCGATCATCACCGACGACCCCGAAGCGGCCGACCGCTTCCTCGCCGAGGTGGACTCCGCCGTGGTGCTGGTGAACGCCTCGACCCGCTTCACCGACGGGGGTGAGTTCGGCTTCGGCGCCGAGGTCGGGATCTCGACCCAGAAACTTCACGCCCGCGGACCCATGGGCCTCGCCGAGCTGACGAGCACCAAGTGGCTCGGGCGCGGCGACGGCCAGGTACGCGCCTGACCGCCTAAAATGGGACGCGCGCCTCGCGCAGACCTCTGATCGGAGCACTGATGACTTTCGTCGCACTTCTGGCCCACGCCGCAGAAGAAGGCGCCCACCACGGCGGCAACGTCCAGGCCCAGACCTTCTGGTACGGCGCCGTGGCGTTCCTGACCTTCGTCGCCCTGAGCCTCGTGACCCTGTCATACCGCAACGTGTCAAACCGCCACGCGCACAAGGCTGCGGCGTACACCCAGAAGCACGGGACGCCCACCCCCGAGGCGCACGGCCACTGAGGCCCACCGTATGTCGGTGACGCGCGCCCCTCGCATCGGGGTCATGGGTGGGACGTTCGATCCCATCCATCACGGTCACCTGGTCGCCGCCAGCGAGGTCGCTCAATCGTTCGATCTCGACGAGGTCGTCTTCGTGCCGACGGGTCGCCCGTGGCAGAAAGACGACGTCACCGAGAGCGAGCACCGCTACCTCATGACGGTGATCGCCACGGCATCCAATCCGCAGTTCACCGTGAGCCGCGTCGACATCGATCGCGCGGGGCCCACGTACACGATCGATACTTTGCGTGACCTGCAGCGTCAGCGCCCGGGTGCGGAGTTCTTCTTCATCACCGGCGCCGACGCGGTTGCGCAGATCCTCGGCTGGCGTCACCACCAGGAACTGTGGGACCTCGCGCACTTCGTCGCCGTCTCTCGCCCGGGTCACGTCCTCACCACGGAGGGCCTGCCGTCCGAGAACGTGAGCCAGCTGGAGATCCCCGCCCTGTCGATCTCGTCCACAGACTGCCGCGCCCGTGTGCGCCGAGGCCACCCCGTGTGGTACCTCGTGCCCGACGGCGTCGTGCAGTACATCGCGAAGCACCACCTCTACCGGAGCACAGCATGAGCACTCCCGAGAACCCCGAGACTCCCGCGCTGACCCGTCGTCAGCTGCGCGAGCTCCGCCAGACCGGCGCGACGCCCATCATCGTTCCGCAGCCCCAGGGCGAGAGTCCGGATGCCGAGACACCGGTCGAAGCTCCCGAAGCGCCGGTCGTCGACCGGGTTTCCGAGCCCGCTGTGGCGGAGCCCACCGTCGAGCACGCCACAGACGACCAGGCATCGCCCGACCACGGACCCGCCGTCTCGGAGGAGCCCGCGCGCGTCGCCGCGCGCGACGAGTCCTTCGCTCCCGCGCTCCGCCCCGAGTCGTTCGACGGCGCGTTTCGCGACGGCGACTTCGGTGTCACCGGACTCACCCGCCGCCAGGTGCGCGCGCAGGAGAAGATCCGCACCGCCGCGGTGCCCGTGATCAGCTCCGACCTCGAGTCGTCGATGCCGCGCCAGAACGCCGCGCCCGCCGCGCAGGTCGAAGACGAGTCCGTTCAACCCGCGATCTTCCGTCCCGCCGCCCCCGACACCGCGGAGGCTCCGGTCGCCGCCGACTCCGGTACCGGTGCCTCGGTCGTGAACCCGGCCCTCGGTTCCGACCTGCTCGACGGTGCGACACCCGGGGTCACCCTTCCCGACTCGTTCGACCAGTTGCTCTCACGCAACGCGGCCGCGAGCGGCGGCGTGTCGACCCCGAACGCGCTGATCCTGTCGCAGACCCCGACCGGCGTTCCGCTGGTGGGCCCCGTCACCGCGACCGGCGAGGTCATGATCACGGGCACCTTCGAACTGCCCGAAGGCCTGGGCTCGGTCGGCCACGCACCCGGCACCACCGACGGCCGTGACGCCGACGCGGTGCTCCTCGACGGCGAGCTCCCGCCCGCCTCGTCACCCACCCCGATCGCTGCGAGTGCCGCGATCAGCACGGTCAAGCAACCCGGCGAGATCATTCGTCCGCCGGCGCCCGAGAAGGGGAGCAAGCTCCTCATCGGGCTCATCATCACGACCGGTGCTCTCTTCCTGGCGGTGGCCGTCACCCTCGGCCTCGCCTTCACGACAGGAGTCTTCCGATGACAGCCACCGATAACGGTCGCGAGATGGCGCAGATCGCCGCCCTCGCCGCCGACGCGAAGGGCGGCGATGACATCGTCGCCCTCGACGTCTCCGAGCCCCTCCCGCTCGTCGACATCTTCCTCCTCGTCACCGGTCGCAACGAGCGCAACGTCGCCGCGATCGCTGACGAGGTCGAGGAAAAGCTCCTCGAGCACGGCCACAAGCGCGTGCGTCGCGAGGGTCGCCAGGAGTCCCGCTGGATCCTTCTCGACTTCGGCGACCTGGTCGTGCACGTCTTCCACGAGGAAGAGCGCGTGTACTACGGCCTCGAGCGCCTGTGGAAGGACTGCCCGGTCGTTCCGATCGAGCTGCCCACGCCGGCACACGCCGCCGACTGACGTTCTCCCCGTCGACGCCCTCTGCCTCTGGCAGGGGGCGTTCTCGTTCATACGCCGGATTCATAGCCGCGGTGGCGCATGCTGGGGCGGTGTCACCGACCTCGCATCGCGTCCGGCGCAACCGTCGCCGGCTTCTGCTCATCGTCGCCGCTGTCGCCACCACGGTGGTCGTCGGTACGGTGGCGTTCGTCGCCGTGAATCTCGCGGGGGCGGCCAGCGGCATCCATCACTCCGATGCCGTGATGCCGGTCGCCGCTCCGGGGGTCGCCCAGGACGAGGGGGAGCAGAACATCCTCATCATGGGGCTCGACAGCCGCGTGGATGAGGACGGCAAGCCCTACCCGCAGGAGATCTACGACGCGATCCATGCCGAGGACGCCTCCGTCGGCGGCTACAACACGAACGTCCTGATGTACGTGCACATCCCGGCCGGCGGCGGCCAGGCGGTCGCCGTGTCGATCCCGCGCGACGACTACGTCGACTATGCGGGAGCCCCCGGCGGAACGAAGAAGGGCAAGATCAAAGAGGCCTACGGACGAGCCTTCGCCGCGAAGGACGACGAGCTCCGCGCTGCGGGTGTCTCGGAAGACGACGCGTATCAACAGGCACGCGACGCCGCTCGCACCGAGGAGCTGCAGACGGTGTCGCAGTTCCTCGGTGGCGTGCCGATCGACCACTTCGTGGAGGTGACGATGGCGGCGTTCTACCGGGTCGCCCAGGCCGTGCAGCCCATCTCGGTGTGTCTGAACCACGCGACGGCCGACACCTATTCCGGTGCCGACTTCGCGGCGGGGCCGCAGCAGATCGACGCGTCGCAGGCGATGGCCTTCGTGCGTCAGCGTCGCGACACCGAGTACCGGAACGTCTTCCTCACCGACCTCGACCGCACGCGCCGTCAGCAGGCCTTCATGGTGTCGCTCGCCCTGAAGCTCCGCGATGCCCAGACGTTCACCGACTTCGGACGCCTGCAGGATCTGCTCGACACCGCGAAGCAGTACGTGGCCGTCGACAAGGGCTTCGACCTGCTCAGCCTCGCCTCGACCGCCCAGCGCCTCGCCGGGGGAGACGTCACGTTCCAGACCCTGCCGGTCGAGCGCTTCGGCACGATCGACGGCGAGAGCGTGAACATCGTCGATCAGAAGGCGATCGCCGCCCAGGTCGCCGCCCTGCTTCACCCGGCGCCCGCCGCCACCCCGGATGCCGGCACGAGTGCCGCCCCGTCGGCGACCGACGCCCCCGCGACGACCGCCCCGTCGGCGTCGCCCAGCCCGACGTCGTCGGTGTACACCGACTCGCAGCAACCGATGCGAGCGGGGTCGGTACCCTGCGTGAACTGAGGCCGTTCAGCCGTACCGCTCGCGATACCGACGCTCGGCCGCGGGGTGCAGCGCGAGGGGCGAGGTGTCGATGAGGCTCGCAGGAGTCAGGTACTGGATGCCGAGGGCATCGGGGGGCACGAGGCCCGGGGCGTCATCGATGAGGGCGTCGACGAGCGCACGGGCCACACCGTCGGCGAGATCGGCGCGGGCGAGCAGGAGGTTGGCGACGCCGATCGTGGGTACCGCCCGCGCCGCGCCGTAGACGCCGGAAGGGATCGTCGTTGCCGCATAGACGTCGGGGTACCGCGCGCTCAGGACGGAGAGAGCGGGCGTCGTGTCGATGACCATGACCGGCACCTGCTGCGCCAGCTC
Organism: Sphingomonas sp. G5; assembly: GCF_052660795.1. Classification (NCBI taxonomy): domain Bacteria; kingdom Pseudomonadati; phylum Pseudomonadota; class Alphaproteobacteria; order Sphingomonadales; family Sphingomonadaceae; genus Sphingomonas; species Sphingomonas sp. G5. The sequence goes on along the minus strand of NZ_CP109660.1, from coordinate 1,777,533 downwards.
CGAGATCTGCGGGGTGGGAACGCCGCCCGACCAGAAGAACGCGTCGATCCGCGCCGCGGCCACGTCGTCCACGGCTTCGCGGAACGTGCGCTCCACCGTGTTCGGTCGCCCCGGCCCCGCCGCAATCACCCCCGAGGCATCGAGGACGCGTCGGGCGGTCGCGGCCGCGCCGGATCCCGGGGCGCCCAGCGAGACCGTGCGCCCCGCGAGGTCGGCGAGCTGCGAGATCCCCGCGTCCGCGCGCACGATGCACTGCAGGTAGTTCTGGTAGACCCGCCCGATCGCGACGACGTCGTTGCCGACATCTGCTGCCGAATCCACCAGCGACAGCCCGAGGTCTACGGCGCGTTCCCGCAGGAGGCGGAGGTTGTCGATGCTGCCCTCGGTGGCGAGCGGCGAGACGGTCACGACGCTCGACGATCGCGTCGCGGCGGCCAGCAGATGACCGAACTCCAGGTAGCTTCCGCCCGCCTCACCGCACCCCAGCACCAGCGGTGTCGTCGCGGGCGTGGAGCAGGCGACGAGCGAGGCCGCTCCCATTCCGGCAGCCACGGAGAGGAACGCGCGGCGGGTCAGCGTACTCACGGCCGCGTCCACTCGAGCCGGGCCCCGAGCCCGCCGAGGGGTGAGCGCTCGAGGCGAAGGCTGCCGCCGGCGGTGCGCATCAGCTCGGCGACGATCGCGAGGCCCAGGCCCGTGCCGGGCGATGACCGGTGGGCCCCCGCACGCCAGAAGCGTGTTCCCATGCTGTCGAGATCCGCGTCCGCGAGGTGCGCGCCCGAATCGTCGACGTGCAGGGACACGCCCCGATCGTCTTCGCGCAGGGCGAGGCGCACGCGCGCCCCGTGGCCGGCGTAGTTCGCGGCGTTGTCGAACAGCACCTGCACCATCTCTTCGAGGTCGGCGCGGCCGCACGGGACGACGACGACGGTGTCGTCCGAGGCGTCGAGCATCACGCCTGCCTCGTCGAGTCGCCACCGGTGCAGATCGCCGAGTTCGGATGCCGACACCCGGCACTCGCGCTGAGCGCCCTCGTCCCGCGCGGCGTCGTATCCCTGTCGCGAGGCCGAGGCGCGGTGCTCGGCGTTGGCGAGGGTCAGCATGCGCTCGACCGTGTGCTCGAGTCGGTCGAGGTCGTGGTCGACCGCGGCGAGGTCGTCCGCGGCATCCGGATCCCGGGGCAGCGAATCGACGCGAAGCCGGATGGCGGCGAGGGGAGTACGCAACTGGTGCGACGCGTCGGCCACGAAGCCGCGCTGCTGCTCGAGGGTGTTCTCGACCTCGTCGGTCATGGTCGTGAAGGCGCGGCTGAGGCGTCGCAGCTCGGGCGGCCCGGTCGGCCGCAGCGGAACCGCCTCACGATGGGCCGTGAGGGCGGCTACGGCGGAGTCGAGAGCGCGCACGGGGCGCAGAATCCACCGCGTCCAGAGCAGAGAGGCCCCCATGAGAGCGGCCAGCAGCAGCAGCCCGACGATGACCACCAGCACCCAGGCCGACGCGACGTCGGCCTTCGCGCGCGCCAAGTCGACCTCGAGGACCACCACTCCCGTTGACAGGTCACCCGCCGCGATCACCGGTACGGCGACCAGCGCGGTGTCCGGCGCCCAGGGCGTGACGCGGGGCAGCGACACCTGTGGGATCGCCCGCGACGCCGCTCCGGCGATGGATCGCACGTCGAGACCGGGGGAGAGGCCGCCCGCGGAGGCGACCGCATCTCCCTTCTCATCGAGCACGAGCACCGCCTCGCCGTATACGGCGTGGAAGCGGTCGACGTACGCCTGCAGGCTCGACGTCCCTCCCTGCACGAGAGCGGTTCTCGCGCGCTGCACGACCTGATCGAGAGACGCCTGGCGCTGCAGGGCGATCTGCTGCGTGCGCGAGTCGGCGATGGACTGGGCGATCGGGATGAGCACCGCGATCACAGCGATGAGCCCGAAGACGAGCAGGGGGAGCAGAACGCGCCGTCTCACGGTGCGTCCTCGAGGCGGTAGCCGAAGCCGCGGACCGTCGTGATGGTGAGATCGGGCAGCTTCTGCCGCACCTGCCCCATGTGAACGTCGAACGAGCGCGACGACGCGGCGTAGGCGTCGCCCCACACCTCGTCGAGGATGACCCGGCGACTCACGACGGTCCCCGCCCGACGGGCGAGCGAGAGCAGGATGCCGAATTCATTCGGCGTGAGGGCGACATCGCGGCCCGCCATGCTGACGCGCCGGGCGTCGACGTCGATCGACAGCGCCGATGTCTCTACCCGCGTCGGCTCTGCGGGGGGATTGTATCGGCGCGTGACGGCGATCAGGCGGGCGAGGAGTTCGTGGAGGCGCACGGGCTTGACGAGGTAGTCGTCGGCACCGAGAGAAAGGGCACGGACCGTCGAGCGCTCGTCGCCGCGTGCGGTCACCACGATGACGGGGATCTGGCTCACGTCGCGCAGATCGCGCAGCACGTCGAGCCCGTCCCTGTCCTCGAGGCCGAGGTCGAGCAGCACCGCCTGTACCTCGCGGTGGCGCAGAAGCACGTCGCTGCCCCGCGAGACGCGGGTGCACGTGTGGCCGGCGCGGCTCAGGGCCGAGACGAGGGCCGCGGCGACCGAGCCGTCGTCCTCGGCGACGAGTACGTGCATGCTCCATCGTAGACACAGGCTCCACGTCGCCGTGGTGCCCAATGTAAGGCCACTGTAAGGATCTCGATCGACCGAGCCGTCGGCCACCACGATGGCCCATACGCCTCGTCACCGCCGCCGGAGGCTCCTCTGCCGGCGGTGACGAGACGACCAACGTCCCTCGACCGATCGGATTCCTCATGTCGACGACGACAACGATCCCCACGAGTCTGCGGCGTTCGATCTCGAACACCCTCAAAGGCTCGGCCGGCAACCTCGTGGAGTGGTACGACGTCTACGTCTACTCCGTCTTCGCGGTGTACTTCGAGTCGCAGTTCTTCAGCTCCGATGACAAGAACTCCACCATCTACGTGTGGGCGATCTTCGCCGTCACCTTCCTCATGCGGCCGATCGGCTCGTGGTTCTTCGGCCGCTTCGCCGACCGATACGGCCGCCGCCTGTCGCTGACCGTGTCGGTGTCGCTCATGGCGTTCTGTTCGCTGATCATCGCGTTCGCGCCCACCGCCGAGGCGATCGGCGTCGGCGCCGTCGTGATCCTCGTGTTCGCGCGCCTGCTGCAGGGCTTCGCCACCGGCGGCGAGTACGGCACGAGTGCCACGTACATGTCCGAGGCGGCCATGCCCGGCCGCCGCGGGTTCCTCTCGTCGTTCCACTACGTCACGCTCGTCGGCGGACACGTCCTCGCTCAGACGACACTGCTGATCATGGTGCTGACCCTCGACGAAGAGGCCATCTCGACCTGGGGCTGGCGCGTCGCCTTCGCCATCGGCGGCGTCGCAGCGGTGGCGGTGTTCTGGATGCGTCGCACCATGGACGAGTCGCTCGAGAAGCACGTGCTCGACGACACCAAGGCCGGTCGCGCGAAGGACTCCGGGTCGATGCGCGACCTTCTCGTCAACAACTGGCGACCGCTCCTGCTGTGCTTCGCCATCACCGCCGGCGGCACCGTCGCGTTCTACACCTACTCGGTCACGGGGCCGAACATCGTCAAGACCGCCTTCTCGGGGGGAGACGTCGTCACCGGCACCGTCATCAACCTCATCGCGCTGACCGCGCTGATGCTCATGCAGCCCCTCGGCGGCTGGCTGTCCGACAAGGTCGGACGCAAGTCGCTCCTGGTCTTCTTCGGCGTCGGCGGTGTGCTGTACACCTGGTTCCTCATCACCATGCTTCCGCAGCAGACCAACGAGTTCGCCGCCTTCGCGATCCTCCTCGGCGGCTTCGTGATCCTCACCGGGTACACCTCGATCAACGCGCTCGTGAAGGCGCAGCTGTTTCCGACGCACGTGCGCGCCCTGGGCGTCGGGCTCGGCTACGCCCTCGCCAACTCGCTGTTCGGCGGGACGGCGCCGCTGCTCTACGCCGGGGCGCAGTCGGCCGAGCAGGTGCCGCTGTTCATCGTCTACGTGACGGTCATCATCGCCGCATCTCTCGCCGTGTACGTCTTCGCCCTGCGCAATAAGGCACCGAACTGGCTCGACGACGAACTGGTGATGCGCGAGGCGCAGCAGCAGAAGTCGCGCGAGACGGTGGTGGCCCGCTGAGACCGTGGTGAGGGCGCCTCTTCCGTCGGGGGAGGCGCCCTCACCACGCGGGGTGGGGATCGTTCGCGCGTGCGCCGGGTCGCGGCATCCGGGGTCGAGGTCCAGCCCTTCGCGCGTCGCGTCGCGTCGCTCACCAAACGCGCCGGAATCGGATCGCGTCAGCAGAATCGGATGCCGCGGCCCCTTGCATCCGCTATCGATGCGAAGATCCGAATCCGGTGCGCAGCGGGAGCCCGAGAAGCGCTCACCGAACGACGAAAGCCCCCGCGAAGCGGAGGCTTTCTCTTGTGGTGGACCTGAGGGGACTCGAACCCCTGACCCCCTGCATGCCATGCAGGTGCGCTACCAGCTGCGCCACAGGCCCATTTTCTGTTTTCCGCCCCGTTTGAGGCAACTCCATGAGCTTACAACACAGATCGGGAGTGCAAGAAATCGGCGCCGCCGGGCGTGTCGTCGGAGGCCGCCACCGCGAGCAGGACGACCCTTCGCAACCGCTGGGCGCGAGCGCTGAGGGCTCTCTGTCGCGCAACGTACTCGCTCTTCCCCTCGGGCGTTTCGATGGGCACCGGCGCATAGCCCCACGCGGTGAGATCGTACGGCGAGGCCTGCATATCGAGCGCGCGGATGTCGCGCGCGAGCTCGAACGCGTCGAGCAGCAGCGGACCGGGAACCAAGGGTCCGAGCTTCACGGCCCACTTGTAGACATCCATTCCGGCGTGCAGGCACCCGGGCTGCTCGCGCGCGGCCTGGTCCTCGCGTCGGAGCGGTGTGCGGTTGAGTGGTACCGCCTCGGGAGTGAAGAACCGGAAAGCGTCGAAGTGCGTGCACGTGAGGTCGTGGGCGTCGACCACCGCGTCCGTACCGTCGCGGCCGAGACGCAGCGGAACGGCGTGCCGCACCTCGTCGGAGCGATAGGCCATGGCCCACTCGTGCAGCCCGAAGCATCCGAACCGTGCGGGTCGGTCGAGCGTTGCACGCAGCAGGTTGACGATCCCGCGGTACATCGACCCCTTCTCGGTACGGAAACGCTCGGCATCCACCTGTACTCCGGCGCCCTCGGTCCGGTACCAGCGCCACGTGGAGCGCTCTCCGGCCCCCTCGAGCAGGACGCCCGCCCCCGGGTGCCACCGTCGCAGAATCGCGGGCTTGTAGGAGTAGTACGTGAAGAGGAAGTCCTCGACCGGGTGCTTCTGCGCCCGGCTCGCACGAGCGCGGTGATCGGCCGTGAGCGCGTCGGCTCGTGCCGCGTGTGCCTCGACGGCGGCCGTCCACTCTTCGCGCGTCAGGACGTTGTGAGTCGCGAGTTGCGTCACTCGACCGGCTCGATGAGCTCGGGGGAGTCGTTGCGGACGTTGCCCACCGCCGAAGAGACCACATGGTCGTCGAGGGTCTCGGCCATGTCGGGAGCGGCGTCGATGGCCGCATCGAGGATGTCTCCGACGTTCTCGGTCGTGGGGTCGAGCCAGGCGTCGGCGAAGTCGGGGTCCATGAACAACGGCATGCGGTCGTGGATGGATCCCAGTCGCCCGATCGCGTCACGGGTGAGGATCGTGCAGCTCAGCACCCAGCGCGCCGGGTCGTCGTCGGCGAGAGCAGGGTCTTTCCACCACTCGTAGAGCCCCGCGAAGAAAAGGGGCGACCCGTCGGCGGGGTGGATGTAGTGCGGCGTCTTGCCCTCGTCGGTGGTCTTCCACTCGTAGTACCCGGATGCCGGGATCACGGCGCGTCGCTTGATGAGCGCGTTGCGGAACATCGGCTTGTCTTCGACGTCTTCGCTGCGCGCGTTGAACGCCCGCGCGCCGATTGCGCGGTCTTTCGCCCACCCGGGGATGAGGCCCCACCGCGCCACCTCGAGGCGGCGCACCGGTGGCTCGCTCTTGATCGAGTCGAGCACGATCGCCACCTGCGAGGTGGGAGCGATGTTGTACGAGGGCTTCGGCAGTTCGTCGGCCTCGACGTCGACGCGCAGCACCCCCACGAGCTCGGAGGCCACGTTGGCTACGACGAATCGACCGCACATGCCTCCACCGTACGCGTCCCCTCCGACACCGGACCGCGGGCCGGGCCGCGGCCGAGCACGGCCTCGCGATACTCGCCACCTCGATCCCGGTTGCGACCGCCAGCGCTCTTGTCGCCGAACAGGCGCACGGCGACCGGCGCCGCGGCATCCGGGATCAGGCGTCGTTCGAGATGACGCCCGTGCTGCGGAGTCGGTCGAGAAGGCCCGCGCCGTCGGACTCGGTCACCCACGGCACCTCGGCCGCGGAGTGGTCGTCGACCACGGTGCGGCCACCGGCGAGCACCGCTTCGGCAGGCAGGAGCTTGCGGATCGCCACCGCGGCGACGTTCTGAGGGTGCTCGATGGCGAACCCGGTATAGATCGCGTCGTCGTGCTGCCCGTCGTCGCCGACCAGCAGCCACTTCACCTGCGGGAATTCCGTGGCGAGGCGGCGGAGGTTCTGTTCCTTGTGCTCCCGACCGCTGCGGAACCAGCGATCGTGCGTCGGGCCCCAGTCGGTGAGCAGGAACGATCCCGCGGGGAAGAGATGTCGGCGCATGAAGCGCGTGAGGGTCGGTGCGACGTTCCATGCGCCGGTCGAGAGGTAGATCACCGGCGTACCAGGGTGCTCGCGAGTGAGGCGTTCGAGCATCACGGCCATGCCCGGCACGGGCTGGCGCGCGTGCTCGTCGACGACGAACGAGTTCCAGGCGGCGAGCAGCGGGCGCGGGAGCAGCGTGACCATGACGGTGTCGTCGATGTCGCTGACGACGCCGAACCGCACGCCGGAGCCCACGATGAACACGCGTGTCTCGGCGGGCTCGCTGCCCTCGACCGACATGGTGATGGTCTGCCAGCCGGGGGAGAGGGTCGCGGGGAGCTTCGCGTCGATCACTCCGCCGCGGTCCGCGACGACGCGGTGCGTGACCCCGTCGATGACGACATCGACCTGGGCGAAGCCGACGGGAACGGCGGCGAAGCTGCGCCACCCCCGCAGGCTCGCGAACTCCCCCGTGGAGGTGCGCTTGATGGGCGGGGCGATCAGCACGCGGCCGAGAACGCGTACCCACTCCTCGGAGCCGTACCCCGGGAACCCGGTGACGGCCGGACGCAGGCCGCGGGCGCGCGCTCGACGTTCGCGCCAGCGGTGGAAACGGCGCTCGAGTCGGGCGAACCAGAGCACTTTGGCGCGAGGAGAGCGAGGCATCTCCCTCAGTCTTTCACGTCACCGTCCACCGGTTCGAGGGGGGCGGCCTCATCGGCGAGGTGACGGCGTTCCATGCGCTCGATGATTTTCTTGCCGACGAAGACCAGCACGAAGAAGACCACGAGGATGCCGACGAAGACATAGCCCGCGTAGTGGATGCGGTCGGAGAGCTCGCGGTAGGTACCCGCGGCCGAGGCCGCCACCGTGACGTACAGGCTCGACCAGACGAGGCACGCGGGAGTCGTCCACGCGAGGAAGCGACGGTAGCTGTAGCCGCTCATGCCGACCGTCAGCGGCACCAGGGAATGGAGCACCGGCAGGAATCGTGACAGGAAGATCGCCGGTCCGCCGCGCCGACGCAGGTACCGGTCGGCGCGCTCCCAGTTGCGTTCGCCGAGCTTCTGTCCGAGGCGCGAGGCGCGGATGCGCGGACCGAAATAACGGCCCAGCCAGAACCCGAAGCTCTCGCCGATCAGGGCCCCGACGACGATGGCCGCGGCCAGCACGACACCCTCGAGCGGCGAGGCGACGGCGGTTCCCGCGACGATCACCATGGTGTCGCCCGGAACGATGAGGCCCACGAGCACGCTGGTCTCGAGCATCATGGCCACGCCCGCGACCACGGTACGCAGCACCGGGTCGACGTCGCGGACCAGGTCGAGCAGTGACGTGAGAATATCGTTCACCTCCGTCAGCCTAGGCCCGCCGCACCGCTCTAGCCTGGGAGCGTGCCCCGCTCGCTTCCCCCGTTCACCCTGGCGCGGTGGAAAGACCCCGAGGCGATGTTCCTGCACCTCTTCGCTGCGGCGGGCGATGCGTTCTGGCTCGACGCCGGCCGCGACGCCTCATCGGGGTGGAGCTGGATGGGCACCGGACGCCTTGACGCGAGTGACCGGGCCCTGCAGAGCGATGTCGCAACGTTCGGCGACGCGGCCGATGACGCCGGTCCGTTCCGCGGCGGATGGGTCGGTTGGCGCTCCTACGAGGGCCGGGACTCCTGGCTCCGTGTTGACACCTTCCTCGCGTTCGACCACACCCGGCGACGCGTGCACGTCTTCGGCGACGCCGACCTCGCCGCACGGGCCGCCGCCGCGCCGCCGGCCGCGGCCGTCGATCCCGCGGCGAACCGGGGCACGGCATCCGCTCGCGTGAGTCCCGACCGCTACGCCGAGCTCATCGAGGCGTGCCGCGCTCGGATCCGCGAGGGCGACGCCTACCAGCTGTGCCTCACCACCCGCTTCACGGTGCCGGGTGAGCACGACGCGGTCGCGGTGTTCCGGCGGCTGCGGCAAGCCTCCGCCTCGCACCACGCGGGTTTCGTCCGCATCGGTGGCGCGACGCTGGTGAGCGCTTCTCCCGAACGCTTCCTCGAGGTGCACGACGGCCGCGTGCACACCCACCCCATCAAGGGCACGCGTCCGCGTTCCGCCGATCCCGCTCGCGATCGCGCCCTCGCCGACGAGCTGCGGGCGGATGCCAAGGAGCAGGCCGAGAACGTCATGATCGTCGACCTGATGCGCAATGACCTGTCGCGCGTCTGCGAACCGTCGACGGTCGGGGTCGACCGACTCCTCGACGTGGAGACGTATCCGACCGTGCATCAGCTCGTGAGCGAGGTGTCGGGGCGACTCCTGCCCGGGACCACGATCGCGGAGCTGCTCGACGCCGCGTTCCCGGCCGGAAGCATGACGGGGGCTCCCAAGAGGTCTGCGATGCAGATCCTCGCCGAGCTCGAGGGAGCCGAGCGCGGCATCTACTCCGGCGCCTTCGGCTGGATCGGCGACGACGGGGCGGCAGACCTCGCGATGGTCATCCGGAGCGTCGTCGTGGAGCGGGATGCCGCCTGGGTCGGCGCCGGCGGCGGGATCACGTGGCGCTCGGTCGCTGCATCTGAGGTCGCCGAGGTGGGGATCAAAGCGCGAGCGCCCCTCGCCGCTCTCGGTGCCCGAGTACCGCCCGGGTGGTGACGGCGGGTCCGATAGCCTGGGAGTTGGTCCCCGCGGCCTCCCGACCTTCACGATTGGCTTCACCCGTGTCTCAGAACTCCGCAGCAGACCCCCGCGAGGGGGGCTTCGACACCCACGCCATCCAGGCGAAGTGGCAGCAGGCTTGGGCCGAGAAAGACCCGTTCCGTGCCGGGGGCGACGATGACACGCGCCCCCGCAAGTACGTGCTCGCGATGTTCCCCTACCCCTCGGGCGACCTGCACATGGGCCACGCCGAGAATTACCTCTACAGCGACATCGTGGCGCGCTTCTGGCGCCACCGCGGCTACAACGTGCTCAACCCGATCGGCTGGGACTCGTTCGGCCTGCCCGCAGAGAACGCCGCCATCAAGCGCGGCGCCGACCCCGTCGAGTGGACCTACGCCAACATCGCGCAGCAGAAGGCGAGCCTGAAAGACTACGGCGTCTCGTTCGACTGGAGCCGCGTGCTGCACACCAGCGACCCCGAGTACTACCGATGGAACCAGTGGCTGTTCCAGAAGCTGTACGAGAAGGGCCTGGCCTACCGCAAGGACGCCCTGGTCAACTGGGACCCGGTGGATCAGACCGTGCTCGCCAACGAGCAGGTGCTGCCCGACGGCACCTCCGAGCGCAGCGGCGCCGTCGTCGTCAAGAAGAAGCTGACGCAGTGGTTCCTGCGCATCACCGACTACGCCGACCGCCTGCTCGACGATCTGAACCAGCTCGAGGGCTTCTGGCCGAGCAAGGTCATCCAGATGCAGCGCAACTGGATCGGCCGCTCGATCGGCGCCGACATCGAGTTCGAGATCGAGGGCCGCGACGACAAGATCACGGTCTTCTCCACCCGCCCCGACACGCTCCACGGAGCGACGTTCTTCGTCGTCGCGCCCGAGTCCGATCTGGCGACCGAGCTCGCGGCATCCGCGGATCAGGGGGTGCGCGAGACGTTCGAGGCATACCTGGCTCAGGTGCAGCGCGCGACCGACATCGAGCGTCAGGCGACCGACCGCCCCAAGACCGGGGTGTTCCTCGGTCACCACGCGATCAACCCGGTCAACGGCGAGAAGCTGCCCATCTGGGCCGCCGACTACGTCTTGGCCGACTACGGTCACGGCGCGGTCATGGCCGTGCCCGCGCACGACCAGCGCGACCTCGACTTCGCCCGTGCCTTCGACCTGCCCGTGAAGGTCGTCGTCGACACGACCGCGCCGATCACCGGCGCGATCCCGGTCATCGAGCTCGACGACGAGGGCGTGCCGATCGACCCGCTCGGCGACATCGACGACCTGGATCCGGTCAAGACCGGCATCGCGCTCACCGGAGACGGTCGCATGATGAACTCGGGCTCGCTCAACGGGCTGTCGAAGCGTCACGCGATCACCCGCATGATCGAGGAGCTCGAAGCCAAGGGCGTCGGCCGCGCCGCCAAGACGTACCGCCTGCGCGACTGGCTGATCTCGCGTCAGCGCTACTGGGGGACGCCCATCCCGATGCTGCACGGGGAGGACGGCTCGATCACGCCGGTTCCCGCCGACCAGCTGCCGGTGACGCTGCCCTCGGTCGAGGGACTCGACCTCAAGCCCAAGGGAACCTCGCCGCTCGGCGCGGCCACCGACTGGGTGCAGGTGACCGACCCCGAGACGGGCCAGACGCTGCTGCGCGACCCCGACACGATGGACACCTTCGTCGACAGCTCGTGGTACTACCTGCGCTTCCTGTCGCCGAACAGCGAGACCGAGGCGTTCTCCGCCCGCGAGGCGAACAAGTGGGGCCCCGTCGACTTCTATATCGGCGGCGTCGAGCACGCGATCCTGCACCTGCTGTACGCGCGCTTCATCACCAAGGCCCTCTTCGACATGGGCCTGGTGGAGTTCACCGAGCCGTTCTCGAGCCTCATCAACCAGGGCATGGTCATCCTCGACGGCACGAAGATGTCGAAGAGCAAGGGCAACCTGGTGCTGTTCCAGGAGGAGCTCGACGCCCACGGCGCCGACGCCCTGCGCGTCGCGCTCGCCTTCGCGGGCCCCGTGGAAGACGACAAAGACTGGAACGACGTCTCGACGACGGGTGCGGCCAAGTTCCTCGCCCGCGCCCTGCGCATCGCTCACGACGTCGACAGCGAGACCGACGTGGTCTGGGCCGAGGGCGACTCCTCGCTCCGCCGTGTCACGCATCGCCTGCTGGCGGATGCCGCGAACCTCATCGAGCAGACGAAGTTCAACGTCGTCGTCGCCCGCCTGATGGAGCTCGTCAACGCCACCCGCAAGGCGATCGACGGAAAGGCGGGCGCGAGCGACCCCGCCGTCCGCGAGGCGGCCGAGGTCATCGCGATGACCCTCGACCTGTTCGCCCCGCACACCGCGGAAGAGATGTGGGCGACGCTCGGCTACGACGGTTTCGTGGGACTCGCGACCTGGCGTCAGGCCGACCCCACGCTGCTCGTCGAAGACACGGTCACCGCCGTCGTGCAGATCGACGGCAAGGTGCGCGGCACGCTCGAGGTCTCGGCCAAGATCGGCGCCGACGAGCTCGAGGCCCTCGCCCGCGGCGACGAGCGCATCGTCCGCGCCCTGGGCGAGCAGGAGATCGTGCGCGCGGTGGTGCGTCCGCCGAAGGTGGTCAGCTTCTCGACGAAGTAGGTTCTCGCTCCGGATGCCACGTCCCCGGCGCTCTGCGGAGTGCGGGGGGCCGTGGCCTCCGTCGTTCTCGGGGGCGGCGTCGAGGGATTCAGCGAGGGCGAAAGTAGATCGTTCCGTCGCGGGCGCGATCGAGAAGCCCGGCGTCGACGAAGTAGCTTTGAGGTGGGTCAGTGGAAGAGCCAGGAGAGGAGCCGATGGATCCAGCGCTTCGGCTGTGAGCTGTCTCCACTCATGCGGCTATGCCCCGCCCCATCGATCGAAAGGGGTGGCGTTGCGTCCTCGTCGGTCGGTGTGAGACGTATGTCCGCGGAGGGAGCCGTCTCGCGTTCCGTCGCCGTGATCGTGACCGTGGGCTCAGCCTGGGGTGACGGGGGAGTCGCGCTTACGTTCCCCGCATGACGGTCGCTCGGCTGCGGAGAAGGTGGGGACCCCGTTGTGGCAGCAGCTGCAGGCTCTGTTTGCACTCTCGGTCGGGCCGGCCGCCGATGTACGGCACGCACGGCCGCGACATCCTCCACCCGCGCCCACCCGGAACCGTAGGCGAAACCGACCGCGTTGGGTCCGTACCATAGCCGCTCACCGCTCAGGACTTCCCGTAGGAATTCTCGTGCGTCGTAGTTTCCCGCGCTCGTGAGGGATCGTCCATCATCGGCCATGCGCATCACCGTGGCACCCACCCACAGGCGGACTCGCCCCGTGTGCCCCGGCTCCCACGGACGCGCCTCCACGGAGCGACCAGGCGCTTGGAAAACGCGAAGGCGGGCCGCTGGCTGCCGGAAAAGCGCGCGCTTCAGCTGGGGACTGGTGGCGCTTTCGGGAAGTAACCAGATCACGTCGGCACCGGCGTGTCTTCGCGCGCTCGTGCGCGCGGCGAAATCGGTCGTCCAGCGTTGCACTTCGATGGCATGCGGACGCGGTCCGTCCACCCACACGTCGGCGTGGGCGTACTCCGGGAACGCTGCGTAGCCGAGGTCGGCGCAGAGCATGGCCAGCCTCTGCTGGAGCCAAGTGTGCTCGGCGGACGGAGGGCCGCCGCGAGAAACCCTTCCGAACGCGTGCCCACAATCGACGGTTCCCGGCCTGTTCCTGAGGAAGCGGGTCCCGTTCGATCGCTGGACCTTGACCAGTTCAGCCCGACATCCCGGCTTCGGACAGATCAAATCACCCGTCTGGCTCCCCGTGATCAGCTTCCAGTCGTCCGGGTCGTATACCCATAGGGGGTGCCGACGCCACAAATCGCGCCGTTGCGCATGGGTCTTCATCTGCTGCGAGTGGTCGCGGTGCTGCATGCCGATCCCTTGGTCTACGAACGCGGTGTAGCGAGGGTACGGCATGGGCGGGACGACGACCGCGAAAACGGTGATGGCTCCGGAGGCGGAGAACTCCCCGCCTCCCACCGAGGAGGAGAAGGCCTGAGCGAGCAGGGCGTGCGGGTCCTCCACATCAGAAGAATGCATGTGGCTGTCCACCGGCTGGCGTTTGCACTCCACGCGGAGGAGGACCGTTTGTCTAGCGTCGTGGCGTGACCGACCGGCCCCTCTCCACGAACGCGGCGACGCCGGGCGCCCCGCGCGAAACGGAGCAGGGTCCAGGCAACGCAGAGCGTGATTCCACCGGCCCCGCGATGGGCGCCCTGCCCCCTCGAGCCCGCCTCGGAATCGGGGCGGTGATCGTCCTGGTGCTCCTCGCCTTCGCCGTCACCATCGGCATCGGCATGCTGCGGGGCGCGACGGGTGCCCAGATCGTCGAACCGACGCCGTCATCTTCTTCGTCGCCCGCGGGTCTGCCCGCCGGAACGGGACTGTACGTCCACGTCGCGGGCGCGGTGCGTGAGCCGGGGCTATATCGGTTGGATGCCGGCGACCGGGTCGCCGATGCGATCGGTCGCGCCGGAGGCTTCTCCGACGATGCGCAGCGCGACGCGGTCAACCTGGCGCGTCCCGTGGCCGACGGCGAGCAGATCGTCGTTCCCCTTGTCGGCGCCGAGACCGTCGCCCCCGCCTCCGGTGCGGGCGGCGGCGCCAGCGGACCTCTCGACCTCAACACCGCCACACGCGAACAACTCGACGAGCTCCCGCGCGTCGGGCCGGCGATGGCCGACCGCATCCTGGAGTGGCGCAAGACGAATGGGCGTTTCACGAGCGTCGACGATCTGCTGTCGGTCCCGGGCATCGGCGAGAAGATGCTCGCCGGACTTCGCGACCTGGTGCGCGTGTGAAGGGCCGACCCGGTGCGCGCCGACGTTCTCTTCGTGCGGTCTCCGTCGCCGCAGCGACCTGGGCCGCCGCGGGCGGGGCGACGATGGTCTCAGATGCCACCGTGTTCTCGGTGGTGCTCACCGTCGCTGCGTCCGCGGCCACCGCACTCTACGCGTGGCGACGCACCGCGCTCCTCGCCGTCGTGGCCGTCGCCCTCGCTTGTTCGGCTGCCACGGCGGGGGCCGTGGCGTCGGTGAGTCCGGCCCGGGGGCAGATCGCCGCCCTCGAGACCGACGGGGGACGACACCTCGAGCTCGAGGTCGTCGTCACCGGGCGCATCGACGGTTCACCCGACGGCGGGGCCTGGTTCGACGCGGTCGCCACACGCGTTCGCGCGGGAAAGCTCGCCGTGACGGGCACGATCCCCGCTCGCGTTCTCGTCGATCCGGAGGGACGTTCGGCGCTGGCCGATGCGAGCATGGGGAGCGAGGTCCGGCTGACCGGACGGGCCGTGCCCTCCGACCCGGCGGAGCGAGCCGCTCTCGTCGTGCGGGCGAGCTCGATCGAAACCGCCTCGGCCCCGGGCGGGGTGTGGGCCGTCTTCGAGGGGCTCCGCGACGGTCTCGTGGCCTCGACACGGGGCCTCCCACAGCCGGGGGCGGGTCTCGTCCCCGGACTCGCCGTGGGCGACACCTCCAGCCTCGACCCCGCCACCGAGGCCGCCATGAACGCCTCGTCGCTGTCGCACCTCACCGCGGTCTCGGGCGCGAACTGCGCGATCGTCGTCGGTGCAGCGTTCGCCGTGCTGGCTCTCTGCGGAGCGTCCCGCGTCGCACGGGTGGTGGGGGCGATGCTGGTGCTGACCGCGTTCGTGGCTCTCGTGACGCCCGAGCCCAGCGTCGTCCGCGCCGCCGCCATGGCGACGGTGGCGATGATCGCCCTCGCGCTCGGGCGCCCCGCGATCGGCGTGGCGGTGCTGTCGCTCGCGGTGACGGTTCTTCTCGTGATCGACCCGTGGCTCTCCCGATCCCTCGGCTTCGCTCTCTCGGCCGCCGCCACCGGGGCTCTGCTGGTGCTCGCCCGGCCGCTGGCCACCGGCCTGGAACGATGGATGCCACGCGCCCTCGCCCTGACCCTGGCGGTGCCCACCTCGGCCCAGCTCGTCTGCGGACCGCTCATCGTGCTGATCGATCCGCACGTCCCCTTGCTGGGCGTCGCGGCTAACCTCGTCGCCGACCCGGCCGCCGCCCCGGCGACGATCGCGGGGGCCCTGGCCTGTATCGCCCCGTTGCCCTGGCTACGAGACGGACTGACCGCACTCGCCTGGGTGCCGGCGGCCTGGATCGCCGCCGTCGCGCACACGACCGCGGCGGTGGCGGCGCAGAACCTGCCGTGGCCCGACGGGCTGTTCGGGGCGACGCTGCTGGCTGCGGTCGGAGCCGCCATCAGCCTCGCCGTCATCCGGCCTCGAAGGCTGCCGAGAATCACCGCTCTGGCCTCCGCCGCCGTCGCCGTCGTGCTCGGCCTCGTGCTCGGGCAGACGGCCGTGCGCACGGTGGCAGGGCCGCTCACGGTTCCTGCCGCGTGGCAGGTGGCGATGTGCGACGTGGGCCAGGGCGACGCGACGCTGTGGCGATCGGGGCACGCCGTGGCTCTCGTCGATACCGGACCCGAGCCGGAGGCTCTGACCCACTGCCTGCAGACGTTCGGGGTGGAGCGCTTGGCCGTTGTCGTCCTCACGCATTTCGATCTCGACCACGTGGGCGGATCGTCGGCGATCGTGGGCCGGGTGGACCTCCTCGTCCACGGGCCGCCCGACGAGGCGAACGACGAGCGGCTCCTCGACCGGTTCGCGGCCGCAGGAGCCCGCCTCCAGCTCGCGACGATCGGGATGACGGGAGCCGTGGGCACCACGCGATGGCAGGCGCTCGGCCCGCTGCCGAACGTCGAACCCGGCAACGACGCCTCGGTCGCCCTCGACGTCGTCGGAGCGGGTTTCCCGCGCACCGTGCTCCTGGGCGACCTGGGTGAGCAGGCGCAATACACCCTCCGCCGGCGCATCGACGTCCCCCGCGTGCAGGTCGTGAAGGTCTCGCACCACGGCAGCGCCGATCAGGATGCCGAGCTCTACCGCGCTCTGCACCCCACGGTCGGGCTCATCGGCGTCGGCGCCGACAACGACTACGGTCATCCGACCGCGAAGCTCCTCGGCCTCCTGACGGCTCTCGGAACGACCGCGGCACGCACCGATCGTGACGGCGCACTCGCGGTCTGGCTCGATGCAGACGGACGGTTGACGCTGTGGCGGGAGCGAGCCGACGCGGGGATCGGCGACTCGCCGCCGCCCGGCGATGTCGGAACCGATCGGTAGGCTGGGAGAGTGACCCCGGCTCCCCGACGCTCCGCCCCCGCAAAGGCGAAGTCGACCATTCCTCAGGTCTCGTGGCGTTCTCCGCAACCCGCGCCCCTCGTCCTCGTCTCAGGCCCCGAAGAGGTCTGCGCGGAGCGCGCGATCGCGGGCATCCGATCGATGTTGAAGAGCGAAGACCCCAGCCTCGAGGTCACCGACATCCGTGCCGACGACTACGCCGCCGGCACCCTGCTCAGTGTCACGTCGCCCTCCCTGTTCGGCGAGCCGCGTCTCGTCCGCGTCAGCGGCGTCGAGAAGTGCACCGACACCTTCCTCACCGAGGCGGTGTCGTACCTCGCCCACCCCCAGGACGGCGCCACGGTGGTCTTGCGGCACACCGGCGCGAGCGTTCGCGGCAAGAAGCTGCTCGACGGCATCCGTGCCGGTCAGGGCAATGGCATAGAGATCGCCTGCCCCGCCGTCAAGCGCGACTCCGACCGCTTCGACTTCGCCGTCGGCGAGTTCAAGGCTGCGCACAAGCGCATCGCCCCGGTCGCTCTGCGCTCTCTCGTCTCGGCGTTCGCCGACGATCTCACCGAGCTCGCCGCCGCCTGCCAGCAGCTCATCTCCGACGTCCCCGGCGACATCGACGAGCGCACCGTCGAGCGCTACTACGGGGGGCGCGTCGAGACCTCGGCCTTCACCGTGGCCGACACCGCCATCGCCGGCCAGTACGGCCCCGCTCTTCTCGCGCTGCGGCACGCGCTGGCATCCGGAGCCGACCCGGTGCCGCTCGTCGCCGCCGTCGCCATGAAGCTGCGCACGATGGCCCGCGTCGCGGGAACCCGGGAGTCGTCGTCGGTGCTCGCCCAGCGCCTCGGCATGAAGGACTGGCAGGTCGACCGCGCCCGCCGCGACCTCGTCGGGTGGACCGGAAACACGCTGGGCATGGCGATCCACGCCACCGCACGCGCCGACGCCGAGGTCAAAGGCGCGTCGCGAGACCCCGTCTTCGCTCTCGAGCGCATGATCACGATCATCGCGACCCGGGCACCCTACGGCGGCTAGCCGAGCGCTCGCCGTCGCGCCCCACGTGACGCGACGGCGAGCCCGAAGTCAGTCCGCAAAGCCCACTCGTGCGTCGAGAATCTCGAACAGACGCCGACGCCACGGGGTCGACGACCAGCCGTGGTCCGCACCGTCGACGACGGTGAGCGACGCCCCCGGCAACAGTTCTGCGTACCGAGCGCCGTACTCCACCGGCACGATCGTGTCCTGCGTTCCGTGCACGACGTCGGCAGGACCGGTGTAGGTCGTAACAGGCCCGTAGACGTCGAGGCCCGCGGTCACCTCGTCGATGAACGCCATGCCCAGCGGCATCCCTCCGAAATCGAACCATCCCTGCTCGCGAGCCGGCGCGAGGGACTGGCCCTGGATCGCGTCGTGCACCGTGATGTCGTCGACGACGACGCCCGCCGGCGACCACAGCGTCAGCGTGCGAACGAGCTCGGGCACGCGAGCCGCGGCGAGAGCGGACTCCACCGCGCCGAGGCTGTGCGCCACGACATGGACGGGCCCCTCGACGGCGAAGGCACGGATCATGCCCACCACTTGGTCGACCTCGTCGCCGATCGTGATCTCCGAGAAAACACCATCACTCATGCCCTGACCGAGCCGGCTGTAACTGCGAACCACGGCGCCGCGCTCGACGAGGTGACGCGCGGCCTGCACGAACAGCTGATGCCCGCCGGTCGCGTCCGCGCTGAATCCGTGCACGAGCAGCACGCGCGGGGCGGCATCGGTAACGCCGGCGACGGGCTCCCACTGCCACCCGCGCAGGGTGCGATCGCCGTGGGAGAGGGTGAGGGGGGTGAGGTGCGCGTCGGCGGCCATCAGTTCGTCCGGTCCGACCAGCCGGCGGGCAGGTCGCCGGGGGCGGTGTCGATCACGGTCTCGTCGTTCTCGCCGACGTGCTCGAAGAGCGTGATGTGGGCGAACTCCGGAACGACGTAGATCGGGTAGGTGGGACCCTCGTCGCGATAGCGCTGCATGTCGTCGAGGTGGTCGTTCTGGAAGAGCACGGTCTTATGCCCGTCGACTTCGATCCAGCGGGGGAAGAAGATGGTGCCGTGCAGCACGCGCGACGCGGGGAGCACATTGACGACGACGCTCGTACCCGTCGGCTCGTTCCACGAGACCTTGTAGACATCCGTCGCGAGAGCGACGAGGTCTACGGTCTGATCCTTCACCCAGCGGCCGCCGACGTGACCGCTGTGGATGCGGTAGTCGATCGTGGTGGCGTTCTTGACGTACATCTCGTATTGCCAGCCGTTGGCGTAGGTATAGATGAAGCGATGTCCGACGATGCCGGACAGGTCCTGGGGAGGTTCGGGGCGGGCGACGGTGGTGTTGATCTCCATGGAATGAGTTTGTGACCAAACTAGTTCTGTGTCAAACATATTTCCGGCCTACACTTCGACGATGGACGATGGCATCACTCGCACCGCCGGCTCGCTCGCACACCAGCTCGGTCCGCTGCGCCGTGCCGTCCTCCGGGCGTCCCGATCGGCCGCCGACCTCCCGGACATTCCCGAAGCGCAGATCGAGGTCATGCGCTCGCTGGCGGCGACGGGGGAGAGCGCGCCGTCCGATCTCGCCGATACGCTCGGCCTCGCCCGGTCGACCATCAGCAACCTGCTCTCGCAGATGCAGGGTGCACGGCTCATCGAGCGGCACCTGGTCGCCGGCGACGGACGACGCACCAGCGTCGGACTCACGCCGCTCGCCGAGACGCGCCTGCGCGCATTCGACGAGTCCGCGGCCCATATCCTCGCCGCAGCTCTTCGGGACCTCTCCCCGGGGGATGTCGCCACGATTGCCGCGGCCCTGCCCGCCCTCGAGCGACTGCAGCACCGCATCGTCGGCGGTTGACAGCCCCCGGCAGCGCGGCACGATCGGCCGGCGCGCAACGCAAAGGCCCGCCCCGTGGAACACGGGACGGGCCTGGAAAAGATCTGCGACTCAGAGAGCGGCGACCGACTTCGCGATGGCCGACTTGCGGTTCGCGGCCTGGTTCTGGTGGATGACACCCTTGCTCACGGCCTTGTCGAGCTTCTTGGTCGCGGTGGCGAGCGCCTTGAGGGCTGCTTCCTTGTCGCCGGCCACGACGGCCTCCTTGGTGCGACGCACGTGCGTGCGGAGCTCGCTCTTCACGGCCTTGTTGCGCTCGCGCGCCTTCTCGTTGGTCTTGTTGCGCTTGATCTGCGACTTGATGTTCGCCACGTCGAGGGTCTTTCGTTCGAATGAGTATGGGATTGTGCCGGGCGAGCGGTAGAGGGGCGCTGCACCGGCGATCGTGGAGGTCGGGAAAAACCCCACACGCAAGCCAAGAGCCGAGTCTATCAGGTCGATGCCTCGATCGTGGTGAGCGCCACCTCCAGCAGCGCGTTGAAAACGCGCGGGCGCATCGCCGTGACGAGGTGCGTCGTGCCTGGAACCACGATGAGCTCCGCGTGCGGGTCGACGGTGAGGAACATCCGCTCGTTCATCCGGAGCTGATCCCATTGACCGTTCACGAACCACAGGGGCACGTCGATTCGACGAAGGGCTGCCACGACGTCGAGCTCAGCGAGAGCCGACAGGGCCGTGTCCTGCGCGTCGAAGGCGTACCCGCCGGCACCGAAGTCGGGCCGTGTCTCAGGAGGGAGGGTGCGGTCGAGCATGCGGTTCGTGAGTCCCAGACCGCGATCGGGGAGGCTGTCGAAACGCCGCGTGAAGAAGCGGTACGCGGACAGCCCGATTCCGCGGGGGAGCGAGGTGCACGACGCCGCCACGAACCCCGCCACCGGAGGCCGGTCCTCGCCGCCCACGTACTCGGTACCGAGCAACCCACCCATGGAATGCCCCACCAGCAGCACGGGCCCGAGCCTCCCGGCATCCCGAACCGCGCCATCGATGGTCGCGAATGCCTCATCGAGCGAGAACACCTCGCCCCGGCGCCTCCCGTGCCCCGGGAGATCGACGGCGGCGACGGGCGTGCCGCGGTCCCGCAAGCGCGCGACCTGCGCCCGCCACATCGTCGAGGACGTGCGGATGCCGTGCACGAGCACGACCTGGACCGCCATGGCATCCAGGGTAGAAGCACGAGAACCGCCGGGCGCCCAGGCCCCGCCGCGTCGAGATCACGTGACCTGGACGAGGACACCCGACATGCAGTGGGGCCTCGGCCAGGTCACGTGATCTCGCGCCGGAAGCAGGGCGCCAGGAGCACCGGATGCCAGAACCCCGAGCACCCGGGGACGGCGATGTCGGCGCACCACCGTAGAATCGACGGAACATGTCACCGCGCGCCCTGAAGCCCCTCGAGCCGTCTGCCACTCCGCCGGAGCAGATCCGCAACTTCTGCATCATCGCTCACATCGACCACGGCAAGTCGACGTTGGCCGACCGCATGCTGCAGATCACCGGCGTGGTCAGCGACCGCGATATGCGGGCGCAGTACCTCGACCGCATGGACATCGAGCGCGAGCGCGGCATCACGATCAAGTCGCAGGCCGTGCGCATGCCGTGGTCCACGACCGACGGCACCTTCGCCCTCAACATGATCGACACACCCGGGCACGTCGACTTCACCTACGAGGTCAGCCGTTCTCTCGCCGCCTGCGAGGGCGCGATCCTGCTCGTCGACGCCGCTCAGGGCATCGAGGCCCAGACGCTCGCCAACCTGTACCTGGCGCTCGAGAACGATCTGACGATCATCCCGGTGCTGAACAAGATCGACCTTCCGGCGGCCGACCCCGACAAGTACGCCGCGGAGCTCGCCGGCCTCATCGGCGGCGACCCCGCCGACGTGCTGCGCGTCAGCGGCAAAACCGGCATGGGCGTCGAAGAGCTGCTCGACCTGATCGTCGAGAAGATCCCCGCCCCGGTCGGCACGGCCGACGCCCCCGCGCGCGCCATGATCTTCGACTCGGTCTACGACGCCTACCGCGGCGTCGTCACCTACGTGCGCATGATCGACGGGTCGCTACAGCCGCGCGAGCGTCTGCAGATGATGTCGACCGGCGCGACGCACGAGGCCCTCGAGATCGGCGTCTCGAGCCCCGAGCCGGTCCCCACCAAGGGCCTCGGCGTCGGCGAGGTCGGCTACCTCATCACGGGTGTGAAAGACGTGCGCCAGTCGAAGGTCGGCGACACGATCACCACGCACCGCAAGCCCGCCACCGACGCGCTTCCGGGCTACACCGATCCGAAGCCCATGGTCTTCTCGGGCATCTACCCGATCGACGGCAGCGACTACGCCGAGCTGCGCGAAGCTCTCGACAAGCTCAAGCTCTCCGACGCCTCGCTGCAGTACGAGCCCGAGACCTCGGTCGCCCTGGGCTTCGGCTTCCGCTGCGGCTTCCTCGGCCTCCTGCACCTCGAGATCATCACCGAGCGTCTCTCGCGAGAGTTCGGACTCGACCTCATCACCACCGCGCCGTCGGTGACGTACGAGGTCACCACCGACACCGGCGAGACCGTGTCGGTCACCAACCCCAGCGAGTACCCCGACGGGCGCGTCGCCTCGGTCTCGGAGCCGATCGTCAAGGTCGGCATCCTGCTGCCGAAGGACTACGTCGGCACCGTCATGGAGCTCTGTCAGACGCGCCGCGGCACGCTGCTCGGCATGGAGTACCTCAGTGAGGACCGCGTCGAGCTGCGGTACCACATGCCCCTGGGCGAGATCGTCTTCGACTTCTTCGACCACCTCAAGTCACGCACCCAGGGCTACGCGAGCCTCGACTACGAACCCGCCGGCCAGCAGACCGCCGACCTGGTCAAGGTCGACATCCTGCTCCAGGGCGACAAGGTCGACGCGTTCAGCTCGATCGTGCACCGCGAGAAGGCGTACGCGTATGGCACGCTCATGGCCGAGCGCCTGCGCAAGCTCATCCCTCGCCAACAGTTCGAGGTGCCCATCCAGGCCGCGATCGGCGCGCGCATCATCGCGCGCGAGACGATCCGCGCGATCCGCAAAGACGTGCTCGCCAAGTGCTATGGCGGTGACATCACCCGAAAGCGCAAGCTCCTCGAAAAGCAGAAAGAGGGCAAGAAGCGCATGAAGATGGTGGGCCGCGTCGAGGTTCCGCAGGAGGCGTTCATCGCCGCCCTGTCGGGAGACGTCGAGACCAAGAAGTAACGCACCACACCGAGAGGGGTGAACCATGCGCAGGCAGAACTTCACCGATGACACGGTCGACTACGCCGCTGTCGGCGCCACCCAGGCGCACGATCTGATGCAGTACCCGCCCGAGAACTCGGTACCGGCAGAGGACGCGTGGCGCATCGGCAGCGGCGAGGAGCGCTTCGCCGCCGCCGGCGAGCTGCTGCTGTCGTGGGCGCCGCTACGTGCCGGTGAGTTGAGCATCAGCGACGTCCGTCCCGCGTCTGGAGAGGGGTACTCCGGCGTCGGCTTCGACGCCGACGGTGCTCCCGTCGCGCCCAGCAGCCTCGAGGCCGAGCAGCGTTTCGCCGCCGACGGCACACCCTTCGTCCGTCCCGGCACCGGCATCCGTCTGCACGGCAAGGTCGACGGGCACCGCGCCGACGCCGAACTCCGCGTCATCTCGGTCTTCGAGGAGCCCCGCCGCGTCGGTTTCATCCTCGGCACGGTCGGCCACTCGATCGTCAGCGGCGAGGAGCTGTTCTCGGTCGAATGGCGAGACAACGATGAGGTCTGGTTCGTGGTCCGCGCCTTCGACCGCCCTACGGCTCCGACCTACCGCCTCTTCGGCAGCCGCGTACGCCGCCGCCGCAAGGCGCTGTTCGCCCGGTACCTCCGCGCCATCTCTCCGCTGTACGCGTCCTGATGGGCGGCCCCCTCCCACTCGGAGACCCCGCCCCGGTCGATGGACGCCTGCCCGCCGATCTCGCCATCGACCCCGCGGCCGATTTCGGCGTGTACCTGCACGTCCCCTTCTGTCGCGTGCGGTGCGGTTACTGCGACTTCAACACCTATACCGCCAGCGAGCTGCGCGGCGCGCGCCAAGACGACTTCGCCGACACGCTCGCCGCCGAGGTGCGCCTGGCGGGGGGAGTGATGGATGCCGCGGGCGGCCGCCGCGCGGCATCCACCGTCTTCTTCGGAGGAGGCACACCGACGCTTCTTCCGCCCGGTGATCTCGCGCGGATGCTCGAGGCGGTGCGGGACGAGTTCGGGATCGCCGAGGGTGCCGAGGTCTCGGTCGAAGCCAACCCCGACACCGTCGACGACACCGTGGCGCGCACCCTCGCCGACGCGGGCGTCACGCGGCTGTCGATCGGCATGCAGTCGGCGCGACCGCACGTGCTCGCGGTCCTCGACCGCACTCACGACCCCCTGAACGTCGCCACCGCCGTGGCAGCGGCCCGCCGGGCGGGCCTCGACGTGTCGGTCGATCTCATCTACGGCGCGCCGGGGGAGTCGCTCGACGACTGGCGGGCCTCCCTCGAGGCGGCCATCGCGCTCGAACCCGACCACATCTCGGCCTATGCGCTGATCGTCGAAGACGGCACGAAGCTCGCGCGTCAGATCCGCTCGGGTGCGGTCGCAGAGCCGTCCGACGACCTCCAGGCCGACATGTACGAGCTTGCCGACGAGCTGCTCGGCGCCGCCGGCTTCGACTGGTACGAGGTGTCGAACTGGTCCCGAGGCGTTTCGCACCGCTCTCGCCACAACCTCGCCTACTGGCGCGGCACCGACTGGTGGGGCTTCGGGCCGGGAGCTCACAGCCACGTCGGCGGGCTCCGCTGGTGGAACGTGAAGCATCCGGCCGCGTACGCTCAGCGCCTGGCCGCGCTCGAGTCCCCGGCCGCCGCGCGGGAACGCCCCGATGAGACCGCGCGCCGGCTCGAGTCGGTGCTGCTGCGCAGCCGCATCCGCGACGGCCTCGCGGTGTCGGAGATCCTCGGGGAAGGCCGCAAGGCCGTGGCATCCCTCATCGCGGACGGTCTGATCGAGGGACGCGATGCCGTGCGGGGACGCATCGTGCTGACCCTGCGCGGGCGCCTCTTGGCGGATGCCGTGGTGCGGTCTCTGACGGCCTGATCCGCGAGCCCCCGGCACCGGGTCGGACCGATCCCGTAGAATTGGCACTCCACAGATGCGAGTGCCAGACGGGAGGAGCAGCTCATGGTGTCGGAACGAGGCCTTCAGGTGCTCCGCGCGATCGTCCAGGACTACGTCGATACACGTGAGCCCGTCGGAAGCAAGGCGATCGTCGACCGTCACGCGTTCGGAGTGTCGGCGGCCACGATCCGCAACGACATGGCGCTGCTCGAAGACGAGGACCTCATCGTTGCGCCGCACACGTCGTCGGGGCGCGTCCCGACCGACAAGGGCTACCGCGTCTTCGTCGATCACCTCGCGGAACTCCGCCCGCTCTCGGGTGCGCAGCGCAGCGCGATCACGTCTTTCCTCGACGAGGCGGGCGACCTCGACGACCTGCTGGCGCGTACCGTCCGAGCGCTCACACAGCTGACCGGCCAGGTTGCGATCGTGCAGTATCCCTCGTTCGCCCGCGCAAACGTGACCCACGTCGAGCTCGTCGCGCTCGGCGGACCGCGCCTGCTGGTCATCCTCGTCACCGATACCGGCCGGGTGTCGCAACGGATCGCTCTCGTGCCCACGGAGCCGACCGAGGCGGACATCATCCAGCTGCGCGCCCGAGTGGGGGCGGTGCTCGTCGGGCGAAGCGTCGCCGACAGCTCGCATCGGGTGCAAGCGGCTCTGGCTGACGGACCGCGCCCCGGGGTCGCGCTCGACGCGATCGCCGATGCGGTGCTGCGCGTGGTCGGGGAAGAGCTCGAGGAGTTCCGCCAGGACCGCCTGGTCCTGGCCGGTGCAGCGACGCTCGCCAAGCGTGAGTCCGACTTTCGCGGCAGCATCTACCCGCTGCTCGAGGCCATCGAGGAGCAGGTGACGCTCCTGCGTCTCATGAGCGAGATGGTCGCCGACGAGAAGGGCCTGTCGGCCAGCATCGGCCGCGAGAACGAGCCCTTCGGCCTGGTCGAGGCCTCGGTGCTCGCCAGCCGGTACGACGGCTCCACCGGCGGCGCACGCGTGGGCCTGCTCGGTCCCACCCGCATGGACTACTCCTCCAACCTCGCGGCGGTTCGTGCCGTCGCGCACTATCTGACCCGGATGCTCGAAGACGACGACGCGTCTCGCTGACGACGAGCGCTCCGAGCACCCCACCCGAGAACGACCCCGCGCAAGCGGACAGGAAGGCGATTGTGGCTGACCACTACGAGGTCCTGGGCGTCGAACGCGATGCCAGCCCCGAAGACATCAAGAAGGCGTACCGCCGTCTGGCGCGTCAGCTCCACCCCGATGTCAACCCGGGAGAAGACGCGTCCGAGCGCTTCAAGCTCGTCACCCACGCTTACGACGTGTTGAGCGACCCCGAGCAGCGCCGTCGGTACGACACGGGCGGCGACCAGAGCCCCTTCGGTGGTGGGGGCGCGGCCGGCTTCGGTGGTTTCAGCGACATCTTCGAGACGTTCTTCGGCGGCGGAGGCCAGGGTGGAGGCGGCCGCGGACCTCGACCGCGTTCGCGCCGCGAGCGCGGACAAGACGCCCTCGTGCGCGTCACGCTCGACCTCGGCGACGTCGTCTTCGGCACCCATCGCGACCTCGAGGTCGACACCGCGGTGCTGTGCGAGACGTGTCAGGGCGCCTGCACGCAGCCCGGTACCAGCGAGGTCACCTGCGACATCTGCCACGGCTCCGGCCACGTGCAGCGCACCGTGCGCAGCCTGCTCGGCAACGTGGTCACCAGTGCCCCCTGCAGCGTCTGCCAGGGCCACGGCACGACCATCCCGTACCCCTGCGGCACCTGTCAGGGTCAGGGACGCGTCCGCGCCCGCCGCACCGTGTCGGTCGACATCCCCGCCGGCGTCGAGTCCGGCCTGCGCCTGCAACTCCCCGGCTCCGGCGAGGTCGGGCCCGCGGGCGGTCCCAACGGCGACCTCTACCTCGAGATCACCGTCGAGACCCACGAGTCCTTCAGCCGTGAGGGCGATGACCTCGTCGCAACCCTCGAGGTGTCGATGCCGGATGCCATCCTCGGTACGAACACCTCGATCCAGTCCCTCGACGGCAGCGTCGACCTCGAAGTGCGCCCGGGCGTGCAATCGGGCGACGTCCTGACGATCAAGGGCCGCGGCATCACGCCGTTGCGTGGGAGCCAGCGCGGCGACCTCCGCGTCGGCGTGCACGTGGTGACCCCGACGCGCCTCGACCACAAGGAGCGCGCCCTCATCGAGGAGTTCGCCAAGCGCACCAAGGCGCCGAAGCCCCGTCTGGCCGAGCACCAGCAGGGAATGTTCAGCAAGTTCCGCGACCGCTTCCGGCACTGACCGTGGCGCTGCACTTCGTCTGCGACGACGCCGGTTCCGCCCGCCCGGGCGACACCGTCGAACTCACTGGTGCCGAGGCACACCACGCCTCGGCCGTCCGGCGCGTGCGCGTCGACGAGGCGGTGACGCTCGGCGACGGGCGCGGGGTGTGGCTGTCGGGCATCGTGACCGCGGCGACCCCGAAACAGGTCGACGTGCGCGTCACCGGACGCGACGAGGTCCCCGCGCCCTCCCCGCGCTTCGTGCTCGTGCAGGCCCTCGCAAAGGGCGACCGCGACGAGCTCGCCGTCCAGGCGGCGACGGAGCTCGGTGTCGACGCGATCGTGCCGTGGCAGGCGTCGCGAAGCGTCTCGCGCTGGGACGCGAAAGCCGAGAAGGGTCTGGCCCGCTGGCGCACGATCGTCCGCGAAGCGGCGAAGCAGGCCCACCGCGCGTGGATTCCCGAGGTCGAGGGAGTCGCGCGAACGGCCGACCTCGTCCGCCTCGCCGGCGCGGCCCAGATCTTGGTGCTGGAGCCGTCGGCATCCGCTCGTCTCACCGAGGTCGCCGCGGAGGCGTCGGACGGTCGCGACGTGGTGCTCGTCGTAGGCCCCGAGGGCGGGATCGCGCCCGAGGAGCTCACGGCCCTCGAGGGCGCGGGCGCGCGGATCGTGCGCCTCGGCGACACGGTGCTGCGGACCTCCACCGCGGGGGCTGCGGCGATCTCGGTGCTGTCGGCGGCGCACGGTCGTTGGTGAGCTCCACCCGAGCTTGCTCC
The DNA here is from genome assembly GCF_052660795.1 of Sphingomonas sp. G5. NCBI lineage: Bacteria > Pseudomonadati > Pseudomonadota > Alphaproteobacteria > Sphingomonadales > Sphingomonadaceae > Sphingomonas > Sphingomonas sp. G5. The sequence continues at coordinate 1,749,869 of NZ_CP109660.1, read as the reverse complement.
CCGTGGATCGGCACCGCTCCTCTCGGCGACCCGGGGCGGACGGCGCCGATGGGGGCGCGCCCCGTCGGCGCCGCACCGGTCAGCGCGTCACGAACGGCCCAGCCCCGGTGTCGGAGGCCGTCACTAGACTGGATGCCATGAGCGAACCGTCGATCTTCACGCGCATCCTGCAGGGCGAGATCCCCGCCGAGATCGTCGCCGAGACCGAGAACGTCTTCGCGATCCGCGACATCGCGCCTCAGGCGCCCGTGCACCTGCTCGTCATCCCCAAGACGCAGCGGTACCGCAACGTGGTCGAGCTCGCCGCGGGTGATCCCGCTCTCCTCGCCGAGCTCATCGGGCTCGCCGATTCGGTCGCCGCCGAGCACGCCGATGGCGACTTCCGCCTCATCTTCAACACCGGCGAGGGTGCCGGTCAGACCGTCTTCCATGTGCACGCCCACGTCCTCGCGGGTGGCCTGAACGAAAAGAGCCTGGGTGGCTGACTCCGCCGAAGAAATCGTCTCCGACCACATCCAGGTCGACGGCGTGGCCATGGTGCAGCTTCTCGGCCCGCAGGATCGTCTCCTGCGTGTTGTCGAGAAGGAGCACCCCGGTGTCGACGTCCACGTGCGCGGCAACGAGATCACGCTGACCGGTGCGCCGGGTGCCGTGCGCGCGGCCCGCGGTCTGGTCGACGAACTGCTCAGCATGACCCGCTCGGGCCAGGGCCTCGACCCGTCCGACGTGTCGAGCTCGAACCGCATGCTCTCCGACGGGGGCCCGCGGCCCTCCGAAGTCATGGGAGAGGCGATCCTGTCGTCGCGCGGAAAGACCATCCGCCCCAAGACCGCCGGCCAGAAAGAGTACGTCGACGCGATAGACGAGAACACGATCGTCTTCGGCATCGGGCCAGCCGGTACCGGCAAGACCTATCTCGCCATGGCCAAGGCCGTTCAAGCTCTGCAGCGCAAAGAAGTCACGCGGATCATCCTCACGCGCCCGGCCGTCGAGGCGGGGGAGCGGCTCGGGTTCCTCCCCGGCACCCTCACCGACAAGATCGACCCGTACCTTCGCCCGCTCTACGACGCGCTCAACGAGATGATGGACCCCGATATCGTCCCGAAGCTCATGGCGACGGGAACGATCGAGGTCGCCCCCCTGGCCTATATGCGCGGTCGCACGCTGAACGATTCCTTCGTCGTGCTGGACGAGGCGCAGAACACCACGCCCGAGCAGATGAAGATGTTCCTCACGCGCCTCGGTTTCGGCACGCGCATGGTCGTGACCGGCGACATCACGCAGGTCGACCTGCCCCAGGGCGCCTCGGGTCTGCGCCTCGTCACGCGCGTGCTCGACCACATCGACGACATCCATTTCTCCCGCCTCACGAGCGACGACGTCGTGCGCCACAGCCTCGTGGGTCGCATCGTCGACGCGTACAGCGAATACGACGAGAAGCGCTTGGCCGCTCGTCGCGAGCGGGATGAGGCATCCGAGTTCGCCACCCGTGCGGAGCGACGCGGCTCGAGCGCCGCCGGTCCCCGCGATCACCTCCCGAGACGAAACCGCTCATGACGATCGAGATCAACAACGAATCCGACCACCAGATCGACGAGCAGGTACTGCTGCGTCTCATGGAATACAACCTGACGGAACTCCACGTCAGCGCCGACGCCGACGTCGCCATCGTGCTCGTCGACGAAGGCGCCATGGAGTCCCTGCACGTGCAGTGGATGGACGAGCCCGGCCCCACCGATGTGCTCAGCTTCCCGATGGACGAGCTGCGCCCCGGCTCCGAGGACGCACCCACCCCCGCGGGCCTGCTCGGCGACATCGTGCTCTGCCCGGCCGTGGCCGAGACGCAGGCCGTCGCTGCGAAGCACTCCACGCAAGACGAACTGATCCTCCTCACCACCCACGGCCTGCTGCACCTGCTCGGGTTCGACCACGCCGAACCCGACGAGGAGCGTGAGATGTTCGGACTGCAGCGCGAGCTCATCGCCGGCTTCCAGGCCGTCGAGCGCCAGCGCCGCGCATGACCGAGGCCCTGCTCCTCGTCACCGCCTTCCTGCTCGTCGCCTTCGGCGGCCTGATGGCGGCGTTCGAGGCGGCGCTGGGCGTGACTTCGCGCGTCGACCTGATCGAACTCGGATCGGGCGGCCGCAACGCGCGGTCCCTGCGTCGTATCGGCGACGACACCAACGCCCACGTCACCGCCGTCTCGTTCATCCGCGTGCTCGCTGAGACGACCGCGGCCGTGCTCGTCGCGGCGGCGTTCATGCTCATCTTCGACAACATCCTGCTCGCGGTGCTCGCCGCGGCCGTCCTGATGACGGGCATCTCCTTCGTCGCCGTCGGCGCGAGCCCACGCTCCGTCGGCCGCCAGCACGCTCGTGGGCTCTTGCGCGGGGGAGCACCGGTCATCCGCGGAATGCGCGTCCTGCTCGGGCCCCTCGCTCACGGGCTCGTCGCAGTGGGCAACCGCGTGACGCCCGGTGTCGCCCACTCGACGTCGTTCGCGTCCGAGGAGCAGCTGCTCAGCATCATCGACGAGGCGGCCGAGAACGAGCTCATCGAAGAGGACGATCGCGAGCTCATTCACTCGGTCTTCGATTTCACCGATCGCTACGTACGCGAAGTCATGGTGCCCCGCACCGACATGGTGAGCGTGGATGCCGCGGCCACCTCCCGCGAGGCGCTCGCGCTCTTTCTCGACAAAGGCGTCTCTCGCATCCCTCTCGCCGACGACGAAGCCGACGACATCGTCGGTGTGCTGTATCTCAAAGATCTCGTCCAGTTCGGCTTCCGTGACGAAGCCGGCTGGCGCGATGCACCGATCCGCCGCATCGCGCGTCCGGCCGTCTTCGTCCCCGAATCGATGAAGGCAGAGACGCTTCTCCAGCAGATGAAGAAAGACGCCGTGCACGTCTGCCTCGTCGTCGACGAGTACGGCGGCGTCGCGGGCCTGGTGACCCTGGAAGACCTGATCGAAGAGCTCGTGGGCGAGATCGCCGACGAGTACGACGCCCCGTCCACCGAGATCGTGGAGCTCCCCGACGGCCGTTACCGCGTCAATGCGCGTCTCGGTCTCGACGAGGTCGGCGACCTGTTCGGCCTCGAGCTCGACGACGAAGACGTGGATTCGATCGGGGGCCTGCTCGGCAAAGCGCTGGGCCGCATCCCGCAACCCGGCGCGACTGCGGAGCACTCCGGCCTCGTGATGACCGGCGGCGCCTCGCGGGGGCGCAACCGCGGAATCGCGACGGTCATCGTGGAGCGGGCCGAGACGACAGACGACGAGAACGCCGAGGCAGAGACCTCGCAGCGTGAGAGGAACGACAGATGACCGACACCCGATCCGGTTTCGTGACCTTCGTGGGCCGGCCGAACGTCGGCAAGTCCACGTTGACCAACGCGCTCGTGGGCGAGAAAGTCGCCATCACGAGCGATAAGCCGCAGACCACTCGTCGCGCGATCCGCGGCATCGTCAACCGCCCCGGCGGTCAGCTCGTGGTCGTCGACACCCCCGGCATCCACCGGCCCCGCACTCTTCTCGGCCAGCGGCTCAACGACCTCGTCGAGCAGGTCCTCGGCGACGTCGACGTGATCGCTTTCTGCGCGCCCGCCACCGAGAAGGTCGGCCCGGGCGACCGCCGCATCGCCGAGTCCCTCTCCGGCTATCCGCGGGCCAAGAAGGTGGCCCTCGTCACCAAGACCGACGCTGCGACGCGGGATCAGATCACCGAACGTCTCATCGAAGTCGACGCGCTTCGCGAGGACTGGGCAGCGGTCATCCCGCTCTCCGCCGTCACGAACGACCAGCTCGACGTGCTGAGCGACGAGCTCCTCGCGCTCATGCCGGTCGGTCCCGCGCTGTACGAGGACGATGTCGTCACCGACGAGGCCCTCGAGGACCGGATCGCCGAGATCATCCGCGAAGCAGCCCTCCACGGCGTTCGCGATGAACTCCCGCACTCGATTGCCGTGACGGTCGACGACGTCGCTCCGCGGGAAGACAGCGACCTCACCGACGTGTGGGCGAACATCGTCGTCGAGCGCGACAGTCAGAAGGCGATCATCATCGGGCGCAAGGGCTCACGACTCGCCGACGTCGGTGCGCGGGCACGAGCAGGCATCGAGCCGCTCGTCGGCGGCCGCGTCTACCTGTCCCTGCACGTTCGCGTCGCCAAGGAGTGGCAGCGCGATCCGAAGCAACTCGGCCGTCTCGGCTTCTGACCGGTCCCTCCGAACTTCTCGCGCCGGGTCTGCGCTCGGCGGCGAACATTCGCAACGAAAGGCGTGACCATGGCGATGAGGTGGACGGCCCCGGCTCCGGGCCCGATCGACACGTGGAGCTTCGACGAGGTGGAGGTCGCGCCGCCCGGATCCGGCGAGGTGACCGTCCGCGTCCGGGCGGCGGGCATCAACCCCGCGGATGCCAAGCACGTCGCCACCGCACGCCCCGGCGCCGAGTTCCCCGTGCCGATCGGCTACGAGTTGTCGGGCGAGATCACCGCCGTCGGCTCCGACGCCCTCGGCGGCGCGGGGGAGCTGCACGTCGGTGACGAAGTCGTCGCGTTCCGTGTGCAGGGGGCCTATGCCACCGAACTCACGATCGCCTCACGCGATGTCTTCGCCAAGCCCGCGAACCTCTCGCACGCAGAGGCCGCGAACCTCCTGCTCGCCGGCACCACGGCGGCCGAGATGATCCAGGTCACACGCGTCGGCGAGGGTGACCTGGTGCTTCTGCACGCCGCCTCCGGAGCGGTGGGAGTGAGCCTCCTGCAGCAGGCGCGCAAGCTCGGCGTCCGCGTCATCGGAACGGTGGGCCCGGATGCCGAGAAGTCGGCCGACCGCGTCCGTCGCTACGGCGGCATCCCGGTGGCCTACGGTGACGGTCTGCGCGAGCGGGTCGAGGAGGCCGCCGAGGGGGCCCCCATCGCTGCGGCGTGGGACGCCGTCGGCACCGACGAGGCGTTCGAGGTCTCCCTCGCCCTCGTCGCGGAGCGGGACCGCATCGTCACGATCGTCGACCCCGAGCGCGCGAAGAAGGACGGCGTGCTCTGGATCGCCGGTTCGCGACCCGAGAGCGCCCGCTTCCGCGACATCGCGCGTGCGCGGGTGCTCGAGCTGGCGGCATCCGGTGCACTCGAAGTTCCCATCGGCCGCACCTACCCGCTCGCCGAGGCGGTGGAGGCCGTGCGCTTCGTCATGGACGGACACCCGGGCGGCAAGGTCGCCCTGCTGCCGTGACAGGTTCACCCTTCGTCCTTCCTCCCGCGCCCGAGAAACTCGAGGTGACGCGCGAGCGGGTGCGCCTGCGTCCGTTCGAGGAGAGCGACCTCGAGGCGATGGCCGTCTACCGCGGAGACGCGGAGGTGTGCCGGTTCCTCCCCTTCGAACCGCAGACGGCCGACGACATCCGCCGCCGCAACGGGCACCTCATCGGATGCACCTCCCTCGAGGGGGAGCGTGGCGGCGTCATGCTCGTCATCGAGCGCACCGACGACGGCGCAGTCATCGGCGATCTCGTCCTCTTCCACCTCGACGCCGAGGCGGGGTCGGCCGAGATCGGATGGGTGATGAGCCCGGCGGCATCCGGTAAGGGCCTCGCCACCGAAGCGGTGCGCGCGCTCGTCGACACGGCGTTCGACGTGTACGGCCTCAGGCGTCTTGTCGCGCAGATCGACGCCGACAACGAGCGCTCCGCGGCCCTCGCCGAGCGGATCGGGATGCGCCGCGAGGCCCATTTCGTCGAGAACGAGTGGTTCAAGGGTCGGTGGAGCGATCTGCTCGTGTACGCGGTCCTCGACCGCGAGTGGACGGCCCCTGGACCGAGTGCTCCGTGACGGACTGCTACGATCACTCCATGCGCTTCGGTGGCCAGCTTCTTCTTAGTTGCCGCGACGAGTCCTCGATCTAAGGGCCTTCCTCGTCGCGGAGATCGTCGTCGGCCCCCACCGAACGAATCTAAAGAAGCGACACATCATGAAGAACACCCAGAAGCCCACGTCCGCTCCGGTACACAAGTACCGTCCCTTCCATGAGCAGATCGCGGTCGACCTGCCCGATCGCACGTGGCCGTCGAAGCGGATCGAGATCGCCCCGCGCTGGTGCGCTGTCGACCTGCGCGACGGCAACCAAGCGCTCATCGATCCGATGAGCCCGGAGCGTAAGCGCGTCATGTTCGACCTGCTCGTGAAGATGGGCTACAAGGAGATCGAGGTCGGGTTCCCGAGCGCGAGCCAGACCGACTTCGACTTCGTGCGCCAGCTGATCGACGACAACCTGATCCCCGACGACGTCACTATCCAGGTGCTGACCCAGGCGCGCGAGCACCTGATCGCCCGCACCTACGAAGCGATCGCCGGCGCGAAGCAGGCGATCGTCCACCTGTACAACTCGACGAGCGTGCTGCAGCGCGAGGTCGTGTTCCGCACCGACCAGCAGGGCATCGTCGACATCGCCCTCGAGGGCGCCCGACTGTGCAAGCAGTATGAGAAGACCATCCCGCAGACCGAGGTCTTCTACGAGTATTCGCCCGAGAGCTACACCGGCACCGAGCTGGAGTTCGCCCTGCGCATCTGCAACGAGGTGCTCGAGGTCTTCGAGCCCAGCCCCGAGCGCAAGGTCATCCTGAACCTGCCCGCCACGGTCGAGATGGCCACCCCGAACGTCTACGCCGACTCGATCGAGTGGATGTCGCGCCACCTGAACCACCGTGAGAACGTCATCCTGTCGCTGCACCCGCACAACGACCGCGGCACCGCCGTCGCCGCCGCCGAGCTGGGCTACATGGCCGGCGCCGATCGCATCGAGGGATGCCTGTTCGGCAACGGTGAGCGCACCGGCAACGTCGACCTCGTCGCGCTGGGCATCAACCTGCTGACGCAGGGCATCGACCCGCAGATCGACTTCAGCGACATCGACCAGGTCAAGCGCACCGTCGAGTACTGCAACCAGCTGCCCGTTCCCGAGCGCAGCCCCTGGGCCGGCGATCTGGTCTTCACCGCGTTCAGCGGATCGCATCAGGATGCCATCAAGAAGGGCTTCGAGGCGATGGAGGCCCGCGCGGCCGCCGAGGGCAAGAGCATCGACGACATCGAGTGGGCGGTTCCCTATCTGCCGATCGATCCGAAGGACCTGGGGCGTTCCTACGAGGCCGTCATCCGTGTCAACTCGCAGTCGGGCAAGGGCGGGGTCGCGTACCTGCTGAAGGCCGATCATGCGATCGACCTGCCGCGCAAGCTCCAGATCGAGTTCTCGGGCGTCGTGCAGACGCGCACGGATGCCGAGGGCGGCGAGGTCTCGAGCGCGCAGATCTGGGACATCTTCACCGACGAATACCTGCCGTCCGAATCCGACGACCAGCGCTGGGGCCGTTTCGAGCTGCTCTCCACCCGCTCGTCGAGCGACATGTCGGGCGACGTGCACCTCGATGTCACGCTGCGCGACGGCGACGCGAGCCACCCGGCCTCCGCAGTGGGCAATGGCCCGGTCGCGGCGTTCCTCGAGATCGTGCGCGCGCAGGGCTTCGAGGTGACCCTGTACGACTACGTCGAGCACGCTCTCAGCTCGGGCGGCGACGCGCAGGCGGCCGCCTACGTCGAGCTGCAGGTCGACGATCAGCGCCTCTGGGGCGTCGGTATCGACGGCGACATCTCGACCGCGTCGCTCAAGGCGATCGTCTCGGGTGTGAACCGCGCGATCCGCTCCCGTCAGAGCTCTGGCGCCCTGGCCGGCGTCTGACGCGCGCGAACGGGAGTCGACCGTGGCTTACGCCCACGGACACCACGAGAGCGTGCTGCGTTCCCACGCCGCGCGCACCGTCGCCGACTCGGCGGCCTACCTGGTGTCTTCGCTGTCCGCCGGCGTCCGCATCCTCGATGTGGGCGCCGGCCCCGGCACCATCACCGTCGACCTCGCCGACCGGGTCTTCCCGGGAGAGGTCGTCGGGGTGGATGCCGCCGCCGACGTCGTCGCGATCGCCCGCGCCACCGCGGGCGACCGCACCAATGTGGAGTTCCGCACCGGCGACGCCTATGCCCTCGACGTGCCCGACGGCTCGTTCGACATCGTGCACGCGCATCAGGTGTTGCAGCACCTCGCCCGCCCGGTAGAGGCGCTGCGCGAGTTCCGACGGGTCGCCGGCACCGACGGCCTCGTCGCGGTGCGCGACGTCGATTACGGCGGGGTCATCTGGCATCCCAGAATCCCCGCTCTCGATGAGTGGCTCGCGATCTATCACGGGGTGCATCGCGGGGTGTCGGGGGAGCCTGACGCCGGCCGGGTGCTCAAGGCGTGGGCCCGCCAGGCCGGGTTCACGCGCATCGAGGCGAGCGCCAGCGTCTGGGTGTTCGACAGCCCCGACAGGCGCACCTGGTGGGGCGGGATGTGGGCCGACCGGGTGCTCGCCTCGGCGTTCGCGGGCCACGCGAAGAGGCTCGGACTCGCCGATGACGAGACGTTGCAGCGGATCTCCGACGCGTGGCGCGAATGGGCGGCGGATGTCGACGGCTGGATCCTGCTGCCGCACGGCGAGGTGCTCGCGCGCTCGTGAATCCACCCGCGTGCGGCCGTGTCACCACGGCACGGTCGCACCGTGGCGGTCCAGGTAGTGCAGTCCCGGCGTCCCGTGCTGAGCCTCTATCGTGTCGACGAGCGGGGGAATGGCCTCGGCGATGTCGAGACCCGCACCCTCGCCGCCCATGTCGGTGCGGATCCAGCCGGGTGCCAGCAGGAGCAGCGTCTTCGGTTCGGCGGCGTGCCGCGCGGCGTAGCTGCGCATCAGCTGGTTCAGCGCCGCCTTCGACGCGCGGTAGACCTCGAAACCGCCGGAGGTGTTGTTCGCGACGCTGCCCTGGCCGGATGACATCACCGCCACGGTGCCCGTCTGAGGGACGAGGGCCGCGAGACGCTCCACGACACGCATGGCGCCCAGCGCGTTCGTCAACATGGTCCGCGTGAACGCGTCATCGGCGATGTCGGACGCCGGTTCGTCGACGGGCGCGAGCGAGATGCCCGCGACGACGAACAGCAGGTCGAACTGATCCCTCGCCAGCCGGTGCGCCAATGCCGAGATCTGCAGGGCATCGGTGACGTCGACATGCTCGACGGCGACCGGGAACCGCTCGGTCAGGGCGCGAAGCGCCTCGCTCTCGGCATCACGGACCGTCGCGACGACCTCGACGCCCCGACGGGCGTACTCCTCGACGAGGGCGAGGCCGAGTCCCCGAGAGGCTCCGACGATCAACGCCCGGCGAGTGTGTGCTTCTGTCATGGCATCCTCCGCTCAACAAGTGATGAGCGAAACAGTACGCCTTCACTCAACGTTTGTAGAGTGGAGATATGGAACGCACAGGGACGCGAGCCGAGAAGCGCGCCGCGACAGCCGAACGCATCCTCGAGGCCGCGCGCGAGGAGTTCGCCGAACGGGGGCCGGCCGGCGCGACGATCCGCCGGATCGCCGGGCGTGCGGGAGTCGACCCGTCGCTCGTGATGCAGCACTACGGCTCGAAGAGCGCTCTGTTCGCTCTCGCGGTACGACCCGTCGCCGAGCTCGACGAGGCGGACGGCAAGGTGGGCGTCCATCTGGAGCAGGTGCTGCTCGCTCGGTTCCATGAGCTCGACGCCCCCACCCGCGCGCTGATGCGCTCGATGCTGAGCTCACCGGAGGCCGCGGATGCGATGAGCGCCTATCTCGACGAGCGAGCCTCGGCCCTCGCCGCGGGCGGCGATCGTGACCGGCACCAGCGAGCGGCGATCCTCGTCGCATCGATCATGGGCGTGACCATGGCGCGGCACTTTCTCGACGTCCCCGCTCTTCGCGACATCGACGCGGAAACGGCGGCGCAGATCCTCGGAGAGATGCTTCCGGGCGGTGACTGAGCTCCGCTCGGACGCGTTCCGCGACGTCGGGTGCCAGGATGAACAGGTGATCCGCGTCGACGCCCTCTACCGTTATCCCGTCAAGGGCCTCACGCCCGAGAGACGCGGCAGTCTCGTCATCCAAGACGACGGCCGCGTGCAGGGCGACCGCTCGCTCGTCTTCCGCTTCGCCGACGCCCGCGAGCCCGCTGACGCGACCTTCCCCAAGAGCCGCGGTCTCGCCCTCATGACGTTCCCCACGCTCGCACGGATCGATCTGACCTTCGACGATGAGACGCAGACGCTCCGCCTCCGGGTCGATGACATCGACGTGGAGGGCGACCTCAGCGACAGCGGGCGGCAGCGCCTCTCCGAGGCGGTGACGGCCTACCTGCGCACCACGAGCGACGCGAAGCTCCTCGACGCCGACGGCATCCTGCCCCTCGATCTCCTGGGCGACGGCCGCACGGCGCGCTTCCAAGACCGCCCGCGCGGTTTCGTCTCGCTGCACGGCGCTGCCTCGGTCGGAGCCCTGGATGCCACCGTCCCCGCCCCCGTGGACGATCGCCGCTTCCGGTCGAACATCGTCGTCGAGGGCACCGCCGCGTGGGCGGAGCTCGACTGGAGCGGTCGCGTGCGCATCGGCGACGTCGAGTTCGCGGTGCAGAAGCCGATCGAACGGTGTGCGGCGATCACCGCGAACCCCGACACCGGCGTGCGCGATGCGCGCCTGCTGCGCGTGCTCACGACGCAGTTCGGTCAGGACGAGCCGACCCTCGGCATCCTTCTGCTTCCCGTCGACGGCGGCGGCACGATCCGCGAGGGCGACGAGGTCGTCGTCGACGCGTGACTCACGCGGCGGTCAGGCCGCGTCGTCGGCCCGGATGATCGGGATGCCGGTGGTCTCGACCGCGACCTTGCGGCGGTAGAGCTTGCGCTGTTCGGGCAGGGAGAGATCGAAGATCACCGCGAGCACGCGGACGACGGTCGTCACGATCACGCCGATGACCGCGGCGATCGGGAGGGGGACGCCGAACGCCGCGGTCGTGGCGAGCACGACGCACCCGCCGCCGGCGGCCACCGCGTAGAGCGAGCCGACGTGCATGATCGCGACCGGCAGGCCCATGAGCACGTCCCTCAGCACGCTGCCGCCTGCGGCGGCCAGGACGCCCACGAACACCGCCGGCACCGCGGGCATGCCGAGCGCCAGAGCCTTGGACGTTCCGAAGGCGCCGAACAGACCGATGACGACGGCGTCGAGCATGACGATCGCACGGTTGAGTCGTTGGAAGATCCCCGACAGCAGCATCCCGACGATCGACGCGAGCGTCGCGGTGATGAGGTACCAGTTGCTCTGCAGCGTCGCGGGGGTGAGCCCGAGCAGCAGATCGCGAATGAGGCCACCGCCCATCCCGAGCAGGATGCCGATGATCGCCACGCCGAGCAGATCCAATCGCCGCTGGCCCTGGAACCCCGAGGCGAACAGGGCCCCCTGCACGCCGCCGAGCGCGACGGCCGTGAGATCCGCCCACAGCGGGATGACGAAGACCGAGGCGTTCACGGCATCCATTCTCCGCGAAGCGTTCGAGTGCGCGGGGAGGCGCGGCATAGTCTCGACGGATGGACCCCGCGTACCTCCGCTCGGATGCGGCGACCCTTCTCGCGTCGCTGACACAAGCGACCCGGAGGTGACGCTGCCCGCCGAGCTGTACGACCGTGCTCGCGACGACTACCTACGACCCCGGCGCGGCGCCCCGCGGCGACTGCGATGGTTGCTCGAATAGGGTCAGCCCAGCTGGCAGCGCCACCGCCACCGCTGAGCAGTTCGCGATAGCACCGCGCGCGATGGCACGTCCAGCGGCACCGCGCGTGACGGCGATGCGGTTGTATCGATGAGGGGGCCGATCTGGTACGCCTGGAACGTCGAGGCGGTCGGGAACCGCGGAAGAGGAACGCACATGCACTGGGGGGCGAATTCGAGCGTGGCGGTCGCCGTGCTCATCGCGGGAGTCATCACGACGATCGTCACCGCGATCATCAGGCGGTCGCCGTCGCGCGCGACCGCGCGAGCGACGCGGGAGGGCGTGCTCTTCGTGGTCTCGACGCGGATGTGGCAGCGCGTGCTCATCCGCACCGTCGGCATCGCCGTCCTGCCGCTGGCGGTCATGCTCCTGCTGGCAGCCGCCTTCGTCCGCGACCCCGAGATCGGAATGGTCATCGCGGGGGCGGCGATGCTCGTCGGCGGCATCCTGTTCATCCTCCTCGCCCGCGGCATGAAGCGGATGCGTCTCGAAGTCACCCCCGACTCGGTGTGGTCGTTCGGTCTGGTGCGCGGGCCGAACGAGGTGCCGATCGCGGAGCTCACCAGCCTCGAGCCCAACCCCGGCGATCGGTTCGGCGGCATCCTCGCGAAGACGGGGAGCTCGACCCGATTCGGCGCGACGCGTCTCATGCTGGGATATCCGCAGTTGATCGACTTCCTGCAGCAGAGCCGTCCCGACCTGCCGATCCCCGACGGGTCCTGGCCCCTTCAGGGACGAGCAGTCGCCTCCCGCTGAGCCGAGCGGCGCGTCACGGCCGCGCGCGGCCGCTTCCCGGGGAACCGGGCGGATAATGGACTGTGCCCACCTACCGCGACGAAGTCGTGGTCCTGCGTACCCACAAGCTCGGGGAGGCGGACCGCATCCTCACCTTGCTCAGCCGGCGCAACGGCAAGATCCGTGCGGTCGCCAAGGGCGTGCGGCGTACCTCGTCGAAGTTCGGGTCTCGGCTCGAACCCTTCATGGTCGCCGACGTGCAGTTGGCGACGGGGCGCAACCTCGACATCGTGCAGCAGGCCGAGTCGCTCGGGTCGTACGGGGCCGACATCGTCACCGATTACGACCGGTACACCACCGCCAGCGCGATGGTCGAGACCGCCGACCGGTTGAACGAGGCCGAGGCCACCCCTCAGCAGTACCTCCTCCTGGTCGGTGGCCTGCGCGCCCTCGCTCGCGCAGAACACTCCGAACGCAGCGTGCTCGATTCCTACCTGCTCCGCGCCATGGCCCTCTCGGGCTGGGCGCCGGGGCTGACCGAGTGCGCCCGCTGCGGCACGATCGGCGACCATGACTACTTCCTTCCCCAGCTCGGCGGGGTGATCTGCTCGACCTGCGCGCCGGCGGGCTCGCCCCGCGTCGCACCTGACACGGTCGATATGCTCCGCGCCCTCATGGCGGGGGAGTGGGAGCGCATCGACGCCGCCCCCGGTCGCACGATCGCGGCCGCATCGGGACTCGTGGCGGCGTACGCGCAGTTCCACCTCGAACGTGGCATCCGTTCGCTTTCGCACCTGGAGTCGCACCGATGACACCCAAGCCGTTCACGCACCGCGACGCGGTACCGTACCGCCCGCTCGACTGGACGGGCGAATACCCGCCCACCTATCCGAAGGGCGCGGTTCCGGAGCACGTCGCCATCGTGATGGACGGCAACGGCCGCTGGGCGAACCGCCAGGGACTCACGCGTGTGGAGGGCCACCGCGCCGGGGAAGCGGCCCTGCTCGACGTCGTCGCCGGCGCCATCCAGGCGGGTGTGAAACACCTGTCGGTGTACGCGTTCTCGACGGAGAATTGGTCACGGTCTCCCGACGAGGTGCGGTTTCTCATGGGCTTCAACCGCGAGGTGCTGCACCGTCGTCGCGACCAGCTCAACGAGTGGGGTGTGCGCATCCGCTGGTCGGGCCGCAAGCCGCGTCTCTGGGGCTCCGTCATCAAGGAGCTGCAGCACGCGGAGCGTCTCACCGAGGGGAACTCGACGCTGACGCTCACCATGTGCGTCAACTACGGCGGCCGGGTCGAAATCGTGGATGCCATGCGCCGCATCGGCGACGACATCGCGGCCGGAAGGCTCAAGCCTTCCGCGGTGACCGAGAAGCTCATCCGCAAGAACCTGTACCAGCCCGACATGCCCGACGTGGATCTGTTCGTGCGTTCCAGCGGCGAGCAGCGCACCTCGAACTTCTTGCTGTGGGAATCGGCGTACGCCGAGATGGTGTTCCTCGACACGCTCTGGCCCGACTTCCGGCGCACGCACCTCTGGGACGCGATCGGGTTGTATCTGTCGCGCGATCGCCGATTCGGCGGGGCGGTCGACGCCCCCACGGCGTGAGACTCAGCTGGCCAGCTCGCTCCGCAGGGCAGCGGCGGCTTCCATCGCCACCCGCCGCATCGCCTCGCGCGTCTGACCGCCGATGTGCGGCGTGACGACGACGTTGGCGCGGCCGCGGAGCGGGTGGTCGTCGGGCATCGGCTCGATCTCGGAGACGTCGAGTCCCGCGCCTCCCACATCGCCCGCGTCGAGCGCCTCGGCCAGCGCGTACTCGTCGACGACCCCACCCCGCGACGTGTTGATCACGATCGCGTGCGACGGCATCCTCCGGAACTGCTCGGCTCCGAGCAGGCCCCGAGTCGTGGGCACCAGCGGAACGTGCACGCTCACGGCATCCGCTTCGGAGAGCAGTGCGTCCAGCGGGAGCGGCTCCGCGCCGCCCGCCCGCACCTCGTCGTCGCTCAGGCCGGGGTCGTGCGCGAGGACGCGCATGCCGAATCCGCCCTGCCCGATCCGCGCGACGCGACGCGCGATGCGGCCGAAACCGATGAGGCCGAGGGTGGAGCCGCTGAGCTCGCCCCCGATCAGATCGTCGCGCGAGGCGGTTCCGGTCGCTGCCGCGCCGATACCCCGCCGCACCGCCATCAGCAGCGCCACCGCGTGCTCGGCGACCGACAGGACGTTCGCCTCCGGCGTGGTCGTGACCCGGATGCCGCGCTCTCGCGCGTAGGCGGTGTCGACGGTGTCGGTCCCCACGCCGTGGCGAGCCACGATCCGCAGCCGCGGCATCCGCTTCAGCTGCGGGGCGTCGAGACGCGCCGTGCGGAGCAGGACTCCCTCGGCCACAGGCGCGACAACGTCTTCGGTCGCGGCGCCCACCCCCCACCCGCAGCGCACGTCGGCCCAGGTCTCGAGGTCGGCCACCGCGTCGGCGTGGATCTCACGAGGGACCCAGACGACCGGCCGCACCGGAGAACGCTCAGCCACGGGGCGTGAGGGCGCGGTTGGCGGCGCGACGCTCGGTCTCGCCGCGCAGGAGTTCGTCGGCCGCGGCGCGGACCGCGGCGATTCGCTCGCGGGGAACGACGGCGACGCCGTCTGAGTCGCCCACGATCCAGTCGCCGGGCGAGACGGGAACGCCGCCGAGTGTGACGGTTCCGCCCAGGCGGAAGGGCCCGGTCTTCCACGGGCCCGCGGGGGTCACCGCGCGAGCGAACACCGGTACGCCGACCTGGCGCAGCTCACCCGCGTCGCGCGCCGCACCGTCGAGCACCATGCCGGCCACACCGAGCGCCTTCGCCTTCTCTGCCACGAGCTCTCCGATCAGGGCCCTGCTCTCGTCTGACCCGCCGTCCACCACCAGGACCTCTCCGGCACGAATGACCTCGAACGCCGCGTGCACACCCTTGTTGTCGCCGGGACGTGTGAGCACGGTGGCCGCGGGGCCGGAGACGACCGCGCCGTCCCACAGGGGCGAGACGCCCCGCGCCACCCCGAAGCGCTCCATCGCGTCACTGACGGTCGCGGACGCGTACGCACCGGGTGGAGGGTATTCCGTGTTCTCGGTCGGGGTGCTCATCGTCGGGCGATCCTCTCGTCGGGGGCGGGTCGGGAAGAAGTCAGTCGAGCGCGGGGGGCAGACCGGTGTGGCGGAGATCGGATGCCGCGGCCTCGAGCGCCTCGAGGAAGATGTCCACGCGCTCGTCGGTGAAGCGGGCCGTCGGCCCACCGAGTCCGAGCACCACGGCGGGACGTCGGTCGTCGCCCTCTCGCACGATCACGGCGACGCCGCTGTTACCCGGTTCGCGGGCTCCGTGCGACACGGCGTGCCGATCGCGGGCGGCTGCAGCAACCGCGAGACGGAAGGCGTCGGCGTCGACGCGGGGAAGCTGGTCGGCCGGGACCGCGGCGAGGACGTGCTCCGCCGCATCGGGCCCGCTCGCCGCCACCAGCAGCGTGGATGACGCGCCGGCCAGCAGCGGCATCTCGTCACCGACCTGGACCACGTGGCGCAGCGAATAGGGGCTGGGCGACTGCGCGACGGCCACGCGGCGCAGGCCGCTGCGGACGTAGAGGCTCGCCGTCTCACCGGTCTCTTGCGCGAGCCGTGTCATGCGGTCGGCGGTCTCTTCAGGGACCGCCCACGCCGCCTCGGCGAAGGCGGCGAGACGAATCAGGCGCGCGCCCACCGTGATCCGGCCATCGGCGGCGTGGCGGAGCATGCGTTCGCTCACCAGGGTGTCGATCAGCCGCAGCACCGTCGTTCGCGGCAAACCGCTCTCGCGCACGATCTCTGCGACCGAGAGCACGGGGCGATCCGCGGTGAAGCTCTGCAGTACCTCGAAAGCTCGGGTGACGGCTCGGACGCCACCGCCCTCGGAGGTCGAGCTGTTTCGGCTCTCGATGGTCGTGGACATGGTCATCTCTTCCCGGCGCCGCGGTTGCGACTTCCCGTTGAGCGAGTGTACCGTCAGGTGGACACCGGAGTCCACTAGATGGTCATCGGGTCCGAACCTCATCACGAAGGAGTGACGACGTGACAACCAGACGCGTCATGTTGCACGCGCTCGGGATCGCAGCCACCGCCGCCCTCGTCGGCGTGGCCGCGGTCAACGCCAGCGGCTCGACCGCCGGCGCCGACCCGCGGACCAAGCTGACGATCATGGCCCCCGCGGCCCCCGGCGGCGGGTGGGACCTCGCCTCCCGCGAGTCCCAGCAGGTGCTGCGCTCGACCTCGGTCGTCAACAACGTGCAGGTGGTCAATGTGCCCGGGGCAGGTGGGACCATCGGTCTCGGCCAGTTCGTGCAGCTCGATGCCGACCCCACGAACCTCATGATGACCGGCACCGTCATGGAGGGCGCGATCACCGCCAACGGCTCCGAGGCGACGCTGGCCGACACGACGCCGATCGCCCGCCTCGCCGAGGACTACATCGTCTTCATCGTGCCGGCCGACTCGCCGTTCCAGACCCTCGACGACTTCGTGCGGGCCTGGCGCGAGAACCCGCACGGCCAGGCGATCGGTGGCGGCGGCATCGGCGGAACCGATCACCTGCTCACCGGTCTGACGGCGAAAGCCGCGGGCATCGATCCGGGCGAGATCAACTACGTCTCGTACGCCGGTGGGGGCGAGGTCCTCACCGCGCTGCTGTCGAACACGGTCGCCGTCGGCGTGAGCGGATACAACGACTTCAGCGACCAGATCGAAGCCGGGCGGCTCCGGGCCTTGGCCGTCTCGTCCGAGGAAGCCGTTCCCGGCATCGACATCCCCACCTTCATCGAACAGGGCGTCGACGTGAACCTCCCCAACTGGCGCGGCCTCGTCGCCCCTCCCGGCTTGACCGATGCCGACCGCGACGAGCTCGTCGCCATCGTCGAGCAGATGGCGGCCACGCCCGAGTGGGCCGAGGTGCTCGAGCGCAACCGATGGCGCGACGCGCTGCTGACCGGTGCGGACTTCGCCGACTTCATCGCACAGGACCAAGCGCGCGTCGACGCGATCATCGAGGAGCTGGGCCTGTGAGCGGCGTCATCCCCACCGTCCCGCGTACCCACCGGGCACGCACAGCAGACGGATTCTGGCGACGTCGCACGGGCCTCGTGGTCCCCGCCGTCATGCTGTCGGTCGGTCTCGCCCTCATCGTGGGCACCCTCACGATGACGGTGCCCGCCAACACCGCCCCTCCCGGGCCGCAGCTTTTCCCGGCCCTCATCGCGGCCGCGGTGATCGTGCTCGCGATCCTGCTCGCCGTCGATGTGATCCGCCGCCCCGAGCCGGTCGAGGTCGCCGACGACGCCGCGGTTCAGAACCCCTCCGAACTCGACGATGACGCCCTCATCGCCGCGGTCGAAGGGCATGAGCCCGACGCCCCCGCGGTGCGCCCGCGGAGCAACCTGTGGGCCCTGGCGGGGGCTGTCGGCACGGTCGTCGTCTTCATCGCCGCGCTCACTCCGCTCGGATGGCTCCTCTCCGGCGCGTTCCTGTTCTGGGGTATCGCCCGATCGCTCGGGAGCCGCCGCCCGATCTTCGACATCTTCCTCTCGCTGGCGATCTCCGCCATCGTGCAGATCGCCTTCTCCGGCGGTCTCGGACTCAACCTGCCGCCTGGAATCCTGGAGGGCCTCTTCTGATGGATGCTCTGGTCAACCTGGGGGAGGGCTTCGCCGTCGTCCTCACCCCCATCAATATGCTGTGGGTGCTCATCGGAGCCGTCCTCGGCACCGCCGTGGGCGTGCTCCCCGGCCTCGGCTCGGCGATGGCCGTCGCGCTGCTCCTCCCCGTCACCTTCTCCCTCGACCCGATCGGCGCGTTCATCATGTTCGCCGGGGTCCTCTTCGGCGGCCTCTTCGGCGACTCGATCGCCGGCATCCTGATGAACACCCCCGGCAACAGCACCGCGATCGCCGGGTCCATCGAAGGCCACCGGATGGCCAAGGACGGCCGCGCGGCTCAGGCGCTGGCGACCTCGGCGATCGGCGCCTTCATCGGCGGCATCATCGCCTCGATCCTGGTGGTCTTCTTCGCACCGCGTCTCGCGGAACTCGCGACCCTGTTCGGCCCCGCCGAGTACCTCGCCCTGGCCGTCTTCGCCTTCGTGGCGATCTCGGCCGTCGTCACCGATTCGGTGCTGCGCGGCCTCGCCGCCCTTGCCATCGGACTGGCGATCTCCGTGGTCGGCATCGACGGTGCATCCGGCGCCTCGCGCTTCACCTTCGGTCTGCCGGAACTCTTCGACGGGATCGACATCGTCGTGATCACCGTCGGGCTCCTCGCCCTCGGCGAGGTCTTCAGCGTCGCGGGTCGCCGCGGCACGCCCGACGACACGAAGCTCCTGGCCTCGAGCGGTCGCCTCTGGCTGTCGTTCCGCGAGCTGCGGCAGGCGCTGCCCGCGTGGCTGCGCGGTACCGCGATCGGCGTGCCGTTCGGCATCATCCCCGTCGGCGGCTCCGAAGTCCCGACCTTCCTGTCCTACGGGACGGAGCGCAAGCTCGACGGACGGCGCAAGCGGCCGATGTTCGGTCGCGGCGCCATCCAGGGCGTCGCCGGCCCCGAGGCAGCGGGCAACGCGACGGCGGGTACCGCCATGGGAGCCCTGCTCGCCCTGGGCCTTCCCACCTCGGCGACCGCGGCGATCCTGCTCGCGGCCTTCCGCCAGTACGGTCTGCAGCCGGGGCCGCTGCTCTTCGACCGCGCACCCGACCTCGTGTGGGCACTGCTGGCGAGCTTCTTCGTCGGCATGGTCGTCCTCCTGATCCTCAACCTGCCGTTCGCGCCCCTCTGGGCGAAGCTGCTGAAGGTGCCCAAGCACTACCTCTACGCGGGCATCACGGTGTTCGCCATGCTCGGCGTCTACGCCACGAGCGGCAAGATCCTCGACCTGGTGCTCGTGCTCGCGGTGGGTCTGCTCGGTTTCCTGATGCGACGCTACGGCCTGCCGGTCGCCCCGATGCTCATCGCCATCATCCTCGGCCCCCTCGCCGAGACCGAGTACCGCCGGGCCATGGCCGTCAGCGAGGGCGACGCCGGCATCCTCGTGTCGAGCCCCATCTCGATCACGCTGTACGCGGTGCTCGCCGTTGCGGTCGTGGGCGTCGTCTTCACCCGGGTGCGCGCCGCGCGGAAGCAGAGGGTCGCCGCATGACGGATGCCACGACCCCGGGACCCCTGACAGGGATCACCGTCCTGGACCTCACCAACGTTCTCGCCGGACCCTACGCGGCCTACCAGCTGGCTCTGATGGGTGCCGACGTGATCAAGGTGGAGACCCCGGAAGGCGGCGACCTCGCGCGTCGCCTGGGCACCTCGGCCGAACTCAACGCGCAGCTGCTGGGCATCTCCTTCCTCGCCCAGAACGCCCAGAAGCGCTCGATCACCCTCGATCTCAAGACGGAGCGCGGCGCGGAAGCACTGCGTCGGCTCGTCGCGACCGCTGACGTGCTCGTCGAGAACTTCCGCCCCGGGGTTCTCGAGCGCCTCGGGTTCGGGTGGGACCATCTCCGGGCGCTGAACTCTCGTCTCATCCTGTGTCAGGTGTCGGGTTTCGGACAGACCGGCCCGATGCGTACCAAGCCTGCGTACGACCAGATCATCCAGGGGTACTCGGGAATGATGAGCGTGACAGGAACCGCCGAGACCGGCCCGCTGCGCGCGGGGTTCCCGCTCGCCGACACGATCGGCGGGCTCGCCGCGGCGTTCGCGATCTCCAGCGCCCTCGCCGGTCGCGCCCGCACGGGTGCGGGAGCCGTGATCGACGTCTCGATGCTCGAGACCGCGGTGACGGCCATGGGATGGGTCGTCTCGAACCTGCTGGTCGACGGTCACGAGCCCCGTCCCCTCGGCAACGACAACGGCACGGCTGCTCCCTCCGGGGCGTTCACGACCGCGGACGGCATGCTCAACATCGCCGCGAACAAGCAGGAGCAGTTCGAGCTCCTCTGCACCCTCGTCGGTCGTCCCGACCTGGTCACCGACGACCGCTTCAGCGAGCGCGAGAGCCGGAAGAGACACCGCGCCGCGCTCACGGCCGAGCTCGAGAGCGCGCTCGCCGCGCGTCCGGCCGCCGAATGGGAGGACGTCCTCAGCTCCGCGGGCGTCCCCGCGGCCGCCGTCCTGCGCGTGGATGAGATGCTGCGCAGCCCCCAGATCCTGGACCGTGGCCTCGTTCACGAGCTTCCGTTCCCGGGCGGCGGCGACGCGCCGCTGCGTGTTCTGGGCAACGGCATTCGGATCGACGGGAAGCCCTCGACACCGCGTACCCCGCCGCCGCTCCTGGGCGAACACACCGACGAGATCCTGGCGACTCTCGGCTACAACGCCGAAGAGATCGCCGCCCTGCACGAGGAAGGCGCTGTATGACCGACGACGAACTCGCCCCCGTCACCGCGTGGTGGGCCACAGCCATCACCCGCATCCAGCCGGGGGAGATCGCGTTCCGCGGCCGCCCCGTGCAGGATCTGATCGGCACGACCGGTTTCGTCGAGACGATCTGGCTCATGGTCACCGGAGGGGTCCTCGATCCCGAGCGCGGCAGGCTGCTCGAGGCGACGCTGGTGGCGAGCGTCGACCACGGGCCCCAGGCACCCTCGATCGCGAGCGCGCGCATGGCCGCGACGTGCGGTGTGGGCATCAACTCGGCGATGGCGAACGGCATCAACGTGCTGGGCGACACCCACGGGGGTGCCGGGCAGCAGTGCGTGGCGATGCTGAATCGGATGGTCCAGACCCACGGGGCTGAGGGGCGTTCCCTGGATGATCTCGCTCGCGAAGAACTCGCTCAGCACCGCGCGCGCGGCGCTTTCGTGCCGGGCTTCGGCCACCGCTTCCATCCGGTCGACCCCCGCCGAGATCCTCTCCTGGCACTCGTGGAGCAGGCCGTGGCCTCCGGGGCGATCCCCGGCGACCATCTGCGCGCAGGCCTCGCGGTCGAGCGAGCGCTCGCGTCCCGGGGCGTGCCGATGAACATCGACGGCATCTCGGCCATCGTCTACGGGGAGCTCGGGGTGGAGCCCGAACTGGCGCGGGGGCTCTTCGTGCTCGCCCGGTCGGTGGGCATCCTCGCCCACGCGTGGGAGGAGACCGGCTCGGGCAGACGGATCAAGGGTCCTCTCCCTCCGCCGCTGCTGGCCGACTACACCGGACCGGAGGTCGTCGACGCCCGACCCCGCGACGCCGGGCGCACGGACCCCTGACGGAGAAGGGATGCCGTCAGTGGAATAGATCGATACGCCCGGTGGTTGCACGCGATATGACGGATGCCATCAAGATCGACGTGTGGAGCGACATCGCCTGCCCCTGGTGCTACATCGGCAAGCGGAACCTCGAGAACGGCCTGGCCGCGACCGCGTCGGATGACGATGCCCCGGTCGTCGAGATCGAGTACCACTCGTTCGAGCTCTCGCCCGATACCCCGGAGGACTTCGATGGGGGAGAGGTCGACTACCTCTCACAGCACAAGGGCATTTCCCCCGAGTCGGCTCGCGAGATGCTCGACCGCGTCACCGGCGTCGCCGCCGACGCGGGGCTCGCCTACCGTTTCGACATCTTGAAGCACACGAACACCGTCAAGGCGCACGAACTGCTGCACTTCGCGAAAGAGAACGGCAAGCAGCTCGAGCTGGCCGAGGTGCTCATGTCGGCATACTTCCTCGAGGGCAAGCACGTCGGGCGCGACGACGATCTCGTCGCCCTCGCGGTCGCGGTCGGCCTCGACGGCGACGCCGCCCGCGATGCGCTCACCTCGCAGCGGTTCCGCGCGGCGGTCCGTGCCGACCAGGAGCAGGCTCGCCAATTCGGTATCACCGGCGTTCCCTTCTTCGTCATCGACGGCAAGTACGGCGTCAGCGGTGCCCAGCCCGTCGAAGCATTCACGCAGATCGCCCGACAGGTATGGGGCGAGCGTCGCGAGGCATCCGAGACCGCCGACGCATGAGGCTCCTCCCCAGCCGTGCCCGTTTCCCCTTCGCCCGGGGCGGGCACCGCTGTCGCTATCCGTCTGGGACAATGGTGCAGTGAACACGGCAATGGCTCCGACGCGGTCTCTCCGCATCGGCAACATCGAACTCGACGCTCCCGTCGTGCTCGCCCCGATGGCCGGCATCACGAACACGGCGTTCCGTCGTCTGTGTCGCGAATACGGGGCCGGTCTCTACGTGAGCGAGATGATCACGACGCGCGCTCTCGTCGAGCGCAACGAGACGACCATGCGTCTGATCCGCCACCACGAATCCGAGACCCCGCGGTCGATCCAGCTCTACGGTGTGGATCCCGCGACGGTCGAGGCGGCGGTGAAGATGATCGTCGACGAAGACCACGCCGACCACATCGACCTCAACTTCGGCTGCCCGGTCCCCAAGGTCACCCGCCGCGGCGGGGGAGCCGCCCTGCCCTGGAAGACGTCGCTCTTCCGTGAGATCGTCGAGCGGGCCGTGGGAGCCGCGGGCGACATCCCGCTGACCATCAAGATGCGCAAGGGCATCGACGCCGACCACCTGACCTACCTCGAGGCCGGGCGCATCGCCGAGGGCGCGGGCGTCGCCTCGATCGCGCTGCACGCGCGCACGGCATCCGAGTTCTATTCAGGTCATGCCGACTGGGCCGCGATCTCCACGCTCAAAGAGACCGTGACGAGCGTCCCGGTGCTCGGCAACGGCGACATCTGGTCGGCCGACGACGCGGTACGCATGATGGACGAGACCGGCTGCGACGGTGTCGTCGTCGGTCGCGGCTGCCTCGGCCGCCCCTGGCTGTTCGGCGATCTCGCGCGCGCACTCGGCGGCCCCGACGCAGCACACGGCGAGCCCGTCGACGCGACGCTCGGCTTCGTGGCCCGCGCCTTCCGTCGCCATGCCGAGTTGCTCGTGGAGTTCTTCGACGACGAGGGCCGCGGATGCCGTGACATCCGCAAGCACGTCGCCTGGTACTTCAAGGGCTACCCGGTCGGCGGTGAGTTGCGTGCCGCCCTCGCGACCGCCTCGACCCTCGACGAGATCGACGAGCTGCTCGCCACGATGGAGCTCGACGCGCCGTACCCCGGGGCCGCGGCCGAGGGGCAGCGTGGACGCGCGGGAACGCCGAAGCGTCCCGCTCTTCCCGACGGGTGGCTCGACTCCCGCGACATCGGCCACGACGCCGGCCGTGAGCTCGCCGCGGCGGAATTGCACCACAGTGGCGGTTGAGGTCTCACCGGCGGTCTCCCGCCCCGTCGGCTACGACGACGCCGATGCCGCCCGCTTCCACATCGAGAACCATCGCTCTCAGCGCGATGACTTCGCGCGCGACCGTGCGCGCGTGCTGCATTCCGCTGCTCTGCGTCGTCTCGCCGCGAAGACCCAGGTGCTGAGCCCCGCGAGCCCCGCCGACTTCGCCCGCAACCGCCTCACGCACTCGCTCGAGGTCGCGCAGGTGGGCCGCGAGCTCGCGACGGCGCTGCAGCTGTCGCCCGACGTCGTCGACACCGCGTGCCTGAGCCACGACCTGGGCCACCCGCCCTTCGGGCACAACGGAGAGCGTGCGCTCAACGACTGGGCTGCCGACATCGGGGGGTTCGAGGGCAATGCGCAGACGCTGCGCATCCTCACGCGCCTCGAGCCGAAGACCTTCGGCTCCGACGGCGAGCCCTTCGGCCTCAACCTCACCCGCTCGAGTCTTGACGCCACCTGCAAGTACCCGTGGACCATCGACGAGCCCGTCCCCGACCCGGGCGGGCGCCTGAAGTTCGGCGTCTACCCCGACGACGAGCCGGTCTTCCACTGGATGCGCGGGGGAGCCCCCGCGCGTCAACGCTGCATCGAGGCCGAGGTCATGGACCTGTCGGACGACATCGCGTACTCGGTGCACGATTTCGAGGACGCGGTCGTCAACCGCTACGTCGACCCCGCACGACTGGCCTCGCGGGTCGGCCGCGAGGGCTTGCTCGACGCGATCCAGCGGTGGGTCGGCTACGACTTCGTCCGCGACGACCTCGCCGCCGGCCTCGAACGGCTGATGGCGATGCCCGAATGGATCCACTCCTTCGATGGCACGCGTCCCGCTCTCGCGCGGCTCAAGAACCTCACCTCCGACCTCATCGGGCGTTTCGCCCGCGCCGCCACCGCGGCGACCCGCGCAGCGCATCCCGCCGATCAGCTGACCCGTTATCGCGCGCACGTCATCGTTCCCACAGAGGTCGAGGTCGAGATGGCCGTGCTCAAGGGCATCATCGGCGCGACGGTCGTCTCCATCGACGGTCGTAAGGTGCTGTACCGCGAGCAGCGCCACGTGCTGAAGCGCTTGGCATCCGCCCTCTGGGAGAACCCGGGGGCCCTCGACGCCCTGCACGCACCCGACTTCGCCGCCGCCGCCGACGACGCAGCCCGCCGCCGCGTGGTCGTCGACCAGGTCGCCAGTCTCACCGATCAGCTCGCGATCGCGTGGCACGGACGCCTCGTCGGAGAAGTGGATGCCGCAGAGCTCGGTGTCTGGGCGCCCGGTGCCCGCGCCGCTCGAGGAGCGGATGCCTGATGCCCCGCATCCGCCAGTCCGACGTCGATGAGGTCAAGGCGAGGGTCAACATCGCCGACATCGTCGGTGAGCGCGTCGCGCTGAAGTCGGCCGGCGTCGGCTCGATGAAGGGTCTCTGCCCCTTCCACGACGAGCGGAGCCCCAGCTTCCACGTGCGCCCGCAGGTCGGGTACTACCACTGCTTCGGCTGCGGTGAGTCGGGCGACGTGTATTCGTTCCTGCGCGCGATGGACCATGTCTCGTTCACCGAAGCGGTCGAGCGCATGGCGGCGCGCGTCGGGTACACGCTCCACTACGAAGACGGCGGGCCCGCGCCCGAGACGACCGGCCGCTCGCGGCTGTACGCCGCGAACGCCGCCGCGGCGGAGTACTTCCGCGCCCAGCTCATGACGCCCGAAGCAGACACGGGCCGACGCTTTCTCGGAGACCGCGGCTTCGACGCCGGCGCGGCCGCGCACTTCGGCGTCGGCTACGCCCCCAAGGGCTGGTCGCATCTCATGGATCACCTGCTCGCGCAGAAGTTCACGCGTGACGAACTGTTGCAGGCGGGACTCGTGTCCCAGGGGCAGCGCGGGGTGTATGACCGGTTCCGCGGCCGCTTGGTATGGCCGATCCGCGACATCACCGGGCAGGTCATCGGGTTCGGCGCGCGCAAACTCTACGACGACGACCAGGGCCCGAAGTACCTGAACACCCCCGAGACGCCCATCTACAAGAAGGCGCAGGTGCTGTACGGCCTCGACCTCGCCAAGCGCGACATCTCGCGCTCGCACCGCGTCGTCGTGGTCGAGGGATATACCGACGTCATGGCGTGTCACCTCGCCGGCATCACCACCGCGATCGCCTCGTGCGGCACCGCTTTCGGCAGCGACCACATCACCGTCCTGCGGCGGGTGATGGGAGACGACAGCTCGGCCGGCGAGGTCGTCTTCACCTTCGACCCCGATGCCGCGGGGCAGAAGGCGGCGCTGCGCGCCTTCGCCGATGAGAAGCGTTTCGCGGCGCAGACGTATGTCGCCGTGGCCCCCGAGGGTCTCGATCCGTGCGACCTGCGCCTCCAGCGGGGTGACGGTGCGGTACGCGCGCTCATGGAGAACAAGGCGCCGATGTTCGAGTTCGTCATCGACCAGCGACTGAGGGACTTCGATCTCTCCAGTGTCGAGGGCCGTGCCGGTGCCCTGCGTGCGGCCGCGCCGATCGTCGCCGATATCCGCGACCCGGCCCTGCGTCCGGGGTACGTCCGTGTGCTCGCGCGCCGCCTCGGCCTCGACATGCCCGAGGTGCAGTCGGCCGTGGAACGCGCCGCGCGCGGCGCCGATCGCGCCGAGAAGCGCGATACGCGCAAGGACTCCGAGCCCGCCCCGGTGGCGATCTCGGTGACGATGGCGTCGCTGCCCAACAACCGCGACGTCGCGCTCGAGCGCGGCGCGATGATGGCGTTCCTGCAGTACGGGCACCGCATCGAGCCCGAAGTCTTCCTGCGGGCCCTGCAGACGCCGTTCACGCACCCGGCTCTCGAGGCCGTCCGCAGCTCCCTGGCATCCACCGATCTGTCGCAGCCCGGATGGGCCGTCGCCGCGGTCGAAGCCGTGCGCGAGCCCTTCCGCTCGCTCGCGGCCGAACTGCTGACCGCCGAGTTCCCCGCACGAACCGAGGAGGGCGCCGTCGCCTCGGCGAACGATCTCGCTCGCGGTCTGCTCGTGCGCGAGCTCGAGCGCGAGAAGAGCGAGTTGCTCCGTGGGATTCAGCGCGTTCCCGCCGATTCCGACGAGGGCAAGCGCCTGCGGTTCCGGCTGCGCGAGCTCGACGCCGACCGCCAGCGCCTCATCGCCTCCTGAGCGGGCGCCCCGCGCGCCGCTGGCATCCCTCGTTGTCGTCGGGGAGGATGAGGGAATGCCCCGGACCCTCGACACCGACGTCGCCCTTCGAGCCGACGACCTGTCTCTGGCGCGCAGCGGCGTGCGCGTGATCGACGGGATCACCTTCACGCTCCCCGCCGGACGCACCTTGGTCGTGCAGGGAGCGACGGGGGCGGGAAAGACCTCGCTCGTCTCGCTGCTGGCCGGCCACCCCGACGACGGGCTGACGGTGGTCGGGGGAGACGCCCGCGTGCACGGCATCTCTGCCCGGCGCCCGGGACGTGCGCGTCGCGAGTGGACCTTCCACACCGGCTACCTGCCGCAGGGAGCGGGTGCAGCTCTCCCTTCCCGCTTGACCGTGCAGGACGTCATCGCCGAGCCCATCACCAGTCGCGACCGCAAAGTCAACACGCGCGCTCTCGCCGTGCGCGTGGCGACCCTCCTCGACGAGATGGAGCTGCCGCTCGGCACGGCCCCGAAATACCCCTACGAGCTGAGTGCCGGTATGCGTCAGCGCGTCGCCCTGGCGCGCGCGCTCGTTCTGGAGCCGCGTCTGTTCGTCGCCGACGACCTGTACGCCAACCTCGACCTCGAGGTGCGCGCGGCCGCTCGCGGTTCGATCACGCGGCGGCGCGACGAGCGCGGAATGGCCTCGCTCATCGTCACGAACGACGCCGATGCCCCGAGAGACCTGGATGCCGATGTGCTCGTGCTGCACGCCGGTCACGCCGTGGGGCTCGGCCACGGCGACCAGGCGGTGCAGTGGACTCCGGACGGCACGCCCGAGAGACGGATTTCGACGGGCTGATTTTTCCGCCGCCCCCGCGTGCTGTTAGTATCGTGGGGTTGCCCGCCGCAAGGTGAGCATGATCCTCGGTAGCTCAATTGGCAGAGCAATCGGCTGTTAACCGATAGGTTCTTGGTTCGAGTCCAAGCCGGGGAGCCACGGAAGGCCCGACGCACGAGCGTCGGGCCTTCGTCGTCGTCAGACCGCGCAGATCGTCAGGTCGTGGTGAGCCGGCCCGCTCGGGAGAAAGCCCCGCACGACACCTTTCAGGCGGGGTCGGAGTCAGCGTCGGGCTCGAGCCGCTGCTCCTCGCGGTGTGCTGGGCTCTGCTCCATGTCGGGATCGATCGACGTGTCGTCTCGATCGGCCTTCTGGGCGGCGGGGTCGGGGATGGGAAGTCGATCCGGATCGCTCATGCCGGCAACCGAACCACCGCGATCGGGGGTTCGTCGCGCCCGTTGACACAGGCGCCGACCCGCCGAAACGCGCTCGCCTGTGGGCTCACCTGCTCGCGCGGGCGGCGTGCCTACACTCGGGGCATGCGTCGCGCACTCGTCCTGGTCGCCTCCTGCATGTCGATCTGCCTTCTCGCGGGTTGCGGATGGGTACGCCCCGACGTCGTCGACCGAGCCGACGATGTCAGCGTCACGGGCGGAACGTGCCGCATCGAGTGGTGGTTGGCCGCGCTGAACGATGGTGCGACAGGCGAGGCGTGGGGCGTCGCGCGTGAGGCGCTCGCTTCATCGAGGGTCGACGAAGCGCAGCTGTCCGAATGGAGAGAACTCCTCCTGCTCGACGACGACGTCACCTGGCCGTCGCCGGGCCGCCTCGACGGTGCCGCACACCGCGAGGCCGTTCGTGCCGATGTACGCGACGCCTTGGCTGTTGCGGGGTTCCTCGATAGCGATCGCGTCATCGAGGTCTTCTCGTCACAGCTCTGTACGGTGTGACACTCCGGCGGGCACGCTAACTCGTCGGAGAATCGGCGACCTGTTCCGGCCCCCGCCCCTTCCCGTTGTTCGAGCCCTTCCCATTCCCGTTGCCGTTCCCCTTGCCCGAGCCGCCCGCGCCGGGCGCGGAGCCGCCGGGCGTCGCCTCCGGCGAGGGCGACGTGCTCGGAGGGGGAGCGACCGAGCCGCCGCCGGGCGGGGTGGGGTCCGGCGCCGGTTCGACGACGGGGGAGCCGCTGGAGTCGGGGGAGCCGCGACCGGGTTGCGTCGATCCGCCACCCGGCACCTGAACGATCGGCTGTGCCGGAGCGCGCTGCACCGGCTGCGGCGCGACCGGGGCGGGCGAAGGCGGTGGGGTCTCGGCATCCGTGCTCGACACCGACTCGACCGAGGAGGGATCGTTCTCGGCCACCAGAGGGACCGGCGTCGATGAAGGCGCAGGGGTGGAGACGCGGTCCGTGACCGCGTCGGGGACCGCACCGAGAGAGAACGCCATCACATGCCCTCCGACGATGAGCACGGCGCCGGCTGCGGCGCCCGCCCAGACCCACCACCGTCGGAACGATCGACGCGGGCGCGCGGCGGAGACGAAAGAACCGCCGGCCCCGACGCCGACGGAGGCCGCGGCGGCGACCGGCGCGGTGCTGTATGTGGCCGCGGCCCGCGGCTCATCGCTCCCTGCCGATGCCACCGGAGGTGCGCTCATCACGGCCGTCGGCACCTGCCACGACACCGCGGCCGCGGGTGCGCCGGTGGCGGTCCCCGCTGACTCGTGGGTCAGCGACTGCACCCGCGTCATGACGCTCGCGGCGGAGGGTCGCTCATCGGGGTCGAAGGCGGTCATCGACGTCAGCAGCGACTGCCACTCGCCACCGTACGTCCCCGGGATATCCGGCTGACGAGCCAGGCGGGCGAGCAGCGTCTCTTGCAGCGTTCCGCCGCCGAAAGGATGCAGGCGCGTGAGCGCCTCGATGGCGAGGAGCCCCAGCGCGTACACGTCCGACGCGGCGCGGGGCGGCTCGCCGCGTACCTGCTCCGGTGCGAGATAGGCGGCCGTCCCGATGACGGTGCCGGGCGTCGTCAGGCGTGTCGCACCGATCAGCCGGGCGACCCCGAAGTCGGCGAGCACGGCCTCGACGGCGCGCACCCCGCCTCTCACCTCCCGCAGGAGGACGTTCGACGGCTTGACATCGCGGTGCACGATGCCGGCGTCATGGACGACGGCGAGAGCGCCCGCCAGGTCGGCGAGAATGCCGGCGACCTCGGCAGGCGAGACGGGGCCTTCTTCGATGCGTCGCTGCAGCGAGGGCCCGCTCACCAGCTCCATCACGAGGTACACGTGGTCGTCGCCGGTGAGCCGCGCGTCGTACAGGGTCACGAGCGAGGGGTGATCGAGCGCCGCGAGAGCCCGTGCCTCCGACATGCGGCGGAGGGGTTCGGGTTCGTCGCCCGCGTCGGCGTAGAAGATCTTGATCGCCACGTCGCGTGCGAGAACCTCGTCGCGCGCGCGGAAGACGCGCCCCATTCCACCCGCGCCGATACGCTCGCGCAGGATGTAGCGCCCACCGAGGATGTCGCCCGCGTGGGGCATCGAGTGGTCGAGCACGTGACTCATCGGTTCCTTCGAGCGGGACCGCCTGACGGCGGGAAGGGTGGATGCCGGGACGCATCCGTTGCATTGCACGCTATGCCCGCGCGGGTCGGCGGAGAGCGGGGTAGCGACACCGCTCGCCGATGCGCATAATGCTCGCTCACCTCGCGATCGTCGGCTTCGTTCCCCGTCCGGGGCGTCTGCGCCCCCAGGCCTGCGAACGAAGCTGTGGGAGCGGTTCCACTAGGCTCTCTCCGGCCGCCGACGCCGGCCCGAGAGGATCCGACGTGCCCGCCCCCGCCTCTCACGTGCGCCGCGATCTCCAGGGCCTCCGGGCGATCGCCGTGATCGCGGTCGTCAGCACCCACCTCACGGGATGGCCCCGAGGCGGCTTCGTGGGTGTCGACGTGTTCTTCGTCTTGTCGGGCTTCCTCGTCACCGGCATCCTGCTGGCCGATCTCCAGGCAGAGGGGACGGTGCGCCTCGGCGCCTTCTTCGCTCGCCGCGTCAAGCGCCTCTTGCCCGCCGCTCTCGTCGTGCTCGCGGTCGTCGTCGGGGCAGCGTTTCTGGTCTTCTCGCCCGTGCGTGCCGAGAGCACCCTGGTCGACGCCGTCTCCGCTGCCGGCCTCCTCTCGAACTGGCACTTCGGTCTCGAGGGCCGCGACTACTTCGCCGCCACCGACGTCTCGCCGCTTCAGCATTTCTGGTCGCTCTCCGTCGAGGAACAGTTCTCGGTGGCATGGCCGTTCCTCGTCCTGCTGGCGGTCGCCGCGCTGCCGGTCGCCGTGCGCCGCGCACGCGGTGGACGTGTGGCCGTGGGCCTGTTCGCGGGTGCTGTCGTCGTGGCATCCGGCATCGTCGCCGTCGTGCAGACGCCCGTCGACCCGAGTCTTTCGTACTTCTCCACGCTCACGCGGGCAGGGGAGCTCGCCACGGGAGCGATGATCGCGGCCGCCGCCCCCGTCCTCGTACGGATTCCGGCGGCTGCCCGCGCGCTCCTCGCCTGGGTGGGCCTGGCGGTGATCATCGCGGCGGTCTTCCTGATCGATCCCGCGGACCCCTTCCCGGCACCCGCGGCCGCCCTCCCGGTACTCGGAGCAGCACTCGTGATCGGCGGCGGCATCGGCGGCGACCCGCGTCACCGCCACCTCTTCGTCCTCACCAACCCGTTGGCGGTGACGATCGGCGATCTCTCCTACTCGCTGTACCTCTGGCACCTGCCCGTGATCGTGTTCGCGGGGGTTCTGCTCGCTCCGGGACCCGCCGCCACGGGGATCACCGTCTTGGCGATGCTCGTCCTGACGGTCGCGACCTACCTCGGCATCGAACAGCCTCTGCATCGCTCGCCCTGGGCAGCCCGCACCGCGCATCGACGCGAGCCCGCCCCCGCCGAGCCGGAGCGCGTATCGGAACCCGCTCCGCGCCGTGCGAGCAGCCTCGCCTCGCGGCCCGCCGGATACATCCCCGGTCAGCGGTACTACCCCGGCTCCCGCCCTATGGCCCCCGTTCCCCCGGAGCCCACGAAACCCGTCGCACCGACGCCCGTGGTGCGGCACGACGCTCAGCGGATGCCGGCACCCCCGGCATCCGGCGAGACCGATGACGCACCCGCCTGGGCCGCCTGGCGTGCGCGTTTCGCGCCACGCGTGGCGATGGCCGGAGCCAGCCTCGCGATCGGCACCGGAGCGACGGCGCTCGCGGTGATGCTGGCGTACGGCGCCCCGAGGCTCCCCGGTCTGCCGCTCGCCGCCCCGGCCGCCGTCGACGTCGCAGCCGAGGCCGGAGACGCCCTCGGCACCTTGCAGGGCGACCTCGCCGCCGCGACGACCGCCGCCTCGTGGCCCGACCTGCGCCCCTCGCTCGACGAGGTGCAACGCGCCTCGTCGTCGGCGAATCGCGCCCGCGACTGCTTCACTCCGGGTGTCGCCCTCGAGGCGGCGAGGTGCACCTGGGGCTCCGCCGACGCCCCGCGCCACCTGTACCTCGTGGGCGACTCGAGCGCGATGGCCTATGCGCCGGCGTTCGCGAAACTCGCCGACGACAGCGGGGGAGCGTGGCGCGTCACGACGGTCGGGATGTACGGATGCCGCTTCACCGATGTGCTCCTCGAGAGCCGCGACCCGTCGGTCATGGCCGCGTGCGGACAGCGAAAAGTGGATGTCGCATCGATGATCGCCGCCGCGCCGGCCGATCTGCTCGTCGTGTCGAACGCGTTCACCCTGGGCCGCTCGGTCGACGGGCGCGACCTGGGCGCCGGGGAGCTGGCATCCGCCATCGCCTCCGAGATCACGGGGTGGGCGCCCGCGGGCCGCACGGTGTATCTGGCGCCCCCGCCGCACGGCGCGGATCTCGGGCGGTGCGTCTCGCCTCTCACCGGCCCCTCGGCGTGCCTCGCGGGAGTCGACGACGTGTGGACGCAGATGGAGACGGCGACCGAAGTTGAGGCCGCCGCCACCGGTGACTCTGCGATCAGCTCCCTGCCCTTCAGCTGCTGGCAGGGGGCGTGCCCCGCCTTCGCGGGCGACACGCCGGTGCGCTATGACGACACCCACATCACCCCGGCGTTCGCGGAACGACTGACGCCGATCCTGCGCGGCGAGCTCGCGGCGAGAGATCTGTACTGACGCCGGCGGCCCCGAACCCACCCGTGGCTGCGAGGCTGGGGGAGTGACCTCGCCTCCCGACCCGCGCTCGTACGACCTCGACGCTGCGCGGACCCACCTGCTGCCCGAGCGCGGGGGAAAGGTCGACGACAGCATCCCCCAACTCGCCGACGCCGACCCCGACCTCTGCGCCCTCGCGCTCGCTCTGCCCGACGGCTCGATCCGGTCGAGTCGACAGGCGACCGTCTCGTTCAGCGTGCAGTCGGCGGTCAAGCCGTTCCTGTTCGCTCTCGCGCTGCTCGACACCAACGGCGCGGCTCTCGATCGAGTCGGCATCGAGCCCACGGGGGAGTCGTTCGACGCGATCAAACTCGAGAGCGGCACGGGCCGACCCCCCAATCCCATGGTCAATGCCGGTGCCCTGCTGACCGCTTCGCTCGTCGAGGGCTCGGACCCCGAGTCGCGCAGTGCCCGCATCGCCCGCGGGCTCGCGGCCTTCGCCGGGCGCGAGCTCGAGGTCGACGAGGACGTGGCCCACAACGAACACCTCCTCGGCGACCGCAATCACGCCCTCGCCCACCTCATGCGCGCAGAGGGCACCCTCGAGCCCTCGGCCGACGACACGGTCGCCGTGTACGCGCGGTCATGCGCGACGATCGTGGATGCCGAAACCCTCGCCGTCATGGGTGCGACATTGGCGTGCGGGGGTGTGAACCCGCGCACGGGGGAACGAGTGGTTCCCGAACGGGTCGCGCGGGATGTCATCTCGGTCATGGCGACCTGCGGCGTCTACGACGGCTCCGGTCGGTGGATGCGCGCCGTCGGCGTACCGGCGAAGTCCAGTGTCTCGGGGGCGATCGTGCTGTCGGCTCCCGGGCGTCTCGGCGCCGCGGTGGTGAGCCCGCCGCTCGACGAACAGGGGACGAGCGTGCGTGGACGCCTCGCGAGCGAAGCCTTGAGCGATGACCTCGCTCTGCACTCCTTCGCGTCGCGCTGACGACACCCGCCCCGCGATATGGGGAGGGACCGGGCGTTCGGCCTAGGCTGGCGCCATGGGGGCACGGGGGATCTACGTTGCGACGACCATCCGCGCGACGCTCGACGAGGTGTGGACGGCCACTCAGGACCCGTCCCAGCACGTGCGATGGGACGTCCGCTTCTCGAGGATCACACCCACCACGAGCACGCCGGACGGTGCCGCGCGGTTCGTCTATGAACGGCGGACGCCCGTGCACACCGTCCGCGGCGACGGCATCAGCATCGGCGAGACGTCTCGGCCCGATGGCACCCGCACCTCCGCCCTGAGGTTCACGACGCATGACCGGCTGTCACCGCTGCGCGATGGGCGCGGCTACTGGCGCTACGAGCCGGTGGACGACGGCATCCGCTTCTCGACCGGGTACGACTACGCGGCCGGGTGGGGCCCGCTCGACGTGATCGTTCGTCCGATCGTGGGCTGGGCGACCGCGTGGAGCTTCGACCGCTTGCGCCTGTGGCTCGAGACCGGCGTCGAGCCCGAACGGTACTCGCTGTGGCACGCACTCGCGTTCTGGCGTGGAGACCGCCCACGTGCCTCGCGCTGCGAGCGGGTGCCCCCGCATCGACGGCGCGCCCTCGACGACGCTCCCGACACGCTCGCGGCGCTGCCCGCGCCGGGAGGCACGCGATGACGTCGATCTTCGCGCGGGCGATGGGATCCGACTTCGACCGCCTGCACCCGATGATGCGGCGGCGCTTCGGCGTCGGCCTCGACGAGGGTCAGGCGTGTGTCGGCCACGGCGTGATGCGCGAGATCCGCCGCGGTCCCTGGTGGACCGTCCCGTTCCTCCAGTTCGGCAAACTGCGCAACATCCTCGTGCCGACGGTGGGCACGAACGTTCCCTTCACCATCTGGAACAGCCCCTACCTCGACCCCTTCGGTCGCGAGACGGTCACCTTCGTGCGGGAGTACGAGGTCGGCGGCCGACCGGCCCGGTTCGACGCGACGATGATCTCCCACGAGGGCAGGGTGATCGACTACCTCGGCACACACCAGCACCTCGCCGTCGACCTCGACCTGCAGGTCGACGACGACGGCGGCCTGCTCCTCCGTTCGGGGGAGCAACGCTTCTACGAGGGACCGGTCGGATTCCGTTTCCCGATGCTTTTCAGCGGTCGCGCCACCCTCCGCGAACGCTTCGACGAGGGCGACGGCCGCTTCCACGTCGACATGCGCGTCGACAACGACCGACTCGGTTTCCTGTTCGGGTACCGCGGGAGCTTCACCTGCGAATGGATGCCGGCCTCCAACGCCCCGCCGCACGTGTTCCCCCGGCGACACGAATCACGCACCTGATCCACACGCTCGCGAATGCGAGAATGACGGCGCCCCCACGCCGGTCCGGTCCTTCCGAAGGAGTCCCCATGCAGCCCGTCGTGCGTCGCCGCGCCTCGCGCACCGTCACCGTCGGCGTCGTCGCCGCGCTCGCCGCCACCCTCACCGGGTGCGGCCAGGGAACGAACGTCTCGGAGGACTACGCCCAGATCTGCCGCGACAACTCCACCGAGAAGCGCCTCCCCGACGACGACTGCAACAATCACGGCGGCAGCGCGCACTGGTACTACCTGCCATTGGGTTCGAGCAGTCGCACGGTACCCGCTGTCGGCCAGCCCGCGACCGGTGGTGCCGACAGCCTCCCGTCGGGCAAGACCGCGGCACGTGGCATCTCGAGCGACGGTGCCAGCGTCTCGCGCGGCGGCTTCGGCGGTTCGGGCTCCGACGGAAGCCACGGCAGCTGATGCGGCGCGTCGAGCTCGATCCGCGCCCCGACTGGGAGCGCACCATCAAGCAGTCCGGACTCATCTACTCGCACTCCATCCGCGACGACGGCACGGCGGTCGACTACTGGAACGACGGCGCTGCGTACGTCTTCACGCTCCCGGAGGTCGAGGAGCTCGAGAAGCAAACCGAAGAACTGCATCGGATGAGTCTCGAGGCCGCCAGGTACATGGCATCCGGTGAACTCGGTCACCTCGGGCTCAGCCCGAAAGCGTTCGAGCTCGCCCAGTGGTCGCTCGAGCAGAACGAACCCGACGTCTACGCCCGTTTCGACCTCGCCTACGCCGGTGACGGATCACCCGCGAAGATGCTCGAGTACAACGGCGACACCCCGACCGGTCTGATCGAGGCCTCGGTCACCCAGTGGTTCTGGCTGCAGGACCGGCTCAGGAGCGGGGCTCTTCCCGCCGACACCGATCAGTGGAACGGCCTGCACGAGGCCCTGGTGGAGCGCTGGCGCACTCTTCTCCACCGCTCGCTCGAAGAAGGCGAGGGCGGACGCCTGTTCGTCGCGCACTCGGATGCCGACACCTACGGCGAGGACTGGGACACCGTCGCCTACATGCGTGATCTCGCGGGCGAGGCCGGTTGGGAGCACACCGGCATCGAGATGAAGGAGATCGGCTGGCACCACGGCGCGCGACAGTTCGTGGGCGTGCCGGAGCCGTGGGGTTCCTCGCGCAGCATCGCGGCGCTGCCGGGTGACACCCCGGGCACGCAGTACCCCGTCATCCGCAACCTCTTCAAGCTCTACCCCTGGGAGGACCTCGTCTCGGGGGAGGACCGCGTCGCCGGTGACCAGGAGTTCGGGGCGCTGCTCATTGCGGGGCGAGGACTCTTCGGCCGCTGGTACGAACCGGCGTGGAAGATGTTCCTCTCGAACAAGCTCCTCCTCGTCGCCCTCTGGCGGCTGTTCCCCGGCCACCCCAACCTGCTGCCCGCCTACGCCGACGGGCCGAACGGCATGACCGACTTCGTCGTCAAACCCGTCTTCGGTCGAGAGGGAGACGGTATCCGGGTACACCGCCGTGACGGCAGCGTCATCTCGAACGGCCAGGAGTACCGGCGAGAGGGCGCCGGACGGGAGCGCGTCTGGCAGGAGTACCACGAGCTCCCCGACTTCCCGGGAAGCAATGGGAGCAATCACCCCGTGCTCGGTTCGTGGGTCATCAACCACGAGGCGTTCGGAGTCGGCATCCGCGAGTCCGACGGTCCCATCACCGACTACTACTGCCGCTTCGCCCCGAACATCATCGAGAGCTGACCGCGCCGCCCCTCTCGAGCTCGCTCACGCGTCGATGTCGTCGACACCCGGCATCCACGAGATACCGGGTTTGCCCCACTTGCGCTTCTTCGCGATCTTCGCCGCGACCCGGCCGTCTTCCTCGTCGAGACGATCCACGTACAGGATGCCGTCGAGGTGATCGAACTCGTGCTGCAGGATGCGTGCCCGCCAGCCCGTGACCTCGATACGGACCGCGTGGCCGTCGAGATCGGTGCCGGTGAGCAGCGCCGCCTCGGACCGGCGCAGCGGAAAGCGCTCGCCGGGGAACGACAGGCACCCCTCGCTCTCTTCGTCGGGGTCGGGGTAGCCCGGTTCCATCGGACGGATCCACAGCTCGGGATTGATGACCACGCCGCGCCACGGCTGACCCTCATCGTCTTCGTACGTGTACGTGAAAATGCGGAGTCCGACACCGACCTGCGGAGCCGCGAGGCCCACACCGGGGGCGGCGTCCATCGTCTCGAACATGTCGGCGACAAGCGTGCGCACCTCATCGGTGATCTCGTCGACGCGGGCAGCGGGAGCGTGCAGCACGGGATCACCCATGATGCGAATCGGGAGTACGGCCACGTCACCAGCCTATCCAGGGGGCGGCGGGCTATCGTCGGAGGGTGATCCCGCTCGATGCCACCCTCAGCGACGGAATCGACCAACTCGTCGGTGTCTTCCGCGACCCACGTATCCTGCTCGGCATTCCGCTGGCCCTTCTCGGCGCGGTGTTCATGTCGTTCGGTGCGCAGTATCAGCACCGCGGCGTTCAGAAAGTCGAACGCCTTTCGGGTAAGACGACCGGTGGCCTCTCGCGCAAACAATTGACCTCGCTGCTGACCCGCCCCTCGTGGGTCGCGGGCACGGTCATGCTGGGGCTCGCGATCGTCTGCCAGCTCTCGGCACTGTCGGTCGCCCCGCTGATCCTCGTGCAGCCGCTCGGGGCCATCGCCCTCGTCATCACGACGGTGCTGAACGCCCGCGTCTCGGGACAGAAGCCGACGCGGCAGTCGCTCATCGCGATCGCGCTGTGCGTCGGCGGCATTTTCATCTTCGTCACGATCGCCGCGTTCTTCGCCACCGAACACGTGGTCACCGAGCGCGAACTGTGGATCATCCTCGGCATCCTGGCCGTCGTCGTCATCGTGTTCGGTGTGTTCTGGGTGCTGGTGCGCCGTCGCGCTCAGGCGCTGTTCTACATCATGGCCGCAGGCGTGATCTATGGTTTCGTCGCGACGCTCGCCAAGGTCGTCATCAGTCGGGCACAGGCGGGCAACTTCGAGTGGCTGACGATGCTGTGCCTGGTCGCGCTGCTCGCCGCCGTCGCCGTGGGCGCCTACTTCGTGCAGACGGCATACTCGGTCGGCCCGCCCGACCTCGTCATCGCGGGTCTCACCGTGATCGACCCGATCGTTGCTGTGTTGATCGGCCTTCTGGTGCTCGGCGAGGCGTCGACGGCCCCCGCGTGGGCGCTCATCGGTTTCGTGATTGCCGGTGCGATCGCGACGTGGGGAGTGATCCAGTTGACCAAGCACCACCCTCAGGTGACGGCGGATGGGAAGCCGGCGAAGCCTCGGGTGAAGTAGGCCGTTCGCTGGATGGCTCTAGGGCAGTCCGTCATTGATGGAATCTCGCCGCAGACGACGACGGGGCATTCAGGCGCTCGAGGTCAGGGGGCGGCTAGCTTTTCCAGCTGCGACCCGTTGAGAGTCATGAAGTCGCCGGAGACATTGTCGCCGAGGCCCAGCTCTTCCGCAGCGTTGCTGAGGTAGACCTCGCGCCCCTCACCGTCATAAGCGGAAAAGACTGCTGGACCTACGCGCATGTCCCTTCCACCACGGCCCACAATCTCGAGAATCCGATCGAGATTCTCGGCAGAGACGGCGAAGTGGTGCAGCACGTCCTCGTCGAGCGTTACGGTGACGGACAGGCTGCCGGTGAAAGAAGCGGGAGGGGCGACGTCTGCGTGTGGAACCTCCACATCACTGCACTCAAGGGCAGCGATTTTTGCAGCCCTCGCCGCGAGGGGCGGGCCAGAGCCGAAGCACGCCGAGAGACCGGTGACCATCGACGCGGCAAGCACCGATATCGCGATGCGGTGGAGGTTGCGTGAGACCGTGCGTCTGGCGACAGAATGTGGGCGCGTCATGGACGGCTACTTCCTCGAGAAGGAGGTCCAATCCTCCGCCACCAGCGTCAGCGAGTCGTCGTTGAGGGAGTTTTGAAGCCCCAGCTCGGTCGCGGCATCGCGAAACGAGACATCGGCGCCTGCTTCGTCATCGGCGTAAAGGTAAAGGCTGGTCACCTTCATGTCGGCGGAGTTGTCCGCCGTCACCTCCAGGATGCTCGTCAGGGTGTCGGTCTTCACCTCGGCGCCGATGGGATCAAGACCCTCGGAAGACACCGTCACGCTGATCGTCAGGCCTCCCGCGAAGGAAGGCGTTCTGACCACCTCTGCCCTGTCAATGCCTGCTCCGGCGGACATCAGAGCCGCTGAGAGACGATCTGCCGAATCCTCGGCGCTCGGCCCGCCGGCACACGCCGTGAGGCCGATGAACAAGGCTAAAGCCACCAGAGCAGCGCCGGCCTTCCTCGTTCGGCCTGGTTCTGTGATGTCTGAGGCAACCGTGCGGAACACTAGAGGTGAGGACCCATCACTGTTTCGCAAGAATCTCGAGGCGTTCGCCGGTGAGTGAAAGTGAACTCCCGTCGACAGCCTCAGCGATGCCGAGCTCGTCGGCCGCCTGCACCATGGAGACGTGGATTCCCCCTTCGTCCTCGGCGTAAAAACCAACGCCGCCCACGTTCATCTGCTTGGCACTCCGCGCAATCATCCCCAGAATCGGGCCGAGAGTTTCGGCGGACACTGTGTATCCGGGCTGCACAACGTCGGGTTCTAAAACCACTGACACGGTGAGGTCGCCGGAGAAGGAAGTCAGATAGGTAGCCTCCGCACTACTCACACCGAGCTCTGACCTCTCCAGCTGGGTTGCAAGTTCGTCCGCACGTTGCTGCCCCGTTGGTCCACCTATGGAGCAACCGCTGAGCACCGCAGTGAGGATGAGGCCGGCCGCTGCCAACACCGCTTTCCGCTTGCCGGGGAACATCATGAGCCCAGTGCCCGCGCGGCTGTCAGGTCGCAGGTGTCGTAGACCTCAGCAAGCCTACGAAGCGTGTCTGCATTCCGGCGCAACCGATCGATGCGACGAGTGGCTTCAGCCGACGCATTCTGACTCGAGATGATGGCGGCGGCAGAAGCTTCCCCATCTGTGGTCGCTTGGAGCGACGCAATCGCTCCCTGGAGATCGGCCACAGTGCCGTCCAATGCTGTCGCTTGCGCTTCCAACCTCGCGGCTTGATCGAGCACCTCTCCGACACGGACGTCCAGCCTGGGCGTCATCGTGCGCCTGCGTTTCCGAGAGTGCTCCGTAGTTGCACGACGAACGGCGACGATTCCCCGAGTACCGACGCTGCCTTGCCCGCAGCCTCCGCGCGAGCCTCCGCTTGCGCTTGCGTGATGGTTCGGACAAGAAGGGATTCGAGGCCGGTACTCAGCCCAATCTCGCGAGCGAACGTGATCCCCAGAATCGACCCGTCCGCAGACGCGGTGACCTCGCATTCGCCCTTGGCGCTTCTGACTGACGCGCGAACGCTCCTCATGTCCTCAATCCCTGCCTCAAGCGCGGCTCTCGCTGAACGAGCACCCTCCATCTGCGCATCGAGTCGCGCAAGCGCCGCTTCTACTCGCGCTTCCATGTCAGGAATCATTCTCATTCTCCCGTCCTTGCCACATATACCTCCTCGACGTTCCCGTCGAGAAAGCTCCAGTCGTTCCTGAACTGACCGCCGTCGCGGACGTAATTCGTAAAATCCTCTGCGTACGTTCGTCCGCTGTGGGTCTGGTTCGGGTCTAAAGAGCCGCCCGGGTTAGGCAATCGAATCCAGTCTTTGTTTTGCGGCACTTCGCCTGCGCCCGTCACAAGGGGGCCGAGCGGACCACCGTACATTTGAGGCTGTCTCACTTCGGGGGTTCGTCCGTCCAACATCGGCACGGGGTCCGCGTAGTGCTCTACCTGCAAGACGGGAATATGGTCCGGAATGTCGAACCCGTCAATGGGAGCACCGTTGGTCACAACACCAACCGTGTTATACGGCATGGCGCTGTCCGCGCCGAGGTTGCCAGCCATAATCCCGCCTTGGCTGAAACCGGACCACACGACATCCGACCCGGGTGCCACTCCGGCGTCTTCCAACGCTTGCTTCACAGCTCTCTCGTACTGCGTTCGCAACACGGGATTGTCCATCAACATCAGAGCGATGTTGCTGTCGAGATCGTTGAGAGGCGGTGCATCGCGGTAGGTATCCGCAAAATCTTTCCCCATGAAGCCTTTCAGCGCACCCCAGTCAAGAGTGGAAGGGAGATTGACTAGCGTGTAAGTCGTACCGTCCGGGCGGCGAACAGTACTCACGCTGATTGCTGTCTGTTCCTCACCGCTTATGGAGTCGATGAGGCGATTGCGTGTGATCAGGTCGGCTGGCGATGTGATCTGCCCACTTTCCATAAGTTCCTTGTACGCGGAAGAGCTCGCCGCTTGATCCGGGTCCAGTTCGCTCACTCGCGGATCGGCTCGGAGGAGGTCCGCAACGCCGCCCGCCAGCATGTAGCCGAGCGGTCCACCGCCGAGAGCATTAGCGATCCCGGGGAGCATCCGGGCCAGGAGATCCGTCAATACCTCGAGTCCGCGCTCGACGATGGGCGAGAGTTCTGCGAGGAGCCCCGCAAGCTGCCCGAGCGCCGTGAGGAGCTGCTCGATCAGGTCCCGCGCCAACACGATGATGTCCCACGCCGCGTCCGCGAACTCGCGGATGGCGTCGAGCTTGTCGAACGGGTTCAGGGTGAAGCTGGTCAACGAATCCGCCAAACGCGCCAGGGCGTTCAGCAGGCCGCAGATCGCGTCGCGGCAGGCGGTGACCAGAGTCGAGGCGAGGGCCAGCGCAGACGACGCGGCACCCGCCCAGTCCTGCACGTCCGTCAACACCCTCGAGACGTCTTCGTACCGCTGGCGAAGGGCCCGCACAGTCCGGCCATCGAGGTCGTCGAGAGCCCGCGCGGCGGACGCAAGGTCGAGCGTCAACTCCGACACCGACGACTCGACCGTGCGCCACTCCGACGAGCGCAGGGATATGGCGCCCGGGTCGCCCTGCAGCTCGTCCATCCACTGGGGGAGTGGCTGCACGTAGGTGATCAGCCAGCCTGCGAAACCGGGGATGCCGTCGCACCCTCCACCCGACGAGCGTGACGCCCCTCCGGCCCACGACTCGCTGCGCAGCTGCGCAGCGACGGCGGCAGCGCCGCTCACGACTCGAACTCCTGCATCACCGCGACGGCCTGTTCCTCGACCTCGTCGAACGACTCGCGTGCGACCTGCACGCCCTTCTGCATCGTCGCAACGAGCTCTCTTGCGCTCGACAGCAACTGCGCGGTGTTGCTCGCAAGACCGTTCGCAGCTCCGACGACGATTCCCGACGCCAGAACGCCGAATGCCGAGCCAGGAAGCGGCGTTCCGGCGGCGGACGCCGCGGCATCCAGCGAATCGCTTACGCGTCCTAACGTCGACGCCTGTTCTGCCAGGACGTCGGTGTCCATGATGATGTGCGTTCTTCCCGCCACGGGGCCCCCGCTCGTGTCAGCTTTGCCAACACCATAGCGAAAGCCCTCGCCGCTTCGCAGGAATGCTCACCACCTGTGGATAACCGGATGACGGTAGGCTCGACGTCGCTGGGGGCGGTGGCCAAGCTGGTCAAGGCAGCGGGCTCATAACCCGACGATCGTGGGTTCAAGTCCCACCCGCCCTACGCGAGACCCCCGGCCGGGATCACCTGGTCGGGGGTCCTTCTCGGGGCGACGAACCTGGTCAGCCGACCATCGACGGCCGGGAGAGCAGGAACAGCGAGAAGAACGTGGCCGCTGTGGACAGGATCACCCCGAGGGCGAGGTAGCCGCAGATCAACCCGATAACGGCCAGAGCCCGACCCACCCCGTAACGCCCGGCTGTCCGGAGTCCGAGGTGGCCCAGGATGATCGTCGCCACCGCCAGCGGAAACGCGGTGAAGATCGCGACGATGCCGAGGTAGGGCAGGGGGACGAACGCCGCGTTGAGCACCGCGATCGGGCCCAGCACGACGGCGGCGATAGCGGTTCCGTTCGTCACCGCCGGCAACGGCGGCGGTAGGAAAGGCGGCTGCTGCGGGGGCAGGGCGGGCGACGTCATGCCCCGACCCTAGCGGCGTGCGGAACGACCGCACGGGCGACGAATGCCAAAGTCGGACGTGCCCATGAGCCTCACTGCGGTGGCGGGGCGAATGTGACCATGGTGAGCCCGACGGCAACTGCCGTAAGGCCGCAAGGTACCCCGTGCGATCGGTGCGTACCGGCAGTCATGGGCCGCGTTCCTACCGCCCGTCCCGGTGACCCACCCCGATCTCAACGCAGGCCTAACGCTCAGACAGGTGCCGTGCGAGCACAGTCGTGCGTCCGCGAAAAGAGAGCGTCACCACGCCGGGAGGGGCCGTCGACGCTGCGCCCGGTGCCCGAATTGCTGCGAACACGTCAACCCGCAGCAGGCACCTGTCGAAAGCCGACGACAGCGGGGCGCGATCCGTGCAAAGGGGTGTCGTAAGACGCCCCCGGTGCACGGTCCGCGCCCCGGAACGATCTCCGAAACCGACGCCGTCCGTCCTACGAGCCGTGCGCCTCCTCCGAGACCGGCTGCCACTCGCGCCACGTCTGCAGCCGCGACTCGTAGTCGCGCTCAGCGATTCCGAGCGGCGCTTTGCCGAAGAAGATGCGCAGCGGCGGGTTCTCGGCATGCACCACCTTCAAGATCGCCGCGCGCGTCGCCTCGGGCTTGCCGGGGTCGGCAGCAGAGGGGCGCTTGGCCGCCTGCTCTCGCACGTCGGCGTAGGCGTCGATCTCGTCGCTGCGCTGAGCAGAGGGGCCCGACCAGTCGGTCGAGTACCCGCCGGGCTCGATGAGGGTCACGTGGATGCCGAAGCCGGCAACCTCCTGCGAAAGAGACTGCGACAGCCCCTCGAGCGCCCACTTGG
Source organism: Sphingomonas sp. G5 (assembly GCF_052660795.1). Taxonomy (NCBI): domain Bacteria; kingdom Pseudomonadati; phylum Pseudomonadota; class Alphaproteobacteria; order Sphingomonadales; family Sphingomonadaceae; genus Sphingomonas; species Sphingomonas sp. G5. The sequence continues at coordinate 1,705,944 of NZ_CP109660.1, read as the reverse complement.
ACGCGTGATAGGCGCCGACAGTCGGGAACGCGCTGATGCCGCCGATGCTCGACACCTGGATGATGTGGCCCGAGCCCTGCGCGCGCATGATCGGCAGGGCCGCCTGCGTGACCCAGAGGGCGCCGAAGAAGTTGGTCTCGAGCTGCGCGCGCACCTCGTCCTCGGTCAGCTCCTCGACCATGCCGAAGTGCCCGTAGCCGGCGTTGTTGACGACGACATCGAGCTGACCGAACTTCTCGTGTGCTTTCTTCACGGCGTCGACGTCGGCGGAGCGGTCGGTCACGTCGAGCTGAAGGGGGAAGAACGTGTCGGGGTAACCGTCGACCAGCTCTTTCACGTCGTCGAGGTTGCGGGCGGTGCCCGCGACGTTGTCGCCGCGTTCGAGGGCTGCCTCGGCCCATTCGCGGCCGAAGCCCTTTGATGCGCCGGTGATGAACCAGGTCTTGCTCATGAGTGTCCTCCGAAGAGATGTGGGGGTGAACGCGGGCGACGGTACGCCGCGGCGATCAGAAACTCCTCGGGTTGACACCCCACGCTCGCGCCACCATCGGAAAGCCCCGCCCGCGATGAACGGACGGGGCCTTCGCGACACGAGGGTCAACGAGCGGCGGTCGCCAGCTCTCCCGGCCCGGGCAGGATCTCGCGCAGAAGGTCGTCGAGCGTCACGACACCGAGCAGACTCTCACCCTCGACCACCGTCGCCAGCTGCACACGACCGCGGCGCATCCGTGCAAGGGCGTCGTACGCGGATGCCGTGGGCTCGAGAACCAGCGGATCGCGGGCGATCTCGAGCGCCGGCGTAGCCGGGTCGACCGTCAGCGCGTCGCGCACGTGCGCGACGCGCGACGAGGCGCCCGAACCGACGAGGATGCGCAAGTGCGTAGACGAGGCGGCGACGGCCTGGACGTCGGCCACCGTGGCATCTGCGGGCACGCTCGTGGGGGAACGGTCGGTGCGGACGATGTCACCCACGGTCAGGGTGCCGAGCGCGATCGCCTGTGCGATCGGCTCGGAGTACTGCTTCTCGAGCGTGCCCGCCTGACGTGAGTGCGCCACGAGCTCGCGGATCGTGTCGGCGTCCTGTCCGCCCGCGGCGGCCTTGTCGACCGGCTCGACGCCCGAGGCCTTCACGAGGCGGTTCGCGATGTGGTTGATCCACAGCAGGAACGGACGCAGCGGCCAGGTGAGAGCGCGGGCGAGGATGCCGGTGGCTTTCGCCGCGGTCTCGGGATGCGCGATCGCCCACGACTTCGGCGCCATCTCGCCGATCACGAGGTGCAGGAAGGTCACGACGATCAGCGCGAGCATGAACGCGATGATGTCGGCGAGCACGTAGGGCAGGCCCCAGGCCTCGAAGGCCGGCGCCAACGCGTAGTCGATCGCGGGCTTGGTGATGGCACCGAGCAGGAAGGTACATGCCGTGATGCCGAGCTGCGCGAACGCCAGCATGACGGTCAGCTCGTTGACCCCGCGAAGGGCGGCACGCGCCGAGGCGCTGGTGGCGGCCTCCTCTTCGAGACGGTGCCGACGAGCGGCGAGCAGAGCGAACTCCACGATGACGAAGAACGCGCTCGCGATGATCAGCGCGGTGGTGATGAGCGCGACGGTCCAGCCGTTCATCGGGCCACCTCCTCATCGACGGCAGGAGCTTCGTCGGCGGCATCGGCATCCCGATCCACCTCGTGCAGGTGGACCGTGAGTTGAGAGGGGACGTGCCGGTCCACCTCGACGACCTCGACGGCGAGCCAGCGCTCGATGTCGAGCCCCTGCACCGTCTCGGACGCCCGCTCGGGAAGGTCGATCCGCACAATCGTCCCGACGGCCGGAAGATCCCCGTGGGTCTCGATCACGAGTCCGGCCACGGTCTCGACGTCGCTGACGGCGAGGTCGAGACCGATCAGGCGCTCGAGCTCGTCGAGGTGCAGGTCGCCGGGGACCGTCCAGGCATGGTCTCCGTCGGCCGAGACCTCGGCGACCTCGACGTCGTGCTCGTCGGACAGCTCGCCGATGACCTCTTCGGTCAGGTCTTCGATCGTCAGGATGCCGTCGAAATTGCCGTATTCGTCGACGACGCAGGCGAGCTCGTTCCGCGAACGGCGCATGCGGTCGAGGGCGACGGGCAGAAGCATCGAGGTCGGAATCACGACGGCGGCGCGCATGACGGAGGCCACGGGGGCATCGTCCGCGGGCTGCTCGCGGAGGACATCGATCAGTTCGACGACGCCGACGGGAGAGTCTTCGTCGCCGATCACGGGGTAGCGGGTGTGACCGGTTGCCATGAGCGCGCGAACCTCGCCGACCGTGGTGTCGGGGCTCACCGAACCCACCTGGGAGCGCGGCACCATCGCATGCTCGACGTCGCGCTGCGGGAAATCGAGGATGCGGTCGATGATCATCGAGAGGTCGTCGGGCAGGTCGCCGCTCACGCGCGACTCCTCGATGATCGCCTCGAGGTCGCGCGCGGTGGCGCTCTCGTCGACGTCTTCGAGCGGCTCGATGCGCAGCAGGCGTAGCAGGGCGTTGGCGGCCACATCGAACACGGTGATGAGCCAGCCGAAAAGCAGCAGGTAGATGCGCGTCGGCACGGCCAGCGCACGGGCCAGGGGCTCGGGGCTCGCAATGGCCAGGTTCTTCGGGTACAGCTCTCCGAAGATCATCGTGACGACGGTGGCCAGGAGCAGGGCGCCGATGGTGCCGATGAGTACCGAGACGGCCGGGTCGATGCCGACCCCGCCGAGGAGCGTACCGAGCGACTCACCGATCAGCGGTTCGGCCACGTAGCCGATCAGAAGGCCCGTGACGGTGATGCCCAGCTGGGCACCCGACAGCATGAAGGAGGTGCGCTTGGTGATCGCCAGCACGCGCTTGGCCTGCGCGTCGCCCTTCTCGGCCTTCGCCGCCATCCGCGACCGGTCGACGGACATGTAGGCGAACTCCTGTGCGACGAAGAAGCCGCAGGCGACGATGATCGCCAGAGTCACGACGATACCCAACAGCAGTGTCAGGGCCGCAGCCAGCATCAGATCTCACCCCCTCCCTGGAAGAGGGGGCTCGAAGATCGGCCCTCCTGGTCGGTGGAGGTGCGGTGATGGCTCACGGGTTTTCTCTCTCGTGGGTCGATGATCAGTGATCGCACCGACTTTATCGAGCGGGAACCCCGCGAGGCTGGGGATTCACCCCGACTGCGCGATCACCCTGCCTCGGTGATCTTCTGGTCGGTGTTCGTGTACACGATCGAGTCGGCCGTGGTTCCCACCAACCCCAGAGTCAGTCGCGCCAGGCCCGGCGCGATGCCGTCTGCCGGCGGGGGAGTGTCGGCCCCGAGAGTGAGAGTCTTGCCGTCCGCGGTGGTGGCCGACAGCGAGTTCAGGTACACCGACACGTGCCCCGACAGCGTCATGCGGTCGGCGGTCGTGACCAGCGCAGGTCCCGTCTCGCGCCGAACCGTCAGCGCGAACCCCTCGATCGTGATCTGATCCGCCGTCATTTTCAACGCGGTGATGCGCGTACCATCGGCCAGCGGCACCGTGACGACGCTGACGAGCGGGATGCCGCGGAACGATAGCGACTGCGCCCCGAGCTGTGCCGACGGTTGCGTGAAGACGGGAGCATCCCGATCGGCGACGGCCGCCTGTGCCGGCGGCGTCGTCCCTTCGTCGGCGGGCGGTACCGAGGGTGCGGGCGTAGACGGCGCACCGGGTGCCGAGGATCCCGCATCGGGAACTGCCGGCAGGCCGGGAAGGGTGAGCCCCGGTGTCGGGGTGGGAGTCGGCGTCGATGTGGGGGCGGGCGTGGGGGCGCTGCAGGGGAACAGGATCGGAATGCACAGGCGGGCCGGGCGCAGTCCGTCGTCCGCCCACGCGGCTCCCGCTCCCGTCGCCCCACCGAGCACCAGCATCGCCGCGGTCAGCGCGGCCGCGGCCCGGACCCGCTTCATCGCTCGACCCCCGTCGACGCGTTCTCCGCCTCCTCGATACGCGACGGAGGAGCGGCATCCGACTCTGCACGAGCCGGCGCCCACGATACGGCGATGATCCCGCCCACCGCGCTCAACAGCATCCCGAGCAGGAAACCGCCGAGATTGACACCGACCAGCGAGTACACCGCAACTGCCAAGGCGATGACACCGTAGAAGATGCGGTGCGCCGGCATGAGGATGAGCAGGATGCCGAGCAGCACGAGAACGACGGGGATCACCGTGGCCTGAAGCCCCTCGATCCCGAGCTGGATGTGCAGTCGCCCGATGTCGAGCTGGCTGGAAAAGAACATCTCGACACCGCCGAGCGCGACGAGGAGTCCGCCCACCAGGGGACGGCTGCGGCACCACTCGTGAAAGCGCGCTCGAGCGGGCATGTCGGAGGGGGTCATGGCTACTCCGATCAGAAGCAGGTCTTCGAGCCGTCGGTCAGCTCGAGCTTCATGCCGGTGAGGGTGAACACCGAGGCCTGCGTACTCCAGGCTGTCTGCTGCAGACCCTTGATGGAGATGGTGTCGGCATCCTGAGCGAAATCACCCGCGGTGCCCTTCGCCGACGTGTTGACCGTCGACGCGTCGACGCCGATGCGGATGTTGCCGAACGAGGAGTCGCCCTTCAACCCGGTCATGCCGATCTGGAGGTCGGAGGCCGAGGCCGGGGCACCGCCGCCTCCGGCGGTGATGAGGACGCCCACCTTGCCCAGGGGAGTGTCGCTGACGACCGACTGACAGAGGTCGGCGAGGGTGGCGGACTTGATATTCGCGATGGCGACGTTGTGCTGGCCGCCCGCGGTGTCGTTCGTGACGCCCGCGTACTGCGAGAAGCCGGTGCCTTCGAGCTGCGACGCGCTGATCTGGAACTGGCTGCCGGAGACGGCGAACGAGACCGGCACGGCGCCCTGGGCGACGCCGGTGAGAAGAAGGCTCGCGACGGCGGCCACGGGAACGGTGGCGAGGGCCACCCGGCCGGTACGGGAGCGGGTCAGGCTGCGGAACTTCATCGATCCTCCTGCTTAAGCAAGCCCGGCGACGGCGACGAGCGAGCCCAGGCTACGCCTCATTGACAGTGTGTCAATAGATTGGTCCGGCATCGCTTCGTTAGAGTTTCCTCATGTCGAGCGATCGCCGCACGCGCCTCACGCCGGACCAGCGGCGCGCCCAGCTCGTCGCCTCGGGAGTCGCCTTCCTCGCCGAAAAGCCCCTCGACGACCTCACGATGGAGGTCCTGTCGCAACGAGTCGGCGTCTCGCGCGGGCTGCTGTTCCACTACTTCGGCTCCCGCCAGGGCCTGCACCGGGAGGTCGTGATCACGGCTGCCGCAGCGCTCCTCGCGGCATCCGTTCCGCGTGACGACCTCGGCCCGCGTGAGCGTCTCGACGACACGCTCACCCGCATCGTCGCCTTCGTCCGCGAGCACCGCGGCACTTTCTACTCGCTCGTCCGAGGCGTCGCCTCGGGCGACCCCGAGGTGCGGCACGAAGTCGACCGTGCCCGCGACGTCACCGCGGGCTGGGTCACGGACGGATTCCTCGAACTCGGGGCGGAAGACTCCCCGCTGCTGCGTGTGGCGCTTCGTTCGTGGGTGAACTTCGCCGAGGAGGTTCTCGTCGAACTCGCCCTCAGCACCGAGATGCCCGCGGCGGAGATCGTCGCCTTCCTTTCTCGATCGGCCTTCGGCGTCCTGGCCTCCGTGACGGGGGACGCCGTCCCCTCGCCGCCTCGGAAGTGATCCCGCCGGGCGTCCGCTCGCCCAACGCCCCCTGTAGGTGATGGGTGGCACAATGGGAGAGCCCCCATTGCTGCGCCCAGCGCGGTCCCCCAGAAACAAGGTTCGATTCGTCGAGCCGGAAAAGGACCTGTGATGGGACGTCTCATTTACCGTGACCGTGCGTCGTTCGACATCGACGACCGCATCCTCGCGCACCTCCGCATCGTCGTGATGAACAAGCTACGACGCAACGAGGGCTTCATGCTGCAGCTGCCCGTCAACGAAGGCGTGCGACAGGCCAGCCTCTGGATACACGCCTCTAATGCGCTCGTCATGCAGTTCTACGGTGGACGGGAGCCGGCGATCGACCGCGCGCTCGTGGATCAGATGATGCACGATGCGAGTGGCGCCGACGGGCTGACACTGACCGCCGCCGGCATCGCCCCGGTGACCACGACACCGCCTCGGCAGCCGGTCGGCGGGCGCTCGGCCTGAGCGCGGAGGGGCGCCCCCGCTCCTCACCCTTGCAACGGCAGAGTGACCTCGAACCGGGCGCCGTGCTCGGTGTCGACGCACCGTACGTCGCCGCCGTGCGCCCGGGCGATTCCGCGCGCGATCGGCAGACCGAGTCCCACCCCGCCGGATGCCGCCCGTGCCGCGTCCAGACGAACGAGACGCTCGAAGATGCGCTCGCGATCGGCCGGCGCGACACCCGGCCCGTCATCGGCGACGGACACCACCGCGTCCTCGCCGCGCGTCGAGACCGCCAGGGTGACATGTCCGGTTCGCCCGGTCGCTCGCGACGCGTTCTCGACCAGATTCGAAAGCACCTGCGCGAGTCGGTCGGGGTCGGCGTGAACCGGGACAGCGGCATCCGGAAGCAGGGCCCGAACCCGCAGCGAGGGGTGAACGAGCGGGACCCGGTGCACCTCGGCCTCGACGAGCGAACGCAGGTCGAGGACGGCGCGAGAGAGCTCGAGACCGCGATCGACGCGGGCCATGGTCAACAGGTCGTCGACGAGGCGCGAGGCCCGTGCCGCCTCTCGCGCGACGTGTGCGGCGAGCATTTCGCGCTCGGGTCCGTCGAGGTCGGCACGTACCAGCGTGTCGGCCGCGGCACGGATGCCGGCGACCGGCGTGCGCAACTCGTGCGCTGCGTCCGAGAGGAACGCACGAAGGCGCTGCTCGGCGTCTCGAGCGGCCTGCTCGGCGCCCACCACGTCGTCGAGCATGTCGTCGAGGGCGGTGGCGACGCGCCCGATCTCGGTGTCGGACCGGGTGGGGTGAAGACGCCGTTGCCGCTCGCCGGAGCCGATCGCGCGAGCGACGCGAGAGACCTGGTCGAGGGGCCGCAGGCTTCGGCGCACGACGAGAGTCACCGCGCCCGCGGCCAGGACGAGGACACCGATGGACGACAGCGCCATGATCCAGCGCACCTGGGCGAGCGTGTCACCGATGCCGGCGGCCGATGCCGTCAGCGTCAAGGTGGAGCCGTCGCTGAGCGTCGAGCGGAGCGTGACGAGGTCGTCGTCGCCCGTGACCTCGGAGACGACGACGCTCACATCGCTCGATGCGGTCGGCTGTGGCGTCGACCGGGCAGCGGGCCCCGCGCCGGGGCCACCGGGTCCACCCGGGGGAGCGTCGCGCAGCTGCTCGGGGCTGGGACCGGCGACCACCGAGTCCCCGCTTGCGCCGACGATACGGACGGCGAGCCCCTGATCCGACAGCCGCTCGGCGAGATCCGCATCGTCGACCGTTCCCACGAGCGACGCGGCGGCAGCCGCGCGATCGCGAAGGCGCTCCTCGATCTGGCCGCGGAGGCGTGCGCCCAGTGCCACGTCCACGACGACGGAGAGCACGACGAGCAGCAGAGCGACGAGGACCACGACCGCGACGATCGTGCGCCGGCGCAGCGACCCCGACTTCAGCGGCGGCGACACGCTCACCGTTCCTCGCTCAGGCGGTATCCCATGCCGCGGACGGTGTGGATCAGCCGCGGCCCGCGCTGCTCCATCTTGCGTCGCAGGGCGCTCAGGTGCACCTCGACCAGGTTCGGGTCGTAATCCTCGTACCCCCACACCTGGGTGAGGATCTGCGCCTTGGAGAGGGTCCGTCCGCGACTCTCCGCGAGCAGCTGCAGCAGGCGGAACTCGGTGGCCGTGAGCTCGAGCGACACCCCACCTCGATGTGCGGTCGCGGCATCCGGATCCACCACGAGATCGGCCACGGACACCGTCTGCGGCAGCCGCCCGCGTCGCCGCAGCACCGCTGAACTCCGTGCAACGAGTTCGGCCATGGTGAACGGCTTCACGACGTAGTCGTCGGCCCCTTCGGCGAACCCGCGGAGACGATCGTCCACCTCATCCCGCGCGGTCAGCATGATCACCGCCGTGTCGCCCGCGGCTCGCACGGTCGGGAGCAACCGGATGCCGCTCGGCCCGGGCATCATCCAGTCGATGATCACGAGGTCGGGGCGGAAAGACGCCAGTCTCTCACTGAGATCCGTGCCGTCCGGGGCCGCCTCTGCGACGAAACCATCGGCGCGCAGGGCCGTGGTGACGGCGACGCGGATCGTCTCGTCGTCGTCGAGGACGAGCACGCGGGCAGCATGGGACATCCGAGCGACGATACGGTCGCGGGCTGAATGCGGGTTATGGCTTGCGTATGCGTGGCGGGCGGGGGATCCGACTTCAGGTTCGCTTCAGTCCCGGCTCGAAGTCTGGTCTCAGAGCCGGTGACCGACACCGGACGGGAAGAGAATGATGAACGACGACAACCCCACCCTGCCGCTGCCGCGTCAGGAGGAGACTCCCGAACCCCGCCACCGCTCGTGGCGCGGACCAGCGCTGATCGCCGGCGCCGTGATCGTGGCCGCAGGCCTGACCGGGGGAACCGCCGCCCTCGCGGCGCAGAGCAGCGGAACCGGCCCCCTCGCGGCCTCGACGACCTCGGCGCCGAGCGCCGACGGCGGCTCGACCGGCGCCGGCAGTACGGCCCCCACCCCGGGCTCGACCCCCTCCGCCCCCGCCGACGGAACGGCTCCCACGCCTCCTGCCGACGGCACGGCTCCCGTTGCCCCCGGTGGCGGCAAGGGACCGGCCGAGTGCGGCCCCGGCGGCCCGGGCGCTCCGAAGGGCGATGCTTCCAAGCCCGCACCGCCCGCCGAGGGCACCGCCCCCACCCCGCCGGCCGACGGGCAGAAGCCCACGCCGCCCGCGCCGCCCACGGACGGCACGGCTCCGACCCCGCCGGCCGACGGAACCGCGCCGACGCCTCCCGCCACGCCGGGAAGTTGACCCGCGCTCCGCGCTGACCGCCGCGCCACGCCCCTCGCGTGCAGCGCGCGGTCAGCGCGGTGAGGCACGATCGACGGGTGGCGAGAACACGCACGCGGCGCCGTCGCACACCTCGGGATCGACTGATCCGGCGGCGACGCCTCGCGTTCGCTGCGGTAGCGGCGGTACTCGTCGGCCTGGTCGTCCTCGCGGTTGTCCCGCTCGTCTCACTGGCCACCGCGTGGAATACCGAGGCGCGGCGCGAGGCCATCGACCTCACGTCGTTCGATCCGGGCCACCTCATCGACGACGACCAGTTCTACGACGGTGACGCTCTCACCGCCGACCAGATCCAGGCGTTCCTCGACGACCAGGTGGGGGAGTGCCGAAACGACGCCTGTCTGTCTCTTCTGCGTTCCGAGCTCCCGGCCCGGGGGCCGATCGTCTCCGACGCTACGGGGCGAACGATCTGCGAGGGGTATGACGGGGGCGTGCTCACTGCCGCCCAGATCATCGACCGTCTGCAGCGGGCGTGCGGGATCTCGGCGAAGGTTCTGCTGGTCACTCTCCAGAAGGAGCAGAGCCTCATCTCGGGGCGCACCGCCCGTGCGCCCTCGCCCGCGCAGCTCGGTGCGGCGATGGGCGCCCGGTGCCCCGACACCGCTCCATGCGATGCCGGGGCCGCCGGCTTCGGGGCGCAGGTGGCCCAGGCGGCGACCGACCTGAAGTCGTACAGTGCGTCGGACTTCATGCGGCAACCGGGTACGCACTACCTCGCCTACTCTCCCGATCCCTCGTGCGGTGGGTCCGACGTGACCATCGCCAATGCCGCCACCGCAGCGTTGTACAACTACACGCCGTACCAGCCGAACGCCGCCGCCCTCGCCGCGCGGTGGGGGACCGGCGACGCCTGTTCGGCGTACGGCAATCGCAATTTCGCGCTCTACTGGGCGCTGTGGTTCGGGTGATCGAGTCCGGCGAAGGGCGCGACCCGACACGCGGGAGGTGCGGAGAAATCACAGTGTTGTGATTTCGTTATGCAGGGGCGATAATTGCCGGACAACCGAACACTCGCCGTGCTCCATCACAGGTCGTAGGGGAAGACGTACCTGACGAAGGAGAAATCATGGCGATCACGTCTTCGCGCGGAGTGATCCTGATCCACTCCGCGCCCCGCGCGTTGTGCCCCCACCTCGAGTGGGCGGTGGGACGCGCCCTCGGCCGCGCCGTCAACTTCGATTGGACCGAGCAGCCCGTCCTCACGGGCAGCCGTCGTGCGGAGTTCTACTGGGAGGGGCCAGTCGGCTCCGGCGCGGCGCTGGCGAGTGCAATCCGCGGCTGGGAACACCTTCGTTTCGAGGTGAGCGAAGACCCGACGCCGCGAAGCGATGGTGGCCGCTGGATGCACACACCGGGTCTCGGCATCCACTTCGCCCAGACCGACTCCGCCGGCAACGTCGTCATCGCCGAGGACCGCGTGCGCTACGCGATGGAGGTCGCCGCGGGCGATCCCTTCGAGCTGCAACGCGAACTCGATGTCGCCCTGGGCTCCGCCTGGGATGAAGAGCTCGAACCCTTCCGCCACGCCGGCGACGACCAGCAGATCGTGTGGCTGCACAAGGTCGGATGAGACCGTCAGCGGGGGAGGCGCCACTACCGGAGGTCGGTGACCACACCCGGCACCGGGACCGCGTATCCCTCACCTGACGAGATGAGAGCCCCCTGGCATCCCCGATCGCAGTCGGAGGGATGCCAGGGGGCTTTCGTTGGAGCAGAGATCGCGCTCAGACCGAGGCGATGGCGACGACGGCATTGTGCCCGCCGAAGCCGAAGGAGTTGCTGATCGCAAGCTGATCGCCGGCGCCGAGCTCGACGGGCGAACCCGAAAGCGCGAACGGAACCTCGGGGTCCTGTTCGGTCAGGTTGATCGTCGGCGGAGCGACACGATTCTGCAGCGCCAGCACGGTGAAGATCGCTTCGAGAGCACCTGTCCCACCGAGCAGGTGACCGGTGGAGGCCTTGGTGGCCGACACGGGGATCTCGTCGACACGGTCGCCGAACACGGCGCGCAGCGCCTTGTACTCGTTCGGATCGCCCACGGGGGTCGAGGTGGCGTGCGCATTGATGTGGGTGACGTCGTCGACCGACGCCCCGGCCATCTCGAGTGCCATGTGCACGGCGCGCGCGGCGCCATGACCCTCGGGGTCGTTCGCCGTGATGTGGTACGAGTCGGCCGTCACGCCGCCGCCCACGATCGAGGCGTAGATCTTCGCCCCGCGAGCCTTGGCGTGCTCCTCGGTCTCGAGGATGAGGACGCCGGCGCCCTCGCCCATGACGAAGCCGTCGCGGTCGATGCTGGCCGGGCGGGACGCCGTCTCGGGGGAGTCGTTGCGCTTCGACAGCGCCTGCATCGACGCGAACGAGGCGATCGTGATCGGGTGGATCGCCGACTCCGTGCCGCCGGCGATCACCACGTCGGCCAGGCCGTCGCGGATGTGCTGCACGGCGTTCACGATCGACTCGGTGCTCGAGGCGCAGGCCGAGGCGACCGTGCGGGCGAACGCGCGGGCATTGAAATGGAGGGAGAGGTTGCCGGCCGCCGCGTTGGGCATGAGCATGGGCACCGTCATCGGCATGACACGCCGCGGGCCCTTCTCGCGCAGGGTGTCCCACGCGTCGAGCAGCGTCCAGACGCCACCGATACCGGTCGCGAAGTCGACGCCGAGACGGTCGGGGTCGATGTCGGGGGAACCGGCGTCTTCCCAGGCCTCTTTCGCCGCGACCATCGCGAGCTGAGACGAAGGGTCGAGGCGCTTGGCGACGGGGCGCTCGAGCACGGTCTCCGGGCGCACCAGGGCCTCGGCGGCGAAGGTGACGGGCAGGTTGTACTGCTCGACCCACTCGTGCTCGAGGGAACGGGCGCCGGAGGTTCCGGCGAGCAGGGCGGACCAGCTCTCGGGCGCCGTGCCGCCGATGGGCGAAGTGGCTCCGATGCCGGTGACGACGATGCGGGGTGTGCTCATGAGCGAGAAATCCTTGGTGCGGCCGACAGGTCGTGACCGGTGGGGGCCGGAGCCCCCACCGGGAGGTGTCAGGACTGGTTCGACGTGATGAAAGTCACGGCGTCGCCGACGGTCTTGAGGTTCTTGACCTCGTCGTCGGGAATGGTGACACCGAACTTCTCTTCGGCGTTGACCACGATCGTCATCATCGAGATGGAGTCGATGTCGAGGTCGTCGGTGAAGGACTTCTCAAGCGCGACCTCGTCGGCCGAAATGCCCGTCTCGTCGGTGATGAGCTCGGCAAGGCCGGCGAGAACCTCGTCGTTGGTGAATGCCATGATGTCTCCTGTTTCTTGGGGGCGGGGCCTGTCGGGCCCCGATCAGTCTAGAGTTCGACGGCGCTGCGTCAGGGCAGCACGACGACCTGCGCGCCGAACACCAGTCCGGCTCCGAAGCCGATCTGCAGCGCGAGGCCGCCGCTGAGCTCGGGGTGTTCCTCGAGCAGGCGGTGGGTGGCGAGGGGGATGGATGCCGCGGACGTGTTGCCCGTGGTCTCGATGTCGCGACCGATGACGACGGTCTCGGGCAGCCCGAGCTGCTTCGCGAACTCGTCGATGATGCGCATGTTCGCCTGGTGCGGCACGAACGCGGCGAGGTCGGCGGGCTCGATACCCGCGGCCTCGATGGCCTGGCGCGCGACCTTCACCATCTCCCAGACGGCCCAGCGGAAGACCGTGGGGCCCTCCTGACGCAGGGTCGGCCAGGCCGCGACGCCGTCGCGGAAGTCGGTCAGGGTGGCGTTCATGCCCACGGCATCCGCCTTCGAGCCGTCCGAGCCCCAGATGGTGGGGCCGATACCGGGGGTGTCGCTCGGGCCCACGACCACGGCGCCCGCGCCGTCGCCGAGCAGGAACGAGATGCTGCGATCGGTGGGATCGACGACGTCGCTGAGCTTCTCGGCGCCGACCACGACGACGTGCTTCGCGAGACCGGCCCGCACGAGCGCGTCGGCCTGACCGACTCCGTAGGCGAAGCCCGCGCACGCGGCGTTGAGGTCGTAGGCGGCGGCGGGGTTCGCACCGATCCGGTCGGCCACGATGGCCGAGGCGGACGGAGTCTGCTTGGGGTTGCTGATGGTCGCCACGATCACGGCGTCGATGTCTTCGGGCGCCACGCCCGACTTCTCGACCGCTTCGCGCGCGGCCGTGGTGGCCAGGTCGATGGCATCCGTCTCTTTGTTCGCGCGAACACGCGTGACGATCCCGGTGCGCTGGCGGATCCACTCGTCGCTCGAGTCGATCGGGCCGACGAGGTCGTCGTTCGGCACGAAGTTCTCGCCGCGGGCGGCTCCGTACGAGTAGATGCGGGTGTGCGCGGGCCCCTGCAGCTGGCGGAGGATGGGAGTGCTCATGCCTGGTCTTCTTTCAGCAGGGAGACGGCCGCGTCGAGGTCGTCGGGGGTCTTGACCGCAACGGTCGGGGTGCCGCGGAGGGCGCGCTTGGCGAGTCCGGTGAGGGCGCCGGCGGGGGACATCTCGATGATGCCGGTCACGCCGTGCTCGGCGAACGAGGCCATGCAGCGGTCCCACCGCACGGGGGACGCCACCTGGGCGACGACGAGGTCGAGGGCGCGGCGCCCGTCGGAGACGACGGAGCCGTCGGAGTTCGTCCACAGCGTCGTGCTCGGCTCGGAGACCGCGACGTCGGCGGCGGCGGCACGGAGGGTCGCGACGGCGGGCTCCATGAAACGGGCGTGGAACGCTCCCGCGACCTGCAGCGGGATGACACGCGCACCGCGCGGCGCCTCGGAGGCGAGTTCCGCCAGTGCCGGGAGTTCACCGGCCGCCACGATCTGACCGCCGCCGTTGTAGTTGGCCGGGGTGAGGCCCAGAGCGTCGAGCCGCTCGAGCACCGCCTGCTCGTCCCCGCCCACGACGGCGCTCATGCCGGTCTCGACGGCGGCGGCGGCCTCGGCCATCGCGCGGCCGCGGAGTCCGACCAGACGCAGCGCGTCATCGTCGGAGAGCACACCGGATGCCGCCAGCGCGGCGATCTCGCCGACGGAGTGCCCCGCGACACCGCTGACCGACGAGCTGGAGCGGTCACCGAGAGCACCCCACGAGAGCAGGCTTGCCGCCACGATCAGCGGCTGCGCCACGCTCGTATCGCGGATGCGGTCGGCGTCCCACTCGGTGCCGGCAGCGATGAGGTCGACGCCCGCCTGCTCGGAGTAGGCGGCGAGACGCTCACGCGCCCCGTCGAGCTCGAGCCACGGCGAGAGAAACCCGGGGGTCTGAGAACCCTGTCCGGGGAAGACGGCGATGATCACTCTTCCATCCTGTCAAGGATCGGGCACGTGCTTCTGGAGATATCGACACAGAAATACGGCGTGTCTTTGTGCGCGCCGTGCATCAGCGCACGAACGACGACCGACGACCCACCGGACCTCGTCGACGTGTGGCGTCCGTTCCGATCGATCCGAGGATCAGCGCGGTCTGCAGGATGAGCGCTTCGCGCGGCCCCGTGGCATCCCATCCGATGACTTCCGACACGCGCTTGAGACGGTAACGAACCGTATTGGGATGCACGTAGAGCTCGCGGGCCGTCGCTTCGAGAGAGCGGCCGTTGTCGAGGTAGCTCCACAGCGTCGCGACGAGATCGGCGCTGTGCGCCTGCAACGGCTGGTAGACCCGGTCGACCAACGTCTGCTTGGCCACGGCGTCGCCGGCGAGGGCGCGCTCGGGCAACAGATCGTCGGCCTCGACAGGGCGCGGGGCGTGGCGCCACGCACGGGCCACGGCGAACCCGGCGAGGGCCGCGCGGGCACTCTGACCGGCGTCGACCAGGGCGGGCACGGCGGGGCCCAAGACGAGGTGACCCGCGCCGAAGCCCGGCTCGAGGCGCTTCGCGATCTCGGGGAACGGCAGCTCGGCGTTCTCTTCGCCCGCGCGGGCGGGGAGGTCGGCGCGGCCGACCACCAGCACGAGACGAGACCCCTGCACACCGATCAGCACGTCGACACCGAGCTTGCGCGCGGTACGTCGCACCTGATCGACGTCGAGCTGTGGGGGAGTCGTGCCCACGAGGACGGCGACCTCTCCGTGGCCGTGCCAGCCGAGCGCGGCGATACGGCTGGGGAGTTCGTCGTCGGCCTCGCCGGTGAGGATCGAGTCGACGACGAGGGCTTCGAGGCGCGCATCCCAGAGCCCCCGCGCCTCGGCGGCACGTGCGTAGACGTCTGCCGCGGCGAAAGCGACCTCGCGCGAGTACGACAGCATCGCCTCGCGCACCTTCTCGCTGCGCCCGGCTACGCGCTCCTCCATGACCTCGACGGTCACGCGAACGAGCTGCAGCGTCTGGGTGAGGCTGACGCTCCGCAGCAGTTCACGGGGAGCGGCGGCGAAGATGTCGGACGCGATGGCGGGAGTGGATGCCGGCTCCTCGAACCACTGCAGGAACGAGGTGATCCCCGCCTGGGCGACGAGCCCGACGGCCGATCGCCGCGCGGGGGGCATCTCGGCGTACCAGGGCAGGGTCTCTTCGAGGCGCTGGATGGTCGCCGTGGCGAGGTCGCCCGAGATGCGCCGGAGCCAGGTGAGGGTGTCGGCCTTCTCCTGCGCGGCGGCGGCGACCGAGCCCGCAGACCGGTCGGGTCCGGCCCCGCCCGTGGAGGCGGAACCGGACCCGTCGGTGGTGCTCGTCACGTGATCAGGCCTCGCCGCCCGCGTTGCCGGTCGTTCCGGCGTTGACGTCGTGGAGACGGTACTTCTCGATCGCCTGTCCGACGACCGCGCGGTCGACCTTGCCCTCTTCGGCCAGCGCCTGCAGGGTGCGGACGACCATCGAGGGACCATCGATCTTGAAGAAGCGACGTGCGGCGGCACGGGTGTCCGAGAAACCGAAGCCGTCGGCCCCGAGGGTCCAGTAGTTCTGCGGGACCCACTGACGGATCTGGTCCTGGACCGCGTGCATCCAGTCGCTGACCGCGATGACCGGGCCCTGGGCTTCCTTCAGCTTGTCGGTGAGGTACGGCACGCGAGCCTCTTCCTCGGGGTGCAGGAAGTTGTGCTCGTCGGCGGCCAGGCCGTCGCGGCGCAGTTCGCTCCATGAGGTGACCGACCACACGTCGGCGACCACGCCCCAATCGTCCTTCAGCAGACGCTGGGCCTCGAAAGCCCACGGCACACCGACGCCCGAGGCGAGCAGCTGGGCACGGGGGCCGTCGCCCTCGCCCGAGGAGATGTGGTGGATGCCGCGGACGATGCCGTCGACGTCGACCCCGTCGGGCTCGGCGGGCTGCACGTAGGGCTCGTTGTAGACCGTCATGTAGTACATGACGTTGGGATCGGGGTGGTTCCCGCCGTACATCCGCTCGATACCCGAGCGCACGATGTGCGAGATCTCGTAGCCGTACGCCGGGTCGTACGACACCGTGGCCGGGTTGGTCGACGCGAGCAGCTGCGAGTGACCGTCAGCGTGCTGCAGGCCCTCACCGGTCAGGGTGGTGCGACCGGCCGTGGCGCCGATGATGAAGCCGCGAGCCATCTGGTCGCCCGCCGCCCACTGGGCGTCGCCCGTGCGCTGGAAGCCGAACATCGAGTAGAAGACGTACACCGGGATGAGCGGCTCGCCGTGGGTCGAGTACGCCGTGCCCGCCGCGGTGAACGCCGCCAGGGCGCCCGCCTCGTTGATGCCGACGTGCACGATCTGGCCCTGCGGGCTCTCCTTGTACGCCAGCAGCAGCTCGCGGTCGACGGAGGTGTAGTGCTGGCCCTTGGGGTTGTAGATCTTCGCCGTCGGGAAGTACGCGTCCATACCGAACGTGCGCGCCTCGTCGGGGATGATCGGCACGATGCGGTGACCGAAGTCCTTGACCCGCAGCAGATCCTTCAGCAGACGCACGAACGCCATGGTCGTGGCGATCTCCTGCGTGCCCGAGCCCTTCTTGGGCAGCGCGTACGCGGCATCCCCCGGCAGTTCGAGACCGACATGGGTGGTGCGACGCTCGGGCAGGAAGCCGCCGAGTGAACGGCGACGCTCGAGCATGTACTTGATCGTCTCGTCCTGCTCACCGGGGTTGTAGTACGGCGGCTGGTACGGGTTCTCGTCGAGCTGCGCGTCGGTGACGGGGATGTCCATCGCGTCGCGGAACGCCTTGAGATCGTCGAGCGTCAGCTTCTTCATCTGGTGGGTCGCGTTGCGGCCCTCGAAGTGCGGGCCGAGGCCGTAACCCTTGATGGTCTTCGCCAGGATGACGGTGGGCTGGCCCTTGTGCTCCTTGGCCGCCTTGAATGCGGCAAACACCTTGCGGTAGTCGTGGCCACCGCGCTTGAGGCCCCAGACCTGCTCATCGGTGTAGTCCTTGACGAGCTCGAGAGCGCGGGGGTCGCGACCGAAGAAGTTCTCGCGCACGTAGGCGCCGTTCTCGGCCTTGTAGGTCTGATAGTCGCCGTCGGGGGTGCTGTTCATGAGGTTGAGCAGCGCGCCCTCGGTGTCACGGGCGAGGAGCTCGTCCCACTCGCGGCCCCAGACGACCTTGATGACGTTCCAGCCGGCACCGCGGAAGAAGCTCTCGAGCTCCTGGATAATCTTGCCGTTGCCGCGGACCGGGCCGTCGAGGCGCTGCAGGTTGCAGTTGACGATGAAGGTCAGGTTGTCGAGGCCCTCGTTGGCTGCGACCTGCAGTTGACCGCGGCTCTCGACCTCGTCCATCTCGCCGTCGCCGAGGTACGCCCAGACGTGCGAGTCACCCACGTCTTTGATGCCGCGGTTCGACAGGTACTTGTTCGACATCGCCTGGTAGATCGCGTTGATCGGGCCGAGGCCCATCGACACGGTCGGGAACTGCCAGAACTCCGGCATGAGGCGCGGGTGCGGGTACGACGGGATGCCGTTGGGCGCCTGCGACTTCTCCTGACGGAAGCCGTCGAGCTGCGCCTCGGTCAGACGACCCTCGAGGTACGCCCGGGCGTAGGCACCGGGGGAGGCGTGGCCCTGGATGAAGATCTGGTCGCCGCCCGACGGGTCGTCGAGGCCGCGGAAGAAGTGGTTGAAGCCCACTTCGTAGAGCGCTGCCGACGATGCGTAGGTCGAGATGTGGCCGCCGACGCCGATGCCGGGGCGCTGGGCGCGGTGCACGGTGACCGCGGCGTTCCAGCGGATCCACTTGCGGTAGCGCCGCTCGAGCTCCTCGTCACCGGGGAACTCGGGCTCGTTCTTCTGCGAGATGGTGTTGATGTAGTCGGTGGTCGGAACCATCGGCACATTCAGGTGGAGTTCCTTGGAGCCCTTCAGAAGGCTCAACATGATCTCGCGAGCGCGAGCCGGACCCTTCGCCTGGACCAGCTGTCGCAGGGATTCCTGCCACTCCCCGGTCTCTTCCGGGTCGCTGTCCTGCGGCCCCTGCGAATACGGATCCTGGTCGTGAACAGTCACGGAAGACCTTTCGTCGTCTGGCAGGTCATGCCAGAGAATCGCCATACGAGTGCGGCAACCCTTGTCTGCTCCGCACAATCAACCAGCGTCCAGCCTAGCGAGTCGCGGCGACATCGGATGCGCCCCGCCCGCGACGGCTCGCCTCCATCGCACAGACAGTTTGACGTCGAAGCGAGCTCAGCCCCGTCAGAACCACCGGGGATACCGCGTGCGAGCGGAGAACGCCCATGCGCAGGTCTAGCCTGAGCGCGGGAGCACGCACGAACGCGAGGGTTTCCGCACCCGGCCGGAGCACCGCTGGCCGGTCTTGATCGCCCTGGCCGTCGGCACCGGACTGTACGCGGTGCTTCCGAACGAGGCGTCGGGCGTGCTGCGCTACGTCGTGGTCATCGCGGGTGTGCTGTGTGCGATCCCCATGGTCGTGACGAACCCCTCCCGACTGTCGCGCGAGTCGGCGGTCGGCCGCGGCTTCGCGCTCGCGTTCACCGCAGTGCTGCTCGTGGCGAACCAGGTCGCGTTCTTCCTGCTCATCCAGCAACTGCTGCGCGGGGAAGGAAGCGGGGCCGGCACCCTGCTCGGGGCGGCACAGGTGTGGGCGATCAATGTCATCGGCTATGCCGTCGTCTACTGGGAGATGGACCGCGGAGGGCCCATCGCGCGCCGCCGCGACCCGCGCGACGCCCTTCCGCCTGCCGACTTCCAGTTCCCTCAGGACTCCGACCGCGACGCGGTGAGCGAGGTGGCCCGCCGTTCCTCCGAGACCGAGGACTGGGCGCCCGGGTACATCGACTACCTCTACTTCTCGGCATCCAACGCCATGGCGTTCAGCCCTACCGACGTCATGCCGCTCAGCACGCGAGCGAAGCTGTTCATGATGGTTCAGGCGGTGTCGGGTTTCATCCTGCTCGCGCTCGTGATCTCGCGAAGCGTGAACATCCTGAACTAGAGGTGGGCCCTGCCGGGATCGAACCGACGACATCCACGGTGTAAACGTGGCGCTCTACCAGCTGAGCTAAAGGCCCTGGATGCATCGAGTCTAGCGTCCGCCCGGCTCCTGGCCCGCGCCACTGCCGCCACGAGGTCACGTGAACCGGGCGAGGGGACAGGGCATGTCGTGCGTCCTCGCCCAGGTCGCGTGATCTGGCCCTCTCACGGCCGCGGCTCGTCGCCGAGGCCCCGTGATCTGGCCCATCGACAGCTCCGGCCCCCGCGCACCACAGACCCCGCCCGGTCGCGCGGCGATCGCGTACCGCCGATGTCGGAGCCCCGGGGTAGCGTGGAACCCGTGAATGCCGATCCCGCCGACCAGCGCAAACTGCTCGACCTCGCCGACCTCGACGCCCGTATCCGTCGAGATGAGAAGGTCTCGGCCAACCCGCCGCAGGCCGAGCGCGTGCGCGAGCTCCTCGCGCAGCGGGCAACGCTCACGCAAGAGCTGTCGACCCGCGCCAACGCGCGCGATGACATCACCGCCGAGCTGAAGCGTCTCGAGTCCGACGTGGCCGTCGTCGACGCCCGTATCGCGCGCGATACCGAACGGCTCGCCGCGTCGTCGAACCCCAAGCAGGCACAAGGCTTCGAGAGCGAGCTCGCCTCGCTGACGCGGCGCAAGAGCGACCTCGAAGACATGGAGATCGCGCTCATGGAGCGCCTCGAGACGGCGGATGCCGCGGTCTCCGAGCAAGAGGCTCTGATCGCCGAGACCAACGCCCAGGGCGCACAACTGAGTGCCGACGCGAAGACCACCGTGTCTGACGCGACGACGCGTCTCGAGGGTGCGCGCCGCGATCGCAACGCCGTCGCTGCGTCCGTTCCCACCGACCTGCTCGGCCTGTACGAGCGTCTCGCCGCCCGCGGAAACGGTGCGGGACTCCTCCGCGCCGGCGCGTGCGAGGCGTGCCGTATGGTCCTTCCGCCGAGCGACCTGGCCACGGTACGCCGCGCCCAGACCGACGAGGTCGTGTTCTGCCCCGAGTGCGGCGCCATCCTGGTCCGCACAGAAGAGTCCCGATGACCCGAGACGGCCGTGCCGTCTGACACGGTCGTGGTCGGCAGCGCCCCCTCGGGGCGGGCCTCCCTGATCGAGCTGGATGCCGATGGTGCGCCGTCGCGCACGGTCGAGATCGACGCTGAGGCACTGGCCTCCGCGGTCTCGTTGCGCGAAGCGGGTGGCGATGTCCGCTGGGTGTGGGCAGATTCGACGACGGTGTACTCCCGGCTCCTGACGGCCGGGGTGCGCGTGGCTCGCGCGTGGGACCTGCGTCTCGTCCACGCCATCCTCCGCGACGCTGCCGCCGTCCGCGACGACCACGGTCTGCGCGCCGCCACGGCCTGGGATGCCGCCACCTCGGCCCCCGCGGGCGGTGACACGCTCTTCGAGCTGGGAGAGTCGGCATCCGGGATTCCCGAGAGCGCCGACGCGGCACTCGCCGAGTACCGCCGACAGGTGTCGGCGATCGGATCGTCGACGAATCCGGGGGCGCTGCGGTTGCTCTGCGCGGCGGAATCGGCCGGGGCGCTCATCGCCGAAGAGCTGCACGCCGCCGGCGTCCCCTGGAGCCGCGCCGCGCACGAAGCGTTGCTCGAGGAAGAACTCGGCGCGCGGCGCGGGGGAGGATTGCCCACCCGCATCGAGCAGGCCGCCACCACGGTCCGCGCGGCGCTGGGCGACCCCGCCGCCTCGCTCGACTCGCAGCCGCGGCTGCTGCGCTCGCTGCACCGCGCTGGCCTGCTGGTGCAGTCCACCAGCCGGTGGGAACTGGCCGAGCACGATCACCCGGTGGTGCACCCCCTCATCTCGTACAAGAAGCTCATGCGGCTCTACACCGCGAACGGCTGGGCGTGGCTCGACGAATGGGTACGCGCCGACCGGTTCCGCCCCGTCTACGTCGCCGCAGGCGTCGTCACCGGCCGTTGGGCATCATCCGGCGGGGGAGCGCTGCAAATTCCGCGGGCGCTGCGCACCGCCGTCCGCGCCGACCCGGGGTGGACGCTCGTAACCGCCGACGTCGCCCAGCTCGAGCCCCGGGTCCTCGCGGCAATGGCGCGCGACACGGCGTTGGCCGAAGCGGCGTCCGGTCGCGACCTGTACGCCGGCATCGTCGAGCGCGGCGCCGTCGGCAGCCGCGCCGAGGCGAAGCTCGCAATGCTGGGGGCGATGTACGGCGCCACCACGGGAGAGAGTGGGCGGCTCCTGCCGCGCCTTCGGCGCACCTTCCCGCGCGCGATGCAGCTCGTCGACGACGCCGCGCGCACGGGGGAGGAGGGCGGGGTCGTGCACACCTGGCTCGGCCGCACGTCTCCCACGGCCGGCGACTCGTGGCGCGACCTGCAGTCACGGGCGAGCGACGCCGCGGCATCCGGAATCGACGAGACACGCGCGCGCCGCTCCGCCCGAGACCGGGGCAGGTTCACGCGCAATTATGTTGTGCAGGGCACGGCGGCCGAGTGGGCGCTGGCGTGGCTGGCCGACCTCCGCTCCCGTCTCGCCAGGCTCCCCGAAGTGGATGCCGCCCGCGCTGCGGCCGCATCGGGTCCGGTGTTCGCACGCTCTCCGCACCTGGCGTTCTTCCTCCACGACGAGATCGTGGTGCACACGCCGCTCGAGCACGCCGAAGCCGTCGCGGATGCCGTGCGTGAATCGGCGGCCTCGGCGGGGCGGCTGTTGTTCGGCACCTTCCCCATCGACTTCCCGCTCGATCTGCGGATCGGCGAGACGGCCGAGAAGGGCTGAAAGCGAAAGAGTGCGCCGGTAGACTGGTCGACGCGAATGGGTCGGCTGGACGGTCGCGTCACGGGTTCTCCCGTGCCGAGGAACGTCCGGGCTCCACAGGGCAGGACGGTGGGTAACGCCCACCCGGAGCAATCCGCGAGACAGTGCCACAGAGAGCAGACCGCCTCGACCCCTCGGGGTGCGGGGTAAGGGTGAAAGGGTGGTGTAAGAGACCACCGGGGTCGTGGTGACACGACCCGCGAGGTAAACCTCGTCCGGAGCAAGGCCAGACAGGGGATGACGACGCGGCTCGCCGAGTCCCCGGGTAGGCCGCTGGAGCGGCACGGCAACGTGTCGCCGAGAGAGATGACCGTCCACGGGGTTTCGACCCCCGGACAGAACCCGGCGTACAGGTCGGCCCATTCGCATAATCGACGTTGATCAGGAGAAAATAGACCCCCTACGGTTCTGAGTCCGCGAGGAGTCCGCATGAGCACCGAGGACACTGTCGACAGCTTCGCGCGTTCGGTCATCTGAGTCCGCCCACATATGGCCGTACGTATCGAGCGTCTCGGTCGCGGACTTGTGCCCGAGGCGCCCCTGGACCGTCTTGACCGACTCCCCGTAGCGGATGAGCAGGCTCGCGTAGTAGTGCCGTAACGCGTGCATCCCGGTACCGGTCGCAGAGGTCAACTCGGCTGCCCTCGCTGCGGGCCGCCACAGATGCCCGAAGCGCTGACGGGTTAGCGGGCGGGCGGCCGGCGATGAAACACACTGACGGGGACACGTCGGAGTGGATCGTGACGACCTCACTCGGTGGGCACTTCGAACCCGCGTCGAGGGCACCCGCCAGATTGGCGCATGGGCGATCAAGTGCGTGCTCGTTGCCCTTGTCCAGTACGCGAATGCCGACCTCGTCGCGTCGCCGTCGGCCGACCGCCTTGCAGATGACGTATCTGCAACGCGACGCGATGTTCGCAACGCGCTCGCCGCTCTCGAACAATCTGACCTTATCGCGCGTGCCCAGATCAACCCCGGCCGGTCGATTCGGTGGCAGCTGGCGGGGTATCCCGCTTACCGAATGGTGACTGAACGGCGGGATACCCCGCCGCATAACGTGGCGGGGAACAAAGCGGGCGACGTGGCGGGGACCGTGGCGGGATATCCCGCCACGAACCGAAGAGAAGAGAAAGAATATCGCCCGCGTTCCCAGTCGCCAATTTATCTACCCGCGCACACAATGGTCACAGTTCAGCCTGGCGAGCGGTGCCCCGCGAGGAAGCATCGACTCCTCCCCGACGGAACCTGCCTGCGATGCGACATCCGGCCGGGGGAAGCTGCATGAGCGTCTCTGAGGCATACATGGACCTCGGCGGAGGCATGCGTTCCGTTGCTCCGCGTCGCGTCATTGTGCGGCCACCGAATCCGTCCGCAGTGAACAAGGCACCCCACGAGTGCTGCTTCGATGTCCTCGGCGGCTGGTGCGCATGTGGTCGACGCGACGACGGGCACGTCGCAGAAAGCTCGCCGGCCTGGAGCGGCTCATTGACCGTAGCGTGAGAGTTCGAACCGGCGAGTGGAATTCATCATCCAGCGGAGAGCTGTGGGTGAAACCGCAGAGCAGACGCGTGCAACAGCACCGCCAGCCCTATCCCGGCCGAGGCGAGCCAGGCAATGTGAGTGCAATCTAGCGTGATGGTACGAGTGGACAGCGCTCAACCTCATGCTGACTGCGCATAGAACTCCACCCCGGCCAGCATGAGGTCTCACGAAAAGCGATGCCGCGAGGTGTTACGACGCGCGTCGTCGCTCGATGAGGACGGTATCCCGCCATTGCCCCGCCCAGGGGCCGTAGGTCATGCGGGCGATACGTTCGCGTGTTCCGACGCGCCGAAAGCCGGCCTGTTCGTGGAGGGTGA
Source organism: Sphingomonas sp. G5 (assembly GCF_052660795.1). Taxonomy (NCBI): domain Bacteria; kingdom Pseudomonadati; phylum Pseudomonadota; class Alphaproteobacteria; order Sphingomonadales; family Sphingomonadaceae; genus Sphingomonas; species Sphingomonas sp. G5. Next base: position 1,681,919 of record NZ_CP109660.1, on the reverse strand, counting down.
GACTTGCGGGGTTCTCGGGAAAGATGCTCGATTGCACGGTCCAAATGCCTGCGGCGTCGACCTCGCTGAGGAATGCGGCCACCAGCTCGGTGCCGATGCGGCGGCCACGGGCAAGCGGGGAGACGTAGACGGAGTGCTCGACAACCCCGCGGTACACCTCGCGGGCAGATACGGGCGCCGCGGCAACCCACCCGACGACGTCGTGGGCGTGATCGACGGCGACTAGGCGCCCGACCGTGAGCTTGCCGCGGTCGAAGTCTTGCCAGGACGGCGGCTCGGCTTCAAAGGTCGCATTGCCGGTGGCGATGCCGTCACGGTAGATCGACTCTACGAAGGGGCAGTCATCCGCCCGCATAGGGCGGATGTGGGGGGCGGTCACGGTCGGAGGGCTCGAACGGCGATGTCGAGCGCTTCGGTGACGACGCGGAAGTAGGCCCAGCGCCCACGCTGCTCGCGCGTGGCAAGGCCCGCGTCGACTAGGAGCTTCATGTGGTGCGACACGGTGGGCTGAGACAGCCCGACCGGCTCAGTGAGGTCACAGATGCATGCTTCCCCGTCGTCCGAGGCCGCAATGAGCGACAGCAGCCGCACCCTTGTGGGATCGCCCAGCGCCTTGAAGGTGCGTGCGGTCGCCTCGGCCTGCTCAGCCGACAACGCCGCGGATCCTCCCGGCGCACAGCACGCCTCGGTGTCGTTCGAAAGGAGGGACAGCAGAGTATCCATACGACAAGTCTGCCCCTCATATTGACATTTGTCGATACATAGAAGACCCTCAATGCATCGACAAGCGTCGATGTGAGGAGGAGTTTGTGATGGTCGATGCATTGCCCGTCGTCGTCATCGGTGCTGGCCCTCAGGGCCTGGCTGCCGCGGCGCACCTGAGCGAACGAGATGTGCCGGTTCTCGTACTGGAGGCGGGACCTGGGCCTGCGGCCGCAATATCCGACTGGAGTCACGTGCGGTTGTTCTCGGAGTGGCCGGAACTCATAGACACCGCAAGCGCACGCCTGCTCGAAACCACCGGATGGAAGGCGCCGACGACTGGGTATCCGACCGGTGCGCAGTGGGTGGAGAAGTACCTGGCACCCCTTGCGGGAGCGCTGGGCGGGAAGGTCGTATACGGTGCTCGCGTGACAGGGGTGTCACGGCTGGGGCGTGACCGGCTGGTGGACGCCGGCCGCGGCGACCAGCCGTTCACCGTGCACGTTGAGCCCACTGAGGGGGAGCAGTACAGGATCCAGGCGCGGGCTGTCGTCGACGCGTCCGGCACCTGGTCCACCCCCAACCCTGCTGGAGCGGACGGTCTACCCGCGCTGGGCGAGCAAACCGCCGCCGGCCTGCTCTCGTATCGCATCCCCGACTTCCGCGATCGCGCAGGGTTCGAGGGGAAGCACACCGTCGTCGTCGGCTCCGGGCACTCCGCCATCACAGCTGTGCTGGCCCTGGCCCGCATGGCTCGCCGCGACCCGTCGACTACCGTGACCTGGGCGCTGCGGCGAGCAACAGCCGGCAACACCTTCGGAGGCGGGGACGCCGACGAACTCCCTGCCCGCGGTGCACTCGGGATCAAAGCGAAAGAGGCCGTTGACACTGGCCTCGTGTCGCTGGTGACCGGGTTCCGTGTCGAGCGCGTCGCGCGTCAAGGCGATCGTCCCGTGCTCGTCGCCGAGGACGGCCGCACGCTCACCGCGGACCGAGCCGTGGTGCTCACCGGGTTCCGGCCCGACCTGTCGTTCCTGTCGGAACTGCGGCTCGAGCTGGACCCGACGCTGCAAGCGCCGGTCCGCATCGCCGCGGAGGTCGACCCGAACGTGCACTCCTGCGGGTCTGTCGCCGCGACCGGCGCTGTCGACCTCGCCCAGCCCGAACCAGACTTCTATCTTGTCGGCGCGAAGTCGTACGGGCGCGCTCCGACCTTCTTGGCTCTCACCGGCTACGAGCAGGTGCGCAGCGTCACAGCGGAGCTCGCGGGAGACCACGACGCCGCACGTCGCATCGAACTGACGTTGCCCGACACGGGCGTGTGCGGTGGCGCAGGCTTGTTCGACGCCTCCGGCGTGTCCCTGGGTGGCGCGTGCTGCGCCCCGCCGGCGCAAGTTCTACAGATTGGCCGCGCTCCGGCCACCGTCTGACCAGCTGAGGGAAGAGGGGGCGAGACGCTGTGGCGTCCCGCCCCCTCTGCCGTGCTCAGTGGGTGAGGAGCGTGGTCTGGATTTTTTCGGAGACGGCTTCGCGCAGGGGGCGCACGGCGTCGGCGTCCCAGGCTTCCGGGTTGGGGAAGGACCACTCCAAGACCTCGCCCCGCGGGGTCGACGGGAGGGCCAGGCCCGGCTTCATCAACACCACAATGTCCGCCTGCTCGAGGTCATCGTCCGTGACCGCGCGGGGCGTCCGGTTCGTGATGTCCATGCCAAGTTCCGCGACGGTGGCGGCCACGGCGGGGTTGACCTCATCGGCCGGCGATAGTCCCGCCGAGGTGGCGGTGAACCTGTCGCCGGCGAGGTGTTCGAGGAGGGCGGCTCCGAGCTGGGAGCGCCCGGCGTTGTGCTGGCAGATGAATAAGACGGCGGGGGAGTAATCGGTCACGGGTGCTCTCTTTCAGGTGGTCAGGATGCGATAAGTCGGGGAGCGAGTTGCGTGATCCGGCGCTCCAACTCGTCGTAGGCGGTGTCGAAGGCGGCGTCGGTGCCCACTCGCACCGGATCGGGGATCGACCAGTGCAGACGCCCGGGCACGTGCAGTTCCTCGTGAGCGTTGTCGCACACGGTGACAACGAAATCTGATGACGTCAGCACCGTCTCCAACGCCCGCGGCGCCTCGTGGGGAAGTTCGAGCGCGTGACGGTCAGCGGTGGCGATCGCGCCGGGGGCGATGTGAGCGGCGGGATGGGTGCCGCCGGAGGCGGCAGGAATGGTGCTGTGCGTTGACCACAGCGCCGCCGCCAGCTGCGACCTAGCCGAGTTCGCCGTGCATACGAACATCACGCGGCTTGCTCGTTCTTCGCGTCCCGGGACGAGGCCCTGGAGAGCCGTGTCGGTGAGGCGGACGTAGCTGCGCCGCCTGTCAGCCTCCGACCTCGACCGGGAAGCCATGCCTGCCCCCTCCAACACGTTCAGGTGATGGGCAACGAGATTTGCCGGCATCCCGAGGGCTGTCCCAATCTCGGAGGGAGACAGATCACCCAGTGTCAGGAGATCGACGATCCGTAGGCGCGACGGATCGCCGAGGGCGGCGTGCCGGGCGGCGCGCGCCTCCACCATGCCGGTTCGTTCGATGTTCATTGATTCAATATTGACTGAACTACCTGGCGCGGGTCAAGATGGGGCCCACATGAACACCACCGACCTCTCCCACACTCCCGACGCCCGACCTCACGTGCTGCGCCGCGCTGGCGCGGAGTTTGTGGGAACGGGTCTACTCGTGACCGTTGTGGTCGGCTCGGGAATCGCCGCGCAACGCCTCTCACCCACCGACGTGGGCGTGCAGCTGCTCGAAAACAGCCTCACCACCGCTCTCGGACTCACGGTGCTGATCCTCATGCTCGGCCCGGTTTCGGGGGCGCACTTCAACCCCGTGGCGTCGCTCGCAGACTGGCTACTCGGGCGGCGAACGGGAACCGGCCTGCCCCTGCGGGATCTTGCTCCCTACGTCGCGGCGCAGGTTTTCGGCGGCATCGCCGGCACCCTCCTGGCGGGGGTGATGTTCGACACCGCCCCCACGCTCTCCGGCAACGACCGTGCGACCGGTGGACACCTGATCGGGGAAGTGGTCGCAACTGCCGGGCTCGTGCTGCTGATCTTCGCCCTCGCCCGCACAGGGAAAGGATCGGTGACCGCGGCCGCGGTGGGTGCCTACATCGGGGCGGCGTACTGGTTCACCAGCTCCACATCGTTCGCCAACCCCGCCGTGACCACCGCGCGCATGTTCACCGACACCTTCGCCGGCATCGCACCGGCCTCCGTAGCCCCGTTCATCATTGCTCAACTCGTCGGCGCAGCCCTCGGGCTCGCGCTGCTGCTCGTTCTCTACCCGACCGTCGCCCGCGCCGCCGGTGAGGCTGTCGTCCCCACACACTCCGACACCACGTCCTGAAAGGCACCACCATGCACCTTGTAGCCATCGGCGGAAGCGACGCCGGCATCTCCACCGCCCTCCGCGCCCGCGAACTCGACCCCTCCGTCGACGTCACCGTCGTCGTCGCAGACGCCTACCCGAACTTCTCCATCTGCGGCATCCCGTACTACTTCTCGCGCGAGGTGCAGCCCTGGCAATCCCTCGCCCACCGCACCCACGCCGACCTCGAAGCCACCGGCATGAACCTGCGCCTAAACACCCTCGCCACCGGCATCGACGTCAACGCCCGCGCGCTCACCGTCCGCGACGCCACCGGCACCGAATCCACGATCAGCTACGACGCCCTCATGGTCGGCACCGGAGCATCACCCTCCACCGCCGGTATCGCCGGACTCGACCAACTCGGCCCCGACGACGGGGTGCACCTGCTGCACTCGATGGGTGACACCTTCGCGCTCGAGCGCTACCTCGATGAGCGCCAGCCCGAAACGGCGATCATCGTCGGCGCAGGCTACGTCGGCCTCGAAATGGCCGAAGCTCTCACCGTCCGCGGCCTACACGTCACCCAACTCCAACGCGGCCCCGAAGTGCTCTCCACCCTCGACCCCGAACTGAGCTCCCTCGTCCACGACGAACTCACCCGCCACGGCGTCGACGTCCTCACCAGAACCCGCATCCACGCTGTCACCCGTGACGACGGGCGCCTCACCGTGGCCGGCACCCGCGACAGTGACCCGTTCTCCCACAGCGCCGACCTCGTGCTCGTCGTCGTCGGCGTGCGACCCAATACGAACCTCCTCACCACGGCCGGCGCAGCGACAGGGGCCGGCGGCGCTGTCGTCGTGGACGAGCAGATGCGTACGGGACTGCCCAACGTGTGGGCAGCCGGCGACGGCGTGGTCACCCACCACCGCCTCCTCGGCGTCACCTACCTCCCGCTGGGCACCACCTCCCACAAGCAAGGCCGCATCGCCGGTGAAAACGCGATCGGCGGCAACGCTCGCTTCGCGGGCAGCCTCGGAACACAAGTCGTCAAGGTCTTCGATGTCGTCGCCGCGCGCACGGGCCTCCGCGACCACGAAGCAACCGCCGCCGACTATGCCCCGCAGAGTTACACCGCGATCGCGGATGACCACAAGCGGTACTACCCTGGCGCGACCCCCATCAGCATCCGTATCACCGGCGACACTCGAGACGGTCGCCTCCTCGGCGCGCAGCTCGTCGGCACCCGCGGCGCAGAAATCTCCAAGCGCGTCGACACCTACGCCACCGCCCTGCACCACGGAATGACCGTCGCGGACATGAGCGACCTCGACCTCTCCTACACACCGCCGCTGGGCTCCCCGTGGGACGCCGTGCAGGTCGCCACCCAAGCGTGGGAGCGGGAAGTACGATCGGCAACGGTCAACGTCTGAACGTCGTCAGCTCGCACGCAGAGAGGGCCTGCACGCGTGACGTGCAGGCCCTCTCTGCGAGTCAGATCAGACGCGCTGGCTGATTGTGCCCCCGGGGTTGCGGTTGGCGGTGGATTCGGTGACGAACCGGCCCGTCGACGCGGAGCGGTGCACCGTGGTCGAGTTGTTAGTGCCGGAGCCGACACGTTCGGTGGTGGTCTTTCCGGGCCAGCGGGCCGCGGCGGCCTTGGTGACGAAACGACCGGTAGATGCAGAGCGACGTACAGTTCCCACAGGAACTCCTAACTGTTTGTGCCGGGTGCCGTGAGACGGAGCGCCGCGCGTGTGCGGCTGCCAACTCCGGTACAGTCAGTGCTTTGGATGAGACCTGACACTCTCAGGGCTTGTGAGCCGTCCCGTTCCCGCGGGGCGGCTCTTTTCTGTTGTGATCCCGACACCTCGGTATATGTACGCCCGCGGCTACTTCCCCTCGCGCCCGCGCAAGGTTTTTGACGAGATGGTGTTCGCCGCCGATCGGGAGACGAGGGACTGCGCTTTGCTGGCGGGGACGGATCGCCGCGCTGCTTTCGCGCTCTGCGTGCCGAAGGACGACCGTTCGACCTTGCCCCGAAATTGATCGCTCATGCTGACTCCAGGTTCTCTCGTACTTGCTGACGTGCTCGCGCGATCGCGGATTCGACCGCCTTCGCGGTCATCCCCAGCTTCTCCCCAATCTGCGCATGTGTGAAGCCGTGCGTGACGCTGAGGTAGAAAGCGGAGCGGACGCGCTCCTCGGTGATCTTCCCGAACGCGCGGCGCAGCTCGTCCCGTACCTGGGCGGCCTCGCTGGCATCCGGGGCGAGGGGAGTCGCCGGCCCATCCTCGAACTCATCCGCCCATTCGGGTGTAGCCGGCGGCGCCTGTGGCTCCGCGTAGGAGCGCAACTCCTCCCGTCGCCACCGCTTGTAGACGTTGCTGAACTGTCTGAGGCATTGACCGACGAAGAACGTTCGGAGGGATGCACCTTTAGCGGGGTCCCACATTTCTGGAACGAGGACGTTATCTCGGAACGCCCGCAGCGCTAGCACGACCGTCTCGTCAGCGAGTCCTTCGGCGTCGTCGACCATTGCGCCCAGTCGGGGTTCGGGCTCCAGCGCACCGAACCCCTTTCGCGCGACCTCGGCTCGGATCTGTCCCTTGTAGATCCATCCGCAGATCACGGCCCACCCGTACTTCGCAATCTCCGCTGCGAAGAAGTCGTAGTTGCGACCAGCGAACTTCTCGGCGCGCAGAGCGGCGGCCAAATCGCGATCACCCGCGAGACGGTCTACCCGCTCCTCGGCACTGATCCGGTCTCGGTCGACCAACTTGGCCCGCTGTGCTGCCCAATCCCGGACGGAAAAATCGCCATCAGACGACGAATGCTCTCCGAGCTCATCGGTACCGGTCATGGCAATCCTCGCGATCCTGGGTCAGCTCATATTCACCACAATCCCTCATATGTCCGACACTGCGCGTTTCCCCTCGCGGCAGGTCGAGAAAGTTTTGACCAGCAGTGCCGGTGGCAAATCGCAGCATGCCCGACACCACAAAGCCCGCCGCCCTCTTCGTGTGCGTCCATAACGCCGGCCGCTCACAAATGGCCGCAGACTACCTCCGCGCCCTCGCCGGCGACAGCATCGACGTGTACTCCGCCGGCAGCCAGCCCGGCAACACCGTCAACCCCGCCGCCGTCACCGTCACGGCCGAAGAGGGAATCGACCTCTCGGCTGCGACGCCGCAGATCCTCACCACGGACGCCGCGCGTCAAGCCGACGTCGTGATCACGATGGGCTGCGGCGACGCCTGCCCGCTCTTACCCGGCAAGCGATACGAGGACTGGCAGCTCACCGATCCCGCAGGCCAACCCGTCGAGGTCGTCCGCGAGGTTCGCGACGACATCAAGGTCCGCGTCCAGCGGCTCATCGACAGCCTGATCTGACCGGGTGGTGCGAAACCGATCGGTTTCGAACTACGGCATCGTCAGGTCTGCCGACAACGAACAGTCACCGGTACCGTTCCACCATGGGGGAAACCGGGGACGTCGTAGCGGATCGCATGCAGTGGCTCTCCGAGCAAGCTAAGCCCCGGGTCGAACTCGCGCGCAGGCGTTCCAACGAGCTGATGGAAGACATCAGCCGATGGCGGAAGCCCGACCCGCTTCGAACGGCTCTCGTCGTCAAGGACGCCCCGGAATGCGGCTGGTACATCGAGGTAGTTTCAGTCGACCCACCGCCCTCACTTGATCAGTGGGGCATTCAAGTCGCGGAGATCGCTCATCACCTACGCAGCATTCTGAACACCTCGCTGACTCGGGTAGTTCAGGCGGAAGGTGGGGTGCCCTCCAAGGCTCTGCAGTATCCGATTGCTCTGACGGCCAAGTCTTGGCGGCAGCAAGCTGGCCGCATCAAAGGTCTTCCTGAACGAGTACAGCGAGCGATCTACGCGAGCCAACCGTTCATGTCGGCTAGAAGCAGCGGAACCCTGCCAGAAAATCAGTTGTTGGCGGTGCTCGGCTGGGTGGACAACGAAGATAAACATCGTCTCGAGCTGCAAGGGACCCTCGCGCCCTCCTGGATGGAGCACCAGGCGATGATTGTCACACCAGATGGTGTGGCGCGCCGTGTCGCTCCCAAGCTCACGTTCGATTGGAGCTTGGCTCCTGGCACTCGGCTGGTGGATGCTGACACCACGCCGCACGTCGTTGATCACATGCACAGCGCCACGCTGGACCTGCAGATGGAAGTTCTCTACCCGGATGAGTTAGATACGACCACGGATGTCCCCAAGCTGGTCGAAGAGATGTGGACCGGCTACCAAGACGCATTCGTGGCTCTGATCACTGCCTGGGCTGACGAGAAGATTGACTATCGGCTCCTCGCCGGTTCGTCCGACTTCCACCAAGGCGCGGCCTTCGGGAAGGCGGCTGTGGACGCAAATGTTGGACCAGGAACATGGGACGACGACTTCGCCAGAAGGCGGTACACGCGACCTAGAAAGAAGATTGATCCTGCGGAACTAACGCTGCCGCCGGAATTACGCGAAGCGAGCTCACCACGACTATCCGAACGTGACACGGTGAAGTGGGACACGATCGACCATGGGCCGCTGAAGCGCTCTATCTAAGTCTCCGCTTCGGTGTTCAGAACGCACAGAGCTAATCGATGCTTCTGCGCCATTGGGAGACTTGATGGGTTGAAGGAAGCCACCGTGGCCGAGTCTCCGATGAAGATCGAGCAGCAGTACCCAGAGCTGTTCGCTCAGCTCGACGATAATCAGCGTCGCGCCGTGATGCGGTCGCTCGCCGCTGGCTGGCATGAGGACTTGGAGCCCACCCGTGAGGACGTCGAGGACCTGACGGACTACATGCGCGGCGCGATCGACGCGGACGAGTACGGCCGTCGCTCGGATGCCGCAGCTCACCGCGCGGCCAAGGCGTCTCGACGCGCCGCCGGCATCGTCGGCGCAGCCTGCCAGCGCGCGTTCGGCGCGTTCCACAGCTTGCTCCGGCGAGAGTTGCGCGACTGATCTGTTCATGGGCAACTTCTCGCAGCTGCTCATCGGCCAGCGACTGCAGATCTCCATCCGTCCCCTGGATCAGCTGTACGCAGGCACCGGACAGCTGGGCGTCGTGGTCTGTTAGCGCGGCGACATCGCAATTGCCCGGACGGCTGCCTTCTCCGTGTACCGGGCTCTGCGGGGCGCTTAATGGTCCGCGCGAACCGTGGCATTCGTTTCGATCAGGGGGACGACACCACCGACGAGGGATCTCGAATGGTGCTCGACACCGTCGAACACCCCAGGCTCGACACGAACGCGAACGCCGCTGACGAAAGAGTCATTGCGGGGGAGGGTGGGTACTCCGTTGTGAACCCAGAAACCGGAGTCACGGCCGTTTGGCTGGCGGGCGAGCGCATCCCGCTGTGGGCTTCGGACCTGCAGGAGATTGACGCGAAGTGAGCCACACAGGGCGTCAACCTCACCGGTCAGCACCAGGGTGCTCCCTCGCTGACAGAGCGGAAAGGAAGGCAGCGAGCCCTCTTCTCGGGGCCTAGACCCGCCTGCGCCCCAGCCGAGTACCTCGACCATTTGGGTCGAGGCACTCGCGGTTTCAGCGGCTGGCGTTCAGCGAGCGATATCGAGCGGGGGCTGATCCGAGCGGCCGTCGAAGTATGCACCTCGGCCGCCCGGGTAGATCATCAGTTGCGAGGGCTCGCTGCTCGAAGCCGGGGCCCCGCATCTCCATTCGCCGCCGGGGTACTGACCGGCGATGTCCCACGAACGGTTCGCGCCGCTCAGCGCGTTCTCGTCGCTAACATCCACCCAGGAAACATCGTTTGGGGAAACCGCAGCCCAATGGGCGACGCGTCCCGCACACGTGGCCGCGAACTCATCGATTGTTGACTTGGCGGAGCATCCGCTTGCCAAAAGTGCGGTCAGGGTTACGAGCGCGGTTATTGAAGCGGATCTGATCAATCGGTCTGACACGACCGGGATGATAGCCCGCCAATGAGGCCAGTTTGGGTCCGGGGCTACAGCTGATTGCGGCACGTCGAACGCATTGTCGGAGCTGACCCCTACGATGGGGCCTATGCGTGAGGGGGTGGGACAGTGACGTACACGCCAGCGCTCGCGGCCAAGCTGTCGGGCGCCACCCCCTATCAACTGAACAAGTGGCGCACCAAGGGGCTGCTCGTGCCGGAAGTGAGTCCGGCACGACCGCCCGTGTATTCGTACCGCGACCTCGTCGCGCTTCGCGCAATGGTGTTCATTCGTGCGAAGACCTCTGCTCAGAGACTGCGCGCGGCGTGGGGGAAGCTCGACATGGTGGCTGTCGCGGATCATCCTTCCGCGTACAGCTTCGGAACGGACGGCCGAGGGATCTTCGTGCGGTTGCCGGATGGAACAGTGCTCGATCTCATCGATAAGCCGGGGCATTTGCTCAGCGAGTACACGTTCGAGGAGTTGTTCGAAGAGTTCGAGAACTTCCGCGGACAGCGAGTCGCGGACCTGCGCCGCCCGGCTCGAAGTCTGAGCATCCATCCGCGAACGCTTGGCGGCTATCCCGTCGTGGAAGGCACGCGGGTGCCGTTCGACACCATTGCCCAGCTTGTCGACGGGGACGACGTCACGACGGAAGACATACCGGACATGTTCCCGCGAGTCTCTGCGCGGGCCGCCCATGACGCCGTTGAGTTCGCACGCTCGCTGGAAGAGGCAATGTGACGGCGAACGCGGGGCGACCGAAGTTCTTCATCGATGAGAACCTGCCCGCCGACTACGCCGAGCTTTTACGAAGGCCCTTCAAGAGCGCGCTGTACAAGTCATACCTCGAAAAGAGCTTGCGAGGAACGCAGGACGTCACGCTATTTCCGGAGCTTCGTCAGAGAGGGTTCACCGCGATTCTGACGCAGGATCGGCGACAACTCTTCTACGAGGAAGAACGAGACGGTTTGCGTGCGGCAGGGCTCCACTGGGTGGGGCTTGTAGAGGTCAAAGGCAGGGGGTTGCGATTCCACTCGCAGGCGCTGGGGATGCTGGCTGCCGCCCTGCCAGACCTAATCGCACAGCACGATAGGAGCCTCACGCGTTCTACATCACACCTGATCACGCCAAACCGCTGTTACCGCTGCAAGTAGAGCGCATCTAGTTGTCGCATCGGGCATCATCGCGACCCACCTCCCGCCCCTGCGAACGCGGCTCAGCAGCACCCGTCTGTGCACGTCGCGGACGCCCTCTCACCGGTCAGCTTCGCTAGCGGAGTGGCGCAGCATGCGTCGCCCTTCCACGCTTCGACACCCTCGCGGACGGCGAGGGCTGCGATGACGAGCGCGGCGAGCGAGTCCGCCCACGCCCATCCCAGCAGGCTATTCAGCAACAGGCCGGCAAGCAGCGCCGCCGAGAGGTATGTGCAGAGCAGGGTCTGCTTCGAGTCGGCCACGGCAGATGCTGAACCGAGTTCACGGCCGGTGCGGCGCTCGAACCAGCTGAGGAACGGCATGACGGCCAGGCTCAGCGCGGCGATCGCGATACCGACCGGTGAGTGCTCGGCCTCGCGGAAGCCCAGCAGCGAAAGCACGGCGTCGACACTCACGTAGGCGGCTAGGCCGAAGAATGAGAACGCGATCACGCGGAGGGCGACCTTCTCGCGCTTCTCGGGGTCGGGCGCGGCGAACTGCCATGCGACGGCCGCGGCGGAAAGCACCTCGACGATTGAGTCGAGGCCGAAACCGATGAGTGCCGCCGAGGATGCCGCGCCGCCGGCGAGGAGAGCTACTACCGCCTCGATCACGTTCCAGGCGATCGTGACAGCCACGACGAAGCGGATTCGGCGACGAAGAACGTCGCGTCGCTCAATCGTCAGCGTAGGGGCGGTCATCGTGCCGTCTCCGAACTGCAGCAGCCGGCCACGCTGCAGCCCGGATCAATGCATGGCGCGCTCTCGTCGACAGCGAGCGTTACATCGACCAGTGCTGTGAGCGCTGCGGCGAGGTGCGGGTCGGCAATCTCGTAACGGGTCTGCCTGCCGCTGGGCTCGGCTACGACGATGCCGCAGTCGCGCAGGCACGCAAGATGGTTCGACACGTTCGAGCGCGAGAGTCCGAGGTCACGGGACAGGACTGCCGGATAGCTCGGCCCATCGAGCAGGGTCATGAGGATGCGAGAGCGGGTCGGGTCAGCCATAGCTCGACCGAGCCGGTTCATCACGTCCAGCCGGGAGGCAATAGTCAGCATCCGATGACTATACACCGAGTGCTGACCCTTCTGTGGAGACGGATCGACGCGGGCGCACGGCTGCCGCGCGCCGCTCGATTTCATTTTTTCGCGCGCTCGGCCGTCCCTCACCCGCGCACCGCCCAAAGATCCCCCTCCCCGGTTGCCAGCTGATGTAGGGCGCGTAGGGCCAGTGGGCCGCGTGCGAGCACGACGCTCAAAAAAGCCCCCGTCAGCACCTATTCGCGAGGTGAGCGCGGAGTCCGTGGTGGTCCCGCCCGCCCTACCGGGCGCCCTACAGCCCGACAGCGGCGAGTAGGGCGGGAACCGAGCGCGTGTGCGTCAGATCATTAAGCGGAAATCACGGTGGGCTGATTGGCCCCGGGATTACTCGGACTGATCGGATACGTATTCCAAGCGATAGACCGGCCTCACGAACTGCGGCAGGCACCTCCGATCGCCTGCGAGTCTGCGTGTACAGGCCCGGCACGTCGGGAACCTCGACCGCCCACCAGCCCCGGGATCGGACCACCACCGCAACGACACGCATATTCGGCATGATCGTCTATCGCGACCGTAGCCGGGGCGCGGTGCGGTGTTCGCACTGCTCCCCGCGAAGGTAAGCATCGAGGCAGCCCTCTGCGATCAACCACCGGCCACCCGGCCGGCGCTGCGAACCATGAAGCTCTCCGTTTTCCAAGCGCAGGCGAACGGTCACTATGTGCTGACGGGCGATCTCGGCCACCTCAATCGATGTGTACTGCTTCGTAATCACTCCGACAAGGTAGCGCGGTCCGCAGAGAGTCCGCAGAACCCCCATCTGCGGTCATCAGCCACCCACGCCCGACAACATAGCAAACAGCCTCTCATCAGGTTCTTCTGCTGCTCCCGACGAGATCCCACTGCTGCCAACTACTGGCACACCAGTACCCGGCGTACAGGCCGGCCCATTCGCACACCGGGACGATCGGCGGACGATCGCGGCGTCGCCGCAGAGCTGGCCCGGAGAGATGTCGCGCGAGGGGCACGCGCGCCGGAGGGCCGTCGAGGCCGAGTTCGACCGCGAGACCATCGGCTCGTCGAACCGATGTCTGGTGTCGGATGTCTGTTCTACACTCGAGCACGGCCGGGGAAGGGGTCCGGTGCATGGGTACAGGGGTCAGCGACGAGATGGTCGCCCGGGTGCTGGCATCCATCGCCCCCTGCACGCTCCAACCCGAGACGTGGGGCGCGCGAGCGATCGACTGGTATCCGCAGAAGCGCCCGGTGTGGGCATGGGTGACCTGGCCGAACCGCGCCGCGACCCGCGAGCCCGCCTGGGCGACGGGTGGCAACGACCGCGTCGTCATGCTCGAGGTGCCCTGCGCGGGCGGGCACTGGGCGCCCGTCGTGTGGCGCAACGCGGTCAGCGTCCGACGGATCGAGAACGCCGCGTGAGCGCTACTTGACCGCGGGCAGGGCTTCCGGCACCGGGACCGCGAGCGAGGCCGCGCCGATGATGCCGGCGTTGTTGCGGTGCTTCGCCGGAACGATGGGAGCGCGCAGCTTCAGCAGGGGCAAGAAGTTCTCGGAGTGCTTCGACACGCCGCCGCCGACGACGATGAGGTCGGGGCTGAAGAGGAACTCGACGTAGTCGTAGTACCACTGCAGGCGCTTCGCCCACTTCTCCCACGACAGTTCCTCGCGCTCCAGCGCCGAGTACGCGGCGAAGTGCTCGGCGTCCTTCTTGTGGCCGGCGCGCTGCAGGTGGCCGAGCTCGCTGTTGGGCACGAGCACCCCGTCGTAGATCATGGCGGAGCCGATGCCCGTGCCGAGGGTGGTGAGGATGACGAGACCCTCGACGCCCTTGGCCGCACCATAGCGCACCTCGGCGATGCCGGCGACATCGGCGTCGTTGGCGAAGTGGATGTCACGCGAGAGGCCGTGCTCGAAGAACTTCTCGGCCTCGAAGCCGATCCACGACTTCGACACGTTGGCGGCCGAGAGGGTCTGGCCGTTCTTCACGATGGCGGGGAAGGCCACGCCCAGCGGCAGGTCGTCGGGAGCCTCGAGCGTCTCGAGCACCTGCTTCACCGCCGCGAGCACGTCGGCCGGCTCTGCGCCCTCGGGCGTCGCGACCTTCACCCGGTCGCTGACGAGCTCGCCGGCATCCAGATCGACGATTCCGGCCTTGATGCCGGTTCCGCCGATGTCCACTCCGACCGCACGAGACGCATTCGTTGCCATACCCCTCACCCTATCCAGCCGCACGGTCGGGATCAGTAGGATCGGGGGAGCACCGGCGGTTCGCGCCGAGACGCGAGATCCACGTGAGGAGCGATCGTGAGCGACGATGACAAGAAGTACTGGTACAACCTCGAGACCGGCCAGGTCGAGCAGGGGTACGAGTCGCCCGCGGTCGATCGCGCCGGCCCCTTCGACACCGCCGAAGAGGCGGCCAACGCGCCGCAGCTCATGAAGGAGCGCTCGAAGCAGTGGGCCGAAGAAGACGCCCGCGACGACTGGGGCTCCGGCTCCACCCGCTGAACGCCCACCGAAACGAGGGATGACGATGGACAAGCAGCGCGATTTCGTCTTGCGCACGATCGAGGAGCGGGGCGTCAAGTTCGTCCGCCTCTGGTTCACCGACGTGGTCGGCACGCTCAAGTCGGTGGCGATCGCCCCGGCCGAGGTCGAGGGCGCCTTCACCGAGGGGCTGGGCTTCGACGGCTCCGCGATCGAGGGACTCACGCGGTCGTACGAGTCCGACCTCCTTGCGCACCCCGACCCCACGACCTTCCAGATCCTGCCGTGGCGCGGTGAGATCGACCCCACCGCGCGCATGTTCTGCGACATCACGACGCCCGACGGGCAGCCGGCCGTCGCCGACCCGCGTCACGTGCTCAAGCGCACGCTCGCCAAGGCGGCCGACGCCGGGTTCACGTTCTACACGCACCCCGAGATCGAGTTCTACCTGCTGAAGTCCTCTCAGCTGGGTGCCGACGGTCGCCCGCAGCCGGTCGACTCGGCCGGATACTTCGACAACGTGCCCGGCGGCACGGCGCACGACTTCCGCCGCCGCTCGGTGCGCATGCTCGAAGACCTCGGCATCTCGGTCGAATTCAGCCACCACGAGGGCGGCCCCGGCCAGAACGAGATCGACCTGCGGTACGCCGACGCCCTCACCACGGCCGACAACATCATGACCTTCCGCACCGTCGTGAAAGAGGTCGCGATCGAGCAGGGCGTGTACGCCACCTTCATGCCGAAGCCGATCAGCGGTCAGCCCGGCAGCGGCATGCACACGCACCTGTCTCTCTTCGAGGGCGACATGAACGCGTTCTACGAAGAGGGCGCGCAGTACCAGCTGTCGAAGGTGGGCCGTCACTTCATCGCGGGCCTGCTGCGTCACGCCAACGAGATCTCGGCCGTGACCAACCAGTTCGTCAACTCGTACAAGCGCCTGTGGGGCGGCGACGAGGCGCCCAGCTTCATCTGCTGGGGCCACAACAACCGCTCCGCTCTCGTGCGCGTGCCGCTGTACAAGCCCAACAAGGGTCAGTCGACGCGGGTGGAGTACCGCGCGCTCGACTCCGCCGCCAACCCCTACCTGTCGTACGCGCTCATGCTCGCGGCGGGCCTCAAGGGCATCGAGCAGGAGTACGAGCTCCCGGCCGAGGCCGAGGACAACGTCTGGTCGCTCAGCGACGCCGAGCGCCGCGCGCTCGGCTACGCGCCGCTGCCGGCCAGCCTCGACCACGCCCTCGAATACCTCGAGGAGTCCGAGCTGGTCGCCGAGACGCTGGGCGAGACGGTCTTCAAGTACGTGCTGCTCAACAAGCGTCGCGAGTGGCAGCAGTACCGCGCCCAGGTGACGCCGTTCGAGCTCGCGAGCAACCTCGAAGCGCTCTGACGGTCGTTCCATGACCTCGGGCGACCGTTCCACCGCGCTCACCGCCCTCGCCCGCACCGGCTTCTCGCGGCTCGCCGAAGCAGACACCCTGCTCAGTGAGCTCGAGGAGTCGGTGGGAGTCGAGCGGGCGGATGCCATGCAGCTCGCGCAGCGCGTCGCGGATCCCGACCGCGCGCTCCTGTCGATCCTGCAGGTCGCCCGCCGTGATCGCGACGCTGTTCGCGCGACCGCCGCGGACGCGGGCGCGTGGCGTGCCCTCTGGGATCTGGTCGGCGCGTCCGACGGCTTCGCCGAGTTCTATCTGCGTCACCCCGACGAGATCGTTCATCTGTCGGGGGCGGGGCTCACGGTGCCCGATGAGCCCTCCATGCGCGCCGAGCTTCTGGCATCCGTCGGCGATGTCGAGGGCTTCGCCGCGGATTCGTCGGATGCCGCCTGGGTCGCTTTGCGCGTTCGCTACCGCCGTCTGCTGGCCCGGATAGCCGCCTACGACCTCGGCCAAGACGACCCGGCCGGGGCCATCCCCGTCGTGGCCTCCGCGCTGGCGGACCTCGCGGGGGCTGCCCTCGAAGCCTCGCTGAGCGTGGCTCGCGCGCGGGTCTCCTCTCCGGGGCCGGGGTCCTTTCCCCGTGACCAGGTCGAGGCGACCCGGTTCGCGATCATCGCGATGGGCAAGACCGGTGCGCGCGAGCTGAACTACGTCAGCGACGTCGACGTGATCTTCGTCGGCGGTTCCGCCGACGAAGAGGTGGTCTCCGAGGCTCGCGCGATCGACATCGGCACGCGCCTCGCCGTGCAGACGATGCGCGGCATCTCGGGACCCGAGATCGAGCCGCCCCTGTGGGAGGTCGACCCGAACCTGCGCCCCGAGGGCAAGCAGGGCGCCCTGGTGCGCAGCCTCGCCTCCCACGAGCAGTACTACGCCCGGTGGGCCAAGAGCTGGGAGTTCCAGGCGCTGCTGAAGGCCCGCGCCATCGCGGGTGACGCGACGCTCGGCGCCGAGTACGTCGCGGCGGTCCAGCCGCTCGTCTGGCACAGCGCCGCACGTGAGAACTTCGTCGAGGGCGTGCAGCGCATGCGCGAGCGCGTCACCGACCACATCCCCGCCGCCGAGGTCAACCGGCAGCTCAAGCTCGGCCCCGGCGGTATTCGCGATGTCGAGTTCACCGTGCAGCTCCTCCAGCTCGTGCACGGTCTCACCGACGAGCGCATCCGTCAGCGCGGCACGCTCGAGGCGCTCGATGCCCTGGTCGCCGAGGGGTACATCGGTCGGAGCGAGGCCGAGGCCTTCGGTCGCGACTACCGCCTCCTTCGGCTGCTCGAGCACCGCCTTCAGCTCCGCGGACTGCGCAGGACGGCTCTCCTCCCCGAGAAGGACGACGACCTGAGGGTGCTCGCACGGGCGTCCCGGCTCGCGGACTCGGCATCCGGGGTCCAGGCGGTGTGGGAGGGCATCAAGCGCGAGGTGCGCGATATCCACGTGCGCCTGTTCTACCGTCCGCTGCTCTCGGCCGTCGCCGCCCTTCCCGAGGAGGAACGGACGCTCTCGACCGAGCAAGCGCGCGACCGGTTGGCCGCGATCGGCTTCCGCGACCCGGCCGGCGCCCTGCGACACATCGCGGCGCTGACCAGCGGGCTGAGTCGCAAGGCCACGATCCAGCGGCATCTCATGCCGATCATGATCCGATGGTTCGCCGATGGCGTCGATCCCGACTACGGACTGCTCGTCTTCCGTCGCATCAGCGAGCGGCTCGGCAACACCCCGTGGTTCCTGCGGATGCTGCGCGACTCAGCGGGTGCCGCCGAGAGCCTCACGCGCGTGCTGTCCGGTTCGCGGTACATCGGCGAGCTCATGGAGTGGATCCCCGAGTCGGTCGCCTGGCTCGACGACGATGCCCTGCTGCGTCCCCGCTCCGGCAAGGCCCTCGAAGAAGAGGCCCGAGCGATTCAGACGCGCTGGCAGAACATCGACGACGCGATGCGCTCGGTGCGTGCCCTGCGTCGCCGCGAGATGCTGCGCGTCGCGATGGCCGCGGTGCTCGGCACGGTGTCTTTGGAGGAGCTCTCCGACGCCCTGACGACCATCACCGAGGTCACGATCCAGGCCACTCTGCGCGCCGTGCGCCGGATCGTCGTACCCCCCGAAGACGACGACCTCGACTTCGCGGTCATCGCGATGGGGCGCTTCGGCGGCCGGGAGCTCGGTTTCGGTTCCGATGCCGATGTCATGTACGTCTACCGCGCCAACGGCATCGACCCGCAGCGGGCGAGTCAACTCGCTCTCAAGCTCGTCGCGGGCCTGCGCGAGCACTCCGAAGACCACCGTCTACCGCTCGACCTCGACGCCGAGCTGCGTCCCGAGGGGCGCAGCGGACCTCTCGCCCGCTCACTCGACGCCTACGCCGAGTACTACCGGCGATGGTCGCTGTCGTGGGAGGCTCAGGCGCTGCTTCGCGCACGCGGCGTGGCCGGCAGCGTCAAACTCATCGGAGCGTTCCTCGAACTGGCCGACGAGGTGCGTTACCCGGTCACGGCCGACCAGAACGGTCTGCGCGAGATCCGCCGCATCAAGGCGCGCGTCGAGAACGAGCGCCTGCCGCAGGGAGCCGACCCTGCGCGACACCTCAAACTCGGCCCGGGGTCGATCAGCGACGTGGAGTGGCTGGTGCAATTGCTGCAGCTGCAGCATGCCCGCGCGACCCCGGCGATGCGCACGACGTCCACCCTCGAAGCGCTCGAGGCCGCCGTCGATGCGGGCCACATCGAGGGCGAGGCAGCCGACAAGCTCGCCGCCGCGTGGCACCTGGCGAGCCGCCTGCGGTCCGCGAACACGCTGCTCTCGGGGCAGACGAGTAACGTCCTCCCCGTCGACCGCGCCAAACTCGACGGCATCGGCCGCATCCTGGAGTATGCGCCGCGCTCCGCGACGCAGGTCGAGGAAGACTACTTCGGCGTGACCCGACGCGCCCGCCGCGTCTTCGACAAGCTGTTCTACGGCTGACGGCCGCAAGCGAAGGGATGCCGCGAGACAGCGGCATCCCTTCCTCTCATGCTTTGGACATCAGGCGTTCGCGAACCTCACGGCGCTGCACCTTGCCGATGAGCGAACGGGGGAGATCGTCGACCACCACGACACGGCGCGGAACCTTGTAGGCCGCGAGACGCGTCTTGCAGAAGTCGCGGATGGCGTCGGGCTCGACGTGCACGCCCTCGCGCAGCACGATCGCCGCGGCGACGTCTTCTTGGCCGCTGGACTTCGGAAGAGCGACCACAGCCGCTCCCGCGATGTCGGGGTGCGAGGTGAGCACGTCTTCGACCTCGCTCGGCGAGACGTTGAAGCCGCCGGTGATGATGATCTCTTTCAGTCGGTCGACGATGGTGACGAATCCGTCGGGCGAGACCGTGGCGATGTCGCCCGTCCGCAGCCAGCCGTCGTCGAGCAGCGTCTCCGCTGTGTCGGACGGACGGTTCCAGTAGCCCTGGAAGACCTGCGGACCACGCAGCAACAGCTCGCCGGCCTCGCCCTGGGGCCGGTCGACGGTGGGGTCGTCGGGGTCCACGACGCGGATGTCGGTGCTGGGGAACGGCACGCCCACCGTTCCGGGTCGGCGCGACGGTCCGATCGGATTGCCGAGGGCCACGGGCGAGGACTCGGTCATGCCGTAGCCTTCCACGAGCAACCCTCCGGTCGCGGCCTCCCAGCGATCGACGGTCGCGACGGGCAGGCTCATCGCGCCCGAGATCGCGAACCGCACGGTGCTCAGATCGACGGTGCCGCGTGCTGCCGAGCGCGCAAGCTGGTCGTAGATGGGAGGAACGGCCGGGAGGAATGTCGGCGGGCTCTTCTTCGCCGCCGCCGCCACCAGTTCGAGGTCGTACTTCGGGAACAGCACGAGTTTCGCGCCGATACTCATCGCGAAGGTGAGGCAGAGCGTGAGCCCGTAGGCGTGGAACAGCGGCAGTACGCCGTAGAACGTCTCCTCGCCGTCGCGCAGACCCGGCACCCATGCGCGACCCTGCATCGCGTTCGCGCGGAGGTTCGAGTGCGTCAGGACGGCCCCCTTGGGTGTGCCGGTCGTGCCGCTGGTGTATTGCAGCAGCGCGATGTCGTCGAGGACCGGACCCGCGTGCTTACGCGAGAGCCTGCCGTGCGTCAGCAGCTTCTCCCAGGCGACAGGCCGCTTCGAGCGCGGGGTGCTCGTGAGTTGTTCGCGGGCGGCCTTGGCCTTCGCGATGGGCAGACGCAGTGCCAGTCGCTTGGCGAGGGGGAGCGCGGCCGTGATGTCGACGCTGATGATCTTCTCGAGCGCCAGGTCGGCGGGGAACTCGGCGACGGTGTCGGCCAGCTTGTCCCACACGATCGCGAACCGCGCTCCGTGGTCTTCGAACTGGTGGCGGAGCTCACGCGGGGTGTAGATCGGGTTGTGCTCGATGACGATCGCCCCGAGTCGCAGCGCGGCGTAGAACGCGACCACGTGCTGCGGGGAGTTCGGCAGCACGAGAGCGACGCGGTCACCTGCCCGCACACCGAGGCGCCGTAGTCCCTCGGCGGCTCGGGACACCTGGTCCCCGAGCTCACGGTAGGTGGTGGGCGCCCCGAAGAACTCGAGCGCGGTTTTCTTGCCGAACTGGGCGACCGATGCCGCCAGCATGTCGGGAAGCGTTTGCGAGGGCTCGTCGATGTCGAGGGGCACACCCTCGGCGTAGGAGGACGACCACGGACGAGACGCGTAAGGAGACTCCGGCATAGTCCTATCCTCCCGTGCCCCTCGGGCATCCCGGCGGCGCTTGACCTGGGGGGATGCCGGGAAGCCGACGACCTGATTCGATGGGGGAGTGCACTTCCGACCACTGACCGACGACGACCTCGCGGACTCGCCGTCATGGTGGGGCGGCCGCTCTCTCGATGGGGACCGCTGGCGAAACGACGAGACGCGCTCTGCCGCGGCTCTCGACGGCGACGTGGTCGTGGCCGCGGGAGCGATCTGGTTGTCACGCGTGCACGAGGACCGTTTCTGGCTCGAGGTCGTCGTGGATCCCGAGAGGCGCCGCAGTGGCATCGGCACCGCCCTGGTAGGGCATCTGTCGACCCTCCGATCACGCGCTCTGCCCTTCATGGCCCGTGGGTACGTCGACGACGAAGCCATGCGTTTCGCCGACGCGCTCGGTGCCCGCACGATCCAGATCGTGCCGCCCGCACGTGCGGCCCTCGATCTCCGGAGGGAGCTGCGTCCCCACGCCGACGTGCAACCGCTCGCGGGAGTCGCCCGGTCCCACGTCGAGACAGCCTTCGCCGCGATGTACCGCTGGACGCACGAGAACTGGAGCCCGGTGCGCGACGGTTTCGAACACGCTCTTGTCGAGGGGCTCTGGGACGACCTCGATGCCGATGCGTCCGCCGTTGCGGTGGACGACTCGGGGGGCATCCTGGCTCTGGCTCTCACTTTCGTCGATACGGACCCGGCGCTCATCGTCGCCGAGACGACGACGCGCGATCAGCCGGGCGGCGAGCACCTCGTCGAGGGATGCATCCGCCGCGCGATGGCGAGCCTCGCGCACCGGGGTCTGACCCTCGTCGATTTCGACGGACACGTGAGCGACCCGCACTTCCTCCCCGCGCTGTCCCGCCTCGCCCCGACCGGGCGCTGGTTCCGCCTCGTCGAGATCCCCGCCCCGTGAGCCGGGCCGGGAGGCGCTGGACGCGCGAGCTGGATCGCCAGTTGCGTGCGCGCGGGCGCACGCGGGCGCTGCTCCTGGTCATCGGCGCCATCGTGTTCGGAGCGGCGCTCGGCGGGTACGTGCTCTCGATCCTCGCCGAGCTCGGCTCCGGCACCCTCGAATGGGGAGAGGCCCTCGGCTCGGGTCGGCGGCACATCCCGGCCGGGGTCATGGTCTGGATCGGCGGACCGTTCGCCGCGCTCTGCCTCGTCTATGGCGCCGCGCTGGCCGTCCGCCTGGCCCGCACCTGGCACGACGTCCCGCGCGAGGGCACGCGACGCCCCTCGCGGTGAGCGGTCGATCGGCCTAGCCTGTCGGGCATGTGCCGCAACATCGTTCCCCTGCACAACTTCACGCCCCCGGCGACCGATGCCGAGTGCCACGACGCAGCGCTGCAGTTCGTACGCAAGATCGTGGGGTCGACGTCGCCGTCGCGGGCGAATACGGACGTCTTCGATCGCGCCGTGGGCGAGATCGCGGCATCCGTCCGGCATCTGCTCGACGAGCTCGTGACCAGCGCGCCGCCGAAGGTTCGCGAGGTCGAGGCGGCGAAGCGTCAGGCCCGCTCCGCCGAACGGTACGAGGCGATTCGCCTGTTCCAGGAGCAGAAGCGCGCGGCGCGCGCGGACTGAGACGGGATGCCGCCACTCCTGGCATATCCCGGCGAACGACGACGCCCGCCCCCGCGAAACGGCGGGAACGGGCGTCGACGTGGATGATCGGGCGATCAGACCCCGAAGTACAGCTCGTACTCGAAGGGGTGCGGGCGCTGGGCGATCGGCTGGATCTCGTTCTCGATCTTGTACTCGATCCAGGTGTCGATCAGCTCCTGCGTGAAGACGCCACCGGCGAGCAGGAACTCGTGGTCGGCGCGCAGAGCCTCAAGCGAGTCGAGCAGCGAGTTCGGAACCTGCGGGATGTTCTTGGCCTCTTCGGCGGGGAGCTCGTAGAGGTCCTTGTCGACGGGCTCGTGCGGCTCGATGCGGTTCTTGATGCCGTCGATACCGGCCATGAGCTGAGCCGCGAACGCGAGGTACGGGTTGCCCGAGGCGTCGGGCGCGCGGAACTCGATGCGCTTGGCCTTGGGGTTGGTGCCCGTGATCGGGATGCGGATGGCAGCGGAGCGGTTACCGGCCGAGTACACCAGGTTGACCGGCGCCTCGAAGCCCTTCACCAGACGGTGGTAGCTGTTGAGGGTCGGGTTGGTGAAGGCGAGGACGGCCGGCGCGTGCGCCAGCAGGCCACCGATGTACCAACGGGCGATGTCGGAGAGCCCGCCGTATCCGGTCTCGTCGTAGAACAGCGGCTTGCCGTCGTTCCACAGCGACTGGTGGGTGTGCATGCCCGAGCCGTTGTCACCGAAGAGCGGCTTGGGCATGAAGGTCGCGACCTTGCCCCACTGCTCGCAGGTGTTCTTGACGATGTACTTGAACTTCAGGATGTCGTCGGCCGCGTGCAGCATCGTGTCGAAGCGGTAGTTGATCTCCTGCTGACCACCGGTGCCGACCTCGTGGTGCGAGCGCTCGAGAGCGAAGCCCGCCTCGATCAGCTTGAGCGTGATGTCGTCGCGGAGGTCCGCCGTCTTGTCGACGGGGGAGACGGGGAAGTAGCCGCCCTTGTACGGGGTCTTGTTGGCGAGGTTTCCGCCCTCTTCTTCGCGACCGGTGTTCCAGGCGCCTTCCTCGGAGTCGACCGAGTAGAAGCTCGAGTTCTGCTTCACTTCGTAACGCACGTCGTCGAAGATGTAGAACTCGGCCTCGGGGGCGAAGAACGCGGTGTCGGCGATGCCGGTGGAGGCGAGATACTTCTCGGCCTTCTTGGCGACCTGGCGCGGGTCCTTGCCGTAGATCTCACCGTTGCGCGGGTTGTAGATGTCGAAGATCATGACGAGGGTCTTGGCCTCGCGGAACTGGTCGACGTACGCCGTGGTCACGTCGGGGATCAGCTGCATGTCCGACTCGTGGATGTTCGCGAACCCGCGGATCGACGAGCCATCGAACAGCTGTCCGACGGTGAAGAACTCCTCGTCGACGGTCGAGGCGGGGATGTTGAAGTGCTGCTGCACACCAGGAAGATCCGTGAAACGGATGTCGAGGAACTTGACGTCCTCGTCCTGGATGAACTTCAGCACCTCGGACGAATCTTTGAACATGAAGACTCCAGAGGTAGAACATTCGGGATCATGCCGGCCTCGGCCAGCCTCCTCGACCCTACCCAGAACCGGTGTCCCGGTCATATCTCGCATGTTTCGGGGATGTTACGTGGCGCCGATTACGCTGGATGTCGTGAGCCTCCCCGCCGAGAACGAGTATCCGGGCCAGCGGCTCGGCCTTCCCCGCGAGGGTCGCGGCTCCATCGCCCGCCCGGGGCGCCGCATCGCGGCCCTGCTGATCGACGTCGCCAGCGCCGGCCTGATCGGATATGCCTTCTTCTCCGCCCCCGACCCCGTGACGGGCGTCCCGTTCGCGAATCCGATCGCGACGAACCTCATCTTCTTCGCCGTGCAGATCCTCTTCATCCCCCTCCTGGGCGGGAGCCCGGGGCACCGGATCATGGGAATGCGGTTGGAGCTGGCATCCGGAGGCTGGGTGGGCGTCTGGCGCCCGATCGTCCGCACCGTGCTGCTCGCGCTCATCATCCCCGCCGTGGTCTGGGACGCCGACCAGCGGGGTCTGCACGACAAGGTGGTCGGCACGGTTCTCGTCCGCACCTGAACCCGTCGGCACCGATGACAAAGGCCCCCGCCTGAGCGGGGGCCTTTGTCGCGGAGTCAGCGGGGACGCGGGGAGCGCATCTTCGTCGGGTCGACGCCCTTCGGGATCGGCAGCGACGACAGCCCCTGCGACACCGACGACACGCGCTTGATGACGGCGGCCATCGTGGAGCGATCGACCTTCTTGGGCAGCGCCTTGATGGTCGAGGCCAGCTTGGCGATCGGCACCTCGTCGTCGCCATGACCGACGTAGAGCACGGTGACGGGGACGCCGGCCGCGACGCGCGTCACGCGGGAACGCTCCTCGCCGACCAGACGCGTCAGTCGGCTGCGGTTGCCCTCACCGATGAGAACGACACCTCCGCGACCGATCGCGCGGTACACGGCCTCCTGCGTACGGGGGTTGACGCCGATCGGGGCCTCAGAGGCCTGCCAGTTACGGCCGAGCGACGACGACAGCACGTGACCGGTCGCCCCGGGCATACCGTCGATCTTCTTGTACATGGCCGTCGTCGACAGACGGGTCATGGTGATCATCGAGGCCAGGATGCCGGCCAGCAGACCCGTCACGCCCCAGAGGATGACACTCCACGCCGCCAGCGGCGGGATGAGAAAGCCGACGAGCACGCCGAGGGCGATGCCCAGCAGTACGATGCCGGCCAGCAGGAACGGCAGCCACCGGTACTCCTTCTGAGTGAAGGTGTACAGGGTTTTCAGCTGCGAGAAGAAGCCCGGACGCTTCTCGGGCGTGGTGGTGCGAGCGGCCATGAAGATGATTCTATCTTTGCCGCGAGACCTTCCTCCCCAGCGGACTGTTCCGTCGGGTGGTCCCCGCATTCGACATTTCTCGACACGCGATCGGAGCGGTTCCGCCACCATCGCGGGATGAGCAGCTCAACGGCATCCGTTCTCGCCGAACCGTTCGACGCATACCTGCGGCGCCGCGCGCGCAGCACCGTCCCTCTCACCGCAGGGGAGGCGGTGACCGCGGCCGTCGGCCTCCTTCGCGGATGCCGCGAGGCAGCAGCCGCTCGAGAGGGAACGACCTGGTGGCTGACGGCGACCGGCTGCCCCGTGGCCGTGGACGACCCGGCCGGACCGGACGGCGTCGCCGCGACGGCGGAGAGCCTCGCGCACCTCGCCGAGATCGCCGCAGACCCGCCCACCCGCGACATCCTCGGTCGAGCACGAGAGAGCGTCCTGACCCGCCCTCCCCGGGATTGGGATGCCGTGGAAAGACGCCTCTTCTCGCACGCGGCACCTCTGCCTCTCGTCCTCGGCCCGCTCATCCCGTCCGTCGACGCAGCACCGCCTTCACCCGAGCGCGAGGGTGCGGTGGCGCGTGTGCTCGAGTTGGTCGACGCCGATCTGGCCGAGGCGTCGCGCATCGCTCTCGAGGACATCCGGGAGCGCTGGCGCACGTCCCGGATGCTTCGACTCGCGACCGTCGGAGGGGGCCTCGCAGTGATAGCGGTCATCGGTTTTTCTCTCATTCCGGCCGAGCACAACTCGGAGCCGACCGCATCCGAACAGGTGCTGATGGATCCCGCACCGACCTCCTCCACGCCGTGGCTGTCGGACCCGCCGCCGGTGGACGAAAGACGCCCGCTCTCCGATGACGTCGAAGAGATCGCGCGGAGGCTCTTCACAGACATCGCCGGATGCCGCGACGACGAGGCCTGCGCGTCGTCCTACGAGGAGAATTCGGTGTTCCCGCGGGAGCCTCTCCTCGCGGATGCCGCCGCGGGGGAGATCGAGGTGGTCGACGACTTCGGGGGAGTGACCGTCGTACGCGTCGACGCCGCAGGATCGACGCAGTACGTCACTCTCGTGCGGCAGAACGAGAGATGGCTGGTCCGCGCCGCCAGAACGGTCGCGGACCAGCCATCATGAGCTGGTGCTCGGTGGGATCAGATCCCGAGGTCGCCCTCGAACTGCGCC
Organism: Sphingomonas sp. G5; assembly: GCF_052660795.1. Taxonomy (NCBI): domain Bacteria; kingdom Pseudomonadati; phylum Pseudomonadota; class Alphaproteobacteria; order Sphingomonadales; family Sphingomonadaceae; genus Sphingomonas; species Sphingomonas sp. G5. Next base: position 1,655,434 of record NZ_CP109660.1, on the reverse strand, counting down.
GCCTCGAGACGGGCCTTGACGGTGCCCAGGAAGCGGGCCGCGTCGGCGCCGTCGATGATGCGGTGGTCGTACGACAGCGCGAGGTACACGTACGAGCGCACCGCGATGGCGTCCTTACCGTCGACCGACACGATCCCCGGCTTCTTCACCACGGCGCCGAGGCCGAGGATCGCCGACTGGGGCAGGAACACGATGGGCGTGTCGAACAGCGCGCCACGCGAACCGGTGTTGGTCAGCGTGAAGGTGCCACCGGCGAGCTCGTCGGGCTTCAGCTTGTTGTCGCGCGTGCGGGCAGCGAGGTCGGCGATCTCGCGCGCGAGCTGGGCGATGTTCTTGTCGCCGGCGTCCTTGACCACCGGCGTCAGCAGGCCGCGCTCGGTGTCGACCGCGATCGAGACGTTCTCGTGAGCCGGGTACACGATCTCGTCGCCCTCGACCGTGGAGTTGATGATCGGGTACGCCTTGAGGCCCTCGATGGCCGCGATGGCGAAGAACGGCAGGAACGAGAGCTTGTCGCCCGTCTTCTGCTGGAACTCGCCCTTCATGCGATCGCGCAGGGCGGCGAGCTTCGTCACGTCGACCTCGACGACGGTGGTCAGCTGAGCGGTCGCCTGCATCGATGCGACGGCGCGCTCGGCGATGACCTTGCGCAGACGCGACATCTTCTGCGTGGTGCCGCGCAGGGGCGAGACCTCGACGGGGGCGGGGGCAGCCGGAGCTGCGGCGGCGGGAGCCGACGACGCGGCCGGAGCCGCCTTCGCGGCCTCGGCGGCCTTGAGCACATCTTCCTTGCGGATACGTCCGCCGACACCGCTGCCCTTGACCGAGACCAGATCGACGCCCTGCTGCTGCGCCAGGCGGCGCACGAGCGGCGTCACGTACGTGACGTCGTCGTTCGACGATGCGGCGGGGGCCTGCCCGGCCGGCTTCTCGGCGGGAGCGGCGGGCTTCTCTTCCGCGGCGGGGGCCGGCTGCTCGGCCGGCTTCTGCTCGGCAGCGGGGGCGGGAGCGGCGGACTTCTCCTCAGCGGCGGGAGCCGGGGCGGGCTCCGCCGGCTGCGCAGCCGGGGCCGCACCGCTGCCGATGCGCGCGAGGGCGGCACCGACGTTGACCGTCTCGTCCTCTTGCACCAGGATCTCCTGCAGAGTGCCGGCGACCGGCGACGGGATCTCGGTGTCGACCTTGTCGGTCGAGATCTCGAGGAGGGGCTCGTCGACCGCGACGTCGTCGCCCACGGCCTTCAGCCAGCGGGTGACGGTGCCCTCGGTAACGCTCTCACCGAGCTCGGGAAGCTTCACCTCGGTCGAGTCACCACCGGCGGCCGGAGCCGATTGCTCGGCGGGAGCGGCCTGCTCGACCGGAGCGGACTCGGCGGGAGCCGCCTCTTCCGCGGGCGCGGACTCCTGCTCGGCCGGGGCGGCCTGGGGGGCGTCGTCGGACGACGCGGCACCCGAGCCGTCACCGATCTTCGCGAGGACCGCGCCGACCTCGACGGTTTCGTCTTCCTGGACCAGGATCTCCTCGATCACGCCCGAGACGGGCGAGGGGATCTCGGTGTCGACCTTGTCGGTCGAGATCTCCAGCAGACCCTCGTCCTCCTGGACGGTGTCACCGACCTGCTTGAGCCAGCGGGTGACCGTTCCCTCGGTGACGCTCTCGCCGAGAGCGGGGAGGACGACGGAAGTGCTCATGGGTATGTCTCCTTCGTACCGGATGCGGTACCTAGCTTAGTGACCGGTTGTGGTCAGAGTGCGTGCAGGGGCTTGCCGGCGAGGGCCAGGAAGGCCTCGCCGAGCGCCTCGCTCTGGGTGGGGTGTGCGTGGACGAACGGCGCGATGTCCTCGGGGTGGGCCTCCCAGCCCACCGCGAGCTGAGCTTCCGAGATCAACTCACCGACGCGATCGCCCACCAGGTGGGCACCGACGACGGGCCCGTCGACGCGCCGGACGATCTTGACGATCCCCGAGGTGCCGATGATCTCGCTGCGGCCGTTCCCGGCCAGGTTGTACTCGTACGCCTTTACGGCATCGGATCCGTAACGATCCGCAGCCTGCGCTTCGGTCAGTCCGACAGACGCGACCTCGGGGTGGGAGTAGGCGACGCGGGGGACGTCGACGTCGGGGACGAGGACGGGGGAGAGCCCCGCGATCTCTTCCGCGACGAAGATGCCCTGCTGGAATCCGCGGTGCGCGAGCTGCAGGCCGGGCACGATGTCGCCGACCGCCCACACGTGGGCGGCCGCGGTGCGCAGGCGCTCGTCGGTCTGGACGAAGCCGCGCTCCAGCACGACACCGGCTTCTTCGTAACCGAGGCCGGCCGTCACGGGACCGCGACCCACGGCGACCAGAACGTAGTCGGCCACGAGTTCCGACCCGTCGTCGAGGGTCACGGTCGCGGAGTCCGCGGTCTGAGTGAGGGAGGCGAAGCGTCGACCCAGCTGGAAGGCGATCCCGCGCTTGCGGAAAGCGCGCTCGAGAGCCTTGCTGGATGCCACGTCCTCCGCCGGCAGCAGATGCGGAAGCGCCTCGACGATCGTGACGTCCACGCCGAATGAACGCCACACGCTCGCGAACTCGACGCCGATGACGCCGCCCCCGAGCACGACCACCCGCTCGGGGATCACATCGAGGTCGAGGGCCTGCTCGCTCGTCAGCACGCGTCCACCGATCTCGAGATCGGGCAGGCTGCGGCTGTACGAACCGGTCGCGAGGATGACATCGGTGCCGCGGTAGACGTCGTCGCCGACCCGTACCGCGGGTCCGGCCTCGAGTGCACCCGCTCCGCGGACCACCCGGATGCCGCGAGCCGAGATCAGACCTTCGAGACCCTTGAACTTCTTCGCGACGATGCCCTCGCGATAGGACCGCACCCGCGCGGGATCGATTCCCGAGAAGGTCACCCGTACCCCGATGTCGGACGCACCGCGAGCGGCGTCAGCCACCTCCCCGGCATGCAGCAGCGCTTTGGTGGGGATGCAGCCGCGGTGCAGGCACGTTCCGCCGAGCTTGTCCTTCTCGACGAGCACCACGTCCTTGCCCAACTCGGCGAGGCGGAGAGCCGCGGCGTAGCCGCCGCTTCCGCCGCCGAGAACGACCACGTCGGCGGTGTACTCGGTCACCGTGCGCCGTCCGTGGCCAGCATCTCGACGAGCGAGCGGACCGTTGCTCCCGTCACGCCCTTGTCGGTGTAGCCGAACGGTGCGGACTTGTTCATGCCCACTCCGGCGATGTCGAGGTGCACCCAGGGGATGCGCGGAGCATCGGCGTCCGCCGAGACACGGCCGACGAAGTGACGCAGGAAGAGCCCGGCGAACAGCGAGCCACCGGCGGGGTCACCGATCTTGGCGTTCTGCAGGTCGGCGATGGGCGAGTCGAGATCGTCGACCATGTGGTCGGGAAGCGGCAGCTGCCACGCGAGCTCAGCGGTGCGGGCCGAGGCGGCGAGGTAGGTGGCGACGGCGTCGTCGTCGCCCATGACACCCGTGTGACGGTTGCCGAGGGCGACGGTGATCGCTCCGGTCAGGGTCGCGACGTCGACGATGAGGTCGGGGTTCTCGCGGCTCGCTGCGGCGAGACCGTCCGCGAGCACGAGGCGACCCTCGGCGTCGGTGTTCAACACCTCGACCGTGGTGCCGTCGAGAGTGCGCAGCACGTCACCCGGGCGGGTGGCGCGGCCCGACGGCATGTTGTCGGCGATGCAGAGCCACGCGCTGACGTGGACGGGTAGCTGCATCTCGGCAGCGGCCTTCAGAACCGCGAGCACCGTCGCAGCCCCGCACATGTCGTACTTCATCCCGACCATCGATGCCGGCGGCTTCAGGGAGAGCCCGCCGGTGTCGAACGTGATGCCCTTGCCGACCAGAGCGACGTGACGCTCGGCACCAGCGGGAGAGTAATCGAGACGCACCATGCGCGGCGGGCGGTCGGAACCCTGTCCCACGCCGAGGATGCCGCCGTAGCCGCCCTCGCGGAGGGCGCCCTCGTCGAGCACCTCGACCTCGACGGGAAGACCCTCGACGGCCGTGACCGCCGCCTCAGCGAAGTCGGCCGGGCCGAGCCACTCGGCCGGGGTGGTGACCAGGTCTTTCACCAGGGCGACGGCCCCGGCGACGGCGGAAACCGCCGCGGTGTCGGCGTCCGAGGGCGCATCCTCGGCGACGACGGTCACGCGGGTGGCGCGCATTTTCGACGCCTTCTTCTTGTAGTCGGCGAAGCGATAACCGCCCAGGGCAGCGCCCTCGGCGAGCGGCCGCCACGCGGAAGGGGCGAGCGACTGCACCGCGACGTGCTCGAAGCCCGTCAGCTGACGCAGGCCCGCTCCCGCGGCATCCCGCAGCTGGGCCTCGGCGGGGTCGGCGCCCGCACCGACCACGGCGACGGGGGTCGAGACTCCCGGCACGTGGACGCGCTGGAACGATCCGGCGGCACCCGTGAAACCGACCGCAGACAGGGCGGCCGTGAGCCCGTCCCAGCCCGCCGGATCCGGTGCTCCCTCCGAAACGGTAGGGACGATCAGCAGGATCGCATCGGCGTCGGACTCGAGAGCGGGGGCGTGGGTGTACGCCACTGAGGGAAACGGCATGGCATCCATCCTAGGTTCGAGCGTGTTCGCTAGGAGCGGGACGCACCGCCGCCGTCGCATCCGGCACGCTCGTAGAGTGGACGTATGCGTTCCTCTGCCCCGCTGTACGACCGCGCCCCCGCGGCGCCGCCCGTGCCGTCGGGCCTGCCGCTCGTGATCGCCCTCACCGGGTTCACGGATGCCGGTGGCGCGGTGACCCGCCTGGTCGAGTACTTCCGCAACGACGTGCAGCCCAACGCCCTCTTCGTCTTCGACAATGATTCGCTGCTGGATTACCGGGCACGTCGCCCCGCGATCACGTTCGTCGAGGATCACCTCACCGACTTCCGGCCAGCGCGCCTCGAGCTCTCGCTCGCGCACGACTCACTCGGACAACCGTTCCTTCTTCTTGCGGGTTATGAGCCCGACTTCTTGTGGGAGGCCTTCGCCGAGACCGTCCTCGAGCTGTCGGCGGGTCTGCAGGTGTCGTCGGTCACGTGGGTGCACGCGATCCCCATGCCGGTCCCTCACACGCGTCCGATCGGAACGACCGTGAGCGGCACCCGCCCCGACCTGGCCGAAGCGCACTCGGTCTGGCGCCCCCACACGCAGGTTCCCTCCACGGCGGGCCACCTGCTCGAGTACCGTTTCGCGGAAGCCGGAGCCAAGGTCGTCGGCTTCGCCCTCCTCGTTCCGCACTATCTCGGCGATACCGAATATCCCGCGGCGACCCTCGCGGCGCTCGACAGTCTCACGGTTGCCACCGGCCTGGTGTTCGCGGGCGAGGTCCTGCGCGAAGAGAACCGCGAGTTCCTCGGCAAGGTCACCGAGCAGGTCGAGGGCAGTGACGAGTTGACCCGCATGCTCGAGAACCTCGAGGAACGCTACGACGCCTATATGGCCGGCTCGACGCAGGCCACGCCGATCATCCACACGGGTGACCTCCCCAGCGCCGACGAGCTCGCCGCCGAGCTGGAGCGCTTCCTCGCCACCCGCCCCGGCGACGACGACCGCCGCGGCAAGCTCGGCTGACCGCAGCCTCGCCGCCCAGGTCGATGGGATGCCGAAGGCTCGGCATCCGGGAATGCCTCCGCCCTCGCGGACGTTGTCTACACATATAAACCCGGCCCACGTCAAGTCCCGGTCCGGGGATGTGAGATAATGAAGAACCTGACCCGTTGTCAACCGGACCAGGAGCCCCCGCTCCTCGGTTCGGGACTTGACAAGGGTCTTACTAGTGTCCGAGAACGACCGGTGGCCGTGCAGCGTACGTTCCCGGTGAAAGGCGAAACGTGGCAGACACGACAACCAAGACCCGCTCCCGGAGTGCGAAGGACACCGAACTCGAGAACTCCGAGGAGACCGTGACGGCGTCGAAGACGACGGCCGCCAAGAAGGCCCCCGCGAAGAAGGCCCCCGCCAAGGCCAAGGCGGCCCCCGCCAAGGCGAAGACGAAGGCCAAGAAAGACGACGACCTCGAAGAAGACGAGGAAGACGTCGAAGTGGGCGATGTCGAGATCGACGACGCCGACGACAGCGACGACTCCGACGACGCGGCCAAGACAGACGCGAAGAAGTCCGACGACGACGACGAGGACGAGACCCCGGCGGCGCCCGCCGAGGCCCTCCCCACCGGCGCGATCGTCATCTCGTCGAGCGACGAGGACGACGTCCCCGTCTACTCCGCCCAGATCACCGGCGCGACCGCCGACCCGGTCAAGGACTACCTGAAGCAGATCGGCAAGGTGCCGCTGTTGAACGCGGCCGAAGAAGTCGAACTCGCCATGCGCATCGAGGCGGGTCTGTTCGCCGAAGAGAAGCTGTCGAACATGACCGCGGCCGAGAAGACGAGCCAACTGGGTCTCGATCTGCAGTGGGTCGCCCGTGACGGTCAGCGCGCCAAGAGCCACCTGCTCGGCGCCAACCTTCGCCTGGTCGTCTCGCTCGCCAAGCGCTACACCGGTCGCGGCATGCAGTTCCTCGACCTCATCCAGGAGGGCAACCTGGGCCTGATCCGTGCGGTCGAGAAGTTCGACTACACCAAGGGCTTCAAGTTCTCGACCTACGCCACCTGGTGGATCCGTCAGGCGATCACGCGCGCCATGGCCGACCAGGCCCGCACCATCCGCATCCCGGTGCACATGGTCGAGGTCATCAACAAGCTCGCCCGCGTCCAGCGCCAGATGCTGCAGGACCTCGGTCGCGAACCCACGCCCGAAGAGCTCAGCCGCGAGCTCGACATGACCCCCGAGAAGGTCATCGAGGTCCAGAAGTACGGCCGCGAGCCCATCTCGCTGCACACGCCCCTGGGTGAAGACGGCGACAGCGAGTTCGGCGACCTCATCGAAGACACCGAGGCCGTCGTCCCTGCCGACGCGGTGGGCTTCACCATGCTGCAGCGTCAGCTCGAGTCGCTCCTCGACTCGCTCAGCGAGCGCGAGGCGGGCGTGATCCGCATGCGCTTCGGCCTCGGCGACGGTCAGCCCAAGACGCTCGACCAGATCGGCGACACCTTCGGCGTGACGCGCGAGCGCATCCGTCAGATCGAGTCCAAGACCATGGCGAAGCTGCGTCACCCGAGCCGTTCGCAGTCGCTTCGGGACTACCTCGAATGAGCGGCGAGGCCAACGCCGGCAAGGCGCTCACCGTCACCGTCGAGGGGACGTCGTACGCCCGCATCCCGATCCGCACGCGGGTCGTCATGCCGGGCGACGACCTCGACGCGTTCATCCTCGAATACGCGAAGGATGCCGTGCAGCCGGGCGACCTGCTGTTCGTCACCGAGAAGATCGTCGCGATCACCCAGGGCCGGTCGTTCAAGCTCGACACGATCGCGCCCCGCAAGCTCGCGCTGTTCCTGTCGAAGTACGTCACGCGCACGCCGTACGGTATCGGCCTCGGCATGCCCGAGACGATGGAGATGGCGCTGCGCGAGTGCGGAACGCCCCGCATCCTGTTCGCCGCGGCCGTCTCGGCCGTGACCAAAGCGTTCGGACGCAAGGGCGATTTCTACCGCATCGCGGGCGACAAGGCACGCGCGATCGACGGCCCCACCAAGGGCACGATCCCGCCGTACAACCAGGCCGTCGTCCTCGGCCCGGAGCGCCCCCGCGAGGTCGCCGCTCGTCTGAAGTCGCTGCTCGGCGGCGACCTGCAGGTCGCCGTCGTCGACATCAACGACCTCGGCGGCAACATCCTCGGCTCCACGATGGACAAGGCCGGCGAGAAGCGCCTCGTCGCGATTCTCAAGGACAACCCGCTCGGCCAGGGGCACGAGTCCACGCCGCTGGGCATCGTGCGCCACGGCTGACAGCCGCGTGAAAGGCCCGTCCCGTTCTCGGGGCGGGCCTTTTCGGTATCGGGATGCCGGCTCCCGCCGCCGTGCGATGGCTGAGGCCATCAGTCCCCCCGGCACCCCTGCCACGACCCCGAACTTTCGAGACACTCAGGACCCTCCGCAGGCACGGAGCTGAGTCCGTCGACGCCCCCGGATGCCGAGAGGCCCGCCCCCCGCGGGGGACGGGCCTCTCGGCATCCGGGATCAGAACCCGATGGCCGCCTGATACCGCGGCTTGTGTCCGGTGCGGATGCCGGTGACGCTCGGTTTGTTCTCGTAGACGCCGGCGCCCCAGTTGCCCTCGACGAGCACAGGGCCCTCGGGGCCCACGACGATGTCCCAGCCCACGTACTGCACCTGCGGTACGACACGAGCGACCTGGTCGACGAACGCCGTGACCTCGTCGATCATCGGCAGCTGGAAGTCGGCGATGCGCACGCCCGAGTCGGGATGCAGCTCGTGCACGTGCCCGTGCGAGTCGTAGCCGGCGCCGAGGGCGTGGCCGTTCTCGTCGAGCATCGTGTAGAAACCGCCGAAGGTCATCTGGTCGCTGACCGCCCCCCGGCCGAACTTCTGGGCCATCGCCAGGATGTGCGTCTTCTCGCCGTCGAAGAACGCCGTGACGCGCGTGGTGTTCACGGTACCCGGGCAGACGGCCGCGAGGTCGTCGTGCTGGCGGATGACCTCTTCGACGAGGATCTCCCCGCGCTCGAGCAGTCCGCGGTGGAACGAGCCCCAGTCCTCGACGTCGGCCGCGTGGTAGCGGTGCACGCCGGTTCCGGCCTGTCCGACCGGCTCCTTCGTGACGATGGTGCCGAGGCGCTCGGTGAAGGCGCGCAGGTCGTCGGCGTTGCCGGCATCCACCACCATCCACTCGCGGCGCAGGAACTCGCTGAACGTCCGGTCGAACTCGACCTTGTCCTGGAACAGGCCGCGGTAGTCGGGGTGGTCGTACTTCTGCGAGATCTGGTTCGACACCGGGTGCGTCATGTAGGTGGCGCGCTCGGCGGGGGTGAGGATCGCGAAGTCGTAGTCGATGTAGTCCTGGAAGCCGACGTTCTTCACACCCGCCTGGTACAGCATGTCGGCGACGACGAGCGGCAGGGCCTTGCCGTGCTGGGCGGAGGCCTCTTTGGCTCGTTCGACGACGGATCCGACATCGATGCGGCGGGCGCGTCCGGCGAGGTAGCGGAGGCGCGTGACGGGAGAGAAACCCTGCTGAGGCATGTGGCTCCGGGGTCGGGGAAGGAGGACCCCGTTAGTCTAAAGGGGTGTCCTCCACGCTCTCTGCCCGCTTGCCCGCGGCCGGGGGAGTGTCGCCCGTAGCCCGCATCTCCGAGTCCGCCCTGCGCCGGAACGCCCCTCTCGCCCTCGCGGCCGGTACCGGCTCCGGTGCCGACGACGTCTTCGCCGCCGACGCGTGGGGCCACGGCGCCGAGTGGGTGGCATCCGTGCTCTCGGATCTGGGGATGGATGCCGCACCCCTCGACGCCGCGGTCCTGTTCGGTCTGCCGGGCTCCCACGCACGGCCCGTGATGTCGCTGCACGGTCGGGCCCTCGGCACGAAGCCGCTTCTGCGCGGGGAGGGCGTCTCGTACGGCTACACCCACCGCGCGCCCCGCGACACCACCGTGGCCCTCGTGACGGGCGGCTATGCCCAGGGAGTCGTGCGGTCGCTGGGCAACACGGCGACGGTCTCGATCGGCGGTCGGCGGCATCGCATCGTCGGGCGCGTCGCGATGGACGTCTGCGTCGTCGACGTCGAGGGTCAGACCGTGCCGCGCGGGACCGAGGTCGTTTACTTCGGCGACCCGGCCGATGGCCACCCCTCGGTGGAGGAGTGGGCGGATGCCACAGGCCTCAGCGCCGCAGAAATCGTCGCCGTGGTGGGCGTCCGTGCCGATCGGAGAGTGACCGGATGAGCGCCGTGTACCGCGTCGACCTCGACGCTCTCGCCCGCAACCTCGCCCGCGTGCGCGAAGCGGTCGCCCCCGCCGCCCCCATGCTCGTCGTCAAGGACGACGCCTACGCTCACGGGTTGGAACCGATCGTGAGGCGCGCCGTCGCGGAAGGCGTGCGGTGGATCGGCGCCTTCGACGTGGCCACGGGGGCCGCGGTGCGCCGCATCGCCGGGCCCGACGTGCGCATCTTCGTCTGGCTCATCGGCGGACGCGACGACCTGGCCGCCGGCGTCGCCGTCGATCTCGATCTCGGCATCGGCGACGAAGCGCTGCTCGCCGACCTCGCGGGGCTCCCCGTCGAGCACCCGGCCCGGGTGCACCTCAAGATCGACACCGGCCTGCATCGCAACGGCATCCGCCCCGAGCGGTGGGAGGCCGCCCTGGCGCAGACCTCCGCGCTGGTCGCCGACGGTCACGCCGCCTTCGAGGGGATCTGGTCGCACATCTCGGAGGCCTCGGATGCCGACGACGACGACGCTCGTGCGGTCTTCCTCGCCGCACGAGAGACGGCGCGCGCCGCGGGACTCGACCCGCGCTTCTCGCACCTCGCCGCGAGTGCCGCCGGTTTCGCCCGCGGGGAGTTCCGGGAGGATCTCGTACGCGTGGGGGCGTTCTCATACGGCATCCGTCCCGCCGGCGGGCCGAGCGAGGGCGAGCTGGGGATCGAACCGATCGGCCGGCTCTCCGCCACCGTGACGGCGGTGGATCTCGCGGGCGTGCACCTCGACATCGGCGCCCTGCACGGGCTGCCGAGCACCCTGGCCGGGCGCTTCGACGTGCTGACGCCCGAGGGGCCGCGGCGCGTGGAGGCCATCGGCCCGACGGACACGGTGCTCGCCCCGTGGGCCGACGCCGCACCCGGCGATGAGATCGCCCTCTTCGGCCCCGGTGCGCTCTTCGGAGTCACCGACCTCGCCGAACTCATCGACACGATCGGCGAAGAGATCGCCCTGCGTATCTCGCCCACCGTGCCTCGCGTATACGTCAGCGCGCACGCCTGATACGCAGAACGGGCCCCGACGCACGAGGTGCACGGGGCCCGTTCTGACGGAATGGTCTTATTCGGCGGCGCTGAGTCGCGCCGTCTCGTCGTGCCACGAGGTGGCGACGCTACGGAGCTTCTCTTCGTACTTGCGGCCGTGGTGCGCGCAGAACAGCAGCTCGCTGCCATTGACCGTCGCGGCGATGTACGCCTGTGCGCCGCAGGAGTCGCAGCGATCGGCCGCCGTCAGGCGGTGATCGAGGACGGCTGACGCTTCGGGTGCAGTCGTGGTGGTCATGTCGGGTGCCCTCCTCAGGTGGTCGTGGGCGAGTCTCCATATACAACCACGCGGATGTTTCCCCTATGCCGCGGCTTGATCACATTTCGCTGTGCGCGTACGGTGACCCGACCTCGCTGTGTGTCTGGCAGGCGATGTCGGCGCCTCCGATTACGCTGGGAGATCGTGACCTCCGAGTACTCCGCCCATCATCTGCAGGTCCTCGAGGGCCTCGAAGCCGTGCGCAAGCGCCCGGGCATGTACATCGGGTCCACCGACTCCCGCGGTCTCATGCACTGCCTGTGGGAGATCATCGACAACTCCGTCGACGAGGCCCTCGGCGGTCACGGCTCACGCATCGACATCGTGCTGCACGACGACGGCAGTGTCGAGGTGCGCGACCGTGCTCGCGGCATCCCGGTCGATGTCGAGCCCCGCACCGGACTGACCGGCGTCGAGGTCGTCTTCACCAAGTTGCACGCGGGCGGCAAGTTCGGCGGCGGCTCGTACGCGGCGTCGGGCGGCCTGCACGGCGTCGGCGCCTCGGTGGTCAACGCCCTCTCCGAGCGTCTCGACGTCGAGGTCGACCGCGGCGGCAAGACCTACGCGATGTCCTTCCACCGGGGCGAGCCCGGCATCTTCGCGGGCGACGCCCCCGACTCCACATTCACGCCGTTCGAGCGCAAGAGCGAGCTGCGCGTCGTCGGCAAAGCTCAGCGCGGTGTCACGGGAACGCGCATCCGCTACTGGGCCGACCGCCAGATCTTCACGAAAGACGCCGCTTTCGGCCTCGACGAGCTCGTCCAGCGCGTGCGTCAGACCGCGTTCCTCGTCCCCGGTCTCGAGATCGTCGTGCAGGACGAACGGGGCGAGGAGCGCGTCGAGACGAGCTACCGCTTCGACGGCGGCATCTCGGAGTTCGCGGAGTTCCTGGCACCCGACGCCGCGGTCACCGACACCTGGCGTCTCACCGGCACCGGCACCTTCACCGAGACCGTCCCCGTGCTGCAGCCCGGCGGATCCATGATCCCGACCGATGTCGAACGCGCGTGCGAGGTCGACATCGCGGTGCGCTGGGGCACGGGGTACGACACCACGACCCGCTCGTTCGTCAACATCATCGCCACGCCCAAGGGCGGCACGCACCAGCAGGGCTTCGAGCAAGGCCTCATGAAGGTGCTCCGCTCGCAGGTCGAGCAGAACGCCCGCAAACTCAAGGTCGGTAACGACAAGATCGAGAAAGACGACTTGCTCGCCGGTCTCACCGCGGTCATGACCGTGCGCCTGCCCGAGCCGCAGTTCGAGGGCCAGACGAAGGAGATCCTCGGAACTCCCGCGGTGCGGCAGATCGTGGCATCCGTCGTCCAGAAAGAACTCGCGGCCCGCTTCGCCTCTCCCAAGCGCGACGACAAAGCGCAGACCGCGCAATTGCTCGAGAAGATCGTCTCCGAGATGAAGGCGCGCATCTCGGCGCGCACCCACAAAGAGACGCAGCGTCGCAAGAACGCCCTCGAGTCGTCGTCACTGCCCGCGAAGCTCGTCGACTGCCGATCGAACGACGTCAACGACTCCGAACTGTTCATCGTCGAGGGCGACTCCGCTCTCGGCACGGCCAAGCTCGCGCGAAACAGCGAGTTCCAGGCGCTCCTGCCCATCCGCGGCAAGATCCTCAACACGCAGAAGGCCTCGATCAGCGACATGCTGTCGAACGCCGAGTGCGCCTCGATCATCCAGGTCATCGGCGCCGGCTCCGGCCGATCGTTCGATCTCGACGCCGCCCGCTACGGCAAGATCATCCTGATGAGCGACGCCGACGTCGACGGCGCGCACATTCGCACGTTGCTGCTCACGCTGTTCTTCCGGTACATGCGTCCCCTCGTAGAAGAGGGCCGGGTCTTCGCGGCCGTACCGCCGCTGCACCGCGTGATCGTCATGAACCCGGGCACGAAGCCGAACGAGACCATCTACACGTACAGCGAGCAGGAGCTCCACACGCTGCTCACCAAGCTCAAGCGCGGCAACAAGCGCTGGCAGGAACCCGTTCAGCGGTACAAGGGGCTCGGCGAAATGGATGCCGACCAGCTGGCGACCACCACCATGGATCGCGCCGGCCGCATGCTGCGCCGGGTGCGCGTGACGGACATGGAGGCCGCGGCATCCGTCTTCGACCTGCTCATGGGCAGCGACGTCGCCCCGCGCCGTGAGTTCATCATCGACTCGAGCGACCGTCTCGCACGCGAGCGCATCGACGTCTGAGGCCCTCTTCGCCGGCGCCCCGCCCGGGTCCGCTTCGACGTGTACCGCCGTACGGACTCGAGCCCCGGCGGCGTCGCGCGCGAGGCCCCCGGCCCAGCGCGCCGCCGATGGACTCCGCACGACGGCACCCGAGCCGCCCCCGACGGAGCAGCAGGTTCAGCGGACGACGGTGCCGACAGCACCGATGACGGCCTCGAGCGGCTGGCCCGACGCGTCGCGCTTCGCGCCCGACTCAGGCAGCGCCCGCACCGAACCATCGGCGCCGACCGCGCGCGGCTCCGTGCCGACCCAGGCGAGCACGAGCGCGTCTTCGCCGCGCAGCAGACGCTGCGCACGCACACCACCGGTGGCTCGGCCCTTCGCGGGGAACTCGGTGAACGCCGACACCTTCGCGCTGCCCGCGTCCGTGCCCGGGAGTGCATCCGACGAACCCGCGACCGTGACCACGACGGCGTCGAACGCCGAGGCACCGACCACGGCGAACGAGATCACCCGGGCGCCGTCGGAAAGACGGATACCGGCCATACCTCCCGCGGATCGTCCCTGCGGTCGCACGGATGAGGCCTCGAAACGCAGCAGTTGCGCGTCGCTCGCGACGAAGACGAGCTCGGCGTTGTCGCCGGCGGGGGCAGCGCCGACCACACGGTCACCGTCGCGGAGCGAGATGATCTCGATCTCGTCCTTCGTACCCAGCTCGGTCGCTGCGACGCGCTTGACGACCCCCTGCTCGGTGCCGAGGGCGATCGTGGGGGAGTCGACCAGCGGCACGAGAGCCACGACCTTCTCGCCCTTCCCGAGAGCGAGGTACTGCTCGACCTTGGTACCGGCAGCGACCTGCACGGAGTTGGCGGGAACCGAGGGCAGGTCGACGGGGGAGAAGCGGACGAGGCGTCCGGCCGACGTGACCGCTGCGATGTCGCCGCGGGTGGTCGTGTCGACGGACGAGCGGATGGCGTCGTGCTTCGACCGACGCGCGGGCGCGACCACGCCACCGGCGGGAGCGTCGGCGACGAGCTCGGCGCGCACCATGCGGCCCGTGGCCGACAGGTACACCCGGCACGGCGCGTCCGCGATCTGCAGGTCCGCCGCGGCCGCGGCCTTCGCCGAGCGCGGCTGGACGGGACCGCCGTTGAGCAGCATGGTGCGCCGCGGCGTGCCGTACGCCTCTGCCGCGGCATCCAGTTCTCTCGCCACCTGCTGGCGCAGCAGCGTCTCGCTGCCGAGGAGTTCGACCAGCTGAGCGATCTCGGCGTTCAACTGGTCGCGCTCTGCCTCGAGCTCGATGCGCGAGAACTTGGTCAAGCGACGCAGGCGAAGTTCGAGGATGTACTCCGCCTGAGGGTGCGAGAGGTCGAAGACCTCCTGGAGCTTCGTGCGCGCCTGCTCCCCGTCGTCGGACGAGCGGATCACCTGGATGACCTCGTCGATGTCGAGGATCGCGATGAGCAGGCCCTCGACCAGGTGCAGACGTTCGCGCTTGCGCGCGAGACGGTACTCGCTGCGTCGCGTGACGACGCGGATGCGGTGATCGATGTAGACGCGCAGCATCTCGCGCAGACCGAGCGTCTGCGGCTGCCCGTCGACCAGGGCGACGTTGTTGATACCGAAGGAGTCTTCGAGCGGGGTCAGTCGGTACAACTGCTCGAGCACGGCCTTGGGATCGAACCCGGTCTTGATACCGATGACCAGGCGCAGACCGTTGTTGCGGTCGGTGAGGTCGGTGACGTCCGCGATGCCGGTGAGCTTCTTCGCCTGCACGGCGTCTTTGATCTTCTCGATCACGCGCTCGGGGCCGACGAGGTAGGGAAGCTCTGTGATCACGATGCCGGTGCGCCGTGGTCCGAGGGACTCGATCGACGCCTTCGCCCGCGTGCGGAACGTGCCGCGACCGTTCGTGTAGGCGTCCTTGATGCCGTCGAGGCCGACGATGATGCCGCCCGAGGGCAGATCGGGACCGGGGACGAACTCCATGAGCTCTTCGACCGTGGCGTCGGGGTGCTGCAGGAGGTGGATGGCGGCAGCGACGACCTCGATGAGGTTGTGAGGCGCCATGTTCGTGGCCATACCGACCGCGATGCCCGTCGCCCCGTTGACGAGGAGGTTGGGGAACGCCGCCGGGAGCACCTCGGGTTGCTGGAACTGGCCGTCGTAGTTGGGGATGAAGTCGACGACGTCCTCGTCGAGGTTCTCGGTGAGCGCCAGAGCCGCTGCCGCCAGACGCGCCTCGGTGTACCGAGGGGCGGCGGGACCGTCGTCGAGCGAACCGAAGTTGCCGTGCCCGTCGACCAGGGGAACGCGCAGCGAGAAGTACTGCGCCAGGCGCACGAGCGCGTCGTAGATCGGGGCGTCGCCGTGAGGGTGGAGCTTTCCCATGACCTCGCCCACGACGCGCGCGCTCTTGACGTGCCCGCGGTCGGGACGCAGGCCCATCTCTGCCATCTGGTAGAGGATGCGGCGCTGCACGGGCTTGAGCCCGTCTCGGGCGTCGGGAAGGGCACGCGAGTAGATGACCGAGTAGGCGTACTCGAGGAACGACCCCTGCATCTCGGTCGAGACATCGACGTCTTCGATGCGCTCGGTCACGGGCGAGGAGGAACGGGAATCGGGCATGGATACGGCCTCGGGTCGGGCGGGCGTCGCGTCTCGACGGGGATCGGGACTCCTGTGGAAGACTGGGCCCGATGACTTTCAGCCTACCGGCGGACCCGCCGCGCTCTCGGAGCCTCACCGGTGTGGTGACCCAGTCGATCGCCGCGTTGACGGGTGAATCGGAATGGTTCGCTCCGGCCCGCAGCGCGATCGTGCTGCTCGTGGACGGGCTCGGAGCGCACAACCTGGCGTCCCGACGCGGACACGCGCGGTTCCTCGGCACCGCGGGGGGCCGCAAAGACGTCGCCCGTACCGTCTTCCCCTCGACCACGGCGGCTGCCCTCACGAGTCTCCTGACCGGCGCGGAGCCCGGCAGCCACGGAATCGTGGGCTACCGCACCCGCATCCCGCACACCGACGTGGCATCGAATCAACTGCACGGCTGGGAGACCGACGGCCTCGACCCCCTCACCTGGCAACGACGCACGCCCCACTTCGCCGCGCGCGCCGAGGCCGGGTTGCCCAGCTTCGTCGTCTCGCGCCCGAGCTACACCGGCACCGGCTTCACCGAGGCGACGCTGCGCGGGGCGGAATTCGTCTCGTCCGACGACCTCGACGAGCGCGTGGACCTCGCCGCCGATCTGGCTGCGCGGCATCCGGGATCCCTCACCTATCTCTACGCACCCGAGCTCGACACCGCGGGGCACCGCGACGGGTGGGAGTCCGACCGATGGACCGACGCCCTGGAGCGGGTGGATGCCGCCGCCCGACGCCTCGCCGAGACCATCGACCCGCGCACGGGCATCGTCATCACGGCCGACCATGGAATGGTCGACGTCCCCGCGCACAAGCACGTGCTGCTGCGCGAGGGCGACCCGCTGCTCGACGGTGTCGCCCTCATCGGCGGTGAGCCCCGCATGCTCCACCTCTACACGAACGAGGGGCGAGCGGATGCCGTGGCCGCGCTGTGGCGCGAGACCGAGGCCGCGAGAGCCTGGGTGCTCACGCGCGACGAAGCAATCGCGGCCGGGCTGTTCGGCGCCGTCGACGACGAGGTGCGCCCGCGCATCGGGGACGTGCTCGTTGCCGCACGCGGACGCTTCGCCTACTACGACGACCGCGAGGCCGACAAGCGCCCGCAGCGCATGGTGGGCCAGCACGGCTCACTCACGGACGAGGAGCGCACGGTGCCGCTCCTGCGTCTGGGCGCCTTCGCCTGAGGGGGATTCGATGGCCGGCGCGCCGGCATCCGTTCTCCCGGGACGAATGAGGGCGGTCGACCGGTCCCGGTCGACTCCGCGGACCGAACGAGCCGTCGTCAACTCTCGTCGGAGCGGGCGCCGAACACGATCTCGTCCCATGACGGCATCGAGGGACGACCCTTGGTGCGCCGGCCGTTGTCGGCCGGCGGGCGCTCCGACTCGTTCTGCGTCTGGTCGGCCTCGTCGGCGTACCCCGGCTCGACGGCGTCGAACAGGGCGACCGGCGGGCTCGAGGGGCGCGGCTCGGGCTCCACGGCCTCGGACGCGCCGGGCAGCGGCTCGCGTTGTCCACGGCGGCGGCGCAGTGCCTCGAGAAGGTCCGCGGTCTCGGCCGACGTCACGGGGGCGTCCGGCGAGCGCTTGATCGCAGCCGTTTGAACGGCGGTGGCGACGGGTCCGGTCGCTTCCACGCCCGGCTCGTCGTCGATGTCGATGCGGCGAGGGCCGAAGGCTCCGCTGTCGAAGCGCGAGTCGTCCTTGGAAACGTTGTCGAGGGCGCGCAGGCGGGGGATCAGCCCCTCGGGCAGCGATCCCTGGCGCGAGAGCTGGATGGCATCGGAGTTCTGCGGCGAGAGGACGCTGCGACGCGGGTCGAAGCTCCAGCGCGCGTCATGGTCGATGCCGTTGGCCGTGAACTCGAGCTTGACGGACCAGCCCGAACTCTCTTTCCAGCTCGTCCAGCGCTCGGCGGAGGCGCCTGCTTCGGTCAGCTTCGCGCGCACGGCCGCACCGAAGGTGATGGGGGAGTCGTGCTCGAGGGTGCCGCCCAGCAGAACCGGCACGGCCAGGGCCTGCGCGACGACGTGTTCGCGCTCGGCGAGGACGGGACCCTCGAAACGCTCGACGTCCTCGACACGGGCGTTCAGAAGCGCCGCCACCTCGCGAGCAGACATGCCTGCGCGGATGTGCGCCTGGATCTCTCGGGGGCTCGGGCGCGGGGCACGGTCGTCGTCCTCGCGGTCCCGACGCGCACGGCGCGCCTCGGCGCGCAGCACCTCATCGAGCGCGAGGGCGAAACGTTCGCCCGCCTGCGTCGCCACGACGAGGACGTCATCTTCGGTTCCGATGACTTTGAGCTGTTCCATACGAAACACCCCTCCGATCTGCGGTCAGCGTTCATGCTGTCACGCGCGTCGCCCGCAGACGGGAATATCGCGGGCGCGCCGCGAGTTTCCCGTCAGGCCTGACACGCTCGCCCCTCCCGGAGCATTTGCTTATCGAGGACGGGTCATGCAAACTATGGCCGCCCGATCGGGCACCCGATGGGGCACAGCACCACGAAATCCGGAAGTAGAGACCTGCACGCATGGCAACCGATTACGACGCACCGCGCAAGACCGAGGACGACAGCGAGTCGATCGAGGCCCTCAAGGAGCGCGTGCCCGACAAGGCGTCGGGGTCGATCGACAACGAGGATGCCGACAACCCCTCGGGCTTCGAACTGCCCGGCGCCGACCTTTCCGACATCGAGCTCGATGTCGTCGTGCTTCCCGCTCAGGAAGACGAGTTCACCTGCATGAACTGCTTCCTCGTGAAGCATCGTTCCCAGATCGCGGAAGAGAGCGGCCCCGGCTTCATCTGCCTGGAGTGCGCAGCCTGACCTGAGCACGCTGGATCGCCGCCACCAGGCGATCCGGCGTGCGGGTGGACACCACCCACGACGGGGTCGGGTCGTCTGGATCGGTCACGGGAACCGTGACCACACCATCGATCCCACCCCGGATCACGTGCCACGCCCGGTGGTCGAGACCACTCCCTCGG
The DNA here is from genome assembly GCF_052660795.1 of Sphingomonas sp. G5. Lineage (NCBI taxonomy): Bacteria > Pseudomonadati > Pseudomonadota > Alphaproteobacteria > Sphingomonadales > Sphingomonadaceae > Sphingomonas > Sphingomonas sp. G5. The sequence goes on along the minus strand of NZ_CP109660.1, from coordinate 1,636,449 downwards.
GCCGTGCGGGCCTCCTCGGCGACGACGCCGGCAGGAACGCCCAGAAGATCGACCGGGATGTGGGCGCGTCCCGCGCGCAACTCTCCGTCGCGGATCTCGATGACGGGCGCGATCGCCAGCAGACCCGACACGATCCCCACCGACACGAGAAGCCCGATGAACAGGGCCAGAGTCGTGTCCAGCGGCGAGAAGACGACCGCCGCCATGGGACCGCACACGGCTGCGGCGACGAGTGCCCACAGCGACGGGCTCAGACGCTCTCGATACTCGGCTGCGGTGCGGATGCCGCACCCCCTCTTCTGCATTACCCTCGTGGGGTGACCGAAACGGTGGACGTCCTCATTGTCGCATCCGAGCCTCCGGTCTTCGCCCACCCCGGCGACGCCGGAGCCGACCTGACCGCCGCGGAGGCGCTTCGCCTCGAGCCCGGACGCCGCGCTCTCGTCTCGACGGGGGTACGCATCGCGCTTCCCGAGGGGTACGCCGCATTCGTCGTTCCGCGGAGCGGTCTCGCCGCCAAGCACGGCATCACGATCGTGAACTCGCCCGGGACGATCGACGCCGGCTACCGCGGCGAGATCAAGGTCGCCCTCCTCAACACCGACCTCGACCAGCCCTACGACATCGCGGTCGGAGACCGCATCGCCCAGCTCATCGTGATGCCCGTCCCCGCCGTGCGCTTCGTCCCCGTGGACGAGTTGCCCGACAGCGTGCGCGGTCAAGGCGGCTTCGGATCGAGCGGATACCAGACTCTGCAAGGGAGCACCCGATGACCGACGACGAGTCGCAGACCACGCCCGAGAACACCGATACCGAGGCCGTCGATCCCGGCACCGAAGCCGCGCAGGCGACGAAGAGCGCCCCGGCGGACCGCGAGACCGCGGGACCGTTCGACGAGGCCGAAGCCAACCCCGTCCGCCCCTACATCGACCTGGGCGCGATCAAGATCCTCCCGCGCGAGGGTCTGAACCTCCGCCTCGAGGTCGAAGAGCAGACCAAGCGCATCGTGGCCGTCGGCCTCGACTACGCCGATTCGACTCTGCAGGTGCAGCCGTTCGCCGCTCCGCGTTCGAGCGGTCTGTGGGAAGAGACGCGCGACCAGATCCGCCAGCAGGTCAAGCAGCAGGGCGGCCGTGTCGAGGAGCGCGAGGGACCGCTCGGCCCCGAACTGCTCGCCGAGGTTCCCGTCGCCGGTGCGGACGGTGCGAGCAAACGCCTCGCTCGTTTCGTCGGTGTCGACGGGCCCCGCTGGTTCCTCCGCGGCGTCGTCGGGGGAGCGGCGACGAACGACGTCGAGGCCGCCGCGGCCGTCGAGGATCTTTTCCGCTCGATCGTCGTGGTGCGCGGGTCGTCCCCGATGCCTCCGCGTGATCTCATCCCCCTCCGGATGCCGTCGAGCCCCGGAACGGCATGAGCGACGACCCCACCCGCGCGGCGCGAGAAGACGACCGCGTCCCCCTCGATCCGCCGTCCGCGGCGGAGAGCGTGAGCGCGGCTCTCGGAAACGCCGCACGCCGCGCGGGCCTCGACCCGGCGAAGCACACCTCGACCGGCGCGGCAGTGTGGTCGGCGATGGGCGGGGTGCGCGGCATCCTGGAATCCGTTCTTCCTTCTCTCGCGTTCGTGGTGCTGTTCACGGTCACGATCGACCCCGAGACACGCCAGGGGAACCTGTGGTTGAGTCTCGGCGTCTCGGTCGGGCTCGCTGTCGTCTTCACGCTCGCGCGTCTGATCGCGAAGTCGCCCCCCAGCGCGGCGATCGGCGGACTTCTCGCGACCGCCGGCGCAGCCGTGCTCTCGCTCGTGACGGGACGCGGGCAGGACAACTTCGTGCTCGGGTTCTTCACCAACGGGGCGTACGGAACGGCTTTTCTCGTGTCGGCGCTCATCGGCTGGCCGCTGATCGGTCTGGCGGCGGGATATCTGCTGGGCGAGGGCACCCGCTGGCGCGGCGACCGTCGCAAGCGCCGCGCCTACACCTGGCTCTCGATCGCGTGGGCGGCCCTGTTCGCCGCCCGCCTCGCGGTGCAGCTGCCGCTGTACTTCGCGGGAGATGTGACGGCGTTGGGGACGCTCAAGATCGTCATGGGCCTGCCGCTGTTCGCCCCGATGCTGGCGGTGACGTGGCTCGTCGTCCGCGCTCTCCACCCTCGTCGCGAGTCCTGATATTATCTTGACATCAAGATAAATCCGTCGCCTCGAGCGGTTAGGTCCACCTTCCTGGAATCGGCCTCTCCCCGCGGGGAAGATGGAGAAATGCGGGCTGACGCCTGCGCATTCGCCGACGAAGGAGACGATCGTGTCCACGGTTGACAGCTTCGGTGCCAAGAGCACCCTGACGGTCGGCAGCACCGACTACGAGATCTTCCGCATCGACACGGTCGCCGGTCACGAGAAGCTCCCGTTCAGCCTCAAGGTGCTGCTCGAGAACCTTCTGCGCACCGAGGACGGCGCCAACGTCACCAAGGAGCAGATCGAGGCGCTCGGCTCGTGGGTCCCCACGGCCGACCCCGACACCGAGATCCAGTTCACTCCGGCCCGCGTGGTCATGCAGGACTTCACCGGTGTGCCGTGCATCGTCGACCTCGCCACCATGCGCGAGGCCGTCACCGCCCTCGGCGGGGATCCCAACAAGATCAACCCGCTCTCGCCCGCCGAGATGGTCATCGACCACTCGGTCATCGCCGACCTGTTCGGCAGCGAGAACGCTCTCGAGCGCAACGTCGAGATCGAGTACGAGCGCAACGGCGAGCGGTACCAGTTCCTCCGCTGGGGCCAGACGGCCTTCGACGATTTCAAGGTCGTCCCCCCGGGAACCGGCATCGTGCACCAGGTCAACATCGAGCACCTGGCGAAGGTCATCTACGACCGCTCGGTCGACGGTGTGCTCCGTGCGTACCCCGACACCTGCGTCGGCACCGACTCGCACACCACCATGGTCAACGGCCTCGGCGTGCTCGGCTGGGGCGTCGGCGGCATCGAGGCCGAGGCGGCCATGCTCGGCCAGCCCGTGTCGATGCTCATCCCGCGCGTCGTCGGCTTCAAGCTCTCGGGCGAGATCCCCGCGGGCGTGACCGCGACCGACGTCGTTCTGACGATCACCGACATGCTGCGCAAGCACGGCGTCGTCGGCAAGTTCGTCGAGTTCTACGGCGAGGGCGTCGCCTCGGTTCCGCTCGCCAACCGCGCCACCATCGGCAACATGAGCCCCGAGTTCGGCTCGACCGCCGCGATGTTCCCCATCGACGACGTCACGCTCGAGTACCTGCGCCTGACCGGTCGCGACGAGCAGACGGTCGCCCTCGTCGAGGCGTACGCCAAGGAGCAGAAGCTCTGGCACGACGCCGACCGTGAGTTGGTCTTCAGCGAGTACATGGAGCTCGACCTCTCGACGGTCGTCCCCTCCATCGCCGGCCCGAAGCGTCCGCAGGACCGCATCCTGCTGTCCGAGGCGAAGTCGCAGTTCGAAAAGGACATCCTCAACTACGCCGGCGGCGCGACCTCGGACTCCGTCGTCGACCTCGAGGTCGACGGCACGTTCCCGGCGTCCGACCCCGGTTCGGTCCCCGGGGAAGAGCACGAGCACGTCACCGAGACCGAGGTGCTCGTCTCGTCGGGCCACCCCGCGAACGCCTCCAACCCGGTGCGCGTCACCACGCCGGAGGGCCAGTCGTACCTGCTCGACAATGGCGCGGTCACTCTGGCAGCCATCACATCGTGCACGAACACCTCGAACCCCTCGGTCATGATCGCGGCCGGCCTTCTCGCCAAGAACGCCGTCGACAAGGGCCTCAAGCGCAAGCCCTGGGTCAAGACCACGCTCGGCCCGGGCTCGAAGGTCGTCACCGACTACTACGAGAAGTCCGGCCTCGACAAGGCGCTCGAGGGTCTCGACTTCTACACGGTCGGCTACGGCTGCACGATCTGCATCGGCAACTCGGGCCCTCTGATCGAAGAGGTCTCCGAGGCGATCAACGAGAACGACCTCGCCGTCACGGCCGTCCTCTCGGGAAACCGCAACTTCGAGGGACGCATCAGCCCCGACGTGAAGATGAACTACCTGGCCTCGCCGCCGCTGGTGGTCGCCTACGCCCTCGCCGGTTCGATGAACTTCGACTTCGAGACCGACGCGCTCGGCAAGGACCAGAACGGCGAAGACGTCTTCCTCAAGGACATCTGGCCCGCCCCCGACCAGGTGCAGACGATCATCGACGCGTCGATCTCGCGCGAGCAGTTCATCCAGCAGTACGCCACCGTGTTCGAGGGCGACGAGCGCTGGAAGAACCTCCCCACCCCGACCGGTCCGGTCTTCGAATGGGATGCCGACTCCACCTACGTGCGCAAGGCTCCCTATTTCGACGGCATGACCATGCAGCCCGACGCGGTGCGCGACATCACCGGCGCTCGCGTGATGGCGACGCTCGGCGACTCGGTCACCACCGACCACATCAGCCCGGCCGGCAACATCAAGGCGGGCACCCCCGCCGCGCAGTACCTGATGGAGCACGGAGTCGCCCAGAAGGACTTCAACTCCTACGGATCGCGCCGTGGTAACCACGAAGTCATGATCCGCGGCACCTTCGCCAACATCCGCCTGAAGAACGAACTCACCGCGGCCGTCAACGGCGGCACGGTCGTCGAGGGCGGCTACACGCGTGACTTCACCCAGGAGGGTGGCCCGCAGTCCTACATCTTCGACGCGAGCCAGAACTACCAGGATCAGGGCACCCCGCTGGTGATCTTCGGCGGCAAGGAGTACGGCTCCGGCTCCTCGCGCGACTGGGCGGCCAAGGGCACGAACCTGCTGGGCGTCAAGGCCGTCATCACCGAGAGCTTCGAGCGCATCCACCGTTCGAACCTCATCGGTATGGGCGTCGTTCCGCTGCAGTTCCCGGCCGGCGAGAGCTGGAAGTCGCTGGGCCTCGACGGCACCGAGATCGTCTCGATCGAGGGCCTCGAGCAGCTCAACGAGGGCGTCACGCCCAAGACGGTGAAGGTCACCGCCGAGCCGAGCGAGTTCTCGCCCGAGGGCAAGCAGACCGTGTCGTTCGACGCCGTGGTCCGCATCGACACCCCCGGTGAGGCCGACTACTACCGCAACGGCGGAATCCTGCAGTACGTGCTGCGTTCGCTGGTCTGACCCACGACGGAAGTGCCCCGGAAGCCCCGTGCTTCCGGGGCACTTCGCTTTCGACCTAGACCACGCTGGCGCGATCTGCGCAAGCCGTTGCCGGGCCGGTTCACCTTCCGGAGACTAGAATTGACCCGTACGCGCGGACCCCGCGCGCATCGCACGAGAGGAGTCTGATGGCTCTCCTACCCGGCATTCACGGTCCCCGTGACCTCGATGGGCTGACCCCCGACCAACTGCGGCAGCTGGCCGCGGAAGTCCGCTCATTTCTCATCGAGATGGTCTCCCGCACGGGCGGGCACCTCGGCCCGAACCTCGGCGTCGTCGAGCTGACGATCGCTCTCCACAAGGTCTTCGACTCCCCGTCCGACCCGATCATCTTCGATACCGGACACCAGTCGTACGTGCACAAGATGCTCACCGGCCGTCAGGACTTCACGGCCCTGCGTTCCCGCGGAGGCCTGGCGGGCTACCCGCAGCGTGCCGAGAGTGAGCACGATGTCGTCGAGTCGTCGCACGCCTCGAGCTCCCTCAGCTGGGCCGACGGCGTCTCGCGGGCTTTCAGCCGCACCGGTCGCCGCGACCGCCACGTCATCGCCGTGGTCGGCGACGGCGCACTCACCGGCGGGATGACCTGGGAAGCACTCAACAACATCAGCGACGACAACGAGCGCAATCTCGTCATCGTCGTGAACGACAACGGGCGATCGTATGCGCCGACCATCGGCGGGATGGCGCGTTACCTCAATCGCGTGCGGACCAACGACGCGTACCGCACGCTGCACCGCGGCTCCGACACGCTCTTCCGTCGCCTGGGTCCGGCCGCGCGGGCCGTCTACCGCGGCGTGCGCGGCGGCACCCACGGCTTCCTGTCGCGCTTCACGAACAACGAGGCGCTCTACAGCAACCTCGACATCAAGTACCTGGGTCCCATCGACGGGCATGACTTCGAATCGCTCATCGAGACGCTCGAGCTCGCCAAGTCGTACGGTGCCCCCGTCATCGTGCACGCCATCACCGACAAGGGCAGCGGCTACGCCCCCGCGATGAGCGACGAGGCCGATCAGTTCCACGCCGTGGGCAAGATCGACCCCGTCACGGGCGAGGCCATCGGCGCGGGCAGTGGTCTGCAGTGGACCGACGTCTTCGCCGAGGAGCTGACGAAGGTCGGTGGAGAGCGCGACGACATCATCGCCATGACCGCGGCGATGCTGCGCCCCACCGGTCTCCAGCAGTTCGCCGAGCGCTTCCCCGAGCGCGTGTACGACGTGGGCATCGCCGAGCAGCACGCCGTGGCATCCGCCGCCGGTCTCGCCTTCGGCGGGCTGCATCCTGTCGTCGCGATCTACGCGACGTTCATGAATCGCGCGTTCGACCAGGTCATGATGGACGTCGCCCTGCACAAGGCCGGCGTGACCTTCGTGCTCGACCGCGCGGGAGTCACCGGTCCCGATGGCCCGAGTCATCACGGCATCTGGGATCTGGCGATGCTGCAGCTCGTTCCCGGCATCCGGATCGCCGCTCCGCGCGACGCCGCACGTTTGCGCGAGGAGTTCCGCGAGGCCACGGCCGTCGAGGACGCCCCCACGGTCGTTCGATACCCCAAGGGCAAGGTGAACGCCGACGTCGAGGCCGTCGAGCGCCTGCACGACGGTGTCGACGTCCTGAGCCGCGGAGCGAGCGAGGATGTGCTGCTGGTCGGTATCGGCCCGATGGTGCACCTGGCCCTCGAGGTCGCCGAGCGTCTCGAGGCGCAGGGTATCGGCGCAACGGTGATCGACCCGCGCTGGGCGATCCCCGTGCAGCCCTCGGTGATCGAGCTCGCCCGCGAGCACCGCCTGGTGATCACCATCGAAGACGGCATCCGCGTGGGCGGCGTCGGCACGCGCGTGCGTCAGGTGCTGCGCGAGGCCGGAGTCGACACGGCCGTCGATGAGCTCGGCATCCCCGACGAGTTCATCGACCATGCCACCCGTGAGCAGATCCTCGAAGACGCCGGCCTCACCGCGTCGAAGATCGCTCACGACGTCGTTGCGCAGGTGCTCGGAACCCGCGTTCCCATGGCGCGCCAGACCCCGACCGGCTCGATCCCCACGATCGAGGAGTGGGAGAAGTCGCGCCGCTGACGCGGCGGCATGGTCGAGAACGGGCGGGGATGAGGGGATTCCGACCCGTTCGTCGTGTGCGCCCCGTCACGAGGACAGGGGATGCCGCAGGAACAGGCTGAACCGGGCGCGAGGGACCTGTTCTCGGCGCATGCCCGGTGTTCCCGTGGCAACCCGGCCTGCCGCGGCGCACCGGTCGTCGCGTCGCCAGAGCAGGGGATGGATCCGGAACAGGCCGGAACGAGCGACACCCACCTGTTCTCGTCGCCCGTCCTGTTCTCGTGACCCGGTGTCTCCGGGCACGACGGCGGCGCCGCCCCGAAGGGACGGCGCCGCTGTCGTCACGCGAGGGCTCAGCCTCCGATGCCCCGGATGGGCGGGTGATGGAACGTGTCACCGAACGCCCGCTGGGATGCCCCCTCACGGTCGAGGTAGGGCGAGGCGCCACCGTCGATGAACGGCCACCCGGCGCCGAGGATGAGGCACAGGTCGATGTCTTGCACCTCGGGCACGACGCCCTCGTCGAGCATGATGTGGATCTCCTGCGCGAGACCGTTCTGCACGCGCGCGAGGATCGTCTCGGGCGCCACCGGCGTCTTTCCCGTGACGAGCACCTTCTGAGCCGCCTTGGTCCACCCGGTCACACGACCGCCCTTGTCCTTCTCGACGACCTCGGGGAGGGCGGCGAGCTCGTGGAAGTTCTCCGACGAGAAGAATCGGTCGGGGAAGGCGTGCGCCATCGTGTCTTGCACGTGCGCGGCGACTTTCCATCCCACCAGGTCGATGAGCTGGAACGGTCCCATCGGAAGACCGAGCGGCGCGAACGCCTTCTCTACCACCGTGATCGGTGTCCCCTCGTACACCGCTCGCGCCGCTTCACCCATGACCTTGGCCAGCAGACGGTTCACGACGAACCCGGGGGCGTCGGCGGTGAGCACGGCGTTCTTGCCGAGACCCTTGGCGACCACGAAGGCCGTCGACAGCGCCGCGTCGGAGGTGGCATCCGTCTTCACGACCTCGATGAGCGGCATGACCGCGACGGGGTTGAAGAAGTGGAAGCCCACCAGACGCTCGGGGTTCTGCAGCACCGAACCGATCTCGGCGACCGAGAGCGACGAGGTGTTGGTGGCAAGGATCGCGTCGGCGGCGACGATCTTCTCGATGGCGGAGAAGACCTCTTGCTTGACGCCCACCTCTTCGAACACGGCCTCGATCACGAAGTCGCAGTCCGCGAACTCCGACCGGTCGGTGGTGCCGTGCACGAGGGCGCGCAACTGATTGGCGGTGTCGCCGTCCAGACGACCCTTCGCCTCCAGCTTGCCGATCTCTTCACGAATGGATGCCACGCCCTTGTCGACCCGACCCTGATCGAGGTCGGTGATGATCACGGGCACGCGCAGCTTCCGCACGAACAGCAGCGCGAACTGCGAGGCCATGAGACCGGCACCGATGACGCCGACCTTCGTGACTCTCTTCGCGAGGGCCTTGTCGGGGGCTCCGACCGGACGCTTCGCGCGCTTCTGCACGAGGTCGAAGGCGTACATGGACGCCGCGAACTGGTCGCCGGTGATGAGATCGGCGAGAGCCTCGTCCTCGCGGGCGAACCCCTCGGCCTTCGTGCCGCTCTTCGCCTTGTCGAGCAGGTCGAGAGCGACGTAGGGGGAGCGGGGCACGGTGCCGATCTTCGACTCGAGCATGCCGCGGGCCATCTTGATCGCGATGGGCCACTTGGTCAGACGCTCGAGCTTGCCGGGCTCGTTCTTGCGCTCGACGCGGACCCGACCGGTGAGCACATCGTCCGCCCAGCGGAGCGAGTCCTCGAGGTACGAGGCCGCCGGGAAGATGGCATCCATGATCCCGAGGTCGAAGGCCTGCTTCGGCTTGAGCATGCGGTTCTGTTTGAGGGGGTTCGAGATGACCACCTCGAGCGCGTTCTCGATGCCGATGAGGTTCGGCAGCAGGTAGGCGCCGCCCCAGCCCGGAATGATGCCGAGGAACACCTCGGGGAGCGCCACGGCTGCGGCGGAGGCGTCGACGGTGCGGTAGGTCGAGTTCAGCGCGATCTCGAGACCGCCGCCGAGCGCGAGGCCGTTCACGAACGCGAACGTGGGCACACCCAGGTCGGACAACGAGCCGATCACCTGGTGTCCGCGCTGCGCGATGAGGCGCGCGACCTCTTTCGAGGGGAGCTTCGCCACGTCGGACAGGTCGGCGCCCGCAGCGAGGATGTACTGCTTGCCGGTGATCGCGACGGCGTGGATCTCGCCCTTCGCGGCGCGCTCCTTCAGCGTCGCGAGCGTGCGCCCGAGCTCGGCGAGCGTCGCGGGCCCGAGGGTGTTCGGCCGCGTGTGGTCGCGCCCGTTGTCGAGCGTGATCAGCGCGAGCACGTTGCCCGAGGGCAGGCGCACGTCGCGGACGGGGGAGTGGGTCACCACCTCGTCGGCGGTGAGGGCGTCGAGGGGCGTGAAGTCGATCGAGGTGTAATCGGTCACTTGCGCTTCTTCTTTCCGTCGAAGAACGGGTTCTCCCAGATGACCGAGCCACCCTGCCCGAGGCCCACGCACATGGCGGTGAGGCCATAGCGCACGTCGGGACGCTCGGCGAACTGCGCGGCCAGCTGGATCATGAGACGCACTCCGGATGCCGCGAGCGGGTGGCCCAGGGCGATGGCGCCGCCCCACGGGTTCACGCGCGGGTCGTCGTCGGCGATGCCGAAGTGGTCGAGGAGCGAGATCACCTGGATGGCGAACGCCTCGTTCAGCTCGAACAGGCCGATGTCGTCGATCGTGAGTCCGGCCTTCTTGAGGGCCTTCTCGGTCGAGGGGATCGGGCCGATGCCCATGATCTCGGGCTCGACGCCGGCAAAGGCGAACGACACCATGCGCATCTTCGGCGCAAGGCCGAACTCCTTCACGGCATCGCTTCCGGCAAGCAGGCTGATCGTTGCACCGTCGGTCAGGGGCGACGACGTGCCGGCGGTGACGCGACCGTGCGGACGGAACGGTGTCTTCAGCGTCGCGAGGCCCTCGAGCGTGGTCTCGGGGCGGCGCCCCTCGTCCTCGGTCGCCAGCCCCCAGGCACCGTCGGCGTCCTTGATCGCGACCGACACGAGGTCGGGCTGGATCTTGCCGGCGTCGTAGGCCGCCTGCACCTTGTGCTGGCTCGCCACGCCGAAGCGGTCGGCCCGTTCCTTCGTGAGGTGCGGGAACCGGTCGTGGATGCGCTCGGCCGTCACGCCCATGTTCAACGCGCCCGGGTCGACGAGCTTCTCGGCGACGAAGCGCGGGTTGGGGTCGACGTTGCCGCCGATGGGGTGACGACCCATGTGCTCGACACCGCCGGCGAGGGCGAGGTCGTACATTCTGACGCCGATCGAGGCGCCCATCGTGGTGACGCTCGTCATGGCGCCCGCGCACATGCGCTCGACCGCGAGGCCGGGCACGGTCATCGGCAGACCCGCGAGGATCGCCGCGGTGCGTCCGAGGGTCAGCCCCTGGTCACCGGTCTGCGAGGTCGCGGCGATCGCCACGTCGTCGATCCGATCCTTCGGCACGTCGCCGTTGCGCTCCATCAACCCGATGATCGCCTTGACCACCAGGTCATCAGCGCGGGTGTTCCAGTACATGCCCTTCTCGCCGGCGCGCCCGAAGGGGGTGCGCATTCCGTCGACGAAGAAGACGTCCGTCATCTCGGCCACTCTGCCTCCAAAGTTTGGGATGACCCCAGCCTAGGAAGACCGATTCGGTGGGAAGAATCGGTTGTCCGAACCTACGAATCCGTGGCAGACACGTCCTCGTCGGCATTGAGGGAAGCTACAAAGCTATCGGCGATCACCTGTGAGGTCTGGTCAATCTGCCAGGGCCGCGCTCCGAGCTCGGCGAGAGCCGTCCCGACCGAATCAGCCGTGACCTCGGACGGCGGAGCCCAGGCCAGCCGACGGAGGGTCTCGGGCGTGAGCAGGTTCTCGGTCGGCATCCGCAGCTCTTCCGCTCGCGCCTCGACGGCCGGACGGGCCTTCTTCAGACGACGATCGGCCTCGGGATTGCGGTCCGCCCACGCGCGCGGCGGAGGGAGGGTGTCGCTGGGAACACGGTCGGCGGGCAGGTCCGTCGACTCCCGACCGGCGACGATCGCGTTCCACCAGCGGTCCAGCTGGGTACGGCTGGCGCGACCGTTGAACTCTTTGACGCCCGCGAGCGCCTGCTTGCTCGCCGGATCCGCGATCACGGCCGCGACGAGGGCGCGATCGGGAACGAGTCGACCCGGGGCCACGTCCTGCTCGCGGGCGTAGTCCTCGCGCGCCTGCCACAGCGACCGTGCCACGGCGAGCGACCGGCGGCCGCGCACGCTGTGCAGGCCGCTGAGTCGACGCCACGGGTCGTCGCGCGGCGGCTTGGGCTCGCGGTCGAGCACCGCCTGGAACTCCTGACGCGCGATCTCCGTCTTGCCCTGCTCGGCCAGCTCGGCATCGAGCACGTCGCGGACGTCGATGAGGTGTTCGACGTCGAGGGCGGCGTATTCGAGCCAGGATGCCGGCAGCGGGCGCGTCGACCAGTCCGCGGCCGAGTGGGCCTTGGCCAGAGTGATGCCCAGAGTCTGTTCGACGACCGCGCCGAGGCCGACGCGTTCGTGACCCAGCAGACGCGAGCCCAGCTCGGTGTCGAAGATGCGCGGAGGCTCGAGTCCCCGCTCGCGCAGCGACGGAAGGTCCTGGCTGGCAGCGTGGAACACCCACTCGACCTGGCCGATGGCGTTCTGAAGGGGCGAGAAGTCCTCGATCGTCGAAGGATCGAAGAGGAAGACCCCGGCTTCTCGGCGGAAGACCTGGATGAGATAGGCGCGCTGCGAATAGCGGAAGCCCGAAGCGCGCTCGACGTCGACCGCGGCGGGACCGCTCCCCGCGGCCAGGGTCTCGCAGGCGGCGAGGAAGCCTTCGGCGTCCTCGATGACGATGTACTCAACCACGCGTGGGCCTCCGGGCTCCAAGAACAGCGACGCCCTCCGACCCCGGGGGGAGGCCGGCGAGCATGCACACGAGCTCCGCCCACGCCTCGAGGTGCGGGCGGAAGGGACCGCGCGGCGACCACGACGCGCGAAGTTCGATCTGCGACCCCTCGCCCTGTGAGGCCAGCGCCCCGAAGCCGGTCGAGAGGGTCTTGGTGGCGGTGCCCGATTCGGAGTGGCGCTGGGCGCCGCGCGAGTCCAGAGCGTCGATCAGCCACGACCACGCGACTTCGGCCAGCAGCGGGTCGACGCCGATCTCCGGCTCGAGGGGGGCCTGCGCGAAGCAGACGATGCGCCAGGCACCTCCCCAGGGCTCCGGCTCCTCGGGGTCATGCAGCAGGATGAACCGCCCCGTGCCGAAGGGTGAATCGGTGGCGTGCTCCTCGGGCCGCACGTCTCCCGCCAGCGCCAGGGAGAAGGGGGCCAGGCCGGACGGCGACGGAATCTGACGAACGATCAGGTCGTCGCGGAATGCCGTGTCGCGCAGCTCTTCCACGGCTCGCGCGAAGGGGCTGTCGGCCTCCGCCGGGCGCTGGTCACTCACGGCCACAGACTAGAGTGAGGCCTCGATGAACGCTCCCAGGCGCGCCGCGGATTCTCGCGCATCGCAGCGCACGACCACCGGTTTGCAGGTCACCCTCTCCGCCCTCGGTGTGGCCCTCGCCGCCTCCGCCACGGCCCTGGGAGCCGTCTCGTTCCGCATGGCGCGAACGGTCGTCCGGCCGGCCGGACGCCGCCCCGACACGCGCATCGTCCGTCTCGACGCGGCCGCACAGACCATCTCCCTCGAGCGCACGCCGAACACGACGCTGCCCGGGCGTTACGGCCTTTTCACCGTCGGATCAGTGGAGTATCTGCGACTGGGCTCGATCGTCGGCGAAGACGGGACGACCGTCACCCGCAAGCTCCTCACACATGTTCCCGCTGACGGCGATCTCGCCCCCGAGGCGGCCTTCAGCGGGTGGTACTTCGACAAACCCGACGACCTGTTGCTCCCGTTCCGCTCTCTCGACATCGACACCGGTGTGGGCGCCTGCCCGGCGTGGGAGTTCCCCGCCGAGCGCGACTCCGATGTCTGGGTGGTGCAGGTGCACGGTCGCGGAACGACGAGGTCGGAGACCCTTCGCGCCGTTCCGGTGTTCCACGCGCTCGGCATCTCGAGCCTGGTGGTGTCGTATCGCAACGACGGCGATGCTCCCCGCAGCCCCTCGGGGACGTACGCCCTCGGCGCGACGGAGTGGCGCGACGTCGACGCGGCGATCGGCTACGCCCGCCGACGGGGAGCGCGTCACGTGCTGCTGATGGGCTGGTCGATGGGCGGAGCGCTGTCGCTTCAGGCCGCCCTGGAATCACCCCACACCGACGTCATCGCCGGGCTCGTGCTCGATTCCCCGGTGGCGGACTGGCGCACGGTGCTCACCTTCCAGGGACGGGCCATGCGCCTGCCGCGCCCCGTGATCGCGCTGGCGGAGCGCACGCTCGCCTCCACCTGGGGAGCCACCGCGCTGCGCAGCGGAGAACCCATCCCTCTCGATCGCCTCGACGCCGTGTCACGGGCCGCCGAGCTCCGGCATCCGGTGCTCATCCTGCACAGCGACGACGACGGCTTCGTCCCCTCCGACGCCTCGCACGCGCTCGCGAGGGCGCGTCCCGACCTCGTCACGATGGAGACCTTCACGGTCGCCCGCCACACCAAGCTGTGGAACTACGACGAGATGCGGTGGACCACGGCGATCCGGGACTGGGTGCGCCGACAGGGCCTCTCCCGGGAGTGATTCCGGATGCCGGCATCCCGGCGAGACGGCAGGATCAGGCGTCGCGCTTCGCGCGCACCTGGCGCTTGGCGCGCATGAGCATGCCGGTCATGCCCGCGATGCGCAACGGGCTCACGGCGCGCGTCAGGCCGATGCTCTGCGGGAAGTCGTCGGGTACCGCGAGCACCTCATCGGCGGTGAGACCGGTGAGACCCTGCGACAGAATGCTCGCGAAGCCGCGCGTGGTCGGCGCTTCGGCGGGGGCCGTGGCGTGCATGGCAACCCGGTCGGCCTCGTCGACCGTGACGATGATGTACACCGGCGACTGGCACTCGACGACACGCTCGCGCATCTCGGGGTGATCGGCGTACTGCGTCGGGACCTCGGGCAGCTCCTGCGAGTACTCCAACAGCAGCTGCAGGCGATCGGGCTCGTCGAGCTCGAGGAACTCGTCGCGGATCTCGGCGAGGCGGGCGGGGAGGGCGTTGTCGGACATCACCGTCATCCTCCCACGCTCGCGTCGACCGGGCTCAGTGCGAGGGGATCTCGCCGGGCTCCGAACCCGCGACGATGGGCACGCGCACCGCGCTGCCCCACTCGGTCCACGAGCCGTCGTAGTTGCGCACGTCGCCGAAGCCGAGAAGGTGCTTGAGCACGAACCACGTGTGGCTCGAGCGCTCACCGATGCGGCAGTACGCCACGATCTTGTCACCGTCGGCCAGACCCGCGCCGTCGCGGTAGATCGCGTCGAGCTCCTCCCGCGTCTTGAAACCACCGTCGTCGGCGACGGCCTTGCCCCACGGCACGCTCTGAGCGCTCGGGATGTGACCGGCTCGGAGAGCGCCCTCTTCGGGGTACGCGGGAGCGGTGGTGCGCTCACCCGAGTACTCCTCGGGGGACCGGACGTCGATCAGCGGGTTGCCGAGGTGCGCGAGCACATCGTCCTTGTAGGCGCGAAGCGCGGAATCGTCGCGCTCGACGACGGGATAGTCGGTGGGCTCGACGACCGTCTTATCGGTGGTGATCGGACGCCCCTCGGAGATCCACTTGTCGCGGCCTCCGTCGAGCAGACGTACGTCCTCATGCCCGAACAGCGAGAACACCCACAGGGCGTACGCGGCCCACCAATTGTTCTTATCGCCGTAGATGACCACCGTGTCGTCTCGCGAGATGCCCTTGCGGCTCAGCAATTCGGCGAAGCCCGCGCCGTCGACGTAGTCGCGCACGACGGGGTCGTTGAGCTCGGTGTGCCAGTCGACCTTCACCGAGCCGGGGATGTGGCCCGTCTCGTAGAGCAAGACGTCTTCGTCGGACTCCACGACCACGAGGCCCTCCCGACCGAGACGCTCTTCCAGCCACTCACCCGTCACCAGCCGGCCGGGCTCGGAGTAGTCGGCGAACTTGGGGGAGGTGGTGTCGAACTCGACGGTCACGGGTACTCCTCGGTCAAGGCGATGGATGGCGCGGCATAGGGTGGACACCGCACCATCGACCCTAGATCCGCGGCATGGAGCACGCACCCTCCCCGTAAGACTTGGACACAGGACGGCCATGACCTCGACCCCCGCCACGACCGGCCTCATCCACCTCACCGAGCGTGAGCCCGCCGTCTCGGGCGCCGACATGGTCAGCGCCCTCGTTCCGCCGCCGCAGTTCGATGGGGCGACCTTCGAGTCGTACCGCGCCGATGCCGCCTACCCCTCGCAGCAGGAAGCAAAAGAGCTACTCCAAGCCTTCGCCGGCGCGCAGGCGGCTCCGGCCAAGAAGGGCGGCTTCTTCCGCCGCGCCGAGAAGGTGGCACCGGCGAAACCGGGGGTCTACCTCGACGGCGGCTTCGGCGTCGGCAAGACCCACCTGCTGGCCGCGATCTACCACGCCATGCCGGCTCGTCGGAAATACTTCGGCTCGTTCATCGAGTACACCGCGCTGGTCGGTGTGCTCGGCTACGCCAAGGCCGTCGAGTTGTTCCGCGGCTCCGACCTGCTCTGCATCGACGAGTTCGAGCTCGACGACCCGGGCGACACGATGGTCATGACGCGCCTGCTCGGCGAGCTGGTGGCATCCGGAACCCGGCTCGCCGCCACCTCGAACACCCCGCCGAACGCGCTGGGCGAGGGGCGCTTCGCGGCCCAGGACTTCCTGCGCGAGATCCAGTCGATGGCCGACAGTTTCCGCACGATCCGCATCGACGGCACCGATTTCCGTCAGCGCGCGATCGACGGAGAAGCGAAGGTCCTGTCCGACGAGGGGTATCAAGAGGCGATGGATGCCGCGGCCTCCGGGTCCGTGGCGTCCGACGACGCCTTCCTCGACCTCGTCGGCCACCTCGCGCGCGTGCACCCCTCGCGCTTCATCCGCCTCATCGACGGGGTCGACGTGATCGGCCTGCGCGAGGTAGAGGTGCTGCACGACCAGTCGGCGGCTCTGCGCCTGGTTGCTTTCGTCGATCGCGCATACGACGCGCAGATCCCGATCCGCGCCACGGGCGTCCCGCTCAACACCGTGTTCAGCGACGAGATGCTGGGCGGCGGGTACCGCAAGAAATACCTGCGCGCAGTCTCGCGCCTCGTCGCACTCACGCACTCCTGAGGCGAGTTCATCGCCGGTTCGCGGGCGCAGGAAACGCGATGTTTACCGGAGCGGCCCGGCTGTAACATCCACGAAACACGGGGCGAACGGTCGTGGAACCGGGGCTGTGGACACTGAGGGGACCCGACGCTTTACCTGCGTCCCTGCAGAGAGGTTCCCTCCGAGATGGATCAAGGCAACACCGCATTCATCCTGATAGCAGCCGCCCTCGTGCTGCTGATGACGCCAGGACTCGCGTTCTTCTACGGCGGTCTCGTCAAGGCCAAGAGCGTCATCAGCATGATGATGATGAGCTTCGGCGCGATGGGGCTCATGGGCGTCCTGTGGGTGCTCTACGGCTACGCGATCGCGTTCCCCGCGACCGACGCCGGCGTCACAAACGCCCCGTGGCACATCGACGGCGCTGACTTCGGCCTCGCCAACGTGCTCACCACCCCCGAGGGCGCCGCGTACCCGCCGCTCGCCTTCGTCGCCTTCCAGGCCACCTTCGCCATCATCACCGTCGCCCTCGTCTCGGGTGCGATCGCCGACCGCGCCAAGTTCGGCGCGTGGATGATCTTCGCCGGCATCTGGGCCACGGTCGTCTACTTCCCTGTCGCCAGCTGGGTCTTCAACTTCGGCCTGGCCGAAGACGGCTCCTTCAGCTACGGCGGCTGGATCACCCACGGTCTGCAGGACGTCTTCGGCGTCGGCGCGATCGACTTCGCCGGCGGTACCGCCGTGCACATCAACGCCGGTGCCGCAGCCCTCGCGCTGGCTCTGGTCCTCGGTAAGCGCGTCGGCTTCCAGAAGGGCGCCTACGTCCCTCACAACCCGCCGTTCGTCCTCCTCGGTGCGGGCCTGCTGTGGTTCGGCTGGTTCGGCTTCAACGCCGGTTCCGAGCTCGCCGCCGACAACACCGCCGCCCTGGCCTTCGTGAACACGATCGCCGCTCCCGCCGCAGCCCTCCTGTCGTGGCTGATCGTCGAGAAGATCAAGGACGGCAAGCCCACCTCGGTCGGCGCCGCCTCCGGTGCCGTCGCGGGTCTCGTCGCGATCACCCCGGCCTGCGCCGCTCTGACGCCGATCTGGGCCATCGTGCTGGGCCTGCTCGCGGGCGCGGTCTGCGCCCTCGCCATCGAGCTCAAGTTCAAGCTCGGCTTCGACGACTCGCTCGACGTGGTCGGCATCCACCTCGTCGGTGGTCTGCTCGGAACGCTGTACCTGGGCATCTTCGCCAACACGAGCGGCCTCATCTACAGCGGCTCGTTCAACCAGCTGATCGTCCAGGCGATCGCCGCCCTCGCCGTCCTGGTCTACTCCTTCGTGCTCGCCTTCATCATCGGCTTCGCGATCGAGAAGACCATCGGCTTCCGCGTGAAGAACGAAGACGAGATCGCCGGTATCGACACCGTCGTGCACGGCGAAGAGGGCTACGTGCTCTCCGACGTTCGCGGCTGACACCCGCTTCACCCCGAACGGGGCGTCACCGATTCGTCGGTGGCGCCCCGTTCGTCGTGCCTAGGGTGGGGGAATGGGAACCGCCTCTCGTCTGCTTTCCGCCGTACTGGGCATGTTCCGGTCGACGCCGACGGCTCCGCCCGCTCGTCATCCCGCTCCCGCCGCGCCGACCGCGCGTCCGTCCGGTCCTCGCGGGAGCGAGACCATCGAGATCGATCCGCCGCGGCACCTCACCCTGTCGTACGCGCCGAAACGCGACAACGCCCCCGACGGGGGCGAGATCGTCTGGACGTGGGTTCCGTATGAGGAGCGTGACGGGCGGGGCAAGGACCGGCCGGTCCTCATCCTCGGTCGAGCGGATGCCACCCGCTCCTACGCCGTGAGACTCACCAGTAAGCCGCACGACGGCGACCGCCAGTACGTGTCGCTGGGGACGGGGGAGTGGGACCCTCAGCGTCGGCCCTCGTGGATCGACGTCGAACAGCTCTATCTCGTCCACGACGCGGGGATGCGCCGGGAGGCAGCGGCCTTGGACCGCGCGCGGTTCGACGTGATCGCCGCCGCTCTCGCCGCGCGCTACGGCTGGTCGCGCGGCTGACGCTCTGCGCTCATTGCCGCACCGAACGGGGAACTCTTCGTGAGAGCTACGTGAGATTCCTCTCATCTACCGGGTTTTCTTGCCGGGAACCGTTCGTTCTCGACAACCAGGTCGATAAATTTCTGCCGTGCCGTTGGATCCCGAAGAGTCATTCGCTCAGGTCGAAGCCGACGTTCGTCGTGCCGAGATGCGCGCCGCTCAGATGCCGGTCTTCGAGGCGACGGTCGCTTCCGTGCGCGGCACCGGTCGCTCCCGCGGTCGCGACGTCATCGCCCAGGTGGACTCGGGCGGCCGGGTCGTCGATCTGCGGCTGAGCGAGGCGGCCCTGGCACGCGGCGCCCAGCGACTGTCCGCCGAGATCCTCTCGACCATCCGTCAAGCCGAGGTCGATGCCCGCGAGAGCACGCTCCGCGCGGTGAGCGAGCTCCTCGGCGCCGACGATCCCATCGTCGCGCAACTACGCGACACCGAACCCGCCTCACCCGAGAGGACTCTTCATGGCCGATGACATCGCCGTCGACTTCGATCGACTCCGACAGCACGCCGCATTCGTCGATTCCCTCGTGGGCGACGTCGGATCGGCGCTCTCCGTCCTTCGCGGCGGCAACCTGCTTCCCGAAGCCTTCGGGCTCTTGTGCGCATTCCTCGTTCCGCCGGGACTCGCGTTGTCGGCAGCCGCCACCGGTCTCCTCGGCGAGGACCAGTCACTGCTCATGCGCACCGCCGGCGAGTTGCGGCAGACCGCCGATCAATGGGAGCAGTTCGAAAGCGACACCATCGCGACCATCCGGTCCCTCGAGTCTGCGATGGGGGTGTGATGAGTACCGTCGTCGCCCCCGGCACCACCTTCTCCGGCAGCCGCGTCATCGAGTCGGGCCGCGCCCTCGCCGAGGCCGTCAAGAGCGGCAACTGGCTCGACGGAGGAATGGCGTTCCTCGACACCCTGGGCGATGCGGCCGCCGCGCTCACCGATCCCATCGGCACATTGACCGCGTGTGGTCTCGGGTGGGTCATGGAGCACCTCAAGCCCCTCAGCACCTGGCTCGATCAGCTCGCCGGCAGCGCCTCCAACGTCGCCTCCGTCGCATCGCAGTGGGTCTCTGCCGGGTCATCGATGCGCCAAGCAGGCGCCGACCTCACCCGCCGCTTGAGCGACCTCGATGGCATGACCGGCGGCAGCATCACCGCGTACATGCGGTTCGCCACGGACGCGGCGAAGCACCTCGGCGCGTCTGGTGAATGGGCCGAGGCCGCGGCGAGCGGACTCACCTCCGCCTCCACCCTGGTGACCAAAATGCAGGGCGTCGTCAAGTCGGCGATCTCCAAGGTCGTCGCCACCGCGATCGAGGCCATGGCAGTCGTCGCCGCCTCGTTCGGTCTCGGCATGGGATACGCCATCGCGCGCGTCGTGATGAAGGTCAACGAGATGGTGAACAAGGTCGTTCGCCCTCTGCGGGCCGTGCTCGGATCGGTCAAGGCCCTCACCGGGCTCGTGCAGCAGCTCCGCGGTGTCTTCGACCGCACGTCGACCACGACTGCTGCAGCCCTGCAGAGCAGCGCCCAGACCATCCGTATCGATTCGGGGGCCGTCGTCGACGCGTCAGATGCCACCCGCTACGGAAACAGCGCCGCCCACGACCTCACCGTCAAGGGTCAGCGTGCCGACGGGGTCGTCTACCGCCCCTTCACCGTCTCGGGCGAGCACGCCTCGGCGGACTTCCACCTCAGCGGCTCCGGGGCGCTCTCCGGAGCCCCCACGCCCGATGGGGCGGTCGTCGGCCAGGCCTCCCTCGGCGGGTCCGCCGGCGCGGGCGGCTCGCTCGGTGGGCTGACCGGGCTCGATGCCAAGACCTTCGCCGGTGTGCACGGCGGAAACACTGGCTCGCTCATCGGCGGGACCACCGGGGGAGCGGCCATGGCCGCCACCTCCCTGTCGTCCGCGCAGGGTACCGGGCCCGGCGGTCTGCGCCCTCCGATGGCAGGCGCCGGCACCCAGCACGGAGCGGGGGCGGGAAGCCGACAGAAGCTCGGTCAGCGCCGTCGTGATCTTCGCGTGGTGATCGAAGACGATTGACCCGCGATTCGACGACGCCCCGGCGTCCGGCCTCACGACGGCCGGGTGCCGGGGCGTTACCACGGAGGGCGCCGGTCGGCAGGAACATCGAACAGCCGCTCGGGCCGGCGCGGATCGTCGCGGGGCGAGTCGGCGTGTCGGGTCCGGCGGTTGCGCTGCGGGTGGAGGGGTGGGGAGAAGGCGGGCAACCGCGGCGACGACGTACGCATCGAAGAGCTCAGTCGTGCGGGGTTGGGGTCGAGGGGGTGCCGACCAGCTCTTGTCCGGTCCTGACGCCGGCGACTCACTGCTGAAAGTGGCGCGATAAACGCGACGCCGGAGGCAGACCGGCGAAGAAACAGAAAACCCCCGGCGAACCGGGGGTGAAACTGTGGGCGATGCCGGACTCGAACCGACGACCTCTTCCGTGTGAAGGAAGCGCGCTACCAACTGCGCCAATCGCCCTCATCCCGAACGGGACTCATCGATCGTACCGGATACCGAGAGGTCCTTCGAACCAGTGTCGGCAGACACGCGCGGGGCGCGCCTGGTTTTGCGCGCGCGCTCAGATCGGGTAATGTCTTACGAGTGCTCGGGGCAAGCCCCGGGAACGAAATGCGGATGTAGCGCAGTTGGTAGCGCACAACCTTGCCAAGGTTGGGGTCGCGAGTTCGAGTCTCGTCATCCGCTCGAGTGGAGGGATCTCCGTCTGGGAAACCGACGGAGCATCACGACACGTGGGTCGAACCACATCACGGTGGCGTGGCCGAGCGGCTAGGCACCGGCCTGCAAAGCCGTTTACACGGGTTCGAATCCCGTCGCCACCTCGCCTCACAATAGAAGAGCCTGTATAGGCGCGATTGGCGCAGCGGTAGCGCGCTTCCCTGACACGGAAGAGGTCACTGGTTCGATCCCAGTATCGCGCACCACCTGAGAAGCCCCCGGTTCGCCGGGGGTTTCGTCGTTTACGGATGCAGCCCACGACCCGGCCGGCGGAATGAATGCCACGTGCCGGGCGGGATGCCGCGGCGACCCTCGTGGCGGAGAACGATCGGACGACTGTCGCGCGACGGCTCACTGAGGGACACGTCGGTGTCACGCGCCCGGAGATCAGGCGCTGCGCCGATCGACGCTTTCCCGGGCCGGTCAGGCGGGGAGTCGTCCGGGAGAGTGGTCGCCCCCGCCGCCAGAAAGGGGGGCTGCGGAGTGCCTGGCGGCGGGGACAAGACGACACTACGACGTGTCCACCGTTTGGGGGACACGTCCGATGGATTCTTGCGGTGTCCTTGCGCTGATCTTGCGCTCAGCCTGCGCTTCAGGCGCAGCACGCACAGCGGGCGCATGGCCGACGCTCAGTATCGTGACCACACGCCCCTCGGCCGCCGCCGAAGGAGTTCGCCACCGTCCCCGACGGCGCAGGAAGCGAGGCCTCCGTGACCAGTGAATCCCCCCTCTTCTCCACCCCGTCAGGTCCGATCCGCGGGTGCCGTGATGGCTCGGTGCTGCGGGCGCGCGGCATCCCCTATGCGCGCGCGGAGCGCTTCGGGCGGCCGGAGGCACTCGAGGACAGAGCCGCGAACGACGTCCTCGAGGCGCTCGAGCCCTCGCCGGCGTCGCCCCAAGCCCCGACACCGCTGATCGACGCGCTCGGCGATCAGACGGGTGGACTCCCGCTCCGCGAAGACTGCCAGCACCTCTCCGTCACCGTGCCGGCGGATCGACACGAACGCGACGCCCCGCTCCCCGTCATGGTGTGGATCCACGGGGGCGGGTACACCAGCGGCGCGGGCGACCTCCCGGTGTACGACCCCGCCGTCCTCGCTCACGAACAGCGCGTCATCGTCGTGACGGTCACGTACCGCCTCGGCGTTCTCGGTTATCTCGGCGACGGCGCGGGGCGGCCGGCGAACCTCGGCCTGCTCGATCAGCTCGCTGCCCTCGAATGGGTGCAGCGCAACATCGCCGGCTTCGGCGGAGACCCCGCCCGTGTGACGGCATTCGGGCAGTCCGCCGGAGCGGACGCGATCCTGCACCTCATGGCCATCGATCGGGCCCGCGGTCTGTTCTCGCGCGCCATCGTGCAGAGCGCACCCATGGGCACCATGGGCGGTCGCGCCGCGCTCACGGCGGCGATGAGCGCGGCATCCGCGGGGCTGACGCCGACCACTCCGGTGAGCGAGCTCGCGCGCCTCCAGGCGGACGCGATGCGGGCCTCTCGCGGCTTCGGACGCTTCTCTCTCATGCCGTTCGCGCCGCAGCCGGGTCACGACCCGCTCCCCTCCGAGAGCCAGCTCACCGAGCGGTGGCTCGAGCGGGCTGCCGGCATCCCTCTGCTCATCGGCGTGACCGCCGAAGAGACCCGACTCTTCCTGCCCGTCATCTCGGTCCTCGACGGCCTACGCTCCTTCCCGACGTTGTACGCGCTCGTGTCGACCGCCCTCGATACGGCCATGAACGCCATCGTCTACGCTCGCCCGGCCCGCCGCCTCGCCCGCGACTACCGCCGCGCCGGGGGGACGGTGCTGCGGTACGTCTTCCGCTGGCGCGCGAACGACATCTACCGTGCGTCCCACGCGATCGAGGTGCCGTTCGTGTTCGGTACCGAGGCGATAGGCGCACACCTCCCTCCGTACGAGGGAGCACGAGCCGACGAGCTCGCCGCCGTCGGAAGGAGCATCCGCGCCCTCTGGGGCGACTTCGCGCACGGACGCATCGGGAACATGGCATCCGTTCCCGATGTCCTCGACCTGTACGGAGACCGGGGCGGGCCCGATGCGCAACCCACCGCCACGGACACCCCCACGCATTACGGTGACAGCATGACCGTCCCCGACACCCAATGGCGAGAGATCGCCGCCTCGCCGTTCGTTTCTCTCGGCACGTATCGCCGCAACGGTGCCCTCGTGTCCGTTCCCGTCTGGATCGCGCGCGACGGAGACGAACTGGTCGTCACGAGCGAGCGCTCGACGGGCAAGGTCAAGCGCCTGCGCAACGACTCCCGCGTCACCCTGCAGCCCTGCAGCCGCATGGGCACAGTGGAACCGGATGCCATCCGGGTCGAGGCCGAGGGACGCATCGCCGGACCCGCCGCCGACGACGCCCGCGCAGACGCCGCTCTCAAGCGCAAGTACGGCTTTCAGTACCGCGCGATCCTCGGCGTCGAGGCACTCGTGCGGCGGATTCAGCGCAAGCCCGGTGACCGCGTCATCATCCGCATCGCGCGCAGCGCCTGATCCACGGCATCCGCTCGTCCCCTGTGCGCGCACTGATGTCCCGAAACCGCAGTCCTCGGCGAGGAGGTTTGCGCGCAAGGGGGTTTCACGAGAGCGTGCAGACAGACAGCGGTTGCCGCCCCGGGCCCCGCGTTCCCCTTCTCGCCGAGAGGCGCCGGACCGCAGGCGGCGGTGACGGGAGCGAGATATGGGCAAGTTCATTTACGACGGCAACATCAAGGTCGATTTCGAAGACCGGCTGCTCGCGCATCTGCAGGCCGTCATCATGGCCAAGGTCCGCCGCGGTGAGAGTTTCCCGTTCACGTGGAAAGACGACATCAGCACCGGCGGGGGACGCACGACGGTCTATATCCATCCGCACGTGTCCCTGGTGTTCAAGTTCCACGGCAGCCGAACCCCGCAGCTCAGCACGGCGTGGTTGCACGCGCTGACGCACAACGCCAACTCCGGCCGCGGACTCTACGTCGTGACCGAGCCCGACGAGTTCGTTCGTCGCGAGAGCACCCGAGGCGAAGAGATGATCTTCAGCGAGGTTCCGAACGACCAGGCTCCCCGATCCCCCCGCGACTGAGGAGGGAATGGATGCCGGCACCCCGGCGGTTGCATCGCGTATGAGCGACTGGACCACCACCAAGCCGTACTTCGAGACCGACGCCGTCGCGCACCTCGCGACACTGATGCGCGACGGGTCTCCGCACTCGATCCCGCTCTGGGTCGGCGTGGACGGCGAACGCCTCATGCTGTTCACCGAGGTCGACACCCTGAAGGACCGGAACCTCCAGCGCGACCCGCGCGTCGCCATCTCGGTCACGGCGACCGACAACAACTACTCGATGGCGTTCGTGCGGGGAGTGGCCGTGGAGCGGATCGACGGCGACGCGGCCCTGCCGTACGTCGACCGGATCTCTCGGCTGTACACCGGCGAAGACTACGGCCTGCGCACGGGACTGGCTGTGTGGTTCATCGAGCCCCACAAGGCCTGGTCGCGAACGTACGAGGACTGAAAGCTCACCAGACGAGCGGCAGCACCCCGAGGAACAGGATCAACGGCGCGATCACCGCACCGAGCAGGACGAACCGGCTCCACCGCACCTCGATGCCCGCGGCGACCAGGCGGTCGTGCCACAGCAGGGTCGCCAGCGACGCCCACGGCGTCACGATCGGCCCCGCATTCACTCCGATCAGCAGCGCGGCGAGGCGCGCGGGGGAGCCGGCCGCCGACTCGAGCGCGAGGTAGGCGGGCAGGTTGTTGATGCCGTTCGCCGCGAGGGCGCCGACGCCCGCCAGCTGCCAGAGCGACACCAGGTCGTCACCGGAACCGGCGAGCACCGCGGTGATCCGTCCGATCCCGAGGGCTTCGAGGGCCCCGACGGCCAGGAACAGGCCGCCCGCGAAGACCAGCAACGACCAGGGCACGAGACGGATGCCGAGGGCCCGCGGCGCGCGCCAGGCGAACGCGGCGACGAGGACGACGGCGGCGGCTGTGGCCGGCATCCAGGGTTCGAGTCCGACGACCAGCAGGGGCAGCAGGGCGAAGGTCACGACGGCCGCGACACGCAGCAGGAGGCGGTCCGAGATCTCGGGGGAGGCCGCATTCGGGTACGTCTTGGGCAGGCGCCGCAGGAACACGAGCGTGAGCACGATGACCGACACCGCGATGGCGATGAGCGCCGACGGGCCCAGCAGCGTGAGGAAGGCGACGGGGTCGTGACCGCCTCCGAGCGCCTCGGATGCCAGCAGGTTGGTGAGGTTCGACACGGGAAGCACCAGCGAGGCGGTGTTGGCGAGCACGACGGTGACGAACGCGAACGGGAGCGGATCGAGCCGACGAGCCACGGCCATCGACACCACCACGGGAGTGAGCAGCACCGCGGTCGTGTCGAGCGAGAGGAACGCCGTCGCCACCGTCGCCAGCGCCACCACGAGCACCCACAGCAACGCGGTTCGGCCACGAGCGAGCGTGGCCAGGCGGGCGGCCACGACGTCGAAGAGCCCCGCTTTGGATGCCAGCTCGGCGACGATCGTCACCGCCACGACGAACAGCAGGATGGGCCAGACGCGGTCGGCGACGGCGAGAGCGGCGTCGGCGGGGAAGACGCCGGTGAGCAGCGCGATGATCCCGAGGACCCAGAGCACGCCGCCGATGATGGCCAAAGTCACCGCTCCACTATGGGGCACGTCGCGTGCGGTCGAGACCACGCCCGCCGGGTAGCCTGGAAACGACCCCTTCAGGAGATGTTCTGTGACTGATTTCCCCGCCGATGGCTTCGCCCTCTTCCCCGACCGTTCGGTCGTCGCTCTGCGCGTCAACGGGGAGCTGAAAGACCTGGCCACGACCGTGACGGCCGACGACCAGGTGGAGCCGGTCACGATCGACAGCGCCGACGGTCTGTCGATCCTGCGCCACTCCACCGCGCACGTGCTCGCCCAGGCCGTGCAGCGTGTCAAGCCCCAGGCCAACCTCGGCATCGGTCCGCCCGTCACCGACGGTTTCTACTACGACTTCCAGGTCGACGAGCCCTTCACCCCTGACGACCTCAAGGTCATCAGGAAGGAGATGGAGCGCATCGTCCGCGAGAACCAGCGGTTCGTGCGTCGCGTCGTCACCGACGACGAGGCCCGCGCCGAGCTCGCCGACGAGCCGTTCAAGCTCGAGCTGATCGGCCTCAAGGGCGGGTCGGCCGAAGCCGCCGAGGGCGCGTCCGTCGAGGTCGGCGCCGGAGAACTGACGATCTACGACAACGTCACGCGAGACGGCGAGACCGCGTGGAAGGACCTCTGCCGCGGACCCCATGTTCCCGGCACCCGGGTGATCGGCAACGGCTGGGACCTCACCCGCATCGCGGGCGCCTACTGGCGCGGCAGCGAGAAGAACCCGCAGCTGCAGCGCATCTACGGCACCGCGTGGCCCACGAAAGACGAGCTGCGCGCCTACCAGCACCGTCTCGAAGAGGCCGCCAAGCGCGACCACCGCAAGCTCGGCAAAGAACTCGACCTGTTCTCGTTCCCCGACGAGATCGGCCCGGGCCTGGCGGTCTTCCACCCCAAGGGCGGAATCATCCGCTACGAGATCGAGCGCTACATGCGTGAGCGCTTGCTCGCCAGCGGCTACGAGGTCGTGAACACCCCTCACATCACCAAGGGCGACCTTTTCATGACGAGCGGTCACCTGCAGTGGTATGCCGACGGCATGTACCCCCCGATGGTGCTCGACGAAGTCGTCGACGCCGACGGGCACGTCTCGCGCGAGGGCCAGGAGTACTACCTCAAGCCCATGAACTGCCCGTTCCACAACCTGATCTTCCGCTCGCGTGGTCGCAGCTATCGCGAACTGCCGCTGCGTCTGAGCGAGTTCGGATCGGTCTACCGCTACGAGAAGAGCGGAACCCTCTCGGGCCTCACGCGCGTGCGCGGTATGACCCAGGACGACACGCACATCTACGTCACGGCCGATCAGGTGAAGGGCGAGCTGACCCACAGCCTCGACTTCGTGCTGCAGACCCTCCGCGACTACGGTCTCAACGACTTCTACCTCGAGCTGTCGACCAAAGAGGACGGCAACCCGAAGTTCATCGGCGACGACACGCTGTGGACCGAAGCCACGGAGACCCTGCGCGAGGTCGCCGAGGCGTCCGGACTCGACCTCGTACCCGACCCGGGCGGGGCCGCGTTCTACGGCCCCAAGATCTCGGTGCAGGCGCGTGACGCGATCGGCCGCACGTGGCAGATGTCGACCATTCAGCTCGACTTCAACCAGCCCGAGCGCTTCGAGCTCGAGTACACCGGCCCCGACGGTGAGAAGCACCGCCCCGTCATGATCCACCGCGCTCTCTTCGGCTCGGTCGAGCGCTTTTTCGCGATCCTGCTCGAGCACTACGCCGGAGCCTTCCCGGTGTGGCTCGCGCCCGTGCAGGTCGTGGCCGTGCCGGTCGCGGCGGAGTACGGCGATTACCTTCAGGGCATCGTGACCGATCTCAAGACCCGCGGCGTCCGCGCCGAGGCCGACCACAGCGACGACCGCATGCAGAAGAAGATCCGCACGCACACCACGCAGAAGGTGCCGCTCATGCTGATCGCGGGGGAGCAGGACCGCGCGGGCGGCACGGTCTCGTTCCGCTTCCGCGACGGCACGCAGCTCAACGGCATCCCCGTCGATGAGGCTGTCGCCCGCATCACCGGGGCGATCTCGGCCCGCACGCTCGTCAACACCGCCGAGGACCTCGCGTGACCACCGATCCGGATGCCGCCGCGGCGGGCTCGTCGCCGGTGACCGGCCCGACTCCCACTGCGGACGGGTCCGGATCGGTGACGACCGACGCCGAGCTCGTCGACGCGATGACACTGCCGGGTGTGCCCGATGAGTTCCAGCGCCTGTGGACGCCGCATCGCATGGCGTACATCTCGGCGGGCCGGGAGCCCATGGAGCAGAACTGCCCGTTCTGCGCAGCTCCCGAGAAGTCCGACGAGGACGGGCTGATCGTCGCGCGAGGAAAGACCGCGTACGTGCTGCTGAACCTGTTCCCGTACAACTCCGGGCACCTGCTGGTGTGTCCGTACCGCCACATCGCGACATACGACCAGGCCACCGACGAAGAGGTCGCCGAGATCGGCGCGCTCACACAGCGCGGCATGCGGGTGCTGCGGGCGGTGTCGAACTGCGACGGCTTCAACCTGGGCATGAACCAGGGCGCGATCGCCGGAGCCGGCGTCGACGGCCACCTGCACCAGCACATCGTGCCCCGCTGGGCGTCGGACGCGAACTTCTTCCCGATCATCGCGAAGACGAAGGCGCTGCCGCAGCTGCTCGGTGACGTGCGCCGCGCGGTCGCCGACGCCTGGGATGCGTGAACCGGGTTATCCACAAGCCCCCTCCGCGTGCGCGGCGCCCTCGGTAGCGTGAGCCTATGAACACTCGGACTCGCCCTCTGGTTCTCTCTCTCACTCTCGCCGCCGTCCTCCTGGCCACGACCGCCTGCATCCCGCTGCCGAGCCCGCTCGGGCCCGACGGCGCCGCGGGACTGCCGACCTCGGTCCCCGACGACGCGCAGACTCCGGCGCCCGGGGAATCGACGTCGGTCGCTCCCGACGATGTATCCGACGTCTTCGCAGAACGTGAGGAGTACTTCCGAGAGCAGCAGCTCCCCATGGACGGTTCACCCCTGGTCGCCGTGACCCCGGCTCAGAAGGAGTTCATCGCCGAGCAGCGGGCGTACGTCGAGCAGCAGGGCTCGACGTGGACGTCCACCGACGAGAACCTCGCCCTCGCCCTGGCCGGGGATGCCTGCGAAACGGCTATCCTCAACCGTCATCGGGTCGACGCCACGACTCTGAACACGCACGTCGCGACGTCGCCGCTGTTCGCCCAACTCATCCCGAGCGACCTGCAAGGTGCCGCGCGTACGCAGGCCGAGAAGCCGATTGCGAGCGTCATGGTGTTCGGCGCGACCTTCATGTGCCCTGCCGACGGTGACGCCTGGGTCGCGGCGTACAAAGAGGTGTACGGCGGCTGACCCGTCGCGAACGAGGGAGCCGCGTCAGCGCACCTGGCGCACGGAGAACTGCAGACGAGGGTTCGCGTAGGCCTCCTGGGATTCGACGAGACGCAGTTCGCGCGAGCCCGACTCAAAGGTGTTCGAGAGCAGATCGAAGACGCTGGATGCCGTGCGCGCCAGGGCATCGGCCGCGTCGCCGCTCCGACGGTAGTGGGCGGTGAAAAGCGCCGCCGTCACATCTCCCGACCCATTGGCCTTCATCGGAATCAGCGGTGTCTGCACGATCCATGCGCCGGCGTCGTCGACGACCATCATCTCGATGGTGTCGGGCTCACGATCGGGGCGTTCGACGCTCGTGACGAGAATCGTCCGCGGGCCGCGCTCGCGCACGATGTCGGCCGAGGCGAGGGTCGAGTCGATGGTGTCGGGCTGCGTGCCGGTGAGGAACCCGAGCTCGAACTGGTTGGGCGTGAGGATGTCGGCGACAGGTACGACGCGCTCGCGGAGAAGTTCGGGGATCGCAGGGGCCACGAAACACCCCGACTTCGCGTTGCCCATGACGGGGTCGCAGGCGTAGACGGCATCCGGATTCGCCTTCTTGACGCGCGCGACGGCATCGATGATGACGTCGGCGATCCCCTCACCGCCCTGGTAGCCCGAGAGCACCACGTCGATCTCGGGGAACACGCCACGGTCCTCGATGCCGGCGAGCACGTCGGCGACATCGGCGGGGGAGATGAGAGGTCCGCGCCAGGCGCCGTAACCGGTGTGGTTCGAGAAGTTGACCGTGTAGACGGGGAGAACCTCGACCCCGATGCGCTGGAGGGGGAAGACGGCGGCGGAGTTGCCGACGTGCCCGAACGCCACGGCCGACTGGATCGAGAGAACCTTCATGCCTCGATCCTCCCACCTCGGATGCCGGGACGGAGCGCGCCCGCGGCGGCGGCGAGGTCGTCGGCGAGGGTGGTGGTCGAGGCGTCGTCGAGGTCGTGCACCGTCAGGCGCAGGAACGCGCCCGCGTGGTCGGGGGAGAGGAAGAACGGGTCCCCCTCCCTCACCAGCCAGCCCCGGCGCATGAGTTCCTCGCGCGCCGACGCCGCGGGGACCGGGAGCGGCACCCACAGGTTGAGTCCGTCGCCCGGGGAGACGGGGAGTCCGCGTTCGGTGAGTGCCGCGGCGAACGCCGCGTTGCGCCCGGCGTAGTGCTCGGCGGCGGCCTCGATGTCGGCGCGGACGGCGTCGTCGGTGACCAGGGCGAGCGTCATGCGCTGCAGGATGTGGCTCACCCACGTCGTGCCGGGCGTGAGGCGCACGGCGAGCCCATCGGCGGTGTCGGGGTCGGATGCCGTGACGGCGAGGCACGTGTCGGGTCCGAGGAACTTCGACATCGAGCGGATGCGCGCCCACCGACGCTGCGCGGGGCCGATGACCGAGTGCAGGGGCGCACGTGACAACAGCGAGAAGTGGTCGTCCTCGATGACGAGCACGAAGGGATGCTCCGCGAGCACCTCGCGCAGGGCTGCGGCACGCTCGGCGCTGAGGCTCGCCCCCGTGGGGTTGTGCGCGCGGGGCGTGCAGATCACGGCGCGAACGCCGGCCTCCAGGGCGTCGCGCAGTCCGTCGACGGTCATGCCCTCGGCATCCACCGCCACCGGAACGGCGCGATACCCGCCCGTGCGGACCGTGTGCAGAGCCGACAAGAAGCAGGGGTCTTCCAACGCGACGGCGTCGTCACGCTGCAGGGCCTGGGCGAGCAGACGCTCGATCGCGTCGCTCGCGCCGCTCGTGACGGTGATCAGTAGGTCGTCGTGGGGGAGCTGGTCCGCCATCCACCCGCGGGCCCACGCTTCGAGGCCCGGGTCGATGACCGGCTCGCCGTAGAGGACGGGCCGAGTCGAGCGCGCCAGGGCGGCCGTGGGGTCGGGGATCAGCGTCGGGTCGGGGTTGCCGGTGCCCACGTCGCGCAGCACGGTGTCGGGTGCATAGCCCTCCTGTGCGACGGCGGTGCGGTCGGCCACGCGCGTGCCGCTGCGTCCGCGGGCTTCGACGAGCCCCGCCTGGGCGAGCTGGCGGTAGGCCGCGACGACCGTGTTGCGGTTGACGCCGAGGTCGGCGGCCACAGCCCGGACGGAGGGCAGGAGCGTGCCCGGTGCGAGTTCCCCCCGCTCGATGCGTTCGCGCAGGTCGGCGGCGATACCGGATGCCGATCGGCCGGTCATATCGATGGTCATAGGCCCCCTCGGTCTCGATCAGCCTATGTCCTGAGCCATGCTACGTTTTGGCCTAAGCCAAATGATCGCGCCCCGAAGCGCGGAACTCGCGCCCCCGGGCGCCGAACGGAGTGGACATGACCGACACCGGAACCTCCCGCGTCAAGCGCGGTCTCGCCGAGATGCTCAAGGGCGGCGTGATCATGGACGTCGTCACCGCCGAGCAGGCCCGCATCGCCGAAGACGCCGGCGCCGTCGCCGTCATGGCGCTCGAGCGCGTGCCCGCCGACATCCGCGCCCAGGGCGGAGTCGCCCGCATGAGCGATCCCGACCTGATCGACGACATCATCGCCTCGGTCTCGATCCCCGTCATGGCCAAGGCCCGCATCGGCCACTTCGTCGAAGCGCAGATCCTGCAGGAGCTCGGCGTCGACTACATCGACGAGTCCGAGGTGCTCTCGCCCGCCGACTACGTCAACCACATCGACAAGTGGAACTTCACCGTGCCGTTCGTGTGCGGCGCGACCAACCTCGGTGAGGCGCTGCGCCGCATCACCGAGGGAGCCGCGATGATCCGCTCCAAGGGCGAGGCCGGCACCGGCGATGTGTCCGAGGCCACCAAGCACATCCGCACCATCCGCAGCGAGATCAACGCCCTGCGCGCGAAGACCAAGGACGAGCTCTACGTCGCGGCCAAGGAACTGCAGGCGCCTTACGACCTCGTCGCCGAGATCGCGGAGACCGGCGAGCTCCCCGTCGTGCTGTTCACCGCCGGGGGAGTGGCCACTCCCGCCGACGCCGCGATGATGATGCAGCTCGGCGCCGACGGCGTGTTCGTCGGCTCGGGCATCTTCAAGTCGGGCAACCCCGCCCAGCGCGCCGCCGCGATCGTGAAGGCCACCACATTCCACGACGACCCCAAGGTCGTGGCAGAGGCCTCGCGCGGACTCGGCGAGGCGATGGTCGGCATCAACGTGGCCGACCTCCCCGCGCCGCACCGCCTCGCCGAGCGTGGCTGGTAATCCCCGCGTCGGCGTTCTCGC
This sequence comes from Sphingomonas sp. G5, assembly GCF_052660795.1. Taxonomy (NCBI): domain Bacteria; kingdom Pseudomonadati; phylum Pseudomonadota; class Alphaproteobacteria; order Sphingomonadales; family Sphingomonadaceae; genus Sphingomonas; species Sphingomonas sp. G5. Next base: position 1,603,797 of record NZ_CP109660.1, on the reverse strand, counting down.
ACTCCAGGGAGACGTGCGGGAGCACCTCGCGGTCCTGACCGCCCTCGGCGTCGACGCCCACCCGGTGCGCCGACCCGAGGAGCTCGCCGCCGTGGAGGGCCTCGTCCTCCCCGGCGGCGAGTCGAGCGTCATCGACAAACTCGCGCGCGCCTTCGATCTCTTCGACCCGATCCGAGAGGCGATCGCCGACGGCATGCCGATGTACGGCACGTGCGCGGGACTCATCCTGCTCGCCGACCGCATCGACGGCGCCATCACCGGCCAGCGGACCTTCGGGGGCATCGACGCGCGCGTCGCCCGCAACGTCTTCGGCAGCCAGACCGCCTCGTTCGAGACCGACCTCGACGTCCCCGCCCTCGGTGATCCGCCGGTACACGCCGTCTTCATCCGTGCGCCCGCGGTCGTCGAGTGGGGACCGGATGCCGAGCCCCTGGCATCCCTTCCCGATGGGCGCGTCGTCGCGATCGAGCAGGGCGCCCTGCTGGGTACCGCGTTCCACCCCGAATCGACGGGGGAGACGCGGTTCCATCGCCGGTTCCTGGACCACGTGTCGAACCGACGCGGGATGCGCGCGCACTGACTCCGCACCCGCGGTGGAGCTGCTCGCGTCCGTCGATCGCGACGCGCGGTCGCGGTGCGCCGGACGGGAGTGTGATCCAGGTGCGCAGCGGGTGAGTTCGTCTCGTTCCTGGACCTGGGCGGGGCCGCAAGAGACCGAGCTCGCCTGCACGCCAACGCCCTCGTGGAAGCCAGGATAAAGTTGCAGCATGTCCGGACACTCCAAATGGGCCACGACCAAGCACAAGAAGGCGGTCATCGACTCCCGTCGCGCCAAGTCGTGGGCCAAGCTCATCAAGAACATCGAGGTCGCGGCGAAGCTCGGTGGAGCCGACCTCCAGGGCAACCCCACCCTCTTCGACGCCGTGCTCAAGGCCAAGAAGACCTCGGTCCCCAAAGACAACATCGACCGCGCCATCAAGCGCGGTGCCGGCATCGGCGGCGAGGCCGTCGAGTACTCCTCGATCATGTACGAGGGCTACGGACCCAACGGTGTGGCCTTCCTTATCGAGTGTCTGACCGACAACAAGAACCGCGCCGCGGCCGAGGTGCGCACCGCCCTCAGCCGTAACGGCGGCACGCTCGCCGACCCGGGCAGCGTCGCCTACAACTTCAGCCGCAAGGGCGTCATCGTGGTCCCCTCCGAGGGCACGACCGAAGACGACGTCATGCTCGCGGTCCTCGAGGCCGGAGCCGAAGAGGTCGAGCCGCACGGCGAAGGCTTCGGTGTCATCACCGAGGCCTCCGACCTCGTGTCGGTGCGCAGCGCGCTGCAGGATGCCGGCATCGAGTACGACTCCGCCGACGTCGAGTTCGTCCCCTCGCTCAAGGTGGAGGTCGACGCCGACACCGCCCGCAAGGTGTTCCGCCTGATCGACGCCCTCGAAGACAGCGACGACGTGCAGAACGTCTACACGAACTTCGACATGAGCGCCGACGTTCAGGCCGAACTCGAGAACGACGAGTAAGGGCGCGCCCTTCGTCTCGACACGGCCCCTGCGCTTAGCGTGGGGGCCGTGTCTCGTCCCCTCCGCGTCCTCGGCATAGACCCCGGCCTGACCCGTTGCGGCCTCGGCGTCGTCGACGTCTCGCCGAACCGCACGGCCTCGCTCGTGCACGTGGGCGTCGCCCGCTCCGCGCCGACGGACCCGATCGAGAAGCGTCTCGCGGCGATCGCCGCCGGTATCCGCGAGGTGCTCGTCGCACACCAGCCGGACGTCGTCGCCGTCGAGCGCGTCTTCGCCCAGAACAACCTCCACTCGGTGATGGGCACCGCTCAGGCCAGCGGCATCGCCCTGATGCTGGCAGCCGAGCACGGCCTGACCGCCGCGACCCACACCCCCAGCGAGGTGAAAGCCGCGATCACCGGGTACGGCTCCGCCGACAAACTGCAGGTGCAGACGATGGTCGCCCGGGTCCTACGGCTCGACACCCTCCCTCAGCCCGCGGATGCGGCCGACGCCCTCGCGATTGCGCTGTGCCACGCCTGGCGCGGGGGAGCGGCCGCCTCCTCGGGAGACGGCGCCCTGACACCCGCCCAGAAGGCCTGGAGGGATGCCGAGAAGAAGCGCACTCCGCCGACGCGTGTCGCTCGAACACATGTACGAACGGGCGCGTAGGCTGTCGGGATGATCTCCTCGCTGCACGGTACGGCGGCTCACGTCGCCGACGACTCGCTGGTCATCGTGGTGGGAGGTGTGGGCTTCTCCGTCGCCGTGACCGCGCAACTCGCGCGGACGGTGCATGTCGGCGACGACGTCCACCTGCACACGAACCTCATCGTGCGCGAGGACGCGTTGTCGCTCTACGGCTTCGAAGCCCGCGAGGAGCTCACCGTGTTCACCCAGCTGATCAGCGTCACCGGCGTCGGCCCGAAGTCCGCCCTCGGCGTCTTGTCGTCGCTCACCGTGCCGCAGATCGCCCAAGCCGTGGCCGACGACGACGACGCCCCGTTCCGCCGCGTCTCGGGCATCGGCCCCAAGACCGCCAAACTCATCGTCGTCCAGCTCGCCGGCAAGCTGCAGGTCGCCCCGGCCGCCGCTCCCGCCGCCGTCTCGCCGCACGGCCAGGTTCCCGTGCAGGTGACGCAGGCACTCGTGGGCCTGGGCTGGACGGAACGGACGGCGGCCGAGGCCGTGGCATCCGTCGCCGAAACCGCCTCCGAGGCCGACCGCGCCTCGGTCCAAGCGCTCCTCCGACTCACGCTCGCCCTGCTGGGCCCCGCCCGCAAGGAGAGCGTGAGTGGCTGACGTCCGAGACGCCGGCACGCCCGACGACGAGGTCGAACTCGCCATCGAGGGCGCCCTGCGGCCCACCTCGCTCGCAGAGTTCGTCGGCCAGCAGAAGGTGCGCGGCCAGCTGCAGCTGCTGCTGGACGCAGCGCGGATCCAGCAGCGTTCCCCCGACCACATCCTGCTCTCGGGTCCTCCGGGGCTCGGCAAGACCACCCTCGCGATGATCGTGGCGCACGAGAGCGGTCGGCCGCTCCGCCTGTCGAGCGGTCCCGCGATCCAGCACGCGGGCGACCTCGCCGCCCTGCTGTCGTCGCTCACGCCGGGGGAGGTGCTCTTCATCGACGAGATCCACCGCATGGCGCGCTCGGCGGAAGAGATGTTGTACCTCGCGATGGAGGACTTCCGCATCGACATCATGGTCGGCAAGGGCGCGGGCGCGACCAGCATCCCCCTCGACCTCGCTCCTTTCACCCTCGTGGGCGCCACAACACGCGCGGGCCTGCTGCCGAACCCGCTGCGCGACCGCTTCGGCTTCACCGCCCACCTCGAGTACTACGAGCCCGAAGAGCTGGAGCGGGTCGTCTCGCGCTCGGCATCCATGCTCGATGTCGGCCTCCCGGGCACCGCGCGCTCCGAGATCGCCCGCCGCTCGCGAGGAACGCCCCGTATCGCCAACCGCCTGCTCCGGCGCGTCCGGGACTATCTCGTGGTGAACGGTCCGTCGACCGGGACCGACGAGGGCCACGCCGACGTGCGGACGGTCGGCGCCGCTCTCGATCTCTACGACGTGGATGCCATCGGCCTCGACCGCCTCGACCGGGCCGTCCTCGACGCCCTCGTGCGCCGCTTCCGTGGGGGACCGGTAGGCCTCAGCACCCTCGCCGTGGCCGTCGGAGAGGAGCCGGAGACCATCGAATCGGTCGTCGAGCCGTACCTCGTGCGCATCGGATTCATGGGTCGGACCCCGCGCGGGCGGGTGGCGACTCCCGAGGCGTACGACCACCTCGGAGCGCCCCATCCCGACGGCATGCTCCGGTTCAGCCGGGGCTCATGACCTATACTCGGCGGGGGATTCCCCGACCCCCGCTAGGCAGTGCCGCACGGCGCGCCTGATCTGAAAGGTGCACCGCCTCCATGGACTCCAGTTTCCTCCTGCTCATTCTGTTCGCGGGTCTGCTCGTCTTCATGTTCCTGAGCTCCCGCCGTCGCATGAAGAAGCAGAAGGCCGAGCTCGAGCAGAAGGCCCGCGAGACGGTCCCCGGCGCCGAGGTGCTGCTGCAGGGCGGCCTCTACGGCACCATTGTCGAGTACGACGGCGAAGACCTCGACAAGCCGGCGCACGTCGAGATCGCCCCCGGTGTCGTCATCAAGGTGCACAGCCAGGCCATCCTCCGCATCGTCGACCCTGCCGCGGGCACGGTGACCGAGGACGAGTACATCGAAGCCGAGGAGACCGAGGCCGAGTACGTCGCCGGTGTCGCCGACGGCGACATCACCTCGATCAGCGACGACCAGCGCGCCGCCCGCCAGCACGCCGCCGACGCCGAGCGCGACGACAAGGACCGCCCCGCGGTCTGATCGCCCCCTCCCGCCCTTCCGTTCACCGCCGCACAGAAAGCCGACTCCGTGGCGCCCTCGACTCCCGTCCGTCACGCCTGGCGCGTTTTGACCGGATTGCTCGCCATCACCGGCGTGCTCTTCGGCATCAACGCGCTGGGCGTGTACGTGTATAACGCCAGTTCCTGGACCCCCGAGCTCGCGCTCGACCTCCAGGGCGGCACGCAGATCATCCTGCAAGCCCAGACCACCGACGGCGCCGCGCCCGACAGCGAACAGCTGGCACAGGCCGTCACGATCATCCGCCAGCGCGTCGATGCCTCGGGCGTGGGCGAAGCCGACGTCGCCACCGAGGGTGGACGCAACATCGTCGTGCAGATCCCCGGACAGGCCGACGAGGCCACGCGACAGCGCATCCAGAGCTCGGCCCAGCTGCAGCTGCGCCCGGTGCTGTTCACCGGTTCGCCGGCGACCTCGTTCGTGGGTCAGGACGGCGTCTCGACGCCCTACCCGACGCCCGACCCGAGCCTGCCGTCGACGCCCACGGCTTCGCCGACCAATGCGAGCGACCCGGCGTACATCACCCCTGCCCTGCAGGCGCAGTTCCTCGCGTACGACTGCGCGAACCCGCCGAGCAACCCCGCCCAGGCGCCCGCGGATCAGCCGATGATCACATGCGGCACGAACGACGGGCAGAAGTACATCCTCGGCCCCGTCGAGCTCGACGGCACCGACATCTCCAACGCCACCAACGGCCAGGAGCAGAACACCGGCCAGTGGGCCGTGAACCTCGTCTTCAATGACCAGGGCACGCAGAAATTCGCCGAGATCAGCCAGCGTCTCTACGGTGCGCAGCCGCCGCTGAACCAGTTCGCGTTCGTGCTCGACGGCTCCGTGCTGTCGGCACCGTCGATGAACGGCATCATCGTCGACGGCCGCCCCAGCATCACGGGATCGTTCACGCAGGAGTCGTCGAAGGCCCTCGCCGATCAACTGAAGTACGGTGCCCTGCCGCTGAGCTTCCAGGTCGTGAGCTCCGACACCGTGTCGGCGACGCTCGGTTCGCAGCAGTTGCAGGTCGGTTTCATCGCCGGTCTCATCGGCTTGGGTCTCGTCGCGATCTACTCGCTCATCGTCTATCGAGCGCTCGGTACCGTGATCATCGCTTCGCTCGGCGTGATGGCGGTGCTGACCTACCTTGCACTGTGCATCCTCGCGTGGCGAGCGGGCTTCCGCCTCTCGCTCGCGGGTGTGGCCGGCTTGATCGTCACCATCGGCTTCACGGCTGACTCGTTCATCGTCTACTTCGAACGAATACGAGACGAACTGCGCGACGGCAAGTCGATCACCGCAGCGGTCGAGGACGGCTGGTCGCGCGCGAAGCGCACGATCTACATCTCGAAGTCGATCAACATCCTCGCGGCCGTCGTGCTGTACATCCTCGCGGATGCCACGGTGAAGGGCTTCGCGTTCACGCTCGGCCTCACGACCGCGATCGACATCCTGATCTTCATCCTGTTCACCCACCCCGTGATGCAGTTGCTCGCTCGCACCCGGTTCTTCGGCTCGGGTCACCCCCTCTCAGGGATGGACCCCAACGCCCTCGGCGCCGTGTACCGCGGTCGCGCGCAGTTCCGGGCTCCCGTGGTCGACGCCGGTCGGGTGAAGAAGTCCCGCGGCGAGGCGCAGCGTCGGCAGACGATCGCCGAACGCAAGCAGGCCGAACTGGCGGCCGCCAGCCGCGGCGATAGCCGCTCCACGAAGGAGGGAGACGACTGATGCGCTCCATGTCGCAGCTCGGCAACGACCTCTATTCGGGAAAGACATCTTTCCCCTTCGTGCAGCGTCGTCGCCTGTGGTTCATCATCGCCGCGGTCCTGGTGATCGGCGCGGCCCTCGTGCCGCTCTTCCGGCCCGTGCAGTTCTCGATCGAGTTCACCGGTGGCTCGCAGTTCACGGTGTCCAATCCGTCGACCTTCGACCAGGCTCTGGCCACGCAGGCCGTGACCTCGGTCGTCCCGGATGCCACCACCCGCGTCACCACGATCAGTGACCAGTCCGTTCGGGTGCAGACCGACCAGCTGGACAACGATCAGACGCAGGCGGTCTCGTCCGCCCTGGCCACGGCGTACGACGTGCCGGCCTCCGAGATCACGAACTCGTTCATCGGCCCCACCTGGGGTAACGACGTCACTCGTCAGTCGCTGTGGGGACTGTCGATCTTCCTCGCGCTGACGTTCTTGATCCTGGCGCTCTATTTCCGCACCTGGAAGATGTCGGTCGCCGCGATCATCGGCCTCGTCGACGTGCTCGTCATCACCGTCGGTGTCTACGCCGTCTTCGGCTTCGAGATCTCGCCGGCCGCCGTCATCGGCTTCCTGACGATCCTCTCCTACGCCCTGTACGACACCACCGTCGTCTTCGACAAGGTGAGGGAGAACACCAGGGAGGACGGGGAGATCTCCGGTCGCACGTTCTCGGAGTCGGTGAACCTCGCCGCCAATCAGACGCTGATCCGGTCCATCAACACGACGGTCGTCGCGATCCTGCCCGTCGGCGCGATCCTCTTCATCGGTGTACCGCTCGGTGCGCGCACGCTCAGCGACATCTCGCTGTCGATCTTCGTCGGCACGATCGTCGCCGCGTACTCGACGCTCTTCGTGGCTGTGCCGATGTACGCCCTGCTGCGCGAGAAGGAGAAGCCGATCGCCCAGCGCGACGCGCGCGTCGTGGCAGCCCGCGAGAAGGCGGGCGTCCCGGCCTGAGGCCGGGGCCCCGCCCCTCGGGTTCCGCCGGCGGACCCCGCCGTGGACCCCTGCCGCGAGGCATAGACTTGATCGACTGGCCGTAAGGAAGGGGTGTGACATGGCAGAGATCACTTCTTCCGCGCCGCCGCCGTCCTCCTTGCGACGTCTCGTTCCGCGTATCTTCTCGCGCGCGGCCCGTCGTGACGACGTCGACAAGCTGCTGCGCACGGTGCGCACGCACCATCCCAAGGGCGACCTCGCGATCATCGAGCGGGCCTACGCCGTCGCAGACAAGGCGCACGACGGGCAGAAGCGTCAGAGCGGCGAGCCCTACATCACGCACCCGCTGGCCGTCGCGCAGATCCTCGCCGAGCTCGGGCTGGGGCCGAAGGCCATCGCGGCGGCCCTGCTGCACGACACCGTCGAAGACACGGGATACCCCCTCGACGAGCTCGCCGCCGACTTCGGCGACGAGGTCGCGATGCTCGTCGACGGCGTGACCAAGCTCGACAAGGTCAAGTACGGCGACAGCGCGCAGGCCGAAACCGTGCGCAAGATGATCGTGGCGATGTCGAAAGACATCCGTGTCCTGCTCATCAAGCTCGCCGACCGCCTGCACAACGCCCGGACCTGGGGTTTCGTGCCCCCGCACAAGGCCGCGAAGAAGGCGACCGAGACGCTCGAGATCTACGCGCCGCTCGCGCACCGCCTCGGCATCCAGGCGATCAAGAGCGAGCTCGAAGACCTCTCCTTCGCGGTGATGCACCCCAAGCTGTACGCCGAGATCGACAGCCTGGTCAAGCAACGTACGCCTCAGCGCGAGCAGTACGTCCAGAACGTCATCGACGCCGTCGACGCCGACCTGCGTGAGCTGCGCGTCCGCGGCCGGGTGATGGGCCGACCCAAGCAGCTGTACTCCGTCTATCAGAAGATGGTCGTGCGGGGTCGCGAGTTCGACGACATCTACGACCTCATCGGCATCCGGATCCTCGTCGGCACCGTGCGCGACTGCTATGCCGTGCTCGGTGCCATACACGCGCGGTGGACGCCGCTGCCGGGTCGCTTCAAGGACTACATCGCCACGCCGAAGTTCAACCTTTACCAGTCGCTGCACACCACGGTCATCGGACCGGGCGGCCGCACGGTCGAGATCCAGATCCGCACGCACGAGATGCACCAGCAGGCGGAATTCGGCGTCGCCGCGCACTGGAAGTACAAGGAGCGGATGGCGGGCGGCAAGGCCGACGCCAAGGCCGTCGACGCCGATATGGCGTGGATCGCGCACATCTCGGACTGGCAGGCCGAGACCGCCGACCCGGGGGAGTTCCTCGACTCGCTGCGTTTCGAGATCGGCGCGAAAGAGGTCTACGTCTTCACGCCCAAGGGTCGTGTGGTCGGACTTCCGACGGGCGCCACCCCGGTCGACTTCGCCTACGCCGTGCACACCGAGATCGGCCACCGCACAATGGGGGCCAAGGTCAACGGTCGCCTGGTGCCGCTCGAGTCGACGCTGCAGAGCGGCGACGTCGTCGAAGTCTTCACCTCCAAGAACCCCGACGCCGGCCCGAGCCAGGACTGGCTCGGCTTCGTCAAGAGCACTCGTGCGCGCAACAAGATCCGCGGGTGGTTCACGAAGGAACGCCGCGAAGAGGCCATCGAACAGGGCAAGGATTCGATCGCCCGCGCTATGCGCCGGCAGAACCTGCCGCTCCAGCGCCTGATGAACCAGGACTCGTTCACCGAGGTCGCCCGGCTCTTCCACTACGAGGACGTCTCCGCCCTCTACGCCGCCGTCGGCGAGGGTCACGTCTCCACCCAATCGGTGATCGAGAAGGTCACCGCGCTCGTCAACGTCGAAGAGACGAACACCGGGCCCATCGACATCCCCGTCGGTCGCAGCCGCGCCCCGCGCGGTGGCGATTCGGGTGTGCTCGTGCGCGGTGCCCCCGACATCCTCGTCAAGCTCGCGAAGTGCTGTACGCCGGTGCCGGGCGACGAGATCGTCGGCTTCGTGACGCGCGGGAGCGGCGTCTCGGTGCACCGAGGCGACTGCACCAACGTGAAGGCGCTGAAAGAAGAACCCGACCGTCTGATCGACGTGGAGTGGGCGCCCACGACCAAGAGCGTCTTCCTCGTGCAGATCCAGGTCGAGGCCCTCGACCGCTCGGGGCTCCTGAGCGATGTGACCCGCGTGCTCAGCGAGCACCACGTCAACATCCTCTCGGCCACCGTGTCGACCACGAACGATCGGCTCGCCCTCAGCAAGTTCGTGTTCGAGATGGGCGACACCGTGCACCTCGACCGCGTACTCAACGCCGTGCGCCGCATCGACGCCGTCTACGACGTCTACCGCGTCACCTCGTCGTAGGCTTCGCGGTCGCCGTCGGCGGTCACGCTCGCGAGGAGCGCGGTCCCACGCCTGCCGTGAGGGAATGTCGGATGCCGATCGAGCCAGGCCTGCGCTTCCCTCCGCGTACGCGGGTCGGACCTCGCCCACGCGAGCGCCACGGCGCGCTGCTGCTCGTCCTGGGAGCGGGCGAGGTCGGCAAGGCTTCGCCCCGGCGTGCTGAAGTGGATGCCGGCGAGCGACACCGTGTCGGCCGGCGGCAGGCGCACGTCGTGGAAGACCGCGCGGGTCACGTGGTGCGCGCGCGTCCGTGTCTTCGCCACCCGCTGAAGGTGGTGCCGCGTCGGCTCGGTCGGCATCCCCCCGTGCACCCATGCCGCGGTGAGCCGTACCCCTGCCCATCGAGCCCCCAGCAGGGGGACGAGGCTTCGGGCGCGCATCCACGCCGTCTCGACCGCGTCGGCGGGCATGAACCCCTCACCGAGCGGCACGAGGAGCCCGTCGAGGCACGCGGCACTGAGCTCGCTCAGAGCGAGACGCTCGCCGGGGAAGAACAGAAAGGGCGACACCATCCCGCCAGTGTGGCGGGGCAGTGTCGCCCGTGACGGCCGAAACCGTCCACCTGTGGAGAACTGATCAGCCGCCGAGGGCGCGCAGCCAGGTGCGGCGCGCTTCGAGGGCCTCCGACGCCTGGGCCGCGGCGCGCTTGTCACCACGCGACTCGGCGTCGGCGAGCTCGGCCTCGAGCTTGTCGATCGCGTCGGTCAGCTGACGCGTCATGTCGTTCGCGCGCGCCTTCTGCTCGGGGTCGTTGCGCTTCCAGTCGGCATCCTCGCGCGTGCGCACGCTCTGCTCGATCTTGCGCAGCTCGTCGTCGAGGACGCGCTCCTTGTCGCGCGGGAAGATGCGGCCGATCTCGTCCCACTCGCGCTGGATCGCGGTCAGCTTCTGGCGGGCGGTCGCGAGGTTCTTCTCGTCGACGATCGGCGCGGCCTTCTCGAGGAGCGCACGCTTCTGCTCGATCTTCTCTTTCGAGGCCTCAGCGTCGGCCGACTCGCGCTCGATACGCGCACCGTAGAGCGCGTCACCGGCGGCCTTGAAGCGTGCCCAGAGTGCGTCGTCGACCTTGCGCCCTGCGCGGCCCGAAGCCTTCCAGGCGTCGAGAAGGTCGCGGTACGCTCCGATGCCGTCTTCGCCACGAGGCGCGAGGGCTTCGGCGCGCTCGACGAGACGCGTCTTCGCCTCACGGGCGGACTTGTGGGTCTCGTCCAGCGAGGAGAAGAATTCGCGGCGGTGACGATCGACCGTGGCGCGGGCGTCGCGGAAACGGCGCCACAGCTGCTGCGCCGTCGACTTCGACAGTCGGGGACCGTTCTGCTGGTGGGCCTGCCACCGCTCGAACAGCGCCGTCATGTCGGCGGTCATCTGCTTCCACTGCACCGTCTGGGGATCACGGGCGGCGAGGGCCTCGGCCTCTTCGACGATCGCCGTGCGTTCGCGCACAGCTTCTTCGGTGGCCTGCTTGGCGGCGACGGCCTCGCTCTCGCTCGCCTCGGCGAGCTCGGAGGTGAGGGCGTCCACGCGAGCGATGAGGGCAGCAAGGTCGCCCACCGCGGCGGCGCCGTCGAGCTTGCCGCGGAGCGTCTTCGCCGTCGAGCGGAGGTCGGATGCCGAGGCACCACCGCGACGGTGGCGGGTCTCCAGCAGCGTGACCTCGCTGGCGAGATCCGAGAACTTTCTCTGGTAGTAGGCGAGCGCCTCGGCGGGCGTGCCGTCGGGGTATTGGCCCACGACACGCCAGTCGTCGCCCTCGCGGACCGAGACGGTTCCCTCGTCGTCGACGCGGCCCCACGGCTGAGCGGGCGCGGCGGAAGCGGTCTTGCCCGGAGGCGGGCCGGGAATGCGCGCGCCGGGCCGCGGGAGGACGGGCTGCACGACGGCGGGCTGGGCGCCGGGCGCCTCCGCCTCGTCGGCGGCGGCCTCGACCTCGGCGGCCGCATGGTCTTCCGCGGGCTCAGCGTCCGAAGCCTCGTCGGCGCCGGCCTCGTCGACGGGCGCCGGCTCAGCGGCATCCGCCGACTCGTCTGGACGCGGCGCCTCATCGGCGAGGGCAGCGGCGGCGGGAGCCTCGTGCTCCTCGGCGGGAGCGGCGGCCTCGTCGGGGAACGCGCCCTCGGCCGCGGGAGCGTCGGTCTCCGCCTCGACCGGGGTCGTGGCGGCGGGATCGACCTCGACGGCGCTCGCGTCGTCGCGCGGGTCGGAGGTCTCGGGAGTGGGGACGGAAGTCACGGGTAGCACCTCATCGCGGCAGAACCGCCTGGGGGAGAAGGACTCTCCGAGCCTAGTACGCGCGGCCCCTCCGACACAGGATCGAGGCGCGCGCATCACCGCCCGGTCGCGACGACGGCCCCGTGTGGGCGGTCAGGGAGTGGACGAGGGCGACGGAAGGGGCGCGGGGATCTCCGTGGGGACCGGTGTCGTGGGATTCTCCGTCGGAGAGGGGGCCGGCGTCGGCGCACCGGGGCCCGCGACGAAGTAGGCGGTCTGCGCCCCCACCGCTCCGGCGATCACGAGGAGACCGACGATGACGCCGATCAGATTGTCGCGCGTGCGACGCCGCCCCTGACGGGCGTGGAGCTCGAGCCGTGCCTGATACGCGCGAGCACGCGCGCGCTGCTCCCGCGTCTGCCGGTCTTTCCCGCGCGTCGCCACATCGACCTCCTCCGCCCGTCCGGGCACGTCGATCCTACAAAAGGCCGCCCCCTGCGCTGGTTTCGCTCTCGCGGACGCGGTGTCGGAGGCCGCGGTTAGCCTGGAGGGGTGACCTCTTCCTCCGCCCTCTTCCAGGGCCAGACGCCGCTCGCCGTGCGCATGCGCCCGGTGAGCCTCGACGAGGTCGCCGGTCAAGGGCATCTGCTGCGACCGGGGTCACCACTGGTCACCCTCGCCACCACCGACTCCTCGGCATCCGTCACCGCGGCCTCGGTCATTCTGTGGGGCCCGCCGGGTACCGGGAAGACGACGCTCGCCCAGGCGATCGCGCGGTCGTCGGGGCGCCGTTTCGTCGAGCTGTCGGCGATCACCGCGGGCGTGAAAGACGTGCGCGAGGTCATGCAAGAAGCGCTCACCCAGCGCGACCTCTACGGGCAGTCGACCATCCTCTTCCTCGACGAGATTCACCGCTTCACCAAGGCCCAGCAGGACGCCCTGCTGCCGGGCGTCGAGAACGGGTGGGTCGTCCTGATCGCCGCGACCACCGAGAATCCCTCGTTCTCGGTCATCTCGCCGCTGCTGTCGCGCTCGCTCCTGCTCACCCTTCGCCCGCTCGGCGACGACGACCTCGGGGCCCTGGTGGATCGTGCCGTGACCGATCCGCGCGGTCTGGCCGGCCGGGTCGTGCTCGAAGACGAAGCGCGCGCTGCCCTGGTGCGCCTGGCGTCCGGCGACGCCCGTCGAGCTCTGACCGCTCTCGAGGCGGCGGCATCGGTGGCGGGGGACGACGGTGCCACGTCGCCCGACCCGGACGACGACGACGAGCAGGACCCGGGCCCGTTCGCCGGCGACGGGGGAGAGCTCCCCGTGATCACCGCCGACCACATCGCCCAGGCCGTCGATCGTGCGCTGCTGCGCTACGACCGCCAGGGCGACGAGCACTACGACGTGATCAGCGCCTTCATCAAGTCGGTGCGGGGTTCGGATCCGGATGCCGCGATCCACTACCTCGCGCGCATGATCGAGGCGGGGGAGGACCCCCGTTTCATCGCTCGACGCCTGGTGATCTCCGCCGCCGAGGACATCGGGATGGCCGACCCCCAGGCCCTGCAGATCGCTGTCGCCGCGGCCGACGCCGTCGCGTTCATCGGCATGCCCGAGGGACGCATCCCCCTCGCCGAGGCCACGATCTACCTCGCCACCACCGCCAAGTCGAATGCCGCCTACAACGCCATCAACGCCGCGATCGCCGACGTGCGCGCCGGCGGTTTCGGGCGTGTGCCGATGCACCTCCGCGACGCGCACTACCCGGGCGCCAAGCGGCTGGGGCACGGTAAGGGATACAAGTACGCCCACGACAGCGAGATCGGGATCGTGACGCAGCAGTACCTTCCCGACGAACTCGCGGGCAGACGTTACTACGAGCCCACGAACCACGGCACCGAACGCGACGTCTCCGCGCGCCTGGAGAAAATCCGTCGCATCCTCGACGGGGCGTAGGCGCTCGACGACCGTGCGGGCGGCTCTGATAGCATGAACCGGCTCGAAACAGGGTTTTCGGGCATCCCCTCCTTCCTGTGATCACCTTCCGGTGCGCCCCGGCGTGCGCTCCGGATCGGGCGGAAGGGGGCGATACGCCCGCGAGCCGCGAAAGGCGCGGCCGCGTCATCGGAAGGAGAACTTCGTGACCACGAAGTCTCAGGACCGCCGCAAGGTGCGTCTGTCGCGCGCCCTCGGCGTCGCGCTCACCCCCAAGGCCGCCCGCTACCTCGAGAAGCGTCCCTACGCTCCGGGTGAGCACGGTCGCACCAAGCGCAAGGCCGACAGCGACTACGCCGTTCGCCTCCGCGAGAAGCAGCGTCTGCGCGAGCAGTACGGCATCCGCGAGAAGCAGCTGCGCATCGCGTTCAACGAGGCCCGCCGCACCGACGGCCTGACCGGTGAGAACCTGGTCGAGCTGCTCGAGATGCGTCTGGACGCCCTCGTCGTTCGTTCGGGCTTCGCCCGCACCACCGCGCAGGCTCGCCAGCTCGTCGTGCACCGCCACATCATGGTCGACGGCCAGCTCGTGGACCGCCCGTCGTTCCGCGTGAAGCCGGGTCAGCTGATCCACGTCAAGACCAAGAGCGAGGGTCTCGAGCCCTTCCAGGTCGCCGCCGCCGGTGGGCACGCCGAAGTGCTGCCCCCCGTTCCGGGCTACCTCGAGGTCGACCTCTCGACGCTGCAGGCGAAGCTCGTCCGTCGCCCGAAGCGCGCCGAGGTGCCCGTCACGTGTGACGTGCAGCTCGTCGTCGAGTACTACGCCGCCCGCTGACCTCAGCGAGCACAGAAGGGCGTCGGGTTCTCCCGGCGCCCTTTCTGGTACTCGCGGAGCGCTTCCGCGCGGATGGACTCGGCACGCCCCGCACCGGAAGGGACCGGCCGAGGTGCGGCAGCGATGCGACGTGACCGGGGCGCCACGTCGGCGGACGCGCGCTCCACGGGGCCCCTCGCCTACGATGGGGGGATGCCGCGACCGCGGCGTCGTATCGAGGAAGAAGTGGTGATCGTGAGAAGCCTCGTCTGGTTCGCGTTGGGCATCGTCGGCGGTTTCGTCGCCGCCCACCTCGTCAACAAGGACCCCCGCGGGCAGGAGGTGCTCGCGCAGCTCGACTCCCGCATCGGCGAGTTCACCGACCGCATGAGCGACGCCTACCACGCGCAGGAGACCCGCCTCTCCGAGATCATCGACGATGCGAAGAGCGTCGCGTCCTCCGCGGCCGAGAAGACCACCGACGTCGTCGACGACGCCGCCAGCGCCGCCAAAAAGGCCGTTTCCTCCTCCGACTGACCCCCACCGGCCACTCGCCCCACCCGTGGGGCGGATCCGCATGCGTACGGAAAGACCCGCCATGAAAACCGCCGAGATCGCCCAGCGCTTCCTCGACTTCTTCGAGAAGAAGAACCACACGATCGTCCCCTCGGCCTCGCTCGTCACAGACGACCCGGCTCTGCTGTTCACCGTGGCGGGCATGGTGCCCTTCATCCCGTACCTCAGCGGGGTCGTTCCGCCGCCGTACCCGCGTGCGGCCGACGTGCAGAAGTGCATTCGCACGAACGACATCGAAGAGGTCGGCAAGACCCCGCGTCACGGCACCTTCTTCCAGATGCTCGGCAACTGGTCGTTCGGCGACTACTTCAAAGAAGACGCGATCCGTTTCGCCTGGGAGCTGCTGACAGCGCCCGAGGCGGAGGGCGGCCTCGCGTTCAATCCGAAGGACCTCTGGGTCACGGTCTACGAAGAAGACGACGAAGCGCGCGAGCTCTGGCTGAAGCTGAGCTCTCTGCCCGACGAGCGCATCCAGCGCCTGGGCAAAGACACGAACTACTGGTCGACCGGTCTGCCCGGCCCCGCCGGCCCGTGCTCGGAGATCTTCTTCGACCGCGGCCCCGAATACGGTGTCGACGGCGGCCCCGCCACCGACGACGACCGCTACGTCGAGATCTGGAATCTCGTGTTCATGCAGTACGAGATCACGAACGTGCGCTCGAAGTACGACTTCGACATCGTCGGCGAACTGCCCGCGAAGAACATCGACACCGGCATGGGCCTGGAGCGCATCGCGTTCATCAAGCAGGGCGTCGACAACATGTACGAGACCGACCAGGTGCGCCCCGTGCTCGACCTGGCCGCACAGCTGGCCGGCAAGGCGTACGGACAGGAGTCGCACGACGACGACGTGCGCCTGCGCATCGTCGCCGATCACGTGCGCTCCTCGCTCATGCTGCTCGCCGACGGCGTGACGCCCTCGAACGAGGGCCGGGGCTACATCCTGCGCCGCATCATGCGTCGCGCGATCCGCTCGATGCGCCTGCTCGGCGTCGAAGGCGCCACCTTCCCCGAGCTCTTCGCCGCCTCGCGCGACGCCATGAAGGAGTCCTACCCCGAGGTCGAGACCGACTACGCCCGCCTTTCGGCGTACGCGATCGCCGAGGAGCAGACGTTCCTCCGCACGCTCGCGGCCGGTTCCGCCATCCTCGACCAGTCGGTCGTGGAGGCCAAGAACGGCGGGGGCACGACGCTGTCGGGCTCCGAGGCCTTCCTCCTGCACGACACCTACGGTTTCCCGATCGACCTGACGCTCGAGATCGCCGAAGAAGCCGGGCTGACCGTCGACCGCGGTGCCTTCGACCAGCTCATGCTCGAGCAGCGCACGCGCGCCAAGGCCGACGCACGCGCCCGCAAGGGCACGATCGCCGACCAGAGCGCCTACCGCGAGTTCCGCGCCCACGGCGAGACCGTCTTCACCGGCTACACCGAGATGCAGACGGAATCGAGGGTGCTCGGCATCCTGATCCAGGGCGCGGGGACGGACCGCGCCGCCGAGGGCCAGATCGCCGAGGTGATCCTCGCCGAGACCGCCCTGTACGCCGAGTCGGGAGGACAGGTCGCCGACAAGGGCGTCATCGTCGGCCCCGGGTACGAGCTCGAGGTGCTCGACGTGCAGCGCCCGGTCCCGGGACTCGTGAGCCACACCGTCGAGGTGACGGCCGGCGAGGTGTCGGTCGGTGCCCCCGCGACCACCGTGGTGGACGCGCTCAACCGCCACGCCGCCCAGCAGGCCCACACCGCCACTCACCTCGTTCATGCGGCGATCCGCGACACGCTCGGCAAGACGGCGACGCAGACCGGTTCGCTCAACCGCGCCGGCTACATGCGTTTCGACTTCAGCTGGGGCTCGGCGCTCTCTCCCGAGACGCGTACCGAGATCGAAGACATCGCCAACAACGCGGTGCGCGACAACCTCGAGGTCACCACGCGCGTCATGTCGCTCGACGAGGCGAAAGCCGCCGGCGCCATGGCACTGTTCGGTGAGAAGTACGGCGATACCGTCCGTATGGTTGACATCGGCGGCCCCTGGTCGCGCGAGCTGTGCGGTGGCACGCACGTGTCGCGCAGCGCAGAGATCGGCCTGGTCAACCTCGTGGGCGAGCAGTCGGTCGGCGCGTCCAATCGCCGCGTGGAAGCCCTCGTCGGCCTCGACGCCTTCCGCGACCTCGCCGCCGAGCGTGCGATCGTCTCCCAGCTCAGCTCGAGCCTGAAGACGCCGCGCGAGCAATTGCCCACGCGCATCGCCGAGCTGGCGGCGAACCTCAAGGCCGCCGAGAAGAAGATCGCCGCCTTCGAAGCGCAGGCTCTGACGGGTCGCCTCCCGCAGCTGGTCGATTCAGCTGTCTCCTTCGGCACCGTGCGCGTGGTCGCGCAGAGCCTGGGGGAGGGCGCCTCAGCCGACGACGTGCGCTCGCTCGCGCTGCAGGTGCGTGACCGCCTGGGCAGCGACCCCGCGGTCGTCGCTCTCGCGAGCGTCACCGGGGGCCGCGCGACAGTGGTCGTCGTCACGAACGACGCGGCACGCGAACGAGGGCTTGCCGCGGGCGCCCTCGCCAAGGCCGCGGCGGGCGTCCTCGGAGGTGGCGGTGGCGGTCGTCCCGACGTCGCCCAGGGCGGAGGAACGGATGCCGCAGCCCTGCCCCAGGCGCTCGAGGGCATCGTCTCGGACGTGCGGACGACGATCGCGTGACGGCGTTCCGGCGTGGTATCCGGTTCGGTATCGATGTCGGGCGCGCCCGCGTGGGCGTCGCCCGGTCGGATCCTGACGGGGTGCTCGCCGTCCCCGTCGAGACGGTACCCCGCAAGGGAGAGCCGATTCGCCGTATCGCGACCCTGGCGTCAGAGTACGAGGCGTTCGAAGTGCTGGTGGGGCTCCCGCTGAACCTGCGTGGCGAAGACACGCCGTCGACCACCGACGCCCGGGCCTTCGCCGCGGCATTGGCGGCGGCTCTCCCGATGACCGTCCGTCTGGTCGACGAGCGCCTGAGCACCGTCTCGGCGCAGAGTGTTCTGCGCGAAGCAGGACGTTCCCAGCGTGATTCTCGTAGCATTGTGGACCAAGTCGCCGCTGTGGTGCTTCTGCAGCAGGCACTCGACGTGGAGCGACAGTCCGGTGAGCCGGCCGGACCCGCCGTAACACCGGGACAGGAGCCCGCCTGACATGCCCGAGAACCAGCCTCCCGAGAACGATCCGTTCGCGGATCTCTACGGTCGCCTGCCCGACCCGCGCACCGGAGCACGCTCCTCCCGCCGCGCCGCCGCCTCGGGAGAGAACGCCCCGCCGTCGCGCCGCGCGGCTCGTGAAGCCCGGCGAGCGGCGACCGAGGCCACGCCGACGATCTCGCCGGAGCAGGCCGCCGAAGTCGCGCCATCCGTGCCTGCCGAGCGCGGAGCCGAACCCGCGCCGGCACCCCGAGTCGCGGACGCGCAGCCGCCTCTCGACCCGGCCGCTTCCTCCGAGCGGCCGCGAGCCTTCCCCGCCGAGCCGACGGACGCCCCGCGCAGCGGTTCGACGCCCGCCCCTCGTTCCGCAGCCGAGCAGTCGGCAGCTCGAGCGGAAGAGCACGCACCCGCGCGACGCGCTGATCACCCGTCATCGCAGACGACACGCGACACCGCTGCCGCGGGCGGCCGCGACGAGGCGGCGCCGGGGCCGCGCCGCAACGGTGCTTCTGCCGCGGCCTCCACGGCGGCAACGGAGCCGGCAGTCGCGGGCCGTGCCTCGCGCGCTGTGCGAGATCAGGCGCCTCGCACGACATCCGCGCAGAACACGCCCTCCGGCGCCGCCGCGCAGCCCGCCCGCGACACGCAGTCCGCCGCCTGGCAGGCCGCCGCCCGCCGCGCGGACGCTCCCCGCTCCGCCGAGACGCCTCACGCTCCCTCCTCGTCGCGCCGCACCGAGCCGGCTCGCGACCGCGAACCCGCCCTCGTCGGTCCCGGCGCGGCGGCTGCCGCCTCCGCCGCGCCGGGAGCCGCGGCATCCGGATCCCTCGAAGAGCTCTTCACCGGCGAGACCACCACGCAGCAGATCGGCTGGGCACCGCAGAAGCCCCCGAAACGGCGGCGTCATGTCGGTCGTTGGATCGCCCTCGCGATCGTGCTGATCCTCGTCGGCGGTGTCGCCGGCGGCGGGTTCGCCCTGTGGAACACCTACGGCGAACGGATTCAGGCATTCCTCGGCAATGGCGAGTCCCTCGACTACCAGGCCGGCCAGGCGACCGGTGAGGCACGCGTCACGATCGTGTCGGGCGACACGGGCCAGTCCGTCTCGCCGAAGCTCTTCGAGGCGGGCGTCACGAAAGCGTCCAACTCGCTCTACAAGTACATGGTCGACAACGCCGTGGGGTTCACGTTCCAGCCCGGCGTCTACAAGCTCCAGCAGCAGATGACCTCCGAGGCCGTGATCGCCGCGCTCCGGGACCCCGCCAACCGTCTCGACAACTCCGTGCAGCTGCGCGAGGGACTGACCCTGAAGCAGTCGCTCGACATCATCTCGGAGCAGACCGGCATCGCGCGAGCCGACCTCGACGCCGCGGTCGCGACCCCCGCGACCTACGGGGTGTCGGCCCCGACCCTCGAGGGCTGGATCTTCCCCGCGACCTATGACTTCGACGACGGCGTCACCGCCTCGCAGGTGATCGATCGTATGGTCAAGCGCACGATCGAGTCGCTGGACAAAGCCGGCGTCGCCCCGAACGATCGGGAGCGAATCCTCACGATCGCCTCGATCATCGAGCGCGAGGCCCGCAGCAGCGAAGACTTCTACAAGGTCTCGCGTGTCATCGAGAACCGTCTGCAGCCCGACAACACCGAGACGCACGGACTGCTGCAGATGGATTCCACCGCGCAGTACGGAGCGAACGAACTCGATGCTGGAGCCTCGTCGTCGAGCGCGAACGCCTTGAACAGCGACAACCCGTACAACACCTACAAGTACCCGGGACTTCCGGTCGGGCCGATCGCCAACGCCGGAGACCTCGCGATCGACGCCGCGATGCACCCCGTCGACGGCCCCTGGTACTACTTCACGACGGTGAATCTGTCGACCGGCGAAACCGTGTTCTCGACCACCTACGCCGATCAAGAGAAGGCTGTCGCGCAGTTCCAGCAGTGGTGCCGCGAGAATCCGAACGGCGGATGCTGACCGGCCGCCGCCTCGCCGTCTGGGGCGACCCGATCGCGCACTCGCGATCACCCCGACTGCACGCGGCGGCCTATGGCGTGCTCGGCCTCGACTGGGAGTACGGGCGTCGGCAGGTCGACGAGGCGCGCTTCGCCGACGCGGTGGAGGGGCTGGATGCCGACTGGCGCGGTCTTTCGCTCACCATGCCGTTGAAGCATGCCGCCGCCCGCTCCGCCGTCTTGCTCGATGACGATGCGCGCCTCGCGGGCGCCGTCAACACCTTCCTGCTGACCGAACGCGGGCCCCGAGGCTTCAACACCGACGTGGGCGGCTTGGCGCGCGCCCTCGACGAGATCGGCGTGCGCGAGCCCGGGGCGGTCCGCGTGCTCGGCGCCGGGGCGACGGCGACCTCCGCGGTGGTCGCCGCCGCCCGTGCGGGAGCCGGACTCATCGAGGTACGCGCGCGGCGGCCCGAGGCCGCCGCACCCCTCGTCGCCCTCGCCGATGCTCTGGGAGGCGTCGTTCGCGTCGTCGCCCTCGACGATCCCGAGTTCGCACCGGTGGACGCGACGATCGCAGCGCTACCGGGAGGCACCGACCTCGGCCGCGTCGCCGACCAGCTGGCATCCGTCTCCGGCCCGCTCGTCGACGTCGTCTACGGGGGCTGGCCGACCCCGCTCGCTCAGGCCTGGGAACGCGCGGGCGGCGAGGCGCACGACGGTCTCTCGATGCTGCTGCACCAGGCTCTGCTGCAGGTGCGCGTCTTCGTCGGAGGGGACCCCGCGATCGCCCTGGAGCACGAGACCGAGGTGCTGGCCGCAATGCGCACCGCGCTCATGGGAGACTAGGACCATGCTTCGCGTTCTCACCGCCGGCGAGTCCCACGGCCCCGAGCTGATCGCCCTCATGGAAGGGATGCCGGCCGGTGTCCCCATCTCTTCGGCGCAGATCCGCGCCGAACTGGCGCGCCGTCGCCTGGGATACGGCCGCGGTTCGCGCATGAAGTTCGAAGAGGACGAACTGTCGCTGTCCACGGGCATCGTGCACGGCTTCACGATCGGCAGCCCCATCGCGCTGCGCATCGGCAACACCGAGTGGCCGAAGTGGACCGAGGTCATGAGCCCTGAGCCCGTCGAGCTCTCCGACCGTTCGCGCGGGCGCGGCGCCGCCCTGACGCGGCCGCGCCCCGGCCACGCCGACCTCGTCGGCATGCAGAAGTACGGCTTCGACGAGGCGCGCCCGATCCTCGAGCGCGCCTCGGCCCGCGAGACGGCCGCGCGCGTGGCCCTGGGTGCCGTCGCCCGTTCGTTCCTGAACGAGCTCGGCATCCGGCTCGTCAGCCACACCCTCTCGATCGGTCCCGTCCGCGTCCCCGACGACGCGGAATTCCCCACGCCCGACGACGTCGACCGTCTCGACGCCGATCCGCTGCGCTGCTTCCACGCCGAGACGAGCGCCGCCATGGTGGACGAGGTCGACGATGCGAAGAAGTCCGGTGACACCCTCGGCGGCGTCGTCGAGGTCCTCGCCTACGGCCTTCCGCCGGGGCTGGGCTCCCACGTTCAGTGGGATCGTCGCCTGGATGCCAGGCTCGCTCAGGCACTCATGAGCATCCAGGCCATCAAGGGCGTCGAGGTCGGCGACGGCTTCCTCACCACCACCCGCCGTGGATCGCAGGCCCACGACGAGCTGTTCGCCACGGGCGACGGGATCACACGGTCGTCCGACCGGGCGGGCGGCACCGAGGGCGGCATGTCCACGGGGACCGTGCTCCGCGTGCGCGCCGGCATGAAGCCGATCGCGACGATCCCCAAGGCCCTCCGTACGGTCGATGTGGCGACCGGCGACACCGCGGCGGCACACCACCAGCGCTCCGATGTCTGTGCGGTTCCGGCAGCCGGTGTCGTGGCCGAGGCCATGGTCGCGATCACCCTCGCCGACGCCGTGCTCGAGAAGTTCGGCGGCGACAACATCGTCGAGACCCGCCGCAACGTCGAGACCTATCTCGCGAACCTGCCCGAGACGCTGCGCACGACCGACGCGTCCGACGCGGCGCTCCTCGCGCATGACCTCGCCTGAGCAGCCCCCCGCCGGCCCTGCCGTCGTGCTCATCGGTCCGATGGGCGCGGGCAAGACCAGCGTCGGGCGCCGCGTGGCGCGAGCGCTGGGCACGCCCTTCACCGATACCGACAAGCTCGTCGTCCGCGACCACGGCCCGATCCCGGCGCTGTTCGTCGCCCACGGAGAGCCGCACTTCCGCGCCCTCGAGCGCGAGGCGGTCGTCGAGGCCCTGGGTCGCGGCGGCGTGGTCGCGCTCGGCGGGGGAGCGGTCCTCGACCCGCTGACGCGCGAACGTCTGCGCGCGCACCGCGTCGTGCTGCTGACCGTGGCGCCGCACGTCGTGGCATCCCGGATCCACGGCGATGAACGGCCGTTGCTCGGCGGAGAAGACCCCGCCGCACGGTGGCAGCGCATCTTCGAAGAACGGCGGCCCGTCTACGAGCAGACCGCCGACATCGCATTCGACACCTCGTCGGGCCCGCTCGCGCGAGTCGTCGACGACATCGTGGCCTGGGCACGCCGTGTGCCGGCCGGAGAGACGGCATGACCGACACCACCACCATCAGCGTCGCCGGCGAGCCCGGCTACGACATCACGATCGGACGGGACCTTCTGTCCTCGCTCGGCGAGACGCTGCCCGCGGGCGCGCAGAAGGTGCTGGTGGTCCACCCGCCGACGCTCGCGAAGCAGGCCGAGGAGCTTCGCGCCCAGCTCATGGGCGATCGTCAGGTGCTGCTGGCCGAGATCCCGGACGCCGAGGCCGGAAAGCGCGTCGAGGTGGCGGCGTTCTGCTGGCAGGTCATGGGGCAGGCGGACTTCACCCGCACCGACGTCGTCGTCGGCTTCGGCGGGGGAGCGGTGACCGATCTGGCCGGTTTCGTCGCCGCGACGTGGCTCCGCGGCGTCGCTCTCGTGCAGGTTCCGACAACCGTGCTGGGAATGGTGGACGCCGCGGTGGGCGGCAAGACCGGCATCAACACCGCCGAGGGCAAGAACCTCGTCGGTGCATTCTGGCCGCCGGTCGCCGTGGTGTGCGATCTCGACCTGCTCGATACGCTGTCGAAGAACGAAGCGACCGCCGGCTTCGCCGAGGTGGTCAAGGCGGGCTTCATCTGGCACCCGGAGATCCTCGATCTGATCGAGGCCGATCCCGAGGGGATCGTGAACCCCCGCGGGGACGGCTTCCGTCGCTGCGTCGAACTCGCGATCGACATGAAGGCGCGCGTGGTCGGCGAAGACCTGCGCGAGGCGGGGTTGAGGGAAGTGCTGAACTACGGGCACACCCTCGGACACGCGATCGAGCACGCCGAGCGGTACCGCTGGCGTCACGGCGCGGCGATCTCGGTCGGCATGGTGTTCGCGGCCGAGCTGTCGCGCCTCGCCGGTCGGCTCTCGGATGACGTCGCTCAGCGCCACCGCACGGTGCTGGAGTCGCTCGGGCTTCCGACGACGTACCGGGCCGGGGCGTTCCAGACCCTCAAGGCGACGATGCAGCGCGACAAGAAGAGCCGCGGCAGCATGCTGCGCTTCATCGTGCTTGACGATCTCGCGCGTCCCACCGTGCTGCAGGCGCCCGATGAATCGCTGCTGTTCGCGGCATACCAGGAGGTCGGTGCGTGAGCATCGCCGTGCGCCGCGTGCGCGCGGATGAGGGCGGCCGCGTGCGCGAACTGCGACTGCGTGCGGTCAGCGACCCGGTGGCATCCATCGCCTTCCTCACCAGTTACGAGGAGGAGCAGGATCGCGATCCGGCCTTCTGGGACGAGCGTGCGGCGGGCGGCGCCACGGGATCGGCCGCGGCGATGTTCGTGGCCGAGGACGGCGACGCGTGGGTCGGATCGGTGACCGTGCTGGTGCGCCGTGTGGGAGATGTCGACCACACGGGGCGGCGGCTGGGTGCGGGGCGCGCCGACGTCGTCGGCGTCTACGTCGCCCCCGAGGCGCGGGGGAGCGGGGCGATCGACGCTCTCCTCGACGCCGCCGCGCACTGGAGCGCCGTCCAGGGCTTCGAGACCCTGTCTCTCGACGTGCACGTCGACAATGCCCGTGCCCAGGCCGTGTACCGGCGCGCGGGCTTCGCTCCGACGGGCGAGACCTTCACCGGTCCCATCGGCGCCGAACTCGCCATGAGTCGGTCGCTTCGCACGCTCTGACGCGCATTCCGCTGCGCGGACGGCCGCACGCACGTCGGATTACCGCGCTGTGATCGGGCCACCCCGCCCTCGTCTTCGAACCCCTTGCGAATCTCCGGATCGATGAGGCGCGCGACTGCCGAGGCGGTGGCATCCGGTCCTGATTCCGTCTCGAATCCGACGTCGAGCGCGGCCTTTCGAGATCACCCGCGCACGCCCCGCCCTCCGGAGAAGACGGGGCGTGCGCGTGTCGGTCAGACCGTCGAGGCGACGCGGCGCTCAGCGGCGAGCCCGAGCTGATCGGTCGGGACGTCCTTCGTCTCGCGGGCGGTGAGGGCACTCACCGAGGCGATCACGGCGATGACGGCGGTGAAGAGGCTGATGACGACCCAGCCGCCGGCTGATCCGCCGCCGAGGGCGGCGACGATGCTCGGAGCGAAGCCGGCCATGAGGAAGCCGAGCTGGGTGCCGATCGCCATGCCCGAGAAGCGGACCCGGACGCTGAACATCTCGCCGTAGAACGAGGGCCACACGGCGTTGGCCGCGGCGTATCCGCACGAGAACGTGAGGATCGCGAGACCGAAGGTGACCAGGTTGTTCCCGGCGCCCATCGACAGCATGTAGAACGGCATGAAGGCTGCCGACGACAGCGCCCCGTAGATGAAGACGGGCTTGCGGCCGATGCGGTCGGCGAGGGTGCCGAACAGCGGCTGCGTGAACAGTGCGACCACGTTGGCCACGACGACGAGCCACAGCGTGACGCTCGCGTCGAGACCCTCCTCCTTGCCGTAGGCGATCGCGAGGGTGCCGAAGACGGTCGACACCGCGGCGATGAACGCGCAGCAGATCACTCGCAGCACGTCGCGCCAGTGATTCTTCAGCAGCGGCACCAGCGGCATGCGGGCGATCTGACCGTCGGCCTTGGCCTGCTCGAACTCGGGCGTCTCGTGCAGGCTCCGTCGGATGAAGAACGCCACGATCACGACGACGGCGCTCAGCCAGAACGGCACGCGCCAGCCCCACGAGAACTTGATGTCATCGGGCAGGGCGACCACCGGGATGAAGATCAACGCCGCGAGGATCTGGCCGCCCTGGGTGCCGGTCAGCGTCCACGAGGTGAAGAACGAACGCCGCGAATCCGGAGCGTGCTCGAGGGTGAGAGACGACGCTCCCGCTTGCTCGCCGGCAGCAGAGAGACCCTGGGCGAGACGGCAGAGCACCAGCAGCACGGGGGCGAACCAGCCGATCTGCGCGAACCCGGGGAGACAGCCGATGACGAAGGTCGACAGCCCCATCAGCAGCAGGGTGAACATCAGCACCTTCTGGCGTCCGATGCGGTCGCCGAAGTGGCCGAGGATGATCGCGCCGAACGGGCGGGCGATGTAGGCGAACCCGAAGGTCGCGAACGACATCACCAGCGCCGCCTGGTCGCCCGAGGGGAAGAACACCGTCGGGAAGATGAGGGCGGCGGCGGAGCCGAACAGGAAGAAGTCGTAGTACTCCACGGCGCTTCCCATGAAGCTGGCCGTGGCCGCCCTCACGGGAGTCTTCCGCGTCGTTGCGGTGGTGGTCATGGACGAGTGCTCCTTAGCGGGCGAGGGCCGGATCGACGGGGGAGTCGGCGGCGACGAGGTCGAGGAAGTGAGCGGTCATACGGTCGGGATCGGGTCGCGTCCCGGTGATGAGGGCGAAGGCGGCGACGGCCTGGTGGACCGCCATGCGTCCGCCGCTCAGGGTGCGGCACCCGCGCTCGCGTGCGGTGACGAGAAGTTCGGTGTCGAGCGGGCGGTACACGATGTCGGCGACCCACAGCTCGGGGCGCAACAGGTCGGCGTCGAGGGGGAGGCCCGGGTGTTCGGCCATGCCGACCGGGGTGCAGTGCACGAGCCCGTCCGCGTCGGCGAGTACCGCGGGCAGATCGGCCGCAGAGGCCGTATCGACGGCGGCGAGCGGATGACGCCGGCCCAGGTCGTCCGCGAGAGCCGTCGCGCGAACCGGGTCGAGGTCGACGATGCTCAAGCGAGTGGTTCCGAGACGCAACAGGGCGTCGGCGACTGCCGAGCCAGCCCCTCCGGCGCCGAGCTGGACGACGTGTCGGGTACCGGCACCGGGGAGTCCGTCACCGAAGGCCGCGGCGAAGCCCGTCGTGTCGGTGTTGTAGCCCACACGACCGGCGGGTGTGAACAAGACCGTGTTGACGGCGCCGAGAGCGGCCGCGACAGGATCGACGCGGTCGAGGTGGGCGAGCACGCTCTGCTTACAGGGGTGCGTGACGTTGACGGCGTCGTACCCGAGTCGCTCGGCCCAGGCGAGGAGGTCGCCGATGCGGTCGGGGGCGATCCCCAGGGCGGTGAGGTCGAGGGGGCGATACACGTACGTGATTCCGAGGGCGCGAGCCTCAGCCATGTGCATCGGCGGCGTCAGCGAGGGCAGGACCCCCGTGCCGATGAGGCCGACGAGATACGGGTGCGCGTCGTTCACGGGACTCCTTCGTGTCCGCGAGGCGGTTATGTACTAACCGGTACGTTCAGAGGAAATCATGCCTCGCCGACGGTGTCAACGATCGATTCCGGCGCCGTAGCTGCCGACCGCGGTCGGCGCGCGGGGCGAGAGACCCGGACCGCCTCAGCGCGACGGCGCCGTCAGCCACCCGACCACGACGTCGCCGATGACCGCGCGCAGGTGCGTCCGCCGGTGGGGCGAGGAGAGGTCGACATCGAAGAGGTGCCCGAAGGTGTACTGATTAGCGACCTGGAACACGCAGTACGAGCTGATGACGAGGTGCACGTCGATCGCGTCGACGTCGGTCCGGAAGATCCCCGCCGCGCGCCCGCGCTCGAGGATGTCGTCGAGCAGCCCCTTCGCGGGCTGCGACAGGGTCCGCAGCCCCTCGATCTGGCGAATGAAGGCCCCGCGGTGGATGTTCTCGATAGCGACGAGGCGGATGAAGGCATCGTGGCCGACGTGGTGGTCGTAGGTGAGCTCGGCGAGGGCGCGGATGGCATCCACCGGGTCGGCGTGGTCGACGTCGATCGCGCGCTCAGCCTCGCGGATGCCGCGGTAGGCCTGTTCGAGCACGGCCCGATACAGACCGTCCTTGCTGCCGAAGTAGTAGTAGATCATGCGCTTGGTGGTGCGCGTGCGGGCCGCGATCTCATCGACGCGGGCACCCGAGTAGCCGTCTTCGGCGAACACCTCGGTCGCCACGGCCAGCAGCTCGGAGCGGGTGCGTTCGGCGTCTCGACGTGCCTCGGCCATGACCCCAACCTACTGGAGAGGGGAGTGGACCCCGTTTGTACTAACTGGTACATTCGGCCGCCATGAGGACCTCGATGGCGACCGTCTGCATCAGCGGCACCCTGGCCGACAAGCTCCACGCGTGCGCCGACGCCGGCTTCGACGGCGTCGAGATCTTCGAGCCCGACCTGCTCGCCGCGCCCGAGAGCCCCGAGGAGATCGCCGCCCTCGCCGGCAGGCTGGGGCTCGCTCTCGACCTGTACCAGCCGATGCGCGACGTCGAAGGCGTCGACGAGCCGGCCTTCGCCGCGGTCCTGCGCCGCGCGGAGGCGAAGTTCCGCCTCATGAACCGCCTCGGAATCGACCTCGTGCTGTGCTGCAGCAACGTCGCGACCGCGACGATCGACGACGACGCCGTCTCGGCCGCGCAGTTGCGGCGACTCGGCGATCTCGCCCGGGACTACGGCATCCGGATCGCCTTCGAGGCGTTGGCCTGGGGGCGCTTCGTCGACGACTACCGCCGCGCGTGGCGCATCGTCGAGCTCGCCGACCACCCCGCGGTGGGGGTGTGTCTGGACTCCTTCCACATCCTCTCGCGCGGGCACGACACCTCCGCGGTCGCCGACATCCCCTCGGAGAAGATCTTCTTCGTCCAGCTCGCCGATGCCCCGCGGCTCAGCATGGACGTGCTCTCGTGGAGTCGGCACCACCGCCTGTTCCCGGGCGAGGGCGACTTCGACCTCGTCGATTTCACCGCGCGAATCGTCTCGGCCGGGTACACCGGTCCGTGGTCGCTCGAGGTGTTCAACGACACGTTCCGACAGACCGACGCGCACCGGACGGCCCGCCACGCGCGCCGTTCGTTGCGCTGGCTCGAAGACGCGGTGTCGAGGGTGCTCCCGGATGCCGTGGACCGCGACGATCTGACGATGCTCCCCGACTCCGCGGCTCCCTCGGGAGTCGACTTCGTCGAGATCAAGGCGGAGGACACCTCGGCCGTCGAGGAGCTGCTCGGTCAGCTCGGGTTCACCTCGCGCGGACGCCACCGCACGAAGCCGGTGACGCTGTGGACCGCCGGCAACGCCCGCCTCGTGCTCAACGAGCAGCACGCGCGCGGCTGGGAGCCGCGGCTGGCTGCGGTGGGCCTCGAGGTCGACGACGCCGAGGCCGTGGACCTGCGCATGGACGAGCTGCACGTCCCTCGCGCCTACCGCCGCACCTACGCGAGCGAGGAACGCCTCGACGGCGCCGTCGCCCCGGACGGCACCGAGGTCTACTGGGCGCAGGCCGCCGACGAGGGCGAACCCGCCTGGGTCGCCGAGTTCGAGCATGGCGAGCCCGAGCGCGCCAGTGCCGTGGTGGGCGTCGACCACGTGAGTCTGTCGCAGCCCTGGCAGGCCATCGAGGAAGCGACGCTGTTCTACACCGCCGGCTTCGCCCTGCGGGTGGACAGCAGTACAGAGGTGCCGGGGCCGCAGGGTCTCGTCGCCAGCCGCGTTCTCGGCGCCCCCGGCGGCGGCGTCCGCCTTCCCCTCAACGTCGCCCCTCCGATCCTGGCCGGGGAGCGCGCCGGCGCCGCTCTGCCCCAGCACGTCGCGTTCGCGTGCAGCGATGTACGGGCCCTCGCCCGATCCGCCCGTGAGCGGGGCTTCGTCCCGCTGGCGATGCCCCGTAACTACTACGACGACCTCGCGGCGCGTTTCGAGATGACGGATGCCGCTGTCGACGAGTTACGCGAGCTGCACCTGGGGTACGACCGCGACCACGCGGGGGAGTACCTGCACTTCTACACGCGCACGATCGGCGAGGTCTTCCTCGAGTTCGTCGAGCGCGTGGACGACTACGCGGGCTACGGCGCGGGCACGGCCCCCGTGCGACTCAGCGCCCAGGGGCGGCGCTGATAGCGTGCCTGGCATGACCACCCCCCGCCGACTGCTGCTCGTCAACGGCCCGAACCTCAACCTGCTCGGGACCCGCCAGCCCGAGATCTACGGCCGCGACACCCTCGCCGACGTCGAACGCGTGACGACCGAGGCCGCCGAGAGGCACGGGCACGAGGTTCGCGCGATCCAGAGCAACCACGAGGGCGTGCTGATCGACGCGATCCACGCCGCACGACTCGACTGCGCCGGGATCGTCATCAACGCCGGAGGGCTGACGCACACCTCGGTCGCGCTGCGGGATGCGCTGGCATCCGTCTCCCTCCCCGTCGCCGAGGTGCACATCTCGAACATCACGGAGCGCGAGAGCTTCCGTCACTTCTCCTACATCGAAGACGTCGCCGTCGTGCACGTCATCGGCGAAGGGGTGCCCGGCTACGCGCGCGCCGTCGACCTGCTCATCGACGTGGTCGTGGGTCGGGCCGACGGCTGACGGCAGGGATCACGTAGACTCTGACGTCGGGCTCTCGCCCACTTCGACTCACGAAACGGAATATCGGCACTCATGGCATCCACTGCAGACATCAAGAACGGCGTCGTCCTGAACATCGACGGTCAGCTCTGGAGCGTCGTGGAGTTCCAGCACGTCAAGCCCGGAAAGGGCGGCGCGTTCGTCCGCACGAAGCTGAAGAACGTCATGAGCGGCAAGGTCGTCGACAAGACCTTCAACGCCGGCGCCAAGATCGAGACCGAGAACGTCGACCGCCGCGACTTCACGTACCTGTACAACGACGGCGACGGTTTCGTCTTCATGGACGTCGCCGACTACGACCAGATCACGGTCGGTGCCGCCACCGTCGGCGACGCCGCCAACTTCCTGCTCGAGAACCAGCAGGTGCAGATCGCCCTCAACAACGGCAACCCGCTCTACGTCGAGATGCCGCCGTCCGTCATCCTCGAGGTGACGTACACCGAGCCCGGCCTGCAGGGCGACCGCTCGTCGGCCGGCACCAAGCCCGCCACGGTCGAGACCGGCTACGAGATGCAGGTTCCCCTGTTCCTCGAGACCGGCACCAAGATCAAGGTCGACACTCGCACCGGCGAGTACCTCGGCCGCATCAGCTGACGGTGAGCGCCCGTACGAAAGCGCGCAAGCGCGCCCTCGACATCCTCTTCCAGGCGGACGTCCGCGGCGAAGAGCTGGCGATCATGCTGGCCACCGAAGCCAAGCGCGCGGCGAACGAGCCTGCTCGCGAGGCCTCGTGGCTGTACGCCCGCGACATCGTCGACGGCGTGATCGACAACCGCGACGCGATCGACGAACAGATCACCACGTTCGCGAAGGACTGGTCGCTTCAGCGCATGCCCGCCGTGGACCGCGCGCTGTTGCGCATGGGCACGTGGGAGATCCTCTACAACGACGAGGTGCCCACGGCCGTCGCGATCGATGAGGCCGTGGAGCTCGCCAAGGAGTTCTCGACCGATGACTCGGGATCGTTCGTGCACGGCGTGCTGGCGCGGATCGCGCGTTCGTCCTGACCTCGTGCGACGTGTTCCGACGCGGCCCCGACCTCTCGTCGGTGGCCGCGTCGCGTCGTTTCGCGGATGCCGCGATGTCGGAGCCCCCGGCCAGGATGGTGTCGTGACCTCGTGGCGCGACCTCGCCCCCGCGGGTGAGACGGCCGTGTTCGAGCCCCTCGCCCTCGGCGTCGAGCTGCGCCAGCGCGAGGCGTACGACCCGTCACGGTGGGAGGCGCGCGCGGTGGTGCCGGTCACGGCGCGGTCGCTGGCGAAGCGGCAGGACGACCTGCAACTGGTCGCGCGCCCTCTCGTGCGCGGCGCTCGCGACGCCTGGATCCGCGGAGACGCCTCGTGGGACGCCGTGCGTCGGTCCTCGGGGCGCTTCGACCCCGTGCAGGTCCGGTGGTTCGCCGAGCTCCACGCCCTCGCGCAGGCCCTGCGCACGGTGGGACCTTTCGCACCCTCGGGCGACACCGTCGCGCTCGATGCCGTCGACTCTCCCTTGCTCTGGCCGCACCTCGCGGCGGCCGAGGGACTCGGCATCCCTCTCGTTCCCCTGACCGCGCAGCAGCAGGTGAGCCTCGCGCGCGAGGCGTCGGCGCGGGTCGCCCTCGACGCCGTCGGCGGGGGAGCGCTGCGGGTGTCGGCGGCCCTCGAGATCGACGGACAGGCGAGGGATGCCGCGAACGCCCGCGCCATCGGCGGCTCGGGGCTGTTCGCGTTCGCGATCGACGTCGATCCGGTGCCGATCGTGCTCGCGGCGGTCGACCTGCCCGCTCCGCTGCCCTCGCTCATCGGTGCCCCTCCGGTGGAGGTGCCGTCGGGCGACGCCGCGGAATTCGTCGCCGAGGTGTATCCGCGTCTCGCGCGTCGCGCGCCCCTGTCGGTGGGTGCGGGGGTTCCCGCGCCCCCTCCCGCCCGTCCCACGCTCGAGGTGGGCGTTACCTACGCCGACGACGACGTGGCGTTCCGCCTGGACTGGGTCTACCCGGGCGGCGTCCGGGTCGCCTACGGCTCGGACGACGTCCACGCCGATCGCGACGTGCGCGCCGAGGCGCAGATCGGCGAGCGGTTCGAGACGGCGTGGATGACGGCATCCGATCTGCCGATCGCGGCGAGCGCGACCCTGCGCGACGCCGATGCGGCGGTCTTCGTGTCGCGGGTGCTTCCCGCCGTCGACGTGCTCGACGAGGTGCGGGTGCGCACGACCGGCACCGCACCGCCCTTCCGCGAGCTGCGGGGCGACCCGTCCCTGCGGATCACGGCGGTGGAGTCCCTCGACCGCGATTGGTTCGACCTGGGGATCGTCGTGACCATCGAGGGCCGCATGATCCCGTTCGGGATGCTGTTCTCGGCTCTGTCGCGCGGACGCACACGCGTCAAGCTCTCGGACGGCGCCTGGTTCTCGCTGGCTCACCCGGCGCTGCAGCGTCTGCGCGAGTTGCTGGACGAAGCCGCGACCCTCGACGAGTGGGAGACCGGTCCCCGCCTCCCGCGGACCCATCTCGCGCTGTGGGCGGAGTTCGAGGACCTCGCCGATCAGTCCGAGGCGGCGGTCGAGTGGCGGGGGTTGGCCCGGGCCCTGCTCGATGTCGCGGAGGTGCCCCCGGTGACCCCGCCCGCCGGATTCCTGGCCGACCTTCGCCCGTACCAGCGCGAGGGCCTGTCATGGCTCGCGCTGCTGCACGCGCACCGACTGGGGGGCATCCTGGCCGATGACATGGGGCTGGGAAAGACCCTGCAGTTGCTCGCGCTCATCGCCCACACCCGCGCTCTCGGCGAGACCCGCCCCTGGCTCGTGGTCGCCCCGACATCGGTGCTCCCCACCTGGCGCGACGAGGCCGCGCGCTTCGCCCCCGATCTGCGAGTCGCCGTCGTCGAGTCCACCTCGGTGCGCCGCGCGCATCCGATCGGCAGGATCGCTGCGGGCGTCGACATCGTGGTCGCCCCGTACGGGGTCGTGCGGGCGGATGCCGAGGAGTTCGGCGCTCCGCACTGGGCGGGCGTCGTTCTCGACGAGGCGCAGTTCGTGAAGAACCCCGCGACGCGGATCCATCGCGCGATCGCGGCGCTGACCACCGACGCGGTGTTCGCGGCGACCGGGACGCCGATCGAGAACGGCCTCGACGATCTGTGGGCTCTGCTGGCGCTCACGGCTCCGGGGCTGTTCCCCTCGATCCGGCAGTTCCGCGAGGACTACACGCGCGCAATCGAGCAGCTCCCCTCCGACGCACCGACCGCGCTGTCGGCGGCCGCGGCGAGCGCGCATCGCGAGAAGACCCTGGAACGCCTGCGTCGACGGGTACGACCGTTCCTGCTCCGACGCACGAAAGACATCGTGGCATCCGATCTCCCTCCCAAGCAGGAGCAGGAGATCGCCGTGCCCCTCGGGCCCGCCCACCAGGAGCTCTACGATCGCGTGCTGCAGCGCGAGCGGCAGAAGGTGCTGGGTCTGCTCGACGACCTCGACCGGCAGCGGTTCATCGTGTTCCGCTCGCTGACGCTGCTGCGCATGCTCGCCCTCGCCCCCGGGCTCGTCGACGAGCGCGATGCGCACCTCGGGTCGGCCAAGCTCGATGTGCTGCTCGAGCGTCTGGTCGAGGTGGCGGCCGAGGGGCACCGGGCCCTCGTGTTCAGTCAGTTCACGTCGTTCCTCGATCTCGCCGCCGAGCGGCTCCGCGCGGCCGGGCTCGACTACGCGCACCTCGACGGGTCGACCGCCCGACGGGGCGAGGTCGTCGAGGGATTCCGCGGGGGAGACGCTCCGGTGTTCCTCATCAGCCTCAAGGCCGGCGGTTTCGGTCTGACCCTCACCGAGGCCGAGTACGTGTTCGTCCTCGACCCGTGGTGGAACCCCGCGGCCGAGAATCAGGCGATCGATCGCGCGCACCGTATCGGGCAGACCCAGAGCGTGTTCGTGTACCGCCTCATCGCCGCCGGCACGGTCGAAGAGAAGGTCCGGGCTCTGCAGCACCGGAAGGCGGCGTTGTTCGACGCGGTGATCGACGACGAGGACGCGTTCGCCGCGTCTCTCGACGCGGACGACATCCGGGGGCTGCTCGGGCCGTAGGGGGTGAAGAGGGGTCCGCCCGAGCGACGAGGCCGGCCCGCGGTGTCGTCAGAGTGCTCCCGTGAGGAACTGCGCCTCCCCCTGACCGAAAGACCAGTCGGCGTCGCCGTTCTCGGTGATGCTCACGACGAGGTCGTTCCCCTGGATGCCGAGGCGCTCATGCAACGTGCGCGCGAGTGCGCGGTACAGGGCGACCTTGGCATCCTGCGGGCGCTCCTTCGACGTCACGCGCACGATCACGAGACGGGCGCTGCGCTGGATCCCGAGCCCCGTGTCGAGGGCCACGAGTTCGAACGGCTCGTGCTGGGTGAGGATCTGATACCGGTCGGTGTCGGGAACACCGAACGCGTCGACGACAGCGTCCTGCACGGCATCCATCAGGCGTCGCAGTTCGGTCTCGTCGTACTGGCCACGGATCGTGTCGATCATCAACAGGGGCATGGGGGTCCTTTCGTCGGTCCGGGGGGCACGGTACTCGCGGGCGGTGTGCGCGGGGGCGGCTTGACGGAGCTCTCCCGACACCCCGTGCTCCCCGGGCTCTCGCAGCCGTCCCCGCGTAGACTCGTGAAGTTCCGCCAACGACACAGGAGCGACATGAAGATCACCGGCCTCGGCCACGCGGGAATGTTCATCGAGACGCGGGGCGGCAGCATCATCTGCGATCCTGTCCTCGGTCCGAGCTTCTTCGGCTCGTGGTTCCCGTTCCCCGACAACCGCGCCCTGGACTGGGAGCGTTTCGGCAAAGCGGACTTCCTGTACATCTCGCACCGTCACCGCGATCACTTCGATCCGGCCCTGCTCGAGCGCTACGTGTCGAAAGACATCACGGTTCTGCTCCCCGAGTACCCGACCGATGATCTCGAGCAGGACCTCGTCGCACTCGGCTACACGAACCTCGTGCGCACCGAGGCCGGCGTGCCCCTGCAGTTCGGTGACCTGAGGCTCATGGTCACGCCCCTGCGCGCCCCCTCGGACGGGCCGATCGGCGACTCGTCGTTGTCGCTCGACGACGGAACCGCGTCGATCCTCAACCAGAACGATTCGCACCCGCTCGACCTCGACAAGCTGTTCGCCTTCGGCAAGCCCGACGCGTACTTCACCCAGGTCTCGGGCGCGATCTGGTGGCCCATGGTCTACGACCTGCCCCAGGACGCGAAGCAGAACTTCGCGCAGCTCAAGCGCGACGCGCAGAACAAGCGCGCGATGTACTACATCGACAAGGTGGACGCCGAGCACGTTTTCCCGATGGCCGGTCCGCCGATGTTCCTGCGCGAAGAGCTGTTCCGCTACAACGGCACGGGCCTCGAGAACGACTCGATCTTCACCGACCAACGGGAGTTCCTCGCGCACATGAAGGAGCAGCGCCCCGACCAGAAGGGCTACCTGTTCCTCCCGGGGACCGAGGTCGAGGTGCAGGGGTCGGACGTCACCGTCACCCAGACGCTGTACACGGATGCCGAGATCGAGCGTGTCTTCGGTGACAAGTGGAACTACCTGGCCGAGCAGCGCGACAGCCGCCAGGCCGAGGTACAGGCCGAAGAGGCCACCCGCGCGGAGGTCCTGCCGCCGGCCGAGATGCTCGCGGCGATCAAGGAGTGGTGGGAGCCGCTGCTGCGCCGCGCGCGCACCATCCGCAACGGCGTGGGCGGCATGGTGCGCTTCCGCATCGGCGAGCTCGACATGGTCGTGGATTTCCCCAAGGCGAAGGTCCGCGAGTACGCGGGCGAGGAGTGCATCTACTGGTACACGATCCCCGCCGACCTCGTGTCGACGAACATCCGCGACCGCGAGATCGACTGGTCGAACTCGATCTTCCTGTCGATGCAGTTCGAGGTGGGTCGTTCGGGCAAGTTCAACGAGTTCCTCACGACGTTCCTGAAGTGCCTGTCGCGGGACCGCATCGAGTACGTCGAGAACTGGTACGCCGAGCAGTCGGATCAGACCGAGGATGCCGAGATCGACGGCTGGACCGTCCAGCGTCGCTGCCCGCACCTGCGTGCCGACCTGACGAAGACCGGCAGGATCGAGGACGGCGTGCTGACGTGCTCGCTGCACGACTGGAAGTGGGACCTGGCCTCGGGTCGCTGCCTGACGACGACCGGTCACCCGATCCGCTCTACGCCCAGCGGCGAGCGCGCCGCGGCCGAGCGGGCCGCCGCCGAGGTCGCCGCGGGCTGAGGCTGCCGCTCGCGATGTCGCCCGCGGGAGGAGACTCCGGGAGGGGAGGACCGCACACGCGGCATCCGTCCTCTCCCCGCTGAATCTCCTCCCGCCCCGGGGCGCTGCCGGGGCCGCACGCACCACACGGCCGTGACCGCCCGCCCGGATCGACTCGACGGTCGTCCCACCCGACCCGCTAGACTCGACGAAGAACCACAGCAACCTTTAACCCCGTCCCGTGAGGCGGAGAAGGGAGCGGCGGATGAATACGCGCACCGTCATGCACGATGCCGATATCGCCCGCGCTTTGACGCGCATATCGCACGAGATCCTGGAGTCCAACAAAGGACCGGAAGGACTCGTCCTCCTCGGGATCCCGACCCGCGGCGTCACCCTCGCGAATCGCATCGGCCCTCTCGTCAGCGAGTTCGGTGGTACTGCCGTCCCCGTCGGCTCTCTCGACGTGACGATGTACCGCGACGATCTGCACCGCAACCCGACGCGTGCTCCGCGCAAGACCGAGATCCCCGCCGGGGGCATCGACGGCAAGACCGTCGTCTTGATCGACGACGTCCTGTTCTCGGGTCGCAGCATCCGCGCCGCCCTCGACGCCCTGCAGGACATCGGCCGACCGGCCGCCGTGCGCCTGGCGACGCTCATCGACCGCGGTCACCGCGAGCTGCCGATCCGCCCCGACTTCGTCGGGAAGAACCTCCCCAGCGCCCGCGACGAGCGCGTCAACGTGCGTCTCGCCGAGATCGACGGCATCGAGGAGGTGACGATCGAGTCATGAGGCATCTCCTCGACACCCAGCACCTCTCGCGGGCGGACGCCCTCGAGATCCTCGACGTCGCCGAAGACATGGCCGACACGCAGCGCCGCGAGGTCAAGAAGCTCCCGACCCTGCGCGGCAAGACCGTGGTCAACCTCTTCTTCGAGGACTCCACGCGCACACGCATCTCGTTCGAGGCCGCCGCCAAGCGGCTCTCCGCCGACGTGATCAACTTCTCGGCGAAGGGTTCGAGCGTCAGCAAGGGCGAATCGCTCCAAGACACCGCGCAGACCCTCCAGGCGATGGGGGCGGATGCCGTGGTCATCCGGCACGGGGCGTCCGGTGCCCCGCGGACCCTCGCGACCTCCGGCTGGATCAGCGCGGGCGTCGTCAACGCGGGCGACGGAACGCACGAGCACCCGACCCAGGCCCTGCTCGACGCCTTCACGATCCGCAAGCGCCTGTTCGGCGACGACAGCCGCGGCCGCGACCTCAGCGGCATCCGGGTGACGGTCGTCGGCGACGTGCTGCACTCGCGCGTCGCTCGCTCGAACGTCTGGCTGCTGCACACCCTGGGCGCCCACATCACGCTGGTCGCGCCGCCGACGCTGGTTCCGCAGGACGTCAGCGGGTGGCCCGTCGAGATCGACTACGACCTCGATCACGCGATCGCGGCGGGGCCGGACGCGCTCATGATGCTCCGCATCCAGCTCGAGCGCATGTCTGCTGCGTATTTCCCGACTGAACGGGAGTATTCCCGCCGCTACGGTCTCGACGCCCGGCGCTTGGCGGCTCTGCCGGACGGTAGCATTGTGCTGCATCCCGGTCCCATGAACCGGGGTCTGGAGATCTCCGCCGAAGCCGCCGATTCACCTCGCTCGACGGTGCTCGAGCAGGTCACGAACGGTGTCTCCGTGCGGATGGCCGTTCTGTACCTGCTGCTGGCAGGCGAGCGGCCCCACACCGAGAAAGAGGACCTCCGATGAGCCACGCCACCCCCCAGACGCTTCTGGTGCGCGGCGCGCGCATCGAGGGTCAGGATGCCACCGACCTCCTCGTCCTCGACGGGGTCATCGCCGAGACCGGTTCCGCTCTGTCGCACGCGGGCGCCACGGTCGTCGACGCCGACGGGCTCGTCGCCCTCCCCGGCCTGGTCGACCTGCACGTGCACCTGCGCGAGCCCGGGTACGAGGCATCCGAGACGATCCTCACCGGGTCCCGTGCCGCCGCGGCCGGTGGCTTCACCACCGTCTTCGCCATGCCCAACACGTCGCCCGTCGCCGACACGGCGGGCGTGGTCGAGCAGGAACTCGCCCTCGGCGAGGCCGCCGGCTACGTGCACGTGCAGCCGATCGGCGCCGTGACCGTGGGGCAGAAGGGCGAGCGGCTCGCCGAGCTGGGCGCGATGGCCGACTCGCGCGCCCGCGTCCGCGTCTTCAGCGACGACGGCTTCTGCGTCTTCGACCCGCTGATCATGCGGCGAGCGCTGGAATACGTGAAGGCCTTCGACGGCGTCATCGCGCAGCACGCACAGGATCCGCGTCTGACCGAGGGCGCCCAGATGAACGAGGGTGCCGTCTCGGCCGAGCTCGGTCTCGCCGGCTGGCCCGCCGTCGCCGAGGAATCGATCATCGCTCGCGACGTCCTGCTGGCCGAGCACGTCGGTTCGCGGCTGCACGTCTGCCACCTCAGCACCGCGGGTTCGGTCGACATCATCCGCTGGGCCAAGA
The DNA here is from genome assembly GCF_052660795.1 of Sphingomonas sp. G5. Taxonomy (NCBI): domain Bacteria; kingdom Pseudomonadati; phylum Pseudomonadota; class Alphaproteobacteria; order Sphingomonadales; family Sphingomonadaceae; genus Sphingomonas; species Sphingomonas sp. G5. The sequence goes on along the minus strand of NZ_CP109660.1, from coordinate 1,565,085 downwards.
AGCGCGGCGTCAACGTGACCGCAGAGGTCACCCCGCACCACCTGCTGCTGACCGACGAGCTCGTGCGCGACTACGACGCCCGTTTCAAGGTCAACCCGCCACTGCGCCGAGAAGAAGACGTCCTCGCCGTGCGCGAGGGCCTGGCCGACGGCACGATCGACATCGTGGCCACCGACCACGCTCCGCACCCCACCGAGGCGAAGGCCTGCGAGTGGGCGGCGGCGGCCAACGGCATGGTCGGCCTCGAGAGCGCTCTGCGGGTCGTCCACCACGCCATGGTCGAGACGGGTCTGATGAGCTGGGCCGACGTGGCCCGCGTGATGTCGGCGACCCCCGCGCGCATCGGTCGCCTCGACGGCCACGGCACCCCGGTGGCCGCGGGACAGCCCGCCACTTTCACACTGTACGACCCGCGGCCCTCCCGCCCCTTCGGTGTCGGCGACCTCGCGGGTCGCAGCACCAACTCGCCCTACCTGGGCCGGGATCTGCCCGGAGACGTGCGCTGGACCGTGCGGGGCGGCATCCCGACCGTCGTCGACGGTGCCGTGCTCGACGCCCCCGGAGCGCTCTCGTGAGCCGTGAGGGCGCCCTCCTCGTCATGATCGGCGTGGCCGTCGTGCTGCTGGCCCTGCTCGCGTGGGCCTGGGTGCGACGAACGCGGCGCGATGCGCGCTACTCCGCCCCGGTGGGGGAGCTGCCCGCCAACGCCGTCGAGACGGCGGTGTTCTCGGGGCTCTACGTCGCCACGACCCGACACGACGAGCCGCTCGAGCGCCTCGCGATCAGGGGCCTCGGCTTCCGCTCCCGCGTCGACGTCACCGTCACGACCGCCGGCGTCGCCCTCGACCTGCAGGGCCAGCCCCGCATCGCGCTCACCCGCGACCGCCTCATCGACGCAGCTCAAGCCACGGTCGCCATCGACCGCGTGGTCGAGCGTGACGGCCTGACGCGCGTCAGCTGGCGCATCGACGACGACACGATCGTCGACACCTACCTCCGACCCCAGGATGCCTCGGCGAAAGCCCTCGCCGACGCCATTCGTCCCCTCATCCCCACGACAGGAAGCGACGCATGACCGCCCTGATCCCTTCCTCGCGCCTCACGCGAGACCCCGCCGTCCTCGTGCTCGAAGACGGCACCCGCTACACCGGCCGTGCCTACGGCGCACGCGGCGAGACCCTCGGCGAGGTCGTCTTCGCCACCGGCATGACCGGCTACCAGGAGACGATCACCGACCCCTCGTACGCGGGCCAGATCGTGCTGCAGACCGCCCCCCACATCGGCAACACCGGGGTGAACGACGAAGACCCCGAGTCGCGGCGCATCTGGGTCGCCGGCTACGTCGTGCGCGATCCCTCGCGCATGGTGTCGAACTGGCGTGCCGACCGCTCGCTCGACGACGCGCTCGTCGAGGACGGGATCGTCGGCATCTCGGGCATCGACACCCGCGCCGTCACCCGCCGCATCCGCTCCTCGGGCAGCATGCGCGGCGGCGTCTTCTCGGGCGAGGCGGCGAGCCTGGATGCCGAGGAGCAGCTGCGACGTGTGCGCGAGGCCCCGAGCATGGCGGGCCGCAACCTCTCCGCCGAGGTCTCGGTGAGCGAGGTCGAGGTCACCCCGGCCACGACCGAGCGCCTCGGTAACCTCGCCGTACTCGATCTCGGAGTGAAGCGCTCCACGGTCGTGAACCTGGCCGCCCGCGGGTTCGACGTGCACGTGTTCCCGCAGTCCGCCACGATCGAGCAGATCCGCGCGATCGAGCCGGTCGCGGCGTTCTACTCGAACGGCCCCGGTGACCCCGCGGCATCCGACCGGCACGTCGAGCTGCTGCGCGATGTGCTGAGCGACGGACTACCGTTCTTCGGCATCTGCTTCGGCAACCAGCTGCTCGGCCGCGCCCTCGGCTTCGGCACCTACAAGCTGCCGTTCGGACACCGCGGCATCAACCAGCCCGTGCTCGACAAGACCACCGGCCGCGTCGAGATCACCTCGCAGAACCACGGCTTCGCCGTCGACGCCCCGCTCGACCAGGTCATCGACAGCCCGAACGGCTTCGGCCGCGTCGAGGTGAGCCACATCGGCCTCAACGACAACGTCGTGGAGGGTCTGCGCGCCCTCGACATCCCCGCCTTCAGCGTCCAGTACCACCCCGAGGCCGCCTCCGGCCCGCACGACGCCAACTACCTGTTCGACCGCTTCCGCGACATGGTGATCGCGAACCAGGAGACCAAGACCAATGCCTAAGCGCGACGACATCAACTCCGTCCTCGTCATCGGCTCCGGCCCGATCGTCATCGGTCAGGCCTGCGAGTTCGACTACTCCGGCACCCAGGCGTGCCGAGTGCTCCGCGAAGAGGGGGTGCGCGTCATCCTCGTCAACTCCAACCCGGCGACGATCATGACCGACCCCGACTTCGCCGACGCGACCTACATCGAGCCGATCACCCCCGAGGTCATCGAATCGATCATCGCCAAAGAGAAACCGGATGCCGTGCTCCCCACGCTCGGCGGTCAGACCGCGTTGAACGCGGCGATCCAGCTGCACAAGCGCGGAATCCTCGAGAAGTACGACGTCGAGCTCATCGGCGCGGACTTCGACGCGATCAACAGAGGCGAGGACCGCCAGATCTTCAAGGAGCTCGTCATCGAGGCGGGCGCCGATGTCGCGGCATCCGTCATCTGCCACTCCATGGACGAGCTGCTCGCGGGTGCCGAGAAGCTCGGCTACCCCCTGGTGGTGCGTCCCTCCTTCACCATGGGCGGTCTCGGCTCGGGCTTCGCGTACGACGAGGCCGACCTCCGCCGCATCGGCGGCGCGGGCCTGCACGACTCACCTACGAGCGAGGTGCTGCTCGAGGAGTCGATCCTCGGATGGAAGGAATACGAGCTCGAGCTCATGCGCGACACCGCCGACAACACGGTGGTCGTCTGCTCGATCGAGAACGTCGACCCGGTCGGCGTGCACACCGGCGACTCGATCACCGTGGCTCCCGCCCTCACGCTGACCGACCGCGAGTACCAGCGACTGCGCGACATCGGCATCGACATCATCCGCGCGGTCGGCGTCGACACCGGTGGCTGCAACATCCAGTTCGCGGTCGACCCGGCGAGCGGCCGCATCATCGTCATCGAGATGAACCCCCGCGTGTCGCGCTCGTCGGCGCTGGCATCGAAGGCCACGGGCTTCCCGATCGCCAAGATCGCCGCGAAGCTCGCGATCGGCTACCGCCTCGACGAGATCCCCAACGACATCACCAAGGTGACCCCGGCCAGCTTCGAGCCCACGCTCGACTACGTCGTGGTGAAGGTGCCGCGCTTCAACTTCGAGAAGTTCCCCGCCGCCGACACCACCCTCACCACCACCATGAAGTCGGTGGGCGAGGCCATGGCGATCGGCCGCAACTACACCACCGCCTTGCAGAAGGCCCTCCGTTCGCTCGAGAAGCGCGGCTCGAGCTTCCACTGGGGCGAGGAGTCGCGCTCGGTGGAGCAACTCCTCGAGATCGCGAAGACCCCGACCGACGGGCGCATCGTCGTGCTGCAGCAGGCGCTGCGCAAGGGCGCGACGGCCGAGCAGGCCTTCGACGCCACGGCCATCGACCCGTGGTTCATCGACCAGATGGTGCTCATCAACGAGGTCGCCGCCTTCATCGGCGAGGCTTCGGAACTGGATGCCGACACCCTCCGCGTCGCGAAAGAGCACGGTTTCAGCGACGCCCAGATCGCGCAGATCCGCGGGCTCGACGAAGCCGAGGTGCGCGAGATCCGTTACGCACTCGACGTGCGCCCGGTCTACAAGACCGTCGACACGTGCGCGGGGGAGTTCCCGGCTCTCACGCCGTACCACTACTCCTCGTACGACGCCGAGACCGAGGTCACGCCCTCCGAGCGCACCAAGGTCGTCATCATCGGTTCGGGCCCCAACCGCATCGGTCAGGGCGTCGAGTTCGACTACTCGTGCGTTCACGCCTCGTTCGCGCTGTCGGACGCCGGGTACGAGACGGTCATGGTCAACTGCAACCCCGAGACCGTGTCGACCGACTACGACACCTCCGACCGTCTGTACTTCGAGCCGCTGACGCTCGAGGACGTGCTCGAGGTGCTGCACGCCGAATCGCAGTCGGGGACCATCCTCGGCGTCGTGTGCCAGCTCGGCGGTCAGACGCCGCTGGGCCTGGCCAAGGGCATCGAGGCTGCGGGCTACACCATCCTCGGCACCAGCCCCGAGGCGATCGACCTCGCCGAGGAGCGCGAACTGTTCTCGCGCCTGCTCGACGACGCCGGTCTCGTGGCCCCGCGCAACGGCACCGCGATCGACGTCGAGGGCGCCGTGACCGTGGCCGAGGAGATCGGCTACCCCGTGCTGGTGCGCCCGAGCTTCGTGCTCGGCGGTCGCGGCATGGAGATCGTCTACTCGACGGAGGCCCTGCGCGACTACTTCGTCCGGGTCGCCGATCAGGCGATCATCGGCCCGGGTCTCCCGCTCCTCGTCGACCGCTTCCTCGACGACGCGATCGAGCTCGACGTCGACGCGCTGTTCGACGGCACCGACCTGTATATCGGCGGTGTCATGGAGCACCTCGAGGAAGCCGGCATCCACTCCGGCGACTCCTCGTGCACGCTGCCGCCGGTCTCGCTCGGTCGCACAGAGGTCGACCGCGTCCGCGAAGCGACCCTCGCGATCGCGAAGGGCGTCGGCGTCCGCGGTCTGCTGAACGTGCAGTTCGCGATCTCGGCGGGGGTCCTCTACGTCATCGAGGCGAACCCGCGCGCGAGTCGCACCGTGCCGTTCGTGTCGAAGGCTCTCGGCATCCCGCTCGCGAAGGCCGCCAGCCGCATCATGGCCGGCAACACCGTCGCCGAGCTCATCGCCGAGGGTCTGCTGCCCGAGCAGGACGGCTCGCGCGTGCCGCTCGACGCTCCCGTCGCGGTCAAAGAGGCCGTGCTGCCGTTCAAGCGGTTCCGCACCGCCGACGGTCACACCGTCGACTCGGTGCTCGGGCCCGAGATGCGCTCGACCGGTGAGGTCATGGGCATCGACCGCGACTTCCCGACGGCGTTCGCGAAGTCGCAGGAGGCCGCCTACGGCGGGATGCCGACCTCCGGCACCGTCTTCATCTCGGTCGCCGACGCCGACAAGCGCGCGGTCATCCTGCCCGCCCACCGGCTGCAGGAGCTCGGCTTCGAGCTCGTGGCGACCGAGGGAACGGCGGAGATCCTGGCCCGCAACGGCATCCGCGTGAAGGTCGTCGAGAAGTACTCCGAAACGCAGGGCTCCGGTCAGCGCAACGTGGTCGACCTGATCAACGCCGGCGAGATCGACATGATCGTCAATACTCCTTCCGGCGGCACCGCCCGAGCCGACGGTTACGAGATCCGCGCGGCCGCCGTGGCGGCCGACAAGGCCCTGTTCACGACGATGGCCGTGCTCGGCGCCGCCGTGAGCGCCCTCGGCGCGATGAAGGACGGCTTCGGAGTGCGCAGCCTCCAGCAGTACGCCGTGGATCGCGCGGGGCGTCTGTGAGCGACACGTTCGGACAGCGCCTCAGCGCCGCCCTCGACCTGCACGGCGCCCTGTGCGTCGGCATCGACCCCCACGCCGCGCTGCTGTCGGCGTGGGGGCTGGATGCCACCGCCGAGGGCGCGCGCGCCTTCGGGCTGCGGGTGGTCGAGGCCGCCCGCGGCCGGGTCGGCGTGGTCAAGCCCCAGGTGGCGTTCTACGAGCGCTACGGTTCGCGCGGTTTCGCCGCCCTGGAGGACGTGATGGCGGCGGCCCGCGACGCGGGACTCCTCGTGATCGCAGACGCGAAGCGGGGTGACATCGGTACGACCATGGAAGGCTATGCCCACGCGTGGCTCGAGCCCGGCGCTCCCCTCGAAGCGGATGCCGTGACCCTGTCGCCCTACATGGGCGCCGACTCGCTGCGCGACACGCTGTCGCTCGCGGTGCACCACGGCAAGGGCGCGTTCGTGCTGACCGCGACGAGCAATCCCGAAGCCCGCGCCCTGCAGAGCGCGATCGTCGACGACGCGCAGGCCGTGGGCGACCACGAGCACGTCGCCGCCCGCGTCGCGCACGATGTCAACCAGGCCAACATCGGCGCGCCCGGGGCCCTCGGCCCCGTGGGCGTCGTCGTCGGAGCCACTGTGGATCGTTCCGCCTTCGGTCTCGGAGACGTGGCCCTGGCGGGGATGCCCATCCTCGCCCCCGGTTTCGGGGCGCAGGGAGCGGCCCCGGCCGATCTGCGCCGCCTCTTCGGCTACGTCGCCAAGGCCGTCGTGGCCAACGAGAGCCGGAGCATCCTCGCGGTCGGACCCGACCGTCTCGCCGCCCGCATCGATGAGCGCGCCGCGCTCTACCGGGAGTCCCTGCATGGCTGAAACCCGTCGTCCACCCGAGGTCGATCGCGCCGCCGCCTCGCGCCGCGCGGTCGAGGCCCGTCGCGAGCGCGCCGCGCTCAAGCGCGACGTGTCGACCCGCGTCATCTCGCCGCAGGAGCTGCTGCGCCGGGGGCTCGCCGACCCGCTCTCCGCGGCCGGCGCGATGCGCGTGACCGAGTTCCTGACGGCGATCCCCGCGATCGGCGAGAGCAAACGCGATCGCATCCTCGCGTCGCTCTCGATCTCGCCGGTCAAGCGCCTCGGCGGGCTCGGCACGCGGCAACGGAATGCCCTGCGGGAGTACCTCGACACGCGTTGGCCCGAGCCCGCCCCGCGCGAGGGCCGCAGTCGCCTCGTCGTGCTCGCCGGCCCGACCGCGGTGGGCAAGGGCACGGTCGCCGCGCATGTCAAGGCGAACTACCCCCAGATCCACCTCTCGGTCTCTGCCACCACCCGCGCTCCCCGCCCGGGCGAGGTCGAGGGGGAGCACTACTACTTCGTCGACGACGCCGAGTTCGACCGTCTGATCGCCGAGGGGGAGCTGTTGGAGTGGGCCGTGGTTCACAACAAGAACCGCTACGGCACTCCGCGCGCGCCCATCGAGCGTGTCCTCGCCGAGGGCGGCACAGCGCTTCTCGAGATCGACCTGCAGGGTGCCCGCCAGGTGCGCGCGGCCGATCCTTCGGCGACCCTCGTCTTCCTGCTCCCGCCGAGCTGGGACGAGCTCGTGCAGCGCCTGGTCGGGCGGGGCACCGAGGATGCCGAGGAGCGCGCCCGACGCCTGCGCACCGCGCGCGTCGAGCTCGCGGCGCAGAACGAGTTCGACTACCGCGTCGTGAACGAGGACGTCGCCTCGGCCGCCGCCGAGGTCGTCGCTCTCGCCGCGGCGCAGCAGTGAGCTCCGCGTCCCGTCGTCGGGGGCGGGTTCTGGCGCTCGGGGCGTGACACGTACGCCCCGATGCGCCGAATACGCCTCTAACCGAGACGACGAGACCCACCCGACACCCCTCGGCACAGGCCGGGCCGGCGTCGGCTAGAATGATCAGATGCTTCGGCGCCCCGAGCGCCGCATCCACCCCATCCCGCCGAACCAGGAGGTTCCCCATGGCCGGACGTGACAAGGGCATCATCGACCCGCCCATCGACGCTCTGCTCGACAAGGTCGACTCGAAGTATCAGCTCGTCATCTACGCGTCCAAGCGCGCGCGTCAGATCAACGACTACTACTCCGACCTGCACGAGGGAAACCTCTTCGACAACGTGGGACCGCTGGTCGACTCCACCGTCGAAGACAAGCCCCTCACGATCGCGCTGCACGAGATCCACGAAGACAAGCTGCGTCTGCGCGCAGCGGAGTAATCCACAGCCTGCACACTCTCGTGATCTGTTCACAGATGTGACGATGCCCCGGGCGGCTCTGCGCCACCCGGGGCATACTTGTGCCCATCCCCGCCCCACACTTCTCCGGAGTCGTTTTGACCGACCTGCGCCTGTTCACGTCCGAGTCCGTCACCGAGGGTCACCCCGACAAGATCTGCGACCAGATCTCCGACAGCATCCTCGACGCCATCCTCACCGAGGACCCCACCGGTCGCGTGGCCGTCGAGACCCTCGTCACCACGGGGCTCGTGCACGTCGCGGGCGAGGTGTCGACCAGCGCCTACGTCGAGATCCCCGCGATCGTGCGCGATGTGGTCAACCGCATCGGGTACACCTCGAGCGACACCGGCTTCGACGGTGAATCGTGCGGCGTCTCGGTGTCGATCGGGGCGCAGTCCTCCGATATCGCCGCGGGCGTCAACAAGGCGTTCGAGCAGCGTGAGCGCGGCTCCGTCGATCCGCGCGACCTCCAGGGGGCCGGCGACCAGGGCATCATGTTCGGGTTCGCCACCAACGAGACGCCCCAGCTCATGCCCATGGCCGCCTGGACCGCCCACCGGATCGCGGAGCGTCTGGCATCCGTGCGCAAAGACGGGTCGCTGCCGTTCCTCCGCCCCGACGGCAAGACGCAGGTGACCCTCGGCTACGACGGCCTCGTGCCGCGCACGGTGGACTCCGTCGTGCTGTCGACGCAGCACCACCCCGACATCTCTCAAGAAGATCTGCGCGCCGAGGTGCAGGCCGCCGTCATCGACCCGGTGCTGGCCGAGACGGGCCTCGAGCTGCCCGACGTGAAGTACTACATCAACCCCGCCGGTCCGTTCGTCATCGGCGGGCCGAAGGGAGACGCGGGTCTCACGGGTCGCAAGATCATCATCGACACCTACGGCGGCGCCTCACGTCACGGCGGCGGCGCCTTCAGCGGCAAGGACCCGTCGAAGGTCGACCGTTCGGCCGCGTACGCCATGCGCTGGGTCGCGAAGAACGCGGTCGCCGCGGGCCTCGCCGACCGTCTCGAGGTGCAGATCGCCTACGCGATCGGCAAGGCCAACCCCGTGGGGCTGTACGTGGAGTCGTTCGGCACCGCTCACGTGGCCGACGAGGCCATCGTGCGCGCGATCCGCAAGGTCTTCGATCTGCGTCCCGCCGCGATCGTCGACCAGCTCGACCTGCTGCGCCCGATCTACGCCCAGACCGCGACGTACGGCCACTTCGGCCGTGAGCTGCCCGACTTCACGTGGGAGCGCACCGACCGCGTCGACGAGCTGCGTACCGCCGCCGGACTCTGAGAGTGCGTGGGGGAGTACGCCCCGGCACCGACGACCGCCGCCGCACCCGGGAAGTGAGCTCATGAGCGAGCGTCGCGTGGCGCGCGTGCAACTCGAATCGCCCGTCCCGCAGCTCGACCGGCTGTTCGACTACGCCGTCCCGCACCCGCTGGTCGCCGATATCGCCCCGGGGGTCCGGGTGAAGGTGCCCCTTCGCTCGGCCGGTCGCATGATGGACGCCTTCGTCATCGAGGTCGTCGCCGACGACGGCTCGGAGCGACCGCTCTCGTCGGTCGAGGCGGTCGTGTCGCCGATGCCCGTCCTGCCCGAGCGCCTGTACACACTGGCGCGGCGTGTAGCCGATCGCGCAGCAGGATCGATCAGCGACATCCTGCGTCTCGCGGTGCCCAAACGCATGGTCCGCGCCGAGAAGGCCTGGGCCGCAGCCCCCGCGCCCACCGCCCCCGAGGTCGTTCCCGCCGCACACGAACGCGCCGTCGCGCTCCTCGCCCCCTACGCGGGGCTCGCCGCCGCCCTCGACGCCGGCGAGAGGATCGCGATCGACGCCCCTCCGCACCCGCACGCGGAGCTGCCGCGCGGGGCGTGGGCGGATCTCCTCGCCGCCGCCGCCGTGCAGACGCTCGCCCGGGGGCGCAGTGCCGTGCTCGTCGTCCCCGACTATCGTGATCAAGCTCAGCTCCTGGCGGCGCTGGGCGAGATCGTGAGTGCGGATGCCATCGTGCGCGACGACTCCGACCAGTCCGGGCCCGCGCGTTACGCGCAGTACCTCCGTACCCTCGCGCCCGTGCCCTGCATCGTCGTCGGCCGTCGCTCAGCGGTCTACGCCCCCGCTCACGACACCGGTCTCGTCGCGGTCTGGGACGACGGGGACACGCTCCTGTCCGAACCCCTCGCCCCCGGAGTGCACGCGCGCGACGCGGCCCTGGTGCGTCAGGAGATCGAGGGTTCGGCGCTGCTCTTCGCCGGCCACACCCGGACCACCGACGTGCAGCGCCTCGTCGAGGTCGGCTACGTCCGGGAGATCCCCCAGACGCGGCGCCCGAGCCCGCGCGTGGTCCTCAGCGCCACGCGCGAAGGCGAGCAGCGGCAGTCGAGGGTGCCGTCGTCGGCATTCGCCGCCGCACGAGAGGCTCTGCAGCACGGTCCGGTGCTCGTGCAGGTCGCCCGTCCCGGCTATGCCCCCTCCCTCGTCTGCGCTGACTGCCGCCGCCCCGCGCGCTGCCCGCACTGCGCCGGCCCCCTGCGCGCGGCTCGTCCCGGAGCGACGCCGGTTTGCGCCTGGTGCGGCCGCAGCGCCCACGCCTGGGCGTGCGGACACTGCGGCTCGACGAAACTGCGCATGGCGTCGTCGGGCAGCGAGCGCACCGCCGACGAGCTCGGCCGCGCCTTCCCGAACACCCGGGTGATCGTCGCCGACGGCGCCCACCCCGTCACCGAGGTCGACGCCGCCCCCGCCCTCGTCATCGCCACGCGCGGCGCCGAACCCCTCGCCCGGGGCGGCTATCGTGCCGTGATCCTGCTCGACGGCGACCGCATGCTGCAGAACGAGGCCCTGCGCATCGGCGAGCACTGCCTCCGGTGGTGGTCGAACGCCGCCGCTCTGGCCGCTCCGGGAGCCCCCGTGCACCTCGTCGGAGTCGCCGGCCCCGTCGCACGAGCCCTCGCCACCTGGACGCAGTCCGCCTATGCTCGCGCCGAACTCATCGATCGCGCGCCGCTGCGCATGCCCCCGGCGGTGCGGGTCGCGAGCGTCGACGGACACGCCCGGAGCGTCGACGTGCTGCTGGAATCCCTGCGGGAGAGCGTCCCCGACCTCGACGCCCTCGCGGTCCTGGGTCCGGTCGACACGTCCACCGACCCCCATTCCTCCTCGTCGCGCGCCCTGGTGCGCTTCGACTACGCACACGGCCGGGCGGTGGCAGAGGCACTGCGGGCAGGTGTCATCACCGATGCCCTTCGCGCTCGTAAGTCGCGCAAAGATCGCGGCCCCCAACCGCGCAGTACGCTCAGAGTCCGCCTCGACATCCCCGAGCCCGACCTCTGAGCGCCGTGCCACCCCGTCCGTCCGCTCCCGAGAGTCTGAGGAGACCCATGCGCCTCGTCTTCGCCGGCACCCCCGCCGTCGCCGTCCCCTCTCTGCGTGCCCTGGCATCCGGCACACACGAGATCGCGGCCGTCGTCACCCGCAGCGACGCTCCGCTCGGACGCAAGCGCGTTCTCACCCCCTCGCCGGTCGCGCGGGCCGCCGAAGAACTCGACATCCCGCTCATCAAGGCCGACCGGCTCGACGCCGAGGTCACCTCCCGGATCGCGGCCCTCGAGCCGGAGCTCGGTGTGATCGTGGCCTACGGCGGTCTCGTCCGTGAGCCGCTGCTCTCGACGCCCGCGCACGGGTGGATCAACCTGCATTTCTCCCTGCTCCCGCGCTGGCGCGGCGCTGCCCCCGTGCAGCGCGCACTCATGGCCGGCGACGCGGTCACGGGAGCGAGCGTCTTTCAGCTGGTCGCCGCGCTCGACGCCGGAGACGTGTTCGCCGAGGAGCGCTACGACATCCCCGCCGGGGCGACCTCGGCCGATCTGCTCGACGCCCTCGCCGAGATCGGCGCTCCGCTTCTCGCGCGCGTCGTCGACGGCATCGCCGACGGCACCGCAGTCGCCGCTCCGCAGCAGGGCGAACCCACCCTCGCCCCCAAGCTCACGCTCGACGACGGCGCCCTCGATCTGACCCGGGATGCCGAGAGCCTCCTGCACCAGATCGCCGGGGTCACCCCCGAGCCCGGCGCGCACACCACGCTCGACGGCGCCCGGTTGAAGGTGCTGCGCGCCGCCCCCGCGGACGCTCCGCCGCTCCCGCCCGGCCGAGTCACGGCGTCCGCAAAAGACGTGCTCGTGGGCACGGGAACCACGCCCCTGCGGCTCGAGACGGTCCAGCCGGCCGGCAAGGGCGCGATGCCGGCCGGCGACTGGTTCCGCGGCCTGCGGTCGAGCGAGCCGGTGCTGGGCGCATGAACGTGCAGGGAGCACGTGCCGTCGCCTTCGACGTGTTGCGGGCGGTGTCGGAGGACGAGGCCTACGCCAATCTCCTCCTGCCGCACGCCATCGCGCGACAGCGGCTGGATGCCAAGGACGCGGGGCTCGCGACCGAGTTGACGTACGGCACTCTTCGTCGCCGCGGCACATACGACGCGATCATCGCGACCGCGGCCGACCGCTCGATCGACCGGATCGATCCCGCCGTGCTCGACGCCGTGCGCCTCGGCGTGCACCAGTTGCTGTCGACCCGCGTGGCGTCCCACGCCGCCGTGAACGAGTCCGTCGAGCTCGCTCGTCGCCACGGCGGCGGGAAGGGTGCTGCGGGCTTCGCGAACGCGGTGCTGCGTCGCGTCTCGCGCGACAACCCCGGCGAGTGGATGCAGCGCATCGCCACCGGCGCCCGCAGCGACGACGAGCGCATCGGGCTGACCACCTCGCACCCCGTGTGGATCGTGCGGGCGCTGCGTCGTGCCCTGACCGCCGAGGGCCGCGCCGACGAACTCGAGGGGCTGCTCGAGGCCGACAACGTCGCCCCGCGCGTCGCGATGATCGCCCTCCCGGGCCTCGCCGAGGTACCCGAAGACGCCACAGCGGCGAGATTCGCTCCGACCGCTTTCACCACGCGCGGGGGAGACCCCGAGGGTCTCATCCGTTCGTCGCAGGGTCGTATCCGTGTGCAGGACGAGGGCTCTCAGCTCGCGGCCCTCGCCCTCAGCCGCGCCCTGCCGGTGCGAGAGGACGAGCGCTGGCTCGACCTGTGCGCGGGCCCGGGGGGCAAGACCGCGCTGCTCGCGGCCGAAGCCCTCGCGCACGGCGCGCACCTCGACGCCAACGAGATCTCCCCGGCCCGGGCGGGGTTAGTGCGCCAGGCCGTGGCATCCGTTCCCCTCGACGTCGACGTCAGCGAAGAGGACGGGCGCGAGCGCGCGGCCCGAATGCCGGGGAGGTACGACCGCGTCCTCGTCGACGCCCCGTGCACGGGGATCGGCGCGCTGCGTCGCCGCCCCGAGGCCCGGTGGCGGAAGACCCCGGCCGACGTGCCCGACCTCACCGCCCTGCAGCAGGAACTCGTGCTCGCCGCGTTCGAGGCGCTGAAGCCCGGCGGAGTGGTCGCCTATGTCACCTGCTCCCCGCACCTGGCCGAGACGTCGGGCGTTCTGGCCGAAGTCAAGCGTGCGTTGGGCGACGCCGCCGAAGAGCTCGACGCCCGCGCCGTCGTCCGCGAGATCGCGCGCGACGAGATCGATCTGCCCGATCAGGCCGACGGATCGTTGCGTGCGCAGCTGTGGCCCCACCGGCACGGGACCGACGCGATGTCGATCGCTCTGCTCCGCAAGCGCTGAGGCCGCGTCTCCGCCCGCGCGGTCGCCGCGATTCTTCGCGCCACCGCCGGAAGGGGCAGACCTCTCCGACGCGCGACGCGAGGGCGACGATCCGCACGCCCATAATGGTCGGGTGCCTACCGACGCCCCGCGCATCAACCCGAGTATCCTCGCCGCCGACTTCGTGAATATGGAAGCCGAGCTCGCACGCATCGCGGGCGCCGACTTCGTGCACGTCGACGTGATGGACAACCATTTCGTGCCGAATCTGACCTTCGGCCCGCAGATGGTCGGACGCATTCAAGAGACGAGTCCCGTGCCGCTGGATGTGCACCTGATGATCGACGACCCCGACCGCTGGGCTCCGGCGTACGCCGAGCTGGGTGCGGCATCCGTCACCTTCCATCTCGAGGCCGCGGCGTCGCCCGTCGCCCTCGCCCGGCAGCTGCGCTCGATCGGCGCCCGAGCCGGAGTGGCGGTCAAGCCCGGGACGCCCGTCGAGAATCTCTTCGACTCGCTCAACGAGTTCGACCAGATCCTCGTCATGACGGTCGAGCCCGGATTCGGGGGCCAGTCCTTCATGCCCGAGACCATGCCCAAGCTCCGCACGCTCGCCGACGAGGCGAAACGGCGAGGCTCGAGCGTCTGGCTGCAGGTCGACGGCGGTATCGGCGAGTCGACGATCGCGCAGGCCGCCGAAGCCGGGGCGGACACCTTCGTCGCCGGCTCCGCGGTCTTCGGCGCCGACGACCCCGACCGCGCGATCCAGTCCCTGCGCGCCTCGGCCGCCCGCCACCGCCACTGACGGTCGGGGCCGCTCGGTCGCCCCGCCGTCTCCGGCCGCGGCTGCACCCCCCGCATAAACGCGATCCACGCGCATAAACGCGCTCTCCCCGCGTTTACGCGCGCGAATAGCGTTTATGCGTGAGAGCGCCGGATGCCGGGACCCGGGCGCTCCGCGGGCAGCCCCACCCCCGCCGACCCGATACCCTGGACAGGTGAAGACCTTCGACGACCTGTTCGCGGAACTCAGCGCCAAGGCCGTCGAGCGACCCGAGGGATCCGGCACCGTCGCGCAGCTCGACGCCGGCGTGCACGCGATCGGCAAGAAGATCGTCGAAGAGGCAGCCGAAGTGTGGATGGCCGCCGAGTACGAGTCCGACGCCGCCGCGGCCGAAGAGATCTCGCAGCTGCTCTACCACCTGCAGACGCTCATGCTCGCGAAGGGCCTGTCGCTCGAGGACGTCTACCGACATCTCTGAGCCGCGCTCTCGACCCCCAGCTCCCTTCGAAACGAAAGCCCCCGACATGCTGCGCATCGCCGTGCCGAACAAGGGGTCGCTCGCCGAGACCGCCGCCGAGATGCTCTCGGAGGCCGGATACACCGGACGACGCGACTCGAAAGACCTGTACACCGTCGACCCCGTCAACGAGGTCGAGTTCTTCTACCTCCGTCCGCGGGACATCGCGACCTACGTCGGCTCGGGCGCGCTCGATGTCGGCATCACCGGCCGCGACCTGCTGCTCGACGCCCGCATGCCCGGCGCCCGAGAGGTCGAGTCGCTCGGCTTCGCCGGCTCCACGTTCCGCTTCGCCGGCCGCCCCGGCCGCTTCACCGACGTGCAGGACCTCCAGGGCCTGCGCGTAGCGACCGCCTATCCGGGTCTGGTCGATGCGTTCCTCGACGAGCGCGGCATCGCCGTCGACATCGTCCCGCTCGATGGAGCCGTCGAGTCCGCCGTCCAGCTCGGAGTGGCGGATGCCGTGGCCGACGTCGTCTCGACCGGCACGACGCTGCGTCAGGCGGGGCTCGAGATCTTCGGGCCGGTGCTGCTCGAGAGCGACGCCGTCCTGATCTCGGGCCCGAACGAGGTCGAGGGAACCGAGACGCTCCTGCGGCGCCTGCGCGGTGTCCTGGCGGCGCGCAAGTACGTGCTGGTCGACTACGACCTGCCCGCGGACCTCGTCGACCAGGCGATCGCCGTGGCCCCGGGCCTGGAGTCGCCGACGATCTCGCCGCTGCGCGACCCCGAATGGGTCGCCGTGCGCGTCATGAGCCCGCGCCGCGACGTCAACCGCGTCATGGACGAGCTCTACGCGATCGGCGCACGCGCGATCCTCGTCACCGAGATCCTCGCCGCGAGGCTCTGATGACCCTCGCGCGTCGCGTGATCCCGTGCCTCGACGTCGCGGGCGGCCGCGTCGTGAAGGGCGTCAACTTCCTCGACCTCCGCGACATGGGCGACCCGGTCGAGCTCGCGAAGCTCTACTTCGACCAGGGCGCCGACGAGGTCACGTTCCTCGATGTCACCGCCACGGTCGACGAGCGCTCGACGACGTACGACGTCGTCCGCCGCACGGCCGAGCAGGTCTTCATCCCGCTGACGGTCGGCGGGGGAGTGCGCTCCGACGACGATGTCGCCCGCCTGCTCGCGGTCGGCGCCGACAAGATCGGCGTGAACTCGGCCGCGATCGCGCGCCCCGACCTCATCGGCGAGATCGCCGACCGCTTCGGCGCACAGGTCATCGTGCTCTCGCTCGACGTGAAGCGTTCGGCATCCACTCCCTCCGGTTTCGTGGTGACCACCCACGGCGGCCGCACCGAGACGACCCTCGACGCCCTCGAATGGGCGCGCGAGGCCGTCGAGCGCGGAGCGGGGGAACTGCTGGTCAACTCCATCGACGCCGACGGCACGAAGCAGGGCTTCGATCTCGAGCTGGTCCGTCTCATGCGCCAGGTCGCCGCCGTGCCGGTCATCGCCTCGGGGGGTGCGGGCGCGCTCGAGCACTTCGCCCCGGCGATCCAGGCCGGCGCGGACGCCGTGCTGGCGGCATCCGTGTTCCACTCCGGCCAGCTGAGCGTCGGACAGGTGAAGGACGCCATGGCGGCCGAAGGGATCGAGGTACGCCGATGAGCGTCGACCGCGTGAAGTACGACGCCGACGGCCTTGTGCCCGCGGTGATCCAGCAGTTCGACTCGCGCGAGGTGCTGATGGTCGGGTGGATGGATGCCGAGGCCCTGAACCGCACGCTCACGACCGGCCGGGTGACATTCTGGTCGCGCTCGCGCGGGGAGTACTGGCGCAAGGGCGACACCTCGGGCCACATTCAGCTCGTCAAGGGCGCGCGCCTCGACTGCGACGGCGACACCCTGCTCATCGAGGTCGACCAGATCGGCGCCGCGTGCCACACGGGCGATCACACGTGCTTCGACGCCGACGACCTGCATCCGGTCGTGGGGGAGAGCTGATGCGTCGCGCCCGTTCGACGGCGGTGCTGGCGATGCTGCTGGCCGGAGCGATCGGTGTGATCGCCTCGACGCAGACCTGGATCGACGTCACCCTCGACGACGGCGCCCAGCAGACCCTGGCCGTACCGGGTGCCGAGGCGCTCCCTGTACTCACCCCGTTGAGTCTGGCCGCGCTCGCTCTCGGCGCCGCCCTCTCGATCGTCGGGCCGGTGCTGCGTCACGTCTTCGGCGCTCTCGGTCTGCTGATCGCCGCCTTCGTCGGTATCGGCACCGCGCAGATCCTCCTCGCGACCCCGGTCTCGGCGACCGCGGCGACCGTCACCGACGCGACGGGCATCTCGGGAACGGATGCCGTGGCCTCCCTCGTGCGCGATCTCGCGCTGACGCCGTGGCCCGCCGTGACGTTGGTCGCTCAGATCGTCCTGCTCTCGGCATCCGTCTTCACCCTCGTCACCGCGCGCCGGTGGGCCTCCGGCGCGAGCCGCAAGTACCGGACCGCGGACGAGACGGGAGGCGACACCGGTCGACCGCACGACGCGATCGACTCCTGGGACGATCTCTCGCGCGGCGACGACCCCACCGCCTGAGCGCGGTGGGCGCATCGCCCGCCCGGCGAAGATCCCCCGATGAACGGGCGCTGCCCCGGTACACGCTCGCCGAGGGCGTTCGCGAGTGCAGCAACCGGTGACCGCAGGTCATCACGGCGGTCGGCACGGCCGACACTCCAGAACTCGCGACATCGAGACGACCGCGCCGGGACCGCACCCTCGCTTCGGTAGACTGATCCGACGCTTTCCCCCGCGCTCGCGCGCGACTGTAAGGAGCCCCATGAGCAACCCCATCGGCGACCCCGGCCACGGACACTCGCCCGCCGCCTGGACGGCCGTGATCATCATGCTCGTCGCGTTCACGCTCGGCACGCTGTTCTTCTGGCTCGACATGCCCGTCCTGGTGTGGGCCTCGGTGGGTCTGCTCCTTGTCGGCGCGATCGTCGGCTGGGCCATGACCAAGGCCGGTTACGGCGCGAACGGCGCGAAGTCCAACCCGAAGGCCCACTGATGGCACTGGCCGATCTCACGGCCGGGGCGGTAGAAGACGCCGAGGAACGTGCTCAGTCGCGGCCCCTCGCCGCGGTGGAGCGCGATGCCCTCGCGCAGACGCCCGCGCGAGACGCCCTGGCGATGCTCGCCCCCGCCGAGCGCGTGAAGATCATCGCGGAGGTCAAGCGCGCGAGCCCGTCTCGCGGCGACCTCGCGGCGATCCCCGACCCCGCACGTCAGGCCCGCCTGTACGAGGAAGGCGGAGCGTCGGCGATCTCGGTGCTCACGGAGCGGCGCAAGTTCAAAGGGAGCCTCGCCGACCTCGAGGCCGTCCGCTCGGCGGTGAGCGTGCCGGTGCTGCGCAAGGACTTCATCGCCACCCCGTACCAGGTGCTCGAAGCCCGCGCCTCCGGTGCCGACCTCGTGCTGCTCATCGTGGCGGCCCTCGATCAGAAGACGCTCACCGAGCTGTACGGTCTCGTCACCGACCTCGGCATGACCGCCCTCGTCGAGACGCACTCGGCGGAAGAACTCGAGCGCGCCTCACAGCTGGGGGCGAAGCTCATCGGTGTCAACGCCCGCAACCTCTCGACCTTCGAGCTCGATCGCGATCTCTTCGGCTCTCTCGCCGAGCGGTTCCCGGCCGATGCGATCAAGATCGCGGAGTCCGCCGTGCTCGCGCCCGCCGACGTCGCGCACTACCGCGCCGCGGGCGCGGACGTGGTCCTCGTGGGCGAAGCCCTCGTGACCGGCGACCCCGTCGCCACGCTCCGTGCGTTCCTCCAGGAGACGACATGACCACCGCTCCCACCCCCGACCTGCGCGACCAGAAGGGGCCGTTCTTCGGCGACTTCGGCGGCCGCTACATGCCCGAGTCGCTGATCGCGGCGATCGACGAGCTCACCGAGGTCTACGAGTCGGCCATGGCCGACCCGGAGTTCCACGCCGAGCTGAGCGCGCTCCTGCACGACTACGCGGGACGACCCTCGGTGCTCACGGAGGTGCCGCGTTTCGCCGAGCACGCCGGGGGAGCGCGCGTCTTCCTCAAGCGCGAAGACCTCAATCACACCGGCTCGCACAAGATCAACAACGTCCTCGGTCAGGCGCTGCTCACCAAGCGCCTCGGCAAGACGCGCGTGATCGCCGAGACCGGCGCGGGCCAGCACGGCGTCGCCACCGCGACCGCCGCGGCCCTGTTCGGCCTCGAGTGCGTCGTCTACATGGGCGAGGTCGACACCGAACGTCAGGCCCTCAACGTCGCGCGCATGCGCCTTCTCGGCGCCGAGGTGATTCCGGTGACCACCGGTTCGCGCACGCTGAAGGACGCGATCAACGAGGCCTATCGCGACTGGGTCGCCTCGGTCGAGACGACCAACTACATCTTCGGCACGGCCGCAGGCCCCCACCCCTTCCCGGCGATGGTCCGCGACTTCCAGAAGATCATCGGCGAAGAGACCCGCGCCGAGTTCCTCCAGCGCCTGGGTCGCCTTCCCGATGCCGTCTTCGCGTGCGTCGGCGGCGGCTCGAACGCGATCGGCATGTTCGAGGCGTTTCTCGACGACGAGGGCGTCGCGCTCTACGGCGTCGAGGCGGCCGGCGACGGCGTCGACACGCCTCAGCACGCCGCGTCGATCGAACGCGGTCGCCCGGGGGTCCTCCACGGCGCCCGCACGTATGTGCTGCAAGACGAAGACGGTCAGACCACGGAGTCGCATTCGATCTCGGCCGGTCTTGACTACCCCGGTGTCGGTCCCGAGCACGCGTGGCTCGCCGACATCGGTCGGGCTCAGTACATCCCCGCCACCGACGACGAGGCGATGCAGGCCCTCCGCCTGCTGTCCCGAACCGAGGGCATCATCCCCGCCATCGAGTCGGCCCACGCCCTCGCCGGAGCCCTGCGCATCGGTCGCGAGCTGGGTCCGGATGCCGTGATCGCCATCAACCTCTCGGGTCGCGGCGACAAGGACATGGACACCGCGGCGCGCTACTTCGACCTGTACGACGCGGAGCACGCGCCCGAAGGCCCCGAGGGCGCCCCGCAGACACGTGCGGCAGCGACCGTGGCATCCGCTCCCGGCTCGCCCGTCGACGTGGCCCCGGCTGCCGACGCCGCCAGCGGCGCAGGAGTCGAGCTGTGACCTCGCGTGTCTCCGCGGCCATCGAGGCCGCCCGGGCGGAGGGACGCGGCGCTTTCGTCGGGTACCTGCCCGCGGGCTTCCCCGACGTCGCCACGAGCATCGAGGCGGCCGTCGCGCTGGCCGAAGCCGGTGCCGACGTCATCGAACTCGGGCCGCCCTACAGCGATCCGGTGATGGACGGTCTGGTCATCCAGGAGGCAACGCAGACCGCGCTGTCCAACGGGTTCCGCATGGCCGATCTGTTCACCATCATCCGCGAGGTCACCGCGCGCACCCACGTGCCGATCCTCGTCATGACGTATTGGAACCTCGTCGAGCAGTACGGCGTCGACCGGTACGCCGACGAGCTCGTGGCGGCCGGGGGAGCGGGACTCATCACGCCCGACATCACTCCCGACGCCGGCGCCGTCTGGATCGCCGCGAGCGAGCGCACGGGCCTCGACCGCGTCTTCCTCGCCGCCCCGACCTCGTCGGACGAGCGACTGCAGATGATCGTCCAGGCGTCCACGGGCTTCGTGTACACGGTGTCGACCATGGGCATCACGGGGGAACGGGCGCAGCTGGATGCCGCGGCTCGGGGTCTCGTGGAGCGCCTGCGGTCGTTCGGGGCCGAGCACGCGTGCGTCGGCATCGGCATCTCGAACGCCGAGCAGGTCGCCGGTGTCGTCGAGTACGCCGACGGGGCGATCGTGGGTACCGCGCTGGTCAAGGCGCTTCGCGACGGCGGCGTCGAGGGCCTCTCGGACCTCGCGCGCGAGCTGTCTGCGGGCACTGCGCAGCGCGCCTAGACTCGATCCCATGACGTTCGCCCTCTCGAGCGCCGCCTCCGGCGTGCTCGCCAGCATCCCGAGCCCGACCATCTCGTACGTCGACCTCGGCCCGCTTCGTATCCACTTCTATGCCCTGTGCATCGTCGCGGGCATCATCGTCGCGATCTTTTTGACGAACGCGCGCCTGACGCGTCGAGGTGCCGAGAAGTGGGTCGTCATCGACATCTGCCTGCTGGCGGTCCCGCTCGCGATCGTCGTGGCGCGCATCTACCACGTGGCCACGCACGCCGGTTTCTACTTCGGGCCGGGCTCGAACCCCTGGAACATCACCCAGCCGGGCTCCGTGTGGGCCATCTGGGAGGGCGGCATCGCCATCTACGGCGCCCTGATCGGTGGCGCGATCGGCGCCATCCTCGGATGCCGTTGGACCGGCATCCGCTTCTGGACCTTCGCCGACGCCCTGGCTCCGGGCCTCATCATCGCCCAGGCGATGGGGCGTTTCGGCAACTGGTTCAACCAGGAGCTCTTCGGTCAGCCCACCGACCTTCCGTGGGGCCTCGAGATCGCCTCGGGAAACCCCGCCATCCCGGTCGGACTGCCATCGGGCACCCTTTTCCAGCCGACTTTCCTCTACGAGGTCATCTGGAACCTGCTCGGCGCCGCGGTGATCCTGTACGTCGGCAAGCGCTTCACGCTGCAGTGGGGGAAGCAGTTCGCGATCTACCTCGTCTGGTACTCCGCGGGCCGCATCGTCTGGGAATCGATCCGCGTCGACCCGAGCGACATCATCCTGGGCCTGCGCACGAACGTGTGGGCTGCCATCTTCGGCGTGATCCTCGGCATCGTCATCTTCGTCGTCCAGTCGCGTCGCCACCACGGCTACGAGCCGTCGCCGTACGCGCCGGGTCGCGAGTCGAAGGCTCCGGGGGCTGTAGACTCAGGCGACCCCTCTGACTTCGTCGACGTGAGCGAGCCGCCCGCGACGAGCGACACCGTCGGCACCAGCGCCACAAGCAGCCCCGCCACGAACTAATTTCCTGGGCCGACGTCGTCCCATTCGAAGCATCAACGTGAGGACGGTTGATATGGCTTCCAGCCTGCGTTCCGACACCGTCGGAGGCGCATTCCCCGCCCGTCAGGGAATGTACGACCCGTCGTTCGAGAAAGACGCCTGTGGCCTCGCCATGGTCGCCACTCTCCGCGGCGAAGCCGGTCACGACATCATCGATCTGGCGCTGACGGCGCTGCGCAACCTCGAGCACCGCGGAGCCATCGGTTCCGACGCGGGCACCGGCGACGGTGCCGGCATCCTGACCCAGATGCCCGACGCGTTCCTGCGCGCGGTGGTCGACTTCGACCTGCCGCCGGTGGGGGAGTACGCGGCCGGCATGGTGTTCCTGCCGCTCGGCCACGACGAGCGGGCCGCGATGAAGGCGGGGATCGAAGAGATCGCACGCCACGAGAACCTCGAGGTGCTCGGCTGGCGCGAGGTGCCGGTCGAGCCCGAGAACCTCGGCAAGCTCGCGTACGAAGCACGGCCCGCCTTCGAGCAATTGTTCGTCTCGCGTCCCGCGACGGGCGATCGACCGGCACTCTCGGGCATCGAGCTCGACCGCCGCGTCTACCGCCTGCGCAAGCGCGCGCGCCACGAGCTCGAGGCGTATTTCGTGTCGCTGTCGAGTCGCACGCTCGGCTACAAGGGCATGGTCACGACACTCCAGCTCGAGCCGTTCTACCCCGACCTGCAGGACGAGCGCTTCGCGTCCGAGCTCGCCGTCGTCCACTCGCGCTACTCGACGAACACGTTCCCGTCGTGGCCGCTCGCGCAGCCGCTGCGCATGCTCGCGCACAACGGCGAGATCAACACCGTCAAGGGCAACCGCAACTGGATGCGCGCGCGCCAGTCGCAGCTCGAATCCGAGCTGATCGGCGACGTCCGCCCGCTGCTGCCCATCTGCACCGAGGGTGCCAGCGACTCGGCGTCCTTCGACGAGGTCCTCGAGCTGCTGACCCTCACCGGCCGCAGCCTGCCCCACGCGATCATGATGATGGTCCCCGAGGCGTACGAGAAGCAGGCGACGATCGACCCCGCGCTGCGCGCCTTCTACGACTTCCACTCCATGCAGATGGAGCCCTGGGACGGACCCGCCGCGCTCATCTTCACCGACGGCACGCTGGTCGGCGCGACCCTCGACCGCAACGGCCTGCGCCCGGGTCGATGGACCGAGACGACCGACGGTCTCGTCGTCATCGGTTCCGAGACCGGCGTGCTCGACTTCGCTCCCGAGCGCATCAAGCGCCGCGGACGCCTGCAGCCCGGTCGTATGTTCCTCGTCGACACGGCCCAGCGGCGCATCGTCGAGGACGAAGAGATCAAGTCCGAACTCGCAGCGCTGCACCCGTGGGGCGAGTGGGTCGACAAGGGCCGGGTCAAGCTCAGCGAGCTGCCCGAGCGCGAGCACATCGTTCACCCCATCGCCTCGATCACGCGTCGTCAGCGCACCTTCGGCTACACCGAAGAAGAGGTGCGCATCCTGCTGACCCCGATGGGTCAGGCCGGTGCCGAGCCCCTCGGCGCGATGGGCAGCGATGCTCCCGTCGCCGTGCTCAGCGATCGGCCACGCCTGCTGTTCGACTACTTCTCGCAGCAGTTCGCGCAGGTCACCAACCCGCCGCTGGACTCGATCCGCGAAGAGGTCGTGACCTCGCTGTCACTGGGTCTCGGTCCCGAGCGCAACCTCCTCGACTGGGGGCCCGAGCACACCCGCACGGTGACGCTCGACTTCCCCGTGATCGACAACGACGAGCTCGCCAAGATCCAGCACATCGACACGGCTCTGCCGGGTCGCTCCTCGGTGACGATCCGCGGTCTCTACCGCGTCGAGGCGGGGCACAAGGGCCTGCAGAAGCGCCTCTCGCAGATGTGCACCGAGGTCGACCAGGCCATCGAGGACGGCGCCGAGTTCATCGTGCTCAGCGACCGCGACTCGAACAAAGACCTGGCGCCGATCCCGTCGCTGCTCATGCTGGCAGCCGTCCACCACCACCTCATCCGCAAAGAGACGCGGATGAAGGTGGGTCTCGTCGTGGAGGCCGGCGACGTGCGCGAGGTGCACCACGTGGCGACCCTCATCGGCTACGGCGCGTCGGCGGTCAACCCGTACCTCGCGATGGAGACCGTCGAGTATCTCGTGCGCGCCGGCTTCATCACGAACGTCACGCCCGAGAAGGCCGTCAAGAACCTGATCTACGCGCTCGGCAAGGGCGTGCTGAAGATCATGTCGAAGATGGGCATCTCGACGGTGTCGTCGTACGCGGGCGCCCAGGTGTTCGAGGCCGTCGGCCTGTCGCGCGACTTTATCGACGCCTACTTCACCGGCACCGAGACCAAGCTCGGCGGGGTGGGCCTCGACGTCATCGCGGCCGAGAACGCCGCGCGCCACGAGTACGCCTACCCGCAGGACGCGGCGGCGCGTGCGCATGAGCGGTTGTGGACCGGTGGCGAGTACCAGTGGCGCCGTGACGGGGCCCCGCACCTGTTCAACCCCGACACGGTGTTCCGCCTGCAGCACGCGACGCGCGAGCGCCGGTACGACATCTTCCGCGAATACACGCAGCTGATCGACGACCAGGCACACGAGCTCAAGACGCTCCGCGGCCTCTTCGGCCTGCGCACCGGCACGCGTCCCGCGGTGCCGATCGACGAGGTCGAGCCCGTCTCGGCGATCGTCAAGCGCTTCTCGACCGGTGCCATGAGCTACGGCTCGATCTCCAAAGAGGCGCACGAGGTGCTCGCCGTCGCGATGAACCGCATCGGCGGCAAGTCGAACACCGGCGAGGGCGGAGAAGACGTCGACCGGCTGCTCGACCCCGAGCGCCGCAGTGCCATCAAGCAGGTGGCATCCGGTCGCTTCGGAGTGACGAGCCTGTACCTCACCAAGGCCGACGACATCCAGATCAAGCTCGCGCAGGGCGCCAAGCCCGGCGAGGGAGGTCAGCTGCCGCCGACCAAGGTGTACCCGTGGGTGGCGCGCACGCGTCACGCGACCGCCGGCGTCGGGCTCATCTCGCCGCCGCCGCACCACGACATCTACTCGATCGAAGACCTCAAGCAGCTCATCTTCGACCTCAAGCGCGCCAACCCCTCGGCTCGCATCCACACGAAGCTCGTCAGCCAGTCGGGTATCGGTGCGGTCGCGGCGGGAGTCGCCAAGGCGCTGAGCGACGTCATCCTGGTCTCGGGCCAGGACGGCGGCACGGGCGCGAGCCCGATGAACTCGCTCAAGCACGCGGGCACCCCGTGGGAGCTGGGCCTGGCCGAGACGCAGCAGACCCTCATGCTCAACGGCATGCGCGACCGCGTTGTCGTGCAGGTCGACGGGCAGATGAAGACCGGGCGCGACGTCATCATCGGCGCGCTGCTCGGCGCCGAGGAGTTCGGCTTCGCCACCGCCCCGCTCGTCGTGTCGGGCTGCATCATGATGCGCGTGTGCCACCTCGACACCTGCCCCGTGGGTGTCGCGACGCAGAACCCGGTGCTGCGCGAACGCTTCACCGGCAAAGCGGAGTACATCGTCAACTTCATGGAGTTCATCGCCCAGGAGGTACGCGAGTACCTCGCCGCGATGGGCTACCGCTCGATCGACGAGATCGTGGGTCGTTCGGAGCTGCTGGATGCCAATGAGGCGATCCAGCACTGGAAGGCACGGGGCCTCAACCTCGCGCCGATCCTCGAGGGGCCCCGTTTCGCCGAGGACGAACCGCGCCGCCACGCCCGCAACCAGGACCACGAGCTCGACGACCACTTCGACGTGCAGCTCATCGAGCGCGCGCAGGACGTCATCGCCAGCGGCGGTCAGCTCACGATCGACCTGCCGATCCGCAACACCGCCCGCGCGGTGGGGACCATGCTCGGACACCACGTCACCAAGGCGCGGGGCGAGCACGGTCTGCCGGAGAACTCGATCGACGTGCGCCTGACGGGTTCGGCCGGACAATCGTTCGGCGCGTTCATGCCCGCCGGTATCACGCTGCGGCTCGAGGGCGACTCGAACGACTACGTCGGCAAGGGCCTGTCGGGCGGAACGATCGTCGTCCGCCCGCCGCGCGGCTCGACGTTCGAGGCGTCCCAGAACGTCATCGCCGGGAACGTCATCGGCTACGGCGCCACGCAGGGGCAGATGTTCCTGAACGGTGTGGTGGGGGAGCGCTTCCTCGTGCGCAACTCGGGTGCCACCGCGGTCGTCGAGGGCGTGGGCGACCACGCGCTCGAGTACATGACCGGCGGCCTCGCCGTGATCCTCGGCGCCACCGGTCGTAACCTCGGCGCCGGAATGTCGGGCGGTCAGGCCTACGTCTACAAGCTCGACCGTGACC
Organism: Sphingomonas sp. G5; assembly: GCF_052660795.1. NCBI lineage: Bacteria > Pseudomonadati > Pseudomonadota > Alphaproteobacteria > Sphingomonadales > Sphingomonadaceae > Sphingomonas > Sphingomonas sp. G5. The sequence goes on along the minus strand of NZ_CP109660.1, from coordinate 1,539,106 downwards.
TGGTGAACCGCGAGGCCATGGCATCCGGTGAGCTCGAACTCGGTTCCCTCGGATCGGGGGATGCCGAGATCGTCCGCGACCTGCTCGAGAAGCACGTCGCAGAGACCGATTCCACGCTGGCCCGTCGTCTGCTCGACGACTTCGAGGCCGAGGTGGACAACTTCGTCCGGGTGCTGCCGCGCGACTACGCCGCTGTGCTGCAGACCCGCCAGGAGGCGGTCACCGAGGGGCTCGACCCCGACGGCGACGTCGTCTGGAAGCGCATTCTGGAGGTGACGGGTGGCTGACCCGAAGGGCTTTCTCAAGACGACGGAGCGCGAGCTCCCGCCGCGCCGGCCGGTGCCGGTGCGCATCATGGACTGGAAAGAGGTGTACGAGCCGGGGGATTCGGCCGTCATCAAGCGCCAGGCCGGTCGGTGCATGGACTGCGGCATCCCGTTCTGCCACAAGGGCTGTCCGCTCGGGAACCTCATCCCCGAGTGGAACGACCTGACGTGGCGAGGTGAGGGCCGCGCAGCCATCGAGCGCCTCCACGCGACGAACAACTTCCCGGAGTTCACCGGGCGCCTCTGCCCCGCCCCCTGCGAGAGCTCGTGCGTGCTCGGCATCAACCAGCCGGCCGTGACGATCAAGCAGGTCGAGGTCTCGATCATCGACGAGGCGTTCGGCAACGGCTGGGTCGAGCCCGAGCCGCCGGAGCGACTGACCGGCAAGACGGTCGCCGTCGTGGGCTCCGGCCCCGCCGGCCTCGCCGCCGCCCAGCAGCTCACGCGCGCCGGCCACACGGTCGCGGTGTTCGAGCGCGACGACCGCATCGGCGGCCTGCTGCGCTACGGCATCCCCGACTTCAAGATGGAGAAGCGCCACCTCGAGCTGCGCCTTCGCCAGATGCAGGCGGAGGGCACGCGCTTCCGCGCCGGCGTCGAGATCGGCAAGGACGTCTCGTGGAGCGACCTGCGGGCCCGGTACGACGCCGTCGTGGTGGCCACGGGCTCCACCGTTCCGCGCGACCTCGCGATCCCGGGCCGCGACCTCGACGGCGTGCACTACGCCATGGAGTATCTCGTCGAGGGCAACAAGGCCGTCGCGGGCGACCAGGTGCCGCACCAGATCAGCGCCGCGGGCAAGCACGTCGTCGTCATCGGAGGCGGCGACACCGGAGCCGACTGCATCGGCACCGCGCACCGTCAGGGCGCGCTGAGCGTGACCAACCTCGCGATCGGCAAGCAGCCGCCGTCCGAACGGCCGGCCGAGCAGCCCTGGCCGATGATGCCGAACCTGTTCGAGATGGCATCCGCTCACGAAGAGGGCGGGGAGCGGACGTTCCTCGCTTCCACCGTGGAGTTCCTCGGCAATGCCGCGGGCGAGGTGCGTGCTCTGCGCGTCGCCGAGACCGAGTACGTCGACGGACGACGCGTCCCCAAGAGCGGCACCGAGCGCGAGATCCCGGCCGACCTGGTGCTCATCGCGATGGGCTTCACCGGCCCGGAGCGCGAGCACCTCGAGAGCCAGCTCGGCACGCAGTTCACGAACCGCGGCAACGTGGAACGTGACGCGACCTACGCCACCACCACCCCGGGCGTGTTCGTCGCCGGAGATGCCGGTCGCGGACAGTCCCTCATCGTGTGGGCCATCGCCGAGGGCCGCGCGGCCGCCGCCGAGGTCGACACGTTCCTCATGGGCGAGACGGTGCTGCCCGCGCCGGTGCGCCCGACCGATGTCGCCATCGGCCTCCTGCCCGCCTAAGCTGGCAAGGGCCGATCGGCCACTTCCCGAAATCCTCACGGAGCTTGAAAACGGATGAGACGCGCCAAGATCGTCGCAACACTCGGGCCCGCCACGTCGTCGTATGAGATGGTTCGCGCCATCATCGACGCCGGGGTGGACGTCGCCCGCCTCAACTTGAGCCACGGAGATTACTCCGTGCATGACGCCAACTTCGCCAACGTGCGCAAGGCGGCAGAGGACGCCGGCCGACCGGTCGCGGCCCTCGTCGACCTGCAGGGCCCGAAGATCCGCCTCGGCAAGTTCGAGAACGGCCCTCACGACCTGCTTCCCGGCGACATCTTCAAGATCACCGTCGAAGACATCCTGGGCACCAAGGAGATCGTCGGCACCACGTTCAAGGGCCTGCCCCAGGACGTCCGCCCCGGCGACTTCCTGCTCATCGACGATGGCAAGGTCCGCGTCGAGGTCGTCGAGACCGACGGCACCGTCGTCACCACCAAGGTCATCGTCGGCGGGCCGGTGTCCAACAACAAGGGCATCAACCTGCCCGGTGTGGCCGTCAACGTCCCCGCGCTCAGCGAGAAGGACGAGGCGGACCTCCGCTGGGGTCTCAACGCCGGCGCCGACCTCATCGCCCTCTCGTTCGTCCGCGATGCCAAAGACATCGAGCGCGTGCACGAGATCATGGCCGAAGAGGGACGCTACGTCCCCGTCATCGCCAAGATCGAGAAGCCGCAGGCGGTCGACAACCTCGAGGAGATCATCGACGCATTCGACGGCATCATGGTCGCCCGTGGCGACCTCGGCGTCGAGCTGCCCCTCGAGGCTGTTCCGATCGTGCAGAAGCGCGCCGTCGAGCTGGCCCGCCGCATGGCGAAGCCGGTCATCGTCGCGACGCAGATGCTCGAGTCGATGATCACCAGCCCGGTGCCCACGCGTGCAGAGACCTCCGACGTCGCCAACGCCGTCCTCGACGGCGCGGACGCGGTCATGCTCTCGGGCGAGACGAGCGTCGGCGACTACCCGGTCGTGGTCGTCGAGACCATGGCCCGGATCGTCGCCTCGACCGAGGAACACGGCCTGGAGCGCATCGCACCCCTGACCAACAAGCCCCGCACGCAGGGTGGCGCCATCACCCTCGCCGCCGTCGAGGTCGCCGACTTCGTCGAGGCGAAGTTCCTCTGCGTCTTCACCGAGTCGGGAGACTCGGCGCGTCGTATGTCGCGCCTGCGCTCGACCATCCCCATGATCGCGTTCACGCCCGAGCCCGGCATCCGCCGCCGCCTGGCACTGACGTGGGGCGTGCGCTCCACCCTCGTGGAGCACGTGTCGCACACCGACAAGATGTTCCTGCAGGTCGACGAGTACCTGCTCTCGAACAAGCTGGCCGAGGTGGGGGACAAGGTCGTCGTGATCTCGGGTTCCCCTCCCGGAATCGCCGGCTCGACGAATGACCTGCGCGTACACCGTGTCGGCGATGCCGTGCACGGTGCTGCCCCGGTGTACAAAGAGGTCTGACCCTCGGTGACGCGCGCCGGGTTCGCCCGGCGCGCGTCTTCACGTTCCCACCCCGGCGTCACCGCCGGTAGGTTGGAAAGCAACACCTGCCGGTGTGGCGGAATGGCAGACGCGGGGCACTCAAAATGCTCTGTCGAAAGACGTGTGGGTTCGAGTCCCACCACCGGTACTCCTGTTTGACCGAGTCTCGTGTCGGCTCCTCGCGCAGCGAAGGAGCCGGTCAGCGAGAGACGAACGATCTGGCGTGAGAAATGCGCCCGAGTAGCTGCTCCGCCAACGCCCTCGCTTCGGCGAGCACAGCAGAGTCCGACAGCCAGAGCCGAATCGCGTGTGAGCGTAGCTCTTCAGCGCTGACGCCATTCAGCGATTCGGCTATCGCGACGAACACTCGCTGGTGCGTGGAGAACCGGACAGCGTCGAACGCCACGCGCAGATCGACGGGGTCCACGCGGAGAGCGTTCGAGGACTCATCGACGTCGCTCCTCAGCGCGTTCACAAGCATCAACTCAGGTTCTTGAGTGCCGGGCAGGAACGAAACGTCGTCGGCGGCTCCGCACTCTCGTTGATCACCGTCGAGCACAGCCATCGCACTCAACCGTCGCGATCGAGCGACCAACTTGGCGGCGCGGATAGCCTCGTCCTTCCCGGCACTGCCGACGACGTCGAACCTGTCGAGCTCGTCCGCCGCGAAGATGCGAAGGATTTCGTGAAGGATCTGCATTGCCAAGTCGTCCTCCACGAAGAGGAGACATGCAACCGGCCTCGGTGACCGCCCGAGCGAACTGAGGAGTGATGCAGCGTTGGTGATGGGAGTGACGACGCTTCCGTCCTCCGAGGCACCGACATGACGGATCAATGCGGGCGGGACACGTTCCAGCATGGTCTCCGAATGCGTTGCGATCAGAGTTTGGCATCCTGTGGAAAGGGTGAGCCGAGCGATCTCGTCGATGAACGGTCGATGGCCGGGCAGCGCGAGCGACGTCTCAGGCTCGTCGATCAAGACGAGCTCGTTCGCGTCTGCGCCGCGTAGATGCTGGAGAACGAAGTGCACCCAATACTCCGACGCGCTCATCGACCAGGAGTTCACCACTCGTCCGTCACGCATCGCTTCAACGAATGGGAACATGTCATGCCCTTCGCCGAGTACTCCGTATACGACGCGTTCGTAAACGTGCCCCGTGATGAGACCGACGATGTCGATCTCGCTCCGGGTGAGCTCATCCCGCTCGATCATTCTGAAGCGCCGCAAGAAGACGGTTTCCTGAGCGGCCATGGCGCGCTCACTCTCTGCGACGTATGCCGTCAGACGTGTCACGACAAGTGGTTCGTGGCGTTCATCTTCGCTGCGACGCTGCTCCCAGTGGAGCGGGCGCGAGTACGCGATCTCGTGAACTGCGAGATGCTCGAGATGGAGACGATACGAGCCGCTGAGTCGAGCGTCACTGCCGTCGTTCTCTATCGGTAAGCCGAGCGTGGTCTGCCAGCCCGGCAGGCCATCCCCGATTGCCGCAAGGAGATAGCTCTTGCCTGCGCCATGCATTCCCGCGAAGGCGGTGAACCGTCGAAGCTCGATCGACCCGGGGGCCAGCACAGGAGACGACTCGACATCGAACCGCTGGACGAGACCGTCGATCAATTCCAGTCGCTGCCAAACGGCGGAACTTCTGTTCTTCACCACCCGCGACACGAGACCTGCTTCCCCCGGCGCAACGCCACAGAGCACCGGCTGCTGTGTCCAACCCACACTGTCAGAGCCGGAGATCCAGCATGCGGACCGACACAGAACCGTTCCCGGCCTAGGATGGTTCCGTGACTGATCAAGAAGCCGTTCCGGCCAACGCTCCGGCAGCCCCCCGCCGTGTCGTCGTCGCGGAAGACGAGTCGCTCATCCGCCTCGACATCGTCGAGATCCTCCGCGACAACGGTTTCGACGTGGTGGGCGAGGCCGGTGACGGCGAGACTGCCGTTCAGCTCGCCACCGAGCTGCGCCCTGATCTGGTGATCATGGACGTCAAGATGCCGCAGCTCGACGGCATCAGCGCTGCCGAGAAGCTCAGCAAGAACCACATCGCTCCCGTCGTGCTGCTCACCGCGTTCAGCCAGAAAGAGCTCGTCGAGCGCGCCAGCGAAGCCGGCGCCCTGGCGTATGTCGTGAAACCCTTCACCCCGAACGACCTGCTTCCGGCGATCGAGATCGCCCTCGCGCGCTACGAACAGATCATCACGCTCGAGGCCGAGGTCGCCGACATGGTCGAGCGCTTCGAGACCCGCAAGCTCGTCGACCGCGCCAAGGGCCTGCTCAACGAGAAGATGGGCCTGTCCGAGCCCGAGGCCTTCCGCTGGATCCAGAAGGCGTCGATGGATCGCCGCCTCACCATGCAGGACGTCGCGAAGGCGATCATCGAGCAGCTGGCCCCCAAGAAGGGCTGAGCGGGACTTCTCGTGAAATGGATGCCACTGCGGTGGCATCCATTTTTCGTCTCTGTGCACCCGGTTGCGGTGCGATCGGGTGGCGCCGCACCTCGGCGGCCGCGGGCCATCGCGCGGCCCCGCGGGTTTGCCGAAGCCCGGGTCCCTCGGCGTGTCAGGAGCGCGAGGCGTCCTTGATCATGTTGGTGATGCGGATCGTCGAGCAGCGGCGGCCCTGTTCGTCGGACACGACGATCTCATGCACGGTCAGCGAACGGCCGAGGTGGATCGGCGTGCAGACGCCCGTCACGACGCCCGAGGTCGCGGAGCGCGTGTGCGTGGCATTGATGTCGATGCCCACGGCGAGCTTGCCCGACCCGGCGTAGAGGTTGGCCGCCATCGATCCGAGCGACTCGCCCAGGACGACGTAGGCACCGCCGTGCATCAGACCGACAGGCTGCGTGTTGCCCTCTACCGGCATGGTGGCCACGCTGCGCTCGACCGAAAACTCGACCCACTCGATGCCCATCTTCTCGGCCAGGGCGCCCATTCCGCGCTCCTTCGCCCAGTCGAGGCCGGAGGTCGTGTCGGGAGTCGTGGAGGTCATCATCGCCTTCGATCGGGCCGGGGCCGGGGGAGTGTCCGTGGTTCTCGTTACGCTGGAGGGGTGACGGATGCCGAAAAGCCTACTCTCCTCGTCGTCGACGGCCATTCGCTGGCGTACCGGGCGTTCTACGCCCTGCCGGTCGACAACTTCTCGACGAAGGACGGCCAGCACACCAACGGTATCTACGGGTTCCTGTCGATGTTCGTGAACCTCGTGAAGGCCGAGAAGCCGACGCACCTCGCGGTCGCTTTCGACACGTCGCGACAGTCGTTCCGCACGCGCGAGTACGCCGAGTACAAGGCGAACCGCAGCGAGTCGCCGGCCGAGTTCAAGGGCCAGATCCCTCTTCTCCAGGACTGTCTGCGCGCCATGGGCGTGCCGGTGCTCGCGAAAGAGGATTTCGAGGCCGACGACATCCTGGCGACTCTCGCCACGCAGGGCGAGCAGCAGGGCTTCGAGGTGCTGGTGTGCTCGGGCGACCGCGACACGATCCAACTCGTCACCGACGACGTCACGCTGCTCTACCCGAACGTGCAGGGAGTCTCGCAGCTCAAGCGCTATGACACCGCCGCCGTCATCGAGAAGTACGGCCTTCCGCCCGCGCAGTACCCCGAGATCGCGGCCCTCGTCGGCGAGACCAGCGACAACCTGCCGGGCGTGCCCAAGGTGGGAGAGAAGACCGCCGTCAAATGGCTGACGCAGTGGGGCTCGCTCGACGCCCTTCTCGAGAACGCCGACAAGATCACCGGCGTCGTGGGCGGTAACCTGCGCGAGCACATCGACGGTGTGCGCCGCAACCGCGCGCTCAACCGCTTGCTGCGCGACGTCGAGCTGCCGGTCGGCCCCGGCGACCTCAAGATGCACCCGCTCGATGCACAGGCTGTGCGCGACATCTTCGCGCGTCTCGAGTTCCGCACCCTGCTGCCTCGCGTATTCGACGCTCTCGGCGCAGATGCGGGCATCGTCGAAGAACAGCGCCCCACCGCCACGGCCCCGACACCGTCGCAGCTCGACGCAGCAGCTCTCGCGGCGTGGGCCGCCGATGCGACCGGCGAGATCGGGGTCACCGTGACACTGGCCGGTGGCGTGCCCACCGCGGTCGGACTCGCCTCGGCCGACGCCGCGGTCGAGGCCGAGTGGACGCCGGCCGTGCGCGACGCGCTGGCAGCGTGGCTGGCATCCGACGCCCCCAAGGTCTTCGCCGACGCCAAGCCCCAGATCAAGGCTCTCGCGCGCGAGGGTGTAACCGTGGGCGGTGTGGCGTTCGACGTGATCCTCGCCGGGTGGCTCGTGCGCCCGAGCTTCCCCGACAAGACGCTGGGCGACCTCGTCGAGCGCATGCTCGACGAGAAGCTGCCGGTGGCCGACCCGACTCAGTTGGTACCCGAGACCGAGGGCGCGACCCCGAGCCAGCTGTCGTGGTTCACCCGCCGCGTCGCCGAGGCGCAGCGCGCCGACATGCCCGAGACGGTCGCGAGCGTGCTCGACGACATCGAACTGCCCACCCTCACGGCCCTCGCCGATATGGAGCTCGCCGGCGTCGCCGTCTCGCACGAGAAGCTCGCGGGCTTCTCGGCCGAGCTCGGGGCGCGCGCCGACTCGCTCGCACGCGATGCGTACGCCGCCATCGGCCACGAGGTCAACCTGGGCTCGCCCAAGCAGCTGCAAGAGGTGCTGTTCGACGAGCTGCAGCTCCCGAAGACGCGCAAGACCAAGAGCGGGTACACGACGGATGCCGCCGCCCTCGCCGACCTGCAAGAGAGCGCAGCCCACCCCTTCCTCGATCTCCTGCTGCGCCACCGCGAGGCGACGAAGCTGAAGCAGATCATCGACGCCCTCGACACCGCGACGGGCGCCGACGGCCGCATTCACACGACATACGTGCAGACCGGCAGCCAGACCGGGCGCCTCTCCAGTACCGACCCGAACCTGCAGAACATTCCGATCCGCACCGAGGAGAGCCGTCGCATCCGCGCGGCATTCGAGGTCGGCGAGGGCTACGAGACGCTGCTCACCGCCGACTACTCGCAGATCGAGATGCGCATCATGGCGCACCTGTCGGGGGACCCGGGGCTTATCGAGGCCTTCAACTCGGGCGAAGACCTGCACCGCTTCGTGGGGGCGCGTGTCTTCGGCGTCGAGCCGGCCGACGTCACACCGGCCATGCGCACGAAGGTCAAGGCGATGTCCTACGGACTGGTCTACGGTCTGTCGGCGTTCGGCCTCTCGAAGCAGCTGCGCATCGAGCAGTCCGAGGCCAAGAAGCTCATGCTCGAGTACTTCGCCCGCTTCGGCGCCGTGCGCGACTATCTGCGCGGATCGGTCGAGCAGGCTCGTCAAGACGGCTACACCGAGACGATCTTCGGCCGGCGCCGGCCGTTCCCCGACCTCACGAGCATGAACCGCGTGCTGCGCGAGAACGCCGAGCGCGCAGCTCTCAACGCCCCCATCCAGGGCAGCGCCGCCGACATCATGAAGGTCGCGCTTTTCCGCATCCGCAACGAACTCGCGTCCGCGGGCCTGCGTTCGCGCGTGCTGCTGCAGATCCACGACGAACTCGTCGTCGAGGTGGCGGCGGGGGAGTGGGATGCCGTCGAGCAGATCGTGCGCGCGCGCATGGCCGACGCCGCCGACCTGTCGGTTCCGCTCGACGTGCAGATCGGGCGCGGAGGCGACTGGGACGAGGCGGGACACTAAGCGCCGATCCGTTCGCCGCCACGGTTGACGTGGTGTCGCCCGAGGCCGCGAACGTGCCGCGCGCAACGCCCCGGGCCCGCGGCCGGGCGTCACGTCCCACGCGCCACCCTCGCGCTACGCGCCACGCACCATGCGCGACGCACCCTGCCCCACGCGCCGAGGGAGGAGGATCCGGAAGGTGAAGACCCGCACGAGCCTCGGGCTCCTCCGCTGCCGAGATCTCCCCCCGTGAGCCCCCTCTGAGCCGCTTCAGGCCAGCGATGCGTGCGCGCGGGTCGCGGCTTCCCTAGGCTCGGAGGATGACTGACGCACAACGCACCCCCACGCCGATCGACACGATCGCGGACGCGTGGGTCGACACACTGGCCGAGCGAGAGCCGACGCTCGCGACCTACATCGGGCGTTTCGAGCACAACGGACGCTTCGGCGACTACAGCCCCGAGGGTGCCGAGGCCCTCATCGCCGACGCCCGCGCGGCGAGGACGGCTCTCGACGGCGCCGACACGGTCGACGCGATCGACACCGTCACCAAGATGGACCTGGTCCGGGAGCTCGACCTGATGATCGAGCAGCACGAGGCGAAGACGCATCTGCGCGACCTGAACGTCATCGCGTCTCCCGCGCAGGACATCCGCTCGACCTTCGACCTCATGCCGACGGCGACCGCCGACGACTGGTCGACCATCTCGGCGCGACTGAAGGACCTGCCCCGTGCCATCGACGGCTATATCTCGACCCTCCGTCGAGGCATCAGCGAGGGCGTCGTTCCCGCCCGCCGCCAGGTGACGGAGGTCGTCACGCAGATCGCCCGCTACACCTCGGACACGGGGTTCTTCGCCGAGTTCGTGAGCGAGGCTGCTCCCGACGAGGGTCAGCTGCCGGCATCCCTCGCTCGTGACCTCTCCACCAACGCCAACGCCGCGCGGGTCGCGTACGACTCGCTCGCGTCGTTCCTGTCGTCGGAGCTCGCTCCCGCTGCCGGTGAGTCCGACGCGGTCGGCCGCGAGCTGTACGCGTTGCACTCGCGCCATTTCCTCGGTGCCGAGATCGACCTCGACGAGACGTACGAGTGGGGCGTCGAAGAACTCGCGCGCATGGTCGCCGAACAGGAGGCCATCGCGAACGAGATCCTTCCGGGCGCGAGCGTCGAGGAAGCGGTCGCGTTCCTCGAGAAGGACGAGTCGCGCAAGCTCCGCGGGACGAAGGCCCTGCAGGAGTGGATGCAGCGCACGAGCGACAGGGCCGTCGAAGAACTCGGCCGCACGCACTTCGACATCGCCGCCCCCATCCGAAATCTCGAGTGCATGATCGCTCCCACGAACGAGGGCGGTATCTACTACACCGGTCCGACCGACGACTTCTCGCGGCCGGGGCGCATGTGGTGGTCGGTGCCCGAGGGTGTCGACACGTTCGACACCTGGCGTGAACTGACGACGGTGTACCACGAGGGCGTTCCGGGCCACCACCTGCAGATCGCACAGGCCGTGTACAACCGCGCCCAGCTCAACTCGTGGCGGCGTCTGCTCGCGGGCACGAGCGGCCACGCCGAGGGCTGGGCGCTGTACGCCGAGCGCCTCATGGAGCAGCTGGGCTACCTCGACGACCCCGCCGACCGCCTCGGCATGCTCGACGGTCAGCGCATGCGCGCCGCCCGCGTGGTGCTCGATATCGGCGTGCACCTGCAGAAGCCGCGCCTGGACGGCACCGGCGTGTGGGACCACGACTACGCGCTGGCGTTCATGCTGAAGAACGTCAACATGAGCGAGGAGTTCGTGCGCTTCGAGGTGAACCGCTACCTCGGTTGGCCCGGACAGGCGCCGTCGTACAAGGTCGGTCAGCGCATCTGGGAGCAGGTGCGCGACGAAGAGCAGGAGCGCCGCGGTGCCGACTTCTCGATGAAGCAGTTCCACACGCGTGCGCTCGACATCGGCGGCGTGGGTCTCGACACCCTTCGCGCAGCCCTGGCATCCGCCTGATCTCCCCGAGGGGCGTCCGCTGAACGGGCGCCCCTCGACGATGCGGGGAATACTCCGCCGTCGCGTAAAGTTCATTCATCCGAATGCAAGGAGATCCCATGGACGCCCGTCCCCTCGAGCTCGGCCTCGACACCTTCGGAGACATCTCGCGCGCGCCCGACGGGTCGCTCCTGTCCGATGCGCAGACCATCCGCAACGTCGTCGACCAGGCGGTCCTCGCCGACGAAGTCGGCCTGTCGTTCTTCGGGGTGGGCGAGCATCATCGCAAGGACTTCGCGGTCACCAGCCCCGAGATCGTCCTGGCCGCCGCCGCCGCGCGCACGAAAGACATCCACCTCGGAACCGCGGTGACCGTCCTCTCGAGCGACGACCCGGTGCGGGTGTACGAGCGTTTCGCGACGCTGGATGCCATCTCGAACGGACGTGCCGAGGTCATCCTCGGCCGCGGCTCCTTCATCGAGTCGTTTCCCCTCTTCGGCTACGACCTCGCCGACTACGAGCAGCTGTTCGAGGAGAAGCTCGAGCTGTTCTCGCACCTACTGACCGAGAAGCCCGTCACCTGGTCGGGCCGCACGCGCGCCGCGCTGCAGGATGCCGATGTCTACCCGAAGACCGAGAAGGGCCTGACCGCCTGGGTCGGCGTCGGCGGCTCTCCCGAGTCGGTCGTCCGGACGGCTCGCTACGGCTACGGTCTCGTGCTCGCGATCATCGGCGGCTCGGCGGCCCGATTCCGCCCCTACGCCGACCTGTACCGACGTTCGCTGGCCGAGCTCGGCAAGCCGCAGATGCCGATCTCGGTGCACTCTCCCGGCCACGTCGCCGAGACCGACGAGCAGGCGTGGGACGAGGCTTTCGAAGGCGTCGCCGAACTCAACAACACCATCGGCCGCGAGCGGGGCTGGCCCGAGTACAACCGCATGCGCTTCCAGCACGACGTCGGACCCGAGGGGTCGATGTACGTCGGGTCGCCCGAGACCGTCGCTCGCAAGATCGCCGCGACCGTCCGCGCGCTCGGCAACTCCCGCTTCCAGATGAAGATCGCGAGCGGGTCGATCTCGCACGACCGGCTCCTGTCGAGCATCGAGCTGTACGGCACGAAGGTGCGTCCCCTCGTCGAGGAGATGCTCGCCGACACCCCGGCGTCGGTCGACGCTCCCGGCATCCGGTGACCACGACGACCGACACCATCCGGGTGTCCGAACGCCTCGACGCGCTGCCGTTCACCCGTCGTCACGGCCGGATCCTGGGCGGGTCGGGTCTGGGCTGGGCCCTGGATGCCATGGACGTGGGGCTCATCTCGTTCGTCATCGCGGCCCTCAGCGTGCAGTGGCAACTGGCGCCGACGCAGGCGTCGTGGATCGCGTCGGCGGGCTTCGCCGGCATGGCGATCGGGGCGAGCGTCGGCGGACTGTTGGCCGACCGGTTCGGTCGGCGTCACGTCTTCGCCCTGACTCTGCTGGTGTACGGCGTGGCCACCGGGGCGAGTGCGCTGGTGGGCGGTCTGGCCGCGCTGCTCGTGCTCCGCTTCGTGGTCGGTCTCGGCCTCGGGGCCGAACTTCCGGTGGCCTCGACCTACGTCAGCGAGTTCGCGCCCGCCCGTATGCGGGGTCGGCTCATCGTCTTCCTCGAGGCGTTCTGGGCCGTCGGGTGGACCGCGGCCGCGCTCATCGGCTACCTCGTCGTGCCGTCGTCCGCCGATGGCTGGCGCTGGGCATTCGCACTGGGTGCGATCCCCGCGGTGTACGCGCTCATCGTGCGGTGGGGTCTGCCCGAATCGCCGCGCTGGCTGGCTTCGCGCGGACGCAATTCCGAGGCGATCGTCATCGTGCGGGATCTCGAGGCCGCGGCCGGTCGGATCGCCCTCGAGGCGTCGACCGAGGGAGTCCCGGCATCCGCTCCCGCCCCCCGTCCCCGCGTGAGGGCCCTCTGGTCCCCGGCGCTGCGGGCGCGCACGGCGGCGCTGTGGGTGCTGTGGTTCTGCGTGAACTTCTCGTACTACGGGGCGTTCATCTGGATCCCGACCATCCTCGTCGCCCAGGGGTACGACCTCGTGCGTTCGTTCGGCTTCACCCTCGTCATCACGCTGGCGCAGCTGCCCGGCTATGCCGTCGCCGCCTGGCTCATCGAAGTCTGGGGGCGGCGCGCGACGCTGGCAGCCTTCCTCGCCGGTTCCGCGGTGGCCGCGGTGCTCTTCGGTACGGCGACCGGCGAAGCAGCGGTGATCGCCGCGGGTATGGCGCTGTCGTTCTTCAACCTCGGCGCGTGGGGAGCTCTGTACGCCGCGACGCCCGAGACGTACCCCACGCCGCTTCGGGCGACCGGGTCCGGCTGGGCCGCGGGGATCGGGCGGATCGCGTCGATCGTCGCCCCTCTCGCCGTGCCGCCGCTGCTCGCAGTCGGTGGAGCACCGCTGCTGTTCGTCGTGTTCGCGGCATTCTTCACCGTGGCCGTGGTCGCGGCGCTGTTCCTGCGGGAGCAGCGCGGGCGGGCACTGGCGTAGACCCGTCTCGGGCGGAACAAGCCGGTCGGGGCGACATCCGTCCCTCCCGGGCGGAAAACGGTCGCCCCGGGACACCGAAAGCGCCCCGAACCCCGCGATGTCGGCGTCCACGGGCCACGTCCGATCCTCCGCACCCCGGGCGGGTCGCCGCCGTGCCGAACGGGGGCCTGCCGCGACCGGCCCCCACCGCGTCCGGCGTAGGCTCGAGCCATGGCATCCGTCCGCTACGTCGCGATCGGCGACTCGTTCACCGAAGGCGTCGGCGACGAATTGCCCGACGGAACCGTCCGGGGGTGGGCCGACCTGGCCGCGCAGGGATGGGCGGATGCCGCGGGCGAGCCGATCGAGTACGCGAACCTCGCGATCCGCGGCAAGCTGATCGAGCCGATCGTCGCGCAGCAGCTCGAGCCGGCGCTGGCCTTGAAGCCGACGCACCTGTCGTTCAACGGCGGCGGCAACGACATGCTGCGCCCGCGGACCGGCATCGACCGGATCGTCGACCTCTTCGACCACGTCGTGCGCCGCTGCGATGAAGAGGGCGTGCAGCTCATCGTGCTCTCGGGCGCGAACCCCACGGCGGGGCTTCCGCTCGGCAAGGTCATCGAAGCCCGCGGGGATCGCCTCTCGCACGCCGTCGAGAAGCGTCTCGAGGCCCGACCTGACGTGATCACGGCCTACAACTGGTTCGACCGCGACCTGGCCGGCGGCGAGTTCTGGTCGGTCGACCGTCTCCATATGAACGCCCGCGGCCACCACCGGGTCGCGGCCCGCGTGATCGAGTCGGTCGGCCTCACCCCGCCCGCGGAGTGGTGGCACCTGCAAGAGATTCCCGAGACGCAGCGGCTGAAGGGCTCGGCGTACTACCGCGAGCACGTGGCCCCGTGGGTGCGCCGCCGCCTCACCGGCACCTCCTCCGGCGACGGCCGCCAGGCGAAGTTCGGCGGCGGGTGGGTGGAGCTCATGCCGCGCGGCTGAGTCACCTCGTGCCCAGAACACCGGGTCTTGGCATCCGCTCATTCCCCTCACCTGCCGAGCGGCAACTACCCGTCGATGCTCACCGTGAGGCGCACGACGCCGTTGTCACGACGATCTGAGGCACCCGTCGTTTTGTCACCTCCACGCGATCACCCTGGCATCGTCCTCCGGACAACCCCCGCACACCGCACACATGGGATCCGAGGCGCATGATGAAACCATGACTCTCGCACTCGTCACCGGCACCACCAGCGGCATCGGCCTGCACACCGCCATCCAGCTCGCGCAGCAGGGGGTGGCGGTCATCGCCACGGTCCGCGACACCGGGCGTGCCGACGCCCTGCGTTCCGCGGCATCCGAAGCGGGCGTCGAACTCGACATCCGGGCGTTGGATGTGACGGATGCCGTGGCCTCACGCGCCCTGATCGATGCCGCCGGACCCGTGGACATCCTCGTGAACAACGCCGGACGCGGTGCCGTCGGCACACTCGAGCAGGTGAGCGACGACCAGCTGCAGGAGCAGCTCGAGACGAATTACCTCTCCGTCGCGCGTCTCACCCGTCTGGTCCTTCCCGGGATGCGCGAGCGGGGGAGCGGCCGCATCGTCACCGTGACGAGCGTCGGGGGAGCGGTCGGACAGCCGTTCTCGGACGCGTACTGCGCCGCGAAGTTCGCCGTCGAGGGGCTCATGCAGTCGCTCGCCCCCGTCGTCGCGCCGTTCGGTGTCGACGTATCGATCGTCGAACCGGCTGCCGTCGCCTCGTCGTTCGTCGACTCGGTGCACCGCGCGGCCCCCGGCCCGTACGCGGAGTTGCAGCAGGCGTACCTCGATCGCGCGGCCACGTCATTCGCGTCGGCGCAGTCGGCGGCAGATGCCGCGAAGACCGTCGTCGAGGCGGCCACCACGTCGGCGCCGCGCTTCCGCTGGCAGACCTCGGACGCTGCGACCCAGTTCGCAGGTCTCTCGCTGGGCGACCTGGACGGTTCGCGCGTGCTGGGCGTGACGGCAGGGTGGGTGCGGAGCGACTGAGCGACACCCGCGCCCTGGGCGTGGACGGTATGACGCGCGTCTGGCTGGATTCGACGGAGTGGGACTGTTGCGGTGACCCGTTCACCCTGAGTGACGAAGTGGACTTCGTGGTTCATAGACGGACGCCTTCCGACGAGTTCGTCCGAGACCTCGGCGCCGAGCTTGCCGCGACGGTCGGCGCCTTCGAGCGGCGGCATCCCCAGGCCACCACGAACGATCGCGTCCAAGGCCGCGCCACGCGCATCCAGATCGTCCTGCAAGACACCGTGACCCGTTCGAGTCCCCGTCATCCCGGGTACGGTGCACCGCGAGATGACGCGAATCCCGTGGACGTGGGCCTCCCGCCGTCCTCACTCGGCGACCGCGGAGGCGCGGTCTTCCTCGGGTTGCGCCCATCACGATGGATGCGTGTGTCCAAGCCCGTGCCGCACGCGGTCGAGCTGATTCCCACCGATGCGGTTCCGGGTGAGCGGCACGAGTCGCATGGTCCGGTCTCCGTTGACGGCCCCGACGGGCCCGAGCCCGGTGAACAGCGGGTGCGCGTGCGCAGAGGGTGGCTCGTCGACGTCGACCAGACGAAACGCTAGGACGTCGCGCCAGCGGGTTCCCACCCGCACACGGCATTCATCAACTCCTCCACCGTCGACCGGCTATCGAGATGGAGCACCGGCTTGCCGATCGCCGCGAGCCACCTGTCGTGCTCGACACGGTTACGGCCGTCGAAGGTGGGGTCGTCGTATCCCTCCGCCCACGTCTTGAAGACGCGCCACGCGTCGTCGTCGTGAGGTCGGCCTGCGCGACGGACGATCTCGCGCTCTTCCAGCCGGCGCAGGCGTTCCGCCGGGTCCAACGTGACGAAGACGATCGCGTCGCACTCGGCGACGACCGACTCACCCCACCCGAGCATCGACCCTGACAACACCCACGCGGGACGGGATACGAACATCTCGCGCATCAACGCCACCCTGTGCGCCTCGTCCCTTTTGAGGAGGAACGGGGGAGTGGTCGGTATCCAGAAGTAGTCGTCCGCGTCGGCATGCGGCACCGCCCATCGTGCGGCCAGCGCGTGACCGAGGGTTGTCGTTCCGCTACCGCTCGCACCCAGGATGTGCACGCGTGAAGGACGCATCTCGTCGATCTCCGTCAGGGCCGGGGGCTGTCGACGTGGCCGCCTTCGGCACGCAAAAGATGGCCGGTATTCGCGGGGACCGGAAGGCTGCGGGGGGCTTTGTGCGGGGCGGCAATCACTCATCGAATTTTAATGAACACGCCGTGCGGATGGCGAAGAGCCTGCCGTAGTGTTATCGACCGATAACACCACTTCCTGCTCTGAGGACTGCGATGACGCTCGACCTGACCCCCTTCCGCCATCACCCGATCGGCCGAGCGACGGCCGGCCTCGTCACCTGTGTGATCGCAACGTCCCTCCTCGCCGGGTGCGCGACCGCCGTGGACGACACGGGGGACAGCCTCGCCCCGGATCACGCCGCGTCGACCGATGACACGGGCACCTCCGACGACGCAGCGACGGACTCAACCAGACCCTTCCCGCACATCACGAGCTGCGAGCAGGTGACCGGCGTGATCCCGTCCTTCGTGAGCGGGATGACGCTCGTCGGCGAAAGCATCGCCGATGATGGAGTCCTCTGCCAGTGGTCGGCACCTGACGACGGACCCTTCGCTAGCGTGACCGTGAGCGCCGCCGACGACATCCCGACCCGCGATGCGCTGGCGATGCTGGGCAAGATGCTCCACCTCACCGCGACCCCCATCGACGACCCCCGCCTCGACGGCGTCGGTGGTCTCGGCATCCGGTGGACCACGGACGGCGCCGCCGACAGCCCGGGATACTCGAACGTGTACGTCCCCGGTGTGTCGATCGAGCTGCACGATGGTCGACACGATGATTCGGGCAGCGAGTCCTACGCGCCGGCCGACGACATCACGGTGACCGTCGCGCTGGCCGTTCTCGGCCTCTGACACCGTTCGCCCACATCCAGCATCGAGCACAGCAACGCCGCAGGGCGTCTCAGCCGGCTTCGCTCACCTGCCGAAGCCCGTGGGCGCTTGCCTCCGGTGCAGCTTGCCCTATAGGACGAGACCGCTGTAGTCAGAACGCCAGGGCCCGTACCGATAATCGACGGAGTAGCTCAGCTGCCCATCCCAGACACAGGAGCCGTCCGAGGCTTTCCGTGTCATGTACGGACAAATCACGGGCGACCAGACGACCCCTGCATCCGACTGCTTGCCCGAACTGGAGATGGTCCAGAAGTTCAATCCGCTGGTGGATTGATCCGTCGAGTACGACATCGACGACGACAACGGCGTACTCCGCTACAACCTGGTGCTCGATGGCCATTTCAAATTCCGGGGCGCGTCGAGCGTTGCCGACGTCAGGGAATTGCCCGACACCGACTTCGCGTCAGTGAACCAGGCGCCCGTGGCGGAGGTGGGGGAGATGACACCAGCCACGGCCACGACGATCAGCGTCGTCGCGAGAAGCTTCCGGGCCGTGAACAGTCCGAATCGCCGATGGGTGGGCGGTCGCATTTCAACTCCTTCAGTCGTCCGCTGAGCGGTTGCGCAGCTTCGCCGCCGCTGGGCCGTCGCCTCGTCGTGCAGTGGGTCGACACATTCGCGGCCCGCCCTTCCTCACAGATCGGGCCAGAACGGGACAAAATAGACCAAATCGGAAGAAGCGTATCGCTCGCGCCACAGTCCGTCGCAGCGCCTGCAGCCGCAGCGACGGGAGCACTCGAGGCGGGCGCGCGACGTTAAACTGACATAATGTGCATTATCGGCTCACACGCATCGCGCCACCGGCCGTCCCGCGACGACGCATAAACGCTCCGAGCGACCAGAAACGCGAGCACAGCGTGTTTTCGGTCGCTGGGAGCGTTTATGCGTCGGGATCAGGGCCCGACGGCGCGGCTCATGCCTCGGCGGAGCCCGCTGATCGACCTCGACCCTGCACCCACCCCATGGCGCGACGACGGCATCCATCAACGCTTCCCGCGCGCACAAACACGAGCACAGCGCGTTCATGTGCGCGGATCGCGTTCATGCGTGCGTCGGCCGGCCCTTCAGCCGAGAACCTCCGCCAGGAACGCCTTCATCGCCGTCCAGCTCCGGCGCTCCGCGACGGCCTGGAACTGCGCTCCGTGCTCGGGGGCGTCAGCATCCGGAAGCGTGAACGCGTGCAGGGCGTTGGCGTACGAGACCACCTGCCAGTCCACCGACGGCGCGGTGCGCAGGTCGTTCTCAAAGGCGAGCAGGGCGTCGTCGGGAACGACGGGGTCGGCGGCACCGTGGAGGACGAGCAGCTTGGCGGTGATTCGTTCCGCCTCGCCCGCCGGTCCGGTCAGCAACCCGCCGTGGAAACTCACCACCGCATCGACCGCGGCGCCCGTGCGCGCGAGCTCCAGCACGGACGAACCGCCGAAGCAGTAGCCGATCGCCGCGGTGCGCTGCGAGTCGACCGACGGCTGCGAGACCAGGTGGTTGAACGCCTCGGTCATGCGCTTCCGCCACAGCGGCCGGTCCTGGTAGAAGCCACCGGCGACGCCCGCGGCCTCTTCCGGCGCGGGCCGCACGTCGGCGCCGTACACGTCCGCGGCGAAGGCCGCGTAGCCGAGCCGGGCGAGCATGTCGCAGCGCATCCGGACGTAGTCGGTCACCCCGAGCCAGTCGTGCACGACGAGGACTCCCGGGTACCGCCCCTCCCCTGCCGGACGAGCGAGGTAACCGCGGTAGTCGACCCCGTCGACGTGGTACTCGACCTCGCCGGAGTCGATCCCGGATGCCGGGAGGGGTTCGCGGTCGAGGATGCCGGTGAGGTCTGCGGAATACGTCGTCATGCGGTGCTCCCGGAGGTGAGGAATCGTGTCGCTGGGGAGACTAGACCCTCGACTCGGGAGGCAGCCGGGCCTTGCGCCTCAGCGCCGACAGACGAAGAACAGCCGCCGCGCGTCGTCGCCGACCGGCTGATCGCGCCCGCCGCTCACCTCGACTCGCGTGAATCCGGAGTCCTCCAGCATCGCGCGCACCTCGGACAGCGCTATGGCATACTCCGAGATCGTGTCCTCGACGACGGTGCCCTCGCGTTCGATCCGCACATGCCAGTCGTAACGATCGTCACCGACATCACGGATCCGCATCGACACCGTCGTCCCGTCGGCCTCGGTGGTGTGCTCCTCGCCGGCGTCCGCCCGCAAGCGGCCGAGGGTGTTCATGTCGAACAGGAAGACCCCGCCATCCGCCAGGTGCGCCGCGGCCGTGGCGAAGACCGAGGGCCAATCGCTGCCGGGCAGGTGGTTGATCGTGTCGTAGACGCAGGCGACCACATCGAAGGTTCGGTCCAGCGACAGCCAGCGGATGTCCGCGGTGAGGAACTCGGCATCCATTTTCTTGATCCGGGCGATCTCGAGCATCTCGGGCGAGACGTCGACGCCGACCTTGGTCCAGTTCGCGGGCAGCCGTTCGAGCACGGCTCCGGTGCCACAGCCGAGCTCGAGCACCGAACGGCGCGAGGGTCCCGACTCCCCCGAATGCCGCTCGATCCATCCGGCGAAGGCCTCGGCCGCGCCCCCTTGGACGACGTCGTAGAAGGGTGCGAAATCCGAGTACATGCGCCTCATCCCATCACGCCGTCACGAGCCGGGCCAAGACCCCCGCTACGCTCGAACCGATGACTCCCCTGTGCGCCCTCGATCGGAAGCCCGGCGCATGAGCGGCGTCTTCACCGGGTTCGCCGTCGTCGGTCTCGCCGTCGTCGTGGGCTACATCATCGCCCGCATCGACCTGCTCGGTCCGCACGCACGACACGTTCTCAGCCGCCTGACGTTCTTCGTCCTCTCGCCTTTCCTCCTGTTCACGGTGCTCGCGAAGGCCGACGTCGCAACCCTGTTCTCGGCACTGCTCCCGGTGTCGATGATCACCGCCGCGGTCATCATCGGCGTCTACGCCCTCTTCTCGGCCCTGGTCCTGCGTCGCCGCGTGGGCGAGACGGTGATCGGCGCTCTGTCGGCGGGCCAGGTGAACAGCAACAACATCGGCATCCCGATCTCGCTGTACATGCTCGGGAACGCGGCGTACTCGGCTCCGGTGATCCTGTTCCAGTTGCTGGTGCTCATGCCCATCGCGCTGTCGATCCTGGATGCCGCGACCTCGGGATCCCGCAACATCGGGCGCATCCTCTTGCAGACGGCGAAGAACCCGATGCTCATCGGTTCCGCTCTGGGTGTCCTCGTGGCCCTCCTCGATGTCGACCTGCCGCCCATCGTCTTCGACCCGCTGCACCTCATCGCGGGAGCCTGCGTGCCGGTGCTGCTGATGTCGTACGGCATGTCGTTGTACGGCCAGCGTGTGTTGACCGAGCCGGGACGCCGCGTCGACGTCGTCATCGCCTCGACTCTCAAGCTGGTGGCGATGCCGGCGCTGGCGTGGCTGGTCGCGACGCTCTTCGCCCTGCCCGCCGATCAGGTCTTCATCGTCGTCGTGCTCGCGGCTCTACCGACGGCCCAGAACGTCTTCAACTTCGCGCAGCGTTACGGCGTCGGCGAGATCCTGTCGCGCGACGTCGTCTTCATCTCGACCCTCGGCTGCCTGCCGGTGCTGTTCACGGTGGCGCTTCTGCTCGAGCACTCCCCCGCGTAGCACCCGTCGCGCTCGACAACCCTCGGGTCTAAGGTGAGAGTTGTTCTCAGCTTTTACACAGAAAGGCTCGCCATGTCGCCCTCCACGACCAGTCCCGCCGTCGGGGCCGTGCGCACCGCGCTCGGTGTCAGCGGAGCGCTCTCGCTCGTCATCGGTCTTCTCATCCTCATCTGGCCCGGCCGCACCGCCGAGGTCGCCGTCGGCATCATCTCGGTCTACGTGATCATCGCGGGCCTGGTGAACATCGGCATCGGCCTGTTCTGGCGCTCCGGCTGGGCCCGCATCGGCTACCTCGTCCTCGGCGTGCTCTTCATCGTCGCGGGCATCTTCTCGTTCGCGAACCTCTCGGCCACGACCGCGTGGTTCGGTGTCTTCATCGGCACCCTGGTCGGCATCCTGTGGATCATCGAGGGCGTCGTCTCGCTCACGACCGCCGGTCACGCCTCGAAGGCGCGCGCGTGGACGGTCTTCTTCGCGATCGTCAGCATCGTCGCCGGAATCGTTCTGCTGTTCTCGCCGCTGCTGGGCGCGGTGACGCTGTTCCTGCTGATCGGCATCTCACTGGTCATCCTCGGCGCCTTCCAGATCGTGCGCGCGATCCAGTTCGGCAAGGCCGTCTGACGCCGACAGAAGAAGGGGCCCGGATGCCACGGCATCCGGGCCCCTTCTTCTGTCACCGCACGGGCAGGTACCGGCTCCACCAGTCGAGGACCGCCTCGAAGCGTTGCACGCGGTGCTGCGGGCGGCCGGAACGCGTGAGCTCGTGATCCTCGCCGGGGAAGACGAGCATCTCGGCGTCGACGCCGTTGCGCTTCAGGGCCGCGTAATACCGGGTCGCCTGGTCGAGCGGGCAGCGGTAGTCGAGCTCGGAGTGCAGCACGAGCGTGGGCGTGGCGACCCGGTCGACGACGGCCATGGGGCTCTGGGCGGCCACGAGCGCCGGGTCGGTGCCGACGTACTCGTCGCCGAAGAACGAGCCGATGTCGCTCGATCCCGGGAAGGCGGCGGGATCGAGGAATCCGCGCTCGACGATCGCTCCGGCGAAGCGGTGGTCGTGCGCGATGATCCAGGCGGTCATGTAGCCGCCGTAGGAGCCGCCCATCACGCCGACCCGCTGCGCGTCGAGCCGCGGGTCGGCCCCGACCACGCCGTCGAAGAAGTCCATGACGTCGAAGAAGTCGAGCGTCCCCATGCGGCGACGGATCGACCGCCCGTGCGCACGGCCGTACCCCGCGCTCCCCCGCGGATTGCTGTAGACCACGGCGTAGCCGGCGTCGACGAGGACCTGCGTCTCGTCGAACAGGTGCACGCCGTAGGAGGCGTAGGGCCCGCCGTGGATCTGCAGGATGACGGGGAACGGCCCCTCCCCCTCGGGCACCGCGACCCACCCGTGCACCGGATAGCCGTCACGGCCGGCGATCTCGTGTTCGACCGGCACCGCGATGCCCGTCTCGCGCGCGGCTCCGCCGAACGCGGTGAGCGCCCGCACCTCGGGCCCGTCGATCGTCACGAGCTCGCCGGAAGACTCGGGAGACGCCACGGATGCCACGACCCGCCCCCGCGCGACCGCGTGCCCCGAGACCTCGAGGTCGCCACCCAGCACCTGATCGACCCGCCCGCCGCGCGACACCCGCAGCAGCCTCAGGCGCCCGCGGGTGCGGTCCTGCACGAGGACGTCGTCGCCGTCGAACGAGAGGTGGCTGCCGACCTCGCCGAGGTCGATCGACTCGGGATCGGTGAGCAGACGGGGGCCGTCGGCGTCGAGCGCGAAGAGCGCGACGCCGGGAGCGACGAAGTCGGTGCCCTCGTCGCCCACGTCGTTCGCGAGCAGGAAGACGGTGCCGTCGGGGGCGACGTCGACGCTCGCTACGGAGAGGTTCTCTGCGCGGCCCAGGATCTCGCGCTGTTCGCCGCTGTCGACCGCGATCGCGACGATCCGATCGCGCAGGTCGCGGCGCGCCGTCTCGATCACGTCGGGCACGCTGAGCAGTTCGGCGCCGTCGTTCGTCCAGACCACGCCGCTCCAGCTCGTCTCCCCGTGCGTCAGCGCGGTGGACGCAGCGGCGACGACCGTCTTCTCGGGTGCGTCGAGTCCGGGGGCCGGCTCGTAGAACGGTTCCGCATCGGTGGCGGGCGCGTCCACGACGAACACGTGCGCGGGTCGATCGAGATAGCCGAGACCGTTCGCATGCCAGCGGATGCCGGTGATCCGGCGCGGCGGTTCGGCTGCGGCATCCCGGCCCTCCACGGTGCCGTACCGCCCGGGTTCGGGAACGCGCGCGGTGAAGCCGAGGCGCGAGCCGTCGGGCGACCATGCGAGGTCTGTCACTCCCCCGGGCTGGTCGGTGACCTGCACGGGTTCGCCGCCCTGTGCGGCGACGACGAAGATCTGGGCGCGGCCCTTCTCATCGGAACGGAGGAATGCGATGGTGCTGTCGTCGGGCGACAGCCGCGGCGCGCGGTCCGCTACCCCGCGCGTGATGCGGCGCGGGGAGCCGTCGGGCACGTCGACCCGCCACAGCTGACCGACCGCCCGGTCGGCGGCGAGATCGGGGCGCGAGGTCGCGAAGACCGCGAACGCCCCCGTAGCAGCGATCGCGGGCCGACCGACCCCGATCAGTGTCTGGATGTCGGTCGGCCGCATGATCACTCGCCTCCGAACGAACCCGTGTCTCCGACGAGGCGGGTGTTGTCGGCGGGCACCGGGTCGACCGCGGCGCGGGCCACCTCGGCCGCGAACTCCGAGACGTTGTAGAGCTTGCCGGCGTCTTCGCGGCGGGCCGAGATCGCGCCGGGGTTCGCGCGCTCGAGCAGGGTGGCCGTGATGGTGCCCTCGATCATGTCGCCCGAGACGACGGTGAAGCCGATGCCGCGCTCCTCGAGGGCGGGGATCTTCTGGCGCAGAGCGTCTTCGCCGGCGCGCTTGGACAGGGCGACCGGCTCGTACTCGGGCATGGTCGGGGTGGTGCGGATGAAGTGCGCCTGGTGGCTGGTGACGAAGACCACGCGGGCCTCGGCCGTGAGCAGGGGCAGGGCCGTCTCGAGCACGTTGACCTGCGCGTCTCGGTTGAGCAGCAGCGCGTAGTCCTCGGCCATGCCCGACTCCATCCCGCCCGAGGCGTTGAGCACGAGGATGTCGAGACCGCCGAAGGTGCGCTCGACCTCGTCGAACATCGCCTTCACCGATTCGGGATCGGTGAGGTCGGCACCGACGACGAGAGCCTCGACGCCGAGCTCGCGCAGCTGCGCGGCAAGCTTCTCGGCGCGCGGCGCCTTGTTGCGGAAGTTGATGACGACGTTCGCGCCGGCCTCGGCGAAGTAGCGGACGGTGTCGGCGCCGATACCGCGCGACGAGCCGGTGACGAGAGCGGTCTTGCCGCTCAGGGAGCCGGACGGAAGGGTCTGGGACACGGAAGTTCTCCTGACGATTCGAAAGATCGACTCCCCAGCCTACCGACCGACCCGGCACCTCCCGGGGGCGGGCAGCCTGTGTGCTGGATGAGAACCGACCCCGGCGGCGCGACCCGGTGCTACGTTCGGGCCAGGAGGCACGAAATGGACGTTCTCTCCACTCCCGACACGTGGGCCTGGATCGGCTGGATCGTGTTGATCCTCGTCTTCGTCGTCATCGAGATGCTGACGGGCGAACTGACCTTCCTCATGCTCTCGGGGGGCAGCGCCGCGGGGCTCCTCTCCGACCTGTTCGGCGCGCCGCTGTGGATGCAGGCGATCGTGGCCGCACTGGCCGCCGTCGCCCTGCTGACCTTCCTGCGGCCTCCGCTGCTCCGGCGTCTGCACCGCGGCGCCGACGAACGCCCGTCCGGTGTCGACGCCCTGCTCGGCCTCCAGGGTCTCGTGCTGTCGCGGGTGTCGCCCTCTGTCCCAGGGCAGGTCAAACTCACCAACGGCGACGTGTGGACCGCGCGCAGCGACACCGGCATCCGACTCGACCCCGCGACGCGCGTCGAGGTCGTCCGCATCGACGGCGCCACCGCCGTCGTCCGCGCCGTCGTTCCGCGCGCGCACGAACAGGAGGTCGCGACATGAACGCCGACAACATCATCCCCGTCACGATCGGATGGATCCTCGCGGCGGCGGTGGTGGTCTTCGTGGTCGTCGTCCTCTTCCGCGCCGTCCGCATCATCCCGCAAGCGCGGGCGGGCGTGGTCGAGCGCCTCGGGCGGTACCACAAGACCCTCACGCCCGGCCTGAACCTCGTCGTCCCGCTGGTCGACCGGGTGCGTCCGCTCATCGACATGCGCGAGCAAGTGGTCTCGTTCCCTCCGCAGCCGGTCATCACCGAAGACAACCTCGTCGTCTCGATCGACACCGTCGTGTACTTCCAGGTGACCGACGCGCGCGCCGCCACCTACGAGATCGCCAACTACCTCGGAGCGGTCGAGCAGTTGACGACGACGACGTTGCGCAACGTGGTCGGCGGGCTGAACCTCGAGCAGGCGTTGACGAGCCGCGACAACATCAACGGCCAGTTGCGCGTCGTCCTCGACGAAGCCACGGGAAAATGGGGCATCCGGGTCGGACGTGTCGAGCTCAAGGCGATCGACCCTCCCCATTCGATCCAGGACTCGATGGAGAAGCAGATGAGAGCCGAACGCGATCGCCGTGCCGCGATCCTGACCGCCGAGGGCTCGAAGCAGTCCCAGATCCTCGAGGCCGAGGGTCGGCGCCAGGCCGCGATCCTCGAGGCCGAGGGAGACAAGCAGGCGGCCGTTCTGCGCGCGCAGGGCGAAGCCGAAGCGATCCACTCGGTGTTCACCGCCATCCACGAGGGGCGCCCCGACGACAAGCTCCTCGCCTACCAGTACCTGCAGACGCTGCCGAAGATCAGCGACAGCTCCTCCAGCAAGCTGTGGATCATCCCGAGCGAGTTCACCGAGGCCCTTAAGGGCATCTCGGGAGCATTCGCCTCGCGGACCGGTGGCGACGACTCCCCCATCGTCGCGCCCGGCTCGAGCGACTCGGCCCCCTGATGACACGGCATCCCTACCTGTCCCGCTCCACCCCGCGCGTGCTCGCCCATCGCGGACTGGTGACCCCGGATGCCGCCACCCAGGGCGTCGTCGAGAACTCGTTCGCCGCAGTCGCCGAGGCCCACGCGGCCGGGGCCGACTACGTCGAATCCGACTGCCACCTCACCGCCGACGGCGAGGTCGTGCTGTTCCATGACGACGACCTGCAGCGGGTGGCCGGCGACCCCCGGGCGATCGCCGACGTGCGCCTGCACGAGATCGAGGAGCTGATGGCCGAGCGCGGGGGTCTCGTCACGCTCGCCCAAGCGCTCGAGGCATTCCCCGAGGTGCGCTTCAACCTCGATGTGAAGGCCGCGGCCGCGGCGGCCGAGGTCGGTCGGCTCGTCGCCCCGCACACCGAGCGCGTTCTCATCACGAGTTTTTCCGACGAGCGACGCCTCGACACTCTGGCCGCGACCCGGGCGGCGGGCGCCACGACGCGACCCGCCACCTCCCCCGGATCCGGGACGATCGCGCGGCTCCTGGCCGCTCGCGCCCTGCGCCGGACAGGGCGTGTCCGCGGCATCCTCGACGACATCGACGCCCTTCAGATCCCCGAGCGCCAGGGACCGATCCGGGTCGTCTCTCGAGGACTGATCCGCGACGCGCACGCGGCCGGTGTCGAAGTACACGTGTGGACGGTGAACGACGAGGACGACATGTCGCGCCTGCTCGACCTCGGTGTCGACGGTCTGGTCACCGACCGCGCGGACGTCGCCCTCGCGCTCGTGAACAGACGGGGAACAGCATCTGTCTGAGCATCCACTGTGAAACTCGTCAGGACGCGCGCAGTTCGAATAAAGCGCACAGGTGCGAACGTTATACATGGGGACCGACGAGAGGACCACAAAATGGCAGACCGCAGTCTCCGCGGCATCCGACTCGGCGCCCAAAGCCTCCAGAGCGAAGACGGCGTCGTGTTCCACGACCGTGCACAACACACCTATTCCTGCAGCACCTGCGGACGCGACACCGTCCTGACCTTCGCTGCCGACGCCGAGGTTCCCGACGCCTGGGAGTGCCGCACCTGCGGCGCCGAGGCCCTTCTTCGCATCGGCGACGGCACGGCGACCGTCGACCACAGCGCCGACAAGGCGGCCCGCACGCACTGGGACATGCTCCTGGAGCGTCGCACCATCCCCGAACTCGAGGAACTCCTCGAAGAGCGCCTCGCCTTCGTCCGTGCTCGTCGCGGCGCGGGGAACGAGAAGCTCAGCGCCTGACGCTGACCCGCTGATTCAGACGCCGGCCCCTTCGGGGGCCGGCGTCTTCTTCGTGCGTCGCGCCCGCACACCGGCGATCAGTCCGGCAGCGAGGAGCGCCGCGAGGCCACCCCACCCGAGCACCATCTTCACGGCCGGTCCGATCACGACCGCGGGGGTGAGCCCGGTACGCAGCGGCACGTCGGTCAGCATGTGACCGGCGGTGTCGGGCGGCAGAGCGTCGAGCGTCGACCCGTCCGGGGCGATGACCTGACTCGTGCCGACGGTCGACAGGTTGACCACCGCGCGGCCGGTCTCGATCGCGCGCATCTGCGCGAACGCGAGTTGCTGAAGGTTCTCGTCGGTGCCCCGGAAGTCCGCGTTGTTGGTCTGGAACATGTAGACCTCGGCTCCCTCGTCGGCGCCGTCCCACACGACATCGTCGTAGATCACGTCGAAGCAGATCGCGAGGCCCACGCCGACCCCGTTCAGGTCGACCAACGGCGGCGCCGTGCCGGGCGTGTATTCGCGCCCGATGAGCCCGATCAAGTCGGGCGCGAAGGGCTCCCAGAACGAGCGGTCGGGAACGTACTCGCCGAACGGCACGGGGTGCCGCTTGTCGTACGTCGCCCCCTCGTGACCGGAAGCCGTCCACAGAAGGGACGAGTTGAAGAGGTCCGCGCCGCGTTCGGTGACGGCCGAGACGAGCAGGGGCGCGTCCATGCGTCGAGAGAGTTCGGAGAGCGCGGCCGCCGTCGCGGGGTTCGAGGTGGGATCGGAGTCGACGCCCCCCTCGGGCCACAGCAGCACGTCCATCTTCTGGCCGAACAGCGGAGCGGATGCCGCGAGCTGCGCGTTCAGCACGGCGTTGCGCGTGCGCTGGTCGAAGTACCCCGCCGGGCCGTTGCCCTGCACCGCCCCCACACGGATCGAGCCCGCATCGGTGGTCGGGAACGCCGGAAGCCCCGCGAGCACCACGAGCACCGCCGCCGCCGGAACAGCGGCGACCGGGCGGCGCAGCCGCCCAGCGCGGACGAACTCGATCACCATCGCGCAGAAGAGCACCACGAGGAAGGACAATCCCGACATGCCGACCCACGACGCGACCTCGGCGAAGGGCCCGTTCACCTGCGAGACGCCGATGCGTCCCCAGGGGAAGCCGCCGTAGGGCCAGGAGCCCACGATCTGCTCCCGGAGGGTCCACAGGGCCGCCACGAGCGCCGGAAGAAGCACGAGGCGCCCCACGCGCCCGGGTGCAACCCGCGGCAGCCAGCGGTACGCCAGCGCGATCGGGACGGCCAGAACGGCCGTCAGCAGCGCCTCGAGCACGAACAACGCCGCCCAGGGCACGGGCCCGAGGTAGCGGGCGGTGAAGAGGAGGTTGACCGAGAAGAACGCCACCCCGAAGAGGAAGCCGATCAGCACGGCCGACCAGAACCGTCGACCGATGAGGGTCACGAGCGCCAGAGCGACGGCGGGGAACGCCATCGGCCACCACGCCAGCGCGGGGAACGCCGTGACGAGTAGCAGTCCCGCCACCACGGCCAGGGGGGCGGCGAACGCCAGACGCAGCAGCGGCGCCGGGGTCGCCGTCGCGTCAGCGGTCGCCGAGGAGCGGCTCATGCCGAGGTGTACGCCACGATGCCGCGGCGAACCGCGTCGAGCGCCGTGCGAGCGGTCTTGGCGAGCTTCGGCTCGGCCACGAGCGAGATCTGGTCGAGCAGGTCGATCGTCTGCTTCGCCCAGCGGACGAAGTCGCCCGCCGCCATGTCGGCGAGCGTCAGCACGCTGTCGAGCGGGAGACCCTTCGCCCACGCGTGCATCGCCGGCGCGAGACCCGACGCGGGCGACTCGGAGCCCGGCAGACGGTGGTCGCGTTCGAGGTCGTCGAGCTCTTGCCACAACGTCTGCGTCGCATCCAGGGCCACCCGGAAGGCACCGCGCGGCAGACCGCGCTCCCCGGGGCCGGCCTCGTCGCGCCGCGGTTCGTACACGAGACAGCACGCGAGGGCCGCGAGCGAGGGAGCGTCCAGCCCCTCCCACAGACCCTGGCGCAGCGACTCCGCCACGAGCAGATCGCGCTCGCCGTAGATGCGGCGCATCGTGCGCCCGGCGGGCGTCAGCACGGTGGCGCCGTCGTCCTCGATCGCCACGTACTCGAGGGTCGTGAGCACCTCGACCACGCGATCGAACACGCGCGCGACCGTGCCGGTGCGCTGATCGATCTGGTGGCGGGTCTTGTCGGTGGTGCGCTTGAGCTTCCAGTACCGCTCCGCCCAGCGCGCGTGCGACTCGCGATCGGGGCACGAATTGCAGGGATGCCGCTGCATCCGCTTGCGCAGCGACTGGATCTGCTGCTGGCGCTCGTCGCGCAGGCGGCGGGGCGCCGTGGCATCCCGTCGATTGATCTTCTCGAGGTCGCTCAGCTCGCGGCGGATCGTGGAGTATTCGCGGAAGTCGCCGCGGTCGCACGTCATGGCCTTCTCGTAGCCGGCGAGCGACTCCTCGGCCTCTTTCACCTGGCGGGCGAGGCCGACGACCGAACGATCGGCCTGGAACTGCGCGAACGACGACTCGAGGATCTCGCGGGCACGGGCGCGGCCGAACTGATCGATGAGGTTGACGGCCATGTTGTACGTGGGCCGGAAGCTCGAGTTGAGCGGATACGTACGCCGAGATGCGAGGGCGGCGACCGATTGGGGGTCGAGTCCCTCGGTGAACTGCACGACGGCGTGGCCCTCGACGTCGATGCCGCGGCGACCGGCGCGACCGGTGAGCTGCGTGTACTCCCCCGACGTGATAGCGACGCGGGCCTCGCCGTTGAACTTCTCGAGCTTCTCGAGCACGACCGTCCGCGCGGGCATGTTGATGCCGAGGGCGAGGGTCTCGGTCGCGAAGACGACCTTCACGAGCTTGCGGCGGAAGAGTTCCTCGACGACCTCTTTGAATGCCGGGAGCAGTCCCGCATGGTGAGACGCCATGCCGCGCTCGAGGTTGTCGCGCCACTCCCAGAAGTGCAGAACGGCGAGATCTTCGTCTTTGAGCGTGAAGGTCAGCTCGTCGACGATCTGGCGGATCTCGACGCGCTCTTCGGCCGAGGTCAGGCGCACGTTCGCGCGACGCAGCTGCTGCACCGCCGCATCGCATCCGGCACGGCTGAAGATGAAGAAGATCGCGGGGAGAAGGTGGTTGCGCTGCAGCAGCTCGACGACCTCGGGGCGGTCGATGCGCTCGATGCGCGGCCCCTGCTGGGCGCGCAGAGGCTTGTGGCCGCCGCGGCGCTGGTGCGCGTGGCGCGGGCCGCCCGCGTGACGCTGGGAGCGATACTCCTGGGCGCGTCGGTTGTTCTCGTACCCGCCGGCGTTGCCTCCGCGGATGCGCAGGAGCTCCTGATTCACCTGGGCCGTGGCGACCCCCGCGCGATCGTCGAACAGGGGCAGCAGATCGCCCCGGACCAGGACGTGCTGCTCGAGCGGCACGGGTCGGGTCTCCGACACGATCACCTCGGTGTCGCCGCGCACGGTGTCGAGCCAATCGCCGAACTCCTCGGCGTTCGAGACGGTTGCCGACAGTGACACGAGCTTCACCGACGGCGGGAGGTGGATGATGACTTCCTCCCACACCGCCCCGCGGAAACGGTCGGCCAGGTAGTGCACCTCGTCCATCACGACGAAGCGCAGGCCGCGGAGGGCCGGCGAATCGGCGTAGAGCATGTTGCGCAGCACCTCGGTCGTCATCACGACGATGCGTGCCGAGGCGTTGATGTTCGTGTCTCCGGTCAGCAGGCCCACCTCGTCGTCGCCGTAGACCTCCTGCAGCTCGTGGAACTTCTGGTTGGACAGCGCTTTGATGGGGGTCGTATAGAACGCCTTGTCACCGGGCTCGAGCATCGCGAGATGGATGGCGAACTCGCCGACGATCGTCTTACCGGCCCCGGTGGGGGCGGCCACCAGCACACTTCGGCCGTCCTCGAGGGCGTGGCATCCGGCGATCTGGAAGTCGTCGAGCTCGAAGCGCTGCATCTCGGCGAAGTCCGCCGTGTGCGGGTGCGTGGACCGGGCGGCGGCGCGAGCGAAACGCTCGGCCGGACTGGGGGAACTCACGCGATGGGCCCCGACGGCATCTCGGCCGCGGCGAGGCGGCGGGCCTTGCGCCGGTCGAAGAGCATCGATACCCCGGCCGCAGCGAAGAACAGGACGGTCAGGATGCCGGCCAGCATCAGCATGCTAATGATGTCGGCCGCGGGGGTAGCCAGCGCCGAGAACAGGGTCGCGATGAGGATGGCGACGCGCCAGCCCTTGAGGATCGCCTTGCCGCTCATGATGCCGGCGACGTTCAGCGCGACCAGGAACACCGGAAGCACGAAGGCGACGCCCACGACGATCATCAGCTTGAAAACGAAGTCGTAGTAGTCGACCGCATTGTAGAAGTTGACGCCGCCCTCGGGGGTGAAGCCCCACATGAGCTCGATCACGTGCGGGACGATCAGCAGTCCCACCCAGCAGCCCACGAAGAAGAGCGGGACCGCGGATGCCACGAACCCGACCGTGTAACGGATCTCTTTGCGCGTGAGCCCGGGCATGATGAACGCCCAGATCTGCCAGAGCCACACCGGCGCCGACAGGAAGATGCCGATCGAGAACGCGATGCGCATGCGCAGATCGAACGCCGATGTCACCGAGGTGAAGTTCAGCGCCGAGAAGTCGTCGCCGCGCCGCTCCGCGATCACGCGGATGGGCTCGGTGATGAGGTGGATGATCGGGTCGGTGATGATGAAGGCCACCACCATGCCGACCACGAGCGCGAGCGCCGCGATCATGAGCCGCTTGCGCAGCTCGACCAGGTGCGCGCCGATCGACATGCGCTTGTCGCGCCGCGGTCCTTCGGGCACGTCGATCCGCGGCGGTCCTGCCGTCGCCACGGGTTAGACGGTGGGGTCGGTCGACCTGCGCGGCTCGGGGGCGACGGTCGGCGTCGTGCCGATGTCGGTGGCGCGCGGGGCTTCGGATGCGGCGGCGACCTCGTCGTCGCGCTTCATCTCCTTCATCTCACTCTTGAAGACGCGTGCCGACTGACCCATGCTCTTGGCGAGAGCGGGGAGCTTGGCGGCACCGAACAGAAGAAGGATGACAGCGAGAACGATCAGCAGGTGCCATCCGGTCAAACCCTGGAACATGTCGACTCCTCGTCTCGTTCGGGCGGTTCTTCAGTCTAACCCGGGCGATGGTGCTGTGCTCCGACGCGCGGGAACCCTGCGGGATCGGTCAGGATTCGTGCGCGTACTGCGCGAGCCCCGCGGACGCCCAGGCTGCGGCCGCGCGCCGCGCCCCCGCGGGCTCCAACAGCTCGACCTCTCCCCCGCGACGCGCCGCGAGCCGCTTGAGGCTCTGCTCGTCGGCCAGACGGAGCGAGGCAACGACCCGGCCGCCGTCGGCCTCCTCGACCTCGGCGCGCTCGAGGTAGTCGGACAGCAGGGGCGCCACCTCGCGCGGAAAACGGAAGCGCGCGACGACCTCGTCGTCGGCCGGCGCGAACAGCTCGGGCACCGGGTCGGCGCCGTGTACGGCCGGGATGTCGGTGACACGGGCCTCGCTCACACGGTCGAGGTGGAAAGTACGCACGGCCTGACGAAGATGATCCCAGCCCTGCAGGTACCACTGGCCGTTCGCGATGTGCACCTTGATCGGGTCGACCGTGCGGGTGATGGGCTCGGCGCCGGGGGCGCGATAGGTGAAGGTCACCGCGACGCGGGAGCGAAGAGCCTCGTCGACCACGTCGCGGACGCCGTCGACGGGGCCGGGGGCGACGATGACCGCCGCCGGGGCGGCTGCTGCTCCCCGCGCGAGCTTCGACAGAAGCCCCGTGACGAGTTCGCTGTCGCCGAAGCCCGGCAGGCTTCGCGCCAGCTGGAGTCCGGCCAGCAGAGCGGCCGCCTCGCGGGCGGTCAGGCGCGGGGACCGCTCCAACCCCACGGTGTTCGTGATGGCGATCACGTCGTCGCGATCGAGCAGATCCCAGTCGATGTCGAAGAGGTCGTGCGGAAGCTGCCAGTACCCCCGTTCGCCCGGGAGGCCGATCACCGTCAGACGCTCGACCATCGCGCGCATCTGTTCGGGAGCGACCTCGAACTCGGCGGCGGCCTCGGTCACCGAGACCTCGCCCTTACCCAGCAGGTAGGGCACAAGTTGCAGCAGAAGCGCCGCGCGGTCGAGTGCGGCGACAGGACGATCGTCGCTCACGGAGCACCCCCGTGCAGGGCCAACGTCGCCTCGAGTCGGCGGATCACCTCGGTGCGCAGGTCGGCGGGCTCGACCACGCGCACCTCGGGGCCGTACGAGGCGAGCTCGTCGGCGAAGACGTGGAGATCCACGTAGGGCACGCGGATCCCCTGGGGCGCCTGTTCGGCGCGGCGGTCCAGGCGCAGGGCGGCCTCCGTGCCGGGGTGCACCTCGAGCAGAGCGCGTTGACGGGCGGCGACGGCACGCAGACCGTCGAGCGCTCGTTCGCCCGCGCCCTCGCGTAGCGCGGCGGGGAAGCTCTTGCGCAGGATCGTCACCTCGCCGACGATCCGCGAGAGAAGGAACGTGCGGTCGGCGTCGACATTGAGGTCGTAGCCGTAGACGTGCCACCGCGCCTCGTACTCCACGAGCGCAAGAGGCTGCACGCGTCGCTCCCGCGGGCGCGCCTCACCCGGGCGCAGATAGGTGAAGGTCACGACGCGGCTCTGCTCGATCGCCCGTTGCAGAGCGGCGAATGAAGCGTCGCGCACGCGGATGCGCGGGGAGTACCCGATGATCGGCTCGTCGACGGCGATGCCGAGGGCACGGATCTTGCGCAGACCGCTGCGCGCATCGGCCGAGAGCGACTCGGTCCCCCACACGCCGCCCGCGATGTTCAGCAGCGCGACCTCGGCGGGGCTGAAGGTGATGTCCTCCGGGAGGGCGTACTCGGCGGTCGGCACGCGGTAGCGCGCCTCGCGGAGGTCGTCGGGATCCGCACGATTGCCGATCGTCTCGATCGGAACGCCGAGACCGCGCAGGCTCTCTTTGTCGCGCTCGAACATCTTCTCGAGCGCGTCCTTCGACGCGCCCGCTTCGAGCTGCTCCCGGTAACCGGCCACCGACGACAGGATCGTGTCTTTCGTCAGCCCCTGCTCGGTCGCCATGAGGGCGACGACGAGGTTCACCAGACGCTCCTCTGGAGCGTTGCGGGAGACGGCGGCGGGCACCCGCCCATCCTAGGCGTCGAGCGTCCAGCCGGTGCAGAGCGGTGCGTTCGTCGACCGCGCTGACGCCGATCGGATCAGCGGATGCCGATCAGCTGACCGTCCCGAGGACGTCGACGACGTAGACGAGAGCCGAATTGGCGGGAGCCTTGAGGATCTGCTGGTCCTGGGCGGTCTGGTCGGCGGGCACGACGACGAGCACCTGCGACCCGACGGTCTGCCCCTCGAGCGCCGAGGCGAGGGCCGGCGGGAGCTGGGACACGGTCGCCTGTCCGGGCGCGCCGTTCTTCCACGTCGAGGCGAAGGTGGTGGTCGCGCCCCAGGCGACACCCTGGATGTGGATGACCACCGAGGAGTCGGCGGTCAGCACGTCGCCGTCGCCCTTCTTGATGGTCTGCGACCGCGTCTGCGTCGGTGCGTCGCCGGCGGGGATGACCACGCCGGGCGTGCCGTCGGGGGCGCGGACGACCGAGGGCATGCCCGAGTCGGCGTTGTACTGGTCGGCGCCGTCGGCGGCGGGGAGGAAGACCTTGCGCACGTCGAAGACGAAGACCGCCCCGTCGCCCTCGTTGACGCCGAGGGCCTGCGCACCCTGGGTGCCCAGCTCGGAGCCGGGGATGGCGACCGCGACGCGCGAGCCCTCGGCCACGCAGTGCAGCAGCGGCGCGATCGCGGGGATCGCCTGCGTCAGGCGCGGCAGAGGCGTCGCCGACTTCACGTCGGAAGCGTAGGTCGTCGCGACGAGTTGCGAGCCGGTGGCGGCGTCGAACACCGTCACATCGACCAGTGAGAGCTGGTTATCGCTCGTGATGCGCTGGCCGTCGCCCTCGATGAGCGTCTGCGTCCCGGCCGTTTCGGGAACGAAGGGAGAGCGCACCGACACGGTGGGCGCGGTGCCGAAGTCACCGCTCGCGTCGACCACCGAGGCGATGGCACTGTCGGTGGGCGTCGGGCACGACGAAGCGGCGGATGCCGAGCACCCGACGAGGCCGAATCCGGCCAGGGCGGTCACGGCCACGAGAGCGGGGAGTCTACGCACCGGATCAGTTTAGGCGGTCGAACCGGGGTCCTCCGACGAGGCGCCCGCGACGGACTGCCGAACACCCTCGGCCGACTTCTGCGCCTCGCGCACGCGCTTGCGGAGATTCTTGTCGGTGATCTGACGGTCGCCGACCGCACCGGGCGTCCACAGTTCCACGTCTTCGTCGCCGTAGCTCGACTTCGACGCGCGACGCTTCACCTCGGGAGGAATAGCACCGGGCGCCAGGCGGCGGGCGGTGATGAGGAAGCCCGTGTGCGCCACCATGCGGTGGTCGGGGCGCACCGCGAGGCCCTCGACGTGCCACCCGCGGACCATGGTCTCACTGGCATCCGGCTCGGTGAACAGTCCCGTCGCGCGGATGTACTCGGCCACACGGCTGAGCTGTGTGGCGGTGGCGATGTAGCAGAGCACCACGCCGCCCGGGGTCAGGGCGTCGGCCGCGGCGTCGATGCACTCCCACGGCGCGAGCATGTCGAGCACGATGCGGTCGACCGAGGCGGGGGCCACGGCGTCGGGAAGACTCTCGACGAGATCGCCGACGACGACCTCCCAGGTCGCGGGCAGCTCGCCGTGGAACGTCTCGACGTTGGCGCGAGCGACCTCGGCGAACTCTTCGCGGCGCTCGAACGAGAGCAGCCGCCCCGCCGGGCCGATCGCCCGCAGGAGCCACAGCGACAGCGCGCCCGAACCGACGCCGGCTTCGACGACGGTGGCGCCGGGGAAGATATCGGCCTGCGCGAGGATCTGCGCGGCATCCTTCGGGTAGACGATCGCCGCACCGCGGGGCATCGACATGACGAAGTCGCGCAGCAGGGGGCGGACGGCGAGGTAGTCGTGGCCGGAGCTGTTGGTCACCACGCTGCCGTCGGGCTCGCCGACGAGGAGCGAGTGCTTCAGCACGCCGTTGTGGGTGTGCAGCTCGCCTTCCTCGCGCAGGGTGATCGTGTGCATGCGCCCCTTGGGGCCGGTCAGCTGCACCCGATCGCCGACCCGGAAGGGGCCGCTCAGGTGGGGGGTCTCGCTCATCGGGTGACTCGTGTCTCTTCGGGGTGTGTCGGGGCGTGCGCGGTGTGGAGCGCCCGCAGGTCGGAGGTCGCGCGACCCTCGAGGCTCGGCCAGAGCTCGTGCGCGCCGACCCCCTCGAGCGGCACCATGAGGGGCACTCCCAGCGCGACGGCGCCGCTGGCGATCGCCGAGCGCAGTCCGTTCGGGGAGTCCTCGATCGCCACGGTGTCGCGGATGTCGACGCCGAGTGCGGCGGCGGCCTGCAGGTAGGGATCGGGGTAAGGCTTCGGGCGCTCGACGTCGTCGCCGGCGACCACGAGGTCGAAGGCCGGGAAGTCGATGAGCTCGACCACCGACAGCGCCATGCGGCGCATCGACATCGTCACGAGGGCGGTCTTGACCCCGTGGGCGCGGAGGTCGGCGAGCAGCTCACGGGCACCCGGGCGGAACGGCACGCCCGTGACGGCGAGCTGACGCTGCACCTCGTCGGTGAGGTAGGAGATGATCTCGTCGACGCCCCAGGGCACTCCCGCGTTCTGCAACAAGCGCGCGGAATCCTCCAGGGCGAGCCCGACCATGCCGAGCGCCTGCTCGTGCGACCACGAGCCGCCGAAGCGCTCTACGAGCGGGGTCTCCGCGGCCATCCAGTACGGCTCGGTGTCGACCAGCGTGCCGTCCATGTCCCAGAGGACGGCGGCGGGAGCGGGGGAAGTCATCGCTCCATCCTATTGAGGGCGCCGCTTCCGCCCCGTTCGACGCGAGGCCCGCGCGGGCCGGGACCGGCTCGGTGCGCGCGGGTGCGCCTATTCTGGAAGCCAGCCCCGACGGGGCAGAGGAGGTTGCGTGGACGCACTGGGTCGCCGGATCATCGTCGCCGCGTTCGACGGATGGAACGATGCCGGAGAAGCCGCGTCGGCGGCCGCAGCGATGCTGCGGGCCGACGTGGAGTACGAGGTCGTCCACACGGTCGACCCCGAACTGTACTTCGACTACCAGTACACGCGCCCCCAGGTCGGACTGGATGCCGAGGGGCGCCGCACCCTCAGCTGGCCCGAAGCCACGCTGCTGCGTCCCGTCGAGCGATCCGACGAGGCCGAGATCTGGCTGCTCGTGGGGGTCGAGCCCGCGCGCGCCTGGCAGGCGTTCGCGGCCGAGTTCATCGACGTCGCCCTGCGCGAGGACGTCTCGGGCTTCGTGGCGCTGGGCTCGATGATGTCCGACGTGCCGCATACGCGGCCCATCTCGGTGTTCGCCGGCAGCGACAACGAGGCCGTACGCCAGTCGCTGGGGCTCGAGCGGAGCCTGTACGAGGGGCCGGTCGGCATCCTGAGCGCCATCGGCCATGTGTCGGAGACGGTGGGGATCCCGACCGCGAGCCTGTGGGCGAGCGTGCCGCACTACGTCGCCGGGCACACACCCTCCCCCAAGGCCACCCTCGCCCTGCTCGAGAAACTCGAGTCCGTCACGGGGATCGCCGTGCCGCGCGGAGACCTCGAGAACGAGTCGCGCCTGTGGGAGGCCTCGATCGATGCGGCCGCGGCCGACGACGACGAGATGAGCGAGTACATCCGCCAGCTCGAGCAGACCCGCGACACGTGGGACTCTCCCGAAGCCTCGGGAGACGCGATCGCCCAGGAGTTCGAGCGCTATCTCCGCCGCGGCGGCGACGGCCCCACCAAGCCCGGTCGCGACGACCCGCCCCGGCGCTGACGAGGACTCGCCGACGCCTCCCCCGGTCCCTTCGACGGGCTCGCGTACCTCTCTCTGCCTGAGCGCCACCACCCCGGGTCGGGGCGGAGTCTGGCCGCACCGCCGGGACCCTCGTCTGCACGACGAAGGCGCCGCCCCGAACGGGACGACGCCTTCGCGGCATCCGGGATCAACCGGTGATGGCGGAGTACGCCGGCAGCACGCCGAACGTGAGCAGCACCATGATCAGCACCCCCAGGGCCACGCGGTAGATCACGAACGGCAGGAAGCTGCCGCGCTTGAGGTACTGCATGAGGAAGGCGATCACGACGTAGCCGACGACGAACGCGATGAGGGTCGCCAGCGCCGTCTCACCGAGGTTGTACGGGCCGGTGCCCTCGTCGAAGCTCTTGTACAGCTCGAAGAACCCGCTCGCGAAGACCGCGGGGACGGCGAGGAGGAACGAGTATTCCGCGGCCGCCGTGCGCGTGTACCCGAGGGCGCGGCCGAGGGTCGTGGTCGCCCCCGAGCGAGAGACGCCGGGGACGAGAGCGAGGGCCTGCGCGACACCGAACGCGATACCGTGCGGGTAGGTCAGGTCGTCGAGCTCCCGACGACGCTTTCCGTAGTGGTCGGCGAGACCGAGCAGGATGCCGAAGACGATGAGCACCACCGCGGTGATCCACAGGCTCCGGAAGTTGTCACGGATGAGACTCTGCAGCAGCACGCCGAGCAGCGCGATCGGCAGCGTGCCGATGATGACCAACCAGCCCATGCGGGCGTCGGGGTCGGTGCGGGGCACCTTGCCGGTGAGCGAGCCGAACCATCGAGAGATGACCCGGACGATCTTCTTGCGGAAGTAGATGAGCACCGCGAGCTCGGTGCCGATCTGGGTGATGGCGGTGAACGTCGCGCCGGGGTCGGTCTTCGACGGGAGGAACTCCCCCACGATGCGCAGGTGGGCACTCGAGGAGATGGGGAGGAACTCGGTGAGGCCCTGGACGAGCCCGAGGACGATGACCTCGAAGATATGCATGCGGTCCTTCAGTACGTGCGGATGAGGTCGGCGAGGACTCGCTGACCGAACTGGAGCGCGTCGACGGGGACGCGCTCGTCGACCCCGTGGAACATCCCGGTGAAGTCGAGATCGGCGGGAAGGCGCAGCGGTGCGAATCCGTAACCGGCGATGCCGAGGCCGGCGAGGGCCTTGTTGTCGGTGCCGCCGCCCATGAGATACGGCACGACCGGCACGCCGGGATCGTGCCGACCGAGCTGTGCGATCATCGCGTCGACGAGGTCTCCCGAGAAGGGCACCTCGAGGCCGATGTCCTGGTGGACGATCTCGATCTCGACGTCGGGTCCGACGATCCGGCGGATGTCGGCGAGAGCCGCGTCTTCGGTGCCGGGGAGCACGCGCACGTCGATGAGCGCTTCGGCGCGGTCGGGAATGACGTTGTGCTTGTAGCCGGCGGTGAGGCCGGTCGGATTCGTCGTCGTGCGCAGGGTGGAACGGATGAAGCTGGATGCCGCGCCGGTGCGCAGGGCGAGAGCGTCGGGGTCGCCCGCGTCGTCGCCGGTGATCTCGGCCAGGCCCTCGAGCAACTGCCTGGTGGTGTCGGTGAGGCGGATCGGCCACTCGGTGCGGCCGAGGGCCGCGACGGCCTCGGCGAGCCTCGTCACGGCGTTGTCGGGGTGCAGGCCGCTGCCGTGGCCCGCGCGACCGCGCGCGACGAGCTTGATCCAGACGAGGGCCTTCTCGCCCACCTGCAGCAGGTACGCGCGGCGGTCGCCCACGGAAATGGAGTACCCGCCGACCTCGCTGATGGCCTCGGTGGCGCCGGCGAACCACTCGGGGCGGTTCTCGACCACGAGCGCCGAGCCCTCCACTCCGCCGTTCTCCTCGTCGGCGAAGAACGTCACGATGATGTCGCGCTCGGGCTGCTCCCCCGCGCGCAGCACGTCGGCGACGGCGGTGAGGATCATGGCATCCATGTCCTTCATGTCGACGGCCCCGCGACCCCAGAGCACGCCGTCGCGGATCTCGCCCGCGAAGGGGTCGACGCTCCAGTCGGCGGCGACGGCCGGCACCACGTCGAGGTGGCCGTGCAGGATCAGGGCGGGCTTGTCGGGGTTGCGTCCGGGGATGCGGGCGCAGACGTTCGTGCGACGCTCGATGGGCTCGTAGTACTCGACTTCGAGGCCGAGGGCTTCGAGGTATGCACCGACGTACTCGGCCGCTTCGCGCTCGCCCTCGGCTCGCCCCCCGCCGTAGTTCGAGGTGTCGAACCGGATGAGGTCGCGGGCGA
Organism: Sphingomonas sp. G5; assembly: GCF_052660795.1. Classification (NCBI taxonomy): domain Bacteria; kingdom Pseudomonadati; phylum Pseudomonadota; class Alphaproteobacteria; order Sphingomonadales; family Sphingomonadaceae; genus Sphingomonas; species Sphingomonas sp. G5. The sequence continues at coordinate 1,498,512 of NZ_CP109660.1, read as the reverse complement.
CGCGGGCGACCTCGGGGATATCGGTGTCGAGCTCGGGCATGCGCTCTACGGTACCGGGGGCGAGTGCGTTCCCCCGCCTCGTGTCGCCCCGGGACGCGCCCGGGCGGCGACGACGATTCGAGGCGGCCTCTGGAGCGTGGTAATGTCGTTCTTCGTTGCGAAAGCAGCAAAACACCCAGATGCGCGGGTGGCGGAATAGGTAGACGCGCTAGCTTGAGGTGCTAGTGCCCTTTAACGGGCGTGGGGGTTCAAGTCCCCCCTCGCGCACAGAATGAAGAAGGCCCCGGATTCGTCCGGGGCCTTCTTCGTTGTCTGCGTCGGCAGCCGTACAGCCAACCGATAGCCCCCACTGTCTGCCGACATAGGCCGCGTCCCTATCTTCCTTGCCGATAACGGTTCTCATTCGCAGAGAGCCGATCGCCGAAGGGACACCGACCTCCATGAAGACTGCGCGCACCGTCGTCGCCGCCACCGCCTCCGTTTCTCTCCTCACCCTCATCCTCGCCGGATGCTCGACCGGGGCGTCGTCCGCCGCTCCCGCCGCGGCCACCGACTCCAGCCCGAAGATCACCGTCGTCGCCGGAGAGAACGAGTACGCCGACGTCGTGCAGCAGATCGGCGGCGACCGTGTCGATGTCTCGGCGATCATGAGCGATCCCAACACCGACCCCCACACCTTCGAGGCGAGTGCGAGCGTGGCAAAGGAGATCGCCGGCGCCCAGCTCGTGGTGCAGAACGGTCTCGGATACGACGACTTCATGACCGATCTCGAGAAGGCCTCCCCCGACGCGAACCGCTCGGTCATCGTCGCCCAGGACGTCTTGGGCCTTCCCGACAGCACCGACAACCCGCACCTCTGGTACGACCCGAAGACCATGCCCGCCGTCGCGAGCGCCGTCGCCGACAAGCTCAGCGAACTCGACCCGGCGAGCGCCGACGCGTTCCGCACGAACCTGGCGACCTTCACGGCCTCTCTGAGCGACTGGACCGACGCTCTCTCGTCCTTCGCGAAAGACCACCCGAAGACACCGGTGGCCGTGACCGAGCCCGTCGCGGACTTCATGCTGCAGGCGGCGGATGCCGACGTCAAGACGCCGTGGAACCTGCAGGCGGCCATCATGAACGACACAGACCCCTCGGCCCAGGACACCGCGACGCAGGACGCCCTGTTCACCGGCAAGCAGGTGAAGGTGTTCCTGTACAACCAGCAGGTCACCGACGACACGACCGACAAGTACCTGCAGCTGGCGAAGGACAACGGCATCCCGGTGGTCGGCGTGTACGAGACGATGCCGGCGAACTACCACTACCAGGACTGGATGCTGGCCGAGGTGAAGGCGCTCGAGACGGCTGTCACCCAGGGCACCTCGACCGAGCACCTGTGAGCGAGGATTTTCCGCACCGCGATCCCGACGTCGTCCTCCGGGCACGCGGGATCGCGGTGCGTCTCGGCGGTGCTCCCGTGCTCGAAGATGTCGATCTCGACGTTCCGCCGGGTGCGATCGTCGGGTTGATCGGGGCGAACGGCGCGGGCAAGACCACGCTGCTGCAGGTGCTGCTCGGCATCCTGCGTCCGCACTCCGGTCGGGTACACCGCCCGGACCGGCGCGCGGGCATCGGATACGTACCGCAGAAGATCAGCCTCGACCCGCACGCGCCGCTGCGCGCCCGAGATGTCGTGATGCTCGGTCTCGACGGAGCGCGGCTCGGGATTCCGCTCGGGCGGGGGCGGCTGCGCGGCGTCGTCGACGAGGCTCTCGCCCGCGTGGGGGCGACGGGGTTCGCCGATGCGCGCGTGGGCGAGCTCTCGGGCGGGCAGCAGCAGCGCGTGCTGTTGGCACACGCGATCGTGAGCCGCCCCGCCCTGCTGCTGCTGGACGAGCCGCTCGCGAGTCTCGACCCGGTGAGCGCGCGCGACGTCGTCGTGCTGCTCGACGAGCTGCGCCGGCAGAGCGGCGTGGCGATCGTGGTCACCGCACACGATCTCACCCTGCTGCTGCCCGTGCTCGACCGTGTCGCGTACCTCGCGGGCGGTCGAGCGGCGGTGGGAACGCCGGCGGAGGTGGTGCGAGACGACGTGCTGAGTGAGCTGTACCGCCGTCCAATGCGGGTGATCGAGGCGGCGGGACGCACCTTCGTCGTCGCCGACGAGGGGGTGACGAACGCGTGAGCGCCGTGCTCTCGGCGTTCTTCGTCAGCCCGACGGTGCAGACGGCCCTCGTGGTGGGCACGGTGGTCGCGGTGGTGTCGGGCATCGTCGGGGTGTTCACCATCACGCGCGGACAGTCGTTCGCGGGGCACGCGCTCGCCGACCTCGGGGCGGTCGGGGGCTCGGGCGCGTTCCTTCTCGGGGTCAGCCAGCTGTGGGGGTTCGTTCTGGCGGGGGTGGTGTCCGCCGTGGCCATGGAGGCGATCGGGACACGTCGCCTCGAGGGACGCGATGTCGCCACGGGGGTCGTCTTCGGCGCGGGGATGGGGCTGACCGCTCTGTTCCTGACGCTCGACACCCTGATCGGCGGTTCGAGCAACGCGGCGATCTCGGTGCTGTTCGGCTCACTGTTCTCGGTCGACTCACGGCTCGTGCCGGTCATCGTCGCCCTGGGGGCCGCCACCCTCGCGATCGTCGCCGCGGTCTGGCGGTGGGTGAGTCTCGAGACGCTCGATCGCGATCTCGCCGCCGCGCGCGGGGTGCCGACGCGTGGGGCGAGCACGCTGTTCCTGATCGCGCTCGCTCTGTCCGTGCAACTGTCGTCGCTGTCGATCGGAGCGATCCTCTCGACGGCGCTGCTCATCGGCCCGGCGGCGACCGCCCTGCTGTTCACACGGCGGCTGGGGACCGCTGCCGCGCTGGCCGCGGTCATCGCTGTGGGTCAGGTCGGGGTCGGCTGCCTGGTGTCGTTCGCGAGCTACGACTGGTTCGGCGGCAACAGCTGGCCCGTGAGCTTCACGATCGTCGCGGCGGTGTTCCTCACCTACATGGGCGCGCGCGCCGTCGACGCCCTCCGTCCCCTCGTCCACCGAACGGCCGTGGCGTGATGTTCGCTGCATACTTGATGACCGCATGGGCGGGAGGGACCATCGTGGCGGTGGTCGCGGGCGTCGTCGGCTTCTTCGTCGTGCTGCGCGGCAACGCCTTCTTCGCCCACGCCGTGCCGCACGGCGCGTTCGCCGGGGCGGCCGGGGCGGTGCTGATCGGGGCGAACCCGCTCGTGGGCCTCGGGGTCTTCGCCGCGGGCGGGGCGGTGGGCATCGTGTTGCTGGGACGCCGGGCTCGACACGACGTCGTCACGGCCCTGACCCTCGTGACCATGCTCGCCCTCGGCGCGCTGTTCCTCAGCCGCTCGCGCGAGTACTCGGCGCAGGTGTTCGCCCTGCTGTTCGGTCAGATCCTCGGTGTCTCGCCCGGTCAGCTCGTCACGATGAGCCTGCTCGGGCTCGGGTGCCTCGGGCTGGTCGCGCTCATCGCGAGGCCTCTCCTTCTGGCATCCGTCTCCCCCGCCCTCGCCGCTGCGCGTGGAGTACCGATCACGGGGGTGGACCTGGTGTTCGCGCTCGTGATCGCCGCCGCGACGACGGTGAGCGTTCCGATGGTGGGGGCGCTGCTGATGTTCGCGCTGCTCATCGGCCCCCCGGCCGCCGCGCAGGTGCTCGCGCGGACGCCCGGTCGGGGCCTGTCGCTGTCGATCGTCCTCACGCTCGTCACCGTGTGGGCATCGATCGCGCTCGCCGTGACCACCGACCTGCCGATCGGGTTCTTCGCCACGGCGATCGGTGCACTGCTGTACGCGGGCGCTCGCGGCGCGGCGCGGTCACGTCACCGCCGGCTGAGATGATCCGGATATGCGAACCCGGCGCCGAGGCGGCGACCCTGACATCGCCAGCGCGCGGTGCAGCCGATGCGCGCCCCCGCGCCTTCCGTGACTCCGCAGAAACACCCGTGTGACATCCGCCGCTTAGCGTCGGGGCATGCCCGCTTTCACTGTCCCGACGATCGACATCTCCGCCTGGGTCGGCCCCGGGTCCTCCGACGCGCGTGCAGCGGTGGTCGCCGCGGTCGACCACGCGTGCCGCACGGTGGGCTTCATGCAGGTGGTGGGTCACGGCATCCCCGATGCCGTGATCGCGGAGCTGACCGAGGGGCTCGACGAGTTCTTCGCCCTGCCGCTGGAGGTGAAGAAGGCGTACGTGCGGCCCGCGGCGGAGAACCGCGGGTACAGCCCGCCGAAGAGCGAATCGCTCAGCTACAGCCTCGGCGTCGACCCGGTGACGCGGATGAACGATTTCTTCGAGGCGTTCAACGTCGGCACCTCCGCCGCCGAGTACCCCGGCAGCACCGCGACAGAAGCGGACTACGCCGAGAACACCTGGCCCCTCGAAACCCGGATCTTCGAGCCGGCGGTACGCGAGTACTACGACGAAGCGCGCCGGGTCGCGCATACCCTGACCCGGATCTTCGCGTCGGCCCTTCGCGTGCCCGACGACTTCTTCGACGGCGTCACCGGCCACTCGATCGACGTGCTGCGCATGAACAACTACGCCCTGCCGCCCGGCGAGATCGAGCTCGGCGCCGAGCTCACCGGCATGGGCGAGCACACCGATTTCGGTCTCGTGACGGTGCTGTGGGCGGATCAGGTCGCGGGCCTGCAGGTCTTGGCACAGGACGGCTCGTGGAACGACGTCTCCCCCGCTCGCGGAGCGCTGCTCGTCAATCTCGGCGACGTCGCCGCCCGCCTGACCAACGACCGCTGGATGTCGACGCTGCACCGGGTGAAGCCACCCGTCGTCGACGGGACGATCGAGCGGCGCCGATCCGCCGCCTTCTTCCACGACGGCAACGCCGACGCGGTCATCGCCCCGCTGCCCCACTTCGTCTCGGACGAGGCTCCGGCCCTGTACGACCCGGTGACGGTGCGCGAGCACATCACGGCGAAGCTCGCGGGGTCGCGCGCGGGCCGCAAGAACACGGGTGCACGCCGCGAGGCGGCGCGGGTCACGGCTGCCGGACGGGGCTGAGCCGGGTCGGCGCGCGGCGACGGGCGGGGCTCGCGCCCGCACGCATAAACGCGATCCGCGACCATGAACGCTCTCTCCCCGCGTTTCTGCGCGTCGATCGCGTTTCTGCGCGCCGCGGACGCGAGCGCCGCGGGGCCCGATCAGGCCGCCGACACCCCGAACAGCAGACCCAGCACATAGGTGACCGCGGCGGCGCCGAAGCCGATCGCGAGCTGACGCAGACCGCGCTTGAGGGGTGAAGCGCCCGAGAGCAGACCGACCATCGCCCCGGTGCCGATCAAGGCGATGCCGACCAGGCCGAGGGCCAGGGCGACGGCCGCGAAGCCCGACATCCCGAAGATCCACGGCAGGACCGGGATGATCGCGCCCGAGGCGAAGAATAGGAAACTCGACAGGGCCGCCCCCCACGCGCTGCCGACGACGTCGTGAGACGACTCGCCCGGGGCTGCTGCTGCCGGTGCGGTGCCGGCCCGAGCCGCGGTGACGACCTCGCGGGCCCGTTCGAGGGCGGCATCGGCATCCATCCCGCGGGTGCGGTAGACGAGCGCGAGCTCGTTGGCATCCAGGTCGAGATGGGGAAGGGCCGAGTCGGCGAAGTCGCTCTCTTCGGTGGCTTCGAGCAGCTCGCGCTGCGAACGCACCGAGACGAACTCGCCGGCGCCCATCGAGAGGGCTCCCGCGAGCAGGCCTGCGATACCGCTGAACAGCACGAAGCTCGGGGCGACGCCGGTGGCGCCGACTCCCATGACGAGGGCGAGGTTCGACACGAGGCCGTCGTTCGCGCCGAACACGGCCGCGCGGAAAGTCCCCGAGAGGCGACGGCGCCCGCGGGCGGCGAGGCCGCGCACGACCTCGTGGTGCACACGCTCGTCGGCCGCCATCGCGGGGGTGGCATAGGGTTCGTCGGCGTAGGGCGAGCGGGCCTCGGCGTTCTGGGCCAGGGCCAGCACGAAGATCGATCCGAACCGGCGGGCCATCCACGCCAGCAGACGTGTCCCGATGCCGGGCTGCGGCAGTCGCGGCGGCTGCTCGCCGAGCAGGTCGATCCAGTGCTGCTCGTGGCGCCCCTCGGCCTCGGCGAGAGCGAGGAGGATCTCTCGCTCTTCGCCGGTGCGACGCGACGCGAGCTCGCGGTACACGCGCGCCTCCGCGCGTTCGTCGACGAGATAGCGCGCCCAGCGGTGGCGATCGCGGGCGGTCGGTGTGGCGGGGGTCACGGGGGCTCCTTCGGGTCGCCCCCAACCGTAGTGAGGCGGGTTCGCCCTCTCGGGCGCGTCGGCCCACACTGACAGCATTTCGGGCCTCCGAAGAGCGTGATCCCGCGGATGCCGAGGCTTCGGTGCCAGCATTTCGGCATCGCGAAAGCGGGTCGTGGGAGCGCGTCGGCGCATCGCTCCCGCACACCGGTCGGGCCTTCTCGTCGGGCTTCGCGCAGCACATCGCTGACGACGCGGTCGCAGCTTGTCACCGGGATGTCAGCGAGATGCCCTCTCGCGGGGGCGGCAGCCTCGAGCGGCTGCGAGCGGGCCGGCCGGCGCGGGGCCGGGCGCAGGCCCCGAGGCGGGGCCGGGCGACGCGGGGCCGGGGCTTGCGCGCCTCAGGAATGCACGCGCTTGCGCAGCACGTCGATGCGCGCCTGCAGCTGCGCGACGGTCGCGTGCGATACCGCCGGGCCGCCGCAGATCCGCCGGAGCTCGGCGTGCACGAGGCCGTGCGGCTCGCCGCTCTGGCGCGCGTACAGGCCGACCATGGTGTTGAGCAGCTGGCGCTGCTCCTTCAGGGTGCGGTGGAGCGGAGCCGGGAGCCCCCCGTCGTCGACGGACGGCGGCTCGACACCGCTCTCCTTCTCGGTCGCTTCACGGGTGGAGCGGTGACGCGATTGCCGCGTGGCGCGCGACATGAGCACCTCGTGCACCTGCTCGGGTTCGAGGAGGCCCGGGATGCCGAGGAACTCCTCCTCCTCGATGGTTCCCGGAACCGCGAGCTGACCGAACTCCTGCCCGTCGAACATGACGCGGTCGAAATGCGCGAGCGAACCGAGGGCCTGGTACTCGAACTCCTGCTCGAGCGCGTCGGACGCCTTGTCCTCGCGCTCGGCGGCATCCATCATGTCTTCTTCGGCGTTCCACTGGTCTTCCGCGTCGCTGTCGCGGTCGAGGGCGTGCTCGCGTTGCGCCTCCATCTCGCCCGCGAGGGCGAGCAGCTGCGGAACGTTGGGGAGGAACACGCTCGCGGTCTCACCGCGACGGCGCGCGCGGACGAAACGGCCGATGGCCTGGGCGAAGAACAGCGGAGTGGAGGCGCTCGTGGCGTAGACGCCGACGGCGAGGCGCGGAACGTCCACACCCTCGGACACCATGCGCACCGCGACCATCCAGCGGCTCGTGCCCTTCGAGAAGGTCTCGATGCGCCCCGACGCCTCCGCCTCGTCGGAGAGGACGACGGTGACCTTCTCGCCGCTGATGTCTTCGAGGATTGCCGCGTACGCGCGCGCCGCGGTCTGATCGGTCGCGATGACCAGGCCCCCGGCATCCGGGACCGTCTCGCGCACCTCGGTCAGGCGCCGGTCGGCGGAGCGGAGGACCGCGGGGATCCAGTCGCCGTTCGGGTCGAGCGCGGTGCGCCAGGCCTGCGAGGTGATGTCCTTGGTGTTGTCCTGCCCGAGCTGGGCTTCCATCTCTTCGCCGGCTTTGGTGCGCCAGCGCATCTGCCCGGCGTAGACGAGGAAGAAGACGGGACGCACGACGCCGTCCTCGAGGGCGCGTTTGTAGCCGTAGGCGTAGTCGGTGCGCGAGAGGCGGATGCCCTTCGCATTCGGGTGGTACTCCACGAACGGAATGGGCGCGGTGTCGCTGCGGAACGGCGTCCCCGACAGAAGCAGGCGCCGGGTCGCGCGGTTATAGGCCTCGCGCAGAGCGTCGCCCCAGCTGAGCGCGTCTCCACCGTGATGCACTTCGTCGAGGATGACGAGTGTTCTGGCATCCATCGTCAGACGCTGGTGCACCTCGGCCTTGACCGCAACCTGGGCGTAGGTGACCGCGACGCCGTGATACTGCCGCGAGGGCGTCGCATGCCGGTTGGAGAAGAACGGATCGAGACGGATGCCGACGCGCGCGGCCGCCTCGGCCCACTGGGTCTTGAGGTGCTCGGTGGGGGCCACGACGACGATGCGGTCGACGACGCGGCGACGCATGAGCTCGGACGCGAGGCGGAGGGCGAAGGTGGTCTTACCGGCGCCAGGGGTGGCCGCGGCGAGGAAGTCACGCGGTCCCTTTCCCTCGCCGTCGGGTCCGTCGAGACCGAAGTAGAGGTCGAGCGCCTCGGCCTGCCAGGCGCGCAAGCGCTGGGCCGTTCCCCACGGCGCGCGCTGCGGGAACGACGGCGAGAGGTGCTCGGCGGCGAAGGAGCCGAAGTGCGGCTCGACCCCGTCGAGAGCCGGGTCGGGAATCGCCCCGGGCGCGGGCTCGTCGGCGACGGGGGCGGTGGCGTGGGACGGGTCGGCGACGGCTTCCGCGCCGCCTTCCGAGGCGGTTTCGGGGGCCGCGGGGGTGGATGCCGGGACCGGCAGGGCCGTGCGGGCGGCGGGCCCAGGGCTCGCAATCGGACCGGGGCTCGCGACCGGGCCGGGGCTTGCGACCGGGCCGGGGCTCGCGACCGGGCCGGGGCTCGCGACCGGGCCGGGAGAGGCGATGCGCGGAGTCGCCGCTTCGGCGGCCGGGCTCGTGTGCGGGAGGGCCGAGGGGCGGGCTTCTTCTTCCAGCATCGAACCTCCATCCTTCGCGAGCGCGAACATCCACGATAGGCGACCTCGGAGGCCGCCACGCCCGGACCGAAGGCCGATACGGCGCGCCACCGGCCATAAACGCGATCCGCGCCGAGCAACGCGGGAAGAGCGTGTTTCTGGGTGCGGATCGCGGTGTTGTGTGAGCTTCACGCGTGACTCGCGGCGACAGAAGACCGGTCGTCCACGCTCGTCGGTGTCGTCGGCGCACCTGTTGTCGTGGTCGGCCACGAGCAGCCGTCCGAGACGAGCGTCTACCGACGAGCCGCGGCGCGGTGTCGATGCACGCGCTCTCGCGTGGCGCACCGGGGACTGCAGAACTCCCGGTGTCCTCGCGGAGAGGTATCTACGAACGGAACGATGCACGTCGACGAGCGGCACACTCGGAGTTTGTCGAGGTCTCCGGCGGACCACAGCTCGATAGCTGCGGCGACGACCGGTTCGAGCAACGGAGCAGACGATCCGGCCTCGATCAATCTCAGGCTCACTCCACCGTTGGCACCGAATGCGAGCGTCAGCCCCAGCCTGCGGCCAAGGTCGCTCAGGGCCTCGGATGCACCCTCTCGTGGACCGAGCAAGATGCGCACGAGGTCGTCACGGACGGCGATGACAGTCGTCAGGTCGGCGGACCAGCCGTTCGGAGACAGAGCGTGCAATTGCCCGACGGTCGTCAGTTCGTCGGAGAAACCCGGCTCCGGCCGGGTGTCGAGCAGTGCGAGCAACAGAGTGCGATCGGCTCCCTGCAGGGTGACGTCATCCACCTCAACAATGTAACGCATTGATTCGATCGCATGCGTTACGTTAACGCGATGCGCAATCATCCCGGCAATATGGGTCGTTCCTTCTGGGTGTGGCTCGGGGTTGCCTCGCTCGTGAGGTCTCCCGTTCTCATGTCTGCTGTCGCATTCAGTGCCATTGCGGCTCTCGTGCTCCAGAACCCGGACCGGGGCGGACTCCTCGCGGCGGCGAGTGTCGTCGGGATGCTGGCCGGCACGCCCGTGAGCATCGTCGCTCAACGCCTCCTCTCGACGCGGAGGCTGCTGACCATCCAGCTCCTTCTGTGCTCTGCGAGTTGGTTGGCACTGGCGTTCAGCCTGGACCGTCCCTTCGGCGTCTGGATGGCGATCTCGGCTGTCGCCGGCGTGAGCATGGCTGGATCAGCGGGGCTCATCCGCTCCACCCTGTCCGCGGCCGTGCCAGCGCGGGAACAGGCTCGAGCATCGACACTCGACGCTCTGGCACAGGACGTGCTCGTCTTCCTCGCGCCGGTATTCGTCGCCGTCGCCCTCGGCGCGGGAGCTGTCGGCGCGCCAGTGGCTGTCTCGGCACTCGCGCTCGCGGCAGTCATCGGTGTGCAGTTTCAGACGATGGACTCAGCGTCGACGCCGTCCGACGCGCATGCCCCCGAGGACGCGGTGTGCGCGACACCGCGACCGTCGTTCCGATGGTTCACCTGGACCGTCTTCAGCGTGGGAGTCGGCATGCTGCTCGGCGCCGTCGAGGCGGGAGCGGTGGGCCTTTCGCTCCAACTGGACCTCGAGGTGCAGGACGCGTGGCTCGCATTCCTGGTTCTGGGCGCATCGAGCGCCGTCGGAGCGTGGCTGGACATCGTCTGGCTCCAGCGCTGGCATCCGGCACGACGACTCCCCCTGCTCGTCGCCCTCTTCCTCGCCGGCGCCGTCCTGCTCACGTGGGAACCGCAGTGGCTGACGGCCCTCGCGGGGTTGCTGCTCGTGGGGCTCCCTACGGCCGCTCTTCTGGGACTGCGATCGCACGTGTTCGACTCCGGCGCCGCCGCCCACCGGAAGACGGGCCTCACCCTGGCCTTCGCCGGTCAGAGCATCGGATTCGCTGCCGGTGCAGCCGGCTTGGCGCTTTCCGGTCAATCCGGAGCGCTCGTCGCCGCCGGGAGCGTCGTGGCAGTGGGAGGAGTGCTGGGAACCATTGAGCTCAGACGCCAACCCGGTGATCGTTGAGCAGGCCGTTCGCCCCGCGGCTCGACGTCGTGAAGCGTCGAAGCCAACACGTCTCAGGGTGCGGCGGTGACGGCGTGGTGCGAGCGGGTGCGGCATTCGCCGCGGCGCTTCGGAGCTTCGCAGACGACGGTGTACCCGAAACCGGGATCCGCGCCCAGAAACCCGAGCAGCAGGCGTTTCTGCGCGCGGATCGCGTTTACGCCGCCCCCAATACGGATGCCGCGGCCGCTCGCACCCAGCTCACTCGCCGTGTCGGTGGCCGGGGGTACCGTGGAAGCCGGAGGTTTCGATGACACTCGATCCGCACTCGCCCCGCACCTCGCCCACGCCCGACAACCCCGGTCCGCACCCGTGGCGCCGCTACGTCGCCCTCGGCGACTCCTTCACCGAGGGGATCGGCGATCCGCTGCCCGACGGCGGCCACCGCGGTTGGGCCGACCGGGTCGCCGAGGTGCTCGGCGCGCAGGTCGACGATTTTGCCTACGCCAACCTCGCGGTGCGCGGAAAACTCATCGCGCAGATCGTCGCCGACCAGATCGAGCCGGCGCTCGCACTCAAGCCCGACCTCATCACCATCTCTGCGGGCGGAAACGACGTCATCCGCCCGGGCAGCGATCCCGATGCCGTGTCGCGGCAGTTCGAGAACGCCGTCGCACGTCTGCGCGCGAGCGGGGCCACCATCGTCGTCTTCACGGCGATCGACACCGAGTTCACGCCGGTGTTCCGCGGCATCCGGGGAAAGGTCGCGATCTATAACGAGAACATCCGCTCGATCGCCGATCGCTACGACTGCGTCGTCGCCGACCAATGGGGCCTGAAAGAGGTGCAGGACATGCGCTTCTTCGACGACGACCGGCTGCACTACAACTCCCTCGGCCACCACGAGGTCGCCCGTATGGTGCTGCGCGCGCTCAACGTGCCGAACGACCTCGAGCCGATGAAGGCCGAAACCCAGGCGATCACGACCTGGCGCGCCGCGCGCGAGAAAGACTTCGTGTGGGCGCGCGAGTACCTCGTGCCCTGGGTGCTGCGGCGCCTGCGGCACCAGTCGTCGGGCGATCACATCCAGGCGAAGCGGCCCGAGCCGCTGCCCGTCGTCACCCTCGCCCCGGGGCCGGATGCCGCTGCCTCCCGCGACACTCAGGTCTGACGGGCGTGACTCCGCTGCCCGACCCCGTGACCGCGCTGTTGAGCGCCACCGATGCCGTCACACTGCTGCGCGACGCCGAACACCTCGCCGCGGGACTCAGCGAGGCGGGGTGGACCCCCGAGGTCGAGAGCGGGCGCTTCGGCGCCGACGGGTGGGATGTGCTGTCGTCCGCATGGGCGCCGAGCGTCTCGGTATTCCTCGACGGGTCGGAACGGTCGGTGCGCGAGGCCGCCCTGGCCGTCGCCGCGGCGATGAAGGCCGAGCCGCACCGGTGGACCTTCGACTCCGAAGGGCCTGACTGGTCCACCTGGTCCGTCGACGACGAACGCTGGGGCTCGGACGACATCGACTGGCTCGTGTGGGAAGGAACGGATGTCTCCGTGACCCTGTTCACCGCCGGCGAGACCCCCGCGGGCCCCGGAACACTCCCGGCGCACCTGCAGCTCTCGATCGGTCGCGTCGATACCCCGTCCGAGGGCCTCCCCCGCGACGACGACCGCGCACGGCGCGTGCTGCGCGAAGGATCCGTGGTCGACAGGTGGTATCTCGCCGGCGAGCGCGACCTCCCCGCCGACGTGGTCGAGGCGCTCGAGAATGATCCGGACCCGCGCGTGCGTGCGGCGGCAGAGTCGGAACGCTGGATTCGCGAGCAGGCGTTCGGCGGACCTCAGCCGGCGGAGTGACGTCGGAGCGCCCGAGCACCTCCCTCCCCCAAAGAGCTCAAGGAGAACCCCATGCACGTCGTTATCGTCGGGGCCGGCATCGTCGGCGTCTCGGTCGCGTGCGCTCTCGCCGGGCGCGGTGTCGCGGTCACGGTGCTGGACCGTGATGGCGGAAAGCAACGCGGGTCGACGGCCTTCGCCCCCGGTTTCGTCGGGGTCTACAACGATGCACCCGTGCTCACGGAACTCGCGCGCGCGTCGGTCGACGTCTACCGGGAGCTGCCCGCGTTCGCCCCCAGCGGCGGCCTCGAGCTGGCGACGAGCAGCGCAGGTGCTGAGACTCTCGCCGAACGTGTCCGCTCCGCCCAGCGCGCGGGACTCCGCGCGACTCTCGACGCGCCGCGAGGTCTCCCCTCGTTCGTCGACGACCGGCAGGTCGTGGCGGTCGCGCGGTACGACGACGACGGAGTCGCGACGCCTCATCTGCTGAGAGCCCAGCTGCGAGCTGTCGCCGAGAGCTCGGGCGCGCAGTTCGTCGCTCCCGCCGAGGTGGTCGATGTGCGACCGCGCGGCGGCGGATGGACGGTGCGCACGGCCGACGGACGAACCCTCACCGCCGATCAGGTCGTTCTCGCGGCGGGAATCTGGGGCCCCGGTCTCGCGGGCATGCTCGGACGACGTCTGCCTCTCTACCCGGTCGCGCATCCGTACGTGTACGCACGACCAAGAGCACCCCGCGTGGACCCGGGTCCCTTCGTGAGGTGGCCCGAGCACCACGTCTACGCGCGAGCGCACGGCGACACCCTCGGTATCGGCAGCTACGACCACCGCCCCGTGCCCGTGGCCCCCGCGGCTCTCGACGGCGGCGCCGGCCTGGCCTGGGACCCCGCGTTCGATGCTCCGATCGCGTCGGCGCAGAGCCGCCTCCATCCCGACGCCCGATTCACCCCGGCGGCACGGGTGAACGGGGTGTTCGCCATGACGCCCGACAACCTCCCCTTCCTCGGCCCGGTGCCCGGCGCGGAGGGAGCCTGGATCGCGCAGGCGATCTGGGTCACGCATGCGGGCGGCGCCGCTCTCGCGCTCTCTCGCGCTCTGTGCGGAGAGCTCGCCCTTCCCGCCGCGCTCGCCTGCGACCGGTTCGAGGACGCCCCGGCGCACGACCTCGAGACGTCGGCTCTGCGGCTGTACCGCGACATCTACGCGCACGACTCCGTGTGAGTCTGTGCGCCGGGCGTCAGCCCCGGCGACCTCGCGCCAGTTCCCACAGCGCCACCGCGCTCGCGGCGGCGACGTTGAGCGAGTCCACTCCCCCGGCCATCGGGATCGTCACGACCGTGTCGGCGGCGGCCAGCGCGCCGCGGCTCAGGCCGTCGCCCTCGGCCCCGAGCAGCAGGGCGACGCGCTCGTGCCCGGCAGCAGAGAAGGCATCGAGTGTCACCGCGTCGTCCGAAAGGGCCAGCGCGGCGAGGTGAAATCCGGCCTCGTGCAAGAGCGGCGCGGCCTCCGACCACTCGGGCAGCCGCGTCCACGGCACCTGGAACACCGTTCCCATGCTCACGCGAACGCTGCGGCGATAGAGCGGGTCGGCGCACCGGGGCGTGACGAGCACGGCATCCGCTCCGAGAGCCGCCGCCGAACGGAACGCCGCACCGATGTTGGTGTGGTCGACGATGTCTTCGAGCACGACGACGAGCCGCGCGTCGCGGACGACCTCCTCGACGGATGCCAGGGCCGGACGATGCATCGACGCCAGCAGGCCCCGGTGCACGGTGTATCCCGTGACCCGCTCGGCGATCTCGGCCGGGACGACGTAGACGTCTGCGTCATCCCCGACCAGTGCGAGGGCATCGGCGAGGAACTTCTCCTGCACGAGGACCGAGCGGGGTCGGTGCCCCGCGCGGAGTGCGCGGTCGAGCACCTTCGACGACTCGGCGATGTACAGCCCGCCCGCGGGCTCCGACACCCGCCGCAGCGACACGTCGGTGAGGTCGCGATAGTCGGCGAGACGAGGGTCGTCGGCGGTTTCGAGGGGAATGACGGGCATCGTCCCATCGTGCCAGCACACTCCGGCCCGGTGCGGCCCGGTCCCCCGGTCGAGTGTCCGAGCACACCGCTCCCCCGTCCTCCCGCGCGGAGTGTCGTGACCACGCGGCCGGCGCGGCGGCGCCCCGAGCGTTGAGTGTCCAGAACACCCGGGCGTTTCAAAAAAGCGTCCGGGTTTCTTGGACACTCAACGAGAGCACGGAGCGGTTGCGGGCCGCGGGAGCGGTGGCGGGCGCGTGAGCGTGGGAACGCAGGGGCGCGACGGGATGCCGGACCCCGGCCCTCACGCCACGTGCAGCGCGCGCCCTCCGGCGATCACCAGGGCCCGCTCGGGCTGGCGGACGAGCGCGTCCAGGGGGTTCTCGGCATCCACCAGGACGATGTCGGCGCGCGCCCCCTCGACGAGGTCGTGCACCTCTCGGCCCACGGCCCACGCGCCCGCGCTGGTCGCGAGCCGCACGACGCGGAGCAGGTCATGGTCGTGCACCAGGCCGCCGGCGCGGGCGTACTGCCAGGCGATACCGAGCGTGTCGCCGGTTCCGAAGGGACTCCACAGATCCCGGATGCCGTCGGTGCCGAGACCCAACCGGACGCCGGCCGCGTCGAGTTCGGCGAGGGGCAGCTGAGCGAGGCGCAGAGGCGCGACGGTGGTCATCGAGACCCCGGCCTCGCCCATCGCCGCGAGCAGGTCGCGGCGGCGAGCAGGTTCGAGCTGGGCGACGGCGAACCCGTGGGCGATGTTCACCCGGCCGCCCAGGCCGAGGCGCTGTGTGCGCTCCACGAGCAGCTCGATCTGGAACGCGCCGAGCTCGGCCGCGTCGTGCAGGTGGATGTCGAGGCCGACGCCGGTGTCGGCGGCGAGCGCGGTGAGGGCGTCGATCTGGCCGACGGGGTCGCGGTCGATCGAGGCGGGGTCGAGACCGCCGATCGCGGTGACGCTCTCACGGCCCGCGGCCTCGCGCAGCAGCTCGAGCACGCCGGGGCGACGCAGCACCCCGTCCTGCGGGAACGCGACGATCTGCACGTCGAGAGCGCCCCCGTAGGCCGCCGCAGCTTCTTCGACCGCCTCGATCCCGCGCAGCCCCACGCCGTCATCGACGTCGACGTGCGTGCGGATCGCCGTGGTGCCGTGGCGCACGAGCTCGCGCAGCACGAACGCGGACCGCTCGAGGGAGGGGATGCCGAGCGCGTCGCGCTGTTCCCGCTCGTGGCGGATGCGCCCCTCGGTCGATCCCTCGCCGCCGTACGGCTGCCAGGGCAGTCCCCACCAGGATTTGTCGACGTGCGCGTGGGCGTTCACAATGCCCGGCAGGGCGAGCAGACCGCGCCCGTCGAACTCGCGGATGCCGATCGGCTCGGTGGCGGCGGGAGTGATCGCGGTGATGCGTCCCTCGTCGATGGCGATGTCCACGAGGTCGCCGCCCCACGGCCGCACGCGGCGGAGAGAGGTGACGTCGAGCATGGCGGGCCGGGGGAAGGAGCTCATCCCCCCAGTATCGGCGCCGTGGCTCTCCGTACGACGGGGGTGTGCGGCGCCGGGCGCGTCGGGTACGCGGTTGCTGGCGTAGCGAGGATCCGCGCCGGGTGCGCGACGTCGTTCGCGGGTGATGACGGGAGCCGCCCGTCTCGGCGCAGCGGTCGCGGGGGCTCGCGGCGCGAGCCGGTGTCGGCGCCCCGCCATAGACTCGAACGGACGGAGGTGCGCATGATCGACACGACGGAGGAGGCCGGGTTCTCGGCATCCATCGATCGCGCCGTCGACGTCCTCGCGGGTCGCAAGATCGCCGTGCTGACGGGGGCGGGCGTGTCGACCGACTCGGGTATCCCCGACTACCGCGGCAAGGGGGCACCCACACGCACGCCGATGACGGCGCAGCAGTTCCTCTCGAGCGCCGACGCCCGTCGCCGCTACTGGGTGGGCAGTCACCTGGGCTGGAAGGTGTTCGCGGCCGCGCAGCCGAACGACGGCCACCGTGCCCTCGCCGACCTCGAGTCCGCGGGAGTCGCGAACGGCGTCATCACGCAGAACGTCGACGGTCTGCACGTGCGGGCGGGCAGCGGCCGGGTGGTCGAGCTGCACGGCACCATGCGCCGGGTCGGCTGCCTGCAGTGCGGGCAGGTGTTCGACCGCCGCGATCTGGCGAAGCGCGTCGAAGCCGATAACCCGTGGATCTCGCTGCCCGAGAACGTCGAGCTGGGCCCCGACGGTGACGTGACCCCGGCGTCGGCCGACGGGTTCGTCGTCCCGGTGTGCTCGGTGTGCGGGGGCACGCTCAAGCCCGACGTCGTGTTCTTCGGCGAGTTCATCCCGGTCGAGAAGTTCCGCGAGGCCGAGCAGCTGGTCCATGCGAGCGAGGCTCTGGTCATCGCCGGTTCGTCGCTCGTGGTCAACTCCGGCATCCGACTGGTCGAGCGGGCGCGGCGCAGGCGCCTCCCGGTGGTCATCGTCAACCGCGGAGAGACCCGCGCCGACCAGCGAGCGGCGGTCAAGATCGACGGCGGCACGACGCACGTGCTGCGCGCCCTCGCCGACCGGCTGCCGGCTCTGCTCTGAGGCTCGGCTCCTCTCGCGCAGCGACCTCCCGGCGAACGGCGACGCTGTGATCGCGCGACGACACCGCAGCCGCACGCGCCCGCCGGGAGAGGCGTCCCGCGCCATCCGGTGCCGCGCCCACCGCCGTCACCGCTCCCGCGTGAAGCCCACTGCTCCGCCGTCGAGGAACGCCCGGTGCGCCCCGCGCACGGTCATGCCGGTGAGACGCTCGATCGCGGAGGTCGCCCCGGGGCGCAGCTCGTCGTGGCGGCGCACGAAGACCTCGTGGGCGCGGGGGGCGTTCCACCCCGTGGGCAGCAGGTCGGCCGGCAGGTCGGGATCGGTGAAGGGGAAGCGGCGGTAGTCGTCGGTGAGGCGCACGCGAGCCACCAGGGCATCGTCGTGGGTCCCGCCGTCGACCGGGCTGTCGTGCTGCGCCACGAACCTGCCGTACAGCGCGTCGAGCGCGTCGAGGTCCCACCCGCGTGCGGCGATCGATCGGTCGTGGTCGAGGTCGCCGCTGCGGCTGAGGAACACGTCGGAGCTCACGCCGTTTGTCTCCATCAGATCGCGCGCCGCGGCCATGCGGTCGCCGGGTGCGACCCAGATCGCGGGTTGCAGCTGCCCGAAGCCCAGCCAGGTGAGCTGTTTGCGCACCTCGTCGCGGGCCGAGCGGTCGCTCGCGCGCGTCGCGATGAGCGTCCATTGGCCGTCCCACTCGCCGGATACGTGCCGGAAGATGCGTTCGCGTCCCTCGTCGAGCAGCTGCCAGGCCTTGGGCGAGAGCACGTAGGTGGTCAGGCGACCGTCACGGCGGGTCTCGAACCACCCCTCGGCCCGCAGGCGCGACATCACCACGCGGGTGGTGGCCGGTTCGACCTCGAAGAGCTGGAGTACGTCGCTGAGTCCGCGCAGCGGAGCCTCGCCGTCGCCGCAGTAACGGAAGTAGTCCCCGAAGAGCGTGAAGACGAGAGAGCGGGGGCGCATGCGAGAACGTTACCCGACCATTATGTAACGAAGTGCTGGCGTCGAACGTTTTTATGTTGCATACTCGTTGCGTCGTGACGGTTCGACATTCTCAGCGAGGAGGCTGACATGCGTATCGCAATCATCGGAGGCGGCCCGGGCGGGCTGCTCTTCGCCGCCCTGGCCGCGCGGAACATCCCCGGGGCTCACGTCGACCTGTTCGAGCGCAATCGCGCCGACGAGGCCTTCGGCTTCGGCGTCGTCTTCTCGAACGCGACGCAGAGCGGAGTGGATGCCGCCGACTCGGCGCTGCGCGAGACCCTCGACGCGTCGGGGGTGCGGTGGGACGCCATCCGCGTCACCGCGAAGGGCGAGACCATGACCTTCGCCGGCAACGGCATGGGCGCCGTGCTGCGCAAAGATCTGCTCGCCGCCCTCCAGCAGCGGGCCGTCGCCGCCGGGGCGCATCTGCACTTCTCCGCCCCGCGATGCATCGACGAACTCGGCGACTACGACGTGATCGTGGCCGCCGACGGAGCGAACTCGCAGACGCGCGCCGCGATCGGCGACGACACCCTGGGGGTGACGTACGAGACGGCCGCGGCGAAGTTCATCTGGTTCGCCACCGACGCCCCCTTCGAGGGCCTGACGTTCCTGCACACCCACGCCGAGGGTCTTCCCGACGACGTCGCCGGCGTCTTCGCGGCGCACGCCTATCCGATCGGCGGCGGCCTGTCGACCTTCATCGTCGAGACCGACGAAGACACCTGGCGCGCCGCCGGTCTCGACGCCTTCGCCCCCGCCACTCCCCCGGGCCCGAGCGACGAGCACAGCCAGCACCGGCTCGAGCAGATCTTCGCCCCCCTCATCGGCGGCGCACGCCTCATCGGCAACAACTCCCGGTGGGGCAACTTCCGCACCATCCGCGCGCGCAGCTGGCACCGCGGCAACGTCGCTCTGCTCGGTGACGCCGTGCACACCGCGCACTTCTCGGTCGGCAGCGGCACGAAGATGTCGCTCGAAGACGCCATCGCCCTCGCCGACGCTCTCGCGGCGCACCCCGACGACGTCGAGGCCGCGTTCCTGGCGTACGAGGGCGTGCGGCAGCCGCAGGTCGCCCGCATTCAGGGCGCGGCGCGGCCGAGCCTGTCCTGGTGGGAGAACTTCGGGACGTACTTCCACGCGTTCGAGCCCTGGCAGTTCGGTTTCCACTTCTTCTCGCGCGCCCTCCCCGCGGCCAAAATCGCGCGCCGCGACCCGGATGCCGTGGACCGTGCCCTGCGACAGTGGCAGAACAGGCACGGCGCCCCGCCCCTCGAGTCGGCGGTGACGGGGCTCCTCGACAGACGTGTGCTCGACCGCGACCAGCTGCCCCCGGTCGTGACGGTCGCGGCGGGCGACGGCATCCGTCCCGACGACGCCGTGCGCGAGGCCCTCGCCGGTCACGCCGACGCCTCGGCCGTGCTCGTCACGGGCGGCAGCGCGCTCGATCGCCAGCTCACCGCCGAGGCCGCTCGCCTGCGACACGGCGTGGCGGCGATCATCGACGAGCCCGAATGCGACGAGGATCGCGCCATGACCCTTGTGCTCTCGGGCCGCGCGGATGCGGTGCTGCGATGAAGACGCGCGAGGGGACGACGCCCTGGCCCGCCGACGTCGCCGCGCGGTACCGCGCCGAGGGGCTGTGGCAGGGCCGCACGCTCGGTGACGCGTTCGCCGAAGCCGCACACGTGCACGCCGACCGGGTCGCTCTCGTCGACGACGAGGTCTCCCTGACCTACACCGAGCTGCACGACCGGGTCGAGGCGTGCGCGGCGCGCCTGATCGATCTGGGCCTCGTCCCCGACGATCGCGTCGTCGTGCAGCTGCCGAACCACTGGACGTTCGTCGTTCTGACGGTCGCGTGCCTGCGGGCCGGGATCGTGCCGGTCATGGCGCTGCCCGCCCACCGCGAGCACGAGTTGCGACACCTGGTCTCGGCATCCGAGGCCGTCGCGCTCGTCACTCCCGACATCCTGCGCGACTTCGATCACTTGGCGCTCGGCCGCGCTCTGCGGGCGTCGAGCCCGACCGTGCGGCACCTGATCGTGCTGAGCGACGATGACGACGCTCCCGACGCCGTCAGCCTCAGGGCCCTGTGCACACCGTCCGACGACTCGATCCGCGGTCGGGCGCTGCCGAGGCCGGATGCCGCCGACGTCGCCGTGTTCCTGCTCTCGGGCGGCACGACGGGCCTTCCCAAGCTCATCGCCCGCACGCACGACGACTACCTCTGCAACATCGTCCTGACCTCGCCGCCCTCGGCGGTCGATCGCGACACGGTATACCTCGCGACGCTGCCCATGGGACACAACTTCCCGCTCGCGTGCCCCGGCATCCTGGGCACCCTGCTCGCCGGCGGCACTGTCGTGCCGTTGGGTTCTCCGCGGCCCGAGCGCGCATTCGCGGCCATCGAGCGGCACAGGGTCACCCACACCGCCGCGGTGCCCGCGGTGGTCGCCTCGTGGCTCGATCACGCCGGCGCCGTGGGGTTCGACGCACTCGGGAGCCTGCGCGTGCTGCAGGTGGGCGGAGCGCGCCTCGCCGACGAACTGGCCGAGCGCGTCGTGCGGGGGCTGCCGGGCACGCTGCAGCAGGTGTTCGGCATGGCCGAGGGGCTCATCAACGTCACGCGGCTCGACGATCCGGTCGAGGTCGTCGTCGGTACGCAGGGGCGTCCCGTGTCGCCCCGCGACGAGCTCCGCGTGGTCGACGAGACGAGCGGGCTCGACGTCGCCCCGGGCGCACCCGGCGTGCTGCTCACCCGAGGCCCCTACACGCCGCGCGGGTACTACGACGCTCCGGAGACGAACGCGCGCTCCTTCACCCCCGACGGCTACTACATCACCGGCGACATCGTGCGCCGGCGTCCCGACGGGAACCTCGTCGTCGAGGGACGCAGTAAAGACATGATCAACCGCGGCGGCGAGAACATCTCGGCCGAAGAGGTCGAGAACCTCGCTTACGCCCTGGCGGGGGTGCGCCTCGCCGCGGCGGTGGCCATGCCGCACGACACCCTGGGTGAGACGGTGTGCCTGTTCGCCGTGCTGTCCGACGGACACGACCTCGATCTCGGCGCGGTGAGGGCGCACTTCGACGCCTGTGGCGTCGCGGCGTTCAAACGCCCCGACCACCTCGTGACGGTGACCGAGCTGCCGTTGACGAAGGTCGGCAAGATCGACAAAAAGGCCCTTCGCGAACGTCTCGTCGCCGAGCGGTCCGCCGAGCTCACCGCATCCTGACCCGGAAGGAACGTTCGATGTTCATCGACGCCGCGGGGCTCTCCCCCGCCGACACGTACCGCCTGCTGGTCGGATCGGTCGTGCCTCGCCCGATCGCGTGGGTGACGAGCGGGCGGGAGCCCGTGAACCTCGCCCCGTTCAGTTCGTTCACCTGGGTGAGCCAGCATCCCGCGATGCTGGGCTTCACTGTCAACAAGCGCGCGAACGGCCGCAAGGACACCGTGCGCAACATCGAGGAGCAGGGCGAGTTCGTGGTGAACATCGCCGACGAGGCGATGCTCGAAGCGCTGCACGCGAGTTCGGAATGGATGCCGCCGGAGGTCGGCGAGGCCGACCGCCTGGGTCTCGCACTCGCGGAGTCGCGCATCATCGGCATCCCGGGCCTGGCCGACGCCCCCGTGCGCATGGAGTGCCGTTACCACTCAACGACCGCATTCAGCCCGACGGGCGGCGAGTTCGTCGTCGGCACGGTGGTCGCCTGGTCGATCCGCGACGACGTCGTGCGGCTCGGCTCGACCGGTGCGGCCAGCATCGACACCGAGCTGCTGCGGCCGATCGGCCGTCTCGCCGGCCCGCGGTACACCCCGCTCGGCGAGGTGGTCGAGCTGCCGCCGGTTCCAGGCGGGTGAAATACTCCACGCGTGAGACCCCGTGGGGTCTGCACGGGGCCCCGTGAGACGTCGACTCACCCCGGCTCGGTGCGGAGCGCATCAGCGTCGGACGACCTCAGGTGTCCGAGATCGAGCACGGCGATCTCGAGAACACGAAGGTCCGCACGATCCGGGGACACCCGGGGCCGACGGCGGCAGCTTCGTCATCGAGGACGTCACGGGCGACGCCCGAGCGCAGGTCACAGAGTTCGCCGTGGGCCCCGCGCGCGCCGTCCCGCAGTTCCGCTCGGGTGACATCCGCCTGCGAGTCGCGTCGCCCGACACGGAGCACGTCCGCGAGCGGTCGCGACGGCGCGCCCTCAGAACCAGCGCGCGATCGCCGGCAGCTTTCCACCGCCCACGACCCGCAGCCGCCGCGCACCGCGGCCGGCGAGCCAGCGCGCAAGGTCTGCCGCGGCGCCCTCGACCACGGGGCCGCCCTCGCCGTACTCCCCCGGTGCGGCGTCTCGGTCGGTGGCCCGCAGCACCACCGCGCCGGGCTCGCTGCGGCGCGTCCAGGCGCGCAGCACGTCGGCGATGATGCCGTCGACCATCTCGGGCGGGAAGTCGAGGAACGAGCCGCCATTGTCGAGGTCGACCGTGTGCACCCACACTTCCTTGGCGCGCATCCACGCCGTCTCGCGCGCGGGCACCGTGCGTCCCTGCGCGGTGACGACCTCGGCATCCCACTGCGCGTCGGTGAGATCACGCCACTCGACGTCGAGGTGCACGGCGGCGTGGTCGACGAGGTGGCGCAGCGCGCGGGTCGGCAGGGTCGCGCCGAGCACGATCTCGTCCCACCGCTGCGTGTCGGAGGCGTACATGCGGTTCTCCACGCCCGTCCGCGCCCATTCGACGAGTCGGGCGACGGCACGGGCGTTGTAGCCGACATGCGCCACGAGGTGACGACGCGTCCATCCGGGCAGCAGGCTCGGCGCGTCGAGGTCGGCGTCGTCGAGCTGCATGAGCCGCCGGGCGAAGTACGCGGTGCCCCGGCGCGCGAGATCGAGGTGCGCGTGCGGGGCGGCGTCGGCGTCGTAGCGCGCGCCCGCCCCCTGCCGCTCGCGCAGGGCGAGCTGCTCGGGGCTCAGCGGGGCGCCGCTCACGGCTCTTCCGGGACGAATCGGTTGGTCAACGTCCCGATCCCGTCGATCGCGACCTCGACCACGCTTCCCGATGCCAGATACTCGCGGGGTTCGCGGGCGTGCCCGACGCCGCCGGGGGTTCCGGTGAGGATGACGTCACCGGGGCGCAGGGTCGTGATGGTCGAGACGTACCGCACGAGGTCGACGGGGCCGTGGACCAGGTCGTGGATGTCGCCGACCTGCTTCTGCACGCCGTCGACGGTCGTGGTCATCCGGGCGTCAGAGGGAATCTCCTCGGGGGTGGCGAGCACCGGCCCGAGCGGCGTCGAGCGCTCCCATGTCTTGCCCTGCAGCCATTCGCGGGTGCGGAATTGCCAATCGCGCATCGAGACGTCGTTCGCGATGGTGTAGCCGGCGATCGCGTCTTCGGCCTCCTCGTCCGACGCACGGCGCACGGTGGCGCCGATGACGACCGCGAGCTCGCCCTCCCAGTCGATCTCGGGGCTCTCCGGCGGCAGGGCGATCTCTTCACCGGCCGCGGCGAGGGTGTCGGCGAACTTCGCGAACAGCACCGGATACTCGGGCAGCTCGCGCTTCATCTCCAGGATGTGGGCGCGGTAGTTCAGACCGACGCACACGATCTTGCTCGGTGCCACGATCACGGGCGCGTAGCGCACGGCACCCAGCGCGATGACCGTCCCCTCCAGCGACGCCACCGCCGATGGAGCCCCGGCGCGCAGCACGGCTCCGACGTCGGCGAACCCCTCCAGCACGACAGCGCGATCGCCCTCGACACGGGCGGCGGCGGTGTCACCGTTCCACAGGATGGTGCAGAGCTTCATGGACGATTCCCCTCGACGACTCCGGCATACGGAGCGATTACACCGACGGCCGGGAGAGTTGTGCGGAGCGTCATCGCCGCCTCCCCCCGTCGCGGGCCGTTCGCCCGGTGTGAATCGGAGGGGTTTCTGCGCAGGGTCATCGGTCGGTCTCCTCTTCGAACTCGCGGTACAGTCCCAGCCCCTCGAAGATCGGGGTGTCGCTGAAGTGGAACAGGTCGAGGCGCGTTTCGGCCTGAACGCGGAAGCGGCACCAGCTGGGCACGACGAAGATGTCGCCGTGCTCGACGGTGTGCTCGGTGTCGCCGAGCAGGACCCGTCCGGTGCCGTCGAACACCTGGTAGACGTTGGAGCCGACCTCCTGTCGCACCGGCGTCGAAGCCCCCTCGCGCAGGCGGTGAAACTGCGCGCGGATGGTGGGCATGACGTCTCCCCCGGTGGTGGGGTTCGCGAAGCGCACGGCGGCGTGACCGGGACCGACGGTGGCCGGCATCCCCTCGTTCTCGAGCAACAGCTGGTCGGTCAGGGCGGCGTCGGTGTGCTCCCAGCGGTAAGCGCCGATCGGGCTCGACACGGTACGACGCAGGCCGGCCAGCGGCAAGAGGCCCGGATGCGCCCACAGGCGTTCCGAGCGGGAGTAGTTGGGGGTCGCCTCGTCGGTGACCCTCTCGGAACCGAACTCGAAGAACCCCGAGTCCATCTGGTACGCGAAGGGGATGTCGAGGCCGTCGATCCACGTCATCGACTCGTCGGTCTCGTTGTGGTGCCCGTGGAAGTGCCAGCCCGGGGTGAGCAGGAAGTCGCCGCGGCTCATCCGCACCGGATCGCCGTTGACGACGGTCCAGACGCCCTCGCCGGAGGTCACGAAGCGGAAGGCGTTCTGCGAGTGCCGGTGCTCGGGTGCCGTTTCGCGGGGGCCGAGTTGCTGGATCGCCGCCCACAGCGTCGGCGAGATGTAGGCGCGTCCGCCCATTCCGGGGTTGGCCAGACCGATCGCACGGCGCTCTCCGCCGCGCCCGACGGGCACAAGATCGCCGGCGCGCTCGGCCAGGGGCTGCAGGGCACTCCACCGCCAGACCCACGGCAGGGCCTTGGGCTGCGGGGTCTGCGGCATGAGGTCGTCGAGCTGCGTCCACAGGGGAATGAGGTGTTGCTCGTCGAATCCTCGGTACAGGGCGCGCAGTTCGGGGGTGTCCTCGGGCTGCATCGCGTTCTCGACCGGGGTGATGGTCTCGCTCATCGGTCCTCCTCGACGTCGGCGTGGTTCCAGGTTGCATTACTTCGCTTCGTTGCGCAACGCACTTTTGTCACACGTTTCGATGAGGCGAGACATTTTCCTTGCGCAAGACGCGAATCTGTTACACCATGTCGCCACGGGATGCCGCGGCACGGCGCCACGGCCCCGGTGAGAGCATCGACGCCGATCTGCAAGGAGGCAGAGCATGTCCGAACTCGAGCACCACGCGACCACTTCGTCCGATGGCACTCCCATCTCGTACTTCCGCCGCGGCCGGGGGCCCGCGCTCGTGGTGACGCACGGGAGCATCGCGACGAAGGAGCAGTGGATCCCCGTCAGCGAAGCGCTCGCCGAGCACGTCACGCTCTACGTGTACGACCGACGCGGCCGCGGCGGCACCGGGGATGCCGGTGACTACTCCCTCGCCCACGAGGTCGCCGACATCGCCGCGATGAGGGAGGTCGCCGGCCCGGGAGCACACCTCCTGGGCCACTCGTTCGGCGCCCTCGCCACCCTCGCCTACGCGCGCGAGCACGGCCTCGGCGGCGGCACCCTCCTCGCCTACGAGCCTCCGCTCGCCGTGCAGGGCCCCGTCGCGGGCGACCGCCTCGCCGGTTACCGAGAACTCGTGGATGCCGGTGACCTCGACGCCGCCCTCGAGTACGCGCTCGTGAATTTCGTGCGCGTGCCCGCCGAGGCGATCCCGTTCATCCGCGAGACACCGCTGTGGGGCGCCAGCGTGCCCCTGACCCCCACGTGGGTGCGCGAGCTCGCCGAGATCGACGCCCTCGGCAGCGACCTCGCGCCCTACGCCGAGATCGACGACCCGACCCACCTCATCGCGGGCACGGCGACCACGTCGTTCCTGTATCAGTCCGCTCACGATCTGGCGAACATCATCCCCGGCGCGGGCATCACCGACATCGAGGGCGCCGATCACTTCGCGCACCTCGCCGATCCGCGGGGCTTCACCCGCGTCGTGGTCGACGCGCTCGATACCGCCGCGGTCGTTCGGTAGCCCCCGCCCCCGGACCGGCCCCCGGCGCGCGCCCCGACCGCGCCGGGGGCCCCGCGAGTCGGGGCGGTTCCGCCGTCCATCGGACCGCTCGGGCGCCCGGAGCCTGCGCGCGCGGCACGAGGGGCGGGCGGTCGGTACAGGCGGCGGGATGCGCACCCCACCCCCGGGTTAGGCTCGAACGGTGACGATCCTGACTCTGGTGCGACATGGCGAGACCGCGTGGAACTACGAGGGGCGGATCCAGGGCTCGACCGACATCCCCCTGAACGACACCGGTCGTCTGCAGGCGCGGGGCATCGCCGACACGCTCGCCGCCGAGTACGCGGGGCGCGACGTCATCGTCGTGTCGAGCGACCTGGGTCGTGCCGCCGAGACCGCCGACATCATCGCCGCGGCCCTGGGCACCACCGTGTCGCGCCGTTTGCCCGGATTGCAGGAGCGCTCGTACGGCGACGCCGAGGGGATGGACGCCCCGACCTTCTACCGGACCTACGGCCCGTGGCACGCGGCCGACGTCCCCGGCGCCGAGACCTGGCCGGTGGTGCGCGAGCGCGCCCTCACCGCGATCGCCGAGGCCGTGGCATCCGCTCCCGTGGGCGTCGACGTGATCGCCGTCGCCCACGGCGCACTCATCCGCGAGGTCATCATGTTCGCCACCGACGGGGAGTTCCCGCGCGAGGGCGAGCGCCTGCCGAACTGCTCGGCGACGACGTTCCGCCTCGAAGGCGACCGCTGGGAGATGCTGGCCTACGCCGGCGTCGCGAGCTGAGATCCCCGTCTCCGCACACACCGGGCGTCGCGCGAGAACCTGAGGGGTCTCCTCACGACGTCGCGCGTGCCACCACCGACCGTGCGTGCCGCAGGATCGGCTCGTCGATCATGCGTCCCTCGTAACGGAACACGCCCCGTTCCCCCTCCGCCGCGTCGAGCACTCCCCGCGCCCAGGCGACGAGGTGCGCGCTCGGGGCGTACGCCTCGCGGATCGTCGCGACCTGCCCCGGGTGGATGCACGCCGTGGCGGCGAAACCGGATGCCGCGGCATCCCGAGCCTCCGCGGAGAGCCCCTCCAGGTCGGCGATGTCGACGTGCACGGCGTCGATGGCCCGCTTGCCGAAAGCCCCCGCCGCCAGCAGTACGCGCGCCCGCGCCAGGCGCGCGACGTCGCGGTAGCCCCCGTCGTCGCGGCGGCTCGAGGTGCCGCCCAGGCTTGCGACCAGATCCTCCGCGCCCCACATGAGAGCCACGACCTGCGGGAGCGCCGCGAGCTGCTCGGCGTGGACGATCCCCCGTGCCGTCTCGCACAGGGCGATCACCTCGAACCGCTCGAGCAGACCGAGGGATGCCGGGTCCTCGGCCTTGGCGACCATCACGCGTCGCACCCGGGTGTGCGCGAGGGCGGCCAGGTCGTGCCCGAAGTCCGGCGTCCGCGGCCCGTTCACCCGCACGATCACGCGCTCGGGGTCGGGGTCGGCGGCGATCATCGCGTCGCGGGCCGAGGACTTGGCGTCCGCGGACACGGCGTCTTCGAGGTCGAGAATCGCGGCATCCGCCCGCTCGAGGGCTTTCGACAGCCGTTCGGGCCGGTCGGCGGGGACGAACAACAACGCGGGGCCGAGGGTGAACGCGCGGGTCGCCTCGCTCACGCCCGCCCCTCCAGCGCCCACACCAGCACCGTCCGCGTGGCGGTCGCCACGACCTCGCCGTTCTGCGAGCACCCGGTATGAGCCATGACCACGACGCCCTGACCCGGACGGGATGCCGAAGAACGCAGCGACACGATCTCGGTCTCGGCGGTGAGGGTGTCACCGACGAACAGCGGCGCGGGGAAGCTCACGTCGGTGAGCCCCAGTTGCGCGACGAGCGTGCCCTGCGTCAGCTGCGCGACGGAGAGGCCGACGAGGGTCGACAGCGTCCACATCGAGTTGACGAGGGGTCGACCGAAGGGCTGGGTCGCGGCGTACGCGGCATCCAGGTGCAGTGCCTGTGCGTTCATCGTGAGGGTCGTGAACACCACGTTGTCGGCATCCGTCACGGTCCGGCCGGGGCGATGCGCGTACCTCTCACCGACGACGAACTCCTCCAGGTACAGGCCGCGCTGCTCGATCATGCGGCAACGGTACCCGTGAGCCCCAGCGCGCGCGAGATCACCATGAGCTGCACCTCGGTGGTGCCCTCGCCGATCTCGAGGATCTTCGAGTCGCGGTAGTGACGGGCCACGGGGTACTCGTTGATGAAGCCGTTGCCGCCGAACACCTGTGTCGCGTCGCGCGCGTTGGCCATGGCGGCATCGCTCGCCGTGATCTTGGCGACGGCGGCGTCGACCGTGAAGGGCTTGCCGGCGTCGCACAGGCGCGCGGCGTGCACCCACGCCAGGCGGGCGGTGTGCACGCGGGCGTGCATGCGGGCGAGCAGGAACTGCATGTTCTGCCGGGTGGACAGGCGTTCCCCGAACACCGTGCGGCTGCGGGCGTAGTCGACGGCCGCTTCGAGGCATCCCTCTGCGGCTCCCGTGGCGAGGGCGGCGATCGCGACGCGGCCCTCGTCGAGCGTGCGGAGGAAGTTCTTGAACCCGTGCCCGCGCTGACCGAGCAGGTTCGCCTCGGGCACCCGCACGCCGTCGAACGTGAGGGGGTGCGTGTCGGAGGCGTTCCAGCCGACCTTGTCGTAGGCGGGGCCGACGGTGAAGCCGGGTGTGCCGTTGGGCACGATGATCGTCGAGATCTCGGGGCGCTCGTTCGTGCGGCCGGTCACGGCGGTGACGGTGACGAACCGGGTGATGTCGGTGCCGGAGTTGGTGATGAACTGCTTCGACCCGTCGATCACCCACTCGCCCCCCTCTAGTCGCGCGGTGGTGCGGGTGGCGCCCGCATCGCTGCCCGCCTCGGCCTCGGTGAGTCCGAATCCGGCGAGAGAGCGACCCGCCACGAGGTCGGGCAGGTACTCGGCCTTCTGCGCGTCGGTGCCGTAGCGGTAGATGGGCATGGCGCCCAGGCCCACCCCCGCTTCGAGGGTGATCGCCATCGACTGGTCGACGCGCGCGACGCCCTCGATCGCGACGCACAGACTCGCGTAATCGCCGCCCTGCCCGCCGACCTCCTCGGGGAACGGCAGGCCGAAGAGCCCGAGCTCCCCCATCTGCTCGACGAGATCGAGGGGCAGCTCGTGCGCGCGGTCGGCTTCATACGAGCGCGGCGCGATGACCTCGTCGGCGAACTCGCGCACCATCGCGCTCAGTTCGCGCTCGTCGTCGGTGAAGGCCTGCTGGCTGTCGATGCTCACGGGAGGGTCTCCTTGTGGGAAGAAGCGGGGTGGGATGCCGGGATGCCAGCGGAATCGCGGGACGGGGGAATCTCAGGGCTCACCGTCGCGACCACCGCGTCTCGCGCGACCTGCGCGCCCGCGGAGGTGCGCAGCCGCACCGTCCCGGAGTGCGGGGCCACGACCGTGTGCTCCATCTTCATCGCCTCGATGGTGACGAGCCGGGCGCCGGCCTCGACGCTGTCTCCGTCGACGACGTGCACGGCGACGACGGTTCCGGGGAGAGGGGCGACGAGGTCGGGATCGACGGCCCCGGGCGCGCGACCCGCGGCGGTCCGGCGGCGCTGGGCGGCATCTCGCCGCGACACGACTCGCAACCGGTGCGCTCCCCCGTCGGCGTGCACCCAGTACTCCACCGGTCCGCCCGTCACGACCGCCTCTTCGGCGGCACCCGGCGCGATCGCGTGCACCTGCCCGGCGTCGTCTTGCATCGACACCGTGCGAGCCGCCGCCGCTCCCCCGGCCCGCCACGCCCCGACGCGTCCCCAGACGGAGCCGTCGGCCGGGGTCCCGGCATCCGCGGCTCTCTGCGCCACGGCGGCGAGCGCGGCCTGCGACGGTTCCGGAGCCTCCGGAGTCCCCCGCCGATCCAGCAGCCCCGTGTCGAGGTCACCCGCGCGCACCGCCGGGTCGGCCAGCAGGGCGCGCAGATCCGCGATGTTCGTGTCGACGCCGAGCACGACCGTGTCGGCGAGGGCGGCGTCGAGTCGGGCGAGGGCCGTCTCGCGGTCGGGGCCGTGCGCGATCACCTTGGCGATCATCGGGTCGTACAGAGAGCCGATGACACTGCCGGTCTCGACGGCACTGTCGACGCGGGCGGATGCCGGATGCCAGAGGCTCACGGTCCCCGTCGCGGGGAGGTAGCCGCGCGAGGGCGTCTCGGCGTACACGCGCGCTTCGATCGCGTGCCCGTCGAGACGAACTTCGGGCAGGTCGAGCGCGAAGCCCGCGGCCACCCGCAGCTGCTGCTCGACGAGGTCGATACCGGTGACCATCTCGGTCACGGGATGCTCGACCTGCAGGCGCGTGTTCATCTCGATGAAGAAGGGTTCGTCGAGGCGGTCGCCCGCGACGAGGAATTCGACGGTGCCCGCGCCGAGGTATCCGACGCTGCGGGCGGCGGCGACGGCGGCCTCACCCAGCCGTCGGCGGGTGTTTGCGTCGACGACGGGCGAGGGGGCCTCCTCGATCACTTTCTGGTGCCGTCGCTGCAGTGTGCATTCGCGCTCGCCGAGCGAGAGCGTCGTGCCGTGCGCGTCGGCGAGCACCTGCACCTCGATATGCCGCGGGCGTTCCAGCAGACGCTCGAGCAACAGGGTGTCGTCGCCGAAGGCCGCGGCGGCCACGCGGCGGGCGGTGGCGAGCGCGTCGGCGAGATCGTCGGGGCCGGTGGCCACGGTCATGCCCTTGCCGCCTCCGCCCGCGGAGGGCTTCACCAGCAGCGGGTATCCCGCGCGATCCGCCTCGGCGGCGATCTGGTCGTCGCTCAACCCCTCGGCGGAGAACCCCGGGACCGTCGGCACCCCGTGGGCGGCGACGTGCTCCTTCGCGCGGATCTTGTCGCCCATCACCTCGAGTGCCTCGACCCCGGGGCCGACGAAGACGATCCCGGCCGCGGCGCACGCGCGGGCGAAGCCGACGTTCTCGCTGAGGAAGCCGTACCCCGGGTGCACGGCATGCGCCCCCGACGACACCGCGGCGGCGACCACCGCGTCGACGTCGAG
This sequence comes from Sphingomonas sp. G5, assembly GCF_052660795.1. Classification (NCBI taxonomy): domain Bacteria; kingdom Pseudomonadati; phylum Pseudomonadota; class Alphaproteobacteria; order Sphingomonadales; family Sphingomonadaceae; genus Sphingomonas; species Sphingomonas sp. G5. Next base: position 1,467,233 of record NZ_CP109660.1, on the reverse strand, counting down.
ATACGACGGCACGCGCAGGGCGTGGTCGGCTTCACGGGCGTGGGGCGCATCGGCATCCGCGTCGGTATGGACGGCGATCGAACGGACGCCGAGACGGCGGAGCGTGCGGAACACCCGGCGCGCGATCTCACCGCGATTGGCGACGAGGACGGACGAGAACATGCGGGGCGGATCGACGCGCGGCGCGACGATGTCGCGGACGGGGCGGTCAGGCATCGCCGTCATCCCCGATCACATCCGGAAGAGGCCGAAGCCCCGGTCGGCGAGCGGCACGCGGCTGACGACGTCGAGCGCGAGCCCGAGCATCGTGCGGGTGTCGACGGGGTCGATCACGCCGTCGTCCCAGAGTCGAGCGGTGGCGTAGTACGGACTGCCCTGCTCCTCGTAGCGTTCGCGGATGGGTTTCTGGAACGCCTCGTCGTCGGCATCCGTCCACTCCTCTCCGCGCGCGGCGCGCTGCTCGCGGGTGACGGTGGAGAGGACGGATGCGGCCTGCGCCCCGCCCATGACCGAGATACGGCTCGAGGGCCAGGTCCATAGGAACCGCGGGTCGTACGCGCGCCCGCACATGGCGTAGTTGCCGGCGCCGTACGATCCGCCGACGAGCACGGTGAGCTTGGGGACGCGGGTGGTCGCGACGGCGGTGACCATCTTGGCGCCGTCTTTCGCGATGCCCCCGGCCTCGGCATCCCTCCCCACCATGAACCCGGTGATGTTCTGCAGGAAGAGCAGGGGGATGCCCCGCTGATCGGCGAGCTCGATGAAGTGCGCGGCCTTGAGCGCCGACTCGCTGAAGAGCACGCCGTCGTTGGCGACGATCGCGACCGGGTGTCCGTGCAGGCGCGCGAAGGTCGTGATGACGCTCTCGCCGTACAGCGCCTTGAACTCGTGCTGGGTGCCGGCGTCGACGAGGGTGTCGATGATCGCGCGCATGTCGACGGGCTGACCGATGTCGGCGGGGACGATGTCGTAGAGCTCGCTCGGGTCGCGCGCGGGCTCGGTGGGCGCCTCGACCTGCCAGACCGGCGCGGGGGTCGGCGGGAGGGTCGCGACGATGTCGCGGACGATCTCGAGCGCGTGCTCGTCGTCGTCGGCGAGGTGGTCGACGACTCCCGAGCGGCGGGCGTGCAGGTCGCCGCCGCCGAGCTGCTCGGCGGTGACGTCTTCGCCGATCGCGGCCTTGACCAGGGGCGGTCCGCCGAGGAACACCGTGCCCTGGTTGCGCACGATCACGCTCTCGTCACTCATGGCGGGGACGTAGGCCCCACCCGCGGTGCACGAGCCCATGACGGCCGCGATCTGCGGAATACCGCGGGCCGACAGCTGCGCCTGGTTGCGGAAGATGCGGCCGAAATGCTCGCGGTCGGGGAACACCTCGTCCTGCAGGGGGAGGAACGCCCCGCCCGAGTCGACCAGGTAGACGCAGGGTAGTCGGTTCTCGAGGGCGATCTCCTGCGCGCGCAGGTGCTTCTTCACCGTGAGGGGGAAGTAGGCGCCGCCCTTCACGGTCGCGTCGTTGGCGAGCACCATCACATGACGCCCGTGGACGAGACCGATCCCCGCGACGACGCCGGCGCCGGGCGCTCCACCGTCGTAGAGCCCGTGGGCGGCGAGCGGGGCGATCTCGAGAAAGGGACTCCCCTCGTCGAGGAGCCGGTCGATCCGGTCTCGTGCGAGGAGCTTGCCGCGGCCCGTGTGGCGATCGCGGGCGGCGTCCGACCCGCCGCGCGCGGCGCGGGCCAGAGTGGCGCGGAGCTCGCTGGCGAGGTCGCGCTGGGTCGGCGCGGCGGCGGGGGTTTCCGTCGCGCGTCCGACCGCTCCTGTCTCGGAGGCCGCGGGCTTCTGCGCGACAGGCGGTGCCGCGTCGGACGCTGTCGCGGTGACCGGTGCTGTGCTCATGGCGGCTCCGTCTCGGCGCCGCATCGTCGACGGCACCGTCGTTCCCGTCGGGGTCGTTCCCGCGGGATGGGGTTTCAGTTAATGTTGACTAACTGAAATGCCAGGCTAGCCCGAGCGGATGCCGATGACAAGAGCGAACGAGAAGCCCACGGCTGCCGTGGACGAGGCACCGACTCACGGGGCGGCTGTGCGCGTCCCCGTCGGCACCGCGCGCGACCGCGCCAAGGCCGATCGCCGCGCGGCCCTGCTCGCCGCCGCGGCGCGCCTGTTCGCCGAGCGCGGCTTCGACGGCGTGACCCTCGGCGACATCGGCGAAGCGGCGGGGGTGAGCGGCCCCGCCGTGTACCGGCACGTCTCGAGCAAGCAGGCGCTGCTCGGCGCGATCCTCGTCGACGTCAGCGCGCGGTTGCTGCAGGGCGGTCGCGCGGTCGGGGGCGGTCGCGCGGTCGGGGACGGTCGCGCGGTCGAGGACGGTCCCGCGGTCGAGGACGGTCCCGCGGTCGAGGACGGTCCCGCGGTCGGGGGCGCTCCCGCGGCGCCGGGCGACGGTCCCGCGCGGCGCCGTGCCGACGCCCCGTCCGCGGCGGGCGAGATCCCCCGCACCGACACGGACGTCCACACCACGGACGATCCGGACACCGTCCTGCGCGCGCTCGTCGACTTCCACGTCGCGTTCGCGCTCGCCGAGGCCGACGTGATCCGCGTGCAGGACCGCGACCTCGACCGCCTCTCCCCCGACGACCGCCGCGCGGTACGCGACCTGCAGAACGCCTACGTGTCGGTGTGGACGGCGGCTCTCGCCGCGAGAGACGGGGATGCCGAATCTCCGGCCGAGCGCCGCGTGCGCGCCCTCGCGTGCTTCGGCCTGATCAACTCGACGCCGCACAGCGTGCGGGGCGTGCCCGCGCCCCGTGTCCGCCTCACCCTCATCCGCATGGCCCTGGCAGCGCTGACGGCCTGAGCCACGGCATCCGCTCTGCCTCCGGACGCCGACCTCCACCGAGCTCGAGTGTCCACGAAACCCGGACACCCTCGGCACCCCGCCCGGGTGTTGTGGACACTCAACCAACAAGCACCCGCCCACACCCCACGCGAGCGTGCACGACACGCCGGACGCAGCGCGGGGCTCACGGCGTGCCTTGGACACACGACACGCCCGTTCCCGCCGGGGCATCTCACCCCGCCTACCGAGCTCGAGTGTCCACGAAACCCGGACACCCCCGGCACCCCGCCCGGGTGTTCTGGACACTCAACGCGCCCGTCCCACCCTCGGCACCCTGCCCGGGCGTTCTGGACACTCAACGCGCCCGTCCCACCCCCGGCACCCCACCCCGCGCGCCAGCCTCGAGTGTCCACGAAACCCGGACACCCCCGGCACCCCGCCCGGGTGTCCTGGACACTCAACGAAGACACGTGCAACCCGCGCGCGCGGGAGGTGCCGAGGGCGACCACTCCCCCGGCACCCGGTCGGCGGGTCCGGGCCGAAGCCCGCACCGACGACTCAGCGCAGCAGCATCGCGCGCCCGGGCTCGCGCAGCACTCCGGCGACGTCGGTGAGGAAGCGCGCCGCCTCGGCCCCGTCGACAAGCCGGTGGTCGAACGAGAGGCTGAGCGTGAGCACGTCGCGTAGCGCGATCTCGCCGTGATGCTCCCACGGTGTGCGCCGCAGGGCTCCGACGGCGAGGATCCCGGCCTCTCCCGGATTGAGGATGGGGGTGCCGGCATCCACTCCGAACACGCCCACGTTGGTGATCGAGAACGTGCCACCGGCCATCGCGGCGGGGGCGGTGCGCCCGGCGCGAGCGGTGGCGGCGAGGTCGGCGATCGCGTCGGCGAGGTCGACGAGGTCGAGGGCGTCGGCGTCGGGGATGACGGGAACCACGAGACCTCGATCGGTGGCGGCGGCGATCCCGAGGTTCACGTAGTGGTGCTCGACGATCTCGCCCGCCGCCTCGTCCCACTTCGCGTTGAGCGCGGGAGTGCGCCCGAGGGCGAGGCACACGGCCTTCGCGACGATCGCCAGCAGCCCGATCCTGTGTCCGTCGAGGGCGCGGTCGGTCTTGAGGGATGCCAGCAGCTCGGTCGTCGCGGTCACATCCAGCGTGAGGAAGGTCGTCGCGTGCGGAGCGGTGAACGCGCTCTGCACCATCGCCGCCGCCGTGTGCTTGCGCACCCCGCGGATCGGCGTGCGCGTGATGCGGTCGCCGGTCGGCGGGGCGGGGACGCTCGCGGGCGCGGCCGAGGGGGCCGGGTGTGCAGCCGTGACACGGGCGATGTACTCCTCGACGTGCGCGCGCGTGATCGTCTCGCCGGGATGGGCGGCCGCGACCAGGACGAGGTCGATGCCGTGATCTTTCGCGAGTTTGCGCACCGGCGGCGTGGACCGCGGACGCTCGACCGGAAGGTCGATGGGGCCCGTGCGCACGATGTCGTGCGGGGCTGCCTCGCGCACGGCGTGGTCGGTGTCGAGCGCGACGGGTGCGACCCCGCGCGCACGGCGACGCGGGCGACTGCCCGAGGTCGGCGCGGCGCCGTAGCCGACGAGGTTCGGCGTCGCGCGCCCGGACGCCCCCGCCTCCGGTGCCGTCGTGCGGAGATCGTCCGCGACACGCCGTTCTGCGAGGTGCGGCGGCGGCACGTCGGCTCTCGACTGCGCGGGACGGTCGGCCGCGCCGATCGCCGTTTCCGCGGACTCGGCCGCCCGACTCTCGGCCGGCGCGTGTCCCGCGGGCGCCGCGGTGCCGGCATCCGCCCCCTCCACCGCGAACGACACGAGGGGCGAGCCGACCTCGACGACGTCTCCGGCCGCCGCGTGCAGCCCCTGCACGGTGCCCGCGTAGGGCGAGGGGATCTCGACGATCGCCTTGGCCGTCTCGACCTCGGCGATCGTCTGGTTGAGGGTGACGGTGTCGCCCTCCGACACGTGCCACTGCACGATCTCGGCCTCGGGGAGCCCCTCGCCCAGGTCGGGAAGCCGGAATTCGGTGATCATCGCACGACCTCCGATCCGGTGTTCCGCTCGAGCACGCGATCCACCGCGTGCAGGATCCGATCCAGATCCGGCACGTGGTGCTTCTCGAGCTTCGCGGGCGGATACGGGATGTCGTGCCCGGTCACGCGCTGCGGCGGTGTCTCGAGGTAGGGGAAGCACTGCTCGGTGATGCTCGCAACGAGTTCCGCCCCGACCCCCGCCTCGCGTGCGGCCTCGTGCGTGACCACGACACGCCCGGTCTTGCGGACGGATGCCGCGACCGTGTTCATGTCGATCGGCGAGAGCGAGCGCAGGTCGATGACCTCGAGCGAGACGCCCTCGTCCTCCGCGGCGAGCGCGGCGTCGAGAGCCGTACGCACCTGAGCGCCGTAGGTGACGATCGTCGCGTCGGTGCCCTCTCGGGCGACGCGGGCGAGGTGCATCGGCGGGGCGTCGGCCAGGTCGGCATCCAGATCGACCTCGCCCTTGGAGTGGTACAGGCGCTTCGGCTCGAAGAAGACGACCGGGTCGTCGGAGGCGATCGCCTGCTGCAGCATGACGTACGCGTCCTGCGGGTTCGACGCCGCGACCACGCGCAGCCCCGCGGTGTGCACGAAGTACGCCTCGGGCGACTCGGAGTGGTGCTCGGCCGCGCCCACGCCCCCGGCCCACGGGATGCGGATGACGAGCGGCATCCGGATCCGCCCGTTGCTGCGGTAGTGCAGTTTCGCGACCTGGCAGACGATCTGGTCGAATGCCGGGTAGACGAACCCGTCGAACTGGATCTCGACGACGGGCCGGTAGCCGCGCAGGGCGAGGCCGACCGCGGTGCCGACGATGCCGGCCTCGGCGAGCGGGGTGTCGACGACGCGCTGGGCTCCGAACCGCTGCTGCAGACCGTCGGTCACGCGGAAGACACCGCCGAGCTTGCCGATGTCCTCGCCCATGAGGAGGACTCTGTCGTCTCCTTCGAGGGCGCGCGAGAGGCCCGCGTTGATCGCGGAGCCGAGGGTGAGAGTGCTCATCGCGAGGCCTCCTTCTCGTCGTTCTCGTGCGCCCGGGTGAGGCCCGCGTCGATCCCGGAACCACGCGTGACGGCGCTCATTTCTCGAACCCCGCGAGGTACTCGACGTACTCCGCTTTCTGTTGCGCGAGCCCACTGTGCGGTTCCGCGTATACGTGGTCGAACATCGTCTCGGGTGCGCGGGTCGTCGCTCCGATGCACGCCGCGCGCACTTCGGCGGCGAGCGCGTCGGCGGCTCGATCGACCTCGGCCATCCCGGAATCGTCGAGCATCCCTTCGGCGCGCAGATACGCCTCCAGGCGCGCGATGGGGTCGCGCTGCGCCCATTCCTCGACCTCGGCGGCGTCCCGGTACCGGGTGGGGTCGTCGCTGGTGGTGTGCGGCCCCATGCGGTAGGTCACGGCCTCGAGGAACGAGGGCCCCTCACCGCGGCGAGCGCGATCCAGCGCCCACCGCATCGCGGCGACGCAGGCGAGGGCGTCGTTGCCGTCGATCCGCAGGCTCGGGATGCCGAACCCCGGCGCCCGGCCCGCGATCGGGTACTTCGCCTGGACGGTGACGGGTTCGCTGATCGCCCACTGGTTGTTCGAGCAGACGAACACCACGGGCGCGCGGAACGACGAGGCGAAGACCATCGCCTCGTTCACGTCTCCCTGGCTGGTGGCCCCGTCTCCGTAGTAGGCGACGGCGACGTCGGTGGAGCCGTCGCGCTGAGCACCCATCGCCCACCCGGTGGCGTGCAGGGACTGCGCTCCGATGATGATCTGGGGCGGAGCGGCATTGATGGTCGTGTGGTCGTAGGCCGAGTGCTCCTCACCGCGCCACGCGAGCACGTAGTCGGCGGGCTGCGCCCCGCGGCCCAGCAGGACGCCGTGCTCGCGGTAGCTGGGAAAGACGAAGTCGCCGGGGGCGAGGGCGTGCGCCGTACCCACCTGGGTAGCCTCCTGGCCGCGGCACGGAGCCCACAGCGCGAGCTGACCCTGGCGCTGCAGGGCGACACCCTCGGCGTCGAGACGACGGGTCAGGACCATGTCGCGGTGCAGGGCGCGCAGCTCGTGCGGCGACACGTCGGCGACCCACGGGTCGAGGGTGTCATCGGCGATCCGCGAGCCGTCGGGCTCGAGAAGGCGGAGCACGTCGTCGACGCCGTCGTGCTCGTCGGCGCTTCCCGGGGAAGTGCCTCGCGTCTGGGTGTACGTCATCGTCATCCCTCCAGTGCGGCCGGGGCTCCTCGTGAGAGCCGGGGCGTACGGGTGCCGGCAGCACCGCCGACGGGGCCGACCGTACGCGCGGAATGCACCCCGCTCAAGACCTCGTCGTCATATTGAGCATCGTGCCCACCGCGACCGACCTTCGCGCTGCTAATGTTTCGCACCATGAGCAAGCTCGACGCGGTCGACCTCGACCTGCTCCGCGCCCTGTCCGCCGACCCGCGCGCCACCGTCGTCGCGCTCGCCGAGAAACTCGGACTCTCCCGCAACACCGTCCAGGCGCGCATGAGCCGCCTGGAACGCGGGGGCGTCTTCCTCTCGTACGAACGCACCCTGTCGGCGGAGGCCCTGGGCTTTCCCATCGAGGCGTTCCTTCAGGTGACGGTGCGCCAGGCCGAGCTTCCGGCCATCCGTGCCGAGCTCGCCAAGGTGCCCGAGGTGCTGCAGGCGCACGGCCTCAGCGGACAGGTCGACCTGCTCGTGCGGGTCGCGTGCCGCGACACCCAACACCTGTTCGACACCGACGCCCGCATCCTCGCGATCGAGGGTGTCGAACGCACCGAGACCTCGCTCGTCATGGGCGAGGTCATCGGCTATCGCGTCGGCCCGCTGATGCAGCTGGCGCGCGAGGAGATCTAGCACCCTCCCGCGGCGCCCCGACCTACGGCGCCGGCACCACCGGGATACTCGCCGTCTCCGCCTTCTGCTCGGTCGGGCTGCCGGCATCCATCCGCACCAGAACCACACCCACCAGGATCAGCGCGCCCCCGACGAACTGGATCGGCGCGGGCGTCTCGCCCAGCAGCAGCCACGCGAACCCGAGCGCGAACAGCACCTCGCTGAGGCCCACGAACGACGCGAGCCGCGAACCGATCAGCGGTACCGCGATGACTCCGAGCGCGTAGCCGACGGTGGTCGCCACGGCTCCCACCCAGAGCAGGGGCAGGATGCCGGGGAGCTCGAGCCCCGCGAGCGACACGGTGATCGAGGGGGCGGCGAAAGGCAGCGCGCCGGTGAGCACCAGCACCCCCATGAGCAGCGTTCCGGTGAGCAGGCCGCCGGCGGCCAGGGCGAGGGGTGGGAGGTCGTCGCCCGCGCGCCCGGCGATGACGAAGTACGCCGCGGCGCACACCGCGGCGCAGAGCGCGAAGATCGTGCCGAGCAGGTCGAAGCGCGCTCCGCTGATGTCGACGACGAGCACCAGACCCGCCATCGCGACGACGGAGCCGATCAGCACGGCCTTCGACGGCGAGCGGCGGGTGCGCACCCACACGGCGATGACGATGAGCACCGGCGCGATGTACTGGATGAGCAGGGCGACGGCCACGGGCATCCGCTGCATCGCCGCGAAGTAGAAGAGCTGGCAGCCGGCGACGGCGGTGAGTCCGAACGACACGATCAGCAAGCCGTGCCGGCGCACGAACCCGCGCTGGCGGCGAATCGCGCGCACGAGCGCGGGTGAGAGCAGGAGCGCCGCGAGGCCCATCCGCACGAGCAGCACCGCGCCGAGCGACCACCCGCCGTCGAGCAGGGGTTTGACGAAGGGACCGCTCGACGAGAACGCCAGGGCCGAGGCGACGGCGATCGCGAGCCCGGTGACGGCGGTGGAACCGCGGTGGGTGGGAGGCGGGAGGGTCACGGAAGACGTGGTCATGCGGGCCTGCTGTCACGAGTGAAGGGGGTTTACACTCGTGACAGTACGGCCTCGACCTGTCAGGAGTCAACGTGGTCTTCATTCGTGACACAGAACTCGTGCTGCGCGCCGCCGTCGAGCTCGTCAACACCCTGCCCCACACGGAGGTCAGCGGGGTCGACACCCTCGTCGACGCCTCCGCTCTCGAGGCCTTCACCGAGACCCACGGCTACACCGGCTCGCGCACGCGCGACGCTCGCGAGCTGACCGCCGTGCGCGGCATCCGGCCCCGACTGCTCGCGCTGTGGAGTGCGGATCGCGACGGGGCCGTCCCCCTGGTCAACGCGATGCTCGCCGACGGGCGGGCGCTCCCCCAGCTCGTGCGTCACGACGGCCTCGACTGGCACATCCACGCGAGCGACCCCGCGGATCCTCTCGCGACCCGCATCCTCGTCGAGACGGCCCTCGCGTTCGTCGACGTCATCCGCGCCGACGAGTACGACCGCGTGCGCGTGTGCGACGCCGACGATTGCAACGGCGTCTACGTCGACTTCTCGAAGAACGGTTCGAAGCGCTACTGCGACGCCGGCAACTGCGGCAACCGCATGAACGTCAACGCGTACCGCAAACGCAGGGCGGACGCTCCGGCATGAGGCCGTCTTGATCCTGATCGAGCAGGCCTACTGCACGAACTCCCGGATCGCGAATGCCGCGGCCTCCGGCGTCTCGTAGTGGATCAGGTGCCCGACCTCGGGGATCTCGACGAGCCGCGCGTCCGGGAACAGGGTCGCCAGGTGGCGCTCGGCCTCGATGGGCGTGATGTCGTCCTTCTCGGCCGCGATGAGCAGGGTGGGCTGCGCGATGCGCGGGGCGAACTCGCGCACGTCGTGCGAGACGCTCGTGACGAAGGCCTCGTGCAGCACGTCGCGGTCGGCGAAGCGTGAGAAGTACTCGTCGTGCTGCTCGTGCACGAAACGGCGCAGGTCGGGGTCGCGGGTCTTGGCCATGGCGTTGCTCATGACGCGCACGATGAGGCCGTTGCGCAGCAGTGCGTCGCCGAGCGCGCGCGGAAGCTTGGCCCCCGCCAGGTAATAGAACACGGCGAGGCGGGTGAGGATCCCGCGCGGCCCCTCGAGCGCGGGCGCTCCGATCGGATTCACGAGGACGAGTTTCGGCGTCGACAGCCCGCCCGCCACCGCCGCGGACGACACGATCGAACCGAACGAGTGGCCGAGCACGATGGCATCCGGAGCGACCTCTTCGACGAACGCGCGCAGCCACGCGGCGTAGGTGTCGAGATCATGGGGGCGGCCGACCAACGGCGCGGTCTCGCCGAATCCCGGGAGGTCGGGAGAGATGACGCGGATGCCGGGAAGATGCGCGACCACCGGATCGAGCCCGTGGTGCTCACCGCGGAAGCCGTGCACCGCGACGATCGTCGTCTCGGCGTCGTCGTCGCCGTAGACCCAGTACGCCGTCGTCCCCCCGAGAACACCGGCCTCGCGCCGCACGACGGGGATCTGGGCGAGTCGTTCGGCGTAGGGGTTCGACATGCGTCGAGTCTACGAGGAGGGTCGGGCAGGACTCGTCGGCACCGATCCACCGGGAGCGGGGGCGCGCAGGCCCTCGCGTTGTGCGGGAGGAGATTGCTCGACGGGAGGAGACCTCTCGCCCCACGCATCCTGCGCTCGCCGGATCCCCTCCCGTCGCCGCGCGTCCTGGCCCGCTTCTCCGCGCCGACCCGCGCTCGCCCTTTCTCGCGCCCGTGCTCCGGCAGGCGCGTCTTCCCTCCTGCACCCGTCGGCAGGAACGCTCTTCGTGATCCTTCCCGCTCTGCGCGCCTCGACGGCGATGTCGGAGCTCCGCTCTACCGTGAGCGCATGACCACGTGGCAGGCCGAGCCGCTTCCCCTCTTTCAGACGCCCGAGTGGGCGCGCCTCGTCGGCGTGTTCGACCTCGAGACGACCGGCGTCGATGTCGAGAACGATCGGATCGTCACCGCGCACGTGGGTGTGCTCGACGCCGACGGCCGCGTCGTCGACGCCCGCGACTGGCTCGCCGACCCGGGCGTCGAGATCCCGGCGGGGGCGGCGGCGATTCACGGCATCTCCACCGAGCGAGCCCGCGCCGAGGGCTCTCCGGCCCCGCGCGTCGTGGCCGAGGTCGTCGAAGCCCTCGGCGCGCTCTTCGCCGCCGGCATCCCGATCGTCGCCTACAACGCGCCCTTCGACTTCTCAATGCTGAAGAACGAAGCCGTACGACACGGCGTCGCCCCGATCGCCGACCCCTCCCCCGTCATCGACCCGCTCGTGGTCGACAAGACCTTCGACCGGTACCGCCGCGGAAAGCGCACGCTCTCCGTCGTCGCCGAGCACTACCGCGTCCCCCTCGAGTCCGCCCACGAAGCCTGCGCCGACGCCGTGGCGGCGGGCCGCCTCGCCCTCGCCCTCGCCGAGAAGTTCGGTCCCTGGCTGCCCTCGACCCTCGACGAGCTCCACACCCGCCAGATCGGGTGGGCGCGCGCGCAGGCCGCGAGCCTCACGGAGTACTTCGTCAAGATCGGGCGGCTGGATGCCACGGCTCCCGCGATCGACGGGGCCTGGCCGATCCGCTGACCCGGTCCCGCTTCTCGACCGCCCGTCCTCGATCCCCGCCGCGCCGAAGCGGTCGATGCCCGGGCGCCCCTGCTCTGCTTCCGCTATGCATCTCCTGTGACGAACGTCGTCCTTGATCGACACGCCACGGAAACGTGCCACCCCTAGCGTGGCGCCAACGCTCTCGGTGGCGACCTTATGCGCGACGCTGCCGCACCTTCTGAATGGACGACACAACCCATGCGCCACGCTTCCGCAGCCACGCCCTCGAAGCATCCCGTTCTCCGTCGCCCCCTCCTGGCCCTCGGCGCCGCGGCGCTCGTGGCCGGACTGATCTCGTCAGCCGTCGCACCGGCGGTCGCGGCCGACCCCGTCGACGGAGCACGCACCGCGGGAGACGCGATGTTCCCCAACGTCGGCAACGGCGGCTACGACGCCCTCGACTACGACATCGACCTCGCATGGACTCCCGACGCGGTACAGACCGGATCCGTCGTGGCGGGCTCCGTGGTCGCGACCTCGACCATGACCGCCCGTGCCGCCGAGCCACTGCGCAGCTTCTCGCTCGACTTCGAGGGACTCGTGGTCGACTCCGTCACCGTCGACGGCACCCCCGCCGCCTGGCAGCGCGACAGCGATGCCGGCGCGATCCGCCACAAGCTCATCGTCACCCCCGCCTCCCCGGTCAGCGGCGAGTTCCGCGTGACGGTCGCGTACCACGGGGTCCCGCAGGCCCACGTCGACGCCGACGGATCGTACGAGGGCTGGAACGCCACGACCGACGGGGCGACCATGCTCGGTCAACCGGTCGGCAACATGACCGGATTCCCGCACAACAACACCCCGGGCGACAAGGCGACCTACTCGATCTCCCTCGATGTCCCCACGACCCTGAGCGACACGGCGGGTCAGGGGTCCGCTCAGGCCGCCGCGGTCAGCAACGGCGAGCTGCTCTCGACGACGCCGTCGGCCGACGGCACCCGCACGACGTGGGCGTGGCAGCAGACCGAGCAGATGGCATCCGAACTGCTCATCATCTCGATCGGCCGCTACGACGTCATCGAATCGACCGTGACGCTCAGCGACGGCAGCACGATCCCGGCGTGGTCGTTCGTCGATTCGACCTCCACGACCGCGAACAAGGCGACCGTGACCAGCGCCGTGGATCAACTCGGCCCGATCATCCGCAACCTCGAGTCGATCTACGGTCCGTACCCGGGGCGCAGCGCGGGTGTCGTCGTCGACCGCGTCCCGCGCGGGATCAACTACGCGCTCGAGACGCAGGACCGCTCGTTCTTCCCCACGCGGATCGGCTTCAGCACCCTCGTGCACGAACTCGCCCACCAGTGGTACGGGAACAACGTCTCCCCGACGACCTGGACCGACATCTGGGTCGCCGAGGGCATGGCCACCTGGTCCGAGAGCTTCTACGCCGGCAGCGACGGGTTCGGAACAGGCACCCCCTCACGCGAGCAGCAGTTCGACGCGTGGAGCGGCACACCGGCCGGCGACGGCGCCTGGAGCATCGCCCCGGGCGCCCAGACCGACTCCGCCTCCCTGTACGGCTACCAGACCTATGACCGTTCGGCGCAGTTCTGGGCGGCTCTGCGCGTGGCGATCGGCGACGACGCGTTCTTCGACGTCGCGCGGCAGTGGCAGACACGCAACGCCGGCACGAGTAAGACGGGGGCCGACCTTCTCGCGCTCGCCGAAGAACTCTCCGGCCGCGACCTGCGAGCGTTCTATCAGGGCTGGATCCTGGATGCCGACAAGCCCGCGTGGCCCGATCAGTTCACGCTCTCGCTGACGTCGTCCGCGACCGCACCGCTCGAGCGCGCCGCCACCGCGAGCTACACGCTCACGGCCGAGAACACCGGGCTGGTTCCCTTCGCCTCTGCGACCGCGACGCTCGATGTCGGCGGCATCCTGAATCGGGCCTCGATCGACTCGGCCACCCTGCCCGACGGTGTCGCCCTGACCGGCGACGACCTCGTCTGGACCATCCCCGCGACGGATCCCGGCCAGACCGCCGCGACGACGTTCGCGGCGACGGTCTTCGACGAGGCCTCGGGCGGCGCCCTGACCACCGAGGCCGCACCGAGCCTCGGCGGAACGTGCGCATCGTGCGCGAGCACTCTCGCGGTGCGGGAGTACCCGGTCGATGCGCAGGCACCGGTCATCACCGGCGACACCGCTGTGGGCTCGACGCTCACGGCGACCACCGCCGGTTGGACCGACGACACCTCGTTCACGTACTCCTGGGCCGTCGACGGGATCTCGATCCCGGATGCCACGACCTCGACCTTCACGATCCCGCCCACCGCCGAGGGGCGTACGGTGACGGTCACCGTCACGGGCGGTCGCGCCGGCTACCTCGACCAGACGCGGACGAGCGCCCCCTTCGGACCGGTGGCCGCGGCGGCGGCTGCGTCACCCTCGGCTTCGCCGTCGGCATCGGCTCCGGCCGCGCCGCGCGCCCCCGGACAGCTCGGGGCGACCGGCTCGGAAGCGCCGATCACGGCGGCGGTGTGGGCCGCGGCCGCGCTGATCGGCGGCGCGGTGCTGTCGGTGGTCGCGGTGCGCCGTCGGCGAGTTGCGCGAGGTGAGGATTCGGTCTGACCGCTTCGGCGAGGACGCCCCTGCTCCCGGGTTGCCGGGGGTGGGGGCGTCTTCTCGGCTGGACAGCCCGCCGGATGGGCCGAGATGGGGGCGTCGTTTGGCCAGACCACCCGGAGCATCGCCGGGAGCGGAAGAGTTATCTAACCATCTCGCTCTGCGCGCCGCCGGGAGGAGCACACCTGACCACCCCGCTCTGCGCGCCGCCGGGAGGAGCACACCTGACCACCCCGCCCTGCGCGCCGCCGGGAGGAGCACACCTGACCACCCCGCCCTGCGCGCCGCCGGGAGGGGCACATCTGATTAAACCGCCCTGCGCGCCGCCGGGAGCGGGGGACGTCGGGTGCCCGCATCACCCTGCGTGTTACCGGGTGCGGAGCGTCGTCTGCCCTAGCCACCTGCGCAGGGCGTCATCTCTCCGAGCGGCCGGCAGCTCGTCAACGTCCGTGTCAGCGGGCGCGGTGCCAGGTGGTGATTTGGAGCCGCCGCCACGCGACCTGCGAACGCGGCCACGATAAGAGTTTCCGCCCGAGAACCGAGGGCGATCACTTTTCGGCGCCAGGGCCCTGCGCACTCGCGTTGGGGTCCGCGGAGCCGGGTCGCGCGTCTGGACGCCGACCAATGCGGGACGCGCGTTCTGCGCGGGGCGCGCAGTATCGGGACCATCCCCTCACCTGACCCCTCCCGCAGGCTCCGGCATCCCCGCCAGCAAATTTCCATCGGCAGATCCCTCTCCTCCCTCGAAATGAGCTCGGGCCCTCGTTGCGCCATCGCACGGCGTCCGCCCTGGCACACCGGCATTCCAGGACATTTCCCCTGCCCACGAATCGCTCGTCGACGTCGCCGGACTCGCTCGCTCAACTCGTCGAAGGGGGGCGATTCACCGTGTGCCTTCCCCGCGGAAGTCAATGTCGGTGGTCGGCGATAACGTTCTGCCATGACCCGCACCGCACACTCCGAAGACCGGTCGACGCCGGTGTTCCGGGAGTGCGACGGGGCGCCCTGGCCGAGCGACGACGAGCTCGAGCGCGAAGCCGAATGGGCGGCTTTTCGCGAGGGTGGCGATGTCGAATGGTGGACCGACGACGACCTCCCGTCCAAGGACTCCGCGCCTTCCGCTCCTCCGCGGGGCGTACCGCTGCACCTGCCCAACCGATCAGATGCCGTCGCTGGCGACGAAGCCTGGGAGTGGGACGACATCACCGACCTGCTCGGCGGCGAAGCTGCATCGGTCGCCGACCTCGACGCCCGCCTGGGACATCTCGAATGCGTCGTCACCGATCGGCAGCGGGCGACCGCCGACGAATACCGCCTGATTCTGGCGATCCTCGACGACGCCGCCTTCGATCCGACGCCGTGGGTCGGGCCTGACCCCACTCTCGATCGCGCCTGGCACGACGCCCGAGGCCGCACGCCCGGCGCCGTCCGACGCGACCGCATCGATCTCGCCGAACGTGCCGCCGTCGCCGAGATCGCGGTGCGCCTGCACCTCTCCGAACAGACCGTGCGCACGAGGGCCGCCCACGCGCGGACGCTGTCCGACGGGTGCCCGCAGCTCTGGAAGGCCTTCGCCGAGGGACGCCTGTCCGAGAAGCACGCCGTCGACGCAGCCCGTCTGGCCTCGACTCTTCCCGCCGGCGATGCCGACGCCTTCCACCGCTTCGACGACGAAGCGTGCCCGCAGGCATTGGCTCTACCCCCGGCGAAGTTCGCCGTCACCGCCCGCGCCATTCGCGAGCGTGTCCACGCCGAGTCGATCGAGGCGCGCCACCGCCGGGCCGCACACGACCGCGGCGTGTGGATGCGAGCCGAGCTCGACGGCATGGCGTCGCTGCACGCGCTCCTGCCCGCCGACCGCGCTCGCGCCGTGATGTCGCGTCTCGATCAGGTAGCCCGGCATTTGCGCGCTGCGACCGACGAAGAGCGGACGCTCGCGCAGCTGCGTGCCGATGCCTTCGCCGACCTGGTGACGATGACCGAGGGCCCCGCCCAGACAGCAGCCGTTCCGTCGGGGTCCCAGGCAACCGTTCCCTCGCCCGGAGACGCGTCGAAAGCACCCGGCGATGGGCCCGGCGCGCCTCACGAGCCCGACTCCCCGCGCACGTTCCGCTCGACTCCCCCGGCAACCGTCGTCGTCACGATCCCCGCGCTGACGCTTCTCGGCCACGACACCCAGCCAGCCACGCTCGAGGGGTACGGACCGATCGACCTCGACACGGCCCGGCGCCTGGCCGGCACGGCGACCTCGTGGATCCGGCTCCTCACCCACCCCGTCACCGGCGCGCCGCTCATGCTCGACCGCAAGACGTACCGTGTACCCGTCGCCCTCCGGCGATGGCTCGGCGTCACCTCGCCCAGCTGTGTCTTCCCCGGCTGCGGCCGCGCGGCGCGGGACTGCGACATCGACCACCTCATCGCGTGGGCCGACGGCGGTACGACGGACGACGACAACCTCGACCCGAAATGCCGACATCACCATCGCCTGCGTCATGAGAGCCGGTGGGACATCGATCGTGGAGCGGACGGTCGCACCGCCTGGATTTCACCCCTGGGTGGCAGATACGGCACGGATCCGCCGCCGTTCTAGTGACCGAGCCGCAATGACGTTCGTGACGAAACGGGATGCCGCGCCGTCACGATGCGTGACACCCGTGACGCGCCCCGGGGCGTGTGCCGCGGCACCGGGCCCGGCATCGGCCGCAGCGCCACCTTGCTGCCCCGACCATGACGCCCGTCGCGCAATGGTCCGGATATTGTTTCGATCCCCCAGCCCTGCCGCAGCCCTGCCCCTGCCCCAGCCCCAGCCCCCCAGCCCTGTCGCAGCCCTACCCCAGCCCCAGCCAGGCCAGACTGTTCCCGTGACCGTCCGCATCGCCACCGTCCAGGCCGAAGCAACCCCCGGCGCCGTCGAGCTCAACATCGCGCGTTCCGCGCAGCTCGTCGCCGAGAGCGCCGAAGCCGGAGCAGAACTCGTCCTCTTCCCCGAGGCCTTCCTGACCGGCTACGACGAGGCCACCTTCGGCGGCACGCTGCCGAACCTCGATGACCTCACCTGGCTCGCTCCCCTGCAGGAAGCCGTCGACGAGACCGGCGTCATCGCCGTGGTGAACACGGCGCTCGACGATGGCCACCGTCGAACGCTGACCGACGTCCTGCTGGCTCCGGGCGCGCGGCCCCTCCCCGCGTACGCGAAGCAGCACCTCCACGCCCCCGAGCGCACCATCTTCGTCTCCGGCGCGCGGGGATACTCGTTCCGCATCCGCGATGTCGAGTTCGCACTGTCGGTCTGTTACGACGCGAACTTCCCCGAGCACGCCGCCGCTGCGTCGGAGACGGGAGCTACCGTCTACCTCAACAGCGGCGCCTACTTCCCCGGCGGCGAGCGACGTCGAGACCTCCACCTCGCCGCGCGCGCTCTCGACAACGGCATCTACGTCGTCTACAGCGGCCTGATCGGCGCCCCGAGCGACTTCATCGGCGGCTCGGCCGTCTTCGACCCCCTGGGGCGCCGCGTCGCGTCGGTCGACGAGCGCGAGGGGCTGGCCATCGCCGATATCGATCCCGCCCTCGTGGAGGACGTCCGCCGAGATCAGCGGATGTGGACGGACCGCCGAGAAGATCTGGGCGACTTCGAGCGGTCCGGCGACCTCACGGGACGCACCGCGCGAGCGACCGGCGCCTGACCCGCCCCGCACCGGTCACGGGACGCGACGTGGGAACGACCAGCGTCCCGACCGCCCGCGCCGCGAACGGGCCCTGCCACACATGCAATCGCGTCCGAACCGCCGCGCGCTCCCCAGCGACTGACGGCATCGCCCGCACGTCATGCGCGCTCCGCCCGGGCCACCGACCGGCGGCGCTGCACCGCCCGAAGACACCGCCGCGCGCTGCCGAGACCAGCGGAGTTCCTTCGACGTCCTCACGGGAACACGCAAAGCCCCCCATCCCGAAGGACGAGGGGCTTTCGCGGCGAAAACCGCTGCGGATCAACGACCGCCGAAGTTCTTGAAGCGCTGGTTGAACTTCTCGACGCGACCGGCCGAGTCCATGATGCGCTGCTTGCCCGTGTAGAACGGGTGCGAAGCCGACGAGATTTCCACGTCGATGACGGGGTACTCCACGCCATCCAGCTCGATCGTCTTGTCGCTGGACACGGTCGAACGGGTGAGGAACGTGTCGCCCGAACCGAGGTCGCGGAACACGACGGCCTTGTACGTGGGGTGGATGTCAGTCTTCATGGGAGGTCCTTTGAGAAGTGGTGTCCTGGATTCTGCCAGGACGTCAAAGTCTTCGGCGCCGATGGCACCAACGGAAGAGTCTACCAGGCCCCGACCCGAGCCGCCGTCACGGTCTCGGACAGCGACCGGTCAGGACGCGCGAGCAGCCCAGCGCCCCGCTTCGTGCGTGAGCGTGATGTCGAGACCGAACGTCTTCGACAGGTTCTCCTCCGTGAGAGCCTCGTCGAGGGGCCCGGATGCCACCGCCTCGCCGTCACGCAGAAGCAACACGTGCGTGAATCCGACGGGAATCTCCTCGACGTGGTGGGTCACCATCACCATCGCCGGCGTGGTGGGTGCTTGCGCGTATCCCGAAAGCAACGCCAGCAGCTCTTCGCGCGCACCGAGGTCGAGGCTCGCGGTGGGCTCGTCGAGCAGCAGAAGCTCGGGGTCGGTCATGACAGCGCGGGCGATCTGCACGCGCTTCTGCTCGCCGTCGCTCAGTGTCCCGAACGTGCGGTCGGCGAGGTGGTCGAGCTTCCACTCGGCCAGCACCCGCAGCGCGCGACGCTCGTCGATGTCGTCGTACGCCTCGCGCCAGCGCCCGACGACGGAGAAGGCCGCCGTCAGCACCACGTCGAGCACGCTCTCCTCCGGGGGTACGCGACGCGCCATCGCCGAAGATGCGAAACCGATGCGGGGACGCAGCTCGAACACGTCGGTACGGCCGAGACGTTCGCCGAGGATCGTCACCGAACCGGACGTCGGATGCAGCAGCGTGTCGGCGAGCTGCAGAACAGTCGTTTTCCCCGCGCCGTTCGGGCCGAGGACGACCCAGCGCTGGTCATCCGACACCGTCCAGTCGAGGTGGGACACGATGTCCCGCGCGTTCCGGCGGACGACGACGTCGGAGAACTCGAGAACCTGGGGCATAGGTCTAGCCTACTGTCCGAGACGGACGGCACCGGATGCCACGCGGCCCTGTGGAGGGCGGGTGGAGGACTTCATGCTCCCTCCCGGCGAACTCCGCGTACACCGTCGCGACAGACACCGGGAGACACCCGCTCTACTTCCCCGCGACCTCCGCGTAAAGCGCCGCGGTCGTCTCGGCGATCGCAGCCCAACTGAAGTCCTCGACCGCGCGCTGACGACCGGCCTGTCCGTAGGTCCGGGCCTTCTCGGCATCCATCGACACCTCCGTCAGCACGCGGGCGAGGTCGGCGACGAAGCGCTCGGGATCCACGGGCGTCCCGGTGCCGTCCTGCACCTGGTCGATCGGCACGAGTCGTCCGGTGACACCGTCGACGACGACCTCGGGAATCCCGCCCGTCGCCGTTCCGACGACCGCGGCGCCGCACGCCATGGCCTCGAGGTTGACGATCCCCAGCGGCTCGTACACCGAGGGGCAGACGAACGTCGTCGCAGCCGTGAGAATCGCGCACAGCTCGTGCCGCGGCAGCAGCCTCTCGATCCACACCACTCCGTCGCGGGTGGCCTGCAGACCCCGGACGAGCTCCTGCACCTCGGCCATGATCTGCGGGGTGTCGGGCGCGCCCGCGCAGAGGATCAGCTGCACCTCGGGCGGCAGCTGCTCCGCCGCGCGCAGCAGGTAGGGAAGGCCCTTCTGCCGGGTGATGCGCCCCACGAAGACGACGGACGGCCGCGAAGGGTCGATCCCCTGAGACCGCAGGAAATCGTCGTCCGACACCGGATGCCACGACTCGGTGTCGATGCCGTTGTAGATGACCCGCACCTTGTCGGGGTCGAGCGACGGATAGCTGCGCAGGATGTCGTCGCGCATACCCGAACTCACGGCGACGACGGCCGCCGCCCCCTCGTACGCGGTCTTCTCGATGTAGCTCGACACCGCGTACCCGCCGCCGAGCTGCTCGGCCTTCCACGGCCGGAGCGGCTCGAGGCTGTGCGCGGTGACGACGTGCGGGATGCCGTGGAGAAGGGATGCCAGGTGACCGGCGAAGTTCGCGTACCAGGTGTGCGAGTGCACGACGTCGGCACCGGCGATGTCCGAGACGATCGCGAGATCGGTGCCGAGGGTCTGGATGGCGCCGTTCGCCGACGCGAGCTCCGTCGGGACGCCGTACGAGGTTGTGTCGGCCTCGTCGCGCGACGCGCCGAACGCGCGGACCTGCACCTCGGTGCCCTCGGCACGCAGCGCTTTCACGAGTTCGGTGGCGTGGACCCCGGCGCCGCCGTAGATCTCCGGCGGGTACTCCTTGGTCACGATGTCGACGCGCATGAGACGAACCGTAGTACACGGCGAGACGCGCCGTGAACGTGTTCCCGCCCGCTCCCCCGAGCCCTAGGGTGGTGCCATGCCTGCAGCGCCGAAGGTCTTCGGAATCATCCTCGCCGGCGGCGAGGGAAAGCGACTCATGCCCTTGACGGCTGACCGCGCCAAACCCGCCGTGCCCTTCGGCGGTCAGTACCGCCTCATCGACTTCGCGATCTCGAATCTCATCAATTCGGGCCTGCGTCAGCTCGTCGTGCTGACGCAGTACAAGTCGCACAGCCTCGACCGGCACATCTCCCAGACGTGGCGCATGTCGCCCATGCTGGGCGCGTACGTCGCCTCGGTCCCGGCGCAGCAGCGACTCGGAAAGCGCTGGTTCTCCGGATCCGCCGACGCGATCCTGCAGTCGATGAACCTGATCCGCGACGAGAAGCCCGACATCGTCGTCGTGATCGGCGCCGACCACGTGTACCGCATGGACTTCAAGCAGATGCTCGACGCCCACATCGCCTCCGACGCGCGGGCGACGGTCGCCGGCATCCGCCAACCGATCTCTCTCGCGAACCAGTTCGGCGTCATCGACACCGACCCGACCGACCCCACCAAGATCCGCGCCTTCCTCGAGAAGCCGCAGAACCCCGAGGGGCTGGCCGACGCTCCCCACGAGGTGCTCGCGTCGATGGGCAACTACATCTTCGACGCCGACGCCCTGGTCGAGGCCGTCACCCACGACGGCGAGCTGCCGACCTCGGCGCACGACATGGGCGGCGACATCGTCCCCTACTTCGTGCACCGCGGCGAGGCGGCCGTCTACGACTTCAACCGCAACGACGTGCCCGGCTCGACGCCGCGCGACCAGTCCTACTGGCGCGATGTCGGCACGATCGAGTCGTTCTACGACGCGCACATGGACCTGATCTCGACCCTGCCCGTGTTCAACCTGTACAACAACGACTGGCCGATCTACTCGCAGACCTTCAACGCTCCGCCGGCGAAGTTCGTCCGCGACTCGGTTGGCCGCATCGGCAACGCGATCGACTCGATCGTGTCGCTCGGTTCGGTGCTCTCGGGAACGCACCTCGAGCGCAGCGTCGTCGGCCCGTGGGCCCTCGCGGGGGGTGGCTCAACCATCACCGACTCGGTGCTCTTCGACAGCGTGCAGGTGGGCGCGGGAGCACGCATCCACCGCGCGATCCTCGACAAGAACGTCGTCCTCGAACCCGGTGCCACCATCGGCGTCGACCGCGAGCGCGACCTCGCCCGCGGATTCACCGTCACCGAGACCGGCATCACCGTCGTCGGCAAGGACGTGCACGTCCACGCGTGACCCCAGAGGCCGATGACCTCGGATGCGAGAGGGGCGGTGACCGAACTGGTCACCGCCCCTCTTCTGCATCGGGAGGGGGGTTCAGACCCCCACGCGCTCGACGGCGTCACGTGAGATCCGCGATGAGGCGGGTCGGGCGAGACGCGCTCGCACGGAGAAGCCCTCTTTCAGACCCCCACGCGCTCGAACGCGTCGCGCGAGATGCCCTTGGCGAGAACGGCCTTCGACCACTCCTTCGCGGTGTGCAGGCTGTGATCGCGGTAGTTGCCGCAGCTGAACGCATCGGTTCCCGGCACGTCGTCCCACTCGACCTCCTCGACGATCACGCGCAGCGAATCGGAGACGGCGTCGACGAGCGCCGCGACCTCGGGCTCGCCCCACATGATCACGTGGAAGCCGGTGCGGCAGCCGAACGGCGAGATGTCGATCAGACCGTCGATGCGATCGCGCACGAGGCTGGCGAGCAGGTGCTCGATGGTGTGGAGCCCGGCGGTGGGGATCTCCTGCTCGTTCGGCTGCACGAGACGCAGGTCGAAGTTCGAGATGACGTCGCCGCGCGGCCCGGACTCGGTGCCGATGAGGCGTACGTACGGCGCCAGGACCGCCGTGTGATCGAGGGTGAAACTTTCGACGTCGGCCATGAGGAGGTCCCTTCTGAGGAAGCGGGGGTACCGCAGAAGCCTACGGCGGGCTCACCGTCGGCAGACCCCGCGTGACGCCGTGCGACGCAGGCAGCCGCGTCTTCGAGCCGCGCGGACGTGACCCGGCGGGGCCTCGCTCCTCGAACCGCTAGCGTGGAGCGCGTGCCTGCGACCGCCCGTTTCCTCGTCGTCCTCGATGCCGATTCCACGCTGATCCGCAACGAGGTCATCGAGCTCCTCGCCGACGAGGCCGGCCGGGGGGCCGAGGTGGCCGCCGCCACCGAAGCCGCGATGCGCGGCGAGGTCGACTTCGCAACGAGCCTGCGCTCGCGGGTGCACGCGCTGGCGGGCGTACCCACCGAGGCGTTCGAGCGGGCGATCGCGCGCATCGACCCCACCCCGGGCGTGCGCGAGCTGATCGCCGCCGTGCACGAGCGCGGCGGGGTCGTGGGCGTCGTGTCGGGTGGGTTCCACGAGGTTCTCGACACCGTGGCTCCCGACCTGGGCGTCGACCTCTGGCGCGCGAACCGGCTCGTGGCCGTCGACGGAGCCCTCACGGGAGAGGTCGACGGAGACATCGTGGATGCCAGGGCCAAGGCCGACACGCTCCGCCGCTGGGCCGATGAGCTCGGTGTTTCCCTCCCTCTCACCTTCGCGATCGGAGATGGCGCGAACGACCTCGAGATGATGGCGACCGCGGGACTGGGGCTGGCATTCAACGCCAAACCCGCGGTGCGCGAGCGCGCGGACCTCGTCGTGGGGGCCGTCGATCTGTCTCAGGTCGTCGCGCTGCTCCCCCGCTGACTTCCGGGCCGCCCGCGCCGAAAGACCCCCTTTCCGATGTCGGAGGTCCGTTCTACCCTCGCCGCATGGACGTCATCCTGGTTCCCGGTCTGTGGCTCGACGCGTCGTCGTGGGACGACATCACCCCCGCTCTGGAGGCGGCCGGCCATCGCCCGTACCCGTTGACTCTGCCCGGACCGGCCGTAGGCGACCTGGTCGTCGACGACTGGGTCGATGCGGTCGCCCGAGAGATCGACCGCCTCGGCGATCGCGTGATCCTCGTCGGGCACTCGGGCGGCGGCAACGTCGTCTGGGGCGCGGCTGACCGCCGACCCGACCGGGTCGCGCGCGTCATCCTCGTCGACACGATCGTGCCGCATCCGGGGGCGACGATCTCGGAGTTCCCCGTCGAGAACGGCGTCGTACCCTTCCCCGGGTGGGACTTCTTCGATGACGACGACGTCGCCGATATCGACGACGAGACCCGTCGGCGCACCGCGGAGCACGTCGTCGACGTGCCCGGCCGCGTGCCGAGCTCACCGATCACGCTGAGCGACGAGCGACGTTTCGCCGTGCCCGTGACGATTCTGTCGGGGCAGCTCGATGCGGAGTCCTTCCCGCGCGTGCTCTCTCAGTGGGACGCCTACGCGCGAGAGGTGGACAAGATCGAGAACGTCGAAGTCATCACGCTCGATTCCGGCCACTGGCCGCAGTTCTCGCAGCCCGAGCGGTTCGCAGAAAAACTGGTCGCCGCGGTGCGGTGAGAGCTGTCCCGTCCCGGGCTCACGGCCAGCGCTGTAGCGCTCGACCACAAGCGCGTACCGCGTCGTCAGCACGCCAGTCGCCCGGGCGACTGGGGTGCAACCCGGGCCCGGCGGCGTGCATCCGAGGCCTCAGTGCCCCATGCCGAGACCGCCGTCGACCGGAATCACCGCACCCGAGATGTACGCGGCGTCGTCACCGGCGAGCCAGGTGACGACGCCGGCGACCTCCTCGGGAGAAGCGAAACGCCCCGCGGGGATGTTCTTCTTGTACTCGGCCTGGGTGTCGGCGGGGAGCTCGGCCGTCATGTCGGTCTCGATGAAGCCCGGAGCGACGACGTTCGCCGTGATGCCGCGACCGCCGAGTTCGCGCGTGAGCGAGCGGGCGAAGCCGACGAGGGCGCTCTTCGATGCGGCGTAGTTGATCTGACCGGCCGAACCGTAGAGCCCGACGACACTCGAGATGAGGATGACACGCCCCCAGCGCGCCTTGAGCATGCCCTTCGACGCGCGCTTGACGACGCGGAAGGCCCCACCGAGATTGGTGTTCACGACGCTGTCGAAGTCGTCCTCGCTCATGCGGAGCAGCAGGGTGTCCTTCGTCACGCCGGCATTCGCCACGACCACCGCGATCGGACCGAGCTCGGCCTCGACCTGCGTGAAGGCGGCGTCCACGGCGGCCGCGTCCGTCACATCGGCGCGCACGGTCAGGGTTCCCTCGGGGCCCTCACCGGAGCGGGCGGTCACGGCGACCTTCCACCCCTCGGCGACGAAACGCTCGGCGATGGCTCGACCGATGCCCCGGTTTCCTCCGGTGACGACGACGACGCGGTCCTGGGACATGGTGACACTCCTGCGCTTGCGGTGACGGAACCGCCCTAGCCTACCGAGGCGACTCCCCGGCCCCGCCCGCCGAGGTTTGACACGGGGTCGGCACCGCTGGAACGCTGGACGAACGCGCGACGAAAGGGGCTCCCGTGAGCGACGACCGCACCACCGACCCGCAGCATCCCGAGCACATCGGGTCCGACAACACGCACGGCAGCGAGCAGCCCTCGTCGCCCTACGCTCCTCAGACCGAGACGTCCCCGGCTACCCCGTACGAGGCGGCAGGGCTGTCGGCGTCCGCGGCACCCTCCGACGGCCCTTCGGCGGACGGTTCTCCGGCGTACGGCGCTGCGCCGTACGAGGCCACGGCGCCGGAAGCCCCGGCCTACGGAACACCTGCACCCCCGGCGTACGGGGCGTCCGCGCCCGACGCCCCCGCCTACGCGACGCCCGCGCCCGACGCCGGCGCCGCCTACGGCGCCCCCGCCTACGGCGCCCCGGCGTATAACCAGCCCCCGACCTCGACCTACGGACAGCCCGCCTACGGCACGCCCAACGCGGCCTACGGGTACGGCGGCGCCTACGCCGCCCCCGCGCGCACCAACGTCCTCGCGATCGTGTCGCTCGTGGCATCCCTCGTCGGTTTCGTGCTCATCCTGCCGGTGGTCGGATCGATCGCCGGTGTCATCATGGGGCACATCTCGCTCAAGCAGATCAAGGAGCGGGGCGAGCGCGGGCGCGGAATGGCCCTCGCGGGCGTCATCGTCGGCTACGTGACCCTCCTTTTCGTCATCCTCTTCATCATCGGGATCTCGATCCTCATCGCCGGCAGCGCCGGTTCCAGCGGCTCGCGCTACGGCGCGTGACAATCGCGATAGGCCGCCGGGCGTTCAGGCGTCTGGCGGCTTGTCACGATGTCGAAGAGTCGGCGCGAGGGCGCACCCTGTGTCATCCCCACGGGCGTACCCTGATACCACTGTGAAGACATCGCACACCGCTCAGTCCGCGACGTCGCTCCCCAAGGCACCGAGGGAGGACGCCGATTCCCGTTTCACCAAGTACATGGTGATGATGGGGATCCGTATCGCGTGCTTCATCGCGATGGCCGTCATCACCCCCTACGGCTGGTACACCTTCGTGTTCGCAGCCGGAGCGATCTTCCTGCCCTACCTCGCCGTCATCGTCGCCAACGTCGGTGCCGATCAGGGCTCCACCGAGGCGATCGCTCCCGAACGCGCGCTCGAAGCTCCCTCGGCCACCCCCGCTCCCGCAGCCTCCGCCGAGGGCCCGCTCGTCATCCGTATCGCCGAGACCCCGCGCCTCGATTCCCCGCGCGACGATCGCTCGTGAACGACGAGCCCGCCGAGTGCTCGCGGGCCGGATGCCGAGAAGCCGCCGTCTGGTCGATCCACTGGCGCAATCCGCGCATCCACGCGGCCGACCGTCGTAAGACCTGGGTCGCATGCGACGAGCACGTGGCCTACTTGCGCGCGTTCCTCGGCGCCCGCGACTTCCCCGTCGAGGTTGCCGCCCTGTCGAGCGAACGCGCGTGAACGTCTCGCCGACGGACGTACCCTGGAAGACGTGGTCGGTTCGGTCGAGATGAACGTGTGCATCGGGTGGTGCGCACGATGAGCGAGCGCGAGATGCCCGCGGCCGGACGGTGGGCCATCTACGTCGGTATCGCGATCCTCTTCGCGATCGCCTGCGGGTTCCTCTCGAACTGGCAGTTCTCGCGCAACGCCGAGCGCAGCGAACAACTGCAGCTCGTCGCCGACAACTACGACGCCACCCCTGTCCCCCTCGGCGAGCTGCTCGCTCCCGGCGCCGAGCTGAACCCCGGCGACGAGTGGCGCCCCGTGCGCATGCAGGGGCAGTACCTCACCGACGAGCAGCTGCTCGTCAGAAACCGCGCGCACGGGGGCTCGGCGGCCTTCGAACAGCTCGTGCCGTTCCGACTCGACGACGGTCGCACCTTCCTCGTCGACCGCGGGTGGCTCGCCCCCGGCAACCAGCAGTCGGAGCCCGACGACATCCCCGCGCCTCCTTCCGGCGAGGTGACGGTCGAGGTACGTCTGCGCCTCGAGGAGGCCGCCCCGACCTCGGGCCGCACCGCCGAGACCGGTCAGGTGCCGACGATCAATCTCGGACTCGTCGAGGAGCAGACCGGCCCCATCGAGCAGGGCGCCTACGGCCTGCTCATGTCGGAGTCCCCCGCTCCGGCCGCCGCGCCCGCCCCGGTCGACCCGCCGAGCAACGACCCGGGTCCGTACCTGTCGTACGCGGTGCAATGGATCCTCTTCGCCGTCATGGGCTTCGGCTTCATCACCTATGTCATCGTCAACGAGCGCAAGCTCCGCCGAGAAGAGGACGACGACGAGGACGACGAGCTCATCGAACCCGTCCCGACGCCCGAGAACCCCACGGGTGAGCGCCGCCGCGTCGACCCGGTCGCCCTGCACCGCTCGCGCAAGCGCCCGAAGGACCGAGACGCCGACGACGAGGACGCCCTGCTCGACGCCCGCTGAGCGGAACGGCAAGATGGCGGAATGACCCCGATCGTGCGCCCCGCCACGGCCGACGACCTCGCCGCGGTACGACTCATCGGGATTTTGAGCTGGCCGCCCACCTACGGCCCCACGCGAGGCGCGGGCTACGTCGTCGCCGGGTTGGATCGTTACTGGAGCGACGAGGCGATCGGCACCGCGATCAGGGAGGAGCGCGTCGATGTCGCCTGCCGTGACGACACCGTGATCGGAATGAGCGAAGTCGACCGGATGGGCAACGATCTGGTGCTCTGGAAGCTCTACGTCGCACCCGATCAGCAGCACCGGGGTGTGGGCCGGCGGCTCGTCGACGCCGGGAAGGAGCGCGCCCGTGCCATCGGCGGCGACCTCGTCACCGAGTACGACATCGGTAACGCGACCGTCCGCGGCTTCTACCTCCGCCAAGGATTTCGCGACGATGTCGCGCCCTGGCCCGGCACGGATGCCGTGTGGATGCGCTGGGCGCTGTCCCGGCAGAGGTGACGCCGTGCCGGCACCCACGGCATCCGCTTTTGGCGGCGCTCGGCTTACGCCAGGGTGATCAGATCCGCGTAGTCGCGGCCCCAGATGTCTTCGACCCCGTCGGGCAGGATGAGCACGCGCTCGGGGTTGAGCGCCTCGACGGCGCCCTCGTCGTGCGAGACGAGCACGACAGCGCCCTCGTAGTGCGACAAGGCGCCCAGGATCTCTTCGCGCGAGGCGGGGTCGAGGTTGTTCGTGGGCTCGTCGAGCAGCAGCATGTTGGCCGACGAGACCACGAGGGTCGCGAGCGACAGGCGCGTCTTCTCGCCACCGGAGAGCACTCCCGCGGGCTTCAGCACGTCGTCGCCGACGAACAGGAACGATCCCAGCACCTTGCGGGCCTCGGTCGCGGTGATGTGCGGGGCCGACGACATCATGTTCTCCAGCACCGAACGGTTCACGTCGAGGTTCTCGTGCTCCTGGGCGTAGTAGCCGATCTTCAGACCGTGCCCGGGCTCGAGCTGGCCGGTGTCGGGCTGGTCGACGCCGGCGAGGATGCGCAGCAGCGTGGTCTTTCCGGCTCCGTTGAGCCCCAGGATGACCACGCGCGAACCGCGGTCGATCGCGAGGTCGACGTCGGTGAAGATCTCGAGCGAGCCGTACGACTTCGAGAGCCCGGAGGCCATGAGCGGAGTCTTCCCGCAGGGCGCGGGCTTCGGGAAGCGCAGCTTCGCGACGCGCTCTTCGGCACGCACCTCGTCGAGGCCCGAGAGCATCTTCTCGGCGCGCGCGACCATCTGGTGCGCGGCCGCTGCCTTCGAGGCCTTCGCGCCGAAGCGCGCGGCCTGCAGCTGCAGGGCCGTGGCCTTCTTCTCGACGTTGACGCGCTCCTTCTTGCGGCGCTCCTCGTCGGCCACCCGCTGGCGCAGGTAGTTCTTCCAGTTCATGTTGTAGACGTCGATGACCTGGCGATTGGCATCCAGGTAGAAAACGCGGTTGACGGTCTCGCCGACGAGTTCCACGTCGTGCGAGATCACGATGAGCCCGCCCTTGTAGCCCTTGAGGAACTCGCGCAGCCACACGACACTGTCGGCGTCGAGGTGGTTGGTCGGCTCGTCGAGGATCATGGTCTGCGCGTCGGAGAAGAGGATGCGCGCCAGTTCGATGCGACGACGCTGACCGCCCGACAGGGTCTTCAACGGCTGATCGAGGATGCGGTCGGGAAGAGAGAGGTTGTGGGCGATGGATGCCGCTTCCGCCTCGGCCGCGTATCCGCCCGCCGCTTCGAAGCGCTCGGTGTAGTTCGCGTACTTCTTCATCGCCTTGGCGGCCACGGCGGGATCGTCGTCGCCCATCGCCATCGACGCCTCGTGCATGCCGAGGGCGAGAGAGCCCAGGCCGCGGGCGTCGAGGATGCGGGTGCGCGCGAGCATCTCAGGGTCTCCCGAGCGGGGGTCCTGGGGCAGGTAGCCCAACTCCCCCGAGCGGTCGACTCCGCCGTTCGCGGGCAGGAGGTCGCCGGCGAGCACCTTCGTCAGCGTCGTCTTACCGGCGCCGTTGCGCCCGACAAGGCCGATCTTGTCGCCGTCGGAGACGCGGAACGCCACATCGGACATGAGCACGCGGGCACCCACGCGGATCTCGAGGTCGTGCACGGCGAGCACAGCGAACGTCCGTTCTTCGGAGATGGGGAAATGGCCGACATGGCCAGCCACTCAGTATAAGACGCGCTCCTGCATGCCCGCCGACAGCGCGTTCAGCACCGCAGCGGCGGCGCGCTCGAAAAGGCTGCGATGGAACGACGACTCGTCCGGATGCCGACTTCCCGACACGACGAGGACTTCGCTGTGCGGGTGTCTCGACGCCGAGGAGATCGGCCGATCCCGCGGCGTCTGAGTTTGCTTTTCGCTCCGTGGACTGACCTAAACTAAGCCTATCCTTACCTAACACGCAGGAGGCTCTTCGTGTCCCGATTCCGCGCACTGGCGGCACTCGCCGTCGGTTCCGCCCTCGTCCTGACCGGCTGCGCCGGCACCTCGGCAGCCGCCCCGGGCGCTTCCGACGATTCCACCGCGGACGGCGCATTCCCCGTGACGCTCACCAACGTCTTCGGCGAGACGACCATCGCCTCGAAGCCCGAGCGCGTCGTCACGGTCGACTGGGGCAACCAGGACGTCGCCCTGGCGCTCGGCGTCGTTCCCGTCGCCATGCCCAAGGTGATCTACGGCGACGAAGACGGTGACGGCCTGCTCCCGTGGACGAAGGACAAGCTCGCCGAGCTCGGCGCGCAGACGCCCGTCCTGATGGACGAGACCAACGGCTACGACTACGAGGCCATCTCCGACGCTCGGCCCGACGTCATCCTCGCCGCCTACTCCGGCATGACCCAGGAGCAGTACGACACGCTGAGCAAGATCGCGCCGGTCGTCACCTTCCAAGACGTCGCGTGGGGCACCACCTGGCAGGACATGACCGTCATCGACGGGACGGCTCTCGGGCTGAAGGACGAGGCCGAGAAGATGGTCGCCGACAAAGAGAAGCACATCACGGACGAAGCGGCGAAGTACCCCGCCATCGCCGGGAAGAAGTCGCTCCTCACCTACTTCGACCCGACCAACCTGTCGACGCTCGGCTTCTACAACACGCTCGACCCGCGCATGGGCTATCTCGAGGAGCTCGGCTTGGCCCCGTCGTCCTACGTCGCTTCGGAGTCGGCCGCGTCGAAGACCTTCTGGTTCACCCCCAGCACCGAGCAGATCGAGAACTTCTCCGACGTGCAGGTCATGGTCGCCTACGGCAGCGACGGCATGATCGCCGCGATGCAGGCCGATCCGCTGCTGTCGAAGATCCCGGCCGTGGCCGACGGAGCGATCGCCGTGATCACGAGTGGTTCCACCCTCTCGTCGGCCATCACCCCGACGCCGCTGAACATCGGATCGACCTACGGCGACGAGTACATCGGCCTCGTGGGCGCTGCGGCGGCGAAGGCCTCGTCCTGATGCCGATCCCTCACCCGTCGGAGCGATGAGCACTCTCGCTCCGGCCCTCTCCGCCCCCGGCGACGCTCGCCCGCGTCACTGGGGGCGGAGACGTGCTGTCGGTGTCATCGCTCTCGTCGTCGTGCTCGTCGTCGCGGCGATCCTCTCGGTCACCTTCGGTGCGCGCGACGTCACGGCCGCCGACATCTGGTCGGGACTCACCGGTTCCACCGACACCGCCTCGGCGGCCGCGGTCGCGAAGCGGGTTCCCCGAACCGTCCTCGCCATCCTCGTCGGCGCAGCCCTCGCGGTCTCGGGTGCGGTTCTGCAGGGGGCCACCCGCAACCCCCTCGCCGACCCGCAGATCCTCGGCATCAACGGCGGCGCCGGACTGGCGATCGTCGTCGGCATCGCCTTCTTCGGGCTCGGCTCGGCGACGTCCTACATCTGGGTCGGGTTGATCGGCGCCGCGGGTGCCGCCGTGCTGGTCTACGCGATCGGCTCGCTCGGTCGGGGCGGGGCGACACCGTTGCGTCTCGCCCTCGCCGGCGCGGTCAGCGCCGTCGCGTTCAGCTCGCTCACGAGCGCAGTCCTTCTCCCGCGCGTCAACGTCATGAACGAGTTCCGTTTCTGGCAGATCGGCGGCGTCGGCGGGGCGACCTTCGAGACGATCCTGCAGGTGCTGCCCTTCCTCCTCGCGGGTCTGCTGATCTGCCTCGCGAGTTCGACGGCGCTGAACACGCTCGCTCTGGGTGACGAGCTCGCCGCAGGCCTGGGCGCTCGCGTCCGCGCTGCCCGGCTGATCTCCACCGGCGGTGCTGTAATCCTGTGCGGTGCCGCGACCGCGGTCGCCGGTCCCATCGGCTTCGTCGGGCTCGTCGTCCCCCACATGGTCCGTTTGCTGGTCGGCGTCGACCACCGGTGGCTGCTGCCCGTCTCCGCGCTGGGCGGTGCCGTGCTCCTCACGCTCGGCGACGTCGTGGGCCGCGTGGTGGCGCGTCCCGAGGAGATCGAGGTCGGCATCGTCACCGCTCTGGTGGGGGCACCGTTCTTCATCGCACTGGTTCGGCGACAGAGGATGAGGGCGCTGTGATCGGCTCGCTCACCACCCCCGCGCCGGCCGCCCTGGCGTCCGTCGTCGACGGCCGGAAGCGTCGTCGACGCAAGTGGGTGCTGGTCACCGGCATCCTGACCTTTCTCGTCGTCGGCGCGTTCTCGTTGTCCCTCATGCTGGGTCAGACCGCCTACTCCCCCGTGGAGGTGTGGGGTGTCCTCACCGGCCAACGCGTCCCGGGGGCGTCGTTCACCGTGGGCGAGTTGCGGCTCCCCCGCGCGGTGACCGGACTGTGCACGGGCCTGTGCTTCGGAATGGGGGGCGTGGTCTTCCAGTCGATGCTGCGCAACGCTCTCGCGAGTCCCGACGTCATCGGCATCAACACCGGTGCGAGCGCCGCCGCCGTCATCGGCATCGTGGTCTTCGGGATGGGCGAGACGACCGTGTCGTTTCTCGCGATGGCCGCGGCCCTCGTCGCCGCCCTCACGATCTATCTGCTCGCCTACCGCAACGGCGGCTCGGGGGCACGCCTGATCCTCGTCGGCATCGGCGTCGCGGCGATGTGCCAGGCCGTCGTGTCGTACGTGATCGCGCGCGCCGCGGAATACGACCTCCCCGCCGCGATGCGCTGGATCACCGGGAACCTGAACGACGCGACGTGGGACCGCGCCCTGCCGGTCGCCGGCGCTGTCGTCGTCCTCGCCCCGGTTCTCCTCGGCCTCTCCGGCCGCCTCGAGATCCTCCGCATGGGCGATGACACCGCCGCCGCCGTCGGTCTCCCCGTCGAGCGGAGTCGGCTGCTGCTCATCGTCGCCGCCGTAGGCCTGCTGGCCTTCGGCACGGCCGCCGCGGGCCCCATCGCCTTCGTGTCGTTCCTGGCCGGCCCCATCGCCGTCCGTCTTCTCGGGCCGGTCGGCTCCCCCATCCTGCCCGCGGGTCTGGTCGGCGCCCTGCTGGTGCTCGTGGCCGACTTCTGCGCCCAGTACGCGTTCGGCACGCGTCTGCCCGTGGGCGTGATCACCGGCGTTCTCGGGGCGCCGTATCTCATCTACCTGCTCGTTCGCAGCAGCCGAACCGGAGGAACCACGCTATGACCGTCGAGCGCTCCCTGATCGCCGAGGGCGTCACTCTCGGCTACGGAGACCGGACCATCGTCGACTCCCTCGACCTGCAGATCCCGCCGGGAAAGGTGACGACCATCGTCGGAGCGAACGCGTGCGGCAAGTCGACGTTGCTCAAGGCCATGGCGCGCCTGCTCACACCCTCGGCGGGCCAGGTGCTGCTCGACGGCAAGTCCATCCACCGCCAACCCACCAAGCAGGTCGCGCGCGTGCTGGGGCTCCTTCCCCAGTCGCCGATCGCTCCGGACGGGATCGCCGTGTCCGATCTCGTCAGCCGAGGCCGTCACCCCCATCAGGGCGCGCTGTCGCGCTGGACGAGCGCAGACGACGCCGCGGTGGCACGCGCCCTCGACGCCACCGACGTCGCGCACCTCGCCGACCGCCCCGTCGACGAGCTCAGCGGTGGCCAGCGCCAACGCGTGTGGATCGCGATGGCCCTGGCTCAAGAGACCGACGTTCTGCTGCTCGACGAGCCGACGACCTTCCTCGACATCAGCCACCAGATCGACGTGCTCGATCTGCTGGCCGACCTCAACCGCGATCGCGGCACCACCGTGGCCATGGTGCTCCACGACCTCAACCTCGCCGCCCGCTACGCCGACCATCTCGTGGCCATGGCGAACGGCGAGGTGATCGCGGCCGGAGACCCCGCCGAGGTCCTCACCGAAGACACCGTGCGCCGCGTCTTCGGCCTCGACAGCCGCGTGGTGCCCGACCCGCTGACCGGGCGGCCCATGGTCATCCCGATCGGCCGGCATCACACGGTGGCCGAGCCGGAGCAGGCGCAGACGGCCTGACGGTCCGAGAACGACGGAAGCCCCGGTCTCGGCCGGGGCTTCTGTCGTGGTTCGCGGTCGCTGCCGCTCAGGCCGTCCGCTCGACCTGTCCCGCGCGCCAGTACCCCATGAAGGCGACGCGTCCGCGGTCGACGCCGCAGCCGGAGACGAGCATGCGGCGCAGCAGCTTCACCGTCGACGACTCGCCCGCGATCCACGCGTAGAACTCCCCGTCCGCGTCAGCGGGGCTGTCCCAGAGCAGGTCGACGTCGAGGTCGATGTCTTCGAGCACCTGCGGGCGAGGCGCGGCCGCGCGCGCCAGAACGTCACCGGATGCCGCGACCCAGGCCTCCATCGCTTCGATCAGCGCCTCGCCGTGGGGGCGTTCGCCGCGCGGGAGCCAGTGCACGCGCGCGTCCCCGCTTCGTACGGTCAGAGCGTCGTCGACGTCGGGCACTTCGATGAACGCATCGACGTCAAGGCCGGGCTCGAGGCCCTCCAGCACGGCGCAGATCGCGGGGGCGGCGGTCTCGTCACCGGCGAGCAGGATGCGTCGCGCCGTTCCGGGGTGGAAGTCGATCCCCTGCGCCGAATCGGCGCTGCGCGCGTCGGGGCCGACGACCACCAGGTGGTCCCCCGCCGTCGCCGCTTCCGCCCAGGAGCCGGCCGGACCGGCGTCGTGGTGCACGACGAAGTCGATGTCGAGTTCCAGGGCCTCGGGGTCGATGCGGCGCACGGTGTAGGTGCGGAAGGGCATGCGCTCCTCGTCGGGCAGGTCGCGCCAGCGCGTGTACCAGTCGCCGTTGGCGATGGCCTCGGGATCGTCCTGTCCGATGTCGCAGACGGTGCCGTCGCGGCCGGGCAGCACCAGCTTGACGCGCTGGTCGCGGCGGTCGGTGCCGAAGACGTCGAAGTCGGGTGAGGTGAACGTCACGCGCACGAAGTGCGGCGAGAGACGTCGCGCGGTCTTCACCACGGCGACGTACGGGCGGTAGGCGGGACGCGTGGCAGTGATCACCAGATAAGGATATCCTTACCTTGCCTCCGGATGCCACGGTGACGCCTCGACGGCGAGGTACCGGCCCGATCGCCCCGAGAGGTCCCCCTCCGTTTCGTCACACGCTGTCGACGAGCCACCCGATCCTCTCGATCGCCTCGCGGAGCACCTCGGGAGCACAGCCCACGTTGATGCGCACGTGTCCGATCCCCTCGACCCCGAACAGCGGGCCGTGGTGCAGGGCGACCTGCGCCTCGCGCCGGATGAACGGAGCGGGGTTGTCGCCCCAGCCGTACGCAGACACGTCCACCCACGCGAGGAACCCAGCTTCGGGAATGCGATAGCGCGCGAGTGGCAGATGCTCGGCGAGCAGGTCGGCGAGCAGTCGACGGTTGTCGTCCAGCGCCACGAGCAACGAGGCGAGCCACCGGTCGCTCTCGGCCGAGAACGCGGCGCGGTTCGCGATGACGCCGAACAGTCCCGCGCGCCACTCGACCTCCCACGGCAGGGCGCGCACGACCGCGGCGGTCTCCTCCGCCCCCGTCACGATCACGGCGCACTTCAACCCGGCGAGATTGTAGGTCTTACTCGCGCTCGTCACGATGTAGCCGACCGCGGCCGCCTCGTCTCCGGCATCCAGGAACGGGGTGAAGACCGCGGGGGCGTGCGTGAGCGGCGCGTGGATCTCGTCGCTGATCACGCTCGCGCCGTAACGGTGCGCGAGACGCGCAAGAGCTGCCAGGGACTCCCGCGAGTGGACGGTCCCGGTGGGGTTGTGCGGGTTGCACAGCAGGACGGCACGCGCCCCGCCCGCCAGGGCCGCCTCGATCGAATCGAGGTCGAGGTGCCAGCGCGCCCCGTCGTCGATCAGCGGGATACGCTCCACGACGGCCCCGGCCTCTTCGACCGTGTCGTAGAACGGCGGGTACACCGGGGGCGTCACGATCACGCGGTCGCCGGGAGAGGT
Organism: Sphingomonas sp. G5; assembly: GCF_052660795.1. Classification (NCBI taxonomy): domain Bacteria; kingdom Pseudomonadati; phylum Pseudomonadota; class Alphaproteobacteria; order Sphingomonadales; family Sphingomonadaceae; genus Sphingomonas; species Sphingomonas sp. G5. The sequence goes on along the minus strand of NZ_CP109660.1, from coordinate 1,431,576 downwards.
GACTCCGCGCAACACTTCGACAACGCCCATCATCACGTCGCCCGTCCAGCGGATGCGCGACGGATCGGGTCGCCACCCCCATCGCCGCTCGGCGAAGTCGGCGAAATCGAGGTCGATGCCGGGGCGCGGAGGCGTGTAGCCCGTGTCGCCGATCTCGACCGCCCGGTGCAGAGCCGCCGTGATCGCCGGCGCGAGCGGATAGTCGGTCTCGGCCACGAACATCGGAATGACGTCATCGCCGTAGGAGCGCCACTTCGTGCTGCTGCGCTGACGCAGAAGCTCGATCGGCAGTGCCTGCAACGGGAGAACGCTCATGCGAAAAGCCTAACGAGGACCCCGGATGCCGGTGCCCGGCGCGTCAGAGGAGGACACACGACGTCGCAGAAACCGCGGACGCCCACCCCCGAGGGGGATGGGCGTCCGTGCGAGGGTCTCAGATCGCGAAACCGAGGGCGCGCATCATGTCGCGTCCGTCGTCAGTGATCCGTTCGGGACCCCACGGCGGCATCCACACCCAGTTGATGCGGAAGCGTTCCACGACGTTGTCGAGAGCCTGAGCCGTCTGCTCTTCGAGCACATCGGTCAGCGGACAGCCGGCCGAGGTGAGGGTCATGTGGATGACGAGCGCGTCGTTCTCGTCGTCCCACGCGAGATCGTAGATGAGGCCGAGGTCCACGACGTTGATCCCCAGTTCGGGATCCATGACGTCTTTCAGAGCCTCGGTGACCTCGTCGTACTTCTCGGGAGCGAGGGTTGCGGTCATGTAACGATCCTACGCGTCGATCGGCGTACCGGCCTCGAGGAAGCGGTCGTAACCCTCTTCTTCGAGTCGGTCGGCGAGCTCGGGCCCGCCCTCTTCGACAATGCGACCCTTCACGACGACGTGCACGAAATCGGGGCGGATGTAGCGGAGGATGCGCGTGTAGTGCGTGATGAGCAGCACACCGAGATCGGTCTGCTCCTTGGCGCGGTTCACGCCCTCCGACACGATCTTCAGCGCGTCAACGTCGAGGCCCGAGTCGGTCTCGTCGAGCACGGCGATCTTCGGCTTGAGCAGCTCGAGCTGGAGGATCTCGTGGCGCTTCTTCTCGCCGCCCGAGAAGCCTTCGTTGACGTTGCGCGAGGCGAACTTCGGGTCCATGCGGAGGTTCTCCATGGCGCCCTTGACGTCCTTGGTCCACGAGCGGATGGCCGGGGCCTCGCCGTCGATGGCCGTCTTGGCGGTGCGCAGGAAGTTCGTGACGGTGACGCCGGGGATCTCGACCGGGTACTGCATGGCGAGGAAGAGGCCCGCGCGAGCGCGCTCGTCGACGCTCATCTCGAGCACGTCCTCGCCGTCGAGCGTGATGGAGCCGCTCGTGACGGTGTACTTGGGGTGGCCGGCGATCGTGTACGCCAGGGTCGACTTGCCGGAGCCGTTGGGGCCCATGATGGCGTGGGTCTCACCTGTGCGCATAGTGAGCGTCACGCCGTTGAGGATCGGGGTCGTACCGTTCTCCGTCTCGACCGTCACGTGGAGGTCGCGGATCTCGAGGACAGACATGGTGTTCCTTACTCGTAAATTCTGGGGGTCGTGGGCGCGGCTCAGGCCGTCGCCTTGGTGACGGACGGATCGATGAGCACGTCGTCTCCGTCGATCACGACCTCGTACACGGGGACCGGCTCGTACGCCGGGAGGTTCAGGGGGCGACCGGTCTTCAGCGAGAACGCCGAGCCGTGGGCCCAGCATTCCAGGGTCTCTCCCTCGACGAAGCCGTCGGAGAGCGAGATGTCGCCGTGCGTGCACACATCGCCGATCGCGTGGACCTCGCCGTTGCCGTCGAGCACGACCGCGATCGCGACGCCGTCGATCTCGACGCGGTGCGCCTCGTCTTGGGTGAGGTCGCTGAGGGCGCAGGCGCGCGAGGCGCTCACGCCTCGGCCCCCGCGGCCAGCTCGTGCTCGATGGCCTCGATGAGCTCGGTCTCGAGCTCGGGGATGCCGATGCGCTGGACGATCTCCGTGAGGAACCCGAGCACGACGAGGCGACGGGCCTCGTCTTCGGCGATACCGCGCGCCTGCAGGTAGAACAGCTGCTCGTCGTCGAAACGACCCGTCGCGCTGGCGTGACCGGCACCCTGGATGTCACCGGTCTCGATCTCGAGGTTCGGGATCGAGTCGGCGCGGGCGCCGTCGGTGAGAACGAGGTTGCGGTTGGCCTCGTAGGAGTCGGTGCCCGTGGCATCCGGTCCGATGAGGACGTCGCCGATCCAGACGCTGCGCGCGCTCTTGCCCTGCAGCGCGCCCTTGTAGAGCACGTCACCGACCGTGTGCGGACCCTTGTGGTGCAGGTAGACCTGCGATTCGAGGTGCTGACCGGCGTCGGCGAACGACAGGCCGTAGAGACGCCCCTCGGCGCCCGCGCCCGAAAGCTCGACAGAAGGGTTCACACGGACGACACCGCCGCCGAAGCTCACCACGACGTGGGTCAGCTTGGCGTCACGGTCGACACGAGCCTGGTGGGATGCCGCGTGCACGGCGTCGTCGTTCCAGCGCTGCACCGAGACGACCGTGAGGTCTGCGCCGTCGCGGACGATGATCTCGACGTTCTGCGCGTGATTCGCGGTGCCCTCGTGACGCAGCACCACGGTGCCGCGCGAGTTCGGCTGCGCCTCGATCACGACGTGGGCGTGCGCGAGGCCGCCGGTGCCGGTCAAGCGCACCACGATCGGCTCGTCGAGTTCGACATTCGCGGGGATGCGCAGCAGGGGTGCCTCGGCCTCGTGCGTCCAGGCCAGAGCGGCGGTCAGATCCTCGGGTCGGAAGTGCTCGCCGCGCGGGGCGTCTCCCGCGGCCAGACGCAGCTGTTCGACGGCCGCGGGAGCGCTGACTTCGACGGACACGACGCCCGAGGGCCCCGCCTCGTCGACGAACAGCGGCGTGAGCCGATCGATGGGCGTCAGCTTCCAGTTGACCTCGCGGCCCGAGGGCACGCCGAAATCAGCCGGATCGAACGAGGTCGGTCGCTCGGAGCGCGTCTGCACCGGAACGACGGATGCCACGAGTGCGGCGGGGTCGATATGCCCCTCCGCGGCGGCTGCGGGGGTGTGAGTCGCAGTCGTCATTTAGCCTACGGATCCTTCCATGCCCATCTCGATGAGCTTGTTGAGCTCGAGCGCGTATTCCATCGGCAGCTCGCGGGCGATCGGCTCGATGAAGCCGCGCACGATCATCGCCATGGCCTCGTCTTCGGGCATCCCGCGCGACTGCAGGTAGAACAGCTGTTCTTCGCTGACCTTCGAGACCGTGGCCTCGTGGCCGAGCTGCACGTCGTCGACGCGGATGTCGATCGCGGGGTACGTGTCGCTGCGCGAGATCGTGTCGACCAACAGGGCGTCACAACGTACGGTGTTCGCGGAGTGATGCGCATTGGCATCCACTCGGACCTCGCCGCGGTAGCCCGCGCGACCGCCGCCGCGCGCGATCGACTTCGAAACGATCGACGACTGCGTGTACGGCGCCATGTGAATCATCTTCGCGCCGGCGTCCTGGTGCTGACCGGGACCGGCGAAGGCGACCGAGAGGGTCTCTCCCTTGGCGTGCTCTCCCATGAGGTAGATGGAGGGGTACTTCATCGTGACCTTGGAGCCGATGTTGCCGTCGACCCACTCCATGGTCGCGCCTTCGTGGGCGATCGCGCGCTTGGTGACGAGGTTGTAGACGTTGTTCGACCAGTTCTGGATCGTCGTGTACCGCACGCGGGCGTTCTTCTTCACGATGATCTCGACCACGGCCGAGTGCAGCGAGTCGCTCTTGTAGATGGGCGCGGTGCAGCCCTCGATGTAGTGGACGTAGCTGTCCTCATCGGCGATGATCAGCGTCCGTTCGAACTGCCCCATGTTCTCGGTGTTGATGCGGAAGTACGCCTGCAGCGGGATCTCGACGTGCACGCCCTTCGGGACGTAGACGAAGGAGCCGCCCGACCAGACGGCCGTGTTGAGCGCGGCGAACTTGTTGTCGCCGGCCGGGATGACCGTGCCGAAGTACTCCTCGAAGAACTCGGGGTGCTCGCGAAGAGCCGTGTCGGTGTCCATGAAGATGACACCCTGCTGCTCGAGGTCCTCACGGATCTGGTGGTAGACCACCTCGGACTCGTACTGAGCCGCGACGCCGGCGACGAGGCGCTGGCGCTCCGCCTCGGGGATGCCGAGCTTCTCGTACGTGTTGCGGATCTCTTCCGGAAGGTCTTCCCAGGTCTGGGCCTGCTTCTCGGTCGAGCGCACGAAATACTTGATGTTGTCGAAGTCGATCTCCGACAGGTCTGCGCCCCACGTGGGCATGGGCTTGCGGCCGAAGAGCTGGTAGCCCTTCAGACGCGTCTTCAGCATCCACTCGGGCTCGGACTTGAGGGCGGAGATTCCGCGCACCACGTCCTCGTTGATCCCGCGCTGCGCGATCGCGCCGGCGGCATCGGTGTCGTGCCAGCCGAACTCGTATTGCCCCAGGCTTTCGAGCTCGGGTCGGTCGATGAGTACATCGGACATGGTGATCACTCTCCTTCTCGGGCCACAACGGTGTCATCCGCCCCGGCATTCCGGACTCCGGTCGAAGTCTCAGGAAGGTCGCTGGTGGGCCCGCTCGAAGACGCTGGCTGCGCGCCTAGACTGTCGTGGGTGCGGATCGCGTGAGCGCTGCACCCGGACCCTTCGATTCTACAGGCAACACCCGCTCCCGGTACGGCAGGACCGCTCTCCCGACAGCCGGGATCACCTCGACGCCAGGAAGCCGTACGCATGCCCTCCGCCTCGTCCCCCACCGCTTCGACCCGCGTCCCCGCCGCCCTGCGCCGCGTCGTCGCGTGGCTCCCCACCGACGTCGACCGTCGCGTTCGCGTGTTCGCCTGGCTGTCGTTCGTCGCCGAGGTGCTCATCATCGGCACCGGCGGAGCCGTCCGCCTCACCGGCTCGGGGCTCGGCTGCCCGACCTGGCCCAAGTGCACGGCCGATTCGCTCGTGAACACGCAGGAGATGGGCATCCACGGCGTCATCGAGTTCGGCAACCGGACACTGACCGGGCTCGTCGGCATCCTGGCCATCGCGGTCGTCGTGCTCGTCTGGCGTATGCGGCGCGAGCGCCGCGTGCTGTTCGTGCTCTCGCTCGTCGTACTCGTCGGAATCGTCGCCCAGGCCGTCGTCGGCGGCATCACGGTGCTCACCGGCCTCAATCCCTTCATCGTCGGGTTCCATTACGTCGCCTCGGTGTCGCTCGTGGCGGTGTGCGCCGCGTTCCTCGTGCGGATGAACCAGCCCACCGGCCCCCGCCTGCTCGCCGTGCCCCGCTGGTTCGCCGGACTGGTCCACGCGACCACGGGCGTCCTCGCCCTCACGATCGTCTTCGGCGTGCTGACCACCGGCGCGGGTCCCCACTCGGGCGACGCCTCCGCCGGACGCAACGGCTTCGATGCCGAGGTGCTCGAACACGTGCACTCGTGGCCCGGGTACGCACTGTTCGCGCTGACGCTCGTCGTCGTCGCCGCGGCGTGGCGCCTGCGCCTGCCGGTGCGTCGGTGGACCCTCGCGCTCCTCGCCGTCGAGCTGGTGCAAATCGCCGTGGGTCTGTACCAGGCGCGCAACGGCCTGCCCGAGTTCGCCGTCGGCACGCACATGGTGCTCGCAGCCCTCGCCGCCGCGACCATGACCGTCGTCGTGCTGCACCTGAAGCAGCCCGCCACCGCCGAACGTCGAGATGTCGGGCGCGAGACCGCGTCTGTGCGCGGCTGACTCCGGTCCGCGGCCTGCCGCAGTCGGAACGGGCCCTCCTTCGCGAAGGACCGCCTCCGCCTCCCGACGATGCCGAACCGCCGCCCGGGCGATTCCTGCACCCCCCTTATACGCCCATAGGCGATTCATCGGCGACCCCTACACAGCGCACTGGCGCATCCGTCATGGTTGACCGTGGCACTTTCGTGCCTACCGTCCCGTCGTCCCCCGCTTCGGGACCCGCCGCCCGACACCCCCTGTCGGAACGACAAGGAGTACTCCCCATGAAGACTCGTCCCCGCCTGGTGACCAGCATCCCGTTCTGGGTGCTCGTCGTCGCATCCCTGGCCGCCATCGCCGGCGGACTCGCGATCGTCCTGAACGGGATCGACGCGATGGAGCAGGTGCTCAACGACCCGAACGCCACCGTTGTGCAGGTCTACGTCGGCCAGTCGTGGGTCGTCGTCGGTGCCGCCGTCCTCGGCGCAGGTGCGATCGGCATCGTCGCGGTCCTCGCCCTCGCCGCCGCCACCGCGCTCACCCACCGTCCCGATGTCGCGATCGAGACCATCGACTGGAGCAGCGACGATGAGACCGTCGCCGAGGACTCCGCTCCCGTCGCCCCGTTCGCACCGGCCACGACCGCGACGCCCCTCGCGGTGGAGGATGCCGACGTCGAGACGCCGTCGACCGCGACCGCTCCCCCGCAGGCAGCCGCCGCTGCTCGCCACGACGAGCCCCGGCTCGACGCCGGAGACGACGCCACGCGTCGCTGATCCCGCGCCTCGAAAGCGCCCGCTCCCTCACCGGGGCGGGCGCTTCGCTGTGTCCGGGGCGTGCGGCGGCGGCTAACCTGGAGGAGTGTTCATGCTGCGTTCCACCCAGGAGGACGATTGGCCCCGGGTGCGGGAGTTCCGCATCGAGAACGCCACCGACAACCCCGTCTCGTGGGCCGCGACCGTCGAAGAGACGCAGCGCATCCCGGACGAGGGCTGGAAGATGCGCGCACGCCGCGGCGAACAACCCGACACGACGAGCATGGCCGCCATCGACGACGAGACGGGTCGATGGCTCGGAATGATGTGCGCGCAGCTCGGGGACGCGCACGGACCCGAGCCCGTCCTCACGGGCGTCTACGTGACCCCGGACGCGCGCGGGCGCGAGAACGGCGTCACCGACGCCCTGCTCGCCTCGATCCTGAGTTGGGCCGGCTCGCGTGACCAGACGGTTCTCCGGCTCTGGGTGGCCGAGCACGCCGCACCGGCACGGAAGTACTACACCCGCAACGGATTCGTTCCGACCGGGCGTACCCAGGACCTCCGTGTCCTCGGACGCGAGCCGCACCCCGACGATGGCGGACTCGTAGAGATGAGCCGCCCCCTGACCGCCGACGCTCTCCCCGGAGCGCCCGAGCACTGACCGTCGCGGCACGGGCCCCCTCTGATACTCCGGGCGACGAGAAAGCGCCCGCCCTGAAACAGGACGGGCGCATTTCTGAATCCGCTCAGAAGGGGAGTAGCGGGTCGACGGCGATCGCGACGAACAGCAGGGTGAGGTACGTGATCGAGGCGTGGAACACGCGCATCGGCCGCGGCTCTCCGCCGCGCACGGCACGGGAGTACAAGCGGTGCGACTCGTAGATGAACCACCCGCCGAAGACGAGCGCCGAGACCGTGTAGACCAGGCCCATGGGCGCGACGGGGATGAGCAGCAGCGAGCATGCGACGGTGGCCCACGCGTAGAGGATCACCTGCAGCCCCACCTGCGAACCGCTGCGAGTCGCGCCGAGCATGGGCACATCGACCTCGTCGTACTGGGCGGCGTACTTCATCGACAGCGGCCAGTAGTGCGGGGGCGTCCACAGGAACACGAGCGCGAAGAGGATGAACGGCGTCCACGACAACGACCCCGTCACAGCCGACCAGCCGATGAGCACCGGGAAGCAGCCCGCGATGCCGCCCCAGACGATGTTCTGCTCGGTGCGGCGTTTGAGGATCATCGTGTAGATCACGACGTAGAAGAAGATCGCCGCGGCCGACAGACCCGCCGCCAGCGCGTTGGTGAAGGCCCACAGCCACACCGTCGACACCGCCGCGAGCGTCCACGCGAAGATCAGCGCACCGCGCGGCGACACCTCGCCCGTCACGAGCGGGCGGTTGACCGTGCGCTGCATGTGCGCGTCGATGTCGCGATCGAGGTACATGTTGAACGCCGCCGCCGAACCCGCGCTGAGCGAGCCGCCGATGACCGTGGCGAGGATGAGCCACAGGTTCGGCAGACCCCCCTGCGCCAGGATCATCACCGGCACGGTGGTCACGAGAAGAAGCTCGAGGACGCGGGGCTTGGTCAGAGCGACGTAGGCCCGGAGGGTTCGTCCGACGGAGCGGCGATCGGTCGTCGCAATGACGTGCGACGTCGTCGAGATGTCCATCGTCCCCCGGGGTAGCGCGTATAGAACCTCCACGATTCTATGCCATCTCCACCACACGACCGGCCGTCTGTCGACCCCCCGTCACGCACCGCAACCTGCAGTGGCGTTCTCGCTATGCTGACGGAGAACGCGCGCCCCGCGCCGACACCCCACCCCTCTCCCACTCCTACGGTGGTGAGTGCGGCGTCGGAAGTGAACCCGGGCGCACAGTATCGAGAAAGGCGACCCAGTTGTCGGACTTCGAATGGGATGACATCGATCGGCGCGCGGTGGACACCGCTCGCATTCTCGCGGCGGACGCCGTCGAGAAGGTGGGCAACGGCCACCCCGGAACCGCGATGTCGCTCGCTCCCGCGGCCTACCTGCTCTACCAGCGCGTCATGCGCCATGATCCCGCCGACACCCACTGGCCGGGTCGCGACCGCTTCATCCTGTCGGTCGGACACTCGTCACTCACGCAGTACGTGCAGCTCTACCTCGGCGGCTTCGGCCTCGAGAAGAAGGATCTCGAGGCGCTGCGCACCTGGGGCTCGCTGACCCCGGGCCACCCCGAGTACGGCCACACCGACGGTGTGGAGATCACCACCGGTCCCCTCGGCCAGGGCCTCGCCTCGTCCGTGGGCTTCGCCTACGCGGCACGTTACGAGCGCGGCCTCTTCGACCCCGAGTCGCCGGCCGGCGAGAGCCCCTTCGACCACTACGTCTACGTGATCGCCGGCGACGGCGACCTCCAGGAGGGCGTGACCAGCGAGGCCTCCTCGCTCGCCGGCCACCAGGAGCTCGGCAACCTCATCGCCATCTACGACTCCAACCAGATCTCGATCGAGGACGACACCAACGTCGCCTTCACCGAAGACGTCCAGAAGCGTTACGAGGCATACGGCTGGCACGTGCAGACGGTCGACTGGAAGAAGACCGGCGAGTACGTCGAAGACGTCGCCGAACTGCACGCGGCCATCGAGCGCGCGAAGGGCGAGACGAGCAAGCCCTCGCTCATCGTCCTCAAGACGATCATCGGCTGGCCCTCCCCCGGCAAGCAGAACTCCGGCAAGATCCACGGCTCGGCCCTCGGCGCCGACGAGCTGAAGGCCACGAAGGAGGTGCTCGGCTTCGACCCGGAGCAGCACTTCGCCGTCGCCGACGACGTCATCGCCCACACGCGCAAGCTCGTCGAGCGCGGCGAGGCCGAGAAGGCCGCCTGGCAGCAGAAGTTCGACGCGTGGGCCGAAGCCCACCCCGAGCGCAAGCAGCTGTGGGACCGCCTCCAGGCCCGTGAGCTCCCCGCCGACATCGCCGACGCCCTCCCCGCCTTCGAAGCGGGCAAGGACGTCTCGACCCGCGCCGCCAGCGGCACGGTCATCAACGCCCTGGCCGCCGAGCTCCCCGAGCTCTGGGGCGGTTCGGCCGACCTCGCCGAGTCCAACCTGACGACGATCAAGGATGCCAAGTCCTTCATCCCCGCCAGCTGGTCGACGCACGAGTGGTCGGGCGACCCCTACGGCCGCGTGCTCCACTTCGGCATCCGCGAGCACGCCATGGGTGCGATCCTCAACGGCATCGTGCTCCACGGTCCCACGCGCCCCTTCGGCGGCACGTTCCTCATCTTCAGCGACTACATGCGCCCGCCGGTGCGTCTGGCCGCCCTGATGAACATCCCCACGATCTTCGTCTGGACGCATGACTCCGTCGCCCTCGGCGAGGACGGTCCCACGCACCAGCCGATCGAGCAGATCGCCACGCTCCGCGCCATCCCCAACTTCGCCCTCGTGCGTCCCGCGGACGCCAACGAGACGAGCGTCGTCTGGCTCGAGATGCTGCGCCGCACCGCCGGTCCCGCCGGTATCGCCCTCACCCGCCAGAACATCCCGGTGTTCGCTCGCGGCACGGGAGCGGCATCCGGGGACGAGTTCGCCTCCGCCGAAGGCGCTGTCAAGGGCGCGTACGTGCTGGCCGAGGCGAAGGACGGCGAGCCCGACGTGATCCTCATCGCGACCGGATCCGAGGTGCAGCTCGCCGTCGAGGCGCGCGAGACGCTCGCCGCCGAGGGCGTGAACGCGCGCGTCGTGTCGGCCCCCTCGCTCGAATGGTTCGCCGAGCAGGACGAGGCGTACCGCGAGTCGGTGCTGCCCTCGTCGGTGAAGGCACGCGTGTCGGTCGAGGCCGGCTCCGCCCTCAGCTGGGCGGGCATCGTCGGCGACGCCGGTCGCTCGGTCGCCATCGACCACTTCGGTGCGTCGGCCGATTACAAGACCCTTTTCCAGAAGTTCGGCATCACGACGGAACACGTCGTCGAGGCGGCCCGCGAGTCCATCGCCGCGGCCAAGAAGTAATCAGAGGAGAACCAGGACAATGAGCACTCCCACCGCAGATCTCGCCGCCGCCGGCGTCAGCATCTGGCTCGACGACCTTTCGCGTCAGCGCATCCAGTCCGGCAACCTCGCCGAGCTCATCGAGAAGCGGGACGTCTCGGGCGTCACGACCAACCCGACGATCTTCGCCGGTGCGCTCTCGAAGGGCGAGGCCTACGAGGGCCAGGTCAAGGAGCTCGCCGCCGCGGACGCCACCGTCGACGAGGCGATCTTCTCGATCACCACCGACGACGTCCGCGACGCATGCGACATCTTCCTGCCGGTCTTCGACGCCACCAACGGCGTCGACGGTCGCGTCTCGATCGAGGTCTCCCCCGACCTCGCGCACGACACCGAGGGCACCATCGCTCAGGCGAAGGACCTCTCGGCCCGCGTCGACCGCAAGAACGTCCTCATCAAGATCCCCGCGACCAAGGCCGGCCTCCCCGCCATCACCGAGGTCATCGGCGCCGGTATCTCGGTCAACGTCACGCTCATCTTCAGCCTCGAGCGGTACGAAGAGGTCATCGACGCCTACCTCGCGGGTGTCGAGAAGGCACGCGACGCCGGTCACGACATCTCGACCCTGCAGTCGGTCGCGTCGTTCTTCGTCTCGCGCGTCGACACCGAGATCGACAAGCGTCTCGCCGCGATCGGCACCGACGAAGCCGCCGCACTCAAGGGCAAGGCGGGCATCGCCAACGCGCGTCTGGCCTACGAGCTCTTCGAGAAGAAGTTCGCCGAGCCGCGCGCGAAGGCCCTTCTCGAGGCCGGGGCCACCGTGCAGCGTCCGCTCTGGGCGTCGACCGGCGTCAAGGACCCCGCGCTCCCCGACACGCTCTACGTCACCGAGCTCGTCGCCCCCGGCACCGTAAACACGATGCCCGAGAAGACGCTCGAGGCCACGTTCGACCACGGCGTCATCACCGGAGACACCGTCACCGGTGCGTACGCCGACGCGCACGAGGTGTTCGACCGCCTCGCCGCCGCGGGCGTCGACGTCGCCGACGCCACCCAGGTGCTCGAGGACGAGGGTGTCGAGAAGTTCATCGCCTCGTGGCACGAACTCCAGGACACCGTGAAGACCGCGCTGCAGGCCGGAAGCGCCCAGGCCGCGCGGTGACTCTCGCCGTCAAGGTCACCGGCCACGTCAAGTCGGTCGTCGACGCGGAGTTGCCGGGCCTGACGGGCTCGCTCATCGCGTCGGGGATCACCGCCGGCGACGCTTCCCTGTGGGGCGCCGCCGCGGAAGACGAGGCCTCGCGTCGGCTGGGGTGGGTGCGGGCGGTATCCGTCTCGCGCCCCCTCGTGCCGGAGATCACGGCCCTGCGCGACGAACTCGTCGCGCAGGGCGTGACCCGCGTCGTCCTCGCCGGGATGGGCGGCTCCTCGCTCGCCCCCGAGGTCATCGCGCAGTCGGCGGGCGTACCGCTCGTCATCCTCGACTCCACCGCTCCGGGCCAGGTGCTCGCCGCGATCGACGGCGACGCCGAGTCCGGCGGACTCGAGAAGACCGTGCTGGTCGTGTCGAGCAAGTCGGGCTCGACGATCGAGACCGACTCCGCGAAGCGCGCCTTCGAGGCCGCCTTCCGCGACCTCGGCATCGACCCGGCGGGGCGCATCGTGGTCGTCACCGACCCCGGTTCCCCGCTCGAGGCGTCAGCCCTGGCCGACGGCTACCGCGTCTTCACCGCGGACCCCACCGTGGGTGGCCGCTACTCCGCGCTGACGGCGTTCGGGCTCGTCCCGACCGGCCTCGCCGGCGTAGACATCGAGGACCTCCTCGACGAAGCGGACGCCACCCTGCTCGAGGTCGCGATCGACTCACCCGAGAACCCCGCCCTGGTCCTGGCCGCGGCCATCGCCGGGGGCGGCGACCTGCGCCGCGACAAGCTCGGCCTGGTCACCGACGGCAGTCACATCATCGGCCTGCCCGACTGGATCGAGCAGCTCGTCGCAGAGTCGACGGGCAAGAACGGCACCGGCATCCTGCCCGTCGTCCTTCTCCCGGTCTCGCCCGAGCTCGACTCGAAGCCGGACGATCTGCAGATCGTCCGCTTCGTCGACGACGCCGACGCGTTCCATCTGTTCGAGCGTCACACCGGCGACGTGCTGGTGAGTGGCTCGCTCGGCGCGCAGTTCGTCGTATGGGAGTACGCCACCGCGATCGCCGGTCGCCTGCTCGGCATCGACCCCTTCGATCAGCCCGACGTCGAATCGGCGAAGACCGCGACGCGCGGCCTGCTCGATGCGCAGCCCGCCCCCACCGCCCCGGCATTCGTCGACGGCGGCGTCGAGGTCCGTGTCTCCGATCCGACCCTGGCGGCCAGCGGCACGGTCGCGGGCGTGCTGGCGGCGCTGTGGCAGACGGTGCCGGCCGACGGGTACGTCAGCGTCCAGGCATACGTGAACCGCCTCGAGCTCGCTCAGCTCGCGGGGCTGCGCGAACTCGTGGCCGCCGACTCCGGTCGCCCCACCACGTTCGGATGGGGACCGCGGTTCCTCCACTCCACCGGGCAGTATCACAAGGGAGGTCCCGCCACCGGCGTCTTCCTCCAGATCCTCGAACGCACCGACGTCGACCTCGAAATCCCCGGTCGGCCGTTCACGTTCGGGCAACTCATCCAGGCACAGGCCGCGGGCGACGCGAGTGTGTTGGCGGAGGGCCACGGCCGTCCCGTCGTCACGCTGACGCTGACCGACCCGCAGGTCGAGGTGCTCCCACTCTTCGAGGCGGCGCAATAAGCATGGTCGTAGAGATCACACCGGGTCACAATCCGTTACGCGATCCCGAGGATCGCCGTTTGAGCCGGATCGCGGGGCCCAGCGCCCTCGTGATCTTCGGCGTCACCGGCGACCTCTCGCGTAAGAAACTCATGCCGGCGGTCTACGACCTCGCCAACCGCGGACTCCTGCCGCCGGGCTTCGCCCTGGTGGGCTTCGCGCGCCGCGACTGGGAGGACCAGGACTTCGCCGAGGTCGTCTACGAGTCGGTCAAGAAGTACGCGCGAACGGAGTTCCGCGAAGAGACGTGGAAGGAGCTCCTCGAGGGCATCCGCTTCGTCCAGGGCGAATTCGACGACCCCGAGGCCTTCCAGCGCCTGCGCGCGACGGTCGACAAGCTCGACACCGAGCGCGGCACGATGGGCAACCACGCCTACTACCTCTCGATCCCGCCCAAGGCCTTCCCGCTCGTCACGACGCAGCTCAAGGCGTCGGGGCTCGTCGGAGACGCGTCGGACGGGGTGAACGGATGGCGCCGCGTCGTCATCGAGAAGCCGTTCGGCCACGACCTCGCTTCCGCCCGCGAGCTGAACGAGGTCGTCGAGAGCGCGTTCCCGGCCGACTCGATCTTCCGCATCGACCACTACCTCGGCAAAGAGACGGTGCAGAACATCCTCGCGCTGCGTTTCGCCAACGAGCTGTACGAGCCGATCTGGAACCGCAACTACGTCGACCACGTCCAGATCACGATGGCCGAAGATATCGGCGTCGGCGGCCGCGCCGGCTACTACGACGGCATCGGCGCAGCGCGCGACGTCATCCAGAACCACCTGTTGCAGTTGCTGGCCCTCACGGCGATGGAGGAGCCGATCAGCTTCAACGCGGCGGATCTGCGCGCCGAGAAGGAGAAGGTGCTGGCCGCCGTGCGCGTGCCCGAGAACCTCGCCGAGGCGACCGCACGCGGGCAGTACGCCGGCGGCTGGCAGGGCGGGGAGCAGGTGCTCGGCTTCCTCGAAGAAGACGGGATGAACCCCGAGTCGGTCACCGAGACGTACGCGGCGATCAAGCTCGAGATCAATACGCGCCGCTGGTCGGGTGTGCCCTTCTACGTCCGGAGCGGAAAGCGCCTGGGCCGTCGTGTCACCGAGGTTGCCGTCGTGTTCAAGCGCGCACCGCAGCAGCTGTTCTCGCAGAGCCAGACGCAGGAGCTGGGCCAGAACGCCCTCGTCATCCGCGTGCAGCCCGACGAGGGCGTGACGATCCGGTTCGGCTCGAAGGTCCCCGGCGACGGTACGCAGGTGCGCGACGTGACGATGGACTTCGGCTACGGACACGCCTTCACCGAGGCGAGCCCCGAAGCGTACGAGCGCCTCATCCTCGACGTGCTGTTGGGAGACCCGCCCCTGTTCCCCCGGCACGAAGAGGTGGAGCTCAGCTGGAAGATCCTCGACCCGATCGAGGAGTTCTGGGCCGCCCAGGGCGGTCCGCTCGAACAGTACTCGCCCGGTTCCTGGGGTCCGGCATCCGCCGACGAACTCCTCGCCCGCGACGGTCGCACCTGGAGACGCCCGTGATCATCGACCTTCCCGACACCACTGTCAGCGCCATCTCGAAGAAGCTCGTGAGCGTGCGCGAAGAGGGCGGCGCCGTCGCCCTCGGCCGCGTGCTGACACTCATCATCGTCACTCACCACGGCGCCGAAGAAGAGGTCATCGAGGCCGCGAACGACGCCTCGCGCGAGCACCCCATGCGAGTGATCGCCGTCCTGTTCGGAGACGACGACGCCGAACCCCGCCTCGACGCGCAGATCCGCGTGGGCGGCGACGCCGGAGCGAGCGAGGTCGTGGTCCTTCGCGCCCACGGCGCCGCGGGTTCCAACGCCGAGAGCCTCGTGACCGGCCTGCTGCTTCCGGATGCCCCGGTCGTCGCGTGGTGGCCGGCCGACGCGCCCGAGGACCCCTCGCACTCCGCGATCGGTCGCATCGCCCAGCGCCGCATCACCGACGCCTCGTCGCAGGCGGACCCCGCCGCCTGGGTCGCCCACCTCGGCGAGCACTACGCTCCCGGCGACACCGACTTCGCCTGGACCCGCGTGACGCGCTGGCGCGAGCAGCTGGCCGCCGTCCTCGACCAGCCGCCGTACGAGCCGGTGACCGCGATCGAAGTCCGGGGAGCCGCTGACTCCCCTTCCACCGCTCTCCTGGCGGCGTGGCTCGGGATGAAGCTCGACGCCCCCGTCGACTACGCCTACCTGCCCTCCGACGAGTGGTCGAGCGGCATCAAGTCGGTGCGCCTGACCCGCCCGAGCGGCGACACGCTGCTCGAACGCCCCGAGTCCGGCGTCGCGGTGCTCACCCAGCCCGGTCAGCCCACGCACGACCTGGCTTTCCCGCGTCGCACGCTGCGCGAATGCCTCGCCGAGGAGCTCCGCCGCCTGGATCCCGATCTGCTCTACGGTCGCGTGATCACCGAGGGCCACGACCTGCTGCTCGCCGCGAGCGAGCGGGACGCGTCATGACCGACAACGGATCGGCGAAGCAGGTCATCATCAAACCGGATGCCGACACCCTGGCGTCCTACGTCGCCACGCGTTTCGTCAACCGCATCGTCAAGCGCGTCGCCGAGGGCAAGCGCATGCACGTCTGTCTGACCGGCGGAACGATGGGCGGCGCGGTGCTTCGTACGGCCGCGCGCGACGAACGCGTCGGGCAGATCGACTGGTCGCTGGTGCACTTCTGGTTCGGCGATGAGCGCTTCGTTGCGCGTGACTCCGACGACCGCAACGAGAAGCAGGCGCGTGAGGCGTTCCTGGACCACCTCGACATCCCGGCCGAGAACATCCACACCGTCGCCTCGAGCGACGACGGGCTCGACCTGGACGCTGCCGCGATCGCGTACGCCGACGAACTCGCACAGTTCGCCCCCTCGGACCGCAGCGAGACGGGTCCCTGGCCGTCTTTCGACATCTGCTTCCTCGGTGTGGGACCCGACGCGCACATCGCCTCGCTGTTCCCCGACCGTCCCGAGATCTCGGTGACGGATCGAGCGACGGTGCCGGTGCGCAACTCCCCCAAGCCCCCGAGCGACCGCGTCTCACTGACGCGGCCGGTCATCAACTCGTCCAAGCGCGTGTGGATGGTCGTGGCGGGCGCCGACAAGGCCGCGGCCCTCGGCCTCGCCCTCGCCGGAGCGAGCTACCAGAGCGTGCCCGCAGCGGGGGCCAAGGGGCGCCGCCGGACGGCGTTCTTCGTCGACGAGGTCGCGGCCGACCAGGTCCCGCCGCAGCTCATCGACCGCGAGTACTGAGCGCTCGAACCCGAAGACCGGATGCCGAACGGCATCCGGTCTTCTGCGTTCTTGTGCGGAATTCATCCGGCTTCGCCGTCGATAACGATCGGGAAGCGGCGTCTCCTGCGCGACCGGTCCCCATTGTCTTCCGCGCTCTCCGGATCTACCCTGTGCGTGGGGGGCATCCTGGTCCGTTCGACGAGGCACGATCAGCACTGATCGATCCACGACGAACGGCCGACGCACTAAGGAGCGTTCGGATGCCATTTTTCGGTCGTGACCGAGAGACGCACGTCGCAGAGAACACCATCGACGCACGAAGCGGGTCTGCCTGCCTGTTCGTCGGAGAGCCGGGGATCGGCAAGACGCGCTGGGCGCGTCAGATCGCCGCACGACACGACACCGTCGTCGTGTCGGCGAGCCCGAGTGAGCGCATGTGGCCCTACTCGGGGCTGTCCGCCACGGCGGCGGCACTGGGCGGAGCGCGCGGGGCGGCGATCGACCGACTCCTCGCCCGCGGACGCGACTGGCCCGAGCACCTCCTCGCCGAAGAGATCAGTCGCACCCTGCACCTCGTCCACGACGAACCCGCCGTCCTCGTCATCGACGACCTGGACGAGATGGACAGCGGGAGCGTCACGGTGCTGTCGTTCGTCTTCAGCCGCTTGCGAGGAACCGGGCTCACGGTCATCGCCACCGCCGACAGCGGCGGTGATCGCCACGACTTCACGGGCATGCTGCACACGCGCGTGCAGCGACTGTCGTTCGACGAGTCGGTCGACCTCGCCCGGTCGGTCCTCGGCCCCGGAACCGCTCAGGCCGTCCTGTACACGGTGGCGGAGTTCACCGGCGGCGATCCCGGCAGCATCGTCCGCGTGCGTCTGACCCCGCGCGAGGCCGTGGGCGACGACCCCCTCCCCCTGCCCCTGCGGGTGACCGACGACAGGGCGCGCCGTCGGCGCGACGGGCGGCTGGCCGGCGACCCGCGCGTGGCCTCGCTCCTCGACCTGCTGTCGGTGGGACCGGTTTTCAGTTTCGACCGACTGACGCTGATCGCGCAGGAGCAGGGCGTCGACCTGGACGCGCTCATCGACGACGGTCTCGTCGCGGTGCACGGCGAGTTCGCACGCATCGCCGATCCCGCCCGTCGCCTGCGTCACCACGCATCGCTGTCGGCCGACGAGCGTCGCCGGCTGCACGCGCAGGCCGCCGCCGCGCACGAAGAGACGCATCCCGCGACCTTCCTGTGGCACACGAGCTTCGGGGCGCCGGATGCCGACCGCGAACCGCTCCTGCGCGCGGCCGTCGACCTCGCCAGCGGCGGGGATCACCTCGGCGCGATCGAGTTCGCCGAGCGGGCGATGGCCGGTGACCTCGCCGACGATGTCCGCTGTCGACACCTCGTCGACCTCGGCGATGCCCTGGTGCTGCAGGGCCACGACGTGCAGGGACGTCACTACCTGCGCCGCGCCGGACGTGCGGCCGAGCCGACCCTTCGCGCGCGGGCGGCCCTCGCGCGTCTGCGTGCGACCGCGGCGATCGAGCACGTGGTCGACGAGACCGCCCTCGCCGTCGCCGTGGATGCCGACGACGGGCGCACCGCCGAGCACGTCTTGTGCGAGAGCGCTCTCCTACATCTCTGGCACGGGGAGGTCGGGCGCGCCCGCCTCCTCGTCGAGGCGGCGATCGAGCACGGGGTCGCCGCAGCCGAGACCGCTGTCCTGGTGCGCCTGCTCGACGAGCTCGGATCCGACACCCTCACCGAGGTCACCGTCGATACCGGTGTCGCCGCGCTGCAGCCCGACGTCGAGGTCCCGATCGAGCAGGCAGTGCTCGAACTGAGCGTCGCCATCCTGCGCGAGGAATACGCGGCGGCGCGTCGCCGGATCCGTTGGCTGCTCGACGGCACTCCCCGCGTGGCCCCCCTCTGGCGAGATCACCTGCTCTGCCTGCTCGTCACCGCCGAGGTGCGCGGAGGCGACCCCCTCGGAGCGCGCGAGGCCGTCGCCGCTTGGCGGCGCGAATGGGTCGACGGGCGGACCACCGACGTCGCGACGATCCTCGTGCTCGCCTCGGCGGCCGCTCTGGACCCCCTCGACGCGCAAGCGGGCGACCTGGTTCGCCAGGGACGCGAGCTGTGCCGCCGCGAGGGCACGCCCACCCTGCTGCCGTGGTTCGCGGTCATCGAAGGCGGACTCGCCCTCAACGAGGGACGGTACGACGACGCCGTGTCGACCATGCGCGCGGCGCGGGAGGGCATCGAGGCGGAGGATCCGGCTCTCCTCCGCGTCGACGCGGACCTCATCGAGGCTCTCTGGCTGAGTGGTCGACACGCAGAGGCCGAACACGAACTCCGCGGTTTCGAGCAGGCCGCACTCCGCTCTCCGCGCCGGTGGACGACCCTCGCGCTGGCGCGATCTCGAGCGGTGTGCGCGTCCGATCGCGACGCCGCTCGCGCCTTCCGCACAGCAGAGGCCGTCTACCGCACCGACGACGCCCCGTCCGAGCGTCGCCGTCTCGCCCGGGCGCGCGAGCGCTGCGGCGCCGGCGAGGAGCGGATCGTCCTGCGACGCCTCCCCCGCGCCGAGACGCACGACCGCACCCTCACCCCCCAGGAGCGCGACGTGGTGGCCCTGGTCGAGAAGGGCCTGCGCAACCGCGAGATCGCGGCATCCCTGTTCCTCTCGCTCCGCACCGTCGAGCTGCGGCTCACCGGGATCTACCGCAAGCTCGGGGTCACCTCGCGCGCCCACCTGATCGCCCGGCTCCACAACGCCGCGAGCTGACCCGGGAGGGATCGCCCCGCCTCTGCTCAGGCGGCGGGCTGCAGCGCGGGAGTCACCGCTCGTCGATCGGGGCTCCTCCATCGACCATCCGAGGGGCGCCCCAGAGCGGCCCCGAGCGCGCGCAGGCACAGCACCGCATCCCAGACCCTCATGAGGGGGAACAGCAGCATCCAGATCCGCGGCCGCGCCCGCGAGATCGCGCACGCGAACGCGGTCATCACGGCATCCACCAGGAAGAAACCGAGGACGATCGGCCCCACCGGCAGCGCCGCCGACACCGCCCCCATCACCTCGCCCGCCGTGCCCGGGAGCACCGGGCCGAGGATCGCGGCCGCGGCGGCGGCGACGATCACCGGGAGGATGGCCGCCAGCACCAGGCTCGACACCGCCGTCTCGAGAGCGAACACGCTGACCGCCGCCCAGAACAACCCGGGACGCACACCGTGCCGACGCACCGTCTGCCAGAACCCGAGGCTCCAACGCCGCACCTGCGCCGTGTAATCTCGGAAAACCGCGGGGTCCTGCGTCTCGGCGATCGCGCACTCGGGGTGGAACGCGATCCGCCCCAGCCTCTTCGCGTGCACCTCGAACGTCATGTTGAAATCCTCGATCGACAGTCCCGGGGCGTCGATGTCGATGCGGTCGAGCACGTCGGTGCGGTACAGGCTCGCGAATCCCGGCACGATCGCCACGGCGTCCGCTCCCCGCGCCGCCTGGCCGAACTTGTGGAGGTACTGCGTGCAGACGTAGGTGCGCTCGCGGTACGCGGTAAGGAATCGTCCCATGCCGGTGGTCGGTGCATCCGCGGCGGTCGTCGCCCGGCCGGCGACGGCGACCACCCCGTCGTCGGTGAACAGCGGCAGCGCCGTGCGCAGGTAGTCGGGACGCGGGCGCGAGTCGGCGTCGAGCAGCAGAAGGAGCGGAAACCGCGAGGGGATGCCGAAGCGCTCGAGCCCCGCACGGATGGCTCCTGCCTTACCCCGGTTGGGCGTGAGGTCCCACGCCGTGGCTCCCCCCGCTCGTGCCCGCTCCACCGTCGCGTCGCGCGAGCCATCGGACACCACGAAGACGTTCCGTGCGGGCACGAGGCGACGAGCAGCGGCGACGGCGTCGGCGATCACGAGCTCCTCGTTGTGCGCCGCGATCAACACCGCGACCTCGTCGGGGCGGTAGTACATCGACGGAACCAGGAGCCCGTGCTCCTCGCGCGCTTCGACGAACAGCCGGCAGATGGCCGCGACGCCCCACACCAGGGTGGAGACACCGATCGTGCAGACGGCGACGAGGACGACGACGGCAGGCGTCATGGCATCCCTCCTCTTCGGGTCGAGGGCTTCAGACCGACGCTACGCCGCGCGAGGACCCGAGCGACCGCACGCTCCCCGCATACCGCCGTGCGGTTTCCCGCACTCCGCGGTGCGGTCGGCGGCAACCCGCATGATCGGGCCGGCGTCCTTGACCCCCGCCGGAGTCGCGCCGCAGTGTGAACCCGGGTCAGCGTCGACACCCGATCAGCCGCTGCTGGACCACCCGAATCGTCCGAGGGGGCGCCGCAGTTCCCCCGCCGTCCCCTCGGACCCTGCCCTGGAGGATGACCATGTCCACTCTCGATGTCCGCGCCGACGTGCTCGTCACGCCGCTGCCCCCGATCCCCGCCCCGACGCGGACGTTCGACTTCGACGTCGCGATCGTAGGGCTCGGCTACGTGGGACTCCCGACGGCACTGGCCTACCACGCCAGCGGGTCCCGGGTCCTCGCCCTCGATGTCTCGCCGCGGCGCCTGCGCACCATCGCCGCGCGGGGCGCCGACCTCATCGAGTCCGACCGGGAACGCCTCGAGGCGGCTCTGCACGCACCATCCGGGTTCCGCCTCACCAGCGACACCGCCGAGCTGAGCCGCGCCGCTGCGGTCGTCGTGTGCGTGCCCACCCCCGTCGATCACCAGCAGGTCCCGGACCTGACCGCACTCCGGGCGGCGTGCGCCACCGTCGTCGCCGCCGCCCGGCCCGGGCAGCTCGTCATGCTCACCTCGACGACATACGTGGGATGCACCCACGACCTCGTCGAGGAACCCCTGCGCGAGCGCGGGATGCAGATCGGCCGCGACGTGTTCGTGGCTTTCAGCGCCGAGCGCATCGACCCCGGCAACGTGGGCTTCGCCCAAGAGGTCGTCCCCCGCGTCGTCGGCGGTGCCACCGCTCAGTGCGAGGAAGAGGGCGCGCGGCTCCTCGCACGTTACGCCGCCCGTGTGCACCGGGTGTCGAGCCTGGCCACGGCCGAGATGACCAAGCTGCTCGAGAACACGTTCCGCGCAGTCAACATCGCCTTGGCCAACGAGTTCGCCGACATCTGCGGCGCGCTCGACGTGCCGGTCACCGAGGTCATCGAGGCGGCCAGCACGAAGCCCTACGGCTTCATGGCGTTCTACCCCGGCCCGGGGGTCGGGGGTCACTGCATCCCGTGCGACCCGCACTACCTGCTGTGGCAGCTGAAGGCCCTCCACGTCGACGCCGGGGTGATCACCGAGGCGATGACCCGGATCGCCGCCCGGCCCCTCCGCGTGGTCGACCGCATCCGCGACGTGCTCGGTCGCGCGGGAAAGGGAACTCTCGGCGCCCGCGTGCTCGTCGTCGGCGTCACCTACAAGCCCGACGTCGCCGATCTGCGGGAATCCCCCGCCCTCGAGATCATCGATCACCTCATCGACGCCGGCGCAGAGGTACAGTACGTCGACACGCATGCGCCGCACATCCATCTGGATTCCGGGCGCGAACGCGATTCGCTCACCAATCCGGGAGCTTTTCACCCCGACGTCGTCCTCGTCCACACGCGCCACCACGACAGCGACCTCGACTGGCTCGACGGCGAGTCCGTGGTCGTCGACGGCACGTACCGCAGCACCGACATCGCCGGGCGGGTGCTGCTGTGAGCGGCGTTCCGATCTACCCGGGAGCCGCGAGCGCCCCCACGCGCACGCTGGTCACCGGCGGCGCCGGCTTCGTCGGCAGCCACCTCGTGGAGCACCTGCTGAACCTCGGCGACGAGGTGGTCGTTCTCGACGACCTCTCGACCGGCTCCGCGCGCAACCTCGCGGGCGTCGCCGGCAACCCGCGCCTCGAGATGATCCACGGCTCGATCCTCAACACCAAGACGGTGGGCTCGGCGATGCAAGGCTGCGACCGCGTCTTCCACTTGGCCGCGGCCGTCGGGGTGAAGCTCATCGTCGAACAGCCCCTGCGGGGCCTGCGCATCAACATCCACGGCACCGAGAACGTGCTGACCGCGGCCATCGAGCACCAGGCGTCGATGTTGATGGTGTCCACGAGCGAGGTGTACGGCAAGAACACCGCCGACCGCCTGCGCGAGGACTCCGACCGCGTGCTCGGCGACCCCCTGCTCTCGCGGTGGACCTACGCCGGCGCGAAGGGCATCGACGAGGCGTTCGCCAAGGCGTACTGCGACCAGGAGGGTCTCGACGTCTCGATCGTGCGCCTGTTCAACACCGTCGGACCCCGCCAGACCGGCCGTTACGGCATGGTGCTGCCCAACCTGGTGGGGCAGGCTCTGCGCGGCCAGCCGCTCACGGTCTTCGGCGACGGGGAGCAGACCCGCTGTTTCTCGGCGGTCGAAGACGTGGTCCCCGCGATGGTGCTCATCGAACGCGACCCACGGGCTCGCGGCCAGGCCTACAACCTGGGCGGTGCGCGCGAGATCTCGATCCGCGATCTCGCGAGCGAGATCATCCGCACCCTCGACAGCCGTAGTACGGTCGAGCTCGTCCCCTACGAGCAGGCCTACGCCCCGGGGTTCGAGGACATGCGTCGCCGCGTGCCCGACAACACCAAGGCGCACGACCTCGTGGGCTACGAGCCGCACACCTCGCTGACCTCGACCATCATGCGCGTCGCCGCGGATCTGCTCTCGCGCGAACGCTACGGCTCCGACGCCATGCCGCTCGCCGGCGCGGGCTCCTTCCGCGGGGTCCTCTGATGTGCGGCATCACCGCGTACCGCGGGACCTCGGCCGCCGCCTCGCGCGCTCGGTGCGCCCTCGAGCGCCTCGAGTACCGGGGCTACGACTCCGCCGGCATCGCCGCCCGCAATCTCGACGGGACGACCCTGCACGTGCGGACCCTCGACGGCGTGGCATCCCTCACCGACGCTGTGCGTTCGGACGAGTCGGGGATGGATGCCACGACCGCGGCGATCGGCCACACCCGCTGGGCCACCCACGGTGAGGTGAACGAACGCAACGCCCACCCGCTCGAGGACTGCAGCGGACGGCTCTTCGTGGTGCACAACGGCATCATCGAGAACGCCGACGTGCTGCGAGCGAGCCTCGTCGCCGACGGACACCGGTTCGCCACCGAGGTCGACACCGAGGTCATCGTGCACCTGCTCGAGAAGGCGCTTCGCCCGGGGACGGGTCTCGGCGACGCCCTCGCCGACGCCGCCACGCGCCTCGCGGGGTCGTGGGCGATCGTCGCCCTCGACGCGCGCTCGGGGACCCTCGCGGCCACCGCGCACGGCTCGCCCCTCATCTTCGCCGAGGGCGACGAGGGCGTGTACTTCGCCAGCGACGTGGGCGCGGTAACGCCGGTGGTCGAGACGTTCCGCGTGCTCGAGGACGACGACATCGTCGAGGTCGACGCCGAGGGCATGCGCTGGCACCGCCCCGGCGGCAGCTGTCGTCCGCGCGGCCTCTGGCCCGTGCCCCAGACGGCCTTCCTCGCCAGCACGGGACGCCACCGCGACCACATGGGCAACGAGATCGACGAGCAGCCGGCCGTGGCCCGACGCGTGCTCGACGTGTTCACCCCCGGCATCGCCGACGGACGACTGTGGGGCGGGGCGGGCCTACCCCCGCTCGACGAGATCGACCGTGTGACGATCCTCGGGTGCGGCACGTCCCTGCACGCCGGTCGGGCCGTGGCCGGGGTCTTCTCCCGCCTGGGCGGGCTGCCCACGCGCACCCTCGTCGCCAGCGAGGCGGCGCACGAGGTCTGGGAGCCGCGCACCCTGGTGATCGCCCTCAGCCAGTCCGGCGAGACCGCCGACGTCCTGCGCGCGCTGGACGGCCTCCCCGAGCGGGATCGGACGCTGCTGGCCCTGACCAATAATCCCTCATCGACGCTCGCCCGGCGGGCCGACGCCGTGCTCGACTGCCTCGCCGGACCGGAGATCGGGGTGGCCGCGACGAAGACCTTCATCGCACAGGTGCTCACGGGCGCGTGCCTCGCACTCTCGGGCCTGTCGGCGTCGGCGCGGGCCGACGCGCTGGCGATCGACGGCGACCTGCGCGCCCTCGCCGCGACCCCCGATGCGCTCGCCGCCGCCCTCGACGCGTGGCGCGGCCGCGCCGCAGAGCTCGCCGCGGAGTTCGTCACCTCCCCCGGCTTCCTCTTCCTCGGTCGCGGTTCCGGTCTCGTCTACGCGGCCGAGGGCGCGCTGAAGCTGAAAGAACTGTCGTACCGCTGGACCGAGCACCAGCCGGCCGGAGAACTCAAGCACGGTCCCCTCGCCCTGGTGGATGCCGGCACCCCTGTGTTCGTCGTCGACAACGGCGACCCGCGGCTCGAGGTCGACGTGGCCGAGATCCACGCACGTGGCGGCCGGGTGCTGCGCGTGGGCGAGCGCGTGCTCACCGTCGGCGGCCTGCCGCTGCACCTGCCGCGTACCGGCCCCTCGTGGGGACCGCTCGAGACTGTCGTCCCGCTGCAGATGTTCGCGCGCGAACTCGCCCTGCGTCTGCGTCGCGACGTCGACAAGCCCCGCAATCTCGCCAAGTCGGTGACCGTCGCATGACCGGCCGCGCCGTCACCGGCGCCTCCGGGCGCGGTTCCGACACCTCCCGGGTCCGCCGACGGACCCTCCCCATCCGAAAGGACGCCCCCATGATCCACCGACACGTCGCCCCCGGGCGTCGGCGAGGCCGAGCCCTGGCGGTCCTCGTCGCCGTCGCCGTGGGCGCGAGCGGGCTCATCGCCTCCGCTCCCGCGGCCCCGGCGCAGGCCGCGACCACGACGATCGTCAGCCTTACCTTCGACGACGCCAATTCCGATCAACTGAACGCCCTCCCCGCGCTCCAGGCGAACGGGATGAAGGGGACGTTCTACATCAACTCCGGATTCATCGGCGCCGCGGGGCACATGACGCGGTCCGATCTGACCACCCTGAAGAACGCGGGGCACGAGATCGGCGGGCACACCGTCAACCATCCCGATCTCGCGCAGGTGAGCGTCGACGAGGCCACCCGGCAGATCTGCACCGACCGGAAGAACCTCACCTCCTGGGGTTTCACGGTGCGCAGCTTCGCCTATCCCTTCGCCTCGAGCACGGCAGCCGTCGAGAAGGCGGTCGCCACGTGCGGGTACAACAGCGGACGCCTCCTGGGAGACATCCGCAGTCGCTTCGGCTGCCCGGACTGCGCCTACGCGGAGTCCACGCGTCCCGCCGCGAAGTACGCGCTGAAGGCCCTCGACCAGGTCGACGCGACCTGGACGCTCGACGACCTGAAGGCCGGGGTCACCAACGCCGAGAAGAACGGCGGAGGGTGGGTCCCGTACACCTTCCATGACATCTGCGACAACGCCTGCAGCGATCTGGCGGTGACCACCTCGCTGTTCACCCTGTTCACGTCGTGGTTGAAGACGCGCCAGTCGGCCGGCACCGTGGTCAAGACCGTCGGTGACGTCATCGGCGGGACTGCCAAGCCCGTGGTCGACGGCCCCTCCGTGCCCGCGGTGACGGGGTCGACCAACGGCATCGTCAATCCGAGCATGGAGACCGGCGCCCCCGACTGCTGGATGAGGGGCGGGTACGGCAACAACTCCCCCGTCTTCAGCACGGGGTCTCCCGCGCACACCGGCAATATCGCCAGCGGCATCGTGATGTCGAACGACGTCGACGGAGACGCCAAGCTCCTCCCGCAGTTCGATCTCGGTCAGTGCTCCCCCACTGTGACGCCCGGAAAGACGTACACGTTGCGGGAGTGGTACCAAGCGAGCGGGGTGACGCAGTTCGCCGTGTACCTCCGATCCACGAGCGGCTCGTGGTCGTACTGGACCTCCAGCCCCTGGTTCGCTTCGGCGACGGACTGGACGCAGGCCGATTGGACGACCTCGGCGATCCCGGCCGGCTACACGGGCATCAGCTTCGCGCTGACGATCTTCGGCAACGGCACCCTCCGCACCGACGATCTGCAGCTCTACGACAGCGCCGGCGCTCCGTCCCTGGCCCCGGCCACCGTGACAGCCCCCTCGTTCGCGCCGATGACCGCGACTCCTCCGCAGGGTCCGGTGGAGAAGGTCCACCCCACCGAGAGCGACGTCACCGGATGACGCGGATGCCACGGCCGGCGGCGGCGATCACCCTCGTGGTGGTCGCCGCCGCCGGCCTGTCGGCGTGCGCCCCGCCCGCGGTTCCGCGCCCCGACACCGGCTACCCCTGGCACACCGACATCGTCGCGACGACGTTCTGGATCGGAGAGGTGTTCGATCCGAACACCTCCGACGGCAGCCAACGTCTCTCGACCTACGACTCCGACTGGCTGGGCTCCTACGGCGGATGCGACGGGATCGACGACGGAGCCGAGTGCCGAACCGAGGAGCGCACCGCCGAGACGGGGTACTTCCCCACCGCCATGACGCCCCGGGAGAACCCCTTCTACCTGGACCTCCCCTTCGACGACGTCAACGACGCCGAGGGCTTCGCCACCCGCGGCGAGGTCGTTCCGTGGGCGAAGGACCCCGCGTACTCCTCCCTCGTCGACGATCCCTCGTCGAGCCTCATGAAGAACCGCTGGGTCGTCCTGCACAAGGGCGGACGCGTCTGTTATGGGCAGATCGAGGACGCCGGCCCCGGCGAGTACCGCGACGCCGCGTACGTCTTCGGCTCCGACGACCGCCGCCCCGCCAACTCCCGATACAACGGCGCGGGACTCGACGTGTCGCCCGCGCTGAACGGCTGCCTGGGCTTCGCCGATCTCAACGGCGACGACGACCGCGTCGACTGGGCCTTCGTCGACGACGCCGACGTCCCACCCGGGCCCTGGACCCGTCTCGTCACCGACTCGCCCGTCCGCTGACGCGCGTCCACCGCCCGCGCCGCACACAGCACAGAGGGCCGGATGCCATGGCATCCGGCCCTCTGCGAAAAGTCGTCGACGCGGGCTTACTGCCCGCGGCGCTCGCGCAACTGCTGCAGGGCGTCGTCGAGGAGCGAAGCGGCTTCTTCGTCGCTGCGGCGCTCCTTCACGTACGCGAGGTGGGTCTTGTACGGTTCCGCCTTGGCCAGGGCCGGCGGGTTCGCCTTGTCACGTCCGGCCGGAAGGCCGGAGTGCGGGGAATCGATCGTCTCGGGGATCTCGTCGTCGGGGATACCCGCCGCGAAGTAGCGCACGGTCTCGTTGCCGAGTGCGTCCCAATACGACACGGCGACACGATCGGCGTGGAAGCCGTGGTCCTGCTCGCCCATGGGGCCCGCGCCGACGCGCGAACCACGGATGGCGTTGCCTCCGGTGGCCATGTCAGATCTCCGCGAACTTGGTCAGCAGACCGAGACCGACGATGGTGACGAACCACACCAGCGCGAGCACGATCGTGAAACGGTTGAGGTTGCGCTCGGCGAGACCAGACGACCCGAGGGCGGAGCTCATTCCGCCGCCGAACATGTCGGACAGACCGCCACCGCGTCCCTTGTGAAGCAGGATGAGCAGGGTCAGCAGGAGGCTGGTGATACCCAGAAGCACCTGCAGGACGAACTCGAGAATCTGCACAGTCCAAAGCCTTTCGTAGCGATCAGGTCGACCGCACAAGCGTCAAGTATACGGGGAGGCGTCCCGGACGCACGGATGCCCGCGGCGAAGCGCCGCGGGCATCTCGTCGGCGTCAGACGCCGACGTGCTTCTGGAAGCGGACGATAGCCGCGAACTCGTCGACGACGAGGCTCGCGCCACCCACCAGGGCGCCGTCCACATCGGGCTCGCGCATGAAGCCGGCAATGTTGCCCGACTTCACCGAACCGCCGTAGAGAACGCGCGTGCGAGCAGCCGCATCGGCACCGAGCTTGTCGGCGACGACCGCGCGGAGCTTGGCACAGACCTCCTGGGCTTGGTCGGGCGTTGCCGCCTGACCCGAGCCGATGGCCCACACAGGCTCGTAGGCGACGACGATGTCGGCATCCGCCGCAACGCCCTCGAGCGCGACCTCGAGCTGACCGACGGGAACGGCGCTGGCGCCGAACTTCTCGAGGTCCTCCGAGGTCTCGCCGACGCAGATGACCGGCGCGAGACCGTGGCGTAGTGCCGCCTGGGTCTTCGCTGCGACGACCTCGTCGGTCTCGTTGTGGAACTGACGACGCTCCGAGTGCCCGATGATGACGTACTTCGCGTCGAGCTTGGCCAGGAACTGACCGGAGATCTCGCCGGTGTACGCACCCGAATCATGGGCCGACAGGTCCTGACCGCCGAGCGCGAAATCGATCTTGTCGGCGTCGAGCAGCGTCTGCACGGTGCGCAGATCGGTGAACGGCGGGAAGACCGCGACCTCGACGCTTCCGGCCTCGTGCTTTGCTTCCTTCAGCGTCCAGTGCAGCTTCTGGACGAACGCGACCGCCTGCAGGTGGTCGAGGTTCATCTTCCAGTTGCCGGCGATGAGTGGGGTTCTGTTCACTGCCATCCGAGGACCTCCAGTCCGGGAAGCTTCTTGCCTTCGAGGAATTCCAGGCTCGCGCCGCCACCCGTGGAGATGTGGCCGAAGGCGTCGTCCGCGAAACCGAGCTGA
This sequence comes from Sphingomonas sp. G5, assembly GCF_052660795.1. NCBI lineage: Bacteria > Pseudomonadati > Pseudomonadota > Alphaproteobacteria > Sphingomonadales > Sphingomonadaceae > Sphingomonas > Sphingomonas sp. G5. The sequence continues at coordinate 1,402,480 of NZ_CP109660.1, read as the reverse complement.
CGCACGGCCGCGGCGGAGTCACCGCCGCCGACGACGCTGAGGCCGTCGACCTCGGTGAGCGCCTGGGCGACGGTCTTGGTGCCGGCCTCGAACGCCTTCATCTCGAACACACCCATGGGGCCGTTCCAGAAGACCGTGCGCGAGCCGCGGATGGCGTCTGCGAAGATCTCCGCGGTACGGGGACCGATGTCGAGACCGAGCCCCGAAGCGCCGAAAGGGGTCTCCTCGAGCGCATCGGCGTCCGCGACCACGTGTTCGGCATCGGCCGAGAACGACGCCGCGACGACCGCGTCGACGGGGAGGACGATTTCGACCCCGCGCTCCTTCGCCGTGGCGAGGTAGCCCTTCACGGTGTCGATCTGGTCCTTCTCGAGCAGGCTCGAGCCGACCTGGTGGCCCTCGGCGACGAGGAAGGTGAACATCATGCCGCCGCCGACGAGCAGCCTGTCGACGCGAGGGAGCAGGTGCTCGATGACACCGAGCTTGTCGCTGACTTTCGAGCCGCCGAGCACGACCGTGTAGGGGCGCTCCGGGTTCTCCGTCAGACGGTCGAGGACCTCGAGTTCCTTCTGGATGAGAAGGCCCGCGACGGACGGCACGATCTGGGCGAGGTCGTAGACGCTCGCCTGCTTGCGGTGCACCACGCCGAACCCGTCCGACACGAGGGCGTCGCCCAGGCCGGCGAGCTCGCGGGCGAAAGCCTGGCGCTCGGACTCGTCCTTGGAGGTCTCCCCCGCGTTGAAGCGGAGGTTCTCGATGACGGCGACCTCACCGTTCTCCAGCGAGGAGACGGCATCGTGAGCGGACTCGCCCACCGTGTCGCGGGCGAACGCGACCGGCTGGCCGAGCAGCTCGGACAGGCGCTGCGCGACCGGCTCGAGCGAGTACTTCGGATCGGGCGCCCCCTCGGGGCGGCCCAGGTGCGAGCACACGACCACACGCGCGCCGGCGTTGATCAGTGCGTTGAGGGTCGGCAGCGACGCGCGCACGCGGCCATCGTCCGTGATGATCCCGTCCTTGAGAGGAACGTTGAGATCACAACGGACGATGACGCGCGTGCCGGCCAGCGACCCCAGCGAATCGAGGGTGCGCAGAGCCATGAAGGGTTACAGGCGCTCGGCGACGTACTCGGTCAGGTCGACGAGACGGTTGGAGTAGCCCCACTCGTTGTCGTACCACGACGAGACCTTGACCAGGTTGCCGCTGACGTTCGTCAGCTCCGCGTCGAAGATCGAGGAGTGCGGGTTGCCCTGAATGTCGCTCGACACGATCGGGTCCTCGGTGTACTGCAGGATGCCGTTGAGACGACCCTCGGCAGCGGCCTTCTTGTAGACCTCGTTGACCTGGTCGACGGTCAAGCCCTCGGTGGGCGTGACGATCGTGAGGTCGACGATCGAGCCGGTGGGGACCGGAACGCGGTAGGACGAGCCGCTGAGCTTGCCGTTCAGCTCGGGCAGGACCAGGCCGATGGCCTTGGCAGCACCGGTCGAGGCGGGGACGATGTTGATCGCCGCGCCGCGCGCGCGACGAAGGTCGCTGTGCGGGCCGTCCTGCAGGTTCTGGTCGGCCGTGTAGGCGTGAGCGGTCATCATGAAACCACGCTCGATACCGAAGGCCTCGTTGAACACCTGGGCGAGGGGCGCCAGGCAGTTCGTGGTGCACGACGCGTTCGAGATGATGACGTCGGTCTCGGGGTTGTAGGTCTCTTCGTTGACGCCCATGACGATGGTCGCGTCGTCGCCCGTGGCGGGAGCCGAGATGAGAACCTTCTTGGCGCCGCCGGTGATGTGCTTCTTGGCGTCTTCGGCCTTGGTGAAGCGGCCGGTGGACTCGATGACGATGTCGACGCCGAGCTCACCCCAGGGGAGGTTGGCCGGGTCGCGCTCTTCGAAAACCTTGATGGTCTTGTCGCCGACCGTGATGGAGTCTGCGGTGTACGAGACGTCCTCGGTCAGCACGCCGCCGACGGAGTCGTACTTGAGGAGGTGCGCGAGCGACTTGTTGTCGGTGAGGTCGTTCACCGCCACGATTTCGAGGTCGGCACCCTGCGCGAGAGCCGCACGAAGGTAGTTGCGTCCGATACGGCCGAAGCCGTTGATTCCGATCTTGACGGTCACGGAATATCTCCTGAATCAGTTGTGCGCGAGAAGCGCGTGATTGCGATGTTCGCTGGCGGACAACGGCGTCCCGGCGGGTGTCCCGCCGGGACGCCACACCGTTTACGACAGTACCAGCAGACCCGAGGTCTTCTCCCGGGCGGCCGCGAAGCGCTTCTGAGCGTCGTCCCAGTTGGCGATGTTCCAGAAGGCCTTCACGTAGTCCGCGCGGACGTTCTTGTAGTCGAGGTAGTAGGCGTGCTCCCAGACGTCGAGCAGGAGGATCGGAACGGTCCCCGCGACGATCTGTCCCTGCTGATCGAAGAACTGCTGGATGACGAGGTTCTCACCGATCGAGTCCCAGAACAGACCCGCCCAGCCCGAGCCCTGCACACCGAGCGCCGCAGCGGTGAACTGTGCGCGGAACGCGTCGAACGAACCGAACTGGTCGTCGATCGCGGACTCGAGGTCGCCGGTGGGCTTGTCCCCCCCGTTGGGCGACAGGTTCGTCCAGAAGATGGAGTGGTTCGTGTGGCCGCCGAGGTTGAACGCGAGGTCCTTCTGCAAGCGGTTGATGTTGGCGAAATCGCCCTTCTCGCGCGCTTCGGCGAGGAGGTCGAGAGTGGTGTTGGCGCCGTTGACGTAGGTCTGGTGGTGCTTGCTGTGGTGCAGCTCCATGATGGTCGCACTGATGTGCGGCTCCAGCGCAGAGTAGTCGTAGGGCAGTTCGGGCAGCGTGTACTTCGCCATGATCTCAACTTCCGAATCGGGCGCCGCCGAGACCTCTGCGTCGTAACGACGTGCCGAGGAACCGAGCAGCGAGGGTGACGATTTCATCCTACTGAGGGGTAACCACGGCGCACCGGGGTTGCTTCCCCCGATGACGCACATTAGACGCCCGGGCGCGTCGGGGAGGACGGAGCTCGGGTCTTGAGAAGTCTCGAGATCGGCGACCACTCGGGATGCCAGGGCTCCCGGCATCCGGGACACTCAGGTCGAAGCCGGTCGGCGTCCGCGGGCCTCGCCGGCCCTTGCCGCGCTCAGTCCTCGGCGCCCACCGGCACGGCGGCTTCGGTACCGGGGATGCCGTCGACCTCGGCCTTCTTGTCGGCCATCGCGAGCAGGCGACGGATGCGGCCGGCGACGGCGTCCTTGGTGAGGGGCGGGTCGGCGTGGTGTCCGAGCTCGTCGAGGCTCGCGTCGCGGTGGGCGAGGCGAAGTTCGCCCGCCTGCTGGAGGTGCGCGGGCACCTCTTCGCCGAGGATCTCGAGCGCGCGCTCGACACGGGCGCACGCGGCGACGGCCGCCTGCGCCGAGCGGCGGAGGTTGGCGTCGTCGAAGTTGACGAGCCGATTGACGCCGGCGCGCACCTCGCGACGCTGGCGCATCTGGTCCCACTCCCCCGCGGTGCGGCGGGCGCCCATCTCGTACAGTGCTCCGCGGATCGCCTCGCCGTCGCGCACGACGACGCGCGGGACCCCGCGCACCTCGCGGGCCTTGGCGGGGATTCCGATCCGGTGGCCGGCCCCGACGAGAGCCATGGCCGCCTCCGAGGAGGGGCATGAGATCTCGAGCGCCGCCGAGCGACCCGGGTCGCTGAGCGAACCCGCGGCCAGGAACGCCCCGCGCCAGATGGCGCTGAGGTCGGGACGCGAACCGGTGGTGAGCTTGTTCGGCAGGCCGCGGACGGGGCGGCGGCGCTGATCGAGCAGCCCGGTCTGACGGGCGAGGGTCTCGCCGGCCTCGATCACGCGCACGGCGTAGAGACCGCCCGCTCGCCCTCCGGAGCCCTGCACGTGGTGCAGCTCGGGGCGCACGCCGTAGAGCTCCATGAGGTCACGTGCCACACGACGCGCCAGGATGTCGGAGTCGAGCTCGGCCTCCACCGCAACGCGGTTGGCGATGGAGTGCAGACCACCGGAGAAGCGCAGGAGGGCCGTCAGTTCGGCGACGCGCGCGGTCGGGCGCGGGTCGCGAACGGTGATGAGTTCGGCCTTCACGTCGGCGGTCAGCGGCACGGTTCTCCTCGGGTGGGGGCGGCGGGGACGACGGTACAGCCTACTCGCGACCGAGGTCGCGGTGAGCCACGCGCACGGCCACCCCGGGCACATCGGACAGACGTGCAGCCAACTCACGGGCCATCACGACGGAGCGGTGCTTGCCGCCCGTGCAGCCCACTGCCACAACGGAATGCCGCTTGTTCTCGCGCTGATACCCCTCCATCACGGGGCGCAGCGCCGTCGCGTACGCGTCGAGGAACTCCGACGCGCCCTCCTGCGCCAGCACGTATTCCCGCACGCGAGGATCCTCGCCGGTGAGGGCGCGCAGCTCGTCATTCCAGAACGGGTTCGGCAGGAATCGCATGTCCGCGACGAGGTCGACGTCGGGCGGGAGGCCGTACTTGAAGCCGAAGCTCATGAGCGTGACGGTGTGCCGCGCGGCACCCTCTTCGCCGAAGAGAGAGACCGTCCGCAGGGACAGCTGGTGGACGTTCAACGCCGAGGTGTCGATCACCACGTCGGCCGCCTCGCGCACGGGCGCGAGACGCTCCCGCTCGCGACGGATCCCGTCGAGGATCGTTCCGTCGTCCTGCAGGGGATGCGGTCGGCGCACGGCCTCGAAGCGTCTCACGAGCACTGCGTCACTGGCATCCAGGAACACCACCCGTAGCTGCCGGTTCGCCTGCAGGGTTCGCATCGCCTCGGGCAGGTCGCCGAAGAGCGATCGGCCGCGCACGTCGACGACCACCGCCACCCGTGGAACCGCACCCCCGGCGAGCTCGGTGAGCTCGAGCAGAGGGCGCAGCATGCGGGGCGGGAGGTTGTCGACGACGTACCAATCGAGGTCCTCGAGGGCGTTGGCGACCGTGGATCGCCCGGCACCCGACATGCCCGTGACGATCAGCACCTCTCCTGGCTCGTCATCGCGTGCCGGTTCCATGGACGATCGCCTCCCGTCGTGTGATCCCAGCCTACCGAGCCAGATGCGTGTGGATGGCCTCGGCCAGCGTCGGGCCGATGCCGGGGAGGGCCGTGATCTCGTCGGGCGTGGCGTTCTTGAGCGCTGATACCGAGCCGAAGTGCCGCAGGAGCGCCTTGATACGGGCGTCTCCGAGACCCGGCACCTCTGCCAGCACACTCGTGATGTCGCGCTTGCGGCGCTTGCGTTGGTGGACGATCGCGAATCGGTGGGCCTCGTCGCGCAGGCGCTGCAGCAGATACAGCGCCTCGGACGTGCGGGGAAGGATGACCGGATACTCCTCCCCCGGCAGCCAGACCTCTTCGAGGCGCTTGGCGATGCCGCACAGCGCGATCTCTTCGTGACCCGCGTCGGCGAGAGCACGCGCCGCCGCCGCGACCTGCGGCTGACCACCGTCGACCACGAGCAGTTGCGGGCGGTAGGCGAAGCGAGGGCGCTTTCGCGCGGTCACAACCTCGCCGTCCGCGGTCGCCTCTTCGGAGTCGGGGTCGGCCACGATCGCGCCGTCGACCGTCTCGGGCTCGATCTCGTCGGGACGATCGAGGTAGGCGAGTCGCCGGCTGAGCACCTGGTACATCGAGTCGGTGTCGTCCGTCGTCTCGGCGACCCCGAAGGAACGGTACTGGTCCTTGCGAGGAAGACCGTCTTCGAAGACCACCATGGATGCCACGACGTTGGTGCCCGAGAGGTGCGAGATGTCGAAGCACTCGATGCGGAGCGGCGCCTCGGTCATTCCGAGCGCCTCTTGAAGGTCGGTGAGGGCCTGCGACCGCGCGACGTAGTCGCTGGTGCGGCGGGTCTTGTGAAGCATCAGCGCCTGCTGCGCGTTGAGCGTCGCGGTCTTCAGCAGGTCGGCCTTCCGGCCGCGCTGGGCGACCTGCAGGGTCACCGGGCGGCCGCGGCGTTCGCGCAGCCAATCCTCGAGCTGTTCGGCGTCGTCGGGAAGCTCGGGGACGAGCACCTGCCGCGGGATGTCGCTCGCGTCGGCATCGCCGTAGGTGCGCTGGAGCACCTGATCGACGAGGTCGGCGCCGGAGATGTCGATCTCTTTCTCGATGGTCGTCGCCCGCACGCCGCGCACACGCCCACCCCGGACGACGAAGTGCTGGACGGTGGCGGCGAGTTCGTCCTCCGCGATTCCGAAGAGATCGGCATCCGTGTCCGAAGCGAGCACCAACGCGCTCTTGCCGAGCACCGCGTCGATGGCCTGCAGGCGGTCTCGGTAGTGGGCCGCCGACTCGTAATCCATCGCGGCGGACGCCTCTTTCATGCGGGCGGTGAGCTCGCGCGTGAAGCGCTGGTCACCGCCGGACATGAAGGCGATGAAATCGTTCACGACGGCACGGTGCTCCTCGATCGTCACCTTCATCGAGCACGGCCCGCCGCACCGGCCGATCTGGCCGGGGAAGCAGGGCCGACCGGATGCCATCGCCTTCTTGTACGAGGAATCGCTGCACGTGCGGATCGGGAAGACCTTGATCATCAGGTCGATCGTGTCGTGCACCGCCCACACCTTCGGGTACGGCCCGAAGTATTTGGCCCCTCGGATCTTGGGGTTGCGCGTGACGATGACGCGCGGGGCCTCGTCGGCGAGGGTGATCGCCATGTACGGATACGACTTGTCGTCGCGGTAGCGGACGTTGAAGGGCGGATCGAACTCCTTGATCCACATGAACTCCAACTGCAGGGAGTCGATGTCGCTCGGAACGACCGTCCATTCGACGCTCGCCGCCGTCGTCACCATGCGCCGCGTGCGCTCGTGCAGGGAATGCAGCGGAGCGAAATAGTTCGACAGGCGGGCGCGGAGGTTCTTGGCTTTGCCGACGTACAGCACGCGCCCCTCGGCATCCCGGAACCGGTAGACCCCCGGGTTTGTGGGGATCTCGCCGGCTTTGGGACGATACGAGAGGTGCGATACCCGTTCTCGTGGTGCCACGCTCAGCCCGCCGCGCTCACGAGCTCTCGCTCGGCGTCGCCGCTCTCGACCGCAGCGATGTTGCGCTGCGCGCCGGTCCGGCCGGTCTCGAGAAGCTCCGCCAGGAAAGAGCCGGTGTGGCTGCCCTCGACCTTCGCGACCTGCTCGGGCGTTCCGGTGGCCACGATCGTGCCGCCGCCGGCGCCACCTTCGGGCCCGAGGTCGATGACCCAGTCGGAGCTCTTGATGACGTCGAGGTTGTGCTCGATCACGATGACGGTGTTGCCCTTGTCGACGAGACCGTTCAGCACCTTGAGCAGCAGCGAGACATCCTCGAAGTGCAGACCCGTGGTGGGCTCGTCGAGAACATAGATCGAACGGCCGTTGCTGCGGCGCTGCAGCTCGGTAGCGAGCTTGACGCGCTGCGCCTCGCCCCCCGACAGCGTCGTCGCCGACTGACCCAGGCGTACGTACCCGAGACCGACGTCAACGAGGGTCTTGAGGTATCGGTGGATCGCCTGAATGGGCTCGAAGAACTCCGCGGCCTCCGAGATCGGCATCTCGAGCACCTCGGCGATGTTCTTGCCCTTGTAGTGCACCGAGAGCGTGTCGCGGTTGTAGCGCTTGCCGTGGCACACCTCGCAGTCGACGTACACGTCGGGAAGGAAGTTCATCTCGATCTTCAGCGTGCCGTCACCCGAGCACGCCTCGCAGCGCCCGCCCTTGACGTTGAAGCTGAACCGACCGGCCTGGTAGCCGCGCACCTTCGCCTCGGGGGTCTCGGCGAAGAGGCTGCGGATGCGATCGAACACTCCGGTGTAGGTCGCCGGGTTCGAGCGCGGAGTGCGGCCGATCGGGGCCTGGTCGACGTGCACGACCTTGTCGAGGTTGTCGAGACCGGTCACGCGCGTGTGCTTACCGGGCACGCGTCGCGCCCCGTTCAGCTTGGACGCGAGGACTTCGTACAGGATGCCGTTCACCAGCGTCGACTTGCCAGAACCGCTGACGCCGGTCACCGCCGTCAGGACGCCCAGCGGGAAGTCGGCCGTGACGTTCTGCAGGTTGTTCTCGCGCGCGCCGACAACCGTGACCTGACGTTTCTTGTCGATCTTGCGACGCTTCTTCGGTGCCTCGATCGAGCGGCGGCCGGAGAGATAGGCGCCCGTGAGCGAGTTCTCGTCGGTCAGCAGGCCGGAGAGAGGGCCGGAGTGCACGACGTTGCCTCCATCGACGCCGGCGCGGGGTCCGATGTCGACGACCCAATCGGCCGCGTGGATCGTCTCTTCGTCGTGCTCCACGACGATGAGGGTGTTGCCGAGGTCGCGCAGCGTTTCGAGCGTCTGGATGAGGCGACGGTTGTCGCGCTGGTGCAGGCCGATCGAGGGCTCGTCGAGCACATAGAGCACGCCGGTCAGGCCCGAGCCGATCTGCGTCGCGAGGCGGATGCGCTGCGCCTCGCCGCCCGACAGGGTGCCGGCCGCGCGGCCGAGGCTCAGGTAGTTCAGACCCACCTGCAGCAGGAAGTCGAGTCGCGCGCGGATCTCGCGCAGCACGGCCGCGGCGATTGTCGCCTCGCGGTCGGTGAGCGTCAGCTGCGAGAAGAATTCGCGGGCGTCGGCGAGGCTCATGCGCGAGGCCGCCGCGATCGACGTGCCGTCGACGAGCACCGCGAGCACCTCGGGCTTCAGACGGTCACCGTCGCAGACCGCACACGGAACCTCGCGGAGATACTCCGACCACCGCTGGCGCTGAGTGTCGGACTCTGCCTGGAGGTACTGCCTCTCGATGTAGGGCACGACGCCCTCGAACCCCGACGAGTACCGCATCTCGCGGCCGTAGCGGTTCTTCCACTTGACGGTGACCTTGTAGTTCTCACCGCGGAGCACCGCCTGCTGCACATCGTGAGAGAGGTCCTTCCACGGGGTGTCGAGCGAGAACTCCAGGTCGCGCGCGAGGCCCTCGAGAAGGCGCTCGTAGTACTGGAAGAGCCCCTTGCCCTGGGTCGTCCAGGGCAGGATCGCGCCGTCGCGGATCGAGAGCTCTTCGTCTCCGAGCATGAGGTCGACGTCGACGGACATGCGAGTACCCAGGCCCGAGCAGACCGGGCACGCGCCGAAGGGCGCGTTGAACGAGAAGGTGCGCGGTTCGATCTCGGTGAGCTGCAGAGGGTGCCCGTTCGGGCACGCCAGCTTCTCGGAGAAGGACTGCCAGGCGTCGTCGCCTTCTTCGTCGACGTAGTTGACCTGCATGATGCCGCCGGCGAGCCCCATCGCCGTCTCGACGGAGTCGGTCACTCGACTGAGGTTGTCTCCGGATGCCACGAGTCGGTCGACCACGACCGCGATGTCGTGCTTATAGCTCTTCTTCAGTGTCGGCGGCTCCGCCAGCTGCACGAGCTCGCCGTCGACGACCGCGCGAGCGTAGCCCTTGGCACTGAGCTCTTTGAAGAGGTCGACGAACTCCCCCTTCTTCTGGGTGACCACGGGCGCGACGATCTGGTAGCGCGTCCGCTCGGGGAGCTCCATGAGCTGGTCGGCGATCTGCTGGACCGTCTGTCGCTGAATGCGCGCACCGCAGTCGGGGCAATGGGGTACGCCGACGCGCGCCCAGAGCAGACGCATGTAATCGTGGATCTCGGTGATCGTCCCCACCGTCGAGCGGGGATTGCGGTTGGTCGACTTCTGGTCGATCGAGACCGCGGGGCTCAGCCCCTCGATGAAGTCGACGTCGGGTCGGTCGACCTGCCCGAGGAACTGACGCGCGTAGGCGCTGAGCGACTCGACGTAACGGCGCTGACCCTCGGCGAAGATGGTGTCGAACGCGAGGCTCGACTTTCCCGAGCCCGACAGACCGGTGAAGACGACGAGCGAATCGCGCGGGATGTCGAGGTCGACGTTCTTCAAGTTGTGGACGCGCGCACCCCGGACACTCAGCTTTCCGCTGATACCGGAATTCGCGGACGGCGAGGGCTGGGCGACAGGAACGATGGGCACGTGTTAAGTCTAGGTCGGACCTCCGACATCGGCCCCGGGTTCGCCCCGGCCGCACGGATGTGCGAGAGTGCGGCACCGCATCTCGCCCCGTCGCGACCGGAGACCGGCGATGCGATTCAGACGTTCGATTGTCCCGCGAAGAGAGCGAGCCCGTCTCGCAGGGCCTTGAGCGCGTCCTCGTCGACGCCGACCCGCGCCATGATCTTCCCCGGCACCTCGAGCGCCGCCGTGCGCAGCGCCCACCCCTCGTCGGTGAGGTCGATGTCGAGCACGCGCTCGTCGTCGACCCGGCGCGCGCGCCGCACCCTCCCCTGCGCCTCGAGACGCTTCACCAGAGGCGACAGCGTGGCGGGCTCCATTGCGAGTTCGGCCGCCAGGGCGCCGAGCGAACGCGGGGCCTCCTCCCACAGCGCCAGCATCACCAGATACTGCGGATGGGTCAGACCGAGGGGCTCGAGCACCGGTCGATAGATCGACACGACGTTGCGCGCTGCCGTGACCAGGGCGAAACAGACCTGGTTCTCGAGCTTCAGCGGGTCGTCCACACGCCATCTCCTCAATTAGTTAGTACACTAATAATCATGACACGAAAGGATGCCGATCGCCCGCCGCTGCGCGAGCGTGTCCGCGACGCCGGCGGCTGGTACCAGTACCTCAATACGCGTCTCATCCGCGTCGCCGGCCCCGCGTCCGTCGGCCCGTACGAGACCACCCCCGAACCCACCCGGACGGGGCGCCCCTGCCCGCTCTGCGGTCGCGCGATGGCCGAGCACTCCGTCGATCGCTCCGGCCCGAAGCCACTGCTGCACTGCCCCTGAGTGCCCACGCAGATTCCCCCGGCACTGCCAGATACGACGGATCCCGCAACGAGGGCGTAGCGCCATGGTCCGGCCGTCGGCGACCCGTCTCGAGCCCGCTTGCGCCGTCCTGGGCGCGCAAACTCGAGGTCCCGCGTCCGTCCACGCGGGCGAGCATCGGACGCATTGTCGGACGAAGGCCTCAGGGGCGCGCCTCGCGGTCTCAGGCGTGACCGGCGCGCTCCATGGCGCGCAGCTCTTTCTTCATCTCCTGAACCTCGTCGCGAAGGCGTCCGGCGAGCTCGAACTTCAGCTCGGCCGCGGCCGCGAGCATCTGTTGCGTCAGGTCGGCGATCGTGGATTCGAGCTGGTCCGCGCCCTCCGCAGCGATGCCGGTGCGCCGTAGCGACGGGGTCGGCGACTTGCCCTTGCCGGACTTGTCCGTGCGTGACAGCAGATTCTTCGTGTCGGACGCCTCGCGATTGAGGACCTCGGTGATGTCGGCGATCTTCTTCCGCAGCGGCTGCGGGTCGATCCCGTGCGCGGTGTTGTACGCGATCTGCTTCTCGCGACGACGCTCGGTCTCTTCGATCGCCTTGCTCATCGAGTCGGTCATCTTGTCGGCGTACATGTGCACCTGACCGGAGACGTTTCGGGCGGCGCGACCAATGGTCTGAATGAGCGAAGTCCCGCTGCGCAGGAACCCCTCTTTGTCGGCGTCGAGAATCGCCACCAGGGACACTTCGGGGAGGTCGAGACCTTCGCGAAGAAGGTTGATGCCGACGAGGACGTCGTACACACCGGCGCGCAATTCGGTCAGCAACTCGACGCGGCGCAGCGTGTCGACGTCGGAGTGGAGGTAGCGCACACGCACCCCGTGTTCCCCGAGGAAGTCGGTGAGTTCTTCCGCCATCTTCTTGGTGAGCGTCGTGACCAGCACGCGCTCGTCGCGCTCCACCCGCACGCGGATCTCTTCGAGGAGGTCGTCGATCTGCCCCTTGGACGGCTTCACGATGATCTCGGGATCGACGAGACCGGTCGGGCGGATGATCTGCTCGACCACGCCGTCGGCGATGCCCATCTCGTAGCGACCCGGCGTCGCCGACAGGTACACCGTCTGACCGACGCGCTCCTTGAACTCGTCCCAGCGCAGCGGGCGGTTGTCCATGGCGCTCGGCAGACGGAAGCCATGCTCGACGAGGGTGCGCTTGCGCGACGCGTCGCCCTCGTACATGGCGCCGATCTGCGGCACCGTGACGTGCGACTCGTCGATGACGAGCAGGAAGTCGTCGGGGAAGAAGTCGAGGAGGGTGTGCGGCGGATCTCCCGGCATGCGGCCGTCCATGTGCCGCGAGTAGTTCTCGATGCCCGAACAGAAACCGAGCTGTTGCAGCATCTCGAGGTCGAAGGTCGTGCGCATCCGTAGGCGCTGCGCCTCGAGGAGCTTGCCCTGCGACTCGAACTCTTTGAGGCGTTCCTCCAGCTCGTGCTCGATTGTGCCGATCGCGCGCTGCACGGTCTCGGTGCCGGCGACATAGTGCGACGCCGGGAAGATCGGAACGGAGTCCATCTTCTCGATCACGTCGCCGGTGAGCGGGTGGAGAAGATACAGGGCCTCGATCTCGTCGCCGAACATCTCGATGCGGATGGCGTACTCCTCGTACACCGGGATGATCTCGATCGTGTCGCCGCGCACGCGGAAATTCCCGCGTGAGAAATCGACGTCGTTGCGGTTGTACTGCATGGAGATGAACTTGCGGATGAGGGCGTCGCGGTCGTAGCGCTCCCCCACCTGCAGGGCGACCATGGCTCGCAGATACTCCTCGGGCGCGCCGAGGCCGTAGATGCACGAGACCGTCGAGACGACGACGACATCTCGGCGAGAGAGAAGGGAGTTGGTCGTCGAGTGGCGCAGTCGCTCGACCTCGGCATTGATCGAGCTGTCCTTCTCGATGAAGGTGTCCGTCTGCGGAACGTAGGCCTCGGGCTGGTAGTAGTCGTAGTACGAGACGAAATACTCGACCGCGTTGTTCGGCATGAGCTCTCGGAACTCGTTCGCCAGCTGCGCCGCGAGCGTCTTGTTGTGCGCGAGGACGAGGGTCGGCCGCTGCACCTGCTCGACGAGCCAGGCCGTCGTCGCCGACTTACCGGTACCGGTGGCGCCCAGCAGAACGACGTCGGTCTCGCCCGCGTTGATGCGGCCCGCGAGCTCGGCGATCGCCTGTGGCTGATCGCCGGAGGGGGTGTATTCGCTGATGACCTCGAAGGGACGGACGGAGCGCGTGGCCTGCATACGACCAGCGTAGGCGGGGCCTCCGACATCGGGGCCGGGTTGCGTTCGCCGTGCGCGAGCGCACGGCTCGCCGGCACGGGGTCAGGCGGCTCGCATCACTCGTTCCCAGAGCTCGTCCACCTGCCGACGCGTGGATTCCATGTCGGCGGATGTGTCGATGACGACGTCTGCCAGAGCGATCCGCTCCTCGTCGCTCGCCTGCGAGCCGATGCGGGCGCGGGCGTCGGCCTCCGTCAGCCCACGCGTGTCGATGAGCCGTCGCACGCGAAGATCCGCGGGACAGTGCGCGACGACCACGAGATCCCACGACTCGCCGCCGCGCGCCTCGGCGAGGAGGGGCACGTCGTACACGACGACAGCGGCCGGGTCCGCCGCGAAGGCCGAAGAGAACCGGCGCTGCGACTCGCTGCGCACGGCCGGGTGCACCAACGCGTTCAGCCGCGCGAGCCGGTCGGGGTGCCCGAACACGAGGGCGCCCAGAGCGGGCCGATCGAGAGAACCGTCGGGCCGCAGCACCGCGGTTCCGAATTCCGCCGCGATATCCGCGAGCACCGGCGACCCGGGAGCCTGCACCTCTCGCACGATGGCGTCCGCGTCGACGACGACGGCTCCACGGTCGGCGAGCAGGGCGGCGATGGTGGACTTGCCGGAGGCGATCCCACCCGTCAACGCGAGAAGAGGCACCCGACGAGGATGCCACATCCGCACGTCCTCCCACCGGGGAGGCGTTTCGCCGCCCCGTCGTCTAGCATTCCCCCAGGCCGCTCGCCCGATCCGGCCCGACGAAGGCCCCACCATGACCGCACCCCCCACCACGGTGGTGATCGAGGACGATCTCGACATCCGCCTCCTCGTGACGGCGGTGCTCGAGGGCGCCGGCTACGTGGTCCACGCGGCCGCCAGCGGCCTCGACGGGGTCGAGCTCGTCCGTCTCCATGCCCCGATCGTCACCACGCTCGACGTCAGCATGCCCGGGATCGACGGATTCGAGACCGCCCGACGCATTCGCGCCTTCAGCGACACCCGCATCCTCATGGTGAGTGCGAGAGCCGACGAAGCCGAACAGCGCGCGGGACGCGAGGCCGGCGCCGACGACTATCTCACCAAGCCCTTCCGCCCCCGCGAGCTTCGCCAGCGGGTTACCGATCTCGCTCGGTCCGTGCGCGGCTGAGGGTCGCTCTCAGGCGAGCCCGAACGCCTGCTCACCCGTCTCGGCGGCGCGGGCAGCGGCCTCATCGGCGCGGCTCGTGAGGGCCACCGAGTGGTAGCCGTGGTCGGCGGCAACGGCCAGTCCGACGCCTACCGCGGGCACGATGGCCGCGCCGAGTCGTGCGAGATCCGCGACCACCCGTTGGTGCAAGATCCGGGCAACGCGGCGGACATCGGTCGCCGGCGTCGTTGTGAACGCGACGGAGAGGCCGGCGGCATCCGTCTCCCCCACCAGCGCCATCGTCGGCGCGTGCCGACGAACCGACGCCCGCACCTCGAGCGCCAGTCGTTCCGCGTCGTCGGGCCCGAAGGCCACGGCGACGCGCTTGAGATCGTCGATCCGGATTCCGATCACACAGACCCCCTCGCCGGCGGCCTCGGCGCGACCGCAGACGATGGCCAGAGTGGACTCGAAGGATTCGCGGAACAGCACGCCGTGGGCGTCCACCGAGAGTCGCCGCACCTCGGATGTCCCGCGAAGCGCGGACTCGTTCGCCCGGAGGACCGAAGTCACCACGAGCGCCGCGATGACGAGCGCAATCGTCAGAATCGCCGAAACCCGCGTGTCGAAGACGTCGCGGAACAGGTCGCTTTCGGGTCCGAGCCACAGGAACACGACGGCGCGCGCGACGAACCACGCCGTCTCGACCACGAGGACCGCCGTCAGCCCGGACGAGCTCCAGCGCCGAGCGATCGCCCCTCTCCGTGTCTCGACCGCTCCGGTCGCCGCGAAGACGGCGTTGCCGAGGAAGAACGGCACGGCTCCCGCCCATGACCCGCCGCCGGGGCCGGCTGCGAGAGCGGCGACCACGACCACCAGCACCGTCGCGCTGAGGACGATCGCGGGTCGGCGCACCGAGCGGCCGTTGAACGCGACACCGCCCAGCCAGATGAAGCCCGTCGCGGCGACGAACGCGCCGTTGCCCACAGCCACCGCCACGTACACGTCGGGAAGAAGCAGCCACGCGAGGTAGCAGGTCGCCGAAAACGTCCCCGAGAGGTAGGCGCTCGCCCACAGGCGCCCGGGGAGACCGTCCTTGAGCATGAGAGTGTCGAGCAGGTACATCACCGTCGAGGCGACGATGACCAGCGTGGCCGCCGTCTGCAAGGTGAGGACGTCGAGAATCACGGGGTCTCCCTCGGTTCGCGGGGCAGCCGGACGGTGAAGGTCGCGCCTTCACCCGCCGCCGTCACTACGGTGATCTCGCCCCCGTGGGCGCGAACGAGGTCGCGGCTGATCGCCAGGCCCAGGCCGCTGCCGTGGGTCGACGACATGCGCACGGCGTCGCCCCGGAAGAACCGCTCGAACAGACGAGGCTGCTCGCTCGCGCTGATCCCGGGCCCGTCGTCCGTGACCGTGACCGTGACCGAATGCGGGTCGTCGTTCACCGACACGGCGACCGATCCCCCGCGAGGGTTGTACTTGACGGCATTCGACAGCAGGTTGTCGATGACCTGGCGTACACGTCGCCCATCGATGAAGGCCCGAGCGGGCGCGAGATCCCCCGTCTCGATCCGGATGCCATGGTCTTGCGCCCGCGGAGCGATCGACTCGATCGCTGAACGCACGATGGCCGAGACGTCGGTCGGCCGCAGGTCGAGTTCGACGCCGAAGCCCTCCCGGGAAGTCGACGAGACCGCGAGGATGTCGGCGACGAGTTCGAGCAACCGCGAGGCATTGCGCTCCGCGACCTCCAGGCGGTCCCTCGTGCCCCCGTCGAGGGAGTCGTTGTCGAGGGCGAGCTCGAGGTAGCCGATGATCGACGTCAGCGGTGTGCGCAACTCGTGCGAGACGCTCGACACGAGATCCTCGCGGGCGCGACGCGCCTGTTCCTCCACCGTGACGTCGCGCGATACGACCACTCCCCCGGTCTCCTCGGAATCACTGCCGGGTAGACGTCGTGAGGTGATGCTGAGTGCCCGGCGGTCCTCGCCGGGCGAGCCGTACCAGACCACCTCTGCCTCGAAGGTCTCGCCCGAGCGCGCGCGAGCCAGCGGCGTCGCATCGGGGGCGATCGCCGTCGATCCGTCGGCAGCGAAGACGGCGATCTCCCGTCCGAAGGCGTCGGTGCTGTTCAAGAGGAGTCCGTGGGCGGTGTTGGTCACGGAGAACTCTCCCGCGGGAGTGATGCGCGTCACGCCGAAGTCGACGGCATCCAGAACCTCGGTCACCAGATCCTCTTGACGCCGGGCGCGATCGAGGGCGCGGCGCAGCTCGGCGGACTGCTTTTCGAGCAGAACGCGTTGAGCGCGTCCGCGCCGCGCCGTGAGCGCAGCCATCGATGCCAGCGCCGCCACGGTGAACGGCAAGACCAGAGTCGACGACGCGAACCGCTGCAGGTCATCCGTCGCGAGCTGATGGACGACGACGGCCGACACCGTCAGCGAGACGGCGATGACACCGCGCAGGCCGAACACCGTCCCGATCCAGATCGCGGGGAAAGTCCACAGCAGCCCGAGGCCCGCCAGCGGGGCGCTCTCGCGCATCACGGCTATGGCCACGACGTCGAGGATCGGGAGGACGCCGATGACCCACCTCGGCATTTTCTGCCAGGGCAGGAGCACGGCGGCGATCGCACCCGCGAAGACAAGGGCGGTACCCGCGAAGAAGAGCGAGGCGTGGACCACCTGCCCGACCGTGATCGACACGACCGCACCCAGAAGGGTCGCCGCCGCGAGCAATGTCTGACTCGCCACGATGCTGCGACGCAGACCGAAGCGCTCGCTCGGGGTCGGGGGCGCCATGGCCTCGACGATAGCGTTTCACTCGCGTGCGGCACGGGCAAGGGCCCGCGGCACGCCGTTCACGCCCTGTTCACGCCCCGGCCGGGGGTGTCGGAACCCGAAGTTGCCCCCGAAGCGCCCACCGACGTCGCCGCCTCCGGTCTCCATGGCGCGCGCATCGGCGACTCCGCCATCGAACGTTCCGGGTCGGCCTCGGACAAGCCCATGATGTCGATTCTCGGGTCGCCTGCCCGAACGATCGGGCCGGGTGCTCGGAACGACCAGAGGCGTGCGGGGGCCGTCGAGCAGGCGGAATAGACCGGCCCAGACGCCGCTCGGACGCGATGGGGCGACTGCCATCGGTCATCCCCGCAGCGCCACCGCCGCGCTCGTCCACCGGGCGTACAGCGCCCACGGGTCGTCGACGCCCGCCGCGAGCTCAGCCACGTGCGCGTCGAGCACCGGGCTTCTGCGGAACCATTCGGTTCTGCCGAGACGCTCTTCGGCGAAGAGAGCGTGCCGGCGCCGCTCCACCAGCCGGTCTCCGGGTTCGAACGCGAGGAGCTCATCGTGCCAGATCGCCGTCAACCGCCGACGGGGGTTCGCGGTGGTTCCGATCTTGATGCGGTCGTCGAATCTCACGTAGTAGACCACGTCCACGCGCGGGGGCGGGAGCTCACCGTCCACGGCCTCGCCGTGCCGCCACTCGCACACCGCGCACAACCATCCGCTCGGCCACCGCACCCCCAGGCGCGACCCGCAGAGTCGGCACGGCGTCGGCAGGACGTCGGTCGCCCCCTCATGCGACGCCACCCAATCGGCGCTGACGGACAGGTGCCACGCGCACAGCGCAACCGGCGCGAGCGCCTCTGCGAGCTCGAGACAATCCGGCACGAGGCAGTCGAGGGCGGGCATGCGCTCACGCTACGCCCCGCCCCCGACATCGTCTCAGTCCTCGACGACCGGTGCCTCCAATACGAGGAACAGACCTGCGTACGGGCCGAGCTCGAGTGAGAAGCTCTGCAGCTCGTCCACGCGTCCGACGGGCTCGCCCGTGGCGGCGTCGATGGCCGTGCTCTGGGGAACGAGCCACTCGGACCTCACGGTGCCCTCGATCGTCTCGCCCGAGAAGTTCAGCACCGTGATCTGCAGCGGAGCCCCCTCGTCGCGTCGGTCGCCCCCGTCGAGACGGTGGACCATCACGAGCATGCTGGGGTGACCGACCTGCGGGATGTCGACCTGCGAGGCGATCGCGATGCCGTGGTCGCCGCGAATCCGCAGGATTTCCTTCAGCCCCGAGAGGAACGACTCCGGGTCCTCCCGCTGCTGACCGAGCGAGCCGTAGAGCGCCCGCGCCCGCGGCACCCCCGATATCGACGACGACGCCTCGGGCGCCACATCGAGCAGGTCGTGCGCTCCGCGCTCGATCCAGCGGGTGTCGCCGCTCGAGATGAGGTGCCGCACGTCGTCCGCGGGCAGCGTGAGCGAACCCGTCAGATCCCACCCCGACAGAGCGAAGACACCCGGCTGCCAGGAGTTGTACTTCGCGAGCAGCAGGTGCGCGTCGCGGATCGCGGGGATGTCCTCGTCGGTGATGTCATCGAGCGTCGCCTTGCCTTGCGTCGCGGCGATGAGGGATGCGGAAGTGCACGCGATGCCGTTCTGGGTGAAGACGAGGTTGTAGTCGGCGTCGACCGTGAGCTTCTCGGTCAGTTCGGCCCGCACGATCTCGGCGATCTCTCCACCGGTGTGCTCCTGATGACGGAAGGGATAGGCCGTGTCGCGGTGCGTCGTCGCCCAGTGCACGAGCTCATAGGTCAGCTCGTCGTGGTTCTGCATGCCGTGGACCAGTTGCACGGGCTCGACCCCGGTATCGAGAGCGGTCGTGAGCGCGAGTCGAAGGAACTCGGTATTCGCCGTAGCCAGGGCGTGGTGGTAGCCGGGGCGCGTCACGAAGTCGTAGGACAGATCGGCGCCCACCGCGCTCGTGTCGCGGATGTCCTCCATCGTCAGGTTCAGCTCCTGGAAGGTGAAGCCTCCCACCTTGCGCACCATGCCCGCGATGATGTGGTTCGCCGCGTGCGAGAGGGGATGCCCCTCCGACCATGCCGGCAGGCCCTCCGCACTCTTCTCGACCCCGAGGAAGCCGTTGGCATCGAGGCGCAGCGCGCTCGTGCCGAGGTCACCGAGCGAGTGCAGCGCATCGCCGATCACCAGCCGCATCCCCGCGAACGTGGGGTCGAGCCAATTGATCGAGGGCTGGCCCTCCTTGAAGTAGTGCAGGTACACCCAGCGCCGTTCGAGACCGTCGGTACCGACGACCGGTGCCGTGGTGCTCCAGTTCGTCTCCTTCACACCGGGGGTGTAGAAGATGACGCGCTGCAGCTCACCGATGATGTAGCCACGCGCGCTGAGTTCGCGTTCGGTCTCTGCGTCGAGATTGACCGAGTCGCGGCCCGCGGGCACGTCAGGCAGCAGGCCCCAGTCCTCACGCGGGATCTCGACCATGTGGTAGATGCCGGGGTAGTCCTTGTACGCCATCTCGGCGAGACGGAAGTCCGCACCCTTGCCGGTGTGGCCGGGGACGATGTCGTCGATCACGCTGCCACCGTGCGACTCCGCGACGTCCGCGACACGGCGGAACGCGTTCTCGTCGCCGAACTCGGGATCGATCTGCGTGCTGATGCGGTCGAAGTGACCGTCGACGCTCGGCGTCTCCTGCCACCCGGTGATGCCGCCCGCGCGCTTCACGGGCCCGGTGTGGATGCCGTTGATCCCCACCCACTCGAAGGCATCCCAGAGGGCCTCGTCTCCGAGAGCCTCCAGGAAGGACTCCCCCGGTCGCGTGATCAACGAGATGGGATACGCCGTGAACCAGACGTCGGTGGACTCGATCGCCCGACGCGCGTCGGGCCGCGCATAGGGATTCCGCCACATCGACGGCTGCCCCGACAGCTGGCGGCTCAGCACGTCGGCATCTTTGAGCATCGACTGCCGAACGAGCCACTCCACGTACGACGGGTTGCCGCCGTTCGCGTTGCGAGGGTCCGTCAGAAAGCGCCGCAGCGTTCCGCCGCGGAACTGGTCACGCGGTCGCAGCCGCCGCGGCCGCGCCGGGTACCGCTGCTCGTCGTAGCTGATCTCCGTCGCGTTTTCGATCACCTCGTCCGCGTCGATCGGTTCCCCTTCGCTCCGACCGGCGTCGACCATCTCGTCGTCCATCACAGCGCGCTCATCGGCGTCGTCCACTCCCAGCCTCCTTCACGTCTTCTTCGACGGTAGTCTCTTACGCCGACATCGACCCCGGCCATTGACCTCGACCCGCCGAGTGCCGATAGATACGCCGCGCCGCCTCACCGTGCGCCGGCGGGCGCCGAACGCAGAGCCACCGCGGCGATCAGCAGCGCGAGCACGCACATCCCGAGGACCGCCGAGAGGAATACCACCCATCCCGCCGAGGCGAAGACGAGACCGAGCGCCCATCCGAACAGGCTCGAGCCCGCGTAGTACCCCAAGTAGTAGAGGGAGGACGCCTGAGCCCGCGCTTCCGCATCCGCCGCCACCGGCGTCCACCCCGATGCGACCGCGTGCGCCGCGAAGAAGCCCGCGGTGAACGCGAGGAGTCCGGCGATCACGGCCGCCACCGAGGGAAGCAGCATGGCGCCCACGCCGACCGCCATCATCGCGATACCGGCCAGAAGAAGCGGAAGCCGCCCGTATCTCACGGCGAGAGCCCCTGCTCGAGGGGAAGAGACCGTCCCCGCCAGGTAGGCCAAGAACAGCAGCGTCACGACGGCCGGCGCCAGAGAGAACGGCGGCTCCGCCAGGTGGAAGCCCAGATAGTTGTAGACGGCGACGAAGGCCCCCATCAAGAGGAAAGCCTGAGCATAGAGAGCGAGCTGCACGGTCGATCTCAGGTTGAGACCGAGTCGACGACGGACCGTCACCCCCTTTCCGGCGCGCGATCGCTCGGGAACGAAGCCCCGTGCGGCTGGCACCAACGTCAGGAACACCGCCGCCGCCACGACACAGAGAAGTACGACGGATGCCACCCCCCACCGCCACCCGGCGAACTCGGAGATCAAGCCCGAGGCGACACGGCCCGAGAGACCTCCCACTGTCGTGCCTGCGATGTATGAGCCCGCGGCGGCCGCGACGAACCGCGGCGATACCTCCTCGCTGAGGTACGCAAGAGCGACCGCGGGCACCGCGCCGAGGGCGACGCCTTCCACCAATCTCAGCGCCAGCAGCACGCCGAGGTCGTGCGCGAACGGCGTGACGGCGCCGAGCAGGGTCGCCGCGATGACACCGATCGCCATCGCCGGTACACGTCCGATCCGATCTGCCACGAGCGACCACGGAATGACCGCGGCTGCGAGACCGAGAGTGGATGCCGACACCGTCAGAGCAGCACCGGCGGGGCCGGAACCGACATCGACGGCGATCGACGGGAGCACTGCCTGCGTCGCATACAGCTGGGCGAACGTCGCCACCCCACCGAAGAAGAGCCCGATCAACAGGAGCCGGTATTCGCGACTCCCGGGTAGGTGTCCGGAGAAGTCGCTCACATCCGCGATTTTATCGGCCCGGTCGCGGGTACGACGAGGCGGTGGTGGGTGTCGTCCTGGGCAGGGGACGGGACGCAACAGCGCGTCGGCACCCGGGGAAGTGCCCGTAAATGCGAAATGGCCACCCAACTTTGGGTGGCCATTTCGACTGAAAAGAAGTCCGGCGGTGTCCTACTCTCCCACAGGGTCCCCCCTGCAGTACCATCGGCGCTGAGAGGCTTAGCTTCCGGGTTCGGAATGTAACCGGGCGTTTCCCTCTCGCTATGGCCGCCGAAACACTATTGATGTTTCACAAACCAACAACGACATCATCATTGTTGAGTTCCCGACCGTACATCGAGAACCACTCAGTGGACGCAAGCACCAAAAACAGGTGTGTTATCAAGTCATCGGCTTATTAGTACCGGTCAGCTTCACGTATTACTACGCTTCCACATCCGGCCTATCAACCCAGTAGTCTGGCTGGGAGCCTCTCACCATAAATGGTATGGAAGTCTCATCTTGAGGCCGGCTTCCCGCTTAGATGCTTTCAGCGGTTATCCATCCCGAACGTAGCTAATCAGCGGTGCTCCTGGCGGAACAACTGACACACCAGAGGTTCGTCCAACCCGGTCCTCTCGTACTAGGGTCAGATCCTCTCAAACTTCCTACGCGCGCAGCGGATAGGGACCGAACTGTCTCACGACGTTCTAAACCCAGCTCGCGTACCGCTTTAATGGGCGAACAGCCCAACCCTTGGGACCTACTCCAGCCCCAGGATGCGACGAGCCGACATCGAGGTGCCAAACCATGCCGTCGATATGGACTCTTGGGCAAGATCAGCCTGTTATCCCCGAGGTACCTTTTATCCGTTGAGCGACAGCGCTTCCACAAGCCACTGCCGGATCACTAGTCCCGACTTTCGTCCCTGCTCGACCTGTCAGTCTCACAGTCAAGCTCCCTTGTGCACTTACACTCGCCACCTGATTGCCAACCAGGTTGAGGGAACCTTTGGGCGCCTCCGTTACATTTTGGGAGGCAACCGCCCCAGTTAAACTACCCACCAGGCACTGTCCCTGAACCGGATCACGGTCCTAAGTTAGATATCCAGAGTGACCAGAGTGGTATTTCAACAATGACTCCACACTCACTGGCGTGAATGCTTCACCGTCTCCCACCTATCCTACACAAGCCACACCGAACACCAATACCAAGCTGTAGTAAAGGTCACGGGGTCTTTCCGTCCTGCTGCGCGTAACGAGCATCTTTACTCGTAATGCAATTTCGCCGAGTTCGCGGTTGAGACAGTTGGGAAGTCGTTACGCCATTCGTGCAGGTCGGAACTTACCCGACAAGGAATTTCGCTACCTTAGGATGGTTATAGTTACCACCGCCGTTTACTGGGGCTTAAATTCTCAGCTTCGCCTTGCGGCTAACCGGTCCTCTTAACCTTCCAGCACCGGGCAGGCGTCAGTCCGTATACATCGTCTTGCGACTTGGCACGGACCTGTGTTTTTAGTAAACAGTCGCTACCCACTAGTCTCTGCGGCCACCACACCCTTTCGGAGCAAGTCCTAATAAGTGGATGGCCCCTTCTCCCGAAGTTACGGGGGCATTTTGCCGAGTTCCTTAACCACGATTCTCTCGATCTCCTTGGTATTCTCTACCTGACCACCTGAGTCGGTTTGGGGTACGGGCAGCTAGAACCTCGCGTCGATGCTTTTCTCGGCAGCATAGGATCACCCACTTTTTATCCGCATCGTGTCTCAGCCTCAATGACTCCCGGATTTGCCTAAGAGTCGGCCTACGCACTTGCACCAGGACTACCATCGCCTGGCTTGGGCTACCTTCCTGCGTCACACCTGTTAATACGCTAGCCGCACCAGCATGGGGTCGAGCGTTCACACACACCCGCCTCACCCCGAAGGGATCCGCTAAAGCGTGAGCTAGGACTCTTAGCACCACTGGATTGACTGGGGCGGTTCTTCGCCGGTACGGGAATATCAACCCGTTGTCCATCGACTACGCCTGTCGGCCTCGCCTTAGGTCCCGACTTACCCAGGGAAGATTAGCTTGACCCTGGAACCCTTGGTCTTTCGGAGGACGTGTTTCTCACACGTCTTTCGCTACTCATGCCTGCATTCTCACTCGTGTAGCGTCCACGGCTGGGTCACCCCGCCGCTTCACTCGCCACACGACGCTCTCCTACCCATCAACACGGCTGGACCACGAAGGCCTACCAAAATGTCAATGCCACAACTTCGGTGGCGTGCTTGAGCCCCGTTACATTGTCGGCGCGGAATCACTTGACCAGTGAGCTATTACGCACTCTTTCAAGGGTGGCTGCTTCTAAGCCAACCTCCTGGTTGTCTAAGCAACTCCACATCCTTTCCCACTTAGCACGCGCTTAGGGACCTTAGTTGGTGGTCTGGGTTGTTTCCCTCTCGACTATGAAGCTTATCCCCCACAGTCTCACTGCTGCGCTCTCACTTACCGGCATTCGGAGTTTGGCTGACGTCAGTAACCTTGTAGGGCCCATCGGCCATCCAGTAGCTCTACCTCCGGCAAGAAACACGCAACGCTGCACCTAAATGCATTTCGGAGAGAACCAGCTATCACGAAGTTTGATTGGCCTTTCACCCCTATCCACAGCTCATCCCCTCAGTTTTCAACCTAAGTGGGTTCGGTCCTCCACGACGTCTTACCGTCGCTTCAACCTGGCCATGGATAGATCACTTCGCTTCGGGTCTAGGACACGCGACTCAATCGCCCTATTCAGACTCGCTTTCGCTACGGCTACCCCACTCGGGTTAACCTCGCCACGTATCGCTAACTCGCAGGCTCATTCTTCAAAAGGCACGCTGTCACCCCTACTAAGGAGGCTCCAACGGTTTGTAAGCAAACGGTTTCAGGTACTATTTCACTCCCTCCCGGGGTACTTTTCACCTTTCCCTCACGGTACTTGTCCGCTATCGGTCATCTGGGAGTATTTAGGCTTATCAGGTGGTCCTGACAGATTCACACGGGATTTCTCGGGCCCCGTGCTACTTGGGATACTCTTCACGCCAAGAACAAGCATTTCGACTACGGGGTTCGCACCCTCTATGACCGGCCGTTCAAAACCGTTCGTCTATACCCTCTTGTCACGTCGATCATTCGGCAGAACAATCAGAAAAGTCCCACAACCCCCAACATGCAACGCCTGCCGGCTATCACACACGCTAGGTTTAGCCTCTTCCGGTTTCGCTCGCCACTACTTACGGAATCGCTTTTGCTTTCTCTTCCTGTGGGTACTGAGATGTTTCACTTCCCCACGTTCCCTCTACCCGCCCTATATATTCAGGCGGGAGTCACCAGGTACGCACGCGCCCTGGCGGGGTTTCCCCATTCGGACATCCTCGGATCAAAACTCGCTTATCAGTTCCCCGAGGCTTATCGCAGATTGCTACGTCCTTCTTCGGCTCCAGATGCCAAGGCATCCACCGTTTGCTCTTAAAGACTTGAAATCACATGAGTTGAATCGTCAAAAAATTGACTAATGATCTTTAAGATCATCTTCACCACACAACCCAAAAGAGTTGCATGGAAGATGCTCGCGTCCACTGTGTAGTTCTCAAAGTACGGGCGGTACCCACCCCAGCCACCGAAACACCGGCGCCAAGACAGGCCCTCGAGGAACAAACACCAACAAAGAATCCACAGACCCCCGTCAGCGCCCGGCCCCTCAGGACCCAACAGCGTGCATGTATCAACAACTCCGAACCAGATCGTTCCAGTGGCAAACCACGTACTAAACCCGGACACATCATCCCTGACACCAAGTCAAATGTTCCACCCATGAGCTACCAGCAACACACATTCGGTGCTGAACTGGCGCCTGGACACTCGAACCGAAACCCGAATGCCAGATGCTCCTTAGAAAGGAGGTGATCCAGCCGCACCTTCCGGTACGGCTACCTTGTTACGACTTAGTCCTAATTACCGATCCCACCTTCGACGGCTCCCTCCACAAGGGTTGGGCCACCGGCTTCAGGTGTTACCGACTTTCATGACTTGACGGGCGGTGTGTACAAGACCCGGGAACGTATTCACCGCAGCGTTGCTGATCTGCGATTACTAGCGACTCCGACTTCATGAGCTCGAGTTGCAGAGAACAATCCGAACTGAGACGGCTTTTGGGATTCGCTCCACCTCACGGTATTGCAGCCCTTTGTACCGGCCATTGTAGCATGCGTGAAGCCCAAGACATAAGGGGCATGATGATTTGACGTCATCCCCACCTTCCTCCGAGTTGACCCCGGCAGTATCCCATGAGTTCCCACCATTACGTGCTGGCAACATAGAACGAGGGTTGCGCTCGTTGCGGGACTTAACCCAACATCTCACGACACGAGCTGACGACAACCATGCACCACCTGTTTACGAGTGTCCAAAGAGTTGACCATTTCTGGCCCGTTCTCGTATATGTCAAGCCTTGGTAAGGTTCTTCGCGTTGCATCGAATTAATCCGCATGCTCCGCCGCTTGTGCGGGTCCCCGTCAATTCCTTTGAGTTTTAGCCTTGCGGCCGTACTCCCCAGGCGGGGAACTTAATGCGTTAGCTGCGTCACGGAAACCGTGGAATGGTCCCCACAACTAGTTCCCAACGTTTACGGGGTGGACTACCAGGGTATCTAAGCCTGTTTGCTCCCCACCCTTTCGCTCCTCAGCGTCAGTTACGGCCCAGAGATCTGCCTTCGCCATCGGTGTTCCTCCTGATATCTGCGCATTCCACCGCTACACCAGGAATTCCAATCTCCCCTACCGCACTCTAGTCTGCCCGTACCCACTGCAGGCCCGAGGTTGAGCCTCGGGATTTCACAGCAGACGCGACAAACCGCCTACGAGCTCTTTACGCCCAATAATTCCGGATAACGCTTGCGCCCTACGTATTACCGCGGCTGCTGGCACGTAGTTAGCCGGCGCTTTTTCTGCAGGTACCGTCACTTTCGCTTCTTCCCTGCTAAAAGAGGTTTACAACCCGAAGGCCGTCATCCCTCACGCGGCGTTGCTGCATCAGGCTTCCGCCCATTGTGCAATATTCCCCACTGCTGCCTCCCGTAGGAGTCTGGGCCGTGTCTCAGTCCCAGTGTGGCCGGTCACCCTCTCAGGCCGGCTACCCGTCGACGCCTTGGTGAGCCATTACCTCACCAACAAGCTGATAGGCCGCGAGCCCATCCCAGACCGAAAAATCTTTCCAAACACGACCATGCGATCACGTCTCATATCCAGTATTAGACGCCGTTTCCAGCGCTTATCCCAGAGTCCAGGGCAGGTTGCTCACGTGTTACTCACCCGTTCGCCACTGATCCACCAAGCAAGCTTGGCTTCACCGTTCGACTTGCATGTGTTAAGCACGCCGCCAGCGTTCATCCTGAGCCAGGATCAAACTCTCCATAAAAAAGAAAAGCAACAACCACCGGGAAAACGGCAGCCGCAGCGAGTTCGAAACTGACCAAAGAAAAAACATCATTACTGACGAAATTTCACGCCAACCCCCAAAAGAAGGTTGGACTTTGATCCAAAGGAATCTCTCGCAATCCAACAAAAGTCAGACCGACGAGGAATAAATTGGCATTTGACAAGTGCACGCTGTTGAGTTCTCAAGGAACGGACGCACCCACAGAAACGATCTCCCGACCTACCCGTGAGGCAGTTCACTACCTATTCGATCATTCGAACCTTGTGGTTCTCACCATGGGACCTATGAAAGATCAGCGTCGTGAGACCCGGTCGAAGACCAGAACCAAAACCATACACCGAAACGATGAGGTTTTGGGTGGTCCGCCACTTGAGACGATGCGGGGCCTTCCGGCCTCTCCGCTCTCCCCTGTGGGGCGAACAAGTAATAAGTTACGCGGGAACGACCGACCCGTCGAATCCAGGCACATCTCGGGCGTGTCGCCGGACCGCACACGTGGAAACCCGCGGAAGCGCGGACGGCCCGGCACGACCTTCGAGGTCGTCCGGGCCGAGTGACGGGAACGGTATGACGGTCAGGCGACGAGTGTCCACGTCGACGGCGAGGTCATGGCATCCGTGTGTCCCCCGGTGAACTCGATCCCGCCGAAGAACATCGCTCCGATGACCAGAGCGAAGACGAACGCGATCGACAGGAAGAGCACGGCCACGCCGGCAAGGGTGATCAGAAGCGGAAGTCGAGAAGCCATGCCTTCATCCTGCCCTGCTTGACCACCTGCCCACCAGGGCTTGCGCCCGGAAACGACCGAAGGCCGGCACCTCCGAGGAGGTACCGGCCTTCGATGCGGGACGGATCAGCGACCGGAGAGCTTCTCGCGAAGCGCAGCCAGCGACTCGTCGTCGGCGAGGGTGCCCTGGGCGGGCGTCTCGGACGAGAACGATCCACCGAACGAACCAGCGTCCGTCGGGTTGGCGGCCTCGGCCTCGAGGGCCTTGGCGACGGCAGCCTTGTGGGCTTCCCAGCGACCCTGAGCAGCGGCGTACTCCTGCTCCCAGGCCTCGCGCTGAGTGTCGAAGCCCTCGAGCCACGCACCCGACTCGGGGTCGAAGCCCTCGGGGTACTTGTACTCGCCACGCTCGTCGTACTCGGTGGCCATGCCGTACAGCGCCGGGTCGAACTCGGTGCCGTTGGGGTCGACCGACTCGTTGGCCTGCTTGAGCGACAGCGAGATGCGGCGACGCTCGAGGTCGATGTCGATGATCTTGACGAATACCTCTTCGCCGACCGACACGACCTGCTCGGCGAGCTCGACGTGCTTGCCCGACAGCTCGGAGATGTGCACGAGGCCCTCGATGCCGTCGGCCACGCGGACGAACGCACCGAAGGGAACGAGCTTGGTGACCTTGCCCGGAGCGATCTGGCCGATCGCGTGGGTACGGGCGAACACCTGCCACGGGTCTTCCTGCGTCGCCTTGAGCGAGAGCGACACGCGCTCGCGGTCGAGGTCGACCTCGAGGATCTCGACGGTGACCTCCTGGCCCACCTCGACGACCTCGGAGGCGTGCTCGATGTGCTTCCAGGAGAGCTCGGAGACGTGGACGAGACCGTCGACGCCGCCCAGGTCGACGAACGCACCGAAGTTGACGATCGACGAGACCGTGCCCTTGCGGACCTGGCCCTTGTGGAGGTTGTTGAGGAACGTGGTGCGCGACTCGGACTGCGTCTGCTCGAGCAGGGCGCGGCGCGACAGCACGACGTTGTTGCGGTTCTTGTCGAGCTCGAGGATCTTGGCCTCGATCTCCTGGCCGAGGTACGGCGTGAGGTCGCGGACGCGGCGCAGCTCGATGAGCGAGGCCGGGAGGAAGCCGCGGAGGCCGATGTCGACGATGAGACCACCCTTGACGACCTCGATCACGGAACCGGTGACAACACCGTCGTTCTCCTTGATCTTCTCGACGTCGCCCCACGCACGCTCGTACTGAGCGCGCTTCTTGGACAGGATGAGGCGGCCTTCCTTGTCCTCCTTCTGGAGAACGAGGGCCTCGACGTGGTCGCCGACGTTGACGACCTCGTTGGGGTCGACGTCGTGCTTGATCGAGAGCTCGCGGGAGGGGATGACACCCTCGGTCTTGTAACCGACGTCGAGGAGGACCTCGTCGCGGTCGATCTTCACCACGGTGCCTTCGATGAGGTCGCCGTCGTTGAAGAACTTGAGCGTCTTCTCGACCGCGGCCAGGAAGTCTTCGGCCGAGCCGATGTCGTTGATCGCGACCTGCTTGGTAGCCGGGGCGGTCGTTGCGGTAGTCATGTAGTGGGTTGTCCTAGTTGGGTGTGGTGTCGGGCTCCGACTCCTGTACCCGTCGGTCCAGGACCGGGGGCCGTCGGGCTGGGGCCGCCCGAGGGCGAACTCCAACCACGAGTCGAAGCGAAGCGGATTGTTTGTGCGATGCCACGGGCTCGCCAGATAGGCAGAACCCAGGTGTGACACCTCAGTCTAACGCACCGGGCCTCCCGCGCAGTCCCGGGTGGCGCGCATCCCGCGGTCGAGCCGTCACACGACGACGCGGGCCGGGCAGCGCGCACGGAGACGGAGGGCTGGACAGGGCGATCACGCGTGCGCGCGATTCGCCCCGGATCGGCGTTTTTGTTCCGGTGTTCTGAGGCGGTCCGCCCAGGTGGCGTCCAGAAACACGTGCCAGGCTCCCCGTCTTGTGCCCGCTGACGCGGGTCGGACGGTGACACCCGCACCGTCCTCCCCTCACGTGAAACCGGTTCTATGCGCTCTGACTCGACGTCCTTTTCCAATCGTCGTGACCGCCGCCTCGCCGCCCGCCGCACTCGTCGTCGCCCCGTGACGACAGTGGGAGCGCTCGTGCTCGGCGTGGTCGCGGCCTCGGCCCTCACCGGCACCGCGCCGTCCGCCACCGCCTCTCCCGCCGACCTGTCGACCGCGACGTTCTCGCTCGCCTCCTCGATCACGCCCACGGTGCTCGCGGCCTCCCCCGGCCCCGAGAAGACCGAGGCCCGCGCGGCGGAGACCGCCGCGTCGAGCTCGATCCAGGCCGTCGCCACCGTGCAGAGCGACATCGCGGCATCCGGGCTCGACATCGGCCAGCCCGCCACGGTCGACACGACCGCGCTGCAGCAGGCCGCCGAGCGCCTGCAGGCGGCCTCGGTGCTGCCCGAGACGTTCCTGCCGGCGCTCTCGCACGACGTCTCCGCGGCCTCCGCCGCGGTCGATCAGCGCGTCGCCGAGCTGCGCGGGGGTCTCGACGCCGCCGTCGCCAAGAAGGCGGAAGAAGAGGCGGCCGAGAAGGCGCGCCAGGAAGCAGAGGCTGCTGCCGCCGCGAAGGCCGCCGCCGACAAGGCCGCCGCCGAGAAGCAGGCATCGTCGTCGTCCTCGTCGAACTCCGGCGGTGGAGGGTCTTCGGCCCCCATCCCGACCGGAGGCGGTTCGGGAGACAACAGCCCCGCCGGCGCCCAGGCCGCCGCGCGCGACATGCTCGCCAGCCGCGGCTGGGGCGACGACCAGATGTCGTGCCTCGTCTCGCTGTGGAACAAGGAGTCGGGCTGGAACTATAAGGCCTACAACTCCGGCAGCGGCGCCTACGGCATTCCGCAGGCCCTCCCCGGCAGCAAGATGTCGTCCGCCGGTGCCGACTGGCAGACCAACGCCGCCACCCAGGTGTCGTGGGGCCTGGGGTACATCTCGGGCCGCTACGGCACGCCGTGCGGCGCGTGGGGTCACTCGCAGTCGACCGGCTGGTACTGAGCCCTCAGCTCCATCGCATCATCGAGCGCGCCGCTCCGGAGAACCCTCCGGTGCGGCGCGCTTCTGCGAGTAGCGAGAGGTTCTCGGGGCCGTTGAGCTCGTGCAGGACGGCCGGACCCACGTGCACCTGCCACGCGCCGTGGAAGCGGAGAGCGTCCGCCCGACGACGACCGATCTCGGCCGGCACGGCGACGAACTGCCGGGGCCGGGAGCGTCCCACGCGATCGAGGACACCGCGCACCCACCACGGCCCTCCGCCGCGGTCGACCTCCAGAACGAAGCGCGGCGTCCGGATAGGACCGCACAGCTCCTCCAGGGCGATCCCGAACGTCCTCTGATCGGCAAGGCTCGCGTCCGCCATCCGGATCTCGGCGCGGGTGCCATCAGCATCCCTCCGCTCTCGCTCCCAGACGGGCACCGCGAGCGGGGACCGGACGCGCCCACTCTCGGACAGCGCCGTCCACACCACACGCGCCATGTTCCGCAGCGTCGCCGCGGCATCCCGAGCCTGCCGACGCGTGCGACGCCACGCGGAGAACAGGGGCACGGCCATGACGGCACCGATCAGGATGCTGACTCCCCCCACCGCGACTCCCGCGACGGGTGGCAGGAAGAACGACAACGCGAGCATCGCCGCCGGCGCTCCCGCCGATACTCCGAGCCACCCGCCGAGGGCACGCTCGGCCCGCACCGACGTCGAGAAGACCGGCGTGCGGGCCGGGCGCTCGACCACCGCGGAGAGCTCCTCGCGATCGTCGTACGAGGAGCCGATGCGCCAGGCGGATCGCGTCTCGTCCCGCGCCGGAGCCGAGGTCAGGGCGTCGACACCCTCCAGCGACGCACCGCGGGCCTTCTCGAGCACCTCGTCGAGCGCGCGACGACGGTCGCGCCCCAGCGCCGCGGGCAGCCCGCGGACGATGCGTTCCGGGTGGTCGGCGTCGAGTCCCCACAGGCCGGCGTGCTTGCGACGGAGACGGGCGGCATCGGGTTGCGCGTCGAGGGGCGAGTCGGGCGGCAGCAGCGCCGAGACCGTCCAGTTGTGGGCGACCTTCTCGGGCCAGCTCGGATCGCGTCGCAGGGTACGGCCTCGCAACTGCTGCGTCGCTGACGCCGTCGCCACCGCCGTGAGGTCGATCAGAGCGTTCACCGCCGGGCAGTCCCAGCCTTCGCCGAACAGACCGCGCGTGCCCACGACCACCTCGAGCGAGCCGTCGGCGAGCAGCCGGGACACGGCGCCGACCACACCGGACCCCGTGGTCCCCCGCACCTCGAGGACGGCCGCATCGTCGGGGCACGGCTCTCCCGTCACCGGGACGCCGAGCTCGCGCGTGAGCGCCGGGAGCAGCGTCTCCGCGTGACGGACGGCGACGCGCACCGTCGAGGACGTGACGAGGATCGCGCGCAGGGCCGAGGTGACGGCATCCGTCGCCACGATCGAGAACGTCCGGACGGCGCCGGCCGAGCCCAGCAGCCCCCCGTGGACGTTGCCGTGGGTGACGTAATCGGTCACGACGAGGGCGCGGAGGCGGTCGCCGAGCTCGGTGCGCTCGCGGGCGAGGATGTCGCACGCTCCCCTGTCCTTCGAGAGGGAGGACGCGAGGACCGTGTCGATCGGATCGCGGGTGCGCCGCACCCCGCGGTCGGTCAGGGCGAAGCCGAAATCGGCGAGCAGGCGGCGCAGCCGGTGCCAATCGTCGACGCGCGCGGGGTCGGGGAGAACGCGGTCGAGGGCGTATCGACCCAGCAGGCGCAGCGTCTCGTCCGTCGTGGGCGCACGTCGTGCCACGGCGGGAAGACGCGCAGTGAGCGGGTCGCCGGGTGCGACGACGGAGAACATCGCCGCAGCGGCCTCGGCACCGGCGAAGTCGACGGCGAACGCCGCCGAGAGAGCGGCATCGACGGCGGCGTCGGGGTCGGACGACTCCGCGGCGGGCGGCGGGGGCTCGATCCCCGGACGCGCGTCCGCACTCGTCCCCGCGGGAGCGACCGGGTCCGGGGACGAGACGCCCTCGGCGGGCGGTTCGAGGGGGTCCTCGGAGGTGGAAGGGGTCGACGGCTGGAGCACCGCGCGGAGGAACTCCCTCCCGGCGCCCACCGCGAAGGTTGTCCGCAGCGCCTCCGCGAGGGCTTCGGCGTGCGCGGAGAGGAACGCCCGCTCCTCCGCCGTCGGTTCGACCACGTGGACGAGGTCGCGGTACGGCGCGAGATCCCCCTCTCGGACGACGGCCGGGACGGGAACCTCCAGATCGACCTCGCCCAGCAGCGAGACGTAGTTCTCGTACTCGTTCGCGTCATCGGGCGAGGGCAGGGTGGCGGTGAGCCCGATCACGAGCGGCTCCCGACCCGCCGCGCGCAGCCGCGCGACGAGCGCCGCGACCACCAGCGCCCAGTGATCCAGGAGGTGGTGGCACTCGTCGAGGACGACGGTCTCGACGCCTGCCCCGACCAGGCGCTCCAGCAGCTCGCGCGATCGCGGGTGGAGCGCGGCCGTGAGCGCGGTGGCATCCTGTCTCGCCAGCGTGCGACGCAGGGCGCGGGACCGAGAACGGATGCCACGGCCGTACGCCGCGGGATTGCTCTCGCTGAGCGCGTCTAGCCATCCCTCGGCCTGGTCGGGGGTGCGGTCGTCGGCGACCAGCTCCTCGACCCAGCGGGCACGCGCCAGGGCCGCGAAGGGCTCGCCGGAGTCGACCACGCTGATCGCCTGGTACGTCAGGGCAGTGAGGTCGGCGGGGCGATCAGGGTCTTCCGACACGGCGGCGTCGTCATGCGCAAGCGCCCGGGCAGCCCCCACCCACTGCGCGCGGATCGCCGTCGTCGGCGCGAAGACCACGGTGCGGTGCCCCCTGCGCGTGGCGAGGAGGAGCCCGAGCAGAGTCTTCCCGGCACCCGGCGGGGCGACGAGGTGCAGCGGCTCCCCCGCGTCGACATCGACACGGTTAAGCGCGGCGCGCTGGTAGGCCCGGAGCGTCCCGTCGAACCGCCACGCCGAAAGGGGACGGCTCGGTTCGGTCGACACCGCGCCAGTCTAGAGAAGCGCCCCGGCGGGCGGGCGGACCAACCTCCGCCGGAGAGGACGACGCGTGGACCTTCGATGGCTCGATGCCCCCGACGACGACGTACGGCGGGAGCTGCCGACCGTACCGGAGCACGAACCGCCGCCGTGGGTGCCGACCCGCAGACGCCTGCTCGTGCGGCTGAACGCCGTGATCCTGGTCTGGACCCTCTTCATCGTGGTGTTCGATACCGGACTCGACGTCGACATCCGGGGCGACGGGACGCTCGAGGCCGACGACATACAGACCCTGGTCGTCACGCTCGTGGTCGGCCTCGCCTGGACCGTCGCGAGCATCGCCCTGTGGCGATGGTCGCGGAAGGCCTCGACGCCCGTCCGGCTCCGCCGCGCTCGCCGCGCTCTCACCGCGCGGGCGAACGAGTTCCGCGCGGAAGCGTGGTGGCGGGACTCCTTCACAGCCATCGTCACCGCTCACTCCGCCGGCGTCCGCGAATACCCGCGCTTCGTGGGCGAAGGGGTCGAATTCGGGACGGTTCGACTGCGGATGCCGCGCACGCGTCCGCGCTCCTACGTCTGCGTCTCGCTGGCATCGCCTCTCCCCCACCTGGTCCTCGACGCCGTCGAGAACGACGGGGTGCGCTCGGGACTGCCCGAGAACCTCGCCGAACGGCAACGGCTCTCCCTGGAGGGTGATTTCGACCGCATCTTCCGCGCGTACGCTCCACGGGGATACGCCCGGGACGCGCTCTACGTCCTCACCCCCGACGTCATGGCGACGCTCGCGGACCACGCGCGCGCGTTCGACGTCGAGATCATCGAGGACCGGGCCGTGTTCTTCCGGGCGGAACGGCGTCGCTGGGACGATCCGGCCCTGTGGCGAGAGGTGGACGCGATCCTCACCCACGTCGCACCCCGACTGCGAGAGCGCTCGCTGCGGTACACCGACGAGAGGGTCGCGGGCCAGGTCGCGGTGGAGATCGCGGAGAGTCTCGTGAGCGGTTCCGCGGGGGTCTCGGCGTGGCGCCCGCACGCGCCCGTCGTGGGCCCCGAGGGGCGACAGCTCCGATCGTGGACGCCCCGCCACGGTTGGTGGGCCAACGTGCGCGTGGTCTCGTCGTTCATGGTCGGGACGGCGGTCTACGGCATCCCGGTGTTCTTCGGTGTCGTCACGCTTCTGGGCATCTTCGACGGACGCTGAACCGCGCGACATCCGGCGTCGTGCCGTCGTCACGATCGTGCGCGCCGCGGCGGAGCGATGCCGCCGGCGCGACGCGCGCCCCGACGGGTCAGGCGCCGTTGCGCCGAGCGACCCACCCGGCCAGGAGGGCGTGCGAGAGCGGCGCGATCGAGACGATCATGAGCATCGTGCCCAGCACCGCCTGCTCGGCCTGCAGCAGCACCCCGCCGATGAGCAGGCCCGTGAACAGCACCGACGAGACCACCCGGCGCACCATCCGCTCGAGATCGCGCATGCGGCGCTCGATGCGCGGGGTCTGGACCGACACCGAGCCGTCTTCGAAGCGCGAGATGAGGTTGTCGGCACGGCGCGGGAGGCGCGCGGTGACGGCAGCCACCGCCCCGACTTCGCGGACGAAGGCCTGCGCGGTGTTCCCACTCTCCTCCCGGATGAGGCGCTGCGCGTAGGGCTCGACGGCGTCCCAGATGTTGAAGGCGGGATCGAGCGCGCTGCACATGCCGCTGGTGAGCGACATCGCGCGCACGATCAGCAGGAAGTTCTCGGGCAGCTGGAACGGCAGCGATCGCACGACGTCGCCGAACTCGATCGCGAAGGCACGGAACTCGCGCGGGTCGACCTCTTGCAGCTCGGCGAAGCCCATCCCGCCGAAGCGGGAGAACAGGCCCGTCATCGCGCGCTCCAACTGCACGGTGTCGGCCGAGGGCAGCAGCACGCCGACATCGCGGATGCCGTCGACCAGGCCCTTTCCGTCGCGCGAGGCCGCCGCGATGAGCACGCGGCGCAGGCCGCGGCGGAGGCTCGGCGGCACCTCGCCCATCATGCCGAAGTCGATGAAGGTGAAACGCCACGCCGGTGTGCCGGCGTCGGTCGTGCCGCCGAGCGGCGTGACGAAGACGTTTCCGGGGTGCGGGTCGGCGTGGAAGAAGCCGTCGTCGAACAGCTGATCGAACATCACGCGCGCGAAGCGGGCGGCGACCTCGGACGGATCGATGCCGGCCGCGCGGAGGGCGTCGACGTCGTTGATCTTGATCGCCGTGACGTCTTGGAGGGTGAGCACGCGGCGGGTCGTGCGCTCCCACACGACCTCGGGGACGGCCACTCCGTCGGGCCCGCCGAAGTCGGCCGCGAAGCGCTCGGAGTTCGCGGCCTCGTGGAGATAGTCGATCTCTTCGAGGCTCGTGACGGCGAACTCCTCGACCAGGGAGGGCATGTCGACACGATCGCGCACCAGGGCGACCTTGCTGAGCCACACACCGACCTTGCGGAGGGCGCGCAGGTCGACGTCGACGATGCGGTCGATGCCGGGCCGCTGGATCTTCAGCACCACGGCGCGCAGGCCGGTCTCGGCGGCGAGATCCTCCGTCAGCACGGCGCGGTGCGCCTGGCCCAGCGACGCCGCGGCGAGAGGCCGTTCATCGACGCTCGCGAAGGCGCGCTCCAGCGGCATCCCGAGCTCTTCCTCGGCCCGAGCCCGCATCTGCACGAACGGGACCGCGGGCACCTCGTCTTGCAGCCCCTCGAGCTGCTTCGTGATGGAGGGGGGCAGGACGTCGAGGCGAGACGACATGAATTGCCCAACCTTGATCATCAGACCACCGAGGTCGACCGCGAGCACGTGGAAGCGTTGGGCGATGCGTTCGAGCCGCCGGGTACGACCCCGGGCGGAGATCCACCCGAGGCCGAACCTCGGCAGGAACAGCTCGAACCACCAGGCCTGCACCAGGTAGCGCGCCGCGAAGCGCGTGATCCGCCGGTAGCGGGCCTTCATGAGGGCGTCGTCGGTCATCGATTCTCCTGGATGCCGACGGGCGGGAAGCCCCCGTCGATCGGGCGTGACCTCAACCCTGGGCGAGGATGGAGTAGAGCTTACGGCGGGCCTCGTCGAGGATCTCGACGGCTTGCGCCACCTGCTCTTTGTCACCCGTGCGTGCGACCTGGGCCGCTGCCTGCGCGAGTTCGACGCCCGCCTTGGGCAGTGCCGTCATGCGGCCGCTGTCGCGCGAACCGGCCGACTCCCACGGGGCGGTGCGCTCGGTGGTCTCATCTCCCGCCGCGGCGCGCCCCTCGGCGGTGAGCGAGTACGTCTTGCGGCCGTTCGACTCCTCGGCCTGCACGAGGCCCTCGTCGGTGAGCAGCTGCAACGTCGGGTAGACAGAGCCGGGGCTCGGCTTCCACGAGCCGCCGCTGCGGTCCTCGATCTCGCGGATGATCTGGTAGCCGTGCATCGGCTGCTCGAGCAGGAGCGAGAGGACGGCCGATCGCACGTCTCCCTTGTTCATGCGCGGCGTCGAGGCGGTCTTCTGCTCGAACTGCGTGCGCAGCTGCTCGAGACCCTCGAGGATGTTGGACATCGGCCAGCCGGGGGTGTTGCTCCCACCTCGCCCGCCGAACGCGTCTCCCAGGAATGAACCACTCATGACGACCTCCTTCGCGCGGACCCGACCTGAGTCAGCGATACATAACGATATATCGCTGACGCAGAGCGCGGGTCACCGTCGAGGGGATTCTCAGTACCAGTTCATCGCCTGCGAATGCCCCCAGGCGCTGCACGGCGTGCCGTAACCGCGGGAGATGTAGTCGAGGCCCCAGGCGATCTGGGTCGCCGCGTTCGATTCCCAGTCGGCACCGAACGACGCCATCTTGCTGCCGGGGAGCGCCTGAGGGATGCCGGTGGCCCCACCGTCGTTGTTGTAGGCCTTGTAGTTCCAGCCCGATTCCTTGGTCCACAAAGACGAGAGGCAGGAGAACTGGTCGCTCCCCCAGCCGTACTTCTCGGACGCGAGCTGCGCGGCGTACGCCTTGGCTCCGTCTGTGGTGTTGACGCGGGCGAGAGCCGCCGCGGCGTCGGCCTGGCGCTGCGCCTCGGCGGCAGCTGCGGCCTCGGCCTGGCGCTGCGCCTCGGCGGCGGCGTCGGCGGCCGCCTTCTCTGCCTTGGCCTGGTCCAGGCTCCCCTGGACCTCTGCGACACGGGCGCTCACGCGCTCGGTCTCGGTCTGAGCGTTCTGACTCAGGGCGGGAACGAGCAGCACGGGGAGCAGGTCGCGCGAGGTGAGCCGATCCACGGCATCCTGCAGGGCACTCGTGTCGATCGAGGCGTCGCCGATCGCGAGAGGGAGTCCGGTCGCGGCGACGTCAGCCTGCACCGCGTTCGCGCTCGAAATCGCCGTCTGCGCTCCATCGAGGGCGGTGCTCGCCCCCGCGGTGACGGCGTCGAGGGTCGGCGCCGTCGACACGGGCACCGAGGTGCCGGGGGCGGAGAAGGAGGAGGCCGACGCGTCCGGCAGGGACAGCGGGGACGCCATCGCGAGGCCGGTCGTCGCGACCATGCCGAAGGCGAGGCCGGCACAGGTGGCCGCCGTGACCAGGGTGCGTCGGGCGCGGTTGACGTGGGTGAGTTTGATGTCGGAACGCAGCAAGAGAGATCTTTCGTCGGGGGCGCGCTCGTCGGGATCGAGCGCGATGTCGTGCCGTCGGGTCGGCACGGGCCACGAGTGTGGGTGCTGGTTCTGGACGTTATCTTTTCGTTACCTGGAAGACCGGTGGGAGCCGAGTGCCGGTCGCCCCGCGAGGCACAGGGCCTGAGCCGATGAGTGCGTCTGTCGTTCACCGCCATCACGGGAAGGCGAAAATAACCGCGTGAACTGGGATTATTCGACAGGCTCATCGACCCGGATCCGTCAGTGTCCGCTGAGCGTCCCCTCGCGCACAGCGAAAGGCCGATCCGGCGAAGGAAAAATCTCGCCCGATCGGCCTTTCGACATCGGATCTCGCCGTCGGATGGCGTCCGGCGGACTAGCCGCGGTGCGCCCGGTAGTAGTCGAGCAGCGCACGCGTGGAGGAGTCCTGGGCGGCCAGGGCCTCGTCGTCGCCCTCGATCGCGGGGGCGATCTGGAGGGCGAGCTGCTTGCCGAGTTCGACACCCCACTGGTCGAAGGAGTTGATGCCCCAGATCGTGCCCTGCGTGAAAGTGATGTGTTCGTAGAGCGCGATGAGCTGACCGAGCACCGAGGGGGTGAGCGACGGCGCGAAGATGGATGTCGTCGGGCGGTTGCCGGGGAAGGTCCGGGCCGCGACGAGAGCTCCGGTGGTCCCCTCCGCCTCCACCTCTTCGGCGGTCTTGCCGAACGCCAGCGCCTTGGTCTGCGCGAGGAAGTTCGCCAGGAACAGTCCGTGCACATCGCGACCGTCATCGGCGCGGGGGTAGGCCGGGTTCACGAACGCGATGAAGTCCGCGGGGATGAGCCGCGTGCCCTGGTGAATCAACTGGTAGAAGGCGTGCTGACCGTTGGTCCCCGGCTCACCCCAGAACACCTCACCCGTGTCGGTCGTGACGGGCGTACCGTCCCACCGGACGGACTTGCCGTTGGACTCCATCGTGAGCTGCTGCAGGTAGGCCGCGAAGCGGTGCAGCTGCTGCGCGTAGGGCAGCACCGCGTGCGATTGCGCGCCGAGGAAGTTGTTGTACCAGACGTTCAGCAGTCCCATGAGGACGGGTACGTTCTGCTCGACCGGGGTGGATGCCACGTGCTCGTCGACCGTGTGGAAACCGGCCAGGAGCTCGCGGAACACGTCGGGACCCAGGGCGATGGCGAGCGACAGCCCGATCGCCGAGTCGACGGAATAGCGTCCGCCCACCCAGTCCCAGAAGCCGAAGGCGTTCGTCGGGTCGATTCCGAACGCTTCGACCTTGTCGAGCGCGGTCGACACGGCGACGAAGTGGTGGGCCACGGCGTCGGTGCGGGCGGCATCCGTGTCGTCGATCGTGCCCTTCTCGGCGAGCTGCGCCCACAGCCAGTCGCGAGCCAGGCGGGCGTTCGTCAGGGTTTCGAGCGTGGTGAAGGTCTTCGAGGCGACGATGAAGAGGGTGGTCTCGGGATCGAGGTCAGCCGTCTTCTGCGAGATGTCGGTGGGGTCGATGTTCGACACGAAGCGCGCGTGGATGCCGGCGTCGGCGTATGGCAGCAGAGCCTCGTAGACCATCACCGGGCCCAGGTCGCTGCCGCCGATGCCGATATTGACGACGTGCGTGACCTTCTTGCCGGTGACGCCGCGCCACTCGCCCGAGCGCACGCGGTCGGCGAAGGCGCTCAGCCGGTCGAGCACCTCGTGCACGTCGTGATCGATCTGCTGACCGTCGACGACGAGCGCGGGCTCGGCGCCGGCGGGCCGACGCAGAGCGGTGTGCAGCACGGCACGGTCCTCGCTGGTGTTGAGATGGGCACCGCGGAGCATGTCGGCGAAGCGCTCGCGGACGCCGGTTTCATCGGCGAGCGCGAGCAGAGCATCGAGGACCTCGGGGGTGACGAGGTTCTTCGACAGGTCGACGTGGAGGTCGCCGACCGTGCGGGTGAGGTCGCGCGTACGGTCGGCGTCGGCGGCGAACCATCCGCGCAGATCGGGGGTGAAGCTCTCGCGCAGGGCGCTGAGGCGGGACCAGGCGGAGGTGGTGGTGGGGTCGATAGGCGCAGTCACGAAACCCACGCTAGCGACCTCGGACGATCGCCACGCCGCGGATGACGAAGTGCGCCTCACGCGCTACGACCGGGCCGGCGGCCCGGATCGGTCGCGGGCGCCCGCGGCGGCGTCGGCCAGGGGGATCTCGCGCGATCCGTCCCAGGGCTCCGTCCACCCGAGGCGGTCGAACAACCCGTCCAGCACCATCGCGGTGAATCCCCACACCGTCTGTGGGCCGCGTGCCGTCTGCAGGGCGAAGGCGGGCCCCCGCCACTCTCGACCATCACGACGCAGCACCGTCACGCCTCGGCGTTCGGGATCGAGCAGATCGGCTACGGGGGCGCGGAAGACCTCGGCCGACTCCGCCGCATCCACGGCACGGACCGGGGTCGGGCGCGCCCACCATCCGATCACCGGAGTGACCTCGTGGCGAGAGAAGGCCAGGGGCAGCGGCTCGAGGGTGCCCAGCACCTCGACACCGTCGGGCTCGAGCCCCGTCTCTTCGCGCGCTTCCCGCAGCGCCGCCGCCACGGCATCCGCGTCTTCGGGATCGACCCGGCCACCGGGGAACGCGACCTGGCCCGGGTGAGCGCGCAGGGTGCTCGCCCGCGCGAGCAGCAGCACGTCGAGATCGCGCGGGACGGTGCGCGAGACCCGGCGGCTGGGTACCCCGTCGAGCACACCGAAAAGGATGAGCACCGCGGCCGCTCGTGCCTCGCCCTCGACGGGTAGCGCCTGCAGCGCCGGGGAGACGTCGCCGAGACCGCGCGCGAGCAGGGCCTCGAGCTGGGCGCGGGGTGAGGGCATTCCTCGAGGCTAGCCGCGTCGCCGGCAGGCCGTGTCGAGCGATGCCGTCAGCGGGAGCCGTTGCAGGCCAGGCCGTCTCCATCGCCGTCGAGCTTGTAGATGTCGGAACCCACGACCCGGGCGACGCCGTCGAAGTAGGACGGGCCGTTGCCCTTTCCGCCCGCGCAGTCGACATCGGAATCGATCGGCACGCACGCGTCGGCGTAGTTCGGGTCGCATCCGCCCCCGCCGCCCGACGCCTTCTCGACCGGAGCGGGAGGAGGCGGAGCGACGAATGTCCCTCGTGAGGTGACCTCGGAGACCGGCGCTCGTCCGACGGATTCGCTGATCAGTACCCGCTCGGACTCCACACCGTCGATCGTCGTGACGCGGAACACCGAGACCTTCTCACCGTCGACGCCCGGCGTCGAGATGCGCGACTGCCCCGACGGGATCGTCGCGTCATCCACGGTCGCCCGCTCGAACGGTACCGCGGAGGTGACGGATTGCTCGGAAACGACGACGACGGGTGTCGGTGACGGCGTCGCGGACGGAGAGGGTGCCGACACTCGACGGGCGTTGTCGGTGGCGGCCGGATCGGCAGCGGAGGTCGAGGACGAGCACCCCGAGACGAGCAGAAGCGCTGCCGTCACCGCTGTCAGCATGGAGACGGACCGCCCCCATCGGGTGAGGCGCGGGCGCGCCACGGCGCGATCGTTCACAACGGTCATCGAGATGTTCCCCCCAGAACAGGAGCCACGCCCCTTCGCGTCGCCACGGCTCAGCAGACCAGATCGGGGTCGCGGACGCAAGCGCAACCCCGGCCGCCTCGCTCACCTCGTCGCTTCGCGTCGTTTTCGCTGCGCTCCCTGACATCAGCGGCCGCCGGGCATGGCGCCCGCGGTCGGGGTGGTGGTGGTGTCGACGCGCACGCCGAGGGCGACCGTCCAGCCAATGGAGTTGTCGCCGGTCGCGGTGGCGAGCTCCAGGGCTCCCCCGTCGTCGCCGAAGACGTTGTCGCTCTCCAGCGACACCCGGGACAGATTGGATGCCGAGGAGGGATACGCCGCGTCGGCGTAGACCACGTCGCACGCGGCCTGCGGCAGGGCGACCTGCGAGGTGGCGATCGCGTTCGAGGCGTCGGTGATGGCATCCACGTTCGGGTACACCTCGAAGTGAATGTGCGGCCACCGGCCGTCGTAGCAGCCGGGGAAGATCGAGGTGAACGACACGACACCGTCACTCCCGACCACCTGGACGCCGCGGAGGTAGCTCTCGTTCTCGATCCCCGAGGAGTACATCGAGTAGCGCCCCTGGTCGTCGCAGTGCCAGACGTACACCGCGGCCCCCGTGAGGGGCACGTCGCCGGTGGCGGTGTCGAAGATCGTGAGGTTCAAGGTCATGGGAACGCCCGCGGCCGTGGCTCCGCCGTCGAGGCTCGAGCGCAGGTCGCTGCGGACGATTCCGGACTGTTCGAGGATGTCGGGGCCGTTCGAACCGTCGCCCGGGTAGGGGCCGGCGGTCTCGTCGGGGATCTCGCCCGAAGGAAGAGCGGCGGCCGCACTCGTCGCGGTGGCGCTGGGGGTCGCGCTCGCCGTGGGCGTCGCTGTCGAGGTCGCCGTCGCGGCCGTCGTGGCGGCGCCGGAGGCCGACGGGGCGCACGCGGCCAGCGTGGCGGTGCCCGCGCCCAGCACGACCAGGCCCAGGATGCCGCGCCGCGAAACCAGCGTGCGGATGTCGAAGGGCGCGCCCTGATCGACGACGGGCTCGTCGGCGCGGTCGAGCAGGCGACCTTCGTAGGCGGGACCGTCGGGGGTCATCTGGGTGTCGGGGATTCTGCTCATGGTCTGCTCCACTGGTCGCTGCGGGTGTCGATGAAGCGACGATGACGCAGCGACCCTGCCCCCTCCCTCACCGAATCTATGGACCGGCTATGCGCGCTGGATCCGCACGGTATTCACCGTCCCCGACCCCGGTGCGCGTGTCAGGATGAACGAGGGAGGTACGCGATGACCGGAACGCTGCACGCCGTGACCCTCGTCGTGAACATGCCGATTACCAAGATCGACGCCCTCGACGCGATCGCCTTCGCCGCCGACGGAGGCGTCGACGGTGCGGGCACGATGAGCCCGCGCGTCTGGCTCGCCCCGCACGCGTGGGCCGAGGTCGAGATCCCCAAGTTCGCCGATCCCCCGCCGTTCGCGATTGACGTGTACTCCGACGTCTCGGGCGCGGTGGCGTGGGCGCAGGCCCGCCGCCTGCTCGACGCCCTCGAGCGCTTCGGCTGGAACGTGAGCCCGCCGCGCGCGGGAGTGCAGTGAGCGAGGCCGCCGCACCGCGGCCGCGACTGCTCTACGTCGAGGACGACGCCGAGATCGCCGCGATGACGCTCGAGGTGCTCCGCGAGACCTACGAGGTCGCGCACGAGGCCGACGGGCTCGCGGGCCGCGATCGGGCGCTGCGCGACAGCTTCGAGGTGATCCTGCTCGACCGGCGTCTTCCCGGCCGCGACGGCGCCGAGATCGTGCGCGACCTGCGCACCGCGCACATCACGACCCCCGTGCTGCTGCTGACGGCGCTGGGGGCGGTCGCCGATCGCGTCGAGGGACTCGACGCCGGAGCGAACGACTATCTGCTCAAGCCGTTCGACTTCGACGAGTTGCTCGCCCGACTGCGGGCGCTGCGGCGCGGCTACCGGGCCGAGGGACGTCGTCGGGACGTTTCGGACTGGACCTATCTCCCCGACACGGCCGTGGTCTACGGTCCCTCCGGCGAGCGCGTCGCCCTCACCTCGACCGAGAACGCCGTGCTCGAGCTGCTCACCCGGAGCCCCGACCACGTCTACTCTCGCGAGGAGATCGCCCGCGCGGTGTTCTCGT
Source organism: Sphingomonas sp. G5 (assembly GCF_052660795.1). Taxonomy (NCBI): domain Bacteria; kingdom Pseudomonadati; phylum Pseudomonadota; class Alphaproteobacteria; order Sphingomonadales; family Sphingomonadaceae; genus Sphingomonas; species Sphingomonas sp. G5. The sequence goes on along the minus strand of NZ_CP109660.1, from coordinate 1,358,362 downwards.
CTCCGGATGCCGTGACCACCGTCGACACGTACGTGCATTACCTGCGCCGCAAGACCGCGACCGACCTCGTCGAGACCGTGCGCGGGCGCGGGTATCGCGCGGGGGCCGAGCGGTGAGCGCCGACGACGACCGGCGGGTCGTCCGGCGGGCCGCCCTGCGGGTGGGCACGCTCGTCGCGGGCGCGTCGGCCGTCGCGATCGCCGTGGGGGTCGGCGTTCTCGTCTCTGTTCTGGTGGCGCAGGCGCGCACCGAGGGCAGCGGTCGGCACGGCCCGGGCGGCGCACCGACGGGCGATCGCTTCGTCGTCGACCTCGACGACGTGCTGCCGTGGGTCATCGGCCTGGGCCTCGTCGGGGTCGTGGTGCTCGGGCTCGTCGGCTGGGCCGCGGCTCGCTGGTCGGTGCGACCACTCGATGAGGCCCTGCGCCGGCAGCGCGCGTTCGTCTCGGACGCGAGCCACGAGCTGCGCACGCCCCTGACCGCCCTGACGAGCCGCATCCAGATCGTGCAGCGTCGCCTGCACCGCGGAGAACCCGCCGACGAGCCGCTGGATCAGCTGCGGCGCGACGCGCAGATCATGGACGACGTGCTCGCCGACATGCTGCTGACCGCCGAGGGCGAGGTGCACACGGGCACCGCGCGGGTCGACGACAGCGTGCGTGCGGCGACCGACGCCCTCGCCTCTCTCGCGGATGACGCGGGCGTGCACCTGCGTCCAGGCGCGCTGACGAACGCGACGGTCGCGATGCCGGCGGTCACCGTCGTGCGCATGTGCACCGCCCTGCTCGACAACGCCATCGGGCACACGCCCGCGGGCTCGGAGGTCACGATCACCGCCGACGCCGACGAACGCGAGGTCGTCGTGCGCGTGGAGGACGGGGGAAGCGGCATCCGCGACGACGATCTGCCCCGCATCTTCGAACGCTTCGCGCGCGGGGCGGAGTCGGGCCGGCGCCGCGGCTTCGGGCTCGGGCTGGCGCTCGTGCGCGAGGCGGCGACCCGCTACGGCGGCAGCATCGAGGTGGAGCGCACCTCTCCCACGGGCACGGTGTTCGCCCTGCGACTCCCCCGCGCCAGCTGACGAGCGGACTCAGCCGACGAGCGCGTCGTGGAACGCCGACACCTCGACCCGCCCGGCGAAGCGACGCGTGCGGCCGTGTTCCCAGACGATCCCGGATGCCACGGGGGCCACCGGCAGCCAGTCGAGGTCGTCGATCCCGGCGATGGCCGCCACGGTGGCCCAGGCGTCGGCGGTGGTGAGGTCGTCGGCGACGATCGTCGCGCTCACGGGACCCGCGAGGTGTACGCCCGTGCGCGGATCGACGAGGTGCGCGCCGCGCTCGGACGTGCCCGAAGTGGCCACGGCCCCGTCGACGACCTCGACCGTGGCCAGCAGCTCCCCCTCGTGGGTCGGGTGCGCGATGCCGATGCGCCAGACGTGCTCGCTCGTCGCGGCCGTGCGCAGGCGCATGTCGCCGCCCACGTTGACGCCGACCGCCTCGATCGCGCCGTCGGCGAGAAGCTCGTCGAAGGCTCGGGTCGCGGCATCCGTCGACCATCCCTTCACGTACCCGGTCGGGTCGAACCACCCGCGCCAGTGCGCGTCGAAGCGGCCGCCGCTGCGCTCGCGCAGGTCGCGGCAGTCCGCTGCGACCTCGGCCACCCGCGGATCGACGTCGCCGAGCTCGAGACCGTCGTCGCGCAGCCGCGAGATGTCGGAGTCGTCGCGGTAGGTCGAGAACACCCGTTCGTCGTCGCGCAGGCGCGCCACGCACGCGGCGATTGCCCGCTCGACCCGCGCCGTGCGCTCGCCGATGACGGTGATCGAGGCGACCGTCCCCATCACGGGTTCGACGACCGTGAACCCGCCGGTCATGCGCGGGCCCGGTCGAGGGCGGACTGCAGCGAGGTGCGGTACCCGGTGCTGGTGTAGGTGGCACCCGAGACCATGTCGACCTCGGCGCTCTGCGCCTGCACGGTCTCTTTCACCAGCACGGGAAGGGCGCGGGAGTTGATCTGCTGGTCGCGTCCGCTCTCGGAGGGGTACTGCGGCACCTGCACGTCGGTGATCGCGCCGCCCGACACGGTGATCTGCACCTGCACGGGACCGAAGCGGGTGTTCGCCGCCTGGCCGGTGTAGGTGCCGTCGGTGAGGCCGCTCGACGAGGTCTGCACGCTGGACGATCCGCTGGAGGTCGAGCCGCTCGAGGTCGAGCTCGAACCCGAGGAGGTGGATGCCGAGGGACTCGGCGTGGTCTTCGGCACCGTCGCGACACCCGACGAGGGGGCGTCGGCGAGCGCGCTCGTCGACTCGGGGACCGTCGAGGTGCGGTAGCTGAACAGCAGCACGAGGCCGGTGACGGTCGCCATGAGGGCGTAGACGATCTTCTTCATCGGATTGTCCTCAGACGGTGAAGGCTTCGAGGTGGACGCGCTCGGCGGGGACCCCGGCGCGGCGCAGGTCGGCGCGCACGGCATCCATCCACGGCTGGGGTCCGCAGAGGAACACGTCGGTGTCGGCGGGGTGCGGCGAGACGTAGCGGATGAGGTCGGCCCCGGCCCACGGGGCGTGCGAGGTCGGTAGCCACGACGAGGTGGTCAGGGCGCGACGGCCGGGCAGCGGCGCGTGGCGCAGGCCCCGCTCCCGCACGAGGTGATCGATCGCGTCGGCGCGGAGGGCGTCGGCGGCGCTGTGGTCGCGCACGATGAGCGTCGCCTCGCCCGGGGCCCAGTCGGCCTCTTCGAGCATGGCGACCAGCGGCGCGACTCCCGCACCCGCGCCGATCATGAGCAGGTGTCCGCCGCGGCGCTCGTCGGCGGTCATCGTGCCGTAGGGGCCCTCGATGAGCACGCGCGTGCCGGGGCGGAGCGCGGCGAGCCGCTGCGTGCCGTCGCCGACGAGGCGGGCCGAGATGACGAGCTCACCGCCGGCCGGGTCGGTGGCGAGCGAGAAGGGGTGTCCGCGCGTCCAGCCCGCCCCGTCGAGGAAGCGCCAGACGAAGAACTGTCCGCCTCGGGCCTTGAGGGCGTCGATCCGGCGCCCGGTCATGCGCACCGAGACGCCGCTCTGGCCGTCGCGTTCGACGGCGCTGACCCGGATGCCGTGGCGCAGCGACGTCGCCAGCGGAAGCCCGAGGCGGAAGACGACGACTGTCGCCACGGTCACGCCCCACATCGCCCACCAGTAGACGGTGGCGGCGGGCGAGACGGTGAAGTCGGCGCCCGTCCACAGCATGTGCGGAATAGCGAGGCCGACGCCGAGGTAGCCGTACAGGTGCAGCAGGTGCCACGACTCGTACCGCAGACGCTTGCGCGCCTTGCGCACCGAGGTGACCACGACCAGCAGCAGCAGGGCGGTCCCCGCGGTCGCCAGCAGCATGCCCGGGTACTCCCACACGAACTGCCACGCCTGCTCGAGGGGGTTGATACCCGCCTGCACGGCGTAGCCGAGGATCTGCAGCCCGATGTGCGCTGTGAAGAGGGCAAACGACCAGAAGCCGACGATGCGGTGCAGGCGGGTGATGCCGTCGCGGCCGAAACCGCGCTCGAACAGCGGCACGCGGGCCATGAGCAGCACCTGGTAGAAGAGCAGGTTCGCGGATGCCAGGCCCGCGGCGCGACCGAGGGAGTTGAGCGAGTCGACTCCCCCGGCCAGCAGCGACTGCACCTCGCCACCCGCGACCCAGACGGCCACGACGACGAGACTCGTCGCCCAGATGACGACGATCGCGGCGAGGTTCCACAGCGGCCGGGTATTCGGCCTGCTCCGCGAGACCTGGCGAGCGCGGCGCACGGTGGCGACGGGCGGGGCGGCGAGGGCGGGTGCGGTGGCCATGCGGTCAGCGTGCCCGCGTGCTCCCCAGACGGCTCCAAGAATGCGGCGCACGGAGGTGATGCATAGGAATTGCGTAGGTTACGGCTTCGCCCGCGCCGAGTCGGCTACCTCGCGACGGGCGTGCTGAAGAGGTTCACGACGTTGCCGTCGGGGTCGTGCATCAGGGCCGACCGATTGCCCCACGGCATGGTGGTCGGTTCGAGGACGACGTCTCCACCAGGCGCCTGAAGCGCGGCGAACGCGGCGTCGACGTCGGCGACCTCGAACTCGATGAACACGGACCGGTTCGCGGCGGGCACGAGGGCTCCGTCGAGCATCGCGACCGTGGCGGTGCTGGCGATCGCGAGGGTCGCGCCGGGGCCGCTGAATTGCGCGAAGACGGGGGCGGGCCGCTCGGCCCGCTGACCGGTGACCCGCTCGTAGAACGCGACGAGCGCGTCGAGGTGATCGGTGACGATGCGGACGGAGGCGAACGACATGGGATTCCTTCGGTGAGGTCGGTGGAGGGAAGCTCCAGCCTCACCGGGGAGCGCGACACCGTCCTGTCGGTGTTTCGCGAAGTCCTTTCCGTTCAGTCCTCGATCACCGACCGCAATCGTCCGTACGGGATCGCGAGGTCGGCGGCACGCAGTGCGCGCTGCGGGGGTCGCTCCTCGGTCACCTCGATCGCCAGCATCCGATCTCCCCGGAAGGCTCGGACCCCGTCGCGCAGTCGACACCACGCGATGAGGTACCACTGCCCGTCTTTGCCGATGGACCCGAGGGGCTCGACCTCTCGAACGGACTCGGTGCCGCCGGCATCTTGGTAGCGCAAGCGCACGACGCGGTCGGCGCGCAGGGCTGCAGCGAACTCGGGCGGGGCGACGACCTCGTCCTCACCCTCGAGAAGGTGAACGCGTGAGGCGAGGGCGCTGGCGCGCGCCGCCTCGCCCTCCGGCATGACCGCGAGCATCTTGAGGGCTGCCGTGCGGGCGGAAAGCCGAAACGGGCTGCGCCCGAGGGTGCCGAGCCCGATCAGTACCGCGAGCGCCTCGTCGAGCGTGAACCCGGCCGGGCCCAGCGTGGCGGACGCGTCGATCACATACCCACCGGTGCGGCCGGGCTCCGCCCAGATCGGCAGACCCGATTGCTGTAGCGCCGAGAGATCCCTTTCGATGGTGCGCACCGACACCTCGAACCGTTCCGCGAGACGACGAGCACTTCGCGGTCGCGGCGAGACGGCCCGCAGTTCTTCCACCAGGCCATAGAGACGATCGGTGCGGTTCACTCCCCCATCATCGGACGCCTCGTCGCCCGGAGCACTCCGCGACGCCTCAGTGAGGTACTGGCGCAGATCACGCCTGGAAGGATGCCGTCACCCGTCTCGATGGGCGGGGACGAGCGGATCGGACATTGCCCGACCAGTCGACTTACAGCGTAAGCTGATGCCGTGGAACACGAGAGCATCGAAGACTCGCCTCCGCGCCGTTCTCGTGTGCAGTTGCAGGAGTGGGTGCAGGAATTCGTCGATCTCGGGCACCCGATCGCCAGCCGGATCCGCGTTGCGGAGCAAGAGGACGCGGACGGACGCGACACCGGCCTCGTCGTCGTCGAGCTCATCCACGGCGGCGGATGGGTCTCGCTCGAACCCCGCGGATACGACGATCCCGTCTGGCAGGCCGCCCTCACCGGTGGGGACGACGACGTCATGCTGTCGCCCTACGCGCTGGCGGGGCTCGCGGCCGACCTCGTCGTCGCCGGCAACCTCTGCGCTTACCTGCAGTGGAAGTCGCTGGAGTGGGACCGAGCAAGCGGACGCCACATGGCGGGAGGGGCGAAAGATGCCTCAGGATGACGCGCACGAACTCCTGTCGAACATCCTCGACCGTTGCGCCGCCATGGAACGCCCGTTCTGGGAGGTCAGCGCCGAGAAGAGGGCCGAGGTGGCGCGCAACTTCGGGTCCCCCGCCGTGATCATGCGGGTCAGACACGCGGCCGACGAAGATCTGCGCATCGCCGGCGGGGCCGATCTCTTCTTGGGAACGGCGCTGTTGGCCGAGATCGCGATCGAGATCGCGGAGCAGGCGCACACGGGCCGCAGTCGGACGGAGGCCGTCTCCGCCCTCCGCGCACGCCTAAATGCTCTCCTCGGGCCAGCAGCCCACCCCGAAGACGCACCCGATCGGCACCGCGGATGAGGCGCGGGCCGGCCACTACTGGGACAGCTCACGGTCCAGTCGGTCCAGAAGCGCCTCGAGCGATTCCTCGAACTCGTCCTCGGAGCGATCCCTGCTGAGAAGACCGCGCAGTCGCTGCACGTGAGGAGTGTCTGCGAGCTCCTTCTCGGCGTCGCCCTGCCCGATCGCGGCTCCGCCCTCGTTGAGAGGTTCCTCGACCGGCGCGGTCTCGGCGCCGCGCACGGCCGCTTCGAGGAGCAGGTTTCCGAGCAGGAAGCTGCTGAACGAGCGGTAGGCCCTCACCGCCCGCTCATCGTCGAAGCCGAAACCGATCATCGCAGTGAGGAAATGCTCCACCACCTCCACGCTCCGCAGCGGCGGGCGCAGCCAGGGTGCCGCCGGGTGACGAGTGGCGACAAGGGGGAACGCCTTCGGGTGTTCGATCGCGATGCGACGGACTTCGTGGGCGACGACCTGGAGATACCGCTGCCACCCGTTGTCTTCCGCCACGAGCAGTGCGTCGGTGAGACCCCCCATGAGCCGATCGACGACGCCCTCGAGGAGATCCTCCCGGCCGTTCACGTACCGGTACAGCGACATGGCCTCGACCCCGAGCGCTTTGCCGAGATGGCGCATCGACAGCTCGTTGAGACCCCGCTCGTCGATCAGCGACAGGGCCACATCGAGGATCGCGTCCCGGCTGAGCCGAGGGGTGTTCGTCCGTTCGGTGTCCACGATGTTCTCGCCCATGTCCCACTCTCCGTGCGTAGAACACCATCGTGGCCGAGATCGGCTCCCCGAGGAGGTAGCTTGCCCCTCGAGCGAGGCGTGCGCTAGCCCGCCGTCGTCGGAGTCAGTCGTCGAGACCGACCAGCACCGCGCTGCGTTCCCATAGCTGCCGCGCGACCAGGGGGTCATCGGCGATGCGGCTGGTCGTGGCGGGTTTGTTGTTCGAGTAGAAGCCTCCGGGGGTCCAGTCGACACCGGGCTTGCCGAGCGCGAGCCAGGTCAGACGTGCGCCGCCCACCGCGGTCGAGGTCATGAGGCTCTTCGCGAGCGGGCCCCCGTAGAGGAACTTCCACGGTCCATCGCTCGACGATCCGAAGTTCGAGGCGATGACCCCCGGGTGAAAGGCCACGGCCGACACACCCTGGTCGCCGAACCGGCGGTTGAGTTCCTTGGTGAACAGCACGTTCGCGAGCTTCGCGTTGCCGTACGCCGCGGTCGAGGAGTAGCGGCGCTCGCCCTGCAGGTCGTCGATGTCGAAGCGGGGGAAGAGTTTCGCCGCGGCGCTCGAGGTCTGGATCACCGAGGCGTCCGACTCGATGAGGCGCTCACGCAACAGGTTGGTGAGCAGGAATGGCGCGAGGTGGTTGACCTGGAACGTCGTCTCGTAGCCGTCCTTCGTCAGGGTGCGCTCGCCGAAGACGCCGCCGGCGTTGTTGGCGAGCACGTCGATGCGAGGGTATTTCTCGAGGAGGGATGCCGCGAGCTCCCGCACCTGCGCCAGGTCGCTGAAGTCGGCGACGAAGGAATCCACCCCGAGCGACCGCGCGACGCGGGCGGTCTTGTCGGGATTGCGCCCGACGACCACGACCTCCTCGCCCACCTGCGTGAGCTGCTTCGCGGCTGCGGCGCCGATGCCGTCGCTGGCTCCGGTGATGACGATCGTGCGGGTCATGCGTACCTCCTGGTCGATGTCGCCACGCTAGTGCGGGCACCGATGAGAACTCCGGGGCTTGCTCTCGGCATCCACTGTCGCGGAGAACTCACAGCCCGCTCCCAGCCCCACGGGACCAAAACCGACGTGCCCCGCGTTCTTACCCGTGACGCCCGCCACAGGGCGACACGACGAAGGGATATGCACCGTGAGCACGGAGTACCGGAAGACGTCGGAGGCGCTGAGTCGCCTCACCGACCGCCAGTTCGCCGTCACGCAGGACGACGCCACCGAACCGCCGTTCCGCAACGAGTACTGGGACAACCACGAGGACGGCATCTACGTCGATGTCGTGTCGGGACAGCCGCTGTTCTCCTCGACCGACAAGTTCGAGAGCGGCTCGGGGTGGCCGAGCTTCACCAAACCGATCGACGACGCCGCCGTCGTGAACAAGACCGACCGCTCGCTCTGGATGACACGCACCGAGGTGCGCTCATCCGGAGCCGACAGCCATCTCGGACACCTCTTCGACGACGGCCCCCGGGACGCCGGCGGACTGAGATACTGCATGAACTCGGCGGCGATGCGCTTCGTGCCCGTCGGCGAGCTCGAGGCACAGGGCTACGGCGCCTACCTCCCCCTGTTCCGAGAGAGCCGGGCCTCATGAACCTCTTCCCCTTCCGCAACCGCAAAAGGAGCACCACCATGACCAGCGGACCTTCCGACACTGGCGAGATCACCCGCCGCCCCGGCACCGAGACCGCCGTCCTCGCGGGCGGATGCTTCTGGGGCGTCGAAGACCTCATCCGGCGCCAGCCCGGTGTGCTCGACACGCGCGTCGGCTACACCGGCGGTCAGAACGATCACGCGACCTACCGCAACCACCCCGGTCACGCAGAGGCCGTCGAGATCCTCTTCGACCCGACGCAGACCTCGTACCGCGACATCCTGGCGTTCTTCTTCCAGATCCACGACCCGTCGACCCTGAACCGTCAGGGCAACGACATCGGCACGAGCTACCGCTCGGCGATCTTCCCGCTCTCTCCCGAGCAGGAGAAGGTGGCGCGCGACACGATCGCCGACGTCGACGCGTCGGGCATCTGGCCCGCCAAGGTCGTCACGACCATCGAGCCCGAGGCGCCCTTCTGGGAGGCCGAGCCCGAGCACCAGGACTACCTGGTCCGCATCCCGAACGGGTACACGTGCCACTTCGTGCGCCCCGGCTGGGTGCTGCCCAAGCGCGAGGAAGCCTCGGCGTAAGTCGAGGACGAGGGCCCGGATGCCGCGGCATCCGGGCCCTCGTCGTATCAGCCGACAACGGGGCTGCGCCGCTCGATGAGGACCGTGTCGCGCCAGACGCCGCCGGCGTCGCGGGCGATGCGCTCGCGAAACCCGACGGTGCGGAACCCGTGGCGCGCATGCAGGGCGAGTGAGGCGTGGTTGTCGGCGAAGATCGACGACTGGATGGTCCAGACGCCGTCGCCTTCCGTCGAGGCGATGACGGCCTCGACCAGCAGGTGACCGATCCCCCGTCCGCGAGCGTCAGCCTCGACATAGACGGAATGCTCCACGACTCCGCGGTAGACGCACCGCGACGACACGGCCGACACGGCCGCCCAGCCGACGACGCGACCGTCGATGACCGCGACGAAGCGATGCGCGGCCAGCTTGCCGGTATCGAAGTCGTCCCATGTCGCCGGGGGCTCCGTCTCGAAAGTCGCGTGGCCGGTCGCGATGCCCTCGGCGTAGATGCGGCGCACCTCCGGCCAGTCCCTCGTGGTGAGCGGGCGCAGCGAGGCGCTCACGCGCAGCAGGACCCCGCGTCGGTCGTGCAGACGCCCGTCTCGGGCAGCACGAGATCGACCTGCCGCGCGGCAGCTCGGTCGCCCGCGAGTTCCGCAGCGATCGACCGCACCTGCTCGTACCCGGTCAGCAGGAGGAACGTCGGCGCGCGACCGTACGACTTCATGCCGGCCAGGTAGAAGTCGGGCTCCGGATGCGTGAGCTCGGCGACGCCGTGCGGCGGTACCGATCCACACGAGTGCAGATTCGGATCGATCAGCGGGGCCAGCGCGCGCGGCGCCTCGACGATCTCATCGACACCGAGGCGGATCTCGCGCAGCATCGACAGATCGGGGCGAAAGCCGGTCGCGTTGACGATCACGTCGACCTCGAGGGCGAACGGCTCCCCCGACCGTCGACCCGTCACCCGCACTCCGTCGTCGACGACGCACACGTCGTCGATCTCGAACGAGACGACCTGCTCGACCCGGCCGTCGGCGACCAGGTCGTGGACCGCCGTGCCGAGGCGTCCGCGCGCGGCGAGGTCGTCGGCGGCGTCGGCGGCCAGGCGTGCGGTGCCGTCGTTGCGCACCGCCCACGACACACGCGTCGCCGGATCCTCCTCGGCGAGAGCGGCGAGGGCGATCAGGGTGTTCGCCGCCGAGTGCCCCGCACCGACGACGAGCACGCGACGACCGACGAAACGATCGCGGTCGCGTCCTCGCACGTCGGGGAGCGCCGTCGTCACGCGATCACCGAGGTCGTCGTGCGCGAGACCCGACGACAGCAGCGACCGCGGCGAGCTCGTGGTGCCCGAGGTGTCGATGACGGCGCGAGCCGTGGCATCCGTCGTCTGCTCGGCCGTGCGCAGTCGCAGCACGAAAGGAGTGGCCGCCCGACCCACCGACCGCGTGCGGTCCATGCCCTGGCGGGCCACGGCCTCGACGCGCGTGCCGTACCGGATGACGGATGCCAGGGCGGCGGTGCGCGCGAGGGGTTCGAGGTAGCCGTCGACCAGCTCGTCTCCGGTGGGGAGTCCCTCGGCATCCGGGGCGGTCCACCCCTCGGCCTCGAGCAGGCGACGCGCGGCGGCGTCGACGACGTAGCGCCATGGCGAGAAGAGACGGGTGTGCCCCCACGCGCGAACGGCCGCGCCGGCGGTGTCGCCCGCTTCGAAGACCACGACCGGCAGCCCGCGTTCGATGAGGTGCGCGGCGGCAGCCAGGCCGACGGGGCCGGCGCCGATGATCGCGACGGGCAGACCCGCGCGGCGATCGGCCTCGAGCCGCGGCGGGACCGTGAGGGTCAGGCTCATGCGTCGACCCCGAGCTCGCGCAGCAGCGTGGTCACCCGCGCCTTGATGTCGTCGCGGATGGGGCGTACCTCGTCGAGACCCTTGCCGGCCGGGTCGGTCAGCTCCCAGTCCTCGTAGCGCTTGCCGGGAAAGATCGGGCACGCGTCTCCGCAGCCCATCGTGATGACGGCGTCGGAGGCACGCACGTCGTCGGTGAGCAGCAGCTGCGGCACCTCGGAGCTGATGTCGATCCCCTCTTCGGCCATCGCGGCCACCGCCATCGGGTTGAGAGCGTCGCCGGGAGCGCTGCCACCCGAGAGCACGCGCACGCGGTCGCCGCCCAGGGTGCGGGCGTAGCCCGCGGCCATCTGCGAGCGGCCGGCGTTGTGCACGCAGACGAAGAGGATCGTGGCGGTGTCGGACATGACGTTTCCTTCGAGTCGGGACGAACGGGAACAGCATGACGCAGTACATCGACGTTCGTCAATATTGACGTTCATCGATGAGCCAGCGATGATGGATGCCATGACCCCCGGTATCGCTTTGCCCCTGCTCGACGCCCCCTGCTGCGTCTCATCGGGCGATGCCGCGATGGCCCCCGCCGAAGCGGAGACCCTGGCGAAGACACTCAAAGCGCTCGCCGATCCGGCTCGCCTGCGGATCGTGTCGATCATCGCCGCGCACGACGCCGGCGCCACCTGCGCGTGCGACCTGCAGGAGCCCCTGGGCCTCTCGCAGCCCACGGTCTCGCACCACACGAAGGTGCTGGTGGATGCCGGCATCCTGACCCGCGAGAAGCGCGGCACGTGGGCGTACTTCTCGCTCGTGCCGGGCGCTCTCGACAGCGTCGCTGCGGCAATCGCGCCCCGTCGCTGACGTTCGCAACCCCCGGTCCGCCCGGCTCGACCCTCCTTAGGCTCGCCCCATGAACGACTACGACGTCATCGTGGTGGGAGCCGGTCTCGCGGGGCTGCGCGCCGCGACCCGGCTGGCCGAGGCCGGGCGCGACGTCGTGATCCTCGAGGCGAACACCGCGGTGGGCGGGCGTGAACGCACCGACATCGTGGACGGTTTCCGCCTCGACCTCGGGTTTCACGTGCTCAATCCGGCCTACCCGGCCGTGCGGCGCTGGGTGGACATCGACGCCCTCGCCCTGCGGCGGTTCCCGGTCGCCGTCGGCGTACGGCTCGATGACCGGATCGCTCGACTGGCGCACCCGCTGCGTCACCCGTCCGCATTCCCCGAGACACTGCGCAGCGGACTCGTTCGCCCCGCCGATGTCGCCGCCCTTGCGCGATGGGTGGGCCCCACGCTGCTGTCGGCACGGGCCGCCAAGAAGGGCCGCGATGTATCGCTCGACGAGGGCTGGGACCGGGCCGGCCTGCGCGGCCCCCTCCGCGAAGCGGTGCTCGAGCCGTTCCTCGCCGGGGTGATCGCCGACGACCGCCAGCGGACGTCCGACGCCTTCGTGCGCCTGCTGATCCGCAGCTTCGCGCTCGGGCGTCCGGGCGTTCCCGCCGCGGGGATCGGCGCCCTCCCCGCGCAGCTCGCCGACACCGCGCGACGTGCGGGTGTCGGCATCCGCCTCTCGCACCGCGTCGTGTCGACCCGGCGGCGCGCGCGCGGCTGGCACATCGGGGTGGAGGGTCGGGATGCCGTGACCGCCCACACCCTCGTGCTCGCGAGCGGCCTGGACCACGCCCTCGACGCCCCGCACCCTCCCACGCGGGGCCTTCAGACCTGGTGGTTCGCCGCCGAAGAGGCCCCATCGGGCGATGCCGCGCTGCGGGTCGACGGCCGTCGCCGCGGGCCGATCGTCAACACCGCGGTCATGACGAACACCGCGCCCACGTACGCCCCACGCGGGCAGCACCTCGTCCAAGCCACGTGCGTCATGCCGTCCGCCGCCACCGAGCACGAGGTGCGGCGTCAGCTCGGCGACGTCTGGGAGGCCGACACCCGGCCGTGGCGTCTGCTGCGACGCGACGACATCACCCACGCGCTCCCCGTGCAGGATCCGCCTTTGCGCCTGCGCCGCCCCGTGCGGCTCGACGACGGTCGCTACGTCGCGGGGGACCATCGCGACACCGCGTCGATCCAGGGAGCGCTCGTGTCGGGGCAGCGTGCCGCCGAGGCCGTCCTGGCCGACCTCGGGGGCTGAGCCGGGGCTCGCACCCGGCACGGAATGCGCGCAGCCACGGCACACTGGAGGCATGCCCGGTCTGCACCCCTCGACGTCTGGATCGCCCACGCGGACGAGCTCGACGATTGGTCGTGGCTGTTCGCGCGGCTCGGATGGAACTCGGACGCCTCGTGGACGGGTGGCGCGACATTCGCCGCCGGCGCCGTCTACATCACCGTCACGACGACCCCGAACACCGCGAATTTCCCACACGACCGGCGGCGTCCCGGTCTGAACCACCTCGCCTTCACGGGTGGGACCTCGGCCGAAGTCGACACGCTGATGGCGGAGGCTGCAGCGCACGGTTGGCGGCCCCTGTATGCCGAGCGGTACCCGCACGCCGGCGGTGCGCAGCACTATGCCGGATGGCTCGAGAACGCCGCCGGCTTCAAGGTCGAGATCGTCGCGGTCTGAGCGCGCCGCGAACGCTACCGGCCCCGCGCCGCCAGCGCAGTCAGCGCGTCGCCGGTCACACGACGGGTCGTCCACTCGTCCATCGCCTCGGCGCCGAGCGCGCGGTAGAAGCCGATCGCGGGCTCGTTCCAGTCGAGCACCGTCCACTCCAGGCGCGAGTAGCCCCTGTCGAGGCACTCTGCCGCGAGCGCGGCCAACAGGGCCACGCCGTAGCCGTTGGCGCGGTACCGCTCGTGCACGTAGAGGTCTTCGAGCCAGATGCCGTGGCGTCCGGTCCAGGTCGAGTACGTGAGGAACCAGATCGCGATCGCCCGGATGCCGCCCTCCGGGCCATCGACCACGAAGGCGAACGCGCGCGAGTCGTCGCCGAACAGCGTCTCGGTGAGCATCGCGACGGTGTTGTCCACGGCATCCGGTTCGCGTTCGTAGTCGGCGAGCGCCTGGATGCACGCGAGGATTCCCTCTTCGTCTCCCGCACGGGCGGGGCGCAGCACGGCGCCGTCTTTCAGGTCGGTCATGACAGGGGCTCCCAGCTCTCGGCCGCCACGCGGCGGAAGTTCCCGCCGAGCACGGCGGCGACGTCGGTGTGGTTCCATCCTCGCGCGGCGAGCGCTGAGCCCAGGAGCACGAAGGTCTCGGGCGGCATCCACTCCATCGGTCCCCACCGGGTGTAACTCGCGTCGTACAGCTCGGGCATGCGCACGATCTCGTCGCGAAAAGTCTCCCAGTCGAACGAGAAGTCGGTGCTGACGCCCACGTGCTCGATACCGACGATCTCGACGGCGTGCTCGAGGTGGCGGATCATCGCCTCGAGGGTCGGGGTGTTCGGCCCGAGGAAGATGCCCACGCCCGTGATACCGACGACTCCCCCGGTCGCGGCCGCCGCGCGGGCTTGGTCGTCGGTGATGTTGCGGGGGTGCTCCCACACCGAGCGCATGTTCGAGTGGCTGAAGACCACCGGCCGAGTCGACACCGCGCACATGTCGAACGTCGTCCGCGCGCCCACGTGCGAACCGTCGGGCACCATGCCGCACGTGTTCATCTCGGCGACGAGGGCGCGGCCCCACGCGGTGAGTCCGTCGTCGGCCGCGTCGAGGCACCCGCCGCCGGCGCGGTTGGCGTGGTTGTAGGTCGGGCCGAGGGTGCGCACCCCCTGCGCGACGAGGGTGGCCACGGCATCCAGATCTCCGCCGAGCGGCCCGCTGTCTTCGAGGTCGAAGGCCACGGCGGTGTCGCCACGCGCCGAGATCCGGTCGATGTCCGCCACCGTGGCGGCCAGCTCCAGCCCGTCGACCGCGTCCACCTGGGCGCGGAAGGAACGGAGGAGGGATGCCGTGAGCTCGGGCGCATGGGGTGCGTAGCCGACGTTGACCGAGACGTAGCCGCCCCCGGCCCCGCGATACCGCCGCAGGTCGCCGAGGTCGGCGGACTCGACGAGCTCGACGCAGGCATGCTGATCCCAGAGCACGTCAGGACACGACCCGGACAGAGAGCGAGGGGTCGAGGGCCTCGCGCTCGTCGAAGACGAAACAGTCGCCGTTCCAGTGAGCGGCGCCCTGCGCCTCGAACCACCCCAGGATGCCGCCCTCGAGCTGGTAGGCCTCGAGCCCCTCCGCGCGCAGATGCAGGGCGGCCTTCTCGCAGCGGATGCCACCGGTGCAGAAACTCACCACGGTCTTGCCCTCGAGCTCGTCGCGGTGGGAGTCCGCGGCATCCGGGAACTGGGTGAAGCGGTCGATGCGCCAGTCTTTCGCGCCGGCGAACGTGCCGTAGTCGACCTCGAACGCGTTGCGCGTATCGACGAGCACGACCTCGCGGCCCTCGTCGTCCGCGCCGCGGTCGAGCCAGCGGCGCAGGGTGTCGGGGGTGACGGCGGGCGCACGACCGTCCTGCGGGCGCACCTCGGGGCGGTCCATACGGATGATCTCGCGCTTGACCTTGACGAGGAGCTTGCCGAAAGGCACCTCGTCCGACCAGCTCTCCGTGGCGGTGAGCGCCGCGAAGCGGGCGTCGGAGCGCAGGTCGCCGAGGAAGCCGCGCAGGGCGTTCTCCTCTCCGGCGAGGAACAGGTTGATGCCCTCCTCCGCCAACAGGATCGTCCCGCGCAGACCCGCCGCGCCCGCACGCTCGAGAAGGACCGCGCGCACGGACGCGGGGTCGTCGATGCGCGTGAACAGGTACGCCGAGACGTTGAAGACGGATGCCATGGCATCCACGATACGAAAGGAGCACCCTGTCGGCCGACGACGCAGGCGTCAAGCCGGGAAACGCCCCTCGCCCATCGCCTAGCGTGGAAGCACTCGTCCCCGGGAGGAAGCGTGCCCCAAGGCCCCGTCGCGCCGGCCGTCACCGTGTCCGTCGTCATCCCCTGCCGTGACGACGGCGCGCACCTCTGGCGCTGCCTGCGCGCGCTCGCCGGGCAGACGCTCGCCCCGACCGAGATCGTCGTCGTCGACAACGACTCGACCGACGACAGCGCCGCGATCGCCCGGGCCGCGGGCGCCCGCGTGGTGTTCTGCGGCGAGCGCGGCATTCCCGCCGCGGCCGCGACCGGGTACGACGCCGCGCACGGAGACCTCGTTCTCCGTCTGGACGCCGACAGCATTCCCGCCCCGACGTGGGTCGAGAGCATGGTCGCGGCGCTAGAGGACCCGACGGTGGATGCCGTGACCGGAGGCGCCGTGTTCCACGACGGTCCCGCACGGCGGCGTGCGGCGATGGCGAGGCTGTTTCTCGGCACGTACGCGACGTTCGCGACCCCGGCCCTCGGCCACACGCCGCTGTGGGGGTCGAACATGGCGTTCCGCCGTCGCGCGTGGGAGGACGTACGCGGCGAGGTGCACCTCGACCCCGAGCTTCACGACGACCTCGACCTCGCGTATCACCTGGGTCGGCGGCACCGCATCGCGCGGGTGTCGGGAGCACACATGCGCGTCTCCTCGCGCACGGTCGAGCCGCGTCGGTTCGCGCGGTGCTTCCGTCGCGGTGCGGGCACGGTGTTCGCGCACTGGCCCGCCGACATCCCCCCGGCACGATGGGTGCGACTCGGACGGCGAGCGCGCTCGTGACCGGCATCCTGTTCCCGAACGTCGAGCCGCCCGAACTGCACGTGATGAGTTTCAACATCCGGCGCCGCTTCGACCGGATCACCTGGCCGCCCGCTGACCGGTGGCCGATGCGCAAGGAGCGGCTGCGCACCTTCCTGAGCGCCAACACGCCGCACCTGTTGGGGACGCAGGAAGCCATGCCCGATCAGGCGCAGTGGGTGCAGGCCTCGCTCGGCTCCGCGTACGGGCGCATCGGTCTCGGTCGCGGACCTCGACGCGACGGCGAGGGCACCCCGCTCTTCTACGACCGCGAGCGCATCGAGGTCGAGGACTGGGAGCAGGTCGCCCTGTCCGACACCCCGGACGTGCCCGCTTCGACCGGCTGGGGGAACACGATCCCGCGCATCGCGGTCATCGCGCAGCTGCGCGACCGGGCCACCGATGCCCGGTTCACCTTCGTGAACACGCATTTCGACGCGTTCTCGCGCCGCGCGCGGCGGCGGTCGGCGACGTGGCTGCACGATCTCGTGGCGCGCCGCGAGGTCCCGCTGCTGTTCACCGCCGATGTGAACGCCCACGTGCGCTCGAGCGAGCTCGAGGACATGTTCGCCGATGGTCTGCTCGTGGACACGTGGTCGTACGCCCCCGCCCGTCGCACCGCCGAGTGGGGAACCTTCAACAACTACGCGGCGCCCAAGGTCGGCGCTCGGCGTATCGACGCCCTGCTCGCGACCCCCGATGTGGGCGTTCGCGCGGTCGGCATCGATCCGCGCCCGACCGGCACGCAGTGGCCGAGCGACCACCTTCCGGTACAGGCGGTGGTGCGTATCCATCCCCCGGTGTCGCCGTGATCGGCGCGATGTACGCGAACCTGAAGCGCCCGCCGCGCAGCGCGACGGCCTGGCTGGCCGACGCCGTGCGAGCCGTGGCGATCGTCGTCGTGATCGTATCGCTGTTCACCCTGCCGTTCACCGACGTCGCCGTGCTGTCGATGTCGTTACCCGCCGTGATGTTGTCACGCATGGCCGGTCTGCGCCCGGGCCTCGACCTCGTCACCTGCGTCACGGTGTTCGTGGCCGCGGGGAGCAATGTCGTCGACCTGTACCGCGCGTGGACGGGGTGGGACCTCGTGGTGCACCTCGCCTGCACCGGCGTTCTCGCCGCGGTGGCTCTCGTCATCCTCGCTGACGCGCGCGTCATCGAAGCGACGGGCCGCCGCCGCACGCCCATCGTCGTCGCGACGATCGCCGGCCTCGCGCTGAGCGCCATCTGGGAGATGATCGAGTGGTTCGGATACCGCTTCATCACCGACGCGATCTTCGTCACGTACGACGACACGATCGGCGACATGCTGGCCGGCGGCGCGGGCGCGCTGATCGCCGGGGTCTTGGCATCCCGGTTCTCTCTGACTCGCGCGGACCGCGCCGCACTGTAGCCACCCACTCGGACGGGTGACGGCATCTCGCTGACGCATCGATGCCGACTCGCGCCCTCTCCCCCGGAAGAAGGCGGCGTCTCGCTCGTCCAGCGGCACGGACAGCGACCGGCGACATCCGCGTGAACGGATGCCGCCGGCCGGATCACCCCGCGGTCAGACGCGACCCGCCACATCCCGTCCGACGAGATCGCCGTCGGGGTTGGGCTCGCTGAGCTGTTCGCCCGGGGCGGTCGACCCCTCGAGCGGCGGGAGCCCCGCCTCGACACGCGAGCCGATCTCTGCATCCACGTTCTTCCAGTACTGCACGGCGCGATCGCGCACCTCGGCGCGCGTCACCCCTCCGACGTGTCCGGTGACCGTCTCGACGAGACGGTCGCGTTCCTCAGCCGACATGACCTCGCGCACGAGGGCTCCTGCCTGGCCCCAGTCGTCGTCCTCGGCGTGCAGGGTCGCGGCCGAGCGTACGAGTTCGCCGTCGCTGTGCCATCCCCCGTCGCCCGCGCGGCGCGGGTCGGCCGCCGGGCCGCCCACCGAGTTCGGCGCGTAGACGGGCACCTCGGGCGGGTTGTACTCGTAGCGCATCGCTCCCTCTTTCGAGTACGAATGCACCTCGGTGTGCGGACGATTCACCGGCAGCTGCTGGTAGTTCGTGCCCACGCGGTAGCGGTGCGCGTCGGCGTAGCTGAAGATGCGCGCCTGCAGCATCTTGTCGGGGCTGCCGTCGATGCCGGGCACGAAGTTCGACGGCTCGAAGGCGGCCTGCTCGATCTCGGCGAAGTAGTTACCCGGGTTGCGGTTGAGCTCCATGGTGCCCACCTCGATCTCGGGGTAATCGCTGTGCGGCCACACCTTCGTCAGATCGAACGGGTTGAAGCGGTACGTCTTCGCGTCCTCGTACGGCATGATCTGCACCTTGAGCGTCCACGTCGGAAACTCCTGCCGCTCGATCGCGGCGTACAGGTCGCGGATGTGGAAGTCGGCATCCTGGCCCGCGATCTGGTCGGCCTCGTCTTGGGTCAGCGTCTTGTGACCGAGATCGGTGTGGAAGTGGTACTTGACCCAGAACCTCTCGCCCTCGGCGTTGATCCACTGATACGTGTGCGAGCCGTAGCCGTTCATGTGGCGCCAGGATGCCGGGATGCCACGGTCGCCCATCAGCCAGGTGACCTGGTGCGCGCTCTCGGGGGACAACGTCCAGAAGTCCCACTGCATCGTGTTGTCGCGCAGGTGGCTGCCCGGGAGGCGCTTCTGCGAGCGGATGAAGTCGGGGAACTTGATGCCGTCTTTCACGAAGAAGACCGGGGTGTTGTTGCCCACGAGGTCGTAGTTGCCCTCGGTCGTGTAGAACTTCAGCGAGAAACCGCGCGGGTCGCGCCAGGTGTCGGGGCTGCCCTGCTCGCCGGCGACCGACGAGAAGCGTGCGAGCATCTCGGTCTCGACGCCCGGCTGGAACAGCGCTGCCCGTGTGTATGCGGACACGTCACCGGTCGTGCGGAACGTTCCGAACGCGCCGCCGCCCTTGGCGTGGACCACCCGCTCGGGCACTCGCTCGCGGTTGAACTGCGCGAGCTTCTCGATGAGGTAATGGTCGGTGAGAGCGATCGAGCCATCGGCTCCGACGCTCTGGGAATGCTCGTCGCTGGCGACGGGCGCCCCGCCGTTTGTGGTGGTCGGCTCGGTCATAGCTCTCCTCACGTCGTGGGCCGCGAAACGAAGGCCCACTTAGACGGTACGCAGGGGGTCCGACATCGCCGAGGCATTGCGCGTCCGCCGCCGAACACGTAGGCCCCCCGATGGTGTCAATCCCCCGAGAGGCTCCGCCCCGACTCGACAGCATGGCGGAACCGAACGAGAGGAACGAGAGCATGTCGAAGGATCTGTCGAAGGGCGACCGCGTCAGCTGGGACACCCCGCAGGGACGCACGCAGGGCGAGGTCGTGGAGAAGAAGACGAAGGACTTCCAGCACGACGGCCAGAAGTTCACGGCATCCGACGACGACCCGGCCTACATCGTGAAGTCCGAGAAGTCCGGCTCGAAGGCCGCGCACAAGGGTTCGGCGCTGAACAAGCTGAAGAGTTGAACGCCGGGCCGAACTCCTGAGTCGGTGGCACCGGAGAGCCTCCTCGCGCGCGTCGGCGGAGCGCACGGCGTGTCTCTCAGGAGTTCGGCCCGTCACCGTCCGGATCCCGCTCGTCCCGCCGCTTCCGCATCTGCGCCAGCGCCAGCCCGAGGCGGTGATTTCCCGCCAGCACGTCCTCGTGCCGTTCGAGGAACGCCCAGTACGCGTCGGTGAACACCGAGTCCTTGGCATCCTGGGCCGAGGGCCACCACGAGCCCATCTTCTGCAGGTAGGCCCCGCCCGACACGTACGGTTTGGTCGCGACGAACCCGCCGTCGGCGAACTGGCTCATGCCCATGACGTTCGGCACCATCACCCAGTCGTACGCATCGACGAAGAGCGCGAGGAACCACGCGTTCACCTGCCGCGGCGCGTATCCCTGCAGCAGGAACCAGTTGCCCAGCACCATCAGCCGCTCGATGTGGTGCGCGTAGCCCCACCGGTGCACCCGCTCGAGCACCGTGCGCACGGGGAGAGGCAGGTCCCGCGGCATCCGGTCGCCCGAGTACCAGTACTTCTCGATGCGCTTCTCGAGGTGCAGCGCGTTGACGTGCTCGAGCTTCGGGTGCGCCCGGTACATGCCGCGCATGTACTCGCGCCATCCGATCACCTGACGGACGAACCCCTCGACGGATGCCAGGGGTGCGTCGGTCCGGGTCGCCGCGGCGACCACTTCTTCGACGGTGAGCAGACCGATGTTCAACAACGGCGAGATGATCGCGTGGAAGAGGAACGGCTCGTCGGCCCTCATGGCGTCTTCGTAGCGGCCGAAGTCGTAGAGGCGCTCCGCGACGAAGACGTCGAGCCAGTCGCGGGATTGCTCGGGGGTGACCGGCAGCCAGAAGTCCCCGGCGCTGCCGGGATGCTCGGGGTAGCGCTCGTCGACCTCGGCGATGACCGCGCGGGTGATCTCGTCGTGCTCGACCTGCGGCAGGGGCGGAATCTCCACGCCCTTCTTCGGTAGCGCCTTGCGGTTGTCGGCGTCGAAGTTCCAGCGGCGACCGGCGGGTCTACCCCCGTCCATCAGGATGCCGGTGCGCCGGCGCTGCCAGTGGTAGAAGTCCTCCATCAGCGGCGTCGGGTGCTCGGCGAACCAGCCGTCGACGTCTTCTTCGGGCGTGAGGAAGAGCCCGTCCGAGAGCACGTCGGTCTCGATGTCGTGATCGGCGCAGATGCGGGCGATCCGCTCGTCGACGGGTCGGTTCGGATCGCTCATCCACGTCAGCTCGGTCACCCGGTGCGTCTTCAACAGCTTCTCGAGGCCGGCCTTGAAAGAGAGGCCGTCGTCGAGGGTGATCCGGCGGACGGTCCTCCCCTCGGCTTCGAGGCGGGCGGCCGTGTGGCGCATCGCCGACAGCAGAAGCACGATCTTGTGCCGGTGGTACGGCAACTTGGCGAAGCGAGGTGCCGACTCGATGAAGAAGAACTCCTGGATGTCCTCGTCGGAGTACGCGGGGTGCTCGGCGAACTGCTGCGTCGCGAGGATCAGCGCGGCCTTCACGCGCGCCTCCTCTGCTTCGCGGCATTCGCCCGGCAACCGCGCGAGCAGTACAGCACCTGGTCCCACTGGTCACGCCCGCTCCACCGTTTGCGGTCGGTGAACGGGCGTCCGCAGTGAGCGCAGGGCTTGGAGCGCACCTCGGGTCGTGACATGCCGTCATCGTCGCAAAGCGCACCCGCGGCGTCCGGGGGCTTGCGCCAGCACGCCGATCCGGTTCGCGCAAGGCCCGCGCGGCAGCCGCCACCGGCGTGGTCGGGTGGGGCCATGGACACGACACCGCGCCGCACGCACGACACCGCCGACGAGCCCGACGAGCTCGAGACCGCCGACGCCCCCGCGATCCCCGACACGACCGACGAGGGCGGCGCCCCGGTCGACAACCCCTCGGGGGGCTGACACGAAAGGAGCCCCGCACTCTCGCGGTGCGGGGCTCCGGGCAGTGCTCTCAGTCGGTCAGGTCGAACTTCTCGTTCTCGCCACCCTGGGGTCGCTCCCCCGTGACCTTCGAGGTGACCAGGGCGATCGCCGTGGCGAGGCGTCCCCCGGCGCTCCCCCAGTACTCGCCGGACAGCGCCGACACCTTCAGCAGCGTCACGCCGGGCGACTCGGGGCCGTCGGGGAACCATGCCTCGACGCTCGTCGACCACAGCTCCTTGAGCTTGGCGAGGTCGTCGATCACCTCGGCCTCACCCGCGAGCGAGAGCCAGGTACCGTCGGTGCTGAACGACAGACCGACCTTCGGGTCGCGGCGCACGTGCTCGACGGCCGAGGCGTGCGTGCCGACGATGAACCACAGGTCGCCGTCGGACTCGTTCTCCTGCACCGTCAGCGGGTGCGCGTGCAGCGCGCCGTCCTCGGCGCGAGTGGTGACCATGGCGAAGCGGAACTTCTTGAGCAGGTCGTTGAGCGTGTCGAGCTCGGATGCGGTGGTGGACATGGGACTCCCTCGGTTCGAACCTCCAGCGAATCGCGTGGGGACCCCCCGCGCTACGCGTTGACGTCGGCCGCCCCGTCTGCTCTCTTCGGAGGCATGAGCAGGTCGAGCTGCTCCAGCGCGTCGCGGGCCCGGCTCACACGGGCCTCGACCTCGTCGTCCCACCAGCGCGGCCCCCGCTCCCCCAGACCGTGTTTCGCGTGGCCCACGCGCTCGCGCGCGGCGGCGACCGCGTCGTCATCGCCGTTCTTCTTCGCCACGCGCACGGCGGACCGCGCCGCGCCCAGGTGCGACCGCAGCCGCGTCGTCACGTCGTCGGGGAGCTCTGGATCGGTCCGCCGCCAGCGCCGCCCGTCGACCACGAGCCAGCGCTGATCGTCGGTGGTGTCGTCTCCGGATGCCATGACCCCAGTGCACCCGCTCGACGTCGGTCGGGAAATCTCTCGGGCATCAGAGCAGCATCCGTGCTACCGTCGTCAGTATTCGTTCTGGGACTTGCTTCATCGACGCCCGCCTCATCGCTGAGATGCCGGGCGCACGGCGCCGAGCCGTTTCCGACAGCAATCCCCCCTCTCACCATCGCGTGCCTCGCTCGACGGCTTCGGTCCTCGCCTCGCACTCGCGGAAAGTTCTTGTGTCTCTGCTTCACCCCTCGCCACTATCGTGGCGCCAGGCCGATCTCGACGTGTACGTCGCGACGGTCGGATCCGACTACGCCGGTTTCGTCGGCGCGGGAACCTCGGGCTTCGAAGCCCAGGGCCCCCTCGGCGAGAATCTCGGTGTCCACACGTCCGTCGACGCGGCTCAGGCCGCCGTCGACGGGCATCGCGTACGCGCCACCACCACGGTGACGCGGCGTCCCCGTCCGCTCCGCACTCGTCGGAGCGGCGCCCACGGCCGCATTGCGGCCCAACATGAATAAAGGAAGAACACGATGGCCACTGGCACCGTGAAATGGTTCAACTCCGAAAAGGGCTACGGCTTCATTGCTCCCGACGACGGCTCCGCCGACCTGTTCGCGCACTTCAGCGCGATCCAGGGCAACGGCTTCAAGGAGCTCACGGAAGCACAGAAGGTCGAATTCGACGCTGAGCAGGGCCCCAAGGGCATGCAGGCGGCGAACATCCGCCCCCTCTAAGCTCCGCTTACCTCGAGAGCCGGGTTCGTCGCCATCGCGACGACCCGGCTTTCGTCGGTTTCCGGCACGTTTTCGCTCGCTGGGTTTCGGTTTCCCGAGAGCCCGCTGAGCATCGCGACGTATTCCGAGTCGCCCATACGGCCAGCCGTAGTGTGGGCCTCAGCACGGAGTAGCCGCTCCGCCGTCCACCCCGGTCCTTCCCGATCCGAGGAGCAAAACATAGCCTCCACCGTCGTCGAGTCCCGTCTCGGCCCCGTTCGTCAGACCTATTCCGGTACCACCGAATTCCCCCCGATCACCAAGGCCTACACAGAGCTGTCTCAGGTCGTCCGTGAGAGCGGACTGCTCGTTCGCACTCCGGTGTTCTACTCCGTCGTCGCCGGCGCCATCGTGCTCGGCTTCGCCGGGTGCGTGACCGGCTTCATCCTCCTCGGCGACAGCTGGTTCCAGCTGATCGTCGCAGCGGTCCTCGGCATCCTGTTCACGCAGGTCGCCTTCCTCGCCCACGAGGCCGCGCACCGGCAGATCTTCGCCTCGGGACCCGCCAACGACCGCCTGGGCCTGCTCATCGGCAACGGCATCGTGGGCATGAGCCGTTCGTGGTGGGCGTCGAAGCACACGCGCCACCACGCGAATCCGAACCGGGTGGACAAAGACCCCGATATCGAGATCGACACGATCTCGTTCCTCGACGTCGACGCCGCCAAAGCCCGCGGTATCCAACGCTGGATCACCCGACGTCAGGGGTACCTGTTCTTCCCACTGCTGGCGTTCGAGGGCATCAACCTGTACGTCCTGGCCTTCCGACACCTTTTCTCGCGCGGCGAGGTCAAGGGGCGCTGGGTCGAGATCGCCCTGCTGACGCTGCGGCACGCGCTCTTCATCGCGCCGATCTTCATCTTCCTGCCCGTGGGGCTCGCCTTCGCCTTCTTCGGCGTCTCGGTGGCGGTCTTCGGCATATACATGGGAGCGTCGTTCGCTCCCAACCACAAGGGCATGCCGATCATTGCGCCCGGCGCGAAGCTCGACTTCTTCAGCAAGCAGGTGCGCACCTCGCGCAACATCTCCGGCGGCTGGTGGGCCACGTGGCTCATGGGTGGTCTGAACTACCAGATCGAGCACCACCTGTTCCCGAACATGCCGCGAACGCACCTCAGCAGGGCCCGTGTCATCGTGCGCGAACACTGCGCCACCCTGAACGTGCCCTACGTCGAGACCACGCTGTTGCAGTCGTACGGCATCGTCATCGCGTACCTCAACCGGGTCGGCCTGGCCGCCCGCGACCCCTTCGACTGCCCGCTGACCTCTCCGACGCGTCAGCTCAACGTCGAGTAGGCATCCCGACGACGGCGCCGTCCCCTCCGGGGCGGCGCCGTCGTCGTTCACCCGCGCGCGTCCGCCATCGGCGCGGGGCATTCTCCTCCGGCGTCCGTGGCCTTCTCGAAGTGCCACCGCTCGTTGGCGTAGGTCTGGCACAGACCCCACTCGCGTCCGTGATCGATGATCCACAGCTGCGCGTCGAGCGAGCCGATGTCGACGGCGTGACCGGTGACGTGACTCGACCCCTCGGGCGAGGCGACGTACTGTCGCGCGATCGCTTCGGAGCCGTAGGTGCGGATCGCATCCCCCAGCAGCCACCGCTGGTAGTCGGCGCTGCGCCATCCGCTGGTGACGTCGAAGACGATCCCGTCGACCTCAGCGGCCCGCTGGGCCGAGCGCAGAGCATCGCGCAGCTCACCGTCGAGCCCGGTCATCGCGGGGTGCTGATCGTCGTCGACCGTCAGCGCCGCCTCGGCGGGGATCATCCCCTCGGCCTCGGTCGGCGAGAACGGCGCGTGCGCGCTCAGCCCGGCCGACAACGACGACGCCGTGCTCATCGCGAGCACTGCCGCGACCGCGGTGAGGACGATGGCGAGACCGACCGCGACAGCGACGAATGCGATACGGCCGCGGGAGGGGGATCGAGTGCGGGATGCCGAAGATGCCATGCCCCCATTCGAGCCGGGCCCGCGTTGCCGGGCCGTATGGCGGGGACCATACGACGGCGATACCCCCGAGTCGATAGCTCAGTCGCGTGAGACCTCGTGCAGCACCACGTCGCGGATCTCGCCGGTAGAGAGGGTCGCGGTCATCAGGGTGCACGCGGGCTGACGGCGGCGGTCGGTCGGCGAACCCGGATTGAGAAGGCGCAGACCGTTCGGGGTGACGGAGTCCCACGGGATGTGGCTGTGCCCGAACACCAGCAGGTCGACGTCGGGGAAGGCGGCATCCATCCGCTTCTCTCGCCCGGCCGACGTCCCCGTCTCGTGGACGACGGCGACGCGCACCCCCTCGAACTCGGCGCGTGCGATCTCGGGCAGCCGCGAACGCAGGTCGTCGCCATCGTTGTTGCCCCAGACGCCCAGCACCGGACCGAGCCTCTCGAGGTCGTCGAGCACGCTCGCGCTCACCCAGTCGCCCGCGTGCACGATCAGATCGGCCCGGGATGCCGCCTCGCGCACCGCCGCGGGTAGAGCGCGCGCCCGCTTCGGCACGTGCGTATCGGCTACGAGGAGCAGTCGGGTCGCCATGCCCCCACGCTACCCACGGGTCTCGGTGACCGGGCGACCGAACGTCGCACCCGCGCATACGTCCGCGATACACGTCCCCGCCTACGATGACGGGATGCGCGTGCTGATCGTCGAGGACGAACCCTTCCTCGCCGAGGCCATCCGCGACGGGCTCCGTCTCGAGGCGATCGCGGCCGACATCGCCGGCGACGGCGACACGGCTCTCGAGGTGCTCGGCTACACCGCCTACGACGTGGTGGTGCTGGACCGCGACATCCCCGGTCCGGACGGCGACGAGATCGCCCGCCATCTGAGCGCGCAAGCCGCCGCCCCGCGGGTGCTCATGCTCACGGCCGCCGACCGGCTCGACGACAAGGCCCGCGGCTTCGAGAGCGGCGCCGACGACTACCTGACGAAGCCGTTCGTCTTGCGTGAGCTGGTGATGCGCCTGCGCGCCCTCGCGCGTCGCCCGGCGGCCTCGACCCCGCCGGTGCTCGAGCAGCACGGCATCCGGCTCGATCCCTTCCGCCGCGAGGTCTATCGCGACGGGCGCTACGTGTCGCTGACCCGTAAGCAGTTCGCGGTGCTCCAGGTGCTCATGGATGCGGGCGGCGGGGTGGTCAGCGCAGAGAACCTGCTCGAGCGCGCGTGGGACGAGAACGCCGACCCGTTCACCAACGCCGTGCGCATCACGATCTCGACGCTGCGTAAGCGCCTCGGCGAGCCGTGGCTCATCCAGACGGTCGCGGGCGTCGGGTACCGCATGGGCCCCGCCGATGCGTGAACGCGCCCCCGGGCTCTCGGTGCGCCTCAAGCTGACCCTGAGCTACGCCGGTTTCGTCGTGATCGTGGGGATCGCGGTGTTCGTGGTGGGGTTCCTGGTCCTGCGGTTCCTTCCCGAGGGCAACCTCTACTCCGAGAGCGGCATCTTCACCCCGCGGCGCCGCGACCTCACCGAGGTGTTCGTCCGGTACACGTGGTTCGCCGTCGGCGCTCTCGCGGTGGTCGGCCTCGGCGGCGGCTGGATCGTCTCGGGGCTCATGCTGCGCCCGCTTCATCGGATCACGGATGCCGCCCGTGCGGTGCGCGACGGCGATCTCGCGCACCGCGTCGACCTGCCGGGGCGCCGCGACGAACTCACCGACCTCGCCGACACCTTCGACGCGATGCTCGCCCGCGTCGAGGAGACGCTGGACGAGCAGAGACGGTTCGCCGCCAACGCGTCCCACGAACTGCGCACGCCGCACGCGACGATGCGCACGCTCCTCGAGGTGGCCCGGGCCGACCCCGCGGGCGTCGACCTGGAGCGGCTCCTCCATCGCCTCGACCTCACGAACGAGCGCGCGATCCGTCTGACCGAGGCACTGCTCGCCCTCGCCCGATCGACGCGCGGTGGCGCTCTGTCTCCCGAGCCGACGGGAATCGACGACCTCGTCGCGACCGTGCTGGCCGAGGCCGAGGGCGGCGCCGCGGGTCTCGACCTGGCGCTGGCCGGAGCTTCGGGCGGGATCGCACGGCTCGACGAGACGCTCGTGCACCAGGCGGTGACGAACCTGGTTCGCAACGCCCTCGTGCACAACGTCGAGAACGGCTGGGTGCGCGTCGCGGTGAGCGGCGAGCTCGACGAGGTGATCGTCGACGTCGTCAACAGCGGCGAGGAGCTCTCCCGCGAGCTCGTGGCCACCCTCCCCGAGCCCTTCGTGCGCGGGACCGGCCGCACGCGCGGGCGCGCCGACGGCACGGGACTCGGGCTCGCGATCGTGGCCTCGATCGCCCGCGCGCACCGCGGCCGCCTCGAGCTATGGCCGCGAGAGGGCGGCGGTCTGCACGCCCGACTGCGCCTGCCGCGCTGACGGAGGATCAGCGGCGCCCCGCTCCCCGCGCCGTCAGGCGAACAGCGATGACGACGACCGTCCCGATCGCGGCGCCGATCGTGTTCGACACCACGTCCTCGGCATCCGGAACCCGACCGGGGATCCCCGCCTGCAGCGCCTCGACCGCGAGGGACACGAGTGCACACAGCAGGAGGGATGCCGGCGCCCACCGCAACGGCAGCAGCAATGCGATCGCGGCACCGAGGGGCACGAAGAACGCGATGTTGAGGGCGACGTCGGCGCCCGCGCCGAGCACGAGCGCGCTCCACGACGGCGGCAGGTGATCGAGCGCGTCGAGGACGAGGGTGCGGGCCGGCCACGCGATCGCGCGAGGCGCGAGGGTCAGCGCGACGACGGCGGCGAGCACGGCCCCCGCGGTCAGCACGCGCGCGGGGGTGAAGATGGAACGAGCGGACATGCGGCCTCCAGGTTCGGAAGGATCCATCCCATCGACCGAGCTGTTGCCCCGGTGTCTCGGTCTCGCGATACGCGGACGATAGGCCCGCCGGCTCGCGGGACAATGGGAGCGTGTCCCCTTCGCGCCGTTTCCCCGTGCTCGCCCTGATCATCGACGTCGTGCTCGTCGTCGTCTTCGCCGCGATCGGCCGGGCGACCCATGACGGCGACGTGCTGGGTCCGTTCGGTTCGGGGCTCGCCACCACCGCCTGGCCGTTCGCGGTGGCGCTGCTCGTCGGCTGGCTGGCGACGCGCGCCTGGCGACGCCCGGTCGCCGTCGTCAAGACGGGCCTGCCCGTGTGGGCCATCACCGTGGCCCTGGGCATGGTGCTGCGCGCGCTCAGCGGTCAGGGGGTCGCGGTGGCGTTCGTCATCGTCGCCACGATCACGCTGGCGGTCCTGCTACTGGGGTGGCGCGCGATCGCCCGCCTCGCGTCGCGGTCGCGGCGGGCCTGAAGCCGAGCGTCTGCGCTCGCGTCAGACGCGGCATGCGTGGGCCCGCGGCTCCCTTCCCGCTCCGTGGAAACCCCCGGGCGCGTCGAGCTGCGGCCTCGGACCCGCAGAACTCAGTCCGCGAGCGTGACGTCGACCTGGATCTCGGTCGCGAGGCGCTCGAGCTGCGCCACGAGGTCGTCGACGGAGACGTCGGGTTCCACCGTCGCGGTGATCGACGCCTCGAACAGGCGTCCGCCCGCCATCGCGGCATCCGTCGTCTGGGTCGACATGCGTTCGATGCTCGCGCCGTGCGCGCCGAGGGCGGCCGAGACCTCGCGGACGATCCCGGGGCGGTCGTTGCCGACCACGTCGAACGTGACGGTACGCCCCGCCGGCCCGGCCGATCCCGCTCCCGCGTGAACGGTGACGGTGAGCGTGCCAGCGAGTCCTTCGAGCGCCGTACGCACCGCGTCGGCGCGTTCGGCGGCGACCGAGACCTCGATGATCCCGGCGAAGGCCCCCGCGAGTTCGGCGAGCTCGCTGTTCTCCCAGTTGCCGCCGTGGGCGTCGACGATGTCGGCGACCGCGGACACGAGGCCCGCGCGATCGTCGCCGACGACGGTGAGGACGAGGGTGGTCATGGCGACAGCGTAGCGACACCCGCGCTGCTACCGTGGGTGTTCAACCGGAGGGGGTGAGTTCGTGATCGCATCGCTGATCGCCGCGTTCAACCTGCTCCTGTCCACGGCCGAGCTCGCGCTGACCCCCGGCGGCGGCGCGCCCCTGCTGGCGGTGGTTCTCGCCGCGGCCGTCGTGCTGACCGCCGTGATCGTCCTCGTCGTGGCACCGGCGCTCGTCGCCGCGACACCGCCGCCGTCCGCACGGCCGATCGACCCCTCGGCATCCCTTCCCCAGAGCGATCCCGACGCCGCGGGTCACCCGCGCCCTCGAGCGCCGGGGCTCGTGACCCGCGTCGCGTAGCTCCTGCCTCGTCGCTTCGGCGACGGTTCGGCGGTGACCGCGACGCCGGTCGCCCGCGCGCCGTCGGTGCGCCCCGCGACCGATCAGCCCGTGATCACTCGCTCTGATGGGATGCCCCGTGGACCTCTTCGCCTTTCCGCCCCTCGCCCTCCTGCTCGACCTGACGACGCGCGCTCTGCTCGCTCTCACCTCGTTCCTCGAACCCCTCACCGGGGGTCTCGCCGCCGCTGTCGCCGTCGTCGTCGTGACGCTGGCGGTGCGGGTGCTGCTCGTCCCCGTCGGAGTGTCGCAGGCGCGCGCCGAGCAGACGCGGGCCCGCCTCGCTCCGCAGCTTCGCACCCTGCAGAAGCGGTGGGCCAAGAACCGCGAACGCCTGCAGCGCGAGACGATGCAGCTGTACCGCGACGAGGGCGCCTCGCCCTTCGCCGGATGCCTGCCCGTCCTGGCGCAGGCGCCCGTCGTCGGACTGCTCTACGCGGTGTTCCTGCACCCGCAGGTCGGCGGACACGTCAACACCCTGCTCGAATACGACGTCCTGGGCGCTCCGCTCGGCCGGAGTCTCGTCGGCGCCCTGTCGACGGGGACGGCGGATGCCACGACCCTCGCCGTCTTCGCGGTGCTCGTCGCCGTGATCGCCGGCGTCGCCGAGTTGACGCGTCGGCTGCTGCGCCCCGCGGTCGATCCCTCGGCTCCCGCGTGGACGACGGGGATGGTCGGCATCCTGCCGTTCACGACGGCCGGCGTGGCACTGTTCGTGCCGCTGGCGGCTGGGCTCTACCTCACCGTGACGACCGCGTGGACGCTGTGCCAGCGTCTGCTGCTGCGGCGACGCTACCCGCTGCCGCGCTGAGACCGGCGGCGGGGAACGCCCGGTCCCACCGCGGTGCGGCCGCGGCGTTCACCGCCGCCATGGCGAGCACGAGGAGCGCGGCTCCGGCGGGGAAGAGCATCGCGGTGGCGACGGACACGTTCTCGGCCACCGCCCCGGCCACGGCCGACGACAGCGCCTGCGCGAGAGTCAGCGCCGAGGCGAGGATCGTCATCGTCGAGGCCGACCGGCCGCGCGGCGCGCGGTGTCCGGCGAGGCTGAAGAGCGTGACGAGAGCCGGGCCGACCCCGATGCCCATGAGGCACAGCACGAGGGTCACGGTCGGCACGGATCCGCCGACCGAGTACGCCCCGGCGGAGGCCGTCAGCACACTGGCGAACAGCACGAGGCGCCAGCGCAACGGGAAACGCTCGGGCACGAGGGCGACGGCGAGGGCCAGCACCGCGGAGCCCACGCCCATCACGCCGTACAGCAGCGCACCCGCCTCGGGCGCCCCCTGCGCCTCCATGAACGCCGTCAACGAGGTGAGAGTGGAGCCGAAGAACAGACCGACGCCGAACACGGCGGCCACGAGCACGAGCATGCGCGGGTGCATCACCTCGCGCATCGGCGCCATCGCGGTACGCTCCGAGCGCTCGGGGACAGCGCGGCCGGTGGGGTGCAGGGCGAAGGCGGTCACGAAGACGAAGCTGAGGATCGCGGCCCCCGCGATCGGCGCCCAGGGAGCGATCACCGCCGCCAGCACACCGACCACGAACGGCCCGATGACGAAGGCGGTCTCGTCGGCCGCCGACTCGTAGGCCATGGCGCGCGAGAATGTCCGGTCGCGCCGCTCGGGGTGCACGCGCAGACCGATGAGCGCCATCACGCGACTGCGCGACATCGCCGCGGTTTGAGGACCGGTCAGGCCGATCGCCACGGCCGCTCCGAGCAGCAGGGCGTCGGAGGTCGCGAATTCCACCACGAGGGGGAAGACCGCCAGCAGGATGCCGTTGGCCAGCCCCACCGGCACGAGCACGCGACGCTGCCCGTACCTGTCGGCGAGGTCACCGAGCACGGGGCCCGCGACGACGACGCCGAGACCCACGGCCGCGGAGGTCAACCCGCCAAGGGCGACCGAACCGCGCAGCGCGACGACGAGGGCGAGGACGCCGACGGTCATCATCGCGAACGGCAACCGAGCCACGAAGGCGACCGGGAAATACCAGAAGCCGGTGTGGTGGATCAGGGGCCGATGGTCGACGGCGGGCGCGGTCATGTAGCGGGTCTCCAGGGAGGGGCGATGGAACGTGCCGCCTTGCCGGACCGGTAGGTAGTTGCACAGAGTGCGGCGGGAAATCCCGCGCTATGAGTCTACCGCGGGCACCTCCGGGGCGCCTGGGCGCCCGGGATCAGCTGACGAGAGCGGCGATCGCGGCGATCACCGACGCGACCGCGAGCACGAGGGCCAGACCGATGAGCACCGTGTGCACGATGAGGAACGGTGTGGCCTTGCCCGCGGCGTTCTTGGCGCGGGGGTCTTTCGCGACTCGCACGTAGAAACGCGGCCAGACGACGACGTTGAAGACGGCGTTGGCGAACAGCAGCGCGATGAGGACGGGTTCCATGCGTCGAGCCTAAGCGCCGCCTGCCCCTCGCTTCTTCAGCCGCGACCCGGAGCTCACGCCGCGCACGCGATGCAGCGGCGCGCGAATGGGAGCACCTCGAGCCGGGCGTCGGCGATCGGCTGCTCGCAGTTCTCGCACACGCCGAACGTCCCGGATGCCACTCGCTCGCGCGCCGCGGCGATCTCGGCCTGCTCCGCTTCGGCGCCCCGGCGGAGGGCATCGACCTGGGCCCACTCCCCCGACAGCGTCGAGCCCTCGGGGTCGTGCTCATCGTCGGCCGTGGCATCGGCACGGTCGTGCCGCAGGCTCGCTTCATCGTCGCGCAAGCGCGAGAGGCGGTGCTCCACCTCGCGCTCGCGGTCGTCGAGCATGCGCGTCGCCGTCGTGGCATCCATCCTTCGACGCTAGCCCCCACCGCCGACATGCGGGCTGCGGGAGGATCGGCTCATGAGCGCACTCCGACGACACTGGACCCCCACCGCCGCGGCCTTCCTCGTGCTGGCCCTCGCCGGTCTCGTGGGCACGTGGACCTTCAACGTCTTCGCGATCGTGCAGATGCGGGACTTCTTCGGCGATCTCGTGTCCAGCGGACCGGCGGTGTCGTCGATCACCGTCGACCTGCTCGTCGTCGCGGTCGCGGGGAGCATCTTCGTGATCGTCGAGGGGCGACGGCTCGGCATGCGCTTCGTGTGGCTGTACGTCGTGCTCTCGGGGGTGACCGCTTTCGCGTTCACCTTCCCTCTGTTCCTCGCGATGCGCCAGCGGCGCATCACCGCCCTCGCCGCAGAGGGTCCGGCACGCCTCTCATGAGGCGCACCGGACCCTCAGCCTGGACGTCGCGACGCGAGCGCTCAGCGCGCGGCGAGACCCTGACGCAGGCCCTCGGCCAGCGGGGTGGTGGGGCGACCGATGATGCGCGACAGCGAGCCGTCGGTCGTGCCCAGCGCGCCGCGGGCGATCGCGTCGTCGATCCCGGCCACGAACGCCGCGGTGCCGGCATCCAGTCCCGCCGCCTTCAGCCCCTCCGTCAGTTGCTCGACCGAGACGCGCGTGTAGGTCACCGGTCGGCCGAGCACCTCGGACGCGGCCGCGGCGAGTTCGTCGTAGGTCCATGCGACGTCGCCACCGACCTCGACGGTCCGACCGGCCAGCTCGTCGGTGGTCAGGGCGATCGCCGCCGCTTCGGCATAGTCGCGACGGCTCGCGCTCGCCACGCGGGCATCGCCGGTCGCCGCGACGATCTCGCCGGTGTCTGCTGCACGCGCGACGGTGTCGAGGTAGTTCTCGGTGTACCAGTTGTGGCGCAGGATCGTGGCGCTCACTCCCGAGTCCGCAATGGCCTGCTCGGTGGCCTTGTGGTCGGCGCCGAGGGCGTAATCGACCTCGTCGACGCGCGGAGCGCTGGTGTACACGAGACGCTCGATGCCGGCGGCGCGGACGGCCTCGACGACGGCGCGGTGCTGAGCGACGCGGTCGGCGTCGGTGCCCGAGATGAGCAGCACGCGCGTCACGCCCGCGAGAGCGGGGGCGAAGGTCTCGGGGCGGGCGTAGTCGAGCTCGGCGACGCGGATTCCGCGGGCCGCGAGGTCGTCGACCCGGGCGGGCGTACGCACGCCCGCCACGATGTCGGATGCGGGAACGTCGCGCTCGAGCAGAGCGTCGATGACGAGGCGACCGAGGTGACCGGAAGCGGCGGTGACGAGGAGGGTCATGGTGGAATCCTTTCGATGGGTTCGTGGGGCTCAACGCCCCGTCGACCTCAACATTCCGAAATGCCGGTACCCACTTTGTGGTTAGGTACTCACATGAGCGTCAGTCTTGCGTCGATGCGCGCCGAACACCCCGGAATCTTCGCCGACGGGTGCCCGACCCGCACGGTCCTGGATCACGTGATGGGCAAGTGGGGCATCCTCGTGCTTCTCACGCTCTCGGACGGCACCCAGCGATGGGGAGCTCTGCGGCGCAACATCGACGGGATCAGCGAGAAGATGCTCGCGAGCACGCTGAAGACGCTCGAGGCCGACGGCTTGGTCCTGCGCACCGCCTACCCCGAAGTGCCGCCGCGCGTCGAGTACGCGCTGACCGACCTCGGACACGACCTCATGACGCACGTCATCCCCCTCATGGGCTGGGTGGCCGACAACGCGAACGACATCGTCGGCCCGCGGGAGTGAGCGTGCGCGTTCCCTCTGCCCGCGCCATGCGCGACAGTCTCACCTTCCGCGCCCCGCGCCGTGTGCCCCTGCTCCAGGTTGCCAAGTCGGCCATCGCGATCGTCGCCGCGTGGCTGCTCGCCGGGTGGCTCGTGCAGGGTCCTCCGCCGATTTTCGCCGCCATCGCCGCGCTGCTGGTGGTGCAGCCGAGCATCAATCAGTCCTTCACCCGGGCGGTCGAGCGCAGTGTGGGCGTGATCGTCGGCGTCCTCATCGCGGCTCTGCTCGGTCTGGTTTTCGGGTCGCAGCCCTGGGTGGCGCTGCTCTCCGCCGGGGTGGCGCTCCTGGTGGCATGGGCCGCGCGCATCTCCCCCGGAGCGACCAATCAGATCGCCATCAGCGCCCTGCTCGTGCTCGCCCTGGGCACGGCGACCCCGAACTACGCCCTCGACCGCGTGCTCGAGACCCTCATCGGCGCGGCCATCGGCATCGTCGTGAACGCCGTCCTCGTGCCTCCCGTGCTCGTTCCCCCCGCTCGGACGAAGGTCGACGTCCTCGGTCGCGAACTCGCCGCGGCGCTCGAGCGTCTCGCCGATGCCCTCGAAACTCCGCAGACGCCGGCCTCTCTCGAGGGACTTCTCCTCGAAGCACGCCTTCTCCGTCCGGTTCGGGATGCCGCAGCCGACGCGATCCGCGACGGAGCCGACTCGCTGGCGCTGAACCCCCGCAGCGGCCGACACCGCACCGACCTCGCGGAGATGGATGCACTCGTCGACCGCTTCAGCCCCGTCGTCACGCAGACCATCGGGATGACCCGCGCGGTCTACGACGGCTACGAGCAGACGATCGCCGACGAACCCGCCGTCCGCGCGATCGCCGAGCAGTTGCATCGCGCCGCGCACGACGTGCGACTGGCCTTCGCCCTCGACGCGGGCCCCGAGCGCGCGGTCGACGAGGAGCCGGCCCTCACGCGTCCCCTGCAGATCCGAACGCCGTCGACCGCGCACTGGGTGCTCGTGGGCTCCCTGCTGATGGACCTCCACCGCGTCCACCAGACGCTGCGCGACGAGCACGAGTGACCTCCACCTGGGAACTCTCTCGCTGATCGCGCCCACTCGCCCCCGGGTCGGTCCTCCCCTGGTTGACTGAGGACATGGGTACCGCGATGTTCCCCCTCGGGGCCGTGCTCTTCCCGCACACGCCCCTCGCGTTGCGGATCTTCGAGGAGCGTTATCTCGTCATGCTCGGACGCCTGCTCGATGAGACGGATCCCGCCTTCGGCGTCGTCCTCATCGAGCGTGGCAGCGAGACCGGTGGTGGGGATCAGCGCTTCCCCCTCGGCACGATGGCGCAGCTCAGCCAGGTGGTTCCGCAGGCCGGCCAGATGCAGATCGTCGCGCGGGGAACCGAACGTTTCGAGATCGTCGCGTGGCTCGACGACGACCCCTACCCGAGGGCCGACATACGCGCGCTTCCCGACCTCGAGTGGAACGATGCTCTTCTCCCCCTCCTCGAGGAAGCCGAGCGAATCGTGCGTCGCGTGCTCGGCCGCGCGCAACTGTTCGGCGGAACGCGGTGGGATCCCGAGGTGGAGCTGGCGGAGGAGCCGCTCCCCCGCGCATGGCAGGTCGCGGCGATCGCCCCGCTCGGAGAGCTCGACCAGATGGAGCTGCTGCGGTCGATGACTCTCGGCGGCCTCTTGCGCGCCACGATCGACCTCACCCTCGCGGCCGAGCCGTTGCTCGGCGACCCCGTTCCCGACGGCGTGATCGTCGTCGACGACGAGGGACCGACCGACGAGGACTGAGCCCGCGAACACCCGGAGAGGGCCGGGACGCCACGCGGGGCGAGTGACGCCCCGACCCTCTCGTCAGTTGAGTTCGCGCACCGACGACGGAATGACCCCGTCGCCGTAGAGGTCGATGGCGAGGTCCTGCAGCGCGGTCAGGGCGACGCGCTGCGTGAGCGGGCCGTACGAGATCCGAGCGACGCCGAGCTTCTCGTATTCTCCGGCTGACAGTGCTCCGGGGAAGCCGATGACACTCAACCGCTGGTCTCCGAGCCCCTCGACCAGTCGACGGGTTGTCTCGGCGTCGAGCAGACCGGGAACGAACACCGAGGTCGCTCCGGCGTCGAGGAAGGCGCGGCCGCGCTTCACCGCATCCGCGATCTTGTCGTCGAGTGGACGATCGCCACCCTTGACGAAGACGTCGGTGCGCGCGTTGAGCACGAAGGGGACGCCCTCGGCCTCACCCGCCGCGATCACGGCCTCGACCGCGGCCACCGCCTCATCGAACGGCTTGACCCGGTCCTCGACGTTCGCGCCGACGACGCCCACCCCGATCGCGCGACGCGTCGTCTCGCCCGGGTCGCCGAAGCCGGCGTCGAGGTCGGCCGTCACCGGCACGTCCACCGCGGCGACGATACGCCCCACCATGTCGAGCATCACCTCGAGCGGGATGTTCTCTCCGTCCTCGTACCCGAAGGTCGCGGCGATCGAGTGTCCGGCCGTGGCGAGGGCCCGGGTCTCGGGCAGGGCCGCGATCGCGCGGGCCGAGACGACGTCCCACACGTTCACGACCCGCAGGATCTCGGGGGCGGTGTGCAGCTTCGCAAAGGACTCGGCCCTTTCGCTCAGGGCGCTCATGCCTGTCCCCCCTCCGAACGACCGGCATCGGCCACGATGGCCTCGGCGATGAGCGTCTCACCCGCGCCGAAGCGGATGAACCGCCCCACCGAGGCGGGCTGCACGAGCACCGCGGCGACGACGGCCGCCACGTCCGCACGAGAGACCTCCGCCTTGCCCTGGGGCGCGGTGGTGATGCGGCCGGTGGGCTCGTCCGTCGTGAGCGTCCCGGGACCCAGAATGGTCCAGTCCAGATCGCTGGAGCGGAGATGGTCGTCGGCCGCGAGCTTCGCGTCGGCGTAGGCGAAGAAGGAGTCGTCCGGGTCGATGCCGTGGTCCGGCGTCGAGCCGATCCACGACACCATGACGAAGCGCCGGACGCCGGCCTTCGAGGCCGCGTCGATCGCTCGTTGCGCGGCATCGCGGTCGACCGCGTAGGTGCGCTCGGCGCTGCCGCCGCCCGCTCCCGCCGACCAGACCACCGCGTCGGCTCCCGAGAAGGCCTCGGCCATCTCGTCGACATTGGCCTTCTCGACGTCGAGCACGAGCGGCGTGCCGCCCGCCTTCTCGACGTCGGACGACTGCTCCGTCTTGCGGATGACCGACGTCGCCTCGTCGCCCCGGTCGGCGAGCAGCCGAGCCAGGTGGAGGGCCACCTTGCCGTGCCCTCCGATGATCACGATGCGTTCCATGTCACTGTCCTCCTACTTTGTCGATCGACATCTTCAGGATCACTCGGTCGGCGCTGTCCGGCGGCGCCTCCTGCTGGGCGTTGCCGTAACGCTGTCCGAGGCGGACGTAGAACGCCCCCGTCGGGTCGGGTTCCGCCGCGACGAGGCGCCCGCGCACCTCGATGTACCGGTACGGGCGTTCGGGGTCGAACACCATCAGGCTCATCGAGGGGTTCCGCTGCAGATTGCGGAACTTCTGACGCGTCGTGGTGTGCGTGAAGAGCACATGCTCACCGTCGAACTCGAACCACATCGGGTTGACCTGCACCGTGCCGTCGGGACGGACGGTGCCGAGGCTGCCGTAATTCGCGTTCTCGAGAAGATCGCGCTGGTCGTCGGGGATCATCCGTGTCCTTTCGCCGAGGATCCGCGACCGACCCTACGCACGACCCCCGACATCGCCCGCGGGGTTGACGGCTTCGGCGAGCCGCCCCGACTCAGTCGATGTCGCCGTCCACGTAGACCCAGCGCCCGCCACGCCGGGAGAACCGGCTGCGTTCGCGCACCTCGCCGCGCTCACGGCCGTGCCGCCAGGCGGCGCGGAACGCCACGGTCGCGGCGTCCCCGTCCTCGGACGCATCCTCGATCACGAGCCCCGTCCACTCCGTGCCGTCGTCGACGGTGATGTCGTCGGGGCGGGTGCGCGGATGCCATGACCGGGCGAGGTGCACCGCATCGCCGACCGAGAAGGCGGTGTATCGAGACCGCATCAACCGCTCTGCGCTCGGAGCGGTCGCACCGTCCAGGATCGGTCCACAACACTCGCCGAACGGCGCGCGACCGCACGGACACGTCGCATCCGGTGCCGGACGACGTGAGACGGAGCCGAAGGACATCCGGCCACTCTAGGTCAGCGGGCCACCCCGCGTGCCAGGATCGACAGCGTGACCGATCGCCTCATGCTCCTCGACACCGCCTCGCTCTATTTCCGCGCGTTCTACGGGGTGCCCGACAAGGTCAAGGCGGCCGACGGGTCCTCGGTGAACGCCGTGCGCGGGCTGCTCGACATGATCGCGAAGCTCGCGACGGCTTACGAGCCCTCGCGTCTCGTCGCCTGCTGGGACGACGATTGGCGCCCCGCCTGGCGCGTCGACCTGTTGCCGAGCTACAAGGCCCACCGCGTGGTCGAAGCCGTTCCGGCCGGACCCGACGTCGAGGAGGTGCCCGACCCCCTCGAGGCGCAGATCCCCCTCATCCGCGAGGCATTGGCCGTGCTCGGCATCCCGGTGGTGGGGGCGGCCGAGCACGAGGCCGACGACGTGATCGGAGTCCTCGCCACCCGTTCCGACGTCCCGGTCGACATCGTCACCGGAGACCGCGACCTCTTCCAGCTGGTCGACGACGATCGCGGCATCCGGATCGTCTACACCGCTCGAGGGATGAGCAATCTCGAACTCGTCGACGACGCGGCCGTCTTCGCCAAGTACGGCGTCCACGCGAAGCAATACGCCGACTTCGCCGTGCTGCGCGGCGACCCCTCCGACGGGCTGCCCGGCGTGTCGGGCATCGGAGAGAAGTCCGCGGCGGCGCTGCTCACCGCGTGCGGCGACCTCGATGGCATCCGCGCGGGGGTCCTCGAGGGCACCGCGGGAACACCCGCCCAGCGCGCGAAGATCGCCGCCGCCGCGGACTACCTCGAGGTCGCCCCGACCGTGGTGCGTGTCGCGCGCGAGCTCGACCTCGAGCCCTTCGACGACCGCCTCGGTCCCGTGGACCGGTCCGCCGCCGAAGAACTCGCCGAGCGCTGGAACCTCGGGTCGTCGATGACGAGGGCGCTGGCCGCCCTCCCCGCCTGAGCGGTCTCAGCGACCGCGCTCGAGCCAGGCGCGCAAGCGCTCGAGCGGCCAGGTCGTGACGATCCGGTCGACGGGCACCTGCAGAGCCTCGGCGCGCGCGGCACCGAAGTCCAGCAGCGAGAGCTGACCGGGAGCGTGCGCGTCCGAATCGATCGAGAAGAGGCACCCGGCGTCGATCGCGAGGGCGAGCAGGTCGTCCGGCGGATCCTGCCGCTCGGGCCGCGAGTTGATCTCCACCGCCACCCCCGAGGCCGCGGCCGCGGCGAAAACCTCGCGTGCATCGAACTCCGACGGAGGTCGTGTTCCGCGCGCCCCCTCCACGAGACGGCCGGTCACGTGCCCGAGGACGTCGACCCGCGGGTCGCTCGCCGCCGCGACGAGCCGTTTCGTCATCGGCCCGCGCTCCATGCGCAGTTTCGAATGAACGGATGCCACCACCACATCGAGCGCGCGCAGCAGCTCGTCCTCCTGGTCGAGGGCTCCGTCGTCGAGGATGTCGACCTCGATACCGCTGAGGAGCGTGAACCCGTCGCCCCGATGACCACGGACGATGTCCATCTGCGCGCGGAGCCGCTCGGGCGAGAGTCCGTTCGCGACGGTGAGTCGCGGAGAGTGATCGGTGAGAGCGAGGTACTCGTGACCGAGTCCGCGCGCCGCGTCGATCATGGTCTCGATCGGGGTCAGTCCGTCGGACCATTCGCTGTGGCTGTGCAGGTCGCCCTTCAGCTGCGCCCGCAGCTCCGCGCCTCCGGTGGGGGCGGACTCCGCGCGCAGCGTCGCCAGGCGTTCGGGCACCTCGCCCCTCAGCGCCTGCTGGATGACCGCGAAGGTGGACTCCCCGATGCCCGCGCGGCGACGAAGCGACGGATCCCGCAACTGCGCGTCGCTCAGCCCCTCGATCGCGGCGGCCGCCGTGCGGAACGCCTTCGACTTGTACCGCGAGGACCGCTCCCGCTCGAGCAGGTACGCGATCTCGGTGAGCGCGTCGAGCGGGTCCACGCCTACTCCGCCAGCGCCTTCGAGGCCTCGACCCAGTCGTCGAGCTTCGCCGATGCGCGGCCGTCGTCGATCGCCGCGGCCGCGTCGGCCATGGCCTCACCCAGCCGCTCGAGGATCGGCCGCTGCACCTGCGCGGCATCCTGGAACAGACGGAACGACACGAGCCCCGCCGCCGCGTTCAGCAGCACGATGTCCCGCACGGCCCCGCGGTCGCCGCCGAGCACCCGCCGCACCACGGCGGCGTTGTGATCGGGAGACCCGCCCAGCAGGTCGTCCATGTCGGCGAGAGGGATGCCGAGATCCCGGGGATCCAGATCGTGCTCGTGGACGTCGCCACGGCTGATCTCCCAGACACGGCTGTGCCCGGTGGTGGTCAGCTCGTCGAGACCGTCGTCGCCGCGGAACACCAGGGCGGTCGCCCCGCGCGTGCGGAAGACCCCCGTGATGAGTGGAACGCGGTCGAGGTGCGCGACGCCGACCGCGTTGGCCTCGGCACGCGCGGGATTGCAGAGCGGACCGAGGAAATTGAACACCGTCGGCACACCGAGCTCCGAACGGGTGGCCGCCGCGTGGCGGAAGCCCGGATGAAACGCCGAGGCGAAGGCGAAGGTGATTCCCGTCCGGTCGAGGATCTCGGCGACGTTCTCGGGAGAGAGCGTCAACCCGATGCCCAGCGACGACAACACGTCCGACGAGCCCGAGGCGGAGCTCGCGGCGCGGTTGCCGTGTTTGACGACGGGAACTCCGGATGCCGCGGCCACCACGGCCGCCGTCGTCGAGATGTTCACGGTGCCATAGCGGTCACCGCCCGTACCCACGATGTCGAGGACGTCGGCGCGGACCGGGAGCGGCACCGCTGCTTCGAGGATCGCGTCGCGGAAGCCGACGATCTCCTCGACCGTCTCGCCTTTGGCCCGCAACGCCATGAGGAATCCGCCGAGTTGCGACGGTGTCGCCTCCCCCGCCATGACCTTGCGCATGGCCCAGGTGGACTCCGACACGCTGAGGTCGGTGCCGGCCAGCAGCGACGAGAGGAGATCGGGCCAGGTGAAGCGTTCCGCCATGCCACGATCCTTCCACACGCGTGTCGCGCGGCGGCCCCCGGGACCCGGCGATGAAACAGCCTCCGTACCGGGGCTTATGTGCAGATTCTGAGGCTTCCCTAAGTCTCGACGATGGAATATCGCAGGGTGGGGATGGGAATATCGAGCTCCCGGATCGCGCATAATGGAACGGTGACGACCTCAGCGACGTATTCCCAGGCTGTGCGTGCCGTGAAGCGGCCCGACCCGGTCGCCGTGGGCACCATCGTGTGGCTGGGCAGCGAGGTCATGTTCTTCGCCGGCCTGTTCGCGATCTACTTCACTCTCCGCAGCACGTCGGCCTCTCTGTGGGCCGAAGAGACGCAGCTGCTGAACGTTCCCTTCGCGACCGTCAACACGATCATCCTCGTGCTGTCCTCGGTCACCTGCCAGATGGGCGTCTTCGCCGCGGAGCGGTACCAGCCGTACCGCACCGGCGGACGCACCGGCTTCCTGAAGTGGGGAATGGTGGAGTGGTTCTACCTCACCTTCATCCTCGGCGCGGTGTTCGTGTCGGGTCAGGTGTGGGAGTACGCGACCCTGGTGGCCGAAGGCATGCCCATCAGCGCCAACCCCTACGCCTCGGCCTTCTACATCACCACCGGCTTCCACGCCCTGCACGTGACGGGTGGCCTCATCGCCTTCCTGCTCGTGATCGGTCGTGCATACGCCGTGAAGAACTTCGGTCGGAAAGAGATGACCACCTCGATCGTCGTGTCGTACTACTGGCACTTCGTCGACGTCGTCTGGATCGCCCTGTTCTTCGTCATCTACTTCCTCAAGTAAGAGAGCAGTACTCCACATGGCACGCGAGAAGAAGACTCGTCGGGCGTCCGGGCGTCGTAGCCCCCTGGCCGCCGCCGCGCTCATCGGCATCGGACTCCTCCTGACCGGAGGCGTCTACGCCGGCGCATCGGCCGCGATGGCCGCCACCTCCAGCACCCCCACGAGCGAGGCGAACTCGGCGTCGGCGGTCGAAGAAGGGCAGAAGCTCTTCCAGGCCAACTGCGCCACGTGCCACGGTCTCGACCTGCAGGGCAGCCAGCAGGGTCCGTCCCTCTTCGGCGTCGGAGAACTGTCGGTGCACTTCCAGGTGTCGACCGGTCGTATGCCGCTGCAGGCGCAGGGGCCGCAGGCTCCGGTCAAGCCGGTGCAGTTCACCGAAGAGCAGATCAACGCGATCGCCGCTTACGTGCAGTCCTCTGCGCCCGGCCCCAGCTACCCCAGCGAGGACATCGTCGACGGTCAGGGCGACCTCTCTCACGGCGCCGAGCTGTTCCGTATCAACTGCGCCATGTGCCACAACGTGGCCGGCGCCGGTGGAGCGTTGACCGAGGGCAAGTACGCCCCCGACCTGCACACGGTCTCGCCGGTCAACATCTACGCGGCCATGGTCACCGGCCCGCAGAACATGCCGGTGTTCAACGACCTGAACCTGACCCCCGAAGACAAGCGCGACGTCATCTCGTACCTGATGTACCTGCAGAAGAACGAGTCCCCCGGCGGCTACGCCCTCGGCTCGCTCGGCCCGGTCTCTGAGGGCCTGTTCATCTGGATCTTCGGTATCGGAGCGCTCATCGCCCTGACCGTGTGGATCACGGCGAAGTCCAACTGACCGTCGTCTTCGACATTACGTAAACGCACGAGGAGCACCATGGCACACGAGGACGACGC
The DNA here is from genome assembly GCF_052660795.1 of Sphingomonas sp. G5. Classification (NCBI taxonomy): domain Bacteria; kingdom Pseudomonadati; phylum Pseudomonadota; class Alphaproteobacteria; order Sphingomonadales; family Sphingomonadaceae; genus Sphingomonas; species Sphingomonas sp. G5. The sequence goes on along the minus strand of NZ_CP109660.1, from coordinate 1,315,069 downwards.
ACTCGAGCACGAGAGGGCTTCCTGGAAGCCCACCTCGGGGCTCGCCGTCGCGGTTCCCGACGCCGTACAGAACCCCGGCCTTCCCGGCCACCGTCAGCGCATGACCGACCAGGACCCGCAGTCGATGAAGCGTGCGGTTCGCACGGTCTACACGCTGTTCTACTTCTCGGTTGCGGCGAGCATCTGGGCGAGCATCGCCTACATGATCTTCCCGATCGAGTCGGGCGCGCTGATCGACATCCGCTACAACAACCTGTTCATCGGGCTCGGCATCGCGTTCGCGCTGCTCGCGATCGGCATCGGCACCATTCACTGGGGCAAGTCGGTCATGTCCGACAAGGAGTACATCGAGGACCGCCACGCCACTCGTGGTCGCGACGAGGTGCGCGAGGGCGCGATCAACGTCTTCGAAGAGGCGAACAAGGACTCCGGCTTCGGTCGTCGCGAGATCATCCGCAACTCGATGTTCGCCGCTCTGGCCGCATCCGTCATCCCCGGCATCACGCTGTTCCGCGGCCTGGCTCCGCAGGACCAGGACCCGGTCAAGCTCCTCAGCCACACCATGTGGAAAGAGGGCATGCGCCTGACGCACGACCCCTCGGGTCGTCCGATCCGCGCGGCTGACGTCACTCTCGGCTCCGCATTCCACGTCATCCCCGAAGAACTCGCGGGACTCGGCCATGACGAGGGCTACCTCGAAGAGAAGGCCAAGGCGATCGTCCTGCTCATGCGCATGCAGCCCGAGCAGCTCAACCCCGAGACCAACAACCTGGACTGGTCGTACGACGGCATCATCGCGTACTCGAAGGTCTGCACCCACGTCGGTTGCCCCGTCGCGCTCTACGAGCAGCAGACCCACCACCTCCTGTGCCCCTGCCACCAGTCGCAGTTCGACGTCGCCAACGGTGCGGCCGTCATCTTCGGCCCGGCCGCCCGTCCCCTGCCGCAGCTCCCCATCACCGTCGACGCCGAGGGCTACCTCGTCGCGCAGAGTGACTTCCACGAGCCCGTCGGCCCCAGCTTCTGGGAGCGCTCATGAGCATCGGTACCCATCCCACCGAGAACGTCACCACCGAACCCGCAGTGCACGCGGGTGCGCCGGCGACGAGCGGACGCGACGGAAAGCCGCTCGGCGGCCGTTTCGTCGGCTCCGTCGCGAACTACATGGACGAGCGCACGAGCATGTCGGGCATCGTCAAGGAGCTCGGCCGCAAGGTCTTCCCCGACCACTGGTCGTTCATGCTCGGCGAGATCGCCCTGTGGAGCTTCGTGGTCGTGCTGCTCTCGGGCACGTTCCTGACGTTCTTCTTCCAGGCGTCCATGGTCGAAACGCACTACAACGGCGCCTACGAGCCCATGCGCGGCATCGCGATGTCGGCCGCCATGGAGTCGGCTCTGCACATCTCGTTCGACCTGCGCGGCGGCCTGCTCGTCCGACAGATCCACCACTGGGCCGCCCTCGTGTTCGTCGCCGGTATCGGCGTCCACATGCTCCGCGTCTTCTTCACCGGTGCGTTCCGCAAGCCCCGCGAGCTCAACTGGGTCGTCGGCTTCATCCTCTTCATCCTCGCGATGGCCGAGGGCTTCACCGGCTACTCGCTCCCCGACGACCTGCTCTCCGGTAACGGTCTGCGCATCATCGACGGAATGATCAAGGGCCTGCCGATCATCGGCACCTGGACGTCGTTCCTGCTCTTCGGCGGCGAGTTCCCCGGTACCGCGATCGTCGGACGCCTGTACACGCTGCACATCCTGCTGCTGCCCGCGATCCTCGTGGCCCTGCTGGCCGTGCACCTCATGCTGATGATCATCAACAAGCACACGCAGTTCGCCGGGCCCGCCCGCACGAACAGCAACGTCGTGGGCTACCCGATGCTCCCGGTGTACGCCTCCAAGATGGGTGGCTTCTTCTTCATCACGTTCGGTGTGATCGTTCTGATCGCCGCGCTGGTGACGATCAACCCCATCTGGAACTACGGTCCGTACGACCCGTCCCCGGTGTCCGCCGGTACGCAGCCCGACTGGTACATCGGCTTCGCCGACGGCATGCTCCGTCTGATCCCGCCGCACCTCGAGTTCGTGCTCTGGGACCACACCTTCTCGTGGAACATCATCATCCCCGTCGGTGTCCTGGGTCTCTTCATCGTTCTCGTGCTGGTGTACCCCTTCATCGAGGCGTGGGTGACCGGCGACAAGCGCGAGCACCACATCGCCCAGCGTCCGCGCAATGCCGCGACGCGCACGGCGATCGGCGCGGCCGGTGTCACGTTCTACGCCGTGATGTGGGCGGCCGCGTCGTCCGACATCATCGCGACGCACTTCCACCTCACCATGGAAGGTGTCATCCACGTCCTGCAGGCCCTGCTGATCCTGGGCCCGATCCTCGCCTACTTCATCGCGAAGCGCGTCTGCATCGCGCTGCAGAAGAAAGACCGCGAGATCGCCCTGCATGGCTACGAGTCCGGCCGCATCGTCCGCCTCCCCGGTGGCGAGTACATCGAGGTCCACCAGCCGGTCGACGAGTACGAGCGCTGGAAGCTGGTCGACAACGAGACGTACGAGCCCCTCGTCGTCCGTCCCAACGCCAACGGTGAGATCCCCTGGTACGAGAACGTCCGTGGTGCGGTTTCGCGCTGGTTCTTCGAGGACCGGCTCGCTCCCCTCACCCAGGCCGAGCTCGACGCCGCGGTCGCTCATCAGCACCACGAACTCGATCACATCGACCACGAGGAGGCCGACGAGATCGCCGGAGCCAACGCTCGCGCCGATGAGGACGGTCGACCCCGCAACGCGGTGGGCGAGCGTGCCGAGGTCGAGATCCCGGCTCCTAAGGGTCTCGAAGAGCGCAACCGCCCGGAGGGCGATAAGAGCGAGTAATCGCCCGTCGACGAAACCCCGGTGCCGAGGCACCGGGGTTTCGCGTTTCCTGCCCGGGACGAACCGTGCTCAGTGCGCGGGGAGCGCGCGTGTCGCGCGACGCCGTCCCAGAGGTCCGCTCCCCCGCCAGCGCCATCTGGCAGGGAAGCGTAGCAGCATGGCATCCGCTGTCTTTCCCCATCCCGTCCGCGCCTCTAGCGTGAGAGCCATGAGCGACGCCCGTGACTACTTCTCTCGCCGTCTCGCCTTCGAGACCGACCCGAGCGACGTCTATGCTGCCCAGAAGTCCGGACACGAGCTGGTACTCGTCGACGTGCGCGGCGACGACGCGTGGGCGCAGGGACGCATCTGCGGGGCCATCCACATGCCCTACCGTGAAATCGCCGAACGCGCTCCACACGAGATCCCGGCGGGCACGCCGGTGGTGGTCTACTGCTGGAGCCCGGGCTGCAATGCCGGCCAGAAGGGTGCGCTCGCTTTCGCGCAGCTCGGGTACGACGTGCGCGAAATGATCGGCGGCTACGAGTACTGGGTTCGCGAGGGCCAGCCCACCGAGAACGACGACGGGCCGTGCGAACGGGTCTTCGACCCGACCGTCATGGTGGTGCGCTCCTGATCCTCGAGTGCGATCAGCCCCGCGGTTAGGCTTGCGACATGCAACATCCTCCTCTCGAGCCGTTCGCCTCCGGATTCGTGGAGCGACCGGACGGTGCCAGGGTGTACTGGGAGACCTCGGGAAACCCCCGGGGGCGGCCGGCCCTGTATCTGCACGGCGGCCCCGGCGGTGGGCTCGGCAAAGGTGGGTACCGGCGCCGCTTTGATCCCGACCTTCATCTCATCATCGGGATCGACCAGCGAGGATGCGGGCGGAGCGAGCCCTGGGCCGCCGATGATCTCGCCAGCCTGCGGCACCAGACGATGGACAACCTGCTCGCGGATATCGAAGCGGTGCGGGTCCACCTCGGCATCGACCGTTGGCTCCTGCACGGGGTGTCATGGGGTTCCACCCTGGCACTCGCGTACGCCCTCGAGCATCCCGACCGCGTCAGCGAGATCGTCAACTTCGCCGTCACCACCGGAGGACGCTGGGAGATCGACTGGATCACCGACGGGATCGCCCCGGTCTTCCCTGAAGCGTACGAGCGCCTCCGCTCGCTTCTGCGTAGGGATGAGCGCACGATCGAGGGATACGCGCGACTTCTCACCGGCCCTGACCCATCCGCGCGTCAGACAGCCGCCGACCAGTGGGACGAGTGGGAAGCGACGCATATGTCCCTCGGGCCCCTCTCAACCCCGGAACCGTTGCACGACGATGAGCGGCACCGGCTGAATTTCGCCACCCTCGTGACCCACTACTGGGCGCGGGACTGCTTCCTCCCCGGCGACACAGCCATCCTCGATCGCGCAGAGCAGCTCGCGGACATCCCCGGTGTCCTTATCCACGGGCGGCGCGACATCAGCGGGCCGTCGCTGACCGCGTGGAAGCTGCACCGCGCCTGGCCGGGCTCTCGCCTCGAGATCGTCGAGGAAGACGGCCACGGCGGTCCGCGGAGCGCCCAGCTGGCTCAGGATGCGATGGACGAGTTCGCCCGGGCATCGCGCTGAACGCAGATCACGAACCCTGGAGCCGAGCCGAATGCGCGGTCGAGAAACGGATCAGGCGGTCTCGACGTCTTCGGCGAACCAACGGGCGGCGGAGCCGAAGAACACCGGATCGCTGCTCACCGTCTGATCGTCGTCGATGACGTCGCACACGACGACGGTGACGTTGTCACGCGTACCAGCTTCGAGTGCCAAAGCCACGGCAGCGGCCGCAGCCGAGCGCGGGTCTGATGACTCAGCGACAAGGCGAGCGACGTCAGCCTCCGGCACGTAGTCGGTCAAGCCATCGCTGCAGAGGACCCAACGATCTCCGGCTACCGGCGGACGTTCAGCGACGGAAACGACATCTCCCTCGGCACCACCGAGAGAGGCGGTGATGATATTACGCCGCGGGTGTGCCTGAGCTGCCTCGGGGGGAATGATGCCGTGGTCGACGAGCGCCTGAACGTACGAGTCGTCACGCGTCTCGCGTGTGAACTCGCCGTCGCGGAGCAGATAGGCCCGCGAGTCTCCGGTGTGAGCGAGCAGGAGCTCACCGCTCACGCTGAGGAAGATGCCAGTGAACGTCGTCGCCATGCCCTGCAGCGCAGGATCGCGCTCGACGTGGGCACGGATGTCCCAGTTCGCTTCGCGGATGCGGACGAGCAGGCCGTCGGCATCCATTCCACCACCTCGCGTCGCCACGAGACGGTGCAGAAGAGCGGCGGAGGCAAGGTCCCCGGAGGGCCCTCCCCCGACGCCATCGGCCACCGCCGCACCCCAGGACGCCGCGAAGGCGGCGTCCTGATTGGTGGGACGGTGGGAGCCGGCGTCGGAGACGGCGGCCGCGTTCAGCCGAATGGGCACGGGGTCAGCGCGCGAAGTACCCGCGGTAGTACTCGTACACCCAGCCGACGATGGCGATGACGAACACCGCGAAGCCGACGGGGACGAGCCAGCTGCCGACCGCGAGACCGATCACCGCGATGGCGGCGGAGGCCGCGAGCACGATGGGCCACCACGACCACGGGCTGAACTCGCCCATCTCGGGGTCGCCGTCGTCGATGTCAGCCGTCAGGGTGTCTTCGGGCAGGTCACCGCGCTGCGCCTTCATGACGCGCGAGATGTAGAACGCAATCATCGACGACATGAGGCCGAGGAAGACGAGCGCGACACTGCCGACCCACTCGACGCCACCGTGCTGGAGGAGGCTCCAGACGGTGTAAACGGCGGCGATCAGGAAACCGAAGACGGCCAGCAGCCACCAGAGTCCAACGTTGGTACGCATTCTTACTTGACCTCTCCGGCCGCGGAGTCGACCACGGGCGCCTCGGGTGCATCCTTCGCGGGCCCCACACCGACCGGGATACCGGCCTCGGGGTGGTTCAGGTCGAAGGCAGGGCGCTCGCTACGGATGCGAGGAATCGAGGTGAAGTTGTGACGCGGGGGCGGGCACGAGGTGGCCCACTCCAGCGACGCTCCGTACCCCCACGGGTCGTCGACCGTGACGCGCGGTGCCTTGCGGGCGGTGATCCAGACGTTCAGGAGGAACGGAATCATCGAGGCGCCGAGGATCATCGAGCCCACGGTGGAGAGCTGGTTCTCCCAGGTCCACCCGTCGGCGGCTGCGTAGTCGGCGTAGCGGCGGACCATGCCGTCGACGCCCAGCCAGTGCTGGATGAGGAAGGTCATGTGGAAGCCGATGAACAGCATCCAGAAGTGCACCATGCCGAGACGCTCGTTGAGCATCTTGCCCGTCCACTTGGGCCACCAGAAGTAGAAGCCGGCGAACATCGCGAACACCACGGTGCCGAACACGACGTAGTGGAAGTGCGCTACGACGAAGTAGGAGTCGGAGAGGTGGAAGTCGAGGGGGGGCGAGGCGAGGATGACGCCGGTCAGACCACCGAACACGAACGACACGAGGAAGCCGAGGGCGAAGACCATGGGGGTCTCGAACGTGACCGAGCCCCGCCACAGCGTTCCGATCCAGTTGAAGATCTTCACGCCGGTCGGAACGGCGATCAGCATCGTCATGAGGGCGAAGAACGGAAGCAGCACACCGCCGGTGACGTACATGTGGTGCGCCCACACCGCGACGGACAGGGCCGCGATCGCAATGGTCGCGTACACGAGCGTCTTGTAACCGAAGATCGGCTTTCGGCTGAAGACGGGGAAGATCTCGGACACGATGCCGAAGAACGGCAGCGCGATGATGTAGACCTCGGGGTGACCGAAGAACCAGAAGAGGTGCTGCCAGAGGAGCACGCCACCGTTCTCGGGGCTGTAGATGTGCGCGCCGAGCACGCGGTCGGCAGCGGCGGCGAAGATCGCGGCGGCCAACACGGGGAACGCGAGCAGGATCAGGATGCTCGTGATCAGCGTGTTCCACGAGAAGATCGGCATGCGCCACATGGTCATACCGGGTGCACGCATGGTGAGCACCGTGGTGATGAAGTTGACCGCGCCGAGGATCGTGCCGAAACCGCTGATGCCGAGACCGAGCATCCAGAGGTTTCCGCCTACGCCCGGAGAGAAGCTGGCGTTGGCGAGCGGCTGGTAGGCGAACCATCCGAACCCGGCCGCACCCTGCGGGGTGAGGAAGCCGGAGACGGCGATGGTCGAGCCGAAGAGGAACAGCCAGAACGCGAACGCGTTCAAGCGCGGGAAGGCCACGTCGGGCGCACCGATCTGCAGCGGCAGCAGCGCGTTGGCGAACCCCGCGAACAGCGGCGTCGCGAACATGAGCAGCATGATCGTGCCGTGCATCGTGAACAGCTGGTTGTACTGCTCTTTGGTGGGGATGATCTGCATGCCGGGCTCGAACAGCTCGGCGCGGATGATCAACGCCATGACGCCACCGAGCATGAAGAACATGACGGAGGCGATCAGGTACATGTACCCGATGGTCTTGTGGTCGGTGGAGGTGATCCACTTGACGACCAGATTGCCCTTCTGCTCCACACGCGTGGTGCTGAGCAGTGCGGCTTGACGCGGCGGGAGAGTCGTCGGGCGCGAGGGGCCCGTCCCCTGGAGCGGAAGCGTCGTGGCCATGATCACTCGTTCCCTTCGGTACCGGCCGTCGTCAGGTTCTGAAGACGCGACAGGTCGCTGATGTCGCCCACGTCGCCGGCACGGCGCAGCGAGTCGAGGTAGGTGTTGTACTCGTCTTCGCTGACGACCTTGACGTTGAAGAGCATGGCGGAGTGGTACTCACCGCAGAGCTCCGCGCACTTGCCCTCGTAGGTGCCTTCACGGGTGGGCGTGAAAGACCACTCGTTGTCGCGACCGATGTACATGTCTTTTTTGTAGAGGAAGTCGATGATCCAGAACGAGTGGATGACGTCGCGCGAGCGGAGGTCGATCTTCACGGTCTTGTTCACCGGCAGGTAGAGGGTCGGGACGTCCTGGAGGTCGTAGCCGTCGGACGTGGCCTTGGCCTGCACACCCATGGAGTACACGGCGTCGGAATTGTCTTCCTTGGTGCCGTTGTACTGGAAATCCCACGCCCACTGCTTGCCGTAGGCGGTGATGGAGACGTCGGGGTTCTCGTACTGCGTCTCGAGCGTGTTCTGGTCGCGCGCCGTGAAGGCGAAGAATCCCACGACGAGGATCAGCGGCACGACGGTGTAGAAGATCTCGACCGGCATGTTGTAGCGCAGCTGCACCGGGAGACCGGACTGGCCCTTGCGGCGGCGATACGCGATGACCGACCACAGCATGAGGCCCCAGGTGATGACACCCACGGCGAGGAGCACGATCCACGAGTTGACCCAGAGCCCTGCGACCATGTCGGTGTGGTTCGTCGCGGCCGGGCCGTCATCGACGAAGCCGGGCAGGAAGCCGTGAAGCTGAGTGGTGGTGCAGCCGGAGAGGACCGCGACGGATGCGATCCCGAGGGGAAGCGCTGCCCAGCGAAGGCGACGTTTGGAGGGCACAATGCACCTTTCCGGGTCGTGGATGTTGCTCTGACAGTCTAGAGCAACCTCTCACCGTTCTCAGGCCATTCGTCCAGTGCCGAGACATCGAAAGCCCCCGGTTTCCACGGGGTGATCCGGGGTTCCGGGGGCTCTCGATTCGACGCCGGAGAACGGCGTCGGGGTGTCAGTGGAAGCTGTCTCCACAGGCGCAGGATCCCTGCGCGTTGGGGTTGTCGATCGTGAAACCCTGCTCCGAGATCGTGTCCTTGAAGTCGATGTTGGCGCCGTCGAGGTACGGGACGCTCATGTCGTCGACGATGACCTCGACGCCGTCGAAGTCGACGACCTTGTCGCCGTCGAGGTACCGCTCGTCGAAGTACAGCTGGTAGATGAGGCCGGAGCAGCCGCCGGGCTGAACCGCGACGCGCAGGCGCAGGTCGTCGCGACCCTCCTGCGAGAGCAGGCTCTTCACCTTGTCGGAGGCGGCCGCGGTCAGGCCGACGCCGTGCTCGCGGGTCTCGGCGGAGGACGACAGTGTGGTGTCGGTCATGGCGATGCCCTTCGGGTTGTTCGGTCGCGGGGACGAGACGAGTCTACGCCCGTCCCGCCCCCGCGGCCTCGATCACTGCCCGCGCGCGTTGAGGCGGGCGAGCAGCAGGGCCTCGGAGACCAGCGCGTTACGAAACGTCTCGAGGTGCAGCGACTCGTTCGGGCTGTGCGCGCGGGCGTGGGGGTCTTCGACACCGGTCACGAGGATCTGCGCCTCGGGGAACTCGCGCACGAGATCGGAGATGAACGGGATGGAGCCGCCGATACCGACGTCCACCGAGTCGACGCCATAGCCCTCGGCGAACGACGCACGCGCCTCCTCCACGGCCCAGCCGGTCGTGTCGACGAGGAAGGAGTCACCGCAGTCGACGTCGGTGAACTCGAGCTGCGCCCCGAACGGGGCGTGGGCGCGCAGATGCGCCTCGACGGCGGCGAAGGCGTCCTGGGCGTTCTGTCCGGGAGCCACACGCGCGCTGATCACGACGCTGGTCTGCGGAGAGAGGGTGTTGGATGCCGCCTCGACGGGCGTGGCATCCCATCCGGTGATCGTGATGGAAGGCTTGTTCCAGATACGACTGAGGATCGAGTCGCGGCCGATCGGGCTCACACCCTCGAGGAGGCCGGACTCCGCGCGAAGCGTGGCCTCGTCGTAGACGGGGGTCTCGGCGTCGCGCACCGCGAGGCCATCGACCGCGACGGCACCGTCGTCGTCCCACAGGGTCGCGAGCAGCTTGACCGTGGCCAGCATGGCATCCGGGACCGCTCCGCCCATCATCCCGGAGTGGGAGGCATGCTCGAGGGTGCGGACGGTGAGGGTGAATCGGGCGTTGCCCCGCAGCGAGACCGTCAGACCGGGAGTGCGCTCGTCCCAGTTGCCGGAGTCGGCCACGACGATGACGTCGGAGCGCAGCACGTCGGCGTTGTCGGCGAGGAACTGCCCGAACGAGCGGGAGCCGTACTCCTCCTCCCCCTCGATGAAGACGGCGATGCCAAGGTCGAGGTCGTCGCCGAGCACCTCGGAGACAGCGCGGATCGCACCGACGTGCGCCATGACGCCGGCCTTGTCGTCGGCGGCGCCGCGCCCGTAGAGACGCCCGTCGCGGACGGTGGGCTCGAAGGGCGGGGAGTCCCAGAGCGCCTCGTCTCCGGGAGGCTGCACGTCGTGGTGCGCGTACAGCAGCACGGTCGGGCGCCCGTTGCGGGCCGCGCGCGTGGCGAGGACGGCGGGCTGGCCGGTCTCGTCTGTTCCGGGGATCGCGGCGCGCTTCACCTCGACCGAATCGAAGACGCCGGTGCCCTCGAGGAGGGCGGCCACGGCATCCGCGCTCTTGACGAGCGCGGACTGGTCGAAGGCCGGCCACGCGATGGAGGGGATGCGCACGAGGGAGCCGAGATCGGCGAGGGCGGAGGGGATGCCGGCGTCCGCTGCTTTTTGCACAGCGTCCTGCCGGGACAGGTCGAGGGTCATGCGGGTAATCTTAAATCTCCCGATCAGCGAAGCACCGAGGTTTCCCGTGGCCAAGTCCCCCGCCCCCGCCCCCAACGACACCCCCGTCGAGCCGACGGAGCTCGGTTCGGGCAAGGGGCGTGCAACCCCGTCGCGCGCCGAGCAGGAGGCCGCTCGTAAGCGTCCGCTGGTGCCCGACACCAAAGAGGCCAAGGCCCGCGCCCGCGCCGAGCTCGCCGCTCAACGCGAGAAGGCACGCATCGGCATGGCCGCCGGCGAAGAGAAGTACCTGCCCGCCCGCGACCGCGGCCCGCAGCGTCGCTTCGCCCGCGATTTCGTCGACGCCGGCTGGCACCTCGGCGAGGGCGTCATGCCCTTCATGATCGTGGTGATCGTGGCGACGCTGATTCCCGTCTCGTTCTTCCAGTACTGGTCGTTCGTGGCGCTGTGGATCTTCATCCTCTTCGTCGTCGGCGACATGATCATCACGTCGATCCGCATCAAGCGCGCCGCGAAAGAGAAGTTCGGCGAGAGCCGCCTCGAGAAGGGCCTGGGCTGGTACGCCGCCATGCGCACCGTGCAGATGCGCTTCATGCGCCTGCCCAAGGCACAGGTCAAGCGCGGGCAGTACCCCGTCTGACCGGTTCCGACGTTATCGAGCGGCACGCCTTCGGGCGTGCCGCTTCTCTTTCACCCCGGTGGAGTGCTCACGACGCGCCGCGCGACCCGCGAGCGGGGGCTGCTCTGGACACTCGGACGGCGCCAGGCGCGCCGCAGGGCGGCAGACGTCGCGAGATCGCCGCCGCCGGGCGTGGCGACGCCCCCGGCGCGGGCAACCGACGCGTGCGGCACCGTGACCTGCGCGACCCACGCGTGGTCGGCTGCACGACGCGCGGCCGCCGCTTTCAGCGTCCGCGCGCGAGACCGCGGTTGATCTGCCGGGCCCACAGCGGGCCCCGGTAGAGGAAACCGGTGTACCCCTGTACGAGCGTGGCTCCGGCGGCGAGCCGCTCGCGCACATCGTCGGCTGTCTCCACTCCCCCTGCCGAGATCACGACGAACTCCTCGGGCACGACGTCGCGCACGAGGTGCAGCACCTGCAGAGCTCGCGCTTTCAGCGGCGCACCCGACAGACCGCCGGCCCCCATCGCCTCGACCGCCTTTGCGTCGGTGGCCAGGTGCGACCGGGCGATCGTGGTGTTCGTTGCGATGATGCCCGCGAGCCCGGCATCGACGGCAAGGCGCGCAATGTCCTGCACCTCGGGGTCATCGAGATCCGGGGCGATCTTCACGAGCAGGGGCGTGTCGCCCGCGGCATCCCGAACCTCCGTCAGCAGGGGACGCAGCGTCTCGACCGCCTGCAGACCGCGAAGACCGGGCGTGTTGGGCGAGGAGACGTTGACGACGAGGTAGTCGGCGAGAGGGGCCAGTAGCAGGGCACTGCGGACGTAATCGGTCGTGGCGTCCTCGACGGCGACCACGCGACTCTTTCCGATGTTGACGCCGATCACCGGGCGCCGACGCGAGCGACGCACACGTCGCAGTTTCGCGGCGGCCGCGGCGGCTCCGTCGTTGTTGAACCCCATGCGGTTGATGACCGCCCGGTCGGCGACGAGACGGAACAGGCGGGGCTTGGGATTGCCCGGCTGTGGAAGGGCGGTGACCGTCCCGACCTCGACGTGGCCGAAGCCGAGGGCGCCGAGACCGCTGACCATCGTGACGTTCTTGTCGAAACCCGCGGCCACGCCGAACGGCGAGTCGAATTCGAGACCGAGCGCGTGGACCTTCTGCGTGCGCCCGGGTGCCGTGAGGCGGCGCATGAGGGATGCCACCGGCTCCACGCCCGCGACACGGATCACGAGAGCGCCGAGATGATGCGCGAACTCGGGGTCGAAGCGGGTCAGGACCGTGCGGAAGAGGAGGGGATACATCCCCGCCAGATTACTGGACCGTGTCGCCTTCGCCGATCCGTCCCGCAGACCGCTCGGCGTGATCGGCGCGCAGCTGAGCGATCGCGGCGTCGAAGTCGTCGAGCGAATCGAAGGCCTGGTAGACGCTCGCGAAGCGAAGGTAGGCGACCTCGTCGAGCTCACGAAGGGGGCCGAGGATCGACAAGCCGATCTCGTTCGCCTCGATCTGCGAGGACCCGGTCTGGCGGATGTTCTCTTCCACCTGCTGGGCGAGCACCGCGAGGTCGCCATCGGTCACCGGTCGCCCCTGACAGGCTTTGCGGACGCCCGACATGACCTTCTCGCGACTGAACGGCTCCACGACGCCGGATCGCTTGATGACGTTCAAGCTCGCGGTCTCGACCGTCGAGAAGCGCCCGCCGCATTTCGGACACTGGCGCCGCCGGCGGATGCTCAGACCGTCGTCGCTCGTGCGCGAATCGATGACGCGGGAGTCCGGGTTGCGGCAGAAGGGGCAGTGCATGACGCCGCCAGACTACGCGTCGAAACGGGCGGTAACGGCCTCACCGTGCGCGGGCAGCGCCTCCGCGTCAGCGAGGGTCACGATGGCATCGCGCACACGCGCGAGCGCATCGCGGTCGTACTCGACGACCTGCTGGGGGCGCAGGAAGGTCGCCGCCGACAGTCCGGAGCCGTAGCGCGCCTGTCCCCCGGTCGGCAGCACGTGGTTGCTGCCCGCCAGGTAGTCGCCGAGGCTGACCGGGGTGTAAGGGCCGACGAACACGGCACCCGCATTCACGAAATCCTCCGGACGCGGATCGGAGAGGTGCAGCTCGAGGTGCTCGGGTGCGTAGGCGTTGCTGAACGCGGTGGCCTGCGCGAGGTCGTCTACCAGCACGACGGCCGACTGGGGACCATGGAACGCCGCCGTGACGCGCTCCGTGTGGCGCGTCGCGGCGACACGCTCGGGGAGGGCAGCGCGGACAGCCTCGGCCAGGTCGGCGGAAGCGGTGACCAGCACCGCGGAAGCCTGTTCGTCGTGCTCGGCCTGGCTGATCAGGTCAGCGGCGATGAGGGCGGGGATCGCGCTGTCGTCGGCGACGACGAGGATCTCGGTCGCTCCGGCTTCGGAGTCGGTGCCCACCCGACCCGCGACGGCGCGCTTGGCCGAGGCGACGAAATTGTTGCCGGGTCCGGTCACGACGTCGACCGGGTCGAGCCCGATTTCGCCGACGCCGTACGCGAAGGCGCCGATGGCCCCGGCGCCGCCCATGGCGTAGACCTCGGTGACGCCCAGCAACTTCGCCGCGGCGAGGATGACGGGGTGGACGCGACCGCCGAACGCCGCCTGTGGCGGGGAGGCGAGGGCCACATCGCGCACTCCGGCCACCTGAGCGGGCACGACGTTCATGACGACGCTGGAGGGGTAGACGGCCTTGCCGCCCGGAACGTAGAGGCCCACACGGCGCACCGGTTGCCAGCGCTGCGTGACGCGGGCTCCCGCGCCGAGCTGGGTGACGACGGGGGCGGGCACCTGCGCCGCGGAAGCTGCGCGCACGCGCACGATCGCCTCATCGAGAGCGGCACGGATGCCGGGATCGAGATCGCGCAGGGCCTCGTCGAGGTGGTCGGCGGGCACACGCAGGGCGTGATCGCTGACCCGGTCGAAACGCGCAGCCTGCTCGCGGAGTGCTTCTTCACCGCGCCGCGCGACGTCGTCGACGAGCCGAGCGGCGGTGGCGAGGGCCTCGTCGCGCGCGGCGTCGGCGCGCGGGACGACGGCGAGAAGCTCGGCCGGCGAGAGCACGCGGCCGCGGAGATCGATCGTGCGAAGCATGTATCCCAGGCTACCGGCGCCCGCGAGCCGCCTCGCGCGAGGCGGGTGGCTCGCAGGCTCCGCTCAGCCGCGCGTGACGCCCGAGACGTCGTGCAGGTACCCGATACGACCGTCGTCGTGGCGGACGACGAAGGTCTCGCCGCGGTCCTCGATCACGAGCGCCCATGCCGTGGGACCGATGTGGAAGATCGGTGAGCCGTAGTCGTCGACGATCTCGCGCTGCTCCGGAGCGAGAGCCCAGAACGCTTGCGCGTGCGGGTGGTCGTCGTGAGCGGCGCGCTGCTCCGCCGTCGGCTCGTCACCGACCGGAGCGACCCACCGCGAGTGGTCGTCGCGATCGTCGTCGTCGGCACGAAGCGGAGCGAACACGTCAGTGTCGTTCTCATCGGCGTGGGCCGGGAGAACACTTGTCGCCGGTGCGGCGTCGTGCGCGAGATCGGTCGAGCCGGTGTAGCTCCCCGGGGCGGGGACCTCTGCCCCGACCTCAGCGCCCGACGGGGTGGCCGCCGTGGGGATCGACGCCTGCGCGGCCGTCGGGGCCTTGGGGGTGCGCGGCGTACGAGGCCGCACCACCACCGGACGGATCGGACGCGCGGTGCGGTGAGCGGGAATCTCTTCTCGACCGCGGAAGTCGGCGGAGAAGGGCGGGATGAACGGCGCGAACACCGTGAGAACGACGCCTGCGAGCAGCAGCACGGCCTCGACCCAGATGACCCAGGAGCGCGTCCAGACCCCGTTCGAGTCGAAGACCGCGACAGCATCCCATACCCACGCGACCCACACCAGGGCCGCAACCGTGAACGCGACGGAGGAGAACTGGTCGATGCCGAGCGAACCGACGCGGCGGATTCCCTGGGGAGAAAGGCGCCGGAGCACGATGAGGCCGACGGCGACGGTGGGAAGGGCGATGGCGGGGATCCACCACAGGCCCGAGAGCCAGACGTTGGCACCGCCGACGAGGACGCCGGACCCCGACTCGAGGATGTTGGTGCGGAAGAACGAGACGAAGAACGCCACCACCCAGATACCGAGAAGCGAGACCTCGCGAACGGAGAACGGGCCGACGCCGTAGTTCGGGCGGTCGGCGTCTGCGTCGATGTGCGGATGACCGCCGGCGTGAGCGTTCGCGTGGGCGGTGGCAGGAAGGAACGCCCCGCGGGATGCGGCGTCGAGAGCACCGGTGTCATGACCCGCGAGGTCGGTCGCGTCGGCGCCGTCGGAGCCCTTGCGGCGGGCGCCGGTCGGCTCATAGGGCGCGCGCGGGTCGGAAGGGGCGCCGTCGAGTCGGTCGGGGTCGCTGGGTGTGAAGCCGTCGTGGGGGGTCGGATCGGTCACGGTGGTCCTTTCGGAGGGCGGCAAGCGCCCGGTCATCCTAACCAGGGGGTCTCCAGCGTTCGCTGGGGTTGCACCTCGCTGCGGAGGTGCGTCGTTCAGCCGAGACAGTTCGGGCCGAGGAGGCCCTTGAGCTCGCCGAACAGGTCGGCGGTCACACGAACGGGCATCGGCACCTCGAATACCTTGGCGGTCCCGCCTTTGTGCAACTTGAGGACGACCTCGGTCGACCCGGAATGCCGACGCAGCATCTGCGCGAGCTCGCCGACGAGCGCCTCGTTGGCGCGCTGCTCGGGAACGACGAGGGTGAGTCCGCCCGCATCGTCGAGGCCCTCGAGGTCGGGAGCGAAAGCGCTCTGCGCATGCAGATTCAGCCCGTCGTCTCGACGCGACACGCGGCCGCGGACGACGAGGATCGAGTCGCCCTGCAGGATCGGCGCGAACTCCGCGTAGGTCTTGCCCATGAACATCACGGTCACCTCGCCGTTGAAGTCCTCGACGGTGACCATGCCGTAGGGGTTGCCGCTCTGCTTCGCAACGCGGTGCTGGACGCTCGTCAACAAGCCCGCGACGGTGACCTGGTCTCCGTCTTGAACGTCTTCCGAGGCCAGGAGATCGTGGATCGATGTCGAGGCGTGCTTCGCGAGCGGCACCTCGAGACCGGCCAGAGGGTGATCGGATACGTAGAGCCCGAGCATCTCGCGCTCGAACGCGAGTTTGTCCTTCTTTGTCCACTCGGGTCGCTCGGGGACCTTCTCGACCTGCTGCGGTTCGTCCCACAGCGAGTCGAAGTCGAAGCCCACCTCGCCGTTCGCCTCGCGTCGCTTGTCGAGCACGGCCCCTTCGCACGCGTCCTCGTGGATCTCGACGAGGGCGCGACGGGTCGAGCCGAGGGAGTCGAAGGCACCGGCCTTGATGAGGGATTCCACGGTGCGCTTGTTCGCCACGTGCATCGGGACCTTCGACAGGAAGTCGTGGAACGACGTGTACTTGGCATCCTGCCGGGCCGAGACGATGCCGTCGACGACATTCGTTCCGACGTTGCGGACCGCGCCCAGGCCGAAGCGGATGTCTTCGCCGACGGCCGCGAAGAAGCGGATCGACTCGTTCACGTCGGGCGGGAGCACCTTGATGCCCATGCGACGGCATTCGTTGAGATACACCGCCATCTTGTCTTTCGAGTCTCCGACGCTCGTGAGCAGCGCGGCCATGTACTCGGCGGGGTAATGCGCCTTGAGGTAGGCGGTCCAGTACGACACGAGACCGTAAGCCGCGGTGTGCGCCTTGTTGAAGGCGTAGTCGGCGAACGACTCGAGCACCTTCCACAGGGTCTGCTGAGCGACATCGCCGTAGCCGCGCTCGGTCATGCCGCCGAAGAAGATCTCTTTCTGCTTGTCGAGCTCGCTCTTCTTCTTCTTACCCATCGCGCGACGCAGCAGATCGGCCTGACCGAGCGTGTAGCCCGCGACGCGCTGTGCCACGGCCATCACCTGCTCCTGGTACACGATGAGGCCGTACGTCGTGTCGAGGATGTCGGCCAGCGGCTCTTCGAGCTCGGGGTGGATCGGCTCGATCTCCTGCTGCTTGTTCTTGCGCAACGCGTAGTTGATGTGCGAGTTCACGCCCATCGGGCCGGGACGGTACAGGGCGAGGACGGCCGAGATGTCCTCGAAATTGTCGGGGCGCATGAGACGCAGGAGCGAACGCATCGGCCCACCGTCGAGCTGGAACACGCCGAGCGTGTCTCCGCGCGCGAGAAGCTCGTACGAGGCGGCGTCGTCGAGCTCGAGATCTTCCAGCACGAGCGGGTGGCCGCGGTTCGCCTCGATGTTGTCGAGGGCATCGTTGATGATCGTGAGGTTGCGAAGCCCCAGGAAGTCCATCTTGATCAGGCCGAGCGACTCGCACGCCGGATAGTCGAACTGCGTGACGATCTGGCCGTCCTGTTCGCGGCGCATGATCGGGATGATGTCGATGAGGGGCTCGCTCGACATGATGACACCGGCCGCGTGCACGCCCCACTGACGCTTCAGGTTCTCGAGTCCCAGGGCGGTGTCGAAGACCGTCTTCGCCTCGGCGTCCGTCTCGATGAGGGTGCGGAATTCGCTCGCCTCTTTGTAGCGGGGGTGCTCGGGGTTGAACATGCCGTCGAGCGGCATGTCTTTGCCCATCACGGCCGGAGGCATGGCCTTCGTGAGGCGGTCTCCCATGCTGAAGGGGAAGCCGAGCACGCGTCCGGCGTCTTTCAGGGCCTGCTTGGCCTTGATCGTGCCGTAGGTCACGATCTGAGCGACGCGCTCGTCGCCGTACTTCTCGGTGACGTACTGAATGACCTCGCCGCGGCGACGGTCGTCGAAGTCGACGTCGAAGTCGGGCATCGAGACGCGGTCGGGGTTGAGGAAGCGCTCGAAGATGAGGCCGTGCTGCAGAGGGTCGAGATCGGTGATCTTCATCGCGTACGCGACCATGGAACCTGCCCCCGAACCGCGGCCGGGTCCGACCCGGATGCCGTTGTTCTTCGCCCAGTTGATGAAGTCGGCGACGACGAGGAAGTAGCCGGGGAACCCCATCTGAAGGATGACGTCGGTCTCGTACTCGGCCTGCTTGCGCACGGCATCCGGGATGCCGCCTGGGTAACGGTCGTTGAGACCGTTCTCGACCTCTTTGATCATCCAGCTGCCCTCGGTTTCGCCGTCGGGCACGGGGAAGCGCGGCATGTAGTTGGCCGAGGTATCGAACTCGACGTCGCAGCGCTCGGCGATCAGCAGTGTGTTGTCGCACGCCTCGGGGTGGTCGCGGAACACCGCACGCATCTCGGCGGGCGACTTGACGTAGTAGCCGTCGCCGTCGAACTTGAAGCGCTTCGGGTCATCGAGCGTGGAGCCCGACTGCACGCACAGCAGGGCGGCGTGGCTCGTCGCGTCGTGCTGGTGCGTGTAGTGGAGGTCGTTGGTTCCCAGCAGAGGGATGCCGAGATCTTTCGACAGCCTGAGCAGGTCGCCCATCACGCGGCGCTCGATCGAGAGACCGTGATCCATGATCTCGGCGAAGTAGTTGTCTTTGCCGAAGATGTCCTGGAATTCGGCGGCGGCCGCCCGAGCGGCTTCGTATTGGCCGAGGCGCAGGCGCGTCTGCACCTCGCCGGAGGGACAGCCGGTCGTGGCGATGAGACCCTTGCTGTAGGTCTGCAGCAGTTCGCGGTCCATACGGGGCTTGAAGTAGTAGCCCTCCATGCTCGCCTTGGACGAGAGACGGAAGAGGTTGTGCATGCCCTGCGTCGTCTCGGACAGCAGGGTCATGTGCGTGTACGCCCCCGAACCCGAGACGTCGTCGCTCTGCTGCTCGGGCGTCCCCCAGCGCACACGCGTCTTGTCGGAGCGGTGCGTCCCGGGGGTGACGTAGGCCTCGATCCCGATGATCGGCTTGATGCCCGCGTCTTTCGCGGTCTTGTAGAACTCGTACGCCGCGAACGTGTTGCCGTGGTCGGTCACCGCGATGGCCGGCATGCCCTGCCTGACGGCCTCTTGGACCATCGGGCCGATGCGGGCCGCGCCGTCGAGCATCGAATACTCGCTGTGCACGTGAAGGTGAACGAAGGAGTCTGCTGCCACGGGTCGAGTCTACGTTCGGCCCCCGACATCGACCACGGAAGTTCGCAGCCGGCGCTCAGTTCGACACGCTCCCCCGGGCGCGTCGCCGGGGTCCCGGCATCCGGCGCATTGGTCTGCGCCCGGACGCATGTCGATCGTTCTGTCAGACCCCGTCGCCGAGCAGCTCGAGGGCATGCGCGAGATCGGCGGGGTACGGGGACTCGAACTCCACCCACTCCCCCGAGCCGGGGTGCGTGAAAGCGAGCCGATGCGCGTGCAGCCACTGGCGCGTGAGTCCCAGGCGGGCCGACAGCGTGGGGTCGGCACCATACAGAGGATCGCCGGCGCACGGATGGCGGTGGGCCGCCATGTGCACGCGGATCTGGTGCGTGCGCCCGGTCTCGAGATGGATCTCGAGCAGCGAGGCGCGCGGGAACGCCTCGAGCGTCTCGTAGTGCGTCACCGAGTCCTTGCCGTCCGGCGTCACCGCGAACTTCCACGAGTGATGCGGATGCCGACCGATCGGCGCGTCGATCGTGCCGGAGAGCGGATCGGGGTGCCCCTGCACGACCGCATGGTAGATCTTGTCGACCTCGCGGTCTTTGAACGCACTCTTGAGCAGCGTGTAGGCGCGCTCGGTCTTGGCGACCACCATGAGGCCGCTCGTGCCCGCGTCGAGGCGATGCACGACACCACGCCGCTCGGCCGGGCCGCTGGTGGCGATCCGGAACCCCGCCGCGGCGAGGGCCCCGAGCACGGTCGGTCCGTCCCACCCGACGGACGGGTGAGCGGCGACGCCCGCGGGCTTGTCGACGACCACGATGTCGTCGTCGTCGTGCACGATCCCGAGGTCGGGGACCTCGACCGGCACGATCTCGGGATCGCGTTTGGGCTCCCACTCGACGCTCAGCCAGGTACCGGCGCGCAAGCGGTCGGAACGACCGGCCACCCGGCCGTCGACGTTGACCCCTCCGGCATCGGCCACTTCGGCCGCGAAGGTGCGCGAGAAGCCCAGCATCTTGGCCAGGCCCTGGTCGATGCGCGTCCCGTCGAGCCCGTCGGGGACGGGCAGGCTCCGCGACTCCATGTCAGCGAGCGCCCGGGTCGACGGGAGCCTCGACCTCGCCCTCGGCGGCATCCGCCGCGGCACGTGAGGCCTTGGTCTCGCGGGTGCCATCGAGTTTGAGCCCGAAGAGCACGAGGACCGCCACCGAGATCATCATCGTGACGATGAACATATCGGCGACGTTGTAGATCGCCGGCATCATCCAGGGCGTCGAGATGAAATCGACGACGTGTCCGACGGGGAAGCCGGGCTCTCGCACCAGGCGGTCGGTGAGGTTGCCGAGCACCCCGCCGAGGAGCAGACCCAGCGCGACCGCCCAGAGGCGGGACCGTACCCGGCGTGCACCGAGATAGACGATCACGCAGGCGACCACCGCGAGAGCGATGGTGAACACCCACGTGACGCCCTCGCCGAGAGAGAACGCCGCACCGGGGTTGCGGACGAGGTAGAACTGCAGGAAGTCACCGAGGATCGGGACCACGCGCTCCGAAGGGAGAGCGGCGATCGCGGCGTTCTTCGCAAACTGGTCGGCGGCCAGCACCAGCACCGCGAGAACCGCGATGGTGATGCCGGCCGCCGCCGAACGCAGAGGAGGTCGACTGCGCAAAGAGTCGGCCTACAGACCGATCGCCGACACCGGCGTCGAGCCCGAGGACGTCGCGGTGGTGTCGAGGTCGCGGAGCTGACCCTCGATGTACGAGCGCAGCTGCGAGCGGTAGTCGCGCTCGAAGTTGCGCAGCTCGGTGATGCGACCCTCGAGCGTCGTGCGCTCCTTCTCGAGACGGGCGCGCTCTTCGCGGCCCTTCTGCTCGGCCTCGGCGACGATGGACGCGGCCTGGGCCTGGGCCTCGCCGATCAGCTGGTCGCGCTGGGCCTTACCCTCGGCGACGTGCTCGTCGTGAAGACGCTGGGCCAACTCGATGATGCCGGCGCTCTGGGCGGCGGGCTCGACGTCGTTCGTCGGCGCGGAGGCGACGGGAGCGGCAGCAGGAGTCTCGGCGACGACCGGCTCTTCGACCTTGGGGGCTTCGACGGGGGCGCTGCCTGCGGACGGGGAGGCCTCGCCGGACTCGTAGGCCGCGAGCTTGGTCTTCAGCTCTTCGTTCTCGGCGATCGTCTTGCGCCACTCGACGACGATCTCGTCGAGGAAGTCGTCGACCTCGTCGGGGTCGAAGCCCTCCTTGAAGCGCACGTGCTGGAACTGCTTGGTGACGACGTCATCGGGGGTCAGTGCCATGGTGTTTCCTCTTTCGAGAGCTCTGATGTTGGAACTGCGGGGGGTGTCGCACCGGGGCGTACCGCTTCGGAACAGCATAGCCGCCGCCCTCCACCGGTGTCGAAGATCACCGGTGAGAAAGCGGCGGCGAAGAGATCACACGGCCGCGAGGGACCGTGTGACGCTCAGGAGCATGAAGCAGACGAACATGACGATCGCGAAACCGAAATCGATGGCGATCCCCCCGATGCGCAGGGGCGGGATGAAGCGACGGATCAGCTTGATAGGCGGGTCCGTCACGGTGTAAACGATCTCGGCCAACACGAGCGTGACGCCGCGCGGACGCCACTCCCGGTTGAACATCGGGATGTACTCGAGCACGAGGCGCGCGAGCAGCAGCACGATGAAGATGAACAGGATCGCACTGAGGATGGAGCCGACGAGGCTCAGAACGGCCACTGTTACTGGGACGCGAAGGGCGCAGCCTCAGGATCGGCCTGCGCGATCGCACCATCGCCGGAGACGGCGATGTTCTCGGGCGAGAGCAGGAAGACCTTGCTCGTGACCCGCTCGATGCGACCGTACAGCCCGAGCGAGAGTCCGCTCGCGAAGTCGATGAGACGGCGCGCGTCGGCGTCGCTCATCTGCGACAGGTTGATGATGACCGGGATTCCCTCGCGGAAGTTCTCGGCGATCGTCTGCGCGTCGCGGTACTGCTTCGGGTGCACCGTGAGGATCTCGCTCACGGGTCCGGCCGCGGGCTGACGCACCACGGCGGGACGGTGCAAGGGGGTCACCGGCGCGGCCTTCTCGAGGGGAGCGGCAGCTGTGGGCTGCTTGCGCGCGATGGGCTGCGGCGCGGTCTCCTCATAGGTCTCTTCCTCGTCGGCGAGGCCCAGGTACACCATCGTCTTCTTGAGGGGGTTCGACATCGCATCCTCCGTTCGCTCGTCTGGTTTGAGGCTAGTCGCGCGGGGGGCGCGGGCCCGTGATTGCGGAGCCGATCCGCAGGTGTGTCGCGCCCATTGCGATGGCTTCGGGGAAATCTCCGGTCATACCGGCCGAGATCCAGCGCGCGTCGGGGACGACGGAGCGCACCGCGTCGGCACAGCGGCGCAGTCGCTCGAAGGCTCGTGCGGGTTCCTCGTCGAGCGGGGCGACGGCCATGACCCCGCGCAGGCGCAGCGTCGAGAGCCCCGCGACGTGCGCCGCGAGCTCTTCCACGGCGCCGGGACCGACTCCCCCGCGACCGGGATCATCCGTGAGGTTCACCTGCACGAGCACGTCCAGCATCTCGCCCCCGGCGCCTGCGGCGTGCAGCGCGTCGGCGATCCGCGATCGGTCGACGGAGTGCACGGCATCCGCCCCCGCCCGCACCGCGCGCGCCTTGTTCGTCTGCGCCTGACCGATGAAATGCCAGACGAGATCCGGGATGCCGTCGAGCTCGGCGCGCTTGGCGGTGAGCTCCTGCTGACGATTCTCCCCCACGTGCCGCACGCCCAGGGCGTGCAGCTCGGCGACCAGAGAGGCGGGGTGAAACTTCGTCACCACGATACGGGTGATCTCGCCGGGGTCGCGGTTCGCGGCGACGGCGGCATCCCGAATGCGCTCGTCGACGGCGGCGAGGCGGTCGGCCAGGGCGGTGTCCATGGTGCTCCTTCGACGACGAGAGCGGGCCCGGTGGACACCGGACCCGCTCGTCGCAGCGTTCGCTCTTACTTCAGGAAGTCGGGCACGTCGAGGTCGTCGTCGGCGTAACCGCCGTCGTACGAGTTCTCGGGCACGCGCGCGGTCACCGGCGCGGGCTCGGGGCGACGCTCGGGTGCGCGCTCGGTCGCTGCCTTCTGCTCTTCGGCGGCGTCGAGGTCACGGGCGACGTCGTCGGCCGGGATGACGGGGACGACCGGCGCCGAGACGGGACGCTGGGCCCCGACCGCGTCGATACGCAGGGAGGGCTCTCCACCGTCGAAACCGGCGGCGATGACGGTGACGCGCACCTCGTCGCCGAGAGTGTCGTCGATGACCGTTCCGAAGATGATGTTCGCCTCGGGGTGAGCGGCTTCCTTGACCAACTGAGCGGCGTCGTTGATCTCGAAGATGCCGAGATTCGAGCCGCCCTGGATCGACAGCAGCACACCGTGCGCTCCCTCGATCGACGCCTCGAGCAGAGGCGATTCGACGGCGAGTTCAGCGGCCTTGATGGCGCGGTCGGCACCCCGCGAGGAGCCGATACCCATGAGGGCGGAACCGGCACCCTGCATGACCGACTTGACGTCGGCGAAGTCGAGGTTGATGAGACCAGGGGTCGTGATGAGGTCCGTGATGCCCTGCACACCGGCGAGCAGCACCTGATCGGCGGTCGCGAAGGCTTCGATCATCGAGATGCCGCGGTCGCTGATCTCGAGGAGACGGTCGTTGGGGACGACGATGAGGGTGTCGACCTCTTCCTTCAGGCGCTGCACACCGCCCTCGGCCTGGCTCTGCCGACGGCGCCCCTCGAACGAGAAGGGCTTGGTCACGACACCGATGGTCAGTGCACCGATGGACTTGGCGATCTTCGCGACGACGGGGGCGCCTCCGGTGCCCGTGCCGCCGCCCTCGCCCGCGGTCACGAAGACCATGTCGGCACCGCGCAGGGCCTCTTCGATCTCTTCGGCGTGATCCTCGGCGGCACGTCGGCCGACCTCGGGATCAGCGCCGGCACCGAGGCCGCGGGTCAGCTCACGACCGACGTCGAGCTTGACGTCGGCGTCGCTCATCAGCAGCGCCTGGGCGTCGGTGTTGATCGCGATGAACTCCACGCCGCGAAGGCCGAGCTCGATCATGCGGTTGACGGCGTTGACGCCGCCCCCGCCCACACCGACGACCTTGATCACGGCGAGGTAGTTCTGGTTGTGGCTCATGCCGGCCTCCGTTTGTCCCCGAACCCGAAACTTTAAACCTCATGTTGAGGGTTAAAGAATTGCCCGGTATGCAATTCCTTAGCTCGAAGGTATGCGGCGGACCCGACCCCGCCCGCCCGACACGCGGCGTGTTGGATTATCGCCTCGAAGATCAGCGGACGACGCCCGCCTCGGGCGAGGTCACGTCGTACTCCTTGGCCCGATCCGGCGGGCTCTTCTGCATGAGACGGTCGAGGACGACCGCCTTCTCGGCCGAGCGGTCGGCGCTTCCCCATACGACCTTCGATCCGGAGGCGCCGAGCGTCAGCGTCACGTCGTCCGGCGTCGAGGCCGACACCGCGGTGACCTGCGAGCGCACGGCCTCCGGAAGCGAGCGCACCACGCGGCCCGCCGCGCGGAAGGCGGCCGAATCGGTCCCCCCCGTGATGTCGAGCACGGGCTGACCCGCGGGCGCGTCGGGAGTCGTCGACAGCGCGACGCCGGCGGCATCCACCACCGTGAAACCTGCTGCGGACTGCATCGCTCCGATGGGGGTGCGCTCGACGATGCGCACGACGAGGTCGTGGGGCGGACGCGCCTCGAGCGTGTACGACTCGACGAGCGGGAAGCGCACCAGCGCCGCCTTGACCGCACTGTCGTCGACCATCGCGAGCGGAACACCCAGCTGATCGCTCAGGGCGGCGGAGACGGCCGCCGGGTCGAGCTGCGCCGTACCGACCACGTCGACCTTCTCGACCGCGAACAGCGGGCTGTAGGCCGCACCCGCCGTTCCCAGCGCCATGACCAGGAAGGCCGAGACGACCCCGATCCACACCCGTCTCCGTCGCCGCTGACGCACCGTGAACCGGCGGACCTCGGCCGAGAGCGCCCGACGCCGGGCCCGCGACGCGCGCCACACGTCACGCAGCCCCGCTCCCCCGGCATCCGGATCCTTCCCGTCCGGGCCGGTGTCGGACGACGCGAAGCGCCTGGCCGCCGCGGTGTCGTCGACGGAACCCGGGTGCCGCGAGGCTGCGGACCGGGAGGTCGCGGCGCGGCGCGCGGACTCCGGCGTCGACGGCAGAGGCGAGGGCCGCTTCATGCTCAGACCGCCGTGGCCTCGGTGCGGGACAGCGCCTCGAGCACCTGCGGGATGATCTGGTACACGTTGCCGCAGCCGAGGGTGATGACGTAGTCGCCGGGGCGGGCGATCTCGGCCGTGTAATCGGCCGCCGCCTGCCAATCGGGCACGTACTGCACGTGAGCGGGGTCGGCGAAGGCGCCGCTGACCAGCTCACCGGTCACCCCGGGCACTGGATCTTCGCGGGCGCCGTACACGTCGAGCATGACCGTGTGGTCGGCGTGGGTCTCGAGCACCTCGGCGAATTCGCGGTACATCTCCTGCGTGCGCGAGTAGGTGTGCGGCTGCTGGATCGCGATGATGCGTCCCTCGCCGACGACCGTGCGCGCGGCCGAGAGCGCGGCGGCGACCTCGGTGGGGTGATGCGCGTAGTCGTCGTAGACGCTCACTCCCTGCTGCACGCCGTGCAGCTCGAAACGGCGGACCGTGCCGCCGAAACCCTCGACGGCGCGCGCCGCTTCCCCGAGCGAGTGGCCGAGCACGCGGAGCACGGCGACCGCACCGGCGGCGTTGACGGCGTTGTGGGCCCCAGGAACGCGCAAGCGCACCTCGACGCTCTCGCCGTCGGCGGTGAGCGTGAAAGCGACGGGACCGTCGGTCCGGATGCCGCTGAGCCGCACGTCGGCGGCCGCGTCTTCGCCGAAGGTCACGACGTTCGCGTGCGTGATGCGCTCGCGCACCGAGCGGGCGCCAGCGTCATCGGACGAGATGACCACCGCTTCACTCGCGGCATCCGCGAATCGGGCGAACGCGGCGTCGAAGGCGTCACGCGAGCCGTAATGGTCGAGGTGGTCGGGGTCGACGTTGGTGATGAGAGCGACGGAGGTGTCGTACAGCTCGAACGTGCCGTCGGACTCGTCGGCCTCGATCACGACGAGGTCGTCGCTCCCCGTGCCGCTCGAGGCTCCGAGATCGGCGATGACGCCGCCGTTGACGAACGTGGGGTCGACGTCGAGAGCGCGGAGGGCCGTGACGATCATGCCCGTCGAGGTGGTCTTGCCGTGGGCACCGGCGACCGAGACGAGACGCCGACCGCCGATGAGCCAGTGCAGCGCCTGCGACCGGTGGATGACGTGCAGCCCGCGCTCCTTGGCCGTGACGAACTCGGGGTTCTCGGGCCAGATCGCGCCGGTGTGCACGACGGTGTCGGCATCTCCCAGATAGGCCGCGTCGTGACCGACGTGGACCGTCGCACCGCGCGCGGCGAGGTCGCGCAGCGCAGCGCTGTCGGCGCGGTCGGAGCCGGAGACGCGGATCCCGCGGTCGAGGAACATGCGCGCGAGTCCCGACATGCCCGAACCACCCACGCCGATGAAATGCGCGGAGGAGATGGTCTCGGGGATGGGGAGGCTCAGGTCGGGTCTGATCATGGCGCTTGCGAGTTTACGTCGCCGATCCTGCGCGTCGGCCCCGGCGCGCTGGGGAGGCGGGGCGGTCGGGCCGGTCGTCGGCGGCCGGCCGTCAGACAGACGAGCGCGGGCCAGCTGCCCGAGGCGGGCCATCGGGCGGAGTCATCGGACGACGCACCGAGCGCACACAGCTCGAACCGCCCGTGTCTCCGGCGAACTCCGCACGATGGCACGAGCGGAGGGTGCCGGCTACGGCGGGCCGGATACGTCAGCCGCCGAGGGCCTCGTCGACGAGGGCGATGACGTTCTCGGTCCCGGTCCGGATGCCGGTCTGCGCCGCAGCGTCCCGCATCGCGGTCCGGCGGTCTTCGTCGGCGAGCAGGGGCACGATGTCGGAGCGGACGCGCTCGGGCGTGAGATCGGCGTCGGCGATGAGCACAGCGGCCCCCGCACGCACAGCCGCGGCGGCGTTGAGACTCTGCTCGCCGTTGCCGACCGCGTAGGGCACGTAGACCGCGGGGATACCGAGGGCGTTGATCTCGCTGACGGTCGCCGCGCCCGAACGCGAGACGACGAGATCGGCGAGGGCGAAGGCCAGGTCCATGCGGTCGACGTAGCGGACGACGGCATACCCGTCGACGCCGGGGTCGGCCAGGTCGGAATTCTGGCCCGTGACGTGGAGCAACTGCCAGCCCGCGTCGAGGACGTCGCGCCACGCTCCACCGAAGGCCGTGTTCAGGCGCAGAGCGCCGAGCGATCCGCCGAAGACCAGGAGCGTGGGGCGATCGGCATCGAGCCCGAAGTGGGCGGCCGCTTCGGCGCGCAGGGCCGGGGCGTCGAGCTCGACGATCTCCCGCCGCAGTGGCATCCCGACCTCTCGGGCTCCGCGCAGCGGTGTGTCCGCGAAGGCCACGCCGACCGCCGCCGCGCCCCGGGCGCCCAGGACGTTGGCGAGGCCCGGCTTCGCGTTGGCCTCGTGCACGACGAACGGCACGCGTTCGCGGCGCGCCGCGACGTAGGCGGGAGCCGCGGCGTATCCGCCGAATCCGACGACGACGTCGACGCCGCGCGAGCGGATCAGGCGGCGCACGTGGGCGACCGCGCGCAGGAACCGCACCGGGAACGCTGCGGCCGCCCCGTTCGGTCGGCGCGGGAACGGAACCTTCGCGACGGTGAGCAGCTCGTAACCGCGCAGCGGAACGAGGCGCGCTTCGAGGCCCTCGCGGGTGCCCAGCACGAGGACGTCGGCCGAGGCGTCGCGGGCGCGGAGTCCGTCGGCGACCGCGAGCAGGGGGTTCACGTGCCCGGCGGTGCCGCCGCCGGCGAGAAGGTAAGTCGTCACCGTTCGACCCTAACCACCTCGCACGCGCACGCGCGGCGGTCGGGGGCGCTCAGCCGCGCGGACGACGGGGGGATGCCGCGGCCCGTCGCGCCGCGCGCGGGGGCGCCTCGCTCACCGCGCGGCGGTCGGGCAGCGTCCGCGCGCACGACAGCAGCACGCCGCACCCGATCAGCACCGACAGCAACGACGTACCTCCCTGCGACATGAACGGCAGCGGCACGCCCAGCACGGGGAAGACGCGGAGCACGACCGCGACGTTGATCATGGCCTGGCCGACGATCCAGATGGTGATGCCACCCGCGACGATGCGCACGAAGGGGTCGTCGGTGCGGCGGATGATGTGGAAGGCGCCGACGGCGAACAGGCCGAAGAGCAGGAGGACCACGATGCAGCCGATGAGCCCGAGCTCCTCACCCACGATGGCGAAGATGTAGTCGTTCGCCGCGGCGGGGAGCCAGTCGTACTTCTCGGCGGAGTTGCCCAGACCCACACCGAAGATGCCGCCCGCGGCGAGCCCCCAGATGCCGTGCAGCGGCTGATAGCAGTCGCCGAGGTAGTTGGCGATGCAGTCCTGGTCGAGGAAGCTCATGATGCGGCGCATGCGGTCTGCGCTCGTGATGGCGAAGAGGGCGATGGCGCCGACGGCCGCGAGGGCGGGGAGGACGAAGATGCGCAGCTTCACGCCCGAGAAGAACAGGGCGCCGAGCAGGACGAGCACGAGGATCATCGTCGTGCCCAGATCCTTACCGCCCATGACGGTGGCGACGACGAGGGCGAAGACCGGAACGATCGGGATGAACACGTGCCGCCAGTCGCCCAGCAGCGTTTGCTTGCGATACAGGACGTAACCGAGCCAGAGCGCCAGGGCGAGCTTGAGGAACTCCGCCGGTTGAGCTTGGATGCCCGCGAGGTTGATCCAGTTGCGGTTACCGTTCGCCGAGATGCCCAACGGCGTGAACACGAGGAGTTGGAACAGGGTCGCGAAGATCAGCGCCGGCCAGGCCATGCGCTTCCAGAAACGCAGGGGCGCCCGGCTCAGGACGAACATCAGCGGGATGCCGATGACGGCGAACACGCCCTGCTTGAGCACGTGATCGAAGGGGTTCTGCGCGCCATCGAGGGCCGAGGTCGCCGAGAGCACCATGACCAGACCGAAACCGGTCAGCAGGAGCGCCGCGGAGGTGATGAGCAGGAACTCGCTCGGCACGGGGCGGAACGCCCGACCGAGCGAGACGCGGGCCGCGAGGCCGGCGCGCTCGGGTTCGTCGGGTGTCTGCCGCGGAGGAGGCGCCGTCGTGGTCACGCGAGTCCCCTCAGTCGTGCGGTCGAGAATCTCCGTCGTGGCCCGCGATCCACTCCCGCACCGCCTCGGCGAAGCGGTCGCCGCGGTCGGAGTAGGACGCGAACTGATCGAACGAGGCCGCCGCGGGAGCCAGAAGAACGGTGTCTCCATCCCGGGCCACACCCGCCGCCAGCTCGACGACCTGGGCCATGACGTCTTCAGTCTCGGCGTGGTCGACCTCGAACAGCGGCACCGCCGGGGCGTGTCGCTGGAACGCGGTCACGATCTCGTCGCGCTCGGTGCCGATCACGATGACCGCGCGCACCGACGCGCCGCGGGCTCGGACGAGGTCGCCGAGGTCGACACCCTTGAGCAGTCCCCCGACCACCCACACGGCGCCGGGATAGGCCGCGAGCGACGAGGCGGCCGCGTGAGGGTTGGTCGCCTTGGAGTCGTCGACCCAGGTGACGCCGAGGTGGGCGCCGACGACCTGGATGCGGTGCGGGTCCAGACGGAAGCGCTCGAGCGTGTCATGGATGTGCGCGGGTGTCGCGCCGAGGGAACGGGCGAGGGCCGACGCGGCGAGGATGTTCGCGACCATGTGGGGAGCGGCGAGTCCCCGCTGGGCGAGGTCGGTCACCGTCGTCAGCTCGAGGGCCGAGGTGGCCCTCTCCTCGAGGAATGCGCGATCGACGAGGATGCCATCGACCACGCCGAGGTCGCTGGGACCCGGGACGCCGAGGTCGAAGCCGATGGCGCGGGCGCCCTCGATCACCTCGGCGTCTTCGACCATCTCGCGGGTCGCGATGTCGGCCTTGTTGTAGACGCAGGCCACCCGCGTGCGGGTGTACACGCCGGACTTCGCCGCGCGATACGCGTCGGCGCCGCCGTGCCACTCGAGATGGTCGTCCGCGAGGTTCAGGCACACCGCGGAATGCGGTGACAGGGCGTCGGGCCCGCTCTGGAGGTTCAGATACCAGAGCTGATGGCTGGACAGCTCGACGACGAAGACGTCGAAGCCCCCCGGATCGCGCACCGCGTCGAGCACCGGCGTTCCGATATTGCCGACGGGTACCGCCCGCTGACCCGCCGTCATGAGCATCTCTGCCGTGAGACGCGTGGTCGTGGTCTTGCCGTTCGTGCCGGTGATGAGCACCCAGTCGGCGGGGCGCCCATCGGGCCGCACGACCTTGTCGCGCACGCGCCACGCGAGTTCGACATCGCCCCACAGTGCGATGCCCCGCTCCCGCGTCCACGTGATCACGGGGTGGTGCGGAGGGAAGCCCGGGGATGCCACGACCACCTCGGGCGCGAAGTCGGTCATCTCGGCGGGCACGGTCTCGAGCGGACCCTCGTGCAGGCTCACGCCCAGCACGGGGAGGAGGCGGGAGTACTCGGCATCCGCCCGCTCCGTCACCACGAGCACCTCGGCGCCGAGCTCGGCGAGGGTGTCGGCGACGGAGAACCCGGTCACCGACAGGCCGAGGACGACGACGCGCAGCCCCTTCCAGTCGGCGTGCCAGCTGGTGAGGGTGGAGAGGTCGGTCATACGCGTGAGAGCCATTCGACGTAGAAGAATCCGATGCCCGAGACGGCGAGGAGGCCGGCGATGATCCACATGCGCACGACGATCGTGACTTCGGGCCATCCGCGCATCTCGAGATGATGGTGCAGGGGACTCATGAGGAAGAGGCGCTTGCCCCGGGTGATCTTGAAGTAGGCCCGCTGGAGGATGACCGAGCCCGAAGCGATGACGTAGACGCCCGCGATGAGGATGAGCAGGAGTTCGGTGCGGGTGAAGATCGCCATCGCCGCGATCACGCCGCCGATCGCCATCGAACCGCAGTCGCCCATGAAGACCTTCGCCTTGGGTGCGTTCCACCAGAGGAATCCGACGAGGGCTCCCACGAACGAGGCACCGACGATCGCGAGATCGAAGGGGTCGCGCACGGCGTAGCACCCGGCTTGCACGGTGGGGTCGAGCACGTCGGCGCAGACCTGCTTGTTCTGCCAGAACGCCATGAGGCTGTAGGCGCCGACCACGAAGATGCCCGAGCCCGCTGCGAGGCCGTCGAGGCCGTCGGCGACGTTGACCGAGTTGGACGTCGCGGTCCCGATCAGCGAGATCCACGCGAGGTAGAGCAGCCAGCCGAGGATCGGCCCGAGGGCGAAGAACGACAGCAGCTGGATGTCGCGGAACACCGAGACGTACCCCGAGGCGGCGGTCTGTCCGACGGTGTTCGGGAAGTTCAACGCGATGATCGCGAAGGGCACCGCGACGATGACCTGACCGGCGATCTTGCGCCAGCCCGAGAGCCCCAGACTGCGCTGCTGGCGGATCTTCATGTAGTCGTCGATGAAACCGACCACGCCGAAGCCGAGCATGAGCCACAGCACGAGCAGGCCCGAGACCGTGGGCGGGTTGTTGCCGGCGTACGAGCCGATGAAGTACCCGACCATCGTGCCGAGGATGAAGATCGTTCCGCCCATGGTGGGCGTGCCGCGCTTGGCCCCGTGCGAGGGGTTGTGCACGTTCTCGGGGGTGCGGATGACCTGACCCCAGCCCCACTTGCGGAACCACCGGAGGAAGACCGGGGTGAGGAAAAGGGTGAAGGCGAGCGAGATCGCAGCCGACGTCAGAAGTGATCTCACGCGAACAAGTCTCCCAGACGGTCGCCGAGGTGCCGGAGCCCCGCCGAGTTGGACGACTTCACCAGCACGCGATCACCGTCGCGCAGTTCGGTCGAAAGGTAGTCGTAGGCCGCGTCGGCATCGGCGAAGAAGACCGCCTCGCCGTCCCACGAGCCCTGGGCGATCGCCTCGAGGTACATGCGGCGCGCCTCGGGGCCGATCACGACGATGCGCTGGATGCGCAGGCGCACGGCCAACAGCCCGACGCGATCGTGCTCTTCGTCGGCGTACTCCCCCAGCTCGCTCATCGCACCCAGCACGGCGACGGTGCGCTCGTCGGGGCCGGTGATCTGCGCGAGGGTGCGCAGAGCGGCGGCCATCGAGTCGGGGCTGGCGTTGTACGCGTCGTTGATGATGCGCACGCGGTCGGAGCCGAGCGGCTGCATGCGCCAGCGCTCGGCGATCTCGACGGTCTCGAGACGCGCGATCGCATCGGCGGCGGCGACGCCGAG
Organism: Sphingomonas sp. G5; assembly: GCF_052660795.1. Classification (NCBI taxonomy): domain Bacteria; kingdom Pseudomonadati; phylum Pseudomonadota; class Alphaproteobacteria; order Sphingomonadales; family Sphingomonadaceae; genus Sphingomonas; species Sphingomonas sp. G5. Next base: position 1,282,605 of record NZ_CP109660.1, on the reverse strand, counting down.
CGCCGTGGCGGCGGCGAGGGCCGCGAGGGCGTTCATCACGTGATGCTCGCCGAGCACCCGCAGGGTGAGGGTGAAGGGCTCTCCGTCGACCAGCAGATCGGCGCGGGTTCCGGATGCCGACACCTCGACGTCGAGGGCGCGCACCTCGGCCCGCTCGCCTCGGCCGAACCACCGCACCTCCTGCCCGCGTTCGCGTGCGATGGGCTCCATCGCGGCGACGCGGGGGTCGTCGGCGTTGAGCACGGCGAGGCCGCCTTCGCGGGTGGCCTTCACCAGTTCGCTCTTGGCGTGGAAGGTGGACTCGATTCCGCCGAAGCCGCCGGCGTGCGCCATGCCGACCATCAGCACGACGCCGACGTCGGGTGTGACCAGACCCGCGAGGTGCGCGATGGCGCCCGGGGCGCTGGCTCCGAACTCGCTCACGAGGTAGCGGGTGTTCTCGGTGACGCGCAGCATCGTCAGCGGAGCGCCGACCTCGTTGTTGAACGAGGCGCGCGGCGCCACCGTCTCGCCCTCGTCCTCGAGGATGCGGGCGAGGAGGTTCTTCGTGGTCGTCTTCCCGTTGGATCCCGTGATGCCGACGATCTGGAGGGGGCCCGCGTCGCGCACCCGGGCCACCACGTCGCGGGCCAGGTCGCTGAGGGCGGCCACGGCATCCGGGACGACGATCTGGCTCACCGCGTCGTCGAGCTCGCGTTCGACGATCGCGAGGGCCGCGCCGCGCTCGACGGCGGTGCCGACGAAAAGGTGGCCGTCGGTGGTCTCGCCGGGCTTGGCGACGAAGATCCCACCGGGTCCGATGAGGCGCGAGTCGGTATCGACGAGACCCGATACGAGCGTGTCGGGGGTGTCGTCACCTCGGACGACGAGGCGGCCGCCGAGCACGTCGGCGAGGTGGGAGAGGCTGAGGGAGATCATTGCTGTGGGACGCCCTTTCCGGTCGCATTCGTTACCGAGACGAGACCGATGCGGGCTCTTTCTCAGCCGAACTTGGGCAGTTCGGGGGTCGTGGTTCCGGACGGGATCACCCGGTAGGACTTGAGAACCTGGGTGAGGGCCTTCTGGAACGCGGGGGCGGTGGCCGCCGACGATTTTACCGTCCGCGGCTCGTCGAGGTTGACCGCGACCACGTACTGCGGGTCGTCGGCGGGGGCGAAACCGATCATCGTGGTGAAGTACGCGTCGGGCTTGTAGGCGCCCGTGTTCTCGTCGACCTTCTCGCCGGTACCGGTCTTGATCGCGATGCGGTAACCGGGGATCGCGATCTTCGACGCGAGCTCGCCCTGCGTGGCGACGTTCTCGAGCATGAGCGAGACCTCTTTCGCCGTGTCTGTCGAGATGACCTGCGTGCCCTCGGTCGAGGGGACGTCGGTGACGGTGCCGTCGGCCGCCGTGCAGCCCTCGACGATCGACAGCGGCTTCTTCACGCCGCCGTTGGCGATGGTCTGGTACGCCCCCACGAGCTGGGGCACGGTGACCGACAGACCCTGGCCGAACGCGGTATTGAAGAAGGTCTGCTTGTCCCAGTCCTGGACGGGGTGCAGGATGCCGCCCGACTCCCCCGGGAAGTCGATCGCGCTCGTCGTTCCCATGCCGAACTTCTGCAGGTAGTCGAAGCGCGTCTGGGCGGGGATCATCTGGGCGAACTTCGAGATACCCACGTTGGAGGAGTCGATCAGGACGCCCGTGGGGGTGTAGACGTTCGGGCCGTGCGAAAACGCGTCGGAAACGCGCGCGTCGCCGTCCAGCACCTCCCGACCCGAGGCCGTCACCGTGGTCTGCGGCGTGTACGAGCCGCTGTCCAGGCCGATCGCGGTCGTGAGCGCCTTGAAGGTCGAACCGGGCTCGAAAGGGCTCGAGAACGCGCGGCTGCCGCGATCTTCGGGCGCGGTGGCGGTGGGGTCGTTCGGGTCGACCGTCGGGTACTCCGCGAGTGCGCGGATCTTGCCCGTCTTCGCCTCGACCACGGTGATGGTGCCGCGCAGCGACCCGGTGTTCTGCACCTGTTCGGCGATGAGCTGCTGCAGGTACCACTGCAGGTCGCGGTCGATCGTGAGCTTGAGGGTGCCGCCGTCGACCGCGGGCTGCGTGACGACCTCGGTACCGGGGAGCACCACGCCGTCGCGGCTCTGCTGGAAGACGACCTTGCCGTTGGTCGAGGCCAGGCAGTCGTTGTCGGCCGCCTCGAGGCCGGCGAGGGCCTGACCGTCGCCGCCGACGAACCCGAGCAGGTTACCGGCGACCGCGCCGTCGGGGTACATGCGGCCCGCCTGAGGCGGGAAGCTGAGGAACGGCAGCCCCAGGGCCACGAGGGCTCGGTACTGCTCGGTCGAGACGTTCTTCGCGATCATCGCGTAGCGCGACTCGGGGTTGTCGGCCACGGCGTCCTGGACGATCTTCTGCACGTCCGCGGCGTTCTGACCGGTGACGCCGGCGATCTGAGCGGCCAGGTCGGGCCACGCCGTCGTGGTCTCGTCGCCGTCGTCGTCGCGGGTGGTCACGCCCTTCGCGGCGAGCATCGGGTCGATCTGCACGTCGTAGCGATTGAGGCTGGTGGCCAGCGGCACCCCGTTGTCGTCGACGATCGATCCGCGCGAGGCGTACTCGATGCGGGAGTTCTGCAGACCCATCGAGAGCGAGTCGTCCACGTGGTCGCGGGCGTTCACGACCTGGATGTCGACCAGGCGGACGACGAAGGCGATGATCACGATCAGCACGACCGCGAGGGCGACGACGGTGCGACGCCGCGGGGAACGGGAGGTTGTCGTCGTCATGGCTCTCATCGTGTCGCGGGAGTCGGCAAACCGTCGCTGATCGGCGGGGGTGTCGCGGATGGGGTGGCCGGGGCGGCCTCGGTGGGCGCGGGCTGTCCGGGCGCCGCGGGGGCAGGGGTCGACGTACCGTTCTCGGTGGTGGACGCTGCCGGGTCGGTGACGAGCGGAACGCCCGAGATCAGCGCGTTGCCGACCGAGCCGCGGCCCTTGGCGTCGACCGAGGAGGCGGTGTCGGCCGGCTTGTCGGAACCGATCACGGCCCCGTCGCTCAGACGCAGGTAGGTCGGCGACTCGTCGATGACCATGCCGAGCGCTGCGGCGTTGGCCGCAAGGTACTGGGGCGAGCTGAGCCCCGCGCTCTCGTCGGAGAGGATCTGCTTCTGGTAGGTCAGATCACGCTGCTGCTGGGTGAGCGAGGAGATCTCGAAGGAGCTCTGAGTCGTCAGGATGCCGAGGCCCATCTGCACCAGCACGATCGCCAGCGCGCCGAGCACGGCGATGACGCCGAACACGCGCCGCGGGGCACGACGACGCGCGGTGGCGGGGACGACGGTGAGCCGGCGCTCGCGAACGGGCGTCGGGAAGTCGGGCAGGAAAACTGCATCGACGGCCTGGGGTGCACTCATGCGTCCTCCCGGATTCTCTCGGCCGCGCGCAGACGCACGGGGGTGGCGCGGGGGTTGGCCGCGCGCTCTTCGTCGCTCGCGAGTTCGGCGCCGCGCACGAGGAGTCGGAACTTCGGGGCGTGCTCGGGAAGCTCCACGGGCAGTCCGCGCGGAGCGGTGGACGTGGACACGTCAGCGAAGACGCGCTTGACCAAGCGGTCTTCGAGCGACTGGTACGACAGCACGACGATGCGCCCACCGACGCCGAGCACGCTCAGCGCCGCCGGGATCGTGCGCTCGAGCGCCGACAGCTCGGCGTTGACCTCGATGCGCAGGGCCTGGAAGACGCGCTTGGCCGGGTGACGCTCGCGCAGCACGGCGGCGGGGGTTGCTGCCTGCAGAATGTCGACCAGCTGGCCGGAGCGTTCGAGGGGCGCTTCGGAACGAGCGGCGATGATCGCGCGGGCATAGCGGCCGGCGAGCTTCTCTTCGCCGTAGCGCTCGAAGATGCGACGCAGGTCGCCCTCGCCGTAGGTCGCGAGAACCTCCGCGGCCGTGACGCCGGCGGTCTGGTCCATGCGCATGTCGAGCGGCGCGTCCTGCGCGTAGGCGAAGCCGCGGTCGGCGACGTCGAGCTGCAGAGACGAGACACCGAGGTCGAAAAGGATCCCGTCGACCTTGTCGACTCCGGCTGACGCCACGGCCTCGACGATCCCGTCGTACACGGTGTGCACGAGGGTGACGCGGTCGCCGAAGCGCTGGAGGCGCTCGCCCGCGATACGCAGGGCCTCGGTGTCGCGATCGAGGCCGATGAGGCGGGCTTCGGGGAACCGCTGGAGAAACGCCTCCGAGTGGCCGCCCATGCCGAGCGTGCCATCGACGAACACGGAGCCGGGCTTCTGCAGGGCAGGACCCAACAGCTCGGCGCAGCGCTCGAGCAGGACGGGGGTGTGGATGTCGCGGATATCCATGATGTCTCGGGCCGAACCTTCGGACTCTGATCCCCATCCGCATCGACCTGGCGCCGGGGAAGTGCGTCAGGGCGAGCGGCTGGGCATCACAGCCGAAGGGTCAGAAAAGTCCCGGGATCACCTCCTGCTCCATCTCGGCGTACGTCTCTTCGTTGCTCTCCGCGTAGGAGTTCCATGCCTCGGCATCCCAGATCTCGGCGTGAGCTCCGACACCGGTGACGACGAGTTCACGCCCGAGCCCCGCGTAGGTACGCAACGCGGGCGGGACGGTGATGCGGTTCTGACTGTCGGGCTTCTCGGCACTGGCCCCCGAGAGGAACATGCGCAGGAAGTCGCGGGCCTGCTTGTTGCTGAGCGGGGCCTCGCGGATCCGCTCGTGAACGCGCTCGAACTCCTCGGTACTGAACACGTAGAGGCAGCGGTCCTGCCCGCGCGTGATCACCACTCCGGCGCCGAGATCGTCACGGAACTTCGCCGGCAGGATGACCCGACCCTTGTCGTCGAGCTTGGGTGTGTGCGTTCCGAGCAGCATTCGGGCGTCCACCCCCTTCGTCCGGCCTGCGAAGTTTCCCCCACTTTACTCCACAGCCCTCCACTTCGCTATCGAAATCGGGGGTCTTCTGCGGAAAACCACAGCCGTGTACTGTGTCCTTCCGTCGCGACACCCGGGAGCGCAACCCGCAGAATCCCGCGGCCGATCACGGCAGATCACCCCGGGTGCACGTCGGGGTGGAGGAAAAAGGAGCGCCCGAGGTCGGATGCGTGCCGTTTCCGCCGCACTCCCCGCTCCCGAGGTGCACGGGGTTCCCGGGCGCACGAAAAAGCACCGGCTCCGAAGAGCCGGTGCTGAGATGAGGGGGGCTGGAGGCTTAGGGCCCGTCGTGGCGGCGATCCCAGCGTTCGTTCATGCGATCCATGAACGACGAGCCGGAGGCGCGCGCGGGGCGGGGTTTGGCGACGGAGGGCGATGCCTGCGCGGCGCCGCGCGTCGGGGTGACGGCGAACACGACGCCCCCCACCATCAGGAGGAAGCCGAGGACGCCGACGGCGATGCCGACGAAGCCCGTGGTGAATCCGATCGACACACCCGCGACGAGCGCACCGAGACCCGCGAGGACGAGGATCGAGCCGAGGACGATGTTGCGGTAGCTGAGGGCGCGACTGGGGGCCGAGACGACATCGGTGTCGTTGCTCATGAGATGGCGCTCCATCTCGTCCAGCAGACGCTGCTCCTGCTCTGACAGTGGCATGCATCCCCCTCTGTTGTTCGTTGCCGGCGATTCTACGCGCCACGTAGATCACTAGGCTAGGCCCGTGGCGACCTCCTCGGAACCGATCGAAGCTGTTTCCCAGCGACTCGACAAGTTCCTCTCCGAACAGATATCGTACGCCTCCGCCCTGGGCCCGGAGGCCGAGTCGTTCACCCGATCGGGAGCATCCGCCCTCCAGGGCGGCAAGCGCCTGCGAGCCCGTTTCTGCCTCGCCGGCTGGCGTGCCGTCCGCGCTCTCGAGGCGCCGACCTCTCCCCCGTTCGACGAACCCGCTCTGGCCGTGGCCACCTCGCTCGAGATCTTCCATGCGGCGGCCCTCGTCCACGACGACCTGGTCGACAACAGCGACACGCGCCGAGGTCAGCCCGCGGCGCACCGCGCTCTGCAGAAAGCGCATCAGGACGCCGACTGGGCGGGTGATCCCGACGCGTTCGGCCGGTCGGGGGCCATCCTGCTCGGAGACCTCCTCGTCGCCTGGAGCGACGACCTGCTCGAAGCGGGCCTCGAGAGCCACCCCCACGCCGCCTCGACCCGCCGCGCCTACGCGCGGATGCGCCGCGACGTGACCGTCGGGCAATTCCTCGACGTCGCCGAGGAGTCCGCGTACGCCGTCTACCCCGACGACAGCCACGCGGAGCGAGCTCTGCGCATCGCGTCGTACAAGTCGGCGCGGTACAGCATCCAGCAGCCCCTGCAGATCGGGGCGGCTCTCGCCGGTGCCGATGAGGCGCAGCTCGATTCCCTCGGTCGGTTCGGTCACGACGTCGGCATGGCCTTCCAGCTGCGCGACGACGTGCTCGGCGTCTTCGGCGACAGCGTCGTCACCGGAAAACCGGTCGGGGACGACCTGCGCGAGGGCAAGCGCACGGTCCTCGTGGCCTACGCCCGCGAGATCCTCTCGGCCGACGATCGTGCGCGTTTCGACACACTTCTGGGCGATCCGGATCTCGACGCGGCGCAGATCGCGGCACTCCAGCGCACGATCGCCGACACCGGTGCGCTCGAGCGGACGGAGGGCCTGATCGCCGATTACGCGAGGCAGGCCGATCTTGCGCTCGACGCCGCGCGGGTCGACACCGCGGCTCTCGAAGACCTCCGCGCTCTTGCGCGCGCGGCCACCGAGCGGGCCGCCTGACGCCGAAACGGCTCAGGCGAGAGTCGCCGCGACTCGGCGAACCTCGCTCTTGCGCCCGGCGAGCAGAGCCTCGATCGGCGCCATGCCGATGGTCTCTTCCGGGCTGAGGAGCCAATCGATTGTCTCGTCGGGGTCGAACCCGGCGTCGTGCAGAACGATGATCGTGCCGCGCAGCGACGCCAACGGGCGCCCGTCGACGATGAAGACCGCGGGCACCTTGAACACGCCCTCGCGGCGCGAACCGACGAGGTAGTGCTCGTCGAAGAGGCGGCGGACGCGTCCGAGCGACTCGTCGAGCAACTCGACCAGGTCGGGGATGGTCAGCCACGCTGTCTCGTACCGGGAAGTCTCGCTCACTCCCCCATCCTCTCATTTCCGCCGCACCGGACCGCTCCCGAGGACGCCTGTGCGGTGAGTCCCATGCGTCACAGGAGCCACTTCCGTTGACATCCGCCCCCGGGCATGCCACGGTTGCGGGCAGTCGAACGAACGGAATCCCCCCACCATGCGACGACTCACGCTGTCCCCCCTGCCCTCGCGACGCCGCGCGGTCGCCATCTGGCCGGCCGCCGTGGCCGGCACGATCGCTCTGACCCTCACCGCCGAGCACTCCGCCCACGCCGCTCCCCCCGAACCGGCACTGACCGTCCTGCCGCCCGTTCCCCGCGGTCTCGGGATGCCGGCTCTCACCGCTCTCGCCGCCCCGACCACCTACACGGTATCCGCGGGTGACACGGTGTGGGGCATCGCCCGCGCGCACGGCCTCGATACCGCCGCGGTCCTCGCGGCCAACGGCTTGACGCCCGGCAGCGTCATCCGCCCGGGTCAGGTGCTCGCGCTCACGCCCGCGGCGTCTCCCGCTCCGACCACTCCCACGACGCCGGAGGCCGCGCCTCGATCGCACGAGGTCCGCCCGGGCGACACCGTCTCGGCGATCGCTCGCGCCAACGGCGTCTCGGTCGACGCCATCCTCGGCGCGAACGGGCTCACGCGTGCCTCGATCATCTACCCCGGCGACGTGTTGCAGATTCCCTCGGGAACCCCCGCGCCGGCCCCTGCCCCGGCCGCCGTCGCTCCCGCCACCGCACCCGGGCTGGACGCCGAACAGAGCGAGAACGCTCGTCTGATCATCCGCATCGGGCGCGAACTCGGCGTCTCGGACCGCGGCATCGTCATCGCCCTCGGCACCGCGATGCAGGAATCGTGGCTGCGCAACCTCGACTGGGGCGACCGCGATTCGCTCGGCCTCTTCCAGCAGCGACCCAGCACCGGCTGGGGTACGCCGGACCAGATCCTCGACCGGGACCGCTCGACCCGCGTGTTCTTCGGCGGAGCAGGCGATCCCAACGGCGCCGCCACCCGCGGGCTGCTCGATATCCCCGGATGGGAGCAACTGCCCTACGCCGACGCCGCGCAGGCAGTACAGATCTCGGCCTACCCGGACCGCTACGCCCAATGGGAGCAACCCGCCACCGTCTGGCTCTCCGTTCTCGGCTGAGCTTCTCGACCGAGGTGAAGGCGAGCCGCTCCCCTGGCTCACAGGGGGCGCTCCGTAGACTCGACGTGTGAGCACGAGTCAGCAGGCAGACCCGCTGATCGGCCGTCTCGTCGACGGCCGGTACCGGGTGCGCGCGCGCATCGCGCGCGGCGGCATGGCGACCGTGTACGTCGCGACCGACCTGCGCCTCGAGCGCCGCGTCGCCCTGAAGGTCATGCACGGCCACCTCAGCGACGACACCGTGTTCCAGAGCCGCTTCATCCAGGAAGCCCGCTCGGCCGCCCGGCTGAGCGACCCGCACGTCGTCAACGTCTTCGACCAGGGTCAGGACGGCGAGATGGCCTACCTGGTGATGGAATACCTGCCCGGCATCACCCTGCGCGAACTGCTCCGCGAGCACCGGCGCCTCACGGTCGATCAGACCCTCACGATCATGGATGCCATCCTCTCGGGGCTCGCGGCCGCGCACCGGGCCGGGATCGTCCATCGCGACGTCAAGCCCGAGAACGTCCTGCTCGCCGAGGACGGCCGCATCAAGATCGGCGACTTCGGCCTCGCCCGCGCGACCACCGCGAACACCGCGAGCGGCGCTCAGCTCATGGGCACCATCGCCTACCTCGCACCCGAGCTCGTCACGCGCGGCACGGCCGACGCCCGCAGCGACATCTACTCGCTCGGCATCATGCTCTACGAGATGCTCGTCGGCGAGCAGCCCTACAAGGGCGAGCAGCCGATGCAGATCGCCTACCAGCACGCCACCGACTCGGTGCCCCGCCCGAGCGCCAAGAATCCCGGGGTGCCCGAGCAACTCGACGAGCTCGTCCTGTGGTCGACCGAGCGGGAGCCGGGCGATCGCCCCCTCGACGCGGGTGCGATGCTCGAGCGCCTGCGCGCGATCGAGAAGGAGCTCGGCCTCGCCCCCCAGGTGGCCCGCGCCGTCGCGGTGGGCACCACGAGCCCCCCGAACGCGGCGGAGTCGCGCGAGCTGACCAAGGTGCTGCCGCAGACGGCATCCCTCCCCTCCGCCACCATCGACGAGCCCGACAACGCCGCACGCCTGCGCACGCGCACTCGTCGGCGCACGACGCGGGGCGCGTGGATCCTCGTGCTCGTGCTGCTCCTCGCCGGGGGCGCCGGATTCACCGGCTGGTACTTCGGCTCAGGACCGGGCTCGCTCGTCGCGGTCCCCGACATCTCGGGCCGGAGCTTCGCCGACGCCGAGACCCTGCTCACCGAGCAGCAGTTGCGGGCGCAGGCGCAGGAGGTCACCGATCGAGAGATCCCCTCGGGGACCACGGTCGGGTCCGACCCCGCCCCGGGCGAGCGGCTCGACAAAGAGACGGTCGTCACGGTCTTCGTCTCGATCGGGCCGGCGACCCATCAGATACCGGCCCTCGCCGGCAAGAGCGCCGACGAGGTGCGCGCCATCCTCGAACAGGCCTTCGTGGGTGTCGCGGGCGACCCCGAGCGTCAGTTCGCCGATCCGGCGAACGGCACGGTGCTCGGTGCCTCGGTCATTCCCCGCTCCGGCGGCGACGCGATCGACTGCACCGAGGGCTGCACCGTCTACGAAGGAGACGCGGCCACGCTCGTCGTCTCCCTCGGCCCCATCCCCGACGTCACCGGGGACTCGCGTTCACAGGCTCAGCGAGCCCTCGACGGCGTCGGGCTGAAGTCCTCGGTGACCGAGGAGTACAGCAACTCCGTGGCATCCGGGAACGTCATCGCCATGGGCCAGCGCGACGGGGGCGGCAACTGGCGCCCCGGCGACACGGTTCCCCTGCGGGTGTCGATCGGTCCGAAGCCCGTCGAGATCCCGGGCAACGTGGTGGGAATGTCGATCCGGGATGCCGTGAAGACCCTCGAAGCACTCGGCTTCCAGGTCAACGCGGGCATCGACGACGGAACGCTCCCCCTCGGCTTCAAGTACTGGGACATCTACAAGGTGCGAGCGACGAACCCCAAGGCCGGAACGACCGCGCCGCAGGGTTCGACGATCACGCTGACGCCGACGCTGTAACGCTTCCCGGCGGTGCCCCTCCCGCGCCGCACGGCTTCGGACGACGTGTGTGACTCGACGCAGCGCACTCGTTCACGGCATCCGGAACGAGACGACGCCCCCGACCTCGGGGCCGGGGGCGTCGTCTCGTTCGGACGGGGGTCAGCGCTTCTCGAGCTCCTCGGCCACGAGGAACGCCAGCTCCAGGCTCTGACGATGGTTCAGACGCGGGTCGCACAGGCTCTCGTAGCGGGTCGCGAGGGTCGCCTCGTCGATCTGCTCCGAGCCGCCCAGGCACTCGGTGACGTCATCGCCGGTGAGCTCCACGTGGATGCCACCGGGGTGCGTACCCACCGAGCGGTGTGCCTCGAAGAACCCGCGCACCTCGTCGACCACGTCGTCGAAGCGACGCGTCTTGTAACCGGTGGGGGTGGTGATGCCGTTGCCGTGCATCGGGTCGGTGACCCAGAGCGGGGTCGCGCCCGAGTCGCGGACGGCTTCGAGCAGCGGCGGCAGGGCGTCGCGGATCTTGCCCGCACCCATGCGCGTGATGAAGGTGAGACGCCCGGGCTCGCGCTCGGGGTCGAGCTTGTCGATCAGCGCCAGCGCGGTTTCGGCCGTGGTGGTGGGGCCGAGCTTCACACCGATGGGGTTACGGATCTTCGAGAAGTAGTCGACGTGTGCGCCGTCGAGCTCGCGCGTGCGCTCACCGATCCACTGGAAGTGCGACGAGGTGTTGTAGGGCTGACCCGTGCGCGAGTCGATGCGCGTCATGGGACGCTCGTAGTCCATGAGCAGGCCCTCGTGCCCGGTGTAGAACTCGACGCGCGTGAGCTCGTCGAAGTCGGCCCCGGCGGCCTCCATGAACTTGATGGCCCGGTCGATCTCGGTCGCCATGCTCTCGTAGGCCTGGTTGGCCGGGGTACTGGCGAAGCCCTTGTTCCAGCTGTGCACCTCGCGCAGGTCGGCGAAGCCGCCCTGCGTGAACGCACGGATGAGGTTCAGGGTCGATGCGGCCGTGTGGTAGCCCTTGAGCAGGCGTGCGGGGTCGGCCTTACGCGACTCCTCGGTGAAGTCGTACCCGTTGACGATGTCGCCACGGTAGGCCGGGAGCGTCACATCGCCGCGCGTCTCGACGTCGCTCGAGCGCGGCTTGGCGAACTGGCCCGCCATGCGGCCCATCTTCACGACCGGCATCGAAGCGCCGTAGGTGAGGACGACGGCCATCTGGAGCACGGTCTTGATGCGGTTGCGGATCTGCTCGGCGGTCGCGCCCGCGAAGGTCTCGGCGCAGTCACCGCCCTGCAGGAGGAAGGCCTGGCCGGCGGCGGCACGCGCGAGGCGGTCGCGCAGGATGTCGACCTCGCCGGCGAACACCAGCGGCGGAAGGGTGGCGAGTTCTGCGGATGCCGCGGCCACAGCGGCCTCGTCATACCACTGCGGCTGCTGCTTGATGGGCAGGGTTCGCCAGTGGTCGAGGTCGTGGAGCTGCTGATTCACCCCTGAAGTCTAGTGGCGGGAGACCGGCGCCTTCGCCGCCTGTGACGCGGCGAGACGGTCCTTGACGGTCGAGGCGTAGACGTCTTCGTAGCGCTGCTCGCCGAGACGCTGCAGGGCCACCATGATCTCGTCGGTGACGGAGCGGAGGACGTAACGATCGCCTTCCATCCCTTCGAAACGCGAGAAATCGAGGGGCTCGCCGATCACGATGCCGACGCGCCCCACGCGGGGCAGACGCCGCCCGATGGGCATGACGGCGCCGGTGTCGACCATGACGACGGGGACGACCGGGACGTGCGCTTCGAGCGCCATCCGAGCGATGCCCGTGCGGCCGCGGTACAGGGTGCCGTCGGGGCTGCGCGTGCCCTCGGGATAGATGCCGAGCAGCTCGCCCCGCCCGAGCACCCCGAGGCCCGTGTTGAGCGAGGCCTCCGACGCCTTGCCCCCCGATCGGTCGATGGGCAGCTGGCCCGTCGCGGTGAAGAACATGCGGGTGGCCCACCCCTTGAGGCCCTTACCGGTGAAGTAGTCGCTCTTGGCGAGGAACGCCATGCGGCGGTCGATCATGAGCGGCAGGAAGATCGAGTCGGAGAACGACAGGTGGTTGCTCGCAAGGATCGCAGCCCCCTCGACGGGGATGTTGCGCCGGCCCACCATCCACGGACGGAACACGGCCTTGATCACCGGTCCGATCACCACGTACTTCATGAGCCAGTAGAACATCGTCAGCGCTCCTTCCCGGCGAGGTCCGCGACCCCGATGAGACCGGCATCGTTGCCCAGGCGTGCGATCGCGAACTCCGCGACCGGACGTTCACCGTACCCCGGGAGGGAGGTCTCGTACGCGAGCTTCACGGGCTCGAGCAGGTCGGCGCCCAGCTGCGCCACTCCCCCGCCGATCACGAAGACCTCGGGATCGAGAACGGCCTGGAAACCGCCGCACGCCTCGCCCAGGGCGGTGGCGACGCGACGGAGAGCCTCGACGGCCCCGGGATCTCCGGCCAGGACGAGGCGCGAGACGGCGGGCCCGGGGATCGCGCCCCGCTCTTCGCGAACGGCCGCGAGGGCCGCGCCGATGCCGCCCTCGTCGGCGATCGCGTTGGCCTCGCGCTGCAGCGCGCGCCCCGACGCGTACTGCTCGAGGCAGCCGTTCTGTCCGCATCCGCAGGGGTGGCCGCCACGCACGAACCGCATGTGACCGAGCTCGGCACCGATGCCGTGCCCGCCGCGGAAGAGTTCGCCGTCGGTGACGACGGCGCCGCCGACGCCGGTGCCCATCGTGAGCATGACCATGTCGCGCACGCCTCGGCCGGCGCCGAAGCGGTACTCCCCCCAGCCCGCCGCGTTCGCGTCGTTCTCGATCGTGACCGAGGCGTCGAGGCGCTGCTCGAGGCGCGCACGGAGGGGCTCGTCGCGCCAGTCGATGTTCGGTGCGTAGATCACGGTGCTGCGGTCGCGGCTGATGAAACCGGCCGCGGCCACGCCGATCGCGTGGATCTCGTGTGCCCGGCGCAGGTGATCGGCCATGTCGACCACGGCATCCACGAGAGCCGCGGGGTCGATGGGAGTGTCGACTCGAAGCTTCTCGACGATGGTGCCGTCTTCGTCGACGACGCCCCCCGCGATCTTCGTTCCCCCGATATCGATGCCGACGTTGCGCACCGCGCTCCCTTCCGGGCCCACCGTGCGGCTCGGCCCGGAGAAGTCTAGCCATGCCGTGCAACCGACGACGATGCGCTGCGCTCCCCGGGTAGAGCGCCTCGGTGCGGATAGACTCGTCCCACAGCTCGACGTTCTTCCGGTGCCAAAGGAGTTGCCGTGATCCAGTTCGATCAACCCGCCCTCATTCCCGCAGACCCCGACGCGAACGCGTCCGACCTGCTCGCCGACCGCGTCCGCGCCACCCCCGACCGACCGCTGTTCGCGGTTCCCGACCGAGACGGATGGCGCGATGTCACCGCCGTCGAATTCGAACGGCAGGTCATCGCCCTCGCGAAAGGCTTCGTCGCCGCCGGCATCCAGCCCGGCGAGAAGGTGGGGTTCATCGCACGCACCACCTACGACTGGACCCTGGTCGACTTCGCGCTGTTCTACGCCGGCGCCATCATGGTCCCGGTCTACGAGACCAGCTCGCCGTCGCAGATCTCGTGGATCCTGTCGGACTCCGGCGCGATCGCCGTGGTCGTCGAGTCGACCGATCACGCCGCGCGTCTCGACGAGGTGCGCAGCGACCTTCCCCTCGTCCGCGACGTGTGGGCGATGCACTCGGGCGCTCTCGACGCGCTCGTCGCGGGCGGCACGCACATCACCGACGAAGAGATCGAGCGCCGCCGCCACCTGGCGAAGGCCTCCGATGTCGCGACTCTCATCTACACCTCGGGATCCACCGGTCGCCCGAAGGGCTGCGTGCTCGTCCACAGCAACTTCGTCGAGCTGGCGCGCAACTCCGCGAAGTCGCTGCACGAGGTCGTCGAGACCCCTGGCGCTTCGACCCTGCTGTTCATCACCACGGCGCACGTGTTCGCACGCTTCATCTCGCTGCTGAACGTGCACGCGGGCGTGAAGACTGGCCACCAGCCCGATACGAAGCAGCTGCTCCCGGCACTCGGCAGCTTCCGCCCCACCTTCCTGCTCGCGGTCCCCCGCGTGTTCGAGAAGGTCTACAACTCCGCCGAGCAGAAGGCCGAGGCGGGTGGCAAAGGCAAGATCTTCCGAGCCGCCGCCGACGCCGCGATCGAGCACTCCCAGCGCCTGCAGGAGGGGAAGCCGATCCCCCTGCTGCTCAAGATCAAGTTCGCGCTCTTCGACAAGCTGGTCTACTCCAAGCTCCGGGATGCCATGGGCGGCAACATCGTCTACGCGGTGTCGGGGTCGGCTCCTCTCGGTACTCGCCTGGGCCACTTCTTCCGCAGCCTCGGCGTCGTGATCCTCGAGGGCTACGGCCTCACCGAGACCACCGCACCGGCCACCGTGAACCTCGCCACCAAGTCGAAGATCGGCACCGTCGGTCCCGTGCTGCCGGGTGTCGGCATCCGTCTCGCCGATGACGGCGAGATTCAGGTGCGCGGCATCAACGTGTTCCGGGAGTACTGGCAGAACCCCGAGGCCACGGCCGAGGCCTTCGACGGGGAGTGGTTCAAAACGGGCGACATCGGGGCGTTCGACAGCGACGGTTTCCTCGCCATCACCGGACGGAAGAAAGAGATCATCGTCACCGCCGGCGGCAAGAACGTCGCTCCCGCGGCCCTCGAGGATCCGATCCGCGCCAATCCCATCGTCGGCCAGGTCGTCGTGGTGGGCGACCACAAGCCGTTCATCGCGGCGCTGGTCACGCTCGACACCGAGATGCTGCCGACGTGGCTGTCGAACAACGGCCTCCCCGCCGACATGCCGCTCACCGAGGCGGCCGAGAACGACAAGGTCCGCGCCGAGGTGCAGGGCGCGATCGACCGCGCCAACACGCGGGTCTCGCGCGCGGAGTCGATTCGCAAGTTCACGATCCTGCCGACCGAATGGACCGAGGCCAGCGGCCACCTCACCCCGAAGATGAGCATCAAGCGCAACGTCATCACGTCGGACTTCGCCGACGCGATCGAGGACATCTACGCGGTGCCGGTCAACACGACCAACGTGTCTCTTCCCTGACACGCGCGACGACGACGGCCCGGTTCCCTCGCGGGGCCGGGCCGTTTCGCGTCGCGAGAACAGGAGATGTCACGGATACAGGACGATCGCCTCGAATCGGCCTGTTCTCGTCGCGCCCCTCCTGTTCTCGTGACGAGCGGGGGCAGACACAGGGCCCGGATGCCGGCATCCGGGCCCTTCTGCAGAGATCAGGTCAGAACCAGTCGCTCTCGCGCACCTGGCGCATGGCCTCGCGGCGGGTCTCGGGTGACAGGCGCGACAGGTAGAGCATGCCGTCGAGGTGGTCGGTCTCGTGCTGCAGGGCCTGGGCGAGCAGCCCCTCGCCCTCGAGGACGACCTCGTTGCCGTCGAGGTCCCTCCCGACGACCTTCGCCCACGGGTAGCGGAGCGCGTCATGCCACAGACCCGGTACCGAGAGGCAGCCCTCGCCCACCGGCTGCGGTTCTCCGCGCGTCTCGACGAGCACGGGGTTCAGTACGTAGCCGATATCACCGTCGATGTTGTAACTGAAGGCGCGCAGCCCCACACCGATCTGCGGGGCCGCGACGCCCGCGCGCCCGGGGAGCTCGACGGTATCGACGAGGTCCTGGACGAGAGCACGGATGCCGTCGTCGATCTGTTCGATGGGCGCGCTCGTCGCGCGCAGGACGGGGTCGCCGAACAGGCGGATCGGGCGGACGGTCATGCGGCGGCCGCCGGGGTGCGCAGGCCTTCGACGACGGCGGCGGCGAGATCGCGCGCGGCCTGTCGGGTCGAGGGCTGGAGTTCGCGGAAAGTGATGGCGCTGCCCGCGGCGATACGGGCGTCGTACGGCATGCGGATGACCGTGCGCACACGCGAGCGGAAGTGCGCCTCGAGCTCGTTCTCGCGCACCAGCGGCGTGCCGGGGCGAGAGGTGTTGAGCACCACCACAGCGTCGCGGACGCGCGATGCGTACCCGTTGGTCTCGAGCCAGGTCAGTGTCTCCGACGCCAGGCGCGCCTCATCGACCGAGAGACCCGCGACGATGACCAGTGTGTCGGCCAGCTCGAGCGTGGCACCCATGACCGAGTGCACGATCCCCGTGCCCGTATCGGTCAGGACGATCGAGTAGTAGTGCGCGGCGACGTCGGCGACCTGGCGGTAGTCCTCGTCGCTGAAGGCCTCCGACACCCGCGGATCGGAGTCGGATGCCAGCACGTCGAGACGCGTGGCATCGCGTGCCACGATCGACGAGACGTCGTTGTAGCCGACCATCTCGTCGTGGGAACGCACGAGGTCGCGAACCGTGCGGCCGTTCGCGCGACCCACGCGGTCGGCGAGCGTACCGCGGTCGGGGTTGGCGTCGACCGCAATGATGCGGTCGTCGCGGGCGTCTGCCAGGGCCATGCCCAACAGCGAAGTGACGGTGGTCTTGCCCACGCCGCCCTTGCGCGAGAGCACCGGCACGAACCGAGCGCCGCCGGCGAGCGGTGCGGCGATCCGACGGTCGAGATCCTTGCGCTGGCGGGCGCGACGACCGTCACCCAGGTTGATGCGGTGGCGCGAGACCGAGTAGACCAGCTGCTGCCACAGGCCCTCGGGCTCCGGACGCGTGATCTGCCGCGGGTCGAGCAGACGGTCGGCGGTGAGCAGATCGGAGCTCTCGCGCGCGTCGTCGATCTGCCCGATGCGCTTCGAGGCGAGCGTGACCTCGGGGCCGGCGTGCGCACGCGTTCCAGCGAATGCGAGCGATCGACGCGGGCGGCGTCGTCGGCCTGCTGGGCGCCGCGGCGCGTGAGCGGGATCGTTCCGATGACGCCCGTCGCGGCGCGCTCGGCGCGCGTGGTCGGTGCCGGGGCGGAGGCCGGGGCGGCCTCGAGACCGGCCCGTGCGACGGCGGCATCGGCCTCGATCTCGGCGGCGGCCGTCGAAGCGGCGGTCTGCGGCTCGGCCGCGGCTTCCGGGCGCGGCGCGTCGACCGGCTGCGTGGCGTCTGCGGGCGTCTGTGCCACGATCTCGGTCTCCTCGACCTCTGCGTCATCGGCGCCGTCGTCGGCGACATCTTCCGGCTCGGGGTGGGAGGGCTCCGCGTCTTCGGGAGTGGCATCCCCCGGCTCGAGCTCGTGCGCCTCGCCGATGCCGGAGCTGCCGGCCTCCGCCTCGTCGGAGGCCGCGGGAATCCAGGGCGCGCGCGTCAGCGGTTCCGCGATGTCTGCGGCCTCGCCGTACGTCGCGGGCTCGTCGTGCGTGCCGGGCTCTTCCGGATCGACCGACGCGTGATCGTGCTCGAGGTCGTGCGCTCCGAGGGGGACGTCGTCGAACGCGTCCACCGGTTCGGCCGCGTCCGTCTCGAGCAGTTCGACGTCGTCGACGATCTCGGCACCCGCGCGATCATCGGTCCGCCGCTCGGTCTCCACCGGATCGCTCTGCGCGGGCACGTCGTCGTCGGAGCGGTCGTCCGCTCCCGTCGGGTCGTCGGCGGGAAGGTTCTCGGCTTCGGCCGCCACGCGGGACTCGTCCGCCCCCTCCGCGAGTCCGTCCGCTCCCGGCAGGTCGTCCGAGGTCTCGGTGGTCGCGCGAAGAGCAACCTCGTCGCCGACGCTCTCTTCGGCGGCCGGGTGATCGGCATCCGGGATCTCGTGCTCGGAGCCGCCACGGGGCGTCTCGTCGACGATCTCCGCGTCGTGCACGTCGTCGTCGGCGAACGACTCCTCGTCGGCGTCGGTGTGATGCGGCTCGATGATGATGTCGCCCGTCGGAATCTGCTCGACGTGCGGGTGGTGAACGACGTCGGCGTGATCGTCGGCGGGCGCGGCAGAGGGGATGCGCGGGGCGTCGAGGGCGGCGAGATCGGCCTCGTCGAGGGGGATCTCATCTTCGATCACGTCGTCGTCGAGGTCGTCATCGTCGCCGGTCACGGGAAGGTCGACATTGACCTGCGCGATGTGTCCGCCGAGGATCGTGATGCTGGCTGTATCGAGGTTCCCGCCGTCCTCGAGCACGCCGTGCTCGGCGTTCTCGTCGGGGTTCGCGTCGGTGCGGTCGGGGGTCACTGCAGTCTCCAAACGGGAAGAGGGCGCGAAAGCGCCCCCTCCCAGGCTACTGCGCTTGACGGATTACCAGCAAAAGATCTCCTGCTTCCACCTGTTGTGTGGTACCGATCGCGACGCGTTCGACCACGCCGTCGACGGTCGCGGTGATGGCCGCTTCCATCTTCATGGCCTCGATCGACGCCACCGCCTGACCGAGTGAGACGCGATCGCCTGCCGACACCTTCATCGTCACGACCCCCGAGAACGGCGCCGCCATCTGCCCGGGCTTCGAGGTGTCGGCTTTCTCGGCCTGGCGCGCCTCGACGTCGATCGAACGATCGCGCACGAAGACCGGGCGCAGCTGACCGTTCAGCGTCGTCATCACGGTCCGCATGCCCTTGTCGTCGGCCTCACCGACGGCCTCCAGCCCGACGAAGAGCTGCACGCCCCGCTCGATCTCGACGGTGTGCTCGCCTCCGGAACGCAGTCCGTAGAGATAATCGGCCGTGTCGAGCACGCTGAGATCGCCGTACGTCTCGCGGGCCTGCTCGAAGATGCGTGTCGGCCCGGGGAACAGCAGCCGGTTCAGGCGGGCGCGCCGGTCGGCGGACTCCCCCGCGAGGGCGGCCTGATCGTCGTCGGTCAGCGGGGTCGTGCCCACCTTCGCATCCCGACCGGCGAGGACTTTCGAGCGGAAGGGCTCGGGCCACCCGCCGGGCAGGTCACCGAGCTCGCCCGCCATGAACGACACGACGGAGTCGGGAACGTCGTACGTGTCGGGGTGCTGCTCGAAGTCGTCGGGGTCGGCCTTGACCGCAGCGAGGTGCAGGGCGAGGTCGCCCACGACCTTCGACGAAGGCGTGACCTTCGGCACGCGCCCGAGGATGCGGTTCGCCGCGGCGTACATGTCCTCGATGAGTTCGAAGTCGTCGGCGAGCCCCAGGGCGATCGCCTGCTGGCGCAGGTTCGACAGCTGCCCGCCGGGGATCTCGTGCCGGTAGACGCGCCCGGTGGGGCCCGCCAGCCCCGACTCGAACGGGCGGTACAGGTGACGCACGGCCTCCCAGTACGGTTCGAGGTCGCTCACGGCCGCGAGGTCGAGACCCGTGTCGCGATCGGTGTGCGCGAGGGCGGCGACGAGCGCCGACAGCGACGGCTGGCTCGTCGTTCCCGCCATGGGCGCCGACGCCGCATCGACGGCATCCGCTCCCGCCGCCGACGCGGCCAGCAGGGTCGCGAGCTGCCCGCCCGCGGTGTCGTGGGTGTGCACGTGGACCGGCAGGTCGAAGCGCTCGCGCAGGGCCGAGACGAGCGTCGCCGCGGCCGCGGGACGCAGAAGTCCCGCCATGTCCTTGATCGCGAGCACGTGCGCGCCCGCGTCGACGATCTGCTCCGCCAGACGCAGGTAGTAGTCGAGCGTGTACAGGTCTTCGGCGGGATCCAGCAGGTCGCCGGTGTAGCAGAAGGCCACTTCGGCGACGGCGGTGCCGGTGCGCAGCACCGCGTCGATCGCCGGCCGCATCTGCGAGACGTCGTTGAGCGCATCGAAGATTCGGAAGATGTCGACTCCGGATGCCACGGCCTCGGCCACGAAGGCATCGGTGACCTCCGTGGGGTACGGGGTGTAGCCGACGGTGTTGCGGCCACGGAGGAGCATCTGGATCGCCACGTTCGGTAGGGCCTCGCGCAGCGCATCGAGGCGCTCCCACGGGTCTTCGCCGAGGAAGCGGAGCGCGACGTCGTAGGTCGCTCCGCCCCACGCCTCGACGGACAGGAGTCCGGGTGTCAGACGTGCGACGTAGGGGGCGACCCGTACGAGATCGCGCGTGCGCACCCGCGTGGCGAGCAGCGACTGGTGCGCGTCGCGGAACGTCGTCTCGGTGACGGCGAGGGCGGTCTGCTCGCGCAGGGCCTTCGCGAAGCCGATCGGGCCGAGTTCATGAAGCCGCTGGCGCGAGCCCGCCGGAGCCGGGGCGACCAGATCGAGTGCGGGCAGTTTCGCGCTCGGGTCGATCGAGAGCGGGTTCTCCCCGTGGGGGCGGTTGACGGTCGTGTCGACGAGCCACGAGAGGATCTTGGTGCCGCGGTCCTTCGATTCGCGGCCCTTCAGCAGACCGGGACGCTCGTCGATGAACGACGTGCTGAGATCGCCCGCGACGAAGGCGGGGTCGTCGAGAACGGCCTGAAGGAACGGGATGTTCGTCGAGACACCGCGGATGCGGAACTCGGCGAGGGCCCGACGCGCGCGGGACACCGCCGCCTCGAAGTCGCGGCCTCGGCACGTGAGCTTCGACAGCATCGAGTCGAAGTGCGGGCTCACCTGCGAACCCGCGGCGGTCGTGCCTCCGTCGAGACGGATGCCGGCCCCACCGGGCGAACGGTACGTCGTGATCTTTCCGGTGTCGGGGCGGAACCCCTGCGTGGGATCTTCGGTCGTGATGCGGCACTGCAGCGCCGCACCACGCAGGCGGATGTCGTCCTGCTGCAGGTGCAGATCGGCGAGCGTGGCGCCCGCGGCGATCCGCATCTGCGACTGCACGAGATCGACGTCGGTGACCTCTTCAGTGACCGTGTGCTCGACCTGGATGCGCGGGTTCATCTCGATGAAGACGACCTCGCCGGTGCGCGGGCCCGCGGTCTCGAGCAGGAACTCCACGGTTCCGGCGTTCTGGTAGCCGATCGAGCGGGCGAACGCGATGGCATAGCGGTGCAGATCGTCGCGGACCGAGGGGTCGAGGTTCGGCGCGGGCGCGATCTCGATGACCTTCTGGTGCCGCCGCTGCACCGAGCAGTCGCGCTCGAACAGGTGCACCGTCTCGCCCGCGGCATCCGCGAGGATCTGCACCTCGACGTGGCGCGGACGCTGAACGGCCTGCTCGAGGAACATGCGCGGGTCGCCGAAGGCGCTCTGGGCCTCGCGCATGGCCTCGGCCAGCGCGGGGGCGAGTTCGCCCTTCGACTCCACCCGCCGCATGCCGCGCCCGCCCCCGCCGGCGACGGCCTTCGCGAAGACGGGGAACCCGATGTCGTCGGCCTGAGCGAGCAGGTCGTCGATATCGTCCGACGCCGGGGTCGAGCGCAGCACCGGCACTCCGGCGGAGATCGCGTGTTCCTTCGCGGTCACCTTGTTACCGGCCATCGCGAGCACCTCGGCGGGAGGTCCGATGAAGGTGATGCCGTGGGCGGCCGCCTTCTCGGCGAGCTCCGGGTTCTCGGAGAGGAAGCCGTAACCCGGGTAGATGGCATCCGCACCGCACTCGCGCGCGACGCGGATGATCTCGTCGACATCGAGATAGGCGCGGACCGGGTGGCCTCGCTCCCCGATCTGATAGGCCTCGTCGGCCTTCAGGCGGTGGAGGGAAGCACGATCCTCGTACGGGTACACCGCGACGGTGCGGGCTCCGATCTCGTATGCAGCGCGGAAGGCGCGGATCGCGATCTCTCCGCGATTGGCGACCAGGATTTTCGAGAACATGCGCACCTCACGTCAAGCTGGCGGAGCTGAATGTGCTCACAGCCTAGGGGACGGTAACGTGGACTCTCGTGCACGTACTCTCCGTCAGCTCTCTCAAAGGCGGGGTCGGCAAGACGACCGTGACACTCGGGCTGGCTTCCGCGGCCTTCGCACGTGGCGTCCGCACTCTCGTCGTCGACCTCGACCCTCAGTCCGACGTGTCGACCGGGATGGACATCCAGGTCGCCGGTCGGCTCAACATCGCCGATGTCCTGGCCAACCCGAAAGAGAAGGTCGTCCGACAGGCGATCACCTCCAGCGGGTGGGCGAAGGTGCATCCGGGCACGATCGACGTGCTCATCGGCAGCCCCTCGGCGATCAACTTCGACGGTCCGCACCCCAGCGTCCGCGATGTCTGGAAGCTCGAAGAGGCCCTGGCGACGATCGAGGCCGACTACGACCTCGTGCTGATCGACTGCGCCCCCTCGCTCAACGCCCTCACGCGCACCGCGTGGGCGGCGAGCGATCGCGTCGTGGTGGTCACCGAGCCGGGTCTGTTCTCCGTGGCCGCCGCCGATCGCGCCCTCCGCGCGATCGAGGAGATCCGTCGCGGCCTCTCGCCGCGTCTTCAACCCCTCGGTGTCGTGGTCAACCGCGTGCGCCCCCAGTCGATCGAGCACCAGTTCCGCATCAAGGAACTGCGCGATATGTTCGGCCCTCTCGTGCTCAACCCGCAGCTGCCCGAGCGCACCTCGCTCCAGCAGGCGCAGGGAGCGGCCAAGCCGCTGCACGTCTGGCCCGGCGACTCGGCGCAGGAGCTCGCCGCAGACTTCGACGCGCTGCTCGACCGGATCGTCCGCACCGGCCGCATCCCCGTCGACAACGAAGCACCCCAGGCCTGAGCAGACGTCCCGTCAGACGCCGTCCCGCTGCCCCGCAGCCGGACGGCGTCTCCCGTTTCGGAAACGCGTCATCGCGGGAGAAGGCGCTCTCCGCCGCTCCAGACCTCGTCGGCACTGAACGACCTTGCCCACGATGAGAATCCCGGATGCCATGGCATCCGGGAACCGTGGAGTCGGGGCCGCTGTCAGGCGGTGCGCGCGGCGCGACGGGCGGCGAGCTCGTCAACGGCGTCGGGCGTCGCGCTCTCGAAATCGACCAACGTCGACTCGACCTCGCGAAGGACCTTGCCGACGGCGATCCCGAAGACGCCCTGGCCGCGGCTGACGAGGTCGATGACCTCGTCGTTCGAGGTGCACAGATAGACCGACGCTCCATCGCTCATGAGCGTGGTGCCGGCGAGGTCGCGGATACCCGCGGCGCGGAGCTGCTCGACCGCCGTGCGGATCTGCTGCAGCGAGATGCCGGTGTCGAGAAGGCGCTTGACGAGCTTGAGCACGAGGATGTCGCGGAACCCGTAGAGGCGCTGCGAACCCGAACCGCTCGCCCCGCGCACCGTCGGGACGACGAGTTCGGTGCGGGCCCAGTAGTCGAGCTGGCGGTAGGTGATACCGGCGGCACGTGCAGCGACGGCTCCGCGGTAACCGGTGTCGTCGTCCATCTCGGGCAGACCGTCGGTGAAGAGGAGATCAGCGGCGAACCGAGGTTCACCGAGCGCGTCGCCAGCGTTCATGCTCGCGTCCTCCTCATCGGTTCGTTTCCTCCACGCTAGATCAGCGGAGGTCCCCCGGCAATGACATCCGCTCCGAGGGCCGCGGCGTGTCGCGATCAGGACAGGATGCGCTCGAGAGCGTCGCGCACGAACATGGTCCGCACTTCGTCGAGACGAGCCGCGAGCTCGGGTGCGAGCTCGCTCGCACGGGCCCGGGACGGCGCGTCGGGGCGCCGCAGCAGGGCCGACAGCGCCGACTCCACCAGCGAGACGTCGCGCTCCGCACTCTGGCGGAGCGAGCGGATGTGGCGTGGCTCGATGCCGTGGCGATCGAGGGCCACGAGCGCCCGCAGCAGCGTGACGGTCTGCTCGGAATAGGTGTCGGCACCGGCGATCACGCCGGTGCTGACGGCGTCGTTCAGGAGCTGCGGGCGTGCACCCGCGGCGGACAAGAGCTCTTCGCGGCGATAGCGGCGCGGAGCGCTCGTCATGGACGGAATCGAGGTGGGCGGTGCCGGGTTGCGCCCCGCATCGAGATCGGCGAGGTAGTCGCGGATGACGACGAGCGGAAGGTAGTGGTCGCGCTGCAGGGTGAGCGCGAGACGCAGGCGCTCGAGGTCGGCGGGCGAGAACTTGCGATAGCCCGACTCCGTGCGCGTCGGCGACACGATCCCCTGCACCTCGAGAAAGCGCAGCTTGCTCGAAGTGAGTGCCGGGAAGTCGGGGGTCAGCCGCGCGAGCACCTGCCCGATGCTGAGCAGCCCCGCAGCCGCCTGTCGACTACGGGAGGGGGCTGCCGCCATCAGTGCTCTGCCGCGGGCAGGTCGACCGGCGAACCGAAGAAGTTGAGACGGAACTTGCCGATGCGCACCTCGGCGCCGTTGACGAGAGCCGAGCGGTCGACGCGCTCGCCGTTGACATAGCTGCCGTTGAGCGAGCGCTGGTCGACGATCTCGAACGAACTGCCGGAGCGAAGGATCTCGGCGTGCCGACGCGAGACGGTGACGTCGTCGAAGAAGAGGTCGGCCTCGGGGTGACGCCCGACGGTGGTCACGTCGGTGTCGAGGAGGTAACGAGCGCCGGTCGTCGGGCCGGAGCGCACGATGAGCAGGGCAGCCCCCGAGGGGAGAGCCTCGATCGCCTCGAGCTCCGCCTCGGTGAGGTCGGCTCCGAAGGGCACGAACGACAGGTCGGCGTCGTGGGTCTGGGTCGTGTCGTGCGAACCACCGGCTGCGGCGGCATCGGCCGCGCGCCGGATCTCGTCTCGCTCGAATCGGCTGGTCTCGTCCACGGCTTCTCCTTCATATTCACCATAACCGATCGGTCGCCAGCGGCGGGGTCGACCGACTTCGAGCAGGCCATGGTGAGGCGTGATGTGTCTGTATTCGCCGAAACCGGGACACCGCGGTTTGGGGGATGCGGAGGCGGTCGACGAGACACTCGAACCTATCGACCCGAACGTGCCCCTGTCGAGTCCGCATCACCTGCTGTCGGCGCGCCGTCTTCACCCCGGACCGCCCTGACGGCCGCCGGGGTCCCGTGCACGCCCCAGCCCGGCCGCGTTCACCCTGGCTAGGCTCGATG
Source organism: Sphingomonas sp. G5 (assembly GCF_052660795.1). Taxonomy (NCBI): domain Bacteria; kingdom Pseudomonadati; phylum Pseudomonadota; class Alphaproteobacteria; order Sphingomonadales; family Sphingomonadaceae; genus Sphingomonas; species Sphingomonas sp. G5. Next base: position 1,257,565 of record NZ_CP109660.1, on the reverse strand, counting down.
CGTGACTTCCACCGAGACGCCTCGCAGACGCACCCTTCCCGCCATCCTGGCCGCCGGCCTGCTGGCGGCAGCGGCCCTCCTCGTGCCGGCACTGCCCGCCGCCGCCCACGACGAACTCGTCTCGACGGACCCCGCCGCCGGCGCGACGCTCGAATCGCTGCCCGCGCAGATCACCTTCTCGTACAGCGCCGACATCCTCACCGACGCCGGGGCGACCGTCATCGAGGTCACCGACTCCTCCGGAGTCTCGCTCGCGAACGGCGCCCCGACCGTCTCGGGCGCCGAGGTGACGCAGGCCCTGGCGGGGCCGGCATCCGGGACCGTCACCGTGAAGTGGCGCGTCGTCTCGAGCGACGGGCACCCCATCGACGGCGACTTCGCCTTCACCGTCCCTGCGGCCGCCCCCACCACCACCGCGACCGCGACCCCCACGGCCTCGGCGAGCCCCACGCCCGCCGAGAGCGCCTCAGCTTCGGCCCCGACGGAGGACACCGCGGCGCCGTCTGAGAACACCTCGGAAACGTCCCCTCTGCCGTGGATCCTGCTCGCCGTCCTCCTGGTGGTCGTGGCCGGCGTCCTCGTCTACGTCTTCGCCTCGCGCGCGGGTCGCAAGACCGCCGGCGGCGGCGGCACCGGGCGATAGGCTGGAACCATGCCTCATTACGATCTGGTCATTCTTGGTGCGGGTCCCGGCGGGTACGTCGCCGCCGTCCGCGGCGCACAGCTCGGACTGTCGGTCGCGATCGTCGAAGAGAAGTACTGGGGCGGTGTGTGCCTCAACGTGGGCTGCATCCCCTCCAAAGCCCTCCTGCGCAACGCCGACCTCGCGCACACGTTCCACGCGAAGGCCGACCTGTTCGGCATCTCGGGTGATGTCACCTTCGACTTCGGCAAGGCGTTCGACCGCTCGCGCAGCGTCGCCGCCGGCCACGTCAAGGGCATCCACTACCTGATGAAGAAGAACAAAGTCACCGAGTACGAGGGCCGCGGCTTCTTCGCCGACGACCACACGCTCGACGTGGCGCTGACCGACGGCTCGAAGGAGCAGGTCACCTTCGACAACGTGATCATCGCCACCGGCTCCACCGTCCGCCTGCTCCCCGGCGTCAGCCTGTCGGAGAACGTCGTGACCTACGAGGAGCAGATCCTCACCCGCGAGCTCCCCGAGTCGATCGTCATCGTCGGCGCCGGCGCCATCGGTATGGAGTTCGCCTACGTCATGACGAACTACGGCGTGAAGGTCACGATCATCGAGTTCCTCGACCGTGCCCTCCCGAACGAAGACGCCGAGGTCTCGAAAGAGATCCAGAAGCAGTACAAGGGCTACGGCGTCGACATCCTCACCTCGACCAAGGTCGACTCTGTGACCGACCACGGCGACAAGGTCACCGTCGCTTACACCGCGAAAGACGGCTCGACCGGCTCGATCGACGCCGACCGCGTGCTCATGTCGATCGGCTTCGCTCCCAAGGTCGACGGCTTCGGTCTCGAGAACACCGGCGTGAAGCTCACCGAGCGCGGCGCCATCGAGATCGACGACCACATGCGCACCAACGTCCCGCACATCTACTCGATCGGCGACGTCACCGCGAAGCTGCAGCTGGCCCACGTGGCCGAGGCGCAGGGCGTCGTGGCCGCCGAGACCATCGCCGGCGCCGAGACGCAGACCCTCGGCGACTACCGCAACATGCCGCGCGCGACCTTCTGCAACCCGCAGGTCGCCTCGTTCGGCCTCACCGAGCAGCAGGCTCGCGACGCCGGTCACGACATCAAGGTCGCGAAGTTCCCCTTCTCGGCCAACGGCAAGGCCAACGGCCTGGGCGAGCCCGTCGGCTTCGTCAAGCTCGTCGCCGACGCCGAGACGCTCGAGCTCATCGGCGGCCACCTCATCGGCCCCGACGTGTCCGAGCTGCTGCCCGAACTCACCCTCGCCCAGAAGTGGGACCTCACGGCCCTCGAGGCGGCCCGCAACGTGCACACCCACCCGACGCTGTCGGAGGGTCTGCAGGAGGCCTTCCACGGCCTGACGGGACACATGATCAACCTCTGATCGCGTGACGCACGAAGGCCCGCCCGGTTCGACCGGGCGGGCCTTCGTCGTCTCCGCGGGCATGAACGCGAGAGGGCGCCTGCTCGACGTCTCGGCTGCGCGAAACAACCGTGTCGTCGGGCAGACGCCCCGGGTACGCGTGGCGCGAAGGGGTCAGTGTCCCAGAGCGCGCGCGAGCTTGGATCCGGATGCCGCGGGGCGGCCGCCCGCAGCGAACACCGCCGCATCGACCGCCGCGAAGAACGCCTCGCGGCCCTCGTCGTCGGTGGGAGCTGCGGGACCGAGCTCGACCTCCCATTCCCGCCACGCGGACTCCACACCGCGTCGCTCGTCGCGCGCACGGACGCGATCGTCGACGAACTCGGCGACCTCGTTCCCGTCGGCGTCGAGCAGGGCGTAGGCCGTGCGGTGATTTCGCACGCGGGCGAGGGGCGTGAACGGCGGCGTCGCGACCGCGGCGACGGCATGCTGAATCGCTTCGGGCACCACCGGATCGGTGTCGGAATCGGTGGCGTCCTCGAGCGGCCACTGCGTCTCGCTGCGCCCGGCGCCTTCGACGGGACCCTTCACGTGCCATCCGGCGTCGGGGCCACCCGCGCGTCGGCGGACCGCGATCCCCGCCCGCGCCAGGTCGGCGTCGGCGGTGTCGAGGTAGCGTGCGTCCAGATCGCGTGGCTCGGGGCTGCCGACCCGCGTCACGCCCGGAAGGGCCGCCCAGTCGGGAAGGGGCGTCTCATCGTCGACGTCGTACTTCGACTCGATCTCGACGTTCGACGACCCGCTCGGGGCTCCGCTCAATCGTCGCGTCCGTCGGCGTCGGGGTTGATGTCTTCGGTCTCTTCCGCGTAGACGAAGACGGCCTCGGTGGGTCCATCGGACTCGCCCTCGTTCGCGAGGCCGCCGTCGCGTCGGTACACCAGCTGGCCCTCGCTGTAGGGCATGATCAGCGTGTCGTCGGACTCGTTCTCGAGAGGGAGCACCTGCCCGTCGAGCGGGCCTCCGGTCAGTCGTGCAATAGCCATGACGCCAGCGTAGACCGCGGCACCGACACCGCCCGGCGCCTTGACAGCGCTGACCTACAATCGCTGGAGTGACCTCGACCGACCTACCCGGCGACCGCCCTTTCGTGCTGCTGGCGACGCGCGCCGAGAACCAGCCGGCCGACGAGGAGTACGCCCTCTTCCTGCGGTTCACGGGTCTGCCGCCCGAGCGACTGCTCCGCGTGCGGCTCGAGCGTGATCCGATGCCCGAGTTCGACCTCGACGAGGTGTCGGGAATCCTGGTTGGTGGAAGCCCCTTCAACGCCTCCGATCCGATCGAGCGGAAATCCGCCGTTCAGCAGCGCGTCGAAGCCGAGATGGCCGCCCTCGTCGACGAGGTCGTCGCCCGAGACCTCCCCTTCCTGGGCGCCTGTTACGGGGTCGGCACCCTGGGGACGCACCTCGCCGCGCCCATCGACGGCACGTTCGCCGAGCCGATCAGCGTGGTCGATGTGTCGCTGACCCCGGCCGGCCGCGCCGATCCGCTCGCCGAAGGCCTCCCCGCGACCTTCCCCGCATTCGTCGGACACAAAGAGGCGATCCGCTCTCTTCCGCCCGCGGCGACCCTTCTCGCGTCGTCGCCGACGTGCCCCGTCCAGATGTTCCGGGTCAAGCAGAACGTCTACGCGACCCAGTTCCACCCCGAGCTCGACCTCGACGGCATCGTCACGCGCATCCATGCCTACGCCTCTTACGGCTACTTCGCGGCGGACGAACTCGGCCTGACGCTGGCCGCCGTTCGCCGAGCGCCCGTGACCTCTCCCTCGCGCATGCTGCGGACGTTCGTCGAGCGCTACGCCCGCTGAGGCGTCGTCGTCACCGGCGTTGCGGCGCAGTGACCCGCACGACCTCGACCGAGGCGGTGACGGCGGGATGCGCGAGTTGAAGGTACGGACCAAGCCCCAGGTCGACCAGATGCACGCGTCCCGATAGCTCCGGACCCCGTCCACGGACCAGGCCCGACTTGAGGGCACCGAACGTGACCGTGACGTCGGCGGCGAGCACGGCGGCATCCGCTGTCCCGTCGTCGGGATCGAGACCGCTGGGCAGGTCGACCGCGACGACGAGCGGCTGCTTCTCGAGGCCGAGGACACACTCCACGAGGGCTCGCGCTCCCCCGCGCAGGCGCCGGTCCGCCAGACGGCCGATACCCAGGATGCCGTCGAGCACCAGCGCGTAGTCGGCCATGTCGCCGCAGGCCTCCGATGCCGAACGCACGCGCGCTCCCGCGGCCACCGCGGCATCGAGCGCCGCTCGGTGCACGCGATCGCGCACGAGCACGACATCGACTCGCTCGGCGACGCCACAGAGGTCGGCCGCGGCGTACAGGGCGTCTCCTCCGTTGTCGCCCGCGCCCACGAGGACGAGAACTCTTCCGGGGCGCGCGGCGAGCTGCTGCGCGACGATGTCGGCCAGGGCCGTGGCGGCCCAGCGCATGAGCGGCAGGCCCTCCTCCAGCAGAGGCTTCTCAGCGGCACGGACGGCGTCGGCGCTGTACGCGGCGACGCGCTCCCCCGAGGCCAGCAGCCCGCTCGCGGACTCACTCATCGGGGGACCCCGCGCGAGCCTCGGCGCGGTCCTCGCGAGCGGCCGCGGCAGGGTCGTTCTTCGCGAGGTTCTCACGCTCCTTCGCCTCTGCGGCGCGGGCGGCGTCGAGCTCGCCGGTCGCAGCCCGCACCGCCTTCTCGGCCCGGCGGACGCGGAACTGGATCATGGTCGACGCGCCGTACTTCGCGCGGACGCGGTCGTGGTCCTCTTCGGTGGCGACGGTGATGTACGCGCCCGCGATGAGGATCACCTGGCTGGAGAGGTTCAGCCACAGCAGCAGAGCGATGAGCGAGGCGAACGTCGCGAGCAGCGGGTTGTTCCCCGCCCCGCCGACGAATAGCCCCGACAACTGCTGCAGGACGACCAGTCCCACACCGCCGAGAAGGGCACCCCGTAGGAGCGTGGGTCGGCGCGTCTTGACGCCCGAGAGGGCGGCGAAGGCCACGGCCACGGCGGCCGTGTCGAGAACCAGGACGACGACCGTCGAGACCAGCCAGGTCAATACCGCGGAGATCCAGGAGTCGGCGGAGATGCCCAGCAGCTCCCGCACGAACGTGAGCCCCGCGGTGGCGAGGAAGGTCACGACGGCCGCGCCGACGAGAGCGACGCCGATGCCGATCGCGACCGCGAGGTTGCGCACGATGACGAGGATGGGGAGCGTGTCGTCGGTGGCGACGCCGGCGATCTGCCGCAGCGCCGAGCGCAACGAGCCCACGGCACCGATCGCGGCGCCGAGCAGACCGATGGTTCCGATGACCCCCGCGACGGTGAACTCCGGCGGGGCTTTGATATCGCTGACCTGTAGCAGTCCGTCTTGCCCGACGAGGCCTGGAACGACGCTATTCACCGAACGTTCGAGAGCTTGAAGACCCTCCGGGTTGCCCGAGAGCCAGATCGCCGCGAACGAGAACCCGATGAGCACCGCAGCGAACAGGCTGAACAGGGTGCGATAGGTCACACTGTCGGCCAGCATGGGGCCGCGCGCCCCCGAATAGACGAGGAACGCGCGCACGAGACGGAGCCGCAGCGCCCACGCCGTGACACGACGGATGAGGTCAGCCATGTGGTCAGGGTATCGGCGCGAGGGGGCGAGCCCCTCGGGCTTGACCGCCGGGGTCGGGAGCGACAGGTCAGCTCGACGGTGTCGGCTCTCCGGGGCCGCTCAGCAGGCGCAGCCACGCGCCCAGCAACAGCCAGGGGCCGTAGGCGATCTGCACGCGCCGACCGCCGGCGAGCAGCACGCCCGCTGCGGCGACCCCGCCGAGAAGAAGAGCGATGAGCAGACCGGATGCCACGGCCTCGGGCCCGTACCATCCGAGCGGCGCGCCGACGAGGGCGGCGAGCTTGACGTCTCCGCCTCCGAACGCCCCGGGGCGGCCGAGGTGCAGCGCGAGGGCGACGGCGAACGTCGCTCCCGCACCCCCGACGACGCCGACCGCGCGCGGTGTGTCGCCCACGCGAAGGGCTTCGGCTGTCAGGAGCCCCGCGACCACGACGAGCGCCGACAGCACGACGGCATCGGGCAAGCGGTGGGTGCGCACGTCGACCACGACCAGTCCGACGCTGGCCACGGCGAACACGGCGGCGGCGAGCGCGACCAACACCGGCACCGCTCAGGCGTCGAGCACGAAGAGATCGACCCGCACGACCGACCCGGGGTCGATCGCCTCGGCGTCGCGTACCGCGCGTTTGAGAGGGAGGACGTAGACGCCCCCGGCCTGCGGGAAGATCGAGGTGCGGAAGGTCGTGCGGCCGATCGTGGCGTCGACCCGCACCCCGCCGAAACCGCGGCGGTACGTCTGCGTCTCGCGGATCTCCGCGCTCGGCTCGGGTGGCAGCGCGACGAAGTACCAGTCGCTGTCGCTGCGTGCTGCCCAGCGGAAGACGTCTCCCTCGAACCGCACCCTCATCGCCGCTCCTCTTCTCTCACGAGCTGGTCACGATACCGGCGAGGAACGACCGACGGAGGACGTCATCCCCTGGGGAGGAGCCTCGATGCTCCCGTGCCGCGCTCCAGCGAACGCCCGACGACGACATCCGCTCCGACGGCGACCACCGCCGCGCAGAGGTAGACGACGAGATCGCGCGCGTCGAACCCCGTCCCGAGCACCAGCGCGATGGGCCGGAACCCTTCCGCCAGTTCGACAGGAATCCCCGTGGCCTGGAACAGCTCGACGGCGACGCTCCACCCTCCGGCGGTCAGGCCGACGAAGAACGGCCGCAGCCGCGGGAGAACCACCACGACCCCGGCATAGATCGCGACCGTGTAGAGCGCGTCCCCCGCGATGTCGGTCGCGGCGCTCGAGGGCAGCACGAGGTGGACGACGAGCCCCGCGGCGACGACCGCGGCCAGGGCGAACAGGGCGATCACGCGGCGTCGGGTGGGCGGCATCCTGCCATCGTGACACCTTCCGCCGCGACGTGAGACCCGCGTCAGCGGATGACCCCCGCGGCCCGCGCCGGGTCGGCGTACGCGCGAGCGAGGGAGTCGACGGTGTCGTGGGCGTTCAGCCCGCTGGGGTTCGGCAGCACCCAGGTGGGGACGTCCGCGATCGACTCCTGCTGTCGCCCCGCGGTCGCGCGGGGCCGCTGGAAGCCCTGACGGTAGGCGGTCAGCCCGACGACCGCGACAGCCTGAGGCCGCCACCCGGCGACCCGCTCGACGAGCGACGCCGCACCCGCGCGCAGCTCCTCCCGCGACAGCTCGTCGGCCCGCGCGGTCGCCCGCGCGACGAGGTTGGACACGCCCACCCCGGCGTCGAAGATCATGCGGCGGTCCTCGTCGCCAAGAGGCTTCGAGTACGCGGGCAGACGCGGAAGGATCCCCGCCCTCACCAGCGCCGGCCAGAAGCGATTGCCCGGACGCGCGAACGGGGTGCCGGTCGCCGCTGTCCACAGTCCCGGATTGATGCCGACGAAGAGCAGCCGCACGCCCGACTCCACGAGGTCGGGCCGCGTGGCATCCCGATACGACTCGAGTTCGGCGCGCGTATATCCCATGAGACCACTATGACCACTACCGCGTACGGGCCGGCCCGCTCTGCCAGGATCGGAGGAATGGATGCCGTTCCCGCCCTGACCGAGGTCCCTCCCGCGCAGTTCGTCATCGTCGGCGACAACGTGCGTCTCGCCACCTACTCGTGGGGCGACGTCGAGGCCGACCCCGTGCTCTGCGTCCACGGCTTCGGGTCCAGCACCCGCGACAACTGGGTGAACACCGGATGGGTGCGCGACCTGCTGCGGGCCGGATACCGCGTCATCGCGGTCGACCAGCGCGGCCACGGCGCGAGCGACAAGCCGCACGACGCCGCGTCGTACACGATGCCCACGCTGGTCTCCGACCTCGTCGCCGTGCTCGACACGTACCTGCTCGATCAGGTGCGCTATCTCGGATACTCCCTGGGCGGGCGGGTCGGCTGGCAGCTCGCCGTCGACGCGCCCGAACATGTCGAGCGCGCCGTGCTCGGCGGCATCCCGGACGGTCGTCCACTCGCCCGGTTGCGGGTCGACCAGGCTCGCGCTTTCCTCGACCACGGAGAACCGGTTCAGGATGCCACGACCCTGCGCTACGTCTCGCTCGCTGAACGCGTCCCGGGGAACGACCTGCGTGCGCTCGTCGCGATCGCCGAGGGGATGCGCCTGGGCGAGACCGACCCCGATCCCTCGTCGCCCCCGCAGCAGCCCGTGCTCATCGCTACGGGAACGGAAGACCCCATCCACGACCAGTCGAAGCACTTGGCGGGGCTTCTGCCCCGGGGCGAGTTCGCCGACATCCCCGGCCGCCACCACGTCAACGCTCCCGGCGCGCGGGCGTTCCGCGAGGCCGGCATGGACTTCCTGGGGCGCTGACTCACGCTACGGGCGCTGTGCCTGTCGCGCCGCCCGCCGGCATCTCGCGCCGTGCATCGCGGCGGATCCCGCGCCGCGTGGTGAGTGTCCAAGACACCCGGGGCGTTTTCGAAGTCGTCCGGGTGTTTCGGACACTCGACGTGCTCGGGGCTCGCTCCACGCGGGAATGCCGAATCAGCCGCAGTCGTAGACGGTCGCGGGGGCGGACGCGTCGGTCGCGCAGTGCTGGGTCACCCAGGTGCGGATCTGCGACGACGCGGTGGTCGTGGCCGCGGCCGCCATGGACGTGCCGCCGCCGCGCTGATCGCCGCCGATGACGTACCGCACCTGACGGGAATTGACCATCGCGGTGAACGCCTGCAGGGTCGGCACGTCGTCCGTGCCGTTGAATCCACCGATCGGGAGGAACGACCCGCCGTTCGAACCGATGATCAACTGCGCTGCGGACTGCGCCCCGAAGGTCGCGGCCAGGTACGTCGACCCCGCGCTGCGGGCCTGCAACCACGACAGGAGTGCGGCATTGTCCTCGCCGCCGCCCGCACCGAAGCCCGCCCCACCGGTCGGCGCCCCACCTGATCCCCCGCGCGTGTGCCCCGAGGTCGAGCCGCCGGGCGCTCCTCCCCGGCCGGATCCCTGCCCGAAGCCCTGCCCTGGCGTTCCTGCGCCACCGGGCGCGGCACCCAGTCCTTGACTACCGCGCCCGCCAGTCGGCATCCCCCCGGCGAACTCGCCTCCACCGAAACCCCGGCCGCCGAAACCCGAGCTCTCCGAGACCCCTCCCGCGACGGGGTTGATCGAGTTGGGGTGCGCGACGGTGACCGCCGACCAGACGGCCGGGGTCAGCAGCAGACCCACCATCAGTGCGACGGTCGCCACCGGGCGCCCGCGATGACGCGTCGACAGCAGCACGATCGCGATGACCGCCGCAAGCGCCTGGGCGATCGACACGGGCACGCTGTACCCGCCGGTAGAGAAGCCGATGCCCAGAGCCGTCGCCCCCGCGGCGCAGACGATCGCCATCTGCGGCCAGACTTTCCCCGCGCGATGTGCCGCGGCGAGCGCGGTGCCGACCGCGAGAGCGAGCGGTACCGCGAGTGAGGCCGTGTAGAACTGGTGCATTCCCGCGACGGCCGAGAACATCGCGGCGAACGTCACGAGCCACACGGTCAGCAGCACCGTGAGTGGACGCGAGAAGCGCAGCACCCACAGCACGATGAGGCCGACGATGGCGGCCGGGATGAGCCACGCCACCTGGCCCGCGAGCTGGGCGTTGAACAGGCGCAGCACCCCGGGCTCCCCCGAGAAAGGCGGAGTGAACGACTCATAGGCTCCGCTGTCGGCGGTCGCCGAGAAACGGCCCAGTCCGTTGTAGCCGAACACCATCTCCCACGGGTTGTTCGCGATCGTACTGCCGATGTACGGCCGGCTTCCGGCGGGGATGAGCGAGACGATCGCGACCCACCACAGCGAGGCCGCGAGGCTCACCAGCCCCGCGAGCGCGAGGTGGCCGATCCGTCGGCCCCAGGACTGCCGGGTGAAGAGGTACGCGGCGGCCAGTGCCGGCCAGACCGCCCAGGCCTCGAGTTCGTAGAACTGGAACGACAGGCCGATGAGGGCTCCCGCGGCGGTGAGCCACCCGAGGCTCCGCGCCTGAACGGCTCGCACCGCCGCCCAGGCCGTCAGCGACAGACCGAGCACGAAGAACGTCTCGGGCTGGTTCGAGCGCGCGACCGCCACCAGGATCGGCGTCACGGCGACCACCGCTCCGGCGATCAGCCCGGCACGTTCTCCCGCGACGCGTCGTGCGGTGACGGCGGTGACGAGGGCCGCGGCCACCGCCGCGAGGGCGTTCGGCAGGATCACCGCCCACGCCGAATACCCGAAGGCCCGCACGAACAGCGCGGGGATCCAGAACGACCCGGGGATCTTGTCGAGCGTCACGGTCCCGGCGGGGTCGACGGCTCCGAAGAAGAAGTTCGACCAGGATCGGCTCATCGACAGAGCGATCGATGCGTAGTACTCGCTCGGCGCCCCCGCCCATATCTGCCACCCCGTGAGGACGAGCGAGACGAGCCCGATGGCCAGGAGACCGACGGTCCACCGGCGGGGGCGGCGCAAGGTCGACGCCAGCGGGAGCGTCGGTGCGGGAAGGTGAGGAGAAGCAGCGGTCACCGGCGCATCGTAGGCAGCGCTTGCCTCACCGCAGCCCTGCGGAGGCTATGTGCAAGCGATGGATGAGGTTCCGCTCATTCCGCGGAGGCGACTCAGGATGCCGAGACGGTGAGCGTCGGAGCGGATGGCGCTCGCGTGGCCGCGGCCCGCAGACCCACCCGCACGGTCTGACCGGGCGCGAGCGCAGCCGCCCAGTCGCGACCGGTGCACGTCACCCGGCCCGCGGCGACGGAGCAGCTCATGCCCCACGCGTTCGACACCGCGGTGGTACCGGGGGCGTCGAACGACACGGACCACTTCTTGACCGGCCCGGTGGCCGTCACCGTGACCTCGGCGACGTATCCCTCGCCCCACGTGCTCTGCGGAACCCACGCGGCGGTGATGCCGGCGGGTGAACTCGCCCCCGGCTGTGCGGTGGGCGTGGGCGACGCGCTGGGCGTGGCCGGTTTCGGCGTCGCCGTGGGCTTCGGCGTCGCCGTGGGCTTCGGGGTCGTCGACGCGGAAGCGCTGGGCTTCGGCGTCGGCTGGGGAGTCGCTGTCGGCGCGGGGTTCGGCTGCGGTGCCGGTGCCGCGGCCGGTGTCAGGATCGGCGCGAGAGCCGCGAGCTTCGCTTTCTGCGGCGTACGCCAGTCGTCGCCGACGAGCCCTCCGGTGTCGCCGCTGTTGGGGTTGAAAGACCAGTAGGCGTAGCTGATCTTCGTCTTCGCGAGATACCCCACGAGCGCGTCGAGCCAGGCGCGGTCGCTGGCCGTCTCGAGCTTCGTGCCGAACTCGCCGAGCAGCACGGGAGCGATGTTCTTGCGCACGAGGTAACCCCAGTTGGCATCCCACACCGCTTCGAGGTTGGCGGGATAGCCGGATGCCGAGAACCAGGGCTGCGCGTAGACGCTCGCGGGGTAGTCGTGCGGGGAGTAGACCACCCGGTTCTTCACCGCCAGGGTCACCGGTGCGGCACCCGCATCTTTCAGCCCGCCGCCCCACCACGTGCTCGACCCGTCGTTCTGGCGCTCGACACCCTCGACGATGATCAGCAGATTCGGGTTCACCGCGAGCACGGCATTGCCGGCGCGGGTGGCCGCCGCGCGCCAGTCGCGTGCCGGGTCGCCGCAGTTCCAGCAGGCGGCGCCGTGGGGCTCGTTGTGAAGGTCGACGCCGATGACCGAGGGCTCGTTCTTGTAGCGGCCCGCCAGCATCTTCCAGTCGTCGATCCACCGCTGCTCGCTGTACTGCGCGGTGTACCAGAGCTCACTCTGCGCGGCGGAATCGGGGCGATGCCGGTCGAGGATCACCGAGAGGCCGTGGGCCTTGGCGCGAGCGACGACGGTGTCCATCAGCTGGAGCGGAGTGAGCGAGACCAGTCCCGGGTTGACGGCCGCGTTGATCGAGTTCGACGCTTTCGCGGTGAGGCACTCGTTCGAGAAGGGCAGGCGGATCGCGTTGAATCCCATGCCCGCGATCGCGGCGAGACCGTCGTCGAGCGAGATCGACCACAGTCCGTGCGGAGCGCAGTTCGAGGTCTCCATCCCGAACCACGCGGCGGCCTTGATCGTGAACGGAGCACCGGCCGCCGTCACGATCGTCGACCCGTTGGTCGAGAGCCAGCCCGGAAGCGTCGACGCGGCCGATGCGGGAGAGGCGATCGCGCCCGCGGCGACCAGCGTCGCGCCCGCGACGAAGGCCGCCGCGCGGCGGAGGACGCGACGCGTGGACGACCAGTTCGTGCGCAGTGCGGACATGTGCACCCCCGCGGTCATCGTACTGGGACAACGAGCCCCCTCGAACCGACTCCGCGTGGACCGCGGTTTCCGCTCCATTACGCGGCTGTAAACGTCGGATCCAGCGCTGTACTGCGGATGATCCCGCTGATACCGTCGCCCATCATGAGCCCATCGATCGAACGCAGCACCGCCCTCGACGCCGTCTCGAAGGCCATCGTCGAGCAGCTGCAGGAGGACGGGCGCCGCTCCTACGCCGAGATCGGCAAGGCGGTGGGCTTGAGCGAGACCGCGACGCGCCAGCGCGTGCAGAAACTTCAGGATGCCGGCATCCTGCAGATCGTCGCGGTCACCGATCCGATGCAGCTGGGCTTCGCGCGCCAGGCCATGATCGGCGTCCGCGTCTCTGGCGACACCCGGGTCGTGGCCACCGCGATGGCGGATCTTCCCGGAGTCACCTACGTCGTCTCGACCGCGGGTTCGTTCGATCTGCTCGTCGAGGTCGTGTGCGAGAGCGACGACGATCTCATCGATCTGCTCAACGACCGCATCCGAGCCCTGCCCGACGTCGTCTCGACCGAGACGTTCGTCTACCTCAAACTCCACCGTCAGCTCTACAACTGGGGGACGCGATGACCCTTCTCGGCACCGATCAGCAGTCCGATCTCCAGGCCAAGGCCCGGGATCACCTCTGGATGCACTTCGCCCGGCAGTCCGTCATGACGGACGGCCCCGGGGTGCCGATCATCGTCAAAGGCGAGGGACACCACATCTGGGATGCCGCGGGCAAGCGGTACATCGACGGTCTCGCCGGGCTCTTCGTCGTCAACGCGGGCCACGGCCGACGACGCATCGCTCAGGCCGCGGCGAAGCAGGCGGAGGAACTGGCGTTCTTCCCGCTGTGGTCGTACGCCCATCCGGCCGCGATCGAGCTCGCCGAGCGGATCGCCCATCTCGCCCCCGGTGATCTGAACCACGTGTTCTTCTCCACCGGCGGGGGCGAGGCCGTCGAGACGGCGTTCAAGCTCGCGAAGCAGTACTGGAAGACGCAGGGGAAGCCGACCAAGCACAAGGTCATCTCGCGCGCCATCGCGTACCACGGCACCACGCAGGGCGCCCTGGCCATCACGGGCCTTCCCGTCATGAAACACATGTTCGAGCCCGTGACGCCGGGGGGATTCCGCGTCCCGAACACGAACTTCTACCGCGCCGAGGAATCGGGGTTCGGGGGCGGCACCCCCGAAGAGTTCGGCCTGTGGGCCGCCGACCGCATCGAGCAGATGATCCAGTTCGAGGGGCCCGAGACCGTCGCGGCCGTCTTCCTCGAGCCGGTGCAGAACGCCGGCGGCTGCTTCCCCGCCCCGGCCGGCTACTTCCAACGAGTGCGCGAGATCTGCGACCGCTACGACGTCCTGCTCGTCTCCGACGAGGTCATCTGCGCCTTCGGCCGCCTCGGCCACTACTTCGGCGCCACGGCCTACGACTACCAACCCGACATGATCACGTTCGCCAAGGCCGTCACGAGCGGCTACTCGCCTCTGGGCGGCACGATCGTCAGCGACCGGGTGTACGAGCCCTTCGCCCACGGCGATGCGACCTTCCCGCACGGCTACACGTTCGGCGGACACCCCGTGTCGGCCGCGGTCGCGCTGGAGAACCTCGACGTCTTCGAGGAGGAGGGGCTGCTCGAGAACGTCCGCACGAACTCCCCCGTCTTCCGCTCGACGCTCGAGAAGCTGCTGGACCTGCCCGTCGTCGGCGACGTGCGCGGCGACGGATACTTCTTCGGCATCGAACTCGTCAAAGACAAGGCGACGAAAGAGACCTTCGACGACGACGAATCCGAGCGCTTGCTGCGCGGCTTCCTCTCGAAGGCCCTGTATGACGCCGGACTCTACTGTCGCGCAGACGATCGGGGCGATCCCGTCATCCAGCTCGCCCCGCCCCTCACGATCGGCCCCGGCGAGTTCACCGAGATCGAACAGATCCTCCGTTCCGTCCTGACCGAGGCCTGGACCCGCCTCTGACCTCGGGATGCCGGCGCCACCCCTGTCGGCATCCCTCCCGCTCCACCGGCGGCGCCCGCCGCTCTCCCGGCACCACCCCCGCCGGTACTCCCGCTCCCACCCGCGAGCGGTGCTCTCGATGCTGTACCCGACACCATCTCCGGTCGCGACGACGTCGCGCCCCGCACCCTCCAGGAGGAGCCACGAACGAGAACCTCGCCGCCTCGGCGGCCCCGTCCCACTCGAGCGCCAAGCTCGCCCGCACGCTCGGGCTCTGGTCCATCGTCGGCCTGGGCCTGGGCTACATGACCCCGACCGTCGTGTTCGACACCTTCGGCCTCGTCGCCGAGAAGACGGACAACGTCGTCCCGGCCGCCTACGCGGTCGCGCTCGTCGTGCTGATCTTCACCGCCATCAGCTACGGGAAGATGGTCCGCGTCATCCCCAGCGCAGGTTCCGCCTACACGTACGCGCGCGAGTCCATCCACCCGGGCGTCGGCTTCGTCGTCGGGTGGACCGCGCTCATCGACTACATGCTGCTGCCGATGGTGAACGCGCTCATCCTGCGCAGCTACATGGAAGCCCTGTTCCCCGACGTCCCGGGCTGGCTCTGGGTCGTCGTCTTCACGGCGGGTGTGACGGGCATCATCTACCTGACGATGCGCGGAACCTCGAACGTCAACATGCTGCTGCTGGTGTTCTCGATCCTCGTGATGACGGTCTTCGTCGTCATGGTCGTCGTGCAGCTCGTCGGCGGCGCGGGAGCCGGCACGCCCGTGTCGATCGCCCCCTTCGCCCACAGCGACGTGCAGTTCGGCGCGGTGCTCGCGGGAGCCACCGTCGTGTGCTTCTCGTTCATCGGATTCGACGCGGTGTCGATGTACTCCGAAGAAGCCAAGACCCCGAGAATCATGCCGCGCGCCATCGTGCTGACGCTCGTCGTCGGCGGTCTCATCTTCCTCATCGCCTCGTACGTGACGCAGCTGCGCTTCCCCGACTCGACCGCGTTCCCGCAGGAGGCGATCGAAGACAGCACGCTGCCCGAGATCGGCGTGCAGGTGGGCGGCCCCGTGCTGCAGGCGGTGCTCACCGCGGCGGGTTTCGCGGCGACGCTCGCCTCGTGGCTCGCCTCGCACGCATCGGTGTCGCGCATGCTCATGGTGATGGGGCGCAACAACGTGCTGCCGCGGAGAGTCTTCGGCTTCATCAACCCCAAGACGCACACCCCCACGTTCTCGATCGTCATCGTGGGGCTCGTGAGCCTGCTGGCGATCGAGTTCACGCTCGAGCAGATCGCGGCGTACATCAACTACGGCGCGCTCATCGCCTTCACGTTCGTGAACATCTCGGTGATCGCGTGGTTCGCCGTCCGCAAGGGCCTGCACAAGACCCCCGGCGACATCCTGCGCTACATCGTGATGCCCGGCATCGGCATGCTGCTCACCGGCCTGCTGTGGGTCAACCTCGACATGCACGCCCTCATCGGCGGGCTGATCTGGACCGCGCTCGGCGTCATCTACCTCGTGATCCTCACGCGCGGCTTCCGTCGACCGATCGCTTCCTTCGACGAGAACGAGCCGGTGACCGGGGTGAACAAGACCGTCCCCGGGCCTCATTCCGAGGTCTGATCGCCTCGGCCGCGGCATCCCTTCTGCAGGGGTGTCGCGGCCGCCCCGTGGACGGGCCGTGACGAACCGACGCACCCCAGTTCCTGCGCACCCCACCCTTCGGTCCCCCCTACTTGAGCGCTTCCCGCGTCACAGCAGACTGATACCTCGCGCATACGATCGCCCGCACCGGAAGGTCGATGCTGTGGACCGTGCCGTTCTCCGCCCCCCTCGCGCGCTGGTGGCGCGAACCCTGGTGGGCGCGGATCTCGCTGACGCTGATCGTCGCGGGCTTCGTCGTGCTGACCGGCTGGAATTTGGCTCGCGGCGGTGATTTCTCGTTCTACGAGGCCTCGGCCCGGTCGATGTCGCAGTCCTGGCATGCGCTCTTCTTCGGAGCGTTCGATCCGGATGCCACGGTCACCCTCGACAAGCTCAGCGGTTTCGCCGTGCCCCAGGCGCTCAGCATCCGGCTGTTCGGGATGTCGATCTCGGCCATCGCCCTCCCCCAGGTGATCGAGGGCGTCGTGACCATCGTCGCGTGCGCGGTGCTGGCACTGCGCTGGGGAGGACGCGGCGCCGGGCTGCTCGCCGCCGCCGCAGCGGCCTCGACGCCGATCTTCGTGTCGATGTTCGCCCACCCGATGGAGGACGGACTGCTCACGATGGCCCTCGCCGTCGCCCTCGTGTGGTGGCAGCGCGCGGTGCTCACCGCCAGGTGGTGGCCCCTGGTGGTCTGTGCGGTGTTCATCGGCGTGGGCTTCCAGGCGAAGATGATGGCCGCGTGGTTCCTCCTTCCCGCCCTCGTCGCGGGCACGCTCGCCGCGACCCCCGGGTGGCGCCGCGGCCTCGTCCGCGCCGGAGTCGTCACGGGCGCAGCCGTCGTGGCATCCGTCGCCTGGATCACCGTTTTCGCCCTCGTGCCGGCCGATGCGCGCCCCTACGTCGACGGCTCGACGAACGACGACATCTTCGCGATGGTCTTCGGATACAACGGCCTCGACCGCCTCGCCCCGGGAGCGGTGCCGGGGTCGGTGGGCGCCTCGAGTTCGGCGGGCGGGCTGGGCGCAACCCTCGCCGCTCTGGGCCACGCACTCACGACGCCGGCCCCCTCCGGCTCGGGGGGTTCGCCGACGCTCACCAAGCTGCTGGAACTGCCGCTCGTCACACAGATCGGCTGGCTGTACCCGGCGGCTCTCGCGGGCATCGCCCTCGGTTTCTGGCGGTACCTGCCCAGACGCGGCCGCCCCGGCACGCCGGTGTCCGTCGCGCGTTTTCCTCTGGTGGTCGTCGCCGCGACGTGGTTCGCGACCGCAGCGGCGGTCCTCACGGTCACGCGCGTACCGCACACGGCCTACGTCGCATCGCTCGGCGTCCCGACTGTGCTGCTCGTCGCCATCGCGTGGCGGGAGGGTGCGCGCCTCCTGCGCTCGACGCGCCGACACCTCCGCCTCGTGCTGCCCGCCGTCGTGACCGTGCAGGCGGTGTGGTGGGTCGTCCTGATCGGCGGAGCGCGGCTTCCCGCGGTCCTCCTCGTGCCCGCGGTCGCGATCGGCGGGACCGGGCTGGTCGTCGGCGCACTCGCCGCGCTGCCGATGCGGGGGACGCTGTCTCACCTGCGACGGGTCGCCCCCGCCGCGCTCGCCGTGGCCCTACTCTGCCTGCCCGTGGCGACCAGCCTGCAGGTGCTCGATGATGCGCGCGACGGCAGCGGCGGTGACGCGTACGTCGGTGTCACCGCGCGCGGCGGCCACCCCGATGAGACGTTCACGGTCTCGTCCCCCTCGATCTGGGGCGGAACCCCGCAGATGAGCCCGGCGGTCACGCAGATGGTGGCGGCGGCTCGTCAGCACGGCGGCGGAGAGAACGGCACGCCGCTCTTCGTCACCGACTCGTGGGCCCTGTCGTCGCAAGTGATCGACGCCACCGGGGCGAGCGTGTTGACCGACGGCGGTTACAGCGGACACGTGCCCGTGTTCACGACGGACGACCTCGAGCAGATGGTCCGCAGCGGCCACGCGCGACTGTTCGTCGTGGCATCCGGTGCTCCCGAAGGCGACCCGGTGAGACGCGTGGCGACCGGCCCCGGATGCCACGAGGTGAAGGAGTGGGACTTCAGCCAGTCGAAGGAAGGCGGCGAGGTCAACAAGGTCACCGGCGCCACCCTCTACGAGTGCGCGGGCGAGTGATCCGCCCTCCACGGACCGCGCCACGGCGCGCGCCGCGCCGCCGGTAGACTTCAGCCAGTGAGCAGCACCCGAACCGAAGCCGCGTACCTGCGCTCGGTGACGGCGTTCAAGAACCCGACGCTCGACCTGCTGCACGGACGGTTCGCGCCGTTCGTCGTCGCGGTGCTGTCGATCGTCTTCACCCCCGACCGACCCGCCGTCGCGGTCGCCGACGCCCACGTCGAGGTGGCCGAGGCGATCGACGAGCTGCGCGCGGCGGGCATCGACACCGACGATGACCGGCGGATCCCCGCGGGTTCCGCTCGAGAGATCTGCCGCGGGTGGGTGCGCGTGGGATGGCTCGGTCTGCAGATCGAAGACGACGTCGAGGTGTACCGGCTCTCGGCGCACGCGGTCGGCGCCCTCGAGATCGCCGGTCGCGCCGGCGGCGGGCGCGCGCGCGTCTCGCGCTCTCGCGTGCGGACCCTGCTCGATGCCGTCGACCGGCTCGCGCGCGACGCCGAGAGCGACCCCGGTCGTCGCCGCGAGGCGCTGCTCGAAGAGAGAGCGGCCCTGGACGCCGAGATCGCCGCCCTCGACGAGGGCGTCGTCGAACCGCTCGACGACGATCATCTGCTCGAAGAGGCCGAGAACGTCATCCACCTCGCGCGAGAACTCCCCGCCGACTTCTCGCGCGTGGCCGAGTCGATCGCCGCGATGCAGCGCGACGTGGTCACCGAGTTGCGTCGCGACGTGCGCCCCACCGGCGAGGTGCTGCGCGAGTACCTCGAGCGCGGGCGCCAGGTGATGCAGGCGACCCCCGAGGGCCGCGCGTTCCAGGGTGCGCTGCGTCTGATCGGCGACCCCGAGAACATCGACGACCTCACCGACCAGCTGCACGCCGTGCTCACCCAGCCGTTCTCGCGCCTGATGACCCCCGAGCAGCGCGGAGAGCTCGACGCGATCGCGCGCCGCGTCGAGGCCGGCGTGCAGGAGGTGCTCACCGCCCAGCGGCGGGCCTCGCACGTGATCACCGCGCAGGTGCGCACGCACGACCCGATCCGCGACCGACACGTCGACGACCTGCTGCGCTCTGTCATGGCGGGGCTGCACCGCTGGAGCCAGACCCGCTCCCCCGGCCGCGTCGAGCCCGTGCGGACGCTCCCCCTCGCCGACATCGGGCACCTGCGTCGTTCCCTCAGCGACGTGCGTCCTCCCGGGGCGCCGGAGCCGCTGGCATCCGGGGACTCCGACGTCGAGTTCGTGAACGCCGACACGCGCGCGTGGGGCGGCCCGCACTACGCCGAGCTGGAGGCGTACGTGGCCACGCTTCCCGGTGGCTTCGACCTCGCGACGGCCTTCGCGGGAGCGGATGCCGAGACCCGGCGCCCGGTCGACCTCGTCGGTCTGCTCGAGATCGTCCACCGCGAGGGCCTGGTCGAGACCGACGACGTCTCGATCGTCGAGGCCGTGCGCCCCGACGGCACCACCCGGCGCTTCGCCTTCGGCGCGGTCACCGCTGCGCCCGCCCGCGTCTCGGACGCGGAACCCCCGACTGCCACAGAAACGGATGCCGATGACTGACATCGACCCGTCCGCCCCTGACACGGACACCCCCGCCTTCATCGCCCCGGTGGCGATGGAGAACGACCCCGACGCGCTGTTCGCCGGCGATCGCGGCATCCTCGACGCCGACGTGCGGCGCGTGCTCGTGCGCATTCTGCAGCGCCGCTTCCTCGTCGCCGAGAATTCCCCCGCCGAGTGGAAGCTGCTGCTCGAGCACCAGCAGATGATCGAGTCGCGCCTGAACGACCTGTTCGTGCGCCTCGTCGTCGACCACGCCCGCGGGGTCGCGTACAAGGAGCAGGTCCGCAGCGACGACGTCGACGTGCCGATCCTGCTGAAGGACGAGGCGTACTCGCGCGCCGAGACGCTGGTGCTGGTGTACCTGCGGACGGTGTTCCAGCGCGAGACGACCGCGGGCACGGCATCCGCCCGCGTCGACGTCGAAGAGGTGGAGCAGACCGTGCTCACCTACTTCAGCGAAACGGATGGCACGCGCGCGAGCCAGCAACGCGCCGTCCGCACCGCCATCGCCCGTCTCGATCGCGAGGGCATCATCGAGGAGGAGTCCGAGGGGCGCTACCGCATCGGGCCGCTCATCGAGATCGTGCTCAGCGCCGAGGTGCTGCGCGATCTGCAGCGGTGGTTGGAGGAGCAGACACGGGATGCCGACACCCCGACGCCCCTGACCGATGACGCCGACGCCGTGGCATCCGGAATCCTCGAGGAGGAGCGCGCATGACCATGCTCGAGACGCTGTTCGGGCTGATCCCCGCCGCCTCCCGCGGGCAGCAGTGGGTCGCCGAAGACCTGCAGCTGATCAACTGGGGCGGATACGACGGCACGCACCGCGTGCGCTTCGCGCCGACCGCGACGCTGCTGTGCGGCGGATCGGGCTCGGGCAAGTCCACCCTCATGGACGCGTACGTCGCGCTGATGATGCCGCACACGACCCCCTTCAACGGCGCCTCGAACGGTGCCGTCGTGGGTCGGCCGCGCGGGCAGGAGCAGCGCAACATCCTCTCGTACGGCCGCGGCAAGCTCGACGAGTCGCGCACCGACGAGGGCACGAAGGTGCGGGTGCTGCGCGGCGACGGCGTCGACACGTGGACCGCGATCGGCATGACCTGGGCAGACCACGACGGCGCACGGTTCACCGCGGTGCGGGCCTGGTACTTCCCCGCCGCCGCCCGCACGCTCGACGACGCCGTCAAGGTGCGCGCGAGCGTGCACGGCGCGTTCGACCTGCGCCAGCTCGAGCGGGCGGCACAGAGCCACCTCTCCGACTCCGCGGTACGGGCCACGGGCCTCGACACCCTCGCGACCGACCGCGAGTTCTCGGCGCGGCTGCACGCGGTTCTCGGCATCGGGGCGGCGGGAGCGGGGACGAAGGCGATGAGCCTGCTCGCGCGCATCCAGGCCGGTCAGCAGATCACCACCGTCGACGACCTGTACAAGCGCATGGTGCTCGAGGAGCCCGAGACGCTCGCGGTCGCCGACGCCGTCGTCACGCACTTCGACGGCCTCGAATCGACGCGCACGCGCATGCTCGAAGCCCGCCAGCAGGTGCGGGCGCTGCAGCCCATCCGCGGGATGAAGACACGCATCGACGACGCCGCCGAGCGCCTGCGCCTCATCGACGCGCTCGGGCGCCTCGGCGACCCCGACTCGCGCGCCTCGCTCTGGCGCGCCCAGCGCCGGGTCGACCTGCTCGGCGCCGTCGAGGCCGAGCTGCGTGATCGTACGCACGCCACCGATGCGCTCGTGCGCGAACGCCAGGCCCTCGCCGACGCCGCCGAAGCGGAGCGCGAGGGGCTCGGCGACGTGCTGCGCGCGGCCGGCGGCGATCGACTCGACGCCGCCCAGCGCGAGCTGCGGAACCTCGAGCGGCGCCTCGCCGGCATGCAGCGCGACCGCGAGCGGTTCGAAGCGGCGCTCGCGGTGCTGTCGACCGAGGTGTCGTCCGAGAAGCAGTTCGCCGCGCTCGTCGAGGAGGCCCGGCAGACCCTGGGCGACGCGGATGCGAAGGCCGCCGTGCGCGACGCGTTCGTCGCCGCGAGCAGCCGGCACACCGATCTGCGCCAGCAGCTGTCCGCCCTCGAGACAGAGCACCGGCGCACGCAGACCCGCGACGACAACATCCCCCCGCGCCTGCACGAGGCCCGCGAGGCGCTGGCCGAGGCCGCCGGGCTGACCGCCGCCGAGCTGCCGTTCGTCGCCGAGCTCGTCGACGTCCGCACCGAGTACGAGCCCTGGCGCGGAGCGTTCACGCTCGCCCTGGGCGGATTCGCGACGACGCTGCTCGTGGATGCCCCACACCTGGCATCCTTCCGCTCCGCGATCGACGGCGTGCGGCTGTCGGAGCGCCTGCGGTTCGAGGGCGTGTCGACCGCCCTGCCCGAGCGCACCGGGCTCGACCCCGCGACGCTGCCGGGGCGCCTGGAGTACCGGCGCTCCCCCTTCACCGGGTGGCTGCAGGACCGGCTCGATCAGCAGTTCGCCTTCGTCTGCGTGGATGCCGCGGCCGAATTGTCGCGGCACCGCATGGCGCTGACGATCTCGGGGCAGACGAGCCAGGGCGCGCGCGGTGCTCACGGCGGGTCGATCCGTCACAGCGTTCTCGGGTTCTCCTCCCGCGTGCGGCTGACAGAGCTCGGCGAGCAGATCGTCACGATGCGCCGGGATCTGACCGCCGCCAAGGCCGCGGTCGACGAAGCCGCGGCCGCGCTCGACGCGTTCGACGACCGGCGCGGCGCGTACGAGAAGATCGCCGACCTGACCTGGGACCAGGTCGACGTGGCATCCGTCCAGCGCGAACTCGACCGCTGGAACGAGACGATCGTCGAGATCACCGCCGGAAACCCGCGGATCGCCGAACTGCAGGAACAGATCTCGGGCACCCGTGCCCGCGCCGCGCGTCTGCGCGAAGAGATCGGCGGGGCCAAGACCGAGCAGCAGGCGCTCGCGGCGCGGTGGGCGCAGATCACCGACGACGTGGATGCCGCGCACGTGCGTCTCGAACGCGCCGAGGACGCGGGTCTCACGCTCACCGACGACGAAGCGGGCTATCTGGACAGCCTCTTCGTGGCGCCCGGTTCGTCCGACGCCACGCCGTCACAGCAGCTCGCCCGATTCGACGCGGCCCTGGAGTCGGCGTCGAAGCGTCTGCTCGAGGAGCAGCGCGCGGCGCAGGAGACGTGGGCCGACCAGCGCGAGAGCCTCCGCCGCACGATGACCGCGTTCACCGACCGGTGGCCGAGCCCGAACCTGCTCGCCGACCCCGACGAGTCGCTCGGCGACTTCGAGCGGATCCTCGCCGACCTCGAGGCCAGCGGCCTGCACGAGCTCGAGGCGGAGTGGCGCGACTCACTGCTGCGCCTGTCGGGCAACGACCTCACGAGCCTCGACTCCGCTCTCACCCGGGCCCTGCGCGAGATCCGCGAGCGGATTGCGCCGATCAACGACATCATGCGGGACCTTCCGTTCTACGACGACGAGCACCGGCTGCAGATCGTGCCGCGCGAGAGCCAGTCGGAGGTGCGCAAGCGCTTCCGCCGGGAGCTCCGCGACGTGCGAGCCGCGATCGACGCCGCCTCATCGGATGAGGAGCGCGAAGCCGTGTACGGGCGGATGGCGCGGCTCATCGGCCGCATCCGGCCGACCGCACCCGACTTCGCCGACCTCGTCGACGTGCGCAACCACGTGCGGGTCAGCGCCGAGCGCTTCCGCGCCGACACCGGCGAGCACGTCGCCCTCTACGACCACATCGGCGAGAAGTCGGGAGGCGAGTCGCAGGAGCTCATCGCCTTCATCGTCGGCGCTGCGCTGAGGTATCAGCTCGGGGATGCCGGTGCGGAGCGGCCGCGATACGCGCCCGTCTTCCTCGACGAGGCGCTCATCAAAGCCGACGCGCACTTCACCAAGCGCGCGATCGGCGCGTGGCGCGGACTGGGCTTCCAGCTCGTCATCGGGGCGCCGAACGACAAGTACAGCGCGATCGAGCCGCACGTCGACGTCGAGTACGACATCCTCAAGGACACGCGCGGCCGATCGTGGGCGAAGGCGAAGGTGGGGCTGGCGGCGGAGTGAGCGCCGCGAGGGCTCGCGGGGTCCGCGCTCGCGGTATCGCGGGATTCCTGCGCGCCGTCGGTCAGCGCTCGAGAGCGCGAAGAGAGTCGTCCACTCGGCGAAGGACCATGGGGCCCTTCTCGCTCAACTGCGAACGAGCCGCCGGATCGTTGCGGAAGTACCGGACGACGGTCGCCACCTGATTGGGGTCTGAGCCGAGCGCGAGCATCGGTGCCTCGACGCGCGGGCCAGCCCCCGCGGCGATGAGGTGAAGCTTGGCGACCGGACCCGAGCCGACCCCGACCTCGGCGAGCTCATCCCACGACCAGTTCACTCGACCTCTACCCCGGATGCCTGTGAGACCTTCCGGCGTCAGATGCAGACCGGCGGGCTCGCGCAGACGCAGAGCACTCACGACGAGTACGCCGACGCCGAAGAGGCCCAGGGCATAGGGCGCGCGGGTCAGGAGGAACGACGGCATGGTTGCAAGGTTCCCGGCATCCACCACGATCTGGGCGATCGCGGGAAGAAGGAGCAGCGCTCCCCACACGAAGGGCACCGCGGTCGCCGCCGGAGCCGGACGGAACCAGATTCCGGATGCCGACTGGTCGACGCGCAGGAGGCGTTCCTGGATCGTGCGGAAAAGCACATGCAGGCACGCCGCCGCCCCGAGGATGGTGAGGGTCAGCGCTCCCATCATCAGGCGCAGCCCGACCCGGTCGTCGGCGACCGCCATGAGGACGGGGAGGACGGCGAACAGAATGACGACGGCGACGAGCCAGGTGGGGCGCCGACCATTCGGGAAGACGGGGATGCGCGGGTCGGTGGACGGAAGTCGGGGTGACATCGTGCTGATGGCCACGGTCAGTTCGCTCCTTGAGACGGCTGCGATCGGGGGGACGGGGGAACATACCCTTCCAACCTCGCCTGACGCCCGGTGAAGAAGT
This sequence comes from Sphingomonas sp. G5, assembly GCF_052660795.1. Lineage (NCBI taxonomy): Bacteria > Pseudomonadati > Pseudomonadota > Alphaproteobacteria > Sphingomonadales > Sphingomonadaceae > Sphingomonas > Sphingomonas sp. G5. Next base: position 1,232,832 of record NZ_CP109660.1, on the reverse strand, counting down.
CGTCGACGGTTTCGCGTGAGTCCAGGGGGACCGCGGCCTCCCACAACCACCTGGCACCGGCTCCAATGGCAAGGCCGCCGATGACCGTTCCGCCGATGACCCACCCGACCGGGTTGCTTCCGAGGGCGGCTGCCGCAGCTCCACCGGCCGCCGCACCTCCGGCACCGCCGGCCATGCCTCCCGCGATCTCCGCGATGCCGGAGCTGAGCGAACCGCCCTCTGCGACATCAGCGGCGAGGGAGACGACGTCGATCACGTTGCCGGCGAGCTTCTGGACGACGGCAAGTCGCCCGCGCCTATCGGGATCGTCCGCGAGAGGCAGGTAGAGAGCGGGTGGCACGATGACCTCGCGCCGCATCGTGTCTCCGCCGTTTCCGACGAGCGACATCAAAGATCCCCGATCGCCGAACGTCTAGCCAGACTAGTGCGGCCGTGAAGGATCGCCCGTAGGTTGCCCGTGGACACTCCTGCGAACGCATGGGCAAGAAATCGGGAATGTCCACGCACATCTCTACGCTGTGCTCAGGGGCACGGCGGAAGGCGGCAGACATGCAAGGACTCGAAATCACGGTTCTGCTGGGATTGGCGATGCTCGTGGGCACCGTCCTGGCTCCCCGACTGCGCGTCGCGACACCGCTCGTGCTGCTGGTCATCGGCCTCGCTCTCGGCTTCATCCCCGAGCTCCGTCAGATCGAGCTCCCGCCCGAGACCGTTCTCCTGCTCTTCCTGCCCGTCATGCTGTTCCGCGAGGCGTGGACGACCTCTCTGAGGTCGGTGCGCCGGTCGCTGCGCTACATCATCCCGATGAGCACCCTTCTCGTCGTGGCATCCGCTTTCGCCGTCGCCGGGGTCGCGACCTGGATGGGGGTGCCGTGGGAGGCAGCCCTCGTGCTCGGTGCGGCAGTCGCTCCGCCCGACGCCACGGCCGTCGCAGCGCTCGGACGTCTGTTGCCCGCCAAGACCTTCATGAAACTCAAGGCCGAGAGCCTCACCAACGACGGCACCGCGCTCGTGCTCTACGCGATCGCCGTCGCTCTTCTGCTCGGCGATCAGATCACGCCGCTGCAGATCACCGGCATGGTGCTGCTGTCGTACCTCGGTGGCGCGGCGGCGGGTATCGCGGTGGCGGCGGCCGCCTTCTTCGCCCTGCGCCGCATGCAGTCGACGCTCACGATCAACCTCACGATGGTGCTCGTCCCGTTCGTGTCATTCCTCATCGCCGAACTCGTCGAGGCCTCAGGGGTGCTCGCCGTGGTGTTCGCGGGTCTGATCATGGCGTGGGTGTCGCCGCGCATCACCACCGCGATGTCGCGACGAGCGGCGGATGCCACGTGGCCCTTCGGCGTCTACCTGCTCAACGGTGCGCTCTTCGTGCTGATCGGGCTCGAGGTGCAACTCGTGCTGCACGAAATTTCCGGGTCGGAGATCGGTCTGCTGCTCCTGGTCACCGTTGCGGCGTGGATCGCCCTCTTCGTGGTGCGGTATCTGTTCCAGTGGCTCTTCTCGCCGTTCTCGCGACCCGCCGCCGGATCGTCACGCTCGCTGCGGCATCGATCTCGCGTGGTGAGTACGGTCGCGGGATTCCGCGGCGCTGTATCGCTCGCGATCGCCCTGTCGGTGCCGGTCACCACAGCCGAGGGCGCGCCCGTGGGGGGTCGCGACGCCATCGTGTTCGTCACGGCGGGTGTGATCGTGCTCACCCTGCTCGTCCAGGGCCCCCTGCTGCCCGCCGTGATCCGGTGGGCGAAGCTTCCGAACGACGACGCCGCGATCGAGGAGTACGAGCTCGCCGAGCGCGCGATCTCGGGTGCCGCCCTCGCGGCCCTCGACGATCTGGCGACCGAGCACGGCATCAGCGATCGCGTGCGCGACCGTGCGCGACGCGAAGGCTACGAGCGTCTCGAGCTGGCGAACGCCCGCGCCATCGCGCGGCAACGCGCGATCGAAGAGCGTGACCTCGCCGAGCTCGACGCGTCGCTCGGCGATGACCCCTCATCGACGGGACCGGTGCCGCCGGATGGTCCCGAAGCCGAGCGTCGCCGCGCGGGCGCCGACAGCACGGCGGACAGCCCCGACGAGGCAGCGGCCTTCACCGGGCCCCTGCAGATGATCGCCGTGAGCGACGACATCGACGTCACCCAACGTTCTCCTCTGCTACGCCACAAGGAAGCGCAACGACTGCGGCTTGCCGTCCTCGAGCGCAAACGCGAGGTGCTGCTGCGCCTACGCCGCGAGGGAACGATCGACGACCTCGTCGCGCGGAAGATCCTCGCGGGCCTCGACCTCGAGGAGATCCGCACGCGGGGGCTCGAGAAGGCGAGCGAGTAGGGGGATCGGCGGGATGTCCCGCGTCGTAATCAGCCTCCGACGGGACGGAGCACGTCTGCTGCGCGGTTGAGCGCCGCCTCTCCCCCGGTCTCGAGCACACCGCGCTCTTCGGGATGGTCGCGGAAAAAACGGACGATCGCCGCGACCTGATGGGGATCTGCGCCGAGGTAGCGCATCGAACACGTGACCGGCACGTACCCGTCGATCATCGTGAGCGACAGCGTCGCGGGCGGCGGCCCGGTGACCGTGACCTCGCCCACCAGGTCCCACGGCCCGTCGGCGTCGCCGCGCGCGCGGGTGCCCTGCAGGCCGTCGACTGAGCCAGGCGCTCGCACGCGGATGAGACGATTCTCATCCTGTTCGACGGCTTTCCGACCTAACCTCGTCTGTGGATAAGTGACGATTGCCGCGCGTTGTGGAGGAACGTCTGCCGCGTGTGGCCTGGGGTGGGGGCGCAGCGTGTACGGATCACCGGAAGAGACGCTCGCGCGGATCGAAGAAGATACGCGTCGGGCGCAGGAACGCGGCGAGAAGCTGCCCATGCTCCAGGCCGCGATCGCGGATGTACGGGCGAAAGCCGTGGCACGCACCCGGGACATCTCGGTCGAGGTGGACGCGGCGGGGGTCATCCGTGACCTCGAGATCGCGGACTCGGCGCTCGACCGCGGGGGCCGACGCGTCAGCGCCGAGGTGATGGAGCTGGTCGCGAAGGCGACGAAGAACGCCCGCGTTCGCACCCTGGAGGTGACCACCGAGATCATGGGCGAATCCGACCCCATCGTCGGCGTCGTCGCCGCGGAGCTCATTCCCGACCAGGAAGACGACGGAGTGACGCGCCGAGGAGGGCTGCGATGAGCCAGCAGATCCGGATGGATTCGGACATTCTGCTGCAGCACGCCTCGCGCGTGCAGCAGCTGGCCTCGGATGCTGCCGAGGCCGCATCGGCGATTCAAAGCGTCAACCTCGGCGGAGGGGCGTTCGGCGTTCTCTGCGCCTGGATCGTTCCCCCTGTCGGAATGGTGTCGGGGGCGGTCTCTCAGCACATCAGCGGCGCGGAGGGCGTACTCGAACGCACGGGGCAGGAGTTACGCGGAGTCGTCGCCGACTTCGACACGTTCGAAGAGACCGTCATCCAGGTGACGAAGCACCTCGAGGGAGGCCTTGGATGAGCAACTCGCTCGTGGCGGCTCCCGTGGACACGACGTCCGCGTTCTCGGGCGCGTTCCTCATCACCGACGGGCAGGCTCTGGCCGATGCCATCCAGAGTGGTAACTGGGTCGAGGGAGGGATCGCGGGATTCTCGGCCGCGATGGACACCGTCGCCGCCGTGATGGACCCCATCGGCACGCTGATCGCCAACGGCCTGGGGTGGCTGCTCGACCACATCGAGCCGCTCAAGGGGTGGCTGAACGATCTGACCGGAAACGCGGCCGAAGTGCAGGCATTCGCCGCGACCTGGAGCAACGTGGGCGCCCGGATGAGCGAGCTCGGCGTCACCGCGCAGAACCGGCTCGCTGACCTCGACGGACTGTCGGGTGAGACCATCACCGCGTACACGGCGCACGTGCAGGGGCTGTCGCAGCACCTGACGACGTCGGGCCAGTGGGCGGGGGCGATCTCGACGGGACTGTCGATGGCGTCCTCTCTCGTGCAGATGACCCACGATCTCGTGCGAGACGCCATCAGTCAGATCGTCGGCATGGCGATCTCGGCCGCCATCACCGCGGTCGCGACGGTCGGCCTCGCGACACCCGTGATCGCCGCGCAGGTCGGTTCGCGGGTCTCTGCGCTTGTGCCGCGCATCAGCAAGACCATCACCACGGTCGTCAACGCCTTCACGAAGCTGCGCGGGCTCGTCGACGAGCTGAGTGGCATGGCGGGCAAGGCGCTGCAGTTCCTGACGAAGTGGGCCGGGGGCAACAAGGGCTCCAGCACGGTACACGCCGCGGAAACTGCAGCCGAGAGCCTCGTGCGCCATCCGACTCAGTTGAACGTCGACTTCACGTACAACCCGAAGCACAGTCGCCCCGAGTGGGATCGTCAGATCACCAACGCTCAGGACGTCTTGGACAACACGACGTTCGAGACATGGCTGCAGCGAAGGGATGAGTTCACGGGGGACCGCTCGAGCGCAGTGAAGGCCGAACAGGCCGCGGTGAGAGAGGTCGCCCTGAGTGACGCGATCGCCCAGCGCGTGCGGTCTGGCATGCCGTACGACGAGGCGGAGCAAGCTGCCCTTGAGTGGATGAAGTCTCAACATGCCATCCATCGGTTGGATGCTGTGGCTGGCGGGGATCCCCTCGACTTCGACGGAGTCGGGGATGCCGCTGTCAACTCATCAATCGGTTCTCAGTGGCGGTCACGCGTCCCGGATCTCGAGCAAGCGGTTAGAGACATCGCTGCGACTATGACGCCGGAGCAACTCCGGAACACCCTCCTCAACATCAAACTCGGCGGATAGGATTTCGATGATGAGTGTCGAACTGTTTAGAGATTTCGTGCCGGTTGCCCCGGTTCCCGAGGCGGTCATCGACCGATACCGCCCGTCGGTAGAGCCGGCTCTCGTCGAGCTGTGGCAGGCGCAAGGATTCGGCCTGGCTGCCGACGGGTTCCTGCGCGTGGTGAACCCGGATTACTACACCTCGATGATCGGAGAATTTCTTCCCCGGTCGGACATGATTCCGGTCCTCGCCACGGCCATGGGGGACGTGGTGGTCTCGTTCGACGGGAAGTACCGCGTCCTGCAGTTCCGCTATGCCCGGGCCACCGGCGGAGTCGGATCGAGTCTGGACCTCATCGGACTGTTCGCAGCCCAGGAGAGCTGGCTCAACAGATTCATGGACTACGCGCCGTACGCCGAGGCTGCCGTGACGTATGGCTCACTCAACACCCTCGAGGATTTCGATTACATCTATGCGTACAAGCTTCCGTTGCCTGCAGGAGGTCCAGAAGGGGTCGAGTACCTGACCCGTTCCCGCATTTTCGAGCACATCGCGTTCACCACGCAGCTAGCGGGGCCGATTCCGTTTGCGAGTTGATCATCGATCTCTTCGCAACCGCCTCTAGGGAACCCGCACACACCTTCTTTTCACTCTTTCGCCCCGGCGACGCTCAAAAGGTGGACGCGAGAGGACGTGGGCTCCTGCTGCAGGCACTCGCCAATAAAGACCTGCCGAGTAGATACAGCCTCGGCCACTTCTTGCTCGACGAGGGCGCCCCCCTCACGGCTGGTGATGGTGGGGCAACCGCTCTTCACGTCCTCTTCGGTCAGGTCTCCCACGACGTCGGAGAAGACGCGCGCATCGCGCGACGTCTGATCGATGCCGGCGCCGATATCAACGCGCTGGACGAGAACGGACGCGTCCCTTTCCTCGAAGTCCTCAACATGAAGTACAGCGACGAGGACCTGAATCCGATCTACGACCTGTGGTTCGAGCGTGAAGATGCCGATTTCACGTTGGTATCGGTACACGGAGTGTCCCCGATCAGTTTCGCCAAGAAGCTCCCGTTCCGCGGCTCCGTCGTGGACCGGATGGAGAGCTATGTCCGCGCGCATTCGCGATGACGTGACCCCTCAAACGCATGTCGTCTCCGCGGCCGCGTCGCACTGCGTCGGTCGTCGCTAGCGGGCCTGCCCGAGGAGAAACTCATGGACATTTTTCTCACCGCCTACCTGAGGCCCGTCGCGGACTTCCTTGCGACGTACCGAACCGGAGACGCCACCCGGCTTTCCCCTCTGACCGCCGCCACGAAGCTGCCCTATCGGAGCGCGATCCTGGCTCGGATGAACGAGCATCTGCGCGACCATGCCTGATGTCGACCGGACCGAAGAATCCCGGCACGCCCCTTCACGGATCCGCGTGAAAGCCATGCTCGTCGTCCCTCACCCTGGTTCACCGGCCCACCTTGTGAGCGCCCACGCCCCGACCCTCGAGAACCCGCGGGGCTTCCATCGCCTGATCGGCGGCAGCGTCGAATTTGGCGAAACGCATCGCGAGGCGATCGTCCGCGAGGTCGAGGAGGAGCTCGGTGCGCGCATCACGGATCTGACCTACCTCGACACGGTCGAGAGCCTCTTCCGCTCCGACGGCGAGAGGGGTCACGAGATCGTCGCGCTCTACTCCGGTGGACTCGATCCCTCGCCCGGAGAGCACGGCGGCAGCCTCACCGAGTCCGACGGCTCCGTGGTGCCGGTGGTCTGGCGACCGATCGATGCCGAGACCGATGCCGTTCCCCTCTACCCCGCGGCCGCGGAGCGTCTGGTTCGATCCGTCCTCACCCGCAACGCGCGGTGAGCCTCACCCTGCGGCCCCCGTGCGCCGACTCAATCGAGCACGAGCTCGATGTTCCCGTGATCCCGGAACACCCGCACCACCAGCTCGAAGTACGTCTCTCCCACGCCCGCCTCGAGCGCGTCGAGGGCGCGTTGAGCGGTGGCCACGGAATACACCTGCGGCCGAGCGAGCTTCGCGCGGTAGTACTCGCGGGTGGCCTCCACCCCCAACGCTTCTCGAGCGACGTCCGAGCGTTCCCACACCACCCGCACCGGTTCCGCCCCGTCGAGCACCCCGAACCCGCCGTACAGCAGGTCGTCGAGGGCATCCAGGCTCTCCCCCAGCGTCCAGTCCTCGTCGGGCATGAACACGCGGTTCAGTTCGGAGTACAACGAAGGGATGCCGTGGACCGCCGCACCGTCGATCTCGATGGTGCGCGGGGTCATGGCATCCCTCGTCCGGAGCCGGCGAAGACCGCCGGAGTGACGCCCAACACCCGGCGGAAGTGACGCGTGAGGTGGGCTTGATCGTGAAAGCCCGTGCGGGCGGCGACCTCGGCAGGCCGGCCGCCGTCGACGAGCATGCGGCGCGCGGCGTCGACCCGACGCGTCACGAGATAGCGGTGCGGGGCGATGCCGTAGGTCTGCGAGAACACGCGCACCAGGTGGCTGGGGTGCGCGTGCAGTTCACGGGCGGCGTCGGCGAGGGTGAACGACTCCCCCCACCGGTCGTCGAGGAACGAGCGCAATCGCCTCGCCAACGGCACATCGGCAAACACCGCCGCCTCCGACCCCGCGTGCGACAGCACGGCCTCGCGTACGGCGATCAGCCAGTGCTCGGCGGCGAGTTCATCTCCGGGATGCCGAAGCGCCGCGTGGATCCTTTGTGCTGCGGCCACCGCCGAGTCGCGGGCGAGGGTCGGCCGTCGCGCGATACGAGCTGCCGTCGCTTCGGACAACCAGTCGCCTGACAGGTACAGCACGCGCTTGCGGTACCCCTCGCCCGCGCGCGCCGGACGCCCGTCGTGCGGGATGCCCGGAGGCAGGAGCGTGACCGCCGCGGGCACCGCCTGATGCGCCGCGCCGTCGAGACCGTACGACACGGCCCCGCGGTCGACGAGCATGACGGCCCAGTCGTCGTGCGTGTGCACGGGATAGGCATGATCGAGATCGGCGTGGTACGTCTCGCGCAGGAACGGCACCTCGGGATGCCAAGCCCGTACGCGATCGACCATGCAAGAAACGTACAAGACGCCTCCGACACCGCGGGCCGAAGCTGGATCCATGACCGATGTGATTGACCCGCCCCGTTTCGACACGAAGGTGGTCGTCTTGCTCGCAGCCGACCTCGCCGCGTGGCAGGAACTCAACGTGACGGCTTTCCTGATGTCGGGGATCGCCACCAGCGCCGACGGCCTCCTCGGAGAGCCCTACCGCGACGCCGACGGCACGACCTACCTGCCGATGCTGCGCCAACCGGTCATCGTGCTCACGGGCGACAGCGACGCCCTGTCCCGAGCACGGGCCAAGGCCGCCGCACGCGACGACGTCGCCCTGGCGATCTACACCCGCGAGCTCTTCGGGACGTCGCACGACGCCGCCAACCGCGCCGCGGTCGCCGCCGTGACGGCATCCGATCTCGATCTGGTCGGCATCGCCGTGCGCGGGCCGCGCAACGTCGTCGACCGGGTGGTCAAGGGGGCGACGTTCCACGCGTGAGGGGACGACGAAGGGCCGGACGCCCACGGCATCCGGCCCTCTCGTGCGAACCCCGCTCGGAGGTTCCGGACGACTAGTTGCCGCCGTTGATCACCGACAGGTACGAGCCGAAGGGGCGCGCGGTGTCGAGATCGGCGAAGTCGTCGGCAAGGCCCTCGTGAGGCGTGTTCTCGTTCTTCATGGATCAAGTGTCCGCGAGAGGCCCTCGCCGCGGAGGGCGCTTGACAACCGCCTAATATCTCGCCTAGCTAACTACTCGTCCCTCGAGAGACTGGATGCGCTGCTCGAGGAACGCGATGTAGTCGGCCATGTAGGCGAGCTTCGCCTCGAGCCGGTCGAGCCGCGGACTGATGTGGGCCTGGTTGGAGTGCAACGGGGTCTTGAGGGGCACGTCGGCGTCGATCTTGGCGAGCACGGTGCGCAGCGGATTCGAGCCATCGGCGGCATTCGTCATGGCGCCAGCGTAAAACGCCTCACGCACCCACGGGCTGATCCGTCCCTGCCAGCGCAGGCGCGAGCATAATGATCGCCGCGCCCACCAGCGCGACAGCCGAGCCGACGTAGTCCCACACCGTGGGTCGGAACCCGTCGACGACGATCCCCCACGCGAGCGAGCCCGCGATGAACACCCCGCCGTACGCGGCGAGCACGCGCCCGAAGTTCGCCTCGGGCTGCAGAGCGGCGATGAACCCGTAGGCGCCGAGTGCCAGGATGCCGAGCAGCCCGAGCCACCAGCCGCGGTTCTCGCGAACGGCCTGCCAGACGAGCCACGCGCCACCGATCTCGGCGACCGCGGCTAGAGCGAACAGGATCACGATGCGCGCGGTGGTCATCGCGACATTATCGGGGGTGTCGCTGCGGCTCCCCTCGTGACCGACCGGGTTACGCCGGAAAACCGGCAGATGACGGGTGCGAAACATTTGAGACGTGTGCGATTCACGGGCGCTACGGTTCCCCTCAGGAGGCATCCATGACTCGACCCCGCACGGTGACCCACACCTACACGCTGGCGGGCGGCTGGCAGAAGACGCACCACGCACCCTTGACGGCGGAACTCGCCGAGAACCTGCGCCGCTCCGGCGTCACCATGGTCCGCGCACGCCGAGGGATGTTCGACAGCCGCGAGATCTCGCTTCGCGACTACCCACCGCGGCGAGCGGAGGCGCCCGTCGTCCCACGCTGAGAATCGTGAGGGAGCGGGGCGGAGACGGCCGACCGCCGAGGCCTCCCTCCCGAGCTTCGACGTGAGGACCACCCGTCCCGGCGAGGGAGTGCGCGCATGATCCGCACATGAGCCTCCGGGTCAGTGCGCCTCGCTGCGGACGCGCGGCTGCTCCCCGTCGAATCTCGCTCGAGAGATCGAGTCCGGGTCCCAAGAACCCCCCTCGAATCGACACTCGGAGAACGTCGCCGCACCGAAATCCGACTGCGTGACGACCGTGTGCCGGAACCGGCAGTCGACGAATGCTGCCTGTCGCCACTGCTGTCCCGTGAATCGGGCACCTTCGAAGTCGCACCCGCGGAACACCACACCGCGACCCCCGCTCGTCGTGGTCGCCCGCAGGCTGCCCTCGAAATGCGCACCCGCGAAGGTGCAGTGGTCGAACACGGCTCTGTCCATGAGGACATGGCGGATCTTCGTCTCGACGAACAACGTGTCGATCACCCGCGCCCCCAGCATGGTGGCGCGCTCGATCGTGGAGCGGGTGAAGTCGCACGCCGAAATGGTGGCGTCGTTGAACGTGCTCCCGAGACGCGCGAAACGGAAGTCGACGCGTTCGAGATGGGAACCGCGCATCCACGCGCTCCACAATTCGGGAGCCGCGGTGATGTTCAGGGCGACGCCGGCGAGATCAGTGCCGCGCAACTCCACCGGGGTCGCTGTGTCCAGGAGCGTGTCGATGAGGTCCTGGCGATCGATCCGGTAGTTCTCCCGTTTCCAGCGCCGACGGAGCTCACCGATCTCTTTCGTCGTGATCGCCACCACCCGATCATACGAGCGAGAACAGTCAGCGACCGGGACGGAGCAGCCCGCTCTCGTACGCCGCGATCACAAGTTGCGCGCGATCGTGAGCCCCGAGCTTGAGCATCGTGTTCTTGACATGCGATTTCGCCGTGTGCGGCGAGATGAACAGCTCCCCGGCGATCTCGTCGTTCGAGCGTCCGCGGGCGACGAGCAGCAGCACCTGGCGCTCGCGATCGGTCAACGCCTCGAGCGACGCAGGCGCGCCCACCCGCGCGGGCGCCGCGCGCACCCAGGTCTCGATCAACGCGCGCGTCGCCGCCGGCGAGAGGAGGGCTCCGCCCTCGTGCACCGCCAGCACGGCGCGGACGATGTCGTCGGGCTCGGCACCCTTGCCGATGAACCCGCTGGCCCCGGCGCGCAGGGCCGAGACGACGTACTCATCCTCTTCGAAAGTGGTCAGGATGAGCACGCGGGTGTCGGTGAGGGCCGGGTCGGCGCAGATCACCGCGGTGGCGTCGATGCCGTCCATCCGCGGCATCCGGATGTCGCACACGACCACATCGGGTCGGAGGCTCCGGGCGAGCGCGACAGCCGCTTCGCCGTCGGCGGCCTCGCCCACGACCGTGATCCCTTCGGCCGCGTCGAGCAGGTCGCGGACGGCGGAGCGGATGAGCGACTGATCGTCGACGACGAGGACAGTGGTCACGGGGCGGTCTCCGAACGATCGGGGGCGGGGAGGGGAAGACGCGCCGCCAGCCGGAAGCCGCCGGGGGCGACACCGGCGGCGAGCTCGCCGCGCACGGCGTCGACGCGCTCGCGCAGGCCGAGGAGCCCGAACCCCGATGTCGGCGGCGCGTCCTCGGGGTCGGAGACGCGATCGAGCGGGTTCGTCACCACGATCTCGAGGGCACCTCGGTCGCGACGCATCAGGACGTGCGCGCGGCGCGCGGCGCCGTGCTTCACCGCGTTCGTGAGGCCCTCTTGCACGACGCGGTAGGCCACGATGCCGATTCCGATCGGGATGCCGGAGGCCTCGGCATCCGTTCCGATCTCGTCGCGCACCACGACGTCCCACCCCGCCACACGCACCGACTCGACCACCTCGGGAACGCGCGCGAGCCCTGGTTGCTCGAGCGCCGCGGCCTCGTCGGGAGCGCGGAGCACGCTGAGCATCGCCCCGATCTCGCCGAGCACGTCGCGCGAGGTGGTGCGGATGGTGGCGAGCGCCTCGCGTGCCTTCTCGGGCCGCGTCTCGAGCGACGACGATGCGACGCCCGCGTTGAGGCTGATCACCGAGATGCGGTGCGCGACCGCGTCGTGCAGGTCGCGAGCGATGCGCAGGCGCTCCTCGGTCACGCGGCGGCGGGCCTCGGCCTCGCGGGTCTCTTCGGCCCGTCGTGCCCGTTCCTCCACCGCCTCGACGTACGCGCGTCGCGATCGGGATGCGTCGCCGACCGCGCCAGCAAGCGCGAGAGCGAGGGCCACCTGCAGAAAACGCGTGTCCGTGCCGGTGACGAGCGTGATCGCGATGCTCACCCCCGCCACGATCGCCACGGCCACGAGACCGGCCGGGACCGACACCCGGCGGGTCGTGCGCTGGGCGACGGCGTACATCGAGACGATCAGCGCGAGGGTCGCACCGGGCGAGAGGGTCCCCAGGCTCAGCGCCCCCAGGTACAGGGCCGCGCACGCGGCGAGCGCGACCCGAGGACGCACGCGTCGCAGCGGCAGCACCGCGGCCGGAAGCAGCACCAGAACGAGGGCGAGAGTGTTGGCGGGGCGCATCTCGGCGACGGGGATCGGTGCGAACGCGGGTCCGACGATGAGGAGGGCGAAGCCGAGGTCGACGAGCCACGGACGCGCCGACCGCAGCGCGCGGCCCGCGGGCATGGTCGATCCGGGGGCGCTCACCCGACCAGTCTGTCCCCTCGCTCCCTGTCCGGCGATCGCCCCGGCGGGTCATTCGCGAATACCCCCGTGGGGGGAGGCGTCCTCCCCGGCGGTGGGACGCGGCAGCCGGGGTCCGAGCGCGAGGGTGGGGTCATGGCATCCGATCCCGCTCCCCCACTCCTCTCGGTCACCGACCTGCACAAGTCGTACGGCCGAGGTTCCGCCCGCTTCGACGCGCTGCGCGGGGTGACCCTCGACATCCACCGCGGCGAGAGCATCGCCATCCTCGGCAAGAGCGGCTCGGGCAAGTCCACGCTCATGCACCTCTTGGCGCTGATGGACGCTCCCACGCGCGGCACCGTGCGCCTCGACGGAGTGGATGCCACGACCCTGCGCGGACGCCGGCTCAACCGAACGCGCAACAAGACCTTCGGTTTCGTCTTCCAGCAGTTCTTCCTGACGCCGACCGCGTCGGTGTTCGACAACGTCGTGCTGCCGCTGAAGATCGCCGGCGTGGGGCGCGCCGAGCGCAAGCGTCGAGGGCTGGCCGCCCTGGCCGAGCTCGACATGGGCGACAAAGCCCGCAACAAGGCCACGGCCCTGTCGGGCGGACAGAAGCAGCGCGCGGTGATCGCGCGAGCGCTCGTGAACGACCCGCAGGTGATCTTCGCCGACGAACCCACCGGCAACCTCGACTCGGCGACCGGCGCGGTGGTGGAGGACATCCTCTTCCGCCTCAACCGGGAGCACGGCATCACCCTCATCGTCGTGACGCACGACGAAGAGCTCGCGGCCCGGTGCGACCGCCGCGTGCAGATCCGCGACGGACTGATCGTCGCCGAAGAGCGGAGCGCGGTATGAAAACCCTCGACCTCGTCGGCACCGCCGTCGCCAACACCTTCCGCTCGAAGACCCGCACGATCCTGACGGTGCTGGCGATCTTCGTCGGTGCCTTCACCCTCACCATCACCAACGGACTCGGAACCGGCATCAACGCCTTCATCGACAGCACCGTGAGCGCGATGGGCGCCTCGGACGCGCTGACGGTGACGAAGACGAGCACCGACGCCGCGGCATCCACCGCTCCTCAGAAGTACGATCCGGATGCCATCTCGTCGGGGCGTCAGGCGGGCCCTCCGGGATCGACGAGCGAGGTGACAGCGCTCACGGATCAGGACATCACGACGCTCGCGGCGGTGCCGGGCATCGCGCGGGTCGTACCGGTGAAGTCCGTGACGATCGACTACGTGCAGGCGCCCGGCGGTGACCCGTATGTCGCGCGGGCCGGGAGCCTCGTGGCGGGACAGACGCCGCAGCTGGGCGCGGGGGCAGCGCCCGACGACGGTTCCGAGACGTTGGAGGTCGCCCTCCCCGACGCCCTGGTGGTGCCGATGGGCTTCGCCGGCGCCGAAGCGGCCGTGGGTGCCACCGTGACCATCGCGGTCACCGATCCGGTGCGCACGCAACACACGGTCGAGGCGACGGTGACCGGGGTGACCGAGGAGGCGTTCGGCAGCACCACGACGCTGACGACGAACGCCGCGCTCGAGAACGCCCTGTCGGCCGCGCAGAACACCGGCGTCCCCGCCGACCAGCTCGACCGGTACGCCTCGGCGAGCGCGACGATGACAGCGGACGCGGACGCGACCGAGGTGAAGGCCGCGCTCACCGATGCCGGCTACACGGGCACGACGGTCGCCGATCAGCTGGGCACCTTCGAAGCGGTGATCAACGGGATCGTGCTGGTCTTGAACGCCTTCGCGATCATCGCGCTGCTGGCCGCGAGCTTCGGCATCGTGAACACCCTGCTCATGTCGGTGCAGGAGCGGACCCGCGAGATCGGCCTGATGAAGGCGATGGGTATGGGGAGCGGACGCGTGTTCTCGCTCTTCAGCCTCGAGGCGATCTTCATCGGTCTGCTAGGCAGTGCGCTCGGCGCAGTCGTGGCGATCGGGGTGGGGACGGCGGTCAGCGCCCAACTCGCGACGAGCCTGTTCAGCGACCTCCCCGGCCTGCAGCTCATCGCCTTCGATCCGGTGTCGATCGTCGTGACGACGCTGGCGGTGATGGGGATCGCTTTCCTCGCCGGAACACTGCCGGCGGCGCGTGCCGCGCGCGCCGACCCGGTCGAGTCGCTGCGGTACGAGTGAGTCGAGGGCCGGTGCGCGGGAACATTCTCGGGCACCGGCCCTGGACGCGTCGACGGCGTAACGTGGACCCGCTACTCGACGCCGAGGGAGAACATGGACGCCGACGTCATCATCATCGGGGCGGGCCTCGCCGGCCTCGTCGCCAGCAATGAACTGGTGCGCGCGGGCAAGCACGTGATCATCGTCGAGCAGGAGAATGCGGCCAACCTCGGCGGGCAGGCCTTCTGGTCGTTCGGCGGGATCTTCCTCGTCGACTCCCCCATGCAACGCCGCCTCGGGGTGAAGGACTCCCTCGACCTCGCCTGGCAGGACTGGCAGGGTTCCGCAGGCTGGGACCGCCTCGACGGCGCACACCCCGAAGACGAGTGGGCGCAGAAGTGGGGGCGGGCGTACGTCGAGTTCGCCGCCGGCGAGAAGCGCTCGTGGCTGCAGCAGCAGGGCGTGAGGTTCACCCCCGTCGTCGGCTGGGCCGAGCGCGGGTCGCTCAGCGCCGGGGGCCACGGCAACTCGGTTCCCCGCTTCCACGTTCCGTGGGGAACGGGCACCGGGATCTCGGAACCCTTCGCCGACAGAGCGAGAGAAGCGGATGCCGTCGACCTGCGGTTCCGCCACCGGGTCGACGAATTGGTCTTCACCGACGGCGCCGTGACGGGCGTGCGCGGCGCGGTCCTCGCCCCCGACGATTCCCCGCGCGGGGTGTCGTCGTCACGCGAGGTGGTCGGCGAGTTCGAGCTCTCGGCGCAGGCCGTCGTCATCGCGTCGGGCGGCATCGGCGGCGACCACGAGCGCGTGCGCCGGTGGTGGCCCGAGCGCCTCGGTACTCCCCCGCGCACCATGGTCACCGGCGTGCCCGCCCACGTCGACGGCCGCATGCTCGACATCGCCGCGGACCAGGGAGTGCGCCTGGTGAACCGCGATCGCATGTGGCACTACACCGAGGGGCTGCAGAACTGGAATCCCGTGTGGCCGGGTCATGGCATCCGGATCCTGCCCGGTCCGTCGTCGATGTGGCTCGATGCGCGCGGTCGCCGGTTGCCCCTCCCGGGGCTGCCCGGGTACGACACCCTCGGCACCCTGAAGATCCTGCGATCGACGCCCGATCTGGTCGAGTACGACTACTCGTGGTTCGTGCTCGATCAGACGATCATCAAGAAGGAGTTCGCCCTGTCGGGGTCGGAGCAGAACCCCGACATCACCGACCGCGACCTGGCTCTGCTGCTGCGCACGCGGCTCGGGCGTGCCGCTCCCGGCCCCGTCGAGGACTTCAAGCGGGAGGGAGCCGACTTCGTCGTCGCCGACACCCTGGCCGAACTCGTGCGCGGCATGAACGCCCTCACCGGCGACGACCTTCTCGACGAGGACTCGATCCGCCGGCAGCTCGAGGCGCGTGACCGCGAGGTCGTGAACCCGTACTCGAAAGACGCTCAGACCATCGGCATCCAGAACAGTCGACGCTTCCGCGGAGACCGGCTGTTCCGCACGGTCCCCGCCCACGCGATCCTCGACCCCCGCCACGGCCCGCTCATCGCCGTACGACTCTGGATCGTCACGCGCAAGACGCTCGGCGGCATCCAGACCGACCTCGACGGCCGCGCCCTGAACGGATCCGGGATGCCGATCCCCGGCCTCTACGCGGCGGGCGAGGCCGCGGGCTTCGGCGGCGGCGGGGCCCACGGGTACAACGCCCTGGAAGGGACTTTCCTCGGGGGCTGTCTGTTCACCGGGCGGACGGCGGGGAGGGCGTTGGCCGGGGTCGTGTGAGGGGTGGCGGCCGGCGCGCGCGACTCGGTGTAGCACCGCGGCCTCGGGCCCGTGTGGAGCGCCTGATCTGGGGGAATGCTCCGCTGCCGCCAGCATGCAATCCGTACACTCGACACGTGACCCCACCGCCCGCCGACGAAGCGTTTCGCGCGCAGGACTCGCGGATGCAAATGCGGCACAGGGTGCTGTTGCTATGGACGCTCGTCGTGGTGTGCGTCGGGGCGAGCGCACTCATCTGGGGTCTGTGGGTCATGCCGGTGTCGCGGTCGGTCGCGGAGGCGCAGACGGTGCCGCTGGGCCAGACGGTCGAGCTGCCCACTGAGGGCGTCACGGGAGTGTGGGCGTCGGGCGTGGCACCGCTGCTGGGACTCGTCGAGTGCCGGGCCGAGACCGCCGACGGGCGCGCACTCGGCATCTGGTCGGTCCCGTCACCGGGGTGGGACGACACCCTGTGGTGGATGACCCACGGCGACGGCTTCTCACCTGTGCAGAGCATCGCGGATGCGGGCGGCGCCGCCGCATCCGTCACGTGTTCGTCGCGGCTCGACGCGTACGACGGGAAGTTCCGGCTGGCCGGCGACGTGACCGGCGGCGGTAGCGGCGTGGGGCTCGGACGGATGGGAAACGTCGACTATCCCGCCGGCACCCTGCTCGCGCTCGGTGCCGTGGGACTGCCGCTGTTCGCCTTCCTGATGACGATCGTGCTCCTCGGGCAAAGGCTCCGTACCGGCGGCTCGGCCTGATAGCCGCGATCGCCGCGACCCCGTCCGACGATCAACCGGAGGCCGCCCGGTGGCCTACGCTTCCGGGAACAGCGGACCGATCACGGCCCACGCCTCATCCGAGATCACCTCACGCGACACGACATCCAGAATCGCCCGAGGAGCGCAACCGGGGGTTCAGCAACGTGCCCTAGCGCGAGACTTCGAGAAACCGGCGCGTATCCTCGGCGATCTCGCGCGAGAGCGTGTGGTGCAGGTAGTGCTCGTCCGCCATCTGCATCACCTCGCCCCGGTCGACGGATGCCGCCTGGGCGCGGTGAAGATCGACCCATCCCTCGACGTCATCGTCGGCCTCGCGCACGAACAGCAGCACCGGGAGGTCGGCGGGGAAGCGTCGACCGCTCGCGTCGGCGACGTTCGTCGATGCGTGGGCCATCTCGTCGAGCACGGTCGGCGCCGCGGAGTTGGCGTTCGTGAGCAGACGCATCTGCTCCCTCTCGTTCGCGCCGTACGGCAGTCCCTCGTACGGGTCGGGGGCGAGCGCTCGAAGGGCGCGGGTGAGGCCGAGGGTGTTCAGGAGGGCGAGGGAGTCGGTCGCGATCGGCTCGTCACCGCCGGGTTGGTCCGGCACGCTGCTGTCGATGCCGACGAAGGCCGTCACCTCGTCGCGATACGCCTCGACGTAGGTCAGCGCGTAGATGCCGGAGATCGAGTGCCCCATGAGCGCGTAGCGGTCGACGCCGAGGTACTCCAGGGCCGTGTGCACCTCGCGCGCGATATTCGCGGCCGTGCGCGGCTCGTCGGTCTGATCGCTCAACCCCGTGCCGAACGGCTCGACGGCGACGACACGATAGGTGTCGTCGAGCTGGTCGATGAGCGGCGCGAAATCGAGGCCGGGCGCCGCGGTGCCCAGGCCCGGCAGCAGCACGATGGTCTCCGCGTGGTCACCGTTGATGACGACGTTCATCGAACGATCCCCCACGGGCACCCGCTCGCCGTACGGGGTGATCTCCGCGGCCTCGGCGCGGGTGGCCACGGCGTTGACGGTGGCCGTGGTGGCCAGCGTCACCGCGAGGACGCCGACGATCGCGGCGGGTGGGAGCAGGAGGGCGAGGCGGGTGGATTTCTTCACAGGGATCCTTCGGGTCGAGGTTCCTCCAGTCGACCAGTGGCTGCCCGTGGGCGGGAGAGCCTTCGGTCACCACTCGCGGTGACATTTGTCACCGAAACCACGACAGAGGGCCCCGCGCGATGCGGGGCCCTCTGGGATGAATGGTCGTGCGGGCGTCAGGCCCGCGCGGCCGCCGAGGTCATGGGGCACTCGAACGGGTCGCGGGCGGCGAGCCCCACCTGGTTCAGGTAACGGATGACGATGCCGTACGACTCAAACAACGTGGTCTCGACGTAGGGGACGTGGAGCGTCTGGCTGTGCTCCTTGACGATCGCGCGTGCCTTGCTGAGGTGCGGGCGCGGCATGTTCGGGAACAGGTGGTGCTCGATCTGGTAGTTCAGCCCGCCCATGAGCCACGTGGCCCACCAGCCGCCGGAGATGTTGCGGGAAGTGCGCACCTGCTTGCTGAAGAAGTCGAGCTTCGCATCGGGAGCGATGACGGCCATGCCCTTGTGGTTCGGCGCGAACGAGGCGCCCATGTACAGACCGAACACCGCGAGCTGCACGCCAACGAAGGCGAAGGCCATGCCGAGCGGCAGGAAGACGAACACCGGAGCCACGAAGACCGCGAAGCGCAGGGCGATCAGGCCGAGCTCCGTCCAGCGACCCTTGACCGGCTCCTTCGAGAGCAGGTGGCGCAGACCGATGAAGTGAAGGTTGGCGCCCTCGAGCGTGAGCAGGGGGAAGAACGCCCACCCCTGGCGCTGGGTGATCCAACGCTGCAGGCCGCGCGCCTTGGCGGCGTCGACCTCGATGAACGAGATCGTGTCGATCTCGATGTCGGGGTCTTTGCCCACGCGGTTGGGGTTGGCGTGGTGACGCGTGTGCTTGGAGGTCCACCACGACAGGCTCATGCCCACGACGCCGGCAGCGAGCCACAGCGCGAGGCGGTCGTTGGCCTTACCCGAGGAGAAGATCTGCTTGTGCGCGGCCTCGTGGGCGAGGAACGCCACCTGGGTGAGCAGGATGCCGAGCGCCGCGGCGATCAGCAACTGGAACCAGCTGTCGCCGAGCAGGACGAATCCGGTGATCGCCCCGCCGAACCCGAGGGCGAGGACGGTGCCGACCATCGCGTAGAACCGGCGGGCGCGAACGAGCAGGCCCGTCTCTCGGACGACCTGCGACAACTCGGTGTAGGCCTTGGCCATGGGCGGGAACTCCGTCGTTCCCTTGTAGGTCTGACGGATCGGTCCCATCCGGGACTCGATGACGGGTGCAGCCAATGCGTGCTCCTCGGTGGGGGTGACCGAAGTCTTCGACGACGAAAGCGGATGCCGACGACGTGAGGGCCACGCTACGGGGGCGGTATGCGCCACGACGTATACGCCGACGCCGGAATCGGCGGAAATCCGCATATTCGCCGCCCCGCGCGCACATTCTGCTCAGACAATTGCCAGCCTCAGGACACAGAACGTTCTTTTCGATGCGTCCGAGGCGCCGATCAGGTGGCGCGTGTCATCGACGACCTCGACGGCACGTGCTTTCGAGCCGCCCGCCTGAACGGTTCGGAACCATGAAGCAAGTTGCGACGATAAGCAACCCACCCCCCGAAACCGTCTGCCCCCGCAAGACGGGGCGCACACTGGGGAAGATGCGACAGGTCAGCTACGCGGGTGGACGGTTCGTCACCACCGACGAAGTCGCCGACGCGCTCCTTCACCTCGTCGTGGGGATCGCCGCGACCGGCGTTCCTCAGCGGGTTGAGGTGCCCATCGTCGTCGAGGGCGACGGTGGCGGCCAGGAAACCGCGTGGATGACCGTCGGCCCATCGCCCGCGATGCTGAGTGTGCCCCTCGCCTGGGTCGGCGAGGTGCCCGACTTCTCCGATCAGGTCACCATGATGCGGATGCAGGCGTCCTACCCACGAACGGCGATCACCATCGCGCCCTCGTCACTCGAAACCTGGGACCCGGCCCCCGTCACGTCGTGGGACGACGAAGACTACTACGGGCTGTGAATGTGCACCCGACATCATCCGTCGACCGTGGAATCACCGGCTCCCCGCGAAGTGCGGCGCGCTAATCGGTGAACTATTCGATTTCACAAAATGCCCGTAAAAAGAAAATGACGAGAAAAAATAATGAGCGTAGAGTCGGCGATATGTGGCGCACTCTCGTAATTCTGCTCGCCGTGTGGGCGGTGCTGACAGTCGTGGGATTCGCCTTCCAGGGGCTGCTCTGGCTCGCAATCATCGGCATCATCCTGTTCGTCGGCACGTTCCTGTTCGGCGTGATCCGATCTCGGACACGTCGGCGCGCCTCCTAGAACCAGCCTTCGTTCGAGCCATTTCGACGGGGGACCCTCGCGTTCAGTTCGCTCTGCGACGCCTGCCGAAAAGTCGAGATCATATGACCAGTTCCCCTTCGCCCGCCTCCGATCGCTCGGATCTGCTCGGTCTCACGACGGTGTTGGCGGGCTCGCTTCCTCGAACCCTGGGCACCCCCGAAACTCCCGACACCTACCAGGTCGACGCGGTGTTCTCTCGCCGCCCCCTCCCGGAAGAGGTGGTGGCGATCCATTCCGCAGCGACGCAGCAGGCGCTGGCCACCGCCGGATACCCGTCCGTGACCGTGCGCGTCTCCGACCGGCGCCTCGAGATCCGCAATACGACCCTCGAACAGCTCGAGACGGGACTGGCAACCGTCCTCGCCGATCAATT
Organism: Sphingomonas sp. G5; assembly: GCF_052660795.1. NCBI lineage: Bacteria > Pseudomonadati > Pseudomonadota > Alphaproteobacteria > Sphingomonadales > Sphingomonadaceae > Sphingomonas > Sphingomonas sp. G5. The sequence goes on along the minus strand of NZ_CP109660.1, from coordinate 1,212,193 downwards.
CGCATTGATCACCTCGCACATTCGCGAAGAACAAGCCACGGCACGCAAGCTCGTCGAGGACGCAGCCGGCGCGGAGGGCACCCGCATCGATGCCGTCGCAGCACGCGCAGGACGCATTCGGTTCCAGCGTTCCGGCGACGCCGGCTGACCTCGAAGACCCCGCACAGGTGATCCCGCCGCTCGAGGGGGAACGGCTTCGAGACCGCGAGTTCTGAGAGAACATGATCGCCACGACAACACCGGGCCGTTTCGCAAACAGTCCTCTCGGTCGACATTGTCTACCTCTGTTCCAACAAATCGACGACCTCGGTTACGGCGGCGCAACTCCGCCAGGTTTCCGACTGCATCGGGAGTTGTGGGCGCGAGTTGCAACCGCGCGTGAAGCGTGGCTGGAACCGTTTGAGCGACAATCAGCGCGTTGATGTGATCTTGACCGCGCTGTCTTCTTCGGCGGCAACAACGGCTGGAGCGGCTCGCATGAGAAGCAACATGCCCGGAACCTCCTCTTGCAGCACGTCCGAGATAGCCGACTGGATGCCGATGCGGCCGCGTCTTACGTCATGTCACAAGGCGTATCAGGCAAAGGCTCCCGCCGTCTACGCGAGCTGCTGGGACGCGCCTGACACCCCTTTGCACGCCTCTCGAAAGGGAAGCTCTAGTAACACTCGCCGACGAGAGGAAGGCCGTCGGCGAAACGGGGTTGGGGCAGGCCTACTCGCGGCATCACCCATCGCTAGGCTCTCGCCCCCGGTCGCATCGCGTTCCTGCGCTCTGCGTCCGCCGCCTACCGGGCAGAGTGGGACGTCGCGGCCTGACGCTTTATCCCAGGAACGAGGAAATGCGCCTCATCGCAGCGCTGGGCGGAGGTGGCGCAGTGCTCTCGCGCACGACAAGTTGCGGTCGCTCTGAAGAGAAGCGGCGCCCGGTCTCGCCCGCGATCTCGTTGAGCAGCAATTGCAGACCGCGCCGGCCGAGGCCAGCAAAGTCCTGGTCCACGGTGGTAAGCGCGGGCGTCCAGAGCGCCGCCAGAGGATGGTCGTCGAAGCCCGCGACGGAGATGTCGTCGGGAACGCGGCGACCAGATGCGACGATTCCGCGAATCACACCCATAGCGATCTCGTCATTGCCACAAAATACGGCGGTCACTGTTGGGTCGTCTGCAAGCTTCCGTCCGATTTCGATGCCGGACCGCGGATCCCATGTGGCGTCGGCTAACGGCGGCATGGCCGCACCGCGGCGCTTAAGAGCGCGTCTCCAGCCGGTAGTCCGTCCGTCCTCGCGGCGCGAGGGGGGCACGCGCACGTGGTGGACGGTGGCGTGACCCAAGTCGAGGAGATGATCGGTGAGCTCTTCTGCCGCCCGAGCCTCGTCGAGGACTGCCTGACGCAGTCCAGGCTCCCGAACACCCGACAGTGCCACGACCGGCAGGGCAGATGGGATTCGGTGCAGCGCGGCCACTCCGGGCGGGTCGAACTTCAACACGCAGACCCCCGCGAGCGGCTGCGCGAGCGTCGCGGCAATCGCGCGGTCGATCTCGGCCTCGTCGGTGCTCTCGACCACGGTGATCATGACCGTGTAGTCCTCGGCGCGGGCGGCCTCCTCGATGCCTCGGATGGTCTCGGCGTAGCCGTACTGCGAGGTGTCACCGGCGATGACAGCGATCACCTGGGCCTTGCGCGAGGCGAGGACGCGCGCCGCAGCGCTCGGCCGGAAGTCCAGCGCCGCGATCGCCGCCTCCACCGCCTCGCGCCTGCCCGCACTCACCTTTGCGGCGCCGGTGAGCACGCGCGACACCGTCGGAACCGAGACCCCCGCCCGAGCGGCCACGTCGGCGATCGTCGCCGGCTTGGTGCGGGGGTTCTCCATCGTGCTCCGTCCTTGGGACGCGGCGATGGTCATTTGACGGCGCCGCTGGTGATGCCTGAGATGATCTTGCGCTGGGCCACCATGAAGGTGATCAGCAGGGGCAGGCTCATCAGAATGATGTACGCGAAGATGAGGTGCCAGTTCTGAAGGTACAGACCCGCGCTCGCTACCTGGTACAGGTTCAGCGGAAGCGTGTCGAGTCGACCCCCCACGACGAACAGCGCGTAGAACACGTCGTTCCAGATGTAGAGGCAGATGAGGATCGTCGCCGTCGCCAGCACCGGCATGAGCAGGGGCAGGATGATCTTCACGAACACCTTCACGGGCGACGCGCCGTCCACCCGAGCCGCCTCCTCCAGCTCGAGCGGAATGGTGCGGACGAACCCGGTGACGAAGAAGATCACCGTCGATATGTACATGCCCATGTACACCCCGATCATGCCGATCGCGGTACCCGCGAGACCGAGCTGACGCAGCAGCAGCACGATCGTGACGACCGCCGGAGGCAGCACGATCCCGCTGATAGCGACGGCGTAGACGAAGGCCAACCCCTTCGACTTCCGGCGACCGAGGATCCAGGCCGCCATCGAGCCCAGGATCAGCACGCCCAGCACGGCTGGCACCATCACCAGGACGCTCCCGCCGAAGGCCGCGAGCATGCGACCGTCGCCGATCACGGTGGCGAAGTTGTCGAGGAGGTGCCACTCCGACGGCAGCGCCAAAGTGGGCACAAACGCCTCGGCCTGCGTCTTAGACGCCGTGAGCACCGTGAGCAGGAACGGGATGCCCAGCAGCGCGACGGCGACGATGATCGCGGCCACAGGCTGCGCGACGCGGGCGAAGGGGCGTCGTCGGCGCGGTTCTCGGCGCGTGCGCCCGGTGGTGATGGTCATCGTCTGGCTCACAGCACGTCCTCCCGCTTGCGCAGAACCCGGATGACGGGGAAGGCGAGGACCGCGACGACGAGGAAGAGCACGAGGCTCATCGTCGTCGCCTGTGCGAACAGGCCTTGGCCGAAGGTCCGGAAGATAAAGATGTTCAGCAGTTCGGTGGTGCCGCCGGGGCCTCCGGCGGTGGTCGCCTGCACGATGTCGAATCCGTTCATCGAGCCCAGCAGAGCGGTCGCGACGTTAAAGGTCACCGCGGGAGCGAGCAGCGGGAAACGGATCGAGCGGAAGGTCGTCCACCACCCGGCGCCGTCCAGACGCGCGGCCTCGATGACGTCGTCGCTGATGGTCTTGAGTCCCGCGAGGTAGATGAGCATCGACAGGCCCATCCACTTCCAGGCGTGGATCAGGGCGACGACGACGATCGTCCACGTCGTACTGCCGAGCCACGCGATGTCGATGTTCTGCCCGGTGAGGGTGCTCAGGATGCCGTTGAGGGCGCCGTCCGGCTTGAGCATGGCCTGAAAAATGTAGCCGACGGCAAGGGCCGACATGATCACGGGCACGAAGAAGGCGACGCGCAGCGTCCGGTTTACGCGGGTGTCGCATTCGAGGAGGAGTGCGAGCGCGAGGCCGAAGAGGTTCTGGAAGATCGCGACGAGCACGGCGTAGACGAGGGTCACCGTGAGGGCGTTCACGAGGGAGCCGTTCGAGAACAGCGAGACGAAGTTGCCGGGGCCGATGAAGTCGATCGAGCTCTTGAAGCTCGACCAGTTCGTAAAGGCGTAAACGAAGTTAAAGACGGTGGGAATGGCGAAGAACACAACCAGCACCGCGAGTGCCGGGATGAGGAACCACAGGGGATGGTCCTTTGCGTGTCGCCCTCGCGGGGCGATCCTGGCCGACCGTGGCGGCGGCGTCACCGTACGAGGACGCTCGAGGGTCGAAGTCATGAGGGGTTCCTCCCGGGGAAGGGGGCGCCGGATCGGGTTCCGGCGCCCCGGGTGGGTCAGAAGCCGGGTGTTCCGATGGCCTTGGCGAGTTCAGCGAACTGCGCCTGGGTGGCTTCGGCTACCTGAACGGGCGTCTTGGTGCCCTGGATCATGTCGCCGAGATTGAGGTACAGGTCGGGATTCGCGACCGCGAGCGCCTGCATCGAGCCGACGGAGCCGCCCAGAGACTTGCTCACGTCGAGCAGCGCCTGCGGGACCTCCGACGAGGACGCGACCTCTGCCTGCAGCGACACCGTCTTCTGAGTGGTGACGAAGTCCGGGTACCCGTCACCGAGCCAGTACGACAGAAGCTGACGCGCAGCGGCCTCGCGCTTGGCATCCCCCGTCTTGAAGGCCACGAGAGCGTTCGCCTGGTCGGGGATGAAGGTGCCGACGTTGCCGGTAGGGGAGATGGGGAAGAAGCCGATCTTCTGGTTGAGCTCCGACGTGTCGGCGAGCGACTGCAGCTGGCCGAAGAACGAGTTCACCTGGACGGCCATGGCGGCCTCGCCCGACAGCAGGGCCGGGCCCTGGTCCTCGAACGTGGCGGTCTTGAGGTTGCTGTTGAACAGCCCCTCCTGGATCAGACCCTGGTAGGTGTCGATGGCGCCCTGGATCGTCGGGTCTGTGAACTTCTCCTTGTTCTCGTTCACGCGCTCCCACAGGCCTTCCTTGGCGGCGTCGGCGAGCTGCACCTGCACCCACCACTGCGTGGCCCACGGCGTGCCGCCGCCGAAGTCGAAGAACGGCGTGACGCCCGCGGCCTTCAGCTGGCGTGCGTCGGCGAGGAACTCGTCCCAGTTGCCGGGCGTCTGGGTGATGCCCGCCTTCGCGAACACCTCCTTGTTGTAGTACACGCCTTCCACGGCCGGCGTTGTGATGAGCGCTGCGTAGCGGGTGTCGTCGAGGATGCCGGTGATGTCCTTCAGCTCCGGCGTGTACTTGTCGATGAAGGGCGCACCATCGAGCGGCTGCAGGTTGGTCGACGCATTCAGAGCCGTCAGCTGCGACGCGGTGGGCTGCCAGAACGCCAGATCGGGCTTGTCTCCCGTGGCGACCTTGGTCTGCACGCTTTGCTCGTACGGGTCGGGAATAGTCACGACGTCGACGGTGGCGCCGGTGGCCGCCTCGAATCCCTTGACGACACTGTCCGGGATCTTGTTCGAGTTCTGCGCGGCCCAGATCGTCAGCGTGGTGCCGTCGAGCTTGGTGTCCTGCGCGGGCCAGTCGGCGGGCCCGGCCGCGGCGCCTCCTCCAGCGCCGGGGTCCGAGCAGCCGGCGAGGGCGATGGCCGCGACGGTGGTGAGCGCCGCGGCGGCGATGAACCGCTTCTTCATTGAATTGCTCCTTCGGTGTGATCAGTGTGACCTGGTGCTGGCGTCGGTATCGACGCGGCGGGCCGTGTCGTCAGACGCAGGGTGCGCGCGGCGAGTCGGGTGTCGACGCCGTGCACGTGGAGGGTTCCCGTCGTGGCATCCCAGTCGGTGTGCCAAGAGGGGAGGTCCAGGGGGAAGACCGGGGTCACCTCGACGGATGCGCCGACGAGGTGAGGGAAGTTCAGCGTGACGTCCGCGGTGCCGCCGCGGCGCCAAAGGGAGACGAGGTCGCCGTCCGCTCCGCGCAGCCCGAGGGCGAGCCACGGGTCGTCCCAGCGCGGCAAGCCGAGGGGCCAGTGCGGGTGGGACGCAGCTATCTCGATGCGCAGGTCCTTCGCGACGGTGATGGCGGTCGCGACGCGCTCGCGTTGCGCGGCATCCATGCGGTTCAGATGCCCCGAGACGTAGAAGCGTCCGAGCAGACCCGTGACGAGGCAGAACGCCGACTCCTCGGCATCCATCTCCGGCTGCGGATATGCCCAGCTCGCGGCCTGCTCGGGAAGGATCGACAGGGGTGAGCTCACCGCGATCGCGGGGTACTTGCGGAAGTCTTGCTGGTCGGAGGTCGACTGCATCGCCAGGCGCGACAGCATCGCGTAGTCCATGCGCATCGCGCCCGAGCTGCAGTTTTCGATGATCAGCGCGGGATGCCGATCCAGTACCCCGTCGAGCCAGTCGAGGACGGCGCGGTTGTGCTTGAGCAGTCCGTCGCCCACGCTGTCGGCGTCGTGGTCGGTGCCGGGGCCAGGGTTGATGTTGTAGTCCATCTTGAAGAAGCCGACGCCGAAGTCTGCGATCAGCCGATCGACGACCGCGTCGAGGTGCGCGCGGGCCGCGGGGTGGCGGAGGTCGAGGTGGAACCGGTCGTGCTCCACGACACGCTCGCCGTTGCGCTGCAGGAAAGCCTCTGCGGGGAGACGCTCGGCGAGCGGGCTCCGGATGCCGACGACCTCCGGTTCGAGCCAGAGCCCTGACACCATGCCCGCGGCGTGGATGGCGTCGATCACCTCGCCGAGACCCCCGGGGAAGCGCGTGGTGGAGGGCAGCCACTCACCCACCGTGTCCCACCAGTGGCCCGAGTCGTCGTACCAGCCGGCGTCGATGCAGAACACCTCGGCGCCGACCTCGGCTGCGGCTGTGATGAGCGGAAGCAGCTTCTCGGTGGTCGGGTCGCCGTCGAGTGTGTTCATGTAGTCGTTGAAGATGACGGGCATCGCCGCGTTGTCGGGGTGTGGGCGCCGACTGGCACGTCGGTGATCGGTCAGCGCGTCGGCGGCGGCGGGAGCCGCGGAGCCGAAGGCCACTGTTGCGGGGACGCTCTCGAAACGGTCGGCGGGAGCGAGAACGTGCGACCACCCTGCGTCGGCGTCGGTCGGGCCCGAGAGGGCGAGGTAGCCGCCGGCGGTGTCTTCGCCGATCTCCCATCGCCAAGCGCCGTTGTGCTCGATCTGCCACGCCAGTGCGAGGTGCGCCGCGCGGGACTCGAGGATGCCGGTGGGAAGCTCGTGCGCGGTGGACCATGTGCCCGTGGAGACGGCCGCGAGGCTGCCGCGGGGGTTGTGTCCGGTCAAGTGCTCGGCGAGGGGGACGAAGTCGGGGCCGCGCAGGGGCGTGCGGGACCAGCGTCCTTCGCCGAGCCAGTCGCTGACGCCTGTGAGGCGCTCCCACTCAGAGAGCGCGTCGCCCTCACTGCCCTGGTCGGTGAACCCGCTGACCCAGGATGCCACGGCGCGTAGGACGATGCGCCCCTCGCCGACGTTTCCGACGACGACCCGGCTTGTCACGGCCGCCACGCCGGCGTGGGCGGTCAGCTCGATGCGCGCCTCGAGATCGCCCGAGCGCTGCAGGATCGCCAGGGTGTGCAGGTCGTTCTCGACGCTCTCGTCGTGCGCCACGTAGCGCATGCGGGCTCCGTGCTCGGTGTGGGCGAGGCGTCCCGACGCGGGGCGGTGGCCGGCGTCGGCGGTGAGCACCTCGACGAACGGCACGCGGTGCACGGTCCTCGTGTGCCCGGAGACTTCGACGGCGGTGCACGCGACGGGTTTCTCGGCATCCCACCCGAACGTCAACGTCACCAGGTCGTTGCCCCAGTCCAGGGTGGAGGTGGGAGCCGCGCCGGTGGTCACGGGCTGCATCGTCGTCATTCGTCTCTCCGTCGTGTCGAACTGTCGAGGACGCTAGCCCATTGTGAAAGCGTTATCAACTCTCTCTTGAAATCGCTATCAAACTCCGGTTACATTGCTCCCGGGCGCAACGCCGCGCCCTCTGATCGATGGAGACATGACCCCGATGAGACACCCCCGATGGATTGCAGCGGGTGCAGCCGGAGCCCTCGCACTCGGCACACTCGCGGCCGCCGCGCCCCCGGCGACGGCTGCAACAACCGATAATCTGTCCGTTGACTTCGCCGCCACGACCGGCGACTTCCGCGGCGGCGCGTCCGGCACCCTGTACGGCCTGGGTGACGACGGAGCCCCCACACAGGCGCTGATCAACGGCGCCCACATCACCAACACCTCACAGAAGGCGCCCTACGGGACGCAGCACCCCAGTGGCGATGCCTTGAAGATCGAGAAGGGATTCTTCTCGAAGAACGGTACCCAGCTCGACATCTACGTGCAGGACTACTACCCCGACTGGGCGTACAACGGCGGGAACCGCCCCGGCGACGATCGCACCTACAACCAGGCCGATGGCACCTACACGAACCAGCCCAACGGCATCTGGGATTACCTCGAAGTGGTGGAGTTCGTCACTGAGGCCGTCGCAACGAAATCGGCGTACCCCGACAAGTACGTCTTCATCCCCTTCAACGAGCCCGACGCCGGCAACTGGTACGCCAACTGGGACTTCTTCAATCAGCAGTTTTTGCCCGACTGGAAAGCGGCCGTCGACAAGATCCGTCAGGTTTATGCTCGCCACGGGCTGACGCCCGTTATCGGTGGCCCGGGCGATGCCGCGTGGCGCGCCGACCGGACCGCCGTCTGGCTGGACTATGCCAAGCAGACCAATACCTTGCCCGAATTCATGATCTGGCACGAACTCGGCATCGACAACCTGGCCACCTACCGCTCGCACTACAACGAGTACCGCAAGCTCGAAGCCGAGCGCGGCATCAGCCCGCGCCAGATCAACATCACCGAGTACGGCCTCCTGCGCGACATGGGCGTACCGGGGCAGCTGATCCAGTGGTTCTCGATGTTCGAAGACACCAAGGTCGACGCGCAGACCGCCTACTGGAACTACGCGGGCAACTTCTCCGACAACTCCGCCCGCCCCAACGGGGCCAACGCCGGCTGGTGGATGTTCAAGTGGTACGGAGATCTCGCCGGTAGCAAGACCGTGAAGGTCACTCCTCCCCAGCTGAACGTCGCCGACACCCTGCAGGGCATCGGTGCGATCGACACGACGGATAAGAAGGCGACCGTTCTCTACGGCGGCTCCGGCGCCGACACCGTGTCGCTGGCACTCAACGGACTGAGCTCGTCCACCTTTGGTTCGCGTGTAGACGTCGAGGTCCGGGAGGCGCCGCTCTCCGGCGCCGAGGGCCTCGCAGCGACGCCGCGCGTGGTCGCCAGACTCTCGGGAGTGGCCGTGAGCAACGGCTCCTTGCAGGTCAGTGTGCCCAACTACGACCGGTACGCCGGATACCAGGTGGTCGTGACGCCGCAACGAGATGCCGTGCCGTCGACCGCGCAGGTGTGGTCGACCTCGATCGAGGCCGAGAACACCGCGATCACGGGCGCGCGCGTCTACGACCAGTCTCCGACCGGCAACGGCGGGTGGATGTTCCTGGCCTCGCACGGCCGTGACGTGGGCTCGTTCAACAACGCATCCGCGAAGGCGGACTGGAGCGTGACCGTCCCGCGTGACGGCACATACCGCTTCCAGGTGATTGGCGCCACGCCGGGGACCCCGGGCCGTCACGCGCTCTTCGTCGATGGGGTTAACCGCACCACCGTGCAGTACACCGCCGACCTTGCGCTGAACGACAACAGCCGGTGGAAGTACCGCGGCAGCGCCGAGGTGCAGATCGCGCTGACGAAGGGTACGCACACGCTGTCACTGCGGGCGAGCGCCGACGGGTCAAGCGTCTTGCCGAACTCCGACATCACACTCGACAAGTTCGTGCTCACTGATGTCACCGACGGTGAGGCGACGGTCTACCCGGCATCCACGATCCGCCTGGCCGGCTCGGCCGCTCTCGCTTACGACGTGTCGGGTAGCCGCGGCGCGGCGCGCGTCGGTGCGGACGGACGCGCCGACGTGTACGCCACGGCCTTCCAGTCGGGCTACTACGACGTCAAGGTCGACTATCGCACGACGGGCGCGTCTGATGTCGCGGTCGATCTCAACGGCCGGCGCGCGGCGACGGGCACGGCGAACGCGGCCGGAACGTGGTCGACCACGGCGCGGCTGCACATGTCGGAGGGCATCAACGAGATCGAGGTGCGCTCGCAGGCGGGTATCGCTCTGACGGCGGTGACCACGACCCGCGTGGCCTCCGCGGATTCGGCGGCGATCAAGGTCGAAGCTGAGTCGGGTACGCGGGCGGGCGGTGCCCGGATCGGGACGTACGACGCGGCGTCGGGCACAAACGTGTCAGGCGGCCAGTTCGTCGGAAACCTCGGCAACGGCACCGGCAACACGTTGAGTATTGCGCGCAGCGATGGGTTCAACACCGCAGGCGACTTCAACATCGTGGTGAAGTATGCCAACGCCGAGGTGTCAGGTCGCCACGACTACAACCCGCAGGTGGTGGACCGTCGGCTCCAGGTGACGGAGGCCGGAAAGGGCCGGGTCGGCGAAGGCTACTTCCGCTACACATATGCGTGGAACAGCTTCTGGGAGCGCACAATCCCGGTCACGCTGACGTCGACAAACGGGGCCATCATCCTCGGCAACGACGGACCGTGGGCCCCCGACATCGATTACGTCGTCATCGCCCCGGCACGTCTTGGGCAGCCGACGACAGTAAAGATCAGCTGACGTCGCCCCCATGAGCGCGGCTCTCGCATCTACGAAGATGCGAGAGCCGCGCTTTGCGCTGGAGGGGCTGTGAGGCGAAGGTGCGAAGACCGGCGTGCGCATGGGGCGGTCGGCAGCAGTTGCGGTGGGGGCCGCGCCAGACGGTCTAGAGGCTTCTGGCGGTCGCGAGGGTGCCGGGTACTTGCACGTAAACGCGGAGGCAACACAGCCATCCTGAGGGCTGGTGTCGTGCTGCGTGAGCCGACGAAGGCAAAGACCGCGTAACGTTGCCGTTCGGCCGTCAAACAGGTGAAGGACCGCACCTGTATAGACGGGGCGGTCCTTCACCTGTTCGGCGCTACCGTCACAGGTCCGGGAGGTCGTCCAGGTTGTTGCGGGTCGTGTCGTCCCGATCGGTGCGGAGATACTTACCGGTCGCGCCGTTGACGGTCTTCATCTGGCGCCGCCACTCCGGGCACGCACTCTTCGGTGTACTCCACACCCCGCACGACCGCGGCGGATCGCACGATGTCGAGCGCCCGTCGCTTCGACGTGGCCACCAGCAACGCTTCCCAACTACGTGGAGGCTCCGTCGGAGGCGCCTTCATGAGCGACACCATCGCCTCCTGGACCGCATCGGCGGCCAGATCCCAACGCCCACTCCCGCGCAGCACTTCGTAGGCGACCCCGCACATCGCGTCGCGATGCTTCTGATACAGAGCCGCCCAGTCGTAGGAGGGATCAGCCACGGACCGGCCCTTCGCCTCGTGCACTCATCTCGTCACCCTCCATCAGCGCCGATGGTCGTCGCTTCACAAAGTAGTCGGGACAGACCGCCGGGGAGTTAGCGGCGCGTTGGTACGTCGACGAAACGGCATTCGCCGATTCACAACTCGTCTAAGCCGTGACCCGTCGTCCGCCGAGCAAACCGGCTCGGGGGCCTGAGTCCACCGGAGCCAACGGTCAGTTGAAGTGGAACGTTCGGTAGGAGCTTTGCACGCTGAACTTCCGGCCGTCCTTCCGCCGCTGCAAGAATCCAACGACCGTGTCGATTCGTCCGATCAGGACCGACGTCAACTAAGCGCTACACAACTGGCAAGCAAACTCCAGCACAAACGAAAGAGCCTCCCGCGTATCCGCGGAAGGCTCTTCCTCGTCGACCAACCAGAAGGACAACTTGTCCAATGGTTTGAGTAACTATCAATTGGTCGGGATGACAGGATTTGAACCTGCGACCCCTTGACCCCCAGTCAAGTGCGCTACCAAGCTGCGCCACATCCCGTTACCCGCGAGCGGGCAACTCCCCTATATTAGCCCCTCGCCGACTCCCCCGCGAACCAACGGCCACCCCGGGCGTGTGCGCACTCCCTTGTCGACGTCGGGACCCCTCGCTACGGTCTCGGTCATGACGATCGAGATCCTCCCCGCCACCGGCGACCGCTTCGACGACGCCGAGACGGCGCTCGACAGCGGAGACGGTCCCGGGTGCCAGTGCCAGTGGTGGCTGCTCACGAACGCGGAGTTCCAGCAGAGCTCGCGCGACGACCTCACCACGCGCTTTCATGCCGAGATGCACGGTGATCGCTCGCCGGGGCTCATCGCCTACGTCGACGGCGAACCCGCGGGCTGGGTGCGCGTCGGCCCCCGCGTCGACCAGGCCCGCCTCCTCCGCACCCGCGACGTCACGACCGCGACAGAGGAGCCCCTCGACGCCGACGACGTCTGGTCGGTCTCGTGCTTCGTGGTCCGCACGGCGCACCGCGGCACCGGCTTGATGAAGAAGCTCCTGGATGCCGCGGTCTCCACCGCCCGCACGGCCGGTGCCCGTGTCGTCGAGGCGTATCCCCTCGATCCCACCGTCACGAAACGCTCGGCCAACCAGCTCTATCGCGGCACGGTGTCGATGTTCGAGCAGGCGGGTTTCGACGTCGTCGATCGCCCCAAACCCGACCGCGCGCTCGTCGCGCTGACTCTCCACGACTGACCGCCCGACCTACGATGGAGGTTCACCGACGAAAGACCCGACATGACGGATGCCACGACCACCGCCCGCGTCGACGCGTGGCTCTGGGCGGTGCGCGTCTACAAGACCCGGTCCGCGGCGACCACCGCGTGCCGCGCGGGGCACGTTCGGGTCAACGGGGAACGCGCCAAAGCGGCGCAGCCCGTACGTCCGGGCGACGAACTGCGCGTGCGGATCCAGGGCTTCGACCGGATTCTTGTCGTGAAGAAGACGATCGCGAAGCGTGTCGGGGCGGCCCTCGTCGCCGAGTCCGTCGACGACCGCACTCCCCCACCGCCCTCGAAAGAAAGCATGCCGTTCGTGCCGGTACGCGATCGCGGTGCCGGACGCCCCACCAAGCGCGATCGCCGCGACATCGAGAAGCTCCGCGGCCACTGACCGTCGCGTCACACACTCGGCGATCCGCACGACCTCAGTCGCATCCCCCACCCGCCGACTGACATCGCGCGAGTAACTGACTTCACGCGGATCACCGCCCGCGCAACGTCCGCAATCCGCACAACCTCAGCGGCATCCCCCGCCAGCAGACTGACCGCGCGCGAATCACCGACCTCGCGCGAATCACTCATCGAGCGACACCGCCGGTCCCTCGGTTCACGCACGACTTCCGGGGCCGAAGACTCCGCCGTCAGTCCAGCTGATCCAACAGCCAGCGCGTACCTTGCACGCTCGCCCCGAGCTCCTCGACGCGTACCGCCAGCTCGCGGTCACTCGTCACGACGACCACGGGACGAAACGCCCCCGCGATGTCGCGCACGGCGGCGACGATCTCGTCGTCGCCGTCACCCGGCGCATGCCGCACCTCGATGGCAGGTGCCACGGGCTCGGCGGACCGCGCCTGACCCTCCAGCACCGCCGTGACCGACGGGAACCAGCGCGTCGCGGAAAGCCCGAGCGCCTCGGCATCCAGTCCCCGCTCCGTCAGCCGCGAGACCTTCGCGACCAGGCGGGTCGCCGCGCCGGCGCGGTCTTTCCACCACCCGTCGGGAACAGAGCCCATGACGTTGGCGACGTCGACGACGATCGCCGGGCGCACGGCCAGTGCCTCGCGCAGGGCCGGCCACGAGGCCGCGAATCCGGGGTGCAACGGGAGGGAATCGACCTCGTCGACAGCGACCCACTCCAGGGCGACGCTCTCGGGATCGCTGATCACGGGCTCGAACGGCGTCGTGACGTCAGCCACCAGGGTCGAATACGACCAGATGCCGAGGTCGAGCACGCTCTCGAAGCGCGCCCGCACGGCAGACGCCGGCACTCCGGCCTCCTCGCCCGATTCGCGCAGCGCGCCGTCGCGAGCGGACTCGCCCTCGTGCCGCGCTCCCCCCGGCAGTGCCCACGTGTTGCCGAAATGGCTCCACGAGACGCGATGCTGCAGCAGCACGCCGCGCTCGGGGTCGAGGGCGAGCAGCCCCGCGGCACCGAAACGCCCCCAGTACTTCTCGCCCGTGGGCGCGACGACCCAGGCGTCGCCGGGGTCGCGGGGTCCGTGCGGACGCCGCGGCTCGCCGGGGGCAGGGGGCTCGATCGTCATCGGCTCCAGCCTGGCACACACACGACCGACGGTCCCCGTCCAGCGTCACGAGACGCCATGAGATCACCCGCGCCGCCGCACAGTTCGCGCCGAGAATCGCAATATGACCGCCGCTCCTCGACCGCGGGGAAGTCGGAACCGCCTCGAGTTGCCACAATCGTCGCATGGAGTACGAATTCGACGACGACCCCGACCGGATCGACCGCGACGCGGTCTGGCAATGGCTGAGCACCGAGGCGTACTGGGGTCGCTGGCGCACCCGCGCCGACGTCGAAGCCCAGCTCGACAACGCCTGGCGTGTCGTCGCCGCGTACCACCGAGAGACGGGCGCGTTGGTGGGCTTCGCGCGGGCGATCTCCGACGGCGTCGGATTCGCCTACCTGGCCGACGTCTTCGTCGTCGCCGCGCACCGCGGCCACGGCCTCGGCAAGGGCCTGGTCTCGCTGATGATCGACGAGGGTCCGGGTCCTCACTTCCGCTGGACTCTCTTCACGAGCGACGCGCACGGCCTCTACCGTCGGTTCGGTTTCGCCGAGCCCGATCAGACGGCTCTCGTCCGCCCCGCGGCGCCCCTCTGAGACACCGGATGCCCCCGCCGACGCCACCGCATCCCGCTGACACGTCGGTCACCGTCCGTCATCCCCCACCGCTGAGGCCCGAGCGCGAGTGGAGCGTCGGAGTCACGGCATCCGGGACGACGAGCGCCCCGCCCCATCGGGCCGGGGCGCTCGTCGGCGGATCACGCGTCGAATCGCACGCCCGCCGGGTCGGACGGGAGCAGCTCGAACACGAGCAGGACGATCGGCCCGATCACGGGCACGAGGGCGATGAAGATCCAGAAGCCGCTCTTGTTCGTGTCGTGCAGACGACGCACCGTCAACGCGATGCCCGGGACGAGCACGGCGAGGCTCCAGAGGGCCGTGAGGACGAGGAACACCACGCCGAGGCCCGAGGGGCCGGTGGGCATTCCGTACTCATCGACGCCACCGGCGCCGCCCGTGACGGCAGAGAGGATGTTCAGCACGCCGACGACCACGACATTGACCAGGACCCACCACCAGAATTCGCTCCGGCTGGCCCGACCGGTGAAAGTGGCGTACTTCTTAAAGAAGCGCTGGACGGCTGCCCCCAGCGGCGCGCCGTAGTACGGCTGATCCAGCGCGACGGTGTTCTGCGAGTACGACATGAGTGTCCCCCTGACACATTGGCGAGTAATGCGCACCGGCATGGATGTCGGTGCGCATGAACTGTACCGATTCCGCAGCTCTCGTCGTGTAATGCGTCGACATTCACTCGTCGAAGCGCGCGCCCTCCGGCCGCGGCCCCTGGAGCGTGAAGACGAAGAGAACCAGGACGCCGATGAGCGGCACCACCCCGATCAGCACCCAGAACCCGCTCCGATCGGTGTCGTGCAGGCGTCGCACGAGCACGGCGAACGTCGGGACGATGGTGACGAGAGCCCACACGAGCCAGATCGCCCCGAGGATCACCCCGAGCGGTCCGGTGATGGTCGTCGAGCCGTCGGCTTCGATGCGGATGCCATCGGTCAGCGTGGGCAGCGCGTTCAGCACCGTGCCCACGACGGCGGCGGTCACCACCCACCACCAGTATTCGCTGCGGCTCGCGCGCCCACGCAAGGTGGCGTACTTCGCGAAGATGCGGCGCACCGCAGCGCCCAGCGGCGCGCCGTAGTAGGGCTGGTCGAGCGTCGGGGCGGCGGCGGTCATGGGGTCTCCCGGCGTCGACAGAGGGCGGATGCCACGGCGTCGCCGTCGCGAGAGCACTCTATCGACCGCCCGGTCCGGCCCGACCCCGCTTGCGCTCGTGCCCGTCCGTACGTGACGGCACCCACCGCGCGCGAGACGACATCTCGCTGACACACCCGCGTCAGCCTGCGACCGACTCGTCAGCGACGTGCCGTCTCGCGCGAGATCCGGGCCCGCAGACGCAGAGCGCACACGCCGCCGCCCCACCGCCGTGGGCGCGAGGCGCATGTTCAGCGCGCGAAAGCGCCCCGACCCCCACACGGGGACCGGGGCGCTCGCTGCGCGACTCAGCGCTGGCGCTTCTCGCGGATGCGCATGTTGAGCACGATCGGCGTGCCCTCGAAGCCGTAGATCTCGCGCAGGCGCCGCTGGATGAACCGGCGGTAGCCCGGGTCGAGGAACCCGGTCGTGAACAGCACGAAGGTCGGCGGACGCGTGGCCGCCTGCGTGCCGAACAGGATGCGCGGCTGCTTTCCTCCGCGCAGCGGGTGCGGGTGCTCGGCGACGAGCTCCGACAGGAACGCATTGAACTTGCCGGTCGGGATGCGGGTGTCCCACGACTCGAGCGCCTGCTCGAGAGCGGGCACGAGCTTGTCGAGGTGACGACCGGTGCGAGCCGAGATGTTCACGCGCGGAGCCCACGCGACGTGCGCCAGGTCCTGCTCGATCTCGCGCTCCAGGTAGCGGCGACGATCCTGGTTCTCCATGTCGTCGTCGTTGAGGCGGTCCCACTTGTTGAACGCCAGCACGAGCGCGCGACCCGACTCGAGCACGAGGTCGATGATGTTGAGGTCCTGCACGCTGATGGGCTGCGAGACGTCGATGACGACGACCGCGACCTCGGACTTCTCCAGCGCCGTCGAGGTGCGCAGTGACGCGTAGAAGTCGGCGCCCTGCGACAGGTGCACGCGGCGACGGATGCCGGCGGTGTCCACCAGCGTCCAGAGCTTGCCACCGAGCTCCACGACCTCGTCGACCGGGTCGCGGGTCGTGCCGGCGAGCTCGTTGACGACGACGCGCTCTTCGCCGGCCGCCTTGTTGAGGAGCGACGACTTGCCGACGTTCGGGCGACCGAGGATCGCCACGCGGCGCGGTCCGCCGATCTCGTACTTGGCGACCGCCGACACGTCGGGCAGCACCTTCATGATCTCGTCGAGCAGATCGGCCACGCCGCGGCCGTGGATCGCCGAGACGGGGTGCGGCTCGCCGAGTCCGAGGTTCCACAGGGCAGCGGCCTCGGGCTCGTGGCGGGCGTCATCGACCTTGTTCGCGATGAGGAACACCGGCTTGCCGCTCTTGCGCAGCAGCTTCACGACGTGCTCGTCGGTCGAGGTCGCCCCCACCGTGGCATCCACCACGAACAGCACGATGTCGGCGAGATCGATCGCGACCTCGGCTTGCGCTGCGACCGAGCGGTCGATGCCCTTCGCGTCGGGCTCCCAGCCGCCGGTGTCGACCAGCGAGAAGCGGCGGTCGAGCCACTCCGCCTTGTAGGTGACGCGGTCGCGCGTGACGCCGGGGGTGTCTTCGACGACGGCCTCGCGGCGGCCGAGGATGCGGTTCACCAGCGCGGACTTGCCCACGTTCGGCCGACCGACGATCGCGACCACCGGCAGCGCCGGCAGGAACTCGATCGCTCCCTCACCCGAGGCGAGACCCGCGAGAAGAGCCGCGTCCTCCTCGTCGAGGTCGAAGTCCTCGAGGCCCGCGCGCAGCGCTTCGGCCCGCTGTTCGGCGAGCACCTCGTCGAGCTGCTCCATCTTCTCGGCGAGCTGGTCGGGCCCGCCTTCGTACTCGTCTTCAACGCCCATCGCGGGCTCCCATCGTGTTGTCGACGACGCTCAGCACGGCGTCGACGGTCTGTTCGAAATCGAGGTGGGTCGAATCGACGACCTGCACGCCGGGGGCGGCGGTGAGGAAGTCGACGACCGTGGAATCGGCGGCGTCGCGCTGGTGGAGGGCTGCGGCGACCTTGGCGGCATCCTGATCCGTCAACTCCGCACTGCGGCGCGCGGCGCGCACCTCGGGGGCCGCGGTCAAGAGGATGCGCACGGGCGCGTCGGGGAACACGACCGTGGTGATGTCGCGGCCTTCGACCACGACGCCCGGAAGAACCGCGGATGCCACGAGCCGGCGGAACAGCTCGTTCACCGCATGGCGCACGGGAGCGACGCGGGCCACTCCGCTGACGGCATCGGTCACCCGGGGTTCGCGGATCGCCGCGGTGACGTCGGTGCCACCGACGCGCACCCAGCGGTCGGTCGGGTCGAGCGAGATGGCGTACTCGAAGTCGCCGAAGACCTCGAGCACCGCCGTCGCGTCGGAGGTGTCGGCCTCGTGAGCGAGGGCGTGCCACGCGAGGGCGCGGTAGGCGGCGCCGGTGTCGAGGAAGCCGTACCCGAGGCGGGCGGCGGCGGCCTTCGACACGCTCGACTTGCCGCTTCCGGCGGGGCCGTCGATCGCGACGACGACGGGGGCGGATGCCGAGCCCTCGGCGGGCGCGGCCAGGCCGGGCCGGAAGAGGGCGGGGGTGGGCTCAGTCATGGGTGGTGCTCGCAATCCGCCAACCGCGCTGCTGGAGGCCGTCGACGGCGCGGCGGACCGCGTCGGGGACGACGCTGATCTCGGCCAAGCCGAACGGGGCTCCGGGCGAGTGCTCGAGGCGTAGGTCTTCGACGTTGACGTCGAGATCGCCGAGCTCGCCGAACAGGCGCCCCAGCTGGCCGGAGGTGTCGTCGACCATAACGACGAACGTATCGAAACGGCGGTTCTGGCCGTGCTTGCCGGGCAGACGCTCCACACCCTCGTTGCCGCGGCGGATGGTGTCGGCCACCGCGCGCCGCGCGCCGGGCACCTCGGGGTCGCGCAGCGCCTCGGCGACGTCGGCGAGGTCGGCGGCGAGCTGATCGAGCACCGCGACGACGGGTGCCGCGTTCGCCCCGAGGATCTGCACCCACAGTTCGGGGGCGGATGCCGCGATGCGCGTCGTATCGCGCACGCCCTGGCCCGCGAGCCGTAGCGACCCGTCGGGGGCCTCGACGAAGCGCCCGGCGAGAAGACTCGCCACGAGCTGCGGTACGTGCGACATGAGTGCGACCGACTCGTCGTGCTCTTCGGGCGTCATCTCGATGAGGGTCGCGCCGAGATCGAGGGCGAGCCCCTCGACGAGCGAGAGATCGTGCGCAGAGGTCTCGCCGTCGCGGCACACCACCCACGGGCGCCCGACGAAGATGTCGGCGCGGGCCGAGATGGCTCCCCCGCGCTCACGACCGGCCATGGGGTGCGAGCCGATGTAGTGCGTGAGGTCGACGCCGCGTTCCCGCAGGGTGCGCAGCGGCTCGAGCTTCACGCTCGCGACGTCGGTGACGACGGCATCCGGGAATCTCTCCAGCTCGCGCTGCACGACGTCGGCCGTGACGTCGGGCGGCACGGCCACCACGATCAGTGAGGGACGGTCGTCGAGACGCTCGGCGCGGCCGGCGCCGTAGTCGATCGCGAGGCGCAGCTGTGAGGGAGACGCGTCGACGAGCACGACGTCGACGCCGAGCGCGGTGAGCGCGTGACCGACGCTGGCCCCGAGCAGGCCCGAGCCGACGACGCGGACGGTGCCGCTCGTACGGGTCGCCAAGGGCCCGGCCGCGCGCGCGGACGTTCCGTTGACTTGGCTCATCGGGTCTCCTACCCTGGGCGGCGCCGCTGGCACCGCGAAGCGCCCGAGAGGCTCACTCCGCCGGATCGGCCGGAGTACTGTCGTCCTGGCGGGACAGCGTGAGCAGGGCACCGCGTTCTACTGTAGTCAACTCGCGGGCCTTGCCCACCGGGAGAGTTCCCAGGTGAAGCGGCCCGAACTGACGCCGGACCAGCTCGACGACCGGGTGACCGACCTCCGCCATCATGCGGCGGACGATCCGGTTCTTGCCGGAGTGCAGGGTCAGCTCGACCAGACTCTCGCCGCGGGAGGCGTCGAGCAACCGCGCCTTGTCGGCTGCGATCCGCCCGTCTTCGAGGTCGACACCTCGGATGAGGCGCTGGATCGTCTGGGGAAGCACCTGCCCCTCGACCTTCGCGATGTACACCTTGGTCACCCCGAACGACGGGTGCGCGAGCACGTGCGCGAGGTCGCCGTCGTTGGTGAGGACGAGAAGGCCGCTCGTGTCGGCATCCAGTCGTCCGACGTTGTACAGCCGCTCGTCCCAGTCTTTCGCGTACTGGCGCAGGTCGGGGCGGCCGCGATCGTCGCTCATCGAGCTGACGACACCGGTGGGCTTGTTGAGGATGACGTAACGCTTGGACTCATCGAGCTGGATGGCCGTGCCGTCCACGTCGACGAGGTCGGTCTCGGGGTGGATGCGACGGCCGAGCTCGGTGACGACGAGCCCGTTCACGCGCACGCGTCCCTCGACGATCATCTGCTCGGCGACGCGGCGCGACGCCACTCCCCTGTTCGCCAGCACCTTCTGCAGGCGGATCCCGTCATCGCTCGCGGAGCCCGAGCCCTCGGCCGCCGAGCCTGTCGAATCGTCGCTCATTTCAATACCTCTCCGTCGAATCCGTCCGAGCCGTCGTCGAGCAACGGCGAGATGTGCGGCAGCTCGTCGAGCGAGTTGATGCCGAGGTTGACCAGCAACTGGTCGGTCGTCCCGTAATGGATGGCGCCCGTGTCGGAGTCGGTGAAGACCTCCGTGATGAGTCCGCGCGACAGCAGCGTGCGGACCACCGAGTCGACGTTCACGGCCCGGATGGATGCCACCTGTCCGCGCGTGACGGGCTGCTTGTACGCGATGACCGCCAGGGTCTCGAGCGCCGCCTGGGAGAGTCGTGAGGGCGCCTGGGTGTTCACGAACTCGCCGACCACGTCGTCGTACTCTTCGCGCACGTAGAGGCGCCAGCCGCCGCCGACCTCGCGCAGCTCGAAGCCGCGCACCGGTCCACCTGTCTCGCCGTCGTAGTCGGCGACGAGGGCCTCGACAGCCTGGCGGACGGCCGGAACGGGCGCCCCGACGGCGGCGGCGAGGCTCACGAGGCTCTGCGGCTCGTCGAGGACCAGCAGGATCGCCTCGAGGCGACGAGCGACGGATGCCGGGTCGCTCGGGCGCACGGGAGGAGCCGCCTCCGTCATGCGGTGCGGCGTGGCGTCATCGGTCATAATCGGCTCCCAGGGCGGCGAGGTTCTCTTCCGACCACCTCTCGGCGGTCCAGCGGAGCGTCAGCTCTCCCAGCGGTTCGAGCTGCTCGAACGACAGCGCCGCGTGGCGGTAGAGCTCGAGGATCGACAGGAACCGCGCGACGACGACCCCGGTCTCGGTCACGCCGGCGACGAGGTCGCGGAAGTTCAGGGTTCCCGCGGACCGCAGCAGGGTCACCACGATCGCGGCCTGCTCGCGGATGCTCACGAGCGGCGCGTGCAGGTGGTCGAGACCCACGGTGGGGATCTGCTTGGGCGCGAAGGCGACGACCGCCAGCGCGGCGAAGTCGTCGGCGCTCAACGTCCACTTCAGCTCGGGAACCGCGCTGCGGTACTTCTCATCGAGCCGCACGTTGCGCGTGTGCCGTCTGTCCTCGCGCTGGAGGCAGCGTGCGAACCAAGCCGACACCTCCTTGAACGCTCGGTACTGCAGCAGGCGGGCGAACAGCAGGTCTCGTGCTTCGAGGAGCGCGACCGACTCGGCATCGACCAGCTCTCCCTGCGGGAGGAGGCCGGCGATCTTCATATCGAGAAGGGTCGCGGCGACGACGAGGAACTCGGACGCCTCGTCGAGGTCGCTCTCCGGGCCCATCGCGCGCAGGTACGCGATGAACTCGTCGGTGACGCGGCTCAGCGCGACCTCGGTGATGTCGAGCTCGGCGCGCGAGATGAGGGTGAGGAGGAGGTCGAAAGGACCGTCGAAGTCGGGAAGGGTGACGCGGAAGCCGGGGGCGTCGGGTCCTTCGCCGAGCTCGGGGACCGATGGCACCGCGAGAGCGGCACCGGCGGGGGTGTCGTCAGGCGACGGCGCCACGGGCGACCAGCTCCCGCGCGAGCCGCAGGTAGGCCTGGGCGGCGGCGTGCTCGGGCGCGAACTCCGTGATCGGCATGCCCGAGACCGAGGCATCCGGGAACTTGACCGTGCGACCGATGACCGTCTCGAGCACGTCGTCTCCGAACGCCTCGACCACGCGCTCGAGCACCTCGCGCGAGTGCAGCGTGCGGGGGTCGTACATCGTGGCGAGGACGCCGTCGAGCTCGATCGCCGGGTTGAGGCGGTCGCGCACCTTGTCGATCGTCTCCACCAGCAGGGCCACACCGCGCAGCGCGAAGAACTCGCACTCGAGCGGGATCAGCACCCCGTGCGCGGCGGTCAACGCGTTGACGGTCAGCAGACCGAGCGAAGGCTGGCAGTCGATGAGGATCACGTCGTAGTCGGCCGCGACCTTGCGGAGCACCCGGGCGAGGATCGTCTCGCGCGCGACCTCGTTGACCAGGTGCACCTCGGCCGCCGACAGGTCGATGTTCGCGGGGAGGATGTCGAGACCCTCGACGCGGGTCGAGACGATGACCTCGCGCGGGTCGCGCTTGGTGTCGAGCAACAGGTCGTAGATGGTCGGCACGTCGTGCGTCTGGATGCCGAGTCCCGCCGACAGCGCACCCTGCGGGTCGAAGTCGATCGCGAGCACGCGACGGCCGTACCCGGCGAGAGAGGCCGCGAGGTTGATGGTGGTGGTCGTCTTGCCGACGCCGCCCTTCTGGTTGCAGAGGGCGATGATGCGCGCGGGGCCGTGGCTGTCGAGCGGCTTCGGGGTGGGGAACCCCTGGTAGGGGCGACCGGTGGGTCCGAGGATGACCTCGTCTGCGCCCGTCTTCTGGCCCTTTGTGCTCGCCGACACCGAGTCTCCCGCCTTCGTCATAACGTCCCCGAGTCTAGCCGCCGCCCGTCGCCCGGCCCGTGTGACCCGCGGGTGGTCGCCACACCTGCACGAGCATCCGACCGCGCCGGGACCGCCCCCGACCGCCGAGACGGCATCTCGCTGACAACACCGTGACAGCCTGCAACCGACTCGTCAGCGAGACGCCGTCTCGCGAGTCGCCGCCCGCGCCTGCCGCGACTGTACGAACAGCGCCAGGGCGAGCGTCAGCGCCGCCCAGGCCGCGGCGACCTTCGTCAGGACGCCGTAGATCAGGTGCGTGGGGGTGTAGTCCGCGTCGAACGGCCCCTGCACCGCGATGGCCGCGAGCGAGGCGCCGATCAGTGCGACAGGGAGCGAGACCCACCACGCCCAGCGGGCGGCATCCGGGATCACGCGCCGCAAGGGCTCGGGCCGCCGCCGCGACAACCACACGAGGGCGAAGATCCCCAGCACGACCACACCGAGAGCGCTCGAGGCGTGTTGCAGCCACTTGGCCCCCGTGAACGGCCCCCACTGCCCCGCAAGGGCGGGCAGCAGCTGCTCCCCCACTCGACCCTCGTGGGTGAACAGGTCCCACGCGATGTGCGACGCGACGCCCAGCGCGAGCGAGACGACGAGCCACAGGATGCCGGGGAGTCCCCCGCCGACGCTCTCGCGCAAGGCCGCGCGGGCACCGGTATCCCACTCGACGGGCAACCTCTGCGCCACCGGTCGCGGCAGCAGCTCGCGGGTCGCCGGACGCAGCACGCACCGCCAGATCAACAGCAGCACGAAGGCGACCGCGACGGTCACCGGCAGCCACGCGAAGTCGTGCGTCAGACCGTAGCCGGGCCACATCCCCCGCACGAACAGCGGCAGGTCGGGGGTCATGGCCCCGACCGCGATCGCCGCCGGCACCAGCCGCGTGCGCACGAAGGGCAGTGCGACGACGGCGTGGCTCGGCGTGAACGGCATGTCAGCTCAGGAAAAGCCCCGCGAGCGTCTTCTTTCCGCGGCGCAGCACCGAGACGCCGCCGGGCAGCGTTCCCGCGACGACCGCTTCGTCGCTCGTGACCTTCTCGCCGTCGAGCGAGACGCCGCCCTGCGAGATCGCGCGACGCGCCTCGCTGAGGCTGGCGCACAGACCCGTGGCGGTGAGCGCCTCGACGACGGTGGTGCCGGCGGCGACGGTCGCGTGCGGCAGCTCTTCGAGCGCACTGCGCAGCACCGCGGCATCGAGGACGGTCA
Source organism: Sphingomonas sp. G5 (assembly GCF_052660795.1). Classification (NCBI taxonomy): domain Bacteria; kingdom Pseudomonadati; phylum Pseudomonadota; class Alphaproteobacteria; order Sphingomonadales; family Sphingomonadaceae; genus Sphingomonas; species Sphingomonas sp. G5. The sequence goes on along the minus strand of NZ_CP109660.1, from coordinate 1,188,672 downwards.
CATCACCCTGACCGAACAGCGCCTCCGTGGCCGCGATGACGGCCTCGGTCGCCTCGACGCCGTGCACGGTCGTCAGCACCTCGCGCGCGAGACGCTTCTGCGCGGCGCGGCGGAACGGCTCGGACGCGACGAGTCCCTCGTACTCCTCGATCTGGGTGCGCGTGAGGAACGTGAACACCTTGAGACGCTCGATCACGTCGCGATCGTCGGTGTTCAGCCAGAACTGGTACATGACCCAGGGGCTGCACATGTCGGCATCCAGCCAGATGGCGTTGCCCTCGCTCTTGCCGAACTTCGTGCCGTCGCTGTTGGTGATCAGCGGCGTGCCGATGGCGTGCACCGAGACCCCCTCGGCGCGGCGCACGAGATCGGTGCCGCTCGTGAGGTTGCCCCACTGGTCGCTGCCGCCGGTCTGCAGCACGCAGCCGTACTGACGGTGCAGCTCGAGGTAGTCGAGTCCCTGCAGGATCTGGTAGCTGAACTCGGTGTAGCTGATGCCCGCCTCGGAGTTGAGGCGCGCGCTGACCGCGTCTTTCTTCAGCATCGTGCCGACGCGGAAGTACTTGCCGATGTCGCGCAGGAAGTCGATGGCGCTGAGCGGCGCGGTCCAATCGAGGTTGTTGACGATGCGCGCGGCGTTCTCGCCCTCGAAGCTGAGGAAGCGCTCGACCTGGCCGCGCAGCAGGCCCACCCACTCCTCGACCGTCTCGCGTGCGTTGAGCGTGCGCTCGGCCGTGGGACGCGGGTCGCCCACCAGACCGGTCGACCCGCCGACCAGTCCGAGCGGGTGGTGGCCGGCCAGCTGCAGGCGACGCATCGTGAGCAGCTGGACGAGGTTTCCCAGGTGCAGGCTGGGCGCGGTCGGGTCGAAGCCGCAGTAGAAGGTGATGGGGCCTGCGCCGAGCAGTTCGCGCAGCTCGCCCTCGTCGGTCGAGACGTGCACCAGACCGCGCCAGACGAGCTCGTCCCAGACGTTGTCGAAGGCCGGGTCGTTGGCGGGGGCGAGGGCGCTCACGGGCGCCGCATCGGTGGAGGCAGACACCGGTTCAGGGTATCAGCGGGGGTGTCCGACTCTGGATGCCATCCCCTCGAACGCTCACCACGGTCGCTGCGCCGGCTGGCCGGCGCCGTGGGCCGCCCGGCCGGGCGGTTCCGTCGGGAGCAGGAGGAGGCGGGTCTGCGACCGCGAGACCCCCCAGATGACGCCGATGACGGCGCCGAACACGGACGCGCACACGATCATCAACCATCCGATCGCGAGCTGCACGGGGCCGACGGCGATCACGACGAGCGCGATGCCAGTGAGGATCGCCAGGCCTGTCAGCGCGGCGAACACGATCATCACGACACGGAGTGTCCGAAGCGACTGCTCGCCGTGGAAGGTGGGGCGCACGCCGAAACGCGAGGAGAGGTACGCCGCCCACCGCTCACCCGTCCACCACCGATGGGCGGCGTGGGTGATCGGGTACCACCCGGCGCCGGGTCCGTCGACCTCACCGGGCAACGGGCGCAGGTGGTCGGGTGCGGCCGGGGCTCCGGCCGGCATCGGGAGACGCCGGACACGCGTGCTCTGCGCGGCCATCGCGAACCACAGTGCCGACAGCGCGAGCAGGAACAGGGGCAGAACGGTCGGGTTTCGCGCGAGAACGCCCGACAGCACGAAGCACAGGGCCGCGAACAGGAACATCCCGCCCGCGACCCACCCGAAGACGGGCTGCTCGAGGGTGGCCCAGTCGATTCCCGCTCTGCCCTCGCGCACGCGCGAGCCCGTCCAGATGCGGCCGTCCCACCAGCGCAGTTCCCCTGGCTTGGTGGGATACCAACCCGGCTGCGGACCTGCCGGCGGGAGCGCCGCAGGCTGCGGTGTCGCGAACGGCCCGGCCGGCGCTTCGTGCGCCGTCCATTGCGTTCCATCCCACCAGCGGACGCGCCCCGGCGTCTCCGCCTCGTACCAACCCGGTGCAGCGTTCATGACGTCATCTCCCCCTGGAGTGTCCCTCGACCGTACCGGTCCCTCCCTGCGTCGGTCACGAAACGCGTCAGCGCGCGTGCACGCCCCACCACACGAGGAACGCGACCGCCAGCGAGGTGACCCAGCTCACGAGACTGCCGATGAGGAAGTACTCTGCGCGGTCGCCGTCGTCGCGGTCCCGCGAGATCTCGGGGAAACGCACGATCCCTTTCGCCGCGAGCACAGCGGCGAGCAGCGTGTATGCGCCCGCCAGCGTCAGCACGAAGACCAGAATGCGCTCGAGCGGCCCGATCAGACGACCGCCCTTGAGGGTCGGTCTCGCGTCGCCCTCGGGGTCGGCCACGCGCCCGCCCATCTCGGAGCGCAGGGCGATGCGCACCACCGCGTTGCCGGACTCCAGCAGAAACACCAGGCAGCCGATGACCAGGACGGCGACGTCGATCGACACCGTCGCCCCCGGCCGGTACGCGGCCCACGTCTCGCCGAGCAACCCCGGCCTCGCGCGCCCCGGCGCGATGACCACGCACGCCGCCGCGGCCAGTGCGAGCAGGGCGACCGGCCACAGGCCCGCGCGAGCAGGACCGTCTTCGGGCACGACCCACGTCCAGATGGCGGCGACGGCGACGGCGAGGAGCCCCGCGATCACGGCATCCAACCCCGCCGAGATCAGGACGAGCACGACCGATGCCACCGCCATGGCCAGCCAGCGCCGCCTCCGTATCATCTGGCGAATGAGATCGACCGCCCCGACCGCGAGCAGAAGGAGACCGGCCGCGATCATGAGCGCACCGTCGCGGTGAGGGCTTCGAAGCCCTCGACGAGGACGGCAGCGCCAGCGGCGGCGAGAGCCTGCGAGACCGCAGACTGACTGATCCCCTCGGCGTCGGCGAGCTCTCGCTGGGAACGGCCGACGCAGCGCCCGTAGGTCAGTCGACGCGACCTCTCGCTCATCGCCGACACGAGCTGGTCGCGACTCAGGACGTAGGCGCGGGCGAGAGCGACGGTCTCGGTCATGGTTGGATCGTGCCCCTCGGCCAGAACGATCCAGGTGCGCGCGAGCGGCGCGGCGCGCTGCTGCAGTCGTTCGATGTGGCCGATGGCTTCGCGAGCGGCCCACCAGGCCGGGCCCTCGGGAACGGTTCGATCGGCGAGCTCGATCGGCCGCACCTCTCCGACGCCCACTCCGAAACGGCAGTCGACCTCGTCGGGCAGGGCGAGGCGCAGCAGCAGCAAAGAGGCGAGGGCAGCGGAGAGATCGTCGTACTCGCCCTGCAGTTCGTCGCCCACCACGGACGCGAGGGGCGCCGCGGCGACGGGCAGATCGCGCTCGACGGCGCGCACGGCGTCGACGAGGGACCGTTGCGCCCCGGCGCGATCGTCCAGCCGCCGGGAGGCGACGATGTCGGCGATCACGGCGACGGTCATGCGATAAGCCTAACGCTTATGATCTCTTTTTGATAAGCGAATAACTGATATTCAGCCGATGAGGGATCGCGATGCCGCCTGCGCTCGAGCGACCAGCTCTTCCCGCTGCTCGCGGACGCGCTCCGGAGCAGTGCCTCCGACACCCGTACGGCTCGACACCGACCCCTCGATCGTCAGCACCTCGCGTACCCGCGGGGTGAGCTCTGCCGAAACGGAGGCGAGCAGGGCGTCGTCGGCGTCTTCGAGCCCGATCTCGCGCTCCTCGCACGCGCGCACGAGGGCGCCGGAGATCTCGTGGGCGTCGCGGAAGGCCACGCCCTGGCGCACCAGCCACTCGGCGACGTCGGTCGCGAGCGAGAACCCCTGCGGAGCGAGCTCGGCCATGCGATCGGTGTGGAAGCGGAGGGTCGCGATCATGCCCGAGAACGCGGGCAGCACGAGCTCGAGCGTGCGCACCGAGTCGAAGACCGGCTCTTTGTCTTCCTGCAGGTCGCGGTTGTACGCCAGGGGCAGCCCCTTGAGCGTCGCCATCAGACCCGCCAGGTTGCCGATCAAGCGACCGGCCTTTCCCCGCGCGAGCTCGGCGATGTCGGGGTTCTTCTTCTGCGGCATGATGCTCGAGCCGGTCGAGTACGAGTCGTCGAGCGTGACGAAGCCGAACTCGCGGGTGTTCCAGAGGATCACGTCTTCGGCCAGACGCGAGAGATCGACGCCGATCATCGCGGTGATGAAGGCGAACTCGGCGACCACGTCGCGCGAGGCGGTGCCGTCGAGGGAGTTCTCGGCCGGGCGGGCGAGACCGAGGCGGTCGGCGACCAGTTGCGGGTCGAGGCCGAGGGTCGCCCCGGCGAGCGCGCCGCCGCCGTAGGGCGAGACCGAGGCGCGGGCGGACCAGTCGCGCAGGCGCTCGAGGCCGCGCACGAATGCCCAGCCGTAGGCCTGCAGATGGTGGGCCAGGAGCACCGGCTGCGCGTGCTGCAGGTGGGTGCGGCCGGGCATGATCGCGCTCTCGTGCGCCTGGGCCTGCGCGACGAGAGCGTCGATCAGCCGGAGAACCTCGCGCGTGAGGGTGCGCGAGTGGTCGAGCAGATACAGCCGCACGAGTGTGGCGATCTGGTCGTTGCGGCTGCGCCCGGCGCGAAGCTTTCCGCCGAGGGCCGGGCCCACCGTCTCGATCAGCACGCGCTCCAGGGCGCCGTGCACGTCTTCGTCACCGGGGGCGGCGACGAGCGAGCCGTCCTGCACACGCGCCGCGAGCTCGTCGAGGCCGTCGTGCATGGACTGCGCCTCGTCGGCGGAGAGGTACCCCGCGGCTTCGAGGGCGGCGGCGTGGGCGTGCGAGCCCTGGATGTCGTACAGGGCGAGGTCCCAGTCGAAGTGGGTCGAGCGGCTCAACGCCGCCAGTTCGGGAGACGGTCCGCCCGAGAAACGGGCTCCCCACAGGGCGCCCTCGTTCGTCGACTGACCGGTCTCGCTGCTCATGCCCCCAGCCTACCGAGGGCCGCCGACACCGTCGGAGCCCGTGACGGGCGCGGGCCCCGACGACCGGGCTCCCGGCGTGGCATCCCGCCCCACGATCAGGCGTACGACGTTATCGACGAACATCTCGAGGGGTCCTCGCCCGATCGTGAGCGCCCACACCGTGCAGCCCGCGATGAGCCCGAGCGTCAGCGGGACGAACAGCCCCGCCTCACGGATACCGACGAGGTCGGACGTATCCCCCAGCAGGACCTGCGCCACGATGGCCCAGACCACCAGCTGCAGAACGTACGCGGTGAGCGGCATCGAGCCGACCGCGCGCAACGGCACAGCAACCCAGCGCAGCGGCGTGCGGCACAGCAGCAGGCACACCCCGATCGTCATCACGGCGAAGCCGCCCGAGCCGATGACCTCCCACAGACCCGAGGAGTGGTCCTCGGCGGTCAGCACCGCCGTGAGGAAAGGGGTGTCCTCGGCGACCGGTGCCGTGGCGATCGCGAAGCCGTAACCGGCGAGCGCGAGCGACAGACCCGCCATGGCGAGCAGGCCCTGGTCGGCGATGTTGCGCAGGTCGAGTCGGCCGACGCCCATCCCCGCCAGCAGGAACGCGATCCATACGGTGAACGGGTACGCCCACCCCACCGCGGCTTCGAGTTCGGCACCCGCCGGGCCCGCCCACACGGGCGCCGCGTCGAGGAACGGCTGGATCCACGGCATGACGACCGCGAGGACTGCGGCCACGAGGAACAGGGTGCGCGCCCGCATGCCGAGAAAGGGCAGCGCCAGCACGAACAGCAGGGCGTAGGCGGGGAGGATGACGTAGACGGGTACCCCCGTCATGACCAGCAGCAGGCCGATCACCCAGAGCAGGGCTCCCCGCAGCGCCAGCCGGGCCGCCGCACGCGGGCGCCGTTGCGGAGCGAGCGGTCGGGGCCCACCGGTGACGAGGGCGACGGACACGCCCGCGAGCACCGCGAACAGGATCGACGAACGACCGTTCACGAGGGTGACCCACGTGCTCGGATCCGCAGTGAGGGTGCGCTCGGTGTCGAGCAGGTGCGCGGCGAGCATGCCCAGCACGGCCAGCCCGCGCGCGAGGTCCACGCCGACCAGCCGGCCCGGTCCGTCGAAACGGGACCAGGCGCGGCCGAGCGGCGAAGAGGTCACTGCTGGCGCAGAAGCCACACCAGGAGCGCCTTCTGGGCGTGCAGACGGTTCTCGGCCTCGTCCCAGACGACGCTCTGCGGGCCGTCGATGACCTCGGCGTCGACCTCGTAGCCGCGGTCGGCGGGCAGACAGTGGATGAAGATCGCGTCGTCGGCGGCACGCGTCATGAGCTCGCTCGTGACCTTGAAGCCGCCCAGGTCGCGGATGCGCGCGATCTTCTCCTCCTCTTTGCCCATCGACACCCAGGTGTCGGTGACGACGACATCGGCTCCGGATGCCGCGACCTCGGGGTCGTCGATCAGGGTGATCGACCCGCCGGTCCCGGCGGCGATGCGCTCGGCATCCACGATCACGTCGGCCCGCGGCGCGTAGTCCGCCGGGGCGGCGACGCGCACGTGCATGCCGGCGGTGACCCCCGCGAGCACATACGAGTGGGCCATGTTGCTCTGGCCGTCGCCGAAGAACGAGAGGGTCAGGCCCTTCAGCTCGCCCTTGTGCTCGCGGATCGTGAGCAGGTCGGCCAGCAGCTGGCACGGGTGGAAGTCGTCGCTCAGCGCGTTGACCACCGGAACGCGCGTTCCCCTCGCCATCTCTTCGAGTCCCGCCTGCGCGTAGGTGCGCCACACGATCGCGGCGACCTGCCGCTCGAGCACGCGGGCGGTGTCGGAGGGGGTCTCCTTGCCGCCGAGCTGGCTGTTGGCGGTCGAGATGATCAGGGGCGAGCCGCCGAGGTCGGCGATCCCGACCGCGAACGACACGCGCGTGCGGGTCGAGGATTTGTCGAAGATCACGGCGACGGTCTGAGGACCTTCGAGCGGCTTCTGCGCCCAGCGGTCCTTCTTCAGCTCGATCGCGAGGTCGAGGATCTCGGCCTGCTCGGCCGGGGTCAGGTCGTCGTCACGCAGCAGGTGGCGGGTCACGCGGGGGCTCCTTCGAGGATCAGGGCATCGGAGACGGTGGCCAGCGCGGCACCGAAGAGGTCGAGGAACGCCGAGACCTCGGCATCCTGGATCGTCAGGGGCGGTGCGATGCGGATCGTGGTGTCGTTCGCGGCGTTGACGATCAGACCGTGCTGCTGGGCGGCGGCGACCACGGCCTTGGCGACGGGACTCGTGAGGCCGATGCCGAGCAGCAGACCGCGACCGCGCACACCCGCGACGAGCGGGGAGCCGAGAGCGGCGATCCCCTCGCGCAGCTGGGTCTCGCGGTGGGCGGCGTTCTCGACCAGGCCCGCGGACTCGATCTCTTGGAGCACGGCGCCGCCCACGGCGGTGCCCAGGGCGTTGCCGCCGAAGGTCGAGCCGTGCGTGCCGGGGAAGAAGAGGTCGCTCGCCGCGCCGAAGGTGACAAGCGCGCCGATCGGGAATCCGCCGCCGATGCCCTTGGCGACCGTGATCGCGTCGGGCACGATGCCCGCGTGCTGGAAACCGAACCAGGCGCCGGTGCGGCCGGCGCCGGTCTGGATCTCGTCGACGATCAGCAGCGCACCGTGGCGCTGCGTGATCTCACGGGCCGCCTGAAGGTAGCCCTCGGGCAGCTCGACGACCCCGGCCTCGCCCTGGATGGGCTCGACGAGGAGAGCGGCGACACGCTCGTCCATTGCGGCCTCGAGGGCCGCGACGGTGGCGTCGATGTGCTCCACACCCGGCACCATGGGGAGGAAGTCGGCCTGCAGCGCGGGCTTCCCCGTCAGGGCGAGAGCACCCATCGTGCGGCCGTGGAAGCCGCCCTTCAAGGTCAGGATGCGCGTGCGGTCGGTGCCGCGACCGTGCAGACGAGCGAGCTTGAGCGCCGCCTCGTTCGCCTCGGCACCGGAGTTGCCGAAGTACACCCGACCCGACTCCCCCGTACCGGCGAGACGCTTCAGACGGGCGGCCAACGCCAGCTGCGGGGGCGTGGCGAAGTAGTTCGAGACGTGGGCGAGCGTCGCCGCCTGCTCGGTGAGGGCCTTCACGAAGACCGGGTGCGCGTGGCCCAGGGCGTTCACGGCGATGCCGGCGAGGAAGTCGAGGTACTTCGCCCCCTCGCTGTCCCAGACGTAGGCCCCCTCTCCGCGCACGAAAAGCGCCATGCGGTCGCCGAAGCTGCGGACCAGATCGCGTCCGGCGTCGTCCTGCCAGGTTGCGGTGGTCATGCGACCACCTCCGTTCCGATTCCCTTGCTGGTGAACAATTCGACGAGCACCGAGTGCGGCACCCGTCCGTCGATGATGGCCGCGGTGGGCACTCCCCCGTCGACGGCGTCGAGGCACGCCTGCATCTTCGGGATCATCCCCGACTCGAGCGTCGGCAGCATCGCGCGCAGCTCCGTCGAGGTCAGGTGCGACACGAGCGAGTCGCGGTTGGGCCAGTCGGCGTAGAGCCCGGGGACGTCGGTCAGGACGACGAGCTTCTTGGCGTTGAGGGCCGTCGCCAGCGCCGCCGCCGCGGCATCCGCGTTCACGTTCAACGAGGTGCCCGGGTTGTCGAGGTCGGGCGCGATGCTCGACACGATGGGCACACGGCCCGCGGCCAGGTGGTCGAGCACCGGCTGCGGGTCGACCGTGACGACGTCGCCGACACGACCGAGATCGTGCTCGACACCGTCGACGACGACGCCGCGACGGCGGCCCCCGAAGAGGCCCGCGTCCTCGCCGCTCAGGCCGGTGGCCAGCGGCCCGTGGGCGTTCACCTTAGCCACGAGCTGCGGGTTGATCTGGCCGGTCAGCACCATTCGGACCACGCTGATCGCCTCGGTCGAGGTGACCCGGTAGCCGCCGCGGAATTCGCTGGGAATGTCGAGACGGTCGAGCATCGACGAGATCTGGGGTCCCCCACCGTGCACGACGACGGGCTTGACGCCCACGTAGCGCAGGTAGGCGATGTCCGCGGCGAAAGCATCCTGCAGCTCGTCGCTCACCATGGCGTTGCCGCCGTACTTCACCACCACCACCTGGTCGCGGTACTTGCGCACCCAGGGCAGCGACTCGACGAGCGTGACCGCCCGTTCACTGGCTTCGGCGGGATCGGTGTCTTGCAGATCGACATGGGTCATGAGGAGTAGGCGCTGTTCTCGTGGACGTAATCGTGCGTCAGGTCATTGGTGCGGATCGTGGCCGCGGCGTCTCCGACCCGCAGGTCGATGACGAGGTCGGTGGCACGCGGCGTGAGGTCGACGTCGTCGCGGGGGCGATCGGGACCGCCGGCCGTGCACACACGGACGCCATTCATCCAGACGTCCACGTCGTAGGGGTCGAAGGCGGCGTCGGTGGTGCCGATCGCGGCGAGAACGCGGCCCCAGTTGGGGTCGTTGCCGAAGATCGCGGCCTTGAAGAGGTTGTTGCGCGCGACCGAACGACCGACCTCGACGGCGTCGTCCTCGTTCGCGGCGTTCACGACGCGGATCGTGATGTCGTGACTGGATCCCTCGGCATCGCCCTGCAGTTGAGCGGCGAGATCGTCGCACACCGCGGCGAGGGCTGCGGCGAACTCCTCGGCATCCACGCGGATGCCGCTGGCGCCGCTCACGAGGAGCGTGACCTGGTCGTTGGTCGACATGCAGCCGTCGGAATCGAGCCGGTCGAAGCTGACGCGCGTCGCGGAGCGGAGCGCCGCGTCGGCCCCCGCGGCGTCGAGGACCGCGTCGGTCGTCAGTACGACCAGCATCGTGGCCAGGCCCGGAGCGAGCATCCCGGCGCCCTTGGCCATGCCGCCGATCGACCAGCCCTCGCCGGTGTGGACGGCGCGCTTCGGCTTCGAGTCGGTGGTCATGATCGCCAGCGACGCGTCTTCTCCCCCCTCGGGCGAGAGGGCAGCCACGCCCTCGTCCACGCCCTGCAGGACCTTGGCCCGGAACACCTCGTCGCCCGTGCCGATGAGGCCGGTGGAGCACACCACCACGTCGCCCGCTCCGACGCCGAGGAGCGCGGCGGCGCGCTCGGCGGTCTGGTGCGTGGTCTGGAAGCCGAACGAGCCGGTGAAGCAGTTGGCTCCGCCCGAGTTGAGCACCACGGCCTCGATCGTGCCGTCCGTGACGACCTGCTCCGACCAGAGGATCGGGTTGGCCTTGGCCCGGTTCGAGGTGAACACCGCCGCTCCCACCTTGAGCGGACCGCGGTTCACCACGAGGGCGACGTCGCGCGCGCCCGTCGACTTCAGGCCGACGGCCACACCGGCGGCTTCGAATCCTGCGGGGGCGGTCACGCTCACGGGGCGACTCCGTTCAAAGGAAGGGCGGTGGTCTCGGCGAGACCCGACGCCAGATTCATGGACTGGACGGCAGCGCCGGCGGTGCCCTTGACGAGATTGTCGACCGCGGCGACGATCGTCACCCGGTTCGCCGCGCGATCGATGGCGATTCCCATCGACGCGACGTTCGCGCCGAGCACGTCAGCCGTACGCGGGAACACCCCCTCTGGGAGGAGCTCCACGAACGGCTCGTCGGCGTAAGCCGTCTCCCAGGCGCTGCGGATCTCGGCATCCGTCGCCCCCTCCCGGATCGGAGCGGACGAGGTGGCGAGGATGCCCCGCGACATCGGTACGAGCACGGGGGTGAAGGACAACCGGATGCCGTCGCTCGGCGCACCGGCGGCGATCAGCGCCTGCCGGATCTCGGGGATGTGGCGGTGCGTGCCACCCACGGCATAGGGGTTCGCGGAACCGAGGATCTCGCTCGCGAGGAGGTTCGTCTTCGCCGACTTCCCGGCACCGCTCGGGCCGACGGCGAGCACGGACACGATATCGGAAGCCACGATGACCCCGGCGGCCACGCCGGGTGCGAGGGAGAGAGCGACCGTCGACGCATTGCAGCCGGGGGCAGCGATGCGCGTGGCCCCGCGGAGGTTCTCACGCTGTTTGCCGCCCGCGACGGGGAGCTCGGGAACGCCGTACGCCCACGGGTCGGGGTGCGGTCCGCCGTAGAACGCCGCCCAGTCCTCCGCTGACGTGAGCCGGTGGTCGGCACCCGCGTCGATCACGAGGGGGGTGCCGCCAAGGGCGTCGGTGTACTGGGCGGACTGACCGTGCGGCAGAGCCAGGAACACCACGTCGTGCCCGGCGAGCACCTCGGGTGTGGTCGGCTGCAGCACGAGGTGCGCGAGGGACCGCAGGTGCGGCTGATGGGCGACGAGGGGCTGTCCCGCGCTGGAGTGCGCGGTGACGGTACGAATCTGGACGTCGGGATGAGAGGCCAGGAGGCGGAGGATCTCGCCACCCGCATAGCCGGAAGCGCCGGAGACGGCGACCGAGAGGGTCATGTATCCACCTTACGAGTCGGGGCTGGTGCGGAAATCCGCATGAACCGGGGCGGCGACGCCCGTATGCCCGACCTGTGGCGGGTTACGAGGTCGCCGAGAATCGGCGCGCGACCCGACGTCGACGCTCGCCACCGGTGCTCACGAAGAGCTCCTCGGTGCGCACGGTGATCGACGACATGTGGCGAGGGTAACGGCAGCGGAGGCGGAGGGGCAAATCAACGCCGGTGTCGCCGCAGACTTCGGGGAGACGCCGCGCCGGCGACACCCTCCCACCACGTCCCCCGAATGGGGGACACGAAGGACGTATGCTGTGAAACCTGCCCTCATCGCCGCGCACGTCCGACTGCCCCCTTACCGGCGATGAGGGCAGACTCCTGTGCGCACGCGAGCGCCTCCCTCCCGGGCGCGTGCCGAGGCGGCCCGGTCCAGCCTCGCGGCCGTCACACACCGCCCCGCACGACGAGACCCTCGGAACGCCGGAGCGCCGCACGGCGCGGGCCGGCGGCGCTCCGGGTCGTGCAGAACGGTCAGTCGCGGATGGCGGCACCGAAGCGCTCGGCGGCCACGGCGACACCCGCGAGCTTCGCCGCGGTCGCCTCGGCCGCGGTCAGCGTGCGGTCCTCGGCGCGGAAACGCAGCGCGAAGGTCAGGCTCTTCGTTCCCTCGGCGAGGCCCGGGCCGCGGTAGTCGTCGACGAGCCGGGCGCCTTCGAGCAGCGGAGCCCCGCCCTCGAGCAGCGCGGCGCGCACCGCGCCGGCGGCGACATCGGTCGGCAGGGTCAGAGACACGTCCTGCGTGGCGGCCGGGAAGCCCGAGAGGGATGCCGCGACCACGCGCGCGTGTGCGAGCTCGAGCATGGCGTCGAGGTCGAGCTCGGCCACGAGAACGCGACCGGGCAGATCGGCGGCCGCGGCGACGACGGGCAGCAGCTCTCCGACGTAACCGATGTCGGTGCCCGCGGCGAGCACGCGAGCCGTGCGACCCGGGTGCAGGGCCGCGCGCTGCGCTTGCACCAGCTCCACATCGAGGCCGGCGGCGGCGGTGAGCACTCGGACGGCATCCACGGCGGCGGCGAGGTCCGCGGCCACCGCGGGCTGACCCGGCTGCTTGGCAACGGTGTGTCCCGTCAGGAGCACAGCGACGTGGCGACGCTGCGGCGGGATCGACGCGTCGAGGGCCGTGAGCGTCGCGGCATCCGGTCGCACCGCCAGCGGCGGGACCGACGAGGTGCCGTATCGCACGCCGGGCTTCGGGAGGAAGACCGTGCCGGTCTCGAACAGCGCGAGGTCGACGATGCCGCGCGACACGTTGCGGTGCGCGACCTGCAGCAGGGCCGGAACGAGCGAGCGACGCAGGAACGGCGCCAGTCCGTCGAGCGGGTTCGCCAGCTTCACGCTCGGCAGCGGGTCACCGGACGGTGAACCGTGCAGGGCGTTCTGCTCCTCCGTCGTGAACGGGAACGACGGCGTCTCGACGAAGCCGGCCGCGGCCAGGGCGTTGGCCACGCGGCGGCGCCCCTGCTGCGCGGCGGTGAGCCCGCGACCGGACGGGGGCGTCGGCAGCACGGACGGGATGCGGTCGTAGCCCTCGATGCGCGCCACCTCTTCGGCGAGCGTCCACTTGTCGCTGAGGTCGTGGCGCCACGACGGGGCGGTCACCGACCACCCTCCGTCGCGCTCCTCGACCGTGCATCCGATGAGTCGCAGCGCCGACACGATCTCGTCATCGGTGTACTCCACGCCGATCAGTCCGGGGACGAAGCCCGCGGGGAGCGTGATCGCCTCGCGACGGTAGCTCGAGCCGAGCGACCCGCCGAGCTCGGTGTCGAGCGTGCCGCCGGCCAGCTCCACCATGAGCGAGGCGACACGCTCCGCCGCGACGTACGGCACGAGCGGGTCGACGCCGCGCTCGAAGCGCCGCGATGCTTCGGAGGGGAGCTTGTGCCGACGCGCCGTTCGGGCGATCGACACCTGGTCGAACGTCGCCGCCTCGATGAGGACGTTCCGAGTCGCGTCGCTCATCTCGGTCGGACCGCCGCCCATGACACCGGCGAGGCCGATGGGGCCCGACTCGTCGGTGATCAGGAGGTCTTCGGAGTCGAGCGTGCGCACCTGACCGTCGAGGGTCTCGAGCTTCTCGCCCTGCTCCGCGCGGCGCACCGTGATGCCGCCCTGCAGCCGGTCGAGGTCGTAGCCGTGGATCGGCTGGCCGAGCTCGAGCATGACGTAGTTCGTGATGTCGATCAGCACGCCGAGCGAGCGGATACCGGCGAGCGACAGGCGCGTGATCATCCACGGCGGGGTCGGACGCGAGGGATCGACGTCGCGGACGATCCGCGCGACGAACTCCGTGGCGCCCTTGCGTCCGCGGATGGGAGCCTGGTCGGCGACCGTGATCGGGAAGCCCGAGGGCGTGCGTCCCGCGGCGCCGTCGTGGCCGAGGCCCGGATCGCGGAAGTCCGCGCCGGTCGCGTGCGAGTACTCGCGGGCGACCCCGCGCAACGACAGGGCGTAGCCGCGATCGGGAGTGACGTTGATCTCGACCGCGAGGTCATCCAGACCGAGCAGCGCGATGGCATCCGTGCCGACGGGCGCATCGATTCCCAGATCGATCAGACGCAGGATGCCGCTGTGCTCGCTGCCGAGACCGAGCTCTTTCGCCGAAGCGATCATGCCGTCGGAGACGTGGCCGTAGGTCTTGCGAGCCGCGATCGGGAAGGGTCCGGGCAGCACAGAGCCGGGCAGGGTCACCACGACCTTGTCGCCCTCGAAGAAATTGCCCGCACCGCAGACGATGCCGCGCACTCCCCCGTTCTCGGTTCCGACGTCGACCTGACACCAGCGGATGGTCTTGCCGTTGGACTGGGGCTCGGGAGTGAACTCCTTCACCTCGCCGACCACGATCGGGCCGGACAGCTCGAAGCGGTGCACGTCCTCCTCTTCGAAGCCGACCGACACCAAAGCCGCGAGGACGTCCTCGGGCGTGGCCTCGGCGGGCACGTCGACGTACTCGCGCAACCAGGAGAGCGGGACGCGCATCAGACCACCATTCCGAACTGCTCGCTGAATCGGACATCGCCCTCGGCCATGTCGCGCATGTCTTGTACGTCGCTGCGGAACATGAGCGTGCGCTCGATGCCCATGCCGAACGCGAAGCCCGAGTACTCCTCGGGATCGATACCGGCGGCCCGCAGGACGTTGGGGTTCACCATTCCGCAGCCGCCCCACTCGATCCAGCGCGCCCCGCCCTTGAAGGTGGGATGCCACAGGTCGAGCTCTGCGCTCGGCTCGGTGAACGGGAAGAAGTTCGCGCGGAAGCGCGTCTTGGCCTCTGGCCCGAACAGCACGCGCGCGGCGTGGTCGAGCGTGCCCTTGAGGTGGGCCATCGTGATGTTCTTGTCGATCACGAGACCCTCGAACTGCGTGAACACCGGCAGGTGCGTCGCGTCGAACTCGTCGGTGCGGTACACCCGGCCGGGGCAGAGCACGTAGATCGGCAGGTCGCGCTCGAGCATCGACCGCACCTGAACCGGGCTGGTGTGGGTCCGCAGCACCAGGTGGCGTGCCACCGGGTCGACGAAGAAGGTGTCCTGCATCTGACGCGCGGGGTGGTCGACGTCGAAGTTGAGCGCGTCGAAGTTGAACCACTCGTGCTCGAGCTCGGGGCCCTCGGCGATCTCCCATCCCATGCCGACGAAGATGTCCGACACCTGCTCCTGCAGGAGCGAGATCGGATGCCGCGCCCCGACGCGTGCGCGCTGCGGCAGCGCCGTGACGTCGATGCGCTCGGCCTCGAGCTGGGCGGCGGTCTCGGCTTCGGCCAACTCGCTCTCGCGGGCGGCGAGCGCCTGGTTCACCTGACCGCGGGCCTGCCCGACGAGCTTGCCGAAAGAGGCCTTGTGCTCGGGGGCGACGTTGCGCATCTGGGCGTTCAGCTGCGCGAGGGAGGACTGCTCCCCCGTGTGCGCGGAGCGGGCGGACTTGAGCTCGGCCGTGGTCGCGGCGGCGGCGATGGCGGCAAGGGCCTCATCGACCGCGGAGGCGACGGCCTCAGGGGTGATCTCGGGTGCGTCGGACACGAGATGAGAGTCTACCGACGGGCGGGGACACTCCCCCGCCCGTCGGACCGATGACTCAGATTCCGCCGCCGCTACCCGCGTCGTACTTGCCGAGGCCGCGCTGGGCGACGATCAGCTCGGTGTCGGTGCTGGTCTGTCCCGCGGGCTCCGCGGGAGCGACGTTGCCGCCCTTGGGCGAGCGGCGGAGGCCGAGCTCGACGCGGTGCGCGGTGTACGACAGGGCGAGGCACATCGCGACGTAGATGACGCTGGCGACCATCGCGGCCGGGATCAGCGGCGACCCGTATTCGCCGTTGGAGCCGAGAAGACGAGCGAAGTACAACAGCTCGGGGTACGTGATGATGAAGCCGAGAGCGGTGTCCTTCAGGGTCACCACGAGCTGGGCGATGATCACGGGCAGCATGGCGCGGATGGCCTGCGGGAGCAGGATCAGGCGCATCACACCGGCCTTGCGGAGCCCCACGGCGTAGCCGGCCTCGCTCTGTCCGCGCGGGAGCGCCTCGACGCCGGCGCGGATGACCTCGGACAGCACCGAGCCGTTGTAGAGGATCAGGGCGATGACGACCGCCCAGTACGACGACATCTTGATGCCGATGACGGGCAGACCGTAGTACAGCAGCAGCATGAAGACGAGGACGGGGACGGCGCGGAGCAGTTCGACGACCCAGCCGACGGGGAGGCGCACCCATCGGTGGTCGGACATGCGGCCGATGGCCAGGATGAAGCCGAGGACGAGCGCGCCGACGGCCGCGACGGCGAACGCCGCGAGCGTCGCGAGGGTCGCCTGGCCGAAACGCTCCCAGATCGCGCTGTAGCTGAAGACGTTCCACTTCGCCGCCGAGAACTGGCCGGTGTCGATGAAGCGCCAGACGACGAAGCCGATGACGGCGGCGACGAGGACGAGGGTGACGACGCCGAGGATGCGGTTGCGCAGCTGTGCGCGGGGACCCGGTACGTCATAGAGGACGGAGGAGCTCATCGGACGACCTTCCACTTCTTCTCGGCCGCGTTCTGCAGCGCCGCGAGCAGCAGGACCAGGATGACGAAGACCGCCATCACCAGAAGGATGGTGACGAGCTGGTTCTCGCCGTTCTCGCTCATCGTCGCGCGGATGTTCCCGAGGTTGACCACCGAGAATCCGGCGGCGACGGTGGTGTTCTTGAGCAGGGCGATGAAGACGCTCATCATCGGGGGAATGACCGAACGGGTCGCCTGGGGCAGGACCACGAGCGTCATGACCTGGCCGAAGCCGAGACCGAGAGCGCGGGCCGCCTCCGCCTGGCCGACGGGCACGGTGTTGATGCCCGAGCGCAGTGTCTCGGCCACGTAGGTCGCCGTGTAGATGCCGAGGCCGCACACCGCGAGGGTCAGGAAGCTCCCGCGCGGGACGTCGATCAGCAGCGGCACGCAGAACGCGAAGAAGAACAGCACCAGCGTGAGCGGGGTGTTGCGGATCCAGTTCACGTAGACCGCGCCGACCGCGCGGGCGATGGGCACGGGCGAAACGCGCATGGCCGCCACGATGAAGCCGAGCACGAGCGCAATCAGGCCGCCGCCCACGAAGAGCACGACCGTCCCCCAGAGCGCCTGCGCCCACAGGTCGGGGTAGTCGAAGATCTGGTTCACCGTACGCTGTCCGTTCTTTCTCGTCGTGCTCGTCGGGGGCGCGGGCGGCGCGGAGTGCGCCGCCCGCACCGGGAGATCAGCTGACGGGGTCGACCGCCGGCTGCTCGCCCTTGACGCCCGAGGCGCCGAGGTTCTTCTCGAAGATGGCCTCCCAGGTGGAACCGCCGTCGGTGAACATGGTGTTCACGAACTCCTGGAAGGCGGTGTCGCCCTTGGTGATGCCGACGCCGTAGCGCTCCTCGCTGAAGGGCTCGCCCGCGATCTTGAGGTTGTCGGGATCCTGGGCGGCGTAGCCGAGGAGGATGGCCTCATCGGTCGTGACCGCGTCGACCTCGCCGTTCTTGAGCTTCTCGACGCACTGCGAGTAGGTGTCGAACTCGACGACCTTGGCCGGAGTCTGCTCGCGGATGCGCTGGATCGGCGTCGAACCGGTCACCGAGCACACGGTGGTCTCGGCGGTGAGCGAGTCCTTGCCCGTGATGGTGTCGTTGTCGGCGGCGACGAGCAGGCCCTGACCGGTCAGGAAGTACGGACCGGCGAACGAGATCTGGTCCTTGCGCTTGTCGGTGATCGAGTAGGTGCCGACGTAGTAGTCGATGTCGCCGTTGATGAGCGCCTGCTCGCGGTTGGCCGACGCGATCGCCTTGTACTCCACCTTCGAGGTGTCGGCCGGGTCGTAGCCGAGCGAGGCGGCGATCCAGCGTGCGACGTCGACGTCGAAGCCCTTGCGCTCGCCCGTCACGGGGTCGAGGTACCCGAGACCGGGCTGGTCTTCCTTCACACCGACGACGATCTTGCCGGCGGAGGTGATCTTGTCGAAGGTCTTGCTGCCGTCGATCTTGACGTCGCTGGCGACCGCGCCGTACACGGGGGTGTCGGAGCCGCTGCCGCCGTCGGAGCCGGGTGCAGCGCCCGGGGTGCCGCTGTTGCAGGCCGTCAGGGCCAGCAGGCCGGCGGCGACGATGCTCGCGCCGGCGAGAAAACGAGATTTACGCATGTGATGTCTCCTTGGTTACGTGTGCTGTGCGGATACAAGAGTCTGGAGAGCACGCGGCGAATCGCCCGGGGCGGAACTGCGCGCTTCGGCGAGGAACCTCTTCGTCCGTCGCCGTCATGATGGGGGCTCGTCAGTGGGTGATGAGCTTCGAGAGGAAGTCTTTCGCCCGGTCGGACTCGGGGCGCGTGAAGAACTGCTCGGGCGTCGCCTGCTCGACGATCTGCCCGTCGGCCATGAACACCACGCGGTTCGCGGCCTTGCGGGCGAAGCCCATCTCGTGCGTGACGACGATCATCGTCATGCCGTCTTTGGCGAGGCCGACCATCACGTCGAGCACCTCGTTGATCATCTCGGGGTCGAGAGCCGAGGTCGGCTCGTCGAAGAGCATGACCTTGGGCTTCATCGCCAGCGCGCGGGCGATCGCCACGCGCTGCTGCTGACCGCCCGAGAGCTGGGCCGGGAGCTTGTCGGCCTGGTGTCCGACGCCCACGCGGTCGAGAAGCGCACGCGCCTCTTTCTCGGCATCCGCCTTCTTCATCTTGCGGACCTTGATGGGCCCGAGCGTGACGTTCTCGAGGATCGTCAGATGTGCGAAGAGGTTGAACGACTGGAACACCATGCCGACGTCGGCACGCAGCTCGGCCAGACCCTTCCCCTCTTTGGGAAGCTCCTTGCCATCGATCATGATCGAACCGCTCGTGATGGTCTCGAGGCGGTTGATGGTGCGGCACAGCGTCGACTTGCCGGACCCCGAGGGTCCGATCACCACGACGACCTCGCCGCGGTCGACGGTGAGGTCGATGTCTTTCAGAGCCTGGAACTGCCCGTAATGCTTCTGGACGTCGGCGACGACGACCAGGGGCTCGGTCTTCGGGGGAACGGATGCCATGCCTTCACCCTATGAGGATGCTGGGCGCCCGACCACATTCCGGCGCACGCCTTAACCGTTCTGTAACAGCAGGCGTCAGCGCGCTCGCTGGGCGAAAGCCGTCTCGTACAGGCACACGCTCGCCGCCGTGGCCAGGTTCAGAGACTCGGCGCGACCGTAGATCGGCAAGCGCAGAGCGAGGTCCGCCTGGGCGAGGGCGGACTCGTCGAGTCCCCGGGCCTCATTGCCGAAGAGCCAGGCCGTCGGCTCCGATAGAAGCCCTCGGGATGCCAAGAAGTCGGTGCCCTCGACATCGGCGGCGACGATGCGCAGCCCCGCCTGGTGAGCGCTGGCGACGACGTCCGAGAGTTCGAGCTCGACGGCAACCGGCACATGGAACAGCGATCCGGTGGTCGAGCGGACGACCTTCGGGTTGTAGGGGTCGACGGTGCGGCCGGTCAGAATCACGGCGTCCGCGCCCGCGGCATCCGCGGCCCGGATGATGGTGCCGAGGTTCCCGGGGTCGCGCACCTCCTCGCAGATCGCGATGAGGCGCGGCTCCCCGGCCAGGATGTCCTCCAGCGCGGTGGGTGACTGACGCGCCACCGCCACGATCCCCTGGGGCGTGACCGTATCGGCCATCGCGTCCAGAACCGCCTCAGTGGTGACCTGCAGATCGACACCCGCTCGCTCCGCAGCCTCGCGCACATCCGTGTGCTTCTCGAGCGCGGCAGAAGTCGCATAGACCTCGAGCACGGTCTGGGGGGCCCAGGCGAGCGCCTCCCGAGCGGCCTGCGGGCCTTCGAGCAGGAACAGACCCGTCTCTTGGCGGGCGGCGCGCTTGCTGAGCTTGGCCACGGCGCGCACCCGCGGCGAACGAGGGTTCTCGAGCACGTCACCAGTGTATGACCCCGGCGGAATGCTGCTCGGGACGCCGCGCGAACGACCCGCAGGAACAACGAAACGGGCGCCCTCCGAAGAGGACGCCCGCTCGAGAGGACGTGTCTTACGCGGTCTTCGCGGCGTTGACGTCGGTCGGCAGCGCAGCCTTCGCGGTCGCGACGAGCGACGCGAACACGGCGGGCTCGTTCACGGCGAGCTCGGCGAGCATGCGACGGTCGACCTGCACACCCGCGAGACCGAGGCCCTGGATGAAGCGGTTGTACGTCATGCCGTTCGCGCGCGAGGCGGCGTTGATGCGCTGGATCCAGAGACGACGGAAGTCGCCCTTGCGCTTGCGGCGGTCGCGGTACGCGTAGACCAGGGAGTGGGTGACCTGCTCCTTGGCCTTGCGGTACAGACGCGAACGCTGACCGCGGTAACCGGAGGCGCGCTCCAGGATGACGCGACGCTTCTTGTGGGCGTTTACCGCCCGCTTGACTCTAGCCATTTCTCATTCTTCCTAACGTGCGTCGGCGCTCAGAGGCCGAGGAGCTTCTTGGCGACCTTGGAGTCACCCTTGGCCAGGACCTGCTCCTGGTTGAGGCGACGAGTGCGCTTGGAGGCCTTGCCCTCGAGGTTGTGGCGCATGCCGGCCTGCTGCTTCATGAGCTTGCCGCTACCGGTGAGCTTGAAGCGCTTCTTGGCGCCCGAGTGGGTCTTCTGCTTCGGCATCTGTCTTCCTTCGTTGGGGTTCCCGCCGGAGCGGGAGTCGGGGAGCTTTACTCGGCGGACGCCGGAGCAGCTTCGTCTGTGGGTGCCGAGTCTCCTCGAGCGGCGCTGCGCGCGGCCTCACGGTTCGCCGTGCGCTGCGCGTTCTGCTCGGTCTTGACCTCGGACTTGTTCTTGTGAGGAGCGACCACCATCACCATGTTGCGACCGTCGATCGTGGGGTTCGACTCGACGGTGCCGAACTCGGCGACGTCTTCGGCGAACTTGCGAAGCAGACGGACGCCCTGCTCGGGACGCGACTGCTCGCGACCACGGAACAGGATCATGGCCTTCACCTTGTCGCCCGCCTGAAGGAAGCCTTCGGCGCGCTTGAGCTTGGTGATGTAGTCGTGCGCCTCGATCTTCAGACGGAACCGGACCTCTTTGAGGACGGTGTTCGCCTGGTTACGACGCGTCTCTTTGGCCTTCTGAGCGGCCTCGTACTTGAACTTGCCGTAGTCCATGATCTTGACCACGGGCGGCTTCGAGCTCGGCGCGACCTCGACCAAGTCGAGGTCCGCTTCCTGGGCCAGGCGCAGCGCAGCTTCGATTCGGACGATGCCGACCTGCTCGCCGTTGGGTCCGACGAGACGGACCTCCGGGACTCGGATGCGCTCGTTGGTGCGGGGATCGCTGATGCGGAACTCCTCTTTCGTACGGGTGGTGGCCGCCGCGATCCGTCGGAATCGCGGGCGAAGAGGAGAACACGCCACCCGGCACGGTGCTTTCGGCACCGGCTTCTGCACCCTGACGGCCCCGTGCGAAACGGAGCGGAGTGCGGGAACCCGGTAGCCTGGAGCGGCAAGCGCGGGTGGGATGTGATCCTCTTTCGTACGGAGTGAGACACTCCGAAGCCCGCCATAGTCTAGCAGAGAGATTCACGTGGACACGATCCCCTCCGACCAGCCCGCCGACGACCAGGCCGCGCACCGCCACGGAGCCGAAGACGAGCGCCTCGCCCGCTGGGAGGAGCAGGAGCGCGCGGCCTCGTCCGCCACCCGCGACATCGCCGACGTTCCGGCCGTCGAGGTCATCACCACGGCCGCCGTGCACCTCATGAGCGCCGCCGCTGTGAAGACCGGCCTCGCAGACGACCCCGGACAGCAGCTCGACCTCGACGAGGCCCGCAAACTCATCAACGCGCTGGCCGGCCTCATCACCGCCGGGGCCCCCGAGATCAGCGACATGCACGCACGTTCGCTGCGCGACGGTCTCCGGTCGCTGCAGCTCGCGTTCCGCGAGGCATCCACGATCCAGGACCCGATCGGCAAGGGGCCGGGCGAGAAGTGGACGGGGCCGGTCACGTAAGTCGGTCGTACGGGGGTACCGGACTGCGGGGGTGCCCTTTCCCAGGTCGAGAGCGGGGCCCCTACCCCGATCGACCAGGGAAAGGGCACCCCCTTCGTCCTGTGCCGCAGGCCGCCTCTTCTGTGACCGCTGAGGGTGTGGGAGCGGCCCCCTACCCCGATTGCCTGGGGAAGGGGGCATCACTGCGCCCTGTGCCGCAGGCCGCCTCTTCCGTGACACCCGTACGGGTATGAGCGGGCCCCTACCCCGATCGACTCGGGAAGGGGCACCGCCTTCGTCCTGTGCCGCAGGCCGACTTCACCGAGACTGCGGGGGTCTCGGAGCGCGTGCCGTCGGACCGAGGTCGACAGACGGGTCAGACGTCGGTGCTGCGGTGGAGCTTGACCGTCAGCGAGTCGACCAGCACGGCGATGCGGTCGTCCGCCGACCAGCGGCGGGCGAGGCGCGCCAGCGTGGCATCCAACTCCTCCTGCTCGAGGCCCGACATGAGCTGCAGGTGGACCACGAGCTCCGGGCCGCGAAGGCGACCGGTGGGATCCCCTGACTCGACGGCGAGGTCCAGCACGGCGAGCTCGCCCGAGATGCTCTCCTGCAGACCCGTGAAGATCGAGGGAGAGGTGTGCGCGGGCTCCCACGGCTCACCCTGGGCGATCGCCCAGACGGCCGGACGACGGATCACGAACTCCGTCTCCGACGCGGGGTCGACGACGATGAGCTCGGTGTCCTCCGACGCCGCCGCCAGGGCCGTGCGGCGCCCGTCGGCGGGGACCGGGCGGGCCTTGGCATCCCACGCCTGGAGAGCCGCCACCGAGGTGAAGACCGGAAGCACCTTGCGGCCGTCCGGTGCGGCGACCGTCACGATCGAGAGCTCCTGCGTCTTGTCGACCTCGAGGCCGTGCGGACCGACGCCGTGGTCGCCCTTCTCGGCGACCAGGGGAATCAGCAGGCGCGCGTCGCGATAGGCATCGACGATGGCGCGGGCATCGCCCTCGCCGGCACGGAACGCCAGAAGAGAAGCGAGCAGCGCCGGATCGGCGGAGCCGTCGTCGCCCGAGTGCTGATTGGGCTGGAAGCTCCGGCCCTCCCACGGAACGCCGGCGGAATCCCCGTGGATGCCGTGGCCGTGCGGATCGTCAGTGTCCGGCGACATCCAGCGCCTCGGCCAGGGTGAACTGACCCGCGTAGAGCGCCTTGCCGACGATCGCGCCCTCCACGCCGAGTGGCACCAGCTCGCGCAGCGCAGCGATGTCGTCGAGACTCGAGACGCCGCCCGAAGCCACGATCGGCTTGGGCGTGCGCTGGGCCATCTCGCGCAGCAGCTCGATGTTGGGACCGCGGAGCGTGCCGTCCTTGGTGACGTCGGTCACGACGTAGCGGCTGCAGCCGGCGTTCTCGAGGCGCTCGAGCACCGCCCACAGGTCACCGCCGTCGCGGGTCCAGCCGCGCGCCGCCAGAGTCGTGCCGCGCACGTCGAGACCGACCGCGATCGCCTCGCCGTAGCGGTTGATGACGTCGGCGGCCCACTCGGGGTTCTCGAGGGCCGCGGTACCCAGGTTGATGCGGGTCGCTCCGCTCTCGAGCGCCGCCTCGAGCGAACGGTCGTCCCGGATGCCGCCGGAGAGCTCGACCTGCACGCCCTTGACCTGCTTGATCACCTTGCGCATGACGCTCGCGTTGCTACCGCGGCCGAACGCGGCGTCGAGGTCCACGAGGTGGATCCACTGCGCGCCCTGGCGGGCGAAGTCGGCGGCAGCGTCGACGGGGTCGCCATAGCTGGTCTCGGTACCGGCCTCACCCTGGGTCAGACGGACGGCCTTGCCGTCGGCGACGTCGACCGCGGGAAGCAGCACAAGTTCGGGCGTGGACGCGAAATCGTTCATGGCTCCTCGCACCCTTCGGCGCATCTCGCCGAGCCGGGGCACGAGGTCACACAGTAGTCGCGCGCAGCCCGTCGATCCAATTGGCGAGCAACCGGATACCGGCTTCGCCCGACTTCTCCGGGTGGAACTGCGTGGCCGACAGGGGGCCGTTCTCGACGGCCGCCAGGAAGGGCGCGCCGTACGTGCACCAGGTCAGGACCGGCTGAGGGAACGGCGGGGTGACCTCGAGCGACCAGTCCTGCGCCGCGTACGAGTGGACGAAGTAGAACCGCTCGCCGTCGAGTCCGTCGAACAAGCGCGATCCCTCACCGGATGCCACGGTGTTCCAGCCCATGTGCGGGAGCACCGGCGCCTCGAGCTCGGCCACGGTACCGGGCCACTCCCCCAGCCCAGGGGTGTCGGCGCCCCGCTCGATGCCACGCTCGAACATGACCTGCATGCCCACGCAGATACCCAGGACGGGGCGACCGCCCGCCAGACGGCGATCGATGATCTCGCCGCCGCGACTGTTGTTCAGCGCACCCATGACCGCGCCGTACGCGCCGACGCCGGGAACGAGCAGACCGTCGGCGTCGAGCAGCAGGGAACGATCGGCGGTGAGCCGGGCGTCGGCTCCCGCCTTGATGAGCGCTTTGACCGCGGAGTGGACGTTGCCCGAGCCGTAATCGAAGACGGCGACGACGGGTTTGCGGGTCACAGCGCGCCCTTGGTACTCGGGACACCGTCGACGAGGGGATCGAGAGCCTTGGCCTGACGGAAGGCGCGCGCGAGCGCCTTGTACTCGGCCTCGGCGATGTGGTGCGGGTCGCGTCCACCCAGGACGCGCACGTGCACGGTCAGACCGGCGTGGATCGAGATCGCCTCGAAGGAGTGGCGAACGAGTGAACCGGTGAAGTGACCGCCGATGAGGTGGTGCTCGAAGCCGGCGGGCTCACCGGTGTGCACGAGGTATGGGCGCCCGCTGATGTCGACCACGGCCTGCGCGAGGGCCTCGTCGAGCGGCACGAGGGCGTCGCCGTAGCGAGCGATACCGGACTTGTCGCCGAGCGCCTGGCGGATAGCCTGCCCGAGCACGATCGAGGTGTCTTCGACCGTGTGGTGCGCATCGATGTGGGTGTCGCCCGTCGAGCGGACGCGCAGGTCGGTCAGCGAGTGCTTCGCGAACGCGGTGAGCATGTGGTCGAAGAACGGCACGCTCGTCGAGATGTCGCTGACGCCGCGTCCGTCGAGGTCGAGCTCGAGCTCGACTCGGGACTCACTCGTCTCGCGCGCGATCGAGGCGGTACGGGGCGAGGCGGGGCCGGTCATGATCGCGATCCTACCGAGGCCAGCGCGTCCAGGAATGCGGTGGTCTCGTCGGCCGTTCCCGCGGTGACGCGCAGGTGGTGGGCGATGCCGACGTCGCGGATGAGGACGCCCCGGTCGTACAGCGCCTTCCAGGTGGCCGCCGGGTCGTCGACGCCGCCGAACAGGACGAAGTTGGTCCACGACTCGTGGGCGGTGTAGCCGAGGGCCGACACCGTGGCCGAGATCCGGTCGCGCTGCGCGACGATCTCGTCGACCATCGACAGCATCGTCTCGGCGTGGCCGAGCGCGGCGGTCGCCGCCGCCTGCGTGAGGGCGCTCAAGTGGTACGGCAGCCGCACCAGGCGGAGGGCGTCGATCAGCGCGGGGTCGGCCGCCAAGTAGCCCACCCGGGCGCCCGCGAAGGCGAAGGCCTTGCTCATGGTGCGCGAGACCACCAGACGCGGGCGATCGGGAAGCAACGACACCGCCGAGGGCTCGTCACGGGGGGCGAACTCCTCATAGGCCTCGTCGACGATCACGATGCCGTCGGTCGCGTCGTACACCGCCTCGACGACGTCGAGGCGCAGGGGGGTGCCCGTCGGGTTGTTCGGCGCGCAGAGGAAGACGATGTCGGGGCGCTGCTCGCGCACCTGGGCGGCGGCCGACTCGGGCGACAGGGTGAAGTCGTGCTCGCGTTCCCCGACAATCCAGCGCGCGCCCGTGGCACGCGTGAGGATCGGGTACATCGAATAGGTGGGGGCGAAGCCCATCGCCGTGCGACCGGGGCCGCCAAAAGCCTGCAGAATGTGCTGAAGCACCTCGTTCGAACCGTTGGCCGCCCAGATCTGGTCGGGGTTCAGACCGTGCCCGAGGTATCCCGCGAAGGCCTCGCGCAGACCGGTGAACTCACGGTCGGGGTAGCGGTTGACGTCCCGCAACGCCCGAGCCACGGCATCGAGGATGTCGTCAGCCACCTCGGACGGAACGGGATGCGTGTTCTCGTTGACGTTGAGCGCCACGGGCAGTGCGGCCTGCGGGGCTCCGTACGGGGTCATGCCCCGCAGATCGTCGCGAAGAGGAAGGTCGTCGAGGCGTACGGTCACCTCACCCATCGTAGGCGTCGAGGGAGGGCGGAGTGCGCGAGCCGGGTCGGGGCGCTCAGGCCGCGGGGGCGTACTCGGCGGGGATCGCGATGCGCTGACCCGCCGACACCGAGCCGCCGGGAAGAGCGTTGAGGCGAGTGATCTCGGCGACCACGTCACGCGGGTCGGCCGAGGGGGCCACGTCTTCAGCGATGGACCACAGGGTCTCGCCGCTCATGACGGTGATCTCGGTGAACGCCCCGGCGGGGGCGCCGGCGTCGCCGGACGCAAGGGCGGACCCGCCGCCGACGATCGCCACGGCAAGCACGGCGACGATCGGAAGCGAGACGAGGAACGCCACGACACGACGGCCGCGCGCGGTGATGCGCAGGCGGGTGGACGGGGCGGTGAGGGCGATGCTGCTCATGATGTGCTCCTTGGTGGGGAGAGATTCGCACCCCGCCCTCGGCCGGGAGGGCGGTGGTGCGAATCTGTATTCCGAATCTATCTTCGAACCTGTTCGAGTGTCAAGACGTCGTGTATCGCATACGAATCGAACGCGACACGCGTGGGGCTCCGTGTCATTCGGGTCGTCGACCGGATACGGTTTCGACACGGAGACCTCATCACCAACCTCCGACATTCGAATTTCCGCCGTGGTTCCCGCGGCGCGAGGGGAGCACAGATGACCGACGCGACGACCGCTGCCGGCCGCGAGCGGCCGCAGACGCGGCGGCGGAAGAACCTCAGCGACAAGCAGCTGGCGATCCTCGAAGTGATCCAGCGCTCGATCGCTCGGCACGGGTATCCGCCGAGCATGCGCGAGATCGGCGACGCGGTCGGCCTCAAGTCGCTCTCGAGCGTCACCCACCAGCTCAATCAGCTCGAGCTCAGCGGATATCTCCGTCGCGACCCCGGCAAGACACGTGCGATGGAGGTGCTCATCGATCTTCCCGGCGCCGCCGCCGAGAACCCCGCCGACACCGCCCCCGCCCTGGGCGACGCCGCCCTCGTGCCCCTGGTCGGTCGCATCGCCGCCGGCGTGCCCATCACGGCCGACCAGCAGGTCGAGGAGATCTTCCCTCTCCCGCGCCAGCTCGTCGGAAAGGGCGACCTGTTCATGCTCAAGGTCTCGGGCGACTCCATGATCGACGCGGCCATCTGCGACGGGGACTGGGTCGTCATCCGCTCTCAGGCCACCGCCGAGAACGGCGAGATCGTGGCCGCCATGCTCGACGACGAGGCGACCGTCAAGACGTTCCGCCGGCGCGACGGCCACACCTGGCTCCTCCCCCGTAACAGCGCGTTCGAGCCGATCCTCGGCGATGAGGCGGTCATCCTCGGTCGCGTGGTCGCCGTGCTGCGCACCGTCTGATCGCACCATCCAGGGCCGGATGCCCGCACGCGCGGCGGCATCCGGCCCTCTGCACGCTCCGGGCCGCTCGGCACCTCACCCGCCTTCGGGTTCCCACGGATGCGGGGCGATCGCCGGGTCGAATGTCGGAGCCCCTGCCTAGGCTGGTGTCATGACTGACACGCTCCCCTACGGTTCCTGGCCCTCCCCGATCACGGCCGGGTCGGTCGCGCAGGCGTCACCGCGGGTCGACGGAGCACGGCTCGTGGGCGACGAGATCTGGTGGGGCGAGTCCGTCCCCCACGAAGCGGGTCGCGTCGCGGTGAAACGCCGCCGGGCCGACGGCTCGATCGATACGGTGCTCCCCGCACCCGCCAATGCGCGCTCCGCGGTCCACGAGTACGGCGGCGGCGCGTGGACGGCGTCCGACGACGGTGAGCTGTACTACGTCGAGAAGACCGACCAGCGCGTATACGCGCTCCGTCCGGGCGAGACCGCGCGGGCGCTGACTCCCGCCGACGACGCCGTACGCCACGGCGGCCTCCGCTGGGAGCACGGCGTCCTCTTGGCCGTCCGCGAGACCCACGGCTCTTCCCGAGTTCCGCGCCGGGCGATCGTGCGCATCCCGCTCGACGGAACGGTCGAGGTGCTCGCCGAGGGCAGCGACTTCCTCGCGCAGCCGGCCCTCTCCCCCGACGGTCTGCGTCTGGCCTGGGTCGCCTGGAACCACCCCGACATGCCGTGGGATGCCACGGTCCTGCGCGTTGCCGACCTCGAGACGGGATCCGTCCGCGATGTGGCGGGCGGCGAGGCTCGCGCGCCGCTGCAGCCCGTCTGGATAGCGGACGACGAGCTGCTCTACGCCGACGATCCCGACGGGCGCTGGAACCTCTTCCGCCGCCCTCTCGACGGCGACGCCCAGGCCCTCGCCCCCGCTGACGCCGACACCGGCGGCGGCCTGTGGGTCCTCGGCACCCGGTGGTTCGGGGCCGCCGCCGACGGGCGCGTCGTCGCGGTCCGCACGAACGGAGCCGACGACATCGTCGAGATCGCCCCCAGCGGCGTGCGCCCGGTCGGGGTCCCCGTCGTCGCGGGAGCAGCGATCGACGATGTCCGTGACGCGCGCGTGCTCGTCTCGGGGTCCGATGCGGGCGGACGCTCGGGACTCTGGCTGGTCGACCTCGACTCCGGCTCGGTCGAGCTCGTCACCGGCGGTGCCGGCTCCTGGGGGGACGAATGGATGCCGGTAGCCCGCGCCCTGTCGACCGACGGCCCCCACGGCCCGGTGCACGCTTTCGCCTACGCCCCGACCAACCCCGACGTCACTCCCGCCGCAGACGAGCGGCCGCCCTACGTCGTCCTCGTCCACGGTGGACCCACCTCGCACGTGGGTCCTGCCCCCTCGGCGAAGACGGAGTTCTTCACCAGTCGCGGGATCGGCGTTCTCGACGTCAACTACGGCGGCTCCACCGGTTACGGGCGCAGGTACCGCGACCGACTCAAGGGACAGTGGGGCGTCGTCGATGTCGATGACGTCGCCGCCGCGGCATCCGCCCTCGCCGAGGCGGGTCTCGCCGACCCCGGTCGTCTCGCCGTCGCCGGCGGATCGGCGGGCGGGTGGACGGTGCTGGCCGCGGTGACCCGCACCGACGTGTTCTCGGCCGGTATCTCGCGCTACGGCGTGGGAGATGCTCGCGCTCTCGCCGAGGACACCCACGATTTCGAGGCTCGCTACCTCGACGGACTCATCGGCCCCCTGCCCGAGGCCGAGGCGGTGTATGTCGAGCGATCACCTCTGGGGCGCCCGGATCTGTTCCGCGTACCCCTGCTGATCCTGCAGGGCTCGGAAGACCGAGTCGTCCCGCCCTCGCAGGCCGAGGCCATCCGCGATGCTCTCACCGCGCACGGCGTGCCGCACGCATACGTGCTGTACGAGGGCGAGGGTCACGGCTTCCGGCGGTCCGAGACGGTGATCGACTCGCTCGAGCGCGAGCTCGGCTTCCTCGGCGCGGTGTTCGGCTTCGAGACCCCCGGCGTCCGGGCACTCGAGCTCAGCTGACCTCTCGAGGCGCCGGAGGCGCAGACAACCCTCCGGGCGGAGGCGCCCCGCGCGGCCGACAGAGGCAAAAGGGACGGGCCCCCACGCCGAAGCGCGGGGGCCCGTGATCCGACCGGGGATCAGGCTCCGAACGCGGCGAGCTCCGCCGCGAGGCGCGCGCCCACGTGAGCGTGCAGGAACGTCCCGCTCTCGCGGTGCTCCTGGGCGACGATCAATCCGCTCTCGTGCACGGCAGAGACGAGGTCGCCACGGTCGTAGGGAACGATCGCCTGCACCTCGACCGCCGGCCGCGGCAGGGCGTCCTCGATGGCGGCGCGAAGCTCCTCGATGCCCTCCCCTGTCCGGGACGAGACGAACTTCGCGTTCGGCGCGAGCCCTCGCAGCACGAGACGGTCGTCTTCGCCGACCAGGTCCGCCTTGTTGAAGACCACGATCTCCTGACCGAAGTTCGCGTCGACGTCGCCCATCACATCGCGTACCGTCATCAGCTGCGCGGCCGGGTCGGGATGCGAGGCATCGACGACGTGGAGGATGACGTCGGCGTCGCCGACCTCCTCGAGCGTGGAGCGGAACGCTTCGACGAGCTGATGCGGGAGGTTCCGAACGAAGCCGACCGTGTCGGTCAACGTGTAGACGCGGCCGTCACTCGTCTCGGAGCGACGGACCGTGGCATCCAGGGTCGCGAACAAGGCGTTCTCGACGAGCACTCCGGCGCTCGTCAGGCGGTTGAGCAGGCTCGACTTACCGGCGTTGGTGTACCCGGCGATCGCGACGGAGGGGATCGTGTGCCGCTTGCGTTCGGCGCGCTTTGCCTCGCGGGCCGGCGCGAAATCACGCAACTGCTTGCGCAGGAGCGCCATCTTCGTGCGGATGCGACGGCGATCGAGTTCGATCTTCGTCTCACCGGGACCGCGCGAGCCCATGCCGGCGCCGCCCGCGCCCACCTGTCCGCCGGCCTGGCGCGACATCGAGTCACCCCATCCGCGGAGGCGCGGGAGCAGGTATTCGAGCTGCGCGAGCTCGACCTGAGCCTTTCCCTCGCGACTCTTCGCGTGCTGGCTGAAGATGTCGAGGATCACCGTCGTGCGATCGATCACCTTGACCTTCACGACGTCTTCGAGGGCGCGCCGCTGGCTGGGGGCCAGTTCGGTGTCGGCGATCACGGTGTCGGCACCGACGGCGGCGACGATGTCGCGCAGTTCCGCCGCCTTGCCGCGTCCGACGTAGGTCGCCGGATCCGGATGGGGCCGCCGCTGCAGCACGCCGTCGAGGACGACGGCACCGGCCGTCTCGGCCAGCGCCGACAGTTCGCGCAGCGAGTTCTCGGCATCCGCCTGCTCGCCCTGGGGGTGCACGCCGACGAGCACGACGTTCTCGAGGCGCAACTGTCGGTACTCGACCTCGGTGACGTCTTCGAGCTCGGTCGAGAGACCGGCGACGCGACGCAACGCCGCACGTTCCTCGCGGTCCCACTGGTCGCCGTCGGAGTCGCCGCCGTAGGCCGTGGTGACGTCCTGGAGAGCTTGCGCGGCACCAAAGACCCGGACCCCTCGGTGCGCTTCGGCGCGCGAGAGCACACGGTCCACCGGATCCACCGGAGACGCGTCGGTGCTCGGGGGTGTGGTCTGTTCGGTCATGGGTTCCTTCCGTTCGCGGTGTTCCCGCGTGTTCTGGCACTTTATCCGGCCCGGCGGCGTGGGGGCCGGTCGGATATCCTGGCGTGATGGGGAGCGAGCACTACTTCAGCGCGTCGCCGTCGAGTCCCGAGCAGCTCCGCCGCCTTCGCGTGACGCTGGCCGGTCGAGAACTCGAGGTGGTCACGGCCGGCGGCGTCTTCAGTCCCGACCACGTGGATGCCGGCACCTCGGTGCTGCTCGCGAACACCCCGCCCCCTCCCGCCGGTGGGCACTTCCTCGACCTGGGGTGCGGGTGGGGTCCGATCTCGCTGTCGCTGGCGCTCGCCTCACCGCACGCGACCATCTGGGCGGTCGACGTCAACGAGCGTGCTCTCGATCTCGTGAGGCGGAACGCGGATTCCCACGGCCTCCACAACATCAACGCGGTGCGGCCCGAGGATGTTCCCGACGACGTGTCGTTCCGCACCATCCGGTCCAATCCGCCGATCCGCGTCGGCAAGTCCGAGTTGCACAGCATGCTCCAGCACTGGATCCCGCGCCTCTCGGAGCGCAGCGACGGTTGGTTCGTCGTCCAGCGCAATCTCGGCTCCGACTCCCTGCAGCGCTGGCTCGCGGCGACCTTCCCGGAGGGGTACGGCGTGCAGCGCGCCGCCACCGGCCGCGGCTTCCGTGTGCTGCGCGTGCGCAAGCACGGTTCGCCGCCGAGCGAGCTCATCGACGTCGTCTCCTGACGCCGAGACTCCTCCTCGCCGCGCCGCGACCGGATGCCGCGATCGCACCGTCCGCGTTCTGTCATCCGATCGCTCGTGCGCCGATCGGGGCACCTCACGCCACCGTGTGATCTCGCGCGTCCACGAGACGGCCGCGCGCCTCAGGCGAGCGCGACCTCGCCCGTGAACACCAGCGATGCCGGGCCCGACAGAAAGACGCGACCCTCGGCCACGCGCACGCCCAACGTTCCCCCGGGCGTATCGACGACCCAGGAGTCGGGGGCGGCCACCCCGGCCCAGTGCCGCACAGCCAGGGCTGCCGCGGCCACGCCGGTGCCGCAGCTCAGCGTCTCCCCCACTCCGCGCTCGAACACGCGCAGGCGGATCGCGCCGACCCCGTCGCGCACGAGCGGGTCGGACGGAACGACGAACTCGACGTTCGCACCGTGACGGGGAGACGGGTCGAGGACCGGCTGGTACGTGAGATCGAGCCCCTCGAGCTCCGCCTCCGAGGACAGTGCCACCACCACGTGCGGGTTGCCGACGTCGACTCCCACCCCCGGGCGCGCGACCGGCACCCCCTTGGCGCGCACGAGCGTCTCATCGCCCTCGATCGCGTAGACGCCCAGGTCGACCTCGTAACCGCGTTCGCTGCGCGTGAGGGTCTTCACCCCCGCGCGCGTGCCGATACGCAGCCCTCCGTCGAGCGTGGCGAGACCGGTGTCGCTCAGGTACCGGGCGAACACGCGCGTGCCGTTCCCGCACATCTCCGCCTTCGATCCGTCGGCATTGCGGTAGTCCATGAACCATTCGGCACCGGATGCCGCGGCCTCGGCGCCCTCATCGAGAGCGGCGGAACGGACAACACGCAGCAACCCGTCGGCTCCGATGCCGAAGTGACGGTCGCAGAGCACGGCGATCTGCGCGTCGGAGAGCTCGAGTTCCCCGTCGGGGTCGGCCACCACCACGAAGTCGTTGCCGGTGCCGTGCCCCTTGGTGAACGCGAGAGTCGCCATGCGCCCAGTCTAGAGAGCGGTCGCCGCGCGCTGGCCGCTCATGTCGAGGACGAGGGCCCGTCCACGACGAGCCGCTTGCCGGTCGCCCAGGTGTCGAAGGGCTCGTAGCCGAGCGCGTCGTAGAACCCACGTGCACCGGTGTTGTCGGGACGCACCATGAGCTGCACCTTGGGGCAGCCCATCGCTTCGAGCAGACGCTCCGCCTCCGCCACGAGGAGCCGACCGATTCCACGGCCACGATGCGAGGCCGCGGCGGCGAGGTAGTAGAGCCAGCCGCGGTGGCCGTCGTATCCCGCCATCACACTGGCGACGATCCGGGCGTCGTCGACCGCCACGAGGAAGAGCTCCGGCTGCACGGTCAGCTTGCGGCGGATGTCGGCGCGCGGATCGTTCCACGGACGGGTGAGACCCGCTTCTTCCCACAGCGCTACGACGGCGTCCTCATCGGTCGCCTCGAATGCCCGGATGTCGATCGTCACGATTCCTCCCCCACTCGGGATGCCAGGAGCCCGGCATCCGCGGTCCGCGCATCGACCCAGAGGGCTCCGGCATACCGCCGGAACCACGACACCTGCCGACGCGCGTAGCGCCGCGTGAGCGCCTGAGTCTCGGCGATGGCCTGGTCCCGGGTGAGTTCGCCCCGGAGGTGCCCGAGGGCCTGCGCGTATCCGATCGCCCGCCCCGCGGTCGCGCCGCGCTCGAGGCCCTCCGCGCGCAGCGCGTCGACCTCGTCGAGCAGCCCGTCCGCCCACATCCGCTCGACGCGCGCGTCGAGTAGCGGCACGAGCTCCTCGCGGTCGACGGCGGTGGCCACGATCCGGGTCGCCGGATGCCAGAACTCCGGCGCCTCGGGGAGAGCACCACCGTGCGTCTGGTCGCCCTGTGCCA
The DNA here is from genome assembly GCF_052660795.1 of Sphingomonas sp. G5. Taxonomy (NCBI): domain Bacteria; kingdom Pseudomonadati; phylum Pseudomonadota; class Alphaproteobacteria; order Sphingomonadales; family Sphingomonadaceae; genus Sphingomonas; species Sphingomonas sp. G5. The sequence continues at coordinate 1,154,956 of NZ_CP109660.1, read as the reverse complement.
GCACCTCGAGGGCGCGGACGACCCGGCGGCCATTGCGCGGGTCGATGCGCTCGGCGGCCGCGGGGTCGGCCTCGCGGAGACGTGCGAAGAGCACACCCGAACCGTGTCGCTCGAGCTCGTCCTCGAGTTCGGCGCGCAGCTTCTCGTCGCGCGGGGGGAAGCGGAAGTCCCAGAGAACGCTCGAGACGTAGAGCCCCGATCCGCCCACGAGGATCGCGTCGGACCCCCGACCGTGGATCTCTCGGATCGCCGTGCGGGCGGCATCCTGATACCAGGCCACCGCGGCCTCGTCGGTGACCGCGAGCGCGTCGAAGAGATGGTGCGGGATGCCGCGACGCTCGGTCTCGGGAAGTTTGGCGGTGCCGATGTCCATGCCGCGATACAGCTGCATGGCGTCGGCGTTGACGATCTCCGCCCGCCGTCCGTGGGCGGCCACAGCCTCGGCGAGATCGAGCGAAAGACCGGTCTTGCCCGTCCCGGTCGCGCCGACGACGGCCCAGAGGACGGGCGCGGTCACACGCCGACGCGAAGGGTGGGAAGCCCCAGCGACACGGCGCGCGCCACGCCGCTCTCGCCCGCCGGCACCGGGACGCCGCAGGACTCGGCCTGCGAACGATCCCACGCGTCGCCCGCGCGCGTCCGGCGGATGCGCAGCGGTGCTCCGTCGGGGGCATCGGCGAGCAGATGGAAGGGCGCCGCGTGGGTCACCGTGACGGACACCACGTCGCCAGGGCGCGGGAGAGGCGACCCCTCCGGCAGCTCGAAGTGCACCAGGCGGTTGTCTTCGGCGCGACCGGTCAGACGGTGGGTCGAGGCGTCCTTCTTACCCTCACCGGCCGAGACGAGCACCTCGAGCGTGCGACCCAGCTGCTTCTGATTCTCCTCGGCCGCGATGCGGTCCTGCAGCGCGAGCAGGCGCTCGTAACGCTCCTGCACGACGGCCTTGGGCACCTGATCGGCCATGGTCGCTGCGGGGGTGCCCTCGCGGATCGAGTACTGGAACGTGAAGGCGCTCGAGAAGCGCGCGGCCTCCACGACCCGCAGCGTCTCTTGGAAATCCTGCTCGGTCTCACCGGGGAAGCCCACGATGATGTCGGTCGTGATGGCCGCGTTCGGGATTCGCTCGCGCACACGGTCCAGGATGCCGAGGAACTTGTCGCTACGATACGAGCGGCGCATCGCCTTGAGGATGCGATCCGAGCCCGACTGCAGCGGCATGTGCAGCTGCGGCATGACGGCGGGGGTCTCCGCCATGGCCGCGATCACGTCGTCGGTGAAGGCAGCCGGGTGAGGGCTCGTGAAACGGATGCGCTCGAGGCCCTCGATCTCGCCCGCAGCGCGCAGCAGCTTGCCGAAGGCGAGACGGTCTCCGAACTCGACGCCGTACGAGTTGACGTTCTGCCCGAGCAGGGTGACCTCGATGGCGCCGTCATCGACCAGCAGGCGGATCTCGTTCAGGATGTCGCCGGGGCGGCGGTCCTTCTCCTTCCCGCGCAGGCTCGGCACGATGCAGAAGGTGCAGGTGTTGTTGCAGCCGACCGAGATCGACACCCATCCGCTGTGGACGGAATCGCGCTTGGTCGGCAACGTCGAGGGGAAGATCTCCAGCGATTCCAGGATCTCGAGCTCGGCTTCGCCGTTGTGACGTGCACGCTCGAGCATGCCGGGCAGTGAGCCCATGTTGTGCGTGCCGAACACCACGTCGACCCATGGAGCCTTCTGCCGGACGGCGTCCTTGTCCATCTGGGCGAGGCAACCGCCGACGGCGATCTGCATCCCGGCGTGCGCATCCTTGCGCGACTTCAGGTGCCCCAGGGTTCCATACAGCTTGCCGGCGGCGTTGTCGCGCACCGCGCAGGTGTTGATCACGACGACGTCCGCCTCGGCGCCGGCGTCCGCGCGGACGTATCCTGCACTCTCGAGCGAGCCCGAAAGCCGCTCCGAATCGTGCACATTCATCTGGCAGCCGAACGTGCGGACCTCGTAAGTGCGCGGGCCATCGACACCGTGAGCGGCGGCGGACGGTTCGATGAGCGTCGGGGTCGAAACGGGGGTGGTCATGATGCGAGCAAGTCTAAACGTCGGCACCGCCTCGACCGTCTGTTCTCGTGCGATCCCCTCCCCCACGGAGCTCGCACCTTCTGGCGCATACCGGGTCAAAGGGTGCGTATTCGGGACAAGAAAGTGCGTCTCGTGTAGGTAATTTGGGGGACACATCACCGCCTACAAGATCCACGGGCGGTCTCCGGGGGGAGAAGAGTATGGGGGAAGACCGTTCGACGAAGTGGTCGAGAGGGCTGGTCGGAACGGACCGGGATGCCGCGGCGCTGGCGAAGCGAGCGCGAGGCGGCACATCGCTGGTGCTGGCGGGTCCGCGCGGGAGCGGACGAAGCTATCTTCTGCGCACCATCGCCGCAGAACTGAAGCGGCACGACGCTCTTGCTGTCGAGCTGCGGACGTCCTGCGCGCTGTCGAACGTCGAGTTCGGAGCCATCGACGCCTCCGGGCACGTCGGGCTCCGCGCCCTCAGCGAGCACACCGCCACGAGCGTCGTCGAGGGTGTGGTGGTCGTCGACGATGTCGACTCGCTCGATGTCGCGTCGACGCGGGCCCTCGCCCGAGGCATCGCCGCGGGTCGGGTGACGGCGGTCGTGGGGATGCGTACGGCGCGCGCTCGATCGCTCTCCCGCCCTGACGATTCGGACATCGTGCGCCGTACTGTTCTCGACCTCTGGCTCGACGGTCTCGCACGCCGGATCGACCTCGCCGAGCTCAGCACAGACGACGCCCTCGATATGATCGCCCTCTTCCCGGGCGCCGATCTGCTGGACAACACGACCCGCGCCGCGATCGCGTGGCGAGCCGACGGGTCCCGGACCCTTCTACGACAGCTGATCATCGAGGCGATCGCCGCGGCGCGCATCGGGCGCGACCCGCTGACCGCGTTGCAGACCGTGGCTCGGCACAGCCGGCTCGCCGTCGCGCTCTCGGAACACGTCGCCGACTTCCCCCGGGAGGACCTCGCCTGCCTCGCGGGAGTGCGGCGGCTCCCCCACCTCGAACTCGCCGTCGCCACACGACTTTTCGATGCCGAGAGCGTGCAAGCACTCGTCGCGACGGGGCTCCTGCACGCCGACGCCTCCGTTGATCGCCGCCTCACCGCCAACGACCTCGTCGCCCAGGAGGCGCAGAGACAGCTCGGCCCATCCATGATCGACGCACTGGTGGAGGCGGCCGGCACGCGCATGCTGACCGAGGCGGAGGAATGGTGGAGCTCGATCATCGCCGTCTCTGTGTCGGAGCGCTGGCACCGGCTCGGCGTCGGCGCCTCCGGTGAGGAGGCGTACTCCCCGGAGTTGCGCGCCCGCGTCGCGCTGGACGCTGCTCGCGAAGCCAACGACCGGGGCGACACCGCGCACGCCGCTGCACACGCCGCGCGGGGCCTGCGGGCGGTGGAGGACCCCGAACTCCGGCTCGAAGCGCGCCTTGCCACCCCCGATGACCCGGGCATGTCGCCCGAGCCCGCGCAGACCGCCGGCACGCAGACGCGCCGTCGCATCGCACGATCCCGCGCTGCGCGTGTCGCTCGTGGAACGGCCGAGGACCGCGCCACCGTGTCGACGATCGCGGACGGCCGGATCGATGCGCTGCTCGAAGACGCTGCGGGCGCGGTCGCCGACATGGACGGGGCGCGGGCCGCGACGGTGGCGGAGCACGCGCTGACCGAGCCCTCCGCGACCCCCGCGGCCCGGCTCCGTGCCCTCATCGCGGCCGGATCCGCGCAGACTTTCCGCGGAGACTGGCGCCGTGCCCAGGAGCACTACCGAGCGATCGAGCGGATCCTCGACGCTCGTCAACGTCCGGAGGGTATCGGCGTGCGCGACCGTCTCAGGGCGCTGTTGAGCATGCTTGCCGGCCACCAGATCGCGGGCGCCGACGGCACGGCAATACACAAGCGTCTCGAGGACGAAGTGCGCATCACGGCCAGAGAAGGGGAGTCCGAGGACCTCTCCATCGCCGGGGCCGCCTCCGCGATCGCCCTCGCCTGCATCGGCCGTCCGGAGGCCTCGCAGCGGGAACTCGCCACCGCGCTCTCGCGGGAGCCGTCGGCGATGACGCCGCTGGACGCGAACATGATCGGGCTCGCCGTTGCGGACGAGCTGGCGACGGCGGGCCGCACGGAAGAGGCTCGATCGATGCTGAACCGTCTGCGAACAGGACCCGCGCCGCTCCTGGTGCGCAGCCGTCTGTACGTGGAGACGACGATTCTCACGGCGGAGGGACGCACCGACGAGGCGCGGCAGGCCGTCCGCGCCGCGGCGGACCTCTCGTGTGGCCGCTCTGCCGCCGCACTACGCATCCGAGACTTGTTCCGGCTGATCACGCTGGGAGAGGCGAAAGAGGCGGAAATCGACGAGCTCGTCCAGCTCGCGGCGACCACCGACCTCCCTCTCGCCGTCGCGGCCGTCCGTCGGGTGGCGGCCCGCACCAGCGAAGAAGAGCTGCTCCCGGTCGATGAGCTCCGGCTGCACGGCCTGTGGTCTGCCCCGGACGCGCCCGAGTCCCAGCCCCCTGTCGCCATCCCGCGGGGAACCATGCATGGCCTCCCCGAGGAGGCTGTCGAGGAGCTGACCACGCGAGAGCGCGAGATCGCACTCTTGGCCGACGAGGGTCTCACCAACCGCGAGATCGCTACGCGCCTGTTCTTGTCGATCCGTACCGTGGAGTCGCACGTCTACCAGGCGCGGATGAAGGTCGGAGCGCCCTCGCGGCGAGAGCTCGGTCGGGTCGTGGCCGCCGTGTCCGGCGGCGGCTCGGGGGCCGGCGTCGCCCACTGAGGTTCCGAGAACCGGCGTCGACGACGAGTGCCCCGACGTCACTGGTCGGGGCTGAACCTCACGCCCGACGACGGCCGCGAGAACGACCGGCTACGCCCGATCCCGGCTTCTTCGAGGGCTGTCCTCGCGGCCGTGAGAGCTACCGACGACGGGTACCCGCGCCGCGACAGCTGGCCCGCGAGCCTCCGCAGGGCGGCGTCGTACTCCTTGCCCTCCACCCCACGAACCTTCGACCGCGCGAAGTCGAGCGCACGTTCGGCGTCGTCGTCGGGAAGAGCGGCGAGGGTCTCTTCGGCTACCTCCCTCGGGATGCCGCGCTTGCGCAGCGTCTCGGCGACGGCGCGCCGCCCCTCCCCTTTGCGCTCGACGGCTGACATCGCGAGTTGCTCGGCGAACGCCGCGTCATCGAGGTACCCGAGGTCGACGAAGTGGTCGACGAGTTCGTCCGCAAGGGAATCATCGGCACCATCGACGCCGCGTACGACGGCACGCGCCTCGGACAGCGAAAGAGATCGAGACCGGAGCTTGCGCAGAAGTATCGCCTCCGCCTGTTCACGAATCTCGACCCGGCCCGGCGACGATCCTGCGTCGTCGCGGTCGTCATCGACGACCGAGAGGCGGGGACGGCCGACGCCGCGCATCGCCGTCACCTCGGCACGGGGCACTCCGCCCGGTGTGTCCTCGACGACCTGCCGACGCGAGGGGTGCTCTCCACCCGGCTGTGCACCCGTGCCGAAGAGAGGGATGATGGGAGCGAGGCGGGTGTCGTCGACGGCCCGAATCCCATCGCGCACCGAGAACTCCTCGAGAGTGCCCCCGTGTTTCGACTTGTCCCGCTCGTCGGCGTCAGCGAAGCTCCGGTCGTCACCCGCTCCCGCGGAGGGGCGACGACCGGGGCTCCACGTGTCGTCGGTCATCAGGCCGGGCGCCGCGCGGCGAGCTCGTCGTCTGCCGGCGCACTGGCAACGGGAGCGCCACCGATGCCCATCTTGGTTTTGATCTTCGTCTCGATCTCTTCCGCGATATCGGGGTTCTTGATGAGGAAATTGCGCGCGTTCTCTTTGCCCTGACCGAGCTGCTCGCCATCGTAGGTGTACCAGGCGCCCGACTTCTTGACGATGGCGTGCTCGACCCCGAAGTCGATGAGGCTTCCCTCACGCGAGATACCCACACCGTAGAGAATGTCGAACTCCGCCTGCTTGAACGGCGGCGCCATCTTGTTCTTGACGACCTTGACGCGCGTGCGGTTACCTACGGCCTCGGTACCGTCCTTCAGCGTCTCGATGCGACGGATGTCGAGTCGCACCGACGCGTAGAACTTGAGCGCCTTTCCACCGGCCGTGGTCTCGGGCGAGCCGAAGAAGACGCCGATCTTCTCGCGCAGCTGGTTGATGAAGATCGCCGTCGTCTTCGTGGTGTTCAGACCACCGGTGAGCTTTCGCAGCGCCTGCGACATGAGGCGAGCCTGCAGGCCGACGTGCGAGTCGCCCATCTCACCCTTGATCTCGGCCTCGGGAACCAGGGCGGCGACCGAGTCGATGACGACGAGATCGATCGCGCCGGAGCGGATCAGCATGTCGGCGATCTCGAGCGCCTGCTCACCGGTGTCGGGCTGAGACACGAGAAGGGCGTCGATGTCGACGCCGAGCTTCTTCGCGTATTCGGGGTCGAGAGCGTGCTCAGCATCGATGAAAGCGGCGATGCCGCCCGCGCGCTGGGCGTTGGCGATCGCGTGAAGCGTCAACGTGGTCTTTCCCGACGACTCCGGGCCGTAGATCTCGATGATGCGGCCGCGAGGCAGACCGCCGATGCCGAGGGCGACGTCGAGAGCGACGGAGCCCGTGGGAATGGTCTCGATGGGCGCACGATCGTCGCTGCCCAGTCGCATGACCGAGCCCTTTCCGAACTGACGGTCGATCTGAGCCAGCGCGGACTCGAGGGCCTTTTCGCGCTCTGCGGGTGAGGGCATGACGTCTTCTTTCTTCTCGCGTTCCGGTCGCCTATAGGCTGTCGAGCCTCCCACCGACGGTGGGCCTGCCCGACAAGGCGTTCAGGGTGTCGTTCGACGTTTCCCACGTTAGAGAGGGCCTCCGACATCGGCTGCGGAGAAGCCCCCAACTGGGGAGACGTGAGGAACGAAACCTGATGTGCAGGAGCCTACGCCCGTATCGAACGTAGATTCGATGACACGCCGACGAGCAGACACCGAGAGCCGAAATCCTCAGCGGCGCGCCGCAGCGGACGCGAACGGGTCAGGAGCGCCGCGGTTCCAGCCGGCCGACTCCGTAACGACGATCAGCGGGGACGTCGGTCTCTTCGCACAGCGCGAGCCAGACGTCGCGCGGATCGACGCCGGCGGAGAGAGCGTCGACGCTCGTACGCCCACCCACGGCCGACAGCACAAGGTCTGTCAACAGCGAGCCGCCTCGTGCGCCGAACTCATCACTGACGGCGCGGTCGAACTCACTACGACGCACGAGCGTCGATCAGCGGAGCGAGAGCTCGGGCTCGACGGAGGCGACGAGCTCGTCGGGCACCACGTCGGGGAAGGTCTGGAGGCCTTCGAGTACCGAGAGTCGATCGCCGACTTCACGCATGATGGTCGAGATGGGGACATCGAGGGCTTCCGCGACCGACGCGAGGATCTCGCTCGATGCCTCCTTCTGCCCGCGCTCGACCTCGCTGAGGTAGCCGAGGGCCACACTCGCACGGCTGGCGACCTGGCGGAGGGTACGACCCTTCTGCTGGCGGAGGTCACGCAGGACTTCGCCGATCTCTTGACGAACCAGGATCATGTTGGGGCCCTCCTCACTGCTGATTCCGTCGCCGTCCGCTGTGAACGACTGTGAAACACCTTCTGTGGTCACCCTAATGCCGCGCGCTGTGCACCGGATGGGAATCGTGAGACAAAACCGGGATGTGCCATGATTTGTTCCCGCTTTTTTCGAAGCCGGAAAGCGGGTGTCGTCACAGGGCGGCCAATGCGCGACGGATCGCGAGATGGGCCGTCTCGCGGCGGATGCGCTCGCGGTCGCCGGCGATGACGAGCGAGTCCACCCGGGTGCCCAGCGGCGTGGACACCGCGATGTGCACGGTGCCGACCGGCTGACCGTCCTGTTCCTCCGGGCCGGCGACGCCGGTGGTCGCGATCCCGACATCGGTCGGCACGCCGTCCCGGCCCAGAACGTCTCTCACCCCGCGGGCCATCTGGCGCGCTACGCGCGGGTGCACGGCCCCGTGCGCCTCCAGGAGCGTCTGGTCGACGCCGAGCAGACCATGCTTCAAGTCGGTCGCGTAGGCGACCACTCCCCCTCGCACGGCACGCGAGGCGCCCGGGATGTCGACGAGCGCCGAGACCACAAGTCCTCCGGTGAGCGACTCCGCAACGCCGACCGTCCATCCCAGCTCGACGAGCCGTTCCAGTAGAACCGACGCGCTCTCGCGAGGCGTGCGGACGAGGGTCTCGTCGAGGTCGTCGGGCACGCCGTCGATCACCGCGCGCCTCGCTTCGCCCGCGCCGCCCGGACCTCGGTCGCGACGTAATCGAGACCCGAAGCGATCGTCAGGATGACCGCGATCGTCATCGTGATGACGCTCCCCCACCAGACGGTGGCCTGCCAGGCGCTCGCGTCGGACAGAGACGCGAACGGGAGCAGAGCGATCGAGAGAGCGATGGCTTGGAAGACGGTTTTGAGCTTGCCCATCCAGGCGGCCGCCAGGACATGGTCGTTGACCACGAGGAAGCGATAGACGGTGATACCGATCTCACGCACAAGCACGACGATGGTGATCCACCAGGGAAGCTCGCCCAGGATCGAGAGACCGATGAAGGCGAGTCCGGTGAGAGCTTTATCGGCGATGGGGTCGAGAAGCTTGCCCAGGTCGCTGACGATGTCGTACTTGCGGGCGATGTATCCGTCGACGCCGTCGGTGGCGATCGCCACGATGAACAGCACCGCCGCGGCCCAACGGAGGCCGCCGCCAGAGCCCGCATCGGCCAGCAGCAGCCAAAGGAATATCGGCGCGCAGACGATGCGCGCGACGGTGATCGCGTTGGGCAACTGAGGGTGCACGGCCATCAGTCGCGCCCCGTCAGCTGCCACGCGTCTTCGGAGCCTTCTTCGTCGTCGGCGTTCACCACGGGAAGACCGGCGAACTGCGCCTCGACGGGATCGGAGCCGTAACGGTCGTCGGCCCCTGGCGCCGGAGCGTCGTCGCCCCGTAGTCGCGCGAGCACCGCGGGGAGTTGTTCGTTGGTCACCATGACGTCGCGCGCTTTCGAACCCTCGGACGGCCCGACGATCTCTCGGGACTCCAGGAGGTCCATGAGGCGGCCGGCCTTGGCGAAGCCGACGCGGAGCTTGCGCTGCAGCATCGAGGTCGAGCCGAACTGGGTCGACACGACGAGTTCGGCGGCGGCGAGCAGCAATTCGAGGTCGTCACCGATGTCGGCATCGATCTCTTTCTTCTCGGCCGCGGCCTGCACGTCGGAACGGTACTCGGGACGCGCTTGCTGCGTGACGTGCGCGACGACCTTCTCGATCTCCTGCTCGCTCACCCACGCGCCCTGAACGCGGAGGGCCTTGGAGGCCCCCATGGGCAGGAAGAGACCGTCGCCCTGTCCGATCAGACGGTCGGCACCGGGCTGGTCGAGGATGACGCGGGAATCGGTGACGCTGGTCACCGCGAAGGCGAGGCGCGAGGGCACGTTCGCCTTGATGAGACCGGTCACGACGTCCACCGATGGACGCTGGGTGGCGAGGACGAGGTGGATGCCGCTGGCCCGGGCCAGCTGCGTGATACGCACGATCGAGTCCTCGACGTCACGCGGTGCGACCATCATGAGGTCGGCGAGCTCGTCGACGACGACCAGCAGGTAAGGGTAGGGCTTGAGGACGCGCTCGCTACCGGCTGGCAGCGTGATCTCGCCGGCGACCACGGCACGGTTGAAGTCGTCGATGTGCCGGAAGCCGAACGACGCCAGGTCGTCGTATCGCATGTCCATCTCTTTCACGACCCACTGCAGCGCCTCGGCCGCCTTCTTGGGGTTCGTGATGATGGGGGTGATCAGGTGCGGAACACCCGCGTACGACGTGAGCTCGACGCGCTTCGGATCGATCAGCACCATTCGAACGTCGGACGGTTTGGCGCGCATGAGGAGGCTCGTGATCATCGAGTTGACGAAACTCGACTTTCCCGAGCCGGTGGAACCGGCCACCAGAAGGTGCGGCATCTTCGCGAGGTTCGCGACCACGAACCCGCCTCCGACGTCTTTGCCCACACCGATCGTCATCGGATGCGTCGACGAGGTCGCGGCATCCGAGCGGAGGATGTCGCCCAGGGTCACGATCTCGCGGTCGGCATTGGGAATCTCGACACCGATCGCGCTCTTGCCCGGGATGGGCGCGAGGATGCGTACCTCGTTGGAGGCCACGGCGTAGGCGATGTTGTTGGTCAGTGCAGTGATGCGCTCGACCTTGACGCCCGGGCCGACCTCGATCTCGTACTGTGTCACGGTCGGGCCGCGCGAGAAACCGGTCACGCGTGCGTCGACCTTGAACTGCTCCATGACGCTCTCGATGGCCTTGACCACGGCGTCGTTCGCGGCCGAGCGCGCCTTGGGCGGCGTTCCGGCGGCGAGAGCGGTGACCGCGGGCAGGCGGTAGTTCGCCGCGGGGGGCGCACCGGCGTGATCGCCGCCCAGGCCCGAGATCCCGGGCAGGTCGTCGTCGGCGGACTCTCCGAGAGGCGAGTCGTCGTGCAGACCGCGGCCGGTAGCGGCACCCGCGAGTGCCGTGGCATCGAAGACCTCGGTCAGAGCGTCGGGTGTCGGAGGCAACGGCGGCGGCGTCGGACGGGTCGTCGACTCGGGCTCGACCACGGCGGATTCGAAACCCCCCTGCGTCGTTCCGGGCGACAACAGCTCTGTCAGGTCATTCGACCCGAGAGACCCATCGGTCTCTTCTTCACGACCGGTCTTGTTGCGACGCCACCACGGCAGCGATTTCTCGCTCGACTCCTCGTCGGAGTCATCGACAGGCAGCACCTGCGTCGCAGTCGCGTCGTCGCGCTCCGCCCGCTCGGCCCCGAACATCCAGGCGTAGAGGTCGCCCAGACGGCGGCCGATGCGGTTCGGCGGGGTCTTGGTGAGGATGAGGATGCTCAGAACCGCGAGCAGCGAGAGGGCGATGTAGGCCCCGACGTTCGTGAGCACGAGAGCGAGCGGTTCACCCACGATCCAACCGGCGAGCCCGCCCGCGGGGCTCAGAGCGGGCAGACCCCCGACGTTGGGAGCGGGGCGATCGCCGGCGACGTGGCAGAACCCCGCCACCGTCACGATGAACAGGGCGAAACCGATGCCCACGCGCCCGTTGTCGTGCACAGACGCCGGATACCGGAACAGCCAGCCCGCGAGCAGAAGCAGCAGCACCGGCAGAACGAAAGCGACCCGACCCACCAGTCCGCCGAAGCTGTATGCACTGATCAGCGCAGCGGCATCCGTCCCGATGAAGAACCACTCGACCACCGCGCCGAGAGCTGCGAGCACCACGAGAAAGAACGGGAAGCCGTCCCGACGCTGATCGCGCTCGAGGTTCTCGGGGCCGAAAGCGCGGAACATGCCGCCGACGCCGTGGGCGACGGCCATCCACGCACGGACCGCAGCGGCGGGCTTCTCAGGCTCGTCGACGTAGCGTTTGGGTGCCGGAGCGGCGCGCTTCGACGCGGGGGCAGCGGCCTTCGCGCGCGACGACCCCTTGGCGGGAGCGCGGCCGCCGGACGGTGACGAGGTACGAGGCATTCCTCCACGGTAGGCCGGACCTCCGACATTCCGGGGTACCGACGCGGACTTCAGGCCAGGCGCTTGACCATGACGTCGCGCCCCATCCCCTTCCGCACCACAGCGAAGCCCTCGGACCGGTACAGCGACACCGCGAAATTGTCGCGCTCGACGCTCAAGCTGATCCGCGCGTACCCCTGTGCGCGGGCGTGGTCGACGAGGCGCTGCAGCAGCGCGCGCCCGGTGCCGTGCGCGCGCCAGACGGGGCGCACACCGATGATGAGCTCGGGTACCCCCGTGCCGACCCACCCGAAGCCGGGCTCGTCACGCGGAAGCATGCGGTACCACGCCGCCCCGACGGGCTCGCCGCTCGGCGACTCGGCGACGAATCCCGCATCCCCGGGACGCATCCACCCCGAGATGTACCGACGGTGCTCCGCGCTGCTCACGATCTCGTGACGCGGCCTCGAGACACCGGCACGCCAGGTGGCGGCCTCCACCGTCATGTCGGCGAGGAAGGCGCCGTCGGAGGGGAGCGCCGCACGGATCGGGAGACCGGGCATGCCCGCATGATATCGAGCGTCGTCCGCGCGCGGGGCGGGAACGACGAAGCGCCGCGGGCGAACCCGCGGCGCTTCGAGGCGGATCAGGCCTCGATGACCATCGGCACGATCATGGGCCGACGACGAAGCGACTGATTGACCCAGCGGCCGATCGTGCGACGGACCACCTGCGAGAGAGCATGGTTGTCGCTGACGCCCGACTTCGCCGCCTCGGCCAGCGCCGCGGCGATCTTCGGTTTGACGCTGTCGAAGACCTTGTCGTCTTCCGCGACACCTCGCGCGTGGATGTCGGGGCCGGAGACGATCTTGCCGGTCGCCGAGTCGACGACGACGATGACCGAGATGAAGCCCTCTTCGCCGAGGATGCGCCGGTCCTTGAGGTCGGCATCCGTGATCTCGCCGACCGACGAGCCGTCGACGTAGACGAAGCCGATGTCCATCTGACCGACGACCTTCGCGACGCCGTCACGCAGGTCGACGACCGTGCCGTTCTCACCGAGGATCGTGTTCTCCTCGGCGATACCGGTCTCACGCGCGAGCTTGGCATTGGCCATGAGGTGGCGGTACTCGCCGTGCACGGGCAGCACGTTCTTGGGCTTGAGGATGTTGTAGCAGTAGAGCAGCTCGCCGGCAGCAGCGTGGCCCGAGACGTGCACCTTGGCGTTGCCCTTGTGTACCACGGTCGCCCCGAGCTTCGTCAGACCGTCGATCACACGGTAGATCGCGTTCTCGTTCCCGGGGATCTGGCTGGATGCCAGGATGATCGTGTCGCCCTCGCCCGGCTCGATCGCGTGGTCGAGGTTGGCCATGCGACTGAGCACGGCCATCGGCTCACCCTGCGAACCGGTCGACATGTAGACGATCTGGTCGTCGGGAAGATCGCGCGCCTTCTTGTAGTCGATCAGCACGCCATCGGGGACGTTCAAGTAGCCCAGATCGGCCGCGATGCCCATGTTGCGCACCATACTGCGACCGAGGAGCGCGACGCGGCGGCCGTTCGCGTGGGCGGCGTCGAGCACCTGCTGCACGCGGTGCACGTGGCTCGAGAAGCTCGCGACCACCACGCGACGCGGAGCGCGGGCGATGACCTGGTCGAGCACGGGACCGATGCCCCGCTCCGTGGGGGTGAACCCGGGGACGTCGGCGTTGGTGGAGTCGACGAGGAAGAGGTCGACGCCCTCCTCACCCAAGCGGGCGAAGGCACGGAGGTCGGTGATCCGACCGTCGAGGGGCAGCTGGTCCATCTTGAAGTCACCCGTGGCCAGCACGAGACCCGCGGGCGTGCGGATCGCGACCGCGAGGGCATCGGGGATGGAGTGGTTCACGGCGATGAACTCGAGATCGAACGGGCCGACCTTCTCGAGCTGGCCTTCCTTCACCGTCAGGGTGTACGGCCGGATGCGGTGCTCTTTGAGCTTCGCCTCGATGAGCGCCAGCGTGAGGCCGGAACCGATGAGGGGGATGTCGCTCTTGAGCTTCAGCAGGTAGGGAACCGCGCCGATGTGGTCTTCGTGTCCGTGCGTCAGCACGACGCCGACGATGTCGTCGAGGCGGTGCTTGATGGGCTCGAAGTCGGGCAGGATCAGGTCGACGCCGGGCTGGTGCTCCTCGGGGAACAGCACACCGCAGTCGACGACGAGCAGCTTCCCGTCGTACTCGAACACGGTCATGTTGCGGCCGACTTCGCCGAGACCGCCGAGCGGGATGACGCGGAGGGTTCCGGCGGCCAGCGCCGGCGGGTCGAGCGGGGTAGTGGGCATATGAGCCTCCTCGGATGCCGCCTCGCGGCATCCCTTCGTGTGGCGTCCCTGGCCGCGGTTCGGCGGACGCCGATGCTTATCTCGTGGTGCCGTGCACCTTCGGCAGGGCACCGCCGGCGGCCGCGTTGCGGTCGGGGCGGAAGTTGGAGAAGTCGGCGCCGGCCACGTCCTTCACCAGGGCCAGCTCGTCTTCGATGACGGCGGCTTCCCACTCCTCCGGCCCGACGAGGGGCAGGCGGACGCGCGGGCTGCCGATGCGGCCGAGGCCGTGCAGGATGTACTTCGCCGCGACCGTGCCGGGCACGTGCGTCATGACAGCGCGGACCAGCGGCTCGAGACTCTTGTGCGCGGCCGTGGCCGAGGCCAGATCGCCCGCGTTCACGGCGTCCACGATCGTGCGGTAGGGCGTCGCGGTGATGTTCGCCGTCACACCGATGAGACCGGAAGCCCCGATCGACAGGTGCGGCAGCACGTTGGCGTCGTCTCCCGAGAAGTACATGAGGTCGGTCTGGTTCAGCACGCGGCTGACCTCGCTGAAGTCGCCCTTGGCGTCCTTGATGGCGAGGATGTTCGGGTGCTTGGCGAGACGCAGGATCGTCTCGTACTTGATGGGCACACCGGTTCGACCGGGAATGTCGTAGAGGATCACCGGCAGGTCGGTCGCGTCCGCGACGAGACGGAAGTGCGTCAGGATGCCGGCCTGCGTGGGCTTGTTGTAGTAGGGCGTGACGATCATGATGCCGTCGGCGCCGGCCTTCTCGCTCGCCTTGTAGAGCTCGATCGCGTGCGCGGTCTCGTTCGACCCGCCGCCCGTGATGATCTTGGCGCGACCGGCCGAGACGCTCTTGCCGACCTCGACGAGACGCAGCTTCTCGGGATCGGTGAGGGTGGAGGTCTCACCCGTGGTGCCGGTGACGACGATGCCGTCCGCCCCCGCGGTGATCACGTCGTCGATGTGCTTCTCGGTGGCGGGCCAATCGACTTCGCCGTCGGCGGTCATCGGGGTGATGAGCGCGACGAGCACCTGACCGAAGGGATTGCCGGAGTGCGTCATGGCTCCAGGGTATCGGTTCACGAGGAGACGCCCTCGGCGTCTTCCACGGCGCGGGTGAACAATGCGTGACGGCGGTGACGTCCTAGGGTGGGCGTCATGGCCTGGACGACCCGCTCGACGCGCACCGTCTACGAGAACCGCTGGATCCACGTGCGCGAAGACGAGGTGACCGGTCCCCACGGCGACGGCATCTACGGCGTCGTGCGGATGCAGCACCCCGCGGTGTTCGTGGTGGCTCTCGACGAGCGAGAACGCGTGTGCTTCGTCGAGCTCGAGCGGTACACGACCGGCCGCTCGCTGGAGGTCCCCGCGGGCGGTTCCGACGGAGAGGACCCGCTCCACGCCGCGAAGCGCGAGCTGCTCGAGGAGACCGGGGTCACGGCATCGGACTGGAGTTCCCTCGGCCGGATGAACGCCCTGAACGGCATCGCCGATGCCCCGGAGTACGTGTTTCTCGCGCGCGGGCTGACGATGACGGATGCCGCGGTCTCACAGCGCGAGGAGGGTATAGACGCCGTGCGGTGGATCCCGTTCGCCGAGGCGCTCGAGCTCGTCGCGAGCGGAGCGGTGTCGGACGGCGAGACGATCGGCGCGCTCGCTCTGGCGGGTATCCGCCTCGGGCGCTTCCGCTGACTCTCCGCCCAGGACGCGTCAGCGCCCGCGCGAGGCGGCACGCACCACGACCGCATCGGGCAGCAGACGCGAGGCCGCGACGAGCGCGGCGTACCGCCACGACGGCACCGAGACCGAGCGGCCGCGCGCGGCGTCGCGGAGACCTTCGCGGACGACCTTGTCCGCATCGAGCCACATGCCCGCGGGAACACCCTCGTGACCCGGGGGCAGGCCGAGCCGTTCATGGAAACTGGTGTGGACGAAGCCGGGGCACACCGCGGTGACGGTGACACCGCGAGGCCGGTAGACGACGTTGGCCCAGCGGCTGAACGAGATGAGCCAACCTTTCACCGCGCCGTAGGTTCCGCGCGGCACGAACCCGGCCACCGAGGCCACGTTCACGATGCGGCCGCTCCCCCGCTCGAGCATCGCGGGCAGCGCGGCGTGCATGAGTCTCATCGCGGCTTCGACGTGCAGGCGCAGGTGCCGCACCTCGACGGCGACGTCGTTCTCTTCGAAGGCGAGGTCGAGCCCGAATCCCGCGTTGTTGACGAGCACGTCGACGCCCGCGGCGAGGCGTTTCTCGACCGCGGCGAGCGCGTCGTCGTCGAGAAGATCGGCGGCGAGCACGTGGACGTCGACGCCCGAGCGCGCTCGGATGCCTACCGCCACCCGTTCCAGGGCCGCGCCGTCGCGGGCGACCAGCACGAGGTCGGCACCGCGGGCGGCGAGCTGACGTGCGAACTCGGCGCCCAAGCCCGAGCTGGCCCCCGTGACGAGCGCGACGGCCACGTCAGGCGCCCGCTCGCCGGTAGGTCTCGAAGCGGTAGCGGATGCCGCTCGCCGAGGTGTGCCAGCCCTCGGCGGGGTCGGCGGTCTCGAGCGTCCACCCGTCGATCGAGGGAGCGAACGTGTCGCCGTCGACCTCGACGTCGAGACGCGTGAGTTCGAGAACATCGGCGCGATGGATCGCTTCCGCGTAGAGCCGGCCTCCGCCCATCACCCAGATGGCGTCGCCGTGCGCCCGGGCGAGCGCATCGTCGAGCGAGGACGCTCGCTCGGCGCCCTCCTGCGCCCACCCGTCCGAGCGGGTGACGACGAGGTTCCGACGCCCCGGAAGGGGGCGGAACCGCGGCGGGAGCGACTCCCACGTGCGCCGCCCCATGACCACGTCGGATACCCCGGTCACCGCGCGGAAGTGCGCGAGATCTTCGGGGACGTGCCACGGCATCCCTCCGTCGGCACCGATCACGCCGCCGTGCGCCTGCGCCCACACGAGCCCGACGGTGGTCATACCGCGACGGCTCCGCGGATGGCGGGGTGGTGCTGGTAGTCCTCGATCACGATGTCGTCGTAGCGGTAGTCGAAGATCGACTCCGGCTTCCGGGCGAACCGCAGCGTCGGGGCGGGGTACGGCTCACGCGTCAGCTGCTCTCGCACCTGTTCGCGGTGGTTGTCGTAGACATGGCAGTCACCGCCGGTCCACACGAACTCGCCGGGCTCGAGGCCCGTCTGCTGCGCGACCATGAGCGTCAGCAGCGCGTACGAGGCGATGTTGAAGGGCACCCCGAGGAACATGTCGGCGCTGCGCTGGAAGAGCTGACACGACAGCTTTCCGTCGGCGACGTAGAACTGGAACAGTGCGTGGCACGGGGCGAGGGCCATGTCGGGGATGTCGGCGGGGTTCCACGCGGACACGATCAGACGGCGCGAGTCGGGGTCACGGCGGATCTGCTCGACGACCTGCGCGATCTGGTCGATCGTGCCGCCGTCGGCGGTGGGCCAGGAGCGCCACTGCACACCGTAGACGGGTCCGAGCTCGCCGTCGGCGTCGGCCCACTCGTCCCAGATGGTGACGCCGTTGTCTTTCAGCCACGAGACGTTGGATTCGCCGCGCAGGAACCACAGCAGCTCGTACACGATCGACTTCAGGTGCACGCGTTTGGTCGTGATCAGCGGGAAGCCCTCGGCGAGGTCGAAGCGGATCTGACGCCCGAACACGCTCGTGGTGCCCGTGCCGGTGCGATCGGACTTGTGCACGCCCGTCTCGAGAACGTCGCGGAGCAGGTCTTCATAGGGCGTCGGGATGTCGGCGGTCACGGCCCTCACGATACCCGCGACGAGCTCTCGTCGGGGTTTCGTCGGGGTTTCGTCGGCCGGCTCGGGAGACGGTGCACCCCTGGGGAGGAGCGCCCGTCATGGGAGGACTCATCGGCCCTGCTCGCGCGCCCGCGCGTTAGCGTTGACGGTCGTGGACCTGACCTTCGCTCTTCTCGCGGTCGGCGCGCTCGTCGTGCTGACGACGATCGCCGGTGTCGTGTTCCGCCGCCGACAGGGTCGAGCACGGACGGTCGCCTCGGCGGAGGCGGTCGATCCGGGCCTCGTGGGCGCGGAGCGGCTGGGCACCGAAGCGACCCTGGTGCAGTTCAGCACCGAGATCTGTTCGCGGTGCCCCGGGGTGCGTCGCATCTTGACGCAGGCCGCCGACGCCCATCGAGGCGTCGTCTACGTCGACGTCGACCTGACCCACCGCCCCGACCTCGCCCAGCACTTCCGTGTGCTGCAGACCCCCACCACCCTCGTCCTCGACCGACGCGGGGTCGTGCGCACCCGTTTCAGCGGGACGATCGAACGCGACGCGGTCGAGAGCGAACTGACCCGCCTGCAGAAGGAGTCCTCCCATGGCTGAACCCTCGCGCATCGACGCCCGCGGCCCGCGCTTCGCGGCATCCATCACCGCCGTCCTGCTCCTCCTGGCGACAGTGCTCGCCCTGGTCGGAATCTCGACACGGCGCGGGGCCGTCGGTTTTCCCGCCGCAGGCGGCGTTGCCGTGTCCCCCGACATGTGGGCCCTGCCCGCCGCGTCTTTCACCGAGCGTGTCTCCGACCCCGGCTTCCTCCTCCTGCTGATCGTTGCCCTGCTCTTCGTCTGGGGCGTCGCCTGGCCCCGCACCGCCCCCTGGGGCGCCCTGTACCGCCGTATCGTGCAGCCCCGTCTCGCGCCTCCGACCGAGTTCGAAGACCCTCGCCCGCCTCGCTTCGCGCAGGGCGTGGGGCTGTTCGTCACGGCCGTGGGCCTGCTCCTGCACCTCGCGGGGGTGCCGTGGGCGCTGCCGATCGCTGCGGCGATGGCGTTCATGGCCGCGTTCCTGAACGCCGCCTTCGGCCTGTGCCTCGGATGCCAGCTCTACCTCGTCCTGCAACGCGCGGGGCTCGTCGGACGACGCGGTCCCGCCGCCGCCTGAGCGTCTCCGAGCAGGGCGCTGTCAAGACCCGCCCGGTGTCGGACGCTCTGGTTAGGCTGGCCGCGTCGCGGTCACCCCTGACCGCGCCGAGACAACGGAGGTTCCCCATGGCCGTCACGAGCGAAGCCACCACCGCCTGGAAAGGCAGCCTGTTCGAGGGATCGGGCGAGGTCACGTTCACCTCGTCGGGCATCGGCACGTTCGACGTGAACTGGAAAGCGCGCAGCGAAGGGTCGGGCTCGGTCACCACGCCCGAAGAGCTGCTCGCGGGCGCCCACTCGTCGTGCTTCAGCATGGCGCTGTCGAACGCGTTGGCCGAGAACGGCACCCCGCCCGAGTCGGTCGACGCCACCGCGTCGATCACTTTCAAGCCCGGCACCGGCATCACCGGGAGTCACCTGAACGTCAACGCCGTCGTCCCGGGGCTCGACGACGAGACGTTCCAGAAGATCGCCGCCGACGCGAAGGCCAACTGCCCGGTCTCGCAGGCGCTCACCGGCATCGACATCACCCTCGAGGCCACGCTTGCCTGAGACTTCTGCCCGACGCGTCGTCCTTGCCGGCGCGTCGGGCCTCATCGGTTTGGCGCTGCTCGACTCACTGCGCGGTGACGGTGTCGAGGTCACCTCGCTCGTGCGTCACGAGCCGACCGTTGCGGACGAGGTGCAGTGGCTGCAGGATGCCAGGCCGCTCGACCCCGACGTCATCGCCGGAGCCGACGCGGTGGTGTGCTTGAACGGCGCGTCCATCGGCCACTTCCCCTGGACCCCTTCGTACAAGAGCACGCTCCTGTGGTCGCGGATCACGCCGACCCGCACGCTGGCGGCGGCCGTCCGCTCACTCGGCGACGATGCCCCCGCACTCGTGAACGCCAGCGCCACCGGCTTCTACGGCTCGCAGCCGGGAGCCGTGCTGACCGAGACCTCGAAGCGCGGCTCCGGCCTTCTCGCCGACATCTGCGTCGACTGGGAGGATGCTGCCCGCGCCGCGGGCGACTCGGCCCGCGTCGCGATGCTGCGCACGGCGCCCGTCGTACACGAGCAGGGTGTGCTCAAGCCCCTGCTGCTGCTGACCAAGCTCGGCATCTCGGGTCCGATCGGGCGCGGCACCCAGGTATGGCCGTGGATCTCGCTCGACGACGAGGTGCGGGCCATCCGCCACGTCATCGATTCCGACCTGGCGGGACCGGTCAACCTCACCGGACCCGTGCGGGCGACGGCCAACGATCTCGGGTTCGCCCTCGCTCGCCGGATGAACCGTCCGTACCTCGTGCGCGCGCCGATCTGGGGCGTGAAGCTCGCCCTGGGATCCGATGCGACGGAAGCCCTGCTCACATCGGACGCCGACGTGCGCCCCGCTGCCCTGGAGGACAGCGGGTTCGCCTTCACGCACCGCACGGTCGAGGAGGCCGTCGCCTCGGCAGTCCCCGCTCACGACGCGGCCTGACAACGACGGGGCGGCCGGCGCACAATCGGCTGCCCCACCGGCTCCCGACTCCGAGCGGACGGCGACGTGCGCGCCCGGGTGCGTCCGTTCCGAGTCCCAAGCGGGGCCGGATGCCGAGGGCCAAGGCGCCGCGTCCGATCAAGCCGTGCGGCGCGCTGCCGTCTCGAGACGGATCGCCGTGCGGATGGCGTCACGCGCGCGGCGACGATCTCCGGCCGCGTCGTACGCGAGTCCGAGCCGGTATCGGGCGCGCCAGTCGCCGGGGTGCTCCTCGACGTCAGCGCGGTACCGCGGGAACAGAGCATCGCCGTCCTCGCGCTCGATGCGTCCACTCGGGCGCACGGGGAGGTCTTCCTCGGGGAGGCCGCCCTCGGCATCCAAACGCTCCCCCAACTGCTGGGCGCGGACGCCGAACCACAGCTCACGGCCGATCGCCCAGATCGCGAGGGCCGGCAGAACGAGGAGCGCGACCCCCATCACGACACCGACGGTCTCACCGCTCGAGAGCAGGACGATGGCCCGCTGGCCGGCGAGTGCCACGTACATCAGCAGCAGCACCGTCATGACGGCTACCGCGATCCGCACTCTCATGCGCTGGTGACGCCCGCCACCTGGCCCGACACGTCGCCGTCGGCGATGGGGGCCCCGGCCGGGAGGGGGCGGGTGCGCACGCCGATGTCGATGAAGCTGTCGAGACCCACGTGCACCCCGCGGGCCTCGCGCGCGGCGGCCAGGGCGATCCGGATGCCGGGGGCGTACGCCTTCGCCGGCTCGATCGTGTCGTGGACGAGGGTGAGCGATTCCCCCGCTCCCGACAGAATCGTCTCCTGTCGAGCGACGACGCCCGGGCGGCGCAGGGAATGGACGGGGACGGAGGCGACGCGTTGGCCGCGGGCCCGCTGATCGACGTGCGGTGATTCGACGGGTCCGACGTCGGTCCGCGCCGCCGCGATGAGCTCCGCCGTGCGGACGGCGGTACCGCTCGGGGAGTCGATCTTGGACTCGCGGTGCGCTTCGACGATCTCGATCGACGGGAAGAACGGCGCCGCCGCGGCCGCGAGGGCGCTGCCGATCACCGAACCGAGAGAGAAGTTGGGGATGAAGACGGCGCCCGTGCCGCTGGCATCCACCAGGGAACGAACCAGCGCGATGCGCTCGTTCGACCAGCCCGACGTGCCGACCAGCACGTTGATGCCACGCTCGACGGCCGCTCGGACCACGTCGATCGACACGGCGGGCGTGGTCGCGTCGATGACGAGGTCGGCGCCGTCGATCTCGCTGAGCGGGGAGGCCGAGGTGAGGACGGCCGCGACCTCGTAGCCTTCTTCGGCCTCGACGACCGCGCGGATCACTCCGCCGAGCTTTCCGGTTCCGCCCACAATGGCCACGCGCGTCGTCATGCCCCCAGCCTAGGCGCGACCACCCGGCGCTGCGGCCTTATCCACAGACGTGCCGCGACGAGCTCAGACGGGAAGGGGGTCGACGAGACCGGTGCGCAACTCCACCGGCAGGTGAGCCAGGTCGTTATGGGACAGCAGCGTCCAGGGCCGCCCCTTCTTCTGCGCGATGACGGTCAGACCGCAGTAGGCCTGATTGATCGTCATCCACCGCCAATCGGGGGCTTGCAGCACCTCGCGGACGAACCACGAGATCACGAAGTTGTGCGTGATGACGAGCTCGTGCACCTCGCCCGCCTTGCGCGCGAGGAACTCGGCGGTGGCGTCGGCCATCTGGGCGCGACCCGCATCGATCTCGGCCTCGGTCACCGATCCGAAGAAGGGCTCGAACACCGCCGGCGTCTCGGGCGTCATCCCGGTGGGGATGCAATCGAACAGCAGCGCCGAGGACTCGGGTGTGATCGCGGGAAGACGGTCGGCGACCGCGCGGGCGGTCTGCGCCGCGCGTTCCAGAGGCGAGTGCCATACAGCGTCGAGCGGGAGCCCGGAGAGGCGGTCAGCCAGCAGAGCGGCCTGGCGCTGCCCGCGCGGAGAGAGGGGTCCGTCGGTGAGGCCGTGTTCGGCATCCTGGTGCTCGCCATGGCGCACCAGGTAGATGTAGTGCGTCACGTCAGCTCACTCCGTCGTCGATCTGCCGTCCCCCGGCCCTCACCGACAAGCCTACGTCACACCCCGAAAAGGGGGCCGGTCACTCTGCGGCTCGGGCGATATCCGACAGGTGCGCGCGGCTCAGGCGCACACCCACGGCGCGCATGCACTCCACGACGTGGCGGGGTGCGAAGGCGTTGACGATCGGAGCCGTCACGATCTTCTGCGCGAGCAGCCAGGCCACCGCCACCGCGGCATCCGGGAGTCCGAGTTCGTCGCCCACCGCATCGAGGGCGCGGAGCACGCGCGAACCACGGCGGTTGAGATGCGCCGCGACCTGCGTGCCGCGCACCGATTGGGAGGACTGGCCGCGGGTGCGCGTCTCTCCGGCGAGGAAGCCGTGCGCGAGCGGGTGCGAGGGGGTCACGGCCATGTTCTGCGCCGAGGCGATGAGACGCACGTCGCCCTCGAACTCGGAGCGGCGCAGCACGTTGTAGGGTACGTCGAGCACCGTGATGCGCGGGTATCCGGCCGAAGACAGGATCCGGGCCTCGACGAGCTGCGCGGCCGTGTAGCCGTGCGCGCCGATGGCGCGGACCTTTCCCGACTCCACGAGCCATTCGCTGGTGGCCAAGGTGTCCTCGAGAAGGGCCCGGTCGCCCCGGGCGGCGTCGAGCGAGAGCACGTCGATGCGATCGGTACCCAGACGCGTGAGCGAGGCCTCGACGGCGCGGACGAGGTTGACGGAATCGAGCCCGGGGTTGTCGGGGTGACCGCCGATACGGACCGTCAGCACGGCGTCGTCGCGCATGCGGCGGGTGCGAAGCCATTCGCCGATGATGAACTCGCTGCGACCCGCGGCATAGCTGTCCGCCGTGTGCAGCGCATTGCCGCCGAGCTCGGCGTAGGCATCGAGGATCTCGTGGCTCGAACGCGCGTCGACGTTCCAGCCGAACTCTCCCCCGCCGAGGAAGAGCGGAAAAACCTCGAAGCCCGTCTCTCCGAGAGGGACGCGCACGTGGGAGCCGAGACCGGGGCCCTGCAGGGTGATCGGCGATGACGGGTGCGGGGCGCGATTCCGGCGCAGGCGCGGTGAGGCCGTCTCGTCGACGCCCGAGCCGCTCATGGTGAGGTCCTCTCCCCGCGATGCCGGATGACGGTACGGATGCCCCCGTATCACCACGCCCCCCGACGTACTACGAGGCTAGGCCCTCCCCGGGACCGGCCAGCCCATTGCCCCGCCGTGGCGATAAACATTGCGTAACGCTTCCGCAGCGGCCGTCCCTGCGCCACACCCCCGAACGACGGATGCCCGCCCCGCGAAGCGGGACGGGCATCCGATGACGAGACGATCAGCCTTCGGCGGGAGCCTCGGGGCCCTCGCTCGCGGCGGCCGAGCTCTGCGTGTCCGCCGGCTCGGGCGTGGTGGCGTCTTCGTCGAGCACGGGCTCGAGCGACAGCTTGCCGCGGTCGTCGATCTTCGTGATGCGCACGAGGATCTTCCGACCGACCGACAGCACGTCTTCGACGTTCTCGACGCGCTTGCCACCCGCGAGCTTGCGGACCTCGCTGACGTGCAGCAGGCCGTCCTTACCGGGAAGCAGCGACACGAACGCGCCGAAGGTGGCGATCTTGACGACGGTTCCGAGGAACTGCTCGCCCACCTCGGGGTTGGTCGGGTTGGCGATCGCGTTCACCTGGGCACGGGCGGCCTCGGCCGAGGGGCCGTCGGTCGCGCCGATGTACACGGTGCCGTCGTCCTCGATCGAGATCTGGGCGCCGGTCTCGTCCTGGATGGAGTTGATCGTCTTGCCCTTGGGTCCGATGAGCTCGCCGATCTTGTCGACGGGGATCTGGACGCTGATGACGCGGGGCGCGGTGGGCGCCATCTCGTCGGGCGCGTCGATCGCCGAGTTCAGGACGTTGAGGATCGTCAGACGAGCCTCCTTGGCCTGGGTCAGGGCGGCAGCGAGCACCGACGAAGGGATGCCGTCGAGCTTGGTGTCGAGCTGGATCGCGGTGATGAACTCGCTCGTGCCGGCGACCTTGAAGTCCATGTCGCCGAGGGCGTCTTCGGCGCCGAGGATGTCGGTCAGCGCGGCGTAGCGCGTCTGTCCGTCGACCTCGTCGGTGACCAGGCCCATGGCGATACCGGCGACGGGGGCGCGAAGGGGCACACCCGCGTTCAGCAGCGACAGGGTCGAGGCGCAGACCGAGCCCATCGACGTCGAACCGTTGGAGCCGAGGGCCTCGGACACCTGACGGATCGCGTAGGGGAACTCCTCGCGGCTGGGGAGCACAGGAACGAGCGCGCGCTCGGCCAGGAAGCCGTGACCGATCTCGCGACGCTTCGGGCTGCCCACGCGACCGGTCTCACCGGTCGAGTACGGCGGGAAGTTGTAGTGGTGCAGGTAGCGCTTGCTCGTGATGGGCGACAGCGAATCGATCTGCTGCTCCATCTTGAGCATGTTCAGTGTGGTGACGCCCAGGATCTGGGTCTCTCCGCGCTGGAAGATCGCCGAACCGTGCACGCGCGGGATGACCTGCACCTCGGCGTCGAGCGGGCGGATGTCTGCGAGTCCGCGGCCGTCCATGCGCACGCCCTCGGCCAGGATGCGACCGCGGACGATCGTCTTGGTGACCGACTTGTAGGCCGCGTTGAACTCGAGGGTCGCGACGGCGGGCAGCTCGCCCGACTCGACGGCGGCGACGAGCTGCTCCTTGACCGAGGTCTTGACCTCGTCATCGGCGTTCTGACGCTCCTGCTTGTCGGCGATCTGGTACACGGGCACCAGACGGTCGTACGCGCGACCGGCGACGAAGTCGTAGGTCTCCTGGCTGTAGGCCGGGAAGACGGGGAACGACTGGATCTCCTTGGCCGCGGTACGCGCGACCTCGTTCTGCGCGTCGACCAGCTGACGAAGGAAGGGCTTGGCTGCCTCGAGGCCCTCGGCCACGACCTGCTCGTTCGGCTTGGTGGCGCCGCCCTTGATCATGTTCCAGCTGCCCTCGGTGGCTTCGGCCTCCACCATCATGATGGCGACGTCGCCGTCGTCGAGCACGCGGCCCGCGACGATGAGGTCGAAGACGGCGTCTTCGAGCTGCGTGACGGTCGGGAAGGCGACCCACTGGTCGGCGTTCTCACCCTGACCGGGGATGAGCGCGAGGCGCACACCGGCGATGGGACCCGAGAACGGCAGACCCGAGATCTGGGTCGACAGCGACGCGGCGTTGATCGCGAGAGCGTCGTAGAACTCGCCGGGCGCGATCGACAGGACGGTGACGACGATCTGAACCTCGTTGCGGAGGCCGTCGACGAACGACGGGCGCAGCGGGCGGTCGATGAGGCGGCACACGAGGATGGCCTCGGTGGAGGGGCGACCCTCGCGGCGGAAGAACGAGCCGGGGATCTTGCCGGCGGCGTAGGAGCGCTCTTCGACGTCGACGGTCAGCGGGAAGAAGTCGAATCCTTCACGCGGGTGCTTGCCGGCGCTGGTGGCCGACAGGAGCATGGTCTCCTCGTCGAGGTACGCGGCGACAGCGCCCTGAGCCTGCTGAGCGAGGCGTCCGGTCTCGAACCGGACGGTGCGGGTGCCGAAACGGCCGTTGTCGAGAACGGCTTCAGCGGCGGTGATTTCTGGACCTTCCAAGAGGTCCCTCCTTCTTTGTTTAGGCTCGCCGCCCCGTGTGGGCGACGAGCTGACATGCGAAGGAGCAGGAACAGGCAGAAAGGGCGCGCCGACGAGTCGGCCCGGAATTCCCGGCGACTGGCCACCAGTAGACGACCACCCGGCGATCCGACGGGGAGTCCACCACAGGGGACCAGCGTCTGCCGGCCTGCTCCGTGAGCTCATATGTAGTTGAGCCGATGCCAAGGCGGCATCCTTCCTCACCCTATCAGCGACCACCGTTCGGGGGTGGGCAGCACACGGGATCGTGCTCTAGCGTGACCTCATGGGCCTCATTCGTCGCATGAGTCACACGCTTCTCGCGTGCGTCGTCGCCGGCGCGGCCCTCGTGCCCTCTCCCGCCTCGGCGGACGTCCGCACCGGCCGTGCCCTCGCCGTCGTCGACGACAGCGCCGTGGCCCAGGTGAAGCAGGAATTGGATGCCGCGGAGGCCGATGCCGCAGCCGCGTCACACCGTGCCCTCGATGCGTCGGCCGTCGCCGAGCAGACACGCGTCCAGGCGGAACGGACCGCGGCGCGCGCGGCGGAGCTGACCGCGCAAAGCGCCGCGGCCGATGCCGCGGAGACCTCCAGCGCCGCCGCCGCGGGAGCCAGTGCCGCACGGTTGTACCGCACCGTGGGCGGCGGACCCCTCGTGGCGCAGCTCCTGACGGACGCCGATCCCGATTCGCTGCTCGAGCGGCTCGGCATCCTGGATCGTGTGTCCGAGATCACGGCACGCACCGCGGGCCGGGCCCGCAGCGCGGCCGACGTCGCCACCTCCTTGCGCGAACAAGCCGAGCAGGCACGCGACGAAGCCGCGCGCCTCGCCGACGACGCACGGGCCACCGCCGCGACGGCGCAGAGCGACGCCGACGCCGAGACCGAGACCGTGCGGGCGGCGCAGGCGCGTCTCGATGATCTGTACGCCCAGCTCGCGGCACTGCGGGCGACCACCGCCGCTCAGGAACGCGCGGCGCGCGAGCAGGAGAAGGTGCAACGCGACGCGCAGCAGCCCGGCGGGTCGGCGGGCGGACCCGCTACGGGCGCGGGCGGCGGTTCGGGTGCGGGCGGCGGAGCGTCGGTCGGAGGCGGGTCGGGCGGACCCGGCAACGGTTCGGATTCGGGCAGCGGATCGGGCGGCTCGACCTCCGGTGGCGGCTCCGGCGCGGGCAGCGGGTCCGGCGCGGGCAGCGGGTCCGGCGGATCGACCGCCCCGGCGGGCCCTGTCATGAGCCCGGGCGAAGCCCGCTCCGCGGCCCGCGGCGCGATCGGTCGCTACGGCTGGGGCGACGACCAGTTCTCGTGCCTCGTCTCGCTGTGGAACCGTGAGTCGAGCTGGCGGGTCGACGCCTACAACAGCGGCAGCGGCGCCTACGGCATTCCCCAGGCGCTCCCCGGCGACAAGATGGCCGCTTTCGGCCTCGACTGGCGCACGAACGCGAACACCCAGATCTCCTGGGGCCTGTCGTACATCAGCTCGCGATACGGCTCCCCATGCGGGGCGTGGGATCACTCCCAACGCACCGGCTGGTACTGAGGCGCACTCGAGACTCAGACCGCGTCGGCGCGCAGCCGATCACCGCGGGTCGGCAGCTCGACGTAACCGGTGTGCTTGGCGACGACCCCGTCTCCGGCGGTGCGCCCGCGCACGCGTCGCCACAGCCACGGCAGGGCGTCGCGCGTGAGCCAGGTCCCGCTCGGTCGCTCGGCGTCGTCGGCGTGCAGGGCCTCGTCGAGGCCGAGCAGCGCTCGCGCATCCGGTACGCCCAGCGCCTCCGCGGCCCGGTAGGCGACCAGGCGGTGTCCGGCGGAGCTGAGGTGCACCAGGTCGTCGGCCCACATCGGCGCCTCACCGATCTCGCCCACGGCCTCGAGGTCGAGAAGGACCGCTCCCTGCTCCGCGGCGATGCGGCGCAGGTGCACGTTGTACGCCGCGAAGCGCCGAGCGAAGATGCGGGCCGCGGGCCGCTGCGGAAGGAACGTCGTGACCAGCAGCACGTCCGCGCCGCCGCGACGAAGCGCCCGCACCGCCGACTCGACCTCGGACACCAGCGCCGGCAGCACGGGGGCGGGACCGACGAGATCGTTCGCCCCGATGAGGATCGACACGAGATCGGGCTTCAACTCGAGCGCGGCCGGGATCTGCTCATCGATCAGATGCCGCACCCGCCGGCTTCGCACGGCGAGGTTCGCGTAGCGGAACGGTCCCTGATCCGTCGTGCCCGCGAGCAGCTCGGCGAGGCGGTCGGCCCACCCGCGGAACTGGCCCGACGGCATGCGCGACGCGTCGCACAGCCCCTCCGTGAGCGAGTCGCCCAGCGCCACGAAGCGCGTCCACTGCCCCCGGGTCCGGGAGGTCGCGGTGCCCGCCGGTCGCGGGCTCGTGCGCCGCAGCAGACTGTCGTCGACGCGACGGAGGGCCACCGCGTCGTGGTAGTGCTCGATCAGTGCCCCGGTCAGCGCCGACCACGTCCGACCCTCCACCGAACCGCGCGCCGCGCGCGCGAAGGCACGGCGCTTCGCCTCGTCTCCCACGAGGTCCGCCACGCGCGTCCGCAGATCGCCGAGGTCACCGGGTCTGTACAACCACCCGTCCACGCTCGAACGCACGAGATCCAGCGGTCCGCCGACCCCGGTGGCGACGACCGGGACACCGCTCGCGAGCGCCTCCTGAATGGTCTGGCCGAACGTCTCGCTCTCCCCCGGATGGACGAACACATCGAAGCCCGCAAGGGTCGATGCGAGCTGCGAACCGCCCAGGTGGCCGGTGAACACGGCATCCGGGATCGCCTTCTCCAAAGCGGGACGCGACGGTCCGTCACCCACGATCACCAGGCGCGTACCGGGCAGATCGGCGAGGGTGCGCAGGTCGTCGACCTGCTTCTCGGGGGCGAGGCGGCCCACGTAGCCGATGATGCGTTCGCCGTTCGGGGCGATCCGCGCGCGCCACGCGTCGTCGCGGTGCTCGGGGGCGAAACGCACGGCATCCACTCCCCTGCCCCACCGGCGGATGCGGTCGACCCCGAGCTCCTCGAGCTGCCGGGTCGAGGCCGACGAGGGGGCGAGCGTGAGGGTCGCGCGGCGGTGCAGGCGCGAGACGTGCCCCGCGACCAGGGCTGTGGCGTGGGGGAGGCCGTACTTCTGCGAATAGGCGACGACATCGGTCTGGTACACCGCGACCGAGGGGATCTTGAGCGCGTCGGCGGCGGCCAGCCCCTGCCAGCCGAGGACGAAGGGCGATGCCAGGTGCACGACGTCGGGATCGAAATCGCGCAGCAGCGCGCCCAGGCGTGCGGCGCGGGCGAACACGACACGCACCTCGGGGTACGACGGCAGCGGCACGGAGCGCAGCAGCTCGGTGCGGGCTCCGTGCAGGTCGGCGGTGACGTCGCCGGACTTGGGGGCGATCACGAGCGTCTCGTGTCCCGCCTCCGCCAGATGGCGCAGGACATGGAGGACGGAACCGGTGACCCCGTTCATGTGCGGGAGGAAGGATTCGGCCAGCAGCGCGACTCTCACGTGACCAGGGTGGGGTGCGCATCGGCATCGCGGGAGCTCGGGGAGCCCGACGTTCGCGATGTTCACCCGATGCTCTCCTGGGGGTCACCGCCGCGTCGGCGGGGCGTCTCGATCGGCGGCGGAGAGTGACGGAATGGACGGAGTCGACGCCTGGCTGCAGGCGATCGCGGCGAGCCCCTGGGCCCTGCTCGGCATGGCGGCGCTCGTGTTCGCCGACGCGTTCCTGGTCGTCGTGCCGGGAGAGGCCGCGGTGACGGCGTTCGGTGCATTGGCGGTGTCGCACGGGACGCCGCCGTTGGCCGGGGTCATCGTGGTCGCGGGGCTCGCCGCTTTCGCGGGAGACGCCTGTTGCTATCTGGTGGGGCGCATCGTCGGCGTCGAACGCTGGGCGTGGATGCGTGGACCCCGCGTGCGCGCGGCGCTCGAGTGGGCCCGGGCGCGCCTCGAGCGCAACGCCGCCGTCGTGCTGTTCACGGCGCGGTTCGTGCCCTTCGCCCGGCTCGCCGTCAATCTCGCGGCGGGGGCCGCGCGGGTGAATCCGGTGCGCTACCTCGGCGTCGCGGCGCTGGCGGCTCTGGCGTGGGCGGCGTACCAGGCAGTGATCGGTGCGGTCGTAGCCGCGGTCGTGCCGGGCGGACCGGTGGTCGCGGTCGTCGTGTCGATCGTCGTCGCGGTCGGGATCGGCGTGGGCATCGATCTCGTGCTGGCGCGGCGGGCGCGACGCCGGTCGAGCGTCGAGGCGTGACGGCCGCGCCGGTGGGCGCGGATGCGAGGCCGGGATGCCTCGGCCCGGGCCCCTCGTCGTTCAGCCCGGAGAGACCGTGACTCCCGCGGCGCGGAACGGGGCGAGCGTGCGTTCCAGCGGTGCCCACCCGCGGGGATCGAGCGGTACGAACACGGTGCGCGCGGCGCGCGCCGTCGCGCGATCGAGCTGGACGCGAAGATCGGCCGTCGCGGTCGACGGGTCTGCGCGTCCGACGAGGTCGACCGTCGCGTGACCATCGCTCACGATCACGAGACGGCAGCGCTCGCGCGGTGCGTCCCCGAACTGCTCCAGAGCGCACCTCACGGCATCCGCGAGGGGTGTGCCTCCCCCGCCTTCGGCGCTCGCGCGCTCGAGAGCCGCGCGGGCGCGGGATGTCCGGGCGGTCCGTTGCTGCACCACACGCGAGAACGACCCGGCCGCGAGCACGATGCTCACGTCGCCCCGGTCCCGGTACACGTGCGCGAGGGCAGCGTCCGCGACGCGGCGCGCGTGCGCGGCTCCGGCCGTTCCCATCGACGACGAGCCGTCGACCACGATCACCGTGTGCGATGCCGTGGGCTCGTTCCGCAGACGCCCGCGTAGGTCGTCGCGATCGAGGGCGAGCTCGCCCGTCGCGCCGGTCGTCGCGTGCCGGCGCAGAGCGCGTTGCAGCGTGGGGAGGATCGCGATGCGCCCGCCCGCCCTCTCCAGGGCGACGACGCGACCGGGCCGGCCCCGACCGCTACCCGCCCGCATTGCACCGCGGCGTGCGCTCCGCCCCGCCCGCACCGTCGCTCGCACCACGGTGTCGCTCAAAGTGGGGTCGGCGAGCGCGACGGCACGCGCGAAGGGGTTCTCGTCGGGATCGTGGGTCACCACACCGGCTTCGGGCGCCCCGTCGGCCGACGCGGTGGCGGGCGCGGCTTCGGACGTCGGGGCACGCGGGTCGCCCGCCTCGTGGAGCGCCTCGCCGCCGTCCTCAGCGGAGGCGTCGGGAACTTCCTCCGCGGCCTCGTCGGTCGCGGGATCCGGGTCCGCCGACGCGTCTTCTCCGCCGTCGCCGGCCTCGGGCGCGGCGGTTTCACGCGCATCCGCGGGCGGCTCCTCGCCCCTGCTCCCTCCCGGCCCCGTCTCTCCCTCGCCGTCGTCGGCGGCATCCCCTTCCGAGGCCGCCGTCGACGCACCGGACGGGTCACCGGCAACCGTCCCGTCCGGCTCCTCATCCGACGCGCCGTCCGCCCCTCCGCCGTCGCTGTCGCCGTTCGGCCGCATCGCCCGCCCATGGGGGACGGCGACCATCGCGCGCACGAGGGTGACGGGGTCGCCTTTCCATCCCTCCGCGACGAGGGTGGATGCCAGGACGCAGGCCGCGACGTCGATCGCTCCGTCGCGCACACCGTGCGCCGCCAGCACCCTGATCACACGACGCCACAGCCCCGCTTCGTCCTCGCCCGCCGGCCTCCGCCCCGGTGCCACTCGTCCGCCCACGTCGACGACGGCGGTGCAGAGGCGGCGCACGGTGGGGGGCAGCGTCGCCCCCTCGAGGCACAGCGCGAGGACCCGGGCGGTCTCCGGGGACGGCGCGTCCGCATCCGCTCGCCGAACGACCCGGGTGGCCTGCGGACGCAGAGAGCGGAAGACCTCCTCGGCGCGCTGGGGGTCACCCGTCAGTGCGAGACCGAACGGAGCACCGGAGCGCCACGCCTCGATCACCGCGTGAGCAGCGGGCGCGAGGGGGATGTCTCCCGCGATCTCCGCGCGGAGCTCTGCCACCCCACCATCGGCGCGCGAGCCGGTCGCGGCGACGGAGCGATCGGGGGAAGCGATGCGCGTCTCAGGCAACGCGCCGCCCCAGCACCGCGGTCGCGGCGACCCGCACGCGGGCGGCGGCGGCCGATACCGGCTCGAGGGCGGTGCGGGGAGTGCGGTGCTGCAGAGCGGGAACCGCCACGGCGGCGAGGTCGTGGACGGTGACCGCGGGGCGTCCCGCGAGCGCCGCGGCCGCCCGGGCGGCCCGCACGAGGACGAGTTCCGCGCGGTGCCCCACCGCTCCCGCGTCGACGCAGAGGCGGACGGCGGCCTCGAGCAGGTCGTCTTCGAGGTCGACGTCGGCGCACCGGTCACGAGCGAGGCGGATCCGCGCGGCGAGACGTTCCTCCCGCTCGGCCCACTCCGCGAGGAACCCGCGCGGATCGCGCTCGAACGCCAAGCGTCGGCGCACGATCTCCCACCGCTGCTCGACGTCGCGGATCGTCGCGACCGGCGTCGACAGTCCGAAGCGGTCCTCCAGCTGGGGGCGCAGCTCGCCCTCCTCGGGATTGCCGCTGCCCACGAGCACGAACCGCGCGGGGTGCGTGTGACTGATGCCGTCGCGC
Organism: Sphingomonas sp. G5; assembly: GCF_052660795.1. NCBI lineage: Bacteria > Pseudomonadati > Pseudomonadota > Alphaproteobacteria > Sphingomonadales > Sphingomonadaceae > Sphingomonas > Sphingomonas sp. G5. Next base: position 1,122,305 of record NZ_CP109660.1, on the reverse strand, counting down.
TCGACGGTGTTCACCCCCGAGGCGGCGACGTCGAGCAGCAGGTCGACGAGGTAGTCGTCGAGCAGATTGACCTCGTCGATGTACAGGATGCCGCCGTGCGCCGCCGCGAGCAGGCCCGGTGCATAGGCGATCTCACCGCGGAGCGCCCGGTCGATGTCGAGCGATCCGAGCACGCGGTCCTCGCTCGCCCCGAGCGGCAGGTCGACGACCGGCATGTCGAGGTCCTCCCGCGCGAGCAGTTGAGCGAGCCCGCGCACGGTCGTCGACTTCCCCGTTCCGCGGTCGCCCAGCGCCAGCACGCCTCCCACTGCCGGATCGACGGCGCAGAGCGTGAGAGCGTGTCGCAGACCGTCCTGACCGACGACGGCGGTGAAGGGAAAGACGGGTGACGTCATGGCATCCATCATATTGATAATGCTTCTCAATATGGGCACTGCGCGCGCCTCACGTCAACGCGATCGTCCGCTCCGCGGCACGGACGAGCGCCCGCCCGTACGAAGCGCCGTGGCCCGCCGCGTGCACCGCGAGCGGGTGCAGCTGATGGAGCGGCACACGGGCCCGCCATCCCTCCCGCAGGGGGTGTGCGGTGTCGTACGCGGCAAGGATGTCGTCGAGGAACGGACACCCGAACAGCTCCAGCATCGCGAGGTCGGTCTCGCGATGCCCGCCGTGCGCCGCGGGGTCGATCAGCACGACGCCCTCCGCAGCCCAGAGCACGTTGCCAGCCCACAGGTCGCCGTGCAGGCGGGCGGGCGGTTCGTCGTCGTCGAAGGCGCCGTCGGCGATCAGGGCGCACGCCCGTCGGACGACCTCGGCACCGGATGCCGACAGGTTGCCCGCCGCGACCGCGATGGGCACGAACGGCTCGACGCGTTGAGCCGCGTAGAACGCACCCCAGGTCGGTTCGGGACGCGCGGGTTGCGAGCGCCGACCGATGAAGACGTCCCCCTCCCATCCGGGCGGCGGTGAGCCGAAGGCATCGGCCCCGGCCGTGTGGGTCGCGGCGAGCGCCGCCCCGAAGTCCGCCGCCGCCGCGCGCATCGGCGCGGCCTCCGCGATGCGCTCGAGGGCGATCCGGTCGTCGCCGACGGCGATGACCCGCGCGATACGCGCTCCCCGGCCGCCGCGAGCCACCGCAGCCCCGCGGCTTCCGCGGCGAAGAATCCGGCGGGCGCGTCGGCGCGGGTCTTCACGAGCTGTTCCATCGCCCCAGTCTGTCGCGATGTCGGATGTCACCGGCACGATGGAGGTATGAGCGACGGCTACGATCCGGACTTCCTCGGCATCCCCCTGCTGCTTCCCGCGCCCGCCGCGGCGACCACGCGGCTCGACTATCCGAGATTCTCGGTGCTGCTCGACGAACGGCGCCGATTCGCGGCGGTCACCGGCGTCGTGATCGACGGCGCGACCCTGCGCGAGCAACCGCGAACGGGCGAGTGGCGTCTCGACCCGCGCGTGCCTGACGACGCGCAGGCCGGACCCGAGGTGTACAGCCGCAACGACCTCGACCGCGGTCACCTGGTGCGCCGCCGCGACCCCGGCTGGGGTTCCGCAGCCGAGGCTCGGGATGCCACCGAGGCGACGTTCTTCTACACGAACGCCGCGCCGCAAGCGGCCGGGTTCAACCAGTCGAAAGAACTGTGGCTCGGGCTCGAAGACCACGTCCTGTCCTACGCCGAGACCACCGATCAGCGGCTGGCGGTGTTCACGGCACCGGTGCTCGACGACGACGATCCGCCGTACCGCGGCATCCAGGTGCCGCTGCGGTTCTGGAAGATCGCGGCGTGGCGGCAGGGCGAGACGCTGGCCGCGGCCGGTTTCGTGCTCGATCAGACCGCGCTCGTCGACACGCACCAGGGGCTGACGGTGCCGCCGCTCGGCGCGTTCCGCACGTTCCAGGCGCCGATCGCCGACATCGCGACGGCGGCGCGTATCGACGTCGGCGCCCTGGCCGCTGCCGACACGTTCATCCGACGCGGGCTGCGCCCGATCGCCGCACGGGAGCTGCGGAGCGTGCAGGAGATCGAGCTGTGAGGCGGGACCCGAGGTGGCAGCCAGACACGGGAGGCGTGACATGAAAGAGCAGACACCCGCGGCCCGCGCCCTCGCGGACCTCATCGCGGCGACGAACACGCACGACTTCGACAGGGTCTCCCCTCTTCTCGCCCCCGATGTCGTCTACCGATTCACTCCCGCACCGCGTGCAACAGCGTGTCGACCGCCGCGGTGGGGTGTCCGTCACGCAGCTCGGCGTCCGCGCTGGTGCGGGTGACCCGCTCGCACCGCTCGATGCGGAACCGCTCGTCGAGCGCACCCCGCAGCAGCTCGGGCGTGTACAGGATCGTCGGGTCGGTCGGGCCGTGGCCTCCCGCGGCGATGTTCTCGACGTCATGGCCGAGGACGACCAGGGTCCCGCCGGGGGCCACCCAGTCGGCGATCCTCGATACGGCCGCCGCGCTATCGGGCAGGTGCAGATAGCACGAGACGACCAGATCGACGGGCGCCGCGGGCTCCCAGTCATGGACGTCAGCGGTGGTCCAGGTGACCGCGTCGCCTCCGGGGCGCGCGGCGGCGAGCGCGAGACCTGCGCTCGAGAAGTCGATGCCCGTGCACGCCCAGCCGCGTCCGGCGAGCCACAGCGCGGTGCGTCCGTCGCCGGTGGCGACGTCGATGGCCGTTCCCGGGGAGAGCGTCGCCGCGATCTCCCGCACGACGGCGGGCGGCTGGGTGGCCCACACTCCCCCGGCGGAGGCGCGGTATCGCTCGTCCCACTGCGCGGCATCCATGTCGACTCCCTCTGCTCGGTTCCCACCCTAGGTCTGTGCGGGGACGCCCCGCCGCGCAGCCCGTCGCCACGCGCTCGGATGCACCCGACAGATGCGGATGCCGGCACCCCACCGCCACGAATTCCCCGCACCGACCTGCCGCGGAGGTGCGGCCCCCGCACGACGAAGCCCCGCCACCACACGGGCGACGGGGCTTCGGTCACGGATCACTCCCCCGACAGGCCACCCAACAGATGACCGAACGAACGCCCCTCTCCGAGGTACGACGACGGGTCGAACGGATCGGCGTCGCGCACGGGCTCGCGGGCCGCGATGGCATCCGCGAACTCCCGGGCGCCGCGCTCGACGCGGGAACCGAGCGGGGCGACCTCGTCGGCGTTCGCGCCCCAGTCGCTGGATGCCGCGAACACACCGGTCGGCACGGGGTTGGCGTGAAGGTAGGTGAAGAGCGGGCGGATCGCGTAGTCGATCGCGAGCGAGTGCCGAGCCGTGCCGGCGTTCGCGCCGATCAGCACCGGGATTCCGCTGAGCGCCTGCGGGTCGAGGACGTCGATGAACGACTTGAACAGGCCCGAGTAGCTCGTCGAGAAGATCGGCGTGACCGCGATGATGCCGTCGGCCGAGACGACCGTGTTGATCATCTGCTCCAGCGGCGCGGGCGCGAAACCGGTGAGCAGGTTGTCGGTCAGGTCGTGCGCATAGTCGCGCAGCTCGAACACGTCGCTCGTGGCGTCGATCCCGCGCTCGCGCAACTCGGCGAGAGCCGCGTGGGCGAGCCGGTCGCCGAGCATACGCGTGGACGACGGGGTCGACAGGCCCGCGGTCACGACCGCGATACGGCGGGCGGCCATGTCAGGCACCGACCTTGGTCGCGGCGGCACCGAAGGCGCTGCCCGAGCGCGGGGCGGCGTCCTGGTACGGGCTACCCGCGACCATGTTGTCGCCGCGGTTCGCCCCGGGGACGGCTTGCCGCGGAACCGCACCGGCATAGATCTTCTCGACCTGGTTCGCGTGCGTCGGGGCGTCGGGCACCTCGGCCGGGCGGTTCACCTGCAGTTCCTTGCGCAGCACCGGCACGACCTCGGAACCGAGGATGTCGAGCTGCTCGAGCACGGTCTTGGTGGGAAGACCCGCGTGGTCGAGCAGGAAGAGCTGACGCTGGTAGTCGCCGAACGTCTCGCGCATCGCGGCGTAGCGGTCGATGATCTGCTGGGGCGAGCCGACGGTCAGCGGGGTCATCTCGCTGAAGTCCTCGAGGCTCGGGCCGTGGCCGTAGACCGGCGCGTTGTCGAAGTAGGGACGGAACTCGCGCACCGCGTCCTGCGAGTTGGCGCGCATGAACACCTGGCCGCCGAGGCCGACGATCGCCTGCTGGGGTGTGCCGTGACCGTAGTGGGCGAAGCGTTCGCGGTAGAGCGTGATGAGGCGCTGGTAGTGCTCCTTGGGCCAGAAGATGTTGTTCGCGAAGAAGCCGTTGCCGTAGTACGCCGCCTGCTCGGCGATCTCGGGAGTGCGGATCGAGCCGTGCCACACGAACGGGGGCACGCCGTCGAGCGGACGCGGGGTCGAGGTGAAGCCCTGCAGCGGGGTGCGGAACTTGCCCTCCCAGTCGACGACGTCCTCACGCCACAGCTTGTGCAGCAGGTCGTAGTTCTCGATGGTGAGGGGCAGCCCCTGACGGATGTCCTTGCCGAACCACGGGTAGACCGGGCCGGTGTTCCCGCGACCGAGCATGAGGTCGGCGCGACCGCCCGACACGTGCTGCAGCATCGCGAAGTCTTCGGCGATCTTCACCGGGTCGTTGGTGGTGATGAGCGTCGTCGAGGTCGTGAGGATGAGGCGCTCGGTCTGAGCCGCGATGTAGGCGAGCGTCGTCGTGGGCGACGACGACCAGAACGGCGGATTGTGGTGCTCGCCGAGGGCGAAGACGTCGAGGCCGACCTCTTCGGTGTGCTTGGCGATCGTGAGGGTGTCCTTGATGCGCTGAGCTTCGCTCGGCGTCTTGCCGGTGGTGGGGTCCTGGGTGATGTCGCTCACCGTCATGACACCGAACTGCATTCCGGGCCAGTTGCTCGTCTCACTCATGATGCGCCTCCTGTTTGTATGCATCTGAATATACATGGGAGAACGCACAGGGCCGGTCTTTATTCCACGCCCGCCTCGGGGCCCACACACCCGGGACCCCGCGTCCGGACCGACGCGTCAGGGCCCACCCCGCCCGTCAGGAGCCGAGCAACCCGGCGCCCACCGATGAGCCCGCGGCCGGAGCGGGGGGCACCGCCCACAGCCCCGAGCCGACATGGCGCACGTACTCGTTCATGGCATCCGTCGACAGAGCCTTCTGCACCGTGATGTATCGCTGCGGGCTCTTCTGGAACGACAAGAAGAACAGACCCGCGTTCAGCCGACCGAGGTCGGTCGTGCCGTCCACGAAGTTGTAGCCGCGCCGGAGGAGCCGGATGCCCCCGTTCGTGTCGGGGTGCGCGCGCCGCACGTGACTGCGCGGATCGATCGCCGGGGCTCCCGCCGAACCCGTCGCCGCGAAGTCGGGCGCCGTGAACTCGTCACCGCCCGAGAGGGGAGCCCCTTTCGCCTTGTCGCGCCCGATCACGCGATCCTGCTCGGCCAACCGCGTGCGATCCCACGTCTCGATGAGCATCGAGATACGCCGCGCGACGAGATACGACCCGCCCGCAAGCCACGCCGGACCCTCGGATGCCGACACCCAGACGTTCTCGTCGAGGGCGGCCGTGTCGTCGGCGAGGATGTTGGCGGTTCCGTCCTTGAAGCCGAACAGGTTCCGCGGAGTCGTCTGCTCGGACGTCGTCTTCGAGGTGCGACCGAATCCGAGCTGCGACCAGCGGATCGTGGCGCGCCCGAAGGCGATGCGGCTGAGGTTGCGGATTGCGTGGACGGCCACCTGGGGGTCATCGGCGCAGGCCTGGATGCAGAGGTCGCCGTCGGATCGCAGCGGGTCGAGGTCGTCGCCGAGGAAGGCCGGGAGTCGCTCGAGCCCGTCGGGTCGCTGATCTTCCAGGCCGAAACGCGCATCGAACAGCGAGGGGCCGAAGCCGAAGGTGATCGTGAGGTTGCTCGCGGGAAGCCCGAGAGCCTCCCCCGTGTCGTCCGGCGGCGCCTCGGGAGATCCACCGACGGCTCCCGTGGCGGTGACCTCGAGCCCCTGCATCATGCGAGTGGCGGCGTAGGTCCAGTCCGACAGCAGCTCGGCGAGGTCGTCGCGGGTGGTGCGCGCCATCATGTCGTACGCCGCGAAGTGCAAGTGCTCCTGCACCGGCGTCGTGATCCCGGGTTGATGGATGCCGGTCGTCGCCGCCGCGGCATCCCTCATCGCCTTCTGCTGCTCGAGGGCGTAGGCCTGCCCGCCGACGAGGCCGCCACCGGCACCCACGACGAGTCCCGTGGCGCCGGCGCCGAGCGCCAGCCCCATCAGTCCGCGGCGCGAGAGGCCCGTGGCATCCGGGGCCTTCTCGTCCGAGGTCTTCTCCGCGTCGCTCACGCTCACTCCAGGATCGTCACCGTGAGCTGCGACAGCGGCTCGGCGAGGGCGTTGATGAGGTCGGTGAGCTGTCGCTTGTCGGCCTCGGTGATCTGGCTGTAGGGGACGAAGCCGGCGTCGAGCGAACCGTACTTCGCGAGGGCGGCCTCGAGGTCGGCGTAGCCGCCGTCGATGCGGGTCACCAGCGCGGTGCCCTTGTCGCCCTTCGAGTCGGCGAAGTCGCGCACGAGCGAGAACGCCATCTTCGAGCCCTCGACGTTCGCCGCGAAATCGTTGAGGTCGGTGCCCGACCACCAGTCCTCCTCGCCGCTGATCTTGCCGGTGGCCACCTCGTCGAGCAGCGAGATCGCGCCATTCGAGATGCCCGCGACACCCTGCGCGTCCAGTGCCTGAAGGAAGGCGTCGGAGTGCACGTAGTCATACAGTTCCTGGGTGTCGGCGACGAGCTTGTCGCCGTACGTCGCGCGCTCGGCGGGGGTCGAGGGCGCCCAGTTCTTCCAGGCCGGGGTCTCCCCGTCGGCATTCAGCGCATCCTGCGCGGGAACCCAGAGATCTTTCTCGATGCGATGGAATCCGGTCCAGTCGAGCCCCTCGGCCACCGCGTCGACCTCGCGGTAGTCGATGCGCGGGTCGAGGTCGCCCAGTGCCTCGGCGATCGGCTCGATGCGCTCGTAGAACGCCCGCACGCGCGGGAACTGCTCACGCGCGGCGGCGTCGTCGCCCGACTCGTACGCAGCGGAGAAGGTCTGCACCGCGGGAAGGAGCTGGCCGACCTGATCCTTCACGAACGCCGCGTAGAGGTCGACCGCCTGCTGCTTCTGCTCGGCGTCGGGACCATCGACGGCGACCGCGTCTCCGGTCACCGAGAAGCTCGCCTTGCCGACACCGTCGCCGACCATGCCCGGCTTGCAGAGGGTGAAGTAGTCGCCGGGCTGCGCGACGACCGTGAGGTTGCGCGAGGCGCCGGGCGCGACGTTCTCCACCTCGCCGACGATGCGCAGACCGTCGGATGCCAGCAGGTAGAACTCCGTGACCTGGTCGGTCTTGTTGCTGACGTCGAAGGCGACGGTGCCGCTGGGCGCACTGGCCGACGACACGGCGCACCCGTCGTCGGTCGAGGTGACCGAGAGAGCTCCGGAGGCGGCGGCGTCGGACTTGGCGACGCAACCGGAGAGGACGAGGACGGCCGCGCCGGCCACGGCCGTGGCCGCGAGGAGGCGAGTCGGGTTCATGATGCTCCGTTCGGAAGGAGGGGTGGATGCCACGGCGTCGGGCACGCGCGCGGCGTCGGGGGTCTACGGTGCGGCGGTCGCCGTGTCGGGGGTCGAGCGCGCGGCGGTGTCCGCGTCAGCGGGCGCGGCTTTCGCGGCGCGACGAGACCGTCCGTTGGCGCGGACACCCCGCACGAAGAGCGGCACGACGATCGCGACGTACGCGGTCCACGCGATGACCTGCAGCCACGTCATCTGCGGCATGAAGCCGATGGTGGCCTGCAGAAGAGCAGCGAGAGGGCCGCCGGGGGCGATCACCCCCGACACGTCGAACGCCCAGCCGAAGGGCAGGCCCGCCCAGCCGGTGGCCACCAGACCCGTCGCCGCATCGACGGGGGCGCCGGCGCCGAAGGGACCGGGGAGCGCACCGGCCTCCTGCAGGTCGTGGAACGCGTACGCGAGCACGCCCGCGGCCACCACGACGAGGAATCCTCCGGTCCACGTGAAGAAACGCGAGAGGTCGAGGCGCAGCATTCCGCGAGCGATGAGCCAGCCGAGCACGACCGCCGCGGCCAGTCCGAGCAGAGCCCCGAGGAGGGCTGTCGGGGCGTCGCCGAAAGACTGCACCATCGACCACAGCAACAGCGTCGTCTCGACCCCCTCGCGTGCGACCGAGACGAAACCGATCGCCACGAGCGCCCAGACGCCGCCGCGCAGCGCCTTGTCGACACCGCCCTCGAGGCCGGCCTTGAGCGTGCGTCCGGCGCGCTGCATCCAGAAGATCATCCACGTGACCATGGCCACGGCCAGCAGCGAAAGACCGCCGCCGAGCAGCTCCTGCGCTTCGAACGTGAGCATGTACGCGCCGAAGGTGAACACCGCACCGATGGCCAGAGCGAGGGCGACGGCGAGCCCGACACCCGCCCACAGGCGCGGCAGGGCGTCGCGCCGGTCGAGACGCGTGAGGTAGGCGACGAGGATGCCGACGACGAGAGCGGCTTCGAGGCCTTCGCGAAGGCCGATAAGGAAGGTGGCGAGCACGGGCGGGTGTTCCGACTTTCGATTCTCGGGTGGAGCCGCGGCGCTGCGGGTAGGTAAGGACAGCCTCACCTGACCAGCACACATTACGCAAGTCCCGGGACGATTCGCACCCCGCCGATCGGCGGGGATTGATCGGCCTCGGCTCGCGAAGAGGTGCCGTCGGTAACCCTCGGCAACATTCCGGCGTGCGCCGGGGGCGACGATCTAGCCTCGACGCATGTCCGACCTGAACCTCCCCGTGCTCGACCTGTCGCTCCTCGACCAGGGCCCGGATGCCGCCGCCCGCTTCCGCGACGAGCTGCGCGCCGCGACCCACGACGTCGGCTTCTTCTACCTCACCGGCACCGGCGTGAGCCCCGAGCTGGAGGCGCGCCTGCTGCAGGCGGCCACGGACTTCTTCGCGCTTCCCGAGGCCGAGAAGCTCTCGATCGAGAACGTCACGAGCCCGCACTTCCGCGGCTACACCCGCGTCGGCGGCGAGCGCACCCAGGGTCGCGTCGACTGGCGCGAGCAGATCGACATCGGTCCCGAGCGCGACGCGATCGACGATCCCGACGGCCCGGGATACAACCGGCTCATCGGCCCGAACCTGTGGCCGTCGGCGCAGCCCGAGCTCAAAGACGTCGTCACCGAGTGGCACGATCACCTCACCGGCGTCGCCCGCAAGCTGCTGCGCGCGTGGGCGCTCGCCCTCGGCGCGGAGGAGCAGTACTTCGACCGCCACTTCGGCGACCCGCAGACCCTGATCAAGATCGTCCGCTACCCCGGCAAAGACGACCCCACGCCCCAGCAAGGCGTCGGTGCCCACAAGGACTCCGGCGTCCTCACCCTGCTCTGGGTCGAGCCCGGCAAGGGCGGCCTGCAGGTCGAGCGCGAGGGAGAGTGGGTCGACGCTCCCCCGGTCTCCGGCGCCTTCGTCGTCAACATCGGAGAGCTGCTCGAGTACGCCACCCAGGGGTACCTGCGCGCGACGAACCACCGCGTGATCTCGCCGCGTTTCCCCGACGAGCGCATCTCCGTGCCGTTCTTCTTCAACCCCGCTCTGGATGCGCGTCTGCCGATCATCGAGTTGCCGGCCGAGCTCGCCGCCGAAGCCCGCGGCGTCGAAGACGACCCCACCAACCCCATCCACGCCACCTACGGCGAGAACGCCCTCAAGTCGCGCTTGCGTGCACACCCCGATGTGGCGGAGCGCTGGCATTCCGACCTGCTCGCCGCGCGCGCGGCATCCTGACCCGCCCACCGCGTGGCCGGCGCCCGCGACCGCTCGCGTGGCCGCGGGTCGCAGGGCCGCGCGGCCGCCGGACCGTGGACCCAGGGCCGCAGGGCCGCGCATAAACACCGTTGGCGCCCATAAACGCGTGCACACCGCGTTTATGGGCGCCGATCGCGTTTATGCGTGCAACCCGGTGCACGTGGCCGCGCAACGCCCGCGCGTCGAGACGCGACGACGAGCACGCGCCACGGGGCCACGGCATCCGGGAATGACGAAGGCCGCCCCACACCGTGGGGCGGCCTTCCAAGAATGTTTTGCGCGATAGAACGCTGGTGCGATTAGCGACGCAGACCGAGACGCTCGATGAGCGAGCGGTAACGGTTGATGTCGACGTCCTGCAGGTAACCCAGCAGGCGGCGGCGCTGACCGACGAGCAGGAAGAGCCCACGGCGCGAGTGGTGATCGTGCTTGTGGATCTTGAGGTGCTCGGTGAGGTCCTTGATGCGCTGCGTCATCATCGCGACCTGCACCTCGGGGGATCCGGTGTCACCGGGGTGCGTCGCGTACTCTTCGATGATCGCCTTCTTGACGTCTGCTTCGAGTGCCATAGATGGGATCCCCTTCCTTCTCATTGCGCGGCGCCCGTCACACGATGTGCGAGCTCTCTTTATCCGCGGCCGATCGAACGGCAACCGCATGAGTCTACCAGCATCGGGATGCCCGAACCGCACCGGTCGAGTCAGACCGAACCCGGCCCTGCGGTGAGGTTCTCGGAGGACTCCGGATGCCGGGAGCCGCCGCCGAGCGGCGATCGCGGTGTCGAAGGCCTGGCGTAGCCTCGATCCGTGAGTAAGACCGATCCCGCGGCACCACCGCGCCGTGGCGCCCGCGCAGCGTTCATCGACCTGCGCCCCCTCACCACCTCTCCCGCCTTCGCGCGCCTGTGGATCGGGTCGACGCTCGCCGGACTCGGCGGCCAGCTGACGGTCGTGGCCGTCATGCTCCACGTGTTCGAGCTCACGCAGAGCACCTTCGCGGTGTCGATGATCGCCGTCGCGGGATTGCTCCCCATGGTCGCGGCGGGACTCTACGGCGGCATGCTCGCCGACGCCTTCGACCGACGCACGGTCGCCCTGCTCGCCGCGGTCGTCACCTTCGTCTCGACGGCGCTGCTCGCCGTGCTCGCCTGGACGGGGCTCGAGACCGTGGCCTGGCTCTTCGCGCTGAGTGTGGTGAACTCCGCGGCCAACTCGATCGTCATGGCCACCAAGTCGGCGATCACCCCCCGCCTCATCCCGCGCGATCTGCTGCCCGCCGCGGCCGCGCTGCAGGGGGTCACCGTCGGGGTCATGGTGATGGCGGGCCCCGCCCTGGCGGGAGTGCTCGTCGCGGTGGCCGGCTACGCCTGGACCTACTCGCTCGACGTGCTGTTGATGACCTCGCTGTTCCTCGGTCTGTGGTCGCTGCCGAAGCTCCGCCCCGAGGGCGAGATCGTGCGTCCGGGTCTCGAGTCGTTCCGCGACGGCGTGCGCTTCCTGCGGCGGGCTCCGAACATCCGACTGCAATACATCCTCGACATCCTCGCGATGACCTTCGGACAGCCGGTCGCGCTCTTCCCGGCCATCGGAGCGGTACTGCTCGGCGGCGGGGCGATCACGACCGGGATCCTGACGGCGGCCGTCGCCGCCGGAGCTTTCTTCTCCAGCCTGTTCTCGGGACCGATCGGCCGCGTGCGGCGACAGGGGCTCGGCATCGAACGCGCGATCCAGGCCTACGGCCTATCGATCGGTCTGTTCGGGCTCGTGCTGCTGGCCGCCACCCTGGGCTGGCTGCGTCCCGCGCTCGTCGACGAGACCCACGCGGCGGTCGCGCTCATCGCCCTCGCCGCGGTCGTACTCGCCGTATCGGGAGCGGCAGACAACGTCAGCGCCATCTACCGGTCCACCATGATGCAGGCGGCCGTTCCCGATGCCATGCGGGGCCGCCTCCAGGGGATCTTCATCGTCGTGGTCGCCGGCGGCCCCCGCGTCGGAGCCCTGTACGCCGGCACCCTGGCGACCCTCGCCGCCCTCTGGGTTCCGCCCCTGTTCGGCGGCATCCTGATCCTCGCCCTCGTCGGCACGCTCGTGCGGTTCTCCCCACGATTCCGGCAGTACGACGCCCTCGACCCGCGGCCCTGACGCGGCGGAGGAACCCGCCGGCTGCCGAGCGTCGGCGGATTACGGACGTCGCATCACCGAAGCCCACGCGATGTCGCACCTCGGCCCTAGGGTCGGAATCGTGGCTCCCTCTCCCGCTCCCTCCCCCTTCTCGATCGCGGTGCAGTTCATCCTCACCGGAATCGTGTGGGGCTCGAGCTTTCTCTTCATCGCGGTGGCCCTGACCGGCATGACGCCGGCGCAGGTCGCCGGCGGGCGGCTCCTGTTCGGCGCCCTGGCGCTCGCGGCGATCGTGGCGATCCGTCGTGAACGCCTCCCCCGCGACCGCCGCGTCTGGGGGCACCTGTGCGTACTCTCGATGAGCTTCTGCGTCGTGCCGTTCCTGCTGTTCGCGTGGGCCGAACAGCACGTGTCGTCGGGCCTGGTGAGCATCTTCAACGCGACGACGCCGATCATGACGGCGATCATGGCGTGGGCGGTGTTCCGCGTCGAGAGACTCCGGGTCGGCCAGCTGATCGGTATCGGGGTGGGCATCGCGGGCGTGGTCGTGATCATCGCCCCCGGCGCCGTGACCGCCGTCGGCGACAGCACGATCGCGCAGATCGCCCTCCTGGGCGCAACGGCCTGCTACGGCTTCAGCCTCGCATACATGCGCCGCTTCCTCGGCGACACCGGCCTCTCGGGCATCGCTTTCGCGTTCGGCTACATCGGGCCGGCGGCGGCGTTCATGGTGCTGCTGTCGCCGTTCATCCTGGCCGAGCCGATGCAGCTGACCCTTCCGGTCGTCGGGAGCATCGTCGCCCTCGGCGTCCTCGGCACCGGGATCGCCTACGTCTGGAACCAGAACACCCTGCGCGCCTGGGGGCCGACCCGCGCCTCGACCGTCACGTACATCACCCCGGTGGTCGGGGTGGCTCTCGGCATCCTGATCCTGGGCGAGCGCATCTCGTGGAACGAACCCGTGGGCGCGGCGGTGGTGTTCGTGGGCATCCTGCTCGTGCAGCAACGGATCCGTCTCCCCCGACGCGTCCGCACCTGACCACCCGTGCCGCGGCGACGACGAAGGCCCCGGATGCCGAGCACCCGGGGCCTTCGCGATGTGTCAGGTCCGCAGCGCGAGCTGCGGGAAGATCACGCCTGGAGCGCGAGCTGCAGGTCGAGCTCGATGGTGACGTCCTTGCCGACGAGCACGCCGCCGGTCTCGAGGGCGGCGTTCCAGGTGAGACCGAAGTCTTCGCGGTTGACGACCGTCTTCGCGGTGGCGCCGGCCTTGTAGTTGCCCCACGGGTCGGTGCCGAAGCCGCCGAAGTCGAGCGAGAAGGTCGCGGGCTTGGAGATGCCGCGGATGGTGAGGTTGCCGTCGACGAGGAAGTCGCCGTCTTCGACGCGGACGCCGGTGGAGCGGAAGTCCATCGTCGGGTAGGTCTCGACGTCGAAGAACTCCGCCGAACGGAGGTGCTGGTCGCGCCCCTCGTCCTTGGTGTCGACCGACGTGACGTCGACGGAAGCCTCGACGGTCGCCTCGAGGGGGTTCTCGGGAGCGACGATCGTGGCGCTCTTCATGCCGAAGGTGCCGCGGACCTTCGAGATCATCATGTGGCGCACCGAGAAGGTGACCTCGCTGTGCGACGGGTCGAGGACCCAGGTGCCTGCTTTGTAGCCGGGGATGTCGAGGGCGGTGGTGTCGGTCATGTCACTCCTAGAGGTCTGGGGAGCCGTATCGGCGTCCTGCCGGGATCCAACTCCCATTCACACGAATGTATTCCACGATCGAGGAAAATGACGAACCCGAGGGAGCCTCTGCCCCCTCGGGTTCGTGAATGTTCGGTGAAGAACTCCCGATCAGCCGACCTTCAGCAGGTCGATGATGAAGATGAGGGTCTTGCCACCCAGGAAGTGCCCACCGGCGGGTCCGTAGGCGAGATGCGGCGGGATCACGAGCTCGCGGCGTCCGCCGACCTTCATGCCCGGGATGCCGTCCTGCCAGCCCTGGATCAGACCGCGGAGGGGGAACTGGATGCTCTCGCCCCGGCCCCAGGAGGAATCGAACTCTTCACCCGACTCGTACTCGACACCGGCGTAGTGCACGGTGACGGTGTCGCCGGGCTTCGCCTCATCGCCGTCGCCGACGATGATGTCGCGGATGACGAGGTCGGAGGGGGCGGGGCCGCTGGGAGCATCGAACTCCGGTTTGGTGCGATCAGTCATGACTCCATCCAAGCACGGACGCGCCGCCCACGAACCCCCTGGACATTCCTGCCCGAGAAAGACTCAGCGCCCGGTGCCGCGGCGATGCCTGCGTGTCTACCGGGCGCTGAGTTGGCCTACATCGATGGTGCTCCTCCCCTCAGACGGTGTCAAGACCCCGTCGCGACGCCGGGTCAGGGACGCAGCAGCGCCGCCCGCGCGGCCGTCGTGCGCTCGAGCAGATACCGCTCGGTGGCCGGGGCGTGCGGGTCGCGTCCGGACAGCGTCCGCTGACGCGCGGCGGCCAGTGCCGTGGCATCCGCGATGAAGCCCTTCATCACCGTGGAGCGGTCTCCGGGCAGTGTCCGCGACCAGGCCAGGGCGGAACGCCGCCCCGGGGCGGTGGCCAGCATGTCGACTTCTTGAGGGGTGAACCACCCCGCCGCGGCGTACTCCCCCAGCCGCGCTCGCGTGAGTCGCGATTCTTCGCGGCGCAGGGCCAGGATGCCGAGCAGGAACAGAACGAACAGCGGCACCTGGAGCGCCGCGTACAGCTCGAAGAAGTCGAAGAACGTGGCGGAGCCGTTCCACAGGGCGTGGAGCACGATCGCGCCGATGATCCCGGGGACGCCGTACCGCAGCGCCGCGCCGGTGCGCAGCCCCCGGCGGGCGGCCAGGCCGAAGGCGAACCCGGTGACGCTCGTGAACATGACGTGCGCGAAAGGAGAGAGCACGGCGCGCAGGAAGAAGGTGCTCGCGACCTGGCTCGGACCGCCCTCGAGGTAGCTGATGGCGAAGTACTGCACGTTCTCGGTGAGGGCGAAGCCGGCCCCGATGAGAGCGCCGTAGACGATGCCGTCGACCGGACCGTCGAAGGCGCGGCGGGCGAGAGCGAAGATGAGCAGTACGCCGAGGCCCTTCGCGACCTCTTCGACGATCGGTGCCTGGATGACGCTGCTGAACGCCGGCGGCTGCGGACCGGCGAACAACGTGATGACGAGGTCGACGCCGAGCGCGATCGCCACCGCGGCGATCGCACCCCATGCCACGGCGAAGACGAGCAGGCGACGCGGCTCGGGCTCCCATCGGTCGATGTAACGCACGGCGAACCAGACGATCACGAAGGGGATCACGGCGAGCACGAGCCCGACGAACGACGCCGCCGTCCCGAGGAAGCCGGTGAAGTAGCGCACCAGGAGGGCCAACAGCGGCACCAGGAGCACCGCCACGATCCACAGCGCCACACCGCCCCGCCGTGAGCGGGGCGGCGCCGCCGAGACGGCCGGCTGAGGGGCCGTCGAGATGCGGGGCGGGTCGGCCGATCCGGGCTGCGAAAGCGGCGAGGGAAAGGTCATGCGCACAGCATAGGGGCGGCCTCCGACCCGGCCTGCGGGGCTTGCGGACACCCCCACCGCGCCGGGGCCGGTAGCGTGGAGGCATGCGTTTCGCCCACGTCCGTGCACAGGAGGGGGCGGAAGCCCCCCGTCTCGTCAGCGTCCACGACGACGAGTTCTCGTTCGTCGACGAATTCTTCGTCGGCGCCCCGAGCACCCTCGAGGAGCTGATCGCCGGCGGTGACGACCTGCTGGACCGCGTCCGCGACGGCGCGACGAGTGCCCCGCGGCATCCGCTCTCCGGCATCCGGTACGCGTCCGCGGTGCTCGCACCGCCCTCGATCCTCGCGGTCGGCCTCAACTACGCGGCGCACTCGGGAGAACTGGGGCTGAAGACCGACGCCGGCCCCACGGTCTTCGTGCTGTGGCCGAACTCGCTCACCGCGCACGGCGAGACCACCTCGTGGCCGCGTTCGCTGAGCGAGGCCGTCGACTACGAAGCCGAGCTCGGCGTCATCATCGGGCGCCCCGGTCGCGACATCAGCGAAGAGGACGCGCTCGACCACGTCTGGGGCTACACCGTCGTCAACGACGTGACGGCGCGCAACATCCAGTTCTCCGAGGCTCAGTGGTCGCGCTGCAAGTCGTTCGACGGCTTCACCCCCACCGGTCCCTTCGTCGTGACCGCCGACGAGATCCCCGACCCGCAGGACCTGCACATCTGGACCGTCGTCGACGGTCACACGGTTCAGGATGCCAGCACCGGCCAGATGGTGCGCTCGGTCGCGACCCTCATCAACAAGCTGTCGGAGTCGGTGACGCTGCTCCCCGGAACCCTCATCTCCACCGGCAGCCCCGGAGGTGCCGGTTACTCGCGCGACCCGCAGATCTTCCTGCGCGACCGCTCGACCGTGACCGTCGGGATCGACGGCATCGGCGAGCTGACCACTCACTGCCGCATCCTCGACTGAGGTCGGCACGCACGGCGAAGGGCCGGGACGATCGCGTCCCGGCCCTTCGATGTTCTCGAGCGCTCAGCCCTCGACGACGCTGTCCGCTGCGCGCACGATCGGGATCGCGGCCGTCACCGCCTGCAGGCCGGAGAGACGGGCGGGAGAGATCTGCTTCATGACCTCGTCGCGCGTCATGAGCCCGGCCTCGACGACGAGGTCGGCGACGTTGCGGTGCGTGAGCAGCGCGGTCTTGGCGAGGGCCGCCGCGGCGGCGTAGCCGATGAAGGGGGTCAGAGCCGTGACGACGCCGACAGAGGAGCCGACCATCGCGCCGAGACGCTCGCGGTTGGCCGTGATGCCGTCGACGCAGTTGACGCGCAGGGTCCACATCGCCTGACGCATCCACGTGATCGACTGGTAGATCGAGTGCGCGATGACCGGCTCGAAGGCATTGAGCTGCAGCTGGCCGCTCTCGACCGCCATCGTCACCGTCATGTCGGCGCCGACCACCGAGAAGGCGACCTGGTTCACGACCTCGGGGATCACGGGATTGACCTTGCCGGGCATGATGCTCGAGCCGGCTTGGCGCGCCGGGAGGTTGATCTCGCCGAGACCGGCCTGCGGGCCGCTCGAGAGCAGGCGCAGGTCGTTGCAGATCTTCGACAGTTTCACCGCGTTGCGCTTCAGCGACGACGAGAACGACATGAAAGCGCCCGTGTCGCTCGTGGACTCGACGAGGTCGGTCGCCGTCTCGAGGTCGAGGCCGGTGATCTCGCGCAGGTGCCGGAGCACCGCTCCCCCGTACCCCGCGTGAGCGGTGATCCCCGTGCCGATGGCCGTCGCGCCCATGTTGATCTCGTAGAGCAGGTAGGCGTTCTCGGTGAGCCGGCTGTAGTCCTCGCCGAGGGTCGTCGCGAAGCCGTGGAACTCCTGGCCGAGCGTCATCGGCACGGCATCCTGCAGCTGCGTACGACCCACCTTGAGGACGTCGTGGAACTCCTCCGACTTCGACAGGAAGGACTGCCGCAGGAGCTTGAGCTCTTCGAGCAGGCTCTGAAGGGTCAGGGCGAGGCCGATCTTGATCGCCGTGGGGTACACGTCGTTGGTCGACTGGCTGCGGTTCGTATCGTCGATCGGCGAGAGGAAGGCGTAATCGCCCTTCTCCCGTCCCGCCAGCTCGAGGGCGATGTTGGTGATCACCTCGTTGGCGTTCATGTTGGTCGAGGTGCCGGCCCCGCCCTGGATGACGCCGACGGTGAACTCGTCGTGGAACTCGCCGTCGATCACGCGCTGCGCGGCGCGGTCGATGAGGTCGGCCTTCTCGTGGTCCAGCACGCCGATCTCGCGATTGGCGCGAGCCGAGGCCTGCTTGACCATCGCGAGCGCCCGCACGAGGTCGGGATACACCGAGATGGGGCGCTTGGCGATCGGGAAGTTCTCGAGCGCACGAGCGGTGTGGATCCCCCAATACGCGTCGGCGGGGATCTCGAGGGATCCGAGGGAGTCGGTCTCGGTACGGGTGCGCGTCATTGCGTCCAAAGCCATGTGGGAGTCCTCGTGGGTGTCACGGCGAATAGGGATGCCACGAGCCTAACGAGGGCGGCACTGCCGGTCGGTGGACACGGCGGCCGGTCGTCGGATCCACACCTTCCGTGACGTCTATTGCCGCGTCTCGAGACCGGGTCGGTCCGCCGGAACGCGCAGGCGTGTCTCCGCTCTCCGCGTCCGGTACGGGGCGGCCAGGCATCTCCGCGCCGCGCGGTGAGCGTCGCCCCTCAGGGGCGTTTGCGCGAGAACGCCTCGAGGCGCTCCTCGGGGCTCAGCGCCGCCATGCGCGCCGTCCACTCGGGAGTGAAGAATCCCGAGGCCTCGACGTCGACGACGGGGACGACGGCGTGGGTGAT
Source organism: Sphingomonas sp. G5 (assembly GCF_052660795.1). Lineage (NCBI taxonomy): Bacteria > Pseudomonadati > Pseudomonadota > Alphaproteobacteria > Sphingomonadales > Sphingomonadaceae > Sphingomonas > Sphingomonas sp. G5. The sequence continues at coordinate 1,103,997 of NZ_CP109660.1, read as the reverse complement.
CGTGTCGTCCCAGACATGGACGAGGTGGAACGAGCGTCCGGCATCCATCCCGTTCACCGCGTCGCCGGGGCGCGCGAGGTCCATCGTGTAGCAGGAAGCCGCGGCGACGCTCACCGGCACTCCGGCGAAGGTGCCCGAGGTCGAGTAGTGCAGGTGGCCCGCGAGGATCGCCCGTACGTCGCTCCCGGCGATGGCGGCGGCGAGACCCGGCTGGTCGCGCAGCTCGAGGATGTCGAAGAAGGGGATGTGCGTGGGAAGCGGCGGGTGGTGCAGCGCGAGGATCGTGCCGAGCGGCGCCGGCTCCGCGAGTTCTGCGCGTAACCACTCGAGCTGCTCCGCGTCGAGATCGCCGTGGTGCCAGCCGGGGACGGTCGAGTCCAGGGCGATCAGCCGCAGGCCGCCGAGATCCCAGACACCCGTCACGGGTTCTTCGGTCGGCTCGGCGTCGAGGAGTTCTTCACGAAGAGCGGGGCGTTCGTCGTGATTGCCGGCGACCCAGACCACCGGCGCGCCGAGGCCCTCGGCCCACGGTTCGACCGCGTCGCGCAGAGCACGGTAGGCCTCGGGTTCGCCGAGGTCGGCGAGGTCGCCGGTGAACACCACGGCATCCGGCCGCACTCCCGTCGCCTCGGCGGCCTCGAGCGTGCGACGAAGGTGCAGCGCGGTGTCGTAGCGGTCGCCGAGCAGGCGGTCGCCGCCCAGCAGGTGGGTGTCGCTGAGATGGAGGATCACGCGCGCCGCGGGCGCATGTTGACCGAACTGCACGGATGCCATGCCCTCAGCCTAAAAGGGGGCTCCGACATCGCGCCCGAGACGTCAGTGGTTGAAGAGGATCAGCAGCAGCGCACCGAGCACGGCGGCGGCGCACACCGCGAAGCACAAGTAGGCGCCGACCAGCGAGACGCTCTTCTGCCCCTCGCTCAACGGGTTCTTCTTGGCCGCTTTGGCCACCGCCTTCTCGGCCCGGCGCTTCTGCTTGTCGGTGAGCACGGTGATGGCGTCCGTGAATTCGGCCGGAGAGACGAGCGGCGGGCGACCACCCCGGACGAGCAGTCGCAGGCCGAGCGAGTAGAAGGTCACGACGATCGATGCGCCGACGATCGCGGCGACGAAGACGTGGAGGAAGGCTTCCCAGTTGATCAGCATCAGGCGTCCTTCCCGGCCTTGTCGCGCTCGAGACGGCGCTGACGACGCGTGGGTCCGGGCTTGCGGGGCACCTTGACCGCGGCGCCCGAGTCGGCGACCTCGCTCATCGCGTTGGCCGACGTGACCGAGTCCCGCCGCGAGCGCAGGAACAGTCCCAGGATGATGACGACGGCGATGACCGCGTCGACAGCGACGCCCCAGCCGCCCAGCCAGACGACGATCAGCGCCGCGGCGGCACCCACCGCACCCGCGGCGGGCAGCGTCAGCACCCAGCCGATCATGATGCGACCGACGGTGTTCCAGCGCACGGTCGAGCCGCGGCGACCGAGGCCCGAGCCGATGACCGAGCCCGAGGCGACCTGCGTGGTCGACAGGGCGAACCCGAGGGCGCTGGATGCCAGGATCGTCGCCGCCGTAGAGGTCTCGGCCGAGAAGCCCTGGGCGGGCTTGACGTCGGTCAGGCCCTTGCCGAGGGTGCGGATGATGCGCCAGCCGCCCATGTACGTGCCCAGGGCGATCGTCAGAGCGCACGCGAAGACGACCCAGAGCTGCGGGTCGGGGTTGGACGTCGACTGCCAGCCCACCGTGATGAGGGCGAGCGTGATGACGCCCATCGTCTTCTGCGCGTCGTTCGTGCCGTGCGCCAGGGCGACCAGCGACGACGTGAAGATCTGCCCCCAGCGGAAGCCGTCGCGGCCGTCCGCCTTCATGTCGTAGCGGCGGGTGATGCCGTAGGCGATCTTGGTGACCGCGAAGGCGATGATCCCAGCCGTGAGGGGCGCGATGAGCGCCGGCAGGATGACCTTGCTCAGCACGACGCCGGTGTCGATCGCCGAGGCACCGACGCCCACGAGGGTCGCCCCGATCAGACCGCCGAAGAGGGCGTGGGACGAGCTCGAGGGAAGACCCAGGAGCCACGTGAGCATGTTCCACGTGATCGCGCCGATGAGGCCGGCGAAGATGATCGGCGGAAAGATATCGGGGCTCAATTGGTCTTCGCGGATCATGCCGCCCGAGATGGTCTTGGCCACCTCCGTCGACAGGAACGCGCCCACCAGGTTGAGGCTGGCAGCCAGCAGGACCGCGACCTTCGGCTTCAGCGCACCGGTGGCGATGGGCGTGGCCATCGCGTTCGCGGTGTCGTGGAATCCGTTGGTGAAATCGAAGAACAGTGCCAGCGCGATGACCAGCACGATGATGAGGGCTGCGCTCTCCACCGTTCGCTTTCCGTGAGAAGGAAGAGGGGATGCCGACGGGATCGGCGCGACGAACGAAGAGTTCACCTGGAGTTCGACACCCGTTCACCGGGGTCGCCTCGACATCCTTTCACCGAGGACCTCGGCGGTCAAACTTGCGGGGCGGCGCGACGCCGGCATCCTGGGTATTCTCGCGGACCGACATCGGACGGGCGCACTAGCGTGGAACGGTGACCGATCTCGACCCGAAGCTCACCCCGCCCGTCGCCGACCGCCGCCCCGTGGCGCGCACCCACCACGGAGACACGTTCGACGACCCCTTCGAGTGGTTGCGCGCGAAAGACGACGCCGAGGTCATCGCGCACCTCGAAGCCGAGAACGCCTACACCGGCGAGCGCACCGCGCACCTCGCCCCCCTGCGCGACACGATCTTCGGCGAGATCAAGGGCCGCACCCTCGAAACCGATCTGTCGGTTCCCGCGCGCCGCGGCGACTGGTGGTACTACGGCCGCACCGTGGCCGGGGCGCAGTACGGCATCCAGTGCCGCGCCCCCCTCGACTCCCCCGATGACTGGACACCGCCGACCCTCTCGCCCGACACCGCCGTCCCCGGCGAGCAGGTGCTGTTCGACGGCAATGTCGAGGCCGAGGGCACCGAATTCTTCTCGCTCGGGAGCTTCGAGGTCTCGAACGACGGCACGCGCATGCTCTACGGCATCGACGTGGCGGGCGACGAGCGTTACACCGTTCGCGTGCGCGACCTCACCACCGGCGAGACGCTCGCCGACGAGATCCCCGGCACCTTCTCGGGTGCGACGTTCTCGCCCGACGGTCGCTTCATCGTGTACACCACGGTCGACGACGCCTGGAGGCCCGACACCGTGTGGCTGCACGAGATCGGCACACCCGTCAGCGACGACGTGAAGCTCTTCCACGAGCCCGACGACCGATACTGGGTCGGGGCCGACTTCACCCGCAGCGACCGCTTCCTCATGATCGAGATGGGCTCGTCGATCACGAGCGAGGAATGGATCCTCGATGCGGACGACCTCCGCGGCGAACCCCGAGTGGTGTGGCCGCGTCGCGAGGGCATCGAGTACTCCTCCTCGCACGCGGTCGTCGATGGCGAGGACGTGCTGTACATCCTGCACAACGACGACGCTCTCGACTTCGAGCTCGTGCGGGTCTCGGCATCCGACCCCCAGGGACCGCGCGAGACGGTGATCGCGCACTGCACCGGTCACCGGTTGCTGGGCGTCGACACCTTCCGCGACTGGGGCGTGGTCGGCTACCGTCGCGACGGCCTCGCGCGCCTGGGCATGCTGTCGTACGCCGACGGTGCCGTCACCGAGATCGGGTTCGACGAACCCCTCTACAGCGTCGGCACGGGCGGTAACCCCGAGTACGCTCCCCCGGTCCTGCGCCTCGGCTACGGCTCGTTCGTCACTCCCGGCACCGTCTACGACTACGTCGTCGAGACCGGCGAGTTGCTCCTGCGCAAGCGCCAGCCCGTGCTGGGCGGGTTCGATCCGGCCGACTACGGTCAGGCGCGCGTGTGGGCCCCCGCCGAGGACGGCACGCAGGTACCCGTATCGCTGGTGTGGAAGCGCTCGTTCGGCGAGCCCGGTGCGTCGGCACGGCCCGTGCACCTGTACGGCTACGGGTCGTACGAGCACTCGATCGAGCCGGGCTTCTCGGTGCCGCGCCTCTCCCTGCTCGACCGCGGCGTCGTCTTCGCCGTCGCCCACGTGCGCGGCGGCGGCGAGATGGGCCGCCAATGGTACGAAGACGGCAAGATGCGCGCGAAGCGCAACACCTTCACCGACTTCGTCGCCGCGGCCCGCCACCTGGTGGCCGAGGGGTACACGACCCCCGAGCGGATCGTCGCCGAGGGAGGGAGCGCCGGCGGTCTGCTCATGGGCGCCGTGGCGAACCTCGCACCCGAGATGTTCGCCGGAGTGCTGGCCGACGTCCCCTTCGTCGACGCGCTGACCACCATCCTCAACCCCTCGCTGCCGCTCACGGTGATCGAGTGGGACGAGTGGGGCGACCCCCTGCACGACGCCGAGGTCTACGCCTACATGAAGTCCTACTCGCCGTACGAGAACGTCCGCGAGGGCGTCCAGTACCCCCGTATCCTCGCTGTCACCTCGCTCAACGACACCCGCGTGATGTACGTGGAGCCCGCGAAGTGGGTCGCGCGTCTGCGCGAGGTCGGTGCCGACGCGCTGCTCAAGTGCGAGATGGTCGCCGGCCACGGCGGCGTCAGCGGGCGCTACAACGCCTGGCGCGAGCGCGCGTTCGAGATCGCGTGGCTGCTCGACGTGCTGGGGCTGGCGGGGTAAGCCGCTCGCCGGCTCGCCTTCTCGTCACGAGAACAGGGAAAGTCACGAGAACAGGGCGAATCGGTCGGTTTCGTCCTGTTCTCGTCGTATCTCCTGTTTTCGTGACGATCACGCTACTCCGACACTCGTCCCCAGGCCGCGGATCTTCCGAACCGTCCCCACTTCGCGAAAGCACAGGACGACAGGTGTCTCCGGGCCGCGAGTCTGAAGCGATGAAACCCAGCCTGGTTGCATGGTTGACGACACGCGGCGGCGTCGCACACACGTCCTCGGCTGCGGCTGCCGGCTTCGGCCCGCGGGCTGTCGCGACGGCCGCGGCGACGTCGGAGGTCGAACGCATCCGGCGTTCGTGGATCGTCACGCCCGACTGTCCCGCGAGCCGGAGAAGAGCGGCATCCGTCGGCGGTCGGTCAACGTGCGTGAGCGCGGCCCACGACATGGGCCTCTGGGCACCGTCGAGCGAAGACGTGCACGTGTGGGTACCCGCCACCGCGTCGCGCCTCGACGACGCAGGTATGCGACTGCATCGCGCCACTCCACCCGTACCCGTGATCCGCACCGATCCCCTCGAACCGATCATCAATGTGCTGTTCCATGTCGCCCGCTGCCTTCCTCCCGCCGACGGTCTCGCCGTGTGGGAATCCGCCCTTCGGTCGAAGAAGGTGGATGCCGACACGCTGGCGGCAGTGGGATGGCGCTCGACCCGTGCGTCGAGGTTCGCGCACGTCGCCACGTCCCTCTCCGACTCGGGCCTCGAGACGCACTTCCGCGAGTTGATGCTCACGATCGGCGTCCGTCTGCGGCAGCAGGTGCGGGTCGACGGGCACCCGGTCGACGCCGTGATCGGCGAGCGCCTGGTGGTCCAGATGGATGGGTTCGCGTTTCACAGCTCACCGGCGGACCGGCGCCGCGACCTCCACCAGGACGCCCGGCTGGTGCTGCGCGGGTACACGGTCCTCCGCTTCGACTACGTGCAGATCCTCTTCGAGCCCCAGTACGTGATCGATACGGTGCGCCTCGCCATGGCCCAGGGACGCCACCTCCGCGCGTCCCGCTGAGCTGCGCCGCCACGTCAGCTGCCCTGTGTCACGGGAACAGGGGATGTCACGAGAACAGGAGGAAACCACCCCGATCGCCCTGTTCTGGGCGCACCGGCCTGTTCTCGTGACGGCCGGGGGCGTCACGACGGCGCGCCCACCGGCCGATACCGCGGCCCTCCCCCGTCACCAGAACAGGAGATGTCACGAGAACAGGAGGAAACCGCTCCGATCGCCCTGTTCTGGACGCGCCGCCCTGTTCTCGTAACGACTCGGCAGCCCCGCCGGCCCCACCACACAGCACCCCCACCGCACAGCGCAACGGCCCCACCGAACAGCGCAACGCCCCGCCCCGCACGCGGCGGGACGGGGCGTCGAGGCGAAGGGTCAGCCGAAGAGGGCCGCGGCCTCCTCGTAGCGGTACAGCGGCACGCTGTTGAGCTCGCCGAGGGCGTCGGCGAAGGGGACGCGCACGATGTCGGTGCCGCGCATGGCGACCATCTGACCCCACGCACCTTCGTGCAGTGCGTCGGCGGCGTGCAGACCCAGGCGCGTCGCGAGCACGCGGTCGAAGCCCGAGGGCGAACCTCCGCGCTGGATGTGACCGAGCACGGTGGAGCGGGTTTCGATGCCGGTGAGGCGCTCGATCTCCGGAGCCAGCAGCTCGCCGATGCCGCCGAGGCGGGGGCGGTTGAAGGCGTCGAGGCCCTTGTCGCTGAAGGCCTCGTCCATGCCCTTGAGCTTGAAGCCCTCCGAGACGACGACCAGGGGTGCGCGACCGCGGTCGTGCGCGCGGGTGACCTGCTCGACGATCTCGTCGATCGACATCGGCACCTCGGGGATGCAGATCACGTGGGCTCCCGCGGCGATGCCCGCGTGCAGGGCGATCCAGCCGACGTGACGACCCATGACCTCGGCCACCATGCAGCGCTGGTGCGAGTCACCGGTGGTGCGCAAGCGGTCCATGGCATCCGTCGCGATGTTGACGGCCGTGTCGAAACCGAAAGAGTAATCGGTGGCGCGAAGGTCGTTGTCGATGGTCTTGGGGACGCCGAGGACGTTGATGCCGTCCTTCGACAGACGGTCGGCCGCGGCCAGCGTGCCTTCGCCACCGATGGCCAGGATGCCGTCGAGCCGGTGCCCGTACATCGTCTTGGAGATGTTCTCGGCGCCGCCGCGTGCACCCTCGTAGGGGTTGGTGCGGCTCGTGCCGAGGATGGTGCCGCCGACCTTGGACAGGCCCTTCACCTCGTGACGCGTCAGCGGGAAGAAGTCGCCGTCGACCACTCCGCGCCAGCCGTCTCGGATGCCGACGAATTCGATGTCGTAGTTCGTCGTGCCCTTGAGCACGACGCCACGGATGACCGCGTTCAGCCCGGGGCAGTCGCCGCCGCTGGTCAGGATGCCGATCTTCATGGGCAGAGTCCTCTGGTGCTGTGATTCGGGTGAAGGGGGCGGCGCCGTTGCCGTCTTCGACCCTATCGCCGCGGGCGGGACCGCTGCCACACGATGACGGACGGGCGGGCGGATGCCGAGACCCGGGCGCTCGAACTGCGCCCCGCGCCGTGCGTCGAAGGCGTCAGACGCCGGGCCCCAGCCCGCTCCCGCGACGCGACGCGACGCAACCCGACCCGCCGCGACGCGAACACGAGACCGGCACCCCCTCCGCACGTACGAACGCCCCGACGCCGAAGCGGCCGGGGCGTTCGCGAAGGACCGGGTCAGGCCGCGCCGAGCGCCTGACGCAGCAGGTGCATGAGCGCCGACAGCTGCACCGAATCGCTCGAGCCGGGCTCGATCGCCTGGCCGTCGAGGGCGCGGGCCGCGAGCCCCTCCTTCGAGTCGATGAGCTCGGCGATCTTGGTGTCGATCGTGTGCGCGGCGATGATGCGCCACGCGGTCACGGGCTCCTCCTGGCCGATGCGGTGCACGCGGTCGATCGCCTGCGTCTGCTCGGCCGCGGTCCACGACAGCTCGGCGAGCACGACGTTGGAGGCGGCCTGCATGTTCAGTCCGACGCCGGCGGCCGTGAGCGAGCACACCGCGATGCCCACGTCGGGATCGCTGTTGAACGCGTCGATCGCAGCCTGGCGCGCGGTCGAGGTCTGCTCGCCGCGCACCGACACGGCCTTGAGGCCGGAGGCTTTGAAGTGGGCCTCCGCGGCATCCATCACGTCGATGTGCTTGGCGAAGAACACGACCTTGCCGACCGAGCGCTGCAACTGCACGGCGTAGTCGGCGGCGAGGTGCGCCTTGGCCTGGCCGATGCGGCGGACCATTGTGAAGACGTTCTCGCTGCCCGAGCCCGCGGCCTTGGATTCCTCGAGCTCACCGTGGGCGACGAGACGCACGATGTCGTCGTCGATCTCACCGGCGGCGAGGCCCCGGTCGCCGCGCGCCTCGACAATGCGGCGGTACTTCGCGGCCAGCCGGGCACCGAGCTCGCGCTCGGCCTGACGGATCGACCGGCCGTATTCGTCGTCGAGTTCGACCGGGAGGTCTGCCACGAGCTTGTCGGGGAGGTCGGCGGCGACGTCTTTCTTCTTGCGCCGCACGATGCCCATCGAGATCACGGCCTCGCGCGCCTCGGGGTAGAACGCCTTGTCCGCGGGCGTGAGGCCCGTGGCATCCAGCTTCTCCATCAGCTCGGGACCGGGCTTCTCGCCGTTGGTCCAGCCAAGGAAACGCCAGATCGCGTCGAAATCCTCGACGTCGTTGATCAGCGGGGTACCGGTCAGCGCGAGAAGGAGCGGGTCGCGGGTCTGCTGACGGACACGGGATGCCAGGGCCAGCACGTTCTGCGAGCGCTGCGACGTGAGGTTCTTGATGAAGTGCGCCTCGTCGACGACGATGCCCTTGAGCCCGATCGACGACAGCCACGACAGATGCCGGTCGAGGATCTCGTAGTTGACGATGAAGATGTCGGCGAAGGCGTCGATGTCGGCACCGCCGCCCGAGATGACGGTGGCGCGTCGCTGCGGCGTCCACCGCTGCACCTCGCGGGCCCAGTTCATCTTCACGACGTTGGGAACGACGACCAGCAGCGGGTATGCGTCGGCCACGGATGCGGCGAGCACCGACTCCGCGGTCTTGCCGAGGCCCGGCTCGTCGGCGAGAAGGAACGAGCGGTGCCCGGTGCGGACGGCCTCGAGGAACCGCGACTGGTGCGGCATGACCTCGAGCCCGCGCGGCGAGAGCCGGTCGAACTCGGGGACGGGCGGCAGCTCCATGCTCGCGGCCGAGCCGCCGGCGCCGGTCTCGAACGCCTTGTACAGCGGTCCCATGAGCTCCCAGCCGTCGAGGCGACGACGCGGAGCGTCCCCCGTCGAGCGGGGCGTGAGGTCGGGGGCGAGGAAGGGGTTCGCCATCTGGCGCGCCTCGATCGAGGCGGGGATGACCTGCTTCTCGGCGAGCGCCGCGGGAACGACCGGGGCGGCCTTCGGCGTGTTGTCGGTGATGATGAGCTCGTCGGGCGGCAGCTCGGCACCGGACTCGAGCAGCCAGTCGCGGCGCATACGCCGGGCGACCGGCGACGTGGCCTGATCGACCTCGAGCAGCTGGATCAGCGACGTGTCGCGCGCGGCGGTCTTCGCGAGGATCGTGGCCACCCCGTCGAGTCGCTTGAGCAACTCGGCGCGCGCGGCGTCGGTGATCTCGGTATCGGCCTTGACCCGGGCGCGCTCCTCGCGCACGAGGAAGGCGATCACCTGGAACTTGACGCGGTTGGTGGGCCCGAGCTTTCCGCGCTGCGCCTTGGCCTCGATCTCGCGCACCTTGCGGGCGAGGATCGGGATGACGGGTGCTTCGTCGTCGCGTCGGGATGACGTGGTCTTCCTGCGTCGTTGGCTCGAGCCTCGGGACGCGGTTGCCGTAGTCGGCATGCTCCTCCTGAGCGTGTCGTCCGGATGACAATCCGGAGCGTCCGGCGAATGCCGGTGGATCAGTGACCCCGGGAGTTCGTCGCTCGAACCGCCGCCGAAGAAGCGGTGTCGGCGACCCGCAACGCGTCTACGCCGGAACGGCTCGCGAGGACAGCGGAAGTCGGGGTCGCCACCATTCTAGCGGTCGCAAGCCGCTTTCTGCGTGAGGTGCCGGAATTTCTCGCCGCGCAAGGCCGCGAGGCGGTAGTCCGCGGCACCTCGCGCGCACGATCACACCGCGCGTCGCAGCCTCAGGCTGTTCAGCACGACGAACACGCTCGAGAAGGCCATCGCGGCCCCGGCCAGCATCGGGTTCAACAAGCCCAGCGCGGCCAGCGGCAGCGCGGCGACGTTGTACGCGAACGCCCAGAAGAGGTTGCCGCGAATGACCCGCATCGTCCGTCGGCTGAGGGCGAGGGCGGTGACGATACCCCGCGGGTCGTCGCGCATGAGGGCCACGTCGCTCGCGTGCAGCGCGGCATCCGTCCCTCCGCCCATCGCGATCCCCAGATCAGCGGATGCCAGAGCCGCGGCGTCGTTGACCCCATCGCCCACCATCGCGACGGTGCGCCCCTCCGCGCGGAGCGCCGTGATCGCGTCGACCTTCCCCTCGGGCAGCACTCCCGCGCGTACGCGTTCGATGCCCAGTGCATCGGCGACGGCGCGGGCGACATGCTCGTTGTCGCCGGTGAGGAGCACGGGCTCCAGGCCCATCTGGGTCAGCTGCGCGACCGCCGCGGCACTCTCGGGGCGGATCGTGTCGGCCACCTCGATGACGACCCGGGCGGTGGGGACGCCGTCGGGGTCGTCCCACCCGGCCACGACGACGGTGCCGCGCTGCTCCCCCGCCTCCACGGCGTCGCCGAGCGCCGCGGGCAGCCGCGCGCCGAGGTCCGCGGCGAGCGCCGGACGCCCCGCGAAGATCCGCACGCCATCCACGGTTCCCGTGACGCCCCGGCCGGGCAGGGCCTCGAGGTCCGTCGCGACCGCCCCCTCCCCCGCGGCGGCGACGATCGCGTGGGCGATGGGGTGCTCCGCCCCGCGCTCGACGGCGGCGACGCGGTGCAACGCGTCAGCGGCATCCTGACCATCGACGGTCGTGACGTGCGCCACGCTCATCCGGCCCGAGGTGAGGGTGCCGGTCTTGTCGAGCACGATCGTGTCGATGCGCTCGGCCGACTCCAGGGCCGCGGGTCCGGTGACGAGGATGCCGAGCTGCGCCCCGCGGCCGGTGCCGACGAGGATCGCGATGGGGGTGGCCAGTCCGAGAGCGCAGGGGCACGCGATGATGAGCACCGCGACGGCCGCGGTGAAGCCGGCGGCCACGGGTTGGCCGGCGAGGAGCCACGCACCGAGGGTCAGCGCGGCGAGGACGATGACCACGGGCACGAAGACGCCCGAGATGCGGTCGGCGAGACGCTGCACGCGGCTCTTGCCGAGCTGGGCGTCTTCGACGAGGCGGGCGATGCGCGCCAGACGGGTCTGCTCTCCCACCCCGGTCGCGCGGACGACGAGTCGGCCCCCCGAGGCGATCGTGCCGCCGGTGACGGTGGACCCCGGCCCGACATCGACGGGAAGCGCTTCGCCCGTCAGCATGCTCTCGTCGATGAAGGCGCGCCCCTCGATCACCTCACCGTCGGTGGCGACCGTGGCTCCCGGACGCACGACGAAGGCATCCCCGACCGCCAGCCGGTCGATGTCGATGCGACGACCGTCGGCGAGCTCGGCGTCGCGCGCGCCCAGGTCGAGGAGGGCCCGCAGCGCAGCCCCGGCTCGGCGCGTGGAGCGCTGCTCGATCACCCGTCCGAGAAGCAGGAACACCGTCACCGCGGCCGCGACCTCGAAATAGACCACCGACGTCGCGTCGTGCACCGGGCCGAAGAGAACGACCTCGTGCCGGATTCCGATCCGCCCGGCCGTTCCGAACACGAGAGCCCACACGCTCCACAGGTAGGCGGCGAACGTGCCCAGGGTGATGAGCGTGTCCATGGTCGCGGCGCCGTGGCGGGCATTGCGCAGCGTGGCGCGGTGGAACGGCCAGCCACCCCACAGCACGATCGGGGTCGCGAGCACGAGCGACACCCACTGCCAGCCCGGGAACTGCACGGCCGGGATCATGCCGAGAGCGACGACAGGTATGGCGAGTGCGAGCGACACCCACAGCCGCACGCGGAGCGGAGTGGACTCGGGGGCGTCGCCGGTGTCGTGGACGTGGCCGCCGTGGTCCGCGGCCCCGTCGAGGGCGCGGCCGGTCGTGGCGTCGACGTCGCCGCCGGGCGCGGGAACAGCGACGGGCCGGGGGGTCGGAGTGTCGGCATCCGGTCGCTCGTTCGTCGGGAGCGGGAGGGATGCCGCGACCTCCGCCGTCGAGTTGCGAGACGAGGACCGCGGGCGCACGGTGGCGTCGTAGCCGGCGGCGCGCACGGCCGCGACGAGAGCCGAGGGGTCGAGGTCGGCCGGGTACCGGACCCGCGCGGTCTCGGTCGCGAGGTTGACCGCGGCCTCGACGCCGTCGACGCGGCCGAGCCGCTTCTCGACCCGAGCGACGCAGCTGGCGCAGGTCATGCCCTCGATGTCGAGCACGGCTTCCGCGGTCGACGTCGGGGATTCGGTGTTGTCGCGCATGGCTTCTCCTCCGGTCACTCCGTCCAGAACAGGATACCCCCTGGGGGTATTCCTCGGACGCGTCCCCGACACCATCGGAGACGCTGTCCACCCCGCGCGCACGATCACCGGGAACCGTACGCTGGGGCCATGGCCGAGACGATGACACGCGAGCAGCGGGTCGTCCTGTCGATCGCCGTCCTGGCCTCGTTCGTGTCGTTCCTCGACGGGACAGTGGTCAACGTCGCGCTCCCCGCCATCGCGGGCGAGCTGGGCGGCGGACTCTCGACGCAGCAATGGGTCGTCGACGCCTACCTGGTGACGCTCGGCGCGTTCATCCTGGTCGCGGGATCACTGAGCGACGTCCTCGGGCGCATCGTGGTGCTGCGAATCGGTCTCATCGGTTTCGGAGTCACCTCGCTGGCGATCGCCGCCGCCCCCACCGCCGAGTTCCTCATCGTCGCCCGCGCACTGCAGGGCATCGCCGGCGCCCTCCTCGTCCCGAGCTCTCTGGCCCTCATCACCTCCACATTCCGCGGGCCCGCCCAGGCCCGCGCGATCGGAATCTGGACCGGTGCGACGACCGTCGCCATGATCGCCGGTCCCCTCATCGGCGGCATCTTCGTCGACACGCTGTCGTGGCGCCTGGTGTTCCTGGTGAACGTGCTGCCCATCGCGGTGACCATGTGGTTGCTCGCCCGTCTCGGTCACCGCGATCACCGCCGGCCCGGCGCCCGCGTCGACATCCTCGGCGCGGTCCTGTGCGCCCTGGGCCTCGGCGGCATCGTCTTCGCCCTCATCGAGCAACCCAACCTCGGCTGGGCGTCTCCCGTCATCTGGCTCCCCGGGGTCATCGGCATCCTGTCGTTCGCGGGTTTCCTCCTGCGTCAGCGCACGGCCCGCGACCCGATGATGCCGCTCGACCTCTTCCGCTCGCGCAACTTCTGGGCGGGCAACCTCGCGACCGTCTTCGTGTACGCCGCACTGTCGCTCAACGGGTTCGTGGTGAGCGTGTACCTGCAGCAGGGCGCGGGGCTGCCCGCCACCCTCGCCGGGCTCGCGTCGCTGCCGAGCACCGTGTTGATGATCCTGCTCAGCTCGCGGATGGGCGCCCTCGCGGGGCGCTTCGGCCCGCGCCTGTTCATGACGCTCGGACCGATCGTGATGGCGGCCGGGGCGCTGCTGCTGCTGAACGTCAGCGGCGACTTCGACTACTGGACGCAGGTCCTGCCCGGCGTCGTCGTGTGGGGCCTGGGGCTCACCGCCACCGTCTCACCGCTCACCGCGGCCGTGCTCGGGGCCATCGACACCGAGCGTTCCGGCATCGCCTCGGCCGTCAACAACGCCGTCTCGCGCGTCGCGGGGCTCCTGGCGATCGCCGCCGTCTCGGCGGTCGTGGGCGGCTCCCTCGACCTCGGCGGCTTCCACCGCGCCGCCGTCTTCACGGCCGCGCTGATGCTGCTCGGGGCCGCGGCGTCGTTCCTCGGCATCCGGAATCACCTGTCGCGGCAGGACTGAACGGCGACCGAGAACGCCGGTACCACCTGTCGCGGCGGACGCACCGGCGAGCAGGGACGCGCACCCTACGAGGGGCCACGCACCTCCCCGGAGCGATGCCCCGAGACCTCGCACTCAGCGCAGGATCGCCCGCGCCCGCTCCACGTCGTCCGCCATCTGCACCAGCAGCGCGTCGATGCCGTCGAAGGCCGTCATCTCGCGCACTCGTTCGACGAAGCGCACCTCGACGTGATGGCCGTACAGGTCGAGACCGGTCTCGTCGATCACGTAGGCCTCGACCTGGCGCGCGTGCACATCGTCGAACGTCGGGTTGGTGCCGACGCTGATCGCGGCCGGGTAGCTGATGCGCCGTGCGCCGTCGACGTCGACGAGCCAACCGGCGTAGACACCGTCCGCGGGGATGAAGCCCTCGAGGTCGGGCGACAGGTTCGCGGTCGGGTAGCCGAGCTCCCGGCCTCGCTTGAGTCCGTGCACGACCTCGCCCCACACCGAGGGAGCCCGCCCGAGCAGGCGCGCGGCCGTGGCGACGTCGCCCGCCGACAACGCCTCACGGATCCAGGTGGATGACACCCGGCGGTCCGCGTGGACGGCGCGCACGTCGTCCACCACATCGACGCGGAACCCGTGTTCCGCCCCCATGCGCGTCAGCAGGTCGGGGTCGCCCTCTCCCCCGGCGCCGAAGCGGAAGTCACGTCCCACGAGCACTGTGCGCGCCTGCAGCGCCTGCACGAGCACCCGCAGCACGAAGTCCTCGGCGGGGATCGCGGCCAGCTCTTCGTCGAAGGTGAGCAGCAGCGTGGCATCCACCCCGGCGCGCTCGAGCAGGTCGAGCTTCTGGTGCGGCCCGATGACGTCGGGAGGGCACTTCTCGGGGCGCAGCACGCTCAGCGGGTTGCGGTCGAAGGTCACCGCGACAACCCGCGCCCCGTCGGAGGCGTCGATGCGCGCGCGATCGATCACGGCACGGTGCCCGGTGTGCACGCCGTCGAACTTGCCGATCGCCACCACCGAGGGACCGAAGTGCGCCGGCACCTCCGCGGGGTCGCGGAAGACGATCACCGGGTCGCCCGGCGGTGACGTGTGAGCCACCAGAGTCCGAGGAAGGGCAGCACGAGGGGGATGAACAGATACCCGTAGCCGTAGACCGACCACACCGTCGGGTGTTGGAACAGCTCGGGCAGCACCAGGCTCAGGGTTCCCACGACGAGAACGCCGACCAACTCGAAACCGATCGCGACCCACGCGATCCGGTACCAGGCCGGTCGCGCCGAGAAGACGAGCGCAAGGGTCGCGAGAATGTAGACGACCGCCGCGAGAGCCGACAGCGAGTATGCGAGGGGGGCGTCGGCGAACTCGCGCACGATCTGCACGAACGAACGGCCCGTGGCGGCGAGCGCCATTATGCCGTAGACGACGACGAGGACACGGCCGATGCCGGTCATCCCCCGGGAGCGGGTGGGAGTGGTGGATGCCATGACCTGTCGATTCTAGTTCGCTCGCGGCTTCGGCGAGCGGGGCTCCGGCGTCAGGCGATCTGCACGGTCCAGATCTGGTGCATGCGCCACACCATCACGGCCACGGCGAGGGCCGCGACCCCCATGACGACGGTGCTCCAGCGACTGCGCTCCAGAAGGGCCCACGCGGCTCCCGCCACGGGCACGAGCGCGGCCGAGACGAGGTACGTCCAGAACTCCAGCAGGCTCCCGGTGGGCGGGTTGCCGGCCAACGGCGCGATGATCGCCACGACGATCTGCACGAGGAGCAGCAGCTCGATGAGGGCGAGAGAGCCGACCGTGACGTCTCCGGGACGCCGGCCGATGAGACCGGCTGTGACCGCGACGAGACCCGCGATCACGGCGATCCCCACCTGTGCGAGCGTGAACCACAGGATCATCGGGCGACCTCCTCGGGCATGTTCATGACGCTCTTGAGCTGCGTTCCGCGCTTCTCGACGACGCCGATCAGGCGTCCCTCGGGGTCGATCGCGGCAGCGACCGCACCGGTCAGGCGGCCTCCCCCGTCGATGCGCTTGCCGTGCCGCAGATCTCGCGCCTCTTCCTCACCCACGGCGAGGACGCTCATCACGACGGCCGCCGCGGTCGCGGGCGCGACGAGGGCGTCTTCGGCGATGTCGTCGACGGATGCCGCGGCGGCGACGTCGAACGCCCCGATGCGGGTACGACGCAGAGCCGTGAGGTGCCCTCCGATGCCGACCGCGCGACCGAGGTCGCGGGCGAGAGCGCGGATGTACGTGCCGCTCGTGCAGTCCACGACCACGTCGAGCTCGATCGCATCGTCGCCGCGACGCATCTCGCGCACGTGGAATCGCGACACCGTGACGCTCCGCGCTCTCAGCTCGACCTCTTCGCCGGCGCGCGCGAGGTCGTAGGCGCGACGGCCCGCGACCTTGATGGCCGAGACGGTGCTGGGCACCTGCTGGATGTCGCCGGTGAGGGCGGAGATGCCCGCCGCGATGGCGTCATCGGTCACCGCCGCGACGTCGGCGGCATCCGCCCGCGCCGATTCGACTCCGTCGGCGTCGTCGCTGTCGGTGGCGACGCCGAGCAGAATGGTGGCCTCGTAGGTCTTGTCGGCGCCGACGATGTAGGTCAGCAACCGCGTCGCCCCCTCGACGCCGAGCACGAGCAGGCCCGTGGCCATCGGGTCGAGCGTGCCGGCGTGGCCGATCTTGCGGGTTCCGAGCGCGCGCCGGGCGCGCGAGACGACGTCATGGCTGGTGATGCCTCCGGGCTTGTCGACCAGGAGGATTCCGGGACGCACCATCAGCAGAAGTCTCCGAATACCTGCACGGGGTGCGAGGGGTCGGAGTTCTCGACGATGACGGACGCTTCGGCCTTGGGGCGCACCGTGCGGAGGTACTGCTTCTCGGTATCGGGGAGCTCGGGGCGCGGGGTGCCGATGGGCGGGTTGCTCTCGAGCCAGATCGAGAAGTTCCACAGGCCGCGCACTTCGGGGCGGTGCAGGAAGCGGCCCGATACGACGAGCACCGCGTCGCTCGGAGCGACGTACCCGGGACCGAACGCCTCGCCCGCCCGGAACGGCGTGATCAACCACTCGCGCACCTCGGGCGCACCGTCGGCGACGGAGACATGGAACACCGCCGTGCCCTCGTCGGCGATCGCCTTCTCGAACTCGCCCGCGAAGTCCATCGCCGCGCCGAGGTCGAGAGCATCGACCGCCACGACGACGCGCCCCGCGCGGGCGTTCTGCCGCATCAGGTCGCGCAGGCTCCGCTGCAGGGTCTCGACGGGGTTCTCACTCGACATGCCTCCAGCCTAGGGTCGACCACCGACACCCGACCGCTCCCGCGGCCCCGTGCCAGCCCGGTCTCGGCGTCCCCCGTCACACATAAACGCGATCGACGCGCAGAAACGCGTGCAGCCCGTGTTCATGCGCGCGAACGGCGTTCGTGCGTGAAGTCCGGCCCCCGTTGACGACCGTAGGCTGGACGGATGCCAGGACTCGCCGCCCCGCTCATCGCGTGGTACCGCGACGCGGCCCGCGACCTCCCCTGGCGCCGCGAGGGATTCGGCGCCTGGGGCACGCTCGTGAGCGAGTTCATGCTGCAGCAGACGCCGGTGAACCGCGTCGTCCCCCACCTGGAAGCGTGGCTGACCCGTTGGCCGACGCCGGCCGACCTCGCCGCCTCTCCCCCGGGCGATGCCGTCACGCAGTGGGCGAACCTCGGCTATCCGCGGCGCGCGCTGTGGCTGCACCGCGCCGCCGTCGAGATCCGCGATCGTCACGACGGCGTCGTTCCCCGCGATGTCGATGCGCTTCTGGCCCTCACCGGAATCGGCGACTACACCGCGAGGGCCGTCGCCGTCTTCGCCTACGGCGATCGGCATCCGGTCGTCGACACGAACACCCGCCGCGTGCTCGCCCGTGCGGTCGAGGGTCGCGCGCAGCCCGGTCCGCCGAACCGCCGCGACCTCGAGGCGATGGAGGCCGAGCTCCCCGCCGACATCGCCGAGGCCGCGATCGTCAACGCCGCCGCGATGGAGCTCGGCGCGATCGTCTGCACCGCCCGAGCGCCGAAGTGCGAGGCATGCCCCCTCGCGGCGCAGTGCGCATGGCGGGCGGCCGGGTATCCGGCATCCGAGGACCGTCGGCGCAAACAGGCCACGTACGAGGGCAGCGATCGGCAGACCCGCGGGGCGGTGCTGAAGACCCTTCGCGAGGCCGCGCCCGCGGCGGTCCCGGCGTTCGCGATGATCCCCGAATGGCCGGATGCCGCGCAGCGCGACCGCGCGATCGACTCGCTCATCGCCGACGGCCTTGTCGAAGCGGTCGACGATCACCTGCGTCTGCCCGGCCACCCGGCATCCTGAATCCGAGTCCGCTTCGACACCCACCGTCCTGCGGACCCGACACCCGACTCGCCGCCCCGTTCCTGCCCCGGACCGGCGTGTCACTCTTCTCATCTGCAGGACGGCGGTCCGGATGCCGCAGCAAGACGAACGGCCGGACTCCGCCGATGAGGCGGGGTCCGGCCGTGTGGTGTCGAGGTCAGGCGCGCGGGGCGTCGTCCTCGTCGAGGTCGTCGTCTGCGGCGTCCTCATCGTCGTCCTCACGCGGTTTGACGTACGGATCGGCATCGCCGGCGTACGCGGCCGAGGCGGCGAGGCCCGCGACCGACTCGTCGCGCTCGCGCGCTTCGCGTAGCAGCGCCGAGATGTGATCGGCGTTCTCGGGGATCGCGTCGAGGATGAACTCGAGCGACGGGGTCAGGCGCGTGTTGAGGTTCTTGCCGACCTCGCTGCGCAGCATGCCGGTCGCCGACTTGAGCGCGGCGGCGGTGTCGGCGCGGTGCGCTTCGTCGCCCATGACGGTGTAGAAAACCGACGCGTGCTGGAGGTCACCCGTGACCCGCACGTCGGTGATGGTGACGAATCCGAGCCGCGGGTCGCGCAGCCCCTTCTCGAGGCGCTCGGCGAGCACCACGCGAATCCGGTCCGCCACTCGGGCCTGTCGTTCCCCTGCCACTGCCTTCTCCTTCTTCTCCATACCACCGCGCGTGGATCGCAGCGGCGGGCGTCCCGTCACGGAGCCGCCCCAGCGTAGGCCGGAGGGGGTGTGCATTCCTCCGAGCATCGGGGTAGGGGCCCCGCTCTGCTCGGGGGAATGCACACCCCCGCAGGCCGAAGCGGGAGCCGCGCCCATGACGCGACTCCCGCTCGATGTGATCAGCCTCGCGGCTTCTCGACCATTTCGGTGGTCTCGATCTCGTCACCGATCTGGATGTCGTTGAACTTGCCCAGACCGATACCGGCCTCGAAGTCCGTACGCACCTCGGTGACGTCGTCCTTGAAGCGACGCAGCGACTCGATGGCCAGGCCGTCGGCCAGCACGACGCCATCGCGGATGACACGTGCCTTGGCGTTTCGCGTGATCGTTCCCGATCGCACGATGACACCGGCGATGTTGCCGAACTTCGAGGAGCGGAACACCTCGCGGATCTCGGCGACACCCGACTGCACCTCTTCGAACTCCGGCTTGAGCAGGCCCTTGAGCGACTGCTCGACGTCGTCGATCGCGTTGTAGATGACCGAGTAGAACCGCACGTCGACACCCTCGCGGGCGGCGCGCTCACGGGCCTTCGTGTCGGGACGGACGTTGAAGCCGATCACGATCGCGTTGTCGATCGTGGCCAGGTTGATGTCCGACTCGGTGATCGCACCCACACCGCGGTGGATGATGCGCAGCTGGACGCTGTCGTCGACCTCGATCTTGAGCAGCGACTCTTCGAGCGCCTCGACGGCACCCGACACGTCACCCTTGATGATGAGGTTGAGCGACTCGACCTTGCCCTCTTCGAGAGCGCGGGTGAAGTCCTCGAGCGAGATGCGCTTGCGGGCCTTGGCCAGCTGGGCATTGCGCTCGGCCGCTTCGCGCTTCTCGGCGATCTGACGGGCGGTGCGGTCTTCTTCGGTGACGATGAAGACGTCGCCGGCGCGGGGCACGGAGTTGAGGCCCTGAACCGAGACGGGACGCGACGGGTAGGCCTCTTCGACCGCTTCGCCGTTCTCGTCCATCATCGCGCGGACGCGGCCGTACGCCGTTCCTGCGACGATCGCGTCGCCGACGCGGAGGGTTCCGGACTGGATGAGCACCGTGGCGACCGAACCGCGACCCTTGTCGAGCTTCGCCTCGATCGCGACACCGCGGGCCGCCTTGTTCGGGTTGGCCGTGAGGTCGAGACCGGCGTCGGCGGTGAGCAGGACCGCATCCAGGAGGGCCTGGATGTTGAGGTTCTGACGAGCCGAGACGTCGACGAACATGACGTCTCCGCCGTACTCCTCGGCGACCAGACCGTACTCGGTGAGCTGCTGGCGCACCTTGGCCGGGTTGGCGTCGGGCTTGTCGACCTTGTTGACCGCGACCACGATCGGCACGTTCGCCGCCTGGGCGTGGTTCAGCGCCTCGACCGTCTGGGGCATGATGCCGTCGTCGGCCGCGACCACGAGGATCGCGATGTCGGTCACCTGCGCACCACGGGCACGCATGGCGGTGAACGCCTCGTGACCCGGGGTGTCGATGAAGGTGATCGCGCGCTCGATGCCCTCGTGCTCGGTCCAGATCTGGTACGCACCGATGTGCTGCGTGATGCCGCCGGCCTCGCCCGCTACCACGTTGGTCTGGCGGATGGCGTCGAGCAGTCGCGTCTTACCGTGGTCGACGTGGCCCATGACGGTGACCACGGGAGGACGGATCTCGAGATCGTCCTCGCTCTCGGCCTCGAGTTCGGCGTCGAGGTCGAGACCGAAGCCCTCGAGGAGCTCCTTGTCTTCGTCCTCGGGCGAGACCATCTGGATCTTGTAGCCGAGCTCGGCTCCGAGCACCTCGAAGGTGGCCTCGTCGAGCGACTCGGTCGCGGTGGCCATCTCGCCCAGGTTGAACAGGATGGTCACGAGCGTGCCGGGCTGCACGGTGTAGCCGCGCAGGGCCTCGAGCTTGTCCGCGAAGTCGGCGATGGAGGCACCGCGACGCAGGCGGATGATCTCGCCGTTGCCCTTCGAGACGTTGACGCCGCCGACGACCGGCGCCGACCGCATCTCGAATTCCTGCCGCTTCGCCCGACGCGACTTACGCTGCTTGGACTTGCCGCCGCCCTTACCGAAGGCACCCGCGGTGCCGCCGCCGGGACCACGGCCACGGCCACCGCCGCCACCGGGACGACCGGCGAAACCACCGGCCGGAGCGCCGCCACCGGGGCGCTGGAAACCGCCACCGGCGCCGCCGGGACGACCGGGACCGCCGGGACGCTGCTGGAACGGAGCGCCGGGACGACCGCCACCGCCGGGACGACCGGCACCACCGGGGCGCGGGGCACCGGGACGCGGAGCGCCGGGGCGCGGAGCCTGCGGACGCGGGATGTTGCCGGGGGTCGGGCGCTGGCCCATGCCCTGCGCCGAGGCGAAGGGGTTGTTGCCCGGACGGGGGCCGGCGGGACGCTGACCCATGCCCTGCGAGGACGCGAAGGGGTTGTTGCCCGGACGGGCTCCACCCGGACGCGGGGGCGCGCTGGGGCCGGGCTTGGGGGCACCGGCACCGGGTGCCGCAGCACCGGGGGTCGGCGCGGTCGAGCCGGGGCTCGGCGGCGACGACGGAGTCGACGGCTTCGCCGCAGACGCGGCCGCGGGAGCCGGGGCGGATGCCACGGGCGCAGCCTCGGCCGGAGCCGCTGCGGGAGCAGCGGGGGCCGCGGGCTTCGCAGGTCCGGGCGTGGGACCCGACGGACGGTTGCCGGGGGTCGCGGCCGGACGAGCCGGGCCGGGACGGGCGGCGGGGCGCGCCGCGGAGGCGGCGGGCTTGGCATCCGAAGAGGAAGACGAGCCTTCGGAGGCCAGCGCAGCGCGGAGCTTACGGGCGACCGGGGGTTCGATGGTGGATGAGGGGCTCTTGACGAATTCGCCGAGCTCCTTCAGCTTCGCAAGCGCGACCTTGCTGTCGACGCCGAGCTCGGAAGCGATCTCGTGCACGCGTGGTTTTGCCACAATTCTCCTGTCTGAGGGCCTACCCCGGACAGGGCAGACCGTTAGTTGCGGACGGGTCTCATTTCGAGCCGTTCACTTCGTGTCCATAGCCGTTCAGCCTTTTCGCTGGTGGTGTGATTCGAAGGTCTGCGTGTCAAGCGGGCCTGACACACGCAATGCTCGTACGAAGGCGCGGCGTGCAAGCGCTTTGCTCACACACGCGTCCGTCTCGTGCACCCACGCGCCCCGACCGGGAAGAACCGCTTGCTCGTCTGCGACGAGGACGGATCCGTCCGCGACCACACGCAGAAGCGAGGATCGGGGGGCACGTGCGCGGCATCCGACGCACGTTCGTACGGCTTCCATCCTACACCTCGCGATCGTGGGGACGATCGGACGTTCAGTTGTCTTCGAGGATGCTGTCGGGCTGGATGTCGATCTTCGCGCCGGTCAGCTTGGCGGCCAGACGAGCGTTCTGACCCTCTTTGCCGATCGCCAGCGACAGCTGGTAGTCCGGCACGAGCGCGCGGACGGCCTTGGTCGTGGCATCCAGGACGAACGACGAGGTGACCTTCGCCGGCGAGAGGGCGTTCGCGACGAAACGCGGCAGCTCGGCGTCGTAGTCGATGATGTCGATCTTCTCGCCCGAGAGCTCTTCGGTCACAGCGCGCACGCGGCGGCCGAGCTCGCCGATGCAGGCGCCCTTGGCGTTGACCGTCGGGTCAGTCGCCTGGACGGCGATCTTGGAGCGGTGGCCGGCCTCGCGAGCGAGCGAGACGATCTCGACCAGGCCCGCGGCGATCTCGGGGACCTCGAGCGCGAAGAGCTTGCGGACCAGACCCGGATGGGTGCGCGAGACGGTGATCTGCGGACCCTTGTTGCCCTTGGAGACGCTGGTGACGTAGACGCGCAGGCGCGAGCCGTGCGCATAGGTCTCGCCGGGCACCTGCTCCTCGGGCGGGAGGATGGCCTCGACGGTGCCGAGGTCGACGTGCACCATGCGCGGGTTGGGGCCCTGCTGGACGACGCCGGCGACGATGTCGCCCTCTTTGCCGCGGAACTCCCCCAGCACGGCGTCGTCGGCGATGTCTCGCAGACGCTGGCTGATGACCTGCTTGGCGGCGAAGGCGGCGATGCGACCGAAGTCGTCGGGGGCCTGCTCCTCCTCGCCGATGATCGCGCCCTCGTCGTCGGTGACGGGGGTGAAGATGCCGACGTGACCGGTCTTGCGGTCGAGGGTGGCGCGAGCCCCCGCGGGGATCTCACCGGTCGGCGAGATGTGCTTCGCGTAGGCGGTCAGGATCGCCTGCTCGATGATGCGCGCGAGTTCGTCGAAGGGGATCTCCTTCTCGCGTTCGATCGTCTTCAGTAGTGCGAGATCGATGTCCACAAGGCCCTCCGTTGTTCAGCTTTCGTCGGCACGACCGGCGCCGACAACCCTCCTACGATACCCGGGATACCACGCCCGTCGCGACCCGAGCACGACCGGCGACCCACGTCTACAGGCGTTTCCCGGGTGCCGCACGAATCAGCCACACGCAGGGCGCAGCGTCTCCGGGGCGCGGGACCGCGCGAAACTCCGGAGAGATGAGGGCCGGACCGGCCGCGATCCGCGGGAACAGGCCGTCACTCGGGCGGTCGCGCTCGGATTCTCAGGAGTTCGGCTCCGCCGCGACCCGCTCGAGCGGGTGGGCGGCGAGCTTGTCCACCACTCCCCCGTCGACCAGCCGCCGGGCTGTGGTGTCGGGCTTTCGCGCGGCCTGATCCATGACGCACGCGCCGAACTCGGCCGCGAGCGTCCCGCGCGGATATGCGGCCAGCACCTCGCGCACGAAGTCGGCGGGCAGCGCATCCGGGCGCGCGCCGGTGATGTCGAGCGCCGTCGCCGTCTCGAGCAGGTAGCCTTCGGCATCCAGATCGGGGTCGACGCTCGGCCAGTTGTGCCGCACGATCACGTCGAGGACGCGTTCGCGCCGGTCCCGGGGCCAGCCCGCACCGGCCGTGAGAGCGATGCCCACGTGACCGCCGGCGTGCTCGTACGACAGCGTGTGGTTGTCGAACTCGGTCACGGTGCCGATGTCGTGCAGGACGGCGGCGACGTACAGCAGCTCGTGGTCGACCGCGACGATGCCGTCGACCACTGCGAAGGCCTCGGCCCACAGCCACGAGCGCAGGGCATGCGCGGTGAACGCCGGCGACTGGTACTCCCGCGCCAGGGCGAGGGCGCCGCGCGCGGCGCGGGTGTCGGGCACGGGGAAGTCGGCGAGCTGCATGGGGCCTCCGGGATCGGGTCCCCTCACCCTCGCAGAGTCGTGGTCCGCGGGGCAGCGCCGCGACGGTCATCCGCCGTCGTCTTGCTGCCAGGCGCTTCCGGATGCCGCGACCTCGGCGCGCGCCCGGGTCGCGGCATCCGGAAACCGCGTCAGCTCACCGGGGTGGCGTGCCAGATGCGCTCCAGGTAGTCGCGCATGGCGCGGTCCGACGAGAAGTACCCGCTGCGCGCGACGTTGAGGATGGCCGCGCGTACCCACCCGTCCTGATCCGCGTAGGCGGCGTCGACGCGATCCTGCGCGTCGAGGTACGACGAGAAGTCGGCGAGCGCCATGAACCGGTCTTCGTACAGCAGGTTCGACACGAGCGGTTCGAACACGGTGCGGTCGCCGCCCGAGAAGGCGCCCGCGGCGATGAGGTCGATGGCGCTCCGCAGCCGTTCGTCCTTCTGGTAGAAGTCGGCGGGGCGGTAGCCCTCGGCCCACAGGGCCTCGACCTCGGGCTCGCTCATTCCGAAGAGGAAGAAGTTGTCGTCGCCGACGAGCTTGCGGATCTCGACGTTGGCTCCATCGTCGGTGCCGATCGTGAGCGCGCCGTTCAAGGCGAGCTTCATGTTGCCCGTGCCCGACGCCTCCTTGCCGGCGAGCGAGATCTGCTCCGACAGGTCGGCGGCGGGGATGATGCTCTCGGCGAGCGTGACGTTGTAGTTCGCCGGGTAGAGCACCTTGAGCTTGCCCTGCACGCGCTCGTCGGCGCTCACCACCTCGCCGACGGCGTTGATGAGGTGGATGATGCGCTTGGCCATGCCGTAGCCGGGGGCGGCCTTGGCGCCGAAGAGGAACGTCCGCGCCTGCACATCGGCGACGTCCAGACGACCCGACACGATGCCCTCGTAGGTGCTGACGATATGCAACACCTTCAGCGTCTGTCGCTTGTACTCGTGCAGGCGCTTGATCATGACGTCGAGCATGTGACCGTCGTCGAGGGCGTCCTCCCCGCGGGCTTCGAGCACGCGGCTCAGGCGACGCTTGTTCGACACCTTCACCGCCGCGAAGCGCTCCCGGAAGTCCGCGTCGTCGGCCAGGGCCTCGAGGCCGCGGAGGCGCTCGAGGTCGACGGTCCACCCGGCGCCCAGGGCCTCGGTGATGAGCGCAGACAGATCGGGGTTCGCCAGGCGCAGGAAGCGGCGGGGCGTGACGCCGTTGGTGACGTTGGTGAACTTGTCCGGCCACATCGCGGCGAAATCCTTGAGCACGTTGTCGCGCAGCAGCTGCGAGTGCAGCTCGGCGACGCCGTTGACCTTGGAACCCGCCACCGTGGCGAGGTAGGCCATGCGCACGGAGCGGTAGGGGTGCTCACCGATGATCGACATGTTGCGGATGAGCATCTCGTCGTCGCCGAAGCGCTCGCGCACCTCGAGCAGGAACTCGTCGTTGATGCGATAGATGATCTCGAGATGGCGAGGGAGCAGGCGGCCGAGCAGGTCGACCGACCAGACCTCCAGCGCCTCGGGCAGCAGCGTGTGGCACGTGTACGCGAAGCACTTCTGGGTGATGGCCCAGGCGGCATCCCACTCGAGCTTCTTCTCGTCGACCAGCACGCGCATGAGCTCGGGCACGCCGATGACCGGGTGGGTGTCGTTGAGCTGGAAGATTACGCGCTCGGGGAGCTGCTCGAGGTCGAAGTCGCCGGGCAGGACGTTCTCGATGAAGTCGGCGATGGATGCCGCGACGAAGAAGTACTGCTGCTGCAGGCGCAGTTCTTTACCCTGGGGCGTGGAGTCCTCTGGATAGAGCACCTTCGAGATGTTCTCGGCGAAGGTCTGCGCGCGCACCGACTGGACGTAATCGCCGGAGTTGAAGGTGTGCAGATCGAACGCGTTGGTGGCGACCGCTCGCCACAGGCGGAGGGTGTTGACGCGGCCGTTGTGGTAGCCGGGGACCATCATGTTGTACGGCACCGCGAGCACGTTCCACTCGGGCACCCAGCGGGTGCGTTCGACGCCGTCGTCGTCGTAGGTCTCGGTGGTGCCGGCGAACGAGATGGTCTGCGCGGCCTCGGGGTGGGCGAAGTCCCACGGCGAGCCCATGCGCAGCCACGCGTCGGGCTGCTCGATCTGCTGACCGTCGGCGAACGCCTGACGGAAGATGCCGTACTCGTAACGGATGCCGTAGCCGATCGTGGGCACGCTCATCGTCGCGAGAGAGTCGATGAAGCAGGCGGCGAGGCGCCCGAGCCCACCGTTGCCGAGACCGGGTTCGATCTCGACCTGACGCAGGTCGTCGATGTCGATGCCGCACTGCGCGAGGGCCTCGGTCGCGATGTCGGTCAGACGCGCCGCGAGCAGGTTGTTGTCGAGCTGTCGGCCCAGCAGATACTCGGCCGAGAGGTAGCAGACGGTCTTCGCCTGCTGCGTCTTCTGCTGTGCCCGGTCGTCGAACCAGCGCGCCATCAGGTAGTCGCGCACCGTGTAGGCGAGGGCGAGGTACTGATCGTTGACGTCGGAGGTCGACAGGGTCACGCCCTGGTCGAAGTTGAGGTTCTGCAGGAACTGTTTCGCGAAGCCGTCGACGGATGCCGCGGGGGCGACGACGGGCGCGATGGCGAGCGGGTGCGTGGGGCGCAGCTCAGAGGTGTTCTCGGGCATGTTCCGACCGTAGACAGGTGCGCCCCGCACTGCCAAGGCGGCAACCGCAACGACACAGGATCTTCACCCGTTCGCCGCACGGGATCTTCCGCACAGCGGCGGCGGATGACCGGATGCCGACACCCCCGTTGCGCGGTCGGATTGTCGCCCGTGTGGGAATGGGCATACGGTTCCGGGATGCCGTCCTCCGCCCGCACCGCCGCCCGTGAGGTCGGAGCGAACCCCACTTTCCGGGTCGCTGCGCGAGCGGGTTATGCCGCCAACGGCATCCTGCACCTGCTCATCGGCGGACTCGTGATCGCGGTCGGCTTCGGCGCGAAGGAGGACAGCGACCAGACGGGGGCGTTCCGAGCGCTCGCCGCGGCGCCGCTCGGAGCAGCGGCGCTCTGGGCCCTCGCGGTCGGGCTCGTCGCGCTGGGCGCGTGGCACCTGCTGCAGGCGTTCGCACCGCGGCGCCTCACGCTGTGGAGCCGCATCGGGCGGGTCGTCACCGAAGCGCCGTAGGGCCTGATCTTCGTCGCGATCGGCCTCGTGTCGGCATCGGTCGCCCTGGGCGCCCGCCCGCGCGCCGAGCAGGCCGCGGAGAGCCTCAGCGAAGGCGTGCTGTCGTGGTCCATCGGCGGGTTCGTGCTCGGGGCGGTTGGCCTCGCGGTCGCCGGTGTCGGATTCGGGTTCGTCTGGATGGGGATGCGACGGTCGTTCCACGCGAAGGTGCGCACGCCCGACGGCTCCGCGGGTTTCGCGCTCACCGCACTCGGGGTCGTCGGCTTCGCGCCCAAGGGCGTCGCGCTGGTCATCGTGGGCGTGCTCGTGGTCGTCGCCGCGGTCACCGTCGAACCCGACACGGCGGGCGGTCTCGACGGCGCGACCTCCGCGCTCGTCGCGCTGCCCGCGGGACCGGTACTCGCGTCACTGGTCGGGCTGGGATTTCTCGCCTACGGTGTGTTCACCGTGTTCCGCGCCCGCTACGCCCGTCTCGACGCCTGACCCGCGTCTCAGTCGAGGTCGGGGTTCCGACCGGTCCGCTCCCCCGTGTCGAGGGTCGCGATCGCCTCATGGTCGTCGGCGTCGAGCGCGAAGTCGAAGACGTCGCCGTTCTCGCGGATGCGGTCGAGCGACACCGACTTGGGGAACACCACGAGCCCACGATCGAGGTGCCAGCGCACGACGACCTGGGCCGGGGTCTTGCCGTGCTTTTCGGCGATCCGGGCGAGCAGGGGTTCGTCGAGCAGACCTCCACGCGCGAGCGGTGCCCACGACTCGGTGACGATCTCGTGGGCGGCGTGCCAGTCGACGAGCGCGTCCTGCGGGAACCGCGGGTGCAGCTCGACCTGGTTCACGGCGGGGAGGACACCCGTCTCCTCGCGCAGACGCTCGAGGTGCGGCACGGAGAAGTTGCTGACGCCGATCGAGGTGGCGCGCCCCTCCTCCTGCAAGCGCTGCAGGGCCCGCCAGGTGTCGACGTAGCGATCGGCGCTGGGGATGGGCCAGTGGATGAGGTACAGGTCGACGCGGTCGAGGCCGAGCTTCGCCGCACTGGCGTCGAAGGCGCGCAGCGTTTCGTCGAACCCCTGGTCGTCGTTCCAGACCTTGGTGGTGACGAAGACCTCGTCGCGCTCCAGGCCCGAGGCGCGCAGGCCCTCGCCCACCTCGACTTCGTTGCCGTACAGTGCGGCTGTGTCGATGTGCCGATAGCCGGCGGCGAGGGCTCCGGCGACGAGGTCGGTGGTGACCTCCGCCGGCACCTTGTAGGTGCCGACTCCCAGTTGGGGAATCGTCGAGCCGTCGGACAGGGGCAGGCGGGGAGCCGAGATCATGGCATCCACGCTACCGATGCCAACGTCGCGCGAGTGCCCTCCAGACGCCGCGAGACGGCATCTCGCTGAGAAGACGACTGCAGGTTGCAACCGACATGTCAACGAGATGCAGCCTCGCGGTGGGGAGGCAGGGGGTCAGCGCGTCAGCGCGGCCACGGCGTCGTCGACCGACACCGTCTCGCGCTCACCCGTGCGGCGGTCCCACAGTTCGACCTGACCCTCGGCCGCTCCGCGGCCGACGATGAGGATGCGCGGGATGCCGACGAGCTCGGCGTCGCCGAACTTCACGCCGGGCGAGACCTTCGGGCGGTCGTCGTACAGCACGTCGAGGCCGGCGGACTCGAGCTGCTCCGAGACGGAGGCCGCGAGCTCGAACGCCACGGCGTCGCGGCCGGTGGCCACCACGTGCACGTCGAACGGAGCGACCGACGAGGGCCAGATGAGCCCCTTGGCGTCGTTGTTGAGCTCGGCGATGATCGCGAGGATGCGGGTGACGCCGATGCCGTACGACCCCATGGTGACGGTGGCGAGCTTGCCGTTCTCGTCGAGCACCTTCAGGCCCAGGGCCTCGGCGTACTTGCGACCGAGCTGGAAGACGTGGCCGATCTCCATGCCGCGCGCGAGCTCCACGGGGCCGGAGCTGTCGGGGGCGGGGTCGCCCTCACGCACGGTCGAGACCTCGACGAAGCCGTCGCCGACGAAGTCTCGGCCCGCGACGAGGGAGTGCACGTGCTTCTGGTCGATGTTGGCGCCGGTGATCCACGCGGTGCCGTCGACCACGCGGGGGTCGAGGTAGTACCGGATCTTCGTCGCCGACTCCTCGCCCAGCACCGCACCGGTGGGCGACCAGGGGCCGATGTAGCCCTTGACCAGCAGCGGGTTCTTCGCGAAGTCCGCTTCGGTGGCGGCCTCGACCTCGGCCGGGGCGAAGGCGACCTCGACGCGCTTGTCGTCGACGTCGCGGTCGCCGGGCAGGCCCACGACGACGAGCTCGCGCGTGCCGTCGAGGTGCGTGAGGGCGAGCACGACGTTCTTCAGCGTGTGCGCCGCGGTCCAGGCGGTCGCCTCGGCCGTCGCGGGACCGGCGATGCCGCGGGCCGGGGCGTCGAGGTGCGCGTTCGAGTGATCGACGAGGGTGGCGATCGTGGGCGTGTTCGGCGAGTCGAAGACGACCGGCTCGGACTGGCCTTCGAGGGGGAGCGCATCGGGGACGACCGTGGTGAACGCCTCGACGTTGGCCGCGTAACCGCCGGCCGAGCGCACGAAGGTGTCCTCGCCGATCGGCGTCGGGTGCAGGAACTCCTCCGACTTCGAGCCGCCCATCGCCCCCGCATCGGCGGCCACGATGACGTACTCGAGGCCCAGGCGGGTGAAGATGCGCTCGTACGCGTCGCGCTGAGCCTGGTACGAGGCGTCGAGTCCGGCATCCGTCGCGTCGAACGAGTACGCGTCCTTCATGGTGAACTCGCGTCCGCGCAGGAGGCCCGCGCGGGGACGCGCCTCGTCGCGGTACTTGTCCTGGATCTGGTAGATCGTCAGCGGTAGGTCCTTGTACGACGAGTACAGGTCCTTCACCAGCAGGGTGAACATCTCCTCGTGCGTCGGCGCGAGCAGGTAGTCGGCACCCTTGCGGTCCTGCAGACGGAACAGCGCGTCGCCGTACTCCTCCCAGCGGCCGGTGACCTCGAAGGGCTCACGCGGCAGCAGCGCCGGGAAGTGCACCTCGAAGGCACCCGCGTTCGCCATCTCTTCGCGGACGATCGCCTCGATCTTGGCCTTGACCCTCAGGCCGAGCGGCAGCCACGCGAAGACGCCCGGGGCGTTGCGACGGATGTAGCCGGCGCGCACGAGCAGACGGTGGCTCGTGACCTCGGCATCCGAGGGATCTTCGCGAAGCGTGCGGAGGAAATAGTTCGACAGACGGGTGACCACGAGAGACGAGTCTAGGGCGCGGGGGTGGGAGGGGCGGATGCCGGGGTTCACTCGAACGCGCCGATGATGGCGGCGACGAGGTCGCTCATCTGATCCTCCGTGAGATCCGTGCCCACCGCCTCGACGATCCCCCCGCCGGCGTCCGCGCGCAGCCGCCCGCCGACCCCGTTCACGGGTGGTATCCACCACGCTGCCCGGGCGCCCTCTACGTGGATGGGACTGCCGCCGAACCGCTCTACCTCGCTCGCATCCGATTGCGCGCCGGCGGCGATGCTGAGCCGCAGGGTGAAATAGTCGGGGGCGTCGTAAGCAGGAGGCGCCACCGAACACCAGGCGGCGGCGCCGCGCGCGGTGAGAACGTCCCACTCTTGGCCCTGCGGCACGTCATCGGTTCCGACAGGTTCGAGGCCAGAACGCCCGAGGGTCCGCTCGACGGCACTCCGGAGTCGATTATCGCAGTCATCGAGACGCCACGCGCTCGCTGGAAGCGCCCGCTCGGTCCCCGGGGACGCAGCCGCTCGCGGTCCCACCGCCGCCACCGCATCCATCGCCACGGTGGCGCTACTCGCGTTCGCCGAGACCCACGCGTCGCCGAAGCGCTCCGAATAGTCGCACGGATCGCCCTCACACCCCGGAGCGACGCCGGCCTTCGCGCGGACGGTGTCCGGCACGACGGAATACGGAAGGACGGTGACGCTCACCGACTGCCACCCCGTCGGGTCCTGCGTCCGCCAGTGGCACGAGACACCGCCCAGCGATCGCGCGTCCCAGACGGAGAGCCCCTCCCACAGATTCATCGGAACGCCGACCACCGAAGAGGCCGCACTTTCGTCGAGCACTGCTGAACAGTCGCCGTCGAAGGCGAGGACGGGCAACGTGGGGCGGGAGGTGGGAGTCTGCGTCGGCGTCGGCGTCAAGGTCGGCGTCGGCACAGGCACGGGCGCCGCCGTCACAGTCGGACTCGGCGACGGCGTCGTCGCGATCTCGGGCGCGCTGAGCGTCGAGGTCACCGCCACTCCCCCGGCGATCGCGACCACCATCGCCGCGGCCACGGAGCCCGCGATCCACGCGTTGCGGTGCGCCCCGACGGGCTTGATGTCGTGGGCGCCGCCCACGATGCGGGCGCGCAGGGCCGCGCGCTCGGAGGGCGTCAGTTCGTCGTTCATGCCCGTGCCCCTTCCAGCGCGAGCTCGTCGCGCAATTTCGCTTTGGCGCGGGCGAGCCGCGATTTGACCGTTCCGGCCGGGATGCCGAGGGCTTGAGCGATCTCGCGCTCGGCATATCCCTCGAGCACCGACAGCACCACCACCGCCTGCTCACGTTCGGGCAGACGCTTCAGCGCCGAGAGCACCCCGCTGTCGTCCGGCGCGTCGGTCGACACGTGCTCGGCGACGGGGGCCCGGTCCAGCAGGGCGCGATAGCGCCTGCTCGACCGCTCCAGGTTCCGGGCACTGTGCGCCACCGTCGTCAGCAGCCACGGCAGCGGAGACCCATCGACCAGACGCACCGAGGCGCGTTTGCGCCACAGCTCGAAGAAGGCCACGGTCACGGCATCCTTCGCATCCTCCCGATGGGTCAGCAGCCGAGTCGCATGGCGGAACAGCCGCGTCTCGTGCCGATCGAACAGCGCGGCGAGCGCGAGCTCGTGCCTTGGCGTACCCGGTCCCACAGCCCGGCGTCGTCTTCATCCACACTCGGTAATGTCCGCGGGGGCGCCATCGGTTCCCTTTCCGGCGACGAGATCGATAACGAAACGGTGACGGTCCACAAGGTTCGTGCCGTACGGCGACGCGACCGTCGTCAGGCTGGGGGCTCAGGCCGCCCGGCGGCCCACGTGCAGCACCGCGCGCACCACGAGCCCCGCGACCAGGGCCCAGAACGCCGCGCTCACCCCGAACACCGCGATCCCGGACGCCGCGACGAGGAACGTGACCACCGCGGGCACCCGCTCGCCGGGGTCGTCGATCGCCTGCTGGATCGCCGAACCGAAGGCGCCGAACAGCGCCACACCCGCGACCGCCGGGATGACGCCCGCCGGCGCCAGCAGCACGATGGCCGCGAACGCCGCCGACAGGGCGCCGAGGACGAGATAGGTGCCCCCGGCCGACACCCCCGCGACCCACCGCTTCTTCGGGTCGGGGTGCGAGTCGGGGCCGGCCGCGATCGCCGCGCTGATCGCGCCGAGGTTCATCGCGTGGCCGCCGAACCCGGCCGCGGCAGCCGAGCCGAGACCGGTGACGAGCATCGCGGGGCGCCACGGGATCGTGTAGCCCAGGCTGCGCATCACCGCGACTCCGGGCACGTTCTGCGATGCCATCGTCACCACGAACAGCGGCACCGCGATGCCCACGACCGCACCGACCGTGAGAGAGGGAGCCGTGAACTCCAGGCGCGGCATCAGGGTCGCGGCATCCGCGTCCACTCCCGTTCGGGCCAGCTCCACCGCGACCACCGCGATCGCCGCGACGAAGGCGAGCGGCACAGCCCAGCGGGGAAGAAACCGGGATGCCACGAGCCACACGAGCAGCACGGGTGCCACACCCCAGGGGTCGTTCACGAGACCGACGAACGGCGCCACACACAGCGGCAGCAGGACACCGGCGAGCATCGCCTGCGCGATCGAGGCCGGGATCCGCGCGATGAGGGCGCCGAGCGGGGGGAACAGCGCCGTGCAGAGGATCAACGCGGCGGAGACGAGGAAGCCGCCGACCACCGCCGGCCACCCGCCGTCGACGGCACCGGTGGCCGCCAGAAGCGCGACGCCGGGGGTCGACCAGGCGACGGTGATCGGAATGCGGTAGCGCCCGGCGAGAACGATGCAGCCGATGCCGACGACGAGGGTGATCGCGAGCAGGCCACTGGCCGCTTGAGCGGGAGTCGCCCCCACGGCACGCAGGCCCGTGAGCACGACGGCGAAGGTGCTGGTGAACCCGACGAGGGCGGTGACGACCCCGGCGACCAGCGGGCGGGCGTGGGAGGGCGGCGAGGTGTCGGCCATAGGCCCCCGAGGCTACCGGATGCCCAGAGGCGCCCCGTGCCCGGCTGGGCCTGCGCGCTGGGGGTCGTCACCCTTCGGGTGTGGGCGTCAGCGCAGCACCACGAGCGTGCCGAGCGGGAGCGCGGCGAGCGCCGCGACCGCGTCGGCGCCGATCCGCACGCAACCGTGCGAGATCGCCCCGTCGCGCTGGTCCGCGTAGTGGATGCCGATGAGTCCCCCGTCGTGACCGCCGAAGGGCTCGTCGGCAGCGGCGGAGTGCAACGACGTCAGGTGGATGGGGTGATCACCGGTCCCCTGCGACGGGTCGACGTATCGCGCCTCGAGGTAGCCGATGACGCCGGTCGGCGTGGGCGTGCCGTCGGCACCGACGGCGGCGGGGAACGTAGCCTGCACGGTGCCGTCGAGGGCGACGATCGACACGGACCGCTGCGCCACCGACACCTCGACGCGCGACGTCGGGCCGGTCGTCTTCGCCAGCGACGACAGCGGGGCCCAGGCCGCGGTCTGCGCCGCCGCGGGCTGACCCGCCGGCGCGGCCGACGGGAGCGTGCGGCGGGCGGGCGTCAGCACGAGCGCCCACGGCCCCTCGGTGCGGACCACGACGACGGGGGTGGCCTCGCCCAAGAAGTCGTGCGCGGCCAGACGCGCGACGGGACCGCCGCTGCCACCCGCGCGTCCCGTGTCGTCGGCGTCGCCGAAGAGGGGCAGATCGGATGCCGTCGAGTACACGTCGGCGTGCGCGGGCAGGGCCGTGTCGGCGACGAGGAGCCCTCCGATCACCGCGTCGTAGCGCGCCTCGGGCAACGCCGACAGCGCGCCGGCGTCGACCGCGGGAACCGGACGGGGCGACGCGGCGGTCGCGGGCGTCGGGGACGACGAGGGCGTGGGATCGGCTGCCGGGACCGCGGGGGCGACGGGAGCCAGCGCCCACGCGGCGATCACCGCGACGACGGCCGCAGCCGCCGTCGCGGTGATCGTGATGAGCGCCAGGCGCCGACGAGCGGGGCTCGTCGTCATCCGCTCACCAGGGGCAGGCGCATGCCGGTGACCGTGACCGCGAGCGGTCCCGCGACGACGGCGCCCGTGGCATCCAGGAGCGTGATCGTGTGCGCACCGGCCGGGGTCGAGGCGGGGATCGTGACGGTCGCGGCGAAAGCGCCGTTCGCATCGGCGGTGACGGTCGCGATCGTCACCGGATCGCTGTGCAGCTGCACCGTGAGCTTCTGACCGGCGGCGAATCCCGAGCCCGCGATCTGCAGCTGGCCGCCGGCGGCGACGGTCGTGCCGTTCGGGGCGGTCAGCGCGGGCGTCGTGCCGGTCGGCGCGGGGAGCACCTGGGCCGTGCCGCCGACGCCGAGCACCGAGACGGTGGAGTCGGCGTTGACCTGCACCTTTGCCGACATCGCGGCGGCGAGGTTGAGACGCTGCCACGATCCGTTGCCGCCGGACGTCTGGTCGAGCGGATAGCCCGAGTCGATCTGGGTCTGCGCGAGGATCGACGTGCGCTGCGCGTCGGTCAGCTGCGGGAACGCAGTCAGCAGCAGGTTCGACGCGCCTGCCGGCACGGCCGCCGGCTGACCGGCGGTGCCTGTGCGGGCGAAGCCGTAGGTGAGGCGTTCGGTGTACACCGACACGGCCGAGGCGCGGTCGGTGACCTTCTGCGCCGTTCCGCCGGGCATGGCCTTCCCGCCGTAGGGGTCGTTCTGGTACGGCGCCTCGGCGGCGATGCACGCGGCGAGGGTGCCTCCGCACTGCTGCTGCAGGTACGTCGTCAGCTCCTGGCGGGCGGGCTGTAGCACGCCGGCGCGGTAGGCGTCGTCCGACCAGCGGGCGGCGAGGGCGGCCTCGCCGTCGATGCGGCCTCCGACGATGTCGAGCGGGTAGTGCACACCGAGAACGATGCGGTTGTTGCCGTTCTCGGACGCCCGCGCGAGCACCTCCGGCCCCAGCTCGGGCACGAGGGTCGCGAGGGTGATGCCGGCCTGGTAGGCCGTGGTCGTGTGGCCGGACGGGAACGAGCCACCCTTGCAGATGCCCGGCTGACCGTACGCGGCGTCGAGGGGCACGTCGCTGGGAGAGAACTGGTGCGTGGTGTCGGTGACCGGTGCGACACGGGTGATGAGCAGGTTGCCGTCCGCGTCGGCCCAGGACGTTCCCTGGCGCATGCTCTTCAGCGACGAGGCGTTGTTCACGCTGGGCGCGCACGCGGAGTCGTCGCCCGAGACGGCGGTCGCGTTCGGGTCGGTCTTGACGAAGGGGCGCGCGTAGCTGAACGTGTTCTTGGCCGTGCTCGTGGACACGTAGGCGCCCGACGATCCGTTCGAGCTGTTGATGAGCGCCTGTGTCAGGGGCAGGGCACCCGAGTTGAGACCCTTGACGTAGATCGCGCTGAGCGACGAGCCGAGACCGCCCGAGACGGTGAAGGACTGGTCGTAAGCGGTCTTGGCGCTGTTGTTGTACTCGGAGTCCTGCAGCGCGCGGAACTGCTGCGCGGCGGTGGCGTTGTTGTTGATCCACACCGTCAGCCGGTCGTTGTAGGCCAGCACCGTCGGATTCACCACGGTGCCGCTGAAATCGCCCTTGCCGCTGGGCGTCCAGAAGTCGCGGTAGCCGCTGAGCAGCGTGACGAGATCGGGCTTGGCGCTGTCGCTGGGGTAGCTCGCTGCATTCGCCGAGAGCGGCGCCGCGGCGCCGGTGACGACGAGCGCGCCGGCGATGGCGATGCGCCACGCCGCATGGAGCCTGAGGGTGCGTGATTCCATGAGTGATGTGCCGCGGGGTGCGCGGCGTCTCCTCTCCGACCGTCCGATGGGATCGGCCGCGACGCTCGCCGCGACCGGATCAGACGGTAGGCCTGCTCCGTGAGCACCGGTGATTCGGCCGTCGCCGAGATGTCGAACGGCCGGTGTCACCCAGGTGAACGAATGCTGTGGGGAGGCGATGAGAGCCCGGTAGGCCGGCGACGACGCGCGGGGCTCAGGCCGTGATGACCTGCGCGGTGCCGGTGGCGGCGTCGGGGCCCATTTCGGCGGCGAGGCGGTTGGCCTCGGCGATGAGGGTGGCCACGATCTCGCTCTCGGGCACGGTCTTGACGACCTCTCCCTTGACGAAGATCTGCCCCTTGCCGTTACCGGAAGCCACGCCCAGGTCGGCATCGCGCGCCTCGCCGGGTCCGTTGACGACGCAGCCCATGACGGCGACGCGCAGCGGGACGGTCATGTCCTTCAGCCCCTCGGTGACGTCGTCGGCGAGGGTGTAGACGTCGACCTGCGCGCGGCCGCACGAGGGGCACGAGACGATCTCGAGCTTGCGCTCGCGGAGGTTCAGCGACTGCAGGATCTGATGACCGACCTTGACCTCTTCGGCGGGCGGCGCCGACAGCGAGACGCGGATCGTGTCGCCGATGCCCTCCGAGAGCAGGATGCCGAACGCCGTGGCGCTCTTGATCGTCCCCTGGAACGCGGGGCCCGCCTCGGTGACGCCGAGGTGCAGGGGCCAGTCGCCGCGCTCGGCGAGCAGACGGTAAGCCTTCACCATGAC
Source organism: Sphingomonas sp. G5 (assembly GCF_052660795.1). Lineage (NCBI taxonomy): Bacteria > Pseudomonadati > Pseudomonadota > Alphaproteobacteria > Sphingomonadales > Sphingomonadaceae > Sphingomonas > Sphingomonas sp. G5. Next base: position 1,067,029 of record NZ_CP109660.1, on the reverse strand, counting down.
GATCGGGTCGTTGTGCTTGACCGAGATCTTGAAGTCGTGGAAGTCGTGCTCCTCGAACAGCGAGGCCTCCCACACGGCGCTCTCGACGAGCGCTTCGGGGGTGGCCTTGCCGTACTTCTCGAGCAGGCGGCGATCGAGCGATCCGGCGTTGACGCCGATGCGCAGCGAGACGCCGGCGTCTTTCGCGGCCTTGGCGATCGCGCCGACCTGGTCGTCGAACTTGCGGATGTTGCCCGGGTTCACGCGCACCGCGCCGCACCCGGCGTCGATCGCCTGGAAGACGTACTTCGGCTGGAAGTGGATGTCGGCGATGACCGGGATCTGGCTCTTCTTCGCGATGATGTGCAGCACGTCGGCGTCGTCCTGCGACGGCACGGCGACGCGCACGATCTCGCATCCGGATGCCGTGAGCTCGGCGATCTGCTGCAGCGTGGCGTTGATGTTGGTGGTGGGCGTCGTGGTCATCGACTGGACGCTGACGGGAGCGTCGCCACCGACGAGCACCTTGCCGACCCGGATCTGGCGGGTCTTGCGACGGGGCGCGAGGGTCTCCGGCACGCGGGGCATTCCGAGGTTCACAGCAGGCACGGGCTCAGCCTACGCCGCCCTCACCGCACGGCGCCTGAACCGGTGCCGAAAGGCTGCTGTGGTAGGTTCGGCGCCATGCGCGCTCACACATCTTGGTGGCCCACCGTTTAGGCGGTGCGCACGCATGCAACAGACCGCCCTCCCCCTGGGGAATCCGGCGGTCTTCGTGTTTTCGGCGGCCGCGACGGAACCTCGCTCAGCACAGACGGAAAGACATCTCGATGACCGGGCTCGACCCCTCTCCCCTGCTCTCGGACCTCGCCGCAGGTTCCGCCCCCTTCGCCCTCATCGCCCGTGACGGGGCGACCGTCGAGGTCCTCACCGGAGACGTCGTCGACGTCGAGCTCCTCGCCGACATCCCGTTGACGGATGCCGACGGCGTCGCCCGCGAGGTGCTCGCGCTCGTCCCGTACCGACAGGTGCGCGAGCGCGGCTTCGTCTGCCACGACGACGGGGCCCCGCTGCGCTGTCTGGTGATCGGCGACCGCGTGTCCTTGCCGCGGGCCGAGGCCATGGCATCCCTCCCCTCCTCCCCCGTGCCGTTGGCGGACGCCGGCTTCGACATCAGCGACGAGGACTACGCCCGCATCGTGCGCCGCGTGATCGCCGACGAGATCGGCCGCGGCGAGGGGGCGAACTTCGTGATCCGTCGCGACTTCGTCGCCGGCGTCGACGTCGACCCCCGGATCGCCGCTCTGACGTGGTTCCGCGCGCTGCTCGAGCACGAGAAGGGCGCGTACTGGACGTTCGCTGTCGTCACCGACGATCACATCGCGGTGGGCGCGAGCCCCGAGGCGCACGTCAGCGCGAAGGACGGCGTCGTCACGATGAACCCCATCTCGGGAACCTTCCGGCACCCGGCGGGCGGGGCGACGGCCGAAACGCTCGCCGAGTTCCTGCGCTCGACCAAAGAGACCGAGGAGCTCTTCATGGTCGTCGACGAGGAGCTCAAGATGATGAGCGCAGTCTGCAGCGACGGTGGCCGCATCACCGGCCCCCACCTCAAGGAGATGTCGCGCCTCACCCACACCGAGTACATGCTGCGCGGCTCGAGCGACCTCGACCCGCGCGACATCCTCCGTGAGACGATGTTCGCCCCGACGGTCACCGGCTCCCCCATGCAGAACGCGTGCACCGTGATCGCCCGGCACGAGACCGTTCCGCGTGGCTATTACTCCGGCGTCGCGGCCCTCTTCACCCCGAACGGCTCGGTCGAGGGGCCCACGCACGACCTCGACGCGCCGATCCTCATCCGCACGGCCTACCTCGTCGACGGGCGCCTGCGCGTCCCGGTCGGGGCGACGCTCGTGCGCCATTCCGACCCCGACGGCGAGGTGGGCGAGACCCACGGCAAGGCCGCCGGCGTGCTCGGCGCGATCGGCGCGATTCCGCGCGACGTACCGGTTGCCCCCGAGGGGGCGGATGCCGACGCCCCCGCCGCCCCGCGCCGACCGCTCGCCGAGGATCCCGCGATCGCCGAGCTGCTGGCATCCCGCAACGATCGCTTGGCGCCCTTCTGGATGAACCCGCAGGACCCCGACGGGTCGGGCCCTTTCGCGGGCCGCACGGCGCTCGTGGTGGATGCCGAGGACCGCTTCACGACGATGCTCGCGCACCAGCTGCGACACCTGGGCCTCGACACCCGTATCGTGCACTGGTCGCAGGCGTCGAACGACGAGGTCGATGCCGCCGACCTCGTGATCTCGGGCCCCGGCCCCGGTGACCCGCGCGACGACAGCCCGCGCATGTCCGCGATGCGCCGCGTCGTCTCCCGCCGCCTCTTCCGCCACGCTCCGCTTCTCGCGGTCTGCCTGAGCCACCAGATCCTCGCCGACCAGCTCGGCATCGATCTCGCTCCTCTCGCGCAGCCGCACCAGGGCCTGCAGAAGAGCGTCGACGTCTTCGGCGAGGACGCCTCGATCGGGTTCTACAACACGTTCACGGCGCGCGTGGCGCCGGGGACGACCGAGCGCGGGATCGTGGTCGAGTCGATCACCGCGCGCGGGGAGTCGACGGGGGCTCCCCTCCCCGTCCCGGAGGGTCGCATCGAGATCCCGGCCGAGGTCGCGGCCGACCCCGAGACCGGCGACGTCTACGCCCTCCGCGGCCCCGCGTTCGCGAGCGTGCAGGGGCATCTCGAGTCGATCCTGTCGCGCGACGGCATGCGGACTTTGGAGCGTCTGATCGCGCACGCGCTCTGACCGCGGCGGACTACCTACCGGCTCACGCTTCTCCGCGAAAGGGTCGATCCGCCGGCTCGGCTACAGCAACTGCACCGGGTTGACGATGTCGGCGAGGAACAGAACCCCGCCCGTCGCCACCAGCAGGATCACGACGACGAAAGTGACGGGCACGAGCTTCGTGGCATCCACGGGACGGGCGACCGTGCCACGCAGGCGAGCGATCTGACGCTTGATGCCGTCCCACAGCGCCACGACGACGTGACCACCGTCGAGCGGGAGCAGCGGGATGAGGTTGAAGACGAACAGGGCGATGTTCAGGCCGCCGAGCAACGTGATCATGGTCTGCACGCGGTCGAGGATCGGCGCGTCGACGGCGGCGATGTCGCCGGCGAGACGGCCGGCGCCGACCACGCTCATGGGGCTGTTCGCGTCACGCGGCTGACCGTTGAGGGTGTCGACGACGACGTCGTAGATCCGCACGGGGAACTGCGACACGATCTGCGCGACCGAGCCGATGTACTGCCCCGTCGCCTCGAGGCTCGTGCCGATGGGCTGACGCACGAGCGCGCTCTGCGGGCTGATCCCCGCGAATCCGACGGTCTGATACTCGGTCGCGCCGGAGGCGTCGACCACGGGACGGCCGTTCGCGTCGGTGACGGCGCGGTCGGTGGTCGCGGGCGTGAACTGCACGGTGCGCTGCGCGCCGTCGCGATCGATGACGACCGAGAGCTGCTTCCCGGGCGAACGCTGGATGATCGCGGCGGCCTCGGCGAACGTCGAGACGGGAGTGCCGTCGATCGAGACGAATCTGTCACCGGGCTGGATGCCGGCGGCCGCCGCCGGAGCGACGGGATCGGTGGGGGTGCACTCGGTGCGGCCCTCGCTCGCGGGGATGACGCACTGCGAGACCGACGCGACGGTGGTGGTGCCCTGCTGGATGCCGATACCGCTGAGCGCGATCGTGAAGAGCACCACGGCGAGGACGAGGTTCATGACCGGGCCGCCGAGCATGACGATGATCCGCTTGTAGACCGGCAGCTTGTAGAACACCCGGTCGTCGGCGGCGATCAGCGTCTCCGCGTTCGCGTCGCGGGCGTCTTGGACCATCGTCGCGAAGAAGCGCGAGCGCTTCGTGCCGGGCTTGGCGTCCTCGGGCGCAGGCGGGTACATCCCGGCCATCGAGATGAAGCCGCCGAGCGGCAGCACCTTGAGGCCGTACTCCGTCTCGCCGATGCGCTTCGACCAGAGTGTCGGTCCGAAACCGATCATGTACTGGCCGACGCGCACGCCGAAGAGCTTGGCGGGCAGCAGGTGCCCGACCTCGTGCAGCGCGATCGAGACGGCCAGGCCGAGCACGAGCACGATGACGCCGATGAGGAACGCGATCGCAGTCACCCGCCGACGATACCGCCGCACGCCTTTGAACCGCCCGTGCGGCCCCGATGCGGTGTCTGTGCGACGCCGGATGAGAGAATGGATGCGATGTCCTCCGCCGCCCCCTCGAACCTGCCGCCCGTCCTCCGCCCGGAGAACCCGCCGCGCCGCGACCTCGCCGAACTCGCCCGACGCTACGGCGTCCGCACCGTGGGCGACGTCGACCGGACCACCCTCACCGGCCTCACGCTGGCCACCGCCGATCTGCGGGCCGGCGAGGCCTTCGTCGCCATCCGCGGCGTGAACCGGCACGGGGCGGAATTCGCCGCCACCGCCGCCGAGCGTGGCGCCGTCGCGGTCATCACCGACGACGCGGGCGCCGAGATCGCGGGTCCCGCGGGTCTTCCGATCGTCGTCGTGGACGACCCTCGTGCGCTCCTCGGCGACCTGTCGGCGTGGGTGTACGGCACCGGGCCCGACGACACGCTCCCCCAGCTGTTGGCGACAACGGGCACCAACGGCAAGACGAGCGTCTCGCACCTGCTCGAGGGCATCCTCGGTCAGCTCGGGGTCGTCACCGGCCTGTCGTCGACGGCAGAGCGCCACATCGCGGGCGAGGTCATCGTCTCGCGCCTGACCACCCCCGAGGCTTCCGAGTTCCACGCCCTCCTCGCCCTCATGCGCGAGCGCGGCGTGCAGGCCGTCGCGGTCGAGGTGAGCGCGCAGGCGCTCACCCGTCACCGGGTCGATGGCCTCGTCTTCGACGTCGCGGGCTTCACGAACCTCACCCATGACCATCTCGACGACTATGCCGACATGCGCGAGTACTTCGAGGCGAAGCTGCCCCTCTTCCGCCCCGACCGCGCCCGTCGCGGGGTCGTCTGCCTCGACTCGGCCTCCGGCGCCGAGATCGCCGCACGCGCTGAGATCCCCGTCGTGACCATCGCCACCCCGGCGATCAGCGAGAACGCCGCCGCCGCGGCATCCGCCGACTGGACCGTCGACATCGTCGACGAGCGCCAAGAGGGCACCGAGTTCACCCTCAGCGACGGCAAGGGCCGCTCCCTCACCACCGTCGTCCCCGTGATCGGTCGGCACATGGCCGCGAACGCGGGACTGGCGATCGTCATGCTGCTCGAGACCGGCTACACCTGGGAACACCTCTACAGCACCCTCGACGGCTCGCACATCGAGGCATCGCTGCCCGGTCGGACCCAGCTCGTGTCGGGCGCCGCGGGCCCCGCGGTCTACGTCGACTTCGGCCACTCCCCCGACGCGTTTGAGAAGACTCTCGCCGCGGTCCGGCGCGTGACGCCCGGCAAGGTCGTCATGGTGTTCGGCGCCGACGGCGACCGCGACGCCACGAAGCGTCACGACATGGGCCGCACGGCGGTCGAGGGAAGCGACATCCTCGTCGTCACGGATCACCACCCGCGCCACGAGAACCCCGACACCATCCGCGAGGTGCTGGTCGAGGGCGCACGGCGCGCTCGACCCGACGCCGAGATCCTGGAGTTCACCCCGCCGGAGCGCGCGATCCTCGAGGCCGTGAAGCTCGTCGGAGAGGGCGACGCGATCCTGTGGGCCGGCCCCGGCCACCAGGACTACCGCGACATCCGCGGCGTGCGCACCCCGTATTCGGCGCGCGAACTGTCGCGCCGCGCGCTACGTGCTGCAGGATGGCCCGTACCCGACCCGCAGTGGCCGGTTCCGTACCCCGTCGACAGCACCCCGTCGTCCGACCCGGAGCGCCCGGTCGACTTCCCGGCCTGAACCGGCCGACCGCCCGCTCGGGACTCAGCGCGCCGCGATGATCTCGTCGGCGGTGCGTCGCGCCCAACTCTCGGCTTCGGCGAGCGATTCGCGCGTGAGCTTCCCGGGCGGCTCGTGGCGATCGACGACGCGCTCGATGAGCTCGACGATCTGGAGGAAGCTCAGACGCCCCTCGTGGAACGCGTCGACCGCCTGCTCGTTGGCCGCGTTGAACACGGCGGGGTATGTGGCGCCCGCCCGGCCGACCTTCTTGGCCAGCGCCACGGAGCCGAAGGCCTTCTCGTCGAGGGGCTCGAAGGTCCACTGCGAGGCGCGCGTCCAGTCGAGCGGGGCGCCCACGCCGGCGATGCGGTGCGGCCAGTCGAGACCGAGCGAGATCGGCAGGCGCATATCGGGCGGCGACGCCTGGGCGATGGTCGAGCCGTCGACGAACTCGACCATCGAGTGCACGATCGACTGCGGGTGCACGGTCACCGCGATCCGGTCGTACGGCACGTCGAACAGCAGGTGCGCCTCGATCACCTCGAGGCCCTTGTTCACGAGTGTCGCGGAGTTCGTCGTGACGACGCGGCCCATGTCCCACGTGGGGTGCGCGAGGGCCTCCGCGGGGGTGACGTCCTGCAGCTCGTCGCGCGATCGTCCGCGGAAGGGGCCTCCGGATGCCGTGAGCACGAGCCGGCGCACCTCTCCGGCGTGACCGGAGCGCAGCGCCTGCGCGATCGCGGAGTGCTCGGAGTCGACGGGAACGATCTGCCCCGGTGCCGCGAGTGCGGTGACGAGTTCGCCGCCGACGATCAGCGACTCCTTGTTGGCCAGGGCGAGGGTGCGCCCCGCCTCGAGGGCGGCGATGGTGGGGCCGAGGCCCACCGATCCGGTGATCCCGTTGAGCACCACGTCGGCCTCGACGTCGCGGACGAGCTGCTCCGCCTCGACGGCGCCGAGAGACGTGTGCTCGACCCCGAAGGCCGAGGCCTGCGCCTCGACACCGGCCCGGTCGGTGCCTGCGGCGAGCCCGACGACCTCGAAGCGGTCGGCGTTGTTCGCGATGACGTCGAGCGCCTGCGTCCCGATCGAACCGGTGGAACCGAGGATGAGGACGCGGCGCATGCCCTCAGCCTACTTAGCCCGCCATGGTGGCGTGCTGGACGCCCAGGATGTCGACGACGAAGAACAGGGTCGAATTGGCCGGGATGTCGCCCTGCGCCTTGTCGCCGTAGCCCGCGGCGGGCGGGATGACGACGACGACCTGCGAGCCGACGGTCTGTCCCTCAAGGGCCTGACGGAAACCGTCGACGACCTGGTCGGTCTGGAACTGCGCGGGGGTGCCGCGCTGCCAGCTCGAGTCGAAGACCTGCCCGCTGTCATACAGCGCTCCGGTGTACTGCACGATGACCTGGTCACCGGCGTTCACGGTCTCCCCCGCACCCTGGCGGAGGTTCTCGATGCGCACGTCGGTGGGAGCCGGGGCGGTCGGCTGGGGCAGCATCTGCTTGCCGTCGGCGTTCGTCGTGGTCGTGGGGGCGCCGTTGTCGTCGAAGCTCACCGTCGGCATGCCGTCCACGGGAGCGACCTCGGTGCCCTCGGCGCGCGTCGGCAATTCGGAGATGGCGTCGGCGACGAGCACGAAGGCGGGCGAGCCCTCGCCCAGGGTGCCGGCGGGGAACGACGACACGGTGCGCGATCCGATGGGCGCGCACTCGAGGGCGGCGCCGAAGATCTGCTGCGAGGAGACGAGCGTGTCCATGCCGGCCGGCTCGGTATCAAGCGTCTGCAGCTGCACGGCGCCCGAGGCGGTGTCGATCAGCGTGAAGTTGGCCTTCAGGACGTCGCCCGCCTTGATCTGCTGTCCGGTGCCCTCGACCAGGGTGGTGCGCTGCAAAGCAGAGGGGGTGTAGCCGTCGGGAAGAGTGACGTTGACCTTGCCCTGGAAATCGCCCGAGACGACGAGACCGTCGGGGGCCGGCGCGTCGGCGAGCGCGCTCTGGCACTGGCCGGCGTCGGCCGAGCCGCTCGCGTCGGGCGTCGATGCCTCATCGGGTGAACCGGAGCACCCGGCCAGCAGCAACGCCGCGGCGGCGACGACGGACAGGGAAGCGATCGGGCGGAAGCGCACGGGTGACCTCTCGAGGGAAGACAGGAAGCGTCCATCCTCCCGCATCCGGCTTTGCCGCGGCTGAGAGGCCCGTGTACGAGGGCGCCCGCCGCGTGTCGGCATGTCGACGCGCTTACCATGCGCGCACGAGCATGCGGCGGCGAGTAGCCTCATCGAGTGAGTTCCCCCCTGCCCGCCGAGACCCCCGTGACCGTGCCGGAGCAGATGGGCGCGACCTACCGCCTCGGACGTTTCCTCATCGCCCCCCTGGCGCGCGCGGTCTATCGCCCGCGCATCGAGGGGCGAGAGAACGTCCCGCGTACCGGGCCGGTGATCTTCGCGAGCAACCATCTGTCGTTCATCGACTCGATCGCCATCCCCGTCGCCGCCCCCCGCCCCGTGCACTTCATGGCGAAGTCGGCCTACTTCGAGAAGTGGGCGTCACGCCAGTTCTTCACCGCGATCGGCGCGATCCCCGTCGAGCGCGGAGCAGGCCAGAAGGCCCTCGACGCCCTCGACCAGCAGCGCACCCTTCTCGAGGATGGCCGGGCCGTGGCGCTCTACCCCGAAGGCACGCGCTCGCTCGACGGCCGCCTCTACAAGGGCCGCACCGGGGTCGCCTTCCTTGCGCTGCAGACGGGCGCCCCGGTCGTTCCCGTGGGGCTCATCGGCACCGACAAGGTCATGCCGGTCGGCGCGAAGATCCCCACGACCGCGGAACGCATCACGGTGCGTTTCGGCGCGCCCCTCGATCTCTCCCCGCACGGCGCCGCCGCCTCGGGACGCGCGCGTCGCGGCGCCACCGACGAGATCATGGCGGCGATCCATGCCCTCAGCGAGCAGGAGCTCGCGAACGCCTACAACGAGGCGCCCGCACAGAACCCGATCGAGCGCATCAAGCAGGTGCTCCCCCACGAGCGCCTCTGACTCTCGACCCTCACCGGCAGTTCCTCCTTGACGTGACGACGCCCGGCGAGCAGGGTCGAATCCGACGGCCCGAACCGTCGTCGCCACAACGAGGAGGCACCGTGAAGAAGTTCGTCAACGACCCCGCCGACGTCTTGGCGGAGGCCCTCCGCGGCATCCGCGCAGCTCATCCGGACCTCCGAGTGGATGCCGAGAACCGTGTCATCCTGCGGGCAGAGGCGACGCGCACGGGCAAGGTGGCGCTGGTGTCGGGCGGTGGATCCGGGCACGAGCCGATGCACGGCGGTTTCGTCGGCCTCGGCATGCTCGACGCCGCGGCCGCCGGAGAGGTGTTCACCTCCCCCACCCCCGACCAGGTGCTCGCCGCCACGCAGGCGGTCGACTCGGGTGCGGGGGTGCTCCACATCGTGAAGAACTACACCGGCGACGTACTGAACTTCGAGATGGCGGCGGAGCTCGCCGAAGCCGCGGGCGTGCGGGTCGAGTCGGTCGTCGTCGCCGACGACGTCGCCGTGACCGATTCCACCTGGACCGCGGGTCGCCGCGGTACCGGCACAACCGTCATCCTGGAGAAGGTCGTCGGCGCCTTCGCCGAAGAGGGGGCCGACCTCGCCGCGGTCGCCGATCTCGCCCGCCGGGTCGCGGCCGCGGGCCGATCGATGGGAGTGGCCCTCACCAGCTGCACGGTCCCCGCTGCGGGCCGCCCCACCTTCGACCTCCCCGACGACGAGATGGAGGTCGGCGTCGGCATTCACGGCGAGCCCGGCCGCTCGCGCGTGAAGCTGGCCTCCGCTCGAGAGATCGCAGCGCTCATGGTCGATCCGATCGTGCGCGACTTCGCCGAGCCCGTGGGGCCGGCGATCGTGCTGCTGTCGGGCCTCGGCGGTACCCCGCTCATCGAGCAGTACCTGCTGTACGGACAGATCGCGCCATTGCTCGCCGAGGCCGGGGTAGACGTGCAGCGCGTGCTGATCGGCGATTTCATCACGAGCCTCGACATGGCCGGCGCGTCGCTGACCGTGGTGAAAGCCGACGACGAGATGCTGCGCCTGTGGGACGCCCCCGTCGTGACGCCGGGGCTGCGGTGGGGCGCATGAGCGGCTCGGTCTCGACCGCCGACCTGGTGGCGTGGATTCGCGCGTTCCGCGACGCCGTGCAGCAGCACAAGGACGAGCTCACCCGGCTCGATTCCGAGATCGGCGACGCCGACCACGGCTCGAATATGGCCCGCGGTCTCGACGCGGTCGTCGCGAAGCTCGACCCCGTGCCCGATACCCCCGCCGACCTGTTCAAGACCGTCGGCATGACCCTCGTGTCATCGGTCGGCGGCGCGAGCGGGCCGCTCTACGGAACGCTCTTCCTCCGCATGGGCCCCGCCCTCGCAGCAGGGGGAGAAGTGGATGCCGACGCCCTCGGCACCGCCCTCCGCGCCGGTGTCGACGGGGTCGTGGCTCGTGGGAAAGCCGAGCTCGGCGATAAGACGATGATCGACGCACTCTCTCCCGCCCTCGATGCCTGGGACACCGCCGCCGGCGACGGCCCCGCCGCGGCCGCCCGCGCCGCCGCGGAGGCCGCGGCCCGGGGACGCGACGCGACCGAACCCCTCGTGGCGCGCAAAGGCCGGGCGAGCTATCTGGGCGAGCGCAGTGCGGGCCACCTCGACCCGGGCGCGAGCTCGGCGACCCTGCTGCTCGAGGCTCTGCGCGACACCCTGGCGGCCGACGAGTGATCGGCCTGGTCGCCGTCTCGCACTCGCGCGCGCTTGCGGAGGCCGCGGCGCACCTCGCCCTGCAGATGGGCGGGGATGACCCCCCGACGCTTCGCATCGCAGCCGGCGGCCCCGACGACGATCTGGGAACGGATGCCGTGGCCATCGCCGCCGCGATCGACGACGCTGATTCCGGAGACGGGGTTCTCGTCCTGATGGACCTCGGTTCCGCGATTCTCAGCGCCGAGACGGCCCTGGAGTTCGTCGCGGAGCCCGAACGGGTCCGCCTCAGTCCCGCTCCGTTCGTGGAGGGACTCGTCGCAGCCGTGGTGACCGCCGCGGGCGGCGGCGACCTCGAAGCCGTGGCGGCCGAGTGCGCCACCGCCGGGGACGCGAAGGCGCGGCAGCTGGGCGCAGACGCCGGGGGCCCGGCATCCGGTGCCGTCGCGACGGACGACCCGGCCGACGAGACGCTCTCCTTCGAGGCCGTCGTGACCAACCCCTCCGGGTTGCACGCGCGGCCCGCGGCCACCTTCGTCAAGGCCGCGTCCCGACACGATGCGGAGGTGCGCATCGCCGATCTCGAGACGGGCTCCGCCGAGGTCTCGGGGCGGAGCCTGCTCGCGCTGATGGCGCTGGGGATCCGGCAGGGATCGCGCGTGCGAGTGAGCGCGTCGGGTCCCGAAGCGAGAGCGGCACTCGACGAGCTCGAATCGCTCATCGCCGACGGGTTCGGCGAGCACTGAGCGCTCGGCGCGACAGGCGTCAGCGCGTGACGCTGAGCAGGCGCCGCGCGAGCGACTCCTCGACGACCAGCTCGGTCACGAGATCGGCGGCGAGCGCTCCGCGCAGCCCGTCGAGCTTGGACAGGCTCGACACGACGCAGAAGCGACGAGGGATGCGCCGGACCGTGTCGAGGTCGGGGCCGCTGGAGCGGGCGTTGAGCTCGGGGATGTCACTCGACCCGTCGGCGCGGTAGAACACCGTGGCGCAGTCGCCGACGACGCCTTCGCGTTCGATGACGGCGCGGTCGCGCTCGTCGAAGTAGTCGCCGCTGTACACGTGCGAGGGCACGTCTGCGTGCGGAGAGCCGAGCCCGAAGACGAACAGACCGACGCGCTGCTGGATCTCGAGCACGGATCGCACCGAGCGCTCGCGCCACATCGCCTGCTTCGTCTGCGGATCGTCGAAGAGCGCGGGCACCGGGAATTGGTGCACCGACGACGACCAGGCCGCTCCGAGCTTGGACAGGATCTCTCCCGCGTACGGGATGCCGGAGGTGCGGACGTTGGCCGCACCGTTCATCTGGACGATGTGGGTGTCGTGCACGTCTTTCTGCGGCACGTGGCGGGCGACGGCCGAGAGCGTCGACCCCCAGGCGACGCCCACCGTCATCGATGACTCGACGCGCTCGGCGAGGATGCGCGCCGCGGTCAGCGCCGTTCGTTCCAGCCGCTCGGCCTCTGAGGTGCGCGCGGGAGTGGGCACGACGTGGGCCGTGATGCCGAAGCGATCGGCGATCCGCTGGGCCATCTGTCCCCGAGCGTCGTCGGGAGGGCTGATCGAGATCGTGACGAGCCCCACGTCGCGGGCGTGCTGAAGCAGACGCGACACCGACGATCGGGAGACCCGCATCTCGTGAGCGATGGCATCCATCGTCAGGTCTTGCATGTAGTAGAGCTGTGCCGCCCGCAGAGCGTCGCGGGAGCGCTCTTCCGTCTGCGTCACCACCGTTCGGTTACCTTCATGGACACCATTCTGCACGTTTGTTCAAGGGGCTTGCAACAACGTGCAGACAGGCGCATTGTGATCGTCGTACCAACAACGAAAGGTCGCAGTCGACATGTCGTCCCCCGCTACTCCGCTCCGCGCCGACGTCCAGGCGCTCCGCGACGCCGAAGACCTCGACGTCCTCATCATCGGTGGGGGCATCAACGGCCTCGCCACCCTCCGCGACCTCGCCCTCCAGGGCGTCAGCGTCGCACTCGTCGAGCGGGGCGACTTCGTCTCCGGCGCCTCCTCGGCCTCCAGCCACATGGTCCACGGCGGCATCCGCTACCTCGAGAACGGCGAGTTCCGCCTCGTGAAAGAAGCGGTCACCGAGCGCAACGACCTGCTCAAGACGGCCCCCCACTACGTCAAGCCGCTCGAGACGACGATTCCGATCTACAAGACGTTCTCCGGCATCCTGTCGGCACCCTTCCGCCTTCTCGTCACGCACGGTCGCGGCAAGCCCAATGAGCGCGGCGCCCTTCTCATCAAGGTCGGCCTGATCATGTACGACACCTTCTCGCGCGACGGCGGATCCGTCCCCCGCCACAAGTTCCTCGGCAAGAAGAAGTCGCTGTCCGAGCTGCCCAAGCTCAACCCCGACCTCGCCTACACCGCGACCTACTTCGACGCCTCGATGCACGACCCCGAGCGCATCGCCCTCGACGTGCTGCGCGACGGCATCGAGGCCGGCGCGGGCCGCACCCAGGCCGTCAACTACGTCTCGGCCGTCGGTGCCGACGCGAACGGCGTGCGCGTACGCGACGAGGTGTCCGGCGAAGAGTTCAGCGTCAAGGCGAAGGTCGTCCTCAACACGGCCGGACCCTGGACCGACCTCGCGAACAAGGCGATGGGGCTGGACACGACCTTCATGGGCGGCACCAAGGGCTCGCACATCGTGCTCGACAACCCCGAGCTGCTCGCCGCCACCGGCGGTCGCGAGATCTTCTTCGAGCACTCCGACGGCCGCATCGTCCTCATCTACCCGCTGAAGGACCGCGTCCTGGTCGGCACCACCGACATCGACGCCGATCCCTCGAAGCCGGTCGTGTGCACCGACGACGAGATCGAGTACTTCTTCGACCTCATCGGTCACGTCTTCCCGAACATCGGCGTGGACCGCTCGCAGATCGTCTACACGTTCTCGGGCATCCGCCCGCTCCCCCGCCACGATGACACCGCCCCCGGCTTCGTCTCGCGCGACTATCGCATCGTCGAGGACGAGGTCGCGGGCGTCCCCGCCATGAGCCTCGTCGGCGGCAAGTGGACCACCTTCCGAGCCCTCGCCGAGCACCTCAGCATGAAGACCCTGCAGAAGCTGCGCCGCCCCCACCGCGTCAGCACCCAGGGGCTGCCCATCGGCGGCGGCGCGGGCTTCCCCGCCACGCCCGAGCAGCGTCGCCGCTGGATCGCCGCGCGCACGAATGCGCACTCCGCGGAGCTCGTCGAGGCGATGCTGGAGCGCTACGGCACCCGCGCCGACGCGATCCTCGCCGCCCTGCCCGCCGAGCCGACGCCGGTTCCCGATGCGGCGGGCTACTACCGCGAGGAGCTCGCCTTCATCGCGAAGAACGAGCAGGTCGTGCACCTGATCGACGTTCTGCTGCGCCGCACGCATCTCGCATTCGTCGGCGGCATGACCGAGCGCACGCTGCGAGAGGTCGCCGAGGCGGTCGCCGAGCCCCTCGGTTGGGACTCCGCGCACGTCGACGAAGAAGTGGCCCGTACGACTGAGATTCTCCGCTCCGCGCACCGTGTCGATCTGGCACAGGCCGGGGTGGCCCGAATCTGAGAGAACGTGCGGGCGCGCCACCTGTTGCGCGCCCGCACGTGAGCCGTAGGTTCGGAGCACCGAGCCGCACTACCGCCCGAGCCGAAGGTGTCCGGGCGACGAAAGAAAGGTCGATGACGACATGCAAGAAGTGAACCTGGGGCTGTACTTCCTCTCGGAGGTCGTCGGCACCGCGATGCTCATCCTGTTGGGCTGCGGCGTGGTCGCCAACGTGGCCCTCGCCAAGACCAAGGGCAACGCCGGCGGCACCCTGATGGTCAACTGGGGGTGGGGCCTGGCGGTCTTCGCCGGTGTCATCGTCTCCGCCTACTCCGGCGCTCAGCTGAACCCCGCCGTCTCGATCGGCCTCCTGGTCGCCGGCAAGATCTCCTTCGTCCAGTTCCTCGTGGCCGTGGCCGCGCAGATGGTCGGCGCCATCATCGGTGCCGTGCTCGCCTGGGCCTCGTACAAGCAGCACTTCGACGACGAGCCCGACCCGGCCGCCAAGCTCGGCGTGTTCTCTACGGGCCCCGCGATCCGCTCGTACGGCTTCAACTTCCTCACCGAGGTCATCGCCACGTTCGTCCTGGTGTTCGTGATCTTCGGCTTCGCCGACTACGGTGTGGCCAGCGTCGGCGTCCCCGCCGGTATCGGCGGTCTCTCGGCCGTTCCCGTGGCCCTGCTCGTCGTCGGCATCGGCGCCTCCCTCGGTGGCCCGACCGGATACGCCATCAACCCCGCCCGTGACCTCGGACCCCGCATCGCCCACGCGATCCTCCCCATCAAGGGCAAGGGTTCGAGCGACTGGGGCTACGCGTGGGTTCCCGTCGCCGGTCCCCTCGTCGGTGGCCTGCTCGCGGGTCTGCTGGCCCCCGTGCTCCTCGGTCTCGGCAAGTAATCACTCTTCGCGAGGGCGTCGCCCGACGCTCTCGCGCCCTCCTCCCTTCCGCTTCACCCATCACAGACACTGACAAAGGAGTCCATCCATGGCCGACTACGTCCTCGCCATCGACCAGGGCACGACCTCGACGCGCGCGATGATCTTCGACAAGTCCGGGAGCGTCGTCTCCGTCGGACAGAAGGAGCACGAGCAGATCTTCCCGCGCGCGGGTTGGGTCGAACACGACCCTGCCGAGATCTGGCGCAACACCCAGGAGGTGATCGGCCTGGCCCTCAGCCGCGCCGACATCACCCGCCACGACATCGCCGCCGTCGGCATCACCAACCAGCGCGAAACCGCGGTGGTGTGGGACAAGAACACCGGAAAGCCGGTGTACAACGCCATCGTGTGGCAGGACACGCGCACGCAGTCGATCGTCGACCGCCTCGCCGACGGCGATCCGGAGCGCTACAAGAGCATCGTCGGCCTGCCGTTGGCGACCTACTTCTCGGGTACCAAGATCGTCTGGATCCTCGAGAACGTCGACGGAGCCCGCGAGAAGGCCGAGGCCGGAGACCTGCTGTTCGGAACCACCGACACCTGGGTGCTGTGGAACCTCACCGGCGGCATCGACGGCGGCGTGCACGCCACCGACGTCACCAACGCCAGCCGCACGTTGTTCATGGACCTCGAGACCCTCTCGTGGCGCGAGGACATCCTCGCCGACTTCGGCGTTCCCGCCTCCATGCTCCCCGAGATCCGCTCCTCCTCCGAGGTCTACGGCACCGTCGAGTCCTCGTCGCTTCTGCGCGAGACCCCGATCGCCGGCATCCTGGGCGACCAGCAGGCCGCGACCTTCGGCCAGGCGGCCTTCGACCCGGGCGAGAGCAAGAACACCTACGGCACGGGCAACTTCCTCATCTTCCAGACCGGTGAAGAGATCGTCCACTCCAAGAACGGCCTGCTGACCACCCTCGGCTACAAGCTGGGCGACCAGCCCGCCCGCTACGCGCTCGAGGGATCGATCGCCGTGACCGGCTCGCTCATCCAGTGGCTGCGCGACCAGCTCGGCATCATCTCCTCGGCCCCCGAGGTCGAGAAGCTCGCCGAGAGCGTCGACGACAACGGCGGCGTGTACTTCGTGCCGGCGTTCTCGGGCCTGTTCGCACCGTACTGGCGTCCTGACGCCCGCGGCGCGATCGTGGGCATGACCCGCTACGTCAACCGCGGTCACATCGCCCGCGCCGCGCTGGAGGCCACGGCCTTCCAGTCGCGTGAGGTGCTCGACGCCGTCAACGCCGACTCCGGCGTCGACCTGGCCGAGCTCAAGGTCGATGGCGGTATGACCGCCAACGACGCGCTCATGCAGTTCCAGGCCGACATCCTCGGCGTGCCGGTCGTGCGTCCGGTCGTCGCGGAGACCACCGCCCTCGGCGCCGCGTACGCGGCGGGCCTCGCGGTCGGTTTCTGGGACAACCTCGACGACCTGCGTGCCAACTGGCAGGAAGACAAGCGCTGGGAGCCCAACATGGACGACGGCGAGCGCGAGCGAGAACTGCGCCTGTGGAAGAAGGCCGTCACCAAGTCGATGGACTGGATCGACGACGACGTGCGCTGATCCCGCCCCTCACGAACGACGGAACCCCGTCGGCCTCATGCCGGCGGGGTTCCGTCGTTCCCGCGGTTCTCGGGGCCGTGAGGTCCTGAGGCCGTCGCAGAGATCGCTCGCTCCCCCGACACGCCGGGTTCGCGGCACGCGGATGCCACCGACTCAGCGCTGCGGTTTGGGGTATGCGGCGCGTACGGCGTCGGACTGCAGGTAGTCCGAGACGCCGATGAGCAGGATCGCGAAGAGAATCTGCTCACTGACGACCCAGAACGGATAGAGCCCCGGAATGGCGGCGAGGACGAGGGCGATGACCGGGAAGATGCGGCTGAACAGCTGCAGCCGACGGAACGCCCAGTACCAGCCGACGCGGGCACGCCAGAGGAAGTAGAACAGGGTCGTGGTGATGGCGAGCACCACGAGGCAGCGCATCCAGACGGCGAAGCCGACGTCGTCGCCGTTCATCGTCATGACGAGGGCGACGACGACCGTCGCGACACCGAGCACGAAACCGACCGCAAGCAGGAGCGTGATGGCGCGGAAGGCGCGGTGCACCTTCGGGTCGGTGGAGACGGCGACGCGGTGATCGGCCTGACGGCCCCCGGCGATCCGGTCGAGTCGGCGCAGGGCGGGTTCGAGCTGCATGCGCTCACTGTACGACGCCGCGGCATCCTCCCCGCGACGCTCGGCGCTCAGCCGACCGTGACCTCGGGTTCGTGTCGCACGGGGAAGTTGACGGAGTTGGCGATGAAGCACCATTCGCGCGCCTGCCGGTGGGCGGCGACCGCCGCCTCGATCATGGACTCCTCGGCCACGCGGACGCGGGGGCGCAGAACGACCTCGGTGAACGCTCCCCCGCTGTTGCCGTCCTCCTGCATCGTGCCGGTGGCGTCGTCCTCGTAACCGGTGACGACGACGCCGGTCGTGACGCACGCGTGCAGGTACGACAGCAGATGGCACTCGCTGAGCGCGGCGATCAGGAGTTCTTCGGGATTCCACTTGGCGGGGTCCCCGCGGAAGGGCTTGTCGGCGGATGCCGCGATCGCGGGCTTTCCGTCGACCTCGAGGGTCACGGCACGCTCGTAGTCGCGGTACCCGCTCGTGCCCGTCCCCAGGTCGCCGGTCCAGGTCGATCGCAGGCGGTAGTGGTGCTCTCCGTTCATGTCCCCAGTCTGCCCGTCCGCGCCCGCGCGCGGGCCACTGGAGCGCGAAGATCCCCGCCCGGGCGAGCCGGACGGGGATCCTTTCGCGTCATCGTCAGGCGCGGCGGCGAACCCGTCGCAGCACCAGACCGAGCACGGCGAGCATCAGGGCGACGCCCGACAGAGCGGCCAGGACTCCCGAGGCCACACCGGTGGCCGCGAGATCGCCCCGACGCGGGGTCGACGGCTGCCCGCCGGCGCTCGCACCCGTGGTGCCCGCGGTCGCAGCGCCACCGGCGCCCGCAGCCGGGTCGACGGTCACGACGGGACGAGCGACGCTCACGCGCGCCCAGCCCACCAGCTCACCCGTCGCGGTGTAGACGGCGAGACGGTGCTCGCCCGCGGGCACGCTCCCGGGAACCGTGAGCGAGATCGCACGGTTCGCCACGGTCGCCGTGCCCAGCCCCGTCGGCTGCGAGAAGAGGAACCCGTAGAGGTCCTTCCCCTCGAGACCGGCGGGCACGCCGACCGTCACCGTGTCTCCGGCGTGGAAGGTGCTCGGGGTGACGGTGACCGTCCCCTCCTTGTCGGTCGCCACCTTCTCGGGATCGGGAGTCCACGCGGCATCCACTCCCATCGTCACCGTCAGCTCGAGCGGCGACCCGACCCGCGTGCCGATGGACTGGGTGAACGACAGGGCGTGCGCGCCGACGCCTGCGACGGGCGTCTTCAGCGTCAACCGCCACGCGCCGTCGGCGCCGACGGCTGTCGAGCCCGCGTCGGCCCCGTCGACGCGGACCGCGACCTGCGCACCCACGACACCGCGCCCCTCGAGGGTCGGCACCGTCGCGGTCGAGGCCAGCACGCCCGACAACGGCGTGGTCACGGCGAAGGCCGAGGCGGTGGCGTCGAGGTCGGCGCGCTGGAAGAGGAACTGCTCGCGGGGCAGGGCGTGATCGACGATGCGGGTCTCACCCACGCACCCGTACCAGCCGTGCTCGGGCTCGGTGTCCCACAGCGACGCACCGATCACCCACGGCATGAGATCGGCGGCCATCATGCCGCCCACTCCCGAGGCGTTGCGCAGGACCGGCACGCCGTCGACGTACATGATCACCGTTCCCGCCGCGGGGTCGTCCACGATCGCGACATGGTGCCAGCTCCCGGGCATGATCTCTCCCGACCAGAGCGTGTACGAGTTCTTCGACGCGGTGTCCGCCGCCGAGAACTGGTACTCGCGCAGGTTCGAGATCCCCAGCCACGCCGCTCCCGCCCCCTCGTCGGACGAGTCGTTGATGCCGATCCAGCTACGCGCGCCGCCGCGGCTGATCGCGGCGCCCCAGCGGTTCGCGGCCTCGGTCCAGTCGGCATCCATCTGCAGGAAGGTCTCGAGGGTGTACCCCGACTGGGCGTTCAGGTGCGCAGAGGTCGCCGGAGCGCCGTACTCGGTCGTGAGGAAGGCGAGGTTGTCGGGGCCGCTGGCGTTGCGATGCACGTCGCTGAAGCACACTGCGCCGCGGTCGGCGGAGTAGAACGGAACATCCTTGTGGGTGACCGCCACGTCGTCGAGCTCGTCGGGGGCGTCGGTCTGTTCCAGCGGCAGACGGTACATCGGGCTCGACCCGGCGATGTCGGGGACGACGGTGTTCTCGTCGACCACACCCTCCTTCACGTCGCCGAAGCGCCAGTGCGCCACGGTCCCGGGCACGGCGAAGTAGTCCGAGGCGTCGCCCGCGGCGGCGAGCTTCTCCCCCGTCGACGATCCGGTCCATCCCCGCGACACGATGTCCTTCGCGGCGGCGGTGAGGTCGGAGCCATCGGCCTGGGCGGCCGAGGGCGCTCCCCACCCGAACCGCGAGCCGAAGTCCATCGCGAGCGAGAACTGCTGCCAGGTGCCGGTGAGCACGGGGGCGTCGGTCGAGGTCCGCGAGTCGGCGTGCTTCTTGCCCACCCACGGCGAGATGGTCGACACGTCGATACTCCCTCCCGACAGGTCGAACTCGAACAGCGTCATGATGCCGTTCCCGCCGTCCGCGGCCATTTGGTAGTCGGTGAGCACCTCGTGCACGGGGTGCCCGAAGTCGTTCGTCAGCGTGCGCATGGTCGCGCCGTGGAAGTGCCCGTTCAGCGTCAGCACGATCTGGTCGTTCTTGCGGATGAGCTTGTCCCACAGCAGGTCGCCGTACCACCAGCTGGTCGGCGACACCTGGTCCTGGTCGATGCCGATGATCGCGTGCGACGACAGGATCACGGGCACGCCCTTGTTGGCATCCAGGATCCCCTGGGCCCAGGCGAAGGTGTCGTCCGAGGCGTTCCATCCCAGCGACAGCACGACCCAGTCGTGACCCTCGGCCGAGAAACGGTAGGCCGAGGAGTAACCGTTCTGGAAGGTTCCGAGCAGGGTCGAGCCGCCCTGGCGCTGCAGCGTCGAGGCGCCGAAGTTCGCGAGGTAGTTCGCGGCGTTGCCCTCCGAGGACCGCGCCCCCTGGTCGGCCACGTCGTGGTTGCCGGGGATCACCGAGTATGGCACCTTGCCGTCTTCGAGGATCCTCATCGCCTTGGCCGCGGCGCTCCACTGGTCGCTCTTGCCCTGCTGGTCGACGACGTCACCCAGCTGCATCGCGAACGGGATGTTGAGGGTCTTCTTGTTGTCGACGACCCACTGGGTCTGCACCTCGAAGGGGTTGGTGCCGTACTGCGGCACGAACTGCGAGGCGCTGTAGCGCGAGTAGAACTGCGTGTCCGGCAGCACCGGCAGCAGGAAGCTCGAGCGTCCCGCCGACGAGGACGTCCCGGATGCCGAGACGGCCGCCGCCGTGGAGCCGGACGCCGCCGAGGTGCCCGGGGTCGACGCGGTCGCCGGTCCCGCCGCCGAGGAGGCGGCGGGCGCGCCGGGGGTCGAGGTCGAGGTCGTGGTGGAGGCGGCGAGCGCGACCGAGGCACCGCCGAAGGCGAGGCTCGAGACGGCGAGCGCGCCGACGACCATTCCGGCCGAGATGCCGCGTACCGAGCGGCGCAGACGAGGGAACATATCTCTTCTCATGTCGGGGGTGTCGTTCAGGAGACGGGGGTGAGCTGAGGACCGTAGGCCTCGATCTCGGACAGGGTCATCCAGGTGGACGAGGTCTTGTTCTTCACGAGCACGCGGAGCCCGGTCGCCAGGACCGGTCGGGACGCGGTGACCTCGAGACGCAGATCGGTCGAGGTGTTCGCGGCCGGCCAGGTCGTCGCGGACGGCAGGTTCGCCCACCCCCCGCGCGTGGTGCGGTACTGCACCGTGACCGAGCCGATGTTCTGCTTGCCGCCGATGTCGTACACGTTCACGCCGGTGATCTGTCGCGGCTGATCGAGGTAGAAGGTCACGCGGTTGGGGTTCACGCGGTTCGCGGCCCCGCCCGAGCGCCAGTCGGCGAAGCCCGTGGCGGTGCGGTTGCCGTCGGTCAGCGCGAAGGTCGTGGAGTCCTTGAACGACCAGTCCGGGTGCACTCCCGACTGGCGCAGGACGTTCACCTGTTGAGCCGCGGCGACCGTGACGACAAGGGTGGCCGAGAAGCCGAGTCCCGATACCGCGGGGATCCTGACGGTCCCCGGCGTCGAGAACGCGGCATCCGTCACCTTCGAGAAGTCCCACCGCACGGCAGCGGTCACGCTCTGCCCGGTGTCGCCGATGCGACGCTGGACCGTGCTCGGGGCGCGCATGGCGACCTCGGCCACCGTCGCGCCGGCGTAGGTGGTGAGCGAGGAGTCGGCGGCATCCGAGAGCGCGCCGACGGCGACGGATGCCGAGAGCGCGACGTCCTCACCGAAGAGGCCCTTCGCGGAGCCGGCGACCGACACCACTCCGGGGGTCAGCCACGTCGTCGCGGCGGGCATCGCCCACGTGATGGGCGACAGCGTGATCGTGCGGCCCCAGCCGTAGCGCCCGGTGAGGCTGCTCGGCAGCGCGGGGAGCACGCCCGGGGTCGTCACGACCGCGGGCGAGGTCACGGTCGGGGTGAGGGGGTGCACGCGCCACTGCTGCACCGCGGCGGAGGCGTTGAGGGTGTAGGTCTGCACCTCGGATCCGTCGGCGGTCTTCCAGTTGTAGAGGTCGAGAGCCGACTCCTTGCCGTCGCGATCGCGCTGCACGTTCACGAGGTTCACCGTGCCGTTGCCCGCGTCGCGCAGCTCCCACTGGGCGTAGGGGTCGGTGGCGGAGTCGGCGACGTCGGCCGTCTGCAGGTAGCGGAACGTCTCCTGATCGTTGCGCGAGCGGATGAGGACCCGGTCCTTCTGGTCGGCGATCAGGAAGGTGCGGGCCGAGCCGACGACAGGGTACAGACGCAGAGCCTGGGCGGAGAGCGTCCGGGGGTCGGCCTGCGCCATCGACGAGATCGAGGCGACGGCGGGGACGGTCGCTCCCGGTGCGCTCGAGACCTGCGCGTCGCCGGCCCCGATCTGGAGCACCTTGCCGCTCGCGTGGACGCTTTCGACGAGGACGAGTTGCGCGGCCCCGACGGCGTTGGCCGGGGCCGTGGCCGCAACAGCGGGGGGAGCGGATGCCAGCAGGCTCGCGGCGGCCACGAGGGTCGCGGCCGCGCGGAGCAGTCGCGATCGGGTGGGGGTCATGGGTGACGGGTCCTTCCGGGTGCGTACGCTCCCCCGCGGCGCGCGGACGGGTGCCGCGGAGAGTCGGCGCTCGTGGGCGGCGGGAGCAGACGACTCGAAGCTGTGGGGAGCGGCCCGCGGAAGCGGGCGACCCGACTGTAGGCAGCGCCCCCTCCGGACGCGGGTCCGAATCGGGTCGCTCCGATGAACGAGACCCGTCCTGTTCTGGTCGCGATCCCGGTCGGTTCTCCCCTCGCCGAGGTCCTCTCACGCGCCGTCGCGCGCCCGGGGGCGGAGGGGGCCCGGGGATACGATGGGGGGATGCCCGCAACGCCTCCCGCCTCCGTCGAGCTCGCCGTCGTGGACCGCAACGGCTTCGTCGAATCCCGTCACTACGGCGTCGCCGTGGTCCTCGCCCCCGACGGATCCGAGAAGCTCACCCTCGGCGAGGCGAGCGCCCTCTTCCTCCCCCGCTCGAGCATGAAGCCGCTCCAGGCCCTGGCGTGCCTCTCGGCCGGGGCCGATCTGGCCGGCGAACGTCTCGCGATCTCGATGGCGAGCCACGCGGGCACCGAGCGTCACGCCGAGGTGGCCCGCGGCATCCTGCAGTCCTCCGGCCTCACCGAGGACGACCTGGGCTGCCCCGCCGCGTGGCCGACCGACACCGCCTCGCGCGACGACATGGTGCGCGACCACGCCTCCCCCTCGCCGCTGCGCATGAACTGTTCGGGCAAGCACGCCGCGATGCTCGCGACCTGCGTGGCCAACGGCTGGAGCACGAGCGACTACCTCGACCCCCAGCATCCGCTCCAGGCCCACATCCGCGAGGTCGTCGAGCGTCTTGTCGGCGAGCGCACGACCACCACCGCCATCGACGGCTGCGGCGCGCCCGTCTACGCCATGAGCCTCGTCGGGCTCGCACGGGCCATCCAGCGCATCGCGACCTCGTCGGAACGCTCCCCCTTCGCCCTGCACCGGAGCGCCGGCACACTCGTGCGCGCGGTGAAGGAGAACCCCTGGACCATCGACGGGCCCGGGCGACCCGACACGGTCGTCATCGAGCGACTCGGCGTCTTCTCGAAGATGGGCGCCGAGGGCGTGCAGGTCATGACCGCTCCCGACGGCACGACGGTCGCCCTCAAGATGCTCGACGGCTCCAACCGTGCCGGCCACGTCGTCGCCCTGCGTCTGCTCGAGCGGGTCGGAGCCCTGAGCGCGCAGGAGGTCGACGACACGGTCGCGCAGCTCTCGCTGTCGGTGCTCGGCGGCGGTCGCGAGGTCGGGTCCATCCGCTCCGCGGTCTGACGCCTCGAGAACGGCTCTCCCGGCCGATCCGAGACCGTCTCCGCTCAGATACCCCCGTCGACCGAACGCGGGTGCGCGATCGGCTCGTCCGGCACGAGCACCTCGGTCTCGCGATTGAGGCTCTCGCCCCGGAAGAACGGCTGGGAGCCGGGGAACAGGAACCACAGCACCATCAGCACGACACCGATCGCGAGCGATCCGATGCCGACCACAAACGTGCCGCCGATCCCCAGCAGGACGGTGTTGCCGTACTCCGGGTCGTACATGTCGATCGCCGACTGCACGAAGGCGAACGTCAGCATGAGCGCGCCGAGCAGGGGCAGGATGCCGCGGTACACGAGGTTCTTCGCCGACGAGAACAGCTGCCGACGGTAGTACCAGACGCAGGCGTACCCGGTCATGGAGTAGTAGAAGGCGATCGCGAGCCCGAGAGACAGGATCGAATCCTGCAGGATGTTGTCGCTGATGATCGTCATGCCCACGTAGTAGACGCTCGCGACGATGCCCATGACGAGGGTCGAGAACGACGGTGTGCGGTACCGCGGATGCACCGTCTGGAAGCGGTGCGGCAGCGCCTTGTACGCGGCCATCGCGAGCGTTCCACGCGCGGTGGGCAGGATGGTCGTCTGCGTCGACGAGACCGCCGAGATGAGCACGGCGACGATGAGCGCCCACCCGAACGGGCCGAACAGTCCGTCCTTGAGCGCGAGGAACACGTCGTCGGCGTTCGCGGGGTTCGCCAGACCGGCGCCGTCCTCACCGACGCCGGCGTACATCATCGCCGCGACCGTCACCGTCACGT
The DNA here is from genome assembly GCF_052660795.1 of Sphingomonas sp. G5. NCBI lineage: Bacteria > Pseudomonadati > Pseudomonadota > Alphaproteobacteria > Sphingomonadales > Sphingomonadaceae > Sphingomonas > Sphingomonas sp. G5. The sequence continues at coordinate 1,042,521 of NZ_CP109660.1, read as the reverse complement.
ACGTGCCGAGCAGGATCACAGTCGTCAGCAGCGCCGCACGGCCCGGAATGCGCTTCGGGTCCTTCGTCTCCTCGTTCAGGGCCAGACAGGTGTCCCACCCCCAGTAGATGAACAGCGCCAACAGGACCGCCTCGGTGAAGCCGCTCCAGTCGGTGAAGCCGAAGGGGTTGAACCACGCGAGGTCGAACGGGGTGGGGTTGGGGGCGGTCCCGTCGAAGAACTTCCACAGCGCCAGGACCACGAAGAGCGCGAGCACGAGGTACTGCGCCGCGAGAAGGATGTTCTGGATGCGCTCGCCGATCTCCACCCCGCGGTAGCTGACGTAGGTCATCGCCGCGATGAAGGCGACGCCCGTCGCGGTGACGAGCGGGACGTTCTCGGCGAGGGAGCCGTCGCCGATGAGCGACCACAGGTAGATGCCCGCGATCTGGGAGAGATTGGCGAGCACGACCATTCCGGCCACCGCGACGCCCCAGCCGCCCATCCACCCGACCCACGGCCCGAAGGCCTTCGTACCCCAGGTGAACGTCGTGCCGCAGTCGGGCACCTCGTTGTTGAGCTCGCGATAAGCGAAGGCGATGAAGAGCATCGGGACGAACGCCAGGACGAAGGCGATCGGCGCCGAGGCTCCCACGGCGAGAACCACGAAGCCGAGGGTGGCCACGAGGGAATACACCGGGGCGGTGGATGCCAGACCGATCACGGTCGAGCCCCAGAGGCCCAGGGTGCCGGTGGCCAGGCCCTTGCCGGCCGTCCGTTCGGGTGCGGAGGTCATATGCCGAACGTAGAATCCGCGGGTCTCCGCGGTCAAGATGAATTTAGGCGGACCGACGGATGACGTCGAGCACGACGATCGAGATGTTGTCTCGTCCACCGTTTTCGAGCGCGGCGGCCATCATCGCCTCGACGGCGGCGGCCGGATTCGCGTTCGCCTCGAGGAAGTGGCGAATGCCGAAGTCGGTGAGCTCTTTGGTCAGACCGTCGGAGCAGATCACGAAGCGGTCGCCGTCGAGCACGTCGAGGCGCAGGTAATCGGGCTTGACGCTGTCGCTCGGACCGACGGCGCGCGTGATGACGTTCCCGTAAGGGTGATTCTCCGCCTCTTCGGGACTCAGGCGGCCTGCCGCGATCAGTTCCTGAACGACCGAGTGATCGGTGGTCACCTGGACGATCTCGCCGTCGCGAAGGAGGTACACGCGCGAGTCGCCGATGTTGAGCGTCACCCAGTGGGGCTCGTCCGTCTGGGTCTCGAGATAGACGCCCGTGAGCGTCGTCCCCGTGCCCTCGTCGGTCGTCTCGGGGTGGGCCACGATGTCCTTGACCGCGCGGGACAGGGCCTTTTCGATGTTCTTGGTCGAGACGGGGCCGGTCGCGACGACCGCGCGAAGGCGTTCGACGGTACTGGCGCTGGCGATCTCACCGCCGAGGTGTCCGCCCATGCCGTCTGCGACGACGAACAGCGGGTAGTCGGCGAGGACGGCATCCTGATTCACCTCGCGGCGACGTCCGACCTCGGTGCTCGCCGCCCACGACAGTTCGAGAACGGTCTCGCCGAGCGGGACGGTACGCGTGTGGGTGGTCACCTCGGGCACGAACAATCCTCCGGTTGGCCGACAGCGCCGGCGGATCCGCACGGCCCTGTCATCTTAGTCGACGCTCGCCGCCGATCCGCGTACGCGCCGCACGTGCACATGACATCCATGTCGTCACCCCGCGGCAGGATCGGCGGGCAACGGCAGGATGCCGTCGATCTCGGCGAGGTCCTCCGCGCTGGGCGTCCAGGCGGTCGCCGCCGCGGCGTTGGCGCGGATCTGCTCGGGGCTCGTCGCCCCGGCGATCACACTCGCGACGACGGGGTTGGCCAGGAACCAGCCGAAAGTCGCTTCGAGCATGGTGATGCCGCGCGCGTCGCAGAAAGCCTGGTAGATCTCGAGCGCGTCCCAGGGAGCCTCACGCCACAGGTGCGGCCTCTGGCGCATGATGCGGCTCCCCTCGGGTCCGCCGTCACGCGTGAACTTCCCGGTGAGCAATCCGTTGTGCAGGGGGAAGAAGGGCAGAAGCCCCAAGCCGTAGCGCTCGGACGCGGGGAGGATCTCCCGCTCCGCGGCCCGCGCGAGCAAGCTGTACTGGTTCTGCGCCGACACGAATCGCACTCCCGTCGCCGCGTGCTCGGCCTCGGCGATCTGCCATCCCGCGAAGTTCGAGTGTCCGACGTAGCGGACCTTGCCCTCGCGCACGAGGTCGCTCAGCGCGTCGAGCGTCTCCTCGATGGGCGTCCCCGGGTCGGGTGTGTGCAGTTGGTAGAGGTCGATCCAGTCCGTCCGAAGGCGACGGAGCGAGTCTTCGACGGCGCGCCGCACGTGCGCCCTCGAGCCCTTCGCCCCTCCCGGGACCGCGGGAGCGAAGTCGGCGTGCCCGAACTTCGTCGCGAGGACGACCTGGTCGCGGCGCCCCTTCAACGCCTCGCCCATCAGGCGCTCCGACAGGCCGAACTCTCTCCCGTACATGTCGGCGGTGTCGAGGAAGGTCACTCCCGCGTCGATGGCGGCGTCGAGCACCGCCCGCGTGCCCTGGATCGTTTCGGTCGCCGTGCCGGCGCGCCCGAAGTTGTTGCATCCGAGACCCACCGCGGAGACACGGAGTCCGGAACGGCCGACGGCACGAAGAGGAAGCGCAGGGGACGTCATCCCTCCACGCTATCGCCGGGAACGACGAAGGGCTCCCCGCGGTGGCGGAGAGCCCTTCGATGAGGTCAGAGCTGGGGGCCGGTCGGCGGCGCCGGGGGCGGCGGAGTCGTACCCGTCGCGGGAGGCGGCGGGGTCGTGCCGGTCGCCGGCGGGCTGTACGGCTGCTGCGCCGGGGGCGCTCCGTAGCCGGGGCCGGCGTAGCCGCCACCGTTACCGGCGACGGGCTGGCTCGGCTGGACCGGGATGCCGTTCCACACCGTCTTATCGGCGAGGAAAGAGTTGGCCCACGGGGCGGGAGCGATCGCGGGGTTCCAGCGGTTGTTGCTGAACGCGATGACGGCGAGCCAGATGAGTGCACCGATGCCGGGGATCAGCCACAGCAGCAGCAGCGGCCAGTCCTTGCCGAGCTTCAGACCGATGCGGTAGGAGTACATCACAGCGACCGCGAGGATCGCGAGGCTGAAGATCGGGCCGATGACCGGGATGTTCGACAGCACGCTCGAGGCGACCGCGACGATCAGGACCACCCACGGCGAGACATCGCCGAGCTTCGCGGCCACGAGGCCGTTGTACACCGGAACCCAGGCGCGCCACTTGCCCTGCACGCCCGCCTTCTCGAAGATCTTCATGTAGAGGAACGACGAGATCACGTACGCCGCGACGGCGAGGATGAAGAGGATCGGGATCAGGACGAGCAAGACTGCGGCGAGAGCGGCGGCGCCGCTTCCGTCGTCGTAGTAATAGGAGTCACTCATGCGAGTTCCTTTCCAAGCGAGTGCGCGAGGAGCATCCGTGCGCCCCCCGCGTGTCACATGCTAGCGAACCTGAGTCTTTCCTGACAGGGGCACTCGGATGTCATACAATCAGCGCCACCTCGCCAGGGCCGCCGGCGCGGAGCGTCCACCCCGCGCCCTGCGCCCAGGCGTGGAGATCTTCGAGAGACCCGATCCGCGCGGCCTGCGACGCCAGCGCCCGTACGAGCGCGCCCTTCGCGTGCTTGTTGAAATGGTTCAGCGCGCGAGCCTCACCCCCCGAGTCCTCGCTCATGACGCGGACGTACGCTGAGGGGACCCCGGCGGGCAGAGGACCGAGGGCGGCGTACGCCTCCGAGCGCAGATCGACGACGAAATCCGGCCGGAGCTCTTCCCACGCCTCGCTCACGGCACCTGCCCAGATGCGTCGCAGCGACGGGATGCCGGGCAGGGACGTGCCCGCCGCAAGGCGGTAGGCCGGGATGCCATCCAGCGCAGCGACGGGACCGAGGGGCGCGGAGTGGATCATGACGTGATCGCCGAGCCAGGAGCGTGCCGGGGCCTCCAGGCTTCCCGCGTCGAGAGCGTCGAAGAGGACACCGGTGTAGCGATCGATCGCCGGCAGGGTCGGCGAGGTCCGGAGGGCCGCGTTGTCAGCGACCTCGTGCCGGCGCTTCGCGCTGATCTTGAGCACCCGCGCGGCGTCCTCCTCATCGGAGGAGAGAGCGACGAGCGCATCGACGACCGACTCGCGCGCAGAGCGCAGCGACGGCAGGGCGAGCCCGTCGAAGTCGAGGGGAGCGCCTTCGCCGCCGGGACGCTTGGTCTCGGAGGGAGGAAGCAGGACGAGCATGGATTCTCCGTGGGAAAGACGATGCGCGCCGCCCGGAGACCGGGCGACGCGCATCGAATGAAGAGAAGACGTCAGGAGACGAGTGCGGCGTTTCCGGCGACGATCGTGAGTTCATCGTTCGCCATCGACAGGAAGCCGTCCTCGGCGTTGGCGAGGATCTTCGAGCCGTCGGTGCGGGTGATGCGCACCTCGCCCTGGGCGAGGATCGCAAGGACGGGCTCATGACCCTGCATGAATCCGATCTCACCTTCGACGGTCTTGGCCACGACGAGCGAGGCCTCCCCCGTCCACACCTCGGCGTCGGCCGACACCAGGCTCACGCGCAACGACATGTCAGCCGTTCTCCTTCTGGATCTGCGCCCACTTGGCCTCAACGTCGGAGATGCCGCCGACGTTGAAGAACGCCTGCTCGGCGACGTGGTCGAAGTCGCCCTTGACGATCGCGTCGAACGACTCGATGGTCTCCTTGATCGGGACCGTGGAGCCCTCGACACCGGTGAACTTCTTGGCCATGTAGGTGTTCTGCGAGAGGAACTGCTGAATGCGGCGTGCGCGCGACACGACGATCTTGTCCTCTTCCGAGAGCTCGTCGACACCGAGGATCGCGATGATCTCCTGCAGTTCCTTGTTCTTCTGCAGGATCTGCTTCACGCTGGTGGCCACGCGGTAGTGGTCGGCACCGATGTAGCGCGGGTCGAGGATGCGGCTCGTCGACGTCAGCGGGTCGATGGCGGGGTACAGACCCTTCGACGCGATCTCGCGCGAGAGCTCGGTGGTCGCGTCGAGGTGCGCGAACGTGGTCGCCGGAGCCGGGTCGGTGTAGTCGTCGGCGGGGACGTAGATCGCCTGCAGCGAGGTGATCGAGTGACCACGCGTCGAGGTGATGCGCTCCTGGAGCACGCCCATCTCGTCGGCGAGGTTCGGCTGGTAGCCCACGGCGGAGGGCATGCGGCCGAGCAGCGTCGAGACCTCGGAACCCGCCTGCGTGAAGCGGAAGATGTTGTCGATGAACAACAGCACGTCCTGCTTCTGGACATCGCGGAAGTACTCCGCCATAGTCAGGGCCGACAGCGCGACGCGCAGACGCGTTCCCGGCGGCTCGTCCATCTGACCGAAGACGAGGGCGGTCTTGTCGAAGACGCCCGCCTCTTCCATCTCACCGATGAGGTCGTTGCCCTCACGGGTGCGCTCGCCGACACCGGCGAACACCGAGACACCACCGTGGTCCTGCGCAACGCGCTGGATCATCTCCTGGATGAGGACGGTCTTGCCGACGCCGGCACCACCGAAGAGGCCGATCTTTCCACCCTGGACGTACGGGGTGAGGAGGTCGATCGACTTGATGCCGGTCTCGAACATCTCGGTCTTGGACTCGAGCTGGTCGAAGCTCGGCGCCTTGCGGTGGATGCCCCAACGCTCGGTGATCTCGACCTGCTCACCGGGAGCGGCGTTGAGCACCTCACCGGTGACGTCGAAGACCTTGCCCTTGGTGACATCGCCGACGGGCACCGAGATGGGGCCGCCGGTGTTGCGCACTTCCTGGCCGCGGACGATGCCGTCGGTGGGCTTGAGGGCGATCGCGCGGACAAGGTCGTCACCCAGGTGCTGAGCGACCTCGAGGGTGATCTCGGTCGACTCGTCACCGATGGTGATCGTGGTCTTCAGCGCGTTGTAGATCTCGGGGATCGCGTCATGCGGGAACTCGATGTCGACGACCGGGCCGGTGACGCGCGCGACGCGTCCGACGACGGCCGCGTCGGTCTTCTCGGCGGTGAGGCTCATGGCTTCTTCTCTCCTTGGGAACTTACTTGCCGGATGACAGAGCATCGGCGCCGCCGACGATCTCGGCGATCTGCTGCGTGATCTCCGCCTGACGCGCGTTGTTGCGCAGGCGGGTGTAGTCGGTGATGAGCTTGTCGGCATTGTCGCTGGCCGACTTCATGGCCTTCTGGGTCGCGGCGTGCTTGGCAGCCGACGACTGGAGAAGGGCGTTGAAGATACGGCTCTGGACATAGACCGGCAGGAGCGCATCGAGCACGGTCTCAGCGTCCGGCTCGAATTCGTAGAGCGGGTAGATCTCGGCCTGGCCCGGGGCCTCGTCGGCCTCGAGCACCTCGAGCGGAAGCAGACGCACCGATTCGGGCGACTGCGTCATCATGCTGACGAAGCGGTTGTACACGAGGTGGATCTCGTCGACACCCTCGTTCTCGCCACCGGCGCGGTACGCCTCGAGAACGGCATCCGAGATCTCCTCCGCGGTGGAGAACTGCGGGGTGTCGGTGTCACCGACCCACTGCGCGGCGCTCGCCATGCGACGGAACTGGAAGTAGCCGACGGCCTTGCGACCGACGAGGTAGAACACCACGTCCTTGCCCTGCGACCGCAGGAGCTCGGCCAGCTCGAGAGCCTCGCGGAGGATCTGCGAGTTGAACGCGCCGGCCAGGCCTCGGTCGGAGGTGAACACGACCAGTGCCGAGCGGCGGATGTTCTCTCGCTCCGTCGTCAGCGGGTGGTCGACGGAGGAGTGCGTGGCCACCGCGGAGACGGCGCTCGTGACGGCCCGCGCGAAGGGCGACGCCGCGCGCACACGCGCCATCGCCTTCTGGATGCGCGAAGCCGCGATGAGCTCCATCGCCTTCGTGATCTTCTTGGTCGTCTGAGCAGAAGAGATCTTCTGCTTGTAGACCCGCAGTTGTGCGCCCATGATTCCGTTCTCGTGTCGTCGCTATCAGCGACGGCCCTTGACGATCCGCTCCTGGTTGACGTCTTCCGCCTCGGCAGCGTCGACCTTCTCTGCCCCGACGACGCCCTGATCCTTGCCGGGCTGGAATTCCTTCGCGAACGCGTCGATCTTCTGCTCCAGCTCCGCGAGCGTGTCGTCGCCGAGCACGTTCGTCTCGCGCAACGTGTCGAGCACGGTCGAGTTGCGGCGGAGGTAGTCCAACAGCTCGCGCTCGAAGCGAAGGACATCGGACACCTCGACGGTGTCGAGCTTGCCGTTCGTGCCGGCCCAGATCGAGACGACCTGCTCCTCGACCGGGTACGGCGAGTACTGCGGCTGCTTGAGGAGCTCGGTCAGACGGGCACCACGGGCGAGCTGACGGCGCGACGCCGCGTCGAGGTCGCTCGCGAACATCGCGAAAGCCTCGAGCGAGCGGTACTGCGCGAGCTCCAGCTTCAGCGTTCCGGAGACCTTCTTGATCGACTTGACCTGAGCGTCACCGCCCACGCGCGAGACCGAGATACCCACGTCGACCGCGGGACGCTGGTTGGCGTTGAAGAGGTCGGACTGCAGGAAGATCTGGCCGTCGGTGATCGAGATCACGTTGGTCGGGATGTACGCCGAGACGTCGTTGGCCTTGGTCTCGATGATGGGCAGACCCGTCATCGAACCGGCCCCGAGCTCGTCGGACAGCTTCGCGCAACGCTCGAGCAGACGCGAGTGCAGGTAGAAGACGTCACCGGGGTACGCCTCGCGGCCCGGCGGACGGCGCAGCAGCAGCGAAACAGCACGGTAGGCCTCGGCCTGCTTCGAGAGGTCGTCGAAGATGATGAGGACGTGCTTGCCGCCGTACATCCAGTGCTGACCGATGGCCGAGCCGGTGTAAGGGGCGAGGTACTTGAATCCGGCGGGGTCGGAGGCCGGGGCTGCGACGATGGTGGTGTACTCCATCGCGCCGGCCTCCTCGAGGGCGCCCTTCACCGAAGCGATGGTCGAGCCCTTCTGGCCGATCGCGACGTAGATGCAGCGCACCTGCTTGTTGACGTCGCCGGACTCCCAGTTGGCCCGCTGGTTGATGATCGTGTCGATCGCGATGGCCGTCTTACCGGTCTGGCGGTCGCCGATGATGAGCTGGCGCTGGCCGCGTCCGACCGGGATCATCGCGTCGATCGCCTTGATGCCGGTCTGCAGGGGCTCGTGAACGCTCTTTCGCTGCATGACGCCGGGCGCCTGGAGCTCGAGCGCGCGACGGCCCTCGGTCGCGATCTCGCCGAGACCGTCGATCGGGTTGCCGAGCGGGTCGACGACGCGACCCAGGTAGCCGTCACCGACGCCGACCGAGAGGACCTCACCGGTGCGGGTGACGCTCTGGCCTTCTTCGATGCCGGCGAAGTCGCCGAGGACGACCACACCGATCTCGTTCTCGTCGAGGTTCTGAGCGAGGCCGAGCGTGCCGTCCGCGAAGCGGATGAGCTCGTTGGCCATGACGCCCGGAAGGCCCTCGACGTGTGCGATGCCGTCGGCCGCGTCGACGACGGCGCCGACCTCGGTCGCCGCAGCGCCGGTGGGCTCGTAGGCGTTGACGAAGTCCTTCAGCGCGTCACGAATGACGTCGGGGCTGATAGAGAGATCTGCCATTGTCTTCCTTCGTTCGTGGGGCACTCGGCCCCCAGATCCACGCCCACTCGGGCGGAAAGTCTTTAGCCTGCGATCCGCTGGCGGAGGTCAGCGAGACGTGCGGACACGCTCGCGTCGATGACGTCGTCCGCGACCTGCACGCGCAGACCGCCGACCACCGTCGGGTCGATCACGGTGTTCAGCGTGACCGCCGAACCGTAACGTGCGCTGAGAGAGTTCTGCAGACGGGTCTGCTGCTCGGCGCTCAGAGGTGCCGCGGCGTACACGGTCGCGACGATGCGCGCGCGCTGGTCGGCGACGATGCGCTCGGCACGGCGCAGCAGAGCGCGCACACGGCGACCGCGGGCGTTCTGCACCAGCGACGACACGATGAGTGCAGTGCCCGCGCTCGCGCGACCGTCGAGAAGGGTCGAGACGAGCGACCCCTTCGCCGAGGCGCCGCCGAGGCGCCCACCGAGAGCGAGCTCGAGCTCGCCGTTGCTCGCGACGGTGCGCGAGAAGGCGAACAGCTCCGACTCGATGTCCGCCGACTCGGCGACCGAGGTCGCCTGGATCGCCAGCTCTTCGAGACCCTCCACGAACTGCCCGGCGTTCGACCAGCGCTGCTGGGCGGCGCTGGAGAGCAGGGCGACGGTGGCGGGACGGTAGGTGGAGCCGAAGACGGCCGAGACCAGCCCCGCGCGAGCGGGGGCCGGCACCGACGAGTCGGACAGCGCGCCGCTCAACTGCGACGATCCGCTCACGGCACCGACGGCCGCGAACAGCTCGCGCGCGACGTCGAGATCGACGCCCGACGTGGAGGCCAGCGCCTCCGTCGTCGCGGTCCGCGCCTGAGTGGTCGCGCTGCCCATTACTTGGCCGCCTTCTCGGACGCCTCGAGCTCGGCGAGGAAGCGGTCGACCACGGCGTTCGCACGCGCGTCGTCGGACAGGGTCTCACCGATCACGTTGCCGGCGAGGTCGACCGCGAGGGTACCGACCTCGGAGCGCAGCTGCACGAGGGTGGCCTGACGCTCGGCCTCGATCTGGGCGTGCGCGGACGCGGTGATGCGAGCGGCATCGGCGGCCGCGGTCTCGCGCGCCTCGGCGACGATCTTGCGACCGTCCTGCGTGGCGGACTCGCGGATCTCACCGGCTTCGCGGCGCGCCTCGGCGAGCTGAGCCGTGTACTGCTCGAGGGCGGCCTCGGCCTGACGCTGGGCCTCGTCGGCCTTCGCGATGTTGCCCTCGATGGCAGCACTGCGCTCGTCGAGCAGCTTCGCCATGCGCGGCAGAGCGACGCGCCACACCACGAAGATGATGACGACGAAGCACACCGCCGACCAGATGATGTCGTAGACCGCAGGAAGCAGCGGGTTGTGCGCTTCCCCCGCGGGCTCCGCGGCGAGAGTGACAAGAGCGTTCAGCATCCTGTCTCCTTACAGTGAATCGAGAGCGGCCGGGATCAAGTGAAGATGAAGCCGGTCGCGATACCGATGAAGGCGAGCGCCTCGGTGAAGGCGATACCGATGAACATCAGGACCTGCAGGCGGCCCGCGAGCTCGGGCTGACGGGCGACGCCCTCGATCGTCTTGCCGACGACGATGCCCACGCCGATGGCGGGGCCGATGGCGGCGAGACCGTAGCCGATCGTGGCGACGTTACCGGTGACCTGGGCGAGAACCGTAGTTGCGTCCACGGGTTTTTTCCTTTCGTTGGGTGGCTCGGCGTGCGCCGGGCCGCTCAGTGCTCTTCTGCGACCGCGAGCTGGATGTAGACCGCGGTGAGGATCGCGAAGACGTACGCCTGGAGGAAGGCGACGAAGATTTCGAACAGGGTGAAGGCGAAGCCGAAGGCCAGCGAACCGGCGCCGAGAGCCGTCCACCATCCGCTGAGCCCGACGACGAAGAACTGCGTCGCCGAGAAGAACAGCACCAGCATGAGGTGACCGACGACCATGTTCATCAGCAGACGCAGCGTCAGGGTGACGGGCCGGATGATGAACGTGGAGAGGAACTCGAGCGGGACGATGATGATGTACAGCGGCCACGGGACGCCCGAGGGCAGCAGCGCGTTCTTGAAGAAGCCGGCGGGACTCTTCTTGATGCCTGCGTAAATGAAGGTGACGTAGGCCACGATCGCGAGCAGCATCGGAACGGCGATGACGCTGGTGCCGGCGATGTTCAGGAACGGGATGACACCCGTGATGTTCATGAACAGCACCATGAAGAAGATGGTGGTGAGGATCGGCAGGAAGCGCTTGCCGTCCTTGCGGCCGAGGATGTCCTCGGCGATGTTGACCCGGACGAAGTCGAGGCCCATCTCGGCGACGCTCTGGAAGCGGCCGGGGACGATCTTCATGCGGCGAGTGCCGAGCACAAGGAAGAGAACGAGGGCCAGCGTCGCCAGCATCTGCGTGAGGTTGATACGCGTGATCGCGAAGATCGTGCCCTCGAACAGCACCGCATCCGGGAAGAACTCCGAAATGGACGGCGGGTGGAACTCGGCACCCGCGGACGCGAAGTTCGTGATCAGGGTCGCAGCTTGAGTAGTCAGCGCTGGCTCCAGCTTCGGGGCATCGGTGTGAACCGTTGCGACGATGGTCGGTGATTGTTACCCGAAGTGCGAGCCTGGAGAAGAGTTCCAATCGCGGGTGGGTACTACGGCAACCCTATCAAACTCCCGGCGGATCCATGAGTCCGGCTGCAGCGATCGTCTCGCCGGCGGACTAGTGGGCCTCGACGTGCCGCCTCATGGGATACGGGGGCCTAGGATCGGCGGTCGCCCGCGTCGGGGTCGGTGGGCAGAGTCACATCGCTCACGCTCGGGATGCGCATGCGCAGGAGCACCACCACGTCGACGGCGAGCGAGGCGATCACGCTGACGACGAGCGCCACGTAGAAGACGACCGGGTCGACCCAGCCCTGTCCGCGCAGCACGACGATCGCCACGATGAACAGGATGAGCTTGAGCAGCCAGCCGCCCAGAACGATCCCGAAGAAGATCGGGACGTAGAGGGGATCGCCGAACCAGCGGTTCGCCACGAGGATGCTGATGGCCGTCACCGCGAGGAAGATCGCGCTGACGGCGACGCCCGACAGCGCGCTGCCGAGGCCTCCCCCACCTCCGACGAGGAAGCCGAGCGCGGCACCGAGAACGAGGAGCACCGCCGTCACGATGCCGCCCCAGACCAGGGCGGTGCGCAGCACCGGGGTACTGGAAAGAGGGCGGCGAGGGGCGGGGGGAACACTGCTCATGAGGGGGACTCCGGTCGGGTGGGTCGGGGGCGGCGGGTCAGCCGCAGACGGTGTTGGGAGGGCAGGAGCGTGAGGACGGCGCACGCGGCGACGCCGGTCACGCCGAAGGCGATGCCGATCGCATAGTCGCCGGGCCAGCCCTGCTGGGTGCCGATGTACATCAGCAGGAACGCGAGGCTCACCACGGCGGTCCAGCTGTAGAAGATGAGGACCGCGTCGCGGTCGGTGTGCCCCATATCGAGCATGCGGTGGTGAAGGTGCTTGCGATCCGGGGAGAAGGGCGACCGGCCCGCCCACTGCCGCCGCACCACCGCGAGACCGAAATCGAGCAGGGGGAGCAGCACGATGACCACGGGCAGCAGGATGGGGATGAACGCCCCGAGCAGCTGGGAACGGCCGATCTTCTCCGGGTCGAGAACGGCGGGGTCGAGCTGACCGGTGATCGCGACGGCGGAGCTCGCCATGAGCAGCCCGAGCATGAGCGCCCCGGCATCGCCCATGAACAGCTTGGCCGGAGTCCAGTTCATCGGCAGGAACCCCAGGCACGCGCCCACGAGCACCGCCGCGATGAAGGAGGCGAGGTTGAAGTAGGTGCTCGCTCCCGTGTCGCGCACGAGAAGGTACGAGTACGCGAAGAAGACGCCGTTCGCGATCAGACAGACGCCCGCCACCAGGCCGTTCAAACCGTCGATGAAGTTCACGGCGTTCATGACCACCACCATCGCGAACACGGTCAGCAGGAAGCTCACCCAGCTCGATCCCACCGTGAGAGCGCCGATCGGAAGCGACAGGATCTGCAGTTGACCGAACCAGGCGATGACGCCGGCCGCCACGAACTGCGCCCCGAGCTTGATCATCCAGTCGAGATCCCACAGATCGTCGGCGACGCCGACGAGCACGATGAGCAGCACCGCGCCGAGGAGCGAGAGCACCGGCACGGGGTCGATCCAGAAGATCGCGAAGTACGGGTTTTTGCTCGAGAGCGCGAAGGCCGCCACCACGCCGAGGAACATGGCGACGCCGCCGAGCCGCGGGGTCGGAGTCTTGTGCACGTCGCGGTCACGGATGCCGGGGTACAGCTTGAACCGCAGGGCGAGCTTCCACACCACCCACGACAGCGCGAGCGTGACCGCCGCCGTGAACAGGATGGTGAGGAGGTATTGGGTCACAGACCCGGCGCCTCGGCATCCGGGGTCGTCGCGGACGGCGCCGCCAACGGATCGGCGACGTCGTCGACGGGATCGGGCTCGAGGAGGTCGCCCACCACCGCGCGCAGACGGTCGCGCGAGATCGCCCCCTCGCGCAAGACGCGGATCCGGGGTTCTGCTCCCCCGACGAGCGTCGTCGCGTCGATGATCGTCGAGGCGATGCCCGTCTCGCTGACGCCGGCGTCGAGGTAGACGGCCACGCTGTCGCCGAGCATGTCGCGGGCGGAGTCGATGTCGACCGCCGCGGCGCTACCCGTGAGGTTCGCGCTCGACACAGCGAGCGGCCCGGTCTCTTCGAGGAGCTCGAGCGTCATCTTCTGCGCGGGCATGCGGACCGCGACCGTGCCGTGGGTGTCACCGAGGTCCCACGAGAGCGAGGGCTGCGCGGGGAGCACGATCGTCAGTCCACCCGGCCAGAACTCGCGGACGAGGTCGTCGACGGCGGGAGGGATCTCTGCGACGAGGGCCCGCAGCGTTCCGACACCGGGAACGAGGACCGGCGGCGGCTGCTGTCGCCCGCGCCCCTTCGCCTCGAGCAGGCCCGCGACGGCGCGCGCGTTGAACGCGTCTGCGGCGATTCCGTAGACGGTGTCGGTGGGGAGCACGACGAGTTCGCCGCGGCCGATCGCTTGACGCGCGTGGCGCATCCCGGACAGCAGCTGCGATTCGTCACGGCAGTCGTAGACGGGTGACATAACGCGCGTCAGTCTAGTCGCGCGCCGCCACCCGCGTGGTCACGGGCGGGTAGCGGTCGTGGCGCGGTCCCTGCTCGTCAGATCGGGGTGGGTCGCAGCCGAGCGCCAGCCGTCGGCGGTGAGGATGTCGCGAATCGCCGCCCCCTGCCACTCGCCGTGCTCGATGACGAGAGTCGCACCGGAGTGGCCGAGGCGGAGTCCGACGCGGCTGAGGTGGCGCACGGCATCCAGGCCGTCCGGTCCTCCGTACAGCGCCGCCGGCGGGTCGTAGAGGCGCACCTCGGGATCGCGCGGGATCGCGTCATCCGGGACGTAGGGAGGGTTGGATGCCACGACCGAGACGGTTCCGTCGAGTTCGGGGAACGCGTCGGCGAGATCGACGAAGGCGAGCGTGACGTTTTCGGCGCGGAGTCGGGCCACGTTCTGCTTCGTCCAGACGAACGCGTCGACCGAGTTCTCCGCTGCGAACACGCGCGAATGCGGCACCTCCGTGGCCATCGCGAGCGCGATGGCTCCGGAGCCGGTGCCGAGATCGACCGCGATCGGAGCCTCGGATGCCGCGGAGCGCAACGCGTCGATCGCGAGCTGGGCCACCATCTCGGTCTCGGGGCGCGGGACGAAGACGCCCGGGCCCACGGCGAGCTCCATCGAGCGGAACGGCGCGAGACCGGTGAGGTGCTGCAGCGGCTCGCGAGCCGCGCGGCGGTCGATCAGAGGGGCGAGCGCCCGCGCGGCCGGCTCCGGCATCCGGTCCCCTCGGACCGCGGCCGCTTGAACGCCACCGCGGGAGGAGCCGAGGACATGGGCCGTAAGCAACTCGGCGTCGACCTGGGGGTCGGGCACTCCCGCTGCGTGCAGTCGCTGGGCGGCGGAGCGCACGGCATCCGCGACGGAAACGGCGACGGGGGCAGGGGGCGGGACGGTCTCTGGCATGACGGGAGCCCAGCCTAGTCGCGCGGCGTCACACGGGCCGGCGGTGTCGGAAGGCTCGCCTAAAATGATCGCGTCCCGACCGACGGCGAAAGGCGAGCCATGCCCGGCATCCACTCCGACATCACCTCTGCATTCGGCGACACGCCGCTCGTGCGGCTTAACCGCGTCGCCGAGGGCGCCGGCGGCCAGATCCTCGCCAAGCTCGAGTTCTACAACCCCGCGTCGAGCGTCAAGGACCGCCTGGGCATCGCGATCGTCGACGCGGCCGAGGCCTCGGGCGAGCTCAAGCCCGGCGGCACGCTCGTCGAGTCGACGAGCGGCAACACCGGCATCGCCCTCGCCATGGTGGGCGCCGCCCGCGGCTACAAGGTCATTCTCACGATGCCGGCGTCGATGTCGAAGGAGCGCCGCATCCTCCTCAAAGCCTTCGGGGCGGAGCTCGTCCTCACCGACCCGACCAAGGGCATGTCGCACGCCGTCGACGAGGCCAAGCGCATCGTCGCCGAGACGCCGGGCGCGGTCTGGGCCCGCCAGTTCGAGAACGAGGCGAACCCCGCGATCCACCGCAAGACCACGGCGGAAGAGATCCTGCGCGACACCGACGGCAAGGTCGATTACTTCGTCGCCGGCATCGGCACCGGCGGCACCATCACCGGCGTCGGCCAGGTGCTCAAGGAGCGCGTACCCGGAGTGAAGGTCGTGGCCGTCGAGCCCGCCGACTCCCCCGTGCTCACGAAGGGCCACCCCGGACCCCACAAGATCCAGGGCATCGGCCCCAACTTCGTGCCCGCGATCCTCGACCGCGACATCATCGACGAGGTGATCGACGTCGAGTTCGACGACGCGATCCGCCTCGCCCGCGAGACCGCGGCCAAGGACGGCATCCTCGTCGGCATGTCGTCGGGTGCGGCGATCTGGGCGGCCCTCGAGGTCGCGCGCCGCCCCGAGGCGGCCGGCAAGAACATCGTCGTCATCATCCCCTCGTACGGCGAGCGGTACCTCTCGACCGCGCTCTACGAGCACCTGCGCGAAGACTGACGTGGGGGCCCTCTCCCACCTGCGCGACGACATCTCGGCCGCCAAACTCCGCGACCCCGCGGCGCGCGGCGGTCTTGAGATCGCCCTGCTCTATCCGGGCCTGCACGCCGTCTGGTCGTACCGGATCGCGAACCGCCTCTGGCGGCGCGGCCTCCGCTTTCCCGCACGAGCCCTGTCGCAGGTGACGCGGTGGCTCACCGGGGTCGAGATCCACCCCGGTGCCACGATCGGACGCCGCTTCTTCATCGACCACGGAATGGGCGTCGTGATCGGCGAGACCGCCGAGGTCGGCGACGACGTCATGCTGTATCACGGCGTCACGCTCGGCGGTCGTCAGCGCGAGGGCGGGAAGCGCCACCCCACCCTGCACGACGGGGTCGCGGTCGGCGCGGGGGCGAAGATCCTCGGGCCGATCACTCTCGGGGCTCGCTCCGTCGTGGGGGCGAACGCCGTCGTCACGCGAGACGCACCGGCCGACAGCGTGCTCGTGGGCGTGCCCGCCACTGCGCGTCAGCGCCGCGCCGGCGAAGACACCCGTGCGGTGCTGACGACGCCCGAGTACTGGATCTGAACACTCCTGTGCGGACCCGCCATCGCCGCGGGCCCGCACAGGAGCGGCTCGATCAGACCGACAGGCGGTTCTCCGCCGCGGCCAGAGGGTCGTACCCGGGGGTACGCAGCATCTCGTGCAGATGCCGGCGACGCACGCCCATATTGCCCCCGTCATAGATGGGTAGGCAGAGCACATCCAGCATGATGTCGCCGAGTGGAGCGCGGTCGCCGTACGAGTCCACGCCCACGAGGCGCATCGCGTCGTAGACGGTCTGCACCGACAGCTCGGAGTTGTAGATCTTCGACATGTTCGACAGCTCGCGGTCGAGGCCCCCGGTCTTGTCGAAGTGGTCCGCGGCCTTC
The DNA here is from genome assembly GCF_052660795.1 of Sphingomonas sp. G5. NCBI lineage: Bacteria > Pseudomonadati > Pseudomonadota > Alphaproteobacteria > Sphingomonadales > Sphingomonadaceae > Sphingomonas > Sphingomonas sp. G5. The sequence goes on along the minus strand of NZ_CP109660.1, from coordinate 1,025,845 downwards.
CAGGCGAAGTAGCGGCCCACCTCGATGCGGGTCTTGATGTCGGCGAGCATGTAGCCGGCGTTCTGGTGGTCGATGACCGGCACGCTGCCGGAGCGCTTCTCGGTCGAGACGAAGTCGTACGCGATCTCGAACGCGCGGCGCATCTTGCCGACCGCCGCCGCGGCGATGCTCGAGCACGTCCACGAGAACGACCCCTTCGTCAGCGCGAGCCCGTCGCCGGGGGCGCCGATCAGGTTCTCGACCGGCACGCGTACGTCGACGAAGTCCACGTACGGGGAGTTGGTGGCGAGGTGGCCGATCGTGTCGATGATGCCCGAGAACGTGACTCCGGGCGTGCCCTTCTCGACCACGATGATCGCGAGCGACTCGGCCGGCGGCTTCGTCTCATCGATGCGGCAAACGACGCTGATGATGTCGGCTCCCTCGTCGTCCCAGCCGGAGGCGTTGGTGGTATATGCCTTGCGGCCGTTGATGACCCATTCGTCCCCGTCGCGGACGGCGAAGGTCTGCACCCCGTAACGGGGATCGGGGTGGTCGAAGTTGGCGCCCCCGGCGGCCTCGGTGAAAGCGATGGCCGCGAGAGCCGGGCTGCCGTCGACGAACGGCGCGAGGAAGCGCTCCTTCTGCTCGGGTGTGCCCGCCGTGATGATGGGGAACGTGCCGAGACCCGTACCGAGGACGATGGTCGGAGTGTTGATCTCGACGCGCGCGAGCTCCTCGCAGGCGAGCGCGAACTGCAGGTTGCTGAAGCGGTGCCCGCCGTTCTCGACGGGGATGAGGCCCTTGACGAAACCGGCATCCACCATCTGCTGATAGAAGGGCTTCAGGGCGCGGAACCGGTCGAGAGGGTCGGGGATCGGCGCGATGAGGTCGGGGACCTGGCTGAGGACGGTCTCGGCGAACTCGCGCGCCTGCAGGCGGAGACCGAGCTGCTCTTCGGAGAGGGGGCCCCGGGACGTTCACGATCGTGGATGCCACCCGCTCGTTCACCCTGGACTACCTCGACCCGTGGCGCACCGTGTCGTTCCGCGTTCCCGTACGCGACGTACCCGAGAGCCTGCGGGCCGAGGCCACGGCCCGCACGTTCTCGACGGGCACAGGGCTCGGTGCCGTCCTCGCCGACACCCTGCGCTCGTCGTGGTCACAGGCGTCGCGAATGAGCGACAGCGAAGCGGATGCTGTGGGAGCAGCCGTGGCGTCCCTCAGTCGCGCGCTCTCCCCCTCGACGCGAACCGACGCCCTCCGCGAGGAGGCAGGCGGTGACGAGGTGCTGCGCCGGAGCATCGAGCACCATCTCGAACGGCACGTCCGGTTCGCCGACACCTCCCCCGCCGCGATGGCCCGCCACTTCGCCATCTCGGTGCGCAAGCTCCACCAACTGTACGAAAGCGCGCCCCTGACCTACGGACAGACGGTGATGCGCACGCGTGTCCTCGCGTGCGCCGAGGACCTGCGGGCCGAGCGCGGTCGGGCGACGATGACGCATCTGGCCGCGAAGTGGGGATTCAGCGATCTCTCGCACCTGCATCGTGCGTTCCGCCACCATCTCGGTCACTCTCCGCGCGAGGTGCTCGCGCAACTCGACGCGGACGTGGCCGCGTGGGAGCGCGCCGGCTGAGATCCGGTCGCGACATCGCCGAGCCCCGTCACCGGCGTGCTGCGACGGGGCTGCGGACGCGCAGACCGCCGGCCGGATGTCGCACGGTCCCGACACCGTAGGCTCGTGGCATGACGCGCCTGCACGATCTGACGTTGGTCGCGCAGCTCGCGGAGCTGACGAGCGGGACGGTGAGTCCGCGCGAGCTGACCGCACATTATCTCGACCGCATCGCCCGGTTCTCCGACCTGGGCGCCTTCGTCGAGACGACCCCGGACGCCGCCCTCCACCGCGCCGACGCAATCGGCGCCGGCACCCCGCACGGCGCCCTCTGGGGCGTCCCGCTGGCCGACAAGGATCTCGTGGCGCGCGCCGGCGTCGCCACCCGCTACGGGTCGAGGGCACGCGTGAGCCACGTGCCCGTGGCATCCGACCCTCTCGCCGACGCCCTCGACGCCGCCGGGGCCATCAACCTCGGCAAGACGAGCACATCGGAATTCGGGCTGACCGGCTTCACCGAGCCGCTCATCCACGCCCCGACCCGCGACCCCTGGCGCCCGTCCTCGGGAGCGGGCGGGTCGAGCGGGGGTGCCGCGGTCGCGGTTGCGGCAGGCCTTCTGCCCGCGGCCGTGGGGTCGGACGGTGGCGGGTCCATCCGCATCCCGTCCTCGACCGTCGGCGTCGTCGGGCTGAAGCCCTCGCGCGGGCGATTGCCCCTCGGTTCCGGCTTCGACTCCCCCGACGGCCTGTCCGTGACGGGGCCGATCGCGCGCTCGGCCGAGGACGCCGGGCTGCTGCTCGACGCGCTCGTCGGTCTCGCCCCGTTCCGCTACGCCACGGCCGCTCCGGGAACCGGGCCGTTCGTCGCAGCCGCGCGTCGCGAGCAGGTCGACCTCCGCATCGGTGCCACCACCGTCTCTCCGTGGGACGACGACGAAGACATCCGCCTCGACGTAGACGCCCGGCACGCCTTCGACACCGCCGCCGCCTGGCTCGCCGACGCGGGCCACGCGGTGACGGATGCCGACTGGCATCCGGTCGGATACGCGTCGCTGTTCCATGTGCTCTGGCGGGCGAGCGCGGCGCGGATTCCTCTCGGCGAAGCCGACATGGACCTCGTGGAACCGCTGACCGCGTGGCTCGTGCGGGAGGGACGCCGGCTCGACGCTCTCGACCTGCTCGACGGGCTCGCCGCCGCACGGGCGTTCGAGCGGCGGACGATCGCGGATTTCGCCGCCTTCGACGCCGTCCTCATGCCCGCTCTCGCGCAGGCTCCCCAACCGGTGGGCGCGTACGCGGGGCACAGCCCCGAGCGCACGTTCGCGATGCAGGTCGAATACGCGCCGTACTCGAGCTTCGTCAACGTCGCGGGGCTCCCCGCGATCACGCTCCCGGTCGTCGCCGACGGCACCGGCCACCCGGTCTCGGTCCAGCTGGTCGGGCGTCCCGGGGGCGAGGCGGTCCTGCTGTCGCTCGCCGCGCAGCTCGAAAGCCGTCGCGGTCCGCTCCCCCACCCGCCCGTATGGGGCTCCTGACCACTCAGCGATGGCGCGCGGGAGATCCGGCACGTCGCCGACCGCCGGGGCGTCCCGTACTGCGTCCGGGCCGGAGATCCCGCACCGTCGTGGACGGACGGTCGCACGCCGGCACCGCGGACGTCAGGGCAAAAGCCCCGCGGCCACGAATGCTCGTGCGTAGATCTCACGGATCACGCCCTCTTTGCGGGCGTTGTACTCGCTCATCAAGCCGTCGGCCGCGACCTCGCGCTTGACCGCGGCGTACCGCTCCCGATCGGCCGCGTCTGTGCGAAGCCAGTCGCGGAAGATGCGGTGCCGCGCCGCCTCGGGGCTGTCGGGCGGCCACACGTGCAGGTTGGCGGCCGGCTGGGCCGAGACCAGGCAGCGGTGCCCGAGCCACCACGGCTCGCGCACGCGAAGCACGAACCCGAGCGACTCGAGGGCGGGCACGTAGGCGTCTTCGTCGTCGGTGTCGGCGACCATCAGGTCGATGTCGATGACGGGTTTGGCGGCCAGCCCCGGCACCGACGTCGAACCCACATGCTCGATCCGCAGCGCACGCTCGCCGAGCGCCTCGACGATGCCCGCGCGGAGCGTGTCGAAGACCCCCGGCCAGTCGGCATCCGGTTCCACGATCTCGATGTGCCGCGCCTGCTCGGGCGAGCCGACCCACGGTGAGAGCCCGGGCGGGGGCGGAGTGTCGTCGAAGGTGACGATCTGGGCGGCGGTGAGCACCACCCGAGCTTAGGAGTCGGCGAGGGCCGCGAGACGCGCTTCCTCGTCGGCGGTGATGGCCGACTCGATGATCGGGCCGAGGGCGCCGTCCATGACCTGGTCGAGGTTGTACGCCTTGTAACCGGTGCGGTGGTCCGCGATGCGGTTCTCGGGGAAGTTGTACGTACGGATGCGCTCGGAGCGGTCCATGCCGCGGATCTGCGACTTGCGCGCGTCGGCGGCGACCGCGTCGCGCTCCTCCTGCTGCTTGGCGAGAAGGCGGGCGCGCAGCACGCGCATGCCCGCCTCGCGGTTCTGCAGCTGCGACTTCTCGTTCTGCATCGACACGACGATGCCCGTGGGCACGTGGGTGATGCGGACGGCCGAGTCGGTCGTGTTGACGGACTGTCCGCCGGGACCCGACGAGCGGAACACGTCGATCTTGAGATCGTTGGGGTCGATCGCGACCTCTTCGGGCTCGTCGACCTCCGGGAAGACCAGCACACCCGTGGTCGAAGTATGGATGCGCCCCTGCGACTCGGTCGCCGGTACGCGCTGCACGCGGTGCACACCACCCTCGTACTTCAGGTGGGCCCAGACGCCCTGCGCGGGGTCGCTCGACGATCCCTTGATCGCGACCTGCACGTCTTTGTAGCCGCCCAGGTCGGACTCGGTGCGCTCGAGGAGCTCGGTCTTCCAGCCCATGGACGCCGCGTACTGCAGGTACATCCGCAGCAGGTCGGCCGCGAAGAGAGCGCTCTCCGCTCCTCCTTCGCCGCCCTTGATCTCCATGATGACGTCGCGGGCGTCGTCGGGGTCGCGCGGGATGAGCAGACGCCGCAGACGCTCCTGCGTCTCGGCGACCCGCTCTTCGAGCCCTGGCACTTCGTCGGCGAACGCCTCGTCCTCTCGCGCGAGTTCGCGAGCGGCCTCGAGGTCGTCGGATGCCGCGACCCAGGCCTCGTGCGCCGTGACGATTCGCGACAGCTCGGCGTACCGCCGGTTGACGCGCTTGGCGCGCGCGGCGTCCGCGTGCACGGCCGGGTCGGAAAGCTCTTCCTGGACGGCCTTGTGCTCCTCGAGCAGTCCGCGGACCGACTCGAACATCGCGGGCTCCGACATCGCGCCTCCCGCCCCGATCAGCGGATGCTGTTGTCGTCACCGCCGCGCGCGGGCGCCGGGATCGACTTCTGCATCTGCACGAGGAACTCGACGTTGGACTGGGTCTCCTTGAGCTTGCCGAGCACGACCTCGAGGGCCTGCTGGGGCTCGAGACCGGCCAGCGCGCGACGGAGCTTCCAGGTGATCTTGACCTCGTCGCTCGACAGCAGCATCTCTTCGCGGCGGGTGCTCGACGCGTTGACGTCGACGGCCGGGAAGATGCGCTTGTCGGCGAGCTGACGGTTCAGGCGCAGTTCGCTGTTGCCGGTGCCCTTGAACTCCTCGAAGATCACGTCGTCCATCTTGGAGCCGGTCTCGACGAGAGCGGTGGCGAGGATCGTGAGCGATCCGCCGTTCTCGATGTTGCGCGCTGCGCCGAAGAAGCGCTTGGGCGGGTAGAGCGCCGAGGCATCGACGCCACCCGAGAGCACGCGGCCCGAGGTGGGGGCGGCGAGGTTGTACGCGCGGCCGAGGCGGGTGATCGAGTCGAGCAGCACGACGACGTCGCGGCCGAGCTCGACCAGACGCTTGGCGCGCTCGATGGCCAGTTCGGCGACCGTGGTGTGGTCTTCGGCCGGGCGGTCGAACGTCGAGGCGATGACCTCGCCGCGCACCGTGCGCTGCATGTCGGTGACCTCTTCGGGGCGCTCGTCGACGAGCACGACCATGAGGTGGACCTCGGGGTTGTTCGTGGCGATCGCGTTGGCGATCTGCTGCAGAACGATGGTCTTACCGGCCTTGGGCGGGGCGACGATCAGGCCGCGCTGGCCCTTGCCGACCGGGGCGACCAGGTCGATGATGCGCTGCGTGAGCTTCTCGGGGCCGGTCTCCAGGCGCAGGCGCTCCTGGGGGTAGAGCGGCGTGAGGTTGTTGAACTCGACGCGAGCGGCGGCGTCGTCGACCGACAGGCCGTTGATCGAGTCGACCTGCACGAGGGCGTTGTACTTCTGACGGCCCTGCTGCTCGCCCTCGCGGGGCTGCTTGATGGCGCCGACGACGGCGTCGCCCTTGCGGAGGTTGTACTTCTTGACCTGACCGAGCGAGACGTAGACGTCGCTCGGGCCGGGCAGGTAACCGGTGGTGCGCACGAACGCGTAGTTGTCGAGCACGTCGAGGACGCCGGCGATGGGGACGAGCACGTCGTCCTCGCCGATCTCGGTCTCGAACTCGTCGCCCGTGGGGGTCTGGCCGCGGCGCTTGTTGCGCTGGCGGTTGCGGCTGTTGGTCGCCCCGCCCTGCTGCTGCTGGGCCTGCTGGCCGTTCTGGGCGTTGTCACGCTGGGCGTTGTCGCGCTGGGCGTTGTCGCGCTGGCCGCCCTGCTGCTGCGGGGCCTCGGCCTCGTCGGCGGCGGGCTGGGCCGGAGCCTCGGCCTTGTCGGCGTCGGTCTTGTTGCGGTTGCGGTTGCGCGAGCGGCTGCGGCCACGGCCGCGGGCCGGGGCCTCGTCGGCCTGCTCGGCGGCACCGTCGGCGGGCGCGGCGGCACCGTCGGCGGGCGCGGCGTCGGCCTGCTCGGCGTCGCCCTCGGCGGGCGCGGTGTCGGGGGCGGGCGCCTCGGCGGCGGACGCGTCAGCGGCGACCGCGGGGTCTCTGTCTCGGCGTCGGCGGCCACGTCGGCGGCCGTGGTGACGGGGTCGTCGCGGACTCGTCGGTCGCGGCCTCGGCGGCGGGCGCCTCGGCGGCGGCGGGCGCCTCGGCGGCGGCGGCGTCAGCGGCGGCCTTCTCTTCGGCGGCGGCGGCTTCGGCGGCGGCCGTCTCTTCGGCGGTCGCGCTCTTGGCGCGACGCGGGGCACGCTTGCGCGGGGCGCGTGCGGGCTTCTCGACCGGGGCCGCCTCTTCGGCGGCGGGCTCCGCGGCAGCAGCGGCGACAGGCGCCTCCGAGGCGGGAGCATCGGCCGCGGGTGCATCGGCGGCGGGCGCGTCCGCGACCGCCTCGGCCGGGGCCTGCGCGGCGAGGGCGTCGTCGGTGAACAGCGCCTCGGGCTGCGCGTCGGCGGCCGCCTCAGCGGGCTCCTCGGCCGCGGGGGCGTCGGCGCCCTCGGGGGTCTGTTCGGTGTCGGTGCCCTCCGCCGCAGCCGTGGGCTGCTCGTCGGCGGGGGTCTCGGCGCCCTCGGGCGCGTCGACGGGCTGGGTCTCGGAGATGGACTCCACGAGTGCTCCTCAGAAAATGAAACGTGATCAGATCGCGCTTCGCCGTGCAGAACGCAGACGAAGGACACCAGCGGTTCGGGAGACTGCAGCCGATACCGGGTTCGCGATGTGTTGCGGATTTCGCAGGTGGTGCAGAGGCTCAGATTCGCGAAGTTACGCGGAACCCTCTGCGTTTTTCACTGTACCACCCTTGACGTCGACGGCGAGCATGAGCGCCTGCCACGGGGTGTCGACCACGGATGCCATAAGATCCGCCGCCTCGAGTCGCTGCCCCGGCCCGTCGGCCAGCACCAGCACGCTGGGCCCGGCTCCCGACACGACCGCCGCGTACCCCTCCGCGCGGAGGGCCCGCACGAGCCGATCGGTCTCGGGCATGGCCTGCGCGCGATAGTTCTGGTGCAGCTTGTCTTCGGTCGCCGCCATCAACAGCTCGGGACTCTGCGTCATCGCCGCGATCAGCAGAGCCGAACGCGAGACGTTGAACACCGCATCCTCGCGCGGCACCTGCAGGGGCTGCAGGCTCCGCGCCACCGCGGTCGACATGGTGAAGCTCGGGACGAAGACCAGCGGAGAGACGCCGCGGTGGACGATGAGCTGCTTGTGCTGGGGGCCGGCGGCATCCATCCACGCGATGGTGAGTCCGCCGAACAGGCCGGGCGCGACGTTGTCGGGGTGGCCCTCCATCTCGGTGGCCAACCGCAGCAGATCGACGTCGCTCAAAGCGACCTCTCCCTCGAGCAGCCCCTTCGCGGCCAGGATGCCGGCGACCACCGCGGCCCCCGACGACCCCATGCCGCGCCCGTGCGGGATCACGTTGTGCGCCGTCAGCCGGAGCCCCGGAAGGGAGCGACCGACCGAGGCGTAGGTGTGCGCCATCGCGCGCACCACGAGGTGCGAGGCGTCGCGGGGGACGTCGACCGTCCCCTCGCCCTCGACCTCGATCTCGAGGCGATCGCCGTCGAGCTGCTCGACGACGAGTTCGTCGTAGACGCTCAGGGCGAGGCCGAGGGTGTCGAAGCCGGGCCCGAGGTTCGCGCTGGTGGCGGGAACGCGGACGGCGACCCGACGACCGGGGCCTGAGCTCACGCGGTCACCGGCTGAAGGTCGAGCACGGAGGCGACCTCCGAGGTGGCGGCGTCGACGACAGTGGGCGAGACGTCGGTGCCGTCGGCGCGACGCAGGGCCCACTGGGGGTCCTTGAGCCCGTGGCCCGTGACGGTGAGGACGACCTTGGCGCCCGCGGGGACGACCCCGGCCTCGGCGCGTTCGAGCAGACCCGCGACGCTGATCGCGGAGGCGGGCTCGACGAAGATGCCCACCTCGCCGGCGAGGATCTTCTGCGCCTCGAGGATGCCGGCGTCGTCGATCGCGCCGAAGTAGCCGTCGGTGGCGTCGCGCGCCTCGAGAGCCAGCTCCCACGACGCGGGGTTGCCGATGCGGATCGCGCTCGCGATGGTCTCGGGCTGCTTGACGACCTCGCCGCGCACGAGGGGCGCGGAGCCGGCGGCCTGGAAGCCGAACATGCGCGGCACGCGGGTGGAGACACCGCGGGCGGCCTCTTCGCGGTAGCCGCGCGAGTAGGCGGTGTAGTTGCCGGCGTTGCCGACGGGGATGAAGTGGAAGTCGGGGGCGTCGCCCAGAACCTCGACGACCTCGTAGGCGGCGGTTTTCTGCCCCTCGATGCGGTCGGGGTTCACCGAGTTGACCAGGTGCACCGGGTAGTGGTCGGCGAGCTCGCGCGCGATCTCGAGGCAGTCGTCGAAGTTGCCGCGGATCTGGATGAGCCGGCCGTTGTGGGCCACGGCCTGGCTGAGCTTGCCCATGGCGATCTTGCCCTCGGGCACGAGCACCGCGGCGGTGATGCCGGCGTGCGCGGCGTACGCGGCGGCGGAGGCCGAGGTGTTGCCGGTCGAGGCGCAGATGACGGCCTTGGCGCCGTGCTCGACGGCACGCGAGAGAGCCACGGTCATGCCGCGATCCTTGAACGACCCGGTGGGATTCATCCCCTCGTACTTCACCCACACGTCGGCGCCGGTGCGGCGCGAGAGCGCCGGCGCCGGAAGCAGCGGCGTGCCGCCCTCGCCGAGGGTGACGACAGTGGAGGCGTCGGTGACACCCAGACGGTCGGCGTATTCGCGGAGGACTCCGCCCCAGAGGTGTGCCATGTCAATTCCCTTCCACGCGCAGCACGGAGACCACGCGCTCGACGACGCCGCTCGCGGCGAGACGCTCGACGGTCTCGCTCAAATCCTGCTCGCGTGCCTTGTGTGTTCCGATGACCAGGCGGGCGGATCCCGCTCCGGTCGCTGAGCCTGTCGCAGCGCCCGAGTCTCCGGCATCCGGAGTCGCCTCGATGACCGTCTGCTCGACCGTCGCGATCGAGACGCGCCCCTCACTGAGAATCCCGGCGACCGTCGCGAGGACGCCCGGCTGATCGTCGACCTCGAGGGTGATCTGGTAACGCGTGATGACGCGACCGATCGGCACGGCCGGGAGGTTCGCGCGCGTCGACTCGCCGACGCCCACACCACCCGCGATGTGGCGGCGCGCTGCCGAGACGACGTCGCCGAGGACCGCGGAGGCGGTCTGCACGCCACCGGCGCCGGCACCGTAGAACATCAGGTCGCCCGCGGCCTCGGCCTGCACGAAGACGGCGTTGTTCGCACCGTGCACACTCGCGAGAGGATGGGTGCGTTCGACGAGGGCCGGGTACACGCGCACGGAGATCGATTCGGTACCGCCGTCCTCGGCGGCCAGACGCTCGCACACCGCGAGCAGCTTGATCACGTACCCGGCGTGACGCGCCGACTCGATCATCGCGGCGTCGACCGAGGTGATGCCCTCGCGGTGGACGGCATCCAGCGGGACGGTCGTGTGGAACGCGAGGCTGGCGAGGATCGCGGCCTTCTGCGCGGCGTCGTAGCCCTCGACGTCGGCGGTGGGATCGGCCTCGGCGTACCCGAGGGCCTGCGCCTGGGCGAGGACGTCGGCGAAGTCGGCGCCCTCGGTGTCCATGCGATCGAGGATGTAGTTCGTCGTGCCGTTGACGATTCCCATGATGCGTACCACCCGGTCGCCGGCGAGCGAGTCGCGCAGCGGGCGGATGATCGGGATGGCACCGGCGGCGGCGGCCTCGTAGTACACCTCGGCACCCACCTGATCGGCGGCCTCGAAGACCTCGGAGCCGTGCGTGGCCAGCAGCGCCTTGTTGGCGGTGACGACGTCGGCGCCCGAGGCGATCGCGTGCAGCACCTGCGTGCGTGCGGGCTCGATGCCGCCCATCAGCTCGATGACGATGTCGCTTCCGACGATCAGGGTGTCTGCGTCGGTGGTGAACAACTCCTGAGGGAGATCGACGTCGCGCTTGGCGTCGAGATTGCGCACGGCGATGCCGGCGAGTTCGAGCTTCGCTCCGGCGCGGTCGGCGAGCTCGTCGCCGTGCTTGAGCAGCAGGTCGGCGACCTGCGAGCCGACGGCGCCGGCGCCGAGGAGCGCCACGCGAAGCGTGCGGTAGTCGGTCATTCGGTGTCTCCGTGGGGTGGTGAGGTCGTACCTCGGGGAAGGGGGGAATCGGATGCCGGGATCCCGGCGTCGCGCGCGAGCAGGTCGTCGATGCTCTCTCCGCGCACGATCACACGGGCCTGTCCGTCGCGCACCGCGACAACCGGCGGGCGCGGCGTGTAGTTGTAGTTGCTCGCGAGGGAGAAGCAGTACGCGCCGGTGGCGGGCACCGCGAGCAGATCGCCCGGTGCCACGTCGGCGGGAAGGTACTCGGCATCCACGACGATGTCGCCCGACTCGCAGTGACGTCCGACGACGCGCGAGAGGGCGGGAGTCTCGGAGCTCGCGCGAGAGACGAGGCGCGCCGAGAAATCGGCGCCGTACAGCGCGGGGCGGGCGTTGTCGCTCATGCCGCCGTCGACGCTGACGTAGGTGCGGTCGAGGTCCTCCCCCGCGGTCACGGTCTTGACCGTGCCCACCTCGTAGAGCGTGATGCCGGCCTGACCGACGATGACGCGCCCCGGTTCGGTGGCGACATCGGGCATCGGGATGCCGCGCACCGCGCACTCGTCGGCGATGGCATCGACGATGCCGTCGGCGATCTCTTCGATGGGCTTCGGGTCGTCGACCGAGGTGTAGGAGATGCCGAAGCCGCCGCCGACGTTGAGAAGGGGGATCTCTCCCCCGGCCAGCAGGTCGGCGTGCAGGTCGACCAGACGCGCGGCCGACTCCCGGAAACCGGAGGAGTCGAAGATCTGCGAACCGATGTGCGCGTGCAGCCCCACGAACCGCAGACTCGACAGCTCACGGATACGGGCGACGGCCTCGGCCGCCCCCTCGAGCGAGAAGCCGAACTTCTGGTCTTCGTGGGCCGTGGCCAGGAACGCGTGGGTCTCGGCGTGCACGCCCGTGCGCACCCGCACGAGCACCGGCTGCACGGCTCCGCGCCGCTCGGCGATCGCCGCGAGGCGCTCGATCTCGATCGGACTGTCGACCACGACCGAACCGATGCCGACCTCGACGGCGCGCTCGAGCTCGGACACGTTCTTGTTGTTGCCGTGGAAGCCCAGGCGCGCGGGCTCGGCGCCCCCGGCGAGGGCGACCTCGAGCTCCCCGCGCGTGCAGACATCGACGGAGAGACCCTCGGCGACGACCCAGCGCACGACCTCGGCCGACAGAAAGGCCTTGCCGGCGTAGTACACGCGGGCCCGGATGCCGTGGCGAGCGGCCGCGGCATCGAAAGCGGAGCGCGCACGACGGGCATGGGCGCGCACCTCGTCCTCGTCGAGGACGTAGAGCGGCGTTCCGAAACGGTCACGGAGATCGAAGACCGAGACCCCGCCGACTTCGACCGACCCGTCGTCGACGCGGTGGGCCGAGGCGGGCCAGACGGAGGCGACGAGCTCGTTCGCTTCGGCCGGGGCGGTGAGCCAGGCGGGCACGAGCGCGGAGTGCGAGGCGGACACAGGGGGACCAATCGGGTTTTGCGGCGACGCGACGGCCGCGGATCACGGCTCCCACCCGCGCGGAGAGTCACGCGGCGGGCAGTCCTTGCAGTCTAGGGCACGACGCATGCCGCCCTTTTCCCACACGACCGCCCCTACTGTCTCGGTTCCGAAGGGGCGGGGGCTTCGCGGCACGCGACCGGGATGAACGCACACGCGGACGTCCGGGGCGATGCTCTTCGTCGGGCGGGACGGTCAGCCGCAGGTGCCGTCGCTCTGCAGGGAGGGATCGTTCAGGATGCCGCCGGCCACGTCGAAGGTCGCGACGAGGTCCTGCCCCTGGACGGTGGCCGACGTCAGGGTGAGCCCCTTCGGGAGACGGTCCGCGATGCAGAGGCTCGTCGTCTTCAGAACGGAATCGGCCACGCCGCCGAATTGGCCGCGCAGGGTGTCGGCGTCGATCGCGTTGCCGCCCACCTGGAACGACGACGGCGTGAGCGTCAGATCACCCGATGCGGCACCGGGGGTGACTCCGACGCCGACGGGGATCGCGATGCCGAAGAGCGAGAGAGAGGTCTCCAGCTTCACGTCGGGCGCGGCGACGGTGACGGTGCTGGCCGGGAGGTCGGGCACCTCGGCGAGCAGCGCCTTGAGCTGATCCTGGTCGAGACGCACCGAAGCCACTCCGCCGTCCGCCGCCGCGTCGCCCGAGACGGGGACGCCGCGCAGATCGACCCGGACGTCGCCGGTGATCGGCCCGAGGGTCACGTCGTTCGACGACACGGCGACCTCGTCGAGGCGTCCGCGCAGAAGCTGCGGCAGAACGAGGCCCGCCACCGACACGTCGACGTTCTGATCGTCGGGCAGACCGACGTTCTTCACCACGAGCGAGCGCACCGTGCTGGTGACGACCGAGCGAGCGATGAACTCCGCGGCCACGATCGCCCCGGCGAGCAGGACGACGACGACCACGAGGACGGCGATCCACCGACCGGTGCGGCGGCGGGGGGCCGTGGCATCCGTCATCGTCTACATCCGCTCCGGAGCGCTGACGCCGAGCAGGTCGAGGCCGTTTCGCAGCACCTGGCCGGTGGCGTCGTTCAGCCACAGGCGCGTGCGGTGCACGGACTCGACGGGGGCGTCGCCGAGCGGGATGACGCGGCAGTTGTCGTACCACCGGTGATAGAGACCCGCGAGTTCTTCGAGGTAGCGCGCGACGCGATGCGGCTCGCGCACCTCGGCGGCATACGCGACGATGCGCGGGTACTCCTGCAGTGCGCCCAGGAGCGCCGACTCGGTCTCGTGGTCGAGCAGCTCGGGGGCGAACTCTGAGCGGTCGACGCCGGAGTCCGCGGCGTTGCGCGCGACATTGTGCGTGCGCGCGTGAGCGTACTGCACGTAGAAGACGGGGTTGTCGTTGGTGCGCTTCTGCAGGATCTCGGGATCGAGCGTCAGCGGCGAGTCGGCCGGGTACCGCGCGAGCGAGTAGCGCAGGGCGTCGGTTCCGAGCCACGCCTGCAGGTCGTCGAGCTCGACGATGTTCCCCGCCCGCTTGGACAGGCGCGCACCGTTGATCGAGACGAGCTGGCCGATGAGTACCTCGATGTCCTTCTCGGGGTCGTCGCCCGCAGCACCCGCAAGGGCCTTGAGGCGATGGACGTAGCCGTGGTGGTCGGCGCCGAGCAGGTAGATCTTGTGCGCGAAGCCGCGGTCGCCCTTGTTCAGGTAGTAGGCGGCATCTGCGGCGAAGTACGTGTACTCGCCGTTCGAACGACGGATGACGCGGTTCTTGTCGTCTCCGAAGTCGGTCGTGCGCACCCACACGGCGTCGTCCTCGTCGAAGACGTGACCCTGCTCGCGCAGGCGGTCGACGGCCTCGTCGACGAGGCTCGGCTGGCCCTCGATGCGAGCGTGCAGGTCGCGCTCCGAGAACCAGACGTCGAAGTGCACGTTGAACCGCGCGAGCGAGGCCTGGATCTCGCCGAGCTGGAAGCCGTAGGCGAGCTCGGTGGCGACCGAGATCTGCTCCGCGCGGTCGAGCTCGAGGATGTCGGTGCGGGCGGCCCGGACGCGCTCCGCGAGTGCGGCGATGTAGGCGCCGCCGTAGCCGTCTTCGGGTGTCGGCTCACCGGCGATCGCGGCGACCACCGACCGGCCGAAGCGCTCCATCTGCGCACCGGCGTCGTTGATGTAGAACTCGCGGACCAGCGTCGCGCCGCTCGCGAGCAGCACGCGGGCGATCGCGTCGCCCAGGGCCGCCCAGCGGGTGTGGCCGATGTGCAGGGGACCGGTCGGGTTGGCGCTGACGAACTCGAGATTGATCGTGTTCCCGCGCTGGCTGTCGTTCGTGCCGAACGCGGCGCCCTGCTCGACGATCGTGCGGGCCAGCGCACCGGCGGCCGCGGCGTCCAGGCGGATGTTGATGAAGCCGGGGCCGGCGACCTCGACGCTCGCGATGCCGTCGACGGATTCGAGGCCCGCGGCGATCTCTGCCGCGAACTCACGGGGGTTGACCCCGATGACCTTGGAGAGCTTCAGGGCGGCGTTCGATGCCCAATCGCCGTGGTCGCGGTTCTTGGGCCGCTCGAGGGGAAGGTCGGCGGCGGTGATCCCGGCCGAGGATCCCTCTCGTCGCGCCTCGGCGAGCGGGGCGATGACGGCGAGCAGGGCGGCGGAGAGGGCTGCGGGATCCATAACCCGTCAAGTCTAGAGCGCGTCGCCGGGGAGCCCGCGTCAGGCGATCTGCACCAGGGCCTCGTGGTCGTCGGGCTCCGCAGCGGGGGCGTCTTCGAGCACGGCATCCACGTGCATCCGCTCCAGACCGACATAGCCGCCGTGGAAGCTGAGGAAGGCGCAGTCGGCCGCGTCGCGTCCCGTGGCGATCCGCACGAGCGAGCGGCGGTCGGCGAGGCGCGTGGCGTCGATGACGCACCAGGCCCCGTCGAGGTACGCCTCGGCGACGGCGTGGAAGTCCATCGGCTCCAGTCCCGGGGCGAAGCACGCCGCGTAGCGAGCCGGCACGTCCATCGCGCGCAGGAGGGCGATCACGACGTGGGCGTAGTCACGGCACACGCCCTGACCGGTCGACAGGGTCGTCACGGCGCTGTCGGTGCCCATGCTGAGCCCGGGCGTGTACGTGACGGTGGATGCCACGAAGTCCGACACCGCGGCCAGGAGCTCGCGCCCCGACAGCCCACGGAACTGACGTCGCGCCTGGGCGAAGACCTCGTCGGACTGGCAGTACCGGCTCGGCCGGAGGTACCCGATGGTCTCGAGATCGCTCGTGCGGGGGCTCTGGGCCGCACCCGAGACGAGCGCTTCGTAGCGCACCGAGAGGGGCCCCTGGTCGGCGGTGAGCCGATGGAGTCGACTGCCGGAAGGGTCGACGAGCTCGGTCGGTGCGTAGAGACGGTCGCCCTGTGCGAATGTCAGATTCTCGCTCGCCAGGGGTGCTCCCTGCGCGGCGGTGATCTGGAAGATGAGGTCGACGGAGGCCCCGAGATCGAGGTCGAGTTCAGCGGTCACGCGGCGCGGCACCGGGCAATCCTCGCACGCGTTCCGACCCCCTCGGCACGACCCGGGCGAAGCGGCTCAGCCGTCTTTCTTGCCGGGGCCCTTGCCGTTGCCATTGCCATTGCCGTTGCCCGGTCCCTTGTCGTCTTTTCCGCCGGGACTCTGGTCGTCCGGAGCCGGCTGGGCGGGCTCATCACCACCGTCGTCGACGACCGTGTCCGACGACTGTGTGGGCGCGGGCTCCGTTGTGGGCGTCGGCGTCGGCGTCGGCACGAGAGAGGTCAGGTCGGCTCGGACGGTGGCGATCCGGCTCAGGATGCCGTCGGCTTCGTCCGCGGAGATCTCGCCGGCGTCACGGCGGGCGACCACGTCGGCCTCGAGAGCATCCAGGCTCGCGAGAGCCGAGGCGTAGTCGCCACCGGAGGCCAGATCGGCCACGGTCTGCACGTTCTGCTGCCAGGCCGTGGGGGTCGCAGCCGGCGGGGTGCACGCCGTGAGGACGATGGCCGCGGCGAGGAGGAGGCCCGCGGCGGGGGCGGCGCGGCGGATCACGGACCCACCTGCTTCCAGAGGTCGTCCATGTGCTGGTCGAGGGGCTGGGGAAGCGACGGCAGAGCGGGCTCGTCGGCCCCGCCCCCGGAACCGACAGCTGCGGCGATGCCGACGCCTCCGGCGGCCAGGAGAACCGCAACGACGGCGCCGATGACGAGCGCGCGAGGCGAGGGCTTTGTCTCGGCCCGGCGCCGAGTCGGGTTCACGGACGGCTCGAAGACGCGTGTGGGGCCGGTGCTACCGGCGAGGGCGGCCGTCAAAAGAGGCAAAGCCGGCTTCGCCGGTGCCGATACGGGCACCGTCACCCCCGAGAGGGTGCCGAGCTCGGAGATGAGGCCCGTGGCATCCGGTCTCTCGTTCGGCTCGATCGCGGTCATCCGCTCGAGAACTTCACGCCACGCGGGCGGGATCTGCGCGGGGATCTCGGGAGCCGCGACGAGACGGGCGGCGAGGGCCTCGTGCGGGGTGCGGGACCCGAAGGGGCGGGAGCCGGTCAGCGCCTCGAGCAGGACGAGTCCGAGCGCGTAGACGTCGCTCGCGGGGCCGGCGGGCATCCCCCGCGCTTGCTCGGGGCTGAGGTACGCCGCGGTGCCGATGACCGTGTCGGCTCGGGTGACGCGTGTCGCCCCGACGAGCGAGGCGATACCGAAGTCGGCGAGGGTCGCGCGCGGGCTCTCGCCGGCGTGGGCGGCGGGTCGGATGAGGATGTTCGAGGGCTTCACGTCGCGGTGGACGATGCCGCGACCGTGGATGACGGCGAACGCCTCGGCGATCTCGCGACCGATGCGGGCGACATCGGGCCCCGGAAGCGGTCCGCGCGCTATGCGGTCGGTGAGGGTCGGGCCGGCGATGAGTTCCATGGCCAGGTAGGCCGGCTTCGCGTCGAGCTTGGCGTCGTACAGCGTGACCAGGGAGGGGTGCGACAGGGACGCGAGCAGCCGGATCTCGGAGCGCACGCGCGCCACGTCGGAGGGGTCGGCGCCGTCGCCGTCGATCACCTTGAGGGCGAGGGTGCGTTCGAGAGCGGTGTCGACGGCTTCGTAGACACGCGCGTATCCGCCCTGGCCGAGGACGCGACCGAGGCGGTAGCGCCCGTCGAACAGATCGTCGACGGCCCGGTCGTAGGCGACGGTGGGGGTGGGTTCGGTCATTCTCGTTCTCCGGGGCACGGCCCCGAGCTACTCAGACGAGGTCGTCGTTCGAGGAGCGCGTGGTCGAGCGCGTGACGTGGGCTGCCCCGGCTCCCTCGGTGCGGGTCACCGTATCGGTCTGGCGGCGACGCACGAGCAGCACGACACCGATGAGGAAGACGACGACGCCCGCGCCCATCATGATGTACCCGATCGTGGTCAGGTCGACGAACTCATTGGGGAGATTGACCGCGAAGGCGAGGATGGCGCCGATGACGAACAGCGCGATGCCGGCTCCGACACTCATGACAGACCCCTTTCGAAGGTACTGCCCAGCATGTCAGCCTTCGCCGGAAACGCGTGGTGGTCTTGACAACGCCTGTCAAGACGGGGGTGGAGGACACAGCCCGGGTGTGACATGGATGCCATGAGCCAGAACGACGTGACCACACGATCGAACCGAGGACAGTGGGAGAACGCGGTCGAGGGCCGCCCCGAGCTCTCGGCGAGCTTCTCCAGCCGCGAAGAGGCCGTGGACCAGGGACGGGCCGTCGCGGACGAGCTCGGTTCGCAGCACATCGTCGAAGACGCCGAGCCCACCGGGTCCGTCACCGACGAGGGCTGAACCCGGCAAGACCGAAGGCCGCGATCGTCATGATCGCGGCCTTCTCGATGTGCCCCCGACTGGAATCGAACCAGCGACCTTTGGTACCGGAAACCAACGCTCTATCCCCTGAGCTACGGAGGCGGACCGGTCAAGATTAGCACCGTGGAGCGGCGCGCCCCGACCCGCGGGGCGACCGCCGACGATCTCGACGCCCGCTCCGCGGCATCCGGATCACTCGTCGCCGATGACTCCGATTCCCGTCGCCCGGTGGTCGGCGTTCGGATCGTCCTTGGAGGGAGCCTTGGCTTCCTCGTCGACGTCGTTCTCCTGGCTCGGCTTGACCGTGGGGTCGTCGCCGAGGTCGGCGGCGTCGTCGGCGGGTGCGGAGTTCTGCGAGTCGCTCATGGGTTTCCCTTCGTCGCGTACCCCTCCAGCCTGGCAAGAGCGCGAGCGAGGAGCACCGGCTTGACCGGAGCGGCCGCCGGGCCTATCGGCCAAACAGACCGCGCACTCGGCGCCCGACGGACTGTGTCAACAGCACCTGCCGTCCGTTCACGTCGATAGCGAGCACCGAACCGCCGAGCCCACCGGCGCGCACCGGCACCGCCTCGCCGCGGACGTACGCCTCGGCCACATCGACATGGACGGCGAGCAGTTGGGCGCTCTGATCCTTCGAGGTGTTGGCGTCGACGATCTGCAGGCGGTGGCCCGTGTCGGTCTCGACCGAGAACCACCGCGAGCCGGGCGTCGAGACGACGGCCCAGCGCTCTCCACGCGAGAAGCGCGCCCATGCGGCGCCGTCACGCAGCTCGGTCGTGACGGCGAGGTCGGCCTGGGCGACGACGAGCACCTCGAGCATCGCCAGTGCCTCCGCCGCGGTCACGTAGTCGCCGCGGTCGGCGCTGAGACCGCCCCATTCGAACCTGCGCTCGCCCATCTCGCCGCCTCCGCCGTCGTCCTGCCCCGAGCGTAACCCCGTGGACGCGAACAGGGTCAGCCGCGCAGCGAACCCACGGGTCGGCCCGTGAGTCCGGCCTCAGTCCCGCCGGAGCCGGTCGTCGGGATGAAGACTGCGCAGCGGCACCGAGCCGTCGACGATCGCCTGAATCGCACCGGTGCTCACCTCGAGCTCGGCGGAGATGCGGTCGAGGTCGGCTCCCGACGACACCGCCGAGCGCAGCGCGGTCACGGCCGCGTCCGAGGTCTCGTCGACGTCGTCTGCCGTGCTCTCCACGAAAGCCGCCAGGCGGGCCTGCGCGAGGCGAATGCACGTGCTCTGGCGTTCACTCCGGTCGGAGGGGTCGGGATGATGGTCGATGGTCTGGGCACGATCAGAGGTCATGAATCTTCACTCCGGGGGGAAGTGTCCGCCCGCGCGGCTTCGCGAGCTCTCCCCCATCGTCGCGAAACGACGCCCGTCCGCGCATCCCCCGAGCGATGTATTCCACCCCGGCCGAACGGCGGATGCCATGGCTGCGGTGTGGCAGCCATGGCATCCGTCTCAGTCGCCCTTCACGTTGACGATCTGGCGCAGCGTGTGCCGCACCGTGACGAGATCGGCGGCGTCGGCCATGACCCGATCGATCGGCTTGTAGGCCTGCGGGATCTCATCGATGAACGCGTCGGTGTCTCGGTACTCGATCCCCGCCATCGCTTCGCGCAGCTGTTCGCGCGTGAAGGTCTTGCGGGCGGCCGACCGCGAGTACTCCCGACCCGCGCCGTGCGGAGAGGAGTTCAACGCGACGGGGTTGCCCCGGCCCTCGACGACGTACGAGGCCGTGCCCATCGACCCCGGGATGAGGCCCGGACGACCGGCGTCGGCCATGATCGCGCCCTTGCGCGACACCCACACCTGCTTGCCGAAGTGCCTTTCGGACTCGGTGAAGTTGTGATGGCAGTTGATCCGCTCGCGCTCTTCAACGGGGGCGTCGAGGAATCGCCCGAGCTGGTTCGCGACGCGGTCCATCATCTCTTCGCGGTTGAGCAGGGCGAAATGCTGCGCCCACCGGAGCTCGCTGACGTACCGGGTGAACTCCGGCGTGCCCTCGACGAGGTAGGCCAGGTCGGGGTGCGGAAGCTCGATCCACCACTGCTTCGCGAGCCGCTGCGCCACCGTGATGTGGTGCTGCGCGATGCGGTTGCCGACGCCGCGCGAGCCGGAGTGCAGGAACATCCACACGTCGTCGTTCTCGTCGAGCGAGATCTCGATGAAGTGGTTGCCGCTGCCCAGCGACCCGAGCTGGTGCCGCCAGTGACCGGCGTACGACGCGGGGTCGAACCCGGCCTCGTCGGCGAGCACCTCGAGCTCGGCCACCCGCGGCTCGGCGGTCGCGACGATCTTGCGGTTGTCACGACCGGCCGAGAGCGGGATGGCGCGCTCGATCTGCTGCCGCAGCTCTGCGAGATCGCGACCGGCGAGGTCGGCGGCACGGAACTGCGTCTTGACGGCGATCATTCCGCACCCGATGTCGACGCCGACGGCCGCGGGCATGATGGCGCCGAGCGTCGGGATGACCGACCCGACCGTTGCACCCAAGCCCAGGTGGGCATCGGGCATGAGGGCGAGGTGGGGGTAGATGAACGGCATGCGCGACGAGGTACGGGCCTGGTCGATGGTCTTGTCATCAATCAGGCTCGCCCACGACACGAGACGTTCGGTGAGCTTCTGCATGGGTCCTTTCCTTCGTGTGGTGCGCTGACGCGCGCGGAGTCGAGCCTCGGGACGAGGCACTCCCCCACCCGGTGGAAAGAGAAACGCCCCGACCTGACGGTGCGGGGCGTGGGAAGACGGATGTCTAGACGACCGGCGCCGGAGGGTACGACGAAAGCGGGAACAACAGGTACGTTCCCTGCTGCTCCGGACGCAGATCGCGGTTCGCGGTCATGGTCTCGTCTCTCCTCGGCTCACCGTGCCGATCGGCACGGATTTGAGAACCTAGCGGATGCCGAGCGTCGGCGGCAAGACCTCCCGGGGCGTACACCCGCACGCGGGGACGATTTCACCCGTGTCGGTTCACGCCTGCGTCGGCTGATCGAAGTCGTAGTCGAAGGGTTCCTCGTCGGAGGTCGATGCGGGCTCGACCGCCCGAAGATGCGGACGCGGAAAGAGGCGGTGGTCCTTGAGCTCTGCGGCGGCGTGCGAGAAGTCCGGCTCTTCGTCGTGCCACTCCAGCGGGGCGGAAAGGACATCGTTGCCGACACCGATCACGAGCTCGGCCTGGGCGACCTTCTTGTCGTCGGTGACGATGGGAATGCTGACGGCTTCGGCCTGACCCTCTTTCGCCACCGCCGCGGTCAACTCGATCAACGACGCGGCAACGTCGTCGGTGGTGATCACGGTCTCGCCGGCATAGGTCACGCATCGCATAGGCCTACCTTCGCCGGTGCGGAGGAGGAACCGAGGCGGGTTGCCGGTCCGGCGTGAGTGAGATACGCCTCAGTCGCGCCGCTGCGGCGAGCGGAACATGGCCTCATCGAGTTCGAACCACACCGCACGGACGGTGTCGAACTCTCCGAAGGGTTCGGGCTGGGGATCGCTGAGGGAGAGGCGGTAGCCGCGAGGCAGGTCATCCACGTGCTGTCCGTCGCGCGGGCCGCCGACGAGCACGTAGATCACGGGGAACCAACCGCCGGGCGCTCGACCGCCACGCCGTCCACGGCGTCGCTCATACGTCGGAGGAAAGCGACCACCGCGGCGGCTTCTTCGGGCGTCATGTCGATGACCGCCGCGAGCATGCGATCGTGCATGTTCCCGAGCGTCTGCCGCACTTCGGCGTGCGCGCGGGGGGTGGCCTGGATGAAGATGCTGCGCCGGTCGTCGGGGTTCGCTGCGCGCGTGACGTGCCCCGATCGTTCGAGACGGTCGAGGATCGCCGTCGTGGAGGCGGTGGAGAGACCGAGATAGCGCGTGAGCTCCCCCGGTTTGACACGGCGGGCCGAGTCGCGCAACAGGTACCGCAGAACGAGGAGCTCGTTCTCTCCCATCGACATCGAGTCGCGAGTACGGCGACGCATGGCGACCTCGGCCGCGCGGTAGATCCGCAGCGCTTCGAGGACGGCCTTGCTGCGCTGGCGGCGGTCCGACGGCTCGCCGCCGTACCAGTAAGCCACCTCTTCGGTGGACTCGGCGGGCGCGGAGCGAAGAGACGTGGATCCGACATCGGTCATGGCACACTCCTCCCGCTCTTCCGAGAACTATACGTCGAAAATAATAGTTAGACAAACTAGTTACTAGTCGAGTATGTTCTAAGGACAGCTAATCGCTTTCGAAGGGAGTACCCCATGGGCCACCTGTTCTACGGCACCACGACCGAATCGATCCAGATTCCAGATCGTCTGCTCTCCCACATCAAGGTCGTCACGGCCACCAAGCTTCGACGGAGCGAGAGCTTCACGCTCAGCTGGACGCACGTAGACGGCACTCCGGGCCGCTCCACGCTGTGGCTGCAGCCCGCCATCCCTCTCCGCTTCGTCTTCGACTCCGCCGAGCCTGAGACCCTCAATTCCACCGTGCTGAAGACCATGGCCGATATGGCCAATTCTTCGGCCGGTCTCGTCGTCGACCTGAACGTCGAGATCCCTGCGATCGACAGTGCGCAGCGTCCGCAGACGGTCCGCACCACCGCCCCCGCCCGTCGCACCCTTTCCGCGGCGGCGTGACATGACGACCCCGACCTCCCTCTCCCCCGCTCCCCTGGCCGCGGCCCGCGTGCTGTGGGCGAAGGTCGACACCGGCTTCTGGGTCGCGCACCGCGGCGGCGAGTACTTCGGCTGCGTCGACCAGGTCGCGGGTGGGTTCGTCTCCCGTGATGCGCACGGCGTACCGGTCGGCCGATACGACACCCTCCACACGGCCAAGGCGTCGGTTCGTTCGACCACTCACCCGGCGAACGTCTCGCGCCGTCGCCGATTCGAGCGGACGACCGTGCTCACCGCCACCGGCGTGGGTGGCACGACCCTCGCCCTCGCGTTGACCGCCGGCGCCTTGGCGCCGTACCTCTGATCGTCGTGGGCGACATCGAGCTTCGCGACGAAGCAGACGACTTCGAGGATGCCGCGAGCGCAGACTTCACCGAGCGCTTCGGCGTTCGTCCCCTGTGAGAGCGTCCACCCCCTGGACACGGACGGTGGTCCGTGGCACCGTCGCTCCACAACGACGACGAAGAGGATGAACATGACGAATCGCGATGCACGCGCGGACGATGCCCCCGGTCACGACTCCCCGGGAGCGGGAAGCGAGTCTCCCGAAGAGGGCGCCGCGGCCCAGCAGGACGCCGACGAGGCGTCCACGACCGAGGGATCACCCACCGGCCAGATCAGCTGAGCCTCAGAACGCGTAACGCACCCGGCAGTACGGGAGCTTGAGCGCGATGAGGTCGCCCAGAGCGGCCACCGCCTGCGCCTTGAGCGGATGACGGTATCGCACGTTGACCGCCCCGTTCTGCGACCTCTTCTCCTCTTGGACGGCGGGGGTCCACAGCAGTTCTTCCCCCTTCGGATGCCACCCGAGGTTGACCTCGTGGAGACCCTCGTTGTGAGTGAGGAAGATCACCTCGCACGCCAATTGCGCCTTCGCCCGGGCGTGGAGGGCGGCGTCGAGCTGATCGAACAGTTCTGCCCAGTCGGCGAGCCACGTCGGGGTGAGGATGACCGGCGAGAAGTTGACGTGCACTTCATACCCGGCATCCACGAAATCGTTGATCGCCGCGATCCGATCGGCCATCGGCGAGGTGCGCAGATCGGTGACCCTCGCCGTCGTCGCCGGCATGAGCGAGAAGCGGATGCGCGTGCGCCCCGCCGGATCCCACTCGAGCAGGTCGCGGTTGACGAACTTCGTCGCGAACGATGCCTTGGCCGTGGGTGTCATGCGGAACAGATCGCAGACGTCGCGCACGTTCTCGCTGATCAACGCATCGACGGAGCAATCGCCGTTCTCGCCGATGTCGTACACCCATGCCTCGGGATCGCACTGGTTCGGCTCGGGCTTGGGGCCGCGCGCCGCGACGTGCCGCGCGAGGTGCCTGGTGATCTGCTCGATGTTGGCGAAGACCGTGATCGGGTTGCTGTAGCCCTTGCGTCTCGGTACGTAGCAATAGCTGCAGGCCATCGCGCACCCGTTGGAGAGCGAGGGCGCGATGAAGTCGGCGGAGCGCCCGTTGACCCGCGT
Organism: Sphingomonas sp. G5; assembly: GCF_052660795.1. Lineage (NCBI taxonomy): Bacteria > Pseudomonadati > Pseudomonadota > Alphaproteobacteria > Sphingomonadales > Sphingomonadaceae > Sphingomonas > Sphingomonas sp. G5. The sequence continues at coordinate 1,001,794 of NZ_CP109660.1, read as the reverse complement.
CGCCACACTCTTCTTGAGGCCCAACACGAGCGCCTCGGTCTTGATGCGCACCCAGCGGGCGACGTTCGTCTCGTCGCCGTGCACCTCGGGGATCTGCCAGTGCGAGGCGATCCGGACGATGTCGGCCTCGGGCCAGCGCGCGATGATCTCGCGGCCGCGCTCGAGTTCGAGAGCGGCCTCCTCTGCGTAGATGCGGGTGACGCGCAAGAGGTTCTCGCGTTCGACGGCCATGGATCCGTTCTACCCGGGGGTCCCGACATCGGCGGTTCCGGGCAGGGGCTGGCACCGCGGGCACCACCACGTCCGCCGCTGTTCGGGGTCGTTCTGCACCTCGTCGCGCACGCTCACGCGCGTTCCGCAGCGCAGGCACGGACGCCCCGCGCGTCCCGCCACCCAATGCGAGGAACCTCTCCGACGGTCACCGGTGGTGACCTGGTACATCCCGGGAACGGTCGCCGAGATCCGCAGACACCGTGCCGCGAGAGCCACGAGCGCCTCGAGGTCGGTCATCCCGATGGGCGCGAAAGGGTGGATGCCACACAGGAAAGCGAGCTCGTTCACCCACAGGTTGCCGAGCCCGGCCACAGCGGTCTGGTCCAGCAGAACCGCGACGAAGGGCCGGTCGGGCCGGATCGAGAGTCGACGCGCCGCCTCCGCGGCATCCCAGTCGTCGCGCAACGGGTCGGGGCCGAGATGTCCGATCGCCCGGCTCTCGAGCACGGTGGGGACGAGTTCCACGACGGGGAGATCGAGGCCCCACATCTCCCTCCCGTCATCGAGTCGCAGCCGCACGCGCGCCGTCTCGCGCACCGCGGCGGGGAGAGAACGCCCTGCTCGTGTGATCGTCCAACTCCCCTGCATGCGCAGATGAGTGTGCAGGGTGGACCCGTCGTCGAATCGGGTGAGAAGGTGCTTGCCATGGGTGTCGTAGCCGTCGATGCGAACCCCCGCGAGCGAGCGTCCGGCCGCGTTGCCCGAGCGCAGCTCGCCGTCCCGCACCCGGGCACCGAGGGTCGCGGCCTCGAGGCGTCTCCGGAGCCGGTAGACGCTGTCGCCCTCGGGCACGGCTACCGGGTCGCCGTGGGCAGCTGGTCGTCGCGGGGAGCGAGGTCGGGGCGCAGGCGCGTGCCGAACTCGTGCCGGAGCGTGCTGAGCGCAGCCTGCCACCCGGCGAGGCCGTGCACGCCCGGGCCGGGGCTGGTCGATGACGAGCACAGGTACACGCCCTTCATCGGCGTGCGCCACGGATCGGGACTGTAGACCGGGCGACCCAGGAGCTGAGTGAGGGTGGGGGCGCCCGCCGAGATGTCGCCGCCGGGGAAGTTGGGGTTCCATGCGGCGATGTCGACGGCCGTGCGCGACGAGGACGCCAACACGGTGTCGCGGAAGCCCGGGGCGAAACGCTCGATCTGACGGACGACGGCGTCTTCGCGGTCGGCGGGACTCCCCGACGGAACGTGCGTGTAGGCCCACAGCACGTGCTTGCCCTCGGGCGCACGCGTGGAGTCGAACAACGTCGGTTGCGCCGCTAAGACGTAGGGGGCGTCGGGGAGGTCGCCCCGGGCCACCGCGTTCTCGGCCTCTGCGATCTCGGCGCGGGTGCCGCCGATGTGCACCGTGCCGGCGCGGGCGACGTCGGCATGGGCCCAGGGCACCGGGTCTGACAGGGCGAAATCGACCTTGGCGACGCCGCCCCCGTAGCGGAACCTCTCGAGAACGCGACGGTAGGAAGCCGGCATCCGATCTCCGGCGAGCCGAATGAGGGAGCGCGGGGTCGTGTCGAGGAGCACGGCGCGGGCCGGGGGCAGCTCGTCGAGGGAGGTCACCTCGACACCGGCGTGCAGCACTCCCCCGTGGGCGCGGATATCGGCGATCATGGCGTCGGCGATCGACTGGCTGCCACCGATCGGGATCGGCCACCCACGGCCGTGGCCGTAGGTGGCGAGCACGAGTCCCGCTCCCCCGGCGGCCAGGCTCGGCTGGTGCAGGATCGTGTGCGCCGAGACACCGGTGACGAGGCTGGGCGCGACCTCCTCACGAAAGCGCGTGTTCCACCAGGGCCCACCCTGTTCGAGAGCGCGGATGCCGAAGAAGAAGGCCGCGAGCGGGTCGCCGGGGACGCGCAGCAGGGCGTTGCCCGTGAAGTCGGCGACGCCCCGCAGATGGTCCACGAGGGGCCGCATGAGGCGCTCGTACGCCGGACCGTCGACGCCGAGTCCCTCGGCCGCACGCGTGAGATCACGAAATGCCAGTCCTGCGCGCCCGCCGTCGAGGGGGTGGGCGTAGGAGACCTCGGGGACGACGAGAGGGATACGGCGATCGAGGCCGAACTCTCGGAAGAACCACGACTCCAGCGCGAGCGGGTGCACCGCCGATCCGACATCGTGCCGGAACCCGGGGAGGGTGAGCTCGGCGGTCGAGGCGGCACCGCCGAAGGTGTCGGACTTCTCGTATACGGCGACCGCGAGCCCCGACCGGGCCAGGGTGACGGCCGCGGCGAGCCCGTTCGGACCGGAACCGACGATGATCGCGTCGTAGCTCTCGCTCATCGGTCGATCGGCTCCTTCTCGGCGGTGGATTCGTGGCCGAGCGCCGAAGACCCGCCCGTCGTTCCGGGCGCTCCCCCCTCGGCCAGGTAGGCCAGGCGGTGCAGCGTCTCGGCGTTGCGGTAGCGCGTGATCGCGTCGAACACCGTGTCGGGCAGGAGTCTCGTGGGGCCCGTGACGGGTTCTTCTTGGATGCGGACGACGCAGCGGTCACCGCGGGCTTTCACATCGATCGCGACGCGAGCGACGCCGATGGGGCCGCCGTGCGGCTCCAGCACGGCGCGCCGCGGCGGATCCCACTCGCGCATCACGGTGGTGTCGTCGATGACCGCAGGCCATGACCCGAAGGAGTGGTGCAGCGTCGCCCCCTCGGCGGGCCAGGATTCGTCGACGTCGCGCATGCGGGAGGTGCCGACCACCCACAGGGGGTACAGCCAGCCGTTCGCGAGCACCCGGAAGACATCGTCGGGCGTGCAGTGCATCAGGCGCACGTTGCGTGCCATGGCGCGTTCCTCCTCGCGGTCCGGGTGGGGGACGGAGACGAGACGAACCCCATCGACACCGCCCACGCTACGGCTCTTCCCGGATGCCCGTCATGGAGGTTGCGTCCCGGTACGTCGCCCGGTAGCGATCAACCGGCTGTCGGGAGGACGAACCAGGCGCGCGTGCCCCCGGCCGGGGAGGCGTCCAGACCGATCGTGCCGCGGTGCGCCTCGACGATGCGTCGACACGTTGCGAGACCGATGCCGATTCCCGGAACCTCACCGCTGTGACCGCGCTGCATGGGTTCGAAAACGCGCTCGCGCAGGTCGGGATCGATCGCGTCCCCGTTGTCGTCGACGGTGACGCGCCACCCGTCCGGAAGAGTCTCGACGCCCACCGTGATACGGGGCACCTTCTCGGCGGCGACGGTGAACTTCACGGCGTTGGCGATGAGGTTCTGCAGGAGGACGCGCAGGAGGGTGTCGTCGGCGCGCACGAAGGTCGACGTCTCCACCGTCACCTCGGCCCCGGTGTCCACGAGCGCACCGTCGAGGTCTTCGAGCACGGCGTCGACGGTGTCGCCCACGTCGACCCGGGTCATGTACGGACGGGCTCCCCCCATACGGGCGAAGTCGAGCAGATCGGTGACCATCGACGTCATCCGCCCGGCCGCGGCCTCCGCCCGCGCGAGGGACCGCGCCGCGCGGGGGGCGTCGGCCATCTCGGGGCTGTCGGCCGCGAGCTCGAGGAAGCCGGTCAGGGCGGTGAGCGGGTTTCGCAGATCGTGGCTGACCTGCGCGGCGAAGCTTTCCAGCTGTGCGTTGGAGTCGAGCAGGTCGCGCTGGACACGACGCAGTTCGAGGACATCGATCACCTGGTGCGCGAGCAGGTCGAGGGCTCGGCTGCTGGCATCCGAGAGATCGCCGACCTCGGTGTCGAAGACGCAGAGCGTGCCGATCGCGATCCCCGAGGGGGTGATGAGGGGGCTGGAGGCGTAGAAGCGCGTGAGCGCGATCTCGCCGGTCACGAAGGCGTTCTCGGCGAAGCGGGGGTCGAGGCGGGCATCGGGTACCACGACGCGCGCCGGGGTACTGATGACGGCGGCGCACATGGAGTCCTCGCGGGCGCACGAAGCGGCCTGGATACCCACGGCGGCGACCTGGTGCTGCATGCGGTCGTCGATGATGTTGATGACGGCGGTGGGCACATTGCACACCGTCGCCGCGAGTTCGACGAGCCCCTGCAGGTCGGGTTCGGCGGGTCCGCCCAACAGCTGGTACTGCGCGATGGCGTCTCGCCGAGTCACGTCGTGTGCCGTGGACACATCGTCCCCTTGTCGTCGAAGCCCCGTCAAAAGCCTAACCCCGCTCAGGTACACCGAGGCGGCCGGTTGGGGAAGGGGCTCGCACAGGATGCGGGCGGCGCGGAGAGTCGAGGCATGAGCACGCCGACCTTCCCCCAGACCCCGTCCGACCCTTCGCGGCCCACGCCCTCGGAGCCGATGGCCCCGAACCCCGCCGAACCGACCGCACCGACGCCCGCGGAGCCCACCATCCCCCTCCCGCCCGAGACTGCGCCGGCGCCCGCCAGCGCCTCGGACTCCTCGACGGGCGCCCTCGACCGCACCGAGGAAGACGCCGCCGGATCGGCGGAGCTGGATGCCGACAACGCCGCCGAGCAGGATGTGGTCGACGCCGTCGAACCCGGCGGCGAGCCCGACTGACCCCGGAACGACGAGAGGGGCGGCGCCGTTCGGCGTCGCCCCTCTCGTCGTGTCACTCCCGGATCACGGGTTGCCGCGCGTCCACAGCAGCAGGATCGCGACGGCCTGGAGCACGAGGCATCCGATCAGGATCGCCGTGCGCCGACGCGGGGTCGACGACCACCGATCGTCACCGAGCAGGGGTGCCATCGGCATGAGCAGGCGGAACGTGCTCTGCTGCGGGAGGAACACCGCGAAGATGTAGACGCCGTAGCTGAATCCGTAGGCCACGACCATCAGGCCGAGCTTGCGGACGGGGCGCGACCACATCAGCGCCGCGAAGGCGACGATCAGCGCGAGGACGAGGATGATGCCGACGACGCCCAGGTGCGTACCCGCCTGGCGGAACCACGGGGTGAAGGGGGTGAACTCGTCGTTGCCGACGTAGTCGAGCCACCAGCCGAGTTCGGTGCGGATGTAGGCGTTGTGCGTACCCGTGACGTACTGCGCGATGTGGTTCCACGACAGACCCGCAACCGCGATGACGAGTCCGGATGCCATGAGAGAGAGCCACTCGCGCATCGGGAAGGGATCGACCTTGCGGCGGAAGAAGCGCACGAGGAACACGATGCCGAGAGCCAGGCCCAGGGCCAGAACACCCGGACGGGTGTAGGCCGTGATGAGGCCGATCGGCAGGATCCACAGGTACCGCCGTTTGATCGCGAGCAGCATGCCCGCGAACATCAACAGCATGAACAGTCCCTCGCTGTAGCCGATCACGAAGAGGAACGACATCGGGGCGAAGGAGAAGAAGACGACGGCCCACCACGCCGGCTGCGGCTTGGTGACCGTGCGCATCAGCACGAACAGCAGCCAGGTGGCGCCCAGGCTGGCCCCGAGGCTCAGCAGCACGGCGATCGGCTGCCAGCCGAGCCCGGTGGCGCCCGAGATCACGCGGACCAGGGTGGGGAACACCGGGAGGAAGGCCCAGTTGTTGGGAAGGATGTCGCCCGACACGTTCATCGGCAGCGACATCGGGTACCCCTGCGCGGCGATCTGACCGTAGCGGTCGGCATCCCACCCGGTGAGGTAGTCGAAGAACGTACCGAGTCGCTCGCTGTCGGGACCGAAGCCCCAGCGGGCGGCCTTGGCGATCGAGTAGAAGCCCCACAGCATGCCGAAGTTGACCACGCGGGCGATGGCCCACAGGATCAGGACCTTGGTGAACGCGCCGCGCTCGATCGGGACGATGCCCTCGGGCTTGCGGAGGACGTCGTGACCGTACTGGCGCAAGGAGCGACCGAGGCGCGAATCGCGCAGACGGTCGAGACGACTCGGTCGTGCGATGACGCGCGACGGACGCGTCGGGGAGACAAGCTCGCTCGGCGGTGCGCTCACTCGGAACCTTTCACAGGGGAAGATGTGGGCGAGTGACGACGGTGTCTGGCCCGGACAAGTGCAGTTGGAGAGGATGGTACCGGATGAAACCGTGCGTTCCATCCGGTTGACTTTCGGAAAATGACCTGGTCAGTGGCTGTCGCCCACGAGCTTCAGACCGACCACGCATCCCACCAGGCCCAGCACGAGCAGCACCTTGACCACCGAGACGGTCTCGGTCCCGCTGACCATCGCGACCACGATCGTCAGCGCTGCGCCGATCCCGACCCACACCGCGTAGGCGGTACCCGTGGGGATCTCGCGCATCGCGAAGGCGAGGCCGCCCATGGACGCCACGAGCGCGACGCCGAAGATCACGCTCGGCCAGAGCTTGGTGAAACCCTCGGTACGACCGAGGGCGGTGGCCCACACGGCCTCGAGGATTCCGGACAGGATGAGGACGATCCACGACATGGCAGTGCTCCTTGGCCAGTCTTGTCGCAGTCCGGGTACTGATCCCTCGTCCGGGGACGCGGAGGGCGTCCGGTCCCCAGGATAGTGACCCGACCTGGGCAGGACCCGGGCACCGCGGCATCCCCTCGCTCGAGCCACGCATAAACGCTTTCCGCGCGCAGAAACACGCGCTGCTCGCGTTTATGCGCGCCGATCGCGTTTATGCGTGCGGGGCGTGGGGTGGAGAGCCGGAGGGGTTTGCGTGGGGCGGAGCGGGGAGCCGGGGGCCGGCGTCCGGGGTCAGATCAGGAAGATGGATGCCGACCCGGGATTGTGGGCGTGGACGAGGACGCCGAAGACCACGGCGTCGAAGAGCAGATGCACCGTCACGACGTACCAGAGCGAGCGCGTCTTCAGGAAGAGGAAGCCCTGCACGATCGCGAAGGGGATCGTCAGCAGCGGCCCCCACGCCTGATATCCGAGTTCCCAGAGGAACGACACGAACACGATCGCCTGCAACAGGTTGGCGGTGAGGTCGGGGAAATGCCGACGCAGCAGCACGAAGACCGTGCAGATGAAGAAGAGCTCGTCCCAGATGCCGACGGCGCCGACGCCCACGAACAGGCGTGCGATGAGCTCGGGGGTGACGACCTCAGGCCAGTTGCGATACACCCCCGAGGTGATGAAGTAGAACGGCAGGATCAGGTAGCCGAGCACGATGACCCCGCCGAGCCACGCCCACTGCCACCAGGTCCATCGCCCGCCGCCGCGCCAGGGGAAACGGATCGCGTTGTCGCGGTAGACGAAGCGCGAGATCACGTACGGCACCACGACCGCGCCACCGAGAGCGAGCGTGAAGCGCACGAAGGCGGCGTTGTCGAGCTCGGCGTGCAGAGGAATCAGGCTGACGATGAACTGGCCGATCGCGACGAGCGAGACGTCGCGGGCGATGCTCGGTTCCCCGCCGCGCGCGACGGGAACGCCCAGGCGACGATCGACGAGAATCCCGGATGCCACGGCGAGGGCGAGCAGAACCCACCCGAGCCACACGATCTGCGCGACGAACAGCGCCGGAGCGGCGAGGCACACCAACAGCGCCGGGAGGAGCTTGGGCGTCCACGTGGAACGCTCACGGACTGGCACCGCGGTGTGCGCGGTCACGGGGAGACCCGCGTGTAGGTCAGGTCGCGGATGGCGCGGCCGACTCGCAGCCCCTTGCGTTCGAAGGCGGTGAGCACGCGGCCCTCGAAGCGGTCGGCCCACTCCCCCGCGAACGCTCGCTCGAAGCCGGGCGCCTCGTCGAGCACGGCGCGCATCTGGTCGGCATAGTCCTGCCAATCGGTCGCGAGGCGCAGAGTACCGCCGGGGCGCAGGGCCTGGGCGGCGATCCGCGCGAAGTCGGGGGCGACGAGGCGACGCTTGGTGTGCTTGTTCTTGTGCCAGGGGTCGGGGAAGAAGATCCACACGTCGTCGACGGATGCCGCCGGGAGCAGGTGTTCGAGGGCCTCCGGCGCGTTGGCCTCGACCAGGCGCAGGTTCTTCACGCCCGCCCGGTCGGCGTCGAGCATGGTGCGCGCCAGTCCGGCGGTGAACACTTCGACGGCCAAGAAGTCACTGTCGGGATCGGCGGAGGCGGCCGAGACGATCTGATGGCCCTGGCCCGAGCCGATCTCGACCACGAGGCGTGCGGTGCGGCCGTAGACCTCGGCCGGGTCGATCGCGGTGCCCGCCCTCACACTTGTCGTGGCGGCGGCACGCTCGACGGGGAGCAGGTAGAACGGCGAGAGTTCCGCCCACGCGCGATCCTGCGCCTCGGACATGCGACCGCTGCGGCGTACGAACGACACCGGCTTGTCGCGGAAGACGGGGGCGGTGTCCATGGCATCCAGGTTATTCGGCTGCCCCTCGGGCGTGTGCCGCACGGGCACCTTGCGGCCGCTCACGGGACGGTCACGAAATCGATGAGTTCCTCGACGCGGCCGAGCAGGGCCGGCTCGAGGTCGCGGAACGTGGTGACCTTCGACAGGATGTGCTGCCAGGCGCGGGCGGTATCGGCCTGCTCCTCGGCGGGCCAGCCGAGCGCCCGGCAGACGCCGACCTTCCATTCGATGCCGCGCGGCACCTCGGGCCACGCGGTGATCCCCAGAGCGCGGGGGGTGACGCACTGCCACACGTCGACGAAGGGGTGGCCGACGATGCGCACGTGCGCGCCGTGACGGCCACGCGCGATCTTCTCGGCGATGCGCGACTCCTTGGAGTTCGGCACGAGATGGTCCACGAGCACCCCGTATCGGCGCTCGGCGGTGGGGGGCTCGGCATCCAGCGCCTGCTCGAGGAGGTCGACCCCCTCGAGGAACTCGACCACGACTCCCTCGGCGCGCAGGTCGGCGCCCCAGACCTTCTCGACGAGTTCGGCATCGTGCTTTCCCTCGACGAAGATGCGGCTGGCGCGGGCCGTGCGGGCGCGCTGGTCGGCGACGGCGAACGACCCGGATGCCGTGCGAGTGCGCCCCTTCGCTGCGGCGGCGGGGGCTTTCAGCACCACGGGCTTGCCGTCGACGAGGAATCCTCCGCCGAGCGGGAACAGGCGACGTCTGCCGAAGCGGTCCTCCAGCTCGACGTTCATGCCGTCGATGCGGGTCACCGCACCGACGAAGCCGTCGCCCGCGATCTCGACGACGAGATCAGCGGATGCCGCGACCTCGGCGGGCACGATGCGTCCGGCCTCGCGCCACCCGCGGGCGAGCACGTCCGTTCCGTAGCGGTCGTCCATGGTGTACCTCCGAGCGTCCGAGCCTAGGCGGCGCTCGCGTGCGCTCACAGCGGACGCGCCGCTCCTCCCCCGGTGTCGGCGGTCGTTTATAGGGTGGAGGCATCCGGCAACCGAAGGGGACTGCATGCGAAAGCCGACCGTGCTGCACACGATCGCGGTGCTGGTGCTCGCGTTCGTCGGAGTCGTGGTCGCCCCCCTCAGCGCTGCGGCGATCCCCCCGCCCACCCTCGGCTCGAGCTATGTCCTCGACCAGGCGAATGTGCTGACCGACGCGCAAGAGGCCGATGTCCAGAGGCGCCTGGTGACGCTGTCGGAGCAGACGGGACTGGATCTGTGGGTCGTCTACGTCGACGGCTTCGAAGAGCCCACCGGCGCCGACGACTGGGCGAACGAGACCGCCAACCGCAATCGGCTCGGGCCCAACCAATACCTGCTGGCGGTGGCCATCGAAGGCGACAGCTTCGAGTACTACCTCTCGGGCGACGTCGATGCGGGCGGCATCTCGGCGGCCCAGCTCAGCTCGATCGAGCAGGACCGGGTGCAACCGGCGCTCACGGCGGGCGACGACGCGGGCGCGGCGGTCGCCGCGGCCGACGGCCTGCGCACCGCGCATGCCAAGGCGGGCGGCAACATGCCGAACCCTCCCCCGACTCCCGCCACGCAGAGCGGTCCGCCCCTCGTGCCCATCGTGATCGTGGGCATCCTGCTGCTCGCGATCGCCGCCGCCCTCGTCTGGCTGGCCGTGCGTCGGCGTCGGCGCGCGGCGACGTCCGGAGCGGGCGATACCCCGTCGGAGAGCATCGACGACCTCTCCCGTCGCGCCGGTTCCTCTCTCGTGGCCACGGACGACGCCGTCAAGACGAGCGAGCAGGAGCTCGGTTTCGCCCGCGCGCAGTTCGGTGACGAGGCAGCGGCGCCCTTCGGCGAAGCGCTCGCCCAGGCCCAGGCCGACCTCGACCGCGCGTTCTCGATCCAGCAGCAACTCGACGACGGCACTCCCGAGACCCCCGAGCAGCAGCGCGCGGGCTACATGGATATCCTGCGGCTGTGCGCCGACGCCGACGAGGCTCTGGATGCCAAGGCCGCCGCCTTCGACGAGTTGCGCGCCCTCGAGGCCGATGCGCCGGGAGCCCTCGCCGCGACCCGCCGGCAGCACGCGACGATCGCCGAGGCCCTCAGCGCGGCGGAGGCCGGGCTCGCGCGCCTGACCGAGCGCTTCAGCGACGACGCGCTCTCCACCGTCGCCGACAACCCGGTCCAGGCCCGAGCCCGCCTCGAGCTGGCGAGCACCCAAGAGACGGCCGCCGAGGCGGCTCTCGCCGCGGGGCGCACCGGAGAAGCGGCGGTCGCGATCCGTGCCGCCCAGGCGGGCGTGGCCCAGGCCGACACCCTCGAGCGAGCGGTGAGTGCACTGGAATCGGCCCTGGCCGAGGCACAGCAGCGCGCCTCGGCTCTCGTCGCAGAGATCGAGGGCGACCTCGCCGCGGCTTCTCGATTGCCCGATCCCGAGGGACGCATCGCGGCCGCGGCGGCCTCCGCGCGGTCGCAGCTCGACGACGCGCGCGGCGCGCTCTCGACCCCGCGCCCCAACCCGATGCGGGCGGTCCAGGCGCTGCAGCAGGCGAACGCCACGATCGACGCGGTGCTCGACGAGGCCCGCGACGCGGCCGAGCGTCGTCGCCGCGCCGAAAGCCAGCTCGACACGACGCTGGTCCAGGCGCGCGCACAGGTGCGCGCGACCGAGGATTTCATCTCCGCACGCAGGGGAGCCGTCGGAGCGACGGCACGCACGCGTCTCGCCGAGGCGGGCGCGGCCCTCGTACAGGCCGAGCAGCTGCGTACCGCCGACCCCGCCGCAGCCCTCGCCGCCGCCCAGCGCGCGGCTCAGCTCGCGGCAGACGCCGACTCCGCCGCGCAGAGCGACGTCGGGGCCTTCGGCGGCGGAGCCGGCGGGGGCGGCGGCGACATGATGGGCGCGGTCCTCGGCGGCATCGCCGTGAACGCCATCCTCGGCGGCGGGCGCTCGCGCGGCGGTTTCGGGGGCGGCGGCCTCGGCGGCCTGGGCGGCCTCGGCGGAGGGTTCTCCGGCGGCGGCGGGCGCTCGCGCGGCGGCGGTTTCGGCGGCGGGTTCTCCGGCGGCGGCCGCTCGCGCAGCGGGGGCGGCGGCGGCTTTTCGGGTGGCGGTCGCAGCCGCGCCGGCGGTGGACGGGGGTCGCGCCGCTAGTCCACCCCTCGCGGCCTCGCCGTGCCATCACAGACAATTCGTAGAATCCGCCACCAGACTCGACACCGTCGCCCTCAGGAAGGAACACCCCGCATGGCCAAGCAGTCCATCTTCGGTCGCATCCAGACCCTCGTCCGCGCGAACGTCAACGCGCTCCTCGACCAGGCCGAGGACCCGCAGAAGATGCTCGACCAGCTCGTCCGCGACTACTCGAACTCGATCGCCGATGCCGAGTCGGCCATCGCCGAGACGATCGGAAACCTCCGTCTGCTCGAGCGCGACCACCAGGAAGACGTCCAGGCGGCGGCCGAGTGGGGCAACAAGGCCCTCGCCGCCAGCCGCAAGGGCGACGAACTGCGCGCCGGCGGCAACCTGAGCGAAGCCGACAAGTTCGACAACCTCGCCAAGATCGCCCTCCAGCGTCAGATCACCGCCGAGGGAGAAGCCAAGGCCGCCGCTCCCACCATCGCCGCGCAGACCGAGGTCGTCGACAAGCTCAAAGACGGCCTGAACGGCATGAAGACCAAGCTGGAGCAGCTCAAGGCCAAGCGCAACGAGCTCACCGCTCGCGCCAAGGTCGCCGAGGCGCAGAACAAGGTGCACGACGCCGTCAAGTCGATCGACGTGCTCGACCCGACGAGCGAGCTCGGCCGCTTCGAAGACAAGATCCGCCGCCAGGAGGCCCTCGCCGCCGGCAAGCAGGAGCTCGCCGCCTCGAGCATCGATGCGCAGTTCAACGCCCTCGAAGACGTTGGAGAGCTCACCGAGGTCGAGGCCCGTCTCGCGGCCCTCAAGGTCGGCGGTCCGCAGCGCGCCGCGATCGACGCACCCAGCCCCGACCAGGTCTGACCCACGACCGCGAGTGCACCGCCCGATCGCTCGGGCGGTGCACTCGTATCTCTCGGTGAGGGGAACCGCCATGACCCGATTCATCGTCGCCCCGCAGTGGCAGGGCTCGTCCTCCGCTCGGGCGATGCAGCTCGTCGACGGCGCTGAAGCCATCGCCGGCGATCTGCCGCGTGCGTCGACGACCCTCCTCGACCCCCCGGCCGAAGCCGGCGACGCCCAGGGCACCCGCGTGCAGCGCCACAGCGCGCTCGTGCGCATGCGTGAACGCATCGAAGAAGCCGTGCGCGCGTCCGACGAGCCCGCCATCGTCGTGGGCGGCGACTGCGGAGTCGCGCTGGGAGCCGTCTCGGCGATCGCGGGAGACGACCTCGCCGTCGTGTGGATCGACGCGCACCCCGACCTGAACACCCCGGGGTCCTCCCCCAGCGGCGCCTTCGCGGGGATGGCGCTGAGGGCGATCGCCGGCGAGGGCGAGGCCCTCCTCCGTCTCGAACCCGGGATCGCGCCGTCGCGTCTCGTGCTCGTGGCGACGCGTGCCTGGGACCCCGAGGAAGAGGCGTTCGTCGTCGCTCACGGGATCACCGTGATCCGCGCCGACGAGCTCGCCTCCCCCGATACGCTCGCCGACGCCGTCGCCGCCACCGGAGCAACGCGCGCCCACGTGCACGTCGATCTCGATGCGCTCGACCCCGCCGACATCGGCGGCATCGCCCAGGCCGTGCCCTTCGGTGCGCGCACGACGGAGGTCGTGGCATCCATTCGCCGTCTGCGCGAGCGTCTCCCGCTCGCGGGAGCGACACTGACCGACTTCGCCCCCTCGAGCCCGGCCGCAGCCGTCGACGACCTCGGGACGATCCTGCGCGTGATCGGAGCCCTCGCATGAGCCCTCTTCCCCCGCCTCCGGCGGGCTGGCGTGAGCGTGCCGACAGGGCGGTGGCGCGGGGCCGGCGCGTCGACCGATTCCTGCCCGGCGTGCTGCTCGACTCTCCGATCAGCCGCGTCGGTTACTGGTACGGCTGCACCGTGGGGTGGGTGTGGGGGGCACTGTGGAGCACGGGACGCATCGAGAAGCGTCGGGGCCTCTGGGTGTTCCGCGGGCTGCCATCGTGGGCGTTCCCCCGCGGAGGCGTGTGCGTGGGCGGTTGCTTCCTCACCGGTGACGACCGGCCGACCGACATCGTGCTCGGGCACGAGGCGATCCACCAGCGGCAGTGGCGCCGGTACGGCTTCCTCATGCCGCTGCTCTACGCCCTGGCCGGACGCGATCCGCTGCGCAACCGGTTCGAAATCGAGGCGGGCCTGGTCGAGGGCAACTACCTGCGTCGAGGGGCCTGACTCTCCGCGGCAGCTCGCGGCACCGGTCGGAAAGCCAGCGGGCGGATCGAACCCTCGGCGATACGCGCGATCTCAGCAGAGCGGGCGGATGCCGACCGACAACGCGCCGCGCACAGCCTGCGTCCGCGCCGAGGAGCCGTGGCGCCTCAGCGCGCGGTGGCCAGCCCGAAGCGCTCGGGCGTGTGGATCGCCTGCGCGTCGACGCCGTGACGTGCGACGAGTTCGTCGACGATCTCGGCCGTGCCGAGGTAGCCGCCGAGCAGGATGACGCGCGTCGCGTCGTCGTCGCAGCACAGCATCTCACCGGCCCAGCCCGAGACGGCACGCGAAAGGGCTTCGCCGGGCGCGCAGCCGCGGCCGGTTCCGGGGGCTCCGCCGCGACGCGAGCGGTCGAGCCACGTGAGGGTCATACGGGCGGGAGCGGCAATCGACCCGATCCACGACGCGTCGGGAACCTCGACGAACACGCGGCCGGTCGAGCAGATCGGCAGCGTCGCGAGCAGGGCTTCGAGCTCGGCGAGCGAGGTCTCGTCAGCCGTCACGAGGTGCTGCACACGCGTGTGCCGCGACGCGCGGCACGCGGCGGCGTTGTGCTCCGTGGGGATCGACATGATGCCTCCACTATACCCTCGACATAGGTATGCCTAACCTGAGTTCCGGCTCCGTATCTCGACGTCGAAAGACGCCGCCGGGCGGCCCGGTCCGTCGATCAGCACCTGGCGCAACCGCTCGATCTCGGCCTCGGTCATCCCGTTCGCGAGAAGGTACCCCGCAGAAGAGCCGAAGTCCCGATCCACCCGATGCAGCAGCGCGCGCATGACCGGAGCGGGCGAGCGGGTCGCGAGGGCTTCGGCATGGACGTTATCGGGATGCACGGCGCGGATCGCCGCCAGCACCCGCGCGTTTCGCTCGGCGGGCAGGAACTCCTCGGTGCGGGCGTAGTCGGCGATCACCGCCTCGCGGTCGACCCCGGCCGCGGCGAGCGCGATCGCGACGGTGACCCCGGTGCGATCCTTTCCCACGGTGCAGTGCACGAGCACGGGCTGGGCCGCCAGGATGCCGCGGACCGCCGACACCACCCGGTCGGCGGAGTCCGTGATCAGGGCGGCGTACATGTCGTCGAGGCTCAAGTCGCGCGCGAAGAACGAGGCGACCGAACCGAGGAAGAGCGGTTCGTGCTGGATCTCGACGCCGTCGTCGAGACGGCTGGGCGCATGGGCGACCTCCGACTCGTCGCGCAGATCGATCACGCGCCGGATGCCGAGATCCCGGAGGTCCTGCACGCCCGCGTCGTCCACCGCGACGAGGTTGCCGGAGCGGTAGAGCACGCCCGAGCGCGTGCGATGCTCTCCCGCGGGGAGACCGCCGACGTCGCGGAAATTCACCGCCCCCGAGACGAGCGAGCCGGTCACGCGGTGCCGTCCGCGTGCACGTGGGGTCCCCCCGGAACGGCCGACGCCGCGGCATCCGGAATCGGGGTCTCGGGGGAGGAAGCGCGCGGCGGCACGGGGTATCGACCGGCGATCGCGACGCGATTGAAGGCGTTGATGGCCACGAGCACCCAGCTGAGCGCGACGTACTCGGCCTCGCTCAGGATGCCGCCCGCTTGGTCGTAGACCTCGTCGGGGATGCCGTCCTCGTGGATGAAGGTGAACGACTCCGTCAGCTCGAGGGCGGCTCTTTCGCGCTCATCGAAGACGCCCGACTCCCGCCACGTCGCGATCTGGGCGATCACATCGGCGTCGAGCCCGGCCTTCACCGCGCCATCCACGTGCACGCGCACGCAGTAGGCGCACCCGTTCAGCTGGGACGCATGGATCTGCACGATCTCGCGCAGCCGCGCATCGATGCCGGCCTCCGCGGCGAGGCGCCCGACGGTGGTCGAGAACGCACGCAGCGCGGCGTACGCCTCGGGAGCCGACTTCGACAGGTGCACGCGCCGTTCTTCGCCCATGGCGACAGCCTACGGCGGCCCCGCCGGGGGTCGGCGGGGAGAATCGGCGACGCCCCGTGGCGCGGCGATGGCGACATCGGCGTCGACAGTGACAGGCTGATCGAATGCCCGAGCGCGACGAGTTCTCGTTCCTCCCCGCCCAGGCGGCCGATCTCGGCCGCGAACTCCCTCCCGTCGAACGGGTGCGGCTCACCCTGGCCGACGGCCGCACGCTCAGCGGTCTGCGCTGGGGGGCCGCTCCCCCGGCGCTCACTCTGCTGCACGGCGCCGGTCTGAACGCCCACACCTGGGACACGACGTTGCTGCACCTGGGGGTGCCCGCTCTGGCTCTCGACCTCCCCGGCCACGGCGATTCGTCGTGGCGCGACGACGCGGCATACGTGGCGCGCGTCCTCGCCCCCGACGTCATCACGGCCCTCGAGCAGTGGACGACGGGTCCGCAGGTGCTCGTGGGTCACTCGCTGGGCGGTCTCACGGCGGCCGCGGTCGCGGCATCCCGTCCCGATCTCGTCGCTCGCCTCGCGATCGTCGACATCACGCCGGGGGTCGACCCGAGCGCGGGTCCCGCGCAGATCCGCGCGTTCTTCGCCGGCCCCACGGACTGGTCGTCACGGGAAGAACTGGTGGAACGCGCCCTCTCGTTCGGCCTGGGCGGTTCGCCCGAGGCCGCGGCGCGCGGGGTCTTCCTCAACTCCCGGGTACGCCCCGACGGCCGGGTGGAGTGGAAGCATCACTTCGCGCACCTCGCCGCGGCCGCCGCGAACGCCGGGGCCGACCCCACGACCCCGGATGCCGTGAAGGCGGTGCTGTCGGCGACCGGATGGGACGACCTGGGCGGGGTCACCGCCCCCGTCACGCTCGTGCGCGGCGAGCGCGGTTTCGTCACGAAGACGGATGCCGAGGAGCTCGCGCGGCGTGTGCCCGGGGCCGACGTCCGGGTTCTGTCCACCGGGCACAACGCGCAGGAGGAAGATCCCGAGAGCCTCGCGCGTCTGATCCGCCCCCTCCTGACCACCCCCTGACCCGCCGACCCGAACCGTCATCCCGCGTCGCGCACCGTCACAGACGGCGTCGAGGGAATACGGGTGAAAGTAGGCTGTTGCCACCCCTGCTCGGCATCCACAGCACCCCGATGCCTCGGCCTGCGAAAGGACACACCCCGCAATGCTGCGCCGCACCGCTCTCGCCACGAGCATGCTCCTGATCGGAGCGCTCCTGCTCACCTCGTGCACCGGCTCGAACACGACGCCGAACCCCACCGGAGAAGCCGACCCGAACGCCACCCTCACGGTGCGTCTGTCGCTGGAGCCGTCGAACCTCGACATCCGCCGCACCAGCGGCGCCTCGCTCGAGCAGGCTCTCATCGACAACGTCTACCAGGGCCTGGTCACCCGCAACGGCGACGACTCCAACGCGATCGCCCCGGCACTCGCCACGGCGTGGACGGTGTCTCCCGACGGACTCACCTACACCTTCACCCTCCGCCAGGGCGTGACCTTCCACGACGGCAGCGCGCTCACGGCCGACGATGTCGTCACCTCGCTGCAGACGGCCAAGGACGACCCCACCATCCAGAACAGCTCCGACCTGGCGAACGTGTCCTCGATCGCCTCCCCCGACGCCTCGACGGTGGTCGTGACGCTCGCCAAGCCCAACATCGACTTCCTCTTCGCCATGACGGGCCGCGCGGGTCTCATCTTCAAGAGCGGCGACACGACGAACTTCCAGACCGCCGCGAACGGCACCGGCCCCTTCCGCGTCGAGAGCCGCAACGCCGGGCAGAGCCTGACCCTCTCGCGGTACGACGGGTACTGGGGCGACAAGGCCGGCGTCGCCGAGGTCGTGCTCGACTACATCCCCGACCAGAGCGCCGCGACCAACGCCGCCGTCGCCGGCGACGTCGACGTGGCGCTCGAGATCGACCCCGAGCTGCGCGGGCAGATCGAGGGCACGAACGCCTTCACCATCGAGTCCGGCCTGACCACCGACAAGGGCACGTTGGCCTTCAACAACCAGCGCGCTCCGCTGAACGACCAGCGCGTGCGCGAGGCACTGCGCCTCTCGATCGATCACAAGGCCCTCATCGAGACGCTCGGCTCGGGCCAGGAGCTCTACGGCCCCATCGCCCCGCTCGATCCGGGATACGAAGACCTGTCGGGCAGCATCTCGTACAACCCCGACCGCGCCCGTGAGCTGCTCGCCCAGGCCGGGGCCGAGAACCTCACCCTCACGCTGACGATCCCCAACGTCTATCCGACCACCATTCCGACCTTCCTGGTCTCGTCGTTCGCCGACGTCGGGGTCACGCTGAAGGTGAAGTCGGTCGACTTCAGCACCTGGCTGCAGGACGTCTACAAGAACCACGACTACGACCTCAGCTTCGTCCGCCACGTCGAAGCACGTGACTTCGGCAACTGGGCGAACCCCTCGTACTACTTCGGCTACGACAACGCCGAGGTCCAGAGCCTCTACGGCCAGGCGCTGGCGACCACCGACCAGCAGCAGTCCTCCGACCTGCTCGCCGAGGCCGCCCGCATCGTGAGCGACGAGGATGCCGCCGACTGGCTGTTCCTGTCGACCCCGCTCACCGCCGTCGGCACGAACGTGGCGAACTTCCCGAAGAACTCGCTCAACGTGCGCCTGCCCCTGTCGGGCGTGACGGTCGCGGCGGAGTGATCCGCTACACGCTGACACGGCTGGGCCTGCTCGTGCTGGGCCTGGCCGTGGCCAGCGTGCTGATCTTCGTCTCGCTCCGGGTGCTCCCCGGCGACGTCGCGCAGCTCATCGCCGGCACGGAGGCGACCCCGCAGCAGGTCGCGGCGCTACGAGAGGGCCTCGGGCTCGATGCACCGCTGTGGACGCAGTACCTCGACTGGATCGGCGGGCTCGTTCGCGGTGATCTCGGCACCTCGCTCATCACCGGCTCCTCTGTGGCCTCGGAGCTGGCGGACAAGGCCCGCGTCACCGTGCCGCTCGCGGCGATGTCGCTCACGGTCGCTCTGATCGTCGGCATCCCGTTCGGTGTCCTCTCCGCTCTCGGGCGCCGACGAGCCGGCGGCACGGCGCTGAGCGTCGGGGCGCAGGCCCTGGCAGCGGTGCCCACGGTGTGGGCGGGCATGATGCTCGTCGTCGTGTTCGCGGTGTGGCTGGGGTGGCTACCGCCCCAGGGCTTCCCCCGAGCCGGGTGGAACGATCCCGCGGCAGCGTTCCGAGCCCTCATCCTCCCCGCCCTCACCATCGGCGTGGTCGAGGGGGCGATGCTGCTGCGGTTCGTGCGCAGCGCGACCCTGCAGGCACTCGGCCAGGACTACGTGCGCACAGCAGCGGCCAAGGGCCTCACGCGCACCCGCGCCCTGCTGAGCCACGGCCTGCCCAACGTCGGGCTGTCGGTCATCACGGTGCTGGGTCTGCAGATCGCCGGGATCATCGTGGGGGCCGTGGTCATCGAACAGCTCTTCACCCTCCCCGGGGTCGGCCGGATGCTCGTCACCGACGTCGCCGCGCGCGACCTGCCGAAGGTGCAGGGCGAACTGCTGGCGCTCACGGGATTCGTGCTGCTCGTCGGCTTCTTGGTCGACCTCGCCCACCGCCTCATCGACCCCCGCCAAAGGGAGGCCTCATGACCACCCTCCGGCGCCTCTGGAGTCTCGGCACCGGGCGATTCGGCATCCTGATCGTCGCCCTCGTGCTCGTCACGGCCGTCGTCTCTCTTTTCTGGACCCCCTTCGACCCGGCCGCGGTCGACGCTCGCGCGCGCTGGAGCGACCCCTCGTGGCCGCACGTGCTCGGCACCGACAACAGCGGTCGCGACATCGCGAGCCTGCTCATGGCCGGAGCGCGAACCACCGTCGTCGTCGCCGTCGGCGCGGGAGCGGTGGCCTCGCTGCTCGGCATCGTCCTCGCCGCCCTCGGTTCGCTCACCGCGCGCTGGATCCGCGAGAGCGTCGCGGTCCTCGTGGACATCCTCATCGCGTTCCCGGTCCTCATCATCGCCATGATGATCTCGGCCGTGTGGGGCGGCTCCCTCGCGGTGGTGATCTGGTCGGTGGGAATCGGGTTCGGGGTGAACATCGCGCGCGTGACACGGCCCGAGCTGCGGCGCGTGCTGCACAGCGACTTCGTGCTCGCGGGGCGGGCGAGCGGACTGTCGACCGGGCAGAACCTCACCCGGCACCTCCTCCCCAACGTCGCGCCGGTGTTCATCGTGCAGCTGTCGTGGGGCATGGCCGTGGCCGTGCTCGCCGAGGCGGGGCTGTCGTACCTGGGCTTCGGCGCTCCCGTGACCCAGCCCTCGTGGGGTGTTCTGCTGAGCGATCTGCAGGCGTACATCTCCGTGCATCCGCTCACGGTGGTGTGGCCGGGCCTGGCGATCACGCTGACGGTGCTGGGGTTGAATCTGCTGGGCGACGCGCTGCGCGAGGCGGCCGACCCCACCCTCGGCGAGCGCACCCCCGCGGCGCGCACGCACGTGCCGGGGGTGGTCGCGTGAGCCTGGTCGTGAAGAACCTGCGGATCGAGATCGGCGACCGCGCCGTCGTCGACGACGTCTCGTTCTCGGTCCCCGGGGGCGCCCGCGTGGGACTCATCGGCGAATCGGGGTCGGGCAAGTCGCTGACCGCCCTTGCCATCCTGGGGCTCTTGCCCGACGGAGCGCACGCCTCGGGCAGCATCCTCTGGGACGGCCGCGAGATCCTCGGGCTCCCCGACCGCGAGCTCGCCCGCCTGCGCGGCGACGACATCGGCATGGTCTTCCAGGAGCCGCGGACGGCCCTCAACCCCATCCGCACGGTGGGGCGGCAGATCGGGGAGTCCGTGCGCATCCACGAGGGCGTCTCGCGCCGCGAAGCGCTGCGCCGCGCCGTGGCCGAGGCCGAGCGCGTCGCGCTCCCCGACCCCGAGCGCATCGTCTCGCGCTACCCGCACCAGCTCTCCGGCGGCCAGCGCCAGCGCGTCGCGATCGCGATGGCCCTCGCCTGCCGCCCGCGCCTGCTCATCGCCGACGAGCCGACCACGGCGCTCGACGTCACGATCCAGGCGGGGATCCTCTCGCTGCTGAGATCTCTCGTCCACGACGTCGGGATGTCCCTCGTCTTCATCACGCACGACCTCGCGGTGCTCGCGCAGGTCGCGACCCACGCCGTCGTGCTCGAACACGGCCGAGTGGTCGAAGAGGGCCCTGTCACCGACCTGCTGCGGGCGCCGTCCTCGCCCGTCACGCAGGCGTTGCTGCGGGATGCGACCGCCACGCTGTGGCATCCCGAGCTCCCCGCTCGCGGGGTCGCGACCGACGACGCCCAGGAGACCCCGTGACCGAGACGCTGTTGCGCGCGCGAGGTCTCTCGCGCACCTACCCGACGCCGCGGACGCGGGGCGTGGGCCGCGCCGAGCGGACAGTGGGTCTCGCCGACGTCGACCTCTCGGTGCTCGCGGGCAGCGCAGTGGGGATCATCGGCGAATCGGGGTCGGGCAAGTCCACCCTCGTGCGCCTGCTGCTGGGACTCGACGTGCCGAGCGCGGGGACGGTCGAGGTCGACGGACGCCCCGTCGATGCGCGGGGTTCGGCGCGGTCGCTGCACTGGCTGCGCCGGGCGACCGGCATCGTCTTCCAAGACCCGTACGCCTCGCTCGACCCGCGTATGAATGTCGACCGCATCGTGGGCGAACCGCTGTGGGCGCTCGGGATCGAGGGCGATCGCCGTGCGCGCGTGCGCGACGTGCTCGAACAGGTCGGTCTCGACGCCGATATGGCCACGCGGTTCCCGCACGAGTTCTCGGGCGGCCAGCGGCAGCGGATCGCCCTGGCGCGAGCGATCGTCCACCGCCCCCGCATCCTCGTCGGCGACGAACCGCTGTCGGCCCTCGACGTGACCGTGCGCGCGCAGATCCTGCACCTCCTCGCACGCCTGCGGGTCGAAGAAGACCTCACCCTCGTGCTCGTCTCGCACGACATCGGCGTGGTGCAGAACGTCTGCGACCAGGTCGTCGTGATGAAGGACGGCCGAATCGTCGAGCAGGGGCCCACCGAGAAGGTGCTGCTGCAGCCGCAGGCGGCGTACACGCGGCAGCTGCTGGCATCCATCCCGACTCTTCCCGCCTGAGGCGCGTGCGACCGCGCGGCCGCGCGTCCCGGGGACGGATGCCGGCGCTCCGGCGTCGTGAGGACGTCGCGGCCGCGTCGAACAAGGGATGCCGCGATGTCGGTGGTCGGCGCTAGCCTCGGCGCATGAACCCCGGCATCGTTCCCCCGTTCCTGCTCGACCGACTGGCCGCCACCGACGACCCCCGCCTCGCCCGGGCCGCCGCCGCCGCGCGCAAGACCCTCGCCGCTCCCCGTCCGCCGCGCGCCACCCGCACGCGGCTGCGCCTGTCGATCGACGGCGACACGCTGGTCGCCGAGACCGCCCCGGCCCCCGACCGCATCATCTCCGACGCCGCGAACACCGAGAACCTGCCGGGCCGGCGTGTCCGCAGCGAGGACGACGCGCCGAGCGGCGACGCCGCCGTCGACGAGGCCTACGACGGACTCGGCGAGACCTACGACTTCTTCTGGGACGCCTTCGCGCGTGACGGCATCGACGGGGCGGGCGGGTCGCTTCTCGCAACCGTCCATTACGGCGACGATTACGACAACGCGTTCTGGAACGGCGAGCGCATGGTGTTCGGCGACGGCGACGGCGACGTCTTCGTCGGGTTCACCCGCTCGCTGAGCGTCATCGCGCACGAGCTGGGGCACGGAGTGACCGAGGCCGCCGGTGGCCTCGAGTACCAGGGGCCGTCCGGCGCGCTCAACGAGTCGCTGTCCGACGTGTTCGGGGCCCTCGCCGAGCAGCACCACCTCGGCCAGAGCGCCGATGACGCGTCCTGGCTCATCGGCGCCGGAATCTTCGCCGCGGACGTGCAGGGAGAAGCGCTGCGCTCGATGAAAGCGCCCGGCACGGCCTACGACGACGACGTGCTCGGCAAAGACCCGCAGCCCGGGCACATGCGCGACTACGTCGAGACCGACGACGATAACGGCGGCGTGCACATCAACTCCGGCATCCCCAACCGCGCGTTCTACCTGGCCGCGACCGCCCTCGGCGGCTTCGCCTGGGAGCGCGCCGGGCTCATCTGGTATCGCACGATCACCTCGGGCACCCTCTCGACCACGGCCGACTTCTCGACCTTCGCGACCGCGACCCTGCGCGCCGCGACCAGCGAGTACGGTGAGGAGTCGGAGGAGGTCGCCGCCGTCCGCGCCGCATGGGCCGGGGTCGGCGTCGAGGAGGATGCCCGAGCCTGACGACGAAGAACGCTGGAGCGTGCTGGTCGTGCGCTCGGGCGGCCTCGCGGGGCTCTCGAAGCAGTGGCGGGCCGAACCCGATCGCGACCGGCTCCCCCGGTGGCAGCAGCTCGTCGAGAGTTGTCCCTGGGATGCCGCTCCCCCCGCGTCCGCGGGCGCCGACCGCTATCAGTGGCGCATCGAGGTGCACCGGGGCGACACCGCCGTCCACCAGGCGCGTCTGGGCGATCAGCAGGTCGAGGGGCCGTGGCGCACGCTGGTCGACGAGGTGCGGCGGGCCGCCCCGGCGCCGTCGCGCGGGCGCTGACGGAGAGGAGCGGTGCGCCTCCGAGGACCGCGCCGCGTGCCCCGATGCACACCTCCAGCCTCCGGTTGCCGAGCCTGCGGGGATCCGCATCGCACGTGCGGCTCAGCCGAACAGCCTCCGCCGTTTCTTGGTGGACGGGATGCTCTTCTGCAGATACACGACCCCGAGCCACCGTCCGAATTTGAACCCGACCCGGCCCATGCGGCCCACCTCGGTGAAGCCGAGCTTCTCGTGCAGGGCGATCGAGGCATCGGCGCCCTTGTCGCTGATGGCGGCGACCATCTCTCGGATGCCGAGTTCTTGGCAGGCCGCGATCAGCGCCTCGAGCAGCGCGCGCCCGAGGCCCTTGCCCGCCGCCGCCTGACCGAGGTAGATCGAATTCTCGACGGTGTACCGATAGGCCGACTTCGACTGCCAGGGCTGCACCAGCGCGTAACCGAGAATCTGTCCACTGGGCGACTCGGCCACGAGAAACGGCAGGCCGAGCTTGTGAAGGGTGGCGAACTTGTCACGCCACTTGGCGATCGACCAGGCCTTCTCGTCGAAGGTCACCACCGAGTTGCGGACGTAATAGTTGTAGATCTCGCGGATATCGGGGATGTCCGCCTCGGACGCCGGCCGGATCTCGAACGCGAAGGGCTGCTCCGGCTTCGGCGCCGGGCGCAGGTGGGCGGGCAGGCGCCGACGACTCTTCTCGTACTCCTCTTCCAGCACCCCGCCACTCTACGGGCGTCACGGTTTCGCACGTGTGACGACGCGGATGCCCATGGGCGGTCGCCGCACAGCGGCATCCGTCGTGCGAGGGTCTCAGTCGGGAATGCGCCAGTCCACGGGCGGGGCCCCCTGTTGCTCGAGCAGCGCGTTCACACGCGAGAACGGACGGGAACCGAAGAATCCGCGGCTGGCCGACAGGGGCGAGGGGTGCGGCGAGGCCACGACCGCCGTCTCGCCGAGCAGGGGGGCGAGGCCCTGAGCGTCCTTCCCCCAGAGCACGGCCACCAGCGGAGCCCGTCGGTCGACGAGACAGCGGATGGCGTGCTCCGTCACGCGCTCCCAGCCCCATCCGCGGTGGGATGCCGGGGCCCCCGGCGCCACGGTGAGCACCCTGTTGAGCAGCATGACGCCCTGAGCAGCCCACGCCGAGAGATCTCCGTGCGGCGAGGGCGCGATGTCGAGGTCTTCGGAGAGTTCGCGGTAGATGTTCGACAGGCTGCGGGGCAACGGACGCACGTGGGGGTCGACGGCGAACGACAAGCCGATCGGGTGGCCGGGGGTCGGGTACGGATCCTGTCCGACGATGAGCACGCGCACCTCGTCGAGCGGGGTGCGGAATGCCCGCAGCACGAGGTCGCCGGCGGGGAGGTACGGCGTGCCCTCGGCCCTCAGACGCTCCCCTACCGCGGCAATGTCGGCGGCCACCGGCCCGAGGGCCTCGACCCACGATCGGTCGATCAGACCCGCGTCCGCGAGCTCGGGGAGCGTCATCGCGCTCACGCGGCGTCTTCCTCCTGCACCGAGCCGAGGTGCGACCAGGGGAACTCGATCCACAGCGACGTGTCTCGCCACGAGTAGTCGGGAGCGATGATCGTCGTGGGCTTGGTGTAGATGACCGCGGAGCGCACGTCCGCGCCCTGTCGGTTCAGGAGTCTCACGGCGAGATCCAGGGTGCGGCCGCTGTCGGCGACGTCGTCGACGAGGAGCACCCGTCGTCCCGAGAGGTAGGAGAGGTCGAGCGCCGGAGGAAGCACCTCGGGGGCGTCGAGAACGGTGCCCACGCCCGTGTAGAACTCCACGTTCAGGGCCCCGCAGTTCTTCGCCCCGAGCCCGTACGCGATGGCCCCTCCCGGGAGCAGCCCGCCCCGGGCGATTGCCACGACCACCTCGGGGTGGAACCCATCGGCCACGATCGCCCGCGAGATGTCGCGTGTGGCGGCTCCGAAGTCGTCCCAACTCAGGCGTTCGCGTTCGTCCGTCACGGCGGATTCCTCTCCTCGATTGCTCTCACCCTAAGGGCGCGCGGCGGCGGCGGGCGTTCTAGGAGCGCGCGCCCACCGGGAGGATCATCGAGGTCGTCCCCGGGATGTCGACGAACCCGATCGCCGCCCAGTGCGCGCGGTCGGCCCAGAACCCGGTGGCGCCGTCGTTCCCCGTGCGTCGTGCGGTGAGCAACGCGATGGTGTCGCCGTCGAACACCCGCGCGATGCTGCGTACGAGCTCGTGGCTCAGCGACGGCCCCTGCCGGGCATCCTCGACGTGGATCGAGGCGATGACGCAGAGGTTGTCGGTGAACAACGAGGATTCGTCGAGCAAGGAGATGAGCTCGCGGTCGACGAATGCCGAGCTGATCGACGTGAGGTCCGCCTCGGCATCCTGGAGCTGTTCGGCCCAACGCGGATTCGCGTAGTGCACGCGGTACACGGTCGCCTCGGCCGCGCCGGTCTCGCCGCCGAAGCGGGTGACTCCACCGCTATGGATCGTCGCGCGCCAGACCTCGGGCTCGACGTCGTCGTCGACGGTGCGAAGCGTGAGCTGGAACGCGGTCGCACGCTGGTCGGAATCTTCGGACATGTGGCCCCCACGGCCTGTTGGAGTGTCGGGAGGCACTCGGCTTTTTCCCTGACCATAGCGAAATGCCGTCTCGCAGTTCTCATCTTCTTCGCTAGGAATGCGACGTGGTATGGGGTAGGCAACGACCGAAAAGGCCCGGAAATGCAGGGCTGTGTGACATTCTTGCGTCAAAATTCGGGCAATCCTCACACAAAGATGAGAAGACGCTAATGTAAATCTCAGACAGGGACAGGCCCCTCGACACGCCCTTTTCCCCCACAGGAGCCCGACACAGTGAGCAGTACCTACATCGAAACCGGCGGACAGGTTCGGGTCTACGACTCCGCCGTCCAGGCTCACGACTCGCTTCCCCTCGGCACGTATCGGGTGCGCTACAGCATCAAGGAGGGCTTCAGCCTCCAACGCACCGAGAACCTCGGCGTCGGGTCGGAAAAGGTCTACGGCCGCCGCGAGGCCAAGGTCGACAAGATCTTCCGCACGTACGCGCGCTTCGAACGCAACCTGGGCGTGATGCTCTCGGGCAACAAAGGGCAGGGAAAGTCCATGTTCCTGCGCATGCTGGCCGCGCGCGCGATCGAGAGCGGCATTCCGGTCGTGCTCGTCAGCGAGGACGCCGAGGGCATCGTCGACTTCCTCGACACCCTCGACGAATGTCTCGTCATCTTCGACGAGTTCGAGAAGACCTTCTCATCGGGCCGCGGTCCGCTCGACGGCCCCAACCGCCAGAACCAGTTCCTGACCCTGTTCGACGGGACGTCCTCGGTCAAGCGGATCTACTGCCTTACGGTCAACGACGTGCAGGACGTCAGCCACTACATCGTCAACCGACCGGGTCGGTTCCACTACCACATGCGATTCGACTACCCGAGCCCCGACGATGTGCGAGAGTACCTCCTCGACCAGGCACCGCACGCCGCCGCGTCCGAGATCGAGAACGCCGCGCTGTTCTCACGTCGTGTCAACCTCACCTACGACCACCTGCGCGCGATCTCGTTCGAGATGAACCACCCCGACGCCACATTCGCCGACATCGTCGAGGACCTCAACATCAAGGCGGTCGAGCCGAGCACCTACCGGGTCGAAGCGACGTACCCCGACGGTTCCGTCCTCGCGGACGAATCGGTCCTGAACCTCCACGAGCGCAGCGACGCGAGCCGCACCATCGAGTTGCGCAGCACCCACCGTGTGCTGTTCTTCTCGTTCATTCCCCGGGACGTCGTCTTCGAAGACGATGGCACCCTCTCGGTCCCCGTGCAGAAGATCGAGGCGTTGGACGAAGACGAAGAGGTCCCGGAAGAACTCCCGGCCCGCATCAGCCTCACCCTCATCGGACAGGCCAGCTATTCGTTCGAGCGCTGACGCCGTGCCTCGCCCAGGTCGCGGGGCTGTGTCACCTTCTTGTTGACCTCACGAGTCGCCGAGAATTTCAGCACGCTGTAGTCGTCGACGCGACCCCGGCTCTCGGGATTGTCGCGAATGTTCAGCACGACATTGTGACCCTTGTGCGACTGCGCGTAGAACTTCCCGAACCCCGTCAACGTGACGCGGTTGCCGGCGTTCACGAGGTCGAGAATCTCCCCGAAGATCGCCTCGTATGCCACCTGCGTGACCTTCGGAGACAATCCGGCGCGCTGGGATACGCGCTGGATGAACTCTCTCTTGCTCACCTTGGGCTCATCGGTTCCTCTGACGGGCATTGCTCACCACCCCTTCTCTTGTGCTCGGTTACGAACGTATGCGTCGTCGTCGCCACAGGAAGAGGGGTTGCCTCGCCGGTCGCGATGCGCACGTCGTCGGCCGTGTCCTTCGGGTGGACCGAACCGGGATGGACGGACGGGTGCGGTGAAGCCTCGGCCGTCGGACGGGCGCCGCCACCGCGTTTCGGGTCGCGGGGGCGAATCGTCGTTTCTGCTCGTATTCGCGACGATCCTACTCGCTGTCTCGGCGCGCGATCGTCACGTGACGACGTACCCTCGCCGCCATGACGGATCACGCAGCCAGACGGGCGCGGATCGGATACGTCGTGTCGTCGAAGATGACCTGTGCAGCCGCCCCCGTCCGCGCGTTGATGAGGATCGGCGCTCGCAGATTGACGGAGACGCCGTCCTCTCCGGGGTTCGCGACGACGAACATCCGCGCCTCATCGGCCGCCGCCCCGATGTCGGCGAGAGCGGCCGCGGGAAGGCGCGGTCGGTAGTCCAGACCGCCGCTCACGGGGTCGAGGAGGAACAGGCGCAGGTCGTCGATCGTGGAGCGCAGGGCGTACAACCCCTCCGCTGCGTCGATCGACTCGAGACGGAAGGACGTTCGCGGCTCGAGACCGGGTAGCGACGCCGCGAAGTCGACGTCCAGGCTCACGAGGGGATGGGCGGTCGTCATCTCACGAACTCCAAGAGAGTGGTCTGCAGGGTCTTGGCGGTGACCTGCAGGGCGGACTGGTACACGAGCTCGGCGGACTGCAGCGCGATGTAGACCTCCAGGGTGTCGACGTTCTCGACCTCGGCACGACGCGCCTCGAGGTCGACACCCACGCTCGCGTTCGTGGCCTGCGCGCGCTCGATCTGCGCCTGCCGGGCACCCGTGACTCCCCGCGCTGTGACCAGCTGTTTCAGGTGAGCGTCCACCTCGGCGAGGCGTGAGCCCACCTCGGTACCCGCCCGCAGATCTGCGGCGATCCCCTGCAGGGTCGCGAAGACGCTGGACCCCCCGACCCCGAATGCGTCCGCACCGTCGAGGTCGACCCGCACCGTCTCGTTCTCCGAGATACGACGATCGACCGTCGATCCCGGCACGCCGGTGAACGCGAAGGTGGCGGAATCGAAGGCTCGACCGCTGTCGTCGGTACCGGCGAACACCGTACGACCGAGCACGGTGGTGTTGGCGTGCGCGAGGAGCTCGCGGCTCACGCTCTCGAGTTCGGCGGCGATCGAGTCGCGTGCGGCGGGACTGAGTGCCCCGGAATTCGCGCCCTGGGCGGTGAGATCGCGCGCTCTGTTGAGAAGGTCGACGCTGGCGCCCAACGCGGTGTCGGCCGTCGTGACCCACGTCAGTGCGTCGCTGATGTTGCGAGCGTACTGCGACGCGCGCGCCTGCTCGCCGTGCACACCGAGGATCGCCGCTGCGACCGTCGGATCTTCGCTGGGGGTACGGATCGCGAGTTGCGAGGTCGCCTTGTCCTGCAGGCGTGCGCGGTCGGCCAGGCCCGCCTGAAGAGTGCGCAGCGCTTGTTGGTTGACGGTGCTGCTGGTGATTCGTCCGATCACGATGGCTCCCGGATCAGCGGCCGACCAGGCCGACGCGGTTGATGAGGATGTCGAGCGCCTCGTCGACGGCGGTGAGCACCCGGGCCGCCGCCTGGTACGCCGTCTGATACGTGAGAAGGCTGATGGTCTCTTCGTCTCCGTCGACCGACGCGTGGGACTGCTGGCCCGAGACGGCGGCGATCGCGCTGCGGTCCGCCGTATCGGCGCGCTGCACATCGCCGGCGACGGAGACCCCGAAACCGGTCACGAAGCTCGCCCACCCCTTGCTGGGTCCCGTGGCCGCGGTGGCCAGGGTCGAGATGCGATCGGCCACCGAGGTGTCGAGGGCTCCCGCGCCGGGCGCAGCCAGAGCCAGCTGGTCGAGGGAGGTGGGGACCACGGACAGTCCGAGGGCTGCGGGCCCGTCCGCGGCGAGTGCGAAGAAGTCTCCCCCGGCGGCGCCCGTCCGGGTCTGCCCCGACCGATGGATCTCGTTGACCGCCTGCGCGAGCGCCGTGGCTGTCGCGTTGTAGGCGTCGGCCACGCGCGCGAGAGTACCCCCGTCGGAAGCCGGCGCGAGCACGCCGATCGCCCCTCCCACGGACCCGCCCGTGACGGCGACGGGCACACCCGGACGATCCGACCATGCGAGGGTGATCCTCCCGGCATCCGCGAGAGCGCGCGGCCCCGTGATCGTCAGGGTGCGGCTCGAGTCCCCGCTGACGAGCGCGTTGCCGTCGATCCGCAGGGTGAGCGTGCCGTCGTCTTCGACCCGACCCGTCGCACCGATGGTCGTGGACAGCTGCTGGGCGAGGACGTTTCGCTGATCGATGAGCTCGTTCGCGGTGCGCCCGGACTGCAGGGCCGAGCGGATCTGCCCGTTCAGCGTGGCGACCTGGCTCGCGGTGACGTTCACGACCGCGAGGTCGCGATCCATCTGCGCACGCAGGTCGGACCACTGCCCGGCCGCGGCGTCGTAGCCGGCGGCGATCTGCGCGGCGAGCACCCCGGCGTTGGTGAGGACCACCTGCGCGGCCGCCGGCTCGG
Source organism: Sphingomonas sp. G5 (assembly GCF_052660795.1). Lineage (NCBI taxonomy): Bacteria > Pseudomonadati > Pseudomonadota > Alphaproteobacteria > Sphingomonadales > Sphingomonadaceae > Sphingomonas > Sphingomonas sp. G5. Next base: position 971,652 of record NZ_CP109660.1, on the reverse strand, counting down.
GGGTGTTGGCGAGATCGGACCATCCGGACCAGAAGCGATTCAGGTGAGCGGCCAGACCGTCTTTCGTCGGCTCGGCCATCTGGGCTTCGGCCTTCTGGGCCGCAGAGGACCGGGCCGACCAGAATCCGGATGCCGAGAGGGCATCGCGGACGCGCGCGTCGAGAACCTCGTCGCCGAGGCGGGCGATGCCCTGCACGGAGACACCGCCGCCGACGGAGAACCCCGTGGCCCACAGTCCGGCCGCACCGGACGCGCTCACCGACGACTGCTCGAGGCGCTGGCGGGTGTAGCCCGGGGTGGTCTCATTGGCGATGTTCTGACCGGTGACGGTCATGCCTGCGCGCGCGGCGGCGAGACCGGTGGCGGCCACCTGGAGCCCTGCGAACGTCGACATCGTCTACACCTGCACGTCGAGCAGTCGGGACCCGGCGCCCGCGACGCGGGAACCGCTCGCTGCGTACTCGCCGGTGGGTTCGCCGAGGCCCGCGATCGTCTCCTGCGTGACCCGCAGGGCCGTACGCAGGTGCTGGTTGACCGACCCCTTCTTCTCCGCGATCTCCGCGGCGAGGCCCGACAGGGCTTCGTGATGCGATCCCAGGACCTCACGCCACGCGTCGGTGGGCGCCACATCGATGAGCTCGCGTAGGGAGGTCGCCTCGGGGACTCCCCATTCGGCGGCGACGTCGACGAAGAGGGTGTCGCGCTCGATGGTGCCCGCGGTGAGAGCCTTGGCCACGCGATCGACCTCGGCGGTGGCGTGCGCGATCCAGCGCGTGCGTCCCGTAGACAGGAGCATCTCGAGTTCTTCGAGCTTGAAGAGCATCAGCTCGAGCACCTCACGCTGACGCAGCAGCTGCATGCTCAGGTCGGTAGCGGACACGTGGGTCACCTCGTTCGGGTCGAGTCGTGGGGAGGGTACGCCCACCACGGGACCGACTATCGCGACGCGGCGACGCGCGAGTAACCCGTCAGTCCGATGCCTCGACGCGCGCTCCGCCGCGGAGGGCGTCGAGCACGGCCGTCTCGGCGTTCACGGATCGCGACGCGGAGATGGCATCCTGATTCTCATTCGACACCGCCACGACGATCTCGCTGCGGTGGATGCGCCTATCGCGGGGGGCGTCGATGCCGATGCGCACGCCGGTCGCCGTCACCCCGAGGACCGTCACCGTCACGTCGTCGCCGATCATGATGCTCTCGCCGGGGCGTCGAGTGAGTACGAGCATGTGCGTGTGGCCGCCTTCCGTGGCTGGTGCGCCCGCGGCGCCGTCCCCCGCCAGACTACCTTTTCTTCTCGGTTACGAGTGTTCTCGCTCCGCTTAGGACGACGGGAGGGCGGCCTGCACCGGGCGGACGACGCCGACCACGTCGGTCGCGAACCCGCCCGCGGCTGCTTCGTCGTACGACAGGATCGGCATGCCCGCCACCTGCCCGGCCAGAAGCGCCCGCACCCCCTGACGCAGTGACGGCGCGCACACGAGCACCGGTTCGCCACCCACGGGGTCGATGTCGGCGATCACGCGGCGGACACCCTCCATCAGCTGCATCGTCTGATCGGCGTTCAACACGATCTGCGCGCGACCCTCCACGTGCCGCAGCCCCTCGAGCATCTGCTGCTCGAGGAGCGTGTCGAACATCACCACGCGCAGGCGCCCGTCCTGGGCGAAGCGCGCCGAGATCGCCGGTCCGAGAGCCGCGCGAGCGGCCTCGACGAGCGCGGGGACCTCTGTCGTCGACTTGGCGCGCAGAGCGAGCGACTCGTAGATGCGGCCGAGGTCGTTGATCGGAACGCGCTCGGCGAGCAGGCTGGCGAGGACGCGTTGGACGAGCGCGAGCGGGAGCAGCGCGGGCGTCAGCTCCTCCACGACGCTCGGCTGGGTCTGCTTCAGGTGGTCGGTGAGCTGACGGACGTCTTCGAGCGAGAGCAGGCGGTGCGCGTGCGCGTGGACGATATCGGACAGGTGCGTGATGATGACGCTGGCCCGGTCGATGACGGTGGCTCCCGCCATGTCGGCGGCGTGCGACATCTCGGTCGGCACCCACTTGCCGTCCAGACCGAACACCGGATCGACGACGGCGGTGCCCGGGAGGTGCTGCAGCCCCGCGCCGATGGCGAGGACGTGTCCGCGAGGAACGACGCCGCGGCCCACCTCGATGCCGGCGACCAGAATCGCGTAGGTCTCGGCGGGAAGCCCCACGTTGTCACGCGTGCGCACGGGCGGCATGAGCGTTCCGAGCTCGAGGGCCACCTTCCGCCGCAGCGACTTCACCCGGGAGAGCAGGTCGCCGGCGCCGCCCGCCGCGAGGTCGACGATGTCCGGGGCGAGGGAGATCTCCAGGGCGTGCACGCGCATGGTGTCCATGAGGTCGTCGGGGCCCTCCGTCGCAGCCGCCTCCGCCCGTTCGCGCGCCTCGGCGTCGGCCACGTCGGCGGCCGCGCGGTCGGTGTTCGCCTTGACCCGTGAAGCGGCGAACAGCAAAGCCGCACCGATCGCCAGGAAGGCCAGGAACGGCATGCCGGGGATCAGACCCATCGCGATGGCCGCCATCGCCGTGATCAACAGGGCGGTGCGCGACTGAAGGAGCTGGCGGCCGGCCGCACGACCGAGCTCGGCCTCGGCGTTCTCGCGCGTGACGATCATGCCCGTGGACACCGCCATCAGCAGGGCGGGGATCTGGGTGACCAACCCGTCGCCGATCGTGAGAAGGCTGTAGGTCTCGAGGGCCTTGTCGATGGCCATGCCGTGCATGGTCATGCCGATGATGATGCCGCCCACGAAGTTGATGACGAGGATGACGATCCCGGCGATCGCGTCACCCTTGACGAACTTGCTCGCACCGTCCATCGCCCCGTAGAAATCGGCCTCCGCCGCCACCTCGGCGCGGCGCGCACGGGCCTGCTCATCGGTGATGAGCCCGGCGTTGAGGTCGGCGTCGATGGCCATCTGCTTGCCCGGCATGGCATCCAGGGTGAAGCGGGCGCCCACCTCGGCGACGCGTTCGGCGCCCTTGGTGACGACGACGAACTGGATGACGGCGAGGATCAGGAAGATGACGAAGCCGATCACCAGCGACCCGCTGATCGTGATCTGCCCGAACGCCTGGATCACCTGCCCCGCGTGCGCCTCGCTCAGGACCAGACGCGTCGAGGCGACGTTGAGGCCGAGACGGAACAGCGTCGCCACCAGCAGCAGGCTCGGGAAGACCGAGAAATCGAGCGGCTTCTTCACGAACATCGCGGTCAGCAGGATCAGCAGGGCGAAGGCGATGTTGGTCACGATGAGCAGATCGAGCAGTCCCACCGGGATGGGGACGATGAGCAGCAGGATGATTCCCACCACGCCGACCGGGACGGCGCCCTTCGACAACAACTGACCGATCATGCGGTGCGCTTCCTTCGTGTCATGGTTCTGGGGCGGCTACAGGCCGCGTCCGGTCAGGGCTGCCAGGGGCATCTCGAACGTCCCCGTACGCGAGCCCCTGTTCTTCAGGTGCTGGATGAAGGCGAGGACCTGCGCCACCGCCGTGTAGAGCTCTTCCGGGATCTCGCGGCCGACCTCCACGCTCGCGTGCAGAGCCCGCGCGAGCGGGACGTCGCGCACGAGAGGCACTCCGGCTTCCTGTGCGCGCTCGCGGATCTTCTGCGCGATGACGCCGGCGCCCTTGGCGACGACTCGGGGAGCCGACGTCCCCGGCACGTAGCGCAGAGCGACAGCGATATGCGTCGGGTTCACGAGCACCACGTCGCTGTCGGCCACCGCGGCGATCATGCGGTTGCGGCTCACCGCGAGCTGACGCGCTCGGCGCTGCGAGCGGATGAGCGGGTCGCCCTCGCTCTTCTTGTGCTCGTCGCGCGCCTCCTGCTTGGTCATGCGAGTGTGCTTGCGGTTGCGCGAGATCACGACGAAGACGTCGATCGCCGCCAGGAGCAGGCCCACGACCACCGCCACCTGGAGCAGCGTCGCCACCGCCTGGCCCGCCACCTCGAGCAGCCACGCGATGCGGTGGCGACCGCTGCCCATGAGGATCGGCACGAGACCGGCGACCACGCTCCACAGCGCGGCGCCGATCGCCGCGGTCTTCAGCAGCGCCTTGATCCCCTCCCAGAGGGCCGCGACGCCGACGGTGCGAGCGAGGCCCGCGATCAGGTCGAATTGCTCCACGCGCGCGGGGATGCCCCGCAGATGGATGCCGCCCTGGGCGATCGCCGTGAGGGTGGTGGCCCCGAGCACGACGACCAGGAGCGGCAGGAGCACCTGACCGACCGAGGCGATCGCCGCGCCCAGCGATTCGACGGCGGCATCCACCGTCGGGTGTTGCGCGACCGCTCCCACGCGCAGGGTCTGCTCCGTCAGCACCGCAGAGGCCGAGGACAACGTCGCGGGCATCATCACGGCGGCTGCACCGATCCCCACCCACGCGGTGAAGTCCTGACTGCGACCGATGCGTCCCTTCGCAATCGCCTTCTTCAGTCGCTCCGGAGTCGCCTTCTCGGTGCGCTCCCCGGCATCCGTCCCGCTCATTCGCCCACCCCGATCACGAGCCGGGCGGCCTCGTCGGCGATGGCGGACACCACCGAGGGCAAGGCTGCGAACACGAAGCCCACCAGCAGGAAGGTCAGTGCGATCTTGATGGGGAAGCCCAGGGCGAAGGCGTTGAGGGCGGGGGCCACGCGCGACACGAGACCGAGTCCGACGTCGGCGAGGAACAGCACGATCAGAAGCGGACCCGCGATCTGCACGGCGCTGAGCAGCATCTGCCCCACCGCGGAGGTCAGCACCTCGGCGGGCCTCGACAGATCGATCATGCCCGCGACGGAGACCGCATCGAAAGAGCGGAACAGGCCGCCGAGCACGAGCTGGTACGCATCCGACGTGAACAGCAACAGGATGGCCGTCATCTGGAACAGACGGGTGAACTGCGCGCCGTTGACGTTCATGCCCGGGTCGTAGGCCTGGGCGAGCTGGAACCCGCCGAAGGTGTCGACGAGGAATCCCGCGCCCTGGACCGCGCTGAAGAGCACCAGGACCAGGAAACCGAGCAGCGCCCCGACGAGCACCTGCCCCGCGGCCGCGAACAGGAAGCTCCCGGTGTCCAGGCGCTGATAGCCCGGAACGACGACGGGCGACACCGCCAGCCCGAGCCCCACCCCGAGCATCGCGCGCACTCGAGCGGGGATCGAGCCGTGACTGAAAGGCGGCGCGATCACGAGGAACGCCGTGATGCGCACGATCGCGAGAGCCGTCGCCTCGAGCCACGTGAAGTCGATGGGGATGTTCATCCGCCGCCGTTCAGGAGCGAGGGGAGGCGCCCGAAGAGCTCGTGCGTGAAAGCGACGGTCTCGGCGATCATCCAATTCCCGCAGACCATGAGCGCGATCCCGACCGCCAGCAGCTTCGGTACGAACGACATCGTCATCTCCTGCACCTGCGTGATCGACTGCAGGAGCGAGATGGCGAATCCGACCACGAGGGCGGTGACGAGCAGCGGAGCGCTGAGCTTGGCCGCGAGTATGAGGGCGCTCGCACCGATGTCGATGACCGCCTCGGGGTTCACGTGCCACCTCGATACGACTGCACCAGCGAGGTGACCACCAGCCCCCACCCGTCGACGAGCAGGAACAGCAGGATCTTGAAGGGCAGCGAGATCATGACCGGCGGCAGCATCATCATGCCCATCGACATCAGCGCGCTCGAGACGACGAGATCGATCACGAGGAACGGGATGAACACGATGAACCCGATCACGAACGCGGCACGCAGTTCGCTCAGCATGAACGCCGGGATGAGCGTGTACAGGGGGATGACCTCGGGGCTGTCCGGGTTCGCCATCTGCGCGGCGCGGTGCATCAACGCGATGTCCTCTTCGCGCGTGAAGTGCAGCATCCACGTGCGCAGCGGAGCCTGCGCGGCGTCGAAGGCCTGCCCGAAGTCGAGCTGCCCCGCGGTGAACGGCGCGACGGCGAGCTGGTTGATCTCGGTCAGCACCGGCCACATGATGAACAGCGTCAAGAAGAGGCTGAGCCCCGCCAGCACCTGATTCGGCGGGATCGACGGGAGCGAGAGCGCGTTCCGCGTCAGCGCGAGCACCACGAAGATCTTGGTGAAGCTCGTCATCATCAGCAGCAGGGCCGGCGCCACGCTGAGCACGGTGATCCCCAACAGCGTCGTGACGCTGTCGGAGGGCGTCGCGTTGATGCCGTTGATGCTGACGCCGCCCGGCTCCCCCGTGGTCGCCGCGGCCGCGCCTGTCGTGACGACCTCACTGACGAACAGCACCGCCACGAGAGCGAGCAGACCCAGGATGCCGGTACCCCGATGCCCGCGGGAACGCCGAGGTCGGCGGGGCGCGGGGCGCGACGAGGGGACGGGCAAGACGGCACTCCGTGCGTGGGTGACGAGGCCGATCCGTAGCCAGGGGTCGAGCGATCCGTGCTCGCGACCGACTATCGCGACGTGGCCCGCGCGCGGTAACCGCTCAGGCCGCGTGAACCCCGGAGCTCTCGCCGTCCCGCGGGCTGCCGGCATCCGTCAGCGTCACGATGTTCTCTGCGTGGGCGTCGTGCTCGATCGGGACCTCCTGCGTGTCGACCACGTCGATGCCCTTCTCGCTCACGCCCAGCACGTACCGGATACCCCCGAACTCCGCCACGACGAGCTGGGCGCGGCCGCCGAGACCGGTGCGGGCGACGACCGTGATCTTCTCCGCGCGCGGACGGGAGGGGGACGCCGTGTTCAGCCGGGAGGACAGACCCGGGAGGTTGCGCAGCCGGCCGAGTCGCCGGGGCACGAGCGCCGAGAACGGCCCGTCGCCCGCCGCCTGTCCCTTCTGCACGCGCTTGGCCAAGAAGAGCAGGAGCCCCACCACCGCGGCGAGCGAGACGACGGTGCGTGCCGCGAGGAGCAGCTCGTCCACGTTCAGTCGGTCCCGGCCTGGTCGATGATGCGCTCGACGCGCACCGCGAAGTCACCGTCGGCGACGACGACCGTACCGTGGCCGATGAGGCGCCCGTTGAGGGTGATGTCGGCGGGGGACCCCGCCGCGCGGTCCAACTCGACGACGTGACCCGGCTCGAGGCTCAGCACGTCTCGCACGGGGAGTCGGGTGCGTCCGATCTCGACCACCAGTTCCATCTCGACCCCGGCGATGCGGCTGAGCCGGACGGGGCCCGCCGTGGATGCCGCCGCGCGGGCATCGTCGATGCGGATGGCCGCGCGCGCGACGGTGCTGCCGTCTTCACGCACGAGATCGAACACCTGGACGCCGGCGTCGGAGAAGACGCTCGCGGCATCCGTCTCCTCCCCCTCGCCGAGCGTGCCGGCTCCGAGGACGGCCACGGCCGCTTCGAAAGCGGGGTGCAGACGGTCCGACAGCTGTCGGTCGCTCGAGCCGTCGTCGAGGGCCGCGGTGTCGGCGACCTGGATCGCGATGCTCGCGCCCGGGGCACCGCTGAACGCGACGACGACCGCGGTGCCGGTCGCCCCCGGGTCGGTGGAGGGCGTGGGCAGCACGGGGAAGCCGAAGGGGAGCTTCGCCGCGATCGCGGCGGCCATGGCGGCGGCGTGGAAGGTGCTCATCGGGTGGTCTCCTCGAGGATGGTGGTGATCGTGCACGCGAGCCGCGACCCCTGGGAACCGGGAACGGCGCGCGCGATCGGGGTGTCGCCAACGACGAGCTCGAAGGGCTTGGTCTCGGGGTGCGAGAAACGCAGCAGGTCGCCCGGGGCGAGGTTCAGGACCTCGCCGGCCCCGATGACCCGCGGCGCGACGCGCAGCGACACCTCCAGTGGGGCGCCGAGGACCTGGTCCACTGTCGCACCCGCCCGGTGGGCCGAGGCGGCGTCGCGTTCGCTCTCGGCGAGTCGGTCGACGACGACGGTGGGCAGCATGACGGTCGCGGTCGAGTGCGACTCCCCCATCCGCATGTCGAACCGCGCGACGATGACGGCCTCGCCAGGCGAGATGACCTGCAGGTACTGCGGGTTGTCGTGCAGGCCGGCGTACGTGAGCGGATTCGAGAGCAGCATGCCCAGGCTCGTCGTCAGCAGCTCGAAGGTGCGGTCCATGAGCTGACGGATCAACGCCGACTCGATGGGGGTGAGGGAGCGCGGCTCGATCGGCGCGTTGCTCCTCCCGCCGAGCATCTGCACGACCCACGCCAGCGCCACGCCCAGATCGAACTGCACGACCCCGGGCTCGTCGCGCCCTGCGGTCGCACCGGTGACCATCGCGGTCGTCGTCGGGAGGGTGTCGGCGTACTCCTGGTACGACATCGACTCCACCCCCTCGAGCGTGAGATGGGTGCGCATGCGGACCTTGCCGGTCAACTGCGAGGCCCACTGGCGCGCGAACGCCTCGAAGGCCGCCTCGAGCCGACGCCGGTGCTCTCGCCCCAGCTGAGCGGGGCGACCGAAGTCGTAGGCGGGATAGCGGCGCAACGGGTCGTTTCGAACGGCGGTCGTCGACATGGCGGTCTCCTGGGGGCTGGTCGTCACGAGGGTCACCCCCGCGGAGCTGTCTGGACGAGTCCGGGGATGAGGGCACGCACCTGCTCCTCCTCGGTGGATTGCACGACGATGTCGACGCGGCGGTTCGCCGCCAGATCTTCCGCGGTGTCGCCCTCGACGAGCGGACGCTGATCGGAGTAGCCGACCGCCTGCACCCGGGAACCGGCGATGCCCTCGTGCTCGACGAGATAACGCGCGACCTTGGTGGCGCGTCCGCTGCTGAGCTCCCAGTTGCTCTCGTAAGGCGCGACCGCCGCGCGATGGTCGGCATGACCCTCGATGCTGAGGGGGTTCCCCGCGGCGGCCAGCACGTCGCCGATCGCGTCGAGGACGGCATCCGCCTTGGCCGACAGGTCGGTGCGGTTGTCGGTGAAGAACGTCTCGGCGCCGACGAGGCCCACTTTCAGTCCGCGCTCGTCGATGACGAAGTCGACCGTCCCCGCCAGTCCCTGAGCGGCCAGCGCCGACGTGATCTGCTGCTTCATCTGCTCGAGGTCGTCGCGTTCGCGAGCAGCACGCGCCGCGACGTCTTCGACGCCCTCCTCGACCAGCAGCTCGGGCGGGATCACGAGACCCTCGGTGAAGTCGCCGCCGCCCGGCGTCTGGGATTGGCCGAACGCCTCGGCGAGACCGTTCTTGAGCTGCTCGTACTTGGTGTCGTCGACGATCGACACCGCGTACAGCACGATGAACAGGCACATCAGCACCGTCACCATGTCGGAGTACGACACGGCCCAGCGCTCGTCGGGCTCGTCGTGCTCGCCCTCGTCGTGGCCGCGGCCGCGCGCGCGTCGACTGCTGCTCACTCGGCATCCCCCGTCGCGGTGACCTTGTCGGGTCGGGGCTCCTTCTTCTTCTTCGGCTTGTAGGTGGTCAGCGCCAGCAGACGCTCCTCGACCAGGCGCGGCGCGCTCCCGGCCTGGATGGCCAGGATCCCCTCGCTCACGAGCGTCATGCGCTCCTGCTCGACGGCGGCCATGCGGTTCAGCCGCCCCGCGATGGGGTTCCAGATGAAGTTGGCCGACAACAGACCCCAGAGGGTCGCGACGAAGGCGGCGGCGATCATGTGTCCGAGCTCGTCGGGCTTGTTGAGGTTCTCGAGCACGTGCGTGAGAGAGACGACCGTTCCGACGATGCCGATCGTGGGCGCGTACCCGCCGAGGGCGGAGAAGAAGCGCGCGGCCACGCGGTTGCGCGCCGCCTCGGTGACGATCTCGTCGTCCATCAGCGTGCGCAGCTCCTCGGCGTCGACGCCGTCGGCCACCGCCTGCACGGCGCGGCGGGTGTAGTCGTCGGGGGCGGCGTCGAGCTCGTCCTCGAGACGCAACAGCCCCTCGGTCCGCGCCTTCTCGGCGTAGGCGACGAGGATCGGGATCACGGCGGCCGGGGTGGAGCGCGGTCCACGCGCCATCCGCCCCAGCGAGCCGAAAGCCGCGATCGCGTCGCGCAACGTATGGCTGGCGATGCCGACGCCGATGGTCGAGCCGAGAACGAGGATCATCGGGGCCGGCAGCAGGAGCGCGCTCAGGTGAGCGCCCTCCATCGTGATCATGGCGTACAGGGCGCCGAAGGCGACGACGACACCGACGACGAAAGCGATGTCCATGTCAGCGCTCCGACGGGACCGAGAGGGCGGATGCCGCGGCGAGCACGCGCGCGCGGTAGGCGACGATGCGGTCGATGAGTTCGTCGAGGCTCTCTTCGACGTTGTAGACGCGACCGTCGACCATGTGCAGCGTGGTGTCGGGCGACTCGTGCACCCGCTCGATCAGATCGGGGTTCACCGCGAATCGCGTGTGGTCGAGACGGGTGAGCGTGATCATCGGGAGATCTCCGGTCGAGGGGTGAGGGGACGGCCCCGACTATCGCGACGCGGCCCACCGGGGGTAACTCGGGTGGGCCGCGCCGTCGAGGGGCGGAGGATCAGCGCTTGAGGTTGGTGAGCTCCTGCAGCACCTCGTCGCTCGTGGTGATGATGCGTGCGCTCGCCTGGAACCCGCGCTGGGCGACGATGAGGTTGGTGAACTCCTGCGAGAGATCGACGTTGCTCATCTCGAGCGAGCCCGAGACGAGCTTGCCGAAGCCGGCTTGCCCGGCCTCGCCGATCTGCGCACCGCCGCTGTTGACGGTCGCGCGATACGCCGTCCCGCCGACCTTCTCGAGTCCTTCGGCATTGGCGAAGGTCACCATCGCGACCTTCGCCAGGGTCTCGGTGCGGCCGTTCGAGAAGGTGCCGACGATCGAGCCGTCCCCCGTGATCGAGTACGACTGCAGGGTGCCGGCCGCGGCACCGTCCTGCGAGGTGATCGCGACCGTGCTCATGTCGGCGAAGCCGGTGACCGCGGTGAGGTCGACGGCGACGCCGCCGGCGTTCAGAGTGAGTCCTGCGGTCTGGCGCCCGTCGGTGAACGACAGGGTGCCGGTCGCACCGCTCGCGGGTTCGGTGACGTCCCAGCCCGTCGCGGTCCGGGTGAAGGTGAGGCTGAGGGTCCTGGCGGCACCCTGGGCGTCGTGGACGTCGATATCGCGCACGAGCTGGTCGCCGACGGCCGCGGACGAGGGCAGGTTGCCCGTGACGGTCGCCGCCGTCGTCGCCCGCGCCGGCGAGACCGCCCCCTGCGGCAGAGAGATGGTGCCCGCGGCCTGGCCGGTGGCCACAACGCCGTTCTGGGCGGTCCATCCCTGCACGAACGCGCCGTCGGCGGTGACCATGTTGCCGGCGCCGTCGAAGCCGAAGCCACCGGCGCGCGTGTAGAGGGTCTCTCCGCCCGAGCGCACCGCGAAGAACCCGTCGCCCTGGATCATCAGGTCGCCGCCGCGGCCGGTGGTCTGCGCGGCGCCCTGGCTGAAGTTCGTGCGGATTCCGGCGACCTGCACGCCGAGTCCGACCTGAGCGGGGTTGCGACCTCCGGCGTCGGCGCCCGGGATCGCGGCCCCGCCGACCGCCTGGGACAGCGTGTCCTGGAAGAGCACCGAGGCCCCCTTGAAGCCCGCGGTGTTGACGTTGGCGATGTTGTTGCCCGTGGTGTCGAGCATGGTCTGGTGCGCACGGAGTCCGGAGATGCCGGACGAGAGGGAACGGAGCATGGAGGTCTCTTTCGTGTGGGTGGTCAGGCGGACGTGCCGGTCCGGGCGGTGGCGAGGGAGGTGATCTCATCGAGCGCGACGGTCGCGTCGCCGATGGTGACCTGCGGGATGGGGCCGTCGAAGCTCACCTTCGTCACGATCCCGGTGACGGCGGCGCCCTTCGCGTCGAGGTAGCCGGCCTGCTGGCCGATGAGCGTCGAGGCGGCCTGGCGCATGTCGAGGGCGAAAGCCTCGGTGGAGGTGCGGCTCATCGCCGTCAGCTGCTCCATCATCGCCAGCTGCGTGGTCTGCGAGATCATCTGGTTGGTGTCCATCGGGGTGGACGGGTCCTGGTTCGTCAGCTGGGTGACGAGCAGCTTCATGAACACCTCGCTGTCGAGCCCCTTCTTCGCCGGGGCGGCGGTCGTCGTCGCGGTGGTCGTGTTCGCGGGGATCGGGGCGGGTGAGCCGGTGACGGCGGTGACGGGCATGGCGGTCCTCTCAGACGAGAATGTCGAGCCCGCCGCCGGGGACGACGTGCGAGAGCGCGGGCAGGAGACGGGCGGCAGGGCGGGTGGATGCCGACGGGGCGGTGTCGTCGGGTCGGGAGCCGCGCCCGCGGTCGGACGGGTCGGACCCGTTCTCGGAGGGGGCGCCGCGGTCGCCGGTTCCGGCGTCGGCGGAGAGGGGAGACCCCACGCTGAGATGAGCGTGGGGGTTGACGGCGGCCAGGTCGCGGCGGAGGTCGGCGACCATGGCGCGCAGGGCGTCGCGGCCCGCCTCGGTCGCACCCGCCAGGTCGATGCGCACCTCGCCCCCGGGCCCGATGTGGGCGCGCACGGTCACCGGTCCCGTCGCTTCGGGGGTGATGGTCAGCGTGATCCGGTGGGTGCCCGCCGGGCGCTGCGCGATGTGCACGATCGCGGGTGCGACCTGAGCGGCGATCGACCGCTGGGCCGAGGTCGGCGCGGCGGTCTCGGCCGGGGCGGGTGCGAGGGGAGCGGATGTCGAGAGGGGCGGGGTCGCCGCGACGCCGCTCGGCCCGGCGGTCGCCGCCACCGACGGCGCCGCCTCGTGTCGAGCCGGCGCGTCCTCCGGCGCGGCGGCGAGGGCGAGCCCGGTGACGACGACCCCGCCGGGGGGCGCCGCCTCGGGCATGACCGCCGGTCCCGCGGCGGCGGCCGGGGGAAGGGCACGGACCGGCGGGGCGGTGGATGCCGACGCGGCCCGCGGAGCCTCGAGCCCGGGAGGTGCCTCGAGGACGCTCGCGGTCGACGGCGGTACCGCCGTCGCGGTCTCGCGGGGGGAAGCGACGGCGGCACCGGGCCGCGCCGATGTCGGCAGGGCGGCGTTCGCTCGGGTGTCGGCCGTGACCGCTGCACACGTCGTCGGATCGGACGATCTCTCGGCGCCGTTCCCCGCGGCGAGCGCGACGAGCGCCGCGTCTTCGCGACCGTCGGCCGCGGGTCTCGCGCCGTCGGAGGCGATCCCGGCGAGGGGCACTCCGACGAGGGGTCGGGTCTCCGGCGCTCCGGCTGCCGCAGGAGGGGTCTGCGCGAACGGCTCCCCCGCAACGGCTGCCGCGATCGGCTCCGTCGCGGCGGTGTGCGACGCGGAGCTCCCGACCGCCGGAACGACGTCCGTCCGGACCGCCATGGAGGCGGGTATCGCCATACCGGTCACGGCTTCGGCCCCGAACGCCGTGGCCTCCGACCCCGACGACGGCGCCGGTTCGGCAGGACGATCATCGGAGCCGTCCGCGGAGGCGTCGAGGGTGTCTGCCGCGGCGGTGACCGGCTCGGCCGGGAGAACCGGACCGGCCGCATCATCCCGGCTCACCGCGGCGTGGGCCAGTGCGTCCGCGAAGATCGTGCGCGTGGCCGTGGTCGCCGCTCCTTCGCCCGTCGAGCGCGCACCCCGGGGCGAGGCGGGCATCGATCCCGCGGTCGCCAGCAGCATGCTCACGCGGCGCTCCCCGCGTCGCGCGCCGCACGTCCCACGGCGATCTCGTCGAGCACGCTCTGTTCGGCGCGCCGTTCCTGCGCGAGCTCGCTCGCGCGATGGGCGCTCTCGAGCCGCTCGAGTCCCTTGAGCTCGCGGCGGGCCTCGACGTGGGCGGCAGACGCGGCCTCCGCGGCATCCTGTCGCAACTGCGCGAGAGCACGCAGGTCGGCCAGCGCCGCCTGCCCCGAGGATCGGGCCGCGGCCATCGCCCGCAGCGTCGCGGGGTCGCGGATCTCGGTGGCGATGTCGCTCAGGCTCGATACCGCGTGCTCGACCGCCGTTTCGGCGGCGACGGCCTCGGCGCGAGCGTGTGACAGCGACTCGGCCGCGGCGCGCTCCTGCACGCCGCGCACACGCAGCAGTCCGGAGAGGGGGAACGTCATGAGAGTCCTCCGAAGGTGGTCGTCAGGGCGGTCAACCGCCGCCAGGAGTCGTCGGTCGGGGTCAGATCGTCCATGCGCTGGGTGAGGAACCCGTCGATGGCGCCCTGATGGGCGAGGGCGGCATCCACGAGCGGGTTCGCCCCCGCCTTGTACGCGCCGATGTCGATGAGGTCGTTCGCCTGCCGACGCGCGGCGAGCACGCGGCGCAGGGTCACCGCCGTCTCGCGTTGGTCGGGCGTGGTCACCTTCGACACGACGCGCGAGACCGACCCGAGAACGTCGATCGCCGGGAAGTGGCCGCGCACGGCGAGACCGCGGTCGAGCACCACGTGCCCGTCGAGGATCCCGCGCGCGGCGTCGGCGACCGGCTCGTTGTGATCGTCGCCGTCGACGAGCACGGTGTACAACCCCGTGATCGACCCGGTGGGCCCGGTGCCCGCGCGCTCGAGCAGACCCGCCAGCACCGAGAAGGTGGAGGGCGGGTAGCCGCGGGTCGCGGGCGGTTCTCCCGCAGACAGCCCGATCTCGCGCTGGGCCATCGCCACACGCGTGAGCGAGTCCATCATCAGCACCACGTCGAGGCCGTCGTCGCGGAACTGCTCGGCGATGCGCGTCGCGACGAACGCCGACCGCAGGCGCGCCATCGCCGGTTGGTCCGAGGTGGCCACCACGACCACCGCGCGCGCGAGGCCCTCGGGACCGAGGTCGTCCTCGAGGAACTCCCGTACCTCGCGACCGCGCTCGCCCACCAGCGCGATCACGGTGACGTCGGCGGTCGAGCCGCGCGCGATCATCGACATCAGCGACGACTTGCCGACCCCCGAGCCCGCGAACAGTCCGAGCCGCTGGCCCACGCCGACGGGGGTCATCGTGTCGAGCGCGCGCACCCCCAGCCCCAGTTGGCGGTCGATCCGCTGGCGTCCGATGACGCTGGGCGCGGTGTTGTCCAGGGCGACGACGGGGGCGCCGGTGAGCGGGCCGAGACCATCGATCGGGCGACCGAGACCATCGAGAACGCGCCCCAGCAGGCCGCGACCGGTCGGCACCGTCAGCGCCGCAGCGGAGTGGTGCACCGCCGCGCCGACGCGCACACCGGTCATCGGGCCCATCGGCATGCAGCGCACGGCCTCGCCGTCGACCGCGACGACCTCGGCCTCGATCTCGACGGCGCCGGCGGCTTCGATGCGCACGCGGTCGCCGACGGCGGCGGGGATGCCGAGAGCCTCCACGCCGAGACCCACCACAGCCTTCACGACCCCCGAGCGGCGCGGACCGGTCGCCCTCAGTGCGCGCTCCCAGCGACGGGTGGCGACGCTCACGAGCCGGCCTCGCCGTCGTCGTCCAGAGCGAGTTCCGCGCGCGCCCGCTCGAGGGCCGCACCGATCCGCGTGTCCACGCTGCCGTGCGCGATCCGGACGATCGCGCCGCCGGGATCCACGTCGGCGTCCGCCACGACCTCCACGCCCTCCGCGAGTTCCGCGGCGGCCGCATCGTGGAGCGTGCGCAGGTCGCGTTCGTTCAGGTGCACCCGCACCCATGCCGCGCGGGGCGTCTGAGCGGCGGCCCGCCGCATCGCGTGAGCGGCCGAGCGGGCGGCATCCGACATCTCCGTCCGCAAGATCTCGGCGGTCATCTCGATCGCGAGCTCCTCGAGACGTCGCACGTCGGATGCCACGAGAGCGGCGATCTCGGCGTCGAGCCGGGCCCTCGCTTCGCCGAGAGCCGAGAGGGCCGCTCGATGGGCCGCGTCGGCTGCGGCGTCGCGGGCGGCGACGCGCCGCTCGGCCGCGAGACGCTCGCTCTCGAGCTCGAGCCGGGCGTCGCGGCGCCCCTCGGCGAACCCGTCGGCGTATCCCCGCGCCCGCGCTCTGTCGGCGACAGCCCGAACGTCCGGTTGCGCCTCGCCCACGCGCGGCAGAACCAGCGGAGTGAAGACGGAATCGGACACGGTGGTCACCCTGCGGTTGTGGCGAAGCCGATCCGTGGCCAAGTCGACGAGCGATCCGTGCTCTTCCCCGACTATCGCGACGGGCGCTGCCCGCCGTAACCGACCGCATCCGGGAGGGCGGTCGGCATCGCGATCACTCGATCAGTTCGTCGTCGTCCTCGCGTGCGAGCGTGATCTCCTCGGCGGCTTCGAGCTCGCGGATGACACGCACGACCTCGGCACGAGCCTCGTCGACCTGCCGCATGCGCACGGGCCCGAGCGCCCGGGTCTCCTCGTCGAGGTTCTCTCGGTTGCGCTCGGTCATGTTGCGGCGGATCACGTCGCCGATCTGCTCGTCGGCGCCCTTGAGCGCGAGGGCGAGCACGCGCAGGTCGATCCCCCGCAGCACGCGCTGGGCGTCGCGGTCCTCGAGCCGCGAGATGTCGGCGAAGGTCAGCATCCGGCTGCGGACCTCTTCGGCGAGCACCCGGTCGCGGTCGTCCAAACCGGCCAACAGCGCTTTCTCGAGGGCGGTGTCGGACCGGTTGATGATGTCGACCAGCGGCTGCACACCACCGATGGCCTCGTGCGCCTCACGCGTGCCGAACACCCCTGTCCGCGCGCGCAGCGACTCCGCGACCACGGTAATCGCCTCCTGCGAGGCGACCCCGAGCTCGGCGATCGCCTGCGCGACGTCGGTGCGCAGCGGATCCTGAAGCGCGGCGAGGACCGCGGCGGCGCGGTCCGCGCGGAGGTTCGCGAGCACGACGGCGACGGTGGTCGGCATCTCGCCGTCGAGGATCGTGGCCAGCTGGGTCGGGTCCGCCGCGTTGAGGAAGTCGAACGAGACCACGCCCTGCGACATCACACGCCCCACCATGCCCACGGCCTTCTCGCGCCCGAACGCCGTCTCGAGCAGTCCGGTCGCGAACTGCTCTCCGCCGCGGCTCAGGAGCGAACGGCCCGAGGCGATACGACGGAAGTCGGCGAGCGCTGCCGCGGTGGCGGCGGTGTCGATGCTGCCGAGCTGAGCGAGTTCTCCGGCCAGGAGCTCGGCGCGTTCCTCGCCGAGATGACGCAGCACCTCGGCGCTGGTCTCGCGGTCCATGTTGAGCATGACGATCGCGGCCTTGCGCAGACCCGACATCGTGACCGCCGGCGCGGCGAGCACCTCGGTCACAGCGGTGGCGGGGGCGTGCTCGGCATCCGTCGTCGGGGTGTTCACCAGGCTCATGCCATCGCCTCGTCCATGAGGTGGGCGAGAACCTTCGCCGCGTTCTGCGGGTCGCTCTTGGCGAGCTGCTCCACCTCGCGCCGACGTTGCTCGACGAGAACCTGCGGCGACTCCGGCTCCTCCTCGATATCGAGCAGGGTGGGGATGACCTTGGTTGGCGGCACCGCGGGCAACGCGATGGGCTCGGCCAGCCCCTTGAGGGTCTTGAGCTTCTGCTCCTCGGTCTCGGTCATCGTCGCGAAGTACTCGATCGGTCCGTCCTCGGTGTAGAGCGTGCGTCGCTTCATGCGCCGACGAACCAGCAGAGCGATCACGAGGATGAGGGCCGCGAGCACGATCGAACCGCCGATGATGGCCGCGCGCGCGAGCTCGGACTGCGCCTGGGCGGCCTTCTCGGCCTCGGCCGCCTCGAGCGCCGCGGCGGCCGTGGCAGCCGCGCTCTGGCTGAAGTCGACGAACTCGACCGTGACCGTGTCGCCGCGGGCTGTGTCGATGCCCGCCGCGTTGGTGACCAGCGCCTGCACCTGTTCGGCCGTGACCCCCTGCACCGACCCGCGGTCGAGGGCGATGCTGACGGTCTGCCGGGTGACGTCGCCGGCCGGGGTCGTCGTCTTCTCGGTCGTTTTGTTGACGGCGTTGTTGCGCGTCGACTCCTCGGATTCGAACGACCCCGCTCCCCCGGTGTTCGGCACGGCGATGTTGTCGGGTCCCAGCACGCCCGTTCCCCCCGCCTGACCGCCGCTGGAGGTCTGGGTGCGGGTCTGCTCGTTGGTCATCACGCCGCCCTCGGGGGCGGTGTACGTCTCGTCCATGCGTTCGGAGGTCGAGGTGGCCACGTCGGCACTGACGCTGACGGTGGAGTTGCCCGGGCCGACGATGGTCTCGAGCATCTTCGTCACCGCCCCGGCGACCTTGGCCTCGTGCTCCGAGGCTTGCGTGCTCGCGGAACCGGTGAGCCCCTGCCCCACCGCCGCGAGCACCCGCCCCGATTGGTCGGTCACCGCGACGTCTTCGGGGGTCATCCCGGGGATCGAGGCGCTGGTCAGATGCACGATCGCGGCGATCTGATCGTCGCTGAGGCTCGCACCGCCCTGGGTCTTGACGAAGACGGATGCCGTGGGGTGCTGCTTATCGGCCACGAAGACGCTCTGCTCGGGGATGGCCAACTGCACGGATGCCGCGGTGACCCCCGACATCGCCCCGATGGTCGCCGCCAGCTCGCCCTCGATGGCGCGTTTGTATGTCACCGACTGCTGGAACTCGCTCGCGGTCACGCCCATCTTGTCGAGGAGCGTGTACCCCCCGGTGTCGTTGGTGGGCAGGCCCGCTGCCGCGGCAGCCAGACGCTGCGGGTAGACCTGCGCATCGGGCACGAGGACCGTCGCTCCACCCTCGGTGAGCTCATAGCCCACCCCCGCCGACTTGAGCTGCTCCACGACGGCTGAGGCGTCGCTCGGGCTCAAACCCGTGAACAGCGGGCTCATCTGCGGTTTCGCCAGCCAGCTGCCGAGCGCGATGATGCCCATCACGACAAGGGCGGCGCCGATCACGGCGATCGTTCGCTGGGCGACGCTGAAGCCGGCGACGATCCGTTTGAACCGCTCGAGCGAAGACGCGAGCACGCGGGGCACGGCTAGGCCTGCATCCGCATGACGTCGTTGAATGCGGCGACACCGCGATCGCGCACGGCGACCATCAGGTCGAGCGTGACCCCGGCGCGCGTCGAGGCGAGCGTGGCCTTGTGGATGTCGTCGAGGTCTCCGGTGACGGCCTGCACGGCGAGGCCGTTCGAGGTCGACTGCAGCTGCTGCAGGTTCTCGACGGCGGCGGCGAGCGAACCGGCGAACGACTGTCCGCTCGCGGCACCCCCGATCCGGGGTGCCGCGGTGGTCTGCTCGAAGCTCAGGGGATTCAGGGGCGTCACGCCCGCGGCCGCGACGGGGTCGATGGGAATGCTCATCAGCTTCGTCCGATCTGCAGGGCCGCTTCGTAGCTCGTCTTGGCGCGGTCGATGACGGCGGCGTTGGCCTGATAGCCGCGCTGAGCGAGGATCAGCATGCTCATCTGATCGCCGAGGTCGACGTTGGGGTACTGCACGTAGCCGTTCTCGTCGGCGTACGGGTGCTCCGGCTCGTAGACCAGACGTCCCTCCGCCGTCGACTCGCGCACACCCGTGACGTAGACGCCGGGGGTCTCGGCCCCCTCGGCCACCGTGACGTACTTCTCGCGGAACATGTCCTGGCCCGCGGGGGTGGCGGTGTTGACGTTGGCGATGTTGTCGCTGATGGCGTCCAACCACTTGCGGTGAGCCGACAACCCGGTTCCCGCGATGCCGATCGCGTCGAAACTCATGCGGAGGCCTGCCCGATCGCCTTGGTGATGGAGGAGGCCTGCCCGCTGAGGGCCTGGGCGGCGAACTGATAGCGCAGCACCGTGTCGATGTTCGACATCGTCTCGGTGTCGAGGTTGACGTTGTTGCCGTTGAGCCGCGTGGGCTCGAGCGAGCGCTGGACGACCGCTTCGACGCTCCCGGACCCCCGTTCGACGGCGGTCGTGAGCTCCTTCTCGAACGACACGCGTTTGGCGTGATAGCCGGGCGTGTTGACGTTCGAGATGTTCTCGGCGATCGCGCGCTGTCGGATCGACAACGCGTCGAGGGCGCTGGACAGGGCTGTTGAGGTGACGGATTCGAGCACGCGGCACTCCGGTCGTGGGGCGAGCCGATCCGTGGCCAGTCGTTGAGCGATCCGTGCTCGGTACCGACTATCGCGACAGGGGCGCTCGGACGTAACCGCGCAGGGGGTGCGCAGACGGATGCCGGCCCGGAGCGATCACGGCACGCGCGGGGGGTTCCGGTTATCCGCGCACATCGAGGTAGACGGGTGCGCTCACCCGGGTGGGCGGGATCCGCCGTAGGGCCGCGATCTCGCGCGCGAGCTCGGCACGGGCGACGCCGAGCTCCTCGATCGCGCGGAGCTGCCTCTCGAGCACGTCCCGCGCGCGGGTGACGAGGTGCTGCGGCGGCGGTCCGGCAGGTCGCTCGAACGCCCCGGGATCGACCTCGTCCCCCGCGTCGAGGGCGCGCTCGAAGGCGTCTAGGAGGGCGGCCCACGCCGTGTCGTCGGTCATCGTCGCGTCACGAGACGGTGAGCGCGGCCGCCGCGGCGTGCCAGGCCTCGCGGAGCGGCGCGATGAGGGTTCCGCACTCCTCCGTAGCCGCCACGTCGCGACCGACGTTGGCGACGATGAGGCGGCCCGTGATGTAGGTGTAGAGCCCCCGCAACCCGTCCGAGCCCTCCCAGCCGCTGTCGAGCGAACCGCTCAGCTCCGCGATGATCGCCTGCGCGTGCGTGAGGTAGGTGCCCGCCGACGGCCAGTCGCCGTTCTGCTGCGCGACGCGTGCGCGCTCGACGTCGACGAGCAGCCGGTCGTAGAGCATCGTGACGAGCCGCTCGGGGGTGGCGGACGACACCTGCTGCTCGAGGTATTCCTGCTGGGCGCGGGCGAGGGTGGTGACGGGCATCGATCTGTCTCCTGTTCGCGGTTACTGCGACGGCGGGGTGAGGGCGGCCAGCTGAGAAGTGAGCCACGACGACTGCGACTGCAGCCCCGACAGCCGCACTTCCATCGCGGAGTAGGTGCGTTCGAGCGTGGCTCGACGCATGTCGAGGCGCAGGTCCATGCGTTCCACCTGCTGCTGCAGCGACGTGACCTCTTTCTGCTGGCCCGTGATGCGCTGGGTCAGCAGGCCGTCGTACTTGTCGGAGTAGCGCGCGGTGGTCGCGTGCACGCGTTCCGCGACGGCCGAGAACGTCGCTTGCGTGGCGACCGGATCGGCCTGCATCGCCGCGGCGAACTTCTCCTGGTCGAACGACAGCGCGCCGTACTTGTCGACGCTGATGCCGATCGTCGACGGCGAGACACCCTCGATCGGGTCCTGGACGGCACCGGAGAGCGCGCCGCGGAGAGAACGCACCGTGCTGTCGCCGGTGAACACTCCGAGAGTGGTCGCCGAGCCCGGTGCGGCGACCGTGGCCTTCGAGCCGTTGTCGATACGCGTCATCAGGGCGGCGATCTCCTTCACGAAGGCCGCCGCGGTGTCGGATTGCGCCTTGCCGTCGGCAGCGACGGTGATCGTGATCGGCTGCGTCGACGTGGCGCGCACCGTGACGTCGATGCCCTCGCCGATTCCGACGAAGGTGTTGGAGGAGCTGGTGACCGTCTGCTCGGCGGTCGTTCCCGCGAACAGGCGGATCACGGCATCCGTTCCCCGTCCGACGATCGCCGCACCCGCCTGGCTCGCCACGTCGGTACCGGTTCCCGCGGCGACGTCGGCGGCGCTGCCGCGGTGCAGGACGAAGGAGGCGTCCGCGCCCGTCTGCGTCGCGGAGATCTGCACGCGCGAGAGAGGCTGACCGTCGGCGCCCCGCCCGCCCGGCACGACCGTGGCGATGACGCCCGCACCGGCGGCGTTGAGGGCGGCGACGAGGTCGCTCGGCGCGGCACCGGCCGGGGCGATCTCGGTGACCGTGCCGTCTCGGGCGACCAGGGTGAACGGCCCCGCGAATGCGTCCGCCCCTCCGGGTGCGGTCACGATGGTGTGCGCGACGGCGAGGGTGTCGACCACGACGGCGGTCGAGAACGCCCGCGCCTTCTCCCCCGCGGTGACGGTGACGGTCTCCGAGGAGCTCGCCGCCGAGAAGCGCGCGAGCGAGGTGGCGGTCGCCGCGGTCTTCGCCTTGTCGTCGAGGCTCTGCAGCGAGGTGTTGAGCGACTGGAGGTTGGTGATGATCGTCGTGTGATCGGTGATCTTGTTCTTGACCAGAGTCTTGGGGATCGCCGCGACGTTCATGAGCGCGTCGATGACATCTTTGGTCTTGATACCGGATGCCAGGCCGTCGATGTTCATCGTGTCTCCGCCTTCCGTCGGTGAAGCGAACCCGGGGCGAACGACGCCCGAGCGGGAGCAATCCCCCGCCCGGGCGTCGTCGGCGCGTCAGTGCTGCGGATCAGCGCAGGAGCTGCAGGACGCCCTGGCCCGACTGGTTGGCCTGGGCGAGCATCGCGGTTCCCGCCTGAGCGAGGATGTTCGAGGCCGTGTACTTGACCATCTGGGCCGCCATGTCGGTGTCGACGATGCGGCTCTTGGCGGCGGAGAGGTTCTCGGCCGAGACCTGCAGCGAGTTGATGGTCGACTCGAAGCGGTTCTGCGCGGCACCGATACCGGCACGCGCGGTCGACACGTTCGAGATCTGGGTGTCGATGGCCGCGATGGACGTCGCCGCGTTGGTCGCCGAGTCGACGGTCAGCGCACCGATGGTCGCGCCCAGCGTGCTGAAGTCCGTGAGCGTGACCGAGATCTGGTCCTCGGCGGCGACGGCACCGGCGCCGACCTGGAAGGTCAGCGAGGCGTTCTCGCCGTTCAGCAGCTTGATGCCGTTGAAGTTGGTGCTCGCGGCGACGCGTGTCAGCTCCTCGCCGAGAGTATCGATCTCCGTCTTGATCGCGTCGCGCGACGCGGGGTTGTTGGAGTCGTTACCCGCCTGCACCGCGAGGTCGCGCACGCGCTGCAGGATCGAGTGGACCTGGGTCAGGGCGCCTTCCGCGGTCTGGATGACCGAGATGCCGTCCTGGGCGTTGCGCGCGGCCACGTTCAGGCCGTTGACCTGCGAGCGCAGACCCTCGGAGATGGCGAGGCCGGCGGCGTCGTCGGCCGCGCGGTTGATGCGCTGACCGCTCGAGAGCTTCTCGAGCGACTTCGACACGTCGTTCTGGTTCGCCGACAGGTTGCGGTACGCGTTGAGGGCACCGACGTTGGTTGCGATCTGAAGACCCATGTTGTTCCTCCGTGGATGGGGTTTGATGCGGCGCCGTCCGTGGCCCCGCATCCCCCACCATCGCGACGGATCCGCTGAGGTGTAACCGACCCGCCCGAGGAAACTTCTGCGCTCAGGCGGGGAGGGCCAGTCCCGTCAGGTCGACGCTCGAAGACACCGCATCTCTCGCTCCGCGGCCCGACGGCACGGCGACGGGGCCGAAGACGCCGTCGAAGAAGGCGGCCTTCGTGGCGGTCGATCGGTCGGGGACCGTGCCGTTCTCCCACGCGTCGAGGGCCTCGCGCATGAGCGTCAGGCCGACACGGCGGAGCTTGGACACATAGGCGTGGCTCACCTCGAGATCGGCCGCGACGTCTTTCACCATGCGTTCGTCGAGGTACACGCCGCGGATGACGCGACGCATCTGATCGGGCAGCGCTCCGATGATGCGATCGAGCATGCGCTGCTTCTCGGCCTGCTCGACGGCGTGCTCGGGGAGGATCACGCTGTCGGTGAGGTCGACCGGCTGACGGGAGTCATCGCCCTCGAACTGCACTTCGAAGCTCGTTCCCGTGCGGACCATCTCGTCGAGCACCTGCATCTTCACCACGACGTCCGCGTCGAGTCCCGATTCCGCCGCCAGCTCGGGGACGCTCGCCGCGCGGCCGGTGCGCGCGCGCACGATCTCGTCGGCGACGCGGACGCGCTCGATCTTCTCGCGACTGCGCTCACCCGCGGGATCGGCGGAGCGCATCTCGTTCAGGATGGCCCAGGTGATCTTGGTGCGCGCGTAGGCGCCGAAGGGGATGCCGCGTTCGGGCTCGTACTCCATCGACGCGGTCGCCAGGCCCAGATAGGCCGCCGACAGCAGGTCGTCGAGGTCGACGTGCTGGGCACTGCGCGCCTTCTCGACCGCGAGGTATTTCGCCAGGGGCAGGTTCTCGCGCGCGAGTCGCTCCGGCGACATCGGGGACGCGGGCTCTGAGGGTGCAGTGACGCTGCTCGACACGGTTGCTCCTGCTTTTTGCTTGTTTACAAGCAGAAACTAACACAATTGCCAGCCGATTCAGAGGCCCGCCCTAGGCGCCTCCCCCTACGGAACCCGCGCGCGCGGTCTTCGGCCAGGCCCGAGCGCGCACGAAACCCGTGCCGGTGCGACACTGGCGAGAACCGCTCACGCTCGATCCGGCGCCGGTCGCCCGCGGGATGCAGATGCGCCCCGGCCTGCACTCGGGGAGGTCGCGGGGGCGAGAGCACGTAAAGTCGGAGTCGGCGAGAGAGGATCGTCGAGCTGCTCGGCAGGGCGGGCGACCGTCGGATCGTCGAGCCGCGCGAACCGGGTCACCCTCTCGGACGGCGTCATGTTCCCTCGCAGTCCGACCCCCTCACTTGCCGCGGACCGCACGTCGCACCCCTCCAGACTGCCCCCTTTTTTTGCACGTTTACGAGTGAACGTAGCACGCCGAATCCGTGCGACGACATCCCGGCTCCGCGGGTCGGGCTCTGCCGCGTCCGGGGGTGCCATCGGCACGCGCGGCGACGGTGTTACTCTCGCGCCATGTCGCGCGTCTCCGGCGCGGTCGCACGGGTGCGCGCCTCCGCGCTCGGGGTGACCGCGGGCCTCATCGGTTGGTTCGTCCTGGTGGAACTCGCCAGCGGCATCCTGCAGGGGTTCTACGTGCCTCTCCTCCCCGACATCGTCACGCACCTCGGGATCCGCGACGCCGACGTCAACTGGTTCGAGGCAGCACAGCTCCTGCTCTCGGCCCTCGTGCTCCCCGTGCTCGCCAAGCTCGGCGACATGTTCGGCCACAAGCGCGTCCTGCTGTTCTCGGCCCTGGCGACCGCTGCGGCGAGTTGGTGGCTCGTGTTCGCGGACTCGTTCGGCTCCTTCCTCGCCGCCTGGGCGCTGCAGGGCTTCTATGTCGTCTGGCTCCCCCTCGAGATCGCCCTCATCTTCGACCGCGGCCGTCGAGTGCAGCACGGCGTGTCACGGACGCGGCGGGCGGCCGGCCTCCTGGTGGTCGGATTACAGATCGGCGCCATCGTCGGCGCTCTCGCAGCCGGACGCCTCTTCACCGCCACCGGAGGCGACCTGCGCCTCTCGCTCGCCGTCCCGGCGATCGTGGTCACCGTCGTCTGCCCCGTCATCTGGCTCGGGATCCCGGAGTCCGAGCGGCCGGACGGGCGGCGCCGTCTCGACGTGGGCGGCTTCGCGATCCTGGCCGGTGCACTGCTGTGCGTCACCGGCGCGCTGTCCTTCGTGCGGTTGCCCGACGGACCGGGACCCGTCGTCGTCGTCGGACTCCTCCTCGCGGGCGTCGTGCTGGGAGCGATGTTCGTCCGATACGAGCTCGCTCAGCGAGACCCGGCGATCGACATCCGCGTCCTCCGACGCCCCGAGATGTGGCCGGTGCAGACCACGGCCTTCCTGGTGGGCATCAGCCTGCTGGGCGCGCAGGGTCCCCTCGCCACCTATGCCGGAACGGACCCCGCGCTCGGGTACGGACTCGGATTGGATGCCACAGACCGCTCGAACGTGATCGGGGTGTACCTCGTGTCGGTCATCGTGGGCGCCGTCCTCTTCGCCGTCACCTCGCGGCGCGCGAGTCCGCGCCTCGTGCTGATCGGCGCTGCCGGGCTCGTCGGTGTCGGTTACGCGCTGTTCCTTCCGCTGCACACCACGCTCTGGCAGGTGCTGCTGTGCCTCGGCGTCGCCGGACTCGGATCGGGGGCGCTGGTCGCGGCGATGCCGGCGGCGGCCGCAGCGGCTGCTCCCCGCGGACAGACGGGAGTGGCGACCGCCCTCACCAACACGACCAAAACCGTGGGCGGCACGATGTCGTCCGCCGTCTTCGGCGTCGTCCTCGCGGGCGGTGCGGGGGCGGTGGTCGGCACGGCCGCCCCCTTCGCCGGGTACCTGACGGTCTGGATCATCTGCAGCGCCGGCGGGTTCCTCGCCGTGATCCTGCTCCTGTTCGTGCCGAAGGTCGCGTTCGCTGACACGGAGGCGAGCGCACGTCCGGCCGCCGCGAACGGAGAGATCGCCTGAGCCGCGCCCCCGGTCAGGGGGACGCGCCATCGCGTCAGCGTGTCGTCAGAGGCCCCCGCGCCAGGAGGTGCTGCGCCGACTGCGCGACGGGGCGCAGGGTCACCAGGTCGAGGTTGACGTGGCCGGGCGCATCGAGCGCATAGACGATGACGTCGGCGACGTCGCCCGCGACGAGCGGCGACTCGACCCCCTCGTAGAGCTTGTCGGCGGCATCCTGATCACCGCCCAGGCGGTTGAGGGTGAACTCCTCCGTGCGCACCATGCCCGGGGCGATCTCGATGACGCGCAGCGGCTCGCCGTTGAGCTCCTGGCGCAGCGCGTGCACGAGCATGGCCTCGCCCGCCTTGGCCGCGTTGTACCCACCGCCGCCCGGATAGGCCACCTGCGCGGCGGTCGAGGTGACGAAGAGCAGGTCGGCGTGGCCGCTCGCGTCCGCGGCCCGGCGCAGGAGCGGGAGAAGGGATGCCACGAGCCGCTGCCCCGAGAGCACGTTCGCCTCGAACATCCAGCGCCAATCCTCGGCATCGCCGTCTTCGATCCGGTCGCTGCCGCGGGCCCCGCCCGCGACGTGCACGAGGGCGTCGACGCCCCCGGTCTCGCCCAGCCAGGTCGCAAGACCCGCGATGCCGTCGGCGTCGGTGAGGTCGGCCGCGTGCGCGACGACACCCGTCTCGGCCTCGAGGGCTTCGAGACGGTCGGCGCGGCGGGCGACGCCCACCACGTCCCACCCGCGCGAGCGCAAGAGCCTCGCCGTCGCCTCTCCGATACCCGAACTTGCCCCGGTCACCACTGCGCGTCGCGTCATGGCATCCACGCTATCGGTCCCTTCCGTCACCGGGACGGCCGAGGTGTTACGGCCCGTGTCCGGGGCGCTTGTCGCTGCCCGGGGCGATCCCTACGCTCGCAGCAGGCCAGGGCGTTCGCCCGGCCTCCCGAAGCTGAGGAGCAGTCATGTCGGCACCCGAGAACTGGCGTTTCGAGACCAAGCAGATCCACACGGGTGCCCAGCCCGACCCGGTGACCAAGGCGCGTGCCACCCCGATCTACCAGACCACCTCGTACGTGTTCGACAACGCCGACCACGCCGCGAACCTGTTCGCCCTGGCCGAGTTCGGCAACATCTACACGCGCATCCAGAACCCCACGCAGGACGTCGTCGAGCAGCGCGTCGCGGGCCTCGAGGGCGGCACGGGCGCCCTCCTCGTCGCCAGCGGCCAGGCGGCCGAAACGTTCGCCGTGCTCAACATCGCGCAGGCCGGCGACCACATCGTCTCGTCCAGCTCGATCTACGGCGGCACGTACAACCTGTTCAAGTACACGCTCGCCAAGCTCGGCATCGAGACCACGTTCGTGGAGAACCAGGACGACCCCGCCGAGTGGCGCGCCGCCGTCCGCCCGAACACCAAGCTGTTCTTCGCCGAGACCATCGGCAACCCCAAGATCAACGTGCTCGACATCCGCTCGGTCGCCGACGTGGCGCACGACGCGGGCGTGCCGCTCATCGTCGACAACACGATCGCGACCCCGTACCTGATCCGACCCTTCGAGCACGGCGCCGACATCATCGTGCACTCGGCGACGAAGTTCCTCGGCGGACACGGCACCACGATCGGCGGCGTCATCGTCGACGGCGGAACGTTCAGCTGGTCCGAGCACTCCGACCGCTTCCCGGGCCTGACCACGCCCGACCCCTCGTACCACGGCGCCGTCTACACGCAGGCGGTCGGCGACGGTCTCGCGTACATCATCAAGGCGCGCGTGCAGCTGCTGCGCGACCTCGGCGCCTCGATCGCCCCCCAGAGCGCGTGGCAGCTCATCCAGGGCATCGAGACCCTGTCCCTGCGCATCGAGCGCCACGTCCAGAACGCACAGGAGATCGCGGAGTGGCTCGAGTCGCACCCCGACGTCGCCACGGTGAACTACTCCGGCCTCCCCACGTCGCCCTGGTACGCCGCCGCGAACAACTACGCCCCCAAGGGCGTGGGTGCGGTCCTGTCGTTCGAGCTCAAGGGCGGGGTCGAGGCGGGCCGCGAGTTCGTCAACTCGCTCAGCCTCTTCAGCCACCTGGCCAACATCGGCGACGTGCGCTCGCTCGTCATCCACCCGGCCTCGACCACGCACTCGCAGCTCACCCCCGAGCAGCAGCTGACCGCGGGGGTCACCCCGGGCCTCGTGCGACTGTCGGTGGGCCTCGAGAACATCGACGACCTCAAGGCCGACCTCGACCAGGCCCTCGCGTCGGCGCGTCGCCTGTCCGAGGCCGCGCGCGCCTGACGCGGTGTCGCGAACGCCCCGTCCCGGCTCTCCGGGCGGGGCGTTCGTGCGTCTCCGAATCTCGAGCATCTGGGGGGAAGCGATCGGTCCGACCACACCGCGCCTACCGCCTCGGATCGAGCCCGCGGGAGGAGATTCGGGGAGCGGAGGACCGACGTCGCCGCATTCCCCCTCCGCCGCCCGGATCCCCTCCGCCCACGGGACCTCCCCCACCGGAACCGGGCCGCCCGGGCCGTGCCGGCGCACGAGCGGAACCCCGCGCTACACCTTCTGACGCGGCCGCAGACTCCCCAGCCCGCCGTCGACGCCGAGCACCTGTCCCGTCATCCAGGCGTTCTCGGGCGCGAGCAGGAACTCCACGGCGCGCGCCACGTCGTCGGGCTCGCCGAGCCGCCCCAGCGGGTGCATCGCCTCCGACACCGTGCGCGACACGTCGCTGGAGGTGAGCTTCTCGGTCAGCCGGGTCTGGACGAGACCCGGCGCGACGGCGTTCACGCGCAGTCCGTGCGCGGCGTAGCTCGCCGCCGCCGACAGGGTCAGTCCGATCACTCCGGCCTTCGCCGCGGCGATCCCGTCGTGGTTCGGAAGACCTGCGAGGGCGGCCGCCGACGACACGAGCACGACCGCACCGCCGTCGCGCATGTGCGAGCCCGCGGCGCGCACCGCAGCGAACGCCGTGGTGAGCGAGGCGGCGATGAGGTCGTCGTACTGCGCGCGAGAGGTCAGGTGCGCGGGCTTGAGCAACATGGAACCCGCGAACACCGCGATGCCGTCGAGCTCCCCCGCCTCGCCGACGACGCGGTCGACGGCGTCGAAATCGGTCGCATCCAGGAAGAAATCGGGCTCGATCCGCGAGGAGTCCCGCGCGGTGGTCACGACGCGGTGACCCGCGCCCTGCAGTCGTGTCGCCGTCGCCTGACCGATGTCGCTCGAGGCCGCGATGAGGAGGAAGTTCGCCATGCCGCGATCATGACGAGCCGACCCGTGCGTGGGCGGG
This sequence comes from Sphingomonas sp. G5, assembly GCF_052660795.1. NCBI lineage: Bacteria > Pseudomonadati > Pseudomonadota > Alphaproteobacteria > Sphingomonadales > Sphingomonadaceae > Sphingomonas > Sphingomonas sp. G5. The sequence goes on along the minus strand of NZ_CP109660.1, from coordinate 942,393 downwards.
GGCTGGACAACGGTGTTCACCGGTGGTCGGGGCACCGCGCAGACCCTTGTCGTCGCCGCACCGGTCGTAACAGTTCGTGGCGATCCTCCTCACCTAGGGAGAATGGATGCCATGGACTGGCAGATCTCCGAAGACACGGTGCCCTCGGCCCCGGTGACGGAGGCGGACGCCCGCTCCCTCCTCGGCAGACCCCCCGCGACCGGCGCGTGGCGCGACGGCGACCCCGTCGGAGACCGGCGCTTCGCCGCCTTCGGCGTCTTCGAGACCGAGAGCGGCGAGTCCCTCCCGGCGTTCCGCCTCGCGTTCGAGACCTGGGGGGAGCTCTCCCCCGCGCGCGACAACGCCGTGCTCATCCTGCACGCCCTCACCGGCGACAGCCACGTCCGCGGCTCCGCCGGTCCCGGGCACCCCACGGCCGGTTGGTGGAGCGACCTCGTGGGGCCGGGGGCCGCGATCGACACCGACCGGTACTTCGTCGTCGCTCCGAACATGCTGGGCGGCTGCCAGGGCTCCACGGGTCCCGCGAGCGTCGCCCCCGACGGCTACGAGTGGGCCTCGCGCTTCCCGTACCTCACGATCCGCGACCAGGTGCGAGCCCAGGCCCTCCTCGCCGACCAGCTCGGCATCGAGCGCTGGAACGCCGTCGTCGGCGGGTCGATGGGCGGAATGCACGCGCTCGAGTGGGCCGTCGGCTTCCCCGACCGCGTCGAGCGCGCGGCGATCCTCTCCGCACCCCCCGTCACCACGGCCGACCAGATCGCGTTGAACTCCGTGCAGCTCGACACCGTGCGCGTCGACCCGCGCTTCGCGGGTGGCGAGTACTACGACTCCGGCGACGGCGACGGCCCGCACCGCGGTCTCGCCCTCGCCCGGCGCATGGCGCTGCTCAACTACCGCAGCCCCACCGAACTGAACCAGCGTTTCCAGCGATCGTGGCAGTCGGGGGTGAGCCCACTCGGCCGCGGTGGTCGCTTCGCCGTCGAGTCGTACCTCGACTTCCACGGCAACAAGTTCACGCGGCGCTTCGACGCCAACAGCTACCTCGTCCTCGTCGAGGCGATGAACTCGCACGACGTCGGCCGCGACCGCGACGGCGTCGAAGACGCGCTGCGCCGCGTCACCGCCACGACCCTCGTCCTGGGCGTCGACAGCGACCGCCTGTTCCCCATCGACGGGCAGCACCGCATCGCCCGCGGCATCCCGAACACCCTCGACGCAGACAGCGCGATCGTCCTCTCGAGCGACTTCGGCCACGACGGCTTCCTCATCGAGACCGCCGCGGTCGCCGCGCACCTGCGCCGACTCCTCGCGACCTGACGATCGGCGGATGCCGCGAGCCCACGGCATCCGCCGATCCGCCCGACGGGGTTCCCGTCACCGCGCGAGCCCGCCCGCGCGCCAAGTGCGGGTCGCGGCCCGAGCGGCGGTGATGGCGACGACCGCTGCGCCTGGTCGAGTGTCCACGACACCCGGACGACGTCGCGAAACGCCCGGGTGTCGTGGACACTCGAGGGTCGCCCGCCGCGAAACGCGCGCGACACGACAGCGTCGCCGGACGCCGGGTGGCCGCGGGACGCCCGGTCGCCGCGGGACGCCCGGTCCTCGCGGGACGCCCGGTCGTCGGTGGACCCGTGAGTGTCCACGACACCCGGACAATGCAGCGGAACGTCCGGGTGTTCTGGACACTCGCGGGAGGCGGCCGGCCGACCGCGTCAACCCTGCGTCGGGATCGATCCGGTGATCGCGGTCTGCGCGGCCTCGGCCGCCGGCATCCGGTGATCGGGGTGGCGTCCGGTGCGGTCCTCGACCCGGTACGCCACGATCGCCACGACGAGCCCACCCGCGGCGAGCACCGCACCGACCCACGCCGGCGCCACGAGACCGAGCCCGGCGGCGATCGCGAGACCGCCCAAGAAGGCACCGAGGCTGTTGCCGATGTTCAGCGCCGAGTGGTTGAGGGCCGCGGCGATCGACTGGTTGTCTTCGGCCACGTCCATGAGGCGCGTCTGGATCGCGGGGCTCAGCGCCGAGCCGCAGAACGCCACGAGGAACGCGAACAGCACCAGGCTCACGATCCACCCCGCCGTCAGGGCCAGACCGACGGATGCCGCCCCCAGGGCGACGAGGCCCGTGAAGAGCCAGAACCGCAGGTCTTTGTCGGCGAGGGCGCCGCCGACGATGTTGCCGATCGTCATGCCGATGCCCACGAGCACCAGCACGAGCGAGACGGCCCACTCGGGCTGACCCGCGATCTCGGTGATCATGGGGGCGATGTAGCTGTACATCGCGAAGAACCCGCCGAAACCGATCGCCCCGATGCCGAGGGCGAGCCAGACCTGACCGATGCGGAACACTCGCAGCTCGTCGCGCAGCCGCCGCCCCGGTGAGCCGGGGTGCTTCGGCACGAACAGGGCGATGCAGATCGTCGCGAGCAGGAAGATGGCGGTGACCACGGCGAAGGCGGCGCGCCAGCCGACCTGTTGACCGAGGAGGGTACCGAGGGGAACGCCGACGACGTTGGCGATCGTCAGGCCCGTGAGGACGAACGCCACGCCCTTGGCGCGGTTGCCCGGGCCGAGAGCGTCGGCGGCGACGAGAGCACCGATGCCGAAGTACGCGCCGTGAGGGAGCCCGGCGAGGAAGCGGGATGCCGCGACGAGCTCGAACGTGGGGGCGATCACGGTCAGCAGGGTGAAGAACGCCAGGGCCGCGGCCAGCACGATCATCACGCGGTTCCGCGGGAAGCGGGCCACGGAGCCGGCGATCGTGGGAGCTCCGACGACGACGCCCAGGGCGTAGAGCGAGATGAGCCAGCCCGCCTGGGCGATCGCGTCGTCCGGGGACGCGGCCCACGCACCGGGGACGAGTTCGCGGGCGATGTTGGGCAGCAGGCCCATCACCACGAACTCGGTCATGCCGATGCCGAAACTGCCGATGGCGAGAGAAAGGAGCGCCCGCATCGCCGCACCTCTCGAGGTCGTCGAAGAGGTCACCAGGCGATGCTAGTCGGCGCGCGGGCTCGGGTCGAATCGTTTCGAGAGTCGGGAGTGGCGTGGTCGCCGAACGCTCCCCCCGCCCCGGGGGTCAGTCCGCGCGGCGCTCCAAAGCGTTCTCGAGGCGTTCGATCTTGCCGTCGAGCTCACCGGTGCGCCCGGGGCGGATATCCGCCTTCAGCACCAGCGAGACACGCGATCCGTAGGGCATCACGGCATCCGTCGCCGCCTTCACCACGGCGAACACCTCGTCCCACTCCCCCTCGACCTCGGTGAACATCGAGGTCGTGCGGTGCGGTAAGCCCGAGGCGCGCACGACGGCGACAGCCGCGGCGACCGCGTCGTGAACGGATCCGTCGGGGTTCTCCGTGGCGGCGGTGCCGACACCGGACGGGGCGACCGAGAAAGCGATGAGCATGGATCGAGACTACGTCTCCGCCCCGCGACACGGGACGGCTCGCCCCGATCAGCGCCCGGTCGGAACCCGGGCCGGGATCGGACGGCGCCCCGTCACGATCTCGCGAAGCCCCGCCGGCGGACGCACACGCCCCGTGGGAACGCGCACGACGCGCACGATCGCCCACACCAGCAGCACGAGGGCGAGCAGGTTGCGCGCCTCGAGCACCACCACGGGGAAGGGGTTCGGGTGCGTCGCCATGAGTCCGTCGTACAGCAGCGGGTACATCCACTGCGTGAGCGCGGCGATCACGAGCGTCATCCCGGCGAAGGCGTACCAGCGACGGCGGTCGATCATGAGTCCGAGCACGACAGGAGCGAACAGCCACACGTAGTACTGGGGGGAGCCGACCTTGTTCAGCGCGATGAACGCCGTCACCAGTGCCAGGGTCAGTGGTGGGAAGAGCGAGAGGAAGGTCGCCCCGCGGCGCATCTTCGCCACGCCGACGATCGCGACGGCGACCATCGTGAGCAGCATGATCGGTGTCATCGCGGCGATGAGGGGCTCGGCCCCGGGCCCGGTCACCTGGAAGGTGAGCACGCCGCCGTCGTAGTAGACCTCGCTCCCCGGCACGTAGAACGCGGCGAGGAACATGTACAGACCGCCGACGGGGGCCTCCATCTGGATGCCGCGCGAGGTCTGGTCGCCGACGAAGCCGAAGACATAGGGCGCTCCGCCCAGGGCCACGACGGGGATGATCGTCGCGAGCGACACCGCGACGGCTCCCCACACGAGAGCGAGCCGGCGGCGAACGACGATGAGCCCGGCGGCGAGGATCGCGGCGGGCCACACCTTCATCCACACCGAGATCGAGAGCAGAAGGGAGGCCACGAACGGGCGCCGGAGCATCCAGATGCTGCCGAGGATCGCGAAGGGCACCGTGATGCCGTCGATGCGGTACAGCCCCACGGGGCCGATCAGCAGGATGGCGGCGAGCCAGAACCAGGCGGCGAGCACACGACCGGTCGAACGCCCCTTGCCGACCAGCACGACGAAGGCGACGAGGTTGAAGAGCGCGACGGTGATCGCCCACGCCGGGGTGTAGCCGACGGCCCAGGCGAAGACCCACGCGAACGTCATCGGCAGGAACGCGAGCTGCGGATAGATCCACTTCTCGGTGATGCCCGGCCAGGCCCACGCGTCGCTCCGCGTGCACGAGGTCACATCGACGCCGCCGAAGAGGGCGCACCGCGACCAGGGTTCGTACACCAGGTACACATCGCCCATGGGTTCGTTGGGCTGCTGGTAGCCCAGGATCCCCACCACGACGTGCACGGCGACGAATGCGACCAACAGGGGAACGACACGCCTCAACACCGCCTCATCCTAAGCGGGCGACGCGCGGCGCCCCGGACCAGGGCGGGCCGGACCCCCGCCGTCGAGCGGCTCGGCGCGGAGAACCGTTACGCGATCGAGTCCCTCAGCACCGCGGCCACGACGCCCGGCAGGGCTTCGGCGACGTCGAGTGCCGCGATGGGGCCCCCGCCGTCGCCGCGGGCGAGGGATGCCACCCGCCCGGCCCTCCCGTGCAACCATGCGGCCGCGGCGGCTGCGGCGGCCAGATCCTCCACGCCGTCCCGCCCGGCGGCCACCGATCCCGCCAGCACGGCCCCGAGCACTCCGCCGAGCACGTCGCCGGTGCCCGCGGTCGCGAGCCACGGCGTCCCGGCCGAGACGCGTCGCGTCCAGCCCCCGGCCGCCGCGACGATCGTGACCGCGCCCTTCGAGAGCACGACTCCCCCGAAGGCCTCGGCCGTCTCTCGCGCCGCCGCCTCTCGCGCGTCGTCGTCGCGCGCATCGACCCTCGGCAACCCGAGACCGTCGCGCAACCGGTCGAGCTCCCGCGCGTGGGGCGTGACGATCACGGGGGCCGTCGCTCCCGCGACGAGATTCAGCGCCCCGGCATCGACGACCACGGGGATCTCACCCGACAGGATGCCGCGCAGCGCTGCGGTCTCGGCCGCGTCGCGCTCGGCGGCATCCGTACCCGATCCCATCACCCACGCCTGCACGCGCCCGTCGGCCGTCACGGTCTCGGGGCGACGCTGCAGCACGAAGTCCTGGGCACGTGCGGGGCCGAGGTAGCGGACCATCCCCGTCCCGGTGCGCCACGCGGCCTCGACACCGAGCACCGCAGCGCCCGGGTACCGGGCCGAGCCGGTTCGCAGCCCGACCACCCCGCGGGCATACTTGTCGTCGTCCGCCGTTGGCTTCCGCAGTGCGCGGGCGACATCGTGCCCGCTGAAGTCCTTCGCCGTCATGGCGTCACCCTAGAACGCAAAGGTCCTCATGAGTGCCCTCTTCACACCCCTGTCCATCCGCGGTACCGAGGTGCGCAACCGCCTCTGGGTCTCCCCCATGTGTCAGTACAGCGCGATCGAGGGGGTCCCGAACGACTGGCACCACGTGCACCTCGCGCAGTTCGCCGCGGGCGGTGCCGGCATGGTGATCGCCGAGGCGACGGCCGTCTCGCCCGAGGGCCGCATCTCGCCCGAGGACGCCGGTATCTGGACCGACGAGCAGGCGGAGGCGTGGACCCCCATCGTCGCCGCGATCCGCTCGCGCGGTGCCGTCGCCGGGGTGCAGCTCGGCCACGCCGGCCGGAAGGCCTCGACCACCTCGCCCCTCACCGGGGGCCGCGGCACGATCGCTGCCGCCGAGGGGGGTTGGACCACCGTCGCTCCCTCGGCCCTGGCCTACGACAGCTTCGCCGCCCCCGTCGCTCTCGATGCCGGGGGGATCGAGAAGGTCGTCACCGACTTCGCGGATGCCACCCGCCGGGCCGTTCGCGCCGGTTTCGAGGTCGTCGAGGTGCACGCCGCCCACGGCTACCTGCTGCACCAGTTCCTCTCTCCCCTCACCAACCACCGCGACGACGCGTACGGCGGGTCGTTCGAGAACCGCGTGCGCCTGCTGGTCCGCGTGACCGAGGCGGTTCGCGCCGCCGCGGGGGACGCCGCCGTGTTCGTGCGCTTCTCGGCGACCGACGCGGCCGACGGCGGCTGGGACGTCGCCGACACCGTGGCCGCCGCCCGTCTCGTCGCCGACGCGGGCGCCGACCTCATCGATGTGTCCAGCGGAGGCCTCGTGCCCGAGCAGCGCATCGTCCCCGGCCCCGGCTACCAGGTCGACTATGCCGACACCGTGCGCCGCGAGACGGGGCTCCTGGTCAGCGCGGTCGGCATGATCGACGACCCCACGTTCGGCGAGCAGATCCTCGCCGACGGGCGCGCCGATGCGATCATGTCGGGTCGGGAGTGGCTCCGCGACCCGCACTACGCGCTGCGCGCCGCGGCCGCTCTCGGTGCGGACTCCCCCGCCCCCGCGCAGTACCTTCGCGCCTACTGACCACCGCCCCGATCCAGGTCACGTGATCTCGCGCCGTACCGCCCGCTTCAGGGGCCGGATCACGTGATCTCGCCCACAGCACGCGCCACGACGGGTGCTGTGGGCACGGTCACGTGATCTCGCGCCGCGCCGGCCGCTCGCACCCGCGCGACCTCACACGAAGACACCGGATGCCACGGAGCCCCGGCTCCGCGGCATCCGGTGTCGTGTTCAGACGAAGCGACGACGCTCGGTGGCGTCCTGCACTTCGCCGACCAGCTCTTCGATGACGTCCTCGAGGAAGAGGACCGACTGCACGTCGCCGCGCTCGTCGCGCACCTGTGCGAGGTGGCGACCGGACCGACGCATCAGAGCCAGAGCGTCCTCGAGGTCGGTGGTCTCGAGCATCGACACCATGTGGTGCACGCGCTTGCTCGGGATGGGCCGCGCCATGTCGGCATCCGATCCCTCCGCCGCGCGCAGCACGTCTTTGAGGTGCACGTACCCGGTGGGGTGCCCCGTCTCGTCGACGATCACGTAGCGCGAGTAGCCGTGCTGGGCGACGGCCCGCTCGATCTCTGCGGGGGTGGTCGTCTCGGGGAGGGTCACCAGCGCGCTGACGGGCACCGCGATGTCGGCCGCCTTCTTCTCGGTGAACTCCACCACGGCGGTGACCGTTCCAGCCGAGTCGTCGAGGACGCCCTCGCGGCGCGACTGCGTGACGATCGTGGCGACCTCGTCGAGCGTGTAGGTCGAGGCGGCCTCGTCCTTCGGCTCGACACGGAACAGCCGCAGCACGTGGTTCGCGGTCCAGTTGAGCGCCACGATGATCGGGTGGAACGCCTTCGAGACGGCCACGAGCGGCGGGGCGAGCATCAGGACGGCGCGGTCCGGCAACGAGAACGCCAGGTTCTTCGGGACCATCTCGCCGAACACCACGTGCAGGTACGACACCACCAGCAGAGCGACGACGAAGCCGACGACGTCCACCGCCGCCTCGGGAATGCCGGTGAGCCCCAGCGGTCCCGCGAGCAGGTGATGGATCGCGGGCTCCGAGACGTTCAGGATCAGCAGCGAGCAGATCGTGATACCCAGCTGGCAGGTCGCCAGCATGAGGGTCGCGTGCTCCATCGCGTACAGCGCCGTCTTGGCGGCGCGCGATCCCCGGTCGGCGTGCGGCTCGATCTGCGAGCGTCGTGCCGAGATGACGGCGAACTCGGCGCCGACGAAGAAGGCGTTGGCGGCCAGGAGGACCACCAGCCAGGCGATTCCGGCCCAGTCGCTCATCGCTGGTCACCGCCCTTCGCCTCGCGGACGAGGTCGCCGACGTTCTGCTCGACCGGGGTCGGCGTGAACTGCACGCGATCGACGCGACGGCCGTCCATGCGCTGCACGGCGAGTCGTCCGTCCTCGAGATCGACGGTGTCGCCGACGGCGGGGATGCGCTCGAGCGCGGCCATGATGTATCCGCCCACCGTGTCGTAGACCTCGCCCTCGGGCACGCGCACCCCGGCACGGTCGAGGGCCTCGTCGGGGCGCAGATCGCCCGGGAAGGCGACGAAGGCGTTCGTGCGCACCACGCCGGCGCGTGAGCGGTCGTGCTCGTCGAGCACCTCGCCCACGATCTCCTCCACGAGGTCTTCGAGGGTGACGACTCCGGCCGTTCCGCCGTACTCGTCGATGACGATCGCCATCTGGTAGCCGCGCGAGCGCAGCTCCGAGACGAGGGCGTCGAGGTGCACGGTCTCGGGGACGCGCAGCGGCTCGGTCGACAGGGCGGCCACGGGCACCTCACCGCGCTTCTCGCGCGGCACGCCGATCGCGGCCTTGAGGTGCACGACGCCGACGATGTCGTCCATCGACTCGCCGTACACGGGGAAGCGACTGTGGCCGGTGCGCCGGGCGAGCTGCACCACGTCGTCGGCGGGGTCGCCCGCGGCGAGCGCGTGCACGCTCGGCCGCGGGGTCATCACATCGGCCGCGCTGAGGCGCGCGAAGGTGAGACTGCGATCGAGGAGGGACGCCGTGTCTTTCTCGAGCATGCCCGCGCTGGCCGAGCGCTTGACGAGGCTCGACAGCTCCTCGGCGGAACGCGCTCCCGACAGCTCCTCCTTGGGCTCGACGCCCATGGCGCGCAAGACGCCGTTGGCGCTGCCGTTGAGCACGACGATCGCGGGCTTGAACACCGCCGTGAACGCGACCTGGAAGGGCATGACGAGCTTGCCTGTCTGCCGCGGAATCGCCAGCGCGAAGTTCTTGGGGACGAGCTCGCCGAGGATCATCGAGAGCACCGTGGCGAAGCCGACACCGATGATCGCGGCGAGCGACACCGTGATCGCCTCGGGCAGTCCCCAGGTCTGGAACACCGGCCTCAGCAGGTTCGAGATCGCCGGTTCCATCGTGTAACCGGTGAGCAGCGTGGTGAGGGTGATCCCGAGTTGCGCGCTCGACAGGTGCGTCGACGTGATGCGAAGAGCATCGATCGTCAACGACAGCCGGGTCTCCCCGGCGGCACGACGCGATTCGAGGTCGGCACGGTCGAGGTTGACGAGGGCGAACTCGCTCGCGACGAAGAGTCCGGTTCCCACGGTGAGCACGAGCCCCACAACCAGCATGACGTAATCCATCAGGCATCACCCCCGCTCGATCGCTCGGCGGAAGAGGGTCGTTGGGGCCTGGGTCTACAACTGGGAGGGTCGTCCATCGTGCGGACGATTCTATTGCAGCCCCGGCCCCTCGGCATCCGTCTCGTGCAACTCCGCACCCGCTGGGGAGGATGGACGAATGGATGCCGACGCCACGGCGCAGCAGCGCGCCGCCGCCGCGGAACGCGCGGTGCTCGATCGCTACCTCCGCCGTTACGGTCCGGTCGCCTGGGCGCACGCTGCGGTGCCCGGTCGCGAGAACCCCCGGACGTGGCATTACTGGTGGCACGCGCACCTGCTCCACGTTCTCGCCGACGCCGAGACGCATCGCCCCGATGCGCGTCGGCGGCGCCTCATCCGGCGCGTGGCGCGCGGGGTGACCCTGCGTACGCTCGGCCGGTGGACGACGCCCTTCTACGACGACATCGCGTGGATGGGGCTGGCCCTCGCGGAGAGCGGGCGGCATCCCCGCGCCCTGCGCAAGATCGCACGGACACTGGCCGATGCCGTGGACCCGACCGTCGGCGCCCTTCCCTGGCGCGTGGACAGCGAGCTGTACAACGCTCCGGCCAACGCCCCGGGCGGCATGGTGCTGGCCCTGACCGGACGACGCACCGAGGCCGCCGGCTTAGCCGGGTGGATGGCGTCCGTCCTCGACGATCCGTCCTCGCATCTCGTGCGCGACGGCATCGAGCACGGGGTGACCCGCCCCGAGCTCTGGACCTACAACCAGGGCGCCGTCATCGGCCTCGAGCTGATGATCGGCGGACCCGCTCTCGCGGATCCCGCGCACGATGAGTGGTCGCACATCGAACGCACTCGCGCCCTGGTACGGGCCGTCGAGCGGTGGTGCGCCGACGACGACGGTCTCTTCCCGGCGGCCGGAGGGGGCGACGGCGGCCTGTTCGCCGGCATCCTGGCCCGCTATCTGGCCCAGGCGGCCCGGGATCTCGCGAAGGGGCCGGATGCCGAGGGCGACGTCCTCGCGCGGACGGCTCGGCGCCTCGTGGCACGAAACGCCGACGCCCTCTGGGGCGGGTGCCGGGAGGGACTCTTCCCGGCGGACCCTCGTCGACCCGCGCGAGCGGAAGGCGACGACCTCGACCTCTCGGTGCAGCTGGGGGCATGGATCACGCTCGAGGCCGCGGTCGGCCTCGAGCGCGCGGTCACCAGCTGACCGGCAGCGCCTTTCCCTCGTCGTAGCCCGCGGCCGACTGCAGGCCCACACGAGCGCGCTCGTGGAACTCGGCGACCGTGGCCGCACCGGCGTACGTGAACGACGAGCGCACACCCGAGGTGATCATGTCGAGCAGGTCCTCCAGGCCCGGACGCTGGGGATCGAGGTAGATGCGCGACGACGAGATGCCCTCGGCGAACAGCTCCTTGCGGGCGCGCTCGAACGGGTCGAGGCCGCCGAAGCGCCCCTGCACGGCCTTCGTCGAAGCCATGCCCCACGACTCTTTGTAGATGCGGCCGCCGGCGTCGGTGAGCAGTTCGCCCGGAGCCTCGATCGTTCCCGCGAACCACGAGCCGACCATGACGGATGCCGCACCCGCGGCGAGCGCCAGGGCGACATCGCGCGGGTAGCGCACCCCGCCGTCGGCCCAGACGTGGGCTCCGACGCTGCGCGCGGCCTCGGCGGTCTCGAGCACCGCCGAGAACTGGGGCCGGCCGACGGCCGTCATCATTCGGGTCGTGCACATCGCCCCCGGGCCCACGCCCACCTTGAGGATCGTCGCGCCCGCGTCGGTGAGATCGGCCACGCCGTCGGCGGTCACCACGTTGCCGGCTGCGATCGGGATGCCGAGGTCGAGTGCGGCCACCGCGCGCAGCGCGCGCAGCATCTGTCCCTGGTGACCGTGCGCGGTGTCGACGACGAGGACGTCGACACCGGCGTCGACGAGGGCGCGTGCCTTGGTGGCGACGTCGCCGTTCACCCCGACCGCGGCGGCGACGATGAGGCGGCCACGTGCGTCGACGCCCGGTCGGTAGACGGAGGCGCGCAGGGCGCTGCGCGCCGACAGCGTGCCGACGAGGCGGTCACCGTCGACGACCGGGACGATGTCGACGCCCGCGGCCTCGATCCGCGCGAAGACCTCGCGGGGGTCGTGCACCTCGGCCGCGTCGATGGGCTCGGCGTCACGACGGGCGATGTCGCCGAGCGTCGCATCGGGAAGAGCCGTGGCCAGGCGCCCCGCCGGCACGATGCCGCGAACCTCGGACAGGGCGACGACGCCGTCCTCGCGAGGAGTCGCCACGACGATGCCCCGGCCGGGCACAGCGGGAAGGATGCGCCGCGCGTCGGCGACGGTGGCCTCGGGCGGGAGGATCAGCGGGGTGTCCCACGCCGCGGGCTGTGACTTGACCCACGACACGGCCTCGACCAGATCGTGCAGCGCCATGTCCTGCGGCAGGACGCCGAGTCCGCCGCGACGCGCCAGGGTCGCCGCGAGTCGGGTCCCCGTGACCGAATTCATGTTCGCCGACACCAACGGGATGGTCGCCCCGCTGCCGTCGGCGGGGGCGAGATCCACGTCGAGGCGGCTGCGCACCTCGGAATGGCGGGGGACGAGAAAAACGTCCGAGTACGTCAGGTCGACATCGGGCTGCGCGCCAGAGAACTCCATGGCATCCACCTCACCACATCAGGGGAATGTAAAGACCCGAAGGGCGTCCAGATTCCTCGGCTAGGCTGGAAAGCACGCAGCGCGGCGACGTGCGCGTATCCACAGGAATCTTCATCGAGGAAAGCAGGCGATCGACTGTGTCGAGCCAGGTGACGGGCGTCGGTACTTCGAGCGAGGGCGAGTTCGGCGCGAACGAGTGGCTCGTAGACGAACTCTACGAACAGTTCAAAGTCGACAAGCACTCCGTAGACAAGGCCTGGTGGCCGATTCTGGAGGCGTACCACCCGGTCGTCGACGGATCCTCCGCCGCTCCCCCGCCCTCCGCGCCCCCGGCGTCGGCGGGGTCCGAGCCCAAGCCGGTGACGGCCCCGATCCCCGTGGTCGGACAGGCGCCCGTCGCCCGCACCACGGCGAAGCCGGCCAAGCCGCAGCCCATCCCGGCTCAGGCGCCGAACGCGGTTCCCTCCGCGGCTGCCGAGAGCACCGAGGAAGACCGCGTGACGGTGCTGAAGGGGATGCCGAAGGCCCTGGCATCCAACATGGACGACTCGCTCACGGTCCCCACCGCGACGAGCGTGCGCACGATCCCGGCGAAGCTGATGATCGACAACCGCATCGTCATCAACAACCACATGTCGCGCACGCGCGGTGGCAAGGTGAGCTTCACCCACCTGATCGGCTGGGCGCTGATCCAGGCGCTCAAGGAGTTCCCGAGCCAGAACGTCTACTACGCCGAAGTCGACGGCAAGCCCTCGGTAGTGGCCCCCGCGCACGTCAACCTGGGCATCGCGATCGACATGCCCAAGCCCGACGGCTCGCGCGCGCTGCTCGTTCCGAGCATCAAGCGCGCCGACACGCTCACGTTCGGCGAGTTCCTCGCCTCGTACGAAGACCTCGTCCGCCGCGCCCGCAACAACAAGCTGACGCCGGCCGACTTCCAGGGCACCACGGTCTCGCTGACCAACCCCGGCGGCATCGGTACGGTCCATTCGGTGCCGCGACTCATGCGCGGCCAGGGCGCCATCATCGGCGCCGGCGCCCTCGATTACCCCGCCGAATTCATGGGCGCGAGCGAGAAGACGCTCAACGAGCTCGCGATCGGCAAGACGATCACGCTCACCAGCACCTACGACCACCGCGTCATCCAGGGTGCCGGCTCCGGCGAGTTCCTCAAGAAGGTGCACGAGCTGCTCATCGGGCAGCGCGGCTTCTACGACGACATCTTCGCCGCGTTGCGCATCCCCTACGCCCCCATCCACTGGGCGGCCGACATCAGCGTCGACATCTCGGAGCGCATCGATAAGAGCGCCCGCGTCCAGGAGCTCATCAACTCCTTCCGCGTGCGCGGCCACCTCATGGCCGACATCGACCCGCTCGAGTACGTCCAGCGCACGCACCCCGACCTCGAGATCGAATCGCACGGGCTCACGTTCTGGGATCTCGACCGCGAATTCGTCACCGGCGGCCTCGGCAACAAGCGCGTCGCCAAGCTCCGCGACATCCTGGGCGTGCTGCGCGACTCGTACTGCCGCACCATGGGCGTCGAGTACATGCACATCCAGGACCCGGCGCAGCGTCAGTGGTTCCAGCGCAACGTCGAGGTCAAGTACACCAAGCCCGGCCACGACGAGCAGCTGCGCATCCTGTCGAAGCTGAACCAGGCCGAGGCGTTCGAGACCTTCCTGCAGACCAAGTACGTCGGCCAGAAGCGCTTCAGCCTCGAGGGCGGCGAGTCTCTCATCCCCCTGCTCGACCAGATCCTGCAGGGCGCGGCCTCCGCGGGCCTGGACGGCGCCGCGATCGGCATGGCCCACCGCGGTCGCCTGAACGTGCTCACCAACATCGCCGGCAAGACCTACGGTCACGTGTTCCGCGAATTCGAGGGCGCCGTGGCGATCGGCAGCAAGCGCGGCTCGGGCGACGTGAAGTACCACCTCGGCACCGAGGGCACCTTCGTCGGCGACGCCGGCGACGAGCTCCCCGTGTACTTGGCCGCCAACCCCTCGCACCTCGAGACCGTCGACGGCGTGCTCGAGGGCATCGTCCGCGCCAAGCAGGACCGCAAGCCCATCGGCACGTTCTCGTGGCTGCCGATCCTCGTGCACGGCGATGCCGCGTTCGCGGGTCAGGGTGTCGTGGTCGAGACGCTGCAGATGTCGCAGCTGCGCGGCTACCGTACGGGCGGCACGATCCACGTCGTGGTCAACAACCAGGTCGGCTTCACCACCACCCCGACCGACGCCCGCACCTCGGTGTACGCCACCGATGTCGCGAAGACGATCCAGGCGCCGATCCTGCACGTGAACGGCGACGACCCCGAGGCCGTCGTCCGGGCGGCGGAGCTGGCGTTCATGTATCGCGAGGAGTTCCACCGCGACATCGTGATCGACCTGGTCTGCTACCGCCGCCGCGGTCACAACGAGGGCGACGACCCGTCGATGACCCAGCCCCTGATGACGAACCTCATCGAGGCGAAGCGATCGGTGCGCCGTCTGTACACCGAGTCGCTCGTCGGCCGCGGCGACATCACCGAAGACGAGTACGAGCAGGCGAAGCAGGACTTCCAGAACCGCCTCGAGGTCGCCTTCGCCGACACGCACGAGGCCGAGACCGGCACGAACCCCGTCGTCACCATGGACGCTGCCGAAGAACCGGCGGTCGGCGCTCCCGAGACCACCGGCGTCTCGCGCGAGGTCGTTCATCACATCGGCGACGCCTTCGTGAACAAGCCCGACGGCTTCACGGTGCACACGAAGCTCCAGCAGCTCCTCGAGAAGCGCCACGACATGAGCCGCAACGGCAACATCGACTGGGCCTTCGGCGAGCTGCTCGCCTTCGGCTCGGTGCTGATGGAGGGCACCCCGGTCCGACTCGCCGGCCAGGACTCCCGCCGCGGGACCTTCGTGCAGCGCCACTCCGTGCTCCACGATCGCGACAACGGTCAGGAATGGCTGCCCCTCGCGAACCTCAGCGAGAACCAGGGCCGATTCTGGGTCTACGACTCCCTGCTGAGCGAGTACGCCGCGATGGCGTTCGAATACGGCTACTCGGTCGAGCGCTCCGACGCGCTCGTGCTGTGGGAGGCGCAATTCGGCGACTTCGCCAACGGCGCCCAGTCGGTGATCGACGAGTTCATCTCGTCGGCCGACCAGAAGTGGGCGCAGCAGTCGAGCGTCGTGCTTCTGCTTCCCCACGGCTACGAGGGCCAGGGTCCCGACCACTCATCGGCCCGCATCGAGCGCTACCTGCAGATGTGCGCGCAGGACAACATGATCGTCGCGCGCCCCTCGACCCCCGCGTCGTACTTCCACCTGCTGCGTCGCCAGGCCTACCAGCGTCCCCGTCGCCCCCTCGTGGTCTTCACCCCGAAGGCGATGCTGCGTTTGCGCGGAGCGACGAGCCCCGTCGAGGACTTCCTCGAGGGTCGCTTCGAGCCGGTGCTCGACGACGACCGCGGTGTCGACAAGAACGCCGTGACGCGCGTCCTGCTGCACGCGGGAAAGATCCACTGGGACCTGCGAGCCGAGCTCGACAAGAACCCGAACCCCGCGATCGCCCTCGTACGTCTCGAGCAGTACTACCCGGCGCCGATCGAGGAGCTGACCGCCGTGTTGGCGCAGTACCCGAACGCCGAGCTGGTGTGGGTTCAAGACGAGCCCGAGAACCAGGGCGCGTGGCCGTTCATCGCCCTCGAAGTCGCCGACCAGCTCGGTGGCCGAGCGATCCGTCGCATCTCGCGCGCGGCCGCGGCCTCGACCGCGACCGGTTCGCCGAAGGTGCACGCGAATGAACACGCCACGATCATGAAAGAAGCGCTCGCGCGCTGATCTTCCACGAAGGGCCCGGTCGACATTCCTGTCGGTCGGGCCCTTCGTGTACTCCGCCACACGGACCGGCACGCGTGCGGTCGCAGGACCGTCCGCGGTCGCGCAGACCCGAGACGGCGCGGGAACCGGTAATCCTGGAAGGTCGGGCGGCGCCGGGACCGGTGACCCTTGACGGTCGAGCGGCGCCGGGACCGGTGACCCTTGACGGTCGAGCGCCGGAGCTCAGGATGCCGGCGCGGCCAACCCCAGCGTGGGAGCCAGGGCCGGAATGGCATACGCCAGGCTGCCGTCGAGCGCTTCGCCGGTGTGACCGGCTCCCTCGACGATGTGCGTCAGAACGGTGAATCCCGCCGCTTCCGCCGCCTTCGAGTTCGCGAGCTGCCCCGGACCATACGTCTTGTCTTCGCTCCCCCACGTGAAGATGGCGGTGTGGCCGCTGTAGGTGCCGGGGGCCGCCGCCGCCATGACGACCGCGGGCTTGTTGGCCTGGAAGGCGCCCGCGTTTCCGTTGTAGACGTCCTTCACGGTCTGATCGACGTGCTCCGATCCCGGGAACTCATTGCCCATGACATCGAGCATCTGGCCCCACGTATCGGGGTACTTCGCCCCGTAGAGAGCCGCGCACGACCCGCCGTTCGAGAAGCCGCCGATAGTCCAGTACTTGTGGTCGGTGACGATGTTCAGGTTCTTCTCGGCCCACTGCGGCACGAGCTGGTTGATGTAGGTCGCGACGGCGCCGTACTTCGCGGAATCCACGCAGGTGGGGTCGCGGTCCGGGGCGGTCAGCTGATCGACGACGATCGCGATGGGTGCGAGGCCCTTGTTCTTCGCGGCGAAGGCGTCGAGTGCCTTGGCCAGCGCCGTCGGGTCGGGCGACCCGGGCTGGCCCATCATGAACACCAGGAGCGGCAGAGCCGGAGGGTCGGCGACCTGGGCTGCCGGCGGCAGGTAGAGCGAGGCGTCGCGCGCCGCGTACTGACCGGTGGGGATCTTCGTGCTGCCGGTGAGAGCGCTGACCGAGCCCTTCGACGGCATGTCCGCGGGAGGCTCCCACGTCTGGTAGAGCGTCGCCGGGTCTCCGGCGACGGCATCTTGCGGGGGCAGGGAGGCGGGGTCGAGCGCTTGTACGCCGAGGATCGCAGCCAGGTTGTGCGTGACGCCATACGAGGTGTTCACGCCCAGGATGCCGGCGAGGAGCGAGGCAATGACGGCGACGGCGCCGATCGCTCGCCGCGGCCAGGGGCGGCGGAAGATCCCGACGATGCCGATGGCGACGGCCGCCACCGCTCCCGACGCCCACCAGATCGCAGCCCCCGGCAGCGGGCCTTGGAACGTGTTCATCGACTCGAGGATCTTCGCCACGATGAACATGACCACCCCGGCCGCGACACCGATCACGAGGGTGATGACGAGCCGACGAGGACGCCATACGGCGACAGCGACCACGCACAGCGCAGCGACGATGGCGCTGATGAGCAACATGGGGCTGTCGATCAGCTCGAACGACAGGATGAACTTGTTCACCGACGGCCCTCCCAGGCGGTCCGGGCCAAAGCGACCATCTCTCGACGTGAGGCGTCGGGCAGGTAGGCGCGACCCACCGCGGCGCCGATCACGGGCAGCTCGAGGGGATCGCGGTACGCCAACGCCAAGGGGCGGTACCGGGGCCGGAACTTGCCCTTGAAGCGGAAGAGCGACGCGAACCCGTACGCGGGTTCGAGCACCTCGGCGAGCCAGCGCAGCAACGCGCGAAGAGGGGCCGGATCATCATCGGCTGCCTCGTCGGGGTCGTCAGCGAGAGGTGCCCCCGACAGGCTGAGCACGGTCGCGCCCTCCTCCTGCAGCTCGAGAGCGGCCTTCGCGATCAGGAACTCCATCATGCCGTTGGGTCCGTCGGTGCGACGACGCATGAAATCGAGGGTCCATCCCGTGATCTCGCCCGCCGTCCAGGACGGCATCCAGCTCGTGACCGCCTCGATGCGTTCATCGGGACCCACGGCGAGCAGCAGGCGGACGTCACGGTCGCGCAGCTCGTCGAGAGAACCCAGCGTGAAGCCCATCTCGGGGAGCGCGCGGTCGGCGACCCACTCCTCGTCGATCGCGACCACCTGCGACGCCTGACCGACGCTCAGTTCGTGCCACCGCGACCAGACGGCGGTGTACCCCTCGCGCTCGGCGCGGGTGAGGGGTTGCCGCACCTTCTGCCAGGCCTTGCCGGCGAATGTCAGGCCGGGCAGGTCCATCACCGTTTCGACCCCGACGGGAACATACCGCCAGCCGAGGGCGATCAGATCGTCGAGAGTCTCGCCGTGGATGCTGTAGAACGCCGGTGTCCACCCGTGCTCGACGCAATAGTCCGTGAAACCGCGCAACGCCTCCGCGCGTCGCCCCTCGGGGGCGAGGGGGTCGCCGACGGCCAGGGCGACATCGCCGCTCAAGCGGTAGGCGACGGCGCACTCACGGTCCTCGGAATACCAGTGGCTGGTGCCCGCCCAGGTGCCGAGGAAACCGAGGGTGTCGCTTCCCCGCCGCAGAAGGTCGCGATAGTGACCGTCGTCGACGGTGTCCGGGCGACGCGAGCGGCGGTAGAGCCACAGGATCGCGGCGACCACGATCGCCCAGAACAGCACACCGATCCACTGGTAGGCGAACAGCGCCGGTCCGCTGTGCGGGAACGCCGTCGATCCGCCCGGGTGGGTGAAGGCGGGGGGAAGGAAACGGCGCAGGGTCAGAGCGAGCAGATCGAAGATCGACACGTCTCGGTCGAAGGCGCGATGACCGATGGCCTCGACGACGAAGAGCGTCGTCGCGCAGGCGAGGAAGGCGAGCGAGACCACGGCCGCGACGACGCGCGCCGCGCGCCGGGTCGCACGGACCGAGAACCGGGCACGCGCGACGGCGAGCGCCGCGGCGAGCGCGAGAGGGATCATGATCGTCGCGATCGCCCACAGGACGTACTCCGCCCCGCTGCCATCGACCCAGGGGTCGATCCGCAGGCGCCCGTCGAGAAGAGAGACGACGGGCAGGACCGCGGATGCCACGAGCACGAACTCCGCGACGATCCACGCCGAGCGTCGTCCCTGCCGGAGGCCCCACGCGGCCACCAGCAGCAGGACGAGGGGCACGATCGCCAGGAGGGCGGGGCCTGCTCCCCGGGTCATCAGGAGGGCGATCTGCTCGTCGCACACCGACGAGGCGACCCTGCCGCACTGCGAGAGGAGTTCGTCGTCGTACTGCGTGTAGGCGTCCACCACGAGCGAGAGCGGCCCGCGGCCGCCGCCGCTGACGAGGGCGACGATCGGCCCGCTGCCCACGACCGCGACCAGCAGGGCGAGAAGGGTGCGCGTCTCACGCGTCGAGCTGCGGTGCCACGACCGCCGCTCCCGACCCCGCGCGAGCAGTGCGCCGACGACGAGACCGATGATCGCCGCCGAGAGCCGGTACCAGGAGTCGGCGTCACCGGCGTAGAGAGCGAAAAGAGCCAGAAGGGCGAAGCCCACCAGACGCAGACGGCGACGCCACAGCGTCGGCGCGAAGGCCGACCCCGCCATGACCGCTCCGGCGATCGCGGTGGTCGGGTCGAGCACCGGGACTTCGGCGGCGACGACCGGGCGGAGATCGGTGATCGTCCACGCCGCCGCGTGGAGGCCGATGCCCACGACCAGGCCGCTCAGCCCGATGACCACCAGGAAGACGCTCGTACGCCGCGATCCGACCAGCCGCTCGATCGCGGCCAGGGCGGTCAGGGCGAGCAGCACCGATGAGAGGGCGTCGATCGCCGAGTCCGGAATGACGAGTGCGGTCGCCAGCGTCCACCACCGACCGCTCCCGAAGGTGGCCAGCGGCCCCGCGCCCCAGATGAGCGCATCCTCTCCCCAGAGCGACCCCGTCGCCGCCGCGGACGCGACGACCAGCACGGCGACGATGATCGCCACGGGGTTGCGCGACACGTATCGGCGAAGCGCAGCGCCCACGGCCGTCAGACGCGACGGAGAGCGTTCGGCGGCCGGAGGAGCGGCGGATTCGGACATCGGCGACAGCGTATTGCCATTTCCTATGAGAAGCCGTCAGTACCAGATGTCGAGAAGCGGGGTGGCCTCCGGAACGAACGCACGGTCGAGGGATGCGAGCGTGCGGGCCTCGCCGCGCACGAGACCCGAGAGCGCGAGTTCGGCCGAGCGCACCCCACCGAGAAGGAGCGAGCTCAGGGCCCCGACGGTCAGGTCGATGTCGACGGGCCGGTCGATCGAGGGCGAGACCTGAGCCTCACCGTCCGCCCCGATCCGCAGACTCCACGTGCCCTCGGCGAACCCGAGCGGATCGGCGACACGCAAAATCACATCGAGCCCGGCCGCGTATCGACGAGAGCCCAGCGCCCCGGGCACGTCGAGGATGCGCAGCCAGTGGTGATCGGTGAGCGTCGCGGTCACGGCACGTCGGTCGGAGACCATCCACTGCACGGGCGGTGTGGAGGGCTGCAGCCACGCCTTCACCCGGCCGACGAGGTCGTGTTCGAGCGCGAAGCGCCAGAGGGCGGCCGAGGCCTCGCCGTCGACGGCGAAGATCGCGCGCACCTCGAGATCGTGAGCCGAGAAGTCGTCGCGCTCGTCGATCACGTAGACGAGGATCCCCGTCTCGTCGCCTTCGGCGGTGCGGTAGGCGACGGCGCGCACCTTCTCGCCCGATTTGTCACCGGGCGTGAGACCGGCCACGCCGCGCCACCGGCCGTCCCACCCGGGCACCGAGCCCGGACGCTGCACGCGCACGCGCTCGTGCACGGCCCGCAGACGGTCGACCACGGCCTCACGAGGGACGAAGTCGAGTCGCCCGGGTGCCGTCGGGCCGGTCCAGCGGGCTCGGCCGGTGTCGACCTCGACGTCGGAGGCCCACGCGGCGGGAGAGAACCCCCACCGGCCGTAGATGGTGGCCTCGGTGACCGTGAGGCCGGCGATGGCGAATCCCGCCGCCGCGGCCGTGCGGAGCTCCCCGCCGATCATGGCGCGGGCGATGCCCCGGCGGCGATGCGTCGCCGCCACCGTCACGGCGCTGACCGACCACAGCGGCGTCGTGCGCCCGGGCGAGGTCGTGAGCTCGGACGCCCACGAGTCGATCGTGCCGACGGGCACCTCGGGTTCGACGCCCTGACGGTCGTAGACCGCGGTGAGACGCCGGGTGCGCAGCGTCGTTCGCGCGTTCTCGGCCTCGTCGTCGGTCGATTCCGCACCCAGGAAGCCCCGGGCCACCGCTCGCTGGAAAGGACGGAACCCCTCTCCGTCGGCATCCACTCGCGCGTACTCGAGCCCTGAGGCGGCGAGGTCTGCGGCGGAGGTCTGGTCGAGGGGCAGCGTCAGAGTGTCGATGGATGCCATGACCCCAGCCTAGGGATCACCTCCGACACGCGCCGGGCCGGCGCGGGTGCCGTCAGTGCGTCGCCTGGATGGCGCGAAGGCGCGAGAGCACCTGATCGCGGAGTTCGTCGGGGGCCGTCTCTTTGCACGCACGGGCGACCACCTCGGTCAGCGTGCGCGCTACGAGAGCCTCGTCCTGGCATCCGGGGCAATTCTCGAGGTGCTCGCGGATGTCGTTCTGCTGGGTCTTGCACACCTCGTTGCGGAGGTATTCCTCAAGGTCGCGTCGCGCCTTGTCGCAGCCGCAGTCACTCATTTCGTCTCTCCCGTCGCGGCCTGGATGCCGCGCTCCTTGGCGTAATCCGACAGCAGGTCGCGCAGCAGCCGCCGGCCGCGGTGCAGACGGCTCATGACCGTGCCGATCGGGGTTTTCATGATGTCGGCGATCTCCTGGTAGGCGAATCCCTCGACATCGGCGAGGTACACCGCCATCCGGAAATCCTCGGGGATCGACTGCAGCGCGTCCTTCACGACGGATGCGGGCATGTGGTCGATCGCTTCGGCCTCGGCCGAACGGGCGCTGCTCGCGGTGGTCGACTCGGCCCCGCCGAGCTGCCAGTCCTCGAGGTCGTCGATCGCACTCTGATACGGCTCGCGCTGCTTCTTGCGATACGTGTTGATGTACGTATTCGTGAGGATGCGGTACAGCCACGCCTTGAGGTTGGTCCCCTGCGTGAACGTCGCCCACGAGCCGAAGGCCTTCACGAAGGTCTCCTGCACCAGGTCGGCCGCGTCGGCCGGATTGCGCGTCATGCGCATGGCTGCGGCGTACAGCTGGTCCATGAAGGGCAGGGCCTGCTCTTCGAACTGTGCGCGGGGCTCCGCCTGCGGGCCGGCGTCTGCGGTGTCGTTCATCGCGCGCCAGTCTACGTCGAGCATGTCGACGGCCCCCGGGGCAGCCCCCGGCAGACGGTCGCGTTCGAGAAGTGCGGTCACGTGTCGTTCCCCTTTCAGTAGGGTAGGAACCGATGTCTCCCCTCGGGTATTCCCCTTCCGCCGCCACCCCCCGCGGTGAGTGGAACGCGCCTGTCTTCGACGCTCCCCTGGATGCCACGGTCACCGTCCCGGGATCGAAGTCGCTGACCAATCGCGAGCTGATCCTCGCCGCCATCGCCGACGGCCCCGGCACGGTGCACGGCCCCCTGCACTCCGACGACTCCGCGCGCATGGTCGACGCGTTGCGCGTGCTCGGCGTCGGGATCGACGAGATCGACACCGGCTCCCCCTTCGGCCCCGACCTGCTGGTCACTCCCCCGGCCTCCTTTGCGGGCGACGGCACGATCGACTGCGGCCAGGCGGGAACCGTCATGCGATTCATCGCCCCGGTGGCCGGCTTCGCCCGGGGCGACGTGCACGTCACTGCCCACGAGAGCGCGCTGCACCGCCCGATGGGGGCGATGATCCGCGCCCTGCGCGACGTCGGCGTCGACATCGACGACGGGGGCCACTGGGCGCTCCCGTTCTCCGTCCGCGGGCACGGCCACGTGCGGGGCGGCGAGGTCGAGATCGACGCGAGCGAGTCGAGTCAGTTCGTCTCGGGCCTCTTGCTCGCGGCGGCGCGTTTCGACGTCGGACTCCACCTCCGCCACGTCGGGTCGCGCCTGCCGAGCATCCCGCACATCGATATGACGGTCGAGGCCCTCGCCCACCGTGCCGTGCACGTGGAGCGTCCTGCTCCGGGCGAGTGGGTCGTTCCGGCGGGACCCGTCCGCGCGAAAGACGTGGCGATCGAGCCCGATCTCTCCAACGCCTCCCCGTTCCTCGCGGCAGCAATGGTCACGGGCGGCTCCGTCACTGTCACGGGCTGGCCCCTGCACAGCACGCAGCCGGGAGCCCTCCTCGTCGACATCCTCGCCGAGATGGGGGCGCGCGTCAGCCGTCGCGCCGGCGCCCTCACCGTGGCCGCCGGTGACGACGGCATCCTGGGCGTCGACCTCGACCTGTCCGCGGCGGGCGAGCTGGCCCCCACTCTCTTCGGTCTCGCCGCCTTCGCGGACGGACCGACCACGCTGCACGGCATCGGTCACATCCGCGGGCACGAGACCGACCGCATCGCGGCCCTCGTCGGCAACCTGCGTTCGCTCGGCGGCGAGGCGCACGAGCTCGACGACGGCATCCGCATCGTCCCGCGGCCGCTCAGCGGCGGCGAGTGGAAGGCGCACCACGACCACCGCTTGGCCACCACCGGCGCCCTCATCGGTCTGCGCGTGCCCGGCGTGCGCATCGACGACATCGGCACGACCGCCAAGACCCTCCCCCAGTTCGCGGGCCTGTGGCAGACGATGCTCGACGACTCGCGCCCGTGAACGAGGACTGACGCGTGAGCTGGCTCGACAGTCCCGACGACGACGAAGACGACCTCCGATACGACGAGTCGTCCATCCGGGTGCGTCCCAACCCGAAGGCCAACAGGCCCCGCACCAAGCGACGCCCCGCCCACGCCGACGCGCAGATCGCCCGGGTGCTCGGCGTCGATCGCGGCCGGTACACGGTCCTCGTCGACGAAGACGGACCCGAGGAGCGCCGGGTCCTGGCCACTCGCGCCCGCGAGCTCCGGAAGCAGCCCATCGTCAACGGCGACCGCGCCCGTGTGGTCGGCGACCTCTCGGGCGACGAAGGAACGCTCGGACGCATCATCGGCCTCGAGGAGCGCACCTCCCTGCTGCGCCGCAGCGCCGACGACACCGACCAGGTCGAACGCGTCATCGTCGCCAATGCCGACCAGATGCTCGTCGTGGTCGCTGCAGCCGACCCCGAACCCCGCGCCCGTCTCGTCGACCGCTATCTAGTCGCGGCGCTGGATGCCGGCATCCGTCCCCTGCTCGTCGTCACGAAGACCGACCTGGCCGACCCGACCGCGTTCCTCGCGCACTTCGTGGGGCTCGACCTGCGGGTGTTCACGAGCGCCCAGGGCGAGATGCCCCTCGACGAGATCGGCGAGGCGCTCATCGGCCACTCGACCGTGTTCGTCGGGCACTCCGGCGTCGGCAAGTCGACGCTGGTCAACGCGCTCACGGGCTCGGAGCGGGCGATCGGGCACGTCAACACCGTCACCGGTCGGGGCCGTCACACCTCGTCGTCGGCGGTCTCGCTGCGCTACCGCGGCCGCGGCGGCTCGGGCTGGGTCATCGACACCCCGGGCGTGAGATCGTTCGGACTGGGACACGTCGACCCCGCGCACGTGCTCGGCGCCTTCACCGATCTCGCCGAGGTCGCCGAAGAGTGCCCGCGGGGGTGCACGCACCTGCCCGATGCACCCGACTGCGCGATCATCGAGGCGGTGGAGGCCGGACGCCTGGGACCCGGAGCCGCCGCCCGGCTCGACTCGCTGCAGCGCCTGCTGACGACGTTCCAGGGCATCGAGCGTTCTAGGCTGGAGGGGTGACGAACCTCGAAAAGGGCGATAACGCCCCCGACTTCACCCTCCTCGACCAGGACGAACACCCCGTCTCTCTGGGCGACTTCCGCGGCCGCCGCGTGATCCTGTATTTCTACCCCGCGGCCCAGACGCCGGGATGCACCACCCAGGCCTGCGACTTCCGCGACAGCCTGGCCTCGCTGCAGGGCGCCGGCTACACGGTGCTCGGTATCTCGCGCGACCTGCCCGAGAAGCTACGCGCTTTCCGCGACAGCGACGGACTGACCTTCCCGCTCCTCAGCGACGCCGACCACGCCGTCCACGAGGCCTACGGGGCGTGGGGCGAGAAGCAGAACTACGGCAAGACGGTCACCGGCGTCCTGCGCTCGACGTTCGTCGTCGACGAGGACGGCAAGATCGTCGAGGCGATGTACAACGTCAAGGCCACCGGCCACGTGGCGCGTCTGCGCAAGACCCTGGGTCTCGCCGCCGCCTGATCTCCGGATGCCACGACCCCGCCCCGCGACAGCGTCGGCGGGGTCTTCGCGCTGGGGCGACGGGGTCAGTCGCCGTCGCGACGGCGCGGAGCCGACGCGCGTACCGCCAGCACGAGCAGGACGAGGCCGATGACCGCGGGGACCGCGATGAGCACGGCGATCCCGGGAGACGCCCACTCCCCCGTCACCGCTCCGATGGCCACCGACAGGATGAGCAGCTGCGTCACGATCCCGCCCGATCGTCCGGCCGAGACGTCCCGCGCGGTCGCGACACCGAACGCGCCGACGATGGCCGCGCCGATCACGGTGAGCACGATGAGGGCGATCGAGCTGACGGCGGAGTCGGTGTCTCCACCGATGAGGGCGACCGTCTGCCAGCCCGCCAGGGCCAGGATGCCGACGCTTTCGAGCCCCAGGAGTGCGGCGGCCGCAAGGCGAATCGGCATCCGGAAACCCTCCCCGACAGGCGCACCTGCGCCGTTACGATCTGGAAACCTGCCGGTTACCTCTTGATCAGGCGGAATAGCTATGGGAGCATGGAACAAGCCGTGTGCTCCCACAGCGAAGTGGGGCGAGCAATCGCTCGCGTTCCCACCAGGGTACCGGACCCGAATGCCGGTGCCGAATCGACCACTTTTTCTGTTACAAGGAGCACCCCCATGGATTGGCGCGACAAAGCAGCCTGCCTGACCGTCGACCCCGAACTGTTCTTCCCGGTCGGCAACACCGGCCCCGCGGTCGACCAGATCGAGAAGGCCAAGTCGGTCTGCGCTCGCTGCACCGTCACCGAGGTCTGCCTGCAGTACGCCCTCGAGTCCGGCCAGGACTCGGGCGTCTGGGGCGGTCTGAGCGAAGACGAGCGCCGCGCGCTCAAGCGTCGCGCCGCCCGCGCCCGCCGCGCCTCCTGACGACCGCCTTCGCGCGAGGAGCCCGCTCCCCTCGGGGGCGGGCTTCTTCCGTTCGCGGGGACTCCGCCGCCTCGTCGCGCAGTCGCTCGTGGATGTGCGCCGGCCCCGCCGAACGGCATCCGGTAGCTGCGAGGACCGCGTCGTTCCGCGGGGGTCGCGACCGCTGAGGCTCTCGCGCACGCGGCAGCGGAGATTCCGAACCGGCGGGTGCCGGACGGCGACCGCGTGTCAGGCCGCGGAGCCGCCGATGTAGCGCAGGGGGATCTCGATCGTGACCTCGGTGCCGCTGCCCATCAGCGTGTGCCAGTCGATCGTGCCACCGAGCTCGCCCTGGATGAGCGTGCGGACGATCTGCGTGCCCAGGCCCCGGCCCACCTGCCCCTCCGGCAGGCCCACGCCCGTGTCGCGGACGCTGACCTCGAGCATCTCGCCGCTGCGCTCGGCCGCGATCTCGACGTCTCCCTCTTGGCCGGCCAAACCGTGCTCGACGGCATTGGTCACGAGCTCGGTGAGGGCCAGGGCCAAAGGCGTGGCGAACTGGCTGGGCAGCGTTCCGAACTTGCCCGTGGTGCGTGTGCGCGCACGGGTGTTGGGGGCGGCGGCGACTTCCGCCACGAGCTTGAGCACGCGCGCGAAGACATCGTCGAAGTCGACGTTCTGCGCGAGCCCTTCGGAGAGGGTGTCGTGCACCACGGCGATCGCCGAGACACGGCGCATGGCTTGGGTGAGCGCGTCGCGCGCCTCGTCGGAGTGCGTGCGGCGGGCCTGGATGCGCAGCAGCGAGGCGACCGTCTGCAGGTTGTTCTTGACGCGGTGGTGGATCTCGCGGATCGTCGCGTCCTTCGTGATGAGTTCCTGCTCCTGGTGGCGGATCTCGGTCACGTCGCGACTCAGCACGATCGCGCCGATGCGCGTGCCGCGGTCGCGCAGCGGGATCGTGCGCAACGAGACCTGCACGCCGCGCGCCTCCATGTCGGCACGCCAGGGAGCGCGTCCGCTCACGACGACGGGAAGGGACTCGTCGACGTCCTGGCGCTTGGCCGGGAGGATGCGCGCGGTCACCTCGGCGAGCGACTCACCCTCGAGCTCGTCGTCGAAGCCCATGCGGTTGAACGCCGAGAGCGCGTTCGGGCTCGCGAAGGTGGTGATGCCGTCCACGTCGAGACGGATGAGTCCGTCAGAGGCGCGGGGAGCCCCGCGCCGGGGGGCGGTCGGGGCCGAGAGGTCGGGGAACTCGGCCGAGGCGATCATGCCGAAGACGTCGTCGGCGCAGTCGTTGAAGGTGATCTGTTGCCGCGAGGGGGTCCGCGTCTCGCCGAGATTGGTGTGGCGGGTCAGCACGCCCACGGTCGTCACCGCGTGGCCCTCGCGCGAGAGCTCGCGCACGATCGGCACCGCGCGCACGCGCGTGGGCGTCTCTTCGAACCAATCGGGGGATGCCGAGTCGACGATGCGGCCGCTCTGGAAGGCCTCTCGCACCTGGGTACGCCACTGCGGACGGACGCGGTCGCCGACGATGTCGCGGTAGAAGAGCGTCGCCGCTCCCCCGGGTCGCGTGTGGGCGACCGCGATGAAGGAGTCGTCGGGGGTGGGGACCCAGATGACGATATCGGCGAACGCCAGATCGGCCAGCAGCTGCCCGTCGCCCGCGAGCCGGTGCAACCACTCGACGTCGGCCTCGCTGGAGCGGCCCTGGGCGTAGACGAGTTCGCTGAGTGTCGACACCCCTCCACCCTAGGGGAGCCCCCGCGGTGAACCTCCGCGGGGGGTGCCGCCGTGGGCCGCCGCCGTGGGCGCGGTCAGGACGAAACGGGTGAGAGCACGGGTGAAATCCGACGCGGCTCAGAGGGTTAAGGGGATCCTCGGCGGTCCATTCGCGCCCAGACGCTGGGCACGTTCTCTGCCCCTCGGCCCCGCGACAGCGGTGGGGAGGTGAGTCGTCCCTGTCCCCAGGACGGTGGACATCGTGATCTCGTGGCGGAGAAGGACTCACCCAGAGGGCGATTCGCGAGTCCGGACGCCGTCGGACGGATGCTCGAGATCACACGACCGGACGTTCGCGCCCTGGTCCCGGGCGGGCGACTCCGGGGCGTTCCGATCGGCTCACCCCCGCGGTGGCGGATCGACCACGGCAGCGTCGACCGGTATCTCGACGAGCAGACCGAGCTCGTGCGCCGGGCGGCTCTGCGGCAGCAATCCCCCGAGGCCACCTTCCGGAGGGGTGGGGGCGCGGCGCGATCCGCCGCGACGCCTGATCACCCGCTCCTCCCGAGCCTCACCCCGCAGGCAAACAATCCACGGACACAGCGGATACCTCGGCGCGTGTGCGTGTGCCCGCCTACTGTCGGCGTCATCCCCGCCCCGCTGGACGAACGACCGACAGATTGAGGATCCATGCCCGACGCAGCCCGGCGACGCGAGATCGCACGACATGAGCAGCACACCGAGCGCTTTCCGAGCGCCTTCGAGAAGAATCCGTCCTCAGAGAGCCCCTCGCCCATCGAGGTGTTCGTCGGCAACATGGTGCGCGGCGTCCTCGAGGTGGTCGCCGGTGTTCGAGACCCGGAGCAGCTGGCCCGGTGGATGTCGGAAGAGGTGTACCGCACCCTTCTCACGCGCACGAGCCTCGCGGCGCGAGCGCGCAGCGCCCGACGCGTCCAGGTCTACCGGGTCATGCACGAGATCCGAAGCGTTCGCCTCTCCTCTCCGCGCGACGGCGCCATCGAAGCGACCGTCGTCGTATCGGGCCGCATGCGCACGCGAGCGGTGGCCCTGCGCCTCGAATCGATCGAACGACGCTGGCGCATCACGGCGCTCAGCCTGCTGTGACGGACATCAGCGTGAACGGCGTCCGCCGACGCGAGGTTCTCCGCCTCTCCCCCGACGGACGGGCGCACGTTGTCCACCCCGGTCGCGCGGCCGGGCGACCTCCTGATCGACGGCTTCTCCCGTCGCCGGAGGAGCCGTCGAGGCGGTCGGGCACGCGCCTCAGGGCCTCCAGGACACGAGGAAGTTGCCCAGGCGCTCGATCGCATCGCTGATCACGCGGGCCTCGGGCAGCGTCACGATGCGCACGTGGTCGGTCGCGGGCCAGTTGAAGCCCGACCCCTGTACGAGCAGCACGTGCTCGGCGAGCAGGAAGTCGCGCACGAACTTGCCGTCGTCGGGAATCTCGTACACCTCGGGGTCGAAGCGCGGGAACGCGTAGAGCGCACCCCTCGGCATGACGCACGAGACCCCGGGGATGGCTTCGAGGCCCTGCCACGCGGCATCCCTCTGCTCGTGAAGACGACCCGTCGGGGCGATGAGCGCGTCGATCGACTGCACCCCCGAGAGCGCCGCCTGAACCGCGAACTGCGCCGGCACGTTCGGGCACAAGCGCGTGGATGCCAAGAGATTGATGCCGTGCAGGAAGCCCTGCGCGTGCTCTTTCGGACCGGTGATCGCCAACCAGCCGGAGCGGTAGCCGGCGACGCGATAGGTCTTCGAGAGGCCGTTGAAGGTCAGGCAGAGCAGGTCGGGGGCGACGGTGGCCATCGGGATGTGCACCGCGTCGTCGAAGAGGATGCGGTCGTAGATCTCGTCGGCCAGCAGCAGTAGCGAGTGCTCGCGGGCGATGTCGGCGATACCCTCGAGGATCTCACGCGAGTACACCGCGCCCGTGGGGTTGTTCGGGTTGATGACGACGATCGCCTTGGTGCGGGGCGTGACCTTGGAGCGGATGTCTTCGAGGTCGGGCTGCCACTCGCGCTGCTCGTCGCAGAGGTAGTGAACGGGCGTGCCGCCGCCCAGGCTCGTCATCGCCGTCCACAGCGGGTAATCGGGAGCCGGGATGAGCACCTCGTCGCCCTCGTCGAGCAGGGCCTGCATCGTCATCGTGATCAGCTCGGACACACCGTTGCCCAGGAACACATGGTCGGGGTCGAGGTGCGGGAAATCGGGCTCCTGCTCGTAGCGCGACACGACCGCGCGCCGAGCCGACAGGATGCCGCGGCTGTCACTGTAGCCGTGGGCGCTCGGGACGGAGGCGATCATGTCGCGCACGATCTGGTGCGGCGCCTCGAAACCGAAGATCGCCGGGTTACCGGTGTTGAGCTTGAGGATCGCGTGTCCCTCGGCCTCGAGTCGATCGGCCTCGACGAGGGCCTCCCCGCGGATCTCGTACAGGACGTCCTTCAGCTTGGAAGACTGGTCGAGGGGGCGCAGCGGGCTCATCGGTTCAGGATATCCCCGCACGCGTCCGGCCAATCGACACCGCGTGGCCCCCTCGACGCCGCGTCTCGCGCCCCTCGGAACGCCGCGGAGCACCCCCGAAAGACCGGATGCCGCGCCCCCGACCTCGGGGCGCGGCATCCGGTCTGCGCTTACTTCTTCTTGGCGGCGCGACGGTCGGCGCGGTTGCTCGCGGCCGGCTCGTCGGCCGGGGCCACACGCTGACCGAAGGCTCCGCGGGCGGCGGGAGCCTGCTCTGCGGCGGGCTCGGCCTGCTGCTCGGCCTGACGGAGACGGTTGGTCGCCGCCTGCTGGACCTGGCCGCGGTCGTTGCGGACCTCGACCTCTCCCGCGTCGTTCGCGGCGGAGTACTCCAGGCGCTGGGTCTCGACGGGCGTCGGGGCCAACCCCTTGGCCTCGACCTGCGCCTCGTCGCCCTCGACCTTGCGCACCTCGACTTCGAGGTTGTACAGGAAGCCGACGGACTCCTCCTTGATCTGCCCCATCATCGACTGGAACATCTGGTAGCCCTCGCGCTGGTACTCGATGAGCGGGTCGCGCTGGGCCATGGCGCGCAGGCCGATGCCGTCCTTGAGGTAGTCCATCTCGTAGAGGTGCTCGCGCCAGCGGCGGTCGAGCACCTGCAGGACGACGCGACGCTCGAGTTCGCGCAGTGCCTGCTCACCGAGGGCCTTCTCGCGGTTCTCGTACGCGATGCGGGCGTCGGAGATGATCTCGCGCTTCAGTCCCTCGGGCGTGATGCGCCCCTTGTTGCCACCCGCCTCTGCCACGACCTCGTCGATCGTGACGCTGACGGGGTACATGGTCTTCAGCTCGGTCCACAGGGCGTCGAAGTCCCACGATTCGGTGTGACCCGAGCCGGTGTGGTCGTCGATGACGGCGGTGATCGCGTCTTCGATGAAGTGCTGGACGCGGTCGGCGATGTCGTCGCCCTGGAGCATGTGACGACGGTCGGCGTAGATCGCCTCGCGCTGACGGTTGAGGACGTCGTCGTACTTCAGGACGTTCTTGCGCATCTCGGCGTTGCGCGACTCGACCTGCGACTGCGCGCTCTTGATCGCGCGCGAGACCAGACCCGACTCGATCGCGACGTCGTCGGGGAAGTTCGTGCGGGCGAGGATCGCCTCGGCGGCGCCGGACTGGAACAGACGCATGAGGTCGTCGGTCAGCGACAGATAGAAGCGGCTCTCGCCGGGGTCGCCCTGACGGCCCGAACGACCGCGCAGCTGATTGTCGATGCGGCGCGACTCGTGGCGCTCGGTACCGAGCACGTACAGGCCACCCGCCTCGACGACCTTGGCGGCCTCTTCGGCCACGGTGTCGCGCATGCTCTGGTACACGCTGTCCCACTCGGACTCATAGGCCTCGGGGGTCTCGACCGGGTCGAGGTTCTTCGCCTTCATCTCCTGCACGGCGAGGAACTCGGCATTTCCGCCGAGCATGATGTCGGTGCCGCGACCGGCCATGTTGGTGGCGACGGTGACGGCGCCCAGGCGACCGGCGCGCGCGACGATCTCGGCCTCGCGAGCGTGGTTCTTGGCGTTGAGCACCTCGTGGCGGATGCCCTTCTTGGCCAGCAGACGCGAGAGGTACTCGCTCTTCTCGACGCTCGTGGTGCCGACGAGAACGGGCTGACCCTTCTCGTGCCGCTCGACGATGTCTTCGACGACCTGCGCGAACTTCGCCGTCTCGTTCTTGTAGACGAGGTCGGACTGGTCTTTGCGGATCATCGGCTTGTTCGTCGGGATGGGCACCACGCCGAGCTTGTACGTCGACATGAACTCGGCGGCCTCGGTCTCGGCGGTACCGGTCATGCCCGAGAGCTTGTCGTACAGGCGGAAGTAGTTCTGCAGCGTGACCGTGGCGAGCGTCTGGTTCTCGGCCTTGACCGGTACGCCCTCCTTGGCCTCGATCGCCTGATGGATGCCCTCGTTGTAGCGGCGACCCACCAGGATGCGACCGGTGTGCTCGTCGACGATCATGACCTCGTCGTTCATGACGACGTAGTCGGTGTCGCGCTTGAACAGCGCGATCGCCTTGATCGAGTTGTTGAGGAACGAGATGAGCGGGGTGTTCGCCGACTCGTAGAGGTTGTCGATGCCGAGGTAGTCCTCGACCTTCTCGATACCGGGCTCGAGGACACCGATCGTGCGCTTCTTCTCGTCGACCTCGTAGTCGACGCCGGCCTCGAGGGTGCGGGCGAGCTTCGCGAACTCCGCGAACCAGCGGTTGGCTTCACCGGATGCCGGGCCCGAGATGATCAGCGGGGTGCGAGCCTCGTCGATGAGGATCGAGTCGACCTCGTCGACGATGGCGTAGAAGTGACCGCGCTGCACGAGGTCTTCTTTGCGCCAGGCCATGTTGTCACGCAGGTAGTCGAAGCCGAACTCGTTGTTCGTTCCGTAGCTGATGTCGGCCTCGTACTGCTCGCGGCGCACCTCGGGGGTTTGACCTGCGACGACCGTTCCCGTCGTCATGCCGAGGGCGCGGTAGACGCGACCCATGAGCTCCGACTGGTAGCTCGCGAGGAAGTCGTTGACCGTGATGACGTGCACGCCCTGACCGGCGATCGCGTTGAGGTAGGCCGGAAGCGCCGCGGTGAGCGTCTTTCCCTCACCGGTCTTCATCTCGGCGATGTTGCCGAGGTGAAGTGCCGCGCCGCCCATGATCTGCACGTCGTAGGGGCGCTGACCGAGCGTACGCTTGGCGGCCTCGCGGACGGCCGCGAACGCCTCGGGCATGAGCTGGTCGAGCGTCTCGCCGGCTTCGTAGCGGGCACGCAGTTCGACGGTCTCGTTGCGCAGCTCGTCGTCGGTGAGCTGCTCGTAGTCCTCTTCGAGCGCTCCGGTCGCCTTCACGACGCCCTGCAGTCGGCGCAGGATGCGGCCCTCTCCGGCGCGCAGCAGTTTCTCGAGCGGATTGGCCACGAAGCATCTCCATCTGTCGGGTGCGGCGCCCGCATGGACGCCGGCCTGCGAACAGGCATACATCGCCCATGTTATCCGTGTTACCCGTTCGTGACCTGCGAGGAGGCCACAATCCGAAAGCGGCGGAGCGCGCCCCCAGCGAACACGCGGCGACGGGAGGGAAAGCGACGCCTAGGATCGAGCCATGGCCGGTTTCTGGGGCAAGAGGAAGCGCGAAGAACAGGACGCGGCGGATGCCGATCTGGCACGCCGGGCGGAGCTTGCGATCGTCGCCGCCGACGAGCGCGTCCGCTTGACCTCCGACGAGCTCGACTTCGCCCGCGCCGAGCTCGGCGACAAGGCTACGGAAGACCTCGCGGCGGCCCTCGAGTCCGTGCGCACCCACCTCGCAGAGGCGTTCCAGCTGCACCAGCTGAATCACGACGAGATCCCCGACACGAAAGAAGAGCTGCGCACGCGTAATGCGCGCATCATCCAGCTCTCGGAGTGGGCCGAAGACCTCCTCGAGGAGCGCACCCAGGTGCTGCAGCCCAAGATCGACGCCGTGCGCCGCGCCCCCGAGACACTGGCGCGCGTGCGGGCCGACCGCGACCGGCTCGCCCAGCGCATCCCCAACGCCCGTGAGGTCGTCGATCGACTCTCGCGCCGCTACAGCGATTCGGCCCTCTCGCAGATCGGCGGCAATCCCGAAGAAATCGAGCAGCTCCTCGACTTCGCGGTGCACACCGCGTCCGTCTCCGAGCGCCGCCGTGAGGCGGGCCAGCGCGAGCAGGCCTCCGTCGCCCTCGAGGCCGCCACCGAGGCGGTGCGCCGGGCGGAATCGCTTCTGGATGCCGTGGACACCTTCGAGATCGAAGCGCTTCGCGCCGAGTCGACTCTCGCCGCCGTCGTCGACGACTCGCGCAACGACCTCATCGAGGCGCGGATGGGTGCGCAGACACCGGCCGTGGTCCAGGCGATGGCCACACTGCAGCAGGCGTTGACCGCCCTCCCCGCTTCGGGATCCCGCAGCGATCCGTTCCAGGCGCTGTCGTCGCTGCGCCAGGCGAACGCGGATCTCGACCTCGCGCGCGAGCGAGCGGCCCGCCCCGTTCCCTCCCAGGATCAGGTGGAGCACGCGATCGACGACGCCGACCGTCAGCTCGCCGTCGCGCGCGGGCTCA
This sequence comes from Sphingomonas sp. G5, assembly GCF_052660795.1. NCBI lineage: Bacteria > Pseudomonadati > Pseudomonadota > Alphaproteobacteria > Sphingomonadales > Sphingomonadaceae > Sphingomonas > Sphingomonas sp. G5. The sequence continues at coordinate 908,023 of NZ_CP109660.1, read as the reverse complement.
TCACCGGGCATCGCGGGTGGATCGGAGCCGATGCGCGCACGCGCTTCGTCGAAGCCGAGCGCCTGCGCGCGGGCCTGCCGCTGGGACCCGTACCCGAGGACCAGCGCGAGACGGCACTGGCCACCGCCCGACGCGCCGGTGCCCTGGCCTCCGAGGCCCTCCAGATCGCCCAGCGCGACATCGAGCAGTCCCGCCCGAACGACTGGGGCAACGATGGCCGGGGCGGCGGTTACGGCCGCGGAGGCGGTATGGGTGGCGGCAACATGGTCGGCGGCATGCTCGGGGGTCTGGTCATCGGTTCGCTGCTCGGCGACATCTTCGACGGCTGACCCGGCGCGTTCTCCCCCGCCCCACCCGCGTGACGAAGCCCTCGGCCATTCGGCCGAGGGCTTCGTGATGTTCTCAGGTCAGGATGCGATCTCCACGACCGGCGACGCCTGGGTCGCGAGAGCGATCACACCGTAGTCCCACCCCTTGCGGCGATAGACGACGCTCGGGTGATCGGTGCGGGCGTCGATGAAGAGGAAGAAGTCGTGACCGACGAGCTCCATGCGGTCGACGGCGTCTTCGACCGTCATCCATTCGGCGCCGAACTCCTTCTGTCGGATGACGACGGGGGTGTAGTCCTCTTCTTCGGCGGAAGTCTCTTGCACGGGGACCGACCCGGTGGCGACGGCGCGAAGCACCTCGACGGACGCGGGCTCCACGTCGATGCCCGAGAGTTCTCCGGTGCCCTTCTCGAACTTCGCCCCGCGAGGGTGGTTGCGCGCATCGATGCGCTTGTCCTTCGCGCGACGCACCTGCTCGGAGATCTTGTCGACCGCGAGGTCGAGGGCCGCGAACTTGTCGGTGTCGGTGGCCTCCGCGCGGACGACCGGACCCTTGCCGTCGAGCGTGAGCTCGACCGTGTCGTCCTCCAGACGACCGTTGCGGTAGGAGCGATGAGTCACCTTGACCTCGAGCGCTTGAGCGCGAGGCGCGAGGTGCTCGATGCGGCTGACCTTCTCTTCGACGACCGAGCGGAAACGATCGGTGATACCGACTCCCACTCCGACGATGTTGGTGTCCATCAGTGACCTCCTTGTTCCGGGTTCCGCCCGGTCTAAGGGCGGAACATCCGTCGCCTTCAGTCATCCCCACGCTAGTAGTCCGACACCGCCATGTCACGTCTCAATCACCCGGGATTCACCAGGGAAGTCCCTTAGTCGCGGCGTGTGCGCGAGCGCCACCGCGAGGACCTCGGCCGCTCCCGCCGCGCGCAGAGCGCGCGCCGCCTCGGCCAGGGTCGCCCCCGTCGTGACGACGTCGTCGACGACGACGACCGCGCCTCCCGCGACCGGTCGACTGACGAACGCTTCTCGCACGTTCTCGCGTCGCGCGCGCCGACCGAGCCCCCTCTGGTCGTGCGTCGCACGGACGACGCGCAGCAGCCGCCGGTGCCTCCACCCGGCACGCTGCATCAGCACGTCGAGCGGTCGGAACCCGCGGCGACGAAAAGCCGCGCGCGTGCCCGGGATCGTGGTGACGAGAGCGCCGGCGGGCACCGAGAGCCGCAGCACCTCGTCCAGCGCGGGAGCGAGGTCGCGCGCGAGGGAAGTGCGACCCTCCTCTTTGAGCGCGCGGACGACGCGGGCCGCGACACCGTCGAAGACGAGGGCGCTCGTCACCGCCAGCCCCGGCTCGATCGCACGACGGATCGGCTGCGGGGCCAGGGCGTCACGGCATCCGGAGCAGAGATCGGAGTCGACCACGCCGCATCCCGCGCACGAGACGGGCAGCCAGAACGTCACGGCATCGCGGAAGGAGGAGGAGAGAACGGCGCGGAACGACATGGACCCAGCGTGCCGGGGCCGACGAAGGCATGCCGGTTCGGCGGCCCCCTCCGGGGACAGAAGACCGCCTCTCCCCGGTGGGGAGGAGTCTCAGGAGGTGGTGCCCTGCTGGGCGGCGAGCACGCGGATACCGGTGGCCACCAGAGTCCACGAGCTTCCACGACGGCTGTAGAGACGACCGGCGTCGTCGAGTACGCGCACGCTCGTGCTCCCGGCGGCGAGGGTGGTCGCGCCATCGGGGGCCGCGGCCTCGGTCCCTCGTCCGCCCACGTTGAGCTCGCGCAGACGGCTGGCGCCGTCGACGTCGGCCAGGACGCCCACCGTCGTGTCGTCGAGCCAAGCCAGGTCGAAGGCCCCCTGTTGCGAGAACGACAGCACGTGCGGAACGCCGAGATCGACCTCGCCGCCCTCGCGCTGGATGCCGGCGACCCACACCTCGCGTGTGCCCGAGACCGTGACGATCGCCGCCACCCTCGTCCCGTCGCGCGAGATCTGCATCGCGGTGATCTCGGAGGCGTCGGGCCAGGCATTGCCGACGTTGCGCGGCACGCCCTCGGCGGAGATCGTGCGCAGCTGCGTCGGCGCGGAAGCGGGCACGCTCCAGATCGCCCCCTCGGCGTCGATCGTGGGGGCGATCAATCCGGGACGATCATCGAGCAGGAAGGTACGCCCATCCGCCAGCGCACTCGCCACGGCGCCCTGCTGCGTGCGGACCGCCGCGAGGCTCCGGTCGGCCTCGAGCTCGACCGCGGCCGGGGCGAGAGACTCGATCGCCTCGGACAGTCCGCCGAGCGATTCCACCGTGTCTCCGGCGAGCGCGCCGAACGCGCCGGCGGTGGTCAGCACGGCAGGAGAGGGATCGACCCGGGTGACACGCACCGACACCTCGGACGCGGGTACCGGGGTGCCCTCCACCGTCATCTGCACTTCGCTGATGCCGGCCGTGACCAGGCTCTTGGACAGTTGCGTCTGCATGCGGTCGAGCGTCGTGCGGTCCAGGCTCAGGGCGGTGCGCGGCAGCTGCACCTGGGCGACGCCGCTGGAGGACAGCGTCACCGAACGCCCCACGAGCGACAGCTCGTCGGGGAACGCCGTCTTGACCGCGCCGGCGAGCCACGCGCTGGGCTGCCCGTCCACCAGGGCGGTCGCCACGCGGCTCGCCACCAGCGCTCGCGGGAACCACCGCACATCGGGGACGATGAAGCTCCACGTGGGATCGAAGTACGCGATGGATGCCGACTGGTAGACGGTCGGGAACACCTCCTCGTACAGCACGACCCCGTCGGGTGCCGACGTGATGCGCCACTGATCGTCGACGCGCGCGAGGGTGAACGAGAGGGATTCCGCGGTGCCCGAGGCCGTCGGGGCATAGGCACCGTTGGCATCCACCCCCGCGACCGTGGTGAGCGCGACGGTCACTCCGGTGCCGTCGGCGTTCGCGGCGGCGCGGCGATCGGCGAGGCGGTCGATGGTGACGCGGGCGCGGGGATCCCACTGGGTCCCGGACGCCAGGAAGAGCTTCGCCGTGGCCCAGTCGTCGGCGGGGCCGGAACCGGCACGAAGGAACCCCTCCACGATCTCGGCGGGAGAGGCGTCGTCCTGCGGTCCGTCGGGGACGAAGGCGAAGGCCTGCGTGTCGTCGACCTGGGGGCCCCGCCCGGGATTGACGTAACCGGAGGTCGGAAGGCCCGTGCACGCGGTCAACGCGAGCACCAGGGCGAGACCGACGAGGGCGAGAGCGCGTCTCATGTCGTCTTCCTCACTCCGGGTCGGGTCGAGATGGGCTGTGTGAGGCCCAGGGCTTCGAGGGCCCCGCCCTGCTCGTCGTCGGGGACGAGGGGCAGGGGCGAGCTGCTGACCGGCTGACCGGCGCGCGGCAGGGTGAGCACGAAGTTCGAGCCGCGTCCGGGCTCGGACCAGACCGACAGGGTACCGCCGTGCAGCTTGGCGTCGCCGAGGGCGATGGACAAGCCGAGGCCCGTGCCGCCGATGGTGCGCACGCGCGAGGGGTCGGCGCGCCAGAAGCGGTCGAAGACGCGCTCCACGTCGTCGGGCTGCATGCCCAGGCCGAAGTCGCGGACGCCGAGGGCCACGGCATCCCGGTCGCTGTCGACCGACACCACGATCGGGCGTCCCTCACCGTGCTCGATCGCATTGCCGAGGAGGTTGCGGACGATCCGGCGGACGCGCCGGGCGTCCATGTCGACCGGGGTGTAGCCGCCCGGGGCGACGAGGCGCACGTCGGAGCCGTGGCCCTCGGCGAGCTGCTCCATGGAGAGGATGACGTCTTCGGCCAGATGGGCCAGGCTCGTCGCCTCGAGCTCGAGCTGGACCGAGCCCGCGTCGTAGCGGCTGATCTCGAGCAGGTCGGTGAGGAGCACCTCGAAGCGCTGCACCTGCGCGTGCAGCAGCTCCGCGGCGCGGCCGGTGGCGGGATCGAACTCCTCGCGCTGGTCGTTGATCATGTCGGCGGCGAGCTTGATCGTCGTCAACGGCGTGCGCAGCTCGTGCGAGACATCCGAGACGAAGCGCTGCTGCACGAGCGAGAGGTCGGCGAGCTCCTTGATCTGCGATTCGATGCTGTCGGCCATCGCGTTGAAGGAGCGGTTCAGGGTCGCGAGCTCGTCCTCGCCGCGCACCGGGAGCCTGACGCCCAGATCCCCTGCCGCGAGCTTGGCGCTGGTCTCGGCGGCATCCGCGATCGGAGTCGTGACGGATCTGAGGACGAACCAGGCGATGGCGCCGATGAGCAGCACGAGGACCAGGCCCACGACCCACAGCAGCACCTGCACGAAGGCCAGGGTCTGCGAGGCACTGGTGAGGTCGTACCCCATGTACAGCTCGTACGAGTCGACCCCGTCCTCCGCGGGGAAGCGCAGTTGATGACCGACCAGGATGCCGGGAACCTCACGGCCGTCGTCGGCGGGGAGCGCCACGGACTGCCACCACTGCAGGTCGGGGCTCGACTGCACCTGCGTGCGCAGGGCGTCGGTGACCATACGGGACTCGAAAGCCGGGGAGATGAAGGGTTGCGGAGCCAGCGGGGAGGGCGGGCCGATGCGGTACAGGGCGATGAGATCGCTCGAGGACTGCTGCGACAGGCGCGTCGCGATACCGTTCATGAGCGTCTGCGCCGCGGCCGGATCGGTCGAGTCGACGGCGGCGTCGAGGGTGGCCTGAGCCGCGGCGGTGGCGCGCTGCGCCTCGAGCAGCACCTGGTCCTTGCGGGCCGTGAACAGTTCGTTCTGGATGACGAGCGCCATGGCGATGCACGTGACGAGGATCGTCGCGGCCGTCAGCGTCACCGTGAGCACGATCGTGCGGAAGCGCAGCGAGCGGCGCCACAGCGTCGCGAGGCGATCGCGCACGACGCGCCAATCGCGCCATCCTCGAGCCCGCGGCCGCGGGAAGGTGCGCACCGCGCCCGTCATGAGGAGATCAGGCCACCGCGCCGGCGCGGTAGCCCACGCCGCGCACGGTGGTCACGATGCGCGGGTTGTCGGGGTCGGCCTCGATCTTCGCGCGCAGTCGCTGCACGTGCACGTTGACCAGGCGGGTGTCGGCCTTGTAGTGGTAGCCCCACACCTGCTCGAGCAGCATCTCGCGCGAGAACACCTGCTGCGGTTTCTCGGCCAGCGCGACGAGGAGCTCGAATTCCAGAGGGGTCAGGGCGATCGGGGCGTCGCCGCGACGGACCTCGTGCGCGGCGACATCGACGACGAGGTCGCCGATGCGCAGGGTCTCGTCGACCGGTACCTGCACCGGACGCAGGCGCGTTCGGATGCGCGCGACGAGTTCTTTCGGGTTGAACGGCTTCATGATGTAGTCGTCGGCGCCCGACTCGAGACCCTTGACCACGTCGGCCGTGTCGGTGCGCGCCGTGAGCATGATGATCGGCACGCCGGACTCCGCTCGCACGCGCGTGCAGATCTCGATGCCGTCGACGCCCGGGAGCATGAGGTCGAGCAGGATCAGGTCGGGGCGCTCGGTGCGCCAGGCGTCCACCGCCTGCGCGCCGTCTGCGCAGAACACCGTTTCGAATCCCTCGGTGCGCAGCACGATGCCGATCATCTCGGCCAGCGCGGTGTCGTCATCGACAACCAGGATCCGTGAAGTCATTCGGGTGTACGTCTTCCGTCTCGAAACCCGCTCGGGGACGGGCACTACGCCCCGGGTGGGGGCACGTCCCATCGAGAGTAGTCGACCTGCCTGCACGACAGGCGTACGTGTCGGGGGTGTGTGACACGATGAGGGCACCGCCATGTGACGAGGAGGGGCCCCACATGACCGCGTACCCGTCTTGGACCCCGGCATCGCGCCCGGGGATCGTTCCGCTGCACCCGTACGGGTTCGGCACCATCTTGGGCCGTTCGTTCGTCGCCCTGCGTCACAACCCCAAGGTGCTGCTGGGTTTCGCCCTCGTCGTCCAGGCCGTGGCCTACATCGTCGTGACGGCGGCGATCGCCGGGGTGGCGATCGCGAGCTTCTCCCGGCTCGACACCGTCCCGTACGGCAGCGACGACTACGACGCGATCATCGCGGGCTCGATCGCCCTCACCGCCATCGCCGCCCTGGTGCTCGGCATCCTGTCCGGGGTTCTGGGCGTCGTCGTGCAGGGCATCGTGGTGGCCGAGGTGGCGCACGCGGTGGTCGCGGAGAAGCCCTCCCTCAGGGCCGTCTGGGCGCGGGTGCGTCCGGTGTTCTGGCGCCTGGTCGGCTACAGCGCGCTCACGGTCGGTGCGGTGGTGCTGCTCGTCGGGGTCCTCGCGGGGATCGTCGCGCTGCTGGTCATCGCCGCGACCTGGGTCGGCGCGCTCGTCGGCGTGCTGTTCTTCCTGGCGCTCATCCCGCTGTACCTCTGGTTGACGCCCAAGCTGTTCCTCGTCCCCTCCGTGATCATCCTCGAGCGCGCCCCCGTCTTCCGGGCGATCGCTCGATCGTGGCAGCTGACCCGCGGACGCTTCTGGTCGACGCTCGGGGTCGTCGTGATCATCTCGGTGGTCTTCGGGGTCGTGGCGCAGATCATCTCGCTGCCCCTGAGCCTGTTCGGGGGCTTCGTCCCGTCGATCATCGCGCCGACCGGCGAGAGCGGAGCCGGCGCGCTCGTCGGCCTCATCGTCGTGCAGGTCGTGGGGCAGTTCGGGATCCTGCTGGTTCAGTGCATCGCTCTCGTGGTGCAGTCCACCTCCGCCGTCCTCGTGTACGTCGACGCCCGCATGCGCGTCGAAGGTCTCGACCACGACCTGCAGTCCTACGTGGAGGCACGCGATTCCGGCGCAGCCGAACTGAGCGACCCCTACCTCGTGGGTGTGGGCCGGGTCGTCGAGCGCCCCGCCCCGGTGCCCTACGGCGCTCCGCCGGCGTTCGCGGGCTACGGTCCCCCGGCGGGGAACGCGGGGTACGGCGCTCCCGCGACGGGAGGGTACGCCGCTGCACCGCGAGGGTATGCGGCCCCCCAGGGACGACCTGTTCCGGGCTACGCACCATCGGCTCCCGCAGCCGCCCCGACGCCTCCCCCGTACGCGGCGCCGGTCACTGCCCCCGCGCCGCAGGCCTACCCCGCTCCCCCCGTGCCCCCCGTCGCGCAGGACTCCCCCGCGGCCCCGCCCGCGCCGGGCGCCCCCGATCGCGCGCAGACGACATGGGCCGCCCCCGGCTCGAACGGCGACGCGTGATCCTCACGGCCATGGCAGCCGCCTTCCCGCTGCTTCCCGACCCCGACCAGGCCCGGGACTGGGCCGAGCAGGAGCTCGGCGACCCCGTGTACCAAGCGGCCGAGCCGAACATCGTCGACCGTATCTCCCAGGCCATCGGGAAGTTCCTCGAAGATCTGCTGCGTGTCCCCGACAACGACGGGTGGGGTCCGTCCGCTCTCGTCGTGCTGGGCATCATCGTCGTCGCGCTGATCGTCGTCGCTCTTCTCATCTGGGGCCGACCGCGCCTGTCGACGCGCGCCTCGGAGCCGGCTCGCGCGCTCTTCGACGACGACGACGGCCGCTCCGCCGACGACCTCCGCGCCGACGCGACGGTCGCGGCCGACCGGGGCGAGTGGGACGACGCGATCGTGCTGCGATTCCGCGCTTTCGCGCGCGGCCTCACCGAACGCGGGCTCGTCGATCCGCCTCCCGGCGCCACGGTCCGCGCCTTCGCGCGCGAGACGGCGACGGCGCTGCCCGCCCTCGTCCCGCTGCTCGATCCGGCCGCCACGACGTTCGACGACATCCGTTACCTGCGCCGCCCCGGCACCCGTGAGCGCTACCGACAGGTCGCCGACCTCGACGATGCCGCCGTCCGCGCGCGCGTCGTACCGGTGGCATCCCGGTGAGCGCGCCGACGGCCTCGGCCGCCCCGATCCGTTCGCGCCGGAGATCCGCCCTCGGCTGGGCAGCCCTGTGCGCGGGTCTCCTGCTCGCCGCTCTGATCGGCGGCACCCTCGTCTACGGCGGGTACACCCAGCGCGCGATCTTCGACCCCGACTCGGCCGGCCCGGATGGAACCCGCGCGGTCGTGCGAGTCCTCGAGAGGCAGGGTGTCACCGTCACGATCGCTCGCGACCGCGCCGCCGCCGAACGCGCCCTCGCCGACGGCGACGCCACCCTCGTCCTGCGCGATGCCCCGATGCTGTCGGACGACGCGCTGCGGGAGCTCACCGACCGCGCGCAGCACGTCGTCCTCGTCGAACCCCGGTCTCGCGCGCTGGACGTGCTCCTCGACGGCTCCGCGCTCGGCGGCTTCTCCCCCGACGCGTCCGCGACCCCTGAGTGCACCGTCGCCGCGGCCTCGAACGCCGGAACGGCCCGCGTGGGCGAGCTCCTGCGCCCCGGAGACGGTGTCCAGGGCTGCTACCCGGTCGACGGCGAGTTCGGGCTTCTGCAGTCCGAAGGAACGGACGGCCGGACGGTGACCGCCCTCGACGGGCTCTCGGTTCTCACGAACACGGCCCTCCCCGTCGACGGGAATGCCGCTCTCGCCCTCGGCGTGCTCGGACAGACCGACAGGCTCGTCTGGTACGTGCCCGCCCTCTCCGACGCCGACCAGAATACGGCCGCCCCGACCCTCGGCGACCTCACTCCCGCGTGGGTGACTCCCGCCATGCTGCTGCTTCTGACCGCCGCTCTCGCCGCCGCGATCTGGCGAGGGCGCCGCTTCGGGCCGCTCGTGGCCGAGCGCCTTCCCGTCACCGTCCGCGCCACCGAGACCACCGAGGGCCGCGCGCGCCTCTACGCCTCGTCGAAGGACGCTGCGCACGCGCTCGACGAGCTCCGCCGCGCCGCCCGGGCACGTCTGGGTCGCCTTCTCGGCCTCACCGCCCGGACCTCCCCGCACGAGGTCGCCGATGCCGTCGCCCAGAGACTCGGCGCGGACCGCGCGCGCGTGCGCGGCATCCTCGTCGACGACCTCCCCCGTACCGACCGCGAACTCGTCGCGGCGGCCGACCGCCTCCGCGATCTCGAAGAGAGCGTGCGCGCCGCCGTCCGAACCGAAGGGACCACACGATGACCGACAGCCCCGAGACCCCCGCAGCCGCGGCCCCCGTCTCGCCGAGCGACGACCACGCGCAGCTGCGCGACGCGATGCACCGCGTGCGTCTCGAGGTCGGCAAAGCCGTCGTCGGCCAGGACGGCACAATCACCGGCCTCCTCATCGCGCTCCTCTCCCGCGGGCACGTCCTGCTCGAGGGTGTCCCCGGCGTCGCCAAGACGCTGCTCGTGCGGTCGTTCAGCCGTGCGCTCGGACTCGACACCCGCCGCGTGCAGTTCACCCCCGACCTCATGCCGGGAGACGTCACCGGCTCCCTCGTCTACGACGCCCGCGCCGGCACCTTCGAGTTCCGGGCCGGCCCCGTCTTCACCCACGTGCTGCTGGCCGACGAGATCAACCGCACGCCCCCGAAGACGCAGGCGGCGTTGCTCGAAGCCATGGAAGAACGACAGGTGTCGTCCGACGGAGAGAGCCGGGCACTCCCCGATCCGTTCCTCGTCGCCGCGACGCAGAACCCCATCGAACACGAGGGCACGTATACGCTGCCCGAGGCACAGCTCGACCGCTTCCTCCTCAAGCTCGTCGTGGATCTCCCCGGTCGCGATGCCGAGGTCGACGTTCTGCGTCGCCACGCCGCGGGATTCGACCCCCGCCGTCTCGACGACGCCGGTGTCGCGCCGGTCGTCACGGCGCCCCAGATCCTCGCGGCGCAACGCGCGGCGGCATCCGTCGCCGTCGACGACGACCTGCTCGGCTACGTCGTCGACCTCGCCCGCGCGACTCGGCAGAGCCCGTCCGTGCTCGTCGGGGTCAGTCCCCGCGCGTCCACCGGCCTGCTCGCCGCCGCCAAGGCGTGGGCGTGGCTGAGCGGGTATCCCGCGATCACGCCCGACCACGTGCAGACCATGCTCGTGCCGGTGTGGCGCCACCGCATCCGGCTGCGTCCCGAGGCGGAGATCGAGGGCGTATCGGTGGATGCCATCCTCACCTCCGTCCTGCAGCAGACCCGCGTTCCCATCTGATGTTCGTCACCGGCCGTCTCGCCCTGCTCGTCGCCCTCGGCGTCGTGCCCCTCGTGCTGTTGAGCACGGCGGGGCTCTCCGCGTGGGCGGTCGCCGGCGGGTGGGTGCTGCTGTGCCTGGTGCTGGCGGCCGTCGACACCCTGCTCGCCGCCGACCCGCGCCGGGTCGAGATCACCCGCACGCACCCCGAGCGGGCGCTGCGCGACGAAACCGTGGCCGGAGAGCTGCGCGTGCGCAATCTCGGCACCCGTCTGCTGCGCGCCCGCGTGCGCGACGCGTGGCAGCCGACCGCCGGGGCGCCGGCCGAGCGGCAGCGCTTCACCGTGCCGCCCGGAGAGAGACGCTCCGCGCCCCTGCCGTTGCGCCCTCGCCGTCGCGGCGAACTGCGCAGCGCCTTCGTCGCCGTTCGCGCGGCGGGACCCCTGGGGCTGGCCGGTCGCCAGGGCGTCATCGACGCCCCCGGCCGGATCCGCGTGCTCCCGCCGTTCACGTCGCGGCGGCACCTTCCGTCACGTCTGGCCCGGCTCCGCGAGCTCGACGGCAACACGAGCCTGCAGGTGCGCGGTCAGGGCACCGAGTTCGACAGCCTCCGCGAATACGTGCGCGGCGACGACGTGCGCTCGATCGACTGGCGCGCGACCGCCCGCGCCGGCACGACGATGCTCCGCACCTGGCGCCCCGAGCGCGACCGGCACGTCGTGATCGTCATCGACACCGGGCGCACGGCCGCGGCTCGCGTGGGCGACGGGGTGCGCCTCGACGCCGCGATGGAGGCGGCGCTGCTGCTGTCGGTGCTGGCCACCCGCGCGGGCGACCACGTGCACCTGCTGATGTTCGACAGACTGCCCCGGGCGCGCGTGACGCGGGTCGACGGAGGCCCCCTGCTCCCCGCCCTGGTCGACGCCATGGCACCCGTCGATCCGCAGCTGATCGACACCGACTGGGATGCCGCTCTCGCGCACGTCCGCGGGTTCGCCGTCCGCCCGGCCCTCGTGGTGCTGCTCACGGCGGCCGACGATCCCGAGGCGGCCCGCGCGTTCCTCGCCTCGCTTCCCGCGATCGCCTCCCGCTCGCGCCTGCTGGTCGCCACGGCCACCGACGGGCCCGGCGAGACCCCCGCCCACCGGGATGCTTCCGACGTCTACGCCGCCGCCGCCGCCGAGCGCGCCCGGCACGACGCCGAGCGCGTCGCGGCGGCGATCGTGCGCGCCGGCGGCGATGCGGTGTCGGCGTCGGCAGACGACCTTCCCCCGCTCGTCGCCGACCGCTATCTCGCGTTGAAAGCGGCCGGTCGGCTGTAGCACACCCGCTCCCCATGCAGCCCGCGACATATCTCGCGGCTTATCCTGGGGGGTACCCTTCCAGCCGTCAACGCGTCCCCTCCGCGCCCGGCTGCGCCGTCTACGCACAGGATGCGGGAGATCTCTTGCCAGGTAACGCCACCACGCACTTCGACGATGTGGCTCTCGTTTCGGTGGCGAGCGTCTTGCCCAGCCGCGTCACGACGTCCGACGACATCGAGGAGCGCCTCGCCCCGGCGCTGCAGCGACTGAAGCTCAAGCCGGGTCTCCTGCGCCGCGTCGCGGGCGTCAACGAGCGTCGCAACTGGGCGGAGGGCGAGTCCTCCGACGAAGCCACCATCGCCGCGGGAAAGCAGGCCCTCGCCGAGGCGGGGGTCGACCCCGGCGAGATCGGGCTCATCATCAACACCTCGGTGACGCGCAAGCACCTCGAGCCTTCGGTGGCCGTGCGTCTGCACCACGGTCTGGGTCTGCCGAGCTCGGCGATCAACTTCGACGTCGCCAACGCGTGCCTCGGTTTCATCAACGGCATGAGCCTCGCCGCCGGCATGATCCAGTCCGGCCAGGTCAAGTACGCCCTCATCGTCAACGGCGAGGATGCCGACGAGATCCAGGTCAACACGATCAACCGCCTGGTGCGCGAAGACCTGGATCGTGACGCGTTCATGCAGGAGTTCGCTTCCCTGACGCTTGGTTCGGGAGCCGCAGCCGCCGTCCTCGGCCGGGCGAGCGACCACCCCGAGGGCCACCGCATCGTGGGCGGGGTCACGCGCGCCGCGACCCAGTTCTACGACCTCTGCGTCGGCAGCGTCGACGGCATGTTCACCGACGCCAAGGCTCTGCTCAAGGGCGGCCTCGACCTCGTCGTCTCGGCGTGGAAAGAGGCGAAGGGCGAGTTCGCGTGGACCGGCATGGACCGCTACATCACGCACCAGGTCTCGTCAGTCCACACCTCGGCGATCGTCCGCGCGGCAAAGCTCGACCGCGAGCGCGTCCCGGTGACGTACCCGAGCCTCGGCAACGTGGGTCCCGCCTCGATCCCGATCACGCTCGCCGCCGAGCAGAAGACGCTGCGTCGAGGCGATCGCGTCCTCCTGATGGGAGTGGGCTCCGGACTGAACACCGGGATGCTGGAGCTGGCCTGGTGAGCTTCCCGCGCGTCACGGGACCGCAGGCCGTTCTTCCCCCGGCGGGCCTGCCCGGGCTCGATCCGGCCCTGTCGCGCCTCGTGAGCGTCGACGGCGTGCTCGCCGACGCGGGAGCCACGCGCCGGTGGCACGTGCTCGACACCGGCGACGCCCTGGCCGAGCGCGGCTTCGAGCCGATCGGCACGATCGTCGCCGTGCACGGCAACCCCACGTGGTCGTACCTCTGGCGCGCTCTCGTGAACGCCTCGCTCGCGCGCGCCGAGGGGGGAGCGGCCGTCTGGCGCGTGGTGGCCGTCGACCAGCTCGAGATGGGCTTCTCGGAGCGCTCCTCGCTGCGACGCACCCTGGCTCAGCGCATCGCCGACCTCGACGCCCTCGTCGAGCAGCTCGGCATCCGGGGTCCTGTCGTCACCATCGGTCACGACTGGGGCGGACCCGTCTCGCTCGGCTGGGCCGTCGAGCACCGCGATCGCCTCGCCGCCGTCGTCGCGCTCAACACCGCCGTCCATCACCCCGATGGTGCGGCGCTCCCCTTCGCCCTGCGCGTCGCCACGGCCCGCGGCATGCTCGCTGCCGGGACGACGGGCACCACGGCGTTCCTCGACACCACCCTGGCCCTGGCCGAGCTCGATCCCGGGGTGAAGGCCGCCTTCCGCGCCCCGTACGCGACCGTCGCCCGGCGACGCGGCATCGGCGGTTTCGTCGCCGACATCCCCGCGACCCCCGACCACGAGAGCACCCCGGCCCTGCACCGCATGTCGTCGGGCCTGCGCGAACTCACCGTGCCCGCCCTGCTTCTGCGCGGCCCTAAAGACCCGGTGTTCGGCGAGGACCACCTCGACGATCTCACCGACCGACTGCCGCACGCCGACGTGCATCGTTTCGAGGGCGCCGGACACCTGATCGCCGAGGAGCGCCCCTACGCCGACGTCGTGCTCGACTGGCTCGATGAGAAGGTCGTGGATGCCGTGACACCCGCGACCCGTTCGCGTCGCTCGGCCGCCGCGAGGCGTGCAGCCGCCGCGCCCGCGCCCAACACTCCCCCCGCGCCCGGGGATGTGTCGGGTCACCTGTGGGACGCCCTCGACGCGCGCCGCGACGACGACGACACCGCCGTCATCGACATGACCACCGACGACGACGGAAACCCGTTGCGGGTGAGCTGGCGCCAGCTGTCCGCTCGCGTCGACGAGCTCGCCGCGGGCCTCGACGCCTTCGGCGTGCGCGCGGGCGACCGCGTCTCGCTGCTCGTGCAGCCCGGCCCCACCCTGACCGCCGCCCTCTACGCGTGCCTGCGCATCGGCGCCGTGGTGGTCGTGGCCGACCGGGGTCTCGGCATCCGCGGCCTCTCCCGGGCCGTACGCGGTGCGGTCCCCGACGTCGTGATCGGCGAGGTCGCGGGGCTCGCGGCCGCGCGCGCCCTGGGGTGGCCGGGGCGCCGCATTTCGTCTGCGGCTCTTCCGGCGGTCACCTCCCGCGCCCTGGGTGTCGAGGCGAGCCTGTCCGGCCTCGCCCGCGCCGGACGCGGTCGTGCCGTGCCCGCTCCCCCCGCCCCGGAGGCCGAGGCCGCGGTGCTCTTCACCTCCGGCTCGACGGGACCGGCCAAGGGCGTCGTCTACACGCACGCCCAGCTCACGGCGCTCCGAGACACCCTCGCGGCGCACTTCGACGTCACCGCCGAGACGGGTCTCGTCACCGGTTTCGCCCCCTTCGCCCTCCTGGGGCCGGCCCTGGGCACGCGGTCGGCGACGCCCGACATGGACGTCTCCGCCCCGCGCACCCTGACGGCGGTCGCCGTGGCCGCGGCCGTGCGCGCCTCGGACGCGCGGATCGTCTTCCTCTCGCCCGCCGCCGTGTCGAACGTCGTCGCGACGGCGTCGGCCCTCACCGCCGACGATCGCGTCGCTCTTGAGGGCGTCGAGACGTTCCTGTCGACCGGGGCTCCCGTGAGCGTCGACCTGCTCCGCCGCGCGCAGGCGCTCATGCCGAACGCGACGGCCCACACCCCGTACGGAATGACCGAGTGCCTGCTCGTCGCCGACGTGACGCTGCCCGAGATCGAACAGGCGCAGGGCGACCGGGGCGTGTGCGTCGGTCGGCCGCTCGGCAGCGGTCAGGTGCGCATCTCGGCGATCGACGCCGATGGCCGCGCCTCGGGCGAACCCTCGACGGAGCCGCGAGTCACCGGCGAGGTCGTCGTCTCGGCGCCCCACCTCAAGCGCGGATATTTCCGCCTGTACCTCACCGATCGCGAGGCCCAGCGCGGCCTGCCCGACCGCTGGCACCGGACCGGAGACGTCGGCCACCTCGACGCCGAGGGTCGCCTGTGGATCGAGGGGCGCCTCCCGCACGTCATCACCACCGCCGAGGGCCCCGTCACCCCCGTGGGCATCGAGCAGGACGTCGAGACGGTCCCCGCGGTCGAGCGCGCCGCGGCCGTCGGCGTGGGCCCCCGGGGCAGGCAGGTCGTCGTCGCCGTGGTCGAGGCGGGCGTGCGGCGCCCGGGGCTGGCATCGCCCGACCTGACCGATCAGGTGCGCGCGGCGACGGCGCAGCGCCTCGCGGCCGTGCTGGTCGTCCCGACCTTGCCGACCGACATCCGCCACAACTCCAAGATCGACCGCTCGCGTCTCTCGGCCTGGGCCGGGCGTGTGCTCGCCGGCGAGAAGCCGACGGCGCCGTGAGAGTCCTCGCCACCGGGTCGTCCGGGTTCCTCGGCCGCGCGGTCGTGCGCGCCCTGCAGGACGCCGGCCACGAGGTGCGCACCCTGCAGCGCCGACCCTCCGGCGTCGACGGCGCCGACGACCGGCGGGGGTCCGTCACGGATCCGGATGCCGTGGCCTCAGCGCTCGAGGGAATCGACGGAGTCGTGCATCTCGCGGCGAAGGTCTCCCTCGCGGGCGACCCCGCCCAGTTCCGCGCGGTCAACGTGGAGGGCACCCGCATCCTGCTCGATGCCGCCGCCGCCGCGGGCGTCTCACGCGTCGTGCACGTCTCCTCCCCCTCCGTCGCGCACGCCGGCCACGCCCTCGCGGGTGTGGGTGCCGAGCCCGCGGATCCGGATGCCGCGCGCGGCGAATACGCCCGTACGAAGGCCGAGGCCGAGGTTCTCGCTCTCTCGCGCGCCGGCGGAGACACCGCCCTCGTGGCGGTCCGCCCGCACATCGTGTGGGGCCCGGGCGACACGCAGCTCATCGAGCGCGTCGTCGCGCGTGCCCGGCGGGGCACCCTGCCCCTGCTCGACGGCGGCACGGCGCTCATCGACTCCACGTTCGTCGACAATGCGGCATCCGGCATCGTGGCCGCCCTTCATCGCGTCGATGAGGTCAGCGGCCGCGCGTACGTGCTCACGAACGGCGAACCCCGGCCGGTCGGCGACCTGCTCGCCGGGATCTGCCGCGCCTCGGGCGTCACCCCGCCGCGCTTCAGCGTGCCCGCGGGCGTGGCCAAGGCGGCGGGGTCGCTGATCGAGCGGGTGTGGGCGGTGCGCCCGGGACAGGACGAGCCGCCGATGACCCGATTCCTCGCCGAGCAACTCTCGACCGCGCACTGGTTCGATCAGACCGAGATCCGCCGCGACCTGCACTGGGCGCCCTCGGTATCGATCGATGAGGGTCTTCGCCGCCTGTCGCGCGCCTGAGCCGCGGCATCCGGGGTCTCCCGTCGACCCCCGTGTCCCCTTTTTCGCAAAGCATGTCCCGAAAAGGGCCGCCTGAGGAGCACACAGGCAGCCGTAAATGGGACATGGCCGGTGCGTCCCACTTCGCGCAGTGCATGTCCCAAAAAGGGCCGCTTGGCGCGCACTCAGGCAGCCGTAAATGGGACAAGGTCGGTGCGTCCCGCTTCGCGCAGAGCATGTCCCGAAAAGGGCCGCCTGGCACGCACTCACGCAGCCGGACACGTCACGCGCACCGACGACGGAAGGCCCGCCCCGCGAGGGGACGGGCCTTCCGCGTGCCGCGACGACCGAGCCGCAGCGAACCGTTCTCAGACCAGGTCGAACCGGTCGAGCTCGGTAACCTTGCGCCAGGCGGCGACGAAGTCGCGGACGAACTTCTCCTTGGCGTCGTCGGAGGCGTAGACCTCCGCGAGCGCGCGCAGCTCGGAGTTCGACGAGAACACCAGGTCGACGCGCGTGCCGATCCCGACCTTCTCGCCCGATCCGTCTTTCGTGCCCTCGAAGGCGTGCTTGCCGCTGTCCAGCGGCTTCCACGTCGTTCCGAGGTCGAGGAGGTTCGCGAACACATCGTTCGTCAGGGCGCCGGGGGTGTCGGTGAAGACGCCCCATTCGCTGCCGTCCCAGTTCGCGCCGATCGCGCGTAGGCCGCCGACGAGCACGGTCATCTCGGGCGCGGTGAGGGTGAGCAGGTTCGCCTTGTCGAGCAGCAGGAACTCCGCGGGCAGGCGCGCCTCGCGCGACGCGTAGTTGCGGAAGCCATCGGCGATCGGCTCGAGCCAGCGGAACGACTCGATCTCGGTCTGCTCCTGCGAGGCGTCGGTACGCCCCGGGGTGAAGGGCACCTCGACCTCGACGCCACCGGCGCGGGCGGCCTGCTCGACACCGGCGTTGCCCGCCAGCACGAGCAGGTCGGCGATCGAGACCTTCTTGTCGCCCTGCGCGTCGAAGGCGGCCTTCACGCCCTCGAGGACGGAGAGCACGGATGCAAGCTGCTCGGGGTTGTTGACCGTCCAGCTCTTCTGCGGCTCGAGGCGGATGCGCGCCCCGTTCACGCCACCGCGCTTGTCGCTGCCGCGGAAGGTCGAAGCGGCGGCCCAGGTCGTGGTGACCAGCTGCTGCACCGATAGTCCGCTGTCGAGGATCTGCTGCTTGAGGGCAGCGGCATCCGCCTGATCGATCAGCTCGTGGTCGACGGCGGGCACGGGGTCCTGCCACACGAGCACCTCGGCGGGCACCTCGGAGCCGAGGTAGCGCTCACGCGGGCCCATGTCGCGGTGGGTCAGCTTGAACCAGGCGCGGGCGAAGGCATCCTGGAACGCGGCCGGGTCCTCGGCGAAACGGCGCGAGATCTTCTCATACGCCGGGTCGACGCGAAGCGCCAGGTCGCTGGTGAGCATGCGGGGCTCGCGACGGCCGTCGGAGTGCGCCTCGGGCACGAGACCTTCGCCCCCGCCGTTGACCGGACGCCACTGATGCGCGCCCGCGGGGCTCTGGAAGAGTTCCCACTCGTAGGCGAAGAGGATGTGGAAGAACTCGTTGTCCCAGCGGGTGGGGTGGTAGGTCCAGGTGACCTCGAGGCCGCTGGTGATGGTGTCATCGCCCTTG
Source organism: Sphingomonas sp. G5 (assembly GCF_052660795.1). Classification (NCBI taxonomy): domain Bacteria; kingdom Pseudomonadati; phylum Pseudomonadota; class Alphaproteobacteria; order Sphingomonadales; family Sphingomonadaceae; genus Sphingomonas; species Sphingomonas sp. G5. The sequence goes on along the minus strand of NZ_CP109660.1, from coordinate 889,954 downwards.
CCGGTGCCGTGGCTGTTCTTCCAGCCCAGGCCCTGGTCGTTGATGTCGGCGGCTTCGGGGTTGGGGCCGACGTGCGAGTCGCTGGCCGCACCGTGGGTCTTGCCGAACGTGTGACCACCGGCGATGAGCGCCACGGTCTCTTCGTCGTTCATGGCCATACGCCCGAAGGTCTCGCGGATGTCGTTCGCCGAGAGCTGCGGGTCGGGGTTGCCGTTGGGTCCCTCGGGGTTGACGTAGATCAGACCCATCTGGACCGCGGCGAGCGGCTTCTCGAGCTCGCGGTTGCCCGTGTAGCGCTCGTCGCCGAGCCACGTGGTCTCGGGACCCCAGTACACGTCGTCGTCGGGCTCCCACACGTCGGTGCGGCCACCGGCGAAGCCGAAGGTCGGGAACCCCATGTCCTCGAGCGCGACGTTGCCGGCGAGGATCATCAGGTCGGCCCACGAGATGGACTGGCCGTACTTCTTCTTGACAGGCCAGAGCAGACGGCGCGCCTTGTCGAGGTTGACGTTGTCGGGCCAGCTGTTCAGCGGGGCGAAGCGCTGCATGCCCGCGCCCGAGCCGCCGCGACCGTCGGTCACGCGGTAGGTGCCGGCGCTGTGCCAGGCCATGCGGATCATGAGCGGCCCGTAGTGGCCGAAGTCGGCGGGCCACCAGTCCTGCGAAGTCGTCATGACCGCTTTGAGGTCCTGCTTGACGGCGTCGAGGTCGAGCGCCTCGAACGCGGCGCGGTAGTCGAAGCCCTTGTCCAGCGGGTCGCGCAGCGCGTTGTTCTTCGCGAGGATCTTGACGTTCAGCGTCTCGGGCCACCACACGCGGTTGGCGGACCCCTGGGTCGGGTGCGGCAGGGCGCCGGCGGGCTCGCTGTCGGCGGGGGCTTCGCCCACGGGCAGTCGGTTGTCGTCGGGGGCGGCTCCATCGTGGAAGACGGGGCACCCGTTCAGAGCGTCGCTCATCGGGATCCTCTCGGTTTTTCGGCTTCGGACGTCGCTCGACAATCGGAGCACACGCCCCAGAACGTCACTTCAGCGGTCTCTATGAGAAAGCCGCTGCCCTCCGGCATGTGCAGGCACGGCGCCGCACCGACGACGCAGTCCACGTCTTCGATGCGGCCGCACCCGGTGCAGACCACGTGGTGGTGGTTGTCCCCCACGCGCAGCTCGAACGTGCCGGCGTGACCGGCCGGCTCGATACGGCGCGCGAGTCCCGCGTCGGCGAAATCGCCGAGCGCGTTGTACACCGACTGCTTGCTGGTGCCGGGAAGGGCACCGCGGATCCCGTCGAAGACGTCGTCCGCGGTGGCGTGCGGCCGGGCACGCAGGGCCTCGAGGACGGCGACACGGGTCGCCGTCACCCGTAGACCCGCGTCGCGGATGAGGGCATCCGCGGGAGCGTCCGGTCGACTGTCGAGCATGCGATCAGCGTAGCGTCTTTTGACTTAATCAAAAATGACACGCCGGAGAACGATCGGAAACGTCGTCCGCAGCCGTCCGAGACGGTCTCGGCATCCGGATGCCGTCATCCCGCCGTCAGCGTAGGAGTCCCGGCCTCGTATTCGGTGAGGTCACCGGTCTCACCCGCGCGCGCCGCGCGGCGACCGACCCAGAGCATGTAGAAGAGGAAGACGCCGAGAGCGAGCGCTCCGATGGCGATCTTGATCGGCCACGGCCACTCGCGCGGGGTCACGAACCCCTCGACGAGTCCCGAGAGCGCGAGGGCGAAGACCAGCCCCACGGCCACCGTCGCAAGCGATCGCCCCGCCGCGGCGAGCGCCGCCGCCCGGGAGCGCCGCCCGGGAGCGACCCAGGCCCAGAAGATCTGCAGTCCCGCCGCGCCCGCGACGAAGATCGCGGTGAGCTCGAGCAGACCGTGCGGGAGGATGAACTGGAAGAACAGGTCGCCGCGGTCGAACGAGAACATGATCGCCGCGGAGGTTCCCACCCCGATGGCGTTCTGCATCATGACGGCGAGCGGCCACAGGCCCGTCACGCCGAACAGCACGCACTGCGCCGCGATCCAGGCGTTGTTCGTCCAGACGGACCCGGCGAAGATCGCATTCGGATTCTCGCGGTAGTAGTTCACGAACTGCTCGTCGGCGTAGTTCTGCAGCTGACTCTTCTCGCCCAGGGCCGCGACGGCCGCGGGATCGCCCGAGATCCACAGGGCGACGAGGCTCGAGACCACGAGGAAACCGACCGTGACGGCGAGGGTGCTCCAGCGCACGCGGTAGAGGGCGGCCGGCAGCTGCAGCACGAAGAAGCGCGGCACCTGCTTCAGGACGTTGTCACGGACGCCCGTCAGGCGCAGGCGCGTGCGCGCGAGCAGGATCGAGACGTGGTCGCCCTCGGGAGTGCGCCCGGCGGAGGTCTTGATGTCGGCGAGATCGGCCGAGGCGGCGCGATAACGGGTGACCAGCTCGTCGACGTCGGGACCACTGAGACGTTTGCGTCGGCCCAGTTCATCGAGCCGCGCCCACTCGTCGCGGCGGGCGGCCGTGAGGGCATCGAGGTCCATGTGGTCAACTGTACGCATGGCTTCGTCGACGACCCCCTCCCCCGCGGTCGCCCTCGTGCACACGGACGCGGACGAGACGCTCACCGGAGAGGCCGTCGCCCTCGACGTGCAACCCGTCGGCTTCTTCCTGCGCGCCCTCGGAGCGTTCATCGACTTCCTGATCGGCGCCGTGCTCCTGATCGGCGGAGCGCTACTGCTGACGACGATGGTCGCGGCCGGAACCCTGCCCGAGGCCGCGATCCGCATCGGCGTGATCTCGCTGCTCGTGCTCGTGACCGTCGTGATCCCCACCACCGTCGAAACCCTCTCGCGCGGGCGGAGCCTCGGGCGCCTCGCCGTGGGCGCGCGGATCGTGCGCACCGACGGCGGGGCCGCAGGGTTCCGCCAGGCCCTCATCCGATCCCTCACCGGGGTGCTCGAGGTGTGGTTCACCCTCGGCGCGATCGCGGCGGTCGTCGGCATGTTCACCCCGCGCGCTCAGCGGCTGGGCGACCTGCTCGCCGGCACCGCCAGCGAGCGCACCCGCACCCGCCGCCTTCCGCCCCCGGCGCCGGGCCTGCCGCCCGGCTGGGAGTCGTGGGCAGAGATCGCCGACGTCTCGCGACTGCCCGACCGCCTCGCCGCTCGCGTCGCGCAGTTCGTGCGCGGGGCCGACGCCCTCGAGCCCGCCGCGCGCGCCCGGGTCGCGGCATCCCTCGCCGAGGCGGTCCGCCCCTTCGTGTCGCCGATCCCGCCGTCCGACGACGAAGGACTCGTCCGCGCTGTCTCGTCGGTGCGCCGGGATCGCGAGTACCGCGCGCTGCTGCTCGAGAACGAGCGCGCCGCTGCCCTGACCGAGCGCGCCTGAGCGCCCCGAGCGGGAGCGCCGCGCGTCAGGTGCGAAGCGTCTCGTGTCGCACGACGACCCAGCCCTTGGGCACCGACAGGCGGTCGGCGTGGATCGCGCAGAGGTCGTGCGCGTGCGGGTCGCCCGCGGGACCGAGGGGGCCGAGGGCCGCCATCTGGTCGCCGTAGTCGTAAGTGAGGGTGCTCATCGCCTCGCGGGCGCATCCCACCTTCGAGCAGAGTCTGTCGCGCATCGCGGGCCAGCCTAGCCAGCCCCTCCGACAGCGCTTCGACGCCGCGCCGCCGGATCCGGGATGCCGCGCCCCCGCCGCCGCAGGGGACCCGCGGTCCGCCTCGACGCACGGCACGACCGAGCCGGCCCCTCGAACGTAGGATGGGCCCATGATGCGTCGCCGATCCCGGGAAGCGCGGCCGGTGGCCCGCCCCTCGCGACACGGTCGCCACGGCCGCGAGAACCGCAGCCCCGTCGTGCGCCCCCCGCTGCCCCCGATCGACACGCGTGTCGAGCGCTTCGACATCGCCGTCGGCGCCGCGGCCGAGTTCCTGCGTTCGGCGTGGACCGACCTGCGCGAGGTGTCGTTCGAGATCGGGATCATGCCGCCCGCGGCTGCCGACGGCATCCCGCGGTGGACGGTCCTGCGCGAAGAGAAGCGCATCATCCTGTACCGGGTGCCCATCGAACGCCTGGGCCACCCTCACCACGACGACGACCTGCACCGCCGCATGATCATCGAGGGCGCGGTCTTCCGCGCCGCGGCCGAATACCTCGATCGCGACCCGTGGGACCTCGGTCCCGAACGGTTCCGCTTCTTCTGACCCGCGCCGGGCGAGCGGTTCGCTAGGGCAGGATCGTGAGCGCCGACGCGGCGGCATCCGCCGGCCACAGAGGGTAGGAGGCCAGGGCCCCCGTCCCCGCATACGAGACCGCCGCCCGGACCGGGGAACCCGATTCGAGGCGGTAGACGCCCGCGGCGACCGGCACGGCCACGCTGGCGCCGGCGGCCACGGTTGTGGTGACGGGCGCGCCTCCGTCGGACGGGGTGAGCGTGACGGTCGTGTCGCTCACGGCGCCGGCGATCACGAGGTTCGCTCCCACCCCCGCGGCGACGGCGATCGTGCTCGGGGCCGAGATCTCGGGCGCCGGGACGTACCAGGCGAAGTCCGACCCCTCCCCGAAACCGGTCGTCGACCACGTCGCCCCCACGATGGGCGCCGTGGCGGTGACATCGACCGTGTAGGCGCCGACGGCGAGACCCGACAGGTTGAGAGAGGTCGGAAGGCCCGTGGTCAGGGGGATGTCAGTGGGGGCGGGAGCGGCGACGGCGGGGTCGTTCGGAACCAGCGTCACCGTCGCGGTGGCGTCGGAGCCCGGCGAGAGCAGCCGGAGAACCGTGCCCGCCTGACCGGCGCCGGTGGCGAGCACCTGCACGCCCGGCATGACCAGCCGAGTGTCGGCCTGGGCGAGCGGTGCGACCTGATCGGCGCCACCGGGAAGCAGCAGACGCGTCAGCGTGGCCTGGAGCGAGGCGTGGACCGGGGCACCCGATGAGACGACGCGCACGACCGGGCTCTCTTCTCCCAGCAGCAATCCCGCGAGGGGGACGACGCGACGACCACCCGCGGGAACCACGAGGTTCTGACCGCTCGCCGGGGTCGAGACGCCCTGCGCCCCGTAGACCGACAGTTGGACGGTCGCCGGAACGTCGCCGGGGTTGGCCAGCACGACGAGGTCGTTCGATCCCGTCGTGGAGGCACCCCCGACCAGCCACGACTCCGCGAGCGGGGGGCGACAGGCGGATGCCGCGAATCCGATGAGATCGCTCGCGGCAGCCGTGGCCGACCCGGCGGCCGCGAGAGGAGTCTGAGCGCGGTCGCGGGGAGACGCGCGCAGAGCCTCGGCGTCGCCGGAGGAATCGGCCGTTGCCCCGGTCAGGGCGGTTGTCGTCGCGTTCGAGCCTGCGGGGCCGCTGACGACCTGCTGCGCCGCCGCCGCGCTCAGGGAGCTCGCGGAATCGGCACTGCGCCCGAGGGCCAGCAGGGGCCCGTCGCACGCGAGGAGGGTGTCGCCGGGGGCCGGGGTGGCCTGCACGCGCACGGGGGTCGCGGAGTACTGCGGCCAGGGGGCCGCGATCCCGACGACCGTGCCGACGACGGCGGCCGTGGCCACGGCCGCACCCGCGATGACGCGGGCGCTCGTGGCGGCGACCCGGACGAAGCGACGCTCGCTCATCGGGTTCCTCCCGGGTTCGGGCCGACGATGCGCGGCGTGCGGCGGGCGACCCGCCGCGATGCGGCGGTCGGTACGGCGAGCAGGAGGGCGATCAGCACGACGGCGAGGGATCCGGCGGCGACCAGGCGCTGCAGTCCGAGCCGGTGGTCGTCGAGGGGCGGGCGCGGGGTGACCGCGGTGTTCACGCGCCAGAGGTCGCCGCGCGAGGTGGCTCCCACGGGGTCGAGCAGGTCGCGCTGGTCCAGCGACGTGGCGGCTCCCAGCCGCGTTCCGCGGATCACGTCGTCCTCGCCGGCCGGGGCCGATTCGAGCAGCACGAACGAGATGCCGCGTTCGGCGAGTCGCGAGACCACGTCGTCGGCCGACGGGGTCACGAGATCCGCCGCGAGGGCCGCGAGCTCGACGTCGTCCTCGTCGGCCGAGGTGCGCGTGGCCTCGACGGTGCTCTGACCCGAGAGGGTGGCGCTGCCGCCCCAGACGACCTGAACCCGCAGACCGTCGGCGCGGGGGTCGAGGACGATCGTGCCGATGCCGAGCGATCCTCGCCCCTCGGCGGCGACGAACGCCGGGAGGGTCGAGACGGGACCGTTCGTCAGCACCGAGCGACCGCTATCGGTCCCGGTCGTCTGGGCGGTGAGAGCGGGGGCGACCGAGACCGCGAGGGCCGCGAGAGCGATTAGCGCACCGACCGGTCGGAGGACGTGGACGCGCGCGGGGATCCCGGCGTCGAGGGCGATGACGGCTGCGCCGACGAGGCCGATCCACGCGAGACTCAGGCCCGCTCCCGGCCAGAGCGGCACGGGGATCGAGTGGTCGAACGACACGGCGATGCCCACCGCGGCGAAGGCGGTGGCCAGTCCCACCACCGTGAGGACGATGAGGGCGGATGCCGTGATCCACCGCGGGGTGAGGACCGCCAGCACGGCCAGGACGGCGAGGGGCGCGACGAGCAGCCCGACCCACCAGACCGGTCCCCCGGTCAGGCTCGCCCAGCCGCCCGGGTCGGACGTGGGGAATCCCGCGGCGATCAGCGCGCGCCCGAGCGGCGTCGCGGAGGCCTCGGCGCCCGCGTAGGCGACGCCGGGGTCGGCGAGAAGGCCCCAGGGGTTGCCCGCGCGCACCTGCGTCCACACGAGCGGGGCGAACACGACGATGGAGGGGACGAGGAGCCAGACGACCCGGGCGACTCCGCGACCGGCCACCAGGGCGACGACCACCAGCGCTGCCGACCACAGCACCACGACGGCGGGAGCCAGAGAGGGAGCCGACGCGAGGACGGCGGCGAGGAGGAGGGATGCCGCTCCCGCCGGCGCCCACGACCGGTGGGCGACGCTCGCGGCGTAGAACAGCCACGGCAGGAGCAGGTGCACCAGCACACCCGCGGGTCGACCCTCGACGAGAGCCGCGAGGAAGGTCGGGGCGAGAGCCCAGGCGAAGCCGGCGACGATGCGCAGCATCGACGACTCCGTCACGCGGGTCGCCGCGAACCACCCGCCGAGGACGGCGAGCGGCAGGGCGAGCACCCAGAGCACCACGAACGCGCGCGAGGGCTCCCCCGGCGACAGGGAGCCGATCACCGCGACGAGCGCCGAGAACGGATCCGCCGGCCCGACGACATCCAGCCCGAGGGGGCGTGCACCCCAAGCGGCGTCCTGCCAGAGCTGGGCCACGTTCTGTCGTAGCGGCGCCAGGGCGCCTCCGCCGAGGACGGGCCACGCCAGCAGCGGGGCGAAGAGCGCGGCCGAGACAGCGAGGGCCCCGAGCACCGCCCAGGCTCCGCCGCCGACGAAGAAGCGCAGCTCCGAGCGCACCGGGGCATCGGGGTCGGCGACGTCGCTCTCCCACCGCAGGCGCATCTCGGCACGCGACACCCGCAGGGGCGACAGGCGCGACCACCCCACCCTCCGGGAAGAGCGGATGCGGCCGCGAGCACGGGCGACGGCGGCCGGCCGAGCCATCACCAGCAGCGTCGCTCCCCATTCGGGCAGCACCCGGTAGGGAACTTTCGCGACCAGGTGCAGGACCGTGCGCCACAGGGCCAGCGGCAGCAGCGAGAGCCAGTGCAGGGCGACCGCGGGGGCGGGCGCGTAGACGAGTCGGCGGTGCAGCTGCGCCGTGCGTGTCGCGAAGGCGCGGCGGCGCGCACGGCGACGACCGCGAGCCATGGCGGCCACGCCGTCTCCGGCGACGGCGACACGGGCGGAGGGCACGAGCGAGACGAGGTGACCCGCCAGGCGCGCGCGCACGCCGAGGTCGAGTCCCTCGTCGGCGCCGCCGAGGGCGGGATCGAGGCCTCCGAGGGCGGTCCACGCGTCGCGGCGCACGAGCAGGCCCCGCACGTCGGCGCCGAGCACGTCGGCATCCCCGTCGCGTTGTCCCTGGTCGAGTTCGCCGGCCGCGAGCTCGACGGTGCCGCCGTAGCGGTTCATGCTCACGCCCAGCGAGAGGATCGCGTCGCGGTCGTCCCACGCCACGAGCTTGGGGGCCGCGACGACGAGGGGCGGAGAGAGCTCGAGGGCGCCCGCGAGACGCACGAGGGCGTCGGGGTCGGGGGCGGTGTCCTGCGCGAGCAACCACACGGCGTCGCCGGTCAGACGGGGCGTGGCGAGCGCCGTGGCCGCGGCGAACGAGGTGCTGGCCGGTGCCGTGATGACGCCCTCGGCACCCGAGGACGCGGCGAGATCCCTCAGCCCGGCGTCGGCGCCGCACAGCACGATGGTGAGCGCATCCACGGGGCGCGTCTGCGCGGCGAGAGCCGCCAGCGTGCGCTCCAGATGGTTCGCTGCAGGAGTGCGTCCTTCGGGACGCACGACGAGGATGGCGTGAACACGGTCGGGCATGACGCGGATCAGCCTAAGTGCGCTCTCTCGCGATCACGGACGCCGCGCCGTCGGCGAACGGATCGCTCAGACGGACGGACCGCGGATGACGAGGTCAGGCGCGACGCTTGAGCTTGCGACGCTCGCGCTCGCTCAAGCCGCCCCAGATGCCGAAGCGCTCGTCGTTCTGGAGCGCGTACTCGAGGCACTCGGACTTCACATCGCACGAGGTGCAGATGCGCTTGGCATCCCGCGTCGACCCGCCCTTCTCTGGGAAGAAGGCCTCGGGATCGGTCTGCGAGCACAGAGCGTCGGTCTGCCAGGCGAGGGTGTTCTCTTCGGTGGAGTCGATGTCGCGACGGACTCCGGGAACACCGAGATCCACCGGATCGACGAACCAATTCTCCGGGACACCGGACCGGTACTGCGATGTCGCCATATCGTCCTCCGCCTCGCTCGAGCCCCCATGACGCGGTTCCGCGCCGTCATAATTACACCCGTGTCATTCCGCTGAGTCAAGTCGCGGATCGTAAACCCTCAAGGGCGAGGTGAACCTTTACCCGCCGCCCCGGCGTGTCGCGGACCTCAGGCGCCGGGCATGGCGACGAAGACCTCGCCCCCACCGTCGCTCGCCAGCGGCGACTCGTCGGGGGTGACGAGGGCCGCCTGGCCCGGCCGCACGGCGATGCGCGCGCCCGACGACCCGGTGAGCACGGTCTCGCCCGCCACCCCGAGCGCGATCGCGACGCCGCGCAGGTCCACTCGCCCCGGCGCGCCCGCCTCGAGGTGGCCGAGGGCGAAGTCGATGATCCCCGGCGCGAAGATCTCGGCGTTCTCCCCCGCGGCGACCGGGCGCAGGAACGGCGGCTCGGCCGGACGGAAATCGACGAGACCCAGCAGTTCCTCGACGTCGATGTGCTTGGGCGTCAGGCCGCCGCGCAGGACGTTGTCGCTCGCGGCCATGATCTCGACCCCGAGGCCGGCGACATAGGCGTGCAGCACGCCCGCGGGCACGAAGATCGCCTCCCCGCGCCGCAACTCGACGAGGTTCATCAGCAGCGCGACCACGATTCCCGGATCGGCCGGATAGGCGGAGTGCAGCGACCGCGTCAGGGCCAGCTCGGCGGCGAACTGCGGCGCCTCGGCCGAGGCCGCGGCATCCACGATCTCTTCGATCTCGGCTCGCTCCGCCCCGCCGAGCAGCCAGCCGATCGCCGAGCGCAGAGCGTCGTCGCCCGAGAGGCGGTCACGCAGCGCCCGCACGGCGGGGGCGTCGCCGAGGGCGTCGACGAGGGTGCGCGTGCGTTCCAGGTCGCGCAGTCCCGCGAGCGCGGTGAACGTGTCGCTGAGGGCGACGATCACCTCGGGCTTGTGATTGTCGTCCTTGTAATTGCGCTCGCCCGCGTCGCGCGGGACGCCCGCCTTCTCTTCGCGCGCGAAGCCCTCGACCGCCTGCTCCTTCGAGGGGTGCACCTGGATCGACAGCGGCGCTCCGGCCGCGAGCAGCTTCAGAAGATAGGGCAGCTTCTCGGGAACGCCCTGCTCTGCCGCGGCGGCGGGCAACCACTCGTCGAGCGTGCGGTCGGATCCGTCGTGCACCTCGGCCGGCGAACCCGGGTGGTCGCCGAACCACACCTCGGCCTCGGGGGCTCCCGTGGGCTCGCGGCCCTCGAGATCGGCGATGAGGGTGGGGCTGCCCCAGGCGTAGTCGCGGGGGGTGTTCGAGATGGCGATCAGCACGGCGTCAGCCTAATGCGCGCACCCGACGACGACGGATGCCGACCGCTACCCTGAACACACCATGGCGATGCACACGAATCACCCCGTGTCGGCGCTGCCGACGGCGCCCGCGCGCGAGACCACCGGGCATCTGCTGCTGCGGGCCTGGTGCGTGCTGCTCCTCATCCTGGGCCTCGGCGGGGTGGGTCTGCTGAATGCGGTCGGTCCGACCGTCACCGCGGTCGTCGTCGCGGCCTCCACCGTCGTGTCCGCCGTCGTATGGCTCGTCGTGCGCCCGCCCGTCCCCGTCCGGCGCCTGCCGTGGATCGCCGCGGGATACCTCGTCTGGGCGACGGCGTCGGTGCTGTGGAGCGCCTGGCCCGCGGCATCCGTCCTGACTCTGCTTCTCCTGTGGATCACGACGTTCCAGGCGCTGTTCGTCGGGGCGGTGCTCACTTGGAGAGACGTCGTGCGCGCGATCGCGTCGGCGGCCAAATGGGTCGTCGGATTGTCGCTGGTCTTCGAGCTCGCGGTGTCCGTCATCGTGCGAGGACCGCTGCTGCCGGGATTCGTCGTCGCGACCGAACCGGGGCAGGTTCCCTGGTCTCGAGGTGCCCTGTTCACGGGCGGCCGGATCCAGGGCATCTTCGGCGACGCCGACCTCCTGGCCGCGGTGATGCTCGTCGCCGTCATCGTGTTCGGCGTCCGCCTCGCGGTCGGCGCGCCGCGCCGTGCGCTGCTGGTCGTGTGGATCGTCGTCGCCGGCTTCCTCTTCGTGCGCGCGCAGTCGATCACGGGAGCGATCGCCGCGGTCTTCGTCGCGCTCGTGCTCGGCACCGTGCTGGTCATGCGCACCGCGAGCCGTCCCGGCGAGCGCACGCGCTGGTACCTCCTCTACGCGGCGATCGGCCTGGGCGGCGGTGCGGCGCTGTGGTTCGGGCGCGACACGATCTTCGGCGTGCTGGGCCGGGGTGCCGACCTCACCGGACGCGAGGGGATCTGGGCCGACGTGCTGGCCCGGGCGGATCAGCATCCGATCATCGGGTGGGGGTTCTCGACGCCGTGGATCACCTCGGAACCGCTCATCGGCGGCTGGATCGCCGACCACGGGCAGCCGGTGACGCAAGCGCACGGCATGTGGCTCGACGCCTACCTTCAGCTCGGCGGTGTGGGGGTGGCGCTGCTGGCGCTCGTGTACCTCGCGTACCTGTGGCGCTCGTGGTTCTTCGCGATCGACCGCCCGCGCTGGGATCTGCGCGACGATCGACCGCACTCCCCGCTCACCCTGCTGCCGACCCTCGTCGGCGCGCTGCTCGTGGTGCAGGGTCTGACAGACTCGGGCCCCCTGCTGCTGTGGGGATGGATGTTCGTGATCCTTTTCGGCGCGAAGATCAAGCAGACCCCGCTGGTGGGGGTCGGCCCGAGCGAACAGAGCATCTCGATCGAGCGGGGAGAACTGCCGCGCCCCGCGCTCTGAGCCGCGCACCGGGGCGTCGAACGCTCAGGGTCGCGGCACGTGCGCCCGGTAGACTGCCCGCTGGCCGTCCGCGGCCGCGGCTCCTCGACCGAAAGATCTCTTCGTGACGTACACCCTGCAGAACGCCGTGCTGCCGCTCGACCGCGACCCCGACCTCCTTCCGTTGTACGTCGACCCCGAGACGTGGTCGACCATCGACGAGGAGCCGGTGCGGGTCACCAACGTCGCCCAGCTCGGCAACATCCTCGATCGCCACCGCGCCCGCATCGTCGCCGGCCGACGCGTCTCTTTCGGCACCTACTTCAACGCCTTCCCCGCCTCGTACTGGCAGCACTGGACGGCCGTGCGCCACGTGCGCCTGACCGTGCACACCTCGGGGGATGCCACGGTGCTCGTGTACCGCTCGAACGGCGGCGGCACGAAGCAGCGCATCGAGACGCGCGAGGTGCGCGGCGACGCCGTCGCGACCTCGTTCGACCTCGTGCTCGATCAGTACAGCGACGGCGGGTGGATCTGGTTCGACGTGGCCGCCGACCAGGCGGACGCGATGTTCGAGGGCGCCGAGTGGACAACGGAGCAGGAGCCCGTCCGCGGCGGCAAGGCCAGCATCGGCGTCACGACCTACAACAAGCCCGACTACTGCGTCTCGACGCTCGAGGCCCTCGCCGACGCCCCTGACGTGCTCGACGTCGTCGACCGGGTGTTCATCATCGACCAGGGCACCGATCTGGTCGAGGCGCAAGAGGCCTACCCGGCGGTCGCCGAGCGTCTCGGCGACACCCTCCAGGTGCTGCGCCAGCCCAATCTGGGCGGTTCGGGCGGCTTCGCCCGCGCCATGGTCGAGACCCTCGCCCGGGAGGGCAGCGACTTCGTGCAGCTGCTCGACGACGACGTGCGGATCGAGCCGGAGTCGATCCGCCGCTCGGTGGTGTTCGGCCGGTACGCCTCGGTGCCGACGATCGTCGGCGCCCATATGTTCGACCTCCTCGACCGCCCGAAGCTCCACGCCTGGGCCGAGGTCGTCGACGATGCCCCCTTCATGTGGCGGGCTCTGTTCCAGGAGCGCCTCCCCCACGACTTCAGCGTCGCCAATCTGCGCCAGAGCCCGCTGCTGCACATGCGCCTCGACGCCGACTACAACGGCTGGTGGATGTGCCTCATCCCCACCAGCATCCTGCGCGAGATCGGCCTCTCCCTCCCCGCCTTCATCAAGTGGGACGACGCCGAGTTCTGCGTTCGGGCTCGGGATGCCGGCTACCCCACGGTCTCCATGCCCGGTGTCGCGCTCTGGCACGTCTCGTGGCTGGGCAAGGACGACTCGATCGACTGGCAGGCGTACTTCCACGCCCGCAATCGCATCGTCGCCGCGCTTCTGCACTCGCGTTCGCCGCAGGGCGGGACGCTCATCCGGCACAGCCGACGCGTCGACCTCAAGCACCTCATGATGATGCAGTACTACCCGGTCGAGCTGCGCCACCGCGCCTTGCGCGACGTGCTCTCCGGGCCGGACCACATGCGCGCGAATCTCGCCACGGCCATGCCCGACGCTCGCACGGTCGCGAAGAAACACGCCGAGACCGTCGTGCACAAAGATTCGGGCGTGCCGCTGCGCTCGCGTCACGGGCGCCAGGTGTTCAAGCGCCTGAAGAAGCACGAGTTCGACAGCCCCACGGGTCTGGCCCTGCGCACCTTCACCGCGCGCACCCTCGTGTCGCACTGGTTCCACACGCCCAGGCCCGAGAACATCAGCCAGCCCGAGGTCGAATTCGGCAAGGGCGACGCACACTGGTGGCGCGTCCCGCTCTACGACAGCGCCCTCGTGAGCGCCGCCGACGGCTCCGGCAAGAACATCTACACGCGCGATCGCGCGATGTTCCGTCGCATGCTCGTCGACAGCTGGAAGCTGCACCGACGGCTCCAGCGCGAATGGCCCCGCCTGTCCCGTCAGTACCGCAGCGCCCTGCCCGAGCTCGTCTCCGAGGCCAACTGGCGCGCGACCTTCGAGGAGCGTCCGTGACCACGGCCCCGTTCGACCCGAAGACCGCGACCATCGTCGTCGTCACCTACAACCGCACGCACCTGCTGACGCGGCTCCTCGAGAGCATCGAACGCATGGACCCGGCACCCGGTCACCTCGTCGTGATCGACAACGCCTCGACCGACGACACCACCGCGGTGGTCGAATCGTTCCGCGATCGCCTGCCCACCGAGCTGGTCTATCGCCGTCTCGAGACGAACACCGGCGGCTCGGGCGGGTTCAGCGAGGGGATGCGCACGGCCTACGAGCTCGGATCCGAATGGATCTGGCTGATGGACGACGACGTCGAAGTCGTGACGGACGGGCTCGCTCGCATGGGGCACTGGACGCCGCGCTTCCGCAGCATCCAGGGGCGGCGCTACGACTACGACGGCAGCGAGTTCTACTGGCAGTACCGCGTGGCCGAGTCGATGGCGATCCCGATCCCCTTCGCCCCCGCCGCCTTCGACGACTCCGGGTTCAAGCCGATGAACTCAGGCTGCTTCGAGGGCATGTTCATCCACCGCGACATCGTGGCAAAGATCGGCCTGCCCGATCCCCGCTTCTTCATCTACTGGGACGACCAGCTCTACGGTTGGCTCGCTTCTCGCCACACGCCCTCGGTGATCGTCAACGAGTTCGTGCTGCGCCGTACGCGCGAGATCAAGCAGTGGGACATGGGCATCCGGCACATGAACGCGTCGAGCGACGCGTACCGGTACTACATCATGCGCAATCGCGCCTACCTGCAGAAGTACTACCGCGCGCTCGGCGTCTACCGCACCCTGCCCTTCACGCTCGGGACGACGCTCACCTTCGTGAAGGAACTCATCCGCCTCGTCGTGGTCGAACGCAAGATCACCGGCACGAGCCACCTGTTCCGTGGGCTCCGCGACGGCCGACGCATCCTGCGCGACTCCTCGTGGAAGCCGATGCCGCCGCTGGAGCAGTCGCAGCCGGTCGGCTGAGTCGTCCGCGCTGACGCGACGCGGGACGCCTGTGCGTCCGCGGCTCAGCCGATCGTGGCCGGCAGCTGCTCGGCCAGGGACGGACTGAGCGTACGCGCATAGAGGCGGCTGAGGTGGTTGTCGTCGCGGTAGACCGCGACGTTCCCGATCTCGCCGACGCAGAGGTCGTCGGGGCAGATCCACGGCGTGAGGTCGACGAGGTGCAGACCCGGGCGGTCGAGGTCGTCGGCGGGGTTCCGATCGGCGAGCGATGCCGACCGCGGAACCGCGCAGTCGAGCGGATCGTCGGACCCGACCACGCAGTCGTACATGTTGAAGGCGAAACGCGGGTTGTCGCGGACGCCCAGCACCGGCACCCCCGCGTCGTCCATCCGGTCGAGGAAGCGTTCGATTCCCGGGCGCAGACGCTCGTCGTCCTCCCCGGCATCCGAGCGCGTCACGACCGTCAGCGCCGCATCGGGTCGCACTCGTTCGACGAGCTCGATGGCCGCCTCGCGCCACCCGTCGCAGCGCTCGTCCATACCCGGCTCGTCGAGACCCATCGAGCAGCCCCCCTTGATGAGGAAGACCACTCCCCACCCGTTGGCCTCGGCGACCGGGAGCAGGGCGCTCGTGATCTGCTGCGCGTGCGAGTCGCCGATCACGGCGATGGTGTGGCGGGCCCGCGGGGTGCCGGTGGTCTCGGAGCAGGTCCCGCGCAGCATCTCGACGTCGTTCGCCCACTCCCCCGAGCACTCGCGGTCGAGGTGGACCCACTCGTCGTCGATCAGGGTCGGAAGCGGCAGCAGCGGGGCGTCTGCCGGAGGTTTCGACAACGAAGGATCGCGCAGCACAGCGGCCCCGGGATTGGCCTGTAGCGCCCGCTCCTCGATCGCGCGCTGCTGCAGCCACGTCGACGCCTGCCAGGCTCCGACGGGAACGGCCACGACGGCGGCGGCGACCGCGAGAACCGTCACCGGCACCAGGGAGGAGGTGTCGGTCCTCCGCCAGGCACGCACGGGACGGTCGACGGCCCAGGTCAACAGCCGCGCGAGCAGGAGCGACAGCACGATGATCCCCGCCCCTCCCACCAGCCCCACCTCGGTCCGGCCGTTCACGACGAGGAAGGTCACGAGGATCGGCCAGTGCACGAGGTACAACGCATACGCATCCCGCCCCACGGCCTGCAGCGGGCGCGCAGAGAGCACCCTCGCCAGCGAGAACCGCCCGGTCTCACCCGATCCCGCCACCACGATGGCCGCCGCGCACAGCACCGGCCACAGCGCCAGGAACCCGGGAAAACCGCCCTGGACGTCGAGTACGGCACCCAGCACGAGGAGTCCGACGAGGCCCGCCCACCCGATCAAGGTGCGGGCGATAGCGCCGAACCTCACACGGGGCAACGCGATGACCAGCAGGGACCCCGCGGCGAACTCCCACAGTCGCGCCCCGGTGTCGAAGTAGGCGAGCTGCTGCGCCGACGCGGTGCGCACGACCGAGTAGACGAACGAGATCGCGAAGACCGCGCCGAAGACCACGCCCACCACGCGATCGGGGGACCACCCGCGACGGCGGACCGCGATCTGGCAGACCCACAAGAGGATCACCCACAGCACGAAGGCCTGACCCTGCACCGACATCGACCAGAAGTGCTGCAGCGGACTCGGCACGTCGGTGCGCGCGTAGTAGTCCACCGCGTCGGCGGCCAGGAGCCAATTCTGCACGTAGCCGAGAGACGCCCACGCCTGCTCGGCGATCGAGCGGTACATCGTCTCGGGATAGACCGCCCACACCACGGCCAGGATGCCGACCAGGGTCACGGCAGCGGCCGGCAGCAAGCGACGGAACACACCGAGCAGGTGACGGACCGGGCGCACCGGGGCGGGGCCCGCCATGCGACGGACGAACCCACGGGTGAGGAAGAACGCCGAGAGCATGAGGAAGACGTCGACGCCGCCCGAGACCCGGCCGAACCAGACGTGGTACGACACGACCAGCAAGATGGCGACGGCGCGCAGCCCGTCGACGTCGCGACGATACGCCCAGCGCCCCTCCGTCCCCCGGTGCTCGGGCACAGAGCGGGTGGGCGACCCGAGGGTCAGATGCACGGGGACATCACGCGAGCTGGTTGTTCCACATCGACAGAGCGGAACCGATGGCCATGTGCATGTCGAGGTACTGGTACGTGCCGAGGCGGCCGCCGAAGTGCACGTCGCGCTCTCCCTTGGTCAGCTCGCGGTAGGCGAGCAGACCGGCGCGGTCGTCGGCGGTGTTGACCGGGTAGTAGGGCTCGTCGGCGCGCGTGGCGAAGCGCGAGTACTCGCGCACGACGACCGTCTTGTCAGTCGGGTACCGGTCGGCGCGCTCGGGGTGGAAGTGCTTGAACTCGTGGATGCGCGTGTACGGCACGTCGGCGTCGGCGTAGTTCATCACGCTGGTGCCCTGGAAGTCGCCGATCGGCAGAACCTCCTGCTCGAAGTCGAGCGTGCGCCACGACAGCTCGCCCTCGGCGTAGTCGAAGTAGCGGTCGACCGGTCCGGTGTAGACCACCGGCACCTGGCCGACGGTCGCCTTCTTGTTCAGCGGCTGCGACTCGTCGAAGTAGTCGGTCGAGAGCTTGACGTCGATGTTCGGGTGATCAGCCATCCGCTCCAGCCACGCGGTGTAGCCGTCGACGGGCAGACCCTCCCACGTGTCGTTGAAATAGCGGTTGTCGTAGGTGTAGCGAACGGGCAGCCGCGAGATGACCTCCGCGGGCAGATCCTTCGGATCGGTCTGCCACTGCTTCGCGGTGTAGTCGCGGATGAACGCCTCATACAGGGGACGACCGATCAGCGCGATCCCGCGTTCCTCGAGGTTCGCGGCATCCTTCGCATCGAACTCCCCGGCGAGCTCGTGCACGAGCGCGCGCGCCTGATCGGGCGTGTACGCCGCCTGGAAGAACTGATTGATCGTGCCGAGGTTGATCGGCAGGGGGAAGACCACGTTCTTGTGCGTCGTGTAGACGCGATGCACGTAATTCGTGAACCGCGTGAAGCGGTTGACGTACTCCCACACCGTCGGGTTGGAGGTGTGGAAGAGATGCGCGCCGTACTGATGCACCTCGATGCCCGTCTCGGGCTCGTCCGCCGAATAGGCGTTGCCGCCGATGTGATGACGACGATCGATGACCGTGACCTTGCGGCCCGCGGCGGCGGCGCGCTCGGCGATGGTGAGGCCGAAGAAGCCGGAGCCGACGATGAGAAGGTCCATGAAATGCTGCGTCTTTCGTGTCGAGAGTGGGGGCACGACCCCGCGGGAGACGTCCGGTCGATACTACCCGGGACGCATCCGTGCCCCCGCGGCCGCGCTCAGCGGCCCCGCAGAGACCGTCCGATACGATGGCGTGTCGTAACGGCCGCGGACGGAGACGGAATTGCATGGGTGACTGGGTCAGCGCGATTCCGGCGTACCTTGCCGTCGCTGCCGTTCTGATCATCCCCGGCGTCGCCGTGGTCGCCGTCGGCTGGGGCTGGCGAAGCCCCCAGCGGCTGCTGCTCGCTCCCGCGATCTCGGTCACGATCGCCGCCGCCGCGGCATCCGTCGCTCCCCTCGTGGGTCTGCGGTGGAACCTGTTGCCGCTGGCACTGGTCACCCTCGTGGTCATGGGCATCGCACTCGTCCTGCGCCGCGTCGCCGGGGTCGACACCGCGCCCGCCGGGCGCCGAACGGGACTGGTCGCGCTCCTGTCGCTGGTGGCGACGGCCCTCGTCAGCGCCGTCATGTTCGCCCGCGCCTTCGGTGCTCCCGGCAACATCGCGCAGCGCTTCGACAACATCGTCCACCTGAACGCGATCGCCCTGGGCCTGCAGAACGGCAGCGCTTCGCCGTTCCAGATCGGGTCCACCTCCGACATCGGCTTCTATCCGAACGCCTGGCACGCCCTCACCACCCTCGGCGCCGAGTTGACGGGCGCGAGCGTCCCCGTCGCGGTGAACGGGTCGAACCTGGCGATCGTGTCGATCCTCTGGCCCGCGTCGGTGATGGCTCTCGCCGGGGCCTTCTTCGCCCAGCGCCGCACCGCCTACGTCGTGTCCGCTGCGCTGTCGACGGGGTTCGGGGCCTTCCCCGCCCTGTTCTTCAACTGGGGCGTGCTGTACCCGAACCTCGTCGGGTACGCCATGCTCCCCGCGGCCCTCGCGGTCATCGTGACGATGCTGCCCGAGCGCGGTGCCCCCGCCCTGGTGCGCTCGGCTCTGCTGGTCGCCCTGCTGGCCGGGGGAACCTTTCTCGGCCACCCCAACGCGTTCCTCAGCCTGCTGTTCTTCGCCGCCGCCGTCGTCATCACCGCGTTCGCCGTGCTCGCGGTCACCGAACGCACGCGCGGATCCGTCCTCGGGCTCGGGATCGCCGTGGTCGCCTTCGCCGTGGCGTTGGCGGGTACCGTCGCGGTCTTCCGCACCGGGGCCGAGCACTCGGGCTGGGCACCGTGGCAGCAACTGTCGCAGTCCCTCGGCGAAGGGCTGTTCGCCGCACCGCGCGGGTTCACTCCAACCGTGGTCGCCTCTCTGCTGCTGATCGCGGGCTTCGCCGCCGTCGCGCGCCGCCCCCGCCTGCTCACGGTCCTCGCGCCCTTCGCCGTCGCGGTGGCGCTGTTCGCCGTGGCCTCGGGCCTGCGCATCGACAGCCCCCTGCGTCAGCTGCTCACCAACCCCTGGTACAACGACTCGAACCGGCTCGCCGCGCTGCTGCCGCTGGTGGCCATCCCCGTCGCCACCCTCGGCGCGCTGGCCATCGTCGATCTCGTCCGAGCGACTGTTGGCGAACGACGTGTTCCCGGGTGGCTCCGCGTCGGCGCGGTGGTGGTCGGTATCGCCGCCGTGTTCTCGGTGGCGATCGGTCCCAACGTCCGAATCGCGCTCGCCCAGGTGCACGAGGCCTACGCCTATACCGACAGCTCCCTCATCCTGTCGTCCGACGAAGAGGCGCTGCTCGAGCGTCTCGACGAGGAGACACCCCCCGACGCGCTCATCGCCGGGAGCCCCCGGACGGGTACCTCCCTCGCGCTCGCCTTCGCAGACCGCCAGGTGACCCAGAAGCACGTCTTCGGAAACCCCTCCCCCGAGGTGCTCTTCCTCAACGCGCATCTTCGCGACATCGACTCCGACCCGGCCGTGTGCCGCACCGTCGATCAGCTCGGCGTCGACTACGTGCTCGACTTCGGCACGCAGGACGTCATCGATCCCGCGGGCGCCGCGGCCTACAGCGGCATCCAGGACCTCACTCCCGGCACGCACCTCGTGCTCGTGGATTCGCAGGGCCCGGCCGCCAAGTTGTTCCGCATCGAGGGGTGCTGAGGTGTCGCGCGCTTCGACCGTGGCGGTCGCGTACGACTGCCTGTTCCCCTACTCCACCGGCGGTGGTGAGCGGCAGTACCGCGCTTTCGCCGACGAACTGGGACGCTCGGGTCTCGACGTCGACTATCTGACCGCCGTGCAGTGGGATGCCGCGACCCCGCCGGAAGACCATTTCCGTATCGTGCCGGTGACCGGGCGCCTGTCGCTGTATTCCGACGACGGTGTGCGCCGTATCCCTGCGGCCCTGCGCTACGCGGCGGGACTGTTCGGCGCGCTGGTGCGCCGGCGCCGTCGGTACGCGGCCGTCGTCGTCAGCGGTCTGCCGATCTTCAACGTCTTCGCCGCCCGCCTGGCACTGCTCGGATCGGGCACGCGCCTGGCGGCCGACTACCTCGAGGTGTGGCACCGCCGACAGTGGGTCGAGTACTCGGGCGTCGTCACCGGAACGATCGCCTGGGTCCTGCAGCGCGCGGCCATCGCGGTCACCCCGCTGGCCACGTGCCACTCGCAGCTCTCGGCCGCCCGTCTGCGCCGTGAGGGTCTGCGTGGCGCGCCCCTCGTGAGCCCCGGGCTCATCGACGGTGCCGTCGAGGTGGCTCCCCCCTCGGCGGCCGCGGCTCCGCCGTACGTGCTCTACGTCGGCCGGCACATCCCCGACAAGCGCGTCGAGGTTCTCCCGGCCGCCGTCGCGGCGGCGCGCAAGAGCCTGCCCGACCTCCGCCTGGTCGTGCTCGGCACCGGGCCCAGCTCCGAAGCCGTGCGCGCCGAGGTGCGACGCGTCGGCGGCGAGGAGTGGACAGACTTCCCGGGCTTCGTCTCGGATGCCGAACTCGACACACTGCTGCACGGAGCCCTCGCCCTGGCCAACCCGTCACGCCGCGAGGGGTACGGCCTCGTCGTCGTCGAGGCGAATGCCCACGGCACTCCGGTGGTGCTCGTCGCCGACGAGGGCAACGCCGCGACCGAACTCATCGACGACGGCGTCAACGGCGTCGTCTCCCCCACCACCCGCCCCGCCGATCTCGCCCGGGCCATCCGGGACATCGCCGAGGGCGGTGACGACCTGCGACGCACAGCGCGCGCCTGGTACGACACCGCCGTCGGCACTCGCACCATCCGCCGCACCGTGGACGGCATCATCTCGGCGCTGTCGCTGCCGAGCCCCGCCGCGGTGAAGACGAAAGAAGACACCCCGTGACCACTCCCGCACCGTCCGACGTCGAGCTGACGATCCTCATGCCGTGCCTCAACGAGGTCGAGACGCTCGAAGTCTGCATCCGCAAGGCGCAGGGCTTCCTCGAGCGCAGCGGCATCCGGGGCGAGATCCTCATCTCCGACAACGGCAGCACCGATGGCTCGCAGGCCCTCGCCGAGGGGCTCGGCGCCCGCGTCTCGCACGCCCCGCGTCGCGGCTACGGCGCTGCGCTCATCAACGGCATCGAGACGGCCCGCGGTCGGTACATCATCATGGCCGACGCCGACGACAGCTACGACTTCGAGAACCTCGAGCCCTTCGTCGAGCGCCTGCGGGCCGGAGCAGATCTGGTCATGGGCAACCGCTTCCGCGGCGGCATCGAGCCGGGCGCCATGCCCCCGCTGCACAAGTACCTCGGAAACCCGGTGCTGTCGTTCATCGGCGAGCTGTTCTTCAAGCCCGGCATCCGCGACTTCCACTGTGGCCTGCGCGGCTTCAACCGCGCCCGCATCCGCCAGCTCGACCTGCAGACCACCGGCATGGAGTTCGCCTCCGAGATGGTCGTGCGGGCATCTCTCGCCCGCTTCCGCATCGAAGAGGTCCCCACGACCCTCAAGAAGGACGGTCGCTCGCGCCCGCCGCACCTGCGCAGCTGGCATGACGGCTGGCGTCACCTGCGCTTCCTCCTGCTGTTCGCTCCGCGCTGGCTCTTCGTCTACCCGGGTCTCGTGGCATTCTTCTTCGGCGCCATCGCCGTCGGCGTGCTGGCGTTCGGTGGGGTCCGCATCGGCGACGTGGGCTTCGACGTGACGACCATGGTCTACGCCAGTGCCCTGTGCGTGATCGGGTTCCAGTCCCTGTTGTTCTTCTGGTTGACCAAGCTCTACGCCACGCAAGAGGGATTCCTGCCGACGAGCGAGAGATACCGGCGCATCGTGGCGAAGTGGTCGGCCGAGCGCGGCCTGCTGATCGGTGTGGGGCTGTTCTTCCTCGGCATCATCATCGGCATCGTGCAGGTCGCGTTGTGGGGCAGCCTCGACTTCGGTGCGCAGAACGCCGCACAGGCCGTGCGCATCGCCGTGCCCAGTGCGTTGTTGATCATCCTCGGCTTCCAGACGGCGATGATGAGCTTCTTCTCGGGCGTACTGACCACGCCCCGGCGCGAGCAGCGCCCCGAAGCCGTCATCGAGAGCTGATGGCCCACCGCCGCGTCCTCGTCGATCTGCTCGGGTTCACCGGCTCGCGCGGGGGCACCGAGACCTACGTCCGCGAACTGCTCCCCCGCATCGCTGCCCTCCTCCCCGACACGCGCTTCGCCGCGCTGACCGGTCGCGACGGTGCCGACCGCGTCTCGGCGTTCTTCCCCGGCCACGTGCAGACGGTGCGGTGGGTAGGGTCCGATCCGGCGACGTGGGCTCTGGGCGCGGTCGCGGCGACCGATCTGCTCGCGCGGCGGGGACACGCCGATCTGGTGTGGGCGCCGGCGAACTTCGGCCCGGTCTTCCGCGGCGTCCCGCGCGTGGTCACCGTGCACGACGCGATCTACGACGAAGTGCCCGGCGGTCTCGCCCAGCGGGCGCAACGTGCCGTGACCTCGACTCTCATGCGGCGTTCGGCACAGACCGCCGACCACGTGATCACCGTGTCGCACGCGGCCGCCGACAGTATCGGACGTTTCCTCGGCGTTCCCGCCGGGAGGGTGTCGGTGGTGCACAACGGCAGCGCGGAACCGCGTCCCGTGGCGGACCCCCGCGGCATCCTGTCCTCCCTCGCGCTGCCCACCGGGCGACCTCTCGTCCTGAGCGTCGGCAACCGCATGCCGCACAAGAACTTCCCGGGACTGCTCGCCGCCCTCGCCACGATCGCCCCCGCCGAGCGTCCCGTGACCGTCGTCGCCGGGAGCCGCTTGCCCGACCCGCTCGCCGGTGAGGTGACACGTCTCGGCCTCGAGCACGACGTGATCCTGCCCGGCTGGGTCAGCGACGAGCAGCTCGAGGCGCTCTACCAGTCCGCCGCGCTGTACGTCTGCCCTTCCCTCGCCGAGGGCTTCGGCCTCCCCGTCGTCGACGCGCTGCGTCGGCGCGTTCCCGTCCTCGCCCACGATGTCCCCGTCCTGCGGGAGGTCGGCGGCGACGCGGCTCACTACGCCGATGCGACGGATGCCAACGCCTTCGGCGCCGCGATCACGGCGGCGTTGCGGACTCCCGCCGACGACGCCGCGCGGTCCGAGGCCCAGCGGTGGGCGTCGCGCTTCACCTGGGACGCCGCGGCCGAGGCGACCGCGGGAGTGCTCGACAAGGTGCTATCGGAGCGCGGCCGGTGAAGGTCCTTCTCGCTCGTCTGATCGGCTTCGGCACCGCGCCGATGATCGTCGCCGTCGTGCCGCTGCTGGTGCTGCCCATTGCGGCGCGTATCCAGGGAGCCGACGGGTGGGCGGCGATCGGTACCGGCCAGGCGCTCGGCAGCCTCCTCGCGATGATCTCGAGCTACGGCTGGAACGTCGCCGGTGGAGCCCGTATCGCGATGGCGGAGCACGACGAGGCCCGGAGGGACGTCTACGCCCACAGCTTCTGGTCCCGCCTGACGGTGTTCGTCGTCGCGGGCGGGGTGGCCGCGTGGGCCGCGGCGGCACTCGTCGGCGGCGCGTTCGGAGGGGTCGCTGCGCTCGTCGTCCTCGCGACGGGTCTCACGGGACTGACGATGTCGTGGTACGCGGTCGGCACGGGACGCGCGCAGATGGTGCTCTGGTACGAGGCGATCCCCATGGCGGTGTTCACGGCCGGCAGCGCTCTGGTGATGCAGCTGTCGGGACAGTTGGTCGCCTACCCGCTGATGATGATCGCCGGAACACTCGTGGGACTCGCGGCCCTCCACCTCCATCTCTTCGGGCGGGTCGTCCCGCCGCTGCATCCCGCGGGCATCGCGGGGAGCTTCCGTCAGAACCTTCCCCTCGCGAGCGCCGACGGCCTCGGGGGCAGCTACACGACCGCGCCCGTCCCCATCACCCAGGGGGTGGTCGGCACCCAGGCCGCCGCCGAGCTCACCTCGGCCGACAAGCTGTATCGGGTGGGGCTCACGGCGATCCTGATCGTCGGCAACACCCTGCAGAAGTGGGTCCTCGAGGCCACCTGGGAACAGGGTCGGACGCGGCGCCACCTGGTCGCCCTCGCTCTGCATCTCGTCGTGGGAATCGTCGGTCTGCTGGTCCTGGTCCTGCTCGGACCCTGGCTGACCGCGGCGTTTTTGGGCTCCGCCGTCGCGCCTCCCCCCTCGATGTTCCCGGCCTACGGGGTGACGTATCTCATCATCTCGTTGACGACGCCGCTGATCCGCAACGTGCTGGTGCCCGCGAACCGCAATCGCATCGTGCTTCTGGCGATCATCTCGTCGGCGTGCGTCGGTCTTCCCGCGATGTTCCTGCTGGGGTCGACGCTCGGGGCGACCGCTGTCGTCTGGGGTCTCGCGGCATCGGAGGTGGTGGTGCTCACCATCGTCGGTATCGCCGCTACCCGGGAGATCCTGCGACAGCGTGCGATCGTCGCCAACGCCTGAGCGTGAGGCCCGTCGCGAGCCGTCGGCGAAACCGTTGCTACCCGCGGCGGTCACCACCGGTGAGCGTCCACAGAGCGCTACCGACGAGATACACGGCCGCGGAGCGCGCAGAGATCTCGCGACGGCGTGCGGCCCCGATCACCGTCTGGACAGTGCGCCCGCTACGCCGGTGTGAACCGAAGGCCGCGGCGAGCTGCTGAACGGGCGCGCGGACGACGCGTGTGCCGAGGGCATCGATCATGACCTCCGCCCACCCCGCATTGACGAGGTAGATCGAGCGCGCGACGGCCCGGGGTCCCGCTCCCTGCGTGTCGGTCCGGACGGCATCCCGACGACGGCGAAGCGTCTGGCGCCATCCCAGGCGCGCGGTGTCCGCTTCGCCGAGCACGTTCGCGGAGTGCTGCACGTAGTCCTGCACCACCGTGTCGACGACGGCGATTCCCCCCGTAGCGGCGGCGCAGACGGCGAGCCAGTGGTCGTGCACCTGCGCGGGTCCGGTGTAGCGAGGGAAAGGCAGCGCGGTGCGCAGCAGCGAGCCGCGGAAGACGCACAGAGCCCCGGAGAACTGGTTCTCGAGCACGAGGGCCGGTGCGGTCACCGCTCGTCGTTGGGTGGATGCCGAGACGACGACGCCCTCGGGGTAGGTCACGACGCGCGCTTGACCGCTGACCAACGCCGCCCGCTCGAGAGCGGGAACGAGAATCGCGAGCTTGTCGTGCCTCCACTCGTCGTCTTGATCGCTCAGCGCGACCCAGGGTGCGTCGGAGGGCACTTCCTCGAGACCACGTTCGAAGTTGGAGTAGAAGCCCACCCGCTCTTCGAAACCGACGACGCGGAACCTCTCGTCAGTTCCGACCGCGTCGACGACCTGTCCGCGAACCTCATCGACGCCGCCGTCAGCCACGATCACGCACTGGAACGCTGTCAGCGTCTGCGCCTGGATCGATCGGAGCTGGCGGGAGAAGAGTTCGGCGGGCGGCCGGTACGCCGCGAGAACGATGAAACCGGGGACGGAGGCGGGGTCTGTGGAGGTCATGGCGTCGGTGTCGAGGGGACCCGACCATGCTACCGACCGGGTTCCCCGACCGCGCGACGATAAACTGAACCCTCCGCCTCCGTCGGCTTCGCAATCGCCCACTGCACGATCTCGCTGACGGCCGGGCTCTCGCCCCCACTGGAAGGCAGGTCGCGAATGAACGCTGATCCCGAGGTCGATCTCGTCATCCCCGTCCACGGGGGTTGGGACTTCGTCCGTTCCTGCATCCGAGCGGCCCGTGCGCAAAGCGTCCCGGCCCGCGTCATCGTGGTCGACGATCTGTCCCCCGACGACACCGCCGATCGGATCGGCGACGAGTTCCCCGACGTCACGCTCATCCGCAACGAGGTCAACCTCGGGTTCGCCCGCACGTGCAACGTCGGGATGGCCGCGGGTCACGGCCGCCTCGTCATGCTGGTGAACAGCGATGTCGTCCTCGAACCCGATGCCGTCGCTGCAGCTCTCCGCGCCCTGCCCGACGACCCGGCATCCCGTGTCGGGAGCGCCGCGACCCTGCTTCTCGCTCCCGACGGCACCGTCGACTCCTACGGCATCGTGGCCGATGTGACGGGGGCGGGTTTCGTCCGTTTCCACGGCGCCGAGCTCTCGAGAGCCGATGCCGAGCGCCCACCCGTCCTCGGACCCTACGGTGCCGTAGCCGTCTATCGCCGCGCAGCCCTCGCGGAGGTGGGCCTGTTCGACACGAACATCTTCATGTACGGCGAAGAACTCGATCTCGCCTTCCGTCTGCGGGCGGCCGGATGGTCGTGTGTCGCGATCCCCGAGCCCTCGGGAATGCACTTGGGCGGCGCGAGCGCAGGCAAGGAGTCCGTGCGGCAGCGCCGTCTTTCCGGGTTCGCGCGCGGCTACCTGCTGCGCAAGTACGGCGTGCTGCGCTCCCGATGGGGCGTTCGGGCGTTCCTCGTCGAGGCGATCGTCACCGGAGCGCGTCTCGTGCTGCGTCGTGACGTCGTGTCACTCGTCGGCCGGTGGGAGGGATGGCGCCGAGGCGCTCTGGCACCGCGCCTGCGCCTGCCGGTCGATGCGGTAGACAAAACTATCGGTCTTCGCGAGTCGTTGAAGATGCGCAGCAGCGCGTACTGGGCGACGCGGGACTGATCGAATCGGGGTGGACGGGCCCGCTTCGCACTCGGGCCGCTGGCCAGGGTGTGACAACATAAAAGCGTGAAAGGCATCATTCTCGCTGGCGGCTCGGGCACCAGACTGCATCCAATCACGCTGGGGGTCTCCAAGCAGCTGATCCCGGTGTACGACAAGCCGATGGTCTACTACCCGCTGTCGACGTTGATGCTCGCCGGCATCCGCGACATCCTGATCATCACGACTCCGCACGACGCACCATTTTTCGAGCGTCTCCTCGGCAACGGATCCCAGTTCGGCGTCGACATCACCTTCGCGCAGCAGCCGTCCCCCGACGGTCTCGCGCAGGCGTTCACTATCGGCGCGGACTTCATCGGCGACGAAAAGGTCGCCTTGGTCCTGGGTGACAACCTGCTCTACGGGCCGGGTCTGGGAACACAGCTCAAGCGCTACGCCGATGTCGACGGGGCCGCGGTCTTCGCCTACTGGGTGGCGGAGCCGTCTGCCTACGGCGTGGTTGAGTTCGACCGCGATGGCCACGCGGTCTCCCTCGAAGAAAAGCCCGCCGTTCCCCGCAGCAACTACGCCGTCCCAGGACTGTATTTCTTCGATAACAACGTCGTCGAAATTGCACGCAATCTTGAGCCGTCTGCGCGCGGTGAGTACGAGATCACCGACATCAACGCCGAGTATCTGCGGCGCGGAACTCTCCAGGTCGAGGTCCTCCCCCGCGGTACCGCGTGGCTCGACACGGGGACATTTGATCAGATGACGGATGCGGCGGACTATGTCAGAACGATCGAACGCCGCACGGGTCTGCGCATCGGTGTGCCAGAAGAAGTCGGCTGGCGTCAGGGCTTCCTCTCCGATGCCGCTCTCCGCGAGCGAGCGAACTCCCTGGTGAAATCCGGCTACGGCACCTACCTGCTCGAGATCCTTGAAAGGGGCCGCGGATGACGCGCCTGCTCGTGACCGGCGGCGCCGGTTTCATCGGTTCCAATTTCGTTCACCACGTCGTCGCGCATACCGACCACACGGTGACGGTGCTCGACAAGCTGACTTATGCCGGCAACGAGGCGTCGCTGGATGGTCTCCCCGAAGACCGCGTCCGTCTGGTGGTGGGCGACATCGCCGACGCGGCCGTCGTCGGTCCGCTCGTGGCGGAAGCCGACGCCGTCGTGCATTACGCCGCCGAGTCGCACAACGACAATTCGCTGCACGATCCGCGCCCGTTCCTCGACACCAACATCATCGGCACCTATACGCTGCTCGAGGCTGCGCGGCGACATGACGTCCGCTTCCACCACATCTCCACCGACGAGGTCTACGGAGACCTGGAGCTCGACGACCCAGCGCGCTTCACCGAGCAGACGCCGTACAACCCGTCCTCGCCGTACTCCTCCACCAAGGCCGGCTCCGACCTGCTGGTGCGCGCATGGGTCCGGTCGTTCGGTGTCCGCGCGACCATCAGCAACTGCTCGAACAACTACGGCCCCTACCAACACGTCGAGAAGTTCATTCCCCGTCAGATCACGAACGTTCTGCGCGGCGTCCGTCCGAAGCTGTATGGCACGGGTGAGAACGTCCGCGACTGGATCCACGCCGACGACCACTCCTCGGCGGTACTGACCATCCTGGACAAGGGTGAGATCGGTCAGACGTACCTCATCGGCGCCGACGGCGAGAAGGACAACAAGAGCGTCGTCGAGCTGATTCTGCAGATCACGGGTCAGCCGAAGGACGCCTACGACCTCGTCACCGATCGCCCCGGCCACGACATGCGCTACGCGATCGATTCGACCAAGCTGCGCACCGAACTCGGCTGGACCCCTACATACGGGGACTTCGAATCGGGACTCGCCGCCACCATCGACTGGTACCGCGACAACGAGGCCTGGTGGGCACCCGCCAAGGACGGCGTCGAAGCTTTCTACGCCAGCAAAGGGCAGTGACCTCAATGTCGATCGCCTTCGGCAAGGCCCTCGCCGTGCGCGAGACACCGATACCGGGTCTCGTCGTCCTCGACTTGCCGGTGCACGGGGATGCGCGCGGATGGTTCAAGGAGAACTGGCAGCGCGACAAGATGACCGCGGTCGGCATCGAGCTTCCCGACTTCGGCCCCGTGCAGAACAACATCTCGTTCAACGACGCGGTCGGGACCACGCGCGGCATACACGCGGAGCCCTGGGACAAATACGTCTCGGTTGCCACCGGGCGCATCTTCGGGGCATGGGTCGATCTCCGCGAGGGGGAGACCTTCGGCGCCGTCTTCACGATCGAGCTCGACCCGTCAACGGCGATCTTCGTTCCGCGCGGCGTCGGCAACTCCTACCAGACCCTCGAGGCCGACACCGCCTACACGTACCTCGTCAACGACCACTGGTCGCCCGACGCGACGTACACCTTCCTCAACCTCGCCGACGAATCGGCCGCCATCGAGTGGCCCATCCCGCTCGATGAGGTCGAGATCAGCGAGAAAGACAGGGCGCATCCGCGTCTTGCCGAGGTGGTTCCCATGCCACCGAAGAAGATCCTGATCACGGGGGCCAACGGTCAGCTCGGTCGAGCTCTGCGCGCCGAGTTCGGCGATCGTCCCGGGATCGAATTCACCACCCGTGACGACCTCGACCTCACCTCCCCGAGACTGGATACCGCGCGTCGCTGGCGTGACTACGACGTCATCATCAACGCTGCCGCGTACACCAAGGTTGACATCGCAGAGACCCCCGAGGGCCGCAGAGAAGCGTGGGCCGCGAACGTTACAGCCGTCGCCAGCCTCGCTCGAATTGCCACGGCCAACGGGATCACGCTCGTCCATATCTCCAGCGATTACGTCTTTGACGGTACGAAGAGCACCGCCTACACGGCGGAGGATGCGGTGTCGCCTCTCGGCGTCTACGGACAGACGAAAGCCGCCGGCGACGCGATCGTCTCCACTGTCCCCCGCCACTACATCGTGCGCACGAGCTGGGTCGTCGGAGACGGGCATAACTTCGTTCGCACCATGGCCGACCTCGCCGAGCGAGGCATCGACCCGCGCGTCGTCGACGACCAGATGGGGCGGCTCACCTTCGCGTGCGACATCGCAGCCGGCATCCGCCAGCTCCTCAGCGCGGGAGCACCCTTCGGTGTGCACAACGTCACGAATGTGGGTGAGCCAGGTAGTTGGTGCGACGTCGCCCGAGAAGTGTTCCGCCTCACGGGGCACGACCCCGCCCGCGTCACGGGCGTGAGCACGGACGAGTACTATTCGACCGCGTCCACCCCGGTGTCCGACAGGCCCCGAAACAGCGTGCTCGAGACGTCCATGCTCGACACCACCTGGCAGCAACGACTGTCAGAGTACCTCGCCCCCTCGCACGACTGACGCGCTGCGCGCGCATCCCACAGCCGCCCAAACGGCTCGGAGAAACCCCCTGTAGGATCAAGGGCAATGTCTCGTGCAAATGAACAAGCCGCGCTGCGCATGGAGCGGTTGGCGGCAACCCCGCTGGCTCCCGTCGGAGCGGTGACCGGTCGAGGGGCATGGTGGGGAGCGATTCGCGCGATCTTCTCTCACCGAGAAATGCTGAGCCTCCTCGTACGTCGCGATCTGAAGGCACGGTACAAGGATTCCACTCTCGGATTCTTCTGGTCGCTCATCCGTCCGCTGATCCAGCTCGCCGTATATTTCATCGTGATGGGGCAGTTCCTCGGCGCCGCGAGAAGCATCCCCGACTTCGCGGTGTACGTCTTCGCGGGCCTCTCGGCGATCGGTCTGTTCACGGAGATCGTCGTGGGCGGAACCGGATCCGTACTGACCAATGCCGGACTCGTCAAAAAGGTGTATCTCCCCCGCGAGGTATTCCCTCTTTCGAGTGTCGGATCGGCACTGTTCAATTTCGGCATCCAGCTCATCGTCCTGGTGGCCGCCACGCTTCTCGTCGCAAAACCGCCGCTGCACGCTCAGCTTGCCTACGCCGTGCCAGCCATCGCACTCATCGTGGTGTACGGCACGGCATTCGCGCTGTTGTTCAGCGCGGTCAATGTCTATCTGCGAGACGTGCAGTACCTCGTCGAAGTCATCACGATGCTTTTGTTCTGGGCGAGCCCGATCGTCTATTCCTGGCAAATGGCGAAGACGCTCATCCCGTCGCCCACCGTCCTCGACATCTACACGAACAACCCGCTCACCCTCGCGGTCCTCGGGTTCCAGCGAGCCTTCTGGGTAGCCGGCGATACCGCCGAGTGGCCCGGCGAGCTCCTCCTCCGCATGACGATCGCTCTTCTCATCGGATTGGTGCTGCTGCTGGTGTGCCATCGCGTCTTCATTCGCCTGCAGGGCAACTTCGCTCAGGAGCTGTGAACCCATGCCGATTCTCCCCACTGTGCCGGCAGACGGCGCCCTCCGCCCCGAGGTCGCTCGCATCCGTGGCGTCTCAAAGAAGTTCACCATCCGCAAAGATTCTTCGATCAAGGAACGAGTCGTCACTCTCGGGCGCGCCGGCCGCCGCCACAAAAAAGAGTTCTGGGCGCTGCGAGACGTCGATCTGGACATCTACGCGGGCGAGACCATCGGCCTCATTGGGCACAATGGATCGGGCAAGAGCACTCTTCTGAAGGTCATCGGCGGGATTGTGGATCCCACCAGTGGCACGGTGGAAGAGCGCGGGCGCCTCGCCGCTCTCCTTGAGTTGGGCGCAGGCTTTCATCCCGATCTCACCGGTCGAGAGAACGTCTTCCTCAATGCGTCAGTTCTCGGGCTCAGCCGCGAAGAGACAGAAGCACAGTTCGACGACATCGTCGCGTTCGCGTCAATCGGCGATTTCATCGACACCCAGGTCAAGTTCTACTCATCCGGGATGTACGTGCGATTGGCTTTTGCCGTGGCCGTGCACACGGACCCCGACGTCCTTCTCGTGGATGAAGTCCTCGCCGTCGGCGACGAGGCGTTCCAGCGCAAATGCATGGATCGCATCCGGGAGTTTCAACAGCAGGGACGCACGATCATCCTCGTGACGCACTCGCTCGATCAGGTCGTCGAGCTCTGCGGGCGATGCGTGTTGCTCCACCAGGGCAAAGTCCTCTTCGATGGCAAGCCGTCCACGGCCGTCGCCCGATTCCGTGACCTTCTTGAAGAGCGTCGCGTCGCCGAGCGGGACGCTGCCGAGCCCCAAGTCGAACGTCCGCAAAGCGCCGTGACCGGCGTGAGCGCCCACGTCATCGGTAAGGAAGAGGGGTCCGCACTGCAACCGGAGGACGACCTCGAAATCCGCCTCACCGTGACCTCCACCGGTCTTCAGACCTGGGGATGCCGCGTGCAGATCGATGACACGATGGGCCAGAAGATGTTCGTCACGGGGACTGACTGGCTCGATACGCCTATGCCGCCTCTCGACGGTGAAGGCGAGGTGGCTTTCGTTTTGAAGAAGCCCGCGCTTGGCGGCGGAAAGTATTTCGTCAACGCCACCCTCATCGACGGCGACGGTAATGATGTGCACAACATTATGCAGGCGACCTCGTTCAACGTGGAGTTCGATCCGCGCGCGACCGGATATCTGCGCATCGACGTGGAAGGTAGCGCGAGCGGCTCACGCTGATCCCGCAGCACGGATGCGCCGGCCGCCGGACCGTAGGGGCGAGCTCACGCTGAATGCGGAAAGGGAGAGCGCGCCATCAGGGCGCGGATCTCGGTCGCTTCCCCCCAGATTCCCGGGGAGTCGTACGGACGGTCGGGAAATGCACCGTACTGCAGGGTGATATCGAGCCGGTTCTCCGAAATGAAGCGCTCCACACGGTTTGCGAGCGACTCGGGCTCGCCGGAGGACACATTTACAGTGCCTGTCACGCCGTCGGACGTCGCCGCCACCGCAATTTGACGCCCCAGTTCGGCGACATCGATGAAGTCGTACAGCGTCCGCCCGCTAGTGAACGGGAAGACCGTCTCGCCTCGATCCGACGCCTCGAGAAGCTTGGCAAAAATCGACCTGTTGCGACGGTCGTCACCCAAGATGTAGTACGCCCGGAGCCAGACGAACTCCGCTCGATCCGCGATCGAGAGCATCGCCGACCGACGCAGCGCGTCCTTCGCAATCCCGTAGAGGGTCGCGGGGTTCGTGGGAGTCTCCGCGGTGACGGGGCCCTCCCAATAACCAATCTCATGCATTGACCCGAGCGCTGCGATGCGGCGGATGCCCGAATCCACGAGTGAGGTGAGGAACCGGTAATGGTCGGACAGGCGGGCCAGGTGAGACGGGGCATTGTGTACGAAGCCGTCCTGCCACGCGAGGTGGATTACTGCCTCGATCTGATCGGATGCAGCCACGGTCGCGATATCGAATCCCGGCGCGAGTACGTCGGCCTCGACGACACGCGTCGCCGCATCGAAATCACCGTCGCGATGGCGGCGGACGACCGCCACTGCTTCGTAACCAAGTTCCGCCACAGCCTTCACGACGTGCCTGCCGACGTAGCCACCAGCTCCCGTGATCACGACGATGTTCTTCATGAGGTCCTCCTCTGCCACGTCCGCAGGCTACGCCCAGGTACGCACTGCACCGACGATGATGAGTCCCACGGTCACGACGAGCAGCAGGATCAGCGGGACGAATCGAGCGCGAACCAGGATGCCGGTTCCGCCACCCCCGCCAGGAGCGACGGCTGGCAGTCCCCGCATACGAGCAAGCCATCGCGGCATCCAATTCTTCAGATCCAGGGCCGGCTTTTCGAAGAGCATGTAGCTCGCGTAGGCATAGACGTGCACCACCACGATCACGATCAGCAGGTACCAGAATCCGCCCGCGAACGACGCAAGTCCGTACTCCGCCGCGAGAAACATCACGGGCCACCCTGCGATGTAGATGCCGTACGAGAGATCGGCGTGCCGGTCCCACCCGGATAGCGCCTTCACCCGCGTTCCGAACCAGATGAGGCCGTAGGAGAAGGCGTACTGCCCGAAAAGGAACCAGCCCCCCCGCCACCAGCACAGAGCGGCGATGGCGAGCATGGCGATCCCCAGGCGGTCATCGAAGGGGACCTTCTCGATGTAGAGCTGAACGAGCGTGCCGAATGCGAAAGGTGCGGCCAACTGCAAAACCTGCGGGTTCGACAACGTTTGCAGCGCACCAGCGAGATCCCCGACGTGCAACGTCTGGAACGTGCTCAGCATGATCACAAGACCCGCGACCACCGCGCCGATGATACGTCCGCGAAGGGCACCGATGATGCCCAACACCAGAACACCCAGGTAACAGAAAAACTCGTACATGAGAGTCCATGCGGAGCCGTTCCAGGTGTTGTAACCGACCTGCACGGCGTGCGTCTGCGCGCCGGTTCCGGCGATCGCCCACTGGTTCAGCACGAGCGTGAAGTTGTTGTAGACGTACGTCCACGGCGAGTCGAACGGATATGACGAGAACCCGCGGATACTGCCCTGCGAATGAACCCACGCCAATGGTGCCAGAACAAAGGCTGTCACGACGAGGATGAAAAACCACGCCGGGTATATGCGCACGACCCGATGCCACAGGTACCGGAACGGCGATCTCGACCGCATCATGCTGCGCGTGATGAGCATGCCGGAGAGGAAGAAGAAGCCGGTGACGGCAACGCCGCCCAGCGAAGTCTCGGCGCCCCACTGAGCGCCGATGTCCACGGCGCCGAAGATGCCGGCAACGGGGCCCGCGTGGGAGAAGATAACCATGAAGGCCATCAGCCATCGGAGGAACCCGATGGAATTGTTCCGAGGGTCGAATGCCGAACTGAGCGTGGTCACGACCGTCATAGTCCGACCGGATAGCCGAGTCGCTCGGAATCCTCCCACGTCGCGGGAGGAATGTTCGTGTACGTCGGTTCGGCTCCTCCGAAGAATGCAGAGATGGCCGCCGTCGTGTGTCCGGTGTCGGTGTCCACTTCAGTGGTGAAACCGGACCAATGAGCCGTGCACATCTCATCGGTTTGGGAACGGATGGTGACCGTCACTAGCGTGGGGTCGACATCCACCCAGTCGCGTGATGCATCGAGGAGTACGTAACCGTTCTCCGCCGCCGCTCGACGGATGATGGCGGCGACGGCTGCCGGCTTGTTCTCGTCGAGGACACCCGAGCGGAGGAAACCATCGACGTCCCAACGGAACATCGGTGAGCGGTGCTCGACGATGTGCTGATTCGTCCAGTCGGCAATGTCGGTTTGAGAGACGAGGCCCGCCGCCAATGTGGATCCGCGGCCTGCGTGGAACACGAACGCTCCCGTCACCAGGAGGTGGGCGAATCCGGCGCTGGTGGCGCGAGCCGACCAATCCGACTCCTCCCCGTACCCGCGCCCGAAGACGGGATCCATGAGACCGACCGCCGGAAGAACGGGAACCGGAACCATCATCGCGAACGAGATTCCCGCCGGAATGTCGATGACCGCCCGGCCGAAGTGTTCCTCCAACGCCGTACCGATGAGGTCGGCCACTGGCTGCGTCTCGAGGTATAGGTCGGTACCGCAGGGAAGGGAGTACGGCTCGACATTGGTCGACCAGGCGGTCGCCGACGCCGCTTCGGGGTGGTCGCGAAGGGCTTCCAGCAGGGTGTGAACCGAGTTCTGCGCGTAGATCACGTCGGAGTTCGAGATCACGACGTAGTCGTACTCGAGATGTTGTGCGGTCGCCAGCCCGAGATTGACATTTCGTGGGATGCCGAGATTGCGCGGGGTGCGGTAATAGGTCGCACCCGTCTCACGCGCAAGATCGGCCAGGTGATCGCTGAACCCGGGCTCGGGACTCGCATCATCGAGCACCAGAACGTCGAGAGCGAATCCTTCATGGTCGAGTCGAGCGATGGACTCCATAGTCCGCCGCGCGAATTCCCGCCCGTTGTAGAAGGTGACCGCGAGTAGGACGCGGGGTTCGACGCTACGGCTCACCGCCCCAGCATCCGCTTCGCCTGCCGACCGATCACGTAGAGAGAGTGGTTCTTCCGGAAGAGATGCTCCATCTTGCGGCGGGGATCGAGGAGACGTTTCAGCTGCACGATGTCGTACTCGAGTTCGGCTATCCGTTCCTCCCGCTCCAGAACCTGGCGGGTAAGGGCGATCACCCTTGCGTTCGCCACCTCGACGTCCTTCAACGCCCGTTCGAGCGAAACCGCCTCGACTGCTGCTGGCGATAGAACCTGATCGTCGCTCACTCGGGGAAAACCTCTCGTCGTCATCCTAAAGAGCCGTGCCACAAGCCCGTCAGGACTGGCCTCCTCCGCAAAGTCCCGTAGGCAAAGAAGCCAGACAAAAGGGAAGCGGAGGTGGAGGCGGTCGCCACGGGCACTCGAATACGCGATCCGAGCCCCCCTCGGCGCGCGGCACTGCCTCGAGAAGATTAGCATCCTCGTCGTCACGACTTTGGTTGGGCCTGCCCACCCTGCCGTCACGAACCCGCGGTCACGCTGCCGTTCTGGAAGTCCTGTGTCGTGGCGCCATTCACCGTGCGCGAAGACCCCGTCGGTAGACCGTAGCGTCCAGATGGTCCACCAGCACCCATCCAGCGCGCGTAGATCGGAGGCGCGACCACATTTGCACCCGTCTGAGGCGACCAGAAGATCGCCCCGTTGTCGAAGTCCGCTTCACACCACCGACCGTTACAGGAAGTCGGGGCGAGAACGCGGCCCAGGGCGCCGGTCGGCCCCCCGCTCGCCATCCACAGGTCGCGGTATTGCCCGTAGAGCGGCACGACACCGTTCGACGGCGAGCCCGACAGCACACCGCCCTCGAACTGCTGCCAGCACGTCAGGGACGAACAGATGGGCGTCGCTGTCGGCGCACCAAGCGCACCGTCGGACGATCCCTGGGCCTTCCACGGCTGGAGGAACCATCCGGATACGGCGATCATCCCCGACGCAGGCGTCCAGACAAGGGTGCCGTTCTGGAAGGGCTGCGAACAGCTGCGGCCGTTGCAGGAATCATTCGCGAGCGGGAGTCCGAACGACCCGCCTGCTCCACCCGCGTTGTTCCACACGGTGAGGTATTGACCGTAGACCAGGACGGGCCCGTTGGCAGGCGAACCGACGAGTGTCCCGCCCTCGAAAGGCTGCGAACAGGTGATCGAGGAGCAACTGGCGGACGCCTTCGGCGCACCGAGTGCTCCCGCACCCGAACCGCGGGATTGCCACGCCTGCAGGAACGGAGAGCCGATCGTCACCATGCCGTACGTGGGTGTCCATACGAGCGCACCTCGCTGGAACGTCTGTGAGCAGTTCCGACCGTTGCAGGAATCACCCACGAGCGGAAGACCCAGCGAGCCACTCGCTCCCCCGGAGGCGGTCCACACGTCGCGGTACTGACCGATGATGGCGACGACACCGTTCGACGGTGAGCCGACGAGCGTTCCCTTGTCGAAGGTCTGCGAGCACGTGACGGCCGAACACGTGGCATTCGCCGTCGGGAGACCGAGGCCGCTCTGGTCGAACCCGAGCGCGCGCCAGGCGTCGACGAATCCACCCGTTGTGACGATCGCACCCCGAGAAGGCAACACATCGATACGGGCCCGCTCGAAGAGCTGGTTGCATGCGGTGGTCGTAGCGCACGAGGCGGATGCGAGGGGTGCTCCGAGCGCAGTCAAGCCCCCGGACGCCAGATAAGGCTGAGCGATCAGAGTGGGAATCGCCTGCGCGTTCGAGCCCGACGCGACGATGATCCCTCCGCCGAACTGCTGGGTGCAGCCGGCGGTCGTGCAGACGGCGTCAGAGGACGGATAGCCCATCGCGCCGCCGGACATGCCCGCCGCTTCCCATGCCTTGAAGACCCCCCCGACGACCGCGGTTGCCGCCCCGCCGGAGAAGAACGCTCCTCGGGCGAAGGTCTGTGCGCACTGCCCCGTCGACGTACACACCTCAGGTCCGCGTGCACCTCCGAGATTGACGCCGCCTGCGTCCAACCAGATGTATTGGATGTGAAGCCCGACGAGCGACCCTCCGACAGTGTCCGCGGAGATCACGCCCCCGTCGAAGGACTGGGCGCACGTCCCGTCCGAGGCGCAGACCGGTACTCCCGTCGGCAATCCCGCCTTCCCGTCGATGAAGCCGAGATTGCGCCACATCGACTCGACCACGCTCGGCACTCCGAAAACACCGCGGCCCGGAAACCAGAAGATGGTTCCGCCGGTGAAGGTCTGCTGGCAGTACCTGTTATTGATGCAGGCAACCGTGCTCGTCGGGGAGCCGAGGATGCCGGACGAGCCCCCGAGGGAGTTCCACACCGTCAAGTACTCTCCGGTCACCTGTCCGACCGTCGGGTCGCCGAACCAATCGGTGTAAAGACGCCAGAAGTTTCGGTTTCCGTATGCCGAACAGAAATCTCCCGTACCGTACAAATTGGCCATAGCCGCGTCGTTCGGGGTATACGGCGTGTAAACGTAAAGGGCCCGAGTGGCATCATTTTGAATGAAGACACGCTTGGTTCCGCACACGCCCGACCGATCCGGCGGATTTGCCTGGAACAGGATGTTGTTCCAGCCGAGCTGGTAGCCGAACCAATTCGGGTTCTTGATGTAAACCTGCATCTGTCGAGCAGCGCCGTAAATCTGGTAGAAGAACCCGGCGAATGCGGGGTCGCATGGCGCCCCGTCCGGACACCCCTGGCCGAGCGCCGCGGTGTACTGATACGAGCTAGGAGAGTCCTCGGTGATGAGCCCCTGCTCTTTCTGCAGCATCACCAAGATGACGCGGGGGCTGATCCCGCAAACCTGCGACACCGCCACGATGAGCTGGGCAGCGCTCATCTGCCCGCCGGGGAAGGCACGACAGTAAGCGTTCGCCGCACGGGAAGGAGTGATCTGGGAGTAGTCCTTCAGGCAGGGGATGCCATTCGTCGAGCGGCACGTGCTGAGCTTCGAATTCAGGAAATTCTGTACGTCGCCTGCCGACATGGACGATGAGTCGAAGAAATTCGCATCCGAAATGAGATATCCAGGCTGGAAGGCACTGGCATCCGCGGCGGATGCCGACGGACTTTGAGCGGGGGCGACTGTTGCCACGAGGCTGGCGATGAGCGAGACGAAGACGACGAAGCCTGCGGTGAGGCTTCTTCCTCGGGGTCGCCGGGTGTTCGACGTCACGATCGACGAACCGCAACCGGCTCAGACGACCCCGTCGACGCCGACGAAGAGAAGCTGAGAACGAGCGACCACTCTCCGGGGGCGGCCGCGATCCGCATGGTCCCGCAGTTCAGAGCGGCGGGTGTGTCGTGTGCGGCGGCCTGGGTCTCAAGAACTCGTCCGTCGGTCGAGGTCGCGGTCAGCACACACGTCCCTTCCTCGCCAGTCGCGCCGGTGACGAGCCCTGACGCAAAGACCCCCTGTTCGTCCGAACCCGAGTTGGCGATCGTGACGGTGATCGTCGAAGTCGACGCAGACGGCGCGGGGGCGGGATTCTCTGAGGGGGCGGCACTCTGCTCGTCCGTCAACGTCGGCGAAACGGCCGGGGTGGGTGTCTCCGACGGGGACGCATCAGGGCTGCCCGTCGGCGAAGCCGAGGCCACCGAGCCGGGACCGTTCTGAGGGGTGGCGCACGCGCTCAGCGAAAGGACGACCACCGCGATGGCGACAGCGGTCGCGCCGACCCGTCCCCATCGCACGTGGCGATCTGCCGTTTCATAGGTGTTCCGTTCGCCGCGCGTCATGCCCCCAGTATGGGCGAGAGGCACCGTCTACGTCCGCAACCTCGCCGCATGACACATCGACGGCCCGGCAGGGGTCGCGTCCGGGGCTTGGACAACGGTGAGGATAGGATCTTGCGGATGCATGGAGGTCCGCCAGCGTGATTGCGCGTCTTGTTGTGAACGACCGGAACCGATGGGAACTGGTCGTCGGTGCTCTGCTGGTCGCACTTGCCACGGTCCTGATCGCCGGCGGCTCTTTTTTCCACCGCGACGATTTCGTGTACGCGGAGTTCTTCCAGCTCAACCCGGTCACGCCCCAGGTTTTCCTACGCTCGTGGTTCGGTCACTTTGTTCCCGGCTACATAGCATTCCTCACGGCGTTCCTGTCGGTCTTCGGACTGTCCTGGTCCGCGGCGCTCGTCGTCACAGCACTCGTCAACGTCGGCGCTTTCGTGGCCGCCGCCCGTGCACTCGACGCCGTCGTCGGGACGGCGCGATTCAACGTGATCGCCGCACTGGCATTCACTTTGTCACTGGGGCCCCTCACCTCCCGGCTCTGGTGGGCGGCGACATTGACGAACATGCTCGCCCTCGCGCTCGGGCTCGCTGTGCTCGGGTGCGCCACCCGCTGGGTCACACGCCGCCGTCGCCGCCACCTCGTCGCTGCCCTCGCCCTGTATGTCGTCGCACTCGCGATGAGCGAGAAGAATCTCCTGTTCTCCCTCCACATCGGTTTGTGGTGCGTCCTGGTCATTTGGCGCGGACTTCCGGTGCCGGAAAGACTGAGGAACATCCTGAAGACGTGGCCTCTCTGGGCAGGGCTGATCGTGGTTTCCGTCGTTGAGGTCGTCGTCTTCCTCACCGGTGGGTATGTCGAGGAATCAGGCTCCTCGCCCAGCCTTCCCACCTCTCTTGCTTTCATCCTCGACAGCGTCATGGGCGGGCTCATCCCCTCGCTCTTCGGTCTTGATATGGAGAAGGTCGTCTCCTCCCTGCTCGATCCGCGCATTGTGGCGACGACAGCGATCTTCGTCGCCTTCATCGTCTGGACGGTTCTGCGCGATCGGTCGAACCTCGGCGTATGGGCCTTCGCCCTCATCGGTGTGCTCGCTAACGTCGTGGCGGTGTCCCGCCGCGCTGACATCCTCGGACCTACGGGTGGGCGCAACCTGCGTTACCTGCTCGAAAGCTCCGCACTCCTGTGGCTGGCGATCGGCGTCGTGCTGGTCGCCGCGGTCCGTGCAGGTATGAGGCGATCCGAGTCCCCCACGACAACGCGATCGGGTCGTCCGTTGCGCGTCGCAGTCGGCATCGCCGGTGTGGTCATCTTCGTGTTCTCGACGTGGTCGTGGTCTCACGGCATAGCGAACGCGATCGACCGTAATGAAGGACGTAATGCGCGTGCGTGGGTTGAAACGCTCCGCGCGAGTCTGCCACACCCGCCCCCGCCCCTGATCGACTCACCACTGCCCGAATCGTTCGGCCTCCCTCCGCTTCACCCTTATGACATGGTGGCTGCCGCTCTTCCCAGCCTCGGTTGGAAAGATGTGCGCACGACAACCTCGATCGAGGGCGCGTGGGTCGTAGGCCCCGACGGATCAGCGGGCCCCGCGACCATCGCCCATCCCGAGGTGGCCCTGTCCAACACGCAATGCAGCGACGGAAGCACAAACATCGCTGTCCCGAAGGCCCACAGCGACGGCCGGAAGTTCGTGATCCTCCGGTTCTCGCGCGCTTCGGGGACGTCCGTAGCTTTTCTCTTTCGTGACGGATGGACGACGATACAACGTCCAGAGCAGTCCGGAACCGTTGCGGTGTACATACCTGGGCCGATCGACGGTGATCTACAGGTCAACACGCAGGGCGGGACCATGTGCGTCGACTCCGTGACCATCGCAGACATCGTTCCTCGTACTCCCCCGAGCGACGTCGGCTGAATCCGCGTAAGAGCCGGCGTTCGAAACGGCGGTGCGTGAGCCGTTGTCAGAAGAGCGGGAACGCGCGCGAGAACAAGAGCGCGCGAAAGGCGCCGATACACTGGTGCGGAAGACATCGACTCCGACCGTTGCGCAACGGCGCTGTCGATAGCGAGGCGGGGCGCCTCGTCGAAGCCACATGCTCGGGGGACGCGGCAGCGCCACCACGCATCTCGTCCGCAGAAGGAACTCATGAGCGAACATCCTGCGATCCCCTTCAATGACCTCTCCCGGGGGTTGCGTCGAGATCGCGATCTTCTCCTGCGCGCAGCCGCCGAGGTCATTGATTCGGGCTATGCGGTGCACGGCGCCCACCATCGCGCATTCGAGTCCGAGATTGCCGAGTACGTCGGCGTCGATCACGCGGTGGGAGTCGCTAACGGAACGGACGCTCTCGAACTGGCCATCAAGGCGGTGAGGCCCGCGGGGCGCTCGATCGTCGTCACGGCGGGCAATGCTGGTGGGTACACATCAACAGCCGTGAAACGCGCCGGCCTGACCCCCCGTTATGCGGATGTGGATGCCACAACACTCTGTCTGACAGCCGACACGGTCCGCGACGTCCTCGACGATGAGGTAGGGGTCGTCGTCGTCACCCACCTCTACGGTCACATCGGCGACATCCCCGAGCTGCGTTCTCTCTGCGACGAGAGAAGTATCGCACTCGTCGAGGACTGCGCTCAGGCAATCGGAGCCGACTCTCGCGACGGACGCGCGGGGACTTTCGGTGATGCGGCCACCATTAGTTTTTACCCAACGAAGAATCTCGGCGCCGTCGGGGACGGTGGCGCTGTCGTCACGCGTTCGAGTGAGGTCGCTGACCGCGTCCGTCAGCTGCGCCAGTATGGGTGGGCAACAAAATATGACGCGGCAGTATCCGGAGGGACGAACTCGCGTCTCGACGAGATGCAGGCGGCGTTCCTTCGTCTCCGTCTTCCCCTCGTGAACGGGTTCAATGCTCGGCGACGGGAGATCATTGCGCGGTATCGCGCCGCCGCAGCCGAGATCGCCCCGGAAGTGCTCACCGTCCTTCCCGCCGCCGGAGGCCACGGCGCCCATCTCGCGATCTGCCGCAGCTCGCAGCGTGACGCGGTCAGGGTTCATCTGCGCGGTGCTGGAGTCACGACCGACGTGCACTTTCCCCTTCCCGACTGGGAGCAGGCGGCCTTCTCCGCGCACGCTCCGACGACGCCGAAGGCGCACACCGAAGCGGCATGTGACGAGGTGTTCAGCCTGCCCTTGTTCCCCGAGCTGACCGACGACGAGGTGGACCGTGTCTGCGCGGCGCTGAGGAGCATCGCGTGACGGCGTTCTCGATCGTCATCCCCGTCTACGGGAACGAAAAGAACATCCCCTCGCTCGTCTCACGGCTGGACGGGCTCATGGGACTTCTCCCCTCGGACACCGAGGTCGTGTTCGTTGTCGATGGCTCACCGGACGGTTCGTACGAAGCGCTGGCTGCTGCCCTGCCCGGCGCGCGCTTCCGTTCTCAGCTCCTGCAGCACTCGCGCAACTTCGGATCCTTCGCCGCGATCCGCAGCGGTCTGGCCGCCGCTCGAGGCGAGGCCATCGGTGTCATGGCCGCCGACCTGCAGGAGCCGGCCGAGCTGATGATCGAGTTCTCGCGGGCGCTCTCGACCGGGGCGCTCGACGTGGTCGTGGGACGCCGTACGGCCAGGAGCGATCCCGCACTGTCCAGCGTCGGAGCGCGGACGTTCTGGAGCATGTACCGACGGTTCATCGCCCGTGATATGCCCCCCGGTGGGGTCGACGTGTTCGGGTGCACACGCACCGTCGCCCGGCAGTTGGTCGAGATGACGGAAGCGAACTCCAGCCTGGTGGCCCAGCTGTACTGGGTGGGCTTCCGTCGGGGCGAGATCCCTTACGAGCGCCAAGCGCGCGAGGACGGGGAGAGCCAGTGGACCCTGCGGAAACGGGTCAAGTACCTTTTGGATAGCGTGTTCGCCTTCACGAATATCCCGCTCGACGTGCTCCTGGTCGGGGGGCTCCTCGGCGGGTTCCTCGTAGTCATCGCCGCGATCGTGATCCTGGGCTACTACCTCGCCGGGCAGATCCACGAGCCCGGGTACGTCCCGCTCATGTTGACGATATTGTTCTCCACGTTCCTCACCATCACATCGATCGGGATCGTTGGAGCGTACGTCTGGCGCATCTTCGACAACACCAAGCAGCGCCCCACGTCGATCGTGATGAAACGCGAGGAGTGGTGACGCTCGCACCGGGAGGGCGTCGCACAGCACGGCAGGCCGCGTGGCGGTTCCTCCTGATTGGTGCGACGAATACTCTCGCCACCACCGCCCTGCTCGTCGGTCTCAGCTACCTCATGCCGGGCTGGCTGGCATACACGGTCTCGTTCGCCCTCGGACTGGCCTACTCGACCATCTTCGCGGCGAGATGGGTCTTCACCAGCGACGGATCAGCACGAGCGGCGAGCCTCTACGCGCTGTGCTACCTCGCCATCTTCCTGATCGGGCTCGTCGTCATCGCGGGCATTCATGCCCTGAGCTGGCCCGCATACGCGAACGCGCTCAGCGTCATCGTGACCGCGCCCTTGGGCTTCGTCGCGGGTCGCATCGTTTTTACACAACGCAAGGAGGGTCGAGATGACTGAATCGACGGGGTTCTTCGTCCATGAGAAGGGCATCTGCGAGAGCACCACCGTGGGCGAGCGCACCCGGGTTTGGGCTTTCTCGCACGTGCTCCCCGGCGCCGTCATCGGCGAGGACGTCAACATTAACGACCACGTCTTCGTCGAGAACGACGTCCGCATCGGCGACCGGGTGACTCTCAAATCCGGCGTTCAAGTATGGGACGGCATTCGACTGGGCGACGACGTGTTCGTCGGACCGAACGTGACCTTCACCAACGACCCGTTCCCCCGAAGCAAGCAGTACCCGGAGTCGTTCGCCACGACGGTCATCGAAGACGGAGCGTCGCTCGGCGGCGGAGCCGTGATCCTGCCCGGCGTCC
The DNA here is from genome assembly GCF_052660795.1 of Sphingomonas sp. G5. Classification (NCBI taxonomy): domain Bacteria; kingdom Pseudomonadati; phylum Pseudomonadota; class Alphaproteobacteria; order Sphingomonadales; family Sphingomonadaceae; genus Sphingomonas; species Sphingomonas sp. G5. The sequence goes on along the minus strand of NZ_CP109660.1, from coordinate 845,589 downwards.
GCATCGGTCGTAGGGCCATGGTCGGCGCGGGCGCCGTCGTGACGAAGGACGTTCCGCCGTACGCGATCGTGGTCGGAAACCCTGCGCGCATCGTGGGGTACACCGAGACGGCAGGCGGGCAAAGCCCCGCGACGACGCCGGGGGCAGGTATGTCGGCTGGCCTGACCCGCCTGCGGACGGTCAGCGATATTCGCGGAGCCTTGCTGCCGGTCGATCTTCCCGGCGACCTGCCCTTTGACGCCCGACGTGTGTTCTTCGTCCATGGCGTGCCCTCCAAAGAAGTGCGCGGAGAACATGCGCACCGTCAGTGCGAGCAGTTCCTGATTTGTCTGACGGGAAGCGTTTCGTGCATCGTCGACGATGGCACGAAGCGCAACGTCTACGTGCTGGACGATCCTTCGCTCGGTCTCTACATGCCGAAGATGACCTGGGGCACGCAGTATGACTACAGCGCCGACGCCGTGCTGATCGTGTTCGCCTCGCACCCGTACGACGACGCGGACTACATCCGCGACTACGAGGAGTTCCGGGAGCTGGCTCAGTCGTGAGTGCGAGCGGACCACGGGTTCCCGGCAGGACAGCAGCCATCGATGACCTCGTCCGGCGCCGGGTCGGTCAACCCTGGTGCCTCTTTCTCGACCGCGACGGCGTCATCAACACGCGCATCGTGGGCGGCTACGTGCGCACGTGGGACGAGTTTCGTTTCGAGCCGGGCGCGCTCGATGCTTTGCGGGTGCTGGCCCACTGGTCGCCACGCATCGTCGTGGTGACGAATCAGCAGGGCATCGGCAAGGGGCTGATGACTCGCGGGGATCTCCGCCAGGTGCACCTGCAGATGGTGCGCGCGATCCAAAACGCCGGCGGCCGAATCGATAGCATCCGTTTCTGCCCTCATCTAGACGCAGACAGCTGCGACTGCCGTAAACCCTCGCCGGGGATGGCGACCGGCTACCTCGACGAAAACAACGACCTCACCGGGTCCCTCTCGGTCATGGTCGGAGACACTTCCTCCGATGTCGAGATGGGGCGTCGATTGGCCGCCCGTAACGGCGGTGGTGCAACCGTCCGCATACACACCGACGACGACCCGGCTGCCGACCTCACCTCTTCGAGCTTGGCAGCCTTCGCGACGGAGATCCGACGAGCAATGGGCGGTTACTCGGCCGAGTAACCGAATGCGTCCTCGATCGCCTGCATGAGCGAGTGGATGACGACGAGCTCCGACTCCTGCACGCGGTCTGCCCATCGGCTGCCGCCGAGTTCGATCACGACGTCCGCGAGCCCTCCGATCGGCGACGCCGCAGTAGCGGACGATGCCACCACAAGCCCACCGGCCGACTTCATCGCCTCTGCTGCACGGAGCACGTTCGGCGACTTGCCACTGGTCGACAGGGCAAGCAGCACATCACCGGGGCGGGCGAAGGCCTCGACAAACTTCGAAAAGACGAACTCGTATCCGTAATCGTTCGCCACGCACGTGAGATGCGACGGATCGGAGATCGCCATCGCGCGCAGCGGCGGGCGGTTCCCGCGAAAGCGCCCGGTCAGCTCCTCCGCGAAGTGTTGGGCATTTGTCATGGAGCCCCCGTTGCCGCACGCCAGGAGCGTGCCGCCCGTGCGCAGCGATGACACCATGATCTCCGCGGCGCGGTCGAAAGCGATCCCGAACGCCGCGTCATCAGCCAGGGCGGACATCCGTCGTGCGTTCTCTCTGAGATTCTCCTGCAGAACACCCATGGGTGATTTCCTTCCTTCGATCAGCTCCGGCTTCAGCCGCGCCGAACCTGCTGGCCCTGAGACAGGCGGGTTGTGGAGACGCCGTCGAGCAGATTGACGATGTGCACGCGGCCACCCCAGGCCTTGGCATCCTCTCCGCCCACAACCTGCTCGGGTCGGTAGTCAGAGCCCTTGACGATGATGTCGGGCTCGATGGCACGGATCAGCTCTCGCGGAGTGTCCTCGCCGAATACCGTGACGAAGTCGACGTAACGGACCGCCTCGAGCACGTGCATGCGATCCTGCTGCGGCTGCAGGGGGCGGGTGGGGCCCTTCAAACGTGCCGTGGACTCATCCGAGTTGACGCCGACGACCAGGACATCGCCGAGCGAGCGTGCCTCGCGGAGGAGGGCCACATGGCCCGCGTGCAACAGATCGAACACACCGTTGGCGAAGACGACGGTCTTGCCGGCCGACTTCTCGACAGAGACGAGGTGCGCGAGCCGGTTCCAGTCCTCGATGGTGCCGGGACGGTCCTGGGGCGAAGACTCGACCAGGAGTTCGTTCAAGAGGTCGGCGCTGGAGACCACCGCGGTGCCGGGACGCCCGCAGGCGATTCCCGCGGCCAGGTTACCCACTTGGACAGCCTGCAAGGTGGTCAGACCGCTCGCCAAACCCGCTGCGATGCCCGCGATGACCGAGTCCCCAGCGCCAGAGACATCGGCGACCAATCGCGCGCGGGTTGGGATACGCGTGCGCGCGGTCTTCTCGATGACCTCGACACCGGCGGCAGACAACGAAACCGCCAGCGACGAAATCCCGTCCACGAGCAAGCGCTCGGCGATGGCGTCCAGCGTTTGCTCATCGGGCGCGTCCGCCGCGAGACCAGACATCTGCATAGCCTCAGCGAAGTTGGGTTTCACGATGCTCGCCCCGCGGTACTTGCGGATGTCGGCGGACTTCGGGTCCACGACGACGGGGACGTTCAAGGCGCGCGCCAGTTCGATGACGCGCCGAACGAGCTCCTCGTCGAGCATGCCCTTGGCGTAGTCGGAGATGACGACCGCGACACGGTCGGAACCGCCTGCGAGAGCCGCGCGAACGGCTTCGAAAGCCTCGTCCGCCGCATCGGTCGGCAGCGGCTGAGTGTCTTCGCGATCGACGCGGACGATCTGCTGGGCGCCCGCAACCACGCGGAGCTTCTCGATGGTCGGTGCCGTCCCCCGACGGACCGAGACTGCCTCGACACCCGATGCGCCCAGTAACCGGACGAGTTCGCGACCGGCTTCATCGTCGGCCCACGCAGCCACCAGCGTGGTCCGCACGCCCAGCGCGGCGATATTCATCGCGGCATTGGCCGCACCGCCCGCGACGCTCCGGTCGTTGCGCACGCGCAGGACGGGAATGGGCGCTTCCGGTGAGATGCGCTCGACCGCGCCGTCGACGTAACGGTCGAGCATTGCGTCGCCGATGACGATGACTCGAGCGCCTTCGAACCCGAGGACATGCTGCGGGGTGATCGATGGCAATGCTGACATGCGAAATTTCCAGACGTGCGAGAGAGGGCGTAGGGGGCGACGGGATGATCGTAACGAAATCAGCGTGACGAGCCGGCGAGCAGAAGCTCGAGCGTCTCGGCAGCCTCTTCAGCTCCGACTGCCCGGATGCAGTGCGGCTCAGGGGCGATGCACTCGTCGCTGCACCCTTCAGCGGGACGCTCTGGCTGCAGCACCGCACTGCGTTCGGACCACGGCCCGAACCGTTCGGGCGCGTTGTCGCTCCATGGGGAACCTGAAGCCGGGTGGCACGTGACGACGACGGTCGGGATGTTCATGCTGCTCGAGATGTGCTGCAAACCGGAGTCATTGCCTAGGAAGACCTCGCACCCGGCGATCGCTGCCGCACTCTCGCTGAGGCTGAGTTTCCCAGTGAGATCAACACCACGGATGCCGTGTGCTTCGAGGAGACTGCGCAGTCGCTCTCCTCGCTCCTCGTCGACCGAACCGCCCAGAATGCGCACGGACACCGGCCGCTGCGCGGCCAAACGCTCGGCGACCGCTGCCAGATCCTCGACGGGCCATTGACGCTTCGCGTCACGCGCGCCGATACCGAAACCGATCACGAGACGGGTGTCATCCGCCGCTCCCGCGCGATCAGCGGCGACCTGTGCGTCATGCGCGTCGAAGAGGCCCGCGCCAGCCGGAGGCTCCCGATGCAGTGTCCAAGGCACTCCCAGATACTGGGCGATACGGTGCAGTTGATCCACTGTGCGCAACGGAGTCGTCCCACGCCATATCTCGTCGGTCAGAAGGGGCGCCTGCGGACCGAGCCACGCGGGCTCGCGCTCCGGAACCGGGCTGAAGCCGACGATGGAACGCGCTCGGGTGGCGACAGCCAGGAAACGAATGGGCGTGTCATCGAAGTCCCACCGAGGAAGGATGGCCAGGTCGTATCCCTTGAATCCGAAGCGCCTCAGCCCCTGACGTGCCGTGAGAAGTTGTCGCTTAAGCGCGGATCCATCGGTCACCGGCACCCATTCAATGACGCGGTCAACGGTAGGCAACGCGTGGAACATGGATGCTGGCCCCGGCTTCACGACCAGGTGAATGATCGCCCGTGGCCACCGCTCGCGCAGCGCAGCGAGAAGGGTCACCGTGCTCGCGGTGTCTCCGATCTCATCACTTCGCAAGAGCACGATCCGACGCGGATTCGTCGCGGGGTCCCACGAGCGTCGGCCCCGAGCGCCGAACAGGCGGGCGAACAGGGTCGGGCTGAGCGGATCACGGTGACGGATGGCGTTGATCTGCCAGACCGTTCGTCGGAGGAGGGAGCGCACGATATCGAGCTTACGGGGCGGGGCCGCGCGTCTCCTGCGGGGCCGGCGACCAATCCCGTCAACGGCGAAGGCCGCGCCCGGCGGTCCGCGCGGTCTCCATCAGCACGGTCGCGCGCGCGTCGAACGAATGCTCCGAGCGGATTCGCTCCGCAATACGCGCCAAAGTGTCACGGTCGGGAAAGAGGGTTTCGGGGTCCATTCGCAGCAGCTCGACCAGGTGTTCCGCATCGCGATAGGTGACAACCGCGCCGTCGAAGATCTCGCCGATGCCTTCCACGTCCTCCGAGATCACGCGCCCCCCGACCGCCACCACGTCGAAGGGACGCATAGCAATGAACCCGTGGCGACGCATTGCCGGCCATTGGTCGTTGAGCACGATCGATGCCGACTCGTAGCGACAAGGCAGCTCGGAGTGCGGGACGGTCCGCGCCGCAATGGCGGAGTGCGGGATGAACGGCCGCCAATCCGGCCCGTAGACGCGAACGGGGATGCCCGCGCGCAACGGCGCCACGACACTCGGACGCGCGATGCCGCGCGCGGTGCCCACGAACACGATCTCATCCGTGCGGGCGACGCCGCGCGGGGTGAACAGGTCGACATCGGTCGCTTCCAGGAGGGGCGTGACGTCGATGCCCCAACGCTGACCGACCTGTTTCGACCAGCTGACGGATGCCGCGAACACCTGGTCGAAAGACGAGAGCTCGTCTCGCGAGATGTCGTCGGGATGGCTGATGATCCACTGCAGGTTGATGCCCGTCTTCGGCGGATCTATGCGGTAAGGCCCGCGCACGACGACGTTGACGTCGTCGAGGTAGGCCGTGGAACGGTTCTGCGCGCCAAACGCATCGATGACGACCGTGTGCCCGCGGCGACGCAAAGCGGAGGCGAGACCGCGGGCAAAGTGCATGTCACCCCACACGGCTCCCTGCCTTCCGGCTGGCGCACAGATTTTGATCGCCCAACGCTGCGCATCCGGACGAGGCCGTCTCCAGCGCAAGGACGGCACCACGACCGCCCCGTCGCCGGGTCGCCACGCGATCAGATCGAAGCCGATCTGATCGACGATCGCGGCAGCGATCCCTCGATCGCCGGCGCCACCCCCCACCTTCGGCGCCTTCTCGTCGAAGATGTGAAGAGGTTCTTCGAGGACCGGTCGCACGGTAGTCAGGACTCGGACACCCGCTCGGGTTCTCAACGCACGAGCAAATTGTGTGCAAGAAAGGTGAGCATCGCTCTTGAGGGTGTCCCGGAGCAGCGAGGAGGCCATCGCGACGCTTCGCCCGCGCAGCAGGGGGACGGACACAACCGATTCGAGGGGGTCCAGGTCCTCGGCTGGATGATCGGAGAGGATCCCCCACGGCACGGGTCCCCCTGTCTCCGCCGCGCCAAGCCCGTCGACAGTGCCATCGTATGTGCGTTGAGCGGGCATCGCGACGTGCCGGTCGTCGCTTGCCTCGAGAAGCGCGTCGATCTCGTCGTCGGTGAATTCCGCGCGAGGATCGAGGGCAACCACCGTGGTGACCGCGAGGTCGGCGCTCGCCCGATCGATCACTCGTGTCCAGGCGGCGCGGCGAGGATGCCCCTGCAGGACGATTTCGGGCACGACGGTTGCGAGCACGTGAGCGGATACCCACTGGGACGCATCGACCCCGACGAGCGGAATCACGACCGATTCGTTCCGCGGCCCGACGGCGCGCGTTGCAGCCTGCAAGAGCTTGCGCGCGTAGCGTCGGTCGCGTGCCTGAATCGGCCGTACAAGTCCGTTCGCTCCTGCCGCGGGGAGCGCCACGCCGCCGACTCGGTGATGACGCCAGGAACGGGCAGCATGAAGTGCCACGCCGCGCACCTCGGCGACCGACAGCGTCACCGATCGTCCGGCTACCCGAAGGGTGATCTCCGACTCCGGATGCGACCAGGCGTGCTCGAGTCCCGCGCCACCGTAGAAGCGCCCGTGCTCTTCAGCGTCCCACCAGGGATGGACGCGAACGGTCTCGCGCTCGCTCAACAGGTAGGCATACAGCGCGGGAACGCGCAGCACCTCGGGCAGCTCGGCTCCTGCGACGATGTCGTCGAAGAGCGGGTTGAGGCTCATCCCACGCCGGAATCCTCGGACGACGTAATGCGCGATGGCAGCTGTCCGCGGCATTCGCCCGACGCCCAGCTGAGCGGCGTAGTAGTCGGGATCGACGAGCGCACTGCGCGCGATTGTCCGCGCCCACCAAACGCGGTCTGCACCGCGCACAGCCGAGCCCAAGAACCTCAACGCTCGAAGACTGCGAACGACGTCCCGGAACCGACCTGCGTGCATTCCACCGATTCTAAGTGCGCCCCCTCGCGCCGCCGACGCGACGACGCCATCGCCGCAGGCGCGACCACAGCGGCTGGTGCGTGTCGATCTCACGCCGAAGGTCCGCGCGGATCTGCTCGCGGAAGCGTTCCATCGCGTGACCGATCGCCCCGTCGATATGGCTCGTCAACTGCCGCTGGAGCGAGGCGAGATAGAGCGGCAGCCCATCCCCCTCCCGCCCGATCCACTCCGCGAGCGCCCGGTCGCGCACCCGCGCATCGTCGACGGCGTGTGCTTCCGTGAGAGCGAACATGCTGTTGGCATCGAGACCCGTGGCATCCGGTCTCTGCGTCCAGAAGGCCAGCGCTTCGCCGGCGAGGAATCCGATCCCGCTATGCCGGAGGATGCGCAGATAGAGGTCCCAGTCCTCGACGGCGTCGAGGGTCTCGTCGTACCAGCCGACTTCGTCGTGAATCGACCTGCGGTAGAGCACCGAGATCGGCACGGCCCGGTTGACGCTCAGCATCTCGCTCAACGAGATCCGCTGCATGCCCGCCCAGAACGGCGCCCGTCCGACCTCGACCCACGTCCCGCCGCGCTTCTCTTCGTAGACGATCTCGGTCGCCACGGCGACGGCCGCGTCAGAAGCGGTCGAGTCGAGCCATGCGACCGTTCGCGAGAGGAACTCGGGATGCCAACGGTCGTCGTCGTCGTGGAGCACGACGAACTCGGTCCCGGCGTCTCGGACGCCCTGGTTCGCGGCGACGCAGCGTCCGCCCTCGCCGTCCGCGATGTGCCGCACGATGGCATCGAGACCGGAGGCCGCGACGATCGCGTCCACCTCGGCGGTGTCTCCACCGTCGTTCACCACGACGACCCGGTGGTCGGAGAAACTCTGAGCGGAGATGTCGGAGAGCGCCCGGCCCAGGAAGTCCGGCCGCCGCCGGGTACGGACGACGATCCCGACGCGCGCAGTCATGCTGTCGAGCATAGGGCCGTCCGCGTCACAGCTCTGCGTGCAGCGCCCACACCCGCTCGGCCGAGGCCCGCCACGCGAATCCCTTCGCCCGGTCGCCGGCCAGCACGCGCAGGCGCTCGGCGTCCTCACCCACGGCGCGGGAGAGAGCGGCACCGAGCCCGTCGGAGGGAGCGAGAGCGGCGGCATCGGCCAGCACCTCGCGCAGCACGGGGGTGTCGACGGCGGCGATGGGGACACCCACCGTGAGGGCGTCGACCGCCCGCCACGGCCAATCGGCCCGGGTGCACGCCGTCACGAAGGCCGTCGCGTGCGAGAGCACCGCCGCACGGTCCCAGCGGTCGAGGGAGCCGCGGGCGTGGACGCGTCCCTCGGCGAGGCCGGCGGCGGAGGCGAGGTCGGCGATGGCCGGTTCGTCCCCCTCGGGAACGTCGAGGACGACGACGTCGCCCTCCCAACCCGAGGCGACCACGGCGGAGAAGGCGACGTCGAGGGCGTCGGAGGCCGCGCTCCCTCCGGCGGCGACGACGAAGGTCTGCGGCAGATCGAGGGCGCGCAGGCGCCCCACCGCGTCCGACGGCACGCGCAGCCCCGCGGCGGGGGCACCGCCGATCACGCGAACCTTCTTCACGAGCTTGGATTTCGCGACCTCCGCGAGGCGCTCCGCCATCGCATGAGTGGGGACGATGACCGCGTCGGCGTGCTTACCCACCCGCGACAGCAGCGCGCGAGCGGCGAGGACCTCGGCCTTGGGCAGCTCCTCGGGGCTCTCCCACGCCCGGAGATCCCACAGGGTCACCACGATCTGGTGCGTCTCGTTCACGCGATCGTGGCGCACGAGCGGCGCCAGCGGGGTCGGCGAGTGGATGAGTCCCTTGCCGATGCCGGGAGCCACCCCGAGCTGCCAGGATGCCGCGAGCTCGCGGCGGCGCATCGACAGACGCGTCTCGGAGCTGAGACCCGCGATGGCCTCATCGTCGGCGATACCCGGCGAGGGCACGATGGCACCCACGTCGCAGCCCCGGGGGGCAGTGGCGATGAGGGCCTCGGTCAGCGAGGCCGAGGCCTCGGCGAGGTCGCGGGAGGTCGGGGCGACGAGCTGGTCCAGCACGACGCGCAGGGTCACGGTCACGAGGAGGGCGCCTCCGTCTCGGTCGGCGGGTGCAGCTTGTCGTGCACCATCTTCTGCACCTGGGCATAGTCCGGGTCGAACTCGTCGACGCCGCCCGCCGGCGTCAGCTCGAGCGTTCCGACCGGCTGGTCCTTGGCCTTGAGAGCCAGGTTCACCAGGGTCGGGGCGATGAGCCCCTGGGGCAGGTCGGTCTGGACGATGTTGGTGCCCGCGGCAGCGACATCCTGGAAGTGCGTGAGCACGTTCTGCGGGGTGGTCTGCGCGAGGATGGCCTCCTGCAGCTCGCGCTGGCGGCGCATGCGGTCGAAGTCGCTCGTCGTGTAGCGCGAGCGGGCGTACCACTGCGCGGTGTCGCCGTTCATGTGCTGCTGGCCGGGCTCGACCCAGCCGAAGGCCCAGTCGTCGACCGGCTGGCCGTCGTAGGCGGGACCGCCCTTGGGGAGGCGCTCCTTGACGTCGATGTCGACGCCGCCCAGCGCGTCGACGAGGTCGGCGAAGCCCTTCATGTCGATCAGCACGTAGTACGGGATCTGGATGCCCATGATCCCCTCGGCGGCATCCTTCGTCGCCTCGATGCCAGGCTCGGACCCCTGGGACACCGCGTTCGGGTAGAGCGTGTTGCCGTCCTGGCACACCTCGACCTCGGTGCGGAGCTGGTTGATTCCGCTCCCCCAGCCGCAGGTCGCGTTCGCATAGCCGGTGTGACCGTCCGGGTACTTGTCCTGCATGGGTCCCGGCGCGAACGGGAAGTGCGGCATGTCGCGCGGAATGCCGGTGATGGTGGTCGCGCCGGTGTCGGCGTTGATCGAGACGACCGAGATGCTGTCGAAGCGCATCGAGTCCCGTCCCTCACCGGAGTCGGCGCCGAGCAGGAGGATGTTGTAATACCCGTCGGATGGCGGCACGACGGGTGCCGACTCGGCGAAGAGCTCCGAGAAGGCGTCGCGCGTCGTCCCGGCCGCCTGGGCCGCCCACGCCGCTCCCGATCCGGAGAGCACGAGGAGGGCCACGGAGAGGATCGCCATGGCCACGCGAGACAGGGGCCCGACCTTCACGAGTCGAACGAGTCGCAGCGTGTCGATGGTCAGCACGACCCACAGCACGACATAGCCGACGAGGGCGATCTGCACGAGGGTCAGCGGCAGGGGGCGGAACCACGACAGGAAATCGGGGATGAACGACCCGGTGGCCAGCGCGAACAGGCCGCTGGGCATGAGAAGCGCCCCGAGGCCCGTGAGCACGAGGATCGTCCACATCGCCAGGGTCGCTCCGAGACCGAACCGGCCCAGCCGCCTGTTGCCGGCCAGCACCTGGGCGGATCCGGGAAGCAGGAAGTTCAGTGCCACGAGCCACCACCCGCGCCGCGTCATCACGGGCAACGACGTGGCATCGGGGTGGCGCATCGGACGCTGCTCGACGACGTGCGCCCTCGAGCGGGGGCGGGCGGCCGCGAGCGTCATAGGGAATCCTTCAGACGTCGGTTCTTCTCCTCGACCTGCGCCTCGAGGTCACGTGCATACGCCTCGACGCGCTCAGCGAGGTCGGCGTCGGCGCTGCCCAGGATCCGGGCCGCCAAGAGGCCCGCGTTCTTGGCCCCGTTGATCGAGACGGTCGCGACGGGGATCCCCGCGGGCATTTGCACGATCGAGAGCAGCGAGTCGAGGCCGTCGAGCGTCGCCAGCTGCACGGGGACGCCGATGACGGGGAGGGCGGTGACGGAGGCCAACATGCCCGGGAGGTGCGCGGCACCGCCGGCCCCGGCGATGATGGCGCGCACACCGCGCGCACGCGCTTCACGGCCGTAGCGGACGAGCTTGTCGGGAGTGCGATGGGCCGAGACCACCTCGACCTCGTGCGGGATGCCGAACTCGGTCAGCACCTCGCTGGCGGCGTTCATCACGCGCCAGTCGGAGTCGGAGCCCATGACGACGCCGACCACGGGCGTCTCGGAAGAATGCAGCGGCCGGGTCACCGGTCCAGGGTAGGTCGACTCGCTGGAAGATCTCGGAACGGCGCGCTCACTGGCCGCGCTCAGTCGAAGAACGCGGCGGCGGCGCGACCCTCGTAGACGACGTCGTCGAGGTCGCTGCCTGCGACGTTGACGTGCCCGACCTTGCGGCCCGGGCGCGGGGCCTTGCCGTAGGTGTGGATCTTCGCGGAGGGGTGCGCGGCCATGGCCGCGGCGAAGCGCTCGTCGAGCGTTCCCTCGGTCGGACCGCCCAAGACGTTGATCATGACCGACCACGGGGCCACGGCATCCGTCGATCCGAGGGGCAGATCCAGCACCGCGCGCAGGTGCTGCTCGAACTGACTGGTGACGGCGCCGTCCTGTGTCCAGTGGCCGCTGTTGTGCGGGCGCATGGCGAGCTCGTTGATGAGGATGCGCTCATCGCTCGTCTCGAAGAGCTCGACGGCGAGCATGCCCGTGACACCGAGCCCCTCGGCGACGGCGACGCCGATCTCGGCGGCCACGCGCTGTACGCGCGCGTCCGCGCGAGGAGCGGGGGCGACGACCTCGGCGCACACGCCGTCGCGCTGCACGGTCTCGACCACGGGGTAGGCGCGGACCTCGCCCGAGGGACGCCGGGCCACCTGCTGGGCGAGTTCACGCGTGAAGTCGACGAGCTCCTCGACCAGCAGCGAACCCCCGTTGCCGTCCTCGGAGAGAGCGGCGAACCAGTCATCGGCTTCGGTCGCCGCCGAGACCACGCGCACGCCCTTGCCGTCGTATCCGCCCCGCGGCGTCTTCACGACGGCACGACCGCCATGAGCGTCGAGGAAGTCCTGCAGCTCGGATGCCGTCGAGACCGCCGCCCAGTCGGGCTGCGGGAGTCCGAGTTCGGCCATCTTCGCGCGCATGACCAGCTTGTCCTGCGCGACGCCGAGGGGTGCGGGACCGGGGTGCACCGCAACGCCGGCATCGACGAGGGCGGCCAGCACGTCCTGCGGAACGTGCTCGTGGTCGAAGGTGATGACGTCCACGTCGCGGGCGAAGGCCAGCACCGTCTCGGCGTCGCGGTAGTCGCCGACGGCCGTGGCGGCGAGCGCCGCCGACATGCCCTCGTCCTCCGCGAGGACACGGATCTCGATCCCGAGCTCCACGGCGGGCGCGATCATCATCCGCGCCAGCTGTCCGCCACCGACCACTCCGACTCGCAGCGCCATGCCGCTCCTTCCGTCGGCATCCATTCTGTCTGGACACCCGCGGGGACGCGAGCCGGGTACCGGGGTGACGCGAGGTCGGTGCTCAGACCCCGCCGACGGCCCCCGAGCCGAAGGTCTGCGCGTCGCGGTGCGCGAGGATCTGGTTGACCTCGACCTGATCGACGAGCGTCTCGTGCACGAGGACCGCGTGCGGGATGTTCTTCATACGCAGCGCCGGCTCCACGCCGTTCGACAGCGAGAGGGTCCCTGCCCCCCACAGCCGCTGCAGGATGCCGCGGCGCATCTGGATCGCGTACCCGCGCACGTGCGAGATCTCGCGGCGGTTCGCCCCGAAGGGTCCCGAGCGCTCGATCACGCGGCGCGTGGTGATGGTCCACGTGTGCGACAGCCACACCGCATACGGGATCACCACCAGAAGCAGCACGAGCACGCCCGCGGCCGTCAGCAGCATCCAGTTCTCGTACGGCGCCGGCAGGTTGTCGTAGAAGTACGCGGTCGCCCCCGCGACGCCGATGAGCACGAGGGCCGACCAGAAGAGTCGCCGCGCGTGCGAGCGCAGGCGCGCGATGCGCAGTTCGGGCGCGGCCGTGCCCGGCGCCGGCGTGCGCGGGCGCCCGATCGAGTTCGACGGCTGGGTCACGCTCTCATTGTGCGACGCGCGGGCCCGGTCGCCCCGGTGCCACGCGGAGCGCGGCACCGTCAGCGCACGTGGACCACGTCACCGGCCGAGACGACGGTCTCGATGGTTCCGGACTCGACGACGAGCCGACCGTCGCGGTCGAGACGCGCGGCGGTGCCGTGGAGCGCCGAACCGTCGGGCATGGCCACGGTCACCTCTTTGCCGACCGTGGCGCACAGCTTCTCGATCTCGTGGTGCACGCGCTCGACGTCGTCGTGCACGAGGCGCGCGAGGGTCTTGCCGAAATCGTCCAGATAGTCGGCGAGCAGCCGGTCGTCGTCGCAGTCCGCGCCGATCGCCGCGAACGAGGTCGCGGTCGTCACCGGGAGGTCGGCTCGGCTCATGCGGGTGTTCACCCCGGCCCCCACGACGACGGTGTCGGGGGCACCGGGGACGACCTCGGCCAGGATGCCGCAGATCTTGCCGCCGTCGACGAGCACGTCGTTCGGCCACTTCAGCTCGGCCGTCCCACCGTGGCCCGTGAGCTGGACGCCCACGGCGCGGGTCATCGCCGCTCCCGCAGCGAGCGGGATCCAGCCGCGCTGCTCCGCGGGGATCATCGTGGCGTCGACGACCACCGAGACGGCGAGGGCCGTCCCGGCCGGGGCGGTCCAGGTGCGGTCGAGGCGCCCGCGCCCGGCGCGCTGGTCGTCGGTCACCAGCAGCGAGAGGTGCGGCCAACCGGCCGGGTCGGCCGTGACTGCGGCGATCACGTCGGCGTTGGTGGAGTCGGTGGTCTCGACGACCTGCACGCGAGGACTGTGGGCGGCGGCTCGGGGGTATCCGGCGGCGGGGATGGGCATGAGGACACCCTAGGGAACGGGCCCGCTCCACGGCATCCACTTGCGTCCGTCGCTGCCGGGATGCACGCGGAGGGATAGGCGGATGCCACAGCGCCCCGCGCATTCGCTTGTGCGCACCCTCCAACGCGGGCGGCGATGCGATCGCTAGGGTGGAAAGCGTGACCGACCAGCCCGATCTCTTCACCACCGCCGGCAAGATCGCAGACCTCCGCAGCAGGTTCCAGGAGGCGGTCGTCGATGCCGAAGCCGCCGCCCGCGACAAGCAGCACGCGAAGGGCAAGCTCACCGCCCGCGAGCGCCTCGAGATGCTGGTCGACCCCGGCTCCTTCGTCGAGCTCGACGAGTACGTGCGCCACCGCACCACCGCCTTCGGCATGGACAAGTCCCGTCCCTACGGCGACTCCGTCGTGACCGGAACCGGCACCATCCACGGCCGCACCGTCGCCGTCTACGCGCAGGACTTCTCCACGTTCGGCGGTTCTCTCGGCGAGGTCGCCGGCGACAAGATCATCAAGGTGATGGAGCTGGCTCTGCGCAGCGGCATCCCGATCATCGGCATCCTGGACTCGGGCGGCGCCCGCATCCAGGAGGGCGTCGTGGCGCTCGGCAAGTACGGCGAGATCTTCCGCCTGAACACCGCCGCCTCGGGAGTCATCCCGCAGATCTCGATCATCATGGGCCCGGCCGCTGGTGGCGCGGTGTACTCCCCCGCCCTCACCGACTTCGTCATCATGGTCGACAAGACCAGCCAGATGTTCGTCACCGGCCCCGACGTGATCAAGACCGTCACCGGCGAAGACGTCGGCATGGAAGAACTCGGCGGAGCCCACACCCACAACACCCGGTCGGGCGTCGCGCACTATCTGGCCGACGACGAGGACGACGCGATCGACTACGCGCGGGGTCTCATCAGCTACCTCCCCGACAACAATCTCGCCGAGATCCCCGTCTACGACACTCCCTTCGAGTTCGAGACGACGGATGCCGACCGCTCGCTGAACACGGTCATCCCCGACTCCCCCAACCAGCCGTACGACATCCACACCGTGATCGACGGGATCGTGGATGCCGCGGAGTTCCTCGAGGTGCAGCCGCTGTTCGCGCCGAACATCGTGATCGGCTTCGGCCGCATCGAGGGGCGTACCGTCGGCATCATCGCCAACCAGCCCTCGCAGATGGCCGGCACGCTCAACATCGACGCGGGCGAGAAGGCGAGCCGGTTCGTGCGGTTCTGCGACGCGTTCTCGGTGCCGATCGTCACGCTCGTCGACGTGCCCGGGTACCTCCCCGGCACCGACCAGGAGTGGACCGGCGTCATCCGCCGCGGCGCCAAGCTGCTCTACGCGTATGCCGAGGCCACCGTGCCGCTGGTCACCGTGATTTTGCGCAAGGCCTACGGCGGCGCGTACATCGTGATGGGCTCCAAGCAGCTCGGGGCCGACATCAACCTCGCGTGGCCCACCGCCGAGATCGCCGTCATGGGCGGTCAGGGTGCGGTGAACATCCTCTACCGCGGCGAGATCAAGCGCGCCGAGGAGGCCGGCGAAGACGTCGCCGCCGTCCGCACGCGCCTCGCGAACGAGTACACGTACAACGTGGCATCCCCGTTCCTGGCCGCCGAGCGCGGCGAGCTCGACGGGATCATCGAGCCGGCGCAGACCCGCGTCTCGATCGCCAAGGCACTGCGGGCCCTGCGCAACAAACGCGCCAGCCTGCCCGCGAAGAAGCACGGGAACATCCCGCTGTGAGCGACGCCCTCGACGCCGACGCCCCCCGCCCATTCGTGGCGGAGGTCGTCCGCGGCACGCCCACCGAGGAGGAGTTGGCTGCGGCGATCGTCGTGGTCGGTGAAGCGTACGTGCGCGAGGTGGCCGACGCCACCGTTCCCGACGACGTTCCGCGCTCACGCTGGGAGCTGTCGGCGCGGGGTCTGCGGACCCCGCTGAACCGCACCGCGGGGTGGCACGGTTTCACCGGCTGACATCCGTACGGAATGTCCCCCGAAATACCTACAGACGACTCGGGGACACTGCCGAATACTGGAGGAGCTGGAACGCATCACGCGTTCGGCCGGACCGCTCCTTAGAGCCGGATTCGGCCGCGCGGACGGTTTTCGGGTAACCGTTCGCACGGGTGAGGGGCAGGCGCATTCGCCGCCCCTCACCCTCATCTCTTCCCCCGCGGAGGGCATGGCAGCGTCGACGGACCCCCCTCACGTCGTCGCCGCCGGCCGCGCGCACGGTGCCGCATCGACCGCCGGGTCGGCGAGTCGTCCGTTGTCGGCGAAGGGGCGCGCCTCGGATCGCGGTCAGCGAGGGCGACGAATCTCGCGCCAGAGATCGACCTGGTCGTCGTCTCCCCCGGCGCTGCCGGCGGCGGAGCGACCCACGATCGTGACGGCGATCTCGTGGTGCGGCGAGGTGCGGATGATCACGCGTTCCGACAACGCCTCGCGCAGGATCTCGGCCAGCTCGGCGCGGATGCCGTTCAAGTCGGCGGCGCCGAGCCCCTCGAGGCCGCCCTCGTCGAAGAGGCTCACCGCGGAGCCGCGGCGGCGTGCGGCGTCGATCTCGGCGCGGACGCCGTCGTCGAGGAGCCGGTTCCCGCGCAGTTCGTCGCGCAGGCTCGCCTCGGCGCGCCGGGCGGCCTGCTTGTCCGCGGGGCGCAGGTTGCCGCCGTTCTCGATCGTGCGGGCCAGGATCGGCCCCGCCGCCTGGAGCGCCCGCTGGACGTGGAGTCGACGCTCGCGCTGACGGCCGCTCTGCGAGGCCTGCCACGCGGATGCCGCCTGCTGGAGCTCGGCGAGGCGCTCGGCGTCACGGGCCGCACGGTCGAGGGCGATGGTCACCAGCTGCGCCGCCGTGACCCAGACGATCGAGCCCACAAGACCGAGGCTGAGCGCCTGGAGCGGCCCGAGCCAGAACGAGGTGGAGACCGCCAGGATGAGCATTCCGATCCACGCGACGATGGGGCGTCGCCGCACCATGACGATGGTCATGAGTGCACCGATCCCGCCGATCACCCAGGTGACGAACGGCTGCGTACGACCGGCTTCGGTCACGGCGAGGAACGACGCGTTCGAGACGACCACCGCGACGATGAGGGCGAGGGCGACGCCCCACGCGGGAAGCCGTGCCCGCGTCCCGGACGAGGACTGTCCGCGCCGGTCGCGCGCGCCGATCGCGAAGATCCACAACCACGTCACGGGCAGATAGATCACCAGGGCCGCGACGATCAGCCATCCGCGCACGACGGTCTCCGGCGAGGTCCAGATGAGGCCGCGCGCGGCGAGATAGGCGGTGAAGGCGAGACCGATGACCGACAGGATGGAGCGAACGGTCACCAGCGGTCACCGCTCTCCCACTCGAGGGTCACGGTGGTTCCGCCAGCGTGCGAGTCGATCTCGCTGCGACCGCCGACGGCTGCGAGACGGGCGTTGATCGAACCGCGGATACCGAGACGGTCGGCCGGTATCGAGGCGATGTCGAAGCCGGGTCCGGTATCGCGCACGCGCACCGAGACGCTTCCCGGAGAGGCGTAGCCGGTCAACTGCACGGTGAGCCCCTGAGCGTCGGCGTGCTGGACCGCGTTGGCGACCGCCTGCATCGCCGCGAGCACGAGAGCACGCGCGATGCGGCCCGGCACGTGCGGGGTGCCCTCGTCGACGTGGCGGATCACGGTCAGATCGACACCGAGGTCCTCGGCGGCCGCTTCGATGTCGTCGGCCAGTCGCAGGGCGGACACGGGTTCGTCGCTGCCCTCGAGCGAATCCTTCTCGGCGTTGGCCAGTCGCGTGAGCGCCTCGCGCGCCATGCTGACCGCGAGGGTGCGCTCGCGAGGGGTGGTCGCGCGGTCCGCCGCGAGCAGAGCCCCCAGCACGCTGTCGTGCATGAGGGCCGCCACGGCGACGCGCTCGTGCTCCGTCGCGGCGGTCGCGGCAGCCGCCGCGTAGCTCGACACCGCCGAAGCGCGGGCCTGGTCCACGTTCGCGGCGATGGAGCGGTACATCCAGCCGAGGGTCACCAGGACGCTGCCCAGGATGAGGGCGAACGAGACGTCGAGGGCGATCGGAACGAAGAACTCGCTGCGGCCACCGGCCTGCAGCAGGCGGACCACGCCGAACAGGAGTGGGGCCGCGACCGTCCACGCGATCTGCAAAGAGAGGGGAAAAGCGACCACGGTCGCCACGGTGGCGACGTTGATGAGGTAGAAGATCCAGGGATTCTCGGTGGGCACCGGTGTCGGGCCGCCGGATGTCGCGATCGGCCAGAGCGCCAGGGCGAGCAGGAAGACCACCGCGAAAACGCCCGAGAACACCCGCGCGAACCGGCCCACGGTACAGGCCACGATCATGGCCATCAGGGGGACGAAGACCGCGAGGACGAGGGGCGTGTGCCATCCCGCGGCCTCGTCGCCGAGGCCGAACGCGGCGACGAACGCCTGAAGGCCCAGCACGAGCGAACCCGGCCCCACGATGAGCGTGATGACGCGCTCGATGCGCGTCTGAGTGAACGCCCCCTGCTCCGCCTGCCCCTCACGCGTGTGCGGGATGCGTCCCCACGCCTCGTCGAGCACGGACCGGCGGGTGTCAGCCATGGCCGGGAGCGCCATCGGGTGCGTCCTGCAGGATGCCGTCTTCCATGGCACGGCGCAGCAGATCGACCTTGGTCGGTGCCGGGCGCCCCACCTCGACGTACTTCACGCGGACGCGGGTGATGTTCTCTTTGGCGGTGGAGTAGGCGACACCCAGTCTGTCGGCCACCGCCTTCAACGGGAGGCCGGCGGCGTACAGGCGAAGAACCTCTCGTTCGCGGGTCGAGAGCTGCGCGTCGGCGAACTCGCGATCGCCCTCGACGGCGCTGGCCCACTCCACGTTGTCGAGCACCTCGCCGCGGGCGACGGTACTGATGGCACCGAGCACCTCGTGCGTCGGCGACGACTTGCTGACGATCCCCGCGGCACCGGCGGCGAGCGCCTCGCGCACCGCGGCGGCGCGGTCGGCGACGCTGTGGATGATCACGCTCGAACCGTCGCGGACGACGCGGTCGACGTTCTCCGAGACCGTCGTCCCGTCGCCGAGCGTCAGATCGAGCACGACGACGTCGGCGGGAGTCGCCGCCGCAGCCCGGCGCCACGACAGGTACGAGGCCACGTTCGCACCCGAGAAGACGACCTCGGTGGCTTCGGTGCGCGCGAGCGCGGCCTCCAACCCGAGTCGGACCGACTCGTGGTCATCGATCAGGGCGACGCGCGTCATTGTCACATCGTATCGGCGCGGGGGCATGCGGAGCCGGAAGCGATGTCGCGGTCCGGCGCGTCAGCGGCGCAGGACCGTGACGGCCTCGACATGATGCGAGTTCGGGAAGAGATCCACGCCCCGGATGCCGCGCTCCGCCCGATAGCCGAGTTCCGCGAACAGCGCGAGATCACGGGCGAGGGCGACGGGATCGCACGCGACATAGACGACCGCCGAAGGAGACAGGGCCGCGATACCCTCCACGGCCGCGCGTCCTGCACCCGCACGCGGCGGATCCAGCAGCACGACACCGCGCGTGAGGCGTTCGCGCTCGCGCTCGGAGGCACCGGCGGCGAGGTTCTGCACATACCGATCGACCCGGGACGTCTCGGCGCGCGCGCCGACCCACTCGGCGAGGTTCTCTCCGGCGTGCTCCGTCGCGCGGGGATCCGACTCCACGCTGACGACGCGCGTGGACGCCCCGCCCAGCTCGCCGAGGGACGCGGCGAAGAGGCCGACTCCGCCATAGAGGTCGAGGTGCGTCGCCTCGGGGTCGAGTTCGCCCACGGATGCGGTGAGTTCCGCCTTCACGAGAGTGGTCAGGGTCTGGGCGGCGAGGCGGTGCACCTGCCAGAAGCCCCCGGCGTCGACGCGGAAGACGCGCTCGCCCACGATCTCGTCGACGACCTCGGGCGCGGCGCTCGAGCGCTCGCCGTCGGGCCGCGCGAGGACCCGGACGCGTCCGTCGGCGGGCTGGACGAGGTCGATGCGCCCGGGTCGTGCCGCCGCGCGCACCTCGGCGGCCGCACGGGCGACCGCCTCGGTCGCGAGCGGCAGGTCGGGCGTCTCCACGACGTGGTGCGAGCGTGCGGCATACGCACCGACACGGCCCTGACCGTCGACGTGCAGGCTCACACGGGTGCGCCATCCCGTTCCGTCGGCGGTCTCGGGGTGATCCGCATCCCCGGCGGGACGCACATCGATGGGCAGCTCGAGGCGCCCCACGCGCTCCATCGCCTCGCGCACGACGCGCTCCTTCAACGAGCGCTGGTGCGACAGCTCGATGTGGCCGAACTCGGCACCGCCCACGCGCTCCGCGGGATCCACGTCGATGTCGGCCGAACGCCACACGTGCGGGCGTCGCTCGGGCGCGGCATCCACGACCTCGACGGCCTCGGCGCGCCAGAAGGCCTTCTTGCGCGTATCGGTCAGCCGCGCGCGGACGCGCTCGCCCGGCAGGGTGTCGGAGACGAAGACGACGCGCCCCTCGTGCCGGCCGACGAACACACCGCCGTGGGCGATACCGGTGATGTCGAGTTCGATGAGGTCGCCGTCGTGCATGCTCCGAGCCTGTCACATGCGACCGGGAGCGAGCCGGGCGCCATGACCGGGCCCGCGCGTCGGTAGCGTTGTCGCATGCGCGTGTGTCTGGCATCCACCTCTCCGGCCCGTCTGATGCTGCTGCGGCAGGCGGGGATCGAGCCCGAAGCGCGCGCGCCTCGGGTCGACGAAGAGGCCGCGGTCGCCGCGGTCGAGGCCGCCGAGGGGCGGCGGCTTCCCGCGGCGGAGCACGTGCTGCTGCTCGCTCGCCGCAAGGCCGAAGACGTCGCGCGCCGACTGTACGCGGAGGAGCCGGACTTCGACGGATTCGTCATCGGGGGCGACTCGATGTTCGCGCTCGGCGACGAGATCCTCGGCAAGCCCTACACGCCGGAAGCCGCCACCGCCCGCTGGCTCGACATGCGCGGGCGCACGGGCGTGCTGCACTCCGGTCACAGCGTGTTCCGCCTGTCCCCCGGCAGCGCACCGCGCGAGGCGCACGCCGTGGCGGAGGCCTCGGTGACCTTCGCCGGCGACGTCGACGAGGACGAGATCGCCGCCTACGTCGCCAGCGGCGAACCGCTGCTCGTGGCGGGGGCCTTCACCGTCGACAGCCTCGGAGGCGCCTTCATCGAGCGTGTCGAGGGCGACCCCTCCACGGTGGTCGGGATGTCGCTGTCGACCGTCCGGGGCCTCGTCCGCGAGCTCGGCGGTTCGTGGACCGCACTGTGGAACCGTTCGTAGACTCCCCCACACGTTTTTCGGCGTTTCTTGTCGAGGAGGGTCAAAAGCCGGGGGTGCCCCCTCGATAGGCTGGGAGGATGCCGAAGATCGCCAAGGTCCTTGTCGCCAACCGCGGCGAGATCGCCGTCCGAGTCATCCGCGCCGCCCGTGATTCGGGGAAGGCTTCCGTCGCCGTCTACGCCGATCAGGACCGTGACGCCCTGCACACCCGTCTCGCTGACGAGGCGTACGCCCTCGACGGGTCGACGAGTGCCGACACCTACCTGTCGATCGAGAAGATCCTCTCGGTCGCCCGCCGCTCCGGCGCCGACGCCGTCCACCCCGGCTACGGCTTCCTCGCCGAGAACGCCGACTTCGCCCGCGCCGTGATCGGTGCCGGTCTCGTGTGGATCGGCCCCTCGCCCGATGCCATCGAGGCCCTCGGCGACAAGGTGACCGCTCGCCACGTCGCCGAGAAGGTCGGTGCACCGCTGGCCCCCGGAACCCCCGGGCCCGTGTCGGGAGCCGACGAGGTCATCGCGTTCGCCGAGCAGGTGGGCCTGCCCATCGCCATCAAGGCCGCCTACGGCGGTGGCGGACGCGGCCTCAAGGTCGCCCGCGAGCTCGACGAGGTCGCCGAGATGTTCGAGTCGGCCACGCGCGAGGCCGTGGCCGCCTTCGGGCGCGGCGAGTGCTTCGTCGAGAAGTACCTCGACAAACCGCGCCACGTCGAGACCCAGTGCCTCGCCGATGCCGCGGGAAACGTCGTCGTCGTCTCGACCCGCGACTGCTCGCTGCAGCGCCGCCACCAGAAGCTCGTCGAGGAAGCCCCCGCCCCGTTCCTCACCGACGACCAGAACGCCGTGCTCTATGCGGCATCCAAGGCCATCCTCACAGAGGTCGGCTACGTCGGTGCGGGCACCTGCGAGTTCCTCATCGGCGCCGATGGAACCATCTCCTTCCTCGAGGTCAACACGCGTCTGCAGGTCGAGCACCCGGTGTCCGAAGAGGTCACGGGCATCGACCTCGTGCGCGAGCAGTTCCGCATCGCCGAGGGCGAGGAACTCGGCTACGACGACCCCGCCCCCGTCGGTCACTCGATCGAGTTCCGCATCAACGGCGAGGACCCGGGCCGGAACTTCCTCCCCCAGCCCGGCCCCATCCACGTCTTCAAGACGTTCGGCGGCCCCGGCATCCGCCTCGACTCCGGCGTGACCGCCGGTGACAGCGTCTCGGGCGCCTTCGACTCGCTGTTGGCGAAGATCATCGTCACCGGTCGTGATCGCGCAGAGGCCCTCGAGCGTGCGCGCCGCGCCCTCGACGAGTTCGAGGTGGCCGGCATGCCGACCGTGCTGCCCTTCCACCGCAAGGTCGTTCGCGACCCCGCCTTCACCGCCGAGACCGGCGAGTTCGGCGTCTTCACCCGCTGGATCGAGACCGAGTTCGTCAACGACATCCCCGCGTGGGACGGCGAGCTCGAGGCTCCCGCCGCTGCCGCCGGCCGCCACACCGTGGTCGTCGAGGTGGCCGGCAAGCGTCTCGAGGTGAGCCTGCCCGACCGGATCACGGCCGCGGCTCCCCAGGTCGGTCGCCCGGCCGCCGCTCCCCCGACGCGCCGTTCGCACGGGGCCTCGCCCGCCGCCGGCGCCACCGGCGACGCGGTCAAGTCCCCCATGCAGGCGACGATCGTCAAGGTGGCCGTCGAAGAGGGTCAGCAGGTCGTCAAGGGCGACCTGGTGGTCGTGCTCGAGGCCATGAAGATGGAGCAGCCGCTCCAGGCCCACAAGGACGGCACCGTCGCGAGCATCGATGCGTCGGCCGGCACCACCGTCGCCGCCGGCCATCAGTTGCTGCTGATCAGCTGACGTCGCGTTCCGATCGACCGGCGCCGCGCTCCCTCGGGGGCGCGGCGCCGTCGTTCGTCTCCGCCGTCCTCCCCGCGCGCCCCACCCACGCATAAACGCGATCCACACGCATAAACGCGAGCACCACGCGTTTCCACGCGCAGAAAGCGTTTATGCGTCGACCACACCCCGCGGGACGAAACCCGGGCGACGGATGCCGCGAGCCCACGGCATCCGGAACGCCGAGTCCTCCCCGCGCGCCCCACCCACGCATAAACGCGATCCACACGCATAAACGCGAGCAGCACGCGTTTCCAGGCGCAGAAAGCGTTTATGCGTCACCGAAACCCGCGCGACAGCGACCGGGCGACGGATGCCGCGGCATCCGGAACGCTCAGTCCTCGCCGGGGTCGTCGCGGTCGACGATGTGCATGGCGCGGGCGGCGTCGGTGATGCTCGAGGTGAGCGAGGGGTACACCGCGAACACGCGCGCGACCTGATCGACCGTGAGACGACGCTCGACGGCGATCGCGATCGGGTAGATGAGCTCCGACGCCTTGGGCCCGACGATCACGCCGCCCATCACGGTGCCGCTGCCCTCGCGGGCGATGAGCTTGACGAAGCCGTCGGTGATGCCCTGCATCTTCGCGCGCGGGTTCGCCGACAGCGGGAGCTTGCGCACCACGCCGGCGATACGGCCCTCGGTGACGTCCTGCTCGCTGAAGCCCACCGTGGCGATCTCGGGCGCCGTGAAGATGTTGGCCGTGATGCGGCGGGTCTCGAGCGGGATGACGATGTCGCCCAGCGCGTGGAAGATCGCCTGGCGCCCCTGCATCGACGCGACGGATGCCAGGGGGTAGAAGTTCGTGCAGTCGCCCGCGGCGTAGATGTTGGGCACCGAGGTGCGCGCGACGCGGTTGACGCGGATGTGACCCGACGGGGTCATCTGCACGCCCGCCTGCTCCAGACCGAGGCCGGCGGTGTTGGGGATCGAGCCGACCGCCATGAGGCAGTGGCTGCCCTCGATCGTGCGTCCGTCGGCGAGGGTGACGACCACCCCGTCGCCGGTGTTCACGACCGAATCGGCCCGCGCCTTCGACAGCAGCGTCATGCCGCCGCGCTGGAAGACGCGTTCGAGGACGGCCGCGGCATCCTGATCCTCACCGGGGAGCACCTGGTCGCGGCTCGACACGAGCGTGACCTTGGCGCCCAGGTTCATGTAAGCGGAGGCGAACTCCGCCCCCGTGACACCCGAGCCGACCACGATGAGGTGCGACGGAACCGACTTCATGTTGTAGAGCTGCGTCCACGTGAGGACGCGCTCGCCGTCGGGCTGGGCCGAGGGAAGCTCCCGGGGCGAGGCACCGACCGAGACGACGAGGGTCTCGGCCTCGATGCGATCGAAATCCGTGCCGCCGGCCTCGGTCGAGACGACGACGGCGCCGTTGCCATCGAGTCGGCCGTGGCCCGAGATGATGCGGACGCCCGCTTCGAGGAGCGAGGCGCGCATGTCGTCGGACTGCTGCCGGGCGAGGGACAGCAGACGCTGATTGACGGCGGCGAGGTTGATCGCGACCTCGGGGGTCAGGGGCTTGCCCCGGTCGTCCTTGGCGAACAGCTGCACGCCGAGGCTGCTGGCGTTGCGGATGGCGACGGCCGCGTCGGCCGTGGCGATGAGGGTCTTCGACGGCACGACGTCGGTGATGACGGCCGAGCCGCCCACACCGGCGCGCTCGACGAGTGTCACGTCGGCGCCGAGCTGAGCCGCCGACAGAGCGGCCTCGTACCCGCCGGGGCCTCCGCCGACGATAGCGACGGACTGCTTGCGCTCGAAGCTCTGCACCATGGCATCCATTCTGTCAGCGCTGGGCGGATGCCGATGCGCCGCTCAGGCTCACCCGACACGCTGAACACGGGCGTGTGCCGTCTGGCCCGCGGGCTCCGCAGTTTCTAGAGTGGGGGAATGTCCAACAGCACTTCTCACCCGCTCGACGACCCGGCGGTCGACCCGTTCGAGGTCGCCACGGCCGCAGCGGCCGACATCGCCCGCCTCTCGGGCGTCGAGCACCACGACATCGCCGTGACCCTCGGGTCGGGCTGGGGCCGCGCCGCCGAACTCATCGGCGACGAGACGGCGTCGTTCCCGGCCACCGAGGTCACCGGCTTCAGCAAGCCCGCTCTCGAGGGGCACGTCGGCACGCTCCGCAGCGTCCGCACCCCGGGCGGGAAGAACGTCCTCGTCATCGGCGCTCGCACGCACTACTACGAGGGCCACGGCGTCCGACGGGTCGTGCACAGCGTGCGCACCGCGGCAGCGACGGGCGCGACCACGATGATCCTGACGAACGGCGCCGGCGGCATCCGCGAGACGTGGAAGCCGGGCCAGCCCGTGCTCATCAGCGACCACATCAACCTCACCGCCGACTCGCCGCTCGAGGGCGCGACCTTCATCGATCTGACCGACCTGTACTCGAAGCGCCTGCGGGATGTCGCTCGCTCGATCGACCCGACCCTCGATGAGGGCGTGTATACCCAGTTCCGCGGGCCCCACTACGAGACCCCCGCCGAGGTGCAGATGGCCAAGACCATCGGCGGACACATCGTGGGGATGTCGACCGCCCTCGAGGCCATCGCCGCGCGCCAGGCAGGCATGGAGATCCTCGGCTTCTCGCTCATCACGAACCTCGCCGCCGGCATCCAGCAGACGCCGCTCAGCCACGAAGAGGTGCTCGAAGCCGGCCGCGAGGCCGAACCCGTCATCTCGGCGCTCCTCGCCCGCGTGATCGGCGCCTTGTGAGCTCCGTTCTCGACGCGGCCCGCGCCTGGCTCGCCCAGGACCCGGATGCCGAGACCCGCGGTGAGCTCACCGACCTCATCTCGCGGGTCGAGACGGGGGATGCCGAGGCCTCGGCCGACCTGGACGACCGCTTCTCCACGCGCCTGGCGTTCGGCACGGCGGGGCTCCGGGGAACGCTCGGCGCCGGCTCCAACCGGATGAACCGCGTGCTCGTGGCACAGGCCGCCGCGGGCTTCGCGGCGTACCTGATCGAACGCTCCTCCGGCGCGACGCCGACCGTCGTGGTGGGTTACGACGGACGCCGCAATTCCGACGTCTTCGCGCGCGACTCGGTCGAGATCTTCGCCGGAGCGGGACTGAATGCGATCCTGCTCCCCCGCCTGCTGCCGACGCCGGTGCTGGCCTTCGCGGTGCGCCACCTGGGCGCCGACGCCGGTGTCATGGTCACCGCGAGCCACAACCCGCCCGACGACAACGGCTACAAGGTCTACCTCGGCGGCGACGACCAGGGGGCGCAGATCGTCGCGCCGGCGGATGCCGAGATCGCGGCGCACATTCAGCGGATCGCCGACGAGGGGAACATCACGACCCTCCCCCGATCGGTGGGGTACGCCAACGCCCCGGAGTCCGTCGTCGAGGCCTACGTCGCCGCGACGGCGGCGGTGGCTCCCGCCCCGGCCGGAGCCGAAGGCCTGAACTGGGTGTACACCGCCATGCACGGCGTGGGATGGGAGACGTTCTCGCGCGTGCTGACGCAGGCCGGATACCCCGCGCCGGTGCTCGTCGAGGCGCAGATCCACCCCGACGGACGCTTCCCGACGGTGGCCTTCCCCAATCCCGAGGAACCCGGCGCGATGGACCTCGCGTTCGAGACGGCGCGGGTGTCCGACGCCGAGCTGGTCATCGCGAACGATCCGGATGCCGACCGCCTCGCCGTCGCGATCCCGGATGCCGAGACCGAGGGCGGATGGCGCCGGTTGAGCGGCAACGAGATCGGTCTGCTGCTGGGGTGGCGCGCAGCCCGTGCTGCGGCGGCGGCGCCCGACGCCTCGGCCGGGGTGCCGGCATCCCTCGCCTGCTCTCTGGTGTCGTCACCGGGGCTCCAGGCGGTCGCCGAGCACTACGGTCTCGACTTCCACTCGACCCTCACGGGGTTCAAGTGGATCTCGCGGGCTCCGGGAATGGTGTTCGGCTTCGAGGAGGCTCTGGGGTACCTCGTGAACCCGGGTACGGTGCGCGACAAGGACGGCATCTCGGCCGCCGTCGCGCTGCTCGAGATGGCGGCGGACGCACGCGGCCAGGGGCGCACGATCGCCGACCTGCTGCAGGAGTTCCGTGAGACGTTCGGCGCGTTCGCCAGCGACCAGATCTCGGTGCGCGTGACCGATGTGAGCGAGATCGCCGGGATCATGGCGTCCCTTCGCGCCCAGCCGCCCGCCGTCGTCGGCGAGATCGCGGTGTCGCACGTCGACGACCTGCTCCGCGGGGTCGACGGGTTCCCCCCCGGCGACGTACTGCGCCTGTGGCTCGACGACGGGTCGCGGCTCATCGTGCGCCCGAGCGGCACCGAGCCGAAGCTCAAGCTGTACCTCGACGTTCGCGGGTCGTCGGCGAAGAAGGCGCGCCGTCGGCTCGAGGCGCTGCGCGCCGGTGCCGACGAGCTGCTCGCGTCACGACGGTGACCCTCTCTGATCCCGCGCCCGTCGAGGAACGGTGCGCGGGATCAAACCGCGAAGACTCGCCGCGGAGCCGCTCTGGTCACGACCTCGAACCGCTCGGAGCGACTCATGCCCAGCCTCGTCCGCGCGTGATGCAGGTGCGACTCGACCGTGCGGATCGACAGGTGCAGGCGTTCGGCGATCACCGCGTTCGTGTGACCCGACGCCGCCAGGAGCACGACCTCGCGCTCGCGCGCCGTGAGCCTGTCGAGTGACCGGACCGAGGGTTCGCCGAGCGTCTCGCGAACCTGTTCGATCAGGGCCGTGAGCGCGGGAAGATCGAATCGCCGCGCGTACCCGGTGGCGCGCGAGAGCAGGTCCGACGGCCGCATTCCCGCGCGAAGAGCGAGCTCGAGCATCGTGGGGAGGAACACCGGCGCATGGCGCTCGGCGAGAGGAAGCTCCAGGCCGATCCGGTGCAACGCCAGGTGGGAGCGGCCGGCGATGACATCGATCAGGACGTGGGTGACCGTGCGCGCCAGCCCGTACGCCCGCCCGGCCCACGTGCTCGGCACGGCTTCGGCGCGCGCGAGGGCAGCGCTGGCGTTGATGACATCACCGACCATCGCGTACCCCACGGCGAGCAACAGATCGGTCCACACGCGGGTGTTCGCCGAGGGGGCGAGCCTCAGGCAGCTCAGGCTCCCGAAGATGCCGTCGGCATCGCCGAGGCGGGCGTGGAGCGCCGCGTCGAGGATGGCCAGCACCGTCAGGTCGTCCTGGCGGTCCACGCAGCGAGCAGTGAGCATGCGACGACGAAGCGACGCCCGCACCGCCGGCAGATCGTGCTGCAGCATGATCGACGTGAGGACGTGGCGCTGGTAGATGTCGAGGCGCGGTTCCGCGTCGAGCCCATGGCGTTGTCGCCGAAGCTCCATCAGAGCGATGGCCGCGCCCCCGTTTCCCCGCAGGGCCGACAGGACCGCGACATTGGCATCCCGATACGCGACGGCGTCCGCGTCCGCACCGGGCCGGGCGGCCGGGATCTGCATCTCGAGCGGTTCGACGGTCGGATCGCTCAAGATGCGGAACATCGTCATCGCGCTCTCGGCGATGGTTCCCCAGGAGGGATCGTCGCCGAGCCACTCGGAGATGACGCTCAGACGCTCACGAGCCTGTGCTCCTCCGTCCTCGATCACGACGAGCCTGTTCACCAGCGCGCGGACGAGGAGGGTCGCCTCCTCCGGGTCGGCGGGCGGGGGAACATCGGCCAGGAGGACATCGGCATCCGCACCGCGTCCCACGGCGTCGTATGCCAGGGCGAGCGCCACGCGCGAACGCACCGGGACCGGCCCGGGACGGTCGAGCACCAACCCGGCCATACGGATCGCATCGGCGGGTCGCGATGATCGGGCCACCGCCAGCGCCGCCGAGTCACGCAGCTGCTGAAGCGTCGCGATTCCACACTCGTCACCGGGTTCGGGCGCATATCGGGCGCAGAAGGTGACGGCTCGGATACCGAGACGAGTTCCCGACGTGGCCAGCCCCAGCAGGCCCGCCGCCACCCGCCCCCGGCATCCCTCGATCTCCGCCCGTCCCAGGCGGTCAGCCGCCACGCGGGCCGCGATCTCGCACGCGGCGATGTTGAACGTGTCGGTGGACGCGGAGAGCAGACCGCAATCCCGCAGGGTCGCCAACGCGCCCGCCGTCACGGCCACGCGAAGATACCGCAACGGCGTCGGTCCGAGTTCGCGGATCACGCTCAGCACGCACAACTCGTCGCTCGTGAGGGAAGCGATCATGTCCTGTGCGATGTCCACGATCCGGCCCGTGAGCGGATCGCACGCCGGGTCCAGCGGCATCAGGGCGTCCAGTCGATGCGCGGCGGCAGCGAACTCCACGGTTTTCTCGATCAACGCGGGGTTGCCGCCGGTGAGCCGGTGCAGAGCGGAGTTCCACACGTCATCGCCGGGCTCGCTCCCGAAATGTCGCGTGCGCAGCGAGTCGCTCAGACGCGTCGAATCCGCCAGGCTGAGCGGCTCGATCATCACGCTCACCGTGCGCGGGTGTTCGCACAGCGTCTTCAGCGCGGCAGCCAGCCGCCGATCGACGGCGGAGGCGACGACCGCGGGGCACGTGATGGCGACGAATGTCGCTCCGTGATGCAGAACCGCACCGATGAGCGTCTCGATGAGGCCGGCGGGAAAGCGATCCAGGTCATCGACGAGGATCGTCGTCTCGTCGGCGACCAGGTCCGCCACCATCGCGGGAACACGGGCCTCCTCGACCACGGCGGCGGCGCCCGCGCTGTCGAAGACGGAGATCATCCCCCCGGACGCTGGCGTACACGCACCGACGGTGTGGACATGGTCGTCGTCAGCGCACTCAGAATCCGCGTTCTGCCCGCACCGCGTCCTCCGGTGATGAGGACGTTCCGCCGGTGATCCAGCGCCCACATCGCGCGACGCAGGGGCTCATCCCGCCCCCAGATCAACTCCTTGTTCATGACTGCTCCCCCTCACAATCCGCCGGTCCTCCATTGGTTCCCCGGTGTTTCCTAGGTCTCATTCTTCTCACACTGATTGCGTTAGTTGTCCACGCTTACGTACTCGTATCCGTACATTTCTCGCGAATTCCGCGTCCCCTCTGCGCCGAATTCCGTGTCGGGTACGGATGCCGCGTACCGCCCCCACTCATAGGTTGCTCTGCGTCCGCACGCCGTCACCGACGCCCTCTTCGCGGACCCGACCCGAGAGACAAGCAGGTACGCAATTGCACAGCACACATCCGCACACCCGCACCGCGCGCGTGGCGCGCTTCGCGGCCGTGGGCGCCCTGGCCACTGCCCTCGTCATCCCCGCCACGGCGGCCCACGCCGCCGACGTCGTCTCGCAGGCGAACGGACGTCTCGTCGACGTGAGCATCGCGGGAACGAACGTCACCGACGCCGTCCTCGCCCTGCGCGGGGCGACGGCCGTGAATCCCGACGGCAGCGGCGACGTCACGACCGATCAGCCCCTGGACGCCGAAGCCCTCGCCGGGCTGTTGCAGCTCAGCAGCGGGTCGAACACTCTCTTCGGCGACAACGGCATCCTGCGCCTCGGTGCGGTGGGCCAGTATGCGCAAGCACGCGACGACGGGAGCTCCTCCGCCTTCTCGGGCGCGGTGTCCGCGGCACCGAGCCTCATCGGCGTCGGCACCGTCACCCCGTCGAACGTCGGGTCGCCGAGTGCGAACGACACGGCTACCCTCACCGTCGGCGGGGCCAACCAGCTCGTGGGTCTGACCGCCCACTTCGGGACACTCGCCGCCTCTGCGCAGCAGGCCGCCGACGGGACGCAGACGGGCCAGTACGTGCTGGCCGACACGACCTTCGAGGTCGACGGCACGCTCGTGAACACCGCTGTGGGCGTCATCAGCCCGGCGATCGACACGCTGCTCGCCGTGGCGGGCGGTTTCGGCGTGAGCCTGTCGAACCCGTTCGCCGGGGGCACGGTCGAAGTCACGCTCGACGACGTGCTGGCCGCGGCCGGCGTCGCCGACGTCAACGATCTGCCGCCGGGGACCGACCTCGTGTCGTACATCCCGACCGCCGTCGCGAAGAAGATCACCGATCAGGTGGCGAGCATTCTCGACGCCGTCCGGACCAGAGCCGGTCAGCTCGGGTTCGTCGGAGCTCCCCTCAGCGCCGCCCTCAGCGTCGCCGAGGGGGTCATCAACCCGGTGCTGAACGGTCTCACGAACAACGTGGTCGCCCCCTTGGCAACCGCGCTCACCGTGCTGATTCAGCTGCCGGTCAACGTTCAGGAGCACAACGCGGACGGGTCGTTCACTCAGACGGCGCTGCGCATCGGCTATCTCCCCGGTGGATCGCTCGCGCGCGTCGATCTCGCCAGCGCCACCGTCGGCCCCAACGCCGGCAGACTCGCCGTTCCCGTCGCCGGCGCCGAGTCGCTGTCGATCGCGGGGGGCATGCTGGGTGTCGCAGCCTTGCTGGTGGCCGCGGTCGTCATCCGGCGCCGCACCCTGCGCGCCGTCGCCACGGCACGCAGCTGAAGAGCGTCCCGATGTACGTGAATCGTGGAGTCGGCGGCGGCGCCGCCGGGGTTCTCGCCGTCACCGGTCTCACCGTGCCCCTGGCAGCGCTCGTGATCGTCGCGGCGATCATGATCGCCGTCGGAGTGCTCGTGCTGTGGCGCGCTTACCGTCTGCGCGTCCAGACGCCGTCACCTCACCGTTTCGGGGAAGCCCGTGGCCGGCGATGACACCCCTCGACATCCTCTACGCCCTCTCCTTCGTGTTCCTGGTGATGTTCCTCACCTACACGACGCTGATCGTGGTCCCGTTCCTGCGACGACCGCGCGCGGCGGAGGGAGACACCGCCCCTTTCGAATGGCACGCCTTCCTCCCCTGCCGGGACGAAGCGGCCGTCGTCGAGGCGACGATGACGAGGATGCGCGAGCGGTTTCCGCAGATCCATCTGTGGATGATCGACGACGCCAGCACCGACGGCACGGGTGAGCTCATCGCCCGTGCCGCCGGGGCGGACTCGTTCATCCATCCCGTCCTCCGCACGCTCCCCGATGCCCGGTCCGGCAAAGGGGCGGCGTTGAACGCCGCCTTCGTGCAGCTCGACGCCTGGCGCTCCCGGGAGCGGGCACGGGCCGCCGACGACGACCGGACGATCGTGGTCGTCGTCGATGCCGACGGAGACCTCGCCCCTGATGCCCTGCGTCAAGCGGCCGGCCCTGCCGCTTTCGGAGACCCCCTCGTCGGGGCTCTGCAGGTCGCGGTGCGGATGAGCAACAGGGACGACCCCTCCCCCTCACCCGGGCGGGGTCGTCTCGCCTCGGCGTGGGCGCGCTCCCTCATCCGCATGCAGGACATCGAGTTCCGCACGACGATCGCTGCGATGCAGATCCTCCGGATGCGTACCGTGTCGGTCGGGCTCGGGGGCAACGGCCAATTCACCCGGTTGAGCGCGCTGCGCGCGGCGTCCCTCGACACCGGCGAACCGTGGGGAGACGCCCTGCTCGAGGATTACGAGGTGGGCTTGCGCATCATGCTCGCCGGCTACCGCACCGTCTACGTCCACGACACGTACGTGTCGCAAGAGGCCCTTCCCTCCGCACGCCGCCTGCTCACGCAGCGCACGCGCTGGTGTCAGGGCGGGATGCAATGCGGACGCTACATTCCGCGCATCTTCGGTTCGCGTTCCTTCACGAACGCGGGCGCCTTCGAAGCCGCCTATTTCCTGGCCATCCCCTACATCCAGCTCCTGGGGCTGATCGTGTGGCCGTCGGTCGCCATCGCGATGATCGTGACGGGGGCACTGGCTCCCGGCGGCTTCCTGTCATGGGCGTGGCAATCCGCGTGGATCCTGCCGCTCTGGGTGGCCACCGGCATCCTTCCCTTCGCCCTGTGGCCGATCGTGTACACCCGACGAGAAGAGCGACACCCGCTGTGGAAGGGACTGCTCTGGGGCCTCGGGTATTGGCTGTACATGTACCAGAGCTATGTCTGCGTCGCGCGGGCGCTGGGGCGCCTGCTCACCCGGCGAAACGGCTGGACGAAGACCCGGCGCAACGCAGACGCAGATCGACTGCTGCGGGCGGTGGAGGTATGAGCACCACCTCGCTCGGGCGCTTCGGCGCCTCGTTCATGACCACCCGGGCGGCTCTCGCGCTGCCGCTCTTGCTCGCCGCGGTCCTCCTTGTCGCGAACGAGACCCGCGTACGAACGACGGAGGCGGCCCTGACCCGCTGGGCGCTCGACCCGATCACACCCGGTCGGGCGGCGGCCGCGGGCCCCGTCGTCTACTTCGGCATCGGGACGCCCGAGCTCGTCGGCCTCGACATCACCACCCTCTGTTCGACGATGGTGCTCATCGTTCCGCTGCTCGTCCTGGCCGCCGCGGCGGTCGTGATCACCCGCGCGCGCATCGGTCGCGTCCTCGTCGGCCTCACCGCCGCCGCGTCGCTCGCCTCGACGTGCAACATCGTCCGCTTCGTCTCCGCCGCGTGGGCCTACACGCAGTACGGGCGCGAGGGCTTCGACCTCGTGCACCGCTACATCGGTTCGGTGTTCGTGCTCCTCGGGTTCGGGGCAGCGATCGCTCTGCTGTTGATCATCGCGCTGCGGCAGCCCCGCGCGTACACCGCGACGCCGATCACCCCCTCTCCCGCTGTCCTGCGCAGGGATCTGCGCACGCGCCGCTCCCGGAAGGTCCGCCGATGACACCGCCCCACGTCGAGATCGTCTATGGAACCCGCCCGGAGGCGGTCAAATGCGCCCCACTCGTGGCGGAACTGCGCGCACGCGACTCGCTGCGGACCACCGTCGCGGTGACGGGGCAGCACCGGGAGATGACCGATCAGATCAACGCCTCCTTCGGCATCCGTCCCGACGCCGACCTCGATGTCTTCCGCCGCGGCAGCACGCTCGCGCAGACCTCTTCGGCGATCTTCTCCGCACTCGCGGCGCGGTGGGAGCAACACGCTCCGGATGCCGTCATCGTGCAGGGAGACACCGCCAGTGCCGCGCTCGCAGCGGTCGCCGCGTATTACGCCGGAGCACGCGTCATCCACCTCGAGGCGGGGCTGCGCTCGGGTGACCTGCGCTCCCCGTTCCCGGAGGAGGGCAATCGTCGCCTCATCGCGCCGCTGGCCTCCCTCCACCTCGCGCCCACGGAGAGCGCCGCAGCCCATCTCCGCGCCGAGGGGATCGCGAACGACGCCATCGTCGTCACCGGGAACACCGGTATCGACGCGCTGCACCGGCAGAAGACCCACCCGCAACGCTTCGACGACCCCGCGATGGAGGGCCTCGTCGACGGGGGGAACCGCATCGTGCTCGTCACCGTGCACCGACGCGAGTCGTGGGGCGGGCCGCTCGCCCGCGTCGTGGCTGCCGTCGCCGAGACCGTGGCGGCGCGGTCAGACGTGGTCGCCGTGCTGCCGCTCCACCCCAACCCGCGTGTGCGGGACGAGGTGCGCGCGGCCGCCGGCGACACCGATCGCGTCGTGCTGTGCGAGCCCCTGCCGTACGCCCAGTTCGGTCGGTTGCTGGCGCGCGCGCACTGCGTCGTCACCGACTCGGGCGGCGTGCAGGAGGAGGCGCCCGCGCTCGGCATCCCCGCTCTCGTCGTGCGCGACACGACCGAACGCGCAGAGGGCGTGGATGCCGGAGCCGCCCGTCTCATCGGCACTCGACGCGAGAGGGTCGTGGCGGAGCTGTCGGCCCTGCTCGACGACCCCGCTCGGCATCGTGAGATGTCCCGCGCTCAGCTTCTCTACGGCGACGGCCGGGCCGCCCCTCGAGCCGCCGATGCGATCGAGCGCCTGCTCGGCGTGGCCGCCCCCACGATCACCGCCCCCGAGTTCGCCGCGATCGGGATGTGAACCGGGGTCCCGGGGCGCAGAATGTGCATCGGGGCGACTTTCGACCGCCCCGGTGCACATCTCCCGCCCCGGTAGCGGTGTCGGGGCGATCCTCCCGTACGGCGATCGAGCTCGATCTGTCCACAACGGGGGCTCGAGCGGCGGCGGTGTGACGTGCGATCCATCATCGTGGGCGGATGACAACGGAGCTCACGGTGCCGCTCGTCCGTCGCACGCAGCTCGACGAGCTGGGGTGGGGTTCCCGGCGAGTGCGGCGCGAACTCGAATCGGGCTCCCTCGCCGCCGTCCGCCGCGGCGTGTATGCCCGGGCGGCCGACATCGCTCACCTCACCCGCCCGGAACAGAGAATCGTGCTTCGGGCGAGGGCGCTCGCGCTCGTGTCTCGCTCGCGGCCGACGTTCTGCGGCGTGACCGCCGCCGCCATCCAGGGGCTTCCCTGCCTGCGAGACGACGGCAAGATCCACCTCCTGACCGCCGACGATCGACCCGGCGCGTCCGCGGATGTCGTCCGGCACCGTGACCTCCACGAGGCGAGCTCCGTCGACGTGAACGGCTTGCGGTGCACGCCGCTCGCGCGCACCGTCGCCGATGTCGCGCGGAGCGAGACGCGTGACGTCGCGCTGAGTGTCGCCGACGCGGCGCTGCGACGACGCGCCTTCCACCCGCCGGGCTCGTACGACGAGACCGCGGCGACGCTCTTTCGGGAGGACGCCCTCGGGTGGGCCGCCCGTGTCACACGCAACCGGCGTACGGCCGAGCGTCTTCTTCGCCTCGCGGACGGCCGTGCCCAGCTCCCGGGCGAAAGCGTCAGTCGACTGCGACTGCTCGATCTCGGCTTCGCGCCCCCGGCGCTCCAGGTCCCCGTGCCCGGGCCGCACGGGGGCACCTTCTGGGTCGATTTCGGTCTCGACGACGTCGACGCCTGGGGCGAGTTCGACGGGAAGACGAAATATCGAGAACTCGCCGCGGCGGAGGGACGGTCGCCGTTCGAGGTCGTCGACCGTGAGAAGCAGAGGGAGGACTGGATCCGAGGCAGCACGAACAGACGCTTCGCCCGGTGGGGGTGGGATGACATCCGAGACGCCGCGACACTGGGCCGACGCCTCCGCGCCTTCGGGATCACGCCCCCACGCTGAGCGCCGCCGGGCGCCCGCATCGGGGCGGGACATGTGCACTGGGGCGGCCGAGAACCGCCCCGGTGCACATTTCCCGCCCCGTAAGGGCGGCCGCACCGCTTCGACCGCAGCCGCGCCGCGCGGGCGCGTCAGCCGTCGATCACGGCGACCAGTTCGTCCAGGAACGCCGCGAAGTCTGTGCCGCGGCGAACGATGCGCTGCACGCTGTCGCGCTCGCTGAAGACCTCGACGAACTGCTCGAACACCGTCTGGAACGCCTCGCGATCGGTCTCGCTGAAGGCCACGAGCGCCACCACCTGCACGCGGCCCTCGCCCCACGCGATCGAGGGGTCGGCGATGCCGATCGCGATGCGGGTCCGGGTCGCGGTCATGCCCATCGCGTGCGGCACGGCGAGGGCGTCGGTGAACGCCGTCGACGAGATCGCCTCGCGCTCCACCGCCCGGGCGACGTAGGCGTCGTCGATGACGCCCTGCTCCACCAGCATCCGACCGAGGCGTCGGATGACGCCGGCCTCGCCCTCGGCGGCATCCAGCCCCCGCACGAAGGCCTCGGGCGCGAAGTACCCCTCGAGCTCGGCCCGCAGTCGGGCGAGACGACGACCGCGACGGATGCGCCCGGCCGCGGCCTGGACCCGCTCCACGTCGGCGCCGGTGAGGAACGGCTGGATGCGCACGAACCGATCCCCCGGCCGCGGCGGATCGATGGTCGTGAGCACGAGATCGGTGTCGATCGCGTCCCAGGCCGGGTCGATGCGCGTCTCGACGCCCACGACTTCGATGGCCTGACCGAGCGAGCGGTCGACGCTCGAGCGCAGCAGCTCGTGCAGCTCGTAGTACCCGGGGCAGACGATCGTCGCCGTCAGCAGCTGGTCGGCCCGGCGACTGCGCTCGAGCCGGCCGCCGACGTGCATGGCGATGTAGGCGATCTCGTCGTCGAGGATCGGGATGCCGAGACCGTCCTGCAGCCCCTTCGCGATGTACACCGCGACATCGAAGATCATCGGGTACGTCGACTTCAGCGACCGCGTCAGCGGATTGCGCGACCAGGCCTGCTCACGCGCGCGATGCAGCAGATTCTGCACGTGCAGGGCCAGGCGCAGGATGAAGTCGTCGTGAGCGATGTCGACGAGGAATTCGGATGCCGCGTTCTCGACGACCCGCCGCACGGCCGCCTCGACCGACGGGTCGAGGCGGGAGCGCACGTCGTCGCCGCCCGGCGATCCCGGGGCGACGATGCGCGTCAGCACGAGCGTCGCGAGGTGCCGCAGATCGCCCGAGCCGAGCTGGACGCCGATGTGCTTTCGAGTGAGCCGGTCGAGCACGTCGACCACCGCGGCCGCCGCGTCCGAGGAGTCGCCGCCCGGCGAGCCGAGGGCGCGGTCGCGGGTGGTGCGGTCGGCGGCGATCGCGATGTGCATCACGACGTCGCCGATGCCGATCTCGTTGACGTAGTAGCCGAGCGCCCCGAGCTCGGCGACGAGCTCGGCCTTGAACGGACCGAAGGCGCGCGCTCCGACCGACTGCTCACCGAGCGTGCGGCGCAGGGCGTCGAGGTCGAACAGCCCGGCGTCCATCTCGTCGTGGGCGAGCTTCGACAACAGGCGACGCTGAGCGACCTCGGTTCCCCGGAGACGAGCGGTGGATGCCGAGCGCTCGAGGGTCAACTCGGTGCCCCCCAGCAGCCCGCGGACACGGGACAGGTCGGCCTCGAGGGTCGCCGCGCTGACGTGGAGGGCATCGGCGGTGTCGAAGACCTCGATGCCGTCGGCGGAGTCCAGCAAACGGCGCACGAGAGTGTGCAAGCGGTCGCGCGGGGTACCGGTATCCGTTCCGGTGAGGGCGCGCAGCGCTGCGGCCGCCTCGGCCCCGGCGCGATAGCCGAGGGGGCCGGACTCGACCGCCGCACCGCCGGCGACACGAGCGTTGATGGCCGTGACGTAGGAGCGGATGCTGCGCGGAGTCACCCCGAGGGAGTCGGCGAGCGAGGCCGCGGTCGACCATTCCCCGTCCCGCAGCAACAGGGCCAGCAGGCGGTCTTGGCGAGCTTTCGTCGTCACGATCCGTCCTCCGCGCCGCACCGGTGAGCGGCGATTCCCCCATCCTTTCACGCCCTCCCCCGCCGGGCGCGGGGATGTGCACGCGCACGGTGGCGGGGTCACGGCATCCGCGTTCCGGGGGGTGGGAAACGAACCTGGTTGTCCGCTGTGAGCGGGGTGCGGAAAATCGAGAGGAAGAAAGGCCGGTCGATGAAGATCCTCGTGGTGTGTGGAGCGGGTGCGTCGAGCACGTTCGTGGCGCAACGCGTCCGTCGCGCTGCCCACGAGAAGGGCCTGGACTACTCCGCATCGGCGGGAACCTCGCAATCCCTCCCGATCGACCTGGACGCGGCCGACATCGTGCTGGTGGGTCCGCACCTGGCCCTCGAACTCGAGGACATCCGCCTCCAGGCCACGCCCCGCGGCGTGAGCGTGGTGCTGCTTCCCGACGATGTCTTCACCGACCACAGCGGCGCCCGAACCCTCGCCCTGGTCGAGGACGCCCTGCGTTCCCGCCAGCCCGCGGACACGATCTGAAAACGACGGAGAGGACACCATGCCCCACTTGACCCGCACCGTCCGTATCGGATCGACGCACGGCCTGCACGCGCGCCCCGCGAAGCTCTTCGCGCAGGCGGCGAGAGACTCCGGTATCCCCGTGACCCTCGCCAAAGACGCCGGCACCCCCGTCAACGCCGCGAGCATCCTCGGAATCATCGCGCTCGGTCTCGAGCAGGGCGACTACGTGACCCTCACCGCCGACGGCGACACCGCCGAAGCGATGCTGGAGCGCCTCGCGGAGCTTCTGACCACCGACCACGACGCCGAGTAAAGGAAACACAGCACCATGACGGAACTCCGTGGAGTCGGAATCGGCCTGGGCGTCGCCCAGGGACCCATCGCGCGCATGGCCGAGCCTCTGCCCGCACCCAAGGACGCGAAGAGCGATCTGAGCGTCGAAGACGAGACGGCGCGCGTGCGCGAGGCCATCGGCGCCGTCGCCCGCGAGCTCGAGGCCCGCGGCGCCCAGGCCGGAGGAGCTGCGCGCGACGTGCTCGAGGCACAGGCGATGATCGCCGAAGACCCCACGCTCGAGGCCGAGGTCGACAGCCGCCTGGCCGCTGGCAAGACCGGTGAGTTCGCCGTGCACGACGCCTTCGCCTCCTTCCGCGAGCAGCTCGTGGCCCTCGGCGGCTATCTGGGTGAGCGCGCAGCGGACCTCGACGACGTCGCCCAGCGGGTCATCGCGCGCCTGCGGGGCGTCGCGGCTCCCGGCATCCCGGATCCCGGCCACCCCTTCGTGCTCGTCGCCAAGGACCTCGCTCCCGCCGATACCGCTCTGCTCGATCTCGACAAGGTGCTCGCCCTGGTCACCACCGAGGGCGGCCCCACCTCGCACACTGCCATCCTCGCCCGCGAGAAGTCGATCGTCGCGGTCGTCGGCGCGGCCGGCGCGAAAGACCTCGTCGACGGACAGAGCGTCATCGTCGACGCTGCGGCCGGCGTCGTCACCGTCGATCCCACCGACGACGACCTCGCCCGCGCGCAGAACCGCGCCGACGCCCGCAGGACCGCGGCATCCGCTCCGATCACCGACGGCGCCCTCTCGGACGGCACGAAGGTCCCCCTGCTGGCGAACCTCGGCAAGCCCGGCGGTGCGGCCGAGGCCGTCGAGCTCGGCGCCGAGGGCGTGGGTCTGTTCCGCACCGAGTTCCTCTTCCTCAGCTCGAGCTCCGCGCCCACCGTCGAAGAGCAGCGCGCCGCCTACATCGAACTGCTGAGCGCTTTCCCCGGCAAGAAGGTCGTCGTGCGCGTGCTCGACGCCGGCGCCGACAAGCCGCTGCCCTTCCTCAACGACGCGCACGAAGAGAACCCGGCGCTGGGCCTGCGGGGGCTGCGCGCCCTCCGCGCGAGCGAGGACATCCTGCGCGAGCAGCTCACCGCCCTGGCGGAGGCGGATGCCGCGACCCGGGCGTCCGAGGCGGGTCCGGCCGACCTCTGGGTCATGGCGCCGATGGTCTCGACCGTCGAGGAGACGCGCTACTTCACCGCCCTGGCCAAGGACTACGGCCTGAAGACCACCGGCGTGATGGTCGAGGTGCCTTCCTCCGCACTGCTCGCCGACCGCATCCTGCAGATCGCGGACTTCGCCTCGATCGGCACCAACGACCTGACGCAGTACACGCTCGCCGCAGACCGCCTGCTCGGTTCGGTCGCGTCGTTCCAGGACCCGTGGCATCCGGCCGTCCTCCGCCTCATCCGCGAGGTCGGGGCCGCAGGCCGCACGAACGGCAAGCCCGTCGGCATCTGCGGCGAGGCGGCGGCCGACCCGCTGCTCGCCGTCGTGCTGGTCGGTCTCGGCGCCACCACGCTGTCGATGGCCCCCACCGCCCTCGCCGACGTGCGCGCCACCCTGCTCACCCACTCTCTCGACGATGCCCGCCGCATCGCCGAGGCAGCCCTGGCCGCCGACGACGCGGCCTCCGCCCGAGAGGCCGCCCAGGCAGCCTCCACCCACTCGGCGGCGTAAGCCGCACCCCCATCGCGGCTCCGGCCGTGCAGCCAGTCAAGGAGACACAGCAATGACGACGACGTCACCCACCAAGAAGCCGGGAGGGGCTCGCATCGCGGTACAGCGATTCGGCACGTTCCTCTCCGGCATGATCATGCCGAACATCGCGGCATTCATCGCATGGGGTTTCATCACCATGCTCTTCATCCCCGCCGGGTTCTTCGGTGCCAACAGCCCCTTCGGCTGGCACTGGGCGCCGGTCGCCGAGATCCTCGGCGGCGGCGGTGACGCTGCGGCCATCAACTGGCCCGGCGCCATGACCGCGCTGACCGCGAACACCGACGGCGGCACGTACCAGGGCTACGTCGGCCTGGTCAGCGTCATGATCACGTACCTGCTCCCGCTGCTCATCGCCAACACCGGTGGACGCATCGTCTACGGTGCGCGCGGTGGCGTGGTCGCCACCATCGCCGTGATGGGTGTCATCGTCGGCACCAACATCCCGATGTTCCTCGGCGCGATGATCATGGGCCCGCTCGCGGCCTGGATCACCAAGCAGATGGACAAGCTCTGGGACGGCAAGATCCGCCCCGGCTTCGAGATGCTCGTGAACAACTTCTCGGCCGGCATCCTCGGCATGATCCTCGCGATCGTCGGCTTCTTCGCCTTCGGCCCGGTCTTCCTCGGCATCAGCGCGGTCCTCGGCAGCATCGTGGCGTTCCTCGTGCAGTTCAACCTGCTCCCGGTGCTCTCGATCATCGTCGAGCCGGCCAAGGTGCTGTTCCTCAACAACGCGATCAACCACGGCGTGTTCACCCCGCTCGGCATCGAGCAGGCGGCGAACTCCGGCAAGTCGATCCTGTTCCTCATCGAGGCCAACCCCGGCCCCGGCCTGGGCCTCCTCCTCGCCTTCACCTTCTTCGGTGTCGGAGCGGCCAAGGCTTCGGCTCCGGGCGCGATCATCATCCAGTTCCTCGGCGGCATCCACGAGATCTACTTCCCGTACGCGCTCGCCAAGCCCATGACGATCCTCGCCCTGATCGCCGGTGGCGCGTCGGGTGTCGCGACGAACATGATCTTCCAGGGTGGCCTGGCCTTCCCGGCCGCTCCCGGCAGCATCATCGCCGTCACCGTCGCCGCCATCGGCGCCGGTCCCGCCAACCTCCTGGTGGTCTACCTGTCGGTCGTCGTGGCCGCGGCCGTGACCTTCCTCGTGGCCGGCGTCATCCTCCGCGCCTCGCGCAAGCGCGACCAGGAGGCCGAGGGCGACAGCTTCGCTGCGGCCATCGACCAGACCGCGGCGAACAAGGGCAAGGAGTCGTCGGCCCTCGGCGCCCTCCGCACCCGTGCCGCCGGCACCACCGGCTCGGGCACCACCGAGACGGCCGATCGCGACGTCGATGCGGCGCTCGGCGGGCTCGAAGGCGGCGCCGTCGCCACGAAGCAGCTGAACACCATCGTGTTCGCGTGCGACGCCGGCATGGGCTCGTCCGCCATGGGCGCGAGCGTCCTGCGCAACAAGATCAAGAAGGCCGGCATCGACGGCGTCACGGTCACCAACCAGGCGATCGCGAACCTCGACGGCTCGGCCGACCTGGTCATCACGCAGAACCAGCTCACCGACCGTGCGAAGGCGCAGTCGCCCGATTCGGTGCACGTCTCGGTCGACAACTTCATGAACTCGCCGCGCTACGACGAGGTCGTGGAGATGGTGCGCGCGCAGCACGAAGCGAAGTAACCCCTAGCACGCCAGGGGCCGGTGCGTCAGCCCGGCCCCTGGCGTCTTCCCGTCCGGCCCGCGTTTTGCGAGGCTGGACAGCACGACGAGAAAGGCGAGAACCATGTCAGACGTCCTCCGCAGCGAATCCGTCCGCATCCACCCCGGCAGCGCCACCCGCGAGGAGGCGATGAAGGAAGCCGCCGACCTGCTGCAGGCCACCGGCGCCGTCACCGCCGAGTACTTCGCCGCCATGCAGCAGCGTGAAGAGACCGTGTCGACGTACATGGGCAACGAGCTCGCGATCCCCCACGGCACGAACGAGACCAAGCAGGCCATCCTCACCTCCGGCCTGTCGGTCGTCCGCTACGACGGCGGTGTCGACTGGGGCGGAGAGCCCGTCACCTTCGTGATCGGCATCGCCGGCAAGGGCGACGAGCACCTCGAGATCCTCTCGCAGATCGCCATCCTCTTCTCCGAGGAAGACGACGTCGCGCGTCTGAAGGCCGCCTCCTCGCCCGAGGAGCTGTTCGAGGCCCTCTCGGGTTCCGTCAACGCATGAAGGCCGTCCATTTCGGCGCCGGGAACATCGGCCGCGGCTTCGTCGGACTGCTCCTGCACGAGGGCGGCTACGAGCTCGTCTTCTCCGACGTCTCGGCATCCCTGGTCGAGGCCATCAATTCGGCGTCGTCCTACACCGTCCACGAGGTGGGCGAGGGGGGCGTCGACAAGGAGGTGACCGGCTTCCGCGCGATCGACAGTTCGGTGGATGCCGAGGCGCTCGTCGACGAGATCGCGACCGCCGACGTGGTGACCACCGCCGTCGGCCCCACGATCCTGAAGTTCGTGGCCCCGCACATCGTGGCGGGTCTCGCCCTCCGCGACCCCTCCCTCCCCCCGCTGCAGATCATGGCGTGCGAGAACGCGATCGGCGCGACCGATCAGCTGCGCGAGCACGTGGTCGAGCTCTCGGGCGAGTCGTGGGATGCACTGGCATCCCGTGCGGTCTTCGCCAACACCGCGGTCGACCGAATCGTCCCGGCCCAGTCCGGCGGCGGCGTCGACGTCACGGTCGAACCCTTCTACGAGTGGGCGATCGAGCGACCGCCGTTCGGAGACACCCCGCCGAACATCCCCGGTGCGCACTTCGTCGACGACCTCGAGCCCTACATCGAGCGCAAGCTCTTCACGGTCAACACCGGGCACGCCACCACGGCGTACTTCGGCGCTCAGGCCGGGATCGACCGCATCTCGGACGCTCTGTCGAACCACGAGATCGCGGCCAAGGTCGAGGCGGCCCTCGAGGAGACCAGCGCCCTTCTGGTCGAGAAGCACGAGCTCGACGCCGACGTGCAGGGTGAGTACCGCTCCACGATCCTGCGCCGCTTCCGCAACGCCGCCCTCCCCGACACCGTGTGGCGGGTGGGTCGGCAGCCGCTGCGCAAGCTCTCGCGTCACGAGCGTTTCGTGGGACCTGCGGCCGAGGCCGTCGACCGGGGTCTTCCCGTCGACGCCCTGGTGTCCGCGATGGCCGCGGCGCTGGAGTTCTCGGATGCCGAGGACGCACAGGCCGTCGACCTGCAGCGGATGCTGCGCGAGCTCGACGCCGAGACGTTCACCGCCGAGGTCACCGGCCTCGACGTCGAGCACCCGTTGTACGCGCGCATCGTCGAGATCGTGTCGGCCCGCAAGGCGGCCCTTCCCGCCTGACACCCGCTGCGCTCCGAACCTCCGCCGATGTGCCGCCCCGCGCGCCACATCGGCGGAGGCGTTTCGGCGGCGGGTACCGCGCGCCTCGACGCCGACCGGCGAGGATACGCTCGAGAGGTGACCCCCAGCGAGACCCCCGCCGATCCCCCTCCTGCGCGCGCTCCTCGCCGTCGCCGGCGATGGCTGCGGTGGACTCTCGGCGGGTTGGGCGCTCTCGTCGTGCTGCTTGTCGTCGGCATCCTGGTCTACACCCAGGTGGGAGTGATGGGCGCCGAACCCGGCCCGCTCGCCGAGGCCCGGGCGAACCAGGCTCTGACGATCACCGATGACGGTGCGGGCATCGTCCTCTCCCCCGCGACGGGGGCGACCGGGCAGGGGCTGGTCTTCATCCCGGGCGCGAAGGTCGAGGCGGAGGGGTACATCGCCACCCTCGCGGACACGGTCGTCGACGACGGTGTGACCGTGGTGATCACGCGCCCCTGGCTCAACCTGGCCTTCTTCGATCCCCGTCCCCTGTCGACGTTCACCGACCTCGCGCCGGACGTGTCGACCTGGGCTGTCGGCGGTCATTC
Organism: Sphingomonas sp. G5; assembly: GCF_052660795.1. Taxonomy (NCBI): domain Bacteria; kingdom Pseudomonadati; phylum Pseudomonadota; class Alphaproteobacteria; order Sphingomonadales; family Sphingomonadaceae; genus Sphingomonas; species Sphingomonas sp. G5. Next base: position 801,334 of record NZ_CP109660.1, on the reverse strand, counting down.
CCTCGGCGGCGTCCGCGCCTGCCAACTCGCCAGCGACGCCGACGCCCTGGTGCTCTTCGCCTCGTACTGCGCGAACGACCTGTCGGCATCCGGCCTTCCCGTCCTCAGCCTCTCGGGATCCGAAGACGGCCTGTCCACCCCGCAGAAGATCGCGGATGCCAAGGGCGAACTCCCCGCGACCGCGACCTTCGTCGAGATCCCCGGCGCCTCGCACGCCTCGTTCGGCTCCTACGGTCCGCAACCCGGCGACGGCACCCCCACAGCCGACCCCGCCGAGGTCGACCGGGTGATCGCCGAGCAGCTCGCGGGCTTCCTGCCGCGGCCCTGACTCCGCCCGCGGTCAGCGCGGACGGTCAGGTGAGCGAAACTCCTGAGAACCTCGCACCTCAGACACCATCACCGCCGACGCACGACGCGTGCAGCGCGGAAGGTCAGGAGTTCGGCACGGGCGAGCTCGGTGCCGCCCGTTCCTAGGAAACGACGACGGCGCCCACCGAAACCGGTGAGCGCCGCCCGCACCGCGTCAGCGGTGGAACCCCTCCGAGATGATCTCGATCAGCTCCTCGCGCTCCTCGACCGGGAGGAAGGCGCCGGCGGCCGCGTTCAGCTGGAACGCCTCGAGGTCGTCGAGGTCGTACTCGAACGCCTGCGCCAGCAAGCCCAACTCGCGAGTGAGCGTGGTCGCACTCATCAGCCGGTTGTCGACGTTCACCGTCACCGAGAAGTCGAGCTGGTACAGCAGGTCGAACGGGTGAGCGTCCATCGTGTCGCCCCACGCCGTGACGGCTCCCGACTGGAGGTTCGACGTCGGCGACAGCTCGAGCGTGATCTCGCGGTCGCGCACCCAGCGGGCGAGGTCGCCGAAGGTGACCTGCACCTCCTCGCCCTCGCGCGAGACGACGTCGAGGTCGTTGGCGATGCGCACGCCGTGGCCGAGGCGGAGCGCCCGGCCGTCGAGGAGGGCGGAGCGAATGGATGCCAATCCCGCGCCCTCCCCCGCGTGCACGGTCGTGGGGAAGAACTGCTCGGCCAGGTAGTCGAACGCCTCGCGATGCCGCTGCGGCAGGAACCCGTCCTCCGGCCCCGCCAGGTCGAAGCCGACCACGCCGCGTCCGCGCCACGAGACGGCGAGCTCGGCGATGTCGCGCGCGTTGTCGTTGTGGCGCAGGGCCGTCAACAGCTGGCCGACACGGATGTCCCGCCCGCGTGCGTCGGCGGCATCCTCGCCCTGCTCGATCCCCTCCTGCACGGCGTCCACGACGTCGTCGAGGCTGAGGCCGCGGGTGAGGTGCTGCTCGGGAGCCCATCGGACTTCGCCGTAGACCACGCCGTCGGCCGCGAGGTCTTCGACGAACTCCTTGGCCGCGCGTACGAGGCCCTCGCGGGTCTGCATGACGCCGACGGTGACCGAGAACTTCTCGAGGTAGTCCTCGAGCGAGCCGCCGTCGATGTGGTCGGAGAACCACGCCTCGAGGCCCTTCGCGTCGTCGGCGGGCAGGTCGAGACCGATCTCGTCGGCGAGCTCGAGCACCGTCTGCGGGCGGAGGCCCCCGTCGAGGTGATCATGCAGCGAGACCTTCGGCAGCTCGGCGATCTTCGTCCGGCCGATGCGGAAGTCTTCGGATGCCACGGTGTCCTTCTTTCCGGATGCCATCACGCGGTGATGCGCTCGCGCACGATGGGCGTTGCCGCGGGGGCGGTGTCGCCGATCTCGAGTGCGCCCTCGACGGCGCCGAGCGCGCGCTCGAAACGCGACTCGTCGTCCGCCGACAGGGTGAACAGCGGCTGACCGGCGGTCACCGACTGGCCGACGGTGACGTGCAGGTCGATGCCCGCCGCGTGCACGACGGCGTCCTCCGCCCGGGCGCGACCCGCGCCCAGACGCCACGCACCGATCCCGAACGGGAGGGCCTCGACGCGCGAGACGACGCCCGAACGCTCGGCGAGGACCGTGTGGGTCTCGCGGGGCGCGGGGAGGTCGGCATCCGGATCTCCGTCTTGCGCACGGATCATGCGGTTCCAGACGTCCATCGCGCGGCCGTCCTTCAGTGCTTCCTCGACGTCGGCGTCGGGCTGGCCCGCCAGCGTGAGCATTTCGCGGGCCAGGGCCACCGTCAGCTCGACGACGTCGGCCGGACCGCCGCCGGCGAGGACCTCGACCGACTCGCGCACCTCGTTGGCGTTGCCGATCGCGAGACCCAGCGGGGTGTTCATGTCGGTCAGCAGGGCCGTGGTGTTCACACCCGAATCCGTGCCCAGCGCGACCATCGTCTCGGCGAGCTCGCGCGCGCGGTCGATGTCCTGCATGAAGGCGCCCGAGCCGAACTTCACGTCGAGCACGAGGGAGTCGGTGCCCTCGGCGATCTTCTTCGACATGATGCTCGAGGCGATCAGCGGGATCGCCTCGACGGTGCCGGTGACGTCGCGGAGGGCGTAGAGCTTCTTGTCGGCGGGAGCGAGGCCCGTGCCGGCGGCGCAGATGACCGCACCCACGTCGCGCAGCTGCGCCATGATCTCGTCGTTCGACAGCGCCGCGCGCCAACCGGGGATCGACTCGAGCTTGTCGAGGGTGCCCCCGGTGTGGCCGAGTCCCCGACCCGAGAGCTGCGGCACCGCGACGCCGAAAGCGGCGACCAGCGGGGCGAGCGGCAGGGTGATCTTGTCGCCCACGCCACCGGTCGAGTGCTTGTCGACGGTCACCTTGCCGAGGGAACCGAAGTCCATGCGCTCACCCGAGGCGATCATGGCGTCGGTGAGCACGCGGATCTGGTCACGACCGAGGCCGTTCAACAGCACCGCCATGGTGAACGCCGACATCTGCGCGTCCATGACGTAGCCGCGCGTGTACGCGTCGACCAGCCAGCGGATCTCGCCCTCGGTGATGGCGCGTCCGTCGCGCTGCGCGCGGATGATGTCGACCGCGTCGTACTGCTCGGCGCTCATCGTGCAGCCTCCTCGAGGTCGCGCGGGCCGAAGGCGTCGGGCAGCACCTCGTCGATGGTCCGGATGCCGCTGACGGTCTCGAGCAGCATGCCCGGGATCGCGTGCTCGAACAGCAGCTGACGGCAGCGGCCGCACGGCATGAGCGTGCGCCCCTCTCCGTCGACGCAGACGAAGGCCACGAGCTGGCCGCCCCCGCTCATGTGCAGGTCGGACACGAGACCGCACTCGGCGCACAGCGTCACACCGTAGGAGGCGTTCTCGACGTTGCACCCCGAGACGATGCGCCCATCGGCGACGAGCGCCGCGGCGCCCACCTTGAAGCGTGAGTAGGGCGCGTACGCGCGGTGCATGGCATCCGTGGCGGCCGAACGAAGTTCGTCCCAGTCGATGTCGGTCATCGTGGAGTGGGGGGTCCTCTCGTGAAGGGAAGGGGGGTCAGCCCTTGATGTAGGGCTTTCCGGCGGCTGCGGGGCCCCGGATCTGGCCGGCGAAACCCGCCACCGCGATGATGGTCACGATGTAGGGCAGCATGAGCATGAACTCGCTGGGGATGGGGGTGCGCAGCACCGTGAGCAGGTTCTGCAGGTTCGTCGCGAAGCCGAACAGCAGCGCGGCGAGCGTCGCGCGGATCGGGTCCCAGCGCCCGAAGATGACGGCGGCGAGGGCGATGAAGCCCAGGCCCGCGGTCATCTCCTTCGTGAACTGCCCCACCGAGACGAGCGTGAAATACGCACCGCCGATACCGGCGATCGCCCCGGCGAGCGAGACGTTCCAGAAGCGGCTCGCGTTGACCTTGATGCCGACGGTGTCGGCGGCCTGGGGGTGCTCGCCCACGGCACGCAGGCGAAGACCCCAGCGGGTGCGGTACAGGCCCCACGCGACCACGGCGACGACGGCGTACATGAGGTAGACGATGAAGGTCTGGTTGAACAGCACCGGTCCGATGATCGGGATGTCGCCCAGCAGGGGGATCTCGATGCGGGGGAAGCGCTCCGGGCGGTTCAGCACGTCCTCGTTCGGGACCAGCAGCGCGCCGTAGAGGAAGCCCGTGAGACCGGTGACGAGCACGTTGAGCACGACACCGACGATCACCTGGTCGACGAGGTACTTGATCGAGAAGGCCGCGAGCACGAAGGCCACGAGGACGCCGCCGATCATGGCCGCGACGAGCCCCAGGAAGGGGTTGCGGGTGAGGGATGCCACGAGCGCGGCGCTGAACGCCCCGAACAGGAACTGCCCCTCGATGGCGACGTTCACGACACCGACCCGCTCGCCGATCACTCCGCCGAGGGCACCGAAGATGAGCGGGACCGAGAGCGAGAGCGCTCCGAACAGCAGCCCGGTGACGGGAACGAGGCCGTCGGCCGCCGCCCACACGAGGAAGGCGAACACGGCCAGCGCGCCGAAGGCGATCGGCAGCCACAGCGGGGTGCGGCGGTAGCCGACGGCGTCCCAGACCGACCAGGCGGCCAGGAGCACGAGCAGCACGAGCACGCCCCAGCTGGTGATCGCGGTGGGCACCGCGACGCTACCGAGGTCGATGTTCGAGGCCGGATCGCCGAGGCGGAAGGTGCTCTGCCCGTCACGCGGGACGAGGGCGAACAGCAGGGCGAGCAGCACGGTCACGACCGCCAGGCTCACGGCCAGCTTGATGTGGCGCACGCGCACCGTGGTCAGCTGGATCGCGTCATCCGCGAGATGCGTCGCGGTCATGCCGCCACCGCCTTCTTGGCCGCCTTGGCCCGGTCTTTGGCCGCGCGCTCGGCCTCGCTCTTGGGGAGGAAGAAGATCGTGCGCACGAGCGGCGGGGCCGCGATGAAGAGCACGATGAGGGCCTGCACGACGAGCACGATGTCGACGGGAATGCCCTGCGACGCCTGCATCGTGAACGAACCCGACTTGAGAGCCCCGAACAGGATGCCGGCGGCGAACACGCCCCACGGACGACTGCGGCCGAGGAGGGCCACGGTGATGGCGTCGAAGCCGATGCCGGAGTCGATGAGACCGTCGAAGCCCGTGGTCACCGCGCCCTGGATCTGATTCATACCGGCGAGACCCGCGAGACCTCCCGCGAAGAGCATCGCGTAGACGTACATGCGGGGCACCGAGATGCCGGCGGCGCGAGCCGCGTGCGGGTTCTCGCCCACGGCGCGCAGGCGGAAACCGAGGCTCGAGCGCTCCATGAGCCACCAGACGAACACGGTGGCGATCACGACGAGCACGAAGCCGAGGTCGAGAAGGGGGAACTGCGGCCCGAGGAGCTTGGGGAACTGGGCGTTGGCGGGTGTTGCCGCCGAGATCGGCTGGTCGCCCGCGGGACGCTGCAGCAGTCCCGGGGTGCGCACCATCCACGTCACCAAGTAGTAGGCGACGTAGTTGAGCATGATCGTGAGGATCACCTCGTGCGCCCCGGTGCGCGCCTTCAGCAGGCCGACGATGCCGCCCCAGATCGCTCCACCCGCGATACCCGCGACGAGCGTGAGCGGCAACTGGATGATCATCGGCAGGTTGAGGTTGAAGGTGATGAGACCGGCGAAGGCGCAGGCGATGAGGATCTGACCGCGCCCACCGATGTTGAACAGTCCCACCCGGAACGCGAGGGCGACGCCGAGACCGGCCGCGATCAGCGGAGCCGCGAACCCGAGAGTGTTCGTGAGCGGGCGGATCTGCGCGCCGAAGTCGGAGACGCGGGAGTTGAAGACCGCACCGCGGAACAGCGCCTCGTACCCGCCGTAGACGGAGTTCCAGATCGCGCCCAGCATGTCGCCGGGCCGCGCGAAGAAGTAGCCGGAGGTCTCGCGCACCTGGTCATTCGTGGCCGCCATCAGGATGCCACCCACGATCATCGCCGCGACGACGGCGAGGAGCGTCGTGATCCACGACGAACGCAGCAGCTCGGTGAGGAACTGGTTCGTGCGGGGCGGCGCGGGCGTCTCGGCCGGGCTGTGGCCGGTCAACGGCCCCGATGCGGTCGGCAGCTGCTCGGGCGGGAGACCTGCGTCCCCGGTCGCGCCCGTGCTCGGGTTGTGGCCGCTCACGCTGTCTCCTCCGCGGGCTGCTCGCCCGCCATCATGAGCCCGAGGACCTCGCGCGGGGTGTTCCCCGGCACGATGCCCACGATGCCGCCGCGGTACATGACCGCGATGCGGTCGCCGAGGGCGGCGATCTCATCGAGCTCGGTCGACACGACGATCACGGGCACGCCCGCATCGCGCGCGGCGACGATCTGCTTGTGGATGAATTCGATCGAGCCGACGTCGACGCCGCGGGTGGGCTGGGCGGCGACGAACAGCTTCAGCGGACGGCTCATCTCGCGGGCGATGACGACCTTCTGCTGGTTGCCGCCCGAGAGGGTTCCGACCGGGGTAGATGCCGACTGGGTACGGATGTCGTACTCCGCGATGCGGTCACGAGCGAAGGCGGTGAGCGCGGCGCGCTTGATCGTGCCGCCGGAGACGAACGCGGAATCGGAGGAGCGGTCGAGGATGAGGTTCTCGGCGACGGAGAAGCCGCCCACCAGTCCGTCTTCCTTGCGGTCCTCGGGAACGAATCCGACGCCCGCGTCGAGGATCGCGCGCACGCTCTTGCCCACGAGGTCGGCGCCGTCGAGGTCGACGGTGCCCGTCACGCCCTCGGCGAGACCCACGATGGCCTCCACGAGTTCGGTCTGACCGTTGCCCTGGACACCGGCGACGGCGAGGATCTCGCCGGGCCGCACGTCGAGGTCGACGTCGTCGACGACGACGGTGCCGTCCGCGGTCACGACGCGCAGGTTGCGCACCGTCAGACCGCCGGATGCCGCCGCCTTCGGTGCGTCCTTGACGACGGTCAGCTCGACGGCGCGCCCCACCATGAGCGAGGCGAGCTCGCCGTTGCTCGCCGTGGGCTCGGCCTCGCCGACGATCTTGCCGAGGCGGACGACCGTGATGCGATCGGCGACCTCGCGCACCTCGCGGAGCTTGTGCGTGATGAACACGATGGACGTGCCCTCATCGCGCAGCTGACGCATGATGCCCATGAGCTCGTCGGTCTCCTGCGGAGTGAGCACGGCCGTGGGCTCGTCGAACACGAGCACCTTGGCATCCCGGGACAGGGCCTTGATGATCTCGACGCGCTGCTGCACGCCCACGGGCAGGTCGCCGACAAGGGCGTCGGGGTCGACCTCGAACCCGAAACGCTGCGCCACGTCGCGGACGTGTTTCCGAGCCGCGTTCAGGTCGAGCGCACCCAGGGCCTTGGTGTTCTCGTGACCGAGCATGACGTTCTCGGCGACGGTGAAGACGGGGATGAGCATGAAGTGCTGGTGCACCATGCCGATACCCGCGGCCATGGCGTCGCCGGGGCCGCGGAAGCGCTGGACGACGTCGTCCAGCAGGATCTCGCCCTCCTCGGCCTGATACAGGCCGTAGAGGACGTTCATGAGTGTGGATTTACCGGCACCGTTCTCTCCGAGGAGAGCGTGGATCTCACCAGGCTGGACGACCAGATCGATGTGGTCGTTCGCAACCAGGGACCCGAACCGCTTGGTGATGCCGCGGAGCTCGAGCTTCATGCTGTGCACCCTATTCGAAGACGTTAAGAAGACGGAAAGAAACCGCGGTCCCTCGGACTCCTGGTCCGAGTGACCGCGGTTGATTCTCTGGGCCTCACGGCCGCGGCCGCCCGGACTCCTGGTCCGAGTGAGCGCGGTTGATTCTCTGGGCCTCACGGCCGCGGCCGCCCGGACTCCTGGTCCGAGCGACCGCGACGCGAGACGTGCTGCTTACGGCGAGCTGGGCGAGGTGACCTTCAGCGAGCCGGAGACGATCTGCTCGCGCAGAGCCGACAGCTCGTCCTGCAGACCGGCAGGCAGGGTGAACTTCGAGTTGAAGTCGGCCAGGCCGACGCCGTCGTTCTCGAGGGTGCCGACGTACGGCGTCACGTCGAAGTCGCCCTTGGCGGCCTGGGTGACCGAGTCGTACACGGCGGTGTCGATGCGCTTGAGGATCGAGGTCAGGACCAGGTCCGACACGTTCGGGTCGGCCTTGGCCAGGTCGGAGTCCACACCGAGCATGACGCTCTTCGAGCCGCTGTCGCGGATCGCGTCGGCGGCGCTGCTGTAGATCGGGCCACCGACGGGCAGGAGCACGTCGACGCCCTGGTCGAGCAGACCCTGAGCGGCCTGCTTGGCCGCGTCGTTGGCGGCGAACGCACCGGTGAACGAGCCGTTCTGCGCGGCGACGTCCCAGCCGAAGGTCTGGACGCTGGCGCCCTTGTCCTCGTCGTACTTCTTCACGCCGTCGACGAAGCCGTCCATGAAGATGGTGACGGGCGGGATCGGGATGCCACCGACGGTGCCGACCTTGTTGACGCCGTTCTCGGCGGAGTAGGCGGCGGCGGCGTATCCACCGAGGTAGGCGGCCTGGACGGTGTCGAACAGCAGCGGCTTGATGTTCGGCGCGTCCGTCTTGCCGTCGTTGTCGGTGTCGGCACGGTCGTCGATGATCGCGTACTGCAGGTTCGGGTTGGCCTTGGCCGACGCGACGGTGTCGGCGCTGAGCTTGAAGCCGACCGCGACGATGAACGTGCAGCCCTCGGCGACGAGGTTCTCGAGGTTCGGGGCGTAGTCGTTGGCCGAGCTCGACTCCACGTCGATCGCCTTGACGCCGAGCTCCTTGGCGGCCTTGTCGATGCCTTCCTTGGCCGACTGGTTGAACGAGCGGTCGTTCCAGCCGCCGTCGTCCGAGATGATGCAAGGGGTGAAGCCCTCGACGAGGTCTCCCCCGGCCGCAGCGGTCGAGCCGTTGCTCTCGGGCGCAGCGCCGCAACCGGCGAGCAGCACGGCGGCGCCGATCATGGCGAGGCCGCTGACGACGGCCTTCTTCGTGGTCTTCACGAATGGTCCTCCAAGACGGATGCCCCCAACGGGTTTGAGGGACGATCCCGTCACGTTACCTACTGTGTCGCCGCGCTTGCGTGCCGGGACCCCCCGCGCGCGCCAATGGTTACAAAGACGCAATCTCGCGTCACGCCCCCGCCACACATCACGCCAAACGAGAGACCGGATGCCACGAAGTGTGGCATCCGGTCTCAGAACCGTTTCGAGCGTCGGCGCTAGAGGACGTCGCCTCGACCCGTGAGCTTGAGCGCGTCCACGACGCCCTTCACGCGCTGGGCGTTCTCGCTCGTGGTGACGAGCAGGGCGTCCGGCGTGTCGACCACGACGATGTCGCGCACGCCGATGAGGCTGATGACGCGCTTCGTCTGCGAGACGACGATGCCGCTGGAGGCGTCGGAGAGCACGCGCGCGTCCTCGCCGAGGATCGCGAGTTCGTTCCGACCCCCCGAGGAGTTGAGCTTCGACAGGCTCGCGAAGTCGCCCACGTCGTCCCAGTCGAAGTGCCCCGGGATGACCGCGAGGCGGCCCTTCTCGGCGGCGGGCTCGGCCACCGAGTAGTCGATCGCGATCTTCTTCAGGCCCGGCCAGATGCGGTCGACGGCGGGGCCGCGACGGTCGCGGTCGTCCCACGCCTCGGCGAGCTCGAGCAGACCCGCGTGGAGCTCCGGCTCGTTGACGGCGAGTTCCGCCAGGAGAACGTCGGCACGAGTGATGAACATGCCGGCGTTCCAGAGGTAGGCGCGGTCGGCGAAATACTGCTTCGCCGTGTCGAGGTCGGGCTTCTCGACGAACCGCTCGACGACGTAGGCCTCGGGGGCGCCGTCGACGATGAGTTCACCGGCCTGTTTGATGTAGCCGAACCCGACCGACGGTTCGGCGGGCTGGATGCCGATCGTGCAGATGTATCCCTCGCGCGCGACCGCGACGGCCTGCCGCACGGCGAACTCGAACTGGCGGGTCTGGCGGATGACGTGGTCGGCCGCGAACGAGCCGATGATGACGTCGGGCTCGCGACGGACGAGGATGGCCGCGGCGAGGCCGATGGCCGCCGAGGAATCGCGCGGCTCGGACTCGAGGAAGACGTTGTGATCGGGTACACCCGGCAGCTCGCGCTCGACGGCTGCGCGGTGGGCGCGGCCGGTCACGACCGCGATGCGCCCTTCGCCCGAGAGCGGGGCGAGCCGGTCCCAGGTGTCGCGCAGCAGCGTCTGGCCCGACCCGGTGAGGTCGTGGAGGAACTTGGGTGCGTCGGCACGGGAAAGAGGCCACAGGCGGCTGCCGATCCCTCCGGCGGGAATCACGGCGTAGAAGTCGTCGATAGCGGGGTCTGCCATGGCTCCGACCCTAGCGGTCGTGTCTGCGAGCCCACCGGAGGCGGGACGCGCGGTGGCGCTCGGCGAATCGGCATCCGCAGATATCTCGATATCGAGAGAGTCTTAGGCGGCCCTAATCCCCGCCGTTCATAGGCCGGACGTAGTATTCAGTGGCGCCCGTGTGACGCTGGGAGCCCGTGCGGGCCCCACACCGTGTTCGATCAGGGAGGACGACCGTGTCAGCACCAGCACGTGCCACGCCGTCGGTGAAAGAGACCACCTCGAAGAGGCCCCGCGGCACTCTCTACCGGGGCCGCGAAGGCATGTGGTCGTGGGTTCTGCACCGCATTACCGGTGTCGCCATCTTCTTCTTCCTCCTGGTGCACATCCTCGACACGGCGCTCATCCGCGTCTCCCCCGAGGCCTACGACGCGGTCATCGGCACCTACAAGAACCCGATCATGGGTCTCGGCGAGGTGGCCCTGGTCGGCGCGATCGCTTACCACGCCTTCAACGGCCTGCGCATCATCCTCGTGGACTTCTGGCCCTGGGCCACGCGTCACCAGCGTCAGCTGTGGTGGGGCGTGCTCGGCCTCTGGGTCGTCACGATGCTCGGCTTCACGCCGCGCCACCTGATCAACGTCTTCAGCGCCGTCACCGGGAGCCACTGATGTCCGTCGCCCAAGAAGCCGCCACGATCCCCGCGCCCCGCACGCCCAGCGTGCGCAAGAAGGGCTCGAACCTCGAGAAGTGGGGCTGGATCTACATGCGCGCCTCCGGCGTGCTGCTGATCGTCCTGATCTTCGGCCACCTCTTCGTCAACCTCATGACGGGCGAGGGCATCCACCAGATCGACTTCGCGTTCGTCGCGGGCAAGCTGGCCTCGCCCTTCTGGCAGTGGTGGGACGTCCTGATGCTGTGGCTGGCCCTCATCCACGGCGCCAACGGCATGCGCACGATCGTCAACGACTACGTCGGCAACGCCACCGTCCGCAAGATCCTCATCGGGTCGTTGTGGGCCTCGGCCGGATTCCTCATCCTGCTCGGCACCCTCGTCGTCTTCACCTTCGACCCCTGCCTCGGTGTGACCGAGAGCAGCTCCCTGTGGGACGTGTGCCAGGCGGCGTGAGCCGACGGCATCCCTCCTTTCCCCTGACAGCAGAGGTATTGCACACGTGAGCACTCAGACCGCTTCGGACTCGATCGTCAAGGACGGCGTCCACTACCACCAGTTCGACGTCGTGATCGTCGGCGCCGGCGGCGCCGGGATGCGCGCGGCCATCGAGGCCGGACCCGGCGCGAAGACCGCCGTCATCTCGAAGCTGTACCCCACCCGCTCGCACACCGGTGCGGCGCAGGGCGGCATGGCGGCGGCGCTCGCCAACGTCGAGGAAGACTCCTGGGAGTGGCACACCTTCGACACCATCAAGGGCGGCGACTACCTCGTCGACCAGGATGCCGCGGAGATCCTCGCCAAAGAGGCCATCGACGCCGTCATCGACCTCGAGAACATGGGCCTGCCGTTCAACCGCACGCCCGAGGGCAAGATCGACCAGCGTCGCTTCGGCGGCCACACGGCCGATCACGGCAAGACCCCCGTGCGTCGCGCGTGCTACGCCGCCGACCGCACCGGCCACATGATCCTCCAGACGCTGTTCCAGAACTGCGTCAAGCTCGGCATCAACTTCTTCAACGAGTTCTACGTGCTCGACCTCATCACGGTGAAGGATGCCGCGGGCAAGACGCAGGTGGCCGGCGTCGTCGCGTACGACCTCGCCACCGGTGAGTTGCACGTCTTCCAGTCGAAGGCCGTCATCTTCGCGACCGGCGGGTTCGGCAAGATCTTCAAGACCACCTCGAACGCCCACACCCTCACCGGTGACGGCGTGGGCATCGTCTGGCGCAAGGGCCTGCCGCTGGAAGACATGGAGTTCTTCCAGTTCCACCCGACCGGCCTCGCCGGTCTCGGCATCCTGTTGACCGAGGGTGCGCGCGGCGAAGGTGCGATCCTGCGCAACGCGAGCGGTGAGCGCTTCATGGAGCGCTACGCCCCCACCATCAAGGACCTCGCCCCCCGTGACATCGTCGCCCGCTGCATGGTGCAAGAGGTCGCAGAGGGCCGCGGCGCCGGTCCCCACCGCGACTACGTGCTGCTGGACTGCACCCACCTGGGCGCCGAGGTCCTCGAGACGAAGCTCCCCGACATCACCGAGTTCGCCCGCACCTACCTGGGCGTCGATCCGGTCGTCGAGCCCGTGCCGGTCATGCCGACCGCGCACTACGCGATGGGCGGCATCCCCACCAACATCAAGGCCGAGGTGCTCGCCGACAACGACACGGTCGTTCCTGGCCTCTACGCCGCCGGCGAGTGCGCGTGCGTCTCGGTGCACGGCTCCAACCGCCTGGGCACCAACTCGCTGCTCGACATCAACGTCTTCGGCAAGCGCGCCGGCCGTAACGCCGTCGAGTACGTCAAGACCGCCGACTTCGTCCCGCTCCCCGAAGACCCCGCCGCTGAGGTGCGCGGCCTCATCGAGGACCTGCGCAACAACAGCGGCACCGAGCGCATCGCGGTGCTCCGCAAGACGCTGCAGGACGAGATGGACAAGGGCGCGCAGGTCTTCCGTACGCACGAGTCCCTCGCCCACGTCATGGACGTGATCGCGGACCTGCGCGAGCGCTACAAGAACATCCACGTCGACGACAAGGGCAAGCGCTTCAACACCGACCTCCTCGAGGCCGTCGAGCTGGGCTTCCTGCTCGACCTCGCCGAGGTCGTCGTGTACTCCGCGCAGAACCGTGAAGAGAGCCGCGGCGGTCACATGCGCGACGACTTCCCCACGCGCGACGACGAGAACTACATGCAGCACACCATGGCGTACCTGTCGGGCGACCCCCACTCGTCGCACCCGGCCGATCACATCGAACTCGGCTGGAAGCCCGTGGTGTTCACCAAGAACGAGGCCGGGGAGCTCCGCTACCCGCCGCTGGAGAGGAAGTACTGAGATGGCATCCACCGTCATCGAACAGGTCGACACCTCGGACGAGGTCGCGGAGACCCCCGAAGACACCGGGATCCAGTCGTTCCTGGTCACCTTCAACATCCGCCGCTTCGACCCCGAGGTCGACGACGAGCCGCGCTGGGTCGACTACGACGTGGAGCTGTACTCCACCGACCGCGTGCTCGACGCGCTGCACAAGATCAAGTGGGAGGTCGATGGTTCGCTGTCGTTCCGCCGCTCGTGCGCGCACGGCATCTGCGGATCCGACGCGATGCGTATCAACGGCCGCAACCGCCTGGCCTGCAAGACCCTGATCAAGGATCTCGACATCTCGCAGCCGATCTACGTCGAGGCGATCAAGGGGCTCCCCCTCGAGAAGGACCTCATCGTCGACATGGAGCCGTTCTTCGCCTCCTACCGCGAGGTGCAGCCCTTCCTCATCTCGAACTCGAAGCCCGAGCCCGGCAAGGAGCGCGTGCAGTCGATCGTCGACCGCGAGGTGTTCGACGACACCACCAAATGCATCCTGTGCGCCGCGTGCACCTCGTCGTGCCCCGTCTTCTGGACCGACGGCCAGTACTTCGGCCCCGCCGCGATCGTCAACGCGCACCGCTTCATCTTCGACTCGCGCGACGACGCCGGAGACGTGCGTCTCGACATCCTCAACGACAAAGAGGGCGTGTGGCGCTGCCGCACCACCTTCAACTGCACCGAGGCGTGCCCCCGCGGCATCGAGGTCACCAAGGCCATCGCCGAGGTCAAGCAGGCCGTCCTCCGCGGCGGTCGCTGACCCCTCCCCCTCGCGAACGGCGGGTGCGCTTCGGCGCCCCGCCGTTTGGCGTGAGCGGCCCTGACATCCCGGATGCCGTGAGCTCTGCGCGACGCGGGTGTCACGGCATCCATTCATTAGGCTTTCCCGGTGACCGAGACCCGCCACGACCCGCGGCCGCTTCCCACGGTGCGCGACGACGACGCGTCGCTGCGCGACCGGCTCGAGGCGGCGCAGACCGCCGTGCGCGAGCGCCTCGACCAGCCGATCGCCCGTGCGGCTCGGATCGCGCAGTGGTTCCCGATCCGGGTCTGGCGACACTTCCTGCAGCACAACGGGTTCCTGCTCGCCGCGGGCATGAGCTACCAGGGGCTGTTCGCCGTGTTCTCGGCTCTATACCTTGCCTTCGCCGGCGTCGGCATCTGGCTCGGCGGCAGCAAGACCGCGATCGACGGCCTCATCCACATCGTCAACAGCTACATTCCCGGCATCATCAGCGAGAACGGCCTCGTCGACCGCGACCAGGTCGAGGCCGTCGCTCAAGAGAGCGGTCGACTCCTCACGATCACGGGTGTCGTGGCCGTCGTGGTGGTCGTGTGGACGGCGATCGGGTTCGTCACGTTCACCCGCCGAGCCGTACGCGATACGTTCGGCCTCCCCTTCGATCTGCGCAACTACGTGCTGTTGAAGGCCCGCGACCTCGTCGCCTCGCTCCTCTTCGGCATCGCCCTCCTCGTGGGCGCGCTGCTCGGTTCGATCACCACCGGTGCCGTCGACCTGGTGTTCGGTTTCATCGGGTGGGATCGCGAGACCCTCGGCTGGTCGGTCGGCGCGCGGGTCGTCTCGCTCGTCGTGGCCTTCGGCGTGAACACCGTGGCGCTCGCCTCGCTGTTCCGTTTCCTCACCGGCACGACCCTGACCTGGCGACGCACGTGGCCGGGCGCGATCGTCGGCGCCACGGGCATGGTCGTGCTGCAGGTCGCCGCCGGCTTCCTCTTCGTCTACACGCCGTCGAACCCTCTGCTGGCCACCTTCGCCGTGCTCATCGGGTTCCTGCTGTGGTTCCGCTTCATCGGGATCGTGATCCTCGTCTCCGCCGCGTGGATCGCCGTGTCCGCGAGTGACCGCGACGTTCCCCTGCGCTCCCCCGAGGACCGACTCGCGATGGAACAGGCGGCCCTCGTCATCGCCGCCCAGGTCGGGGTGCGCGAGGCCGAGAAGCACCTCGCGATGTCGCGGTGGCCGTGGCGCTGGCGCGCGAAGCGCGCCCTCCGCTCGGCGGAGAAGCAGCTGGCACGGGCCCGGGCCGACGTCCCCGCGCCGCGTCGGGTGTCGCTCATCCCCGACTGAGCAGTACCCCGCCACCGCCGCGTGCGACCTCGATGTCGGAGGCCTTCGTTAGGCTCGACGGGTGGCTCGTTCCGTACGCATCGTCTCCGTCAACGTCAATGGCATCCGTGCCGCCGTCCGCAAGGGCATGACCGAGTGGCTCGACGCCTCGGGCGCCGACATCGTGGCTTTGCAGGAGGTGCGGGCGACCGCCGAGCAGCTGGCTGAGGCCCTGCCGGGGTGGGAGATCGTCAACGACGAGGCGCTGCAGAAGGGCCGCGCGGGCGTGGCGATCATCAGCCGCCTCCCCGGTGTCGAGACCCGCACGCACCTCGGTCCCGAGCCGCTCGACGCCTCCGGCCGATGGATCGAGACCGATTTCGACATCGACGGCGAGACCGTCACGATCGTCAGCGCCTACGTGCACAGCGGCGAGGTCGACACCCCGAAGCAGGATGCCAAGTGGTTGTTCCTCGATGCCATGGAACGCCGCCTCGTCGAGCTCAAGGCCGAGCGCGAGCTGGCACTGGTGGTGGGCGACCTCAATGTCGGTCACCGCGAGCTCGACATCAAGAACTGGCGGGGCAACCGCAAGAACGCGGGCTTCCTCCCCCGTGAGCGCGCGTACTTCGACCGCTTCTTCGGACCCGAGGGCGAGCAGGTCGAGGGCGTCGACGGTTCGACGGGCGCGGGCCTGGGCTGGATCGACGTCGGGCGCCGCGCCGTCGGCGAGGTCGACGGGCCGTACACGTTCTGGTCGATGCGCGGAAAGGCCTTCGACACCGACAGCGGCTGGCGCATCGATTACCATGTCGCCACGCCCGCCCTGGCCGAGCGCGTCACGTCGTACAGCGTCGAGCGCGCCCCCTCGTACGACACTCGCTGGAGCGACCACGCCCCCGTCATCGTCGACTACACGCTCGGGGCCTGAGGCCGGCCGAGGCGGGGCGTCCGTCGGCATCCCTCCCCCGTCTCACCTCGGCGCACGGATCCCTCGGCGAACGCCCGGCCGCCCGACGCCTAGGATCGAGGGGTGACCCAGCAGCGCCTCTACTCCGGAATGCAGCCCTCCGCCGACAGCCTCCAGATCGGCAACTACATCGGAGCCCTGCTGCAGTGGCGCGACCTCCAGGACGAGTACGACGCCTTCTTCTCGGTCGTCGATCTGCACGCCCTGACGCAGCCCGGCGATCCCGCCGAGCGCCGCGAGAAGACCCGCCGCACCGCCGCCCAGTACATCGCCGCCGGCATCGAGCCCTCGCGCTCGACCCTGTACGTGCAGTCGCACGTGCCGGCGCACGCCGAGCTGCAGTGGGTGCTGTCCACCCTCACCGGTTTCGGCGAGGCCGGGCGCATGACCCAGTTCAAAGACAAGTCGGCGCGCTACGGCACGGATGCCACCAACGTCGGCCTCTTCACCTACCCGGTGCTCATGGCCGCCGACATCCTGCTGTACCAGACCGATGTGGTGCCCGTCGGCGACGACCAGAAGCAGCACATCGAGCTCACGCGCGATCTCGCCGAGCGCTTCAACCAGCGCTTCGGCGAGACCTTCACGGTGCCCAAGCCCGTGATCCGACGTGAGACCGCCCGCATCTTCGACCTGCAGAATCCGACGTCGAAGATGTCGAAGTCGGCCGAGTCCGACGCCGGTGTGCTGTGGCTGCTCGACGACCCGAAGGTCAGCGCGAAGAAGATCATGCGCGCCGTCACCGACTCCGAGGGCGCGGTGCGCTTCGACCGCGACGAGAAGCCGGGCGTCTCGAACCTGCTGGTGATCTACTCGGCCCTGACCGGCCGCGAGATCTCCTCGATTGAAGACGAGTACGCCGGTCGCGGCTACGGCGACTTCAAGAAGGGCCTCGCCGAGGTGGTCGTGAACGAGTTCGAGCCCGTGCGCACCCGCGCCCTCGAACTGCTCGACGACCCCGCCGAGCTCGACCGCGTGCTGGCGGTGAACGCCGGCAAGGCGGCATCCGTCGCCGAGAAGACCCTCACGGATGTGTACGACCGGATCGGTCTGCTGCGCCGCGGCTGACCCCTCCCCTCCGACGCCCGCGCGACCTCTCGGCTCGTGCGGGCGTCGTCGTCTGCGCCGCCGGGGCGGGCGCATCGGAATCGGATAACCGCACCGCAATCGGATGCCGGGGCTCATGGCATCCGATTCCGACGCGTTTCTCCGACACCGAGGTGGGGCGAGACCCGTCCGCCGCCGCCGGTAGCGTGGCCGCATGGAACCGGAGATCCTTCGCACCGCCCGCCTCGAGCTGTCGGCGCCGCGCGTGAGCGACGTCGCCGTCATCCACGAAGAGTGCCAGGATGCCGCGATCCAGCGGTTCACGACGGTGCCGTCGCCGTATCTGCTCGCCGATGCGGAAGCATTCGTCGAGCTCGCGCACGGCTGGTGGGCCGAGGGGTCGGAGGCGACGTGGGCGATCCGGCTCGAGCAACGCCTCGTCGGGATGGTGGGCCTGGCCAAGCTGCCGAGCGGCGCCCCGGAGATCGGGTATTGGGTGTCGTCGACCGTGCGGGGGCGCGGCATCGCGAGCGAAGCGGCTCGAGCCGTGGTCGACTGGGCCTTCTCCCCCGAGCGTCCGGAACTGGCCCGCATCGAGTGGCGCGCCGTCGTCGGCAACCTCGGGTCGGCGCGCGTCGCGCGCTCGCTCGGCTTCCGCTACGAGGGCCTGCTGCGGCAGGCGCACGTCAATTCGCTCGGCCGGTCGGACCTGTGGGTGGCCGGTCTGCTGCGTACCGACCGGCGCGACCGGCAGCCCTGGCCCGTGATCTAGGCCGGCCGCAAGGCCCGACCGGATGTCGGGGGTCGGTGGCACCATGGGCCCATGCCGGAGATGCCAGAGGTCGAAGGGCTCGTCGAGTTCCTGCGGGGGCGACTCGCGGGGCTTCGCGTCGACAAAGCCACCGTGTCGGCCATCAACGCCCTCAAGACGTACGACCCGCCCCTGACCGATCTGGTCGGCGCCCCGGTGACGGCCGTCGAGCGGCACGGCAAGTTCGTCGACGTGGCGACCGACGGCGGCATCCACCTCGTCTTCCATCTCGCCAAGGCGGGCTGGCTGCGGTGGTACGACGCACTGCCGACGACCCTCATCAAACCCGGCAAGACTCCGATCGCGCTGCGCGTGGGCTTCGACGACGGATCGGGCTTCGACCTCACCGAGGCAGGAACGAAGAAGTCGCTGGCCGTCTACGCGGTGACCGACCCGGCGGAGGTACCCGGCATCGCCCGGCTCGGCCCCGATCCGCTCGACGACGATTTCGGTCGCGCCGAGTTCGGCGCTCTCCTCCACGGGCGCCGTACGCAGATCAAGGGCGTGCTGCGCGATCAGTCGATCATCGCGGGAGTCGGCAACGCCTATTCCGACGAGATCCTGCACGCCGCCAAGATGTCGCCGTACGCGTTGGCAGCGAACCTCACCGACGACGAGGTCGATCGCCTGTTCGAGGCGATGACGACCACTCTCGCCGAGGCGATCACCGCGGCCCGCGGCAAGCCGCCCGCCGAGTTGAAAGATGCGAAGCGTCGCGGCATGCGCGTGCACGGACGCCGCGGCGAGGCCTGCCCCGTGTGCGGCGACGAGGTGCGCAGCGTGTTCTTCGCCGACAACTCTCTCGAGTACTGCCCCACGTGTCAGACCGGCGGCAAGCTCCTGGCCGACCGGCGCTTGTCGCGGTTACTCAAGTAGGTCGGGGCGTCGACCGCCGGCTGCTTTCGAAACGTCGCCGTATGACCGGGAATGAAACCGCCGAAGGCACGTTGAGTAGGATCAGAAGTGCAACAACGTGCTCCGGGGTCGGTGAGAATCCGAACCGGCGGTGATAGTCCGCGAACCCCTCCGCTCCGGCGGTGGGGCCGATCCGGTGGAATTCCGGGACCGACGGTGATGCGACGGGTATCCGTCGCTAGTCCGGATAGGAGGCAGCACGGATGGCGCGACGCGCCTTCCCGCTGGCCCTGCCCCGATTCCGCGGGAAGGACAAGGAAATGGCATCCGCCGTCGAGATCGACGCCATGCGGCGAGCGCTGGAGCTCGCCCGGCGCGGCCCGCGCGGGCTGAACCCCCAGGTGGGTGCCGTCATCCTCTCCCCCGCCGGTGACATCCTCGCCGAGGGCTACCACCGGGGCGCCGGGACCGCGCACGCCGAGGTCGACGCCCTGTCGCAGCTGTCTCCGGATGCCGCGCGCGGCGCCACCGCCGTCGTGACCCTCGAGCCCTGCAATCACACCGGTCGCACCGGGCCGTGTGCTCTCGCGCTCATCGAAGCCGGTATCGCTCGGGTCGTGTACGCCCTGGACGACCCGACCGATGCCGCGTCGGGCGGTGCAGACAGGTTGCGCGCCGCCGGGGTCGACGTCGAATCGGGCCCCGAGGCGGATGCCGCCGAACAGCTCGTGCGGGACTGGACCCACCTGCAGCGCACGGGCCGCCCACACGTCACGGTGAAGTGGGCGCAAAGCCTCGACGGTCGCGCCGCCGCTGCCGACGGAACGAGCCAGTGGATCACCGGACCCGACGCCCGCCGAGACGTGCACGCGCGGCGCGCACAGGCCGATGCGATCGTCGCGGGTACTGGCACCGTACGCTCCGACGACCCCGCGCTGACCGCGAGGGCGGACGACGGGTCGCTCCTCGAAGACCAGCCGATGCCCGTCATCGTCGGAGAGAGCGAGACCGCTTCGGATGCCGCCGTGCGCCGTCACCCGCGCGACCCCCTGTTCTATTCGACGCACGACCTGCACGCGGTGCTCGAAGACCTCGCCGAGCAGGGCGTGCAGCGCGTCTTCGTCGAGGGCGGCCCGACCCTCGCGAGCGCATTCGTGCGCGAGGGTCTCGCCGACGAACTGCTCGTCTACATCGCGCCCGTGCTGCTCGGGGGTTCGCGCCTCGCGCTCGGCGACGTGGGCGTGCCGAGCATCGATGCCGCGAAGCGCCTGTCGGTGGCATCCGTCACCTCCCTCGGCGACGACCTCCTGATCGTCGCCCGCCCGGCCGTGCCCGGGCCCCGAAGCCCCGAGACTGTGCCCGCGACCGCGGGCGAGAACGAAGGAGTGGCCTGATGTTCACCGGAATCGTCGAAGAGATCGGTGCCGTCACCGCCGTCGAGCCCTCGGGCGACGGCGTGCGGCTGACGTTGCGCGCCCCCCTGTCGGTGTCGGATGCCGGCCACGGCGACTCGATCTCGGTCAGCGGCGTGTGCCTCACGGTCGTCGATCAGGGCGAGGACTGGTTCACCGCCGACGTCATGAAGCAGACCCTCGACATGTCGACTCTCGCCGGAGTCGCCCCCGGACGCCCGGTCAATCTCGAGCGAGCCACGGCCGCCCACGGTCGCCTGGGCGGTCACATCGTGCAGGGGCACATCGACGGCACCGGCGTCGTCCGCGAGGTGCGGCCCGGAGCCCAGTGGAGCGTCGTGCGGGTCGGCATCCCGGCTCACCTCGCGCCCCTCGTGGTCGACAAGGGATCCATCGCGATCGACGGTGTCTCGCTCACCGTGAGCGCCGTCAGCGAGGCCGACGAGGCCGAGCCCTGGCTCGAGGTGTCGCTCATCCCCGAGACCCTCGAGGCGACCACGCTCGGCCGCGCCGAGGCCGGCACCCCCGTCAACCTCGAGACCGACATCCTCGCGCGCCACGTGCAGCGCATGCTCGCCTTCCGTACGACACAGAATCCCGCGGCCGCCGCCGCATCGACCGAGAGGGGCTCCGCATGAGCCTGTCCACCATCCCCGAGGCCCTGGAGGCCCTTCGTCAGGGTCGCCCGATCCTGGTCGCCGACGACGAGAACCGCGAGAACGAGGGGGACGTCATCCTCTCGGCGCAGCTGGCGACCCCCGAGGCCCTCGCCTGGACCGTCCGGTGGTCGAGCGGCTACGTGTGCGCGCCGATGCCCGCCGAATGGGCCGACCGCCTCGATCTGCCGCCGATGGTCGAGGTCAACCAGGACGCCCGCGGCACCGCGTACACGGTGAGCGTCGACGCCGCGACCGGTGTGACCACCGGTATCAGCGCTGCCGACCGCGCGCGCACGTTGAACGTGCTGGCCGACCCCGAGGCGACCCCCACCAGCGTCATCCGCCCGGGTCACGTCCTGCCGCTGCGCGCCGTCGACGGCGGCGTCCGCGAACGCGCCGGTCACACCGAGGCCGCGGTCGACCTCATGCGTCTCGCGGGTCTCGAGCCGGTCGGCGCGATCGCCGAGGTCGTCGCGGAAGACGGCAGCATGATGCGGCTGCCCGGGCTCTTCGAGCTCGGCGAGCGCGACGGCATCCCGGTCATCACGATCGAGCAGCTCATCGGTTACCTGAACGAGACCGATCCGCTGCCGGCGACCGCCCCCGCGCGCCGCCGCGTGAGCCTGCGCGCCGAGTCGAACGTCCCCACCTCGCACGGCACCTTCCGCTTCCTCGCCTACAAGGACCGCATCACCGGCACCGACCACCTCGCGGTGGTCTCGGGCGACCTCACCGAGAAGGCACCGCTCGTGCGCGTGCACTCGGAGTGCCTGACCGGCGAGGCGTTCGGCTCGCTCAAGTGCGAGTGCGGCCCCCAGCTCGAGGCGGCGCTCGACACGATCGACCGCGACGGCGGCATCGTCATCTACATGCGCGGTCACGAGGGTCGCGGCATCGGCCTCATCAACAAGCTGCGCGCGTACAACCTGCAGGAGCGCGGCCTCGACACCGTCGACGCCAACCTCGCCCTGGGCCTGCCCGCCGATGCGCGCGACTATGCCGCGGCCGCCGGCATCCTGGCCGACCTCGGGGTCGACAAGGTGCGCCTCCTGACCAACAACACCGACAAGGTCGCGCAGCTGCGCGGCTTCGGTCTCGACGTCGTCGAACAGGTTCCCCTGCTCGTGGGCGTGGGACCCAACAACCACCAGTACCTCGAGACGAAGCGCGACCGCATGGGCCACATCATCGCCGAGGACGACCTGCGCGACGCCCTCGCGCACATGAAGGAAGAGAGCGCCTGATGGCCGGCAGTGGAGCACCCGAGACCGGCGGCGTCGACGCGTCGGGTCTGAACGTCGTCGTGATCGCCGGCACCTGGCACGACGTGATCACCGACGGCCTCATCGCCGGAGCGAAGCGCGTGCTCGACGCCACCGGCGCGACGTACCGCGTCGTGCGCGTGCCCGGTTCGTTCGAGCTGCCCGTGGCCGCTCGCGCGGCCTTCGAGGGCGGGGCGGATGCCGTGGTCGCCCTCGGCGTGATCATCCGGGGCGGGACGCCGCACTTCGAGTTCGTCTCGTCCGCGGCGACCGACGGCCTGACGCGCGTCGCCCTCGATGCGGGCAAGCCCGTGGGCTTCGGCGTGCTGACCTTGGACGACGAGCAGCAGGGCCTCGACCGGGCCGGCCTCGAGGGCTCGAAGGAAGACAAGGGCGAAGAGGCGGCCGATGCCGCCATCCGCACCGCCCTCGTGCTGCGCGACCTGCGCGGCTGAACCCGGTCCGCGGCGCCCGGGCTCACACGCGGCAGAGGGGCGCGAAATGTGCAGCGGGGCGGACGATGTTCGCCCCGCTGCACATTTTCCGCCCCGCCCCACCCCCGCGGCGACGCCCGACGGTGAGGCGCCCCTTCCTGGCGGCGAGGGCACGGCATCCCTACCCTGACCGGTATGGAGATCCTGCGCAGCGTCGTCGTCCTCGTCCACCTCGTCGGGTTCGCCGTCCTCTTCGGCGCCTGGGTCGTCGAGGCCGTGGCCCGCCGCACGCGCGTGACGCCGTTGATGAGCTACGCGCTCGTCATCTCCCTGGTCACCGGCCTGGCCCTCTCTGCGCCGTGGGGCCTCGACCACGACCTCAACTACGCCAAGATCGGCGTCAAGCTCGTCGTGCTGATCGTCATCGGCGCGCTGCTGGGCATCGGTTCGGCTCGTCAGAAGCGCACGGGCACCCTTCCTCCCGCGATCTTCTGGCCCATCGGCATCCTGGCTCTGCTCAACGCCGGGCTCGCGGTCGTCTGGCACTGACGACAGCTCCGGCGCCGTTCGGCGGCCGCTCAGCGCGCGCATAGACTGGAGGGTCTAGACGCCCCTCACTCGGGGACGTTCCCGGTGCTCCTTCGCGCACCCGCTCACACCCACCCCCGTGATCGCGGCGCGCCACCGCTGCGCCCCATCCCGGACGCGATTGATCGACCTTCTCGTCAGGCAGTCATGACCATCTCCTCTCCCTCCACCCGATCGGCCGCAGCGCCCGCGAATCCCCGTTCGCGCGTCATCACCGCCAGCCTCATCGGCACCACGATCGAGTTCTACGACTTCTACGCGTACGCCACGGCCGCGGTCCTCGTCTTCCCGATCCTCTTCTTCCCGACCGGCAACGAGACCACCTCACTGCTGCTGTCGTTCAGCGTGTTCGGCGCCGCCATGGTCGCGCGCCCCCTCGGCGCGATCGTCTTCGGCCACTTCGGAGACCGCTTCGGCCGCAAAGCGACCCTCGTGGCCTCTCTGCTCACGATGGGTGTCGCCACCTTCCTCATCGGTTGCCTGCCCACCTTCAACGAGATCGGTGTCTGGGCGGCCGTGCTGCTGCTGGTCATGCGTCTCGCGCAGGGCTTCGCGCTCGGTGGCGAGTGGTCGGGCGCGGCCCTGGTCGCGACCGAGAACGCCCCCAAGGGCAAGCGCGCCCTGTTCGGCACGTTCCCCCAGCTGGGTGCCCCGATCGGCTTCATCATCGCCAACACGGTGTTCCTCGTCATCAACTTCGCGCTGCCGCACCCCGACGGCACGGCGCAACGGTCGGTGGAATTCCTCACCTGGGGCTGGCGCGTGCCGTTCCTGTTCTCGGCCGTGATGGTCATCGTCGGTCTCTACGTGCGCCTCAAGCTCGTCGAGAGCGAGTCGTTCGCGAAGGCCGAGAAGAGCGGCGCGATCCGCAAGTTCCCGCTCGGCGAGGTCATCCGCCGCAACTGGAAGCAGCTGATCCTCGGCACCTTCATCATGCTGGCCACCTACGTGCTCTTCTACCTCATGACGAGCTTCACCCTGTCGTACGGCACCAAGCCCACCGCCGAGGGCGCGGCCGCCGCGGCCGAGAAGGCCGGCACCGCGTTCAACGCCGCCACCTACGTCCCCGGCCTCGGCTTCGGCTACACCGACTTCGTCATCATGCAGATCATCGGTGTGGTGTTCTTCGGCGTCTTCACGATGCTCTCCGGCCCGGTCGCCGACGCGATCGGCCGCAAGCGACTGCTGATCGGCGTGACGATCGGCATCATCGTCTTCGGTCTGCTGTTCTCGGTGTTCCTCCTGCCCGCCGCCGATGCGAAGTTCACCGGCGCCCTCGTGCAGGCGTTCCTCGTGTTCGGCTTCCTGCTCATGGGGGCGACGTTCGGCCCGATGGGCGCGGTCCTGCCGGAACTGTTCCCGACCAACACCCGCTACACCGGCTCGGCCATCTCGTACAACGTCTCGTCGATCCTCGGTGCGGCCCTCGCGCCGATCGTGGCCGTGGCGCTGTGGGCGGCCGGAAACGGCAACCCGTGGCTGGTGGGCCTGTACCTCTCGGCCATGGGCGTGCTGACCCTCGTCGCGCTCGTGCTCTCGCCCGAGACGAAGGACGTCGACTACGACGACAACATCGCCGCGGGAGCGACCGCGCCGTAACGCGTCTGCTCTCGACACACCGGATGCCGCGGGGCCTGAGCTTCGTGGCATCCGGTGTTCTGTTCACCGGCGAGGAACGCGACCGACGGGATCGATGGCGCGGGGTACGGTCGAAGCACCCCATTTTCTTCCCGAGGTGAGCATGTCCGTTCCCGCTCCCGCGCGCGGTCGGCGCGGTCGCCGTGTGCCCGAGGGCCCGCGCGCGTCGTTCCGTCAGCTGCTGCCCTTCCTTCTCGAACACACGCGCACGCTCGTCGTCGTCGGAGTGCTGAGCGTCCTCGGCGCCGCCGCCACCCTCGCGCAGCCGCTGCTCGTGGGCCAGGTCATCTCGCGCGTGCAAGAGGCCGTTCCCCTCGGGGCGCTGGTCTGGCTGCTGGTCGCGTTCGTGGTGCTGTCGTCGGTCATCTCGGGGTTCCAGCACTACCTGCTGCAGCGCACCGGCACCGCGGTCGTGTTCTCGAGCCGACGCCGATTGATCGGGCGCATCCTGCGCCTGCCGATCAGCGAGTTCGACGCCCGCCGGACGGGCGATCTGGTCTCGCGCGTGGGCACCGACACGACGCTGCTGTATGCGGTGCTCACGCAGGGATTCGCGGATGCCGTGGGCAACGCGCTCATCCTCGTCGGTGCCGTCATCGCGATGGCGTTCATCGACCCGCTGCTGCTCGTGCTCATCGTGGTGGTCGTGGGCGCCTCGCTCGCGGTGGTCGTGCTGCTGAGCACACGCATCCGCGCGGCCTCCGCCGTCCAGCAGGCCAAGGTCGGCGAGCTGTCGTCGGGCGTCGAGCGGGCGGTGGGCTCGATCCGCACGATCCGCGCGTCGGGCGCCACCGAACGCGAGATCGCCGCCGTCACCGAGAACGCCACCGCCGCCTACGCGGCGGGAGTGCGCATCGCCCGCGTCTCGGCGCTGATCGTGCCGATCGCCTTCGTCGCCCTCCAGGTCTCGCTGTTGGTCGTGCTCGGCGTCGGCGGGTACCGCGTGGCATCCGGGGCCATCGACGTCGCATCGCTCGTCACGTTCGTGATCTTCCTGTTCCTTCTCGTGCAGCCGCTCGCCTCGGCGATCGGGGCCATCACCTCGGTGAACCAGGCGCTCGGGGCGCTCGGTCGCATCCAAGAGGTGCTCGACCTTCCCCTCGAAGAAGACGACGACCGGCCCTCGGCGGCCTCTCCGATGACGGATGCCGCGGCCGTCGAGTTCCGCGACGTGCGCTTCCGCTACCCCGATCACGTCGTGAAGGCGCGAGAGGCCGCCGCGCAGGAAGCGCGCTCGGTGCTCGCCGAGGTGCACCTGGATGCCGGCGATGCGGAGCCGGAGAGCGACCGCGAGGTGCTGCGCGGGGTGTCGTTCACCGTCCCGCGCGGAGCGCGAGTGGCGCTCGTCGGCCCCTCGGGCGCGGGCAAGAGCACGATCCTCTCCCTCGTCGAACGCTTCTACGACCCGACGAGCGGCGCGATCCTGATCGACGGGACCGACGCCCGTGATCTCGCGCGCACGGAGCTGCGCGCCCGGTTCGGTTACGTCGAGCAGGACGCCCCGACGCTCGCCGGTACGATCGCCGACAACCTCCGCCTCGCCTCGCCCGACGCCACCGATGCGGACTGCGAGCGGGTCCTACGCGCGGTGAACCTCGGCGACGTGCTCGAGCGCAACGCCCTCGGCGTCGACGCACCGGTAGGCGAGGACGGCGTGATGCTCTCGGGCGGAGAGCGTCAGCGCCTCGCGATCGCGCGCGCCCTGCTGGCCGCTCCCCCGGTGCTCCTGCTCGACGAGTCGACCTCGTCGCTCGACGGCGTCAACGAGCAGCGCATGCGCGAGGCGATCGACGCCGTGGCGACCGACCGCACGCTGCTGGTCATCGCGCACCGCCTGTCGACCGTCGTCGACAGCGACCTGATCGTCGTCCTCGAGAACGGCCGGGTGGTGGGCCAGGGCATGCACAGCGAGCTGGTGGCATCCACTCCGCTGTATCGCGACCTCGCGAAGCATCAGCTGCTGGTCTGAACGACGGCGCGTGAACCCGGGGCACACCGATCAGTCGCCCGCGAGAGCGTCGATCGGCGACACCGCGGTGGCCAGGCGCGTGGGTGTGACGGCGGCGACGGCGGTGAGCAGCGCCGTCGCCAGCGCGACGATGGCAACCGTCACCCAGGGGATGCTCGGCAGGATCAACGTGGGCGACGAGAACAGCGGCGGCACGCCGATCGAGCCGAGCAGCGACTGCGCCCCGGCCCAGCCGTAGACCACGCCGAGCACGAGACCGAGCGCGACCGAGGTCACGGTGAGGTGCGCCGCCTCGAAAAGGACCATCCGGCGGATCTGCGGGGCGGCGAACCCCAGGGTGCGCAACAGGCCGAGTTCCCGGCGCCGTTGGATCACCCCGAGGGTGAGCAGGTTCACCAGGCCGACGGCGGCGATCACCGCCGACACCGCCACGAGCGACATCATGATCGCGGCGAAGGTGTCCATGAGCGACAGCAGTTCCTCCGGGGGTTCGCCGCCGCCCGAGGTGATGAGCACCTCGCGGGCCGACTGCGAGGCGACCGCGAACATCGTCACCAGGGTGACGCCCATCACGACCCCGATCGCCATACGGCTCGAGCGCTCCCGGTAGCGCAGGGCGTTCTCGGCCGCCAAGCGCGCCTCGGCGGATCGCCCGAACAACCGCCCGGTCACTCGCAGCAGAGGCGGCATGATCACCGCCGCACCGAGGCTCAGTCCCGTGAAGGAGAAGATGCCGCCCACGAACGCCACCACCACGCCGAGGGGGGACAGCAGGCCCAGGGTGATTCCCGCCGCGAGCACCAGGGTGCCGCCGACGAAGAGGATCCCCGCGGCGATGCGACGACCGCGACCGCCGACGGCCTCGTTCCGATTGCGTTCGGTCGCCCCGGAGATCGCTTGCAGGGGGGTCACCTCGAGAACCCGGCGCGAACCCGCCCAGGCCGCGGCCCACGTCGTGAGCGTCACGATCACCGCGGGAGCGGCCAGCATCGGCTGGACAAGCGCGTAGCCCACGTCGATCCCCCAGACGGTACGCGCCACCGGCAGAAGCACGGCCGCGGCCGCGGTGCCGCCGCCCAGCCCGATGACGGCACCGACGGCTCCCACGACGAGGCCCTGACGAGCGACGCGCGCCCGCTCCGATCGGGCCGAGGCCCCGATCAGGCGCATCAGAGCGATCTGCCGCGTCCGCCCGGCGACGATGGTCGCGAACGTGTTGGTGGTGACGATCGCCGCGACGAACATCGCCACGCCCACCAGCAGCGTGCTGAGGATCGCCACGACCGCGACGACGCTCTCGCGGCCCGCCAGGTACGGCGCGGCCAGCAGCCACGCACCGATGAACCCCGTCGCGGCGATGAGCAGCGTACCGAAGCCGCTCGAGATCGCGGCCACGAGCACCGATGCCCCCAGGCCGCGTTCCGCGCGCGGCAGGCGGCGGGGGCGCGACACCCCGACCGGCCGCTCGGCGACGACGCTCACGCCCCGACCTCGGACGAGAGCATGTAGGCCGAGATCGCCTCCGCGCTCTGGCGGGGGGTGTCGGCCACGACGCGGCCGTCACCGAGGAAGATCACCCGGTCGGCGTGCGAGGCGGCGACGGGATCGTGCGTCACCATCGCGATCGATTGCCCGTGCTCCCGGCTCGCCGCGCCCAGCAGCGCGAGCACCTCGCGGCCGGTGCGGGAGTCGAGATTGCCGGTCGGCTCGTCGGCGAAGATCAGATCGGGCCGGGTCGCCAAGGCCCGGGCGATGGCCACGCGCTGCTGCTGACCGCCGGAGAGCTCGTGAGGGCGATGACGCAGGCGGTCACCGAGTCCCATCGACTCGACGAGCGCGTCGATGCGGCGTCGAGCCTCGGGCGAAGGCGATCGGCCGGCCAGCTCGAACGGCAGCGTGATGTTGCCCAACACGTCGAGCGTCGGCACGAGATTGAACGACTGGAAGACGAAGCCGACACGCGAGCGACGGAGCACGGTGAGCTCGAGGTCGCTGAGACCCGTGATTTCGGTGTCGCCGACGAACACGCGGCCCGAGGTCGCGGCATCCAATCCCGCCATCACGTGCATGAGGGTGGACTTGCCCGAACCGGACGGGCCCATGATCGCCGTGAACTCGCCCCGTCGGAGGCCGATGGTGACGTCGTCCAACGCGTGGACGCGCGATTCGCCGGCCCCGAAGGTCTTGGTGAGGTTCTGGACCCGCGCGGCCATCGGCGCGGCGTCGGAAGGAGGCTGCTGCATGTCTCCGACGCTACGAATCACCCCCGGCCCGCGTCATCGGCCTCACGTCGCCCCGTCGTACATCTCGAGGATGACGCGGCCGGCTGCCGCGGGGATACGTCTCGCGAGGGATGCCGGATCATCCCCGGGGACGACGATCCCGAGCCCCCGCCCGGTCACGATCGACCCATGACATCGCACCGCACCTCACCGCTCCTGCTCGCCCTCGCCGTCGCCGCGGGTGGAGCCCTCTCCCTCTCGCTGGCCGGCTGCACCGGCATCCAGGAGGCTTTCTCGCAGGAGGTCACGGCGGAGTACACCGATGCGGCCGACGTCGCCGCCCGGGCCGACACCACCGTGCCCTGGCTGCCCGCCGATGCGACCGCGATCGTCCTGAAGACCAAGCGCGACGGCGAGGTCGCCACCGCGATGACGCGGAGCGGCTCCGCGCTCGACCCGAAGACCTGCGTCGAGGTGGAGCGACGGTCCGCCCCGACCGTGCACCTCGACGACGCGCCCGACGTCTACGCGACGAGCCGGGTGTTCGCGTGCGGGGCGTGGTCGGTGATCGCGACGGACGCCGGCTGGTACGGCTGGACGCCGAACAGCCCCGGCGAAAAGGAGCAGTCGCCGACCGGATCCTGAGCGCACGCGCATCGACGCCCCTCCCGCGCGCCAAGAACGGGAGGGGCGTCGATTCGAGGGCTCACCCGTCCGCACAAGACGGGCGCGGGCGAGCCGGTCTCAGGGGCGCTGCAGGCGGTAGCGCAGCGCGGCGAGCTCTGCGCGCAGGGCGGCCGGCAGGTGCGAGCCGAAGGTGTCGTAGAACTCCTCGGTCAGGTCGGCCTCGGCGAGCCACGAGCTGCGGTCGATCGAGAACAGCTCCTCGAGGTCGGCGGCGGGGAGGTCGAGGCCCGACAGCTCGAGATCCTCGATCCGGGGCAGACGACCGATGGGGCTGTCGACCGCGTCGACCTGGCCGTCGACGCGACGGATGATCCAGTCGATCACGCGGGCGTTGTCGCCGAATCCGGGCCAGAGGAAGCGGCCGTCGTCGCCCTTGCGGAACCAGTTGACCTGGAAGATCCGGGGCGCGCGGTCGAAGCGGAGCTTCTGGCCGACCTTCAGCCAGTGACCGAAGTAGTCGCCCATGTTGTACCCGCAGAACGGCAGCATCGCGAACGGGTCGCGGCGGAGCTCGCCGACCGTGCCCTCCTGCGCCGCCGTCTTCTCGCTCGAGACGGTCGAGCCGATGAACACGCCGTGCGACCAGTCGGTGGCCTCCACCACGAGCGGCACGTTGGTGGCGCGACGACCGCCGAAGAGGATCACGTCGAGCGGCACACCCTCGGGGGCCTCCCAGTCCTCGGCGATCTGCGGGCACTGTGCAGCTCCGACGGTGAAGCGCGAGTTGGGGTGCGCGGCGGGGCGGCCCGACGCGGGCGTCCAGGGCTTGCCCTCCCAGTCGATGAGGTGCGGGGGCGCCTCGTCGGTCAGCCCCTCCCACCAGACGTCGCCGTCGGGGCGGAGCGCGACGTTGGTGAAGATCGTGTTGCCCCACAGCGTCTCGATCGCGGTGACGTTGGTCGACTCGCCGGTGCCGGGTGCGACCCCGAAGAACCCGGCCTCGGGGTTGATGGCCCACAGACGCCCGTCCTCGCCGGGGCGGATCCACGTGATGTCGTCGCCGAGGGTCTCGACGCGCCAGCCGGGGATCGTCGGCCGCAGCATCGCGAGATTCGTCTTGCCACAGGCCGAGGGGAACGCGGCGGCCACGTGGTACGCCTTGCCCTCGGGGTCGATGACGCGGATGAGCAGCATGTGCTCGGCGAGCCAGCCCTCGTCGCGGCCGATGACCGACGCGATGCGCAGCGCGAAGCACTTCTTCGCGAGGATCGCGTTGCCGCCGTACCCCGAGCCGAACGACCACACCTCGAGCGTGTCGGGGAAGTGGACGATGTACTTCTCATCGTTGCAGGGCCACGCGACGTCGGCCTGGCCGGGGGCGAGAGGCGCGCCGACCGAGTGCACGGTCTTAACCCAGGGTGCACCGTTCGCGATCTGCTGCGTGACCGCGGTGCCGACGCGGGTCATGACGCCGATGGATGCCACCGCGTAGGCGCTGTCGGTGATCTGCACGCCGATGTGGCTGAGGGGTCCGCCGATGGCACCCATGGAGAAGGGGACGACGTACATCGTGCGGCCGCGCATCGAGCCCTCGAAGACCCCGTTCAGCGTCTCGCGGATCTCGGCGGGGGCGATCCAGTTGTTCGTGGGACCGGCGTCTTCTTCGCGCTTCGAAGCGATGTAGGTGCGCGACTCGAGACGGGCGACGTCGCCGGGGTGCGAGCGGGCGAGGTACGAGCCGGGGCGCCATTCGGGATTGAGTTTGATGAGCTTGCCCTCGTCGACCATCTCGCGCAGGAGCGCGTCGTTCTCGGCGGCCGAGCCGTCGACCCAGTGGATGCGGTCGGGCTGGGTGAGAGCGGCGACCTGGTCGACCCACGCGACGAGGGCGGCAAGACCGGGGCCCTCGACCGCGGGGCGGTCTCCGTGACCGGCGCGCTGCACGCGGCCCGCGCGAGTG
Organism: Sphingomonas sp. G5; assembly: GCF_052660795.1. Classification (NCBI taxonomy): domain Bacteria; kingdom Pseudomonadati; phylum Pseudomonadota; class Alphaproteobacteria; order Sphingomonadales; family Sphingomonadaceae; genus Sphingomonas; species Sphingomonas sp. G5. The sequence continues at coordinate 769,646 of NZ_CP109660.1, read as the reverse complement.
TCGAGCGCGGCGGTGCGCGGCGTGGAGTTGAAGATGTCGGCGAGTGCCATGTCGTTCTCCTCGGTTGAGAGCGAAATCGGTGGTCTTCCTCCATGTTGCGCGCCTACGCCGATTCTTTTCGAGAAAAAGTACGTTAAGAATTGCGTATTTTTCGATATGGTCAAGGAATGGCATCGTCGTTCGAACTCACGACCCTGGGTCACCGCATCCGGCACCACCGTCTCGCTCGGGGCTACACCCTCGACGAGCTCGGCGCCCTGGTCGGGGTCGCCGGCAGCCAGCTGAGCCTCATCGAGAACGGCAAACGCGAGCCCAAGCTCTCGCTCCTGCAGGAGATCGCCCGCGCTACCGAGACCGAGGTCACCGAGCTGCTCTCGCGCGAACCCCCGAACCGGCGGGCCGCTCTCGAGATCGAACTCGAACGCGCCCAGACCAGCCCGTTCTTCCGGCAGCTCGGCATTCCCCCCGTCAAAGTGACGAAGGGAACGAGCGACGACACGATCGAGGCCGTGCTGGGCCTGCACCGCGAACTGCAGCGGCGCGAGCGCGAGACGATCGCGAGCCCCGAAGAAGCCCGCCGCGCCAACACCGAGCTGCGCCTGCGCATGCGCGAGATGTCGAACCATCTGCCCGAGATCGAGCGTCTCGCCGAGAAGCAGCTCCGGGCCGCGGGTCACTCGACCGGCGCTCTCACCCACCGCACGGTGAGCATCATGGCCGAGCAGCTGGGTTTCGAGCTCCTCTACGTCAGCGACCTGCCGCACTCGGCCCGCTCGGTCACCGACCTCGAGAACGGGCGCATCTACCTGCCGCCCGCGTCGATCCCCGGGGGTCACGGACTGCGCTCGATGGCCCTGCAGGCCATGGCGCACCGCTTGCTGGGACACCGCCCGCCCACCGACTACGCCGACTTCCTCCAACAGCGCCTCGAGATCAACTACTACGCCGCGTGCTGCCTCATGCCCGAGACGAGCGCGGTCGCATTCCTCACCCAGGCGAAGAAGGACCGCAACCTCGCTGTCGAGGACTTCCGCGACGCGTTCGGAGTGACCCACGAGGCCGCGGCCATGCGCATGACGAACCTGATGACCGTGCACCTCGGCATCCGCCTGCACTTCATGCGCGTGGACGGCGACGGGGCCATCTCGCGCGTGTACGAGAACGACGACCTGCCGCTCCCGACGGACGTCACCGGTTCGGTCGAGGGCCAGATCGTCTGCAAGAAGTTCTCGGCGCGGTCGGCGTTCGACGAGCACAACCGCACCACCGAGCACTACCAGTACACCGACACCCCCGCCGGAACTTACTGGTGCTCGACCCAGACGGGCAGCACCTCGAGCGGCGACTTCTCGATCACCGTGGGCGTGCCGTTCGACGACGCGCGGTGGTTCCGCGGCCGCGAGACCCCCACACGCGGTGTCTCGCACTGCCCCGACGAGTCGTGCTGCCGCCGCCCCGACACCGAGGCCGCGGAGCGCTGGTCGGGCAAGGCGTGGCCGAGCGCCCGCGTGCACCAATACATGTTCTCGCCGCTCCCCCGCGGCATGTTCCCGGGGGTCGACGACGCCGAAGTCTTCGCGTTCCTCGATCGTCACGCGAACGGTTGACACCGCGGGACTCGGGTCACCCGACGCTCCGCGCCGCCGCGCCACACTCCTGAGAAACGTGGCACGACACCCCCGGGGCGCCCAAATAACCGCTGTCGGGGCGACGACTCAGGAGTTTCGCCCGCAACTCGGCCGGCAGTCGACGGATGCCACGATCCCGAACCCTCGTGGGGCGCGGGATCGCGGCATCCGGTGCTCAGGCGTAGGGGTTCGCCGTCAGCGTGTACTTCGTCTGCAGGTACTCGTGGATGCCCTCGTCGCCGCCCTCGCGGCCGAGGCCCGACTGCTTCCAGCCGCCGAAGGGGGCCGCGGCGTTGGAGACGACGCCGACGTTGAGGCCCATCATCCCGGTCTCGAGCTTGTCGATCATGCGCTGGCCGCGCGCGAGCGACTCGGTGAAGACGTAGGAGACGAGCCCGTACTCGGTGTCGTTGGCGAGGCGCACGGCGTCGTCTTCGTCGTCGAAGGGGATGATCGCGAGCACGGGCCCGAAGATCTCCTCGCGGAGGATGTCGCTGCCGGGTTTCACGTCGGACACGACGGTCGGCTCGAAGAACGTGCCGGGGCCGTCGATGGGCGAACCGCCGGTGGTGACGGTGGCGCCGCGCTCGACGGCATCCCCCACGAGGGTCTTGGCCTTGTCGACGGCGCGGTCGTCGATGAGGGGGCCGATCTGCACGCCCTCCTCGGTGCCGCGGCCGATCTTCAAGCCCCGCACGCGCTCGGTGACGCGGCGGGTGAACTCGTCGGCGATCGAGCGCTGCACGATGAAGCGGTTGGCGGCCGTGCAGGCCTGGCCGATGTTGCGGAACTTCGCGAGCATCGCACCCTCGACCGCCTTGTCGAGGTCGGCGTCGTCGAACACCACGAAGGGGGCGTTGCCGCCGAGTTCCATCGACGTGCGCAGTACGCCCGGTGCGGCCTGCTGCAGCAGCTTCACGCCGACGGGGGTCGAGCCGGTGAACGAGAGCTTGCGCAGCCGCGGGTCGGAGATGATGCGCTCGGAGACCGGGCCGGTGTTCGTGGTCGTGACCACGTTGACGACACCGGCGGGGAGCCCCGCGTCCTGCAGGATCTGCGCGAAGAACAGCGTGGTGAGCGGGGTGAGGGTGGCCGGCTTGATGACGACCGTGCACCCGGCGGCGAGCGCGGGCGCGATCTTGCGGGTGGCCATCGCGAGGGGGAAGTTCCACGGCGTGATGAGGTAGCAGGGGCCGACCGGGTGCTGCGAGACGATCATGCGGCCGGTGCCCTCGGGGTTCGCGCCGTAGCGGCCCTGGGTGTGCGCGGTCACCTCGCTGAACCAGCGCAGGAACTCCCCGCCGTAGCCGACCTCTCCGCGCGCCTCGGCGAGGGGCTTACCCATCTCCAGCGTCATCAACAGCGCGACGTCTTCCTTGCGCTCCTGCAGCAGGTCGAAAGCGCGGCGGAGGATCTCGGCGCGTTCGCGAGCGGGGGTCGCCGCCCAAGACGGGAACGCCTCGGACGCGGCATCCATCGCCGCCACCCCGTCGTCGACACTCGCGTCGGCGATTTCGCGGATGACGCCGCCGGTAGCGGGGTCGTTGACCGCGACGGTCTTGCCGCCCTCGGCAGCGCGCCACTCGCCGTTGATGAGCAGACCGGTGGGAACGGATGCCAGCAGCTCGCTCTCGCGCGAATCAGTCATGAATCCTCCAGGATCGGGGCGGGGTTCTCCGCCCATTCTTCTCAGCCCGCGGGTGCGTGCCGATATACGTGGCGTACAAGGGGGTGACTCCGGTCGCCGTCATGGCCAGCCCACGGCGTCCGGCGGACGTCCCGCGCGTGCGCGCACGCCCGACGCTCGAGCGGAACACGCACGCATAAACGCTTTCCGCGCGCATAAACGTGCCGTGCTCGCGTTTATGCGCGTGGATCGCGTTTATGCGTGGGGGTGCGGATGCCGGGGTCGACGGCGTCAGCGCGATGCCGCGGCCATCGGCTCCGCCATCGCACCGGCGAGGAACCGCTCCAGCCCGGCCGGGTCGGTGAGCGGCAGCACGTGCGCGACGTACTGATCGGGCCGCACGACGACCACGGCCCCCTCGGCGCCGATGCCACGCTCGGCGAAGACGTCGCCCGTCGTCCAGGCCGAGGGCGCGGCGGCGAACACCTTCTCGAGGTCGGTGAGCCCCAGCGGCCCGGACTGCGGGCGGAAGAGCGTCGGTACGTCGACCACGTCCTCCCAGCGACCGGGGTACACCACCTTCGCGTCGAAGACGGCGTCGAGGTCCGCTCCCTCGGGAGTGAACCGCTCGACGACGGCCCGCGCCGCGCCGACCCAGTCCTGCAGCGCCGTGCCCTCGGCATCCGCGAAGACGTACAGGCGCCAGCGCCCGTCGGCTTTCGCGTGGTGGCCCAGGTGCACGGCGTTGCCGTCGCACACCCGCACGACCTCGACGCTGTGGAAGCGTTTGCCCACCGGGAATCCGGATGCCAGTTCCTGGGCGGCGTCCGCCGCGACGATACGCGAGGGGGCGTAGTGCGTGCCGAAGCCGGAGGGGAACTCCGCGGTGGCGAGGTAGTAGGTCGCGAGCTCGTCGGGGTCGGTGATCTCACCGGGCTTGCGGGCCATGAGCGACGACCACTCGCGGTCGAAGTCGATGAGCTGCTGGGCGACCGGGCGGCGCTCCTGATCGTAGGTGCGCAGCAGCTCGACGGGCGCGAGGCCGGTGAGCACGTGACCGAGCTTCCAGCCGAGGTTGAAGCCGTCCTGCATCGAGACGTTCATGCCCTGGCCGGCCTTCGCGCTGTGCGTGTGGCAGGCGTCGCCCGTGAGGAAGACGCGCGGGTCATCGAGATCATCGACGAACTGATCGGTGACCCGATGGCCCACCTCGTAGACGCTGTGCCACGCGACCTGCTTCACGTCGATCGAGTACGGGTGCAGGATCTCGTTCGCCCTCCGGATGACCTCGTCGATCGGCGTCTGACGCACGCGGTGGTCGTCGTCCTCGGCGACCTCGCCGAGGTCGATGTACATGCGACTGAGGTAGCCGCCCTCGCGTGGGATGTGCAGGATGTTGCCCGCCGCGGCGTTGATCGCGCACTTGATCCGCCAGTCGGGGAAGTCGGTCTCCACCAGCACATCCATCACACCCCACGCGTGGCGGGCGGCTGCGCCGACGTGCGTGCGGCCGATCGCCTGGCGCACACCGCTGCGCGCTCCGTCGCACCCCGCGACGTATTTCGCGCGGATCGCGCGCTCCCCCTCGGTCGTACGCACGCGCACCTCGACGTGGTCGCCCTGCACCTCGAGGTCGAGGAACTCCACGCCGTAGTCAGGGGCGATGCGCGCGGGCCCGTGGGCCGCCGCCTCGGCGAAATAGTCGAGCACGCGCGCCTGATTGACGATCAGGTGCGGGAACTCGCTGATCTTGTACCCGTAGTCCTCGGTGCGCGTCGTGCGGACGATCCGGTCGGGGTGCTCGGGGTCGGGTGCCCAGAAGTTCATCCAGCCGATGTTGTACGCCTCGGCCGTGATGCGGTCGGCGAAACCGAACGCCTGGAACGTCTCGACGCTGCGCGGCTGGATGCCGTCGGCCTGGCCCAGCGACAGTCGCCCCTCCCGCTTCTCGATGAGGCGCGTGGTGAGCTGCGGGAACTGCGACATCTGGGCCGCGAGCAGCATTCCGGCGGGACCGGACCCCACGATGAGCACGTCGACCTCGTCGGGGAGGCGTGCCGGCCGGTCGATGCCGGTTCCGGCGGCGTTCTGCACGCGCGGGTCACCCGAGACATAGCCGTGGTGGTGGAACTGCACTGTTTCTCCTGACGTCGATGTCGAGGTTGCTCACCAGACCGTCGTGTTCTATATTCGAACTCAACGTTCTGTTATCGAATGAAAGGTTAGCCGAGCCATGTCATCGCGGCAAGACGCAACGCCCGCTTCGCAGACGCTCAGCCGCGGCATCCGCCTGCTCGAAGAACTCGCCGATGCCCGCACCCCGCTGACGATCGACGCCCTGGCCACGCGCGTCGGGCTCCACCGCTCCGTGGCCTATCGACTCCTGCGCACGCTCGAGGACCACGGACTCGTGACGAGGGATGCCGCGGGCGCGGTGCGCCTGGGAACGGGCCTGGCGGCTCTCGCCGCGGGGGTCACCGCCGACCTGCAGGCCGAGGCCCTGCCCGAGCTCACGGCCGCGGCGAACGAGCTGGGCATGACGTGCTTCCTCGTCGTGCTCGACCACGACGAGTGCGTGACCCTCCTCAGCGTCGAACCACGCCACGCGACGACGACCGTCGCGCAGCGGCCGGGGACGCGGCATCCCGTCACCCGGGGAGCCCCGGGGCGGGCGATCCTCGCGCAGATGCCCCCGGGCCGCTGGCCCGACGCCGCCGACGCCCGACTCGCGGCCGAGGTCGCCGACACCGCCGAGCGCGGCTGGGCGACCAGCCACGACGAAGTCATCCCGACCCTGCGCGCCGTCGCCGCGCCGCTCAGCGTGCAGGGGCGGCAGCCGGCCGCCGTCGCCGCCGTGTACGTCGCGACCGATCGCGACGACGCGGCGATCGGGTCGCGGCTGACAGCGGCGGCCGAGGCCATCCGCCGCGCACTCTAGGGCGCGTCAGCCCGTCAGGCCCGTCCCGCACGAGGAGCAGAAGCGCGCTCCCGCCGGGTTCTCGGAACCGCAACCGCCGCACGACGCGACCACCGCGAGCGGGGAACCGCACTCGCCGCAGAACTTCCCGCCGTGCGATTGCGCCCCGCACGCACCGCAGCGCGGGCGGGCCTGTGTCTTGAGGTCGGCACCGCCCAGCAGGTCGACGGTCTCGAGCCGCTCCTGCACCTGACGACGTCGCGCCTCGGCCTGCAACTGAGCCAGCTCTTCCGTGGCATTCGGCGAGCAGCGCACGCACTGACCCACCCCGTCGTTCCAGCACCCGTCGCCGCAGACCCAGTCGCTGCAGCCCCGGCACTGATGGAATCGCGGCGCGATCTCGGCCGTCGCCGCACGGAGCGCCTCGTCTTTCGCGGGTGAGTTGGTGCCGCGATCGAGGAAACGATCGGCCATCGACGCGAATTGCGACACGGGGCCGCCGAAGAGGTTCCCGATGCCGCGGGCGAGCTTCTGCCCCGCGGCGCGCGGGTCGGGACGGAACGCCGAGCGGTAGCCGTTGCCGCAGCGTTCGCAGCGGAACTCGAATTGGAAGCCGTCCATGTTGGACAGATCGGTGAAGTTGTCGGTGAACGGGACGAGGTCGCTCATGTCACTCCTGATCGAGGCGAGGGGCGCCGGCGGCGCCGCGGGGGGGTTGCGGGCCGCGGCCCGAAGACGAGGTCGACGAGAGGTCCGAAGTCGTAGCGGTCGCCGAAGTGCGGGGCCTGCATGAGGAGCAGGTTGTTCATCAGCATTCCGCGCCCCATGAACGCCCAGAGGTCGAGGTCGCTCGCGCCGGCATCGCGCAGCGTGCGGTAGACCTCGTCGAACTGCCGACGTGACTCGACCCCGATCTCGGGTTCGGCGGTCGCGGCCGAGAACGCGTGAGCCCAGACGAGAACGGCCTCCGGCCGCGAGAGGACGAGCTCGCGGTAGGCGGCGCCCAGCCGGTCGGGGTCGAAGCCGGCGCCCGAGGCTCCGCGGAAGGCGCGCGTGATCTCGGCCCCGGCGTGCGCGTGCGTGCGCACGAACAACTCGAGCTTCGACCCGAAGGTGCGAATGACGTAGGGCTGCGACACCCCCATCTCGCTCGCGACCTGAGCGGTCGAGGTGCCGAAGTAACCGCGGGCGGCGAAGGCACGGACGGAAGCCGTGAGCAACTCGTCGTCGCGCGCGGTGCGGCGGCGGGGGCTCGGCATCCGTTCTCCTTCCGGGGAGGTTATCGCTCGATAATACCGACGGCATCGCACCCCGCAGCCGGATTCTCGTCCCCGGTCCCGGAGTGCCACCGCCCTGCGCCCCTATACTCGATCCCGTCAGGCGCACGAGGCCGTGCGTCGCTGCTCGAAAAAAGGGCACGTAGCGGAATCCCCGCGAGACACATACGGCATCCATCCGTTCCGTCTCGAAAGGCTCCCCTCGTCATGCCCACCGTTTCCGCGCACGTCGCGCACACCCTCGCTCGCCACATCGACACCGTCTTCGGCGTCATGGGCAACGGCAACGCCTATTTCCTCGACGCGCTGGGGCGCGAGACTCCCTCTCGCTTCGTCGCCGTGCGGCATGAGGCGGCGGGCGTCGTCGCCGCCGACGCGCACTACCGCGCCTGCGGCCGCCTCGCCGCTGCCACCGCCACCTACGGCGCCGGCTTCACCAACACGCTCACCGCGCTCGCCGAGGCCGTGCAGGCGCGCACGCCTCTCGTGCTCATCGTCGGCGATGAGCCGACCTCGGGCCCGCGCCCCTGGGGTGTGGACCAGATCGCCCTCGCCGCCGCCGTCGGCGCGCGCACCTATACCGTCGGTCACCGCGACGCGGCGGCCACCATCGTCATCGCGATCGAGCACGCCCTCACCTACCGCCTGCCCGTGGTTCTCGGCATCCCGTACGACGTCGCCACCCGTGAGGCCGGTTCGATCCCGCCCGCCGAGGCCCCCGGCGCCGCCCCCGAGGTCACGCCCGAGCACCCCCCTCTCGGCGCCTTCGCCGACAAGGTCATCGACCAGATCGTCGACGCGCTGGCATCGGCCGAACGACCGCTGCTCCTGGGGGGACGCGGCGCCTGGCTGGCCGGCGCGGGAGCGGCACTGGACGACCTCGCCGCCACCGCCGGAGCGCTGACCACGACCAGCGCCCTGGGCCGCGGCCTGTTCTCGGATCCGGCGCGCGACCTCGGTGTCGCCGGTGGCTTCGGCGCTCCCGGCGCGATGGAACTCGTGCGCGAGGCCGATGTCGCCGTCGTCTTCGGTGCGAGCCTGAACCAGTTCACGATGCGCTTCGGCGAGCTCTTCTCCCCCGGCTCGCGGGTCTTCCAGGTCGACCTCGCGCCGACGGCGACGCACGCGCACATCGGCGGGTACGTGCGGGGGGATGCCGCTGACGTCGCCATCGAGATCACGCGCCGCCTCCGCGCGCAGGGCGCGACGCCCTCGACCTGGGGCCAGGGCCTCGACCTCGCCGCCGCCCGCCGCCAGCCCGAGGGTCAGGGCACGGGCCCCGACGGGCGCCTCGACCCGCGCACCGCCGCCGCCCGCATCGCCGAACTGCTGCCCGAGGACCGCGTGATCGTCTCGGACGGTGGGCACTTCCTCGGCTGGTCGAACATGTACTGGCCGGTGGCCTCGCCCGACCGCATGATCATGGTCGGAACGGCGTACCAGTCGATCGGCCTGGGCTTCCCGAGCGTCCCCGGCGCCGCCGTCGCCCGCCCGGACTCCGCGATCGTGCTCACCACCGGCGACGGGGGCGGGCTCATGGCCCTCGCCGACCTCGAGACCGCCGTCCGGGTCGCGGGCGGCCGCGGTATCGCCGTGGTCTGGAACGACGCGCAGTACGGAGCCGAGGTCCTGAACTACGGCCTCAAGGGCCTGCACCCCGATCCCATGCTCATCCCCCAGGTCGACTTCGCCGCGGTCGCGCGCGGGTTCGGCGCCGAGGGCGTGGTGGTCGAGTCGGTCGACGACCTCGAGGCCCTGGCATCCTGGGTCACTCGCCCGGTCTCCGAGCGGGACTTCCTCCTGCTGGATCTGCGCGTGAGCGCGGCGGTCGTCGCACCGTACTGGGAAGAGATCGCGGCGCGCTGACCGGGTCGGGCGCGGGACTCCCGAGAATCCGTGCGTCCGCAAAGAGCCGGGGCGCCCTCCTCGGGCACCCGCCCTGCCGTGCCCAGCTCCTGAATGTTTCGGGCTGTGCCGTCTGGAGAACGGCCCGCCCGACCCCCGGCGGCCCGGTTCTCAGGAGTTCGGTACGCCCGCAGAGCTCCGGGCCTGGCACGCCCCGGCACGCCGAACGGCCCCGGCGCACCGAAGCGCGACGGGACCGTGACGGCCGGGCTCAGGCCTTCGACAGCCCGCGCACCGGGCTGACCGACTGCTCGGCCTCGTGGTCGGGGCCCAGCGGGATCCCGCTGCGGTCGCGCAGCACGAGCGTCGCGACGGCGCCGAGCACGACCATGCCCGCGAGGTACCAGGTCACCGACATGGTCGACCCCGTCGCCTTGACCAGCGCCTCGGCGATCGTCGGGGCGAACGCCCCGCCCAGGATCGCGCCGAGCGCGTACGAGATCGACACCCCCGAGAAGCGGATGGATGCCGGGAACAGCTCGGCGTACAGCGCGGCCTGGGGTCCGTAGGTGAGGCCGAGGCCCACGGTCAGCACCACGAGACCCAGGGTCAGCAGGCCGATGCTCGCGGTGTTGACGAGCGGGAACAGCACGAAGACCCCGACCAGCAGCGCCGCCCACCCGATCAGGTAGGTGGCGCGTCGGCCGATGACGTCGCCGATCCACCCGCCGATCCAGGTGAAGACGAGCCACGACACCGCCGACAGGGTCACCGCGCCGAGCACGTCGGCGGTGGCCAGACCCACGGGTCCGTCGGGGTTGGTGGCGTAGCGCTGGATGTAGCCGCCCGTGGTCATGTAGCCCACCGCGTTGTTGCCGGCGAACACGAGGGCGGCGATCAGCACGAGCAGCGCGTGCTTGCGGAACAGCTGCACGATCGGCATCCGCGTCTTCTCTTTGCGCTCGGCGAGCTCGAGGAAGACCGGGCTCTCCTCGACCTTCCGGCGCACATAGTAGCCGATGAGGATCAGGACGAACGACAGCAGGAACGGCACGCGCCAGCCCCACGCGAGGAAGGCGTCGCCGGGGGCGACGACCGCCATGAGGGCGAGCATGCCGCTCGCCAGCAGCAGACCCAGCGGAACGCCGAGCTGGGGGGCGGCGCCGAAGAGGCTCCGCTTGGCCTTGGGGGCGTGCTCGACGGCCATGAGCACCGCGCCGCCCCACTCGCCCCCGGCCGAGATGCCCTGCAGCACACGCAACAGGATCAGCAGCACGGGGGCCGCGACGCCGATGACGTCGAAGGTCGGGAGCACGCCGATCAGGGTCGTCGAGGCGCCCATGAGGATGAGCGTGATCATCAGCACGACCCGGCGGCCGTACTTGTCGCCGAGATGGCCGGCGAGGAAGGCGCCGAGGGGACGGAACAGGAAGCTGAGCCCCACGGTGAGGAACGACAGGATCTGCGCGACCCCGGGTCCGGCCGGCGCGAAGAAGAGCTGGCCGAAGACCAGCCCCGCAGCCGAGGCGTAGAGGAAGAAGTCGTACCACTCGACGGTGGTTCCGACCACGGTGGCGAAGACCACGCGGCGGCGATCGCCCGAGGTCGAGATGGTGCCGGTCGGGGTGAACCCGGCCGAGCGGCGAGAGGGTGCGGTGGACATGAGTGGCTCCTTTGACGTCATCGTCGAGACCGCGACGTCGCTGTCGAGAGGTCGGCGGGGTCGTGCTTGCCCCCGCCTCTCGGATCATATACGATTTCGAATACGACGCAAGGGAGCTTCATGAACGACATCGCCGACCCCCGGTTCGCCGTCCTCGGCGAGCGCCCGGGCAAGATCGTGGCCGTCCACCTGGCCTACGCCTCGCGCGCCGACCAGCGCGGCCGCCGCCCGGCCGCCCCCTCGTACTTCTTCAAGCCGTCGAGCTCCCTCGCCCCCTCGGGCGTCGAGATCGAACGCCCCGCGGGCACCGAGCTGCTCGCGTTCGAGGGCGAGATCGCCCTCGTCATCGGCGAGCCCGCCCGATGGGTGACGCCCGACGCCGCGTGGTCGCACGTGGCATCCCTCACCGCCGCGAACGACTTCGGTCTCTACGACCTGCGCGCCAACGACAAGGGCTCGAACGTCCGCTCCAAGGGCGGTGACGGCTACACGCCCCTCGGACCGGCGCTCCTCGACGCCCGCGACGTCGATCCGGCGGACCTGCGCCTGCGCACCTGGGTCGACGGCGACCTCGTCCAGGACGACTCGACCGCCGGGCTCATCTTCCCCCTCGCGCAGATCGTCGCCGACCTCTCCCAGCACTTCACCCTCGAGACCGGCGACGTCATCCTCACCGGCACCCCCGCGGGATCCTCGGTCGTCACGCCGGGCCAGGTCGTCGAGGTGCAGGTGGATGCCGGCCCCCTGTCGACCGGGAAGCTCCGCACCACGGTGGCCCAGGGCGACCGGCCGTTCGATCCCGCGATCGGTTCGCTGCCCGCGGTCGATGACACCCAGCGCACCGAGGCGTGGGGGTCGGCCGCGGCCGCCGCTGCCGCGGGAACAGGGGACGCCACCGACGCGGGGCGATCCGCCGCGGATGAACCTGTTCCCGCCGACTCCCCTGTTCCCCTGACCGCCGCAGCCCCCTCGCTCTCGCCCGAACTGCGCGACAAGCTCTCGCGCGTCCCCGTCGCCGCCCTCAGCGGGCAGCTGCGCAAGCGCGGCCTCAACGACGTGACCATCGACGGCGTGCACCCCCTCACCCCCGGCAGCCGGTTCGTCGGCACGGCGCGGACCCTCCGGTTCGTCCCCCATCGCGAAGACCTCTTCGCCGTGCACGGCGGCGGGCAGAACGCGCAGAAACGCGCCTTCGACGCCGTCGAGGAGGGCGAGGTGATCGTCATCGAGGCCCGTGGCGAGACCGGTTCGGGCACGCTCGGCGACATCCTCGCAATCCGCGCTCATGCCCGCAAGGCCGCCGCGATCGTCACCGACGGGGGCGTGCGCGACGCCGAAGCCGTGGCCGCGGTCGGCATCCCCGTCTTCACCGCCGGCCCGCACCCGGCCGTCCTCGGCCGCCGTCACGTGCCGTGGGAGACCGATGTCGCGGTGGGTTGCGGCGGCACCACCGTCGAGCCCGGCGACATCCTCGTCGGCGACGGCGACGGGGTGATCGTCATCCCGCCCGCCCTGGCCGACGAGGTGGTCGACGCCGCCCTCGCACAGGAGCAGGAGGATGCGTGGATCGCCCGTCAGGTGGCATCCGGTCATCCCCTCGAGGGACTCTTCCCGATGAACGCCGCGTGGCGCGCCCGCTTCGACGGCGAGAGGAACGCCTGATGGATGCCGCGACCCCGCCCACCGCGCACGCGTCGAGCCAGAGCAAGTCGCAGCAGGCGTACCACTGGATCAAGAACCGCATCGCGTCGCAGGAGTTCACGCCCGGCTACCGGCTCGTGCTCGGCTCGATCGCCGGGGAACTCGACATGAGCGTCGTGCCGGTGCGCGAGGCGATCCGCCAGCTCGAGGCCGAGGGGCTGGTCACGTTCGAGCGGAACGTCGGCGCCCGCGTCTCGATGGTCGACGACACCGCCTACCGCTTCAGCATGCAGGCGCTGAGCCTGCTCGAGGGAGCGGCGACCGCGCTGTCGGCCCGAGCTCTGACGACCGACGACATACGTCGCGCGCGCCAGGTCAACGAGCTCATGGTCGAGACGCTCGAGCACTTCGACCCCCGCGCCTTCACCGCGCTCAACCAGGAGTTCCACGCGATCCTGTTCGAGAAGTGCGCCAACCCCCGCATGCTCGAGCTCGTGCAGGCCGAGTGGGCGCGCCTCGGGCACCTGCGCGACTCCACCTTCAGCTTCGTCCCCGGCCGCGCCGCCGAGTCGGTCCGCGAGCACGAGAACATCCTCGTGCTGATCGAGAACGGCGCCCCGCTCGCCGAGATCGAGAAGGTCTCTCGGCGTCACCGCTCGGCCACTCTCGATGCCTACATGATCCACGAGCACCCCGACCAGGTGCTCGGCCTGCCCGCTTTCTGATCCCGGATGCCATCGGCATCCGCCCCCTCCGACGAAGGAGCATCCATGACCCGCCGTATCCCCGCCGAGCTGCCCGAGCGCATCCAGCACTACATCGGCGGCCGTTTCGTCGACTCGGTCGACGGCGACACGTTCGACGTGCTCGACCCGGTGACGAACCAGACCTATGTCACGGCCGCCGCCGGCAAGAAGGCCGACATCGACCTCGCCGTCGAGGCCGCCCGCACGGCCTTCACCGACGGCCCGTGGCCGCGCATGCTCCCCCGCGAACGCTCGCGCGTGCTGCACCGCATCGCCGACCTCGTCGAGTCTCGCGACGAGCGCCTCGCGGAGCTCGAGTCGTTCGACTCGGGCCTGCCCATCACGCAGGCCCTCGGTCAGGCCCGCCGCGCCGCCGAGAACTTCCGGTTCTTCGCCGACCTGATCGTGGCCCAGACCGACGACGCCTTCAAGGTTCCCGGACGCCAGCTCAATTACGTCAACCGCAAGCCGATCGGTGTCGCCGGGCTCATCACGCCGTGGAACACCCCGTTCATGCTCGAGTCGTGGAAGCTCGGTCCGGCGCTCGCCACCGGCAACACCGTGGTGCTCAAGCCCGCGGAGTTCACCCCGCTCTCGGCATCCCTGTGGGCGGGCATCTTCGAAGAGGCGGGCCTGCCCGAGGGCGTGTTCAACCTCGTCAACGGCCTCGGCGAAGACGCCGGCGACGCGCTCGTGAAGCATCCCGATGTGCCGCTCATCTCGTTCACCGGTGAGAGCTCGACCGGGCAGCTCATCTTCGCCAACGCCGCGCCCTTCCTGAAGGGCCTGTCGATGGAGCTCGGCGGCAAGAGCCCCGCGATCGTCTTCGCCGACGCCGACCTGGACGCCGCCATCGACGCGACCATCTTCGGGGTCTTCTCACTCAACGGCGAGCGCTGCACCGCGGGCAGCCGCATCCTCGTGGAGCGCTCGGTGTACGACGACTTCGTACAGCGCTACGCCGCCCAGGCCGATCGCGTGAGGGTCGGCTACCCCGACGACCCCGCCACCGAGGTCGGGGCGCTCGTGCACCCCGAGCACTACGACAAGGTCATGTCGTACGTCGAGCTCGGCAAGAGCGAAGGGCGTCTCGTCGCCGGCGGCGGCCGCCCCGAGGGGTTCGCGGAGGGCAACTTCGTGCGGCCCACGGTGTTCGCCGACGTCGCACCCGACGCCCGCATCTTCCAGGAGGAGATCTTCGGCCCCGTCGTCGCGATCACTCCCTTCGACACCGACGACGAGGCCCTCGCCCTCGCGAACGACACGAGGTACGGCCTGGCCGCCTACGTCTGGACGAACGACCTGAAGCGCGCCCACCTGTTCGCGCAGAACGTCGAGGCGGGAATGGTGTGGCTCAACTCCAACAACGTCCGGGACCTCCGCACCCCCTTCGGCGGGGTGAAGGCCTCCGGTCTCGGTCACGAGGGCGGCTACCGCTCGATCGACTTCTACACCGACCAGCAGGCCGTGCACATCACGCTCGGCGGGGCCCACAACCCGACGTTCGGCAAGGCCCCGGGGCACTGAGCCCGGTCCGCGCGGCAGCTCGGCGGATCGCCTCGCCGCGCTGCCGACCAGATCACGTGACCTGGACGACATCACCGCCCTTGACGGGTGGGCTCGTCGTCGTCACGTGATCTCGACCGCCAACTCCGACCCCCGACGACAACCACGCAAGGACGCGAACAATGACGAAGCACACCGAAGAAGAGAAGACCTCATCCGGGTTCTGGGTGACCCAGGAGGCCCCGATCGTCTCCGACGACCCGATCCCCACCCCGAAGGCCCCCGCGCCCGACATCCTGCGCTGCGCGTACATGGAGCTGGTGGTCACCGACATCGCGGCATCCCGGGTCTTCTACGTCGACATCCTGGGACTGCACGTCACCGAAGAGGACGACGAGGCGATCTATCTGCGCTCCACCGAGGAGTTCATTCACCACAACCTGGTGCTCCGCCGGGGCGAGATCGCCGCCGTGGCCGCCTTCTCGTACCGGGTGCGCTCGGCGGAAGACCTCGACAGGGCTGTCGCCTTCTACGAGGAGCTCGGCTGCCACGTCCGCCGCGAGCCGAATGGCTTCACGAAAGGCATCGGCGATTCCGTCCGCGTGGTCGACCCGCTCGGTTTCCCGTACGAGTTCTTCTTCGACACCGAGCACCAGGAGCGCCTCTCGTGGCGCTACGACCTGCACTCCCCCGGTGAGCTCGTTCGCCTCGACCACTTCAACCAGATCACGCCCGACGTCCCCCGCGCGGTGAATTTCATGCAGTCGCTCGGGTTCCGCGTGACCGAGGACATCCAGGACGAAGAGGGCACCGTCTACGCCGCGTGGATGCGCCGCAAGCCCACCGTGCACGACACCGCGATGACCGGCGGCGACGGCCCCCGCATGCACCACGTGTGCTTCGCCACGCACGAGAAGCACAACATCCTCGCCATCTGCGACAAACTCGGCGCCCTCCGCCGATCCGACGCCATCGAGCGCGGCCCCGGCCGCCACGGCGTCTCGAACGCGTTCTACCTGTACCTGCGCGACCCCGACGGCCACCGCGTCGAGATCTACACGCAGGACTACTACACCGGCGACCCCGACAACCCCGTCATCACCTGGGACGTCCACGACAACCAGCGCCGCGACTGGTGGGGCAACCCCGTGGTCCCCAGCTGGTACACCGAGGGCTCGCTCGTGCTCGACCTCGACGGGAACCCGCAGCCGGTCCGCGCTCGCGAGGACTCGAGCGAGATGGCCGTCACGATCGGAGCCGACGGCTTCAGCTACACCCGTGCTCCGGAGGAGCCGGCATCCGCCCCCTCCGCCGAGTTCAAGCTCGGCAACCAGCTCTGACCGCGCCCGCTCCCCCGACGATGTCCCACTTATGGCTGCCTGAGCGCCCCCCAGCCGACCAGAAGTGGGACACGCTTCGCCAAAAGTGGGACGAGGTTCCGGAGACCGACCAAGGAGAACACATGCTCACCGACGCACAGATCGACGCGATCGCGGCCGAACTCGCCGAGGCCGACCGCGCCCACTCCGTCATCCCGCGCATCACGGCGAGATTCCCGGATGCCACGGTCGACGACTCGTACCGGATCCAGGGCCGCTGGCGCGATACGCAGCTCGCCGGCGGCCGCACGCTCGTCGGGCGCAAGATCGGCCTGACCTCGAAAGCGATGCAGCAGGCGACAGGGATCACGGAGCCCGACTACGGCGTGATGTTCGACGACACCGTCTACCGCTCGGGGGCCGAGATCCCGGTGGACCACTTCTCGAACGTCCGCGTCGAGGTCGAGCTCGCCTTCGTGCTCAAGACGCCGCTCGAAGGCCCCGAGTGCACGCTCGACGACGCCCTCGCCGCGATCGACTACGCCGTCCCCGCGCTCGAGGTCCTGAACTCGCACATCGAACTCGAGGGTCGCACGATCGTCGACACGATCAGCGACAACGCCGCCTACGGCGCCATGGTGCTCGGCGACGTGCACAAGCGTCCCGACGAGATCGACCTGCGCTGGGTTCCCGGCCTGCTGAGCCGTAACGGCGAGATCGAAGAGACCGGCGTCGCCGCGGGCGTCCTCGGCCACCCGGCCACCGGGGTCGCGTGGCTCGCGAACAAATTCCACCAGCACGGCGCGCGCCTGGAGGCGGGCGAGATCATCCTGGCAGGATCGTTCACGCGCCCGATGTGGGTGTCGCGGGGCGATGACGTCCTCTGCGACTACGGACCGATGGGAACGATCTCGTGCCGCTTCGTCTGACCCCGACCTTCCGCGCCGCCCTCGCGGCATCCGATCGTCCCCTGGCCGGGATGTGGCTGTGCACGGGGAATCCCGTCGTCGCGGAGATCGCCGCGGGCTCGGGCCTCGACTGGTTGCTGATCGACATGGAGCACTCCGCGACCTCGATCGAGCAGGTCCTCGGGCAACTGCAGGTGGCGGCGGCCTACCCGGTCACCCCGGTCGTACGCGTGCCGTCGAACGACCCGGTCACGATCAAGCGCGTGCTCGACGTGGGGGCGCAGAACCTCATCGTGCCGATGGTGTCGTCCGCCGCCGAAGCCCGCGCCGCGGTCGCCGCCACCCGCTACCCGCCCGACGGCATCCGGGGGGTGGGCAGCGCCCTGGCCCGCAGCGCCCGCTGGAACCGCGTCGACGGCTACCTCGCCGAAGCCGCCGACCAGGTCTCGCTCACCGTGCAGATCGAGACCGCCGCCGGCGTCGACGCCGCCGCCGACATCGCCGCAGTCGAGGGGGTGGATGCCGTCTTCGTCGGGCCCAGCGACCTCTCGGCGTCGATGGGCTTGCTGGGTCGGCAGACGCATCCCGACGTGGTGGCCGCGGTCCACCGCGTGTTCTCCGCGGTTCGGGATGCCGGCATCCCGGTGGGTGTGAACGCTTTCGACCCCGCGGTGGCCGACTCCTATCTCGACGCGGGAGCGGACTTCGTCGCGGTCGGTGCCGACGTGGCACTTCTCGCCCGGGCGTCCGAGGCGCTGGCGGCGCGGTTCGTCACCGCCCGCGCGCCGCAACGCGACAGCTACTGAGCGCGCGCCGTCCCGAGGGCCGCGAGCTCGGCCCGCGTGGAGACTCCCGCTTTTCGCAGCAGATTCGACACGTGGAACTTCGCGGTGTTCTCGCTGATCCCGAGGCGTTCGGCGATCGCGCGGTTGCGCGAGCCCGCCACGACGAGGCTGAGCACCTCGCTCTCTCGGGGGCTGAGATCCACCGCCTCGTCGAGGAAGTCGGGGCGCGGGGGCGGATCGAGCGGCAGCACGACCGACAGTTCGGAGCCCCAGCCGGGTGTCGAGGCGACGTCGAACGCGCCGTTGAGCGCGCTGACCCGCTCGACGATGGGCCCCAGCGAGTCGTCATGAGCGGTGAGCGTGCCCGCTCCGTCGTCGCGGATACCGATGAGCAGGTTCAGCCCGTCGCAGTCCCATTGGATGCGCACGCGGTGCGGAGTACCCCGGTCGAGCAGGGCGAGCACGGCGCTGCGGACGATCGCCCGGGCTTCGTGCGCGACCTCGCCCGGCAGGGCGCGCCCGGTCGCCGGCGGTTCGACGAACTGCACGTCGAGGTCGCCGTGCCGGACGAGTGGACGGAGGTCGGTGCGCAATCGGGCGAAGGCCCCGGTGACGGGTTCCAGCAGGGCGCTGCGCTGCTGATCGGTGGACGTCCGCAGGACGACGAGAGCGGCGGCCGCGGTCTCCACGGCGAGGGCGCGCGCGGCCCGGTCGTCGAGGCGCGTGGACCGCAGGATCGCCAGCACCGCTTCGAGCGTCAGGGCGTGGCGGTCGGCCTGCTCGGCGACGATGCGTTCGTGCTCGATGACGAGGGCGCGAGACGCAGGGGACGACAACTCGGCGGACGGCTTCACCCGCCCAAACCTAGTCCAGAGATGGCAACCTACCCGATCGGGTAGGTCGACCTGTGCCGTCGACCGGCCACGCGCTCCGCTCCCCCGGCGAAGCATGGAGCCATGACCTCCTCCGACGTCGGCATCGCGGCATCCCTCTCCCGTATCTCGGGGGAGCTGATCTCGGTCGTCGACCGCCTCGCGACCGGCGAAGCCCCGGACGACGTGCTCGAGGTGCTGGGCGGCGCCGACCGCGTGTTCGTCCTCGGCGCCGGCCGCTCGGGCCTCGCCCTGCAGATGACGGCGATGCGCCTCATGCACCTCGGCCTCGCGGTTCACGTCGTCGGTGAGACCACCGCACCCGCGATCCGCGCCGGCGACGTGCTGTTCACCGCCAGCGGCTCGGGGACGACGACCGGAATCGTCCGCGCCGTCGAGACGGCCGCCGAGGTCGGCGCACGCATCGTGGCGATCACCACCGCGCCCGACTCACCCCTCGGACGGGCGGCGGACGCCGTCGTCGTGGTGCCCGCCGCGACCAAGCTCGACCGCTCGGGCACAGCCTCCACCCAATACGCCGGCGGCCTGTTCGAGCAGGCCGTCGTGCTCGTCGGCGACGCGATCTTCGACGCGCTCTGGCAGCGCTCGGGCCTCTCGTCCGACGACCTGTGGCCCCGCCACGCGAATCTCGAATGACCCTCCACCCCGACAGTTAGGACCCCCGAATGAAGCTGCAGTTCGCCATGGACACCCTCACCACCGAGGCCGCCCTCGACCTCGCCGCCGCCGCGGCGCCGCACGTCGACATCCTCGAGCTCGGCACGCCCCTCATCAAGAGCGAGGGCCTGTCGGCCATCACCGCCATCAAGAAGGCGCACCCCGACAAGATCGTCTTCGCCGATCTGAAGACGATGGATGCCGGTGAGCTCGAGGCCGACATCGCCTTCGGCGCCGGAGCAGACCTCGTGACGGTGCTCGGCAGCGCCGGGGACAGCACGATCGTCGGAGCGGTCACCGCCGCCAAGAAGCATGGCAAGGGCGTGGTCGTCGACCTCATCGGGGTCGCCGACAAGCCGGCCCGCGCGAAGGAGGTCATCGCCCTCGGCGTCGAGTTCGTCGAGATGCACGCCGGACTCGACGAGCAGGCCGAGGAGGGCTTCACCTTCACCACGCTGCTGCGCGACGGAGAAGCCTCGGGCGTGCCGTTCTCGGTCGCCGGGGGCGTCAACGCGTCGAGCATCGCCGACGTGCAGAAGGCGGGCGCCCAGGTCGCCGTCGCCGGCAGCGCCATCTACAGCGCTCCCGATGTGCGCGCCGCCGCCGCCGCGCTCCGTGCCGCGATCGTCTGAGAGCCGCCGACATCCTCGAATCGACGACGGGCTGGGCGATCACCGGCCCGGCCCGTCGTCGTGTCGAGGGCCAGTCCTCGTTCTCGTGCTCGCGATCCCGAGCGACCGGTCTAGCGTGGAGCGGTGACGACTTTTCCGACTCTCAGGGCTCTCGCCGATCGCGCCTCGTTCTTCACCGCCCTCCGCCAGGACGCACTGGGCCAGGCGGCGGAACAGCTCGGCGACCACCGGTGGGACGTCGACCTCGCGACGGGGACGTTCGCGTTCTCGTCGACCACAGACCCGACCCGACGTTTCGTCTGCGGCGCGCACCTCATCGCGTCGATCGCCCCCGGTCCCCGCTCCGTGCTGTGGGGGTGGGCGCACCCCGCGGGAGGCGGCGATCAGGGTGTGGCCGCGCAGCTCCGCGCCTACGGCGAGGCCCACGGGATCGCCGAGCTCACCTCACCCGAGGTGCCGTTCCCCGCAGACGCCCCGGGCGACGCTGACTGGATCACTCAGGTCTCGCACGAGATCGCCGGAGCCGCCGTCGACATCACCGGCCGCTCGGCGTATTACTCCGCACCCTCGGGCGAATCCGGCACACGCGCGGTGCTGCTTCTCGATGCCCCGCTGCCCGCGCCCACCGTCGCCGAGGCGATGATCCGGATGCCGCGCATCATGTCGACCACGACGCCCGCCGATCCGCGCGCGGCCGTGTGGAACCTCGCGCGCTTGGCCGGGTGGACCATGACGTGGACCGACGACGCCTTCTCGGGCGCCGTCGTCACCGATTCCTCCGGCTCGGTCACCTTCGGCTTCGACGAGCAGGCGCGGGTCACGTCGATGAAGGCTTCCCTCGCCGGTACTGCCTGAGAACGCGAAAGGGCCGCGCCGGTACGGCGCGACCCTTTCGAACGGGAGTCAGTCCTCGTCGGCGTCGTCGTCTTCCTCGTCGTCGTCACCGATGATCTCGATGTCTTCGACCTCGAGCTCGGGCGTGAGCTGAACGTGCACGAGAGCATCGGGGAACGATGTCTGACCGGCGAACACCACGATGATCGCGTCGGCGAACACACCCACGCCGATGGCCTCGAGGTCGGTACGCAGGTCGACGTCGGCATCGAGCTCGTCGTCGTCGAGGGCGTCCTCGATGTCGCTCGAGATCTCCTCGACGATCGCGCGCCAGCGCTCCTCACCGACCGAGAGCACGTCTTTGAGGTTGCTCATGATCGCTTCGAGATCCGGCTCTTCGTCTTCGTCGATCTCGGGGTCGAGGTCGACCTCCACCTCGACGCCGGCGGCATCGAGGTGTCCGGACCCGATGACGCTGTCTTCGTCGATCTGGGCGTCTTCGAGCAGGCCGCTCTCGGTGACGCGGCGGAGGAGGTCGTTCAACACGGACTCAGTCATGAGAAAACCTTGCCACGTCGCGGGCACGCGCGCCTCCCCATTGCGCGCGACGCTCCGTCTGTTCAACCGGCGGCAGGCCGCGGTTCACCGTCAGGCGGCGGTCGCGCGCTCCGCGGCCTCGACGACGTTGGTCATCAGCAGGGCGACCGTCATGGGGCCGACTCCGCCCGGGTTGGGCGAGACGAAGCCGGCGACCTCGGCGACGTCGGGGTGCACGTCGCCATAGACGCGCGACTTCCCGGTCTCGGGATCGGTCTCGCGCGTGACACCCACGTCGAGCACCGCGGCGCCCGGCTTGACGTCGGCGGCGCGCACGATGTGCTTGACGCCCGCGGCGGCGACGATGACGTCGGCCTCGCGCAGGTGCTTCGCGAGGTCGGCGGTGCCGGTGTGGGTGAGGGTCACCGTCGCGTTGATCTCGCGGCGCGTCAGGAGCAGCCCGATCGAGCGACCGATTGTCACGCCGCGGCCGACGACGACGACCTCCTTGCCCTTCAGGTCGTAGCCGCCTCGCAGCAGCAGTTCGATGACCCCGCGCGGCGTGCAGGGAAGCGGCGTGAGGATCGGCGCATTGACGTTGAGCACGAGACGGCCGAGGTTGGTGGGGTGGAGGCCGTCGGCATCCTTCGCCGGATCGATCCGCTCGAGGATCGCGTCGGTGTCGAGGTGCTTCGGCAGCGGCAGCTGCACGATGTAGCCGTGGCACGCGGGGTCGGCGTTGAGGCGGTCGATGACCGCTTCGACCTCGTCCTGGGTCGCCTCGGCCGGCAGCTCGACCTGGATCGAGTTCATGCCGATCGCCTCGGACTGCTTGTGCTTCATGCCGACGTACAGCTGCGACGCCGGGTCGGCACCGACGAGGACCGTCGCGATGCCCGGGACGACGCCCCTCTCGCGGAGCGCTGCGACGCGCTCGGCGAGCTCCGCCTTGATCGCCGCCGACGCGGCCTTACCGTCGAGGATCGTCGCCGTCATGGCATCCCTCTTTCTTGAGTATCGATCGGGGTCGTGCGGGCGAGGAATCGCACGCATAAACGCTGTTCGGTCGCAGAAACGCGCTCTCCCCGCGTTTATGTGCGCGAATCGCGTTTATGCGGGGGTGGGGCGGGCCGGGCACCCGTCCGACACCGCCGGGTCGTCGCCGCGGGCGCCCCGGGCCGGTGAGATCCGCTGTCACGCATAAACGCTCCTCGGTCGCATAAACGCTCACTCCCCGCGTTTATGTGCGCGAATCGCGTTTATGCGGGGAGGGGGCCGGCCGGGCTCGGCGCCCGACGTCGCGATGATGGCCGGTGGATGCCGAGACCCGCCCCGGTGAGGACGGACGGGCCGGATGCCGGGACGGGGCCGCACGCGCGACGCCCGCCCCGGCCGGACTCACTGCTGCAGGTCGGGGTAGAGCGGGAAGGCCTCGGCGAGCTTCGCCACACGCGCGCGCAGGGCCTCGACGTCGGCGCCGGGGATCAGCGCGAGCGCGATGATGTCGGCCACCTCGGTGAACTCGGTGTCGCCGAAGCCGCGGGTCGCGAGCGCGGGGGTGCCGATGCGCAGGCCCGAGGTCACCATCGGCGGACGGGGGTCGTTCGGCACGGCGTTGCGGTTGACCGTGATGTGGATGTCGTGCAGCAGGTCTTCGGCCTGCTTGCCGTCGATCTCGGCTTCGCGCAGGTCGACGAGCACGAGGTGCACGTCGGTGCCGCCCGAGCGCACGGCGATGCCGGCGTTCTTGACATCGTCCTGCGTGAGGCGGTCGGCGAGGATCGAGGCCCCGCGCAGGGTGCGCTCCTGGCGCTCCTTGAACTCCGGCGTGAGAGCCAGCTTGAACGCCGTCGCCTTGGCGGCGATGACGTGCATGAGCGGACCGCCCTGCTGGCCGGGGAAGACCGCGGTGTTGATCTTCTTGGCGAGATCGGCGTCGTTGGTCAGGATGAGGCCCGAGCGGGGACCGCCGATCGTCTTGTGCACGGTGGTCGACACGACGTGCGCGTGCGGGATGGGTGAGGGGTGCACGCCCGCGGCGACGAGGCCGGCGAAGTGCGCCATGTCGACCCAGAGAAGGGCCCCGACCTCGTCGGCGATCGCGCGGAAGGCGGCGAAGTCGAGCTGGCGCGGGTAGGCCGACCAGCCGGCGATGATGACCTTCGGCTTGTGCTCGAGGGCGAGGCGGCGCACCTCGTCCATGTCGATGATGCTGGTCTCGGGGTCGACGCCGTAGGCGACGATGTCGTACAGGCGGCCCGAGAAGTTGATCTTCATGCCGTGGGTCAGGTGACCGCCCTGGTCGAGGGCGAGACCGAGCAGCGTGTCGCCGGGGCGGGCGATCGCGTGCAGCACGGCGGCGTTGGCCGAGGCGCCGGAGTGCGGCTGGACGTTGGCGAACTCGGCACCGAACAGGGTCTTCGCCCGCTCGATCGCGAGTGACTCGGCGACGTCGACCTCTTCGCAGCCGCCGTAGTAGCGACGTCCGGGGTAGCCCTCGGCGTACTTGTTGGTCAGCACCGAGCCCTGCGACTGCAGCACCGACACGGGCACGAAGTTCTCGGAGGCGATCATCTCGAGGAACCCGCGCTGGCGGTTGAGCTCGCGCTCGAGGACCTCGGCGATCTCGGGGTCGACCTCGGAGAGGGGGGCGTTGAAGTACGGATCGGTCATGCGATCTCCTTGACGATGGTTCCGGATGCCGCGGGCTCGGCGAGCCCGCGTAGATACCGCATCGACCCAGGCGTGCGGTCGAATACCGTCAAGCGGTCGCTCCCCGGTGGTTCCCCACCTCAACGCCAGTCGCGACGGTGCCACTTTAGCGGGTAAACCCTTCGCGGCTCCGCGTGTCTCGGCATCCACCGTTCCTCCACAGGAACTCCCCGCCCGCGCGGTCGACTCGACGCCGAGGCATTGCGGATGCCGGAGCCCGGGGCCCGCGTAAAATGAGGGAGTGACCGACTCCCGCAACGTCCGCGCCCAGGCGCCCCTCGCTCCCGGCATGCGCCCCCGGCCGTCGGCGCTGGAGATGGCGAGCGTCGTCTGCGGCCTGTTCGCCTTCGTGACGCTGGCCATCTGGGGCTTCCTCGCCTGGCCGTTCCCCGGGAACATCATCGCCGGCATCGGCGCCCCGGCGCTCGCGATCCTCGTGTGGGCTCTCTTCGTCTCGCCGCGGGCTGTGCTCGCCGTGCACCCCTTCGTGCGGGCGCTCGTCGAGCTGTTCGTCTACGCCGCCGCCACCGTCGCGTGGTGGAGCATGGGCCAGGCCTGGATCGGCCTGATCTTCGCGATCGTCGCCGTCGTCCTCGGCGCGCTGAACGGCCGACGGCGCCTGGCATGACGGCGGACGAGACGGCGCACTCTGCGCCGTCCGTGCACCCCCGGAGCGCGGCCGACCAGACTCTCGCGCTGCTCCGAGCAGACCTCGGCCCGCGCGTCGACACCAACCCCACCGCCCTCGAGGCGGCCCGCGCCGACAAGTCGGGACATGCGGCCGAGGGCACCCCGCTCGCCGTCGTTCACGCGGTATCCGTCGCCGACGTCCAGACGGTGATGCGCATCGCCACCGCCACCCGCACCCCGGTCGTCCCCCGCGGAGCCGGCACCGGACTCGCGGGCGGAGCCAACACCGGCGGCGGCGAGATCAGCCTCTCGGTGCGCGGCATGGATCGCGTGCTCGAGGTCCGCCCCGACGACCTGTTGGCCGTGGTCGAACCCGGAATCCTGAACGCCGAACTCAATGCCCTGCTCGAACCGCACGGCGTGTGGTGGGCCCCCGATCCCGCGAGCCGGGCCATCTCGACGGTCGGCGGCAACATCGCCACGGGCGCCGGTGGCCTGCTCTGCGCGAAGTACGGCGTCGTGCGCGATGCGGTACTGGGCGTCGACGTCGTCCTCGCCGACGGGCGCCTCATGCACTTCGGCCACCGGAGCGTCAAGGGCGTCACCGGACTCGACCTCACCTCCCTCATCATCGGATCCGAGGGGACCCTCGGGGTCGTCGTGGGCGCCACCCTCAAGCTCCGCCGCCTCGTCGAGGGCGAGCGCGTCACCCTCACGGCGCTGTTCGACGGTGTCCGCGCCGCCGCCGTCGCATCCGCCGCGGTCACGGCCTCGGGGGTGCAGCCCGCGATCATGGAGCTGATGGATGCCACGAGCCTCGCGGCCGCGCACCGCCTGCTGTCTCTTCCGGCACCTCCCGAGGGCGCAGCGCAGCTGACCATCCAGACCGACGGCCCCGTCGCCACCGACGAGGCGTCCGCGATCGCCGAGATCCTGCGCGAGGCGGGCGGCGCCGTCGCCGTGGCCGCGGACGCCGCCGAGGGCGAGGCGCTGCTGGCCGTCCGCCGCGCGATGCATCCCGCGATGGAGACGCTCGGCACGACCCTCATCGAGGACGTCTCGGTCCCCCGCAGCGCTCTGCCCGACATGTTCGACGAGATCGCCCGGATCGAGCGGGAGTTCGGACTCGTCATCCCCGCCGTCGCGCACGCCGGCGACGGCAACCTGCACCCGAACTTCGTCTTCGAGGGCCCCGAGGTGCCGCCAGTGGTCTGGGAGGCGGCCGAAGAACTGTTCCGCGCCGCCCTCGCGCTCGGCGGAACCCTCACCGGGGAGCACGGGATCGGCGTGCTGAAGCGGCGCTGGTTGATCGACGAGCTGGGCGACGACCAGTGGAAGCTGCAACGCGACATCGCGCACGCCTTCGACCCGCTCGGCATCCTGAACCCGGGCAAGGTCTTCGGCCCCTGACCTCCGCGTCGTTCTCGGCCGTTATGGCCGCGTCGCGCCATCGACGTGATCAGACCGTGATATTGCTCAGGGCGTATGCGCAACATCCACTCGTAGCATAGGAAGACTGACTATCGGGGGGTTTGACTCATGACCGACGGCGCACCTGGCACCGACGGCGCAACCTACGCCTGGGCACCGCCCGAGCCGACGAAGCGCAAGAACCGTTCCGGCCTCTGGATCGGCATCCCCGCCGGCGCGACGGCCGTGGCTCTCATCGCCGCCTCGCTCGTGCTGATCGCTCCCGGAGCCTCGGTCGCGGGCGTGCAGATCGGCGGTCTCACCGCCGGTGCCGCCGCCCAGGCGATCTCGAACCGCCTGGCCGAGACCGCCATCACCGTCGACTCCCCCGCCGGCGCTGTCACCGTCACGGGAGCCGACCTCGGCGCGACCGTCGACGCAGCCGCCCTCGCCGACAAGGCCTTCGCCGACAACCCCATGTGGAAGCCCGCTTCGTGGTTCCCCGAGGGCACCGGCGTGCAGGTGCAGGTGAACGCCGACGAGGCCGCCACCGCGCTGAAGAACCGCGCCCCCGGCACCTACCGTGCGCCCGTCGACGCCTCCATCGCGTACGACGCGGGCTCGCAGGCGTACGTCGCCACCCCCGCCGAAGCCGGCGAAGGCATCGACGTCGCCGCCGTGACCGCGGCCCTGCAGTCCGCGTTCGACGCGGGTCAGAGCAGCGCGACCGTCACCGCGAGCCTCGTGCCCGTCGACGCCCCCGTCTCGACCGATGAGGCCGGCGCCGCCGTCGCCACGCTCAACGGCATCCTCGACTCGGTCGGCTTCTACGTCGGCGAAGAGCGCACCGTCCCCGTCGACCGCGCCACCGCCGCCTCGTGGCTCACCGTCACCCCCGACGGCAAGGGCGACTTCGCCATCTCGGCCGACACCGCCGCGATCCAATCCGCCGTCGCGGGCCTGCCCGGGGCTGTCGACCGCGCCCCCGTCAACGCCGACGTGATCGTCGACACCGGCGGAGAAGTCATCAAGGCCCTCACCGAGGGCCAGACCGGCCGCGCGCTCGGCGACACCAGCGGAGTGGCCGCAGCCTTCGCGAAGCAGCTCGCCGAAGGCAACGGGCGGTACGCCCTCCCCGTCACCGAGACGGCGTTCGACACCACCAAGACCGAGCGCCGCATCGACGTCAACCTCAGCACGCAGACCACGACGCTCTGGCAGAACGGCGAGGTGTACCGCACGTACACGATCTCGTCGGGCGCGGGCGACCACGCGACCCACACCGGCAATTTCCGTATCGGCTGGAAGACCCCGATGCAGGACATGGGCTGCGTTCCCGGGTACGACTACTGCACCAAGGACGTGCCCTGGGTCGCGTACTTCAACGGCGACGAGGGTTTCCATGGAACCTACTGGCACAACAACTTCGGAACGCCGATGAGCCACGGCTGCATCAACATGACGATCCCGCAGGCCAAAGAGCTGTACGACTGGGCCTACCGCGGCACCGAGGTCTCGGTCCACTACTGAGCCCGGGTCCCCAAGAGGGGCGGATGCCGATCGGCATCCGCCCCTCTTCGTTTCCCCCGGTGCGTCTCGTACCTGCGTGAGCGGCCCGGCTTCCGGGGCGCCCGTGGCGCGTGAGGGGCCAAGAATCGTCGCCTGGGGCCGGGCCGGGCGACGATTTCTGGCCACTCACGCGAACGGAAGAGGGGCGGATGCCAACGGCATCCGCCCCTCTTCCGTTCTCAGGCTCAGCGCAGGGCGTCGACCACGGCGTTCAGCGTGGCCGAGGGGCGCATGACCTTCTCGACGAGCTCCGCGTTCGGTCGGTAGTACCCGCCGATCTCGGCGTGGTGCCCCTGGACGGCGTTGAGCTCGGCGACGATCGTCTGCTCCGACGTTTCCAGCTTCTCGGCGACCGGGGCGAACACCCGGGCCAGGTCGGCGTCCGTCGACTGCTGCGCCAGCTCCTGCGCCCAGTACAGGGCGAGGTAGAAGTGGCTGCCGCGGTTGTCGATCGTGCCGAGGGCACGGCCGGGCGACTTGTCGTTCTCGAGGAACGTGCCGGTCGCGGCGTCGAGGGTCTGCGCGAGCACGCGGGCGCGCTCGTTGCCCGTGGTGTCGGCGAGGTGCTCGAGCGAGGCCGCGAGGGCGAAGAACTCACCCAGCGAATCCCAGCGGAGGTAGTCCTCCTCGACGAGCTGCTGCACGTGCTTGGGAGCCGAGCCGCCGGCGCCGGTCTCGAACAGGCCGCCGCCCGCGAGCAGCGGAACGATCGAGAGCATCTTGGCGCTCGTGCCCACCTCGAGGATCGGGAACAGGTCGGTCAGATAGTCGCGCAGCACGTTGCCGGTGACCGAGATGGTGTCCTCTCCGCGGCGGATGCGCTCGAGCGAGTAGGTCGTCGCTGCGGCCGGCGCGAGGATCTCGATCGTGAGACCCTCGGTGTCGTGGTCGGCGAGGTACTCGTGCACCTTGGCGATGAGGTTGCGGTCGTGCGCGCGGGTCTCATCGAGCCAGAACACGGCGGGAACGCCGGCGGCGCGGGCGCGCGTGACGGCGAGCTTCACCCAGTCGCGGACCGCGACGTCCTTCGTCTGGGTCGCGCGCCAGACGTCGCCGGCGTCGACCTCGTGCTCGAGCAGCACGTCGCCGTTCGAGGCGACGACCTGCACGCGGCCGGGGGCCGGGATCTCGAACGTCTTGTCGTGGCTGCCGTACTCCTCGGCCGCCTGCGCCATGAGGCCCACGTTGGGGACCGAACCGATGGTGGCCGGGTCGAGCGGGCCGTTCGCGATGACGTCGTCGATGGTCGCCTGATACACACCGGCGTACGACGAGTCGGGGATGACGGCGAGAGTGTCGTCCTCTCCCCCGTCGGCACCCCACAGCTTGCCGCCGTTGCGGATGAGCGCGGGCATCGAGGCATCCACGATGACGTCGGAGGGCACGTGCAGGTTCGTGATGCCCTTGTCGCTGTTGACATACGACAGACGGGGCCCGGATGCCAGGGCCTCACGGATCTCGGAGGCGATGGCGTCGCCGCCCTCGACGTTCGACAGACCGGCGAGGATCGAGCCGAGGCCGTCGTTGGGGGTGAGCCCCGCCGCCGCGAGAGCGTCGCCGTGACGGTCGAAGACGTCGGCGAAGAACGCCTTCACCACGTGACCGAAGATGATCGGGTCGCTGACCTTCATCATCGTGGCCTTCAGGTGCACCGAGTAGAGCATGTCGTCGGCCTTCGCCTGCGCCAGCGTGTCGGCGAGGAACGCGTCGAGGGCCGCAGCCGAAAGGAACGTGGCATCCACGATCTCGCCCTGGAGGACTTTCAGCCCCTCCTTGAGCGTCTTCGTGGTGCCGTCGGCGGCCACGTGCTGGATCGTGAGCACGTCGTCGTCGGCGAGGACGACCGACTTCTCGTTCGAGCGGAAGTCGTCGTGACCGAGCGTGGCGACACGGGTCTTCGAGCCCTCGGCGAACGCCTTGTTGCGGTGGGGGTGCTTCTTGGCGTAGTTCTTCACCGCGAGCGGGGCGCGGCGGTCGCTATTGCCCTCGCGCAGCACGGGGTTCACGGCGGAGCCCTTGATGCGGTCGTAGCGCGCGCGCACGTCTTTGTCTTCGACGCTCGACGCCTCGTCCGGGTAGTCCGGGATGTCGTAGCCCTGCGACTGGAGCTCGGCGATCGCGGCCTTCAGCTGCGGGATGGATGCCGAGATGTTCGGCAGCTTGATGATGTTCGCTTCGGGGAGCGTGGCGAGCCCGCCGAGCTCGGCGAGAGCGTCGCCGACCTGCTGCTCGGGCGTGAGGCGCTGCGGGAAGGCCGCGAGGATGCGGCCGGCGAGCGAGATGTCGCGGGTTTCGACGTCGACACCCGCCTGCTTGGTGACGGCCTGCACGATGGGCAGGAACGACGCGGTGGCGAGAGCCGGCGCCTCGTCGGTGTACGTGTAAATGATGGTGGAATCGGGCACGTCAGATCTCTCCGTAGAGGCGGCCAGGGTTGCGTTTCAGCCTATCGCACGTGGGCAAAGTCTCTTGATGTCGAGATAGTTCTCGGCATCCCTCCGCCGTCTGGAGAGGACTTCTCAGCCCCGGATGCCGTGCTCTCGCGCGGTCTGCGGGTGCCCCAGGCTCTCGCGGGGGACGTCGACCGCCCGCGCCCAGCCGGGGCCGTCGACGACGACGCCACGAGCGACGAGGTCGTCGATGGCGGCATCCACCTCTCGGGCGATCTCGGGCGCGACCTCTCCCCCGACCACCATCGACACGATGACGCGGCTGAGATCGTTCACCGTGCGCGTCGTGAGGACGACGACCGCCTGCATCGAGAGGGGTCCGACACGGGTGGTGAGCAGGGACAGACCGGTCCCGTTGAAGAGTGTTTCGGCGAGGAAGCTGCCACGTTCGTAGACGGTGAGCGTCTCTCCCGTCGCACCCGGGTTCGCGTGGGCCGCTCGCTCCGGCGCGGCACGCAGGTGCGCGCGCTGCAGAGCCTGCTCGAACGCGAGCAGAGCGGCATCCTGAACGCCTTGCGGAACGTGCACCGTGCAGGACAGGGCGATCCGGTGACGCCCCGCGCTCGTCTCGGGCGCTCGCAGGGGCCGGTCAGCATCGTGCACCCGCCCAGCGTATGCACAGGTGACGAGAACCGCATGCGACGGCATGCGATCTTGGGGGCGGGGTCGGGGTGCCGCTAGCCTGGGCCCATGGCTGACCTGCGTCTCGTCGAACTGTCCGCCGCCACGATCGTGGCCGTGAACACCCTGTCGCTCAAGCCCGGGCAGGAGCAGTTCCTCGCGCCGGTCAGTTACGGCATCGCGGCGACCGTCAGCAACCCGCAGACGTCGTGGCAGCGCGTCGTGCTCGACGGCGACGAGGTCGTCGGCTTCGTCAGCGCGAACTTCGACCCCGAGGCGCACGAGGAGCACTTCCGCTCGGTGCTGTGGCGCATCAACGTCGACGCCGACGAGCAGGGTCGCGGTGTCGGCAGCTACGCCATCGCCGCTGTGCTCGAAGAGGCCCGCGGCCGCGGCATGGACCACGTCGACGTCATCTACGAGCCCGGCGTCGGCGGCCCCGAGGCCTTCTTCCAGCGCGTGGGGTTCGAGCCCGTCGGCGAGACGGAGTACGGCGAGGTCATCGCTCGCGCACGGGTGTAAGACCCGGCGCGGGCGCGGCGTCGCGGTCGCGCGGCGTTGCGTTGGCGTTGCAACAGATTCGGATTCAGGCAACAGATTCGGCTCTTTATCGGCTTCGTCGTCCGTATCTGTTGCAGCGATCCGATTCTGTTTAATCGCCACTCCTCCTCCCCAGGATGCGGATCGACGGTCCCCTGCACATCTGCCCCGGCTCGGCGCATCCTCCTCTGCTCGGTGGAGCAGGGTGGGCCCATGGACATCGCCGAGTGGGTGACAGCGCGCGGCGGCATCGTGCACCGTCAGCAGATCCTGGATGCCGGGATCCCGGCCAGTCGACTGCGCGCAACCATCACGCGGGGCGAGGTCGACCGAGTCAGGCGATACTGGGTTACGACGAAGAACGCCCCCGCCGCTCTCGTCGGCGCCGCCCAGGCTTCCGGCAGGCTCGCATGCGTCAGCGCCGCCTCCGTGCGTGGCTGGTGGATCCCCGAGGGAGTCGATTCGTCGCTTCACGTCGCGGTGAAACCTGACGGCCACGCTCCGCCCGCCGACGTCGTCACGCACTGGTCGGCTCCTCTCGTGCCGTTGCCCGCACATCACCTCATCGAGTCGGTTCCCGACTGTCTCGAGCACGTCGCAAGCTGTCTTCCGTTCGAGCAGGCCCTGATCGTGTGGGAATCGGCGCTGCGGCACGAACGCCTGCACCCCGACGCCGTCGCGAAGATGTCATGGCGGACTCCCGCATCGAGGCGATTGGCCTCGATCGCGACGGGGCGGTCGGACTCCGGGCTCGAGACGATCTTCGTGGTGCGCCTGTCCCCCTGGGGCGTGTCGGTGCGCCAGCAGGTGCTCATCGCTGGCCACCGCGTCGATGTTCTGATCGGTGACCGTCTCGTCGTTCAGCTCGACGGTTTCGCCTATCACTCGACTCCTCAGGACCGGCAGCGCGATCTCGCCCACGATCGCGAGTTGATCGCCCGCGGCTACACCGTGCTGCGCTTCAGCTATCGCGACGTGGTGACGGACTGGGCCAGCGTGGAGCGCACGCTCTCGACGGTGATCGCTCAGGGGCTGCATCTCGCGCGATGACCGGGAGGAAGCGGCACCACCCCGTCTCACGGAGACCAACGGATGCGGATGAGTGCAACGGATTCGGACGCTTCGGGTCTGCCGATCCGAATCTGGTGCAAACCTCCGAATTCGTTGCCCGCGCGGCGTGCGGCCGTGCGAAGTGCGAGCAGGCCCCGCGCCGCTCCGCGGCCGGCGGGATCACCCCATGCACGCGAACAGATTCGGCGCCAAGCAACGGATTCGGGGCAGAATCAGCATTGCATCCGAATCCCCTGCACTCGTCCGAATCCGCTGGCGACCCGGACGGCGGGGCGGCCCCCGGTGGGCCCGCAGGAACACGGATGCCACGCCCCCGAGAGGACGTGGCATCCGGTGTGCACTGCCGGTCAGACGAGGGACTCGCGCCAGGCGGCGTGCAGTTGGGCGAACTTGCCCGTCCCCGCGATGAGCGCGGCGGGAGTGTCGTCCTCGATGATGCGGCCGTGCTCCATCACCAGGACGCGGTCGGCGATCGCCACCGTGGACAGGCGGTGGGCGATGATGATGGCCGTGCGGTCGGCGAGGAGCGTCTGCAGCGCGTTCTGGATCTGGCGCTCGCTCGGGATGTCGAGCGAAGCCGTGGCCTCGTCGAGGATCAGAACGGCCGGGTCTGCCAGGAACGCGCGGGCGAACGAGATCAGCTGACGCTGACCCGCCGAGACGCGGCCACCGCGCTTGTTCACGTCGGTGTCGTAGCCGTCGGGCAGCTTCGAGATGAACGCGTCGGCCCCCACAGCGCGGGCGGCGGCGCGGATCTCGTCCATCGTGGCATCCGGCTTTCCGAGGGCGATGTTGTCGGCCACGGTTCCGCTGAACAGGTAGGCCTCCTGCGTGACCATGACGATCGCGCGACGCAGATCTTTCGGGTGCAGACGGCGCAGGTCGACGTCGTCGAGGGTCACGGCCCCCTTCGAGGGGTCGTAGAACCGCGAGACCAGCTTCGCCAGCGTCGACTTTCCGGCACCCGTCGTACCGACGAGGGCGACCGTCTGCCCGGCCGGGAGGTCGAGCGAGAAGTGCGGCAGGATGACGCGGTCGTCGGAGTACCCGAAGGTCACATCGTCGAAGCGCACGTGGCCCTTCGCGGTCCACAGGTCGACGGGGTCGGTCGGGTCGGGAACCGTCGGCTCCTCTTCCAGAACCCCCGAGACCTTCTCGAGCGCCGCTGTCGCCGATTGGTAGGAGTTGAGAAAGAAGGCGACTTCCTGCAGAGGCGAGAAGAAGTTGCGCACGTACAGCACCGCCGCGGTGAGCACGCCGATCTCGAGGGGCCCGGCGATCACACGGCCGCCGCCCCAGAGCAGAACGACGGCGACCGAGACCGCGGCGACCGCCATGATCCCGGGCTCGAAGGTGCCGAAGAGCTTGATCGAGCGCATGTTGACGTCGCGGTAGTCGGCGGCGAGCTTGCCGAACTCCTGGTCGTTGCGGGGTTCTTTGCGGAACGCCTTAACGGCGCGGATGCCGGTCATCGACTCGACGAA
Source organism: Sphingomonas sp. G5 (assembly GCF_052660795.1). NCBI lineage: Bacteria > Pseudomonadati > Pseudomonadota > Alphaproteobacteria > Sphingomonadales > Sphingomonadaceae > Sphingomonas > Sphingomonas sp. G5. The sequence goes on along the minus strand of NZ_CP109660.1, from coordinate 735,744 downwards.
CTTCACGATCACCTGCGCGCTGATCACGCGCGATTCGCGGTAGATGACCTGCGAGCGCGAGTAGAACCAACGCATGAGCAGGTACATCGGGATCCCCATGACGGTCAGGATCAGACCCGACTGCCAGTCGATGAGGAACAGGGCGCCGAGGGTGAACAGTCCGTAGAGGACACCCGAGACGAGTTCGTTCAGACCGCCGTCGAGCAACTCGCGGATCGTGTCGAGGTCGCTCGTCTGACGCGAGATGATGCGGCCCGAGGTGTAGGACTCGTGGAACTCGAGGCTCAGCTTCTGCGTGTGCAGGAAGATTCGCTTGCGGAGGTCGAGCATGACGGCCTGGGTGAGGCGCGCAGCGACGACCACGTACCACCCGATGAGGACGGCACCGCCGATGCCCGCGAGCAGGTACACGCCGACGACGCCGATGGTCGGCATCCAGTCCGATCGCTCGATGACGGCCGGCAGGGCGTTGTCGATGCCGAAGGCGATCAGCGCGGGCCCGGCGACGCGCAGAGCGGTCGACACGACGAGAACGGCACCGGCCAGGACGAGCTGCCAGCGCAGGGGGGACACGAGCGTGCCGAGGAGGCGCAGCGAACGCTGGCGGATCGACCGGCTCTCATCGCGCGTGTAATCGGAGCGGTCTTCGCCGCTGGTTCCGGAGACGGTGGCGGTGCTCATCGGGTCGCCTCCTTATCGGCGAGGGCATCGTCGGTGATGACGGGGATGGCCCCGGTGCGGGCTTCGCGTTCGGCCTGTTCGGCCTCTTCGAGACTCGAGATCACGTAACGGTAGTGGTCGCTTTCGCGCAGCAGATCGGAGTGCGTGCCGACCGCGGTGATGCGCCCCTCTTCCAGAAGGGCGACCCGGTCGGCGAGGGTGACCGTCGACGGGCGGTGCGCGACGACCAGGGCGGTCGTCTCGCTGAGGACCTCTCGCAGGGCGTCCTCGACGAGCGCCTCGGTGTCGACATCGAGAGCCGACAGCGGATCGTCGAGCACGAGCACGGCCGGGCGCGCGGCGACGGCACGCGCGAGGGCGAGACGCTGACGCTGTCCGCCGGAGAGGCTGAGCCCCTCTTCACCGATGACGGTGTCGAGTCCGTCGGGCAGGTCGTAGACGAACTGGGCCTGGGCGACCTGCAGTGCTTCGCGCAGGATCTCGTCGGCTTCGTCCGAACCGGGCGTCAGGTCTTCTCGACCCAGCAGCACGTTGTCGCGCACAGTCTGCGAGAACAGCGTCGCGTCTTCGAACGCCATACCGACGTGACGCCGCAGTTCGGCGAGCGTGAGGTCGCGCACATCGACGCCGTCGATCAGCACGCGTCCGCCGGTGACGTCGTACAGGCGGCCGGGGAGGGTCGTCAGCGTCGTCTTGCCCGAACCTGTCAGGCCCACGAGCGCCATCGTCTCGCCCGGGTGCAGCACCAGGTCGACTCCGTCGAGCAGGTCGCGCTCGGTGTCCGCGGCATCCTGGTACCGGAAATGGGCGTTCTCGAAGGTGAGCTCCCCGCGGGGTTCAGCGATGCTGCGCGGGTTCTCGGGATCGACGATGGTGTTCTGCTCGTCGAACACCTCGAAGATGCGGTCGGTCGCCGTGCGCGCGTCGAGCAGGAACGAGAAGAGGAAGCCGATCGACTCCATCGGCCACCGCAGCACGGTCGCCATCGCGAAGAACGCGACGAGCTCCGGTACCTGCAGCTGACCCAGCTGCGTCAGGACGATGCCCGCGCCCAGGCAGACCGCGAACGCGATGTCGGGCAGCAGCACCAGCCAGAACCAGATCCACCCGACCGCGCGGGCCTTGTCGATCTCGGTCTCGCGCAGCGACTCCGCCTGGCGGGTGAACTTCTTCAGGGCGTGCGCACCGCGGCCGAAAGCCTTGAGGACGCGAATACCGTGGACGCTCTCTTCTACGGACGTGGCGAGGTCTCCGGCCTGGTCCTGGCTCTGGCGGGTCAGCGCGCCGTAGCGCTTCTCGAAGCGGAATCCGACATAGATCACGGGCGCCGAGGTGACGAGGAACAGCGCGCCGAGCAGCCAGTGCCAGCGGAAGAGCAGCACGGCGCCGATGGCGATCGTCAGCATGTTGACGACGAGGAGGATGACGCCGAAGGCCAGCCAGCGGCGGAGCATGCTGATGTCCTGCATCATGCGCGAGAGCAACTGACCGGATTGCCACCGGTCGTGGAACGCGACCGGCAGGCGTTGCAAGCGCGAGTAGAACGACTGGCGGAGGTCGTATTCGACCTTCGTCGCCGGCGCGAGCACGAACCAGCGCCGCAGCCACACCATCGCGGCCTCGGCGAGACCGAGAGCGAGCACGGCGAGCGACCCCCACACCAGGGCAGCGGGATCGAGCGAGGCGATGGGGCCGGCGACGATCTGCTCGAGAACCAGCGGGATCGCGAGCGCCAGGAGGCTCGCAATGAGGGCGGTCACGGCACCCGCGATGAGACGCGGGAGCACCGGCCGGGCGATGGGGAGAAGCCGCGCGAGCGCGCGCGGTGTCGAAAGACGGGGCGGAGGCGAAGAGGGAGTCATGATCCTCGTGGGGTCGAAGCGGGCGCCGGGATCGGGCGCGGAAAGGGATGCCCGGGGGGGCGCGACGACATTCGTCGATCGGGGCGGAGCGGAGCGCCGGAGCGCGGACGCGGAGCCCTAGGGGCGTCGGCCGAGTCGTGCAGCGGCGGAGGGCGCGGCGGCAACCGGTGCGACGGGGGCGTCGATCTGGTCCATGGCATCCTCCTTGTTCGGTGAAGCTTCCGCGGGGGGACGGCAGCCCTCCAGAATATCCCTGAGAAAACGCTGGAGGCAAGAGCGTCTTGTGACGACGGGCCGATCAGACGGCGGATTCGCGTTCCAGCAAGCTTTCTTTGACATGCGTGCCCCAGGCGAAACCGCCCATCGTCCCGTCGCCACGCAGCACGCGGTGACAGGGCACGAAGAGCGCCACCGCGTTTCGGGCGCAGATGGAAGCCGCTGCCCGCACGGCCGACGGCGAGCCGAGCGCCGCGGCGAAGCCCGTGTAGGTGAGGGGCGTGCCCACCGCGATCGCTCGCAGCGCCTCCCACCCGGCGAGCTGGAGGGGCGTCCCCCACTGCGAGACCACGACGGAGTCGATCGCGGCGAGGTCGCCGCCGTAGTACCTGCGCACGGCCTCGGCCGCCGAAGTGTCGCCCGCGCGAATGTCGGTGGGACGCCGTTCGGGGCGAAGTCGCGCAAGGACGGCCTCGGTGTCGTCGGTCCAGCCGGACACGAGCACCCGATCGGCCTCATCGGCGAGGATCGCGAACGGCCCGTCGGGGGTCTCGACGAACTGGAGGGTGGCAGCGGTCATGCGAGGTTCTCGCTCTCTGTCTCGGGGGCGGGTGAGGAGGGCAGGACGATGTCGGCGCGGAGGCGGGGGCCTCGCCGGCGGGCCGGCGCCGCGGAGACCACCGCCGCGGACTCCGCCGGCGCGCGCCAGGCCTGCGTCACCGGTGCGGCGTACCAGTAGTGCGCCATCGCGTAACTGCGCCACGGAGCCAGTCGCTGGGACCAGCTCGTGAAACCTGCCGGATCGGAGGGCAGGCCGAGGGCCGCCGCACCGGCGCGGGCCGCCACGTCTCCGGGGAGGAGGACGTCCGGATCGCCGAGCACGCGCATCCGCACGTAGTCGGCGGTCCACGGACCGATCCCCCGCATCGACAGGAGCCGCTCCCGTTGCTCGGCGCCGTCATCGCCGGCGCCGAGCTCGAGGCTGCCGTCGGCCAGTGCCGCCGCGGTCTCGACGATCGCCCGCATGCGTGCGGCGGGGCCACGCAAGACTTCGAGCCCGCGCTCGGCGATCACGGCAGGCGAGGGGAAGAGCGTGAACGGCCGGGGACCGACGGCGGTCTGCTCGCCGAGTTCGGCGGTCAAACGCCCCTGCATCGTCCGAGCCGAGGCGACGCTGATCTGCTGCCCGATCATGGCGCGGAGCAGCATCTCGCCGGAATCGATCGCCCCGGGCACCCTGACGCCCGGAATCGCGGCGACGGCGGGGGCGAGCTCGGGATGCCGGGCGAGGGCCTCGTCGATCGCGAGCGGATCGGCGTCGAGGTCGAACAGCCGCCGGACCCGGGCGATGAGAGTACCCAGGTCGGCCAGCGCTGAAAGCCGGGCGCGCAGGCGGAGACGTCCGTCGTCGGCGAGGCGCACCTCGAACCACGCCGGCCCCGCCGGAAGACGCGCGACCCGCGCGAACGAACGGTCGTCGCCCTCTTCGACACCGGGGATCGCGTGGGCCCTCATCCATCCGAACAGACCGATCGTGTCGATGGGGCCGCGAACGGGGAGAGCGAGGTCGATCTCGCCCGCCGAGGCTTCGACTCCCGAGTCGGGCGAGCGCCGCGCGCGGAGGTCGCGCGGCGGCATGCCGAACACCTCCCCGATGGTGTCGGTGAACTGTCGGACGCTCGAGAACCCGGCCGAGAAAGCGACGTCAGCCGACGACAGATCGGTGCCGACGAGCAACGCGCGGGCCGTGTGGGCCCGGTGGGCACGGGCGAGGGAGAGAGGACCGGCCCCCAGCTCCGCGGTGAGCAGGCGCGTGAGATGACGCGAGGAATAGCCCAATCGGCGGGCGAGTCCCGGAACCCCTTCGCGATCGACGACGCCGTCGGCGATGAGACGCATGGCGCGCGCCACGACGTCACCGCGGACGTCCCACAGGGGCGAACCGGGGGCAGCCTCGGGCAGACACCTCTTGCAGGCGCGGTAACCCGCTTCGTGCGCGGCCGCCGAGGTGGCGTAGAACGTGACGTTCTCTTCTTTGGGCGTGCGCGCGGGGCAGCTCGGACGACAGTAGATGCGCGTGGACCGGACCGCGGTGACGAACTGCCCGTCGAAGCGGCGGTCGCGCGATTGGATCACGCGATAGCGCTCGGCGAAGCCCGGAAGCTCGGAGACGGTGGTGGTCATGGCATCCACCCTGCCATCGACCTCCGACATCGGCTGGCGGAAATCGGACACGGCCGTGGGTCCCGTTTCGACCATCCGTCCTGCTCGCCCCGTCGAGGCGCAACCCCCGTGCGATGTCGGAGGTCGTCGGTAGCGTGAGCACCATGAGCGAACGCGAATACGACCTCATCGTCATCGGCGCCGGCCCCGTCGGCGAGAACGTGGCCGACCGAGCCGTGCAAGCGGGTCTCACGGCGGCCATCGTCGAGTCCGAACTCGTCGGGGGCGAGTGCTCGTACTGGGCGTGCATGCCCTCGAAGGCTCTGCTGCGCAGCGCCGCCGCCCTCCGCGCCGCTCGCGACGTCGACGGCGCCACGCAGGCCGTCACCGGCGACCTCGACGTCGCCGCGGTGCTGCGTCGACGCGACACCATGACCAGCCACTACGACGACTCCGGTCAGGTCGAGTGGCTGCAGGGCGCGGGCATCGACCTCGTCCGCGGACACGGCAGACTCACCGGAGAGAAGACCGTGCGCGTCACCGCCGACGACGGCTCGACCACCGACCTCGTCGCGCGCCACGCGGTCGCCGTGTGCACCGGGTCGGCGGCGCTCCTGCCCGACATCCCGGGCCTGGCCGACACCTCGCCATGGACCAGCCGCGAAGCCACCGCGGTCGAGCAGATCCCCGCATCTCTCGCGATCATCGGCGGCGGAGTCGTCGGTGCCGAGATGGCGACCGCGTTCCAGAGCCTCGGCTCCGCGGTCACCATCGTCGCGCGCTCGGGCCTTCTCGGCGGCAACGAGCCGTTCGCCGGCGAACTCGTGGCCGACTCCCTCCGCGACCGCGGGGTCACGGTCAAGACGGGCGTCGACACCACCTCCGCGCGCCGCGACGACGATGGCCGCGTCACGCTCGAGCTCTCCGACGGCACGGCGGTCACGGCCGACGAGGTGCTCGTCGCGATCGGTCGCACGCCCCGTACGCAGGACCTGGGGCTGGATGCCGTGGGCCTGACCGCCGGAGACTGGCTCGATGTGGACGACACCCTCCTGGTCCGCGGGTTCGACTGGCTCTATGCGGTCGGCGACGTCAACCACCGCGCGCTGCTGACCCACCAGGGCAAGTACCAGGCCCGCGCTGCGGGAGACGTCATCGCGGCTCGTGCGAAGGGCGACGAGGTCGACGACGCTCCCTGGGGCGCTCACGTCGCCACCGCCGACCACGACGCCGTCCCGCAGGTGACGTTCACCGATCCCGAAGTGGCGTCGGTGGGTCTCACCGCGAAGCAGGCGGAAGAGAAGGGGCTGAACGCCAAGGTGCTCGACTACGACCTCGCGAGCATCGCCGGGTCGAGCGAGCAGTCCGACGCCTACGTCGGCAAGGCCCGCGCGATCGTCGATCTCGACCGGGGCGTGCTGGTCGGCGCCACCTTCGTCGGGCCCGACATCGCCGAACTCCTGCACTCCGCCACGGTGGCGATCGTCGGCGAGGTGCCGGTGAAGCGGCTCTGGCACGCGGTGCCCTCGTATCCGACCGTCAGCGAGGTGTGGCTGCGCCTGCTCGAGACGCTCGGGCGCGATTCCGCGTGAGACGGGGCATTCGCACCCGAGGTGCCCGCGCGGCAACGGCGTAGAGTCACCTCATGTCCCGCACCGTCGCCTTCCTCCGCGGTGTCGGCGGCCCCACTTCACTGAAGATGTCCGCGCTGCGCGAGGTGTTGGCATCCGCGGGTCTGGGTGAGGTCGACACGCTCCAGGTGGCCGGCAATGTCGTGCTCGACGACGGCGGACGCTCCCCCCGCGAGGTCGCGGATCGGGTGCGCGGCGCCGTGCGCGAGGCCTTCGGGTTCGATCTCCCGGTCATCGTGCGCACCCATGCCGAGCTCGCGGACGCGCACGCTCGGAACCCTTTCGCCGATGCCGCCGAAGGACGGTGGGTGCAGACGGTATTCCTCGCCGACCCCCCGGCCCCGGGAGCGTCGCTCGATGTGCCGGCGGACTTTCCTGAAGAGGCGGTGCTCGACGGCTGCGAGGTGTTCGTGCGGTATCCCGAGGGCATCGGCGGCTCGAAGCTGCAGGCCGGCTGGTTCGAGAAACGCCTCGGCGTGACGGGCACCGCGCGCAACGCGAACACGGTGGCCACGCTCGTCGCGATGAGCGCCTGACGCAGCGAGACGCGGGCGGAGCTCTCCCCGCCCCGGCGGTCTGCCCCGTCATCGCGCTCCTGCCTGGGCCGTCCCTCGCGCCCGCCGCCGCGCTGCCATAAACGCTGATCGCGCGCATAAACGCGTGGTCATCGCGTTTATGCGCGCGATCAGCGTTTATGCGTGAGTATCCGGACGCCCAGCCTCCTCGACAGCTCGGAGAACCCCGCACACGCGCCCCGCCCCCGCACGCGCGCCCCGGCCCCGCACACGCGCCCCGCCCCTGCACGCGCGCCCCGGCCCCGCAGACGCGCCCCACCCCTGCACGCGCGCCCCGCCCCCGCACACGCGACGACGCCGCCGCAACCGAAGCTGCGACGGCGTCGAACGCACCGAGCGGTCTCAGTGGAAGAAGTGACGCTCTCCCGTGAAGAACATCGTGACGCCGGCGGCGCGCGCGGCGTCGACGACCTCGGCATCCCGAACCGACCCGCCGGGCTGGATGATCGCCGTGATCCCGGCGTCGATCAGCACCTGCGGGCCGTCGGCGAAGGGGAAGAAAGCGTCGGATGCCGCGATGGAGCCGGCAGCGCGGTCACCCGCGCGCTCGACCGCGAGGCGGCAGGAGTCGACGCGGTTGACCTGGCCCATGCCGATGCCGACCGTGGCCGAACCCTTCGCGAGCACGATCGCGTTCGACTTCACCGCGCGGCAGGACTTCCACGCGAAGATGAGGCTCTCCATGTCCTCGTCGGCGGGACGCTCACCCGAGACGAGCTCCCAGTTCTTCGCCACCGACTCGATGTCGTCGGGGAACCGGTCGGCGTCCTGCAGCAGCAGGCCACCCGAGACGAGGCGCACGTCCATACGCTCCTGCTGCCAGTCGGCCGGCAGGCGCAGCACGCGCAGGTTCTTCTTGAGCTTGAACACCTCGAGCGCCTCGGGCTCGAAGTCGGGGGCGATGATGACCTCGGTGAAGATGTCACGCAGGTTCTCGGCCATCTTGAGCGTGACCGTGCGGTTCGCGGCGATCACACCGCCGAAGGCCGAGACGGGGTCGCACTCGTGCGCGCGCAGGTGCGCCGAGGCGATCGGGTCGAGGGCGTTCGGGGCCGCGACCGCGATACCGCAGGGGTTCGCGTGCTTGATGATCGCCACGGCCGGCTTGACCATGTCGAAGGCGGCGCGCAGGGCCGCATCGGCGTCGACGTAGTTGTTGTACGACATCTCTTTGCCCTGCAGCTGCGTCGCCTGGGCGATGCCATGTCCGCCGACGCGCGTGTAGATCGCGGCGCGCTGGTGCGAGTTCTCGCCATAGCGCAGGGTCGACAGGCGCTCGGCCTGGATGGTCAGGTGCGCGGGGAGGTCGATGTCGTCGGCGAGGGTGCCCTCGGCGAACCACGTCGACACGGCGGTGTCGTAGGCGGCCGTGTGCGAGAAGGCGCGCGCCGCGAGCTCGCGACGCTGCACGAGATTCGTCCCACCGTTCGTCTGCAGAGCCTGGATGATGGCGGGATACGACTCGGGCGAGACGACGATGGCCACGTTCGCGTGGTTCTTCGCCGATGCACGCACCATGGCGGGGCCGCCGATGTCGATCTGCTCCACGACGTCGTCGCCCTCGGCTCCGGATGCCACCGTCTCGACGAACGGGTAGAGGTTCACGACCACGAGTTCGAAGGGGCGGATGTCGAGCTGCTCGAGCTGCGCCTCGTGCGAGGCCAGGCGCAGGTCGGCGAGCAGACCCGCGTGCACGCTCGGGTGGAGAGTCTTGACGCGCCCGTCAAGCGACTCGGGGAAGCCCGTGACGGCCGAGACGTCGGTGACGTCGTAGCCGGCATCGCGAAGCAGCGTGGCCGAGCCGCCGGTCGAGACGATCTCGACTCCGGCGGCGGCGAGGGCTGCGCCGAGTTCGAGCAGACCGGTCTTGTCGCTCACCGACACCAGCGCGCGGCGGATCGGGACGACGTCGCGGGGGCGGTAGTCGGCGGGGTCGTGGCGGGGTCCGGCCATGGCGTTCGGCTCCTGTGTCTCGAGTCGGGTTCGGGTGCGTGACGGGCCGGCGCCCGTCGAGCGGGTCAGGCGGTTCGGGATGCCGTGGCGGCGAGGTCGAGCTCGCCCTCGGCGATCCGACGGACGACGTCGATGAGCAGACGTCGCTCGACGGGCTTGATGCGTTCGTGCAGGGAGTCCTCGTCGTCGCCGGGAAGCACGGGGATGCGTTCCTGCGCGAGGATCGGGCCGGTGTCGACGCCGGAGTCGACGACGATCACGCTCGCTCCGGTCTGATCGACGCCCGCGGCGAGGGCATCGCGCACCCCGTGCGCTCCGGGGAATTCCGGCAGGTACGCGGGGTGGGTGTTGATGATGCGCGGTTCCCACTCGGCGACGAGGTCCGCGGGCAGCAGGCGCATCATGCCGCTGAGCACGACCAGGTCGGGATTCCACACGGCGAGCTGCGCACCGAGCTCGGCGCCCCACTCCTCGCGGGACGCGAACGCCCCGAAGGGAACGAGCAAGGTCGGGATGCCGAAGTGCTCGGCGTGGGCGAAGCCGTCGGCCTCGCGATCGGCGCCGACCGCGATCACGCGCGCCGGGAACCCGGGGGCCGAGGCCGCCTCGAGCAGGGCGCGGAGGTTCGAGCCGGCGCCGGAGATGAGGACGGCGACCGTGAGCACGCGCTCAGTCTACGCAGGTGCGTCCGCGCGCGCGGGCCCCTCGGGACCGGCAGCACCACTCGGACACCGCTTCCGGGCGCCACTGTCCGGCCGCCCCGATCACACCCGGTTCAGCTCGTGCCGTCGGGCTCGCCGCCGTGCTCCGACCAGGCCGCGCGGATGCGCGCGCGCACCTCGTCGTCGCTGAGCTCGCCGCTCGAACCCGCCGCGGGGCTCTCGGAAACCGGCGGCGCGGAAACGGGCGGCGCGGAAACGGCCGGCACGGGCGAAGAGAACGCGCCGAGAGCACTCCCCCGCGCCCCGAGCCCGGTGTCGGTGGCGACGGCATCCGGGTCACGGTACGCGCTCGGCCACACGTCGTGCGGGATCCCCGCCCCGGTGGGCGAACCCGTGGGGGTCGGGCCCGTCCCGTGCTCGTCGCGGTCGAAGGGCACGTGCTCGCGCGCGGCGTACGAGAAGCCGCGCTCATCGGGCTCCTCGTGCCGCTCGTCGCCCTCGTCCCCACCGAGACGCGGGCTGAGCAGCAGGATCGCCAGGCCCACGAGCACCTCGAGCCCGAGGGTCAGGGCGAGCGGCCCCGGCTGCGGGCCCGTGTCGGCGAGGCGTCCTGGGCCGATCGACCCCGACGAGACGACGGCCGCGAGCGCCCCCACTCCCCCGGTGAGCACCGCGACCACGACGGCCAGGACCAGTCGGGGCGCGAGCGGCTCGGGGCCGGCGGTGACCGGCATCCGGGATCGCAGGATCCACCCGGTGAGCGCCCCCACGGCGACCGGCAGCAGCACGAGCAGCAGCAGCCACGACGAGGTCGAATCGGGCACCGCGCCCAGCACCGGGATGCCGGGGAGCGCACCGACCTGCGTCGCCGCGGGGGTCACCGCGGTGTCGGTGCCGAGGGCGAAGCCGGGTCCGGCGGCGAACGACACGGCCCACAGCACGAGTGTGGGCAGGTAGAGGAGCTGACCGAGGGCGATGACGGTCGCACCGACGCCGTCGGCGTTACTCGCCTGGTAGAGCCCGATCACCTGCGAAGCGCGGGCGATCAGCCCCGCCAGCACGACCACGGCGCCCACCGAGACGAGCCCGAGGGTCGCGATGGCGAGTCCGCGCAGGGCGAGTCCCGGAACGGACGCCCAGGTCGACGGCATCCGTTCGATCCATCCGCGCACGGCGTCGACAGGGCCGTCGTCGCCGACGCGCCACGCGCCCGCGATGGCACCGATGAGCGAGGGCACGAGGAAGACCAGCGACGGCAGCAGGATCGCGAGCCAGGTCTCGGATGTCACGAGCGAGGCCTGCGAGGTGAGCGCGATGCCCGCGGAGAGCGCCGCGAAGACGAGCGAGCCCGACAGCCACCCGGTGAGACCGGAGCCCGCCTCGGCGGCGCGGGAACCCGAGCGGGCGGCGAAGAGGCCGGTGAAGGCGGCGAAGGCGAGGGGCGCGAGCGAGAGCGTGAAGGTCGCGAAGCTCGGGTCGATGCCGGTCGCGGCGAGGTACGCGTCGGGCAGGGTGATGGTCACCGGCACGAGGTGGCCGAGGTGCCAGACCGCGGCCGACGCGGGCCAGAGCGCGCCCCAGTCGGGATCGCCGATGCCGAAGACCCAGAGCAGCGCGAGCGGCGCGAGCACCACCGCGATACCGCCCGCGGCAGCCAGGACGGCGTCGAGGGCGGCGAGGAGAGCGATGAGGAGGCGATGCATGGGCAAAGGAACCCTACCCGCGTCGTCCCGGCCCGCCTCTCAGGCGCGGCGGCGAGCGCGTGAGACGAGAGCGCGCAGTGCGTCCAGCACGCCCCGGGCGGCCCCGACCGACGCAGTCGCCTCCGCGCCGGTCCCCACACGCCGCGCGTCGCGCCACCTTTCCCACACCACCGTCGCCACCCGCGGATCCGCTCCGATCGGGGCGGTGGTCAGGTCGGCCGCGGCCTTCTCGATGACACGCGAGAAGTGCCCCGGGGCGAGGACGTAGCTCGCCGCGACCGTTCGCTGACCGGCGGTGCGCGCAGCGTCCACGGCATCCGGGATGCGGGGATCGGATGCCGCGGCGTACGCCGTCACGACGGGGCCTGCGACACCGGCCTCGGCCATGAGCTCCGCCATGCGTTCGACGTCGACGACCGCGCCCGGCCGCGTGGAACCGGCCGCGGCCAGCACGACGGTGTCGCCCGCTCCCGCTCCCGCCTCGCGGACGCGATCGGCGAGGATCTCCGCCAGCACGGGGTGGGGGCCGAGCGCGGGAGCCACGGGAAGACCGCCGGCCGCCTCCACCAGGTCGACCTCGGTGTGGTACCCGGTCGACAGCAGGAGCGGCACGATCACGATGTCTGAGGTGCGCTTGCGCGCGGCCGCGACGACGTCGGTGACGTACGGACCGTGCACGTCGACGTACGCCTCGTGCACCTCGACACCGGCGGGGGCGGTCGCGCGTACGATCTCGAGAAGCTCGCGCACGACCACGCGCCCCTCCTCGAACCGCGTGCCGTGGGCGCAGGCGATGAGTACCGCGGTCATGAGTCCTCCTCATCGATCACGTCGAGCCGGTATCCGCGTTTGTAGACCGTGCGGATGAGATCGGCGCCGCCGAGCGCCTCGCGGGTGCGGGCCACGGCGACCTCGACGGCGTGGCCGCTGGCCTCGGCGTTCGACAGCGCCGCGACCAGGTCGGCGCGCGAGACGACCGCGCCGGGCACGCGCGCGAGAGCTCGCAGGATCTCGACGCCCGTGCGCGGGAGCGGCGTGAACTCCCCGTCGAGCACGATCCCCGACGACCGGATGCCGAGCAGCCCGGCCGTCGTGGCGAGGACGGGCGCATCGGCCCCGCCGTAGTGCGTGACCACCGCGCGCACGAGCGCGCCGAGGCGCCCGCGGTCGGGGACGAGGGGATCGATCCCGGCGTCGCGCAAGGGACCGGCCGTGATCGGGCCGACCGCCGCGATGAGCACCCGTCCGTCTCGCGCACGGGATGCCACCCCCGCGAGCGCCTCGGCGCGCTCGGCAGCCAGGATCCACTCGCGGGCCGCGGGGGCCGAGGTGAACAGCACGGCGTCGATCTCGCCGCGGGCGACCTGCCGGGTCGAGGCGGCCACGGCCTCGGGGTCGGGCGGCGGGCCCCACCGGTAGATCGTGAGACTCGTCACGCGCGCGCCCGCTGCCTCGAAGGCGTCGTCGAGGCCGTCGGCTCCGGAGCCGTGGTGCTGCACCGCGACATGGAGCCCCGCGATGCCCTCGGCGACGAGGAAGTCGCGCAGCTCCGCCGAGGTCTCGCTCTCGGCGACCCAGTCGGCTTCGAACCCCGCCTGTTGGATCGCCCCGCGCGCCTTGGGCCCGCGGGCCACGATCCGTGCGCGCTGCAGCACGGCGCTCAGTTCGTCGTGGAGCCCCGCCTCGTCGGCGGTCTCCATCCACCCGCGGAAACCCACCCCGGTGGTCGCCACCACGACGTCGGGCGGGTCGGCGACGAGCTGGCGCGTGGCGGCGATGAGCTCGTCGTCGTCGACGTGCGGGATGATCGTCAGCGCCGGGGCGACCCGCACGCGAGCACCGTGCCGTTCGAGCGCGGCCGACAGCTCCCCCGACCGCCGGTCGACGGGAAGCAGCACGGTGCATCCGAGGAGCACCGTGCTGATCGTCCGCGCGGGTGTCGTCACCCGATGCCCTCCCCGTGCGCCGCGACCGCGACCGGCATGAGCAGATCTGCCCGGGCGACCTCGCCGAACACGAGCACGGCGGGGTTGGCGAGCCGGTGGGCCTCGGCATCCTGAATCGCTGCTCCGAGTGTCGTGCGGATCGTGCGCTGAGCGGGGGTGTGGCCGTTCTCGACGAAGGCGACGGGGCGGGTCTCGGGAGCACCGGCAGCGCGGGCCGCGGCGACGAAACGGGGCAGGGCGCTCACGCCCATGAGCGCGACGACGGTGGCGCTGTCGTCGCGGAGGGCCGCGAGGGTGGCCTCGCTCGGGGTCTCCTGACCGTTCACGACGTGCAGGGTGCCGGCGACGCCGCGGTGAGTCACGGGGACCCCCGCCGCCGACGGCACGGCGATGGCGCTCGAGATGCCCGGCACGACCTCGACCGGGATGCCGGCGGCCCGGCACGCGATGACCTCTTCGCCGCCGCGGCCGTAGACGAAGGGGTCTCCGCCCTTCAGCCGGACGACCCGTAGACCCTTTGCAGCGCGGTCGACGAGGATCGCGTTGATCTCGTCCTGCGGCACGGGGTGGTGCTGGGGGCGCTTGCCGACGTCGATCAGCTCGACGTCGTCGCCGAGTTCGGAGAGTATGCCGGTGGGTCCGAGGCGATCGTGCACGACGACGTCGGCCTCGGCGAGCAGGGCGCGGGCGCGCACCGTCATCAGGTCGATCGGGCCGGGACCGCCGCCGACGAGCGCCACGCTCCCCACGAGCGGCCGACGTCGGCGGCGGAGCGGGAGGGCGCCTTCGGCGAGGCGCTGGGCGATGGCGTCGCGCACGGCGACGGTGCGGCGCGGGTCGGCACCGACGGTCGAGACAACGCCGACCATGACGTCTCCACTCGTGGTCTCGGCGGCGAGGCGCGCGGTGCCCTTGCCCCCGTGTCCGGCGTTGACGCACCACACGCGGCGGGCGTCGGCAGCGGCGACGACGGCGGCGTCGACGGATGCCGAGCCGGTGGCCGTGTGGCAGAACCAGGCGTCGTCGAGGTCTTCAGCGACGAACCCACGCGGCATCCACGCGATATCGCCCGACGCGGCCAGGGCGGCGAGGGCCGGCGTCGCGACGGGGGCGACGAGCCGCACCCGGGCACCGGCCGCGCGCAGCCGGGCGATACGTCTCTGGGCGACGGAACCGCCGCCCACGCAGACGACGAGCTTGTCGGTGAGGTCGAGTCCTGCGAGAGCGATCATCGGGGGTCTCCTTCTCCGTCGTCCGCCACGGGGGCGAGCTTGACGAACACGTCACCGTCGGTCACCGCCACCGGGTGCACGCGCACCGAGAGCGGCTCCTTGCCCTGTGTGTCGAGGCACGCGCCGGTGCGCAGGTCGAACACCTGCTTGTACATGGGCGAGGCGACGGTGGGCACGCCCGCGCGGTCGCCGACGATCCCGCGCGACAGAATGGCGGCCCCACTGAACGGGTCGACCTGGTCGGTGGCGAAGATGCGCCCGTCGAAGGTACGGAAGAGGGCGATCTGCCGGTCGCCGACGAGGGCTGCGGCACCGCGCTCGACGAGCAGGTCGTCGACCCGGCAGATGCGGGTCCACGCGGAGCGCCCTACGCCCGCGAGGGCGTCGACCGATGCGTCGGGCGCCGGGGTCTCGGCATCCATGTTCGTCGCCTCCAGGATCGTCACGAGCGCACCGCCAGGGTCGTGCCGCCGATGAGGACCGCGCCGGAGGAGCGTTCCTCGGCGGTCGCGGGGCGGGGCTGGCCGCGCTCGGCCACGTACGCCAGTGTGGGGTCGGCGGTGTCGGGGGCGTTGACGAAGCTCTGGAAGCGCTTGAGCTTCTCGGGGTCGGCGAGGGTCGCCGCCCACTCGTCCTCGTAGTTGTCGATGTGCGCGGCCATGGCGCGGTCGAGGTCGTCGGCGATGCCGAGGGTGTCGTCGAACACGACGCCCTTGAGCGCCTCGAGGCCGCCCTCGTAGTCCTCCATCCACGGAGCCGTGCGCTGCAGCCGGTCGGCGGTGCGGATGTAGAACATCAGGAAGCGGTCGATGGCCCGCAAGAGGCCGTCGTCGTCGAGACCCTCGGCGAAGAGCACCGCGTGGCGCGGGGTGAAGCCGCCGTTGCCGCCGACATACATGTTCCAGCCGGCCTCGGTCGCGATGACGCCGACGTCCTTGCCGCGCGCCTCGGCGCACTCGCGCGCGCAGCCCGAGACGCCGAACTTGATCTTGTGCGGCGAGCGGAGGCCCCGGTACCGCAGCTCGAGCTGCACGGCCATGCCGACCGAGTCCTGCACGCCGTAACGGCACCAGGTCTGCCCGACGCACGACTTCACGGTGCGCAGGGACTTGCCGTAGGCCTGTCCCGACTCGAAGCCGGCGTCGACGAGGCGCTTCCAGATCGCGGGCAGCTGCTCGAGGCGAGCGCCGAACATGTCGATGCGCTGGCCGCCGGTGATCTTCGTGTACAGCCCGAAGTCGCGGGCGACCTCGCCGATCACGACGAGACCGTCGGGGGTGATCTCCCCGCCCGCGATGCGCGGCACGACGCTGTAGGTTCCGTCGCGCTGGATGTTGGCCATCACGTGGTCGTTGGTGTCCTGCATCGTCGCGAGCTCGCCCTCGAGCACGTGCCCCGAGTAGAGGCTGGCCAGGATGCTCGCGAGCGCCGGCTTGCAGATGTCGCAGCCGCGGCCGGTGCCGAAGCGCTCGACGATCGCGGTGAAGGTCTTCAGCCCCGAGATGCGGACGGCGTCGAACAGCTGCGCGCGCGTGAACGAGAAGTGCTCGCACAGACCGTTCGAGACTTCCTTCCCGGATGCCGCCAGCTCGGTCGCCACGAGCTTCTTCACGAGCGTGAAGCACGAGCCGCACGCCGCTCCCGCCTTGGTGCACGCCTTGACCTCGGCGGCATCCGCGCAGTCGTGCTCGGTGACGGCGCCGCGCACGGTACCGGCCGTGACGCCGTTGCACGAGCAGACGATGGCGTCGTCGGGCAGGTCGCCCTGCGGGGCGGGCGCGAGGTCGGACGGCAGGAGGTACGCGGCGGGATCGCCGCCCAGCGCGCGACCGACGAGGGGGCGCAGCGACGTGTAAGCCGAGGCGTCACCCACGAGGATGCCGCCGAGCAGCGTCTGCGCGTCGTCGCTCAGCACGAGCTTCTTGTAGACACCCGAGATCGGGTCGGCGTACGTGACGTCGAGGGCGTTGGGGGTCTCGGCGAACGCGTCGCCGAAGCTCGCGACCTCGACGCCCGAGAGCTTGAGCTTCGCCGAGGTGTCGAAGCCGTCAAACGCGGCCTCGCCCCCGAGCAGGCGGGTCGCGGCGACCTCGGCCATCGCGTAGCCGGGAGCGACGAGGCCGATGCATTGTCCGTCGAAGCTGGCGACCTCGCCGATCGCGAGGATCGCCGGGTCGGAGGTATCGCAGCCCGCGTCGATGACGACCCCGCCGCGCGGATCGACCGCGAGCTCCGCGGTGCGCGCGAGCTCGTCGCGGGGGCGCACACCGACCGTGAAGACGACGATGTCGACGGCCTCCCACGTGCCGTCGCGCAGCTCGAGGCCGCACACGGCGCCGGTCTTGTCGGCATCCACCCGCGTCGTCACCGAACTCGTGCGCACCTCGATGCCGCGCGCCTCGATGAGCCGCTGCAGCGCCTTCGCGCCGCCGAGGTCGAGCTGGGCCGACATGAGCCGCTCGTTCGACTGCAGGACGAACGGCGAGACGCCCTCGGCCTGCAGCGCTCCCGCCGCCTCGAGTCCGAGCAGACCCCCACCGACGACCGCGCCGCGCAGGGGCCGGCCGAGCTGGGCCGAGCGCTTCGCGACCCAGGCGCGCATGCCGGCGACGTCGTCGAGCGTGCGGTAGACGAAGCACCCCTGGTGGTCGAAGCCGTCGAGGGCGAGGCGCGCGGCGTACGACCCGGTGGCGAGCACGAGGCGGTCGTACGAGTGGAGGGAGCCGCCGACCGTGGTGACGGTGCGGGCGGCGCGGTCGATCTTCGCGACCCGGGCGTCGGTGTGCACCCGCACACGGTCGTGGTCGAGGACCGCCGCGTCGAGGGCCAGGTCGTCCGGCGTCTTGCCGGCGAAGATCCCGGTCAGTCCGACCCGGTCGTAGGGGCCGCGGGCCTCGTCGCCGAGCACCGTGATCGACCAGCGGCCGTCGGTGTCGCGGCTGGTGAGGCTCTCGACGAAGCGGTGGGCCACCATCCCCGCACCCACGACCACGACGGATCCGGATGACGCGGGGTGGAGCATGCCGTCACCGTACGCGACGGAGTTTGCCGGGGCGTCTGCGGCGTGTTTCGTTCCGGTTGCGGGGTTCGAGCGGGCCATGCCCCGACGCTAGGCAGCCGAGGTTTCCCCCAGCCTCGCCCCGGCGTTACCCCCGGCGAACGTTTCGCTCACGCGGCGGTGACTGTGGTGTGAGGTTTGGGTCCCGGCATCCGCTCTCCGTCCGGGGCCCGTGCGTTCTCGCGGCCGTGACGTCTCGGCATCCGCCGCTGCCGCGTCCTCCCCGGTCCCGCTCGTACCGGTGATTCTCGTTGAGTGTCCAAGACACCCGGACGAATTTCGAGAACGTCCGGGTTTCTTGGACACTCAACTTTTCGGCGGCGACAAGCTCGCGCGCGCGTGGCACCCGAGTCCGCGCGTGGCGCCAAAGCGCGTGCGACCCGCGTTGAGTGTCCAAGACACCCGGATGAAATTTCGACACGACCGGGTGTCTTGGACACTCAGCAGCTCAGGCGCGCGGGTGACGCCTCAGTCCACCGGCTCCAGCACGAACAGCTCGATGCGGCGCTCGGTCTTCTTCTGGTACTCGTCGTAGTCGGGCCAGACCTCGGTCGCGTAGCCCCACCACTCCTCGCGCTCGGCGCCCTCGGCCTGGTGCGCGTCGTACTCCTTCTTCACGTCGCCGTCCTGCAGGGCCACACGAGGGTTCTTCACGAGGTTGTAGAACCACGCGGGATGCTCGGGAGCACCGCCCTTGGATGCCACGACCGCGTACTTTCCGTCGTGCTCGACGCGCATGAGGGCGGTCTTGCGCAGACCACCGGTTTTGGCGCCGACGGTGGTGAGGACGATGATGGGTACGCCCCGCATGTCGGCGGACTCCTTGCCCCCCGTGGCTTCGAAGGTCTCTGCCTGCTGACGGGCCCATTCGCTGGTGCTGGGGAGATACTCTCCTGAGAGTGACATAGCTCACACGATACGTCGGCGTCTTCCCCTCCGGTCTAGCCCCTCCCCCTTTTCCCTGGAGCTTTCATGAGCGCTTCCGCTCCCGAGACCACGGCCGCCCCCGAACCGAAGAACGGCCTCGACCGGTTCTTCGAGATCACCGCCCGCGGCTCGACCGTCGGCGGAGAGATCCGCGGCGGCGTCGTCACCTTCGTCACGATGGCGTACATCGTCATCCTCAACCCGATCATCCTGTCGGGCACTCCTGACGTCGCCGGCAACGCGCTCGGCTTCTCGCAGGTCGCCGCCGTCACCGCGCTCACCGCGGGTGTGATGACGATGCTGTTCGGTCTGGTCACGCGCCTGCCGTTCGCGTTCGCCGCGGGCCTGGGCATCAACTCGTTCCTCGCGGTCGGCATCGTCGGTCAGGTCACCTGGCCCGAGGCGATGGGCCTCGTCGTCATCAACGGCCTCATCATCGTGCTGTTGGCCGTCACGGGCCTGCGCCGCATGATCTTCGAGGCGGTGCCCCTCGCCTTGAAGACGGCGATCACGGTCGGCATCGGACTGTTCATCGCCTTCATCGGCTTCGTCGACAGCGGTCTGGTCACCTCGACCGGTCTCAGCTCTCCGCCGGTCGGACTCGGCGTCGGAGGCTCGATCACCACGATCCCCACGGCCCTGTTCGTGCTGACCCTGGTCATCACCGCCGTGCTGCTGGTGCGCAAGGTCAAGGCAGCGCTGCTCATCGGTCTGCTCTCGGGCACCGTGATCGCGGTCATCGTCCAGGCCGTCACGGGCCTCGGCGCGAAGGCCGACGGCAACCCCGGCGGCTGGGGCCTCAGCGTGCCGACGCTCCCCGCGCAGTGGGTCGGCCTTCCCGACCTGTCACTCGTCGGTCAGGTCGACCTGGTCGGCTCGTTCGGTCGCATCGGTGTGCTCGCCGCCCTCATGCTCGTCTTCACGCTCGTGTTCACGAACTTCTTCGACGCGATGGGCACGATGACCGGCCTCTCCCGCGAAGCGGGCCTCGCCGCCCCCGACGGCACCTTCCCGCGTCTGCGCTCGGCGCTCGTGATCGAAGGCATCGGCGCCGTCGCGGGTGGTGCGACCTCGTCGTCGTCGAACACCGTGTTCATCGAGTCGGGCTCCGGCATCGGTGAGGGCGCCCGCACGGGACTCGCCAACGTCGTCACCGGTGCGCTGTTCCTGCTCGCAATGTTCTTCACCCCGCTGACGAGCATCGTCCCCACCGAGATCGCCGCCGCGGCCCTGGTCATCGTCGGCGCGCTGATGATGGCGCAGATCCGCCACGTCGACCTCAGCGACATGTCGGTGCTCATCCCGGTCTTCCTCACGGTGACCGTGATGCCCCTCACCTACTCGATCGCGAACGGCATCGGCGCAGGCTTCGTCAGCTGGGTGCTGATCCAGGCCCTGTCGGGTCGCGCGCGCCGCATCAGCCCGCTGCTGTGGATCGTCGCCGCCGGCTTCGTGGTCTTCTTCGCCCGCGGACCGGTCGAGGCCCTGCTCGGCTGACGCCTGCGCCAGCGAGGGGTCCGGATGCCACGGCATCCGGGCCCCTTCTCTGTCGCGGTGCTCCGCACGGCGCGCAATGCGGCCCCGGCGGCGGCGCCCGGCTGCCAGACCTCGCACGGGAAGCCCAGGCCCGGCCGCCGAGATCACGTGATCGGGGCGAGCGCACACGCCGGGGCAGGTGTTCTCGGCGGAGTCACGTGATCTCGCGCCCCGTCGTCGCACGCACGCAACCCTGTCGCGCGCGAGGCCACCCGCACCCCGCCCCCGCCGGACATGCGAAAGGGCCCGGATGCCGTGGCATCCGGGCCCCGCAGAGAGTGCTGCTTACAGGCTCTCGATGATCTCGCGCATCAGGGCGGCGGCCTCGGACGGCGTCTTGCCGACCTTGACACCGGCGGCCTCGAGGGCCTCCTTCTTCGCCTGAGCGGTACCGGCCGAGCCCGAGACGATGGCACCGGCGTGGCCCATGGTCTTGCCCTCGGGGGCCGTGAAGCCCGCGACGTAACCGACGACCGGCTTGGTGACGTTCGCCTTGATGAAGTCGGCGGCGCGCTCTTCGGCGTCGCCGCCGATCTCGCCGATCATGACGATCGCCTTGGTCTCGGGGTCGGCCTCGAACGCCGCGAGGGCGTCGATGTGCGTGGTGCCGATGACCGGGTCGCCGCCGATGCCGATGGCGGTCGAGAAGCCGAGGTCGCGCAGCTCGAACATCATCTGGTAGGTCAGGGTGCCCGACTTCGACACGAGGCCGATGGGTCCCTTACCGGTGATGTTCGCGGGAGTGATGCCCACGAGCGCCTCGCCGGGCGTGATGATGCCGGGGCAGTTCGGGCCGATGATGCGGGTCTTCTCGCCCTTGGCCTTGGAGTACGCCCACGCCTCGGCGGTGTCGCCGACGGGCACCCCCTCGGTGATGACGACGAGGAGGGGGATCTCGGCGTCGATGGCCTCGACCATCGCGTCCTTGGTGAAGGCCGGGGGCACGAACGCGATCGACACGTCGGCGCCGGTCTCGCGGATGGCCTCTTCGACCGACGCGAAGACGGGGAGCTCGACGTCGTTGCCCGATGCGTCCTTGTGCGAGACCGTGGTGCCGGCCTTGCGGGCGTTCACGCCACCGACGACCTGGGTGCCGGCCTTGAGCATGAGGGCGGTGTGCTTGGTGCCCTCACCGCCGGTGATGCCCTGGACGATGACCTTGGAGTCCTTGTTGAGGTAGATCGACATTGTTTCTGTCCCTATCCCTTACGCGTTGGCCAGTTCGGCGGCCTTGTCGGCGCCCTCGTCCATACCGGCGGCGAGGGTGACGAGCGGGTGGTTGGCGGCGGCGAGGATCTGGCGACCCTCTTCGACCTGGTTGCCGTCGAGGCGCACGACGAGCGGCTTCGTGGCGGCGTCACCGAGGATCTCGAGGGCCTTGACGATGCCCTCGGCGACGGCGACGCACGAGGTGATGCCGCCGAAGACGTTGACGAAGACGCTCTTGACCTGCTCGTCGCCGAGGATGACGTCGAGACCGGCGGCCATGACGGTCGCAGAGGCGCCGCCGCCGATGTCGAGGAAGTTGGCGGGCTTGACGCCGTTGTGCTTCTCGCCGGCGTAGGCGACGACGTCGAGGGTCGACATGACCAGGCCCGCGCCGTTGCCGATGATGCCGACCTGACCGTCGAGCTTGACGTAGTTGAGGTCGTGCTGCTTGGCCTTGGCCTCGAGCGGGTCGGCCGCGTCCTTGTCTTCGAGCGCCTCGTGGTCGGGGTGGCGGAAGCCGGCGTTCTCGTCGAGCGAGACCTTGCCGTCGAGGGCGATGATGTCGCCGTCCTCGCTCTGGATGAGGGGGTTCACCTCGACGAGGGTGGCGTCCTCGCCCTTGTAGACGTTGAAGAGCTTGACGAAGACGTCGGCCACCTTGGGGGCCAGCTCGTCGTCGAACTTCGCGGCCTTGGCGATCTCGAGGGCCTTCTCGGGCGTGATGCCCTCGATCGGGTCGACCTCGATGCGCGCGAGCGCCTCGGGACGCTCGACGGCGAGCTCTTCGATCTCCATGCCGCCCTCGACGCTCGAGAGCGAGAGGTAGGAGCGGTTGGCGCGGTCGAGCAGCACCGAGAAGTAGAACTCCTTGGCGATGCGGGCGCCGGCGGCGACCATGACGCGCTTGACGACGTGACCCTTGATGTCGAGGCCGAGAATGGCCTGGGCCGCCTCGAATGCCTCGTCGGGGTTCTTCGCGACCTTCACGCCGCCGGCCTTGCCGCGGCCTCCGGTCTTGACCTGAGCCTTGACGACGACGACACCGCCGAGCTTCTCCGCGGCCGCCTTCGCCTCCTCAGGGGTGTCGGCGATGATGCCGGCGAGTACCGGCACCTCGTACTTTTCGAACAGATCACGTGCCTGGTACTCGTAGAGATCCACGGACAATCCTTCGCTGGGCGATCGGTGGTGGGAGGAGGCGAACTCTCTCGATATCAAGAGATCTTCGCCAGTCGACAACCCTACTAGACGGGGCTGGAGACCCCCGACCCTTGCCCCTTCGACGGGAGGGGATGCCGCTCACCCCGGGTTGTGCATGAACTCGATCCGGATGCCGTCCGCGTTCTCGACGAACGACGCATAGTACGTCGGCGTGAACCGGGGGTACTCCTTGGGCTCGCGGACGACGGTCCAGCCGGCATCCGTCGCCAGCGCGTGCATGCGGTCGACCTCGGCTCGCGACCTCACGGCGAAGGCGAGATGCTGCCAGCCGACCCGCCCGTGTTCATGGGGACCGGATGCCGCGTCTCGGGCCGGCAGCACGATGAGCTCCGTCTCGCCCTCGGCGTACCACGACGCACCGTTTCCGCCGTCCGTCCGCTCCAGGCCGAGGGCGGTGAGGATCGGATCGAACTGCGCGATGGCACGTTCCAGGTCGGCGACGCTGACACTGAGGTGGTCGAACAGAGGCATGCGCCTAGTCTGGCGATGACCCCCGACATTCGCCTCGCCGTCAGGAGCCCCATGCCCTCCGCCGTCACCCTCATCCGCGCCGCCGCCCTGTCGGATGCGGCCCAGTACGCCTACGCCGCCACCGCTCCGGCGAACGCCCGGCTGATCTTCCTCGCCGGATCCTGCCCGCTGAACGACGACGGCTCGACGGCCGGGGTGGGCGACTACGCGGCGCAGGCGGCGAAATGCGTCGAGACCATGACGGGGGCTCTGGGCGCGGCCGGCGCGAAGATGACCGATGTCATCAGCACGCGCGTGCTCGTCGCCTCCGCCCGCCAGGCCGACCTCGTCACCGCCTGGGACGTCGTCCGCGACGCCTTCGGCGACCATGACGTGCCCAGCACGCTGATGGGTGTCACCGTTCTCGGCTACGACGACCAGCTGGTCGAGATCGAGGCGGTCGCCGCGGTCGTCGACTGACCGCGAGGCTCACCCCACGACCGCGAACCGCTCCAACACCACCGACGTGTCGTCGTCGACGACGAAATCATCCCCGAGCTCTTCACGCATGGCATCCGAGGTCCAGAACCGCACGTGTCCGCGGCGCCACTCCGCGACGGACGTGTATCCCTCGCCCTCGTCGAGCGCATGGGTGAGCGAGACGTCCCGCAGAGCGACGATCTCCACCCCGGTCGTCTCGATGACGCACACCGGTTCACCGGCCGAGTCGACCACCGCGCCGCGGTCCCCGACGGCAGGCAGCGGGTCTCCCGCGACCAGATACTCCCGCACGAGCGAGCTGGTCGCCGTCTTCTCTCCCGCACGGATCGCCGCGACGATCCGGTCGCGCCCCGCCCCGGGGAACATGAACTCGATCGCGGGCAGGCCGCCGCTCATGCCGGCATCCGCTTCTCGAACCGGAACATGCGGTCGGGGCCGCGGCGATCGCCCTCGCTCCCGGCCTCGGGGCGCTGCCCGGGGTGAAAGAACTCGACGATGTGGAAGCCGCACCGGTTGACGGAGAAGTGGATGTTCCGCTGGTCGACGTACGGCGTCTCGGTCTCCCGCACCTCGGTCTCACATCTCACCGAGCTGAAGATCCCGTTCGTCACGCGTCGACGGTACGCGATCCCGGGTGGGGCCGTCGAGGCGCGAGCGCACGTCCCGGCGGTCGTCTGGCTCGGGACGACCGCGATCGACAGCGGGCGGGGTGACGACGCCGCGCGGGCGGCATCCTGTGCCACCCGGAGCGCATCACCCATCGGCCGGCGCGGATGAGGCGGACGCGCGAGCGATGAAACGCACGTGCCACGCCGCCTCGACTCCGAGGAGGTCGGTCTGCGAGTGCATCGCCAGGACGACGCCGAATGACCCCCGTCTCACCAGAATCTCGGGGAAGAGCCCCACCGTCGGTTCGATCTCCATCACTCCGTGAGGGGTGTGCATACGACATCGCGTCGTCCACGCTCGCCAGGTGGATCCGCTTGCGCTCTCCGCATACCACCCCTGTTCGGGGTCCCAGAGTTCTGCTTCCGCATCCGGCACCGCGAGATACACGACGAGCTCGCTCGTTCTCGACCCCGCACACCGCGCGCGCGCGTGAAGGATGAGATGCGAACCCGAGCATGGTTCGACCCACCATGCGTCGATCCCGGTTCCATAACTCAGACGCGGGTCGGGCGGAGCCCACACCGCACCCGCATCAGGGTCGTACCGGCTGGGCTGCAGCGCGAACCACATCGACGAGCGGAACCCGCTCAGGGGGCCGAGCCGACGATCCGGCGGTGCCGCCTCCACGATGCTCACACCGCCGAGTCTCCATTCCATGACGCCCTCGTTCACATCGACGGCGACGGCATCGGCGGCGGAACAACGAGCAGCGGCCTCGACACGGACGGGCGAGTCTCGCGCGTGACAACGGGTATCGGGGAGGTCTGTGGACTCGCGCCCACGTCGAGCGTCGTTCCTCGACCGCGCAGCGATGGCGGAGACGGACCCGTTTCGGGGAACATACCTGTAGTTCAGCGACGCCTCGGCGCAGACGCGAGCAAGATGAGGACCCTCGATCCGCCACTGTCCGGGGGAATGCACCTCGATCCGCAGCTCGAGCCCCGTCGACGTCTCGATCCACACCGCCTGAGTACCCTGCGCCTCGCAGACATCCTCTGCGGCCGCCTCGAAATCCGTGAGATCGCGGGGCCACACACCACGGATGTAATGCGCCGAGGCGGGGGAATCAGCCGACGGCGACGTGACCGTCAACGTTGCCGCCCGGAACCCCGACCACGGGAAGATCGCGATGCGCTCCCCGTCGCGATGCGTCACCGCGACGTCGAGCCCTCCCCGTGCGAACTCGACGGTCCTCACGATCTCTCCATCGGTAGAGATCCACCGCTGATCCTCCACGGTGCTCGTGACCATCCGTGCCGCCGGACGACGGACCCCGGCCGGAATCCGCCGATCCACGGGGAACGGATCCAGGGCGAGCGGACCGAGATGACGGGGATGCTCGATGCGAATCGCGCCGTCCGCAGTCTGCAGCACCGCGGAGAAGCCGCCGGGCAGGGGATGGACCACCTCTGCGGGGGAGTCACCGGCGAGGGGCTCCGCGCCGATCCGCCGACCGTCGATCCGGAGTCCCCCGACGGTGGCCGACAAAATCTCTCCGGTGTCGGCGTGGGTCACCGCCGAGACCGGACGACCATCGATCTCGAGGTGGTAAGAGATCGTCGGTTCGCCCGTTCGATCTCGTCCGACGCCACTGGTCAGGGTCTGCCTGCGCGCCTCCCTGATCGTCTGGGCACTGTACCGAGAGGGGCCCGACATCGATGATCGTTCGGGCTGGAGCGCGGCCGCCACACCCGGCAGATGGTTGACGAGTTCGAGATAGCCGTCCTCGTCGGGGCGTCCGTCACCGACCAGTCGGAACCCGATACGGACGTAGAGGGGGAAAGCCCGACGATTCGCGGGATCGACTTCGACGCGCAGGGATCGCGCACCGAGGTCGGCGAAGCGCGCGAAGGAATCGTTGAACAACCGACCGACGAGGAAACCGGCGCGCAGGGAGGGGCTGACGAAGAACATCACGGCGAACAGCTGCCCGTCCGGGGCGACGCGGCGACCGGACATCCTGGCGTACCCGAGGGTCCCGACGATCCTGCCGTGCTGCTCCGCCACGATGAACAGCTTCACGGCGCGTTCGGTGAGGATGTCGAGGAGGATGCCGGCGGTTGTCGCACGGCCCGAAGCGATGGGGCCGTACCCCTCTTCGTTGTAGAACGCCGCTACTCGGTGCGCGTCGCGGACCGGATCGAACACACGGATGTCGACCACGACGATCACCGGATGGTCCGCGACAACCGCCACGCACCGAGACAGGCGAACACGACGGCGACCATCACGAGCGTGCCCACCGCGACGCCGGCACTGACCGCGAACCCGCCGACCGAGGCCGACATCCCGTAGAACTCGCGAAGGGCGCGTGCCGTTTCCTCCTGTCCCCCGACGAGCGCGACGAGCGCCTGCTCGGTATAGGGGCGTCTGATGAGCATGGCCGCCTGCGCGAACGGGAGGAGGTTGATGCCATCGACAACGGACGTCGGCAGGGTGCCCGCGGGAACATACGCGCCCGAGAAGAACCCGATCAACGACCCGACGACGGTCGACAGGGCGGTGAATGCTCCCGCGGACCGCAGGAACGTCACCGCGAAAGCGGCGAGCGCCGAGAACGCGGCGCTCGAGAGAAGAACGGCCCCCCAGGTCTCGCCCGCATTGGCGGGGCTCAGCAACTCGTCGCCCTGGGTCAGAAGGTACACCTGGCCGATCGCGATGATGATCGAGGTCATCACGACGGAGACCGTGAAACCCGCGATCATGTACCCGAGGATGAGATGAGTCCGGCGAATAGGCGAAACGATGAAGTCGCGAAAGCGGCCCGAGACGTTGTCGTCCACGAAGACGCCGAGCGCGGCGATCGACGTCGTCAACGTGGTGATCATGGTGATCCCCGCGAACACCCAGGAGTTCACGAACCATCGGACATCGGCATCCGGAGCCGTCGGGAACCGCGCTTCGAGGCTGTCGACTTGGATGCCGCCGAGGAAGAGAGCGTAGAGCGCGATGAGGATGAGCGCGGAGAGCAAGGAGAAGAACACTCCGACGCGGTCTCGAAAGAACACGCGGAGGTTGCGAGTCGTCAGCACGGCGATGCTCCTCATGCGTCCGCTCCCCCGACGAGGGTGAGGAACACGTCGTCCATCGTTCCGTGGCGAAATTCGAAGTCGTCGATCGGAAGGACCGCGAGGAGCTCTTTGGCTGTCTGCGACGACGCCATCGGGATCACGAGATCAGCACCCACCGCACGGACATCGATCCCCCGGGCGCGGCACGCGGCGATCACCCCGGCGTGGTCCTCGGACCGCACGGTGAGGATGCTGGAGCTGTATCGAGAGCGCAGTTGCGCAGGCGTCCCCCCGGCGATGATCCGCCCCCGATCGATGATGCACACGCGATCGGCGTTCTCTGTCTCCTCCATGTAATGCGTCGTGAGGAAGACCGTCGTCCCGGCGGTCGCGCGCAACTCGTGGATCGTCGCCCAGATCCTCTCCCGGGACTGAGGGTCGAGACCGGCGGTGGGCTCGTCGAGGAAGAGCACACGCGGCTCGTGCACGAGCGCACGGGCGATGTCCGCCCGCCGCTTCTGACCGCCGGACAGCGTCCCGTATCGCCGTTCGAGGAATGAGCCGAGTCCGACGAGATCGGACAGCATTCCGATACGGCGACCCGCCTCGCGCGTGTCGAGTCCGTAGAAACCGGCTCGGACCGCGAGATTCTCGCGCACGGAGAGCAGAGGGTCGAGAAGGGAGGACTGGAAGACGGCTCCGATGCTCGCACGAACGTCGTGCGGGTGATGCTCCACGTCGTAGCCGCTGACCGAGATCACGCCCGACGTCGGCGCGAGCGTGGTCGTGATGCAGCCGATCGTCGTCGACTTACCCGCGCCGTTCTCCCCGAGGAACGCGAAGACGGAACCCGACGGCACAGAAAAGGACACGTCGTGCACAGCGCGCCGTCCCCCGTAGTCCTTGCAGAGATTGACGACCTCTATCGACATGAGCGCTCCTTCTTCCCTCTCCCCGTGCATCCGCGGCGCTGTCCCGTCCTCACGGGCCCGTCTCCGGGACGGGCGGAGTGGCCACGTCGTGCGCATCCACTGCGGTCGCTCCCCCGTCGGAGAGCGCTGCGGCGGCGCGCTCTTCCACCGGGATCCAGTTGCCATGGAGCCCGAGCGGTACGCGCGCGGGCAGATGGACCCGTGCCAGTTCGTCGCCCTCGAAGTCGGCGGCGGACAGGATCACGAGGTCGCTGGCTCCCCTCCCGGGCTCGTGCACGTAACTGAGCACGTAGCCGTCGTCTTCGGCGCCCGTCCCCCCGCGTCGCGCCACGAACACCGCCTCTCCGATCGCCGCGTCCCGGGGGAAGCTCCGCCGCTGGGTACGACCGCCCAGGAGGTCGTGCCGGAACAGGACGTTGTCGAACTCGGCGTCCGCGATCGTGTCGAGCTCTCGCGGCCTCCACGTGTCGACGAACGCGGCGGCGCTCGCGGTGTAGACGAATCGGTGCGGACGCCCGAGAACGCGATCATCGACACGGGGGAACTCCTGCGGGCGATCGTCGAGAATCTCTCGCCTCACTCGACCCGTACGCGTGTCGATCGTGAAGCGTTCGAGCGACGGAGTCCCGTGACCGCTGATCTCCCCCGTGCGTCCGCGGAACATGGATGGGTGCGTCACGACGTCGAGGACGATGCCGCTCGACGTGTCGTACGCGTTGACGGTGTGGTAGACCCACACGGGCTCGATCTCGAACCACTTCGGCTCCGCCTCGGAGCTCCCGCGCCGCAGGAGGCCCAGCCGCGCCACCGCCCTCGGGTTCCATCGGAAGGGGAACGGGTCGCCCGCGACGGCCGACAGCGCATGGAAGGTCACCGGCAGATCCATGAGGACGAGGTAGCTCGGTGTCAGCGCGAAATCGTGCATCATCGTCGCATGCGGGAGCTCGATGCTCTCGCTATGGACCACCGCCCCCGTTGCTGCGACCACGGTGTAGTCCACCGTGGACGACCCCGCGAAGTAGCCGAGGCTGTGGAGGTCCCCGGTGACCGGGTCGACCTTCGGATGAGCAGACATCGCCCCGTGCAGATCACCCTCGAAGTCGCATGGGCCGGCAGTGTCCAGTTCGTCCGTGAGCTCGAACGGGAGTGTTCCCCCCTCTGTGAGGGAAAGGGTCCTTCCCGCGTGGCCGATCACGTTGATGTTCGATGCGGCATCCATCCCTCCGAAAACTCGGTAGGTGCGCCGCGGCTCCCTCAGCGCGCGAGACACCGGAGCCTGCCGGACCCATCGATTGCGATACCACTCGGCGCGGCCCCCGGAGATGCGGACTCCGTGGATCATCCCGGCGCCGAGGTAGTAGTGGAAACGCGGATGCTCGACACCGAGCGGGTTGGGGCCGTTACGCAGGTAACGCCCGTCGAGGTCTTCGGGAATGATGCCCGTGACCGGCAGATCGAAGGCGGTCACCTCCTCCCGAACGGGCGCGAAGTGGCCACGACGGTAAGGCGACAGACGAGCCATGGGTGCGGTCTTCTCTCGGTTCATGGACGGCGGATCAGACGTCGCGAGCGATCGCGACCGGCGACAGGCGCAACATCCTCCGGGTGGAGAGGACGTTCCCGAGGAGCAGGGCGATCAGCATCACCGCGGCGGTGACGGCTACATCGCCGATGCCGAGCCACGGCCGAAGCGTGCGTTCTCCGAACAGTTGCACGCCACTCCCGATCGGGATGCCGATCACCCCGCATATCACGACGCTCACGATCGACACGATCGTTCCGACCGCGATCATCGAGGCTCCGACGATCAACGTCTGTGCGGCGTACACCGCGCGCACCGCGTTCGCCCCGAAGCCCATCGCCCGCATCGTGGCGATCTCGCCGCGCTGCCGTCGGAGCGCGAAAGCGACGACGTTCGCGACGAGCACCGCGCAGATCAGCGCCATCACGCCGACGAGCGCCCACATGGTCGTGCGTTGGGCCGCCCGGATCCCGAAGATGAGCCCGGCGGTGTCTCGCGCGGTGAAGAAGGCGACCCCCGGAAACCGGGTCGCCAACGCCGTCGTCTCGGCCGCTGCGTCGACCCCCGGCGCCACCGTGAGAAGCACTTGTGTCAGCGCGTGGGGACGTTGGAGGATCTGCTGCACGCCGGCGACGTCCATCACGATGAAGCTGGAGCGGAACAGGCCGAACCGACTGTTGTCGTATACGCACGACACCCGCACCGGCGTCGAGGCGTTGGACTCCGGCGCGCCCGCGACGGACAGCGTCAGAGTGTCGCCGACCGCGAGGCCGAGGTCGTCGCGTTGCCGCTGATTGATGCACACCTCCCCGGCTCCCCTCGGTGCCGAGCCCGCAAGGAGCACATAGCCCTCTGCCGCGGTGTCCGATCCGACCACGACGACGCCGGTATCGGTCCCTCGCGCCGAGAGCTGCGCACCCGCCGTGATCCTCGGCCGGACGGCGGTGACTCCCGTCGATCGCCGCAGATCCGAGACCAACTGCCCACCGGCGTCGTCGAGGTACGAGACCACGTCGGTCGCGGGGTTGAGCATCGAGTACCGGTACCCCGGGGCGAAGCCGGACACATCACCGCTGATGAGGTCCTTCGCGGACTGCGTCATCATCGTGCCCATGCCGTTGATGGCGGCGAAGGAAAGCAGAAGGCCGAGCGTCGCAACGGCCACGCTCGAGAAGGTGCGGACCGTTCGCCGATCGGCGCGGATCATCGCGAACGCCATGAACAGGATGTAGCGCGCCGTCACACCCGCTCCTCGCTCACCGGAGCCTGCGTGTCCGCGACGCGAGGACGAGTCATCGGTCCGAGCCATGAGCGGCTGCCTCCCGACGTTCGGATGCAGCGAAGTAAGCGGCATCGCTGCGGAACAGCCGCCTCGTGAACTCGGGGTTGTCGCGCAGCTGCTGCCGCACATCGACACCGAAGTTCTCATCCGGAACATGTCGCGATGGATCGGAGACCGCGTCGATGAAGTCGTCGACGCGACGGCGCATCATCCGGCCGTGCTCCGAGTCGCCATAGTCGAAGACGATCATCGGGCTTCCGACGTTGTATGCCTCGACGACGCTCGCACCGTAGCTGCCGAGCACTCGTCGGAGATAGTCCGAGGCATGAGTGGAATCGACCGGACTCGCGGACGTCGACAACGCCAACGCTCCCTTTCCCGCGAGCAGTCGGCGGTGGCTCAGGCGCGTCGTTCTCTCGACGAAGGTCATCATTGTCGAGTTCACGTTGGCGCAGTAGTTCGGACTCGCCAGGATCACGCCGTCTGCATCGAGCATCTGCTCGATGATCCGTTCCACGTCGTCGTCGAACACACAGCCGTCCGTGCGGAAGCATCGCCCATTGCCGTCGCACACCGAGATTCTTCGACCCCAAAGGGCGATGTCGTCGAACGACCAGTCGGGTCGACGACCGAGCAGGTAATCCCGCACGGCGGAAAGCAGCACCCGCGTGTGACTCAGGGTGTTCGGCCGCGGGCTCGAGTGGACGGCGACGATCTTCACGACCCACCTCCGCTGGGGACTCCCGAATCCGAGACGATCGCACCGTCGGTCAGGTGGATCACGCGTCGCCCCGTCTCGATCACACGGTCGTCGTGAGACGAGACGAGGATCGTCACGCCGTGCTCGTCGTTGAGCCGACGTAAGAGCCGGAGAACCCCGTCGGCGCTCACCGAGTCGAGACTCGCCGTCGGCTCATCCGCCACGACCAGAGCGGTATCGCTCGCGACCGCGCGGATGATGGCCGCGCGCTGCTGCTGCCCGCCCGATAGCTGCGCGGGGAGCGCGTCGAGCTTGTCGCCGAGCCCGACCGCTTCGAGGAGGGCACGGGTACGCTCACGCGCCGCACGGGTCAACCTCTTCTGCAGCCGGAGCTGTAACACCGCGTTGTCGTAGACCGAGAGCGATGAGACGAGGTTCGACCGCTGGAACACATATCCGACGCGGTCACGGCGGAAGTCGGCGAGCGCTCGGGGCGACAGGGCCGTCACCTCCACGCCGTCGACCCGAACCGATCCCGACGATGCAGTATCGAGACCGCCGATGATGTTGAGGAGCGTGGTCTTGCCCGACCCGGACGGTCCCGCGAGCACGACGAACTCACCCGAGGAGACGTGAAGAGAGATGTCGCGATTCGCGTGCAGAAGATCGGGGCCGTCACCATAGGTGCGATGGAGATGGTCGACGACGATCACGAGGACGCCCCCTCGACGAAGCTGTAGCTGATCTCGGCGCTCGCGACGGTGCGCCCATCGACGGTGGCGGCCGCACGCACCTTGCCCATCGATGCACGGCGGGCGAGATTGTCGGCCGTCAGGATGAGCCGGTCACCCGGGCGCACGACCCCCCGGAATCGCGCTGCGTCGATCCGAGCCAGCACGCAGAGACGGCCCCCGATGTCGAAGAGCAGGCCGCCCGTCTGCGCGAGCGCCTCGATGATCATCACGCCGGGCATGATCGGGTTGCCGGGGAAATGTCCGGCGAAGTACGGCTCGTTGATCGTCACGTTCTTGATGGCGACGATCCGCACATCAGGAACGAGCTCGTCGACGCGATCGAGGAGGAGAAACGGATGACGATGCGGCAACCGTTCCATGATCTGAGAGGCGGTGACGGGGGCGGAGCGGGGAGCGTTCATCGGCCCGGTCATGCGGTCAAGCCCCCGTCCACGACGAGGCAGTGCCCGTTGATGTACGAAGCCGCAGGGCTCGCGAGAAAGAAGACGGCGTTGGCGATCTCCTCCGCACTCCCGAATCGCCGGTCGGGGATGAGCGCCAGATACTCGTCTTTCATCGCCGACGGCAGCTGATCGAGCATCTCCGTTTCGACGAACCCCGGAGCGATCACATTGACGCGGATGTTCATGCGCGCGAGTTCCTTGGCGAGCGTCCGCGAGAAGGCGACAACCCCGGCCTTGGCTGCCGCGTAGTTCGCCTGACCCGCGGGGCTGGTGATGGCGCTCACGGAGGAGATGTTGACGATCGTTCCCGACCTCTGCGCCGCCATGAGCCACGCGGCCTGCTTGGCGCACGCGAATGTGCCGGAGAGATCCGTGTCGACGACCGATCGCCAGGCGTCCTCGCTCATCATGAGCGCGAAAGAGTCCTGCGCGTGACCGGCGTTGTTCACCTGCACATCGAGGCCTCCCCACGCTGCTTTGATCTGCTGGAACATGCGCTTCACCTCGTCGAACGACGAGATATCGGCTCGGACCGGAAGGACCCGCCCGGGGTGCTCTTTCTCGAGCCGGTCCAGAACGGCGAGGGTCTCCGGACGGTCACTGCGATAGTTCACGGCGACAGATGCGCCGTCCGCGAGGAATCGTTCAGCGATCGCGAGGCCGATCCCGCGCGTCGCCCCCGTCACACACACTCGTGCGTCTTGCATTGAGATCAGGCCTTTCTCACGAGGGCGGAGGTGACGCCGCCGTTCACCGTCGATACCGTCACCAGCAATGTCTGGCCGGGTTCGGCTGCGGACAGAGCGAGCACGTGGGCCAGCGCCTCGTTGCCGCCGAAGCATTCGCCGGCAAGGAGTCGGGGCAGGGCGATAGGACCTCGGTGTCCGATCCCCCGGATCGCAGCGATCTCGTTCCGGGTGATGGCGCCGAGTCCGTTCGCTGTACCGACGACGATGTCCACGTCGCCCACCCCGAGTCCCGCATCGCCGAGGGCTGCCCGCATCGTGTGCGCGATCGTGTCGTCGTTCTCCGGCCAGTCCACGTAACTGACGCCGGCACTCGTCGCCGAGGCGAGGGAGAGCCCGAGGAGGTGCGCGATGGGCTCGGCACCGCGTCGCCCGGCCGATCGCGGGGATTCGAGGACCACGACAGCGGCCGCTTCGCCCGTGCTGAAGGGAAGCTCGCGGTCGAGGTCCGCAGCGGCGGCATCGAAGTGGTCCGTCATGATCTCGTTCGTCTCGTCGAGCGACATCGCGAAGATCGCGTCGGCCTTGCCCGTCTCGATCAGCTGCGCTCCGTAAGCGACCGCGGAACCGCCGACGAGGGTCGAGTTCGCACCCTTCAGACCGAGCGCGAGACTGGCCTGGCCGTTGGCCACGTTGTAGACGGTCTGGGTGAACAGTGCGGGGCTCGCGTTCATGAGCCCGCCCCCGAGCAGGCCGTCGAGATAGTCGCTGACGACCCGCTGCGGTCCGTACTCGGTGTTCGCGACGATCCCGATCCGTTCCGCGTCGGCGGGAAGCTCGGCGAAGTGGGCCCCCGCGAACGCGTCGACGGCCGCTGCCATCGCGAGCTGGCTGAACCTCTGCTTGCGCCGCAGACCCACCGACGTGACGTAGTCCCGGATCCGGAACCCCGCCGGCACCTCACGGACCGAGTGCCCGATCGAACCGGAGGACGTGGCCTCCACCGTGTCGACATCGGCGAAGATCCAGTTCTCGTGGTCTTTCGCGTGCTCTCTCGCCGACAGGCCCAGCGACGAGATCGCGCCGACGCCGGTGATCGCCAGGGGCTCGTTCATGCTCTTTCTCGCTTTCTCAGCTGCTGTTGCGCGAGGGAGACGGACCGGTCGGCAGAGGCGATCAGCTGCGGCAATCCCGAGCCGTGCTCCCCCCATTGGCCCGTGATGAAAAGGTTCTCGAGGCTCGTCCTCTGGCTGATGCGCCGAACCATGTAGTTGTCGACGTCGTGCGCCCACCCCGTCGCCGACCCTCCCGTGTGTCCGAACCACTCGGCGTAGTCGATGGGTGTGACGATGCGTCGATAGACGCTGCTCGTTCGCAGTTCGGGCAGGAGCGTGCCGGCGAGCGTCGCCTCGATGCGATCTGCGTACTCCGCATAGAAATCCGCATCGTGGAGGTCGGGATCGTGGTACATGTCGACCTCGATCCGCACGAGGTCTCGACCGGGGGCGGCGACGGTGCGATCGATGTTGGTGACGACGTGCACCTTGATGACCGGGTGCTCGGGCAGGGCACCTGTTTCGAGAACGCGGTAGGTCTCGAAGACGTCGGTCGACGCAGTCACGTAGTGACGCGCGGCACGACCGAAGCGTGTCAGATCGACGCCGGCGAGAGTGTGGAAGAGGCTCAGCGACGAGTGCCCTCGTCTCCGGCCGCCCGCGTCGATGCCGGCGAGACCGTGACGTTCCAGCAGGGCGCCGAGGCTCGGGGCGTCCCCGGTGAAGAACACCACGTCCGCGCGTCGCACCGTGCCGTCGGCGAGAACGACCCCGCTCGCTCGGCTGCCCTCGATGACCAGGTTCGTCATCGAGGAGTCGAAGATGATCTCGCAGCCCGCGCTCCGCAGGCGGTCCACGATCGATTCGACGAGGTTCCGCACACCGCCGCGCGGATACACCATCCCCTTGCCGTAGCACTCGGTGATGAATCCGGCCATGACCAGCAGCGATGAGTCGTCGCACTGGATCCTCATCGCCAGGGCCGTCCGCAGCTCGGGGTCGGTGATCGTCTCCCGGCAGAACTCCTCGAACCCGCGACGGTGATGGCGCATCATGAAGCGTCCGCGTTCGCGAGGATCTGCTGAGTCGTCGCTGAGAAACGACCGCAGGAAGTCGAAGAAGCGGGCCAGGTCGTCGACGGATGCCGGGAACTCTCGCGCGAGCTCCTTCTCGAGTCGGTCCAGTCCGATCGGCATTTCGATACGCCGCTCGCCGATCGTGAGGATGTCAGCGATGTCGAACGGTTCCAACTCCACCGCGGCACTCAGGTCGAGCGACGCGAGCAAGCGAGCGAGGGACTCGCCTTCCCCTCCGCCGAGGAGATGCGAGACGGCCAGATCGAATCGGTCTCCCGCCTCGTTCTCGAAGCCGCCGAAGTAACCGCCCGCCTGACCTGTGCGCTCCACGACGACGACGCGGTGACCGTGGTGGAGCATTCGCGCCGCGGCGACGAGACCGGCCATTCCGGCGCCGACGACCACGACATCAGAGCTTCGCATCGAAACCCCGCCCGTCGGTCACCACGCCGGGATTCTCGGAGAAGAACGTCTTCATCTTCTCCCCGACCGCCTCCGGCCAGCGGAAGAGGAATCTCCCGCCCTCCACGAGAGTGACGTGTTCGGTCGTCCCGAGGGCGACGGTGGCTCCGTCAACGACTTTCGTCAGTCGGTAGTAGAAGACGAGCTTCGTGGTCTCCTGCGGCTTGATGAAGGTCTCGAGCCGCAGCTCGTCGCCGAACCTGGCGAAGCCCGTGAACGAGACACGAGTCTTCGTGACGGGGGCGAAGATCGGTACCCCGTCGACCTCGATCATCGGCTGTCCGCCGATCATCTTTTCGATGAGCGCGAAGCGGCCGGCCTCGAACCACACGAACGTGTTGCTGTGATGGTAGACGCGGGCCATGTCCGTTTCGGCGAAACGGACCGAGAACCTGATCTCGTTCGGCGGCGCGATCCGTGATGCGGTCATCGAATCTCCAGGAGGTCGAGCACCGGGTACCGGCACAGCGAACGGATGGGGAACCAGAGCACGGCGACGGTCAGGACGAAGCCGATGCCGAGCGGAGCGAGGAACGCCCACCACGTCGGCGCGAAGGACAGAGTCGTCGCCCCGACCACGAAGGTGAACGCCTGGTCGGTCGAGGTGAAACCGACGGCATTCGCGCCGGCGATCAGGACCGCGGCCAGGATGCCGCCGACGACGTAGCCGATCACGTACTGGGCGACGACCTCGGTCAGGTACATCCGCCCCAGCGCACTCGATCGGGCTCCTGCTGTCTTCAGCACGGCGATGTCTGCGACGCGGGCGAGCAAGGCGGAGTAGACGAGCGAGGTCAAGCCGATGCAGATGATCAAGAAGGTGAAGGTCGACGCCGCGACGAGCACGACACCCCAGATCGCCGGTCCGAGCATGAGGGACGACCACATCGTGTCCGACCAGAGGGAGAGTGTGGTCGCGCAGCCGAGGCCGGCGGTTGCGGCGTCGATCTCGGAGCGGACGGTGCTGGTCTGCGGTGCATCGATCAGCAATTCGTTGGCTCGGTCGGCGTCGCCGAAGACTTTCCGGGCGAGCGACTCTCGATCGACGAGCACCCAGCTCTCGAGGGTGAAGCTGGGTGTGGATGCCGTGACCACCGCGTCGACGGTGTACGTGAGTCGGGCGGCGCCAATCGAGATGACGAGCACATCACCAGAGGCGACTCCGAGTTGCCGGGCGACGTTGTCGGTGAGCACGATGCGATCGGCGCCGAGCGGCTCTGGAGGGAGTCCGAAGTTCTCGGCCAGCGTGCGTTCGGCTGCCAGGTCCGCGCCGACGAGAGTCACGGATGCGCTCGCCGGCCGATCCGGGGAGGCCGAGGGGCTCTCGAGGTTGGCACTCAGATCCAGGCGCGAATGGACGGACGTCGCCCCCACGGCAGCGGCGATGTCCGACATCTCGTGTGCGTCGACCGAGAGGACGTCATCGCGCGTTGCCGGCTGCACGAGCCAGGGCGCCCCGACGGTGCCGAAGAGCAGTCGATCC
Source organism: Sphingomonas sp. G5 (assembly GCF_052660795.1). Lineage (NCBI taxonomy): Bacteria > Pseudomonadati > Pseudomonadota > Alphaproteobacteria > Sphingomonadales > Sphingomonadaceae > Sphingomonas > Sphingomonas sp. G5. The sequence continues at coordinate 698,142 of NZ_CP109660.1, read as the reverse complement.
GCGTTCTGCCCGATCGCTGCGACGAACGACAGAGCGATGACGAAGAGCGCGATACCCACGGCCACCTGCGCGACGACGCCGACCGTCTCACGCCGGTAGTGGACCACGTCTCGTACGGCGATTCCGATCATCGCGCCCGCTCCGCTCGATCGATGTCGGCCCCCGCCGCGAGCTGTTCCGGGCGCAGCGATCGCCGGCGGATGACGAGGCCCTCTCCCGCCCTGTGGACCGCGGTGCCTACCGTGCCGTCGATGAAAACCCGCGTGAACTCGACACCCGGGTCGCGAGCGACAACGCTGGCCTCATCGAAGCTGCCGAACCCGAGGGCGAGGCCGAGGCCGAGATACTTCGCCCACGCCTCCTTGGCCGTGAAGACGGGAAGCAGGCGAGAGGGGTCGCGTGCGATGAGCTCCCGCTCCGCTGCAGTGAAGAAGCGGACCGGTGGACCGCTCACCATGCGACGCTCCCGTCGCGCATTCTGCTGCTCGATATCGATGGCCACGTTGCTCGTCGCCACGGCGCACACCGTCAGGTCGCCCGTGTGCGACATCGAGAACCAGACGCCGGGAGTCTCGGCCTCGGGTCGTTGGCCGGGACGACGGCGTACCCGCAGGCCGCCGAGCCCCAGAAGTCGTGCCGTGTCCGAGAGCAGCGCCCGACCGGCCGCACGGCGCAACGGCCGTCCACCCGCGCCGTACTCGGAGCGATCGGTCCACTGTGCGACGATCACGCGGCCTCCCCCAGGAGAGCGGAGCTGACGCGCAGCAGTTCGGTGACGGCGATGACCTCGCGCCGCCGGATCTCGCGCACCGCGGTGATCACGCTCGCCCATCCGACGCGCGGATCCTGCTGTGCGGCGTGGGCGCGCATGCCCCGAGCGAGTGCACGCCACCTCCCGCCGAGGGCGGCGTACTCCGTAGCGATCGCCGCGAGACGGCCGTTGTCCAGGTGCGTCGAGGCGGCCCGGAGACCCCGTGCGAACAGGTGCCGCCCGGCACCGCCACCGGAACCGATCTTCTCCAGCGTCGTCGCCATCGACACCAGCTCGACCTGCATGACGAGGGGAGTCACCGTGTCGGGCATCGATGCCAGTTCTCGCTCGAAGGCCTTGAGAGCCCGCTCCCCCTGGCTGTTGTTCGCGGGGTTAAGGAAGAGCTCCGCGCTCTCGACGAGGGACAGGGCGAGTACCTCGCGGACGTCGGGCACGTGCTCGGGCGGGATGAGCCGGCCGACCGCGAATCGGCGGGCAGGGCAGGCCATCAAGATCGCACCGTCACTCGGCATCGCCGCCGCCGTCGCGACCTCCTCCGCGTCCATCTCTATCGGATGCGCCCACAGGTAGTCGTTCACGAGCAACGAGCCGGCCGCCGAGACCGACCGCACCGGCAACGCGTGCTCGCCGAAGGCGTGGACCTCCTCCCAGGGAAGCACGCCGCGGAAAGTCGACAGTTCTCGCGCTTCGCAGTACAGGTACGGGAGCGTGCCCGCGTCTGCCCACTCACGGGTGCGGGCCAGCATCGCGTCCGCCGTGGCGTGGGAGACGAACTCGATGCGCGAGCCCGTTCGTCGCGCGAAGAAGTGCTCGAGGTCGTGAATGCGACTGTTGATGTAGTAGGTGTCGCCGTCGCGGTGGAACAGCAGCCCGAGTCCGCCGCCGATGACGTACGCGAGCTCTTCATCGAAGACGAACTCCGTCCCGAGGAACGCGTTTCTGATCATGGTCGAGAAGCAATGGGACCCTCTGAGGTAGGGGTCGGGCCATTGCGTGCGTGGCGTGAGTTTCATGAGCAGACCCGTCCCGCGACACCGCGTGCATGGGCGGCGAGCGCGGCGCGCTCGACGCGGGCGATCTCGGCGAGCGCCGCATCGGCGCCGTCCAGGAACTCGAGGTGCAGCGCGGCCGAGCGGGCGAAGCCCGCGTGTGTCTCATCGGGAACCGTTGCCGTGCCGTACGACTCGATCGCCGCCACGAGCACGGAGCGGTGGAACGAGTCGTCGCCGGCGCCCATCGCCGCCATGCCGCGCCGGTACGCCTGGGTCTTCTCGCGCAGAGGGCGGCTCGAGACGAACGACTCGAGTCGGGACAGGCCGTCCCGGGCCGTCGCCATTCGCAGGAAGAGGAGTCGGAGGGACCGTCGGGCCCGCGCGGCGAGGTCGTAGCGCGCGGGTGCCAGGATCGCTCGCAGCGAGGGCACGGGCGCCGCGTATCCCCACAGGGACGATTCGCCGCGCAGCAGATCCTCGTAGGACGCCGTCCAGTCGGCGAACGTCGAGGTGATCCGCACGGTCGTGTCGCCGAATTCGCTCAGAGCGACAGGGCGCACGGTCGTCGCCCCGCTCACCGGGTCGCACTCGGGATGGAGGGAGTAGAACGGTGTCGCTCTCCAGCGCCGCTCGGCGAGAGCGTGTTCCCGACGAGCGGCATCGAGGAACGGCCCGGCGTCCATGCTCCGGAACTGCTCGCAATTGAACCCCGCGGCCTCGAAGAGATCGAATGCCGCATCGAGTCCGCCGAAGTCATCGAGGCCGTCCGGATCGGCGTACCGGATTCCGGATGCCATGACCACGACCGCGCTCGGCTCGACGGAGATGTCCAACGCGTCGAAGATCATTCCCGCGGGCGCGAGAGCAGGATGAGAATGTCGCGCGAGCGACGTCGGTGCGTCGATCACTCTCCCCGCCTCACCCTCCGGAGGGCGACGCAGGTGTTGTTCCCCCCGAACCCGAACGAGGTGGAGATCGCGACGCTCATCCCATCGACGTCGCGGGAGGTGTGTGGGATGTCGAGTCCGGCGAATTCGTGCATCGGCTCCGTGGTGCCGATGTTGCCGGGAACGAAACCACCCTCGAGCGCGGCGAGACACACGAGCATCTCCAGACTGCCCGCGCAGCTGAGAGTGTGTCCGTGCAGCGGCTTCGTCGAGCTGATGGGGATACGTGCCAGGCTGTCTCCGAACACGCGGGTCAGCGCGGCGAGTTCCATGGCGTCGTTGTAACGCGTTCCGGTTCCGTGAGCGTTGATGTAGTCCACGTCCTCCGGCCGTATCCGGGCGTCGGCGAGACACTGCGTGATCGCCAGAACGGCACCGGTTCCGCTCGGATCGGGGGCAGTCGCGTGAAAGGCGTCGTCGGAGAGGCCGTAGCCGCAGACTTCGCCGTAGATCGTCGCGCCGCGCGCGATCGCGGACTCCGCGCTCTCCAGGACGAACACGCATGCCGCTTCTCCCAGACCCGTACCGTCTCGCCCTTCGTCGAACGGCCGCACGGCGTCGTGCGTCAGCGACTTGAGCAGGGTGAAGCCGGAGAAGGAAAGCATCGAGAACGGTTCCGCACCGCCCGCGATGGCCACGTCCGCCTGCCCGGTCGTGATGAAGTCGTAGGCGCGGCCGACGGCGTTGCTTCCGGCCGCGCAGGCGGTGGAGACCGCGGCTTGGGGCCCGCGCAATCCGAACGCACGGCGGATCGTCGCGGTGACCGTCGCGGGCGTTCGCACGACGGTCGCCCCCGGGATCACTTCGTCGCGGAGCTTCTGCTGCGCGTACGTGTGATTCGTCTCGACGCCCGCGTTCGACGAAGCGATGACCACGGCCGTGCGGAACGGGTCGAGCGCTTCGACGGCGAACCCGGCGTCGGCAAGCGCGACGGCCGCACAGTGCACGCCGTAGTGCTCCGCGGTTTCCCACTCGGGATGCTCCGCCACGAGGGTCGTGAGTTCCGCCGGGAACTCGGTGATGACCGCTCCACGGTCGAACGGGAAGGCTGCGGTGTCGAAGTACGGGATCGCCCGAAATCCGCTCGATCCCGCGCGGAGCGATTCGGTGAATTCGCTCATCGTGTTCCCGATCGGACTCAGCAACCCGACGCCGGTGACGTATACGCGTGTGCTCATCCTCGGTGGAGCCTCTCGACGGTGGTCAGCGGGCGCCGATCAGGCGGCGTCGACGCGGTGCGCGCGCACGTAATCCGCGATCGTACGAACGGACGTGAAGACCTCGGGTTGATCGTCGGGGAGTTCGACATCGAAGGTCGCGTTGAGGGCGAGGACGACCTCGAGGATGTCAATGGAGTCGAGGTTGAGCGAGGACTCCTCGTGTTCCGTTCCCTCCGCCAGGGAAGAGAAGATCGGCGCGTCGAGGTCGACGTCGACAGGATCGATCTCGAGCCCCAGTCGTTCGACGATGGCCGAGACGATCTCTCGCTCGATGGTCTGTTCGGTCATGTCATTTCCTTCGTCTCTTGCAGTGGGTCGAAACATCGGCGAGGCGGCTGGGCGGATGGTCGGGGCCCGATGCGGGCGGTGAACCGGCTTTCGGTTACCCGAGCGGGCCGCTCGGGCGTGTGCCGCGACGACGACGTACCCGACGCCGGGGGGACCGGATGCCTCGAATGCCTCACTCCGGGAACATCTGTTCCGTCGTGACGCCGCGCCGCGCGCCTTCCGCGAGGAATTCACGCACCGACATATCTCGCTTCGAGCACGCGCCGCGATCGCCGCCGGGAAGCGCGCCCTGTTCGTCCGTTGTCGGGTGCTCCCCGCGCGCCTCAGTGGTCATGTTTGAATGCTAGAGGGTCACGTTTGACTCCCTCAAACGATTTCACCCGCCCGGTGAAACGGGAGGACTCTCCTACGCTGGGGGCATGGCCCGTAAGAAGAAGACGCCCCACCCGTTCGACCGGCATCTGGGTTCGGCGATCCGGGCGGCGCGTCGGCGCAGAGATGTCACGCGCGAGGCTCTCGCGCGGCAAACCGGCATCCCCCTGTCGAACTTGAAGCGACGCGAAGACGGGGTGAACGAGACCACGGTCTCCGAGCTCGAGCGCATCGCGGCGGTCCTGCGCGTGCCGACGCGCGAGATCGTCGACATGGCCCTCGTCGACTACAGCGACGACGGCTCCACGTCGAGCGGCTCGCCGCACGACGGCCTCGTCAAGCTGCTCGCCTCCATGTCGGAAGCCCCTCGTACCCTCGACGAAACAGACAACGTGACCTACCTCGGTCACGTCTCTCCCGGTCTCCTCGACGCCGCCAACACCGACGAGAGGACGAGGTCGACCGACTGATCATCGACGGAGGAGCCTTGCGAGAACTACTCGCCCTCGCGGCACGCCTCGGGGTCACCGTTCACGTCGCTCATCTCCCCGAACCCTATCGGGGCTTCTACGATCACGAGCGTCGCATGATCGTGTATGACTTCACCCTCACCCCCGTCGAGCGCGCCTGCGTCGTCGCACACGAACTCGGACACGCCTTTCACGGACACCGGGGCCCGGGTGATCCCCGTGCGGAGGCCGCCGCCGACGCGTACGCCGCTCGGCTCCTCGTCGATCCGGAGCGATTCGCCCGGCTCGAAGCGATGGGTTTGCCCGAGAACGACATCGCCGAAGAACTGGGCGTGACGCCCAAGCTCTTGCGCGTTTTCCTCGAGAACGACCTCACGCGTCTGCGCGGCGTCACCTATACGCGCGCCCGGCTGGGGCGCGGCCAGTTCCACTCGGCCGAGCGTTGGGCATCGTGACGCCGCGTGCGTCGGCTCCTCCGCGCTCGTCCCCTCCGTTCGCTCGCGACGGCCGCGTCACGGTCGCCACCGACTCGTCCCCTCGCCCGTCGGATGCACCGACTAAATCCACCCCCGCTCGCGCGCGTGGATCGTCGCCTGCTGCCGACTCGCGAGTCCGAGCTTGCCGAGCACCGACGACACGTGGTTGCGCACCGTCCCCGCCGACAGATGGAGGGATGCCGCGATCTCGGCAACCGTCTGCCCTCGTGCGCCGGCTCGCAGCACGTCGAGCTCCCGGTCGGTGAGCGGGCTGCGCTCGTCGCTCAGCGCGTCGGCCGCGACCTCGGGGTCGACGTACCGGCGCCCGACCGCGACCTCGCGGATGACGGCCGCCACGTCGTCCGCCGGTCGCGACTTCGACAGGAATCCGCTCACTCCCGCACCGAGCGCCCGCCGCAGCACCCCCGGCCGCGCGTGCCGCGTGACGATCACGCAGCGAGAGGGCACGCTCCGCAGGATCTTCGCCGCGGTGTCGACGCCGTCGAGCCCGGGCATCTCGAGGTCGAGCAGGCACACGTCGGGCTTCAGACGCTGCGCCTCGGCCACGGCGGTCTCGCCGTCGCGGCACTCGGCGACGACCTCGAGGTCGTCCTCCAACCGCAGCAGGGCGGCGAGCGCTGTGCGGATCATGTCTTCGTCGTCGGCGATGAGCACGCGGATCATGCCGTCACCCCCTCGGGCACGCGGACAGTGAGGCGGAATCGGTCGCCGAGGCGGGTGGCATCCATTGCCCCTCCCACCGAACCCACGCGTTCGACGATTCCCGACAGCCCCGCCCCATCGCCGACGACAGACGCGGCCCCCCGCGCGTCGTTCTCGACGATCAGCACCCACGACCCCTCATGACGGGCGAGGGAGAGGGATGCCGACACCCCGCCGCCGTGCTTCAGCACGTTCGTCGTGGACTCGCGCACCACCGGCCCGAGCACGTCCGCCGGCGCGCGACCGGCCTCGGTATCGACCAGCAGGTCGACGGTGAGGCCCGCGGCGCGGAGCAGGTCGGCGGCGTTGGCGAGTTCGTCGGGCAGGGGCACGCCGCGGAACCGCGCGGCCAGATCCCGCGTGCCGCGTCGAGCTTCGTCGACGCTCGCGCGAGCGGCGCGGACCTGTTCGACAGCGGCATCCGGATCCCGCCCCATCATCTTCTCGGCGAGCTCGAGCTGCAGCGCGATCACCTGCAGGTGGTGGCCCTGCAGGTCGTGCAGGTCGCCGGCGAGGCGCAGCCGCTCTTGCGCGGCGGCGAGGCGACCCTCGGCGCGGCGGGCGCGGTCGAGTTCGCGCACGATGTCCCACCACCAGAGCGAGGTGGCGGTCAGCGGCGCGAGCATCGACGCGAACAACGGCAGGGCGAAGGTCAGGGTGAGGTAGCCGTCGGGATTCAGGCGCGTGGCCTCGACGACCCACGCCGCCACGATCACGACCAGCAGCAGCACGACGAGCCGCAGCCGGATGCCGCCCCGCCACCGCACCGTGCACAGCGCCTGCGCCGCGAGGGCCACCGCGACGAGCACGGATCCCGCCCCCAGGCCGAACACCGCCGCCGAGGCGATCCCCACCAGCACGAGGGGCCAGACCCGGCGCCGCGCCGAGTCGTCGCCGTCGTCGAGGGGCTCGCGGCGGTAGTGCACGAGCAGAAGGACTCCGGATGCCATCGACCCGGCCGCCCCGATCAGGACCAGCGCGATGTCGAGCGGCGTCCCCCGCATGACGACGACGAACGTCCAGAGGAAGAGGGCGAACACGTGCAGGAACATCACCGAGGCGGCGGTGTACCACCAGGTGACGCGGACGTCACGGGCGTAGGTCGCCGCGGGAGTGCGGAGGGGTGCGGGTGCGGGGGCGCTCACACCCGCCACAGTACGGGCATGACATTCGTCACGGGCGGGGCAGGACGGCCCCGCGAGAGGGGGCGGGCACGGGTTGGGTTCCGTGCCCGCCGTCCGCTCAGGCGCCCTCTCGTCGCGGTCCCGACGCCGCCGGCTCCGCACCCGCGAGAAGCGCATCGTCGCTCCCGTCGCCGCGGACCCGACGGCGGAACGGCGCCGCCAGCGTCGGCAGGATGCTGCGTCGGTGGATGATCAGCGCGACGATCGCGATCGCGATCTGCACCCCCGACAGGATGTACCGGCCTCCGGTGTCGGTGACGAAGAACTGCACCGCGAAGATCGCCGCGAGAGACGCCGCCGACCACCAGTGGAACCGCAGCGCCATGATGATGGCCACGCCCATCACGGTCTGCGAACCGGTGAGCACGAACTCCTCGATCTGGCGCGCGTCGAGGGGAAGGTCTCCCCCACCGCCGCCGAAGAAGTGCGCGAGGGGCAGCGAGCCGACCAGCAGGCTCCACTGATTGATCTTCGACGCGATGAGGGTGCCGATGGCGGCAGCCCCCATCCCGCGCAGCGCGAACATCACGGCGATGATGAATTCGGGAGCCTCGGATGCCAGCGGCGCCAGCCACTGCACGAGGAAATAGCTGTCGATTCCCAGCGCAGAACCCGACTCCACGAGCGCCTCGGCGAACGGTTCGGCGCACGCGAGGATGATGGCCGCGGCCACGACGAACAGCGCGATGACGGTGAGGCGGCGCGGCCGCTGGGGCAGGTCGGCGATGAGCGCGGCGGGGCCGACGAAGTGCTCCTCGCCGTCGCTCTCGGCCTGGCTTGCGCGCCAGAGGTAGAAGGCGAACGCGGCGATGAGGACGAGTCCGAACCAGATCGGGATGTGGCCGAGCAGCGGGATCGCGAAGGCGACGACCGCGAGCACCGCGAGGAAGCCCACGTCGAGGCGGGATTCGCGCGGCAGCTGCAGGAACGTCACCCGTGCGGCCTTCTTGCTCTTCGCGACGCGGTTCGCGACCGTCAACGCCACGATCACGACGAGCGGCCACCCGAAGCCGAGAAGGAGCCGGTTCGAGCCGGTCATGTTCGCCGCCGCGAACTGCTCGTACGACGGGTCGTACCCCGACCGGAACGCGTAGTAGAGGTCGACCGCGTACTCCGGGAGCACGGCGATCAGGGCGAGGATGGCGATGGCCAGCGGGCCCGAGATGTCTTTCTGCGCGGCCTCGGCGGCCCACGCCAGAAGGAAGCTCGCGGCGACGACGGCCGCACCGAAGACGATGAGATCGAGCACGGCGTTCGGGTGGAACCCGAGCACCCGGAAGACGATCGCGGGGGCCGCGATCAGCAGGCACAGGCCGATACGGCGGATGAGAGCGCGTGGCATGGAAGAACTCCGGTCGGACGCGACCGAAGACGGGACAGCGACGCTTCGGCCTGGGCGGGCCGAAGGTCTCGCTCGCCTCACCGCTGAGCGGTCGAGGTGGGATGCCGGGCGATCATCGTGAACGCCAGTATGTCGACACCGCCGCGGGCCGGAGGCGGCCCGGAGCTACTCCCCTTCGTTGCCTCCAGCCTCGGCCAGCGATATTTCTGAACGCAAGCTGAGAGCGCGATTGACAGGATTTCGGGTTGCCTCACCCCGTGATGACGCGGGTCGCCGAGCGGCATTCCCAGTGTTCAGGCTGTCCGAAATCCGGCGCGGATGCCGCGGGAGCGTCACCTCAGCGGTCGGTCGTCGGGGAGCTCGGGCGGAACGCGGTCGCGGTCCTGCGCCGTCTCGATCGAGGTGGGCTCCTGCCGAAGCTGCCCCGAGGTCGATGGCGTCCATCCGTAGAACGCGGACTCGACCGCACCCGCATCGATCACGGGGCGGATCGCCTGTCGCACGGCGTCTTTGCGCCGGCCCGAGCGACGACGTCCGAGCGCGACGCCGAGACGAACGAGCACCCCGACCGCGATGACCGCCCAGAAGAGGTACTCGATCCACACGAGGAAGCTCGGCACGGTTCCTCCTTCGGATCGGCCACGGGGCTTGCGACGATACGCGATCCGGAAGACGCCGTGAAGGCCACCCCTGACATTCGTCAGGGGTGGGGCGCCGCATTTTCCCGCCCGGTCGTGACACCGCGACACTGCCGCGACGAGCCGCCCGCCGATGGGATGGAATCACCGCGGAACACGCCGCGTCCTCATTCCCCCGGAGTCCCCATGTCGAATCCCGTGTCGGACCTCATCCTCGGCTTCCAGGGCCTCGTCGCCGACGTGCCCGACCTCGTCCAACCGCTCATCCTCGCCCTCGCGGGTGCCGTGCCGTTCATCGAGGGCGAAGGTGCCGCGGCGATCGGCATCATCGGCGGCATCCCTCCGATCGTCGCCGCCATCGCCGGCGCGGTCGGCAACATCATCTGCGTCGCCGTGGTCGTGCTCGCGACCTCTCGCGTGCGCACCGCCGTCACCACCCGCCGCGGCGCCATCGAGAAGCCCCCGACCGCCCGCCGCGAGAAGTTCGAAAAGGCCTACCACCGCTACGGAACCCCGGGCGTGAGCCTGCTCGGCCCCCTGCTGCTGCCGACGCAGTTCACCGCCGCGGCCCTCACCTCCACCGGCGTGCCGCCGATGCGCGTGCTCGCCTGGCAGGCCGCCGCGATCGTGCTGTGGACGACGGTGATCACGCTGATCATCACGGGGGTGGTCCGGGCGGTGGCGTGAGATTTCCCTTCGGACGAGGGATGCCGCGTCTCGACGTCTGCGCTGAGTTCCGCGCGCGGTCAGCAACGTCATAGCGAAGACCTCGCTCCGCGCAACCTCGGCCCGCGGCTCGCATGGCTGGATAGAGGAGACCCCGCCCGCATTCGAGAGGACACCCACCCGATGCCGCAGCAGACTGTCACCCTGACCCTCGGACAGCCGATCTACGCGCAAGCCCTCTATTACACGGCCATGTTCTCGCAAAAGCCGTTCCGCGAAGCGCTGCTGATCTACCGCGAGGGCGGGACGTACACGATCCTCTCCCCCGGCGAAGATCACCACGGCTGCTGGGTGTCCGTCACGGCCCCGCTCGATCCCCCGCGCCACGTCGCCTTCATGTCGTGGCCGTCGGCCGACTGGGACCACGACATCGCCGCGCACACCCTGACGTTCGCGCCCGATACCGGCGCATTCACGCAGGAGTTGCGGCTGCCCGGCGAGGCGGTTCCGCGCGCCCAGCACGGGTTCGCGGTAGCGATTCCCTCTCCCGAGTCGATGGACCCGAGTGCCGGGTGGGAGGCCCTCCGGGAGCAGCACGAGGCGGGCTTCCGCGGCCTGCACGATCTCGCTGGCGTGCAGCGGTCCGGCAGCTGACACGACCGAACCTGACGCGGAGCTGGGCGGCCGGCGCCTGTCTCGTCGTGCTCCACCTCACACGCTGACCGCGCCGTTCTGATCGCCGCGAGAGGGTGCATGAGAGCAGCCGTCGCGCGAGGCCCGGACGGCTAGTCTCGACACATGACCTGCGCCGCTCGTCCCACCTACGCCGAGATCCACGAGTGGGTCACCGAGTACGAGAAGCACGACCGTGTCGCCCACGCCACCGTGCACGTCCTGCGTCAGGACGACCCCGAGCACCTCGAATCCGGCATGGTGGCAATCCACCTCAACCACGGACCCGCGTCGATCTCGCTGAACGTCGACTGCGAGCGGAAGTGGACGGCATCCCTCTCCGAACGCTCCGGCGAGTTCCCGCTCTCGGGCAGCCACCTCATCGCCCTCGGTGAAGAACTCTTCACGACCGGCAAGCTCTGCGAGTACCTGCAGTCGCGCACCGACGGCGCGGTCAGCACGGCTCCTGCCGAACTGTCGTGAAGACCGACGGCAGCGAGCCGGTCGATATCGAACCCGGCATCTACGAGCACTTCAAAGGCCAGCGCTACGAGGTCTTCGGCACCGCGAAGCACTCGGAGACCGAAGAGGTCTTCGTCTCGTACCGCACGCTCTATGGCGATCACTCGTCCTGGGTGCGCCCGGTCGAGATGTTCACCGAGCACGTCGAACGCGACGGCTACTCGGGCCCGCGGTTCCGGCGCGTCGGCCCGTCGACCTGACGCGGCGCCCATTCCTCGTTCCCCGCGATCGCATACCCCGCGTGGGAGAGTGACGGCGTGAAACTGTATTCCGACTTCGCCGTGCAGCGCGCGCGTCAGGTGACCGTCGACCTCATCGCGCTCGTGCTCATTGCGCTGAGCATCACCGCCGGGGTCACCGTCTTCTCCGCCGTCGACCAGCTCGCGCAGTTGGGCCGCCAGATACAGTCGACCGGCGTGGACTTCCGCGCGTCGATGTCCGACGCCGGCACCCGCCTCGGAGGAGTCCCGTTCATCGGCGAGGGGATCAGCGGTCCGTTCACCACGGCGAGCTCCGCGGGCGACACCCTCGCGGCCGTCGGCCAGACACAGCAAGACCTCGTCCGGCAGGCGGCGATCGCCCTCGGCGTGGGAGTCGCGGGTTTGCCGATCCTCATCGTTCTGCTGGTGTGGCTCGTCCCGCGGCTGCGCTTCATCTCGCGCGCGACGCGCACCCGCAACCTGGTGCGTTCAGGCCTCACTACCGACCTTCTCGCCCTGCGGGCCCTCACGCATCAGAAGGTCGGCGTTCTCGCGAAAGTCGATCCCGACGCTGTGAGCGCCTGGCGTCGAGGCGACCCCGTCATCATGCAGCGCCTCGCCGGGCTGGAGCTGAAGTCGGTCGGCATCCGGGCACGCTAGGACGAGGGCTTTTGCAGACCCAAGGCTTGGTCGACGCCGTCCTCACCGCTCCAAGACGAGGAGCACCTGGAACCCGTCGGGGTCGGCGAACGCCAGAGCGTGCGTCCGCCAATAGGGGTTCGAGGGCGAAACCTCTCGCCCGGCAAGGCGAGCCGCGATGCTCTGGCGTTCCTCGTCGTCGTCGAAGTACAGAACGAGCACCGACTCAGGATCCGGCATCGGCGCCGAGTGACCGCCGCCCGTGGTGAACTCCAGATGCGCGCCACTTCCGGGGAGATCGAGGAACACCCCGTCGTATCCCGCATGATCCTCGAAGCCGCCCAGCACGGGGAGCCCGACCCCGTCGCGGTAGAACCGAACGATGTCGTCGAGATGGTCGGTGTGACGCGCGAAACGGACCTTCATTCCAACGATGTTCGCAGCGGAACGACTTCTTCGCGCCCCGCCCGCTGCACCACGTGATCAACTCCCCCGAAGCTCTGTCGCAGCGCGACCTCAGCTTGACATCGGCGGAGGGTCGCCACCGTGGCGCAGTTCCTCTTCTATGCGGGCGAGCAGGGCCGCCGCCGCCTGCACTCCGGCTTCATCGCCGTCGAGCGCCCTCCGCAGGCGGTCTGCCCAGTACGCATGAAGCTTCTGCACGCTCTCATCCGCAAGAGCGGTCGGATGCAGGCGCGTCACTCGGGCGTCATCCGGGGCGGTCTGACGCTCGATCAGGCCCTTCGCGACCAGCGAGCGCAGCGCGACGCTGCAGTTGCTGCGCTGCAACGCTGTCGCTCTGGCGACGGCGCTCGGTGAGGCGCCGGGATTGTGGTGCACCCATCTCATGACGAGGGCTTCCGTGCCGGTGAGCGGCACGATGTCGGGCGCCTGTGGCCCCTTCGGATCGATCTCGCGCGCGACGCGCATCACGACGTCGGCAAGCTCGGCGAGAGCACCATCAGAGACCGAGGGGGTCACGGCTCTACTGTAACAGCCGCATCATTCGGTTATGCTTTCATAACTATGACGATCGACACCGGCTCCCTCCGCACCCCGGCGGCACCCCTTTCCCTTCATCCGAAGGGCATCACGACGCCGCTCCTGTTGGTACTCGGGCTCCTGAGCGCCGTCGCACCTTTCGCCACCGATCTCTACCTGCCGGCGTTCCCGCAGATGACCGTCGAGCTGGCGACTTCGGCCACGACCGTGCAACTCACACTGACGGCGTTCCTCATCGGCGTGACCGTCGGGCAGCTCGTCTTCGGCCCGCTCTCCGACCGCTTCGGCCGCGTCCCGCCCCTCGTCGTCGGCGCCGCCCTCTGCGTGCTCGCGAGCGCCGTCGCGGTGTTCGCGCCCAACGTCGCCGTCCTCGTCGCCGCGCGTCTGTTCCAGGGCCTCGGTGGGGCAGCGGGAATGGTCATCGGTCGCGCGGTCATCTCCGACCTGTCGACCGGCAAGGCCGCCGCGCGTGCCTTCTCGCTCATGATGATCGTGGGCGGTGTCGCCCCGGTCGTGGCACCGCTCCTCGGGGGCCTGCTCGTCGGACCGATCGGGTGGCGCGGCCTGCTGGCGATCGTTCTGGGACTCTCGGTGGCCATGCTCGTCGCCGTGCTCGCCGTGGTGCGCGAGACGCATCTGCGCGCCCGCCGCGACATGCTGCGCGCCGAGCGGGTGGCATCCGGGTCTCCCCTTCGCGCACTGCGGTCGCGAACCTTCATCGGTTACACGGCCGTGTTCGCCTTCGGCTTCGCGGTGATGATGGCGTACATCTCGGCGTCGCCGTTTTTGTACCAGAACATGCTCGGACTCGACACGGTTGCCTACGGCCTGCTCTTCGGCCTGAATGCGCTGGCGCTGGTGGTCGTGAGCGCCCTGTCACCCAAGCTCACCGCCACCCGTTCGGTCGAGAGCGTCTTGACGCTCGGGATCGCGCTGGTAACCGCCTCTGCCGTCGCCTTCGCCCTGCTCGTCTTCTTCGGAGCGCCGGCTTTCTGGCTCACGGTGCCGCTGTTCACCGCCGTCGGGTCGCTGGGCCTGGTGTTCGGAAACGCCACCGCCCTGGCGCTCAGCGCCGTCCCCCAGATCGCCGGAAGCGCCTCGGCCGTGCTCGGAGCACTGCAGTTCGGTCTCGCCGCGTTGGTCTCGCCGCTGGTGAGTCTGGGCGGAGAGGGCACCGCCGCACCGCTGGCTGTCGTCATGGTCGTCGCCGCCGCGATTGCGGCCGTAGCCCTCGCGGTCACGCGGCGCTCGAGCGCGGGCACCTCGGCGTCTTGACGGATGCGGTGACGACAGCAGCAGAGCCCCGGGCAGCGCTTCGAGCTCCGGCCACGAAGTAGCCGACGGTCAGCCTCCGAAGGGCCAGCGGCGGTGATCCCGATACAACGAGACGGCGACCTGATCAACCTGCTCCGAGGCCTGTCGATCGCCCGGGCCGCGGGCGTAGCATTCGGTTACGCCGGAGTCCCTCCGCGGCCTCCGGTTCCTCCGAACCGACGAGAGCACGGGAGATCCAGATGGACACGATGGACATGATGAAGTCGATGGACATGGGCGAGATGACCATGGACATGGATGCCATGCAGGAATGCATGCAGTCGCTCAACGCGTGTGCGATGGCCGCGGCGATGTGCGCCGGCAGCGACATGATGCATGGCGCCGAGATGGCCACGTGCTGCGCCATGTGCTCGAACATGGTCGAGATGGCTCAGGCGACGATGCACATGATGATGCGTCCGGCCGGAATGAACATGGACGTGATGAGCGCCATGATGACCGCCTGCATGACCATGGGCAAGGCGTGCGCCGCCGAGTGCCGCGCGCACGGCGACATGGACGAGATGTGCCGCTACTGCGCTATGGCCTGCGACGACATGGTCATGAAGTGCGAGGCCATGATGTCCTCGATGACCGCCTGAGTTCTCCTCTTCGCGCGGCCGCTGACGTGTCGTCGGCGGCCGCTCGGCTTTTCAGCCATCAACCAGGGAGCGGGCGAGGTGCTTCTCAGCGCGATGCTCGCGCCGGCCGAGCGTTAATCGCGCGGAAGATCAGGTAGAAGCTCGACCAGAGGACGAATCCCACAAACAGAAACAAGCTGATAACAAGAAGAACGCCAGCGGGAGTATCTATCGCAAACCATCCGCTGAGAAAAAGGGCAGGCAACACGGTCACCGCCATGATCGCGAAGTGAAGAATTGACTGCCGTCGCAGCGACCAGCGGTCGATCTGATAGATGACCGAGGTACCGGCAACCGCAGCGCTTATGACGGCGACCGCGAGCGTCGCGCGTCCGTTCTCCGCTTGCCCTTGAAGAAGGAGCGCACTTCCGATTCCGCCCATGATGACGAGCGGGATGCCACCTCGAAGGGCGGCCTGCGCAATGGGGCTCATAATCACGAGTCAATCACGGGCCTCGGACTCAAACCCGCAACCGCGACAAGCATCAACTCAGTCGCGACCCGACTTCGCCAAGGCGCAATCGCCTGCAGCGGTTCGCGAAGCACCACCCACCGAACTCACGTCGACGGGCGCTCCGTTATGCGGCGCGCGCGGTCGTGATGATCGCGGACGCGCTGAGCAGTTCGGCGACCGGGTGGTACGCCACCGGCTCCCCCGCCTCGATATCGACGGCCGGACCGACGATCCGCAGCTGAACCGTTGTGCCGTTCAGCAGGGCGACCGTTGCGGTCGAGCCGTTGGCCTCGATGACGAGGCCGTCCCACCAGGCAGACGGGTTCGAGGCTGCCATGCAGCGCTGGATCGGGTGGACTGTCGACGAGATCGTGCGGGACATGGCTTCACCTGCCTTCGGAGGGGTTGGTGAGATGAAGCTACGGGATGCCGCGGGGGCGGGCGATCTGGGGCGTAGCGGGGCGTAACACCGCACGTGATGACGTAGGTCAACGACAGAGTCCGGGCGTCACTCGGCGACGATCCCCCCGTCTTCGTCGAAGCGAACGCCCTCGGCTTCGAGACGCTCACGTGCCGCGTGATGCACGACGCCGCGCCGCCGCGGATCGGTCTCCAGGAGGCGTAACAGCGTCTCACGCGTGGTCGACGGATGCTCGGCCACGGCGATCCTGACGTGTGAGCAGCTTCGCTCTGTGTCGCGGTTTTCGCTGCGTTCCGTGTCGGGTTAGGTGGTGCCGATGACGAGGGTGCTGCGGGCGGCTTCGACGACGTCGTTGGTGATGACGTCGAGCTCGTTGATCTTCAGGACACGTTGAATCTGTGGGAGGAGACGTTCGAGGAGACGGAAGTTGCCGCGGGTGATGCGTTCGACGGCGGCGATGGCTTGCGCGTCAGTGAAGTCGTCGGGGTCGAGGGTCTTGCCGAGCTTGCGCCATTGACGTTCGAGGACGAACAGCAGCTCGTCGTGGCCGAGGGGGCGGTACTGGTGGGCGAACCCGAGTCGGCTGTAGAGCTGTGGGTAGTGAGTGAACTGCTTCTCGATGCCGGGCATGCCGATCAGGATCATCGCGATGCCTGTTCGGTCGTACTGGTCGCGGAGCCACTCGATGGCGTTGCCGGTGAGGCGTTCGGACTCATCGATGATGATCAGCTCGAGCAGTGACGGGTTGGGGCCGTGCGCGTGGTCGACGTGGCCGCCGTGGAGGACGAGGTGTTCCTCGATGCAGCGTTCGGTGCGGATCATGTCGTGCCGGAGGTCCTCTTGCAGGGCGCGCATCGTCGCGGAGACCTCGGGCGTGTAGAAGACGGTCCGGGCGCGGTGGGCCGCGGCATAGATCTTGGTGTCGTCTTCACTGCGTGCGGCCCACCTGGCGATGAACGGGCCGATGCTGTCCCAGTGCGCGTAGCGGCGCGCTGAGAGGGTCTTGCCGACGCCGGCGGGCCCGAAGCAGACGCCGATGGTGTTCTGCTTCCGGACCGCGTCGGCAAACTCTGCGAACCGGCGGTGCTCCTTGGTGACGATGAACTGGCTCGTCATGACCGGTCCTCCTCGTAGGTCTTCAGTCGCGGCCGATCCGTCTCGACGGCTGCCGGTGTGGTGGTGTCGTCGAGTTTGGGATTGACGATCGCGATGCGTTCGTGGATCTGCCCGCGTAAAGCCCGGCGGTGAGCGTTCCTGGCGGCTTGGATCTGCTTGAGGCTGATCGTCTCGGTCTGGTGCTCGGTGCTGATCGCGGTGCAGAGGAACACGTCGCGGTGGAAGACGCGGATCTCGGTGACGTCGCGTGGGTCGTACCGGACACTCACGGTGCTACCGACGAACGGCGCGAGAGTGGCCGCGGTGTAGCGGAGGCCCTCGAAGTGGATGCCATCGCGCTGCACGACCCGCGTCGTGGGGACGGTGAGCAGGAACCCGTCGAGCTGTTCAAGGGACTCCGGGAGCCGTGGCAGCCACCCGTCTGCAATCCACGCGTGCAGTGGGCTCGTCCGGAGCTCGCGGTGGGTGCGGGCGTTGTAGCTGCGGATGAACGTGCTGATGGCACTGTCGACGCCGCCGAGATCCAGCGCCGGCGTCGGCGCCGAGGATCCGGCTGCGAGGCGGCCGGGGAGCGTTGGGAGCAGTTCGGTGTTGATCGTGCCGAAGAACCGCTCGATCTTTCCGCGCCCCTGGGGCCGGGCGACCTGCGAGTGGATGATGCGGAGGTGCAGCACAGCGGCGGTGTCGCCGAGACGATGGCTGGTGAAGTCGGACCCGTGGTCCGTGTAGAGCACGTCCGGGATCCCGCAGACGGGCCAGTCCGGTTCCGGCTTGTGCCAGATCGCTTGGCGCAGCGCGAGCGCGGTGTTCGCCGCTGACGGGGCACCGAGGAACACCATGTACCCGCAGATCGCGCGGGAGTAGTCGTCGAGGATCACCGTCAACCACGGCCGTGCGGGATTGCCGTCGGGCCCGACGATGAGCAGGTCAAGCATCGTGTGGTCCGCCTG
Organism: Sphingomonas sp. G5; assembly: GCF_052660795.1. Lineage (NCBI taxonomy): Bacteria > Pseudomonadati > Pseudomonadota > Alphaproteobacteria > Sphingomonadales > Sphingomonadaceae > Sphingomonas > Sphingomonas sp. G5. The sequence continues at coordinate 680,121 of NZ_CP109660.1, read as the reverse complement.
CCAGATCGCATTCGGGCGGTCCGCGCGACGTCGGAGCAGCAGCTCGTGTTTGTCACGGTATGACGCTGGCCCCTCGAGTGCGAGCGTCACCATTCCGGGATCGAGCCCGTTCACGATCGACCGCACGGCGGAGTACGACGGCGACGGCAGTCCCCGTTCAGCGCAGTGGACGCCAACCTGACGGTGAATGGTGGCGATCGACGGCCGCGGCTTGGTGAGCGCAAGCCCTTCGACCAGGCGGACGAGTTCCGGTGCTGTGCGTCGGACGCCATGGTCGGCGCGAGCGTCGTCGGCGAGGGCGGCGTATCCGCCTGTCCGGTAGCGGGCGAGCCAGCGTTGCAGGGTGCGCTCGGTGACGCCCGTGCTGCGGGCCAGAGTGGCAAGCGGGATTGCGTCCTCGACGTGCAGTCGAAGGATTCGCCACCGCTCGCTCGCGTCCATGACCGGCTACATCGTCGGTGAGGGCTTTGCGCGTCGGCGGGCGACAGGTTCGGCGTGCTTCGCGAGCGTCCGGTAGATGGTGGTGCGGCTGACGCCGAGGACATCGCCGATCTGCGCGACGGTCATGTCCTGCTGTTCGTAGAGCCGGCGTGCGGTGCGCACCTGGTCCGCGGAGAGCCGAGATGGTCGGCCGCCGGTTCTGCCGCGGGCTCGGGCGGCGGCGAGGCCGGCGTTGGTGCGTTCCTTGATGAGGTCCCGTTCGAACTCCGCCAGCGCAGCGAAGACGTGGAACACAAGCCGGCCACCGGGTGAGGTGGTGTCGATGGTCTCCTGCAGCGACCGGAACCCGATGCCGCGTTCGGCGAGTGCGTGCAGCTGGTCGATGAGGTGCCGGATGGATCGACCGAGCCGGTCGAGTCGCCAGACGACGAGAGTGTCGCCGGGGCGGAGCTGGTCGAGGAGCTTGTCGAGCTCGGGCCGGTGTTGCAGCGACCCGGACATGGTGTCGACGAACACGCGGTAGCAGCCGGCGGCGCCCAGCGCGTCGATCTGTAGCGACGCGTCCTGGTCGGTGGTGGACACGCGCGCGTACCCGAGGAGGTGACCCATGGAGAGAACGTAGCGAAACTCGACCAGGAGGGGTAGTGGCGGCACGTAGATTCCGGGATTGGGTTCCGTTACAAGACACGCCGCCTCACACGCTGCCGAACCGTCGGCACGGGCAGTTGTAGCGGAGTCGTTCGTATTTGCTACAGCCGGTGAGTCAGCGCCGCGAGCCGGAGCGCTTGGACGGAACGTCGTTGTTGTTCCGCGCGATGGCGGCCGTTGGCCGGAGAGGGGTGTGGTGCCGCGATGACGGGTACGAGTCGGGGGTGCTCGTCCAGGGTGAGGTGCCGCATGACTCCGTCGAGGGCGGCGGTACCGTACGTGACGATGGCATCGAGCACGGGGAGCACCTTGAGCAGAGTTTCGAGGGCGTGTCGCCCCTCGTCGATGTCCACAGGTCGGACGCGGCCGAGGATCTCCCACGGGATGAGGTTCCAGCGGAGGTAGTCGTTGCGTGCGAGTCCGGACTCGATGCGGGCTGCGCGGAACGCGGCCGCGGTCGGGCCCGGGTTGTCCTCGCTGCAGATCGCCGTGTGCGCTGTGGCGATCGTCTGGGGGCCGGGCGACTGCATGAGGACCAGGACGCGGCTGGATGTGCCGCCGGATCTCGGGTCGAAGTTCGGGACGAACCGCCGTGAACCGTCGGGTGCGGTGCGCCATGCCTCGGCGAGGGCGTTCAGGGATCGAACGTCCGCGACCTCGTCCGCGAGTTCGTCGGGGGTGCTCATGCCGGCTGTGGTGGTGCGAGGAGTGTGCCGCGGATGACGGAGCCGTGGAAGGTGCGGACGGCAACGGTGATCCACGCGGCGACGAGGCCCACGTAGTAGACGACTGCGAGGACGGCGACGACGGTGAGTCCGGAGTGCAGGGCCAGGCCGTTCAGGCCGGTGACGCAGGTGCCGACGGGGAACGTGAATGACCACCAGGTCAGGCTGAACGGCAGATGTTCGCGGGCGGTGCGGATGGTGATGGCGAGGGCGATGACGGTCCACAGCAGCGCGAAGCCGAGCATCGCGAACCCGTACACCAGCGCCACGACCAGCAGTGCGTGGGCGGTCGACGCGTCGACGACGGCGGGGGCGTTCGATGCGAGGAGGTTTACCGCGGTGATGGACTGTCCGACCGGTCCGAGGACGATCCACAGGGTCGGCACCATACCGGCGGCACCGACCTTGTGTTGCGCGAGACGGTTCCAGATCAGCGTAATGACGACCAGGGACGTGATGAGGCTGAGGCCGAAGAAGCCGTAGCAGGACCACAGCAGGGTCTCCCGTGCCTGCCCGGCGGGGGCATACGGCAGGAGGAGCGCACCGGTCGAGGCGGACACCATCGGCGGGACGATCGGCATCAGCCAGCCGCCGAACGCGGATTCGGGCGTGTTCTCGTGGCGGGTGAACGCCAGGTACGGCACCAGGACCGCGGTGAGCAGGCCGCCGATGGTGCCGATGGTCCAGAGGACCCAGTCGACGGTGACGGCGGCGGGGAGGCCGATCCAGTCCTTGCCGAGGAGGATCGTGCCGGCGCCGACGGTGAGGAACGCCATGGGCGGTGCGCCGTAGAAGTGGGAAATCACCGGGTTGAGGTGGTGCTTCGCTGCGGTGCTCCGGTAGCGGACCCAGTGCAGGACCGTCGCGATGGTGAGGGCGACGAGCAGGACCGCCGCGATCGCCCAGACGACCGTCGCCGCCGTGCGCAGACCGGGGAACTGCAGCGGTAACGACGCGGCCGCGACGGCGACGATCCCGGTCCCCATGATCGACGCGAACCAGTTCGGGGTCAGGTTCGACACGATCAGGCCGGGCCGCTCCAGCTCCCGGAACAGCCGCCGGTCGCGCACACCGTGCTCAGAGGCTGCGGGTGCGTGGGCGAGGTGAGCGGACATGCACCCATCGTGCGCGTGTGCCCCGTGGTTCGGGAACGGCGAACTCGTTGGCAGGGCACAATGGTTACTTGTGGCACTGCGGCGGTTGACGGACCGGATCCTGGACCTCGACACCCTCGAGGTCCTCGTCCGCGTCGCGGAGACCGGGTCGTTGACCCGCGCGGCCGAGGTGTTGGGGGTGACACAGCAGGCGGTGTCTGCGCGCTTGCGTGCCGCGGAGCAGGCGACCGGTCAGCCGCTGGCGCACCGGACGGCATCCGGGACCGCGCTGACCGACGCCGGCCGGGTGGTGCTCGGTCTCGCCGTCCCGGTGTTGGAGGCCTCCCGGCGGCTTGAAGCAGGCGTCGCCGCGCTGCGGGAACCGGCGGGATCCCTCGTGGTCGCAGCGTCGCAGACGATCGCCGAACTCCTGCTGCCCGGATGGCTGCTCACCCACCGTGCTGCCGCGCCGGATGCGTCGGTGCGTTTGATCGCGGGGAACTCCGCCGACGTGACCGACCTCGTCCGTTCCGGCGCTGCCGACGTCGGGTTCACGGAGACTCCTGCTGCGCCGATTGGCCTCTCATCGTTGGTGGTCGATGAGGACGAACTCGTGGTCGTCGTCGCTCCGCACCATCCTTGGGCAAGCGCTTCGGCCATCACCTCGGATGACCTCGCGGAGACGCCCCTGCTGCTCCGTGAGGAAGGGTCCGGCACCCGCTCCACGGTCGAAGCGTGGCTCGACGACGCGGGTCTGACCCTGGTCCCGCCGGCTGCAGTGCTGGAAACGACTGGCATCATCCGCGCCAACGCTCGAGCGGGCATCGCGCCCGCGGTGATGAGTCTCCGCACCGTCGACACTGACCTCGAAGACGGTGCCCTCGTCCGGGCGCTACTGCTCGGCCCGCCACTGATCCGGCCGCTGCGAGCGATCTGGTCAGGCCGCCCGGGCACCGCTGTGACGGCGTTCCTGGACACCGTCCGCAGCTCGAGTACCGGTGGTCAGATCAGTCCGTAGGGCAGCTCCGGGTGCTGCTCGGCGATCTCGGTGAGCCGGTTGTACTTCGCGACGCGTTCCCCGCGGGCGGGTGCACCGGACTTGATCTGCCCGGTGCCGGTCCCGACAACGAGGTCCGCGATGAACGTGTCCGTGGTCTCCCCAGAACGGTGGGAGACCATGCTGGCCATCCCGATGCTCTTGGCGGTGGCGATCGCGCCGAGGGTCTGGGAGACGGTCCCGATCTGGTTCGGCTTGATCAGTGCCGCGTTCGTCAGCTGCTGCTCGCCGCCGTCGCGGATCCGCTGTGGGTCGGTGACGTAGAGGTCGTCGCCGACGATCTGGATTCGGTCTCCGAGCGCCGCTTGCATGCGGCGGAACCCCTCATGGTCGTCCTCCGCGAACCCGTCTTCGATGCTCCGGATCGGATATGCGTCGACCAGATGCCGGTAGTAGTCGACCAGCCCGTCCCGGTCGAGGCTTTCGTCGAGCACCCGGTAGGAGCCGTCGCCCTGGGAGAACTCGTTCGCTGCCGGATCGAGCGCGATCGCCACCTGATCGACGCCCGGCTCGTAGCCGGCGGTACGGATCGCAGCGACCAGCAGGTCGAGCGCTTCCTCCGGGGCGGCAATCGACGGTGCGAAGCCGCCCTCGTCGCCGAGGCCGAGGCTGCCGAACCGGTCCTGAACCAGGGCCGCGAGAGCATGGTAGACGTCCGCGCCGATGCGGACGGCGTCGGCCATCGACGTCGCTGCGACGGGGGCGATCATGAACTCCTGGAAGTCCAGCTTGTTCGCTGCGTGCGCGCCGCCGTTGAGGACGTTGAAGTGCGGGACCGGCATCCGCGGCGTGCTTCCGGTGATCTCGGCGATCCACTGCCAGAGCGGCAGGTCCGCGGCATGGGCAAGAGCCCGGGAGGCGGCGATCGAGGTCGCGACGATGCTGTTCCCGCCGAGCCGGCGGTACCCGGTGGTGCCGTCGAGTTCGGCAAGGGCGGCATCGATCCGCCCGATCGCCGACCAAGACCGGCCGGTGAGGAGCCCTGAGATGTCGGTGTCGATCAGGTGAAGCGCCTGAGTGACGTCACGGCCGCCAAACGCGGAACCGCCGTCACGGAGCTCGACGGCTTCGTGGGCGCCGGTGGATGCGCCCGCGGGGGCGTCCCCCGTGACGGTGCGGCCGTCTTCCAGCTCGAGGGACACGCGGACGGTCGGGTAGCCGCGGGAGTCGAGGATGCGGGCGCCGTGCACAGCGTCGATGGTGATCGGGTGGTCGTGGTGAGTGACGTACTCGCCCTGATGGGCTCCGTGGTGGTGGATGCCGCTGATGTAGTCGTTCACGGTGACGCTCCTTCGGTTCGGTTCGGTTCGGTTCATGCGTCGAGCTGGGGTGTGGTTGGAAGGGAAAGCCGCGGGGAGGCGGAGGGACGACCTGCTGGCGTTCACTCAGCGCCAGTGCCTCCCCGCGGCAGTCTGTGGACCCGTGGGTCACAGGTGTCGGGTGTGGGCTTCCTGCGCGGTGCGAATGACGGCTTCGGCAGCAGCACGGTCGGCCCACCCGTTGGTGGTGACGTGCTTGCCGTGCTCGATTTCCTTGTAGTGGGAGAAGAAGTGCTCGATCTCCGCCAGCGTGTGCTCCGGCACATCGCCGATGTCCTGCAGCTGCGCGAAGCGGTCGTCGCCAGCGGGAACGGTGAGGATCTTGTCGTCGCCGCCGTTTTCGTCGACCATGCGCAGCATCCCGACCGGCCGGACCGTGATGACGACGCCGGGGAACGTGGGACGGGGCAGGAGCACCAGGGCGTCGAGGGGGTCGCCGTCATCGCCGAGGGTGTTGTCGATGGAGCCGTAGTCCTGGGGGAACACCATGCTGGTGAACACCGCCCGGTCGAGCCGGATCCGGCCGGTGGCGTGGTCGACTTCGTACTTGTTGCCGCTGCCGCGGGGAATCTCGATCGTGACGTCGAAGAGCATCAGCGCCTCCGGTTCTGGAGCGGGTGTGTGGTCCGTGGGCGGGGTGGTCACAGGGTGCCGCCGAGGAGGATGCCGGCGGTCGCGGCGGCGACGGAGACGACGAGCATCCCGAGACCGTTGATCGCGGCGGCGGTGATCCGGCCGCTGCGGGCGAGGCGGACGGTTTCGAAGCTGGCGGTGCTGAACGTGGTGTAGCCGCCCATCACCCCGGTGCCGAGGACCGCGACCGGTACCGCGCCGAGGTGGGTGGCGGTGCCGACGATGATCCCCAGCAGCAGCGACCCCGTGATGTTGATCGTCAACGTGCCGACCGGGAGCCGGAACTCTCGGCCGGTGTTGATGAGCCCGTCGAGGAGGAACCGGCCGGCAGCGCCGGCACCGCCACCGAGGGCGACGGCGAGGACCAGGAACGGGCTCATGCTTCCTCCGTTCGGGGTCGGAACCAGCCGGCGACGACGAGACCGCAGGCGGTCGCGATCGCGCCGGACAAGACGGTCAGGAGCGCGTAGCCGGTGCCGGCGAGTCCGTGCCCGTCGAGGAACAGGGCGGCGGTGGACTCGGCGAGGGTGCTGTAGGTGGTGAACCCGCCGAGGACCCCTGTCCCGAGGAGCAGCCGCAGCACCCTCCGGCGACCGGCATCGGGCCCACGGTGCGCGAGCGCTTCCAACAGCACACCGAGGGCCAGCGCCCCGGTGATGTTGATCCAGAAGATCGACCAACTCACCCCGCCATCGGCAGGGAGCACGCTACTGATGACGTCGCGGAGGGCAGTACCGCCGGCCCCACCGACGGCAACGAGGCCGACGTACCGCCACCGCAGATGCACCGGCCGCATGGTCGTTGCCGGGTCGGAGACGTCGACGTCCGGGTCGGGAGGGAGCTGGTCGTCGGGCATCGGGGTGTCCGTTCGGGTGGTCATGTTCCGCCTTCTGCCGCGACCAGCGCCGCGGCGTGCTGTGCTGCTACCGGATCCAGGAACGCCCCACCCCGCGGGACGAGAGCACCCGTCGAGGCGAGGTGGTACTGCACGGGTTGCCCGGTCGGCAGGTTGAGCTGCTCGAGCTCCGGGTCGGTGAGGTCGTCGATGCATGCGCAGAGTGCGCGGAGCGAGTTCCCGTGCGCGACGACGAGGACGCTCCGCCCTGACCGCACCATCGGCAGGAGCCGGTCGTGCAAGACGGGGCGGACCCGCTTGATGACGTCCGAGAGTGCCTCGGTGCGTCGGAGGGCGCCGTCGGGCAGGCCGCGCAGCGCGGAGCTCGACCGCAGTTCCTCCCACAGGTGCAGCGACATCGGTGGCGGTGTGCCGGTACGGGACCTGCGGAGCCGCACGTACTCGTCGTCACCGAGCATCCGACGGGCGTCGGTCTTCGTCATCCCGGTCAGGGCACCGTAGTTGCGTTCGTTGAGCTGCCACACCGCTTCCGTGGGCAGCTGTGTCCCGAGGGCGTCGCAGACCAGTTCGGCGGTGCGGACGGCACGGCGCAATGTGGAGGTGACCACGACGTCCGGCGTGATGTGGTTCGACCGGAGGAGCTGTCCGGCTGCGGATGCTTGCCGTTCGCCGCGGTGCGTGAGCGGGACGTCGAGGAGCCCGGTGAAGGTGCCGGCTTCGTTCGCGGTGCTCTCCCCATGCCGCAGGAGCGTCAGCATGCCCGTCACGGGGCTTCCGACGGGAGGAGGACGGTGGCGCCGACCGGGTCGTGCGGGACGACCAGTATCGGCCGGTGCTGCTGATGCGTCAGGTGCGCGGCGACGGACCCGGTGAGCAGTTCCGCTATCCGGCGTCGGCCAGCCTGGGATCCGACGACGATCATCACCGCGTCACGTTCCTCAGCCACCGCAGCGAGTGCGTGACTCGGGTCCCCGACGCGGGAGACGAAGTCCACGTCGACCGATCGCGCCGCAGCAAGATCTCTGATGACCCGCATGTCTTCGTCGGGGAGCTGCTGCGGGTCGCTGTCCGCCGTGTCCGGGTCGATCGGTTCGATGATCTCCGACCCGTCCGCACGCACCCCCGCTGACAGCAGCGCCGGATCGACGACCACACACACCAGGCGGGCGCTGAAGCGTTCAGCGACGGCAGCCGCGACACCGACGACGTCGTGCCCCTGCCCGGACTGCACACCGACCACGACAACACCGGCAGTGCTCGACTCGACCATGACATCTCCCTACCTCAGGCGCACAGAAGCGCAACCAGCTGAGATAGGGACTGTTGTCGACGAGTGTCGAGGTTGGGTCCGGCAAGCCCCACTGCCGGGTCCGAAGACACCACCAGTATGCACCCACCACCCCATGCCCGCACCGACGATCTTCCGCACCTCGAGAACCGGTCCGCTTCGTGACGCGGGACGACAGGGAGAGAAGCTTGAAGGGCGACACTGAGCGGAGCTGCTCACATCCTGACGCTCCAGAAACGGTCGTCGGCGAAACGATCCAGCACGGCAGCACTGGCGTTCGGATTCAGGGCGGCGACGTTGCGGATTGCCTGGTTCGGATCGGTGAAGAACGGCTCGAACTCGTCATCGGAACTCGCCGCCGACGCCCGCGCGTACCGGCGCTCCTCGTCGGCTCTTTCCTCCGGAGTCTTGCGCTTTCCCAAGTCGATCCTCTCCGTCTGCGTCGTGTTCCCGTGACAAAGCCCGCGGCTCGCGACCGGGCCGGCGGGCTCACCGTCGTCCTTGCCGCACACCGTTCAGCGACCACGTCGCCCTCGCGATCACGACGATAGCTCCCACCACCGACACCCGGGAGGCTGGGGAGCACGCCGAGGAGCACGCTGGTGGCGAAAGTCGAAGGCGCATGGACACGCCGAGCGGCGCAACGCCCGTCACGTGTGGGGCGCGTCGGCTCCCTCGAGCAGAAGGTCATCGTAGATCCGGAGGGCCAGCGCCACCTGCAGAGGATCCGCCCCGCGCGCTCCGACCGAGCTCTCGAACCGATCGACGCGCTGCCGCACGGTATTGCGATGCACGCCGAGGTGCTCCGCCGCCCGCACCGCGTTCTTGTCGGCGGCGTAGTAGGCCGCGACGGTGTCGCGCATCACGCGCGCCTGCTCGCCGGCACCGGCGTAGTCGCCCAGAACCTCGCGCACCCACGTCGCCGTCGCCGTGGCATCCTTCGTCAGCAGCTGGACCAGCGCGACCTGGGGGTCGGCGTACGACACCACCGCTCGGTCCCGGTAGCGGGGCGACGACAGCGCCACGAGCCGTGCGATCGCGGCCTGCTCGTGCGTTCGGCGAAAACCCTCGACGTCGTGGCCCGGCTCGCCGAGGGCGGTCCGCACGCCGGGCACCGTCGCCACGAGTTCCTCCACCCGTGCCAGTGCTCCTGCGTCGAGCCGAGCCCCGCCGAACCATGCCCAGGCCGTGGATCGATCGACCACGGTGATGAGCGGCGCGGCGGACGAGTGCACCGCCGTGGCCAGTCGGCGCAGCAGGAGGTCGATCTCGTGCTGGCGCGCCGCGTCTTCGGCATCCACGTCGGACCAGGCCATCACCCCGAGGTGCGTCTGTGCGAGCGTGTATCCGGTCTCCGAGACGAACCCGCGGATCGGCAGGGAGTCTCCGCGCAGCACCTTGAGGATGATGCTCGCGTTGAGGGTCGCTCGGGTGCTCCACCAGCGCCGACGTTCCTGCTCGTGCACGCCGGTCACGAGCTGCAGGATCCAGTCGATGTAACGGTGCACGACGTCGGCGATGTCGCGGACGACGTCGATCTTGACGCGATCGCTCACGCCGAGGCGCTCGGCCTCGTCCATGCCGAGCCGCAGGAACATGCTCTGACCCAGGTAGTAGGCGCGCGTCAGTGCCGCCAGGGGCACATCGCGCTGCGCGAGACGCGCCGCGTACTCGACGGCGGCCGTGGTCGGCTGCAGGCTATCCAGATCGATGCCGTTCGCGAGGATGTGGCAGATCGTCGTGACGTTGCCCTCGATGCTCGCCTGCAGCATCTCGACCAGCTGGGGGTCGCCGCCCAGGTCGTCGATGCGGGATGCCAACAGGTCTCGCATCTCGCGGACGATCTCGGGCATGCGCAGGTCGAGCTGCCGCGCGACGAGCGCGAGGAGCTCGGAAACGTCGCCCGTGTGCTCTTCGGCGGAACCGGATGCCGTCGTCACGCGGGCTGCGCCTCCCTGGCCCGTCTCGCGGGCGCAAGGCCCCGCAGCGCGCGCCGGGCGGCGTTCACGCCGCACAGTCCGTGGATTCCCGGCCCCGGCGGCGTCGCAGCGGAACAGAGGTAGAAGCCCGGCACCCCCGTATCGTACGGCTGCGCCGAGATTCGCGGGCCGAGCATGAACTGCAGCGGTGTCTTGGCGCCGGTGAGGATGTCGCCCCCGACGAAGTTCGGGTTCCGCTGGCTCCACTCCGTCGCGGTGATCACCCGGGTCGCCAGGATGCGATCGCGGAATCCCGGGGCGAACCGCTCGATCTGCGAGACCAGAGCGTCGGTGGCGTCCCCGGAGTATCCGGCGGGCACGTGGGCGTACGCGTACAGCGGGTGAATGTCGCCCACCGAGCGCTGCGGGTCGGCGACGTGCTGCTGACCGACGAGCACGAACGGGCGTTCCGGCATCCGCCCCTCGGCGACGGCGCGCTCGGCCGCCGCGATCTCGCGCGCAGAGCCCGCCAGATGCACGGTGCCGGCACGACCGGTCTCTTCCGCGCGCCACGGCACGCCGCCGGCGACCGCGAACTCCACCTTGAAGGCGGCGGGGCCGGGACGGAAGCGGCGGAACGCCTCGGCGGTGCGACGGGGCAGGCTCCCCCCGAGGATCTCGGCCACGGCATGCGGGTGCACATCGAGCATGACGACGTCGTGCGGGGGCAGATCGCGCCGGGAACGAATGCGGCGGCCGGTCTCGAACGTCACGCCTCGCTCGCGGAGCCGGGAGATGACGGCTGCGGTGAGCGTTCCGGTTCCGCCGGCGACGACGGGCCACCCCACGGCGTGTCCGGCGGTGATGATGCCCGCGCCGATCCCGCCGACGAGCGGTTGGTCGAGGCGTTGGAACGCGTGGGCCGCGACGCCCAGGAACAGAGCACGGGTTCGCTCCTCGGCGAAGGCACGCGCGGTCCACACCGGGGGCAGCGCGGCAGCGGCGCCGAACCGCGCGAGAAGCAGGGGGTGACGAGGGATGCCGACGAGGGGGCGGAGGATGTCTTCCGACAGCGCCGCGAACGAGCGCGACGAGGGGCCGAACAGGGTCTGCCACCGCCATCCGTCGGCGCCGAGGCCGGCCGCGGTCTCGACGATCGAGCGACGGAGCAACACCACGTCGCCGTCGTCGAGCGGGTGGGCGCAGTCGATCTCGGGGAGGACCCAGGGCGATTCCGGCAGGTCGAGGTCGGCGAAGTACGGCGAGCCGGCCGCCATCGGGTGGACCGCGGCGCAGTGGTCCTGGATGAGCCCCGCGAGGAGGGGCTCGCTGTTGCGCGCCCCTCCCCCGAGTTCGTCCGCCGCCTCGACGACGTGTACGTCCAGGCCCGCGGCCGACAGGATCGCGGCAGCGGCCAGCCCGTTGGGACCGCTGCCGACGACCACTGCGCGCGTCATTTCGAGACCCGCTCTCCTCGCCTGCGCGAGACCGTGCGGACGCTGTTCGTCACATCGGTCGTCGGAGCTTTCGCGTCAGCCCTCCAGGAGCGCTCGAGCGGGATGGGGCCGTCCGCGAGCCACGGCTGGGCGGCCACGGCATCCGCGACGCGCCATCTTCCCCGCTCGATGACACCACGGGCCGCATCGATCACCTTGTACTCCTGGAAGTCCGCGTGGATGGCCTGGGACTCCACCCATACCACCACGAACTCCCCGGGCGCGAAGTGGCAGCGGCTCTGCAGGGCACGGATGAGCGACTCGTCGTGCAGGTGGCCGTCGCCGAAGTTGAAGCCGATCACCGAGTTGCAGGCGAATTCGCCCTCGCGGATCGTGCGGGTCTCGATGTCGGGCAGCGCCCGGTAGAGCACCGAGAAGAGTCCGCGACCCTGGCTGTGCATCGAGCGCCACGCGAGCGTCTGCTGCATCGTGATCTCGGCGATCTCGGGGGCGTAACCCAGCTGAACGAGCTGATCGACCTGGTTCGACGTGGGCCGGATGACGGCATCCAGCTTCTGCTCCGCCCCCGGCGTGAAGGTCCACAGCGCCGACGCCCAGTTGCCCGCGTACTGACGCATCGACGGCAGGAACGAGACCTTGTCGGGGCGGAGGTTGCCGAGCGCGGGGAAGAACAGCAGGGCCGCGACGATCCCGGCGAGCAGCCACCCGTTCGAGAAGTCGGTGACCGCGTACCCCGCCTGCGCGGGGAAGCCGAGGAAGAGGAACACCGCGGCGTAGCAGAACAGGGTGTTCCACTCCAGCGGGACGGCGAGCGGGAAGGTCGAGAAGATGAAGAGGTGGAAGCCCACGATGAGGACGACCGCCGCGAGCGTCACCCAGAAGTTCTGCGAGAACAGAAGCACGAGCGGAACGGCGATCTCGACCGTGGTCCCCATCGCGTGCGCCATGAAGTGCGCGAGCTTCGACGGGCGCACGTCCCGAGGGAAGTCGCGGTACAGGGCGCGCTTGAGCCATCTCGGCGGCCAGAACGGGGTGTTGCTGAGCATCGGCGGGATGACGTTGACGAAGTGCTTTCCGAACTTCGAGATGCCCGCGCACACCCACACGGCCACGATGAGCAGCTTCAGCGCGATGATCATGTCGACGAACGACAGCACCGAGAAGAACACCAGCGCCGGCAGGTACTGCTCGATGCGCGAAGCGACCGCGATCGTCTTGTCGCGCACGCCCACGATCACCAGCAGCGCGATCGCGACGATCACGGGGGTGGTCTGCACCAACCCGCTCGTGTTCTCGGGAAGCGCCGCGGCGAGCGCAGGGGTCACCGTGCCGGGGAGCACGAGCGCCGTGGCGAGCGCCGCGAGGAACCCGAGGTAGACGACGACGTCGAACACGGTCCGCGTGTCACCGGCCGTTCCCGGCACCCAGGCCCACGGTCGTAGCCGGATCGTGCCCGGTCGCGCCCAGAACTGGATGCCACCGGTCATGGGCTTGAACTTGCCCGCCGTCGGCCCCCACGATCCGGCGAGGCCGATCGCTTCGAGCAGCATGGTCCAGATGATCGCCTTCTGGTAGACGATCGGCTGGTTCCACCACTGGTCGACCTGCCAGAACCATCCCACGCCGCTCGTCGCCGTGATGACGATGCTGCCGATGAGGAGCCACAGCACGGCGATCTTCACGAGGTAGGTCGCGGCGATCATGCGGGGCGATCCGAAGCCGTACTCCACCCAGTGCAGGGTCAGGGCTTTGATCCGCTCGCGCAGTGGCTGGTGCAGGAATGTGCTCGTGTCGACGGGCGGAAACTCCGCGGTTTTGAATCCCATGATCAACTCCTTCGGTGACGGGATGGGGGAAGCGAAGAGGTCAGGCGGTGGCCGCGGCGAGTGCGCGGCGCATGGCGGGCTTGTCGACCTTGCCGACCGGGTTGCGCGTGAGATCCGTGACGATGCGGATCTCGGCGGGCACCTTGATCTTGGTCAGGCCCTCGGCGCAGTGGGCGCGGAGCTGATCCTCGGTGACGACCTCGCCGGGGTGCAGCACGACATCGGCGATGGGGACCTCGCCGTACACGGGGTCGGGACGACCGATGACCGCGGCCTCGAGCACCGCGGGGTGCATGGCGAGGAAGCCCTCGATCTCTTTGGGGTAGAGATTCTCGCCACCGCGGATGATCATGTCCTTGGCCCGATCGACGAGCGTCAGATAGGCGTCTTCGTCCAGGATGCCGATGTCGCCCGTGCGCAGCCATCCTCCGCGCATCACCTCTGCCGTGGCATCCGGTCGTCCGAGGTACCCGCGCATGACCGTGGGGCTGAGGATCGCGACCTCCCCCCGCACGCCCGGCGGCACGAGACGGCCCTCGTCGTCGAGGATGGCGATCTGCTGGCCGGGGAGGGCGCGACCGACGGTGCCCGGCTTGCGCTCGCCCCACAGGGGGTTGCACGCCGAAGCGCACGTGGCTTCGGTGAGGCCGTAGCCCTCGAGGATGGGGATGCCGAATCGCTTCTCGCTGAGGGCGAGGAGCTCGGGGCTGGCCGGTGCGGCACCGCAGATCGCTAGGCGCAGCGAGGGCAGGCGCGGAATCTGTTCCCGCGGGACCTCGGTCAGTCTCGCGAAGATCGCCGGCACCGCCGAGAAGTAGGTGGGTCGATAGCGCTGGACCGCGTCGAGGAACGTGCCCGGGGCGAAACGTTCCAGGATCGACACGCTGCCGCCCGCACTGATGGGGGCGAGGAAGCTCACGCAGAGCGAGTTGACGTGGAAGAGCGGCAGGACGAGCAGTGCCTGATCGTCGGGTCCGAGCTCGATGTGGCGGCGGAGGGAGGCGGCCATGGCGCTGAGGTTGGCGTGATCGAGCATGACGCCCTTGGGTTGGCCGGTCGAGCCGCTTGTGTACACGAGCAGGGCCAGCGTGTCGGGGGTGATAGGCGGATCGTCGATGGATCCGTCGGGGATGCGCGCGAGATCCGCCGGCGCCAGCGTCTCGACCTCGACCGCGGGGGCGCCGGTCGTCACGAGCAGGCGCGCACCCGAGTCGTCGAGTTGGTAGCGCAGCTCCCGTTCCGTGAACGTGGGGTTCACCGGCGTGACCGCTGCACCCACGCGCCAGGCGCCCAGCATCGCGGCGAGGAACGCGACAGAGTTCGGCAGCATGATGGCCACAACGTCGCCGCGCCCGATCCCGCGCGCGGCGAACTGCTCCGCGCACGCGGCCGCACGCCGTTCGAGGCCGCGATAGCTGAGTTCTTCGGTCACGTCGCGCACAGCGGGCCGACCGGTCCCGGCTGAGGGGCTCCGCCACGGCAGGTGCGCGAGGCCGGGCACCGAGAGCGGTGTCGTGGTGCGCGTGTCGAGTTCGTCGAGAGACATCGTCGTTCACCTCCCCGCGTCGACGGCTGCGTCGGACGCGATTCGAGCGTTCTGGTGCGCGTCTTCGCGCTCCCCTCACGCTAGAAAGGTCGGCCGGGCAGCACAGTGGCGCGGGTGGCGGACTTCACACCGCAGAGTGTGCACGGTGCACGGATGCCGCGGTTGGTTGGCGGGGAGGAATCCCGGCCCGTCGGCTTCGCGCTGTCGGGAGGGTGGTCGTCGTTCTTGGGCGGACGAGCACAACCCCGTCGGGCCCGTCGCAAAGCGCGTCCCGAGCCATTTCTTCCCGCGCTAGCCTCGGGGCATGACCACGCGCGATGCGTCGGGGCGCTCCGTCGACGAGGCCCAAGACGCCCTCCACGAAGCCATGCGACGCAGCGACACGGATGCCTTGCGGAACGTGCTCTTCGAGGGTCTGGCATTCGAGCTTCCTGATGGCTCGGTGACCGACCGCGAAGCCGACCTCAACGCCCACTCGACCGGAGCGGTGCGCTTCGAGCAGATACTCGAACTGCACCGATCGACGCGAGAGCACGCGGGGAGGGCTCGGGTCGACTCGTTGGTCGACGCACGGCTGATCGACGACGGTCACCGCATCGAAGGAAAGATGAGCTACCTCCGCTATTGGTCGATCATCGATGGGCGGTGGCAGGTCGTCGCCGGCAGCGTCCAACCGGTGCCGTGAGTCGGGTGTTGTTCATCGGAAGCGCAGTGATCACGATCGGAGCGGTGATGTATCCGCGAGGTCGTTCGGGCACACCGCCGACGTGATTCGGCCGGTCGCGGGAGGCATACCGCTCTTCACGGCGCAGGCAGAATCAAGGGATGCCACCTCTCTCGCCCGATCCCCCACTCCCCGACTGCGACGTCTGCACGTCGGTCGCTGAGTACCGGATGAGCTACGGCCAGCGCGAGCTGGACATTCGCGTCACCGAGGACCGGCTCGCCGAGCGACTGGATGACGGGCGCATGCACGTCCTCCGCGCCGACGTCCCCCTCCGCGACATGATGCCGCTGGCGGAATCCGACCTGAAATACACGATCGTCCTCTTCGCGCAGTGCGCCGCGTGCGGAACGACCTGGTTGTACGGACTGTGTATTCGCGGCCGGCCGGCGTACAAGCCGGTGGAGGCGGGGACCGAGGAGAGGTGGCCGTGGTCTTCGGTGCCGGAGCGGGAACGCTGGGCGCGATGACGTGCGCCCGGATGCCGAGGGGTCAGCGGATCCTGCGGTGACGGCAGCGGCCCGGTCTACGGTGAGAGGCGTGCAGTCGCTCGGAATCGTCGCCGTCCCCGAGACGCTCGACGCCCCGATCGTGCTCATGACCCGCACCGTCTGAGCCCGCCCTCGAAAGGTCAGAAGATGCCCTCCGCCGTCACGCTCATCCATTCGACCGCCCTCTCCGGCCGCGCGGAGTATGCGTACGCCGCCACCGCTCCCGCTGAGGCGCGGCTGATCTTCCTCGCCGGTTCCTGCCCGCTGAACCTCGACGGCACGACCGCCGGCATCGGCGATTACGCAGCCCAGGCGGCCACGTGCGTCGAGAACATGACGATCGCACTTCGCGAGGCGGGCGCAGGTCTGACGGATGTCATCAGTACGCGTGTTCTGGTGGCCTCCACTCGCCAAGCCGACCTGGTGTCGGCGTGGGAGGTCGTCCGGGAGGCGTTCGGCGAGCATGACGCGCCGAGCACACTCCTCGGTGTCACCGTGCTGGGGTACGACGACCAGCTTGTGGAGATCGAGACGGTGGCTGCGGTGGTCGACTCCGGTCCGCGTGACTGACCCCACCGCACCCATCGACGCCTCGGCATCCGGAGAACACTCGGTCACCTTCCACGGGAAATGCCACACTGACAACGTGGGGATCAGGGGAAAGGGGCGATGGCCGCGCTCAGGCTTCGGCTGGGGCTGGCTCATCCTCAGCCTCGGCGCGATCGTGGCGAGTGGCACAACCGTCCTCTTCTCCATCGCCTTTCTGGGCGCGGAGTGCCATCATGCGGGCACCAGCTGGGGCAACAACAGGGCATTCTTCTGCCGCGACGTGATGGGGGGCTTCGCGGCTTCCGCGATGCCGTGGGTTGCCCTGGTGGCGGTGAGCGTTGCCATCATCGCGGGCCTCGTGGGCGGAACCACGACGATGGTGCGTCGCGGCCGCCGGGTGCGAGGCGCCTGGCTCACGTCAACCGCCCTCGCGTACGCCTTTCTCACCGCGGGAGCGACCTGGGCCCCGAACTCCGGCTCGGTAGGAGTGGACGTCGCCTTCTCCGTCTTCCCGCTCACGGCGCTGATAGCCACCGGGCTGCTCGTCGTCTGGGTGGGCATCACCGGCGGTCTGGGGATACTCGTGCTCGTGGCGCGGGCGCGACGTGCTCGTCCGGTTTCGGACGTCGTCGCGACGGACATTTCCTCCTAACGGCGGGCCGAATGCCGTCCGGGGGGCAGCGGCACGGCCGAGCTCGTGGCACCTCTCCGCGACGCCGCAAGCACCGCCGCCAACCCCTCCCGCAGATCGCGCACGAACTCCCCCGGCCCCTCCAGCGCGGGGAGCTGAGGGCCAGCAGTTCTCAAGCGAGATCCGCCCAGCGAGCCTTTACCTCGATCCATCCGTCGCCGCGTTGGTAGACGGACGGTAAAGACTTGCGCCACCAACGACATGATGCATGGCCTTCGTTTGCGTGAGCCTGGCGAGAAAGGATTCGAGTGCGTGCCGGAGAAGATACTCCTGCGTCGCCACCGGAGCGCCGTTCCTGGCACCCGAACGCGCGAACGCCCGCACCGCTCGGAAAACCTCAACACCGCTCACGCGAGAATCTCGAGTGCGTCGCGTACAGGCTTGGTGCTCCGAGGAAGGGCTCGAGCCACTTTCATCAAGGTCGCGGGCTTCCCTCCGCGTCGCAACCACTCTTTCAGCGCGTCGCGCGGAATCTCATAACCCGTGTCGGCTCGTAAGCGGAAGCAGTCCACGATCGTTCGTTCGGGCGTGTAGATGCCGATCCGCTGAGTGCTGCCGGGGATGACGACTTCCTCTCGCTCCAACAAGAAGGTGCCCGCATCGAACCGATGCCACTGGATGGCACTTTCTGACGCGGGAGCGCGGGTACCACGAGGAATAGCAACGTCGAGTGCGTCGGGTATGACATCAGTGAGGTCGTAGTAGGCGAGCGCCGAAACGAGGCAGATGGTCGCCTCAGGACGTCGGGCCGATGCTTCGAGCTGGTCCCAGTCCGTTGCGGGCGCGCCTTCGGGGAGATAGACGCCTCGAGCGATCCGCACCCATGCTCCCCTGTTCGCGCTGCGGTAGAAGCCGCTGCGGCTGCCCTTCGCGCGCGTAGCCGAGTTCGGCGTGACAAGTTGCACTGCTCCTCCTCGGTGATACGAAACGTATACAGGTAATATTACCTGGTAACGATCCGTCTCACAGGTTCGTAAGAGGGAATCCTCGCGCATCCTGATCCAAGGCCGCAGCCACAGCCCCACCGCAGGAACCGTCACGCGTTCACCTTCGACTCTCCGCCGCCCGCACGGTGCATCGACCGCGATCCCGCTTATACGATCGCCCGAAAGCATCACGGCCGCAGCACCAACGACTCAGGCGCGCGAGAGCGGAAGAACGAAGGGCGACAACTCAATGTCGAGATCATCTCTGCAACCGAGGACGCCGCTCCTCATCATGGTGGGGATCCATGTCGCGGCACTCATCGTGTTCGTGATCTTGGTGGGCGTCGACACGAGCCAACCGTCAGGAACTCCGGGTCGATTCTCCGCCGCCGCCGGATGGTTCCTGGCGGGCATCTTCCTCGCCCCGCTCCTCACGATAGGCGCGATCATCTGGTCGATGATTCTCCGTCGACGCGCTAAGACGACTGCGCCGCCCAGCCGAGCATGGAACAGTGTCCAAGCCGATCAGCCCGCCCGCGCGGAATTACCGCGAGTAGCGCCCACGCACTCCGAGAAACCCCTTGGGCCTCGCGTAGACGCAGATCGGTCCAATCGCACCTCGTACGCGACCCGCGCCGAAGCTCGCGCCGCTGCTGCGGCGAACAAAGCGGGGGCCAACGGCATGGTCGCTCGTGGCGCCGGCCCCACCCCTCCCCCATCCGCGCCACGCGAAGCTCTGCCGACGTCGAACCGCGGTTCCTACATGCTGCTCGGCAGCGACAAGTACAAGTCAACGGAAGTCGAGGGAGAGTTCGCCAGGACCTCCGAGATCGCCGCCGTGGTCAAGACTTTGACCGGTCGAGCCCTCCGCCTGGATCACGAGGTCGAGATTCCCGACGTCCCCGCCGTACTGCGAACGGAGCCCGAGAACCGCTACCACCGTCGCGCCATCATGGTCGTCGTCGAGGGCTCACACGTCGGTTATCTCGCGCGAGACGACGCCGACCGTTATCACGCAGCCATCAGCCGAGTCGAACGAGCCGGGTACGTGCCCACGACTCGCGCCCGGCTCTGGGCTGTTCAACGGCGCGGGTGGGATGAAGTCAAGAAATTGCATGCTCGGGTCTCACTCGCTCTGAATGAGCCGCATCTGCTTCACCCTATAAATGAGCCACCAAGCGTTTCCTACTCTCTCCTCCCGTGGGGAAACGCCGTCCAGGTGACGGGGGAGGAGAACCACCTCGAGGCAATCTCACCGCACGTCAACCCGGGCTCCGAAAGCATCGCGATCGGCACCCTCCATCGCGTCGAGACGACGAGTGCGCGCGGAATCGTGAAGCACACAGTCGAAGTGCGAATCGACGGCCGTGCCGTGGGGTCACTCACCGCGACGACCAGCCCGCACTTCTTGCCCACCATCGAACATCTGGAAAGAGACGGGCTCGTCGCTGCGACGTGGGTGAAGGTCAAGGGATCCGCGATCGCCGCGCAAGTCACCGTCCAAGCTGCGCGCGCACCGGAACTCCCACCAGAGTGGTTCGCCGGCCCCACCACCATCCCGTCTTTGTCCTGACTGAGTCAGCAGCTGCGGTTTCGGGCTAAATGCCATGCAGGAAAGCATGCAGTCCCTGAACGCGTGCGCGATGGCCGCGGCGATGTGCGCCGGCAGCGACATGATGCACGGCGCCGAGATGGCCACGTGCTGCGCCATGTGCTCGAACATGGTCGAGATGGCTCAGGCGACGATGCACATGATGATGCGTCCGGCCGGAATGAACATGGACGTGATGAGCGCCATGATGACCGCCTGCATGACCATGGGCAAGGCGTGCGCCGCCGAGTGCCGCGCGCACGGCGACATGGACGAGATGTGCCGCTACTGCGCTATGGCCTGCGACGACATGGTCATGAAGTGCGAGGCCATGATGTCCTCGATGACCGCCTGAGTTCTCTCTTCACGCGCGGCCGCTGACGTTACGTCGGCGGCCGCTCGGCTACGCGGTGCGCGCGGTCGTGAGAATCGCCGACGCGCTGAGCAGCTCGGCGACCGGGTGGAACGCCACCGGCTCCCCCACCGCGATGTCGACCGCAGGTCCCACGATCCGCAGCTGAACCGTCGCGCCGTTCAGGAGCGCGAGCGTCGCGGTCGATCCGTCGGCCTCGATGACGAGACCATCCCACCACGCGGAGGGGTTCGAGGCTGCCATGCAGCGCTGGATCGGGTGGACTGTCGACGAGATCGTGCGGGACATGGCTTCACCTGCCTTCGGAGGGGTTGGTGAGATGAAGCTACGGGATGCCGTGGGGGCGGGCGATCTCGGGCGTAGTGGGGCGTAATCAGGCAAGCTTGTGCCGCCATTTGCGGGGTCGACCAGCAACAACCGGCCAGCTCCAGCGGTAACCCGCTTACAATGGCGGCGGGTCGGGAACGGCCGAACCGATAGTAGACAGTTATGTCAGTTTACTGACACGTCTGGATTTCGCACTGGGCTGACCTCCTGCCGCGTCGACAGGTAACCGCACGAGGGAAACCGATTGACACCTCTTTCGCTCACCTAATATGGACCGCTGGCGTCGCGCGGCAACCGCGCACGACACGACCGGCTTCGGCCCCGCATACCTGCCTCGGCAGTGGGATGAGTCCTCCCTGCGATTTATTCAGGGCGTAGAGGTGGGCCCTCCTTTAATGTGGTGAGATGTCGACGAATGCCGTGCGCGGCCGTGCGATACGGACATCGGCAACCCTGCTGAGTGGGCCTGTCGAACTGCTCGACTTCCTCGTCCCGCTCTGGGCGGGCGCGATGCTCGGGCTCGGCGCCCCCGCGATCGGATGGCTAGTGGCCGCCGAGCTCGTGGTGTCGGTGCTCGTTCGACCCCTCGCCGGATATCTTGCCGACACACGAGCACGGTCCCGAATTGCCGCGGTCGGCGCCTTCGCCCTCAGCCTCAGCTGCGTGATCTACGCAATAGCAGATACACCCGCACTTGCATTCATTGCGGCGTTCCTCGGCGGGGTTGCAGGTCCTCTGTTCTGGATCTCGCTGCGCGCGATAGCAGCGGAGTACCTCGCCGACGACTCGGGAACATACGCGGGGCTCATGTCCGCAGAGGCTCTCGGATCGTGGATCTTCTGGGGGCCAGCGATGGCCCTTCTCGGGGCGTTCGGATACTCGGCGGTCTTCATCGGACTTGCCGTCGCGGCGGCCGCCGCCGGCGCGCGCTTGCTGCTCACCCCTAAGGAACCGCTCGTCGTGCGAACGGAACTCGCCGGCGGAATCCGTGAACATGCCCGCCGACTCGCACCTCTGATGACGATTGGGGGCGTCGTCACTGCCGCCGAGGCAGGTGTCGGATTGGCGCTCTTGCTCCAGCTGCAAGCGGCTGGTCTCGAGGTGTGGCAAATCGCTCTGGTCTACCTGCCAGGCGGCATCGCGATGACCCTACTCCCGCGCCCCCTTCACGGTCTCGTCGAGCGGTGGGGTCGTAAACCCGCTTACATTGCAGCTTCTCTCGCGACCGCTGTGAGCACAGCAACGCTCGCCCTCTCACCGCCCGTGATCCTCATCGCCGCACTCTGGATCATCATGTCCGCCTCACTGGCGCTCCTTTATCCGCTGCAGAAGACCCTTGTCTCAGAGGCGAGCGGCGACCGGGTGGCCCGCGGGATGAGCCTGCAGGCGAACGCGGACACAATCGGCGCGGCAGTCGGAGTGGTCGCCGTGGGCGCCATCGCCGCCGACGGCCGGTGGGCCCCCGCATTCGTCACCTGCGCTGTCGTCATCCTTGGCGGCGCGGCACTAGCTCCCTGGGTCATTGATCGCATCGGCAAGGAGTACCGGGATGAGCAGCGAGGGGCAGCGAGAGGCAGATAGTTCCTCGACACTCCGAGCCCGATGGGTGGGCACTCGTCTCCATCCTCGCAGTCTGACAATCCCCCCAAGGGTCGCTGTGAACACTACTTACGTGTAGCCGCATTGGAGTCACCCTGCCGAGGAGGCGCCGCCAGACACCACTCCCCCGAACAGTCATCGGCCAACGTGAGGCGCAACCGATAGTCGGTCGTATATCAGCCGCCGCTGCCTGACTCCTCGCATCGCACCGCCCCCTCCCGTGTAACGCCCACGTAAACTCCCCCTCTCCCCCACCCCCTCCGCGGGTGAGACAACCGTTACCTCCCCGCCCCTCCCGACGCGGTCCCGGGTAACGCCCGCTCCCTACGCTGGCGGCACGTCCCGCCCATGCGGGTCGCTGCACCTCCCCCGCATCGCCCACCGGAGGACCCCGTGACCGTCACCGACCCGCGCCCCGAAGCCACGCCGGCGCAGCCCACCACCCGAGCCGAAGCCGCGAGCGCGGAAGCCGCGGCACAGCTCGTCCACCGCCCCGGCCGCTGGATCGACAACTGGAACCCCGAGAACGCCACGCAGTGGGCCAAGGAAGGCAAGGCCATCGCCTCCCGCAACCTGCGGTGGTCGATCTTCGCCGAGTTCCTGGGGTTCGTCGTCTGGCAGCTGTGGTCGGTCGTCGTCGTCTCACTGCCGGCCGCGGGCTTCCAGCTCTCGACGGGTGAGATCTTCTGGCTCATCTCCATGCCGAGCCTCGTCGGCGCGACGCTGCGCATCCCCTACACGTTCATGGTTCCGCGCTTCGGCGGTCGCAACTGGACGATCGTCTCGGCCGGCCTGCTGCTCATCCCGAGCATCGGTCTCGCCATCGCGGTCAGCAACCCCGCGACCCCGTTCGGCCTGCTGCTCCTGATCGCCGCGTTCGCCGGCTTCGGCGGGGGCAACTTCGCCAGCTCGATGGCGAACATCACGTTCTTCTACCCGGCCGCGCAGAAGGGCTACGCCCTCGGACTCAACGCCGCCGGCGGCAACCTCGGCGCCTCCGTCGCGCAGTTCGTCGTCCCCATCGTCATCACGGTCGGCGCCGCCGCCACCCTCAACCTGCCGCTCGCGGGTCTCATCTGGGTGCCGCTCATCATCGTCGCCATGGTCGGCGCGTACCTCCGCATGGATAACCTGTCCAGCGCCAAGGCCGACATCACGGCATCCCTCGCCGCTCTGAAAGAGCCGCACCTGTGGATCATGGCGGTTCTCTACATCGGCACCTTCGGCTCGTTCATCGGCTTCGCCGGTGTCTTCCCCAAGCTGCTCGCCGACACGTTCCCCGACTTCAAGGGCTTCGCGATCGGCACCGCCACCGTCACGCTCGCGTTCCTGGGCGCGCTCGTCGGCTCGCTCGCCCGTCCCTACGGCGGCAAGCTCGCCGACCGCTTCGGCGGCACCGTCATCACCATGGGAGCGTTCACGGTGATGGGTCTCGGCATCCTGGGCGTCATCCTGACCCTGCCGATGCAGAACTTCGCCATCTTCCTGCTGTGCTTCCTGGTGCTGTTCGCCGCCGCCGGTATGGGCAACGGTTCGACGTACCGCATGATCCCGACGATCTTCACCCTGCGCGCGAACGGCGGGATCGGCGCCCAGCGCAAGGCCGCCGCGGCCCTCGGTCTCATCTCGGCGATCGGCGCCTACGGCGGCTTCTTCATCCCGCAGCTGCTCGGCTTCTCGAAGACGACGTTCGGCTCGTACACCCCCGCCCTCGGCTGGTTCGCGCTCGCGTACGTCGCCTTCCTCGCCCTCACCGCGGGCGTGTACCTGCGCATGTCGAAGAAGTCCGGCACCCGAATCTGACGCCGTGAGCTCCGCCGACACCCACTGCCCCTACTGCGCGCTGCAGTGCGCCATGACCGTCACGCACGACAGCGCAACGACGGTCACGGGCCGCGACTTCCCGACGAACCGGGGCGGGCTCTGCGCGAAGGGCTGGACGTCGGCGGAGCTCTTGGCATCCCCCCACAGACTCCGGATGCCACTCCTCCGCCAACCCGACGGAACCCTCGCCGAGACCACCTGGGATGAAGCCCTGGATGCCGTTGCCCGGGCCTTCCGCGAGACGAAGGCCACTCACGGCCCCGACGCCAACGCCATCTTCGGCGGCGGCGGACTCACCAACGAGAAGGCGTACCAGCTCGGCAAGTTCGCCCGCGTCGCGCTCGGCACCTCGCGCATCGACTACAACGGCCGGTTCTGTATGTCGTCGGCGGCAGCGGCATCCAATCGGGCCTTCGGAATGGACCGCGGCCTCCCGTTCCCCGTCACCGACCTCGACGACGCCCGCACCATCCTGCTGCTCGGCTCCAACGTCGCCGCGACCATGCCGCCGTTCCTCGCGCACCTCGCCGGAGCCCGGGCCGCGGGCGGCCTGATCGTCGTCGACCCGCGCCGCTCGGCCACTGCGCGCCTCACCGAAGACGGCGCCGGCACCCACCTGCAGCCCGCCCCCGGCACCGACCTACCGCTGCTGCTCGGGCTCACGCACATCGTCCTCGCCGAAGGCCTCGCCGACCGTCCCTATATAGAGGAGCGCACGAACGGCTTCGATGCCCTCCGCCGCAGCGTCTCGGCGTGGTGGCCCGAGCGCACGTCGACGACCACCGGCGTCCCCGTCGCGCAGCTGCGCGAGACCGCACGGCGCCTCGCCGCGGGCGGCGCGTACATCCTCACCGGGCGCGGCGTCGAACAGCACGTCGACGGCACCGCCACCGCGACCGCCGCGATCAACCTCGCACTCGTGCTCGGACTCGTCGGCCGCGAGGGCTCGGGCTACGGCACCCTCACCGGGCAGGGCAACGGCCAGGGCGGACGCGAGCACGGCCAGAAGGCCGACCAACTCCCCGGATACCGCTCCATCCGCGACCCCGAGGCGCGCCGGCACGTCGCCGGGGTGTGGGGCATCGAGCCGCACGAGCTCCCGGATGCCGGCATCCCCGCCACCGCCCTGCTCGGCGAACTCGGTGGGCCGGTGAAGACGCTGCTGGTCGCGGGCTCGAACGTCGTCGTCTCGGCACCCGACGTCGACGCGCTGCGGGATCGGCTCCAGGCCCTCGACACCCTCATCGTGTGCGACTTCTTCCTCAGCGAGACCGCGGAGCTCGCCGACATCGTGCTCCCCGTGCTGCAGTGGGCCGAGGAGGAGGGCACGATGACCTCGCTCGAGGGCCGGGTCATCCGCCGTCGTCAGGCCCTGCCCGGCCCCGAGGGGGCCCGCAGCGAGCTGTGGATCATGTCGGAGCTCGCGCGGCGCCTGGGCGCCGCATCCACCTGGTCTATCGACCCGGCCGAGGTGTTCGACGAGCTCGCCCGCGCGTCGGAGGGTGGGGTCGCCGACTACTCCGGCCTCTCGCACGCCCTGCTCGACACGGGCATCGAGGCGTACTGGCCGTACCGCTCCGAGGGCACGCCGCGGCCCTTCACTCAGCGCTTCGCGCACGCCGACGGCCGCGCTCGTCTCGTGCCGGTGGATGCCACTCCCCCGACGCCCACCGACCGCGGCGGCGACCTGACCCTCACGACGGGCCGCTACCTGCAGCAGTACCAGTCGGGCACGCAGACCCGTCGGGTCGCCGAGCTGAACGGTGCCCGGCCGGAGGCGCGGCTCGAGATCCACCCGGCGACGGCGTCTCGTCTCGGCATCCGCGAGGGTGCGCTGGTCTCCGTGTCGAACGAGCGGGGCGAGGTACGGGCACGGGCGACGGTGACCACCGACATCCGGCACGACACCGTCTTTCTCCCGTTCCACTACGCGGGCGACGAGTGCGCCAACCGGCTGACCGAGGCGATCGTCGACCCGACGTCGGCCATGCCCGAGTTCAAGCGCACGCGGGTTCAAGTGAAGGCGATCCCGGATGCCACGACCCCGCCGATCCCTCACGCCACGGCTTCGCCGGTCGTCGTGGCGGAGCACCCGGGTGTGGCTCCCGCGCTCGTCGGAGTCGTGGGAGGTGCGGCGCCGGGCGTTCTAGTAACGAGCGCGCCGTCGCCGAGCAGCCTGTCGCCGAGCACCCCGTCGCCGAGCACGGAGGAGGAGACCCATGTCTGAGCGTGTGGTGCTGGTGGGCTACGGTCCCGTCGGGGCGAGGTTGATCGAGGGGCTCCTGCCCGCCGTGCGCGAGGGGCGGATCGACCTCACCGTCATCGGCGCCGAACAGCACGACGTCTACAACCGCGTGCTGCTCGCAGAATATGCCGTCGGGCGCATGAACCGAGAAGGGCTCGACCTGGGCGATCGCCGCGTCGCCGAAGATGCCGGGGTCCGGTTCGTGCTCGGGACGACGGTGGTCGGCGTCGACCGCGACCTCCGGGTGGTGCGCCTGCACGATGGCATCCGGATTCCCTACGACCGACTCGTGCTCGCCACCGGCGCGCGGGCGAACGTGCCGACGCTCGCGGGACTCGAGCGGGCGCAGCGGCATCGGTCCACGCGGCCGGCGCTGCCGTCTGAACTCGACCACGGTGCGGCGGCATTGCCGCGGGGCGTCGTGGCCCTGCGCGACCTCGCCGACGCCGAGCACGTGCGCGCGGCGATCTCGGCGGGTCAGCGCATCGTCGTGCTCGGCGCGGGAGTGCTCGGCATGGAACTCGCCCTCGCCGCCGCCGAGGCAGGCGCCGAGGTGGTCGTGGCGTATCACTCCGCCGCGCCGATGAACCGGACGCTCGATGAGAACGGCGGACGCGTGCTCGCCGCCGCGGCGAGCGCCGTGGGCATCGAGATGATGCACCACGCGCGCGCCGAAAGCATCGTGCAGCGCTACGACGACCACGGTCAGGCCTGGTTCGACGGGCTCGTCTGCGCCGACGGCAAAGTGCTCGCCGGTGACCTGCTCGTGCTGTCGTGCGGGGTCGGGGCACGGACGGAGATCGCCTCGCTCGCGGGTCTCGCCACCTCGGCCGGCGTGCTCGTCGACGGATCGTCGCGCTCGTGGACCGACCCGAACGTCTTCGCGATCGGCGACTGCGCGCACGTCGCCGACCCCGCCGACACCGGTCCCGACGGACGCGTGCCCGGCGGACCGAGCGGACTCATCGGCCCCGGTTGGCGGCAGGCCGACCGACTCGCGGCGCTGCTGTCGTCGGGTGTCGAGGCGCCCGCACCGGTCGAGCGCGCCGGTGTCGTGATGCTCAAGGCCGAGGGGATCGACGTGGTCGCCGGGGGCGCGGTCGACGCCGACCCCTTCTTTCACGCACCCGGATGCCACGGCCCCCAGGTCACGCTCTGGGCCGACCCCGCGCGCGGCGCCTACGTGAAGCTCGTCACTGTCGAGGGGGTGCTGACCGGCTTCGTCGCGGTCGGGATGCCGCGCACCGGCGCCGAGCTGACCCTGCTGTTCGAGCGCGGCTCGGAGCTGCCCGCCGACCGCTCGTCGCTGCTGCGCCTCGACGCCGCGGATGCCGGAATGCCCGCCGTCGGCGACCCCTTCGCCGCAGATGCCACCGTGTGCTGGTGCAACGGCGTCAGCGCCGGGGCGATTCGCGAGGCGGCCGCGGCGGGCGAACCCACGGTCGCGTGCGTGAAGGCCGCGACCCGTGCCGGCACCGGCTGCGGCGGCTGCGTCGGCCGGATCACGGAGCTGCTGGCTCGCGAGTCCGTCCCGGCGTGAGGCCGCGGCCGCCAGGTCCGGCGGCCTCGGCGGCGGCGGGTCACGGCGGCGGCCGGGCCTAACTCGTGAGAAACCGCGTGATCACCCCCACTGAACGCGTCCGCGGCCACCGCCATCCTGAATCTCAGGAGTTCGGCCCGCCGCGACGCGCGCACCACCTCCACAGACGCGCGCACGAATTCTGGCCTCGGCGCGCCGCCCCGCCGGCTGCCGATACCGGACCCGGCTGAGACGAGGCGAAGCCGCCGGGCCAAACTCCTGAGAAACCGAGCGCCCACCCCGCCCTGCGCGCGTTCACGCCCACCGGCATCCCGAATCTCAGGAGTTTCGCCCGCTGCCACGCGCGATACAGTCCCGAAACGCGACGGCAGTACGGTTCACGCATGCCTCCGATCGAGAACCTGCTGGCGTTCGTCGCCGCGTCGGTCATCATCATCGTCATCCCGGGTCCGAGCGTGCTCTTCGTGATCGGGCGTTCGATCGCGCTCGGCCGCCGCGCGGGCGTGCTGAGCGTCGTCGGCAACGCGCTCGGTACCGTGCCGGCGGTGCTCGCGGTGGCCTTCGGCGTCGGGGCGATCGTCGCGTCGTCGATCGTCGCCTTCACGATCCTGAAGATCGTCGGGGCCATCTATCTCGTGTGGCTCGGCATCCAGGCCATCCGTCACCGCCACGCTCACGTCGCCGGGGCGACGCGCGGGCCCTCGTCGTCGTGGACCCTGCTGCGTCAGGGTTTCGTCGTGGGATTGACCAACCCGAAGACGATCGCGTTCTTCGTCGCGGTGCTGCCGCAGTTCGTCGACCCGCACGCGGGGGCGGTGTGGCTGCAGCTGCTCGTTCTCGGCCTGACGTTCCAGATCATGGCGCTCACCTGCGACAGCGTGTGGGCCCTGGCCGCCGGCACCGCCCGCGAGTGGTTCGCCCGGTCGCCGAAGCGCATCTCGACCCTGTCGGGAACCGGCGGGGTCATGATGATCGGTCTCGGCGGCGCGCTCGCGCTGTCGGGCGCGAAGAGCTGACCGGCCGAGGAGCTGACTCGGGCGGTCGTCCAGGTGGTGGCCGTCGGGACGGCAACTGGCTGATGACCCCGCGTCAGCCTGCAACCGGTTTGTCAGCGAAATGCAGTCTCGGCGCGGCCGAGCCGAACCCCGTGCGACCTCAGCGCACGCCCAGATCCGCGGATGCCGCGCCCTCGAGCCGCGTCCCGCCCGGGGCGTAGCGCGAGCCGTCGACGGGGCTGTCCCACGAGCGTTCCGCGTCGTTCCAGGTCAGCGGGGTCGGGGCGACCACCGCGCGCGTCTCTCCCTCGATCGTCGACACCGCCGCGGTCCGTAGTCCCTGCCGCGACACAAGCCCGGCGCCCTCGGCGGGCCGCTTGACGGGTGCGGGAGCCGCCGCAGCGAACGCGCCCGCCGCCACGCCCACCCGACGTGCCGCTTCGCCGATGCCGCGGCCGAGATCGGCGGGGACCGTCATGCGCGTGCCGATCGTGCGCATCCACTGCGGCCGGTCGCTGCGTGACACCCCGCGGATCTCGTCGCTCAACCGCATCGCGGCGGCCGGGGCGTTGGTCAGGCCCCACCCGGCGTAGCCGGTGGCGAAGCGCAGGCGTCCGAGGCCCCTCGGCATCCCTCCGACGAAGGGCACGAGGTTGTGCGACTGGTAGTCCTGTCCCGACCAGCGGGCGATCTCGGCTCCCACGGGGAGCGTGCGACGGGCCCACGCGGCGAGGCCTTCGGCGAGCGCGACCTCCGAGGGTGCGGAGCCGACCGGATGCCGTGCCCCGGTCACCAGCAGCACCCCGCGCCCGAACGACGACGGTGCGGCGACGACGCTGCGCCAGTCGGTGCCGACCTCGCTCCACATGCCGCCGGGGGCCTCGGCATCCCCCTCCATCTCGAACGCGATCGCCCACGACCGCAGCGCGCGGGTCTTGAGGTCGTACAGGCCGCGGCGCGTGATGGGCGTGCCGGTGGCGAGCACGACGGTGTCTCCGAAGATCGTGCCGTGGTCGGTGTCGACGCGGCCGGAGGGAAGAGCGCGGACGTCGGTCACGCGGACGCCCGTGTGCAGCGTCGCCCCGGCCGCGAGTGCCGCCTCGGCGAGAGAGCGCGAGAGGGCGACGGGGTCGAGGGCGAGCTGGTCGTCGAGGGCGAGGGCCCGCACCGGAGTGCGTCCGCCGAGGTCGCCGGGGGCGTCTTCACGGATCGGCAGCCCCGCCTCGCGCGCGGCGTCGCGGACGGCGTCGAGCGCGGGGTCGGTGGAGAGCCCCCGACCGAAGGTGAACGCGGTCCGGCGGTCGGCGGCGGCTCCCGCACGCTCGGCGAGCCACTCCTGCCCCGCGCGGTTCGCGTCGACGTACGCCTTCACGAGTCCGGCGGGGTGGTGTGCGCGCAGCGCCGCGAGGGTCGTCCCCTGCAGAAGGGATGCCATCCCCACCGACGCCCCGGTCGCCCCCTGCCCCACGCGGCCCGCGTCGACGATCGCGACATCGACCCCCGCCTCGGCGAGCATCACGGCGATCGACAGGCCGGTGATCCCGGCTCCGACGATGACGACGTCGTGCCGGGCATCGGGTTCGAACGGCGTCCCGTCGACGGACGTCTGGTCTCTGTGCCACAGGGAGGAGATCATGCGTTCATCCCATCGCGGGCGTGGGGGTCTCGGCATCCGGTTGCCTCCGCCGCCCCGATCATCTACGGACCGCCCCGCGTAACCCGACCCCGCGCGACGGCGGGCCGCGGATAGGCTCGGGGCGTGACCGACAGCGCCGCCCCCTCGAGCCGGACGGCCGTCGTGTCCGCGGCCATCGACCTCTTCGTCGAGCACGGCTACGACCAGACCTCGGTCGAGCAGATCGCACAGGCGGCCGGGGTATCGCGGTCGACGTTCTTCCGGCAGTTCGGCGGCAAAGAAGACGTGGTCTTCGCCGACCACGAGGTGCTGCTCACCGAGACGCGCGCGTACCTCGACCAACCGCACGACGACCCGTGGGCCGCCGTCTGCGAGGCATCGGTGCGGGTGTTCCGGCACTTCGCCGCCGACCCCGAGGTCGCGCGGCGCCGTTACGCGATCGTGCGGCAGATCCCGGGCCTGCGCGACCGCGAGATCGTCACCGTGTTCCGCTACGAACGCCTCTTCGACGAATACCTGCGCGAGGCACTCCCCGGCCTCGACCCCCTGGATGCCGTCGGCTTCGCGGCCTCGGTCACGGCGGTGCACAACCACGTGCTGCGCCGGCTGATGCGGGGGGCTCGGGTGCCGGCATCCGTTCTCCGTCGAGCGCTCGACGACGTGCTGCGCCGCTACGGCGTGCACGCCGACGGCGACGACGCGGCCGGCGACGACCTGATCGTGGCAGCCTTCCCCCGTCGCATGCCCGCCGCCGAGGTCACGCGGCGCCTGCGCGGGGCTCTCGGGGACTGACGCGCGGGGCTCGCGGGGCCGTCCCTCGCGTGCCCGCTCACCCGCCCGTCGCGTGCCCGCCCGCCCCTGCCCTCGCGTGCCCGCCCGCCGCCCCCCCCCGTTGAGTGTCCACAACACCCGGACGTTGCGAAAAATCGTCCGGGTGTTGTGGACACTCAACGTCCAATCACGCACCGCCATCGCGGGGCGGGGCCCCTGCGTTGAGTGTCCAAAACACCCGGACATCTCGAAAGACCTTCCGGGTGTCGTGGACACTCAACCTCGCGATCACCCAACACCATCGCGGGGCGCAACCCCCGCGTTGAGTGTCCAAAACACCCGGACATCTCGAAAAACCTTCCGGGTGTCGTGGACACTCGACGTCGAAGCGGGCCCGGTCATCGCGGGGCGCGCGACACGGCGCCGCGCGCACCCGGGCGCCCACCCGCGCACCCATCCGAGCGTTCGCCGCGAGTCCACTCCGAAGTGTGACACCCAGTACCAACATGCGCGATACTGGGAACCATGACCATCGACGCCGATGCCCACACGCTCCCCGGAGAGCGCGTCGCCCGCTACGACCTGCTCGGCCGCCGCGACACCGACTACTACGCGGTGTTCGCCGACATCCCCGACGCCGACCGCGCCGTCTGGGACACCGCCAAGGCCTTCGCCGACGAGGTCGGCACGCGCATGCAGGGCGAATGGGATGCCGCGAGCTACCCGATCGACCTCGTGCAGCGCATGGGTGAGCTCGAGCTGTTCACCGACGGCATCGAGCACCCCGAGCTCCCGTACACCTCGCCGCTGGCCGCGGGCCTGGTCAACATGGAGATCTCGCGCCACGACGGCTCTCTCGCCACAGCCCTCGCCGTGCAGGGCGGACTCGCGCTGCGGACGCTCGCGTTCTACGGCTCGCCCGAGCAGCAGGAGCGGTGGCTGAAGCCCCTCGCCGACGGCACCGTGCTCGGCGCCTTCGCGCTGACCGAGCCCGACCACGGATCCGACTCCGTCTCGCTCGAGACCACGGCGACCCGCACCGACGACGGCTGGTCGCTCAGCGGCACGAAGAAGTGGATCGGCAACGGTGCCTCCGGCGGCATCACCTTCGTCTGGGCCCGCGTCGAGAACGAGGGCGGCGACGACCACGGCAACGTTCGCTGCTTCCTCGTCGAGCAGGGCACCCCGGGCTACACGGGCACCGTCATCACCGGAAAGGTGTCGCTCCGCGGCATCCACCAGGCTCACATCGCGATGGACGGCGTGCGTCTTCCCGCGGATGCCGTGCTGCCCGGCGCTCACACCTTCAAGGACGCGTCGGTCGTGCTGTTCGCCACACGCTCGGGTGTGGCCTGGTCGGCGCTCGGTCACGCGACCGCCTGCTACGAGATCGCGCGGACGTATGCCACCGAGCGCATGCAGTTCGGAAAGCCCCTCGCGAAGTTCCAGATGGTGCAGGAGCGCCTCGCGCAGATGCTCGACGAGCTCACCGCCATGCAGCTGTACTGCCGCCGTCTCGCCGACCTCGAGTCGTCGGGCGGCCTGCGTCCCACCCAGGCGTCGCTCGCGAAGTACCACAACACCCGCGCCGCGCGCCGGGTCGCGGCGATCGCCCGCGACCTGCTCGGTGGCAACGGCATCCTGCTCGAGAACGGCGTCATGCAGCACATGGCCGACATCGAGGCCATCCACACGTACGAAGGTACCGAGAGCGTCCAGGCCCTCCTGCTCGGCCGCGACATCACCGGAATGAGCGCGTTCGTCTGATCCCGGATGCCGCAACCCCGGCACCCCTGATCCGATCGACCTCACCGAGCTCGTGCGATCCCGGATGCCGGGACGCGGCGCCCCGATCCCCTCCGAGCGGGCGCCGGTCACCGCCTCGGGCGACGTCGCGGCCCGGTCGACCGTGAACGGCGGGGCCGCGGCACGCGTAACGGCGCGGTTCCCGGCATCCGCCGCCCTATCCGGCACCCCGGCACGGCGCAACCTCCGTCGCCATGTCGGAGGCCCCCGCTACCGTGTGCTCATGGGCCTGTTCTCTCGTCACCCCGCACCGCGCGACGCCGTCACCTCCGTCGCCGAGGCGGTCCAAGCGCCGCCGAAGAGTCTCTGGGCCGACGGGTTCGGGCGCCTCGCCGTTCGCGCGGTGCAGATCATCGTCGTGGTGATCCTGGTCGCCGGTCTCATCTGGGGTATCCAGCAGGTGACACTCGTCATCATCCCCCTGATCCTGGCGCTCATCTTCGCCTCGGCGTTCGGTCCGGTCACCATGTGGATGCGGCGCAAGGGCGTGCCGGCGGTGCTGGCGACGTTGCTGACGCTGCTGGCTGTCGTCGTGGTGCTGAGCGCCCTGGGCTGGCTCGTGGTCAACGCGGTCATCGACCAGTGGCCGTACCTCAGTTCGCAGGCGCAGAAGGGCTTCGAGCAGGCGCAGGACTGGTACCACACGCTCCCCTTCGCCATCTCGCCCGACCAGGTCAACCAGGCCGTGCAAGGCATTCAAGACTTCGTGACGAGCTCGCAGTTCGGTACCGGAGCTCTCGCCGGCGTCAGCGCGATCGCCTCGTTCGTCACGGGTTTCGTCCTGATGGTCGTCATCCTGTTCTTCTTCCTCAAAGACGGACCCCGCATGTGGGAGTTCGTACTCCGCCCCTTCCACGGTCGCGACTACGACCGCGCGCGCCGCATCGGCGACAAGACCGTGACCGTTCTCGGCTCGTACGTCCGCGGTACCGCCTCGGTCGCAGCCGTCGACGCGATCGGCATCGGCATCGGTCTCGCGATCCTGCAGGTCCCGCTCGCCCTTCCGCTGGCCGTCCTGGTGTTCCTGCTCGCGTTCATCCCGATCGTGGGGGCCGTCACCGCCGGCATCCTGGCCGCGCTCGTCGCCCTCGTCACCAACGGCTGGGTCGTCGCGCTGATCGTCGTCGGCATCGTCGTGCTCGTGAACCAGCTCGAGGGCAACTTCCTGCAGCCCGTGCTCATGGGCCGCTCGATGAAGCTGCACTCCTTCGTCGTGCTGGTCGTGCTGGCCGGCGGTACCGCGATCGGCGGCATCCTCGGCACCCTGCTCGCGGTCCCGCTGACCGCCGTCGTGTGGGGCATCATCACCGTCTGGAACGGCGACGACAAACCCGCGGAGTGGGCGCGACGCAAGAAGCGCCGCAACCCCGTGCCGCTGGCCGGGGGCGAGAGCACGGACTGACCCATGGGCTACGACATCCCCGCGCCGATGCTGGCGAAGTCGGTGCCCGAGGTGCCCGAGCACGGCAAGGTCGCGGGCGGCTTCAGCTACGAACCCAAATGGGACGGCTTCCGCGCGCTGGTGTCGTGGGACGGCACCGACGTCGAGATCGGCAGCCGCGGAGCCAAGCCCCTCACTCGGTACTTCCCCGAGCTGGTCGCGGCGTTCGCCGAGATCCTGCCCGAGCCGTGCCTGATCGACGGAGAGGTCGTGGTGGCCCGCGGCGCCGCCGGCCATCAGCGCCTCGATTGGGAAGCCCTGTCGCAACGGATCCACCCCGCGGCGTCGCGCGTGACCATGCTGTCCGAAGAGACGCCGGCGATGTTCATCGCCTTCGACCTGCTCGCGCGCGGCGACCGCGACCTGCAGAACGAGCCGTTCTCGGAGCGCCGGGCGCAGCTCGAAGACCTGCTGGGCTCGGTGCCGCACCCGGTCCACGTCACCCGCACGACCGACGACCCCGACCTCGCGCGCCGGTGGCTCGCCGAGTTCGAGGGCGCGGGCCTCGACGGCGTGATCGCCAAGCCGCTCGCCCAGCCGTACGCGCCGAACAAGCGCACGATGTTCAAGATCAAGCACGCCCGCACCGCGGATGTGGTGGCACTCGGCTACCGCATCCACAAATCGGGCGAGGGCGTCGGATCGCTGCTCGTCGGCCTCTACGACGACGAGGGCCACGTGCACGGCGTCGGTGGCGTCTCCGCCTGGACCGACAAACGCCGTAGAGAGCTGATCGACGAACTCGCTCCGCTGGTGGAGCGCGACGAAGACGGCGCCGCCGTGGTCGGCGAAACCGACCGCTCGCGCTTCTCGGCGTCGAAAGACGTGTCGTTCGTGCGGCTGCGCCCCGAGCTCGTGCTCGAAGTGCGTTACGACCAGCTCGAGGGCATGCGCTTCCGCCACACCGTGCAGTTCGACCGCTGGCGCCCCGACCGCGATGCCCGCTCCTGCACGTTCACACAGCTCGAGACGGTGGCGTCGTACGACCTGGGCGACGTGCTCGACTGAGTCCGGCGGCTCCCGCACTGTCGCTCAGTCGGTGGGAGCGGCACCCCTCTCCCGCTCGGCCCGACGTGCGATCACGACGACCCCGGCAGCCGCCGCGGCGAACATCGCGGCGAGGATCGCCCACCCGCCCGTGCCGAGATCGATCGCCGTGAGCGTCACCACGGCGGGGGCGATCATCGCGCCGACCGCGTATCCGGTGCCGTAGACGCCCTGGTAGCTGCCCATGCGCTCCTGCGGGGCGAGGTCGAAGCTGAGGCTCCATCCCGCGGCGCTCGAGGTGATCTCGGCGAGGGAGTGCACGACCGCCGCGGCCAGCAGCACCACGATCACCGCGGCCACCGGACCCCCTCCCTCGCCCCCGATCCATCCGGCGCCCGCCCACAGCGCGCACGCCGCGACCATGAGCCACCCGGCCCTGCTCATCGCGCGTCCTGCCCCGGCGAAGGTCCCGGTCCCACGGCTCATCCGCACCTGCAGCAGGACCACGACGACCGTGTTGACCAAGAGCAGCGGGCTCACCACGACGTCGGGCGCGATCGTGTGGGCGACGACCCACAGCGGCACACCGATCTCGAACACACCGAACTGGATGCCGAACACCCCCATGAGAGCCGTCAACCACAAGAAGCGTGGGTCCCGATAGGGGCTACGACCGACGACGGCGGGGGCATCCGGCGCGGGTTCGGCGACGGAGAGGTCGACGCGGGCAGGATCGAGCCCCGCGACGAGCACGGCGGACACGAGGAAGAACGAGCCCGCGATCGTCATGGTCAGGTGGAAAGCGAACGGGGTGCCGAGGGCGAGCGGGATCGCCGCGACCGCGGTGCCGACCCCGATGCCGACGTTGGTCACGGTGCGCATGGCCGCGCGGATGCGTACGCGGTCGTCTCCGCGGAACGCCCGTCCGACGACGGCGGAGCGAACGCTCCCGCCGCCCTGCTGAGCGAGCAGGACGAGAGAGGCGACGATCACGAGCGAGGGCAGGTCGCCGACGAAGAGGTACCCGATGAGCGCCGCGCCCTGCACGACGTGCAGCACGATCAGCATCATCCGCGCGCTGAAGCGATCCGAGAGGTGGCCGAAAACGAGCGAGCTGGCGACGCCCACCGCCCCGGCGACGGTCAGGCCGATGCCGACCGTCACCGGCTCGAGCCCCACGATGAGCGTGAGGTACAGCGTCGTCAGGGTGAAGAAGGCACCGCGTCCGAGGGTGTCGACCAGGGTGATCGTGAGCAGGCGGCCCAGGGTCTTGTCCGTTTGCACGAGGGTTTTCAGGGGGACGGTGGGGATCGTGCTGGTCACGTCTCCATTGATCCAGGCGCCGGGACGCCGTTCAATCGATGTAGCGTGGGGCTTCATGATCCGGTACGAGTTGGAGGCCGCCGACATCTCGGCGATCCGTTTCGGCATCTCGCCGCTGTCGGAGCTGGGCCTCGGACTCCGCGCCCTGTCGCAGCCGGAGGGGTACCCGCTGCAGGCTCCGTGGCTCCGCCAGATCGCAGACGTGCGCCCGCTCCTGGATCTCGACGTCCTGCTCGCACTGATCAACGACCGCAAGTGGACGGCCGACTTCGTCAACCCGCGACCCGCCTCGCCCCTCACGTCATTCGACGACGAACTGGCCGAGCTCGGCCGCATCTCGCGGTCGCGCCTGCATATAGATCTCGAGCGGGTGCACGGAGAGGTGCCGGCGGTCTTCCGTGGGCGCCATGATCTGGTCGTCGCGCGCCTGCAGCGGGCGCTCGCCACCACGTGGGACCTCTGCTTCGCCCCGCACTGGGCGCGCATGAGCGCGGTGCTGCGCGCCGACATCGCCTACCGCGGACGCATCGCCGCGCAAGCGGGCATGGGCACCGTCTTGAACGGCCTGTCGGAGGCCGCGCGCTATGACGGACGCCACCTCGACGTGCGGCTGTGGAACCCCGAGATTCGCCGCCGACCGGTCCTCGGCGAAGGCCTCACCCTCGTCCCGTCGATCTTCACCGTCCGCGTCTCGACGCCGATCGACGACGACCTCCCGCCCACGGTGATGTATCCCGCGCGCGGGCAGGGGGCGATGTGGTCCACCAGCGCACAGCCCGCACCCGACGCCGTCGTCGACCTGCTCGGTCGCACGCGCGCGACACTTCTCGTGGCGCTGGGTGAGCCGGCATCCTCCACCGATCTCGCCCTGCAACTCGGGGTCTCGACCTCGGCGATCAACCAGCACCTGCGCGTGATGGAACGCGCGGGGCTCTTGAACCGCACGCGGTACGGACGCGCGGTGCTCTACTACCGCAGCGCCGCGGGCGACGCGCTGAACCCCTAAGCGCCAGGGGCCTTCGCCCGCGACGGCTGCACGCGCGGCGGCTCCCCCGGCATCTTGGGGAACTCGGGCGGGAACGGCAGCTCCCCCAGCCCGTCGTCGAGGTCGCGCTGCCACCACTGCAGCAGCGTGTCGATGCGTCCGGGTTTCTCGGCGAATCCCGCCCACGGATCGCCGACGGATGCCAATCGCTCGGGAATCGAACGCACGGTGAAGGCGAGCGGGTCGATGTCGTCGAGCTCGTCCCACGACACCGGCGTCGACACGGTCGCGGTCGGCAGGGCCCGGGGCGAGTAGGCGCCGGCCATCGTGCGGTCGCGGTTGGCCTGGTTGAAGTCGACGAAGATCCGCTCTCCGCGCTCTTCCTTCCACCAGCTGGTGGTCACGGCATCCGGCATCCGTCGCTCCAGCTCGCGCGCCGCGGCGATGACCGCGTGCCGGACGTCGAGGAACTCATGCGTCGGCTCGATCGGGCAGAACACGTGCAGACCGCGGTTGCCACTGGTCTTGATCCAGGCCTCGAGACCCGCTTCGCGCAGGACCGTCCGCAACTCGTGCGCCGCCGTGACCGCCTCGGCGATACCGGTGCCCGGTTGCGGGTCGAGGTCGATGCGCAACTCGACCGGGTGATCCGCGTCGCTCGCGAGCGAGGCCCACGGGTGGAACACGATCGTGTTCATCTGAGCGGCCCACACCGCCGACGCGATCTCGCCGAGGAAGAGCTGCGGATGCCGGCGCCCGCTGTTGTACGTCACGGTCACGGCCTCGACGAAGTCCGGCGCCCCCTTCGGCGGGTTCTTCGAGAAGAACGCCTCGCCGCCCACGCCCTCGGGGAAGCGCTCGAGCGACACCGGCCGGTGCCCGTTCGCGGCGATGAAGGGATCGGCGACGGCGATGAGGTACTCAGCGAGCTCGCGCTTGGTGATGCCCACGTCGGGCCACAGCACGCGATCGGGGTTGGAGATGCCCACCTCGCGATCACCCTCGGGGCCCGGCACGGTCAGCGTGATGCGGGGGGATGCCATGTCCCGACGCTAGCGCCCGGGTGGCGGTGGTGTCTGCCGGGTTGCACTGCGGGACGGGGTTCGGGTCGGGTCGTCGAACCTCATGCGAAGCCGACGTGTGTCGAGCGGCAGGACATCAACCGGGAGATACCCCGACGCTACCCTCGATACATGCTGCCCTCCGTCTCGGTGATCGCGTCATTCGCCCTCGTGGTTGGCCTGCTCACTGTCACCCCCGGCCTGGACACAGCCCTCGTCCTCCGCAGTGCCGCTGTCAGCGGAAAGCGGCGAGCCTTCGGAGTCATTGCCGGTATCCAAACAGGAACCCTCCTGTGGGGCTTCCTGGCGGCGATCGGCGTCAGCGCGATCCTGCTGGCTTCTGCTCAGCTCTACGACGCCATCCGTCTCGTCGGGGCCGCATACCTCGCGTGGATCGGTGGGCGGATGATCTGGTCGGCGATCCGCGGGACCGGCACCGCCGGAGCGGGTGACGATGGCCCCGTCAGCGGGGATTCTTTCTTCCGCGGATGGCGCCAAGGCGCTTTGACGAATCTGCTCAACCCGAAGATGGGCGCGTTCTACGTCGCGATCCTCCCCCAATTCATCCCCGAAGAGGCACCTCACATCGTGTGGGGTCTCGCGCTCGCTGGAGTGCACGTGCTGATCGGTAGTGCCTGGTCGACGGCTCTCGCCCTGGTCGCCCAGAAGTCCAGCCGGTGGCTTCGACGCCGAAAAGTGTCTCGCACCATCGATGGCGTCACGGGAACGGTTCTCGTCGGCTTCGGCATAGGAGTCGCCCTGGAAGGCTCAGCTCTACGACCTCATATGGGGGCACACGCGTGACCGCGTCGGTCCCGACGATCTCGTCTTCCGAACTCCACGACATCAACAGCATCTGCCGGCGCACCCTCGGGCCAGCCGCCCAGATAGAGCGGGTCGATCGGTTGGGATTTTCGTCCTTCAACAGGGTCTATCGCTTTTGCCGACCAGCTGCAGGGTGTGGCCGACCAACTCACCTGATCGATCGGTGAAATCTGGAGCGCCCCTCCACGCCACGGCGATTTCCGGGGGCGGAAACCTACGGTTTCGCAGCCCGACGTTGTCCGCACGAAGTCCCGGTCGCCGGGGTGCCCGCCCGCCAGCCCCGCCCACAGTCTCACCGCTCCCGCTGTCCAGCCCGAGTCCTGGCATCCGGCCGCCCCTTACGCTCGACACATGACCACCGCAGCCGCTCGGACCGCCCTCGACATCGCCGATTGGCGCCGCCGCGTCTTCGCCCTGTACGACGCGGTGCGCGAAGCCGACGACCCCGAAGACGCCCACGAGCTGTGGCGCATCGAGCGAGATGCGCTGTTCGCCGATCACCCGGCCACTCCCCTGCTCCCGGAGCAGCGCGAAGGGTTCGTCGGCCTGCCACTCGCACCGTACGACGCCGCGTGGCGCTTCGAGGTACCCCTGCTCGACGCCGATGAGGCCTCGTTCGTCGCGACGACCGGCACCGACGGCGAGGTGGGGTTCGAACGCATCGGTCGCGTCGAGCTGCCCGACACCGGGTCTCTCGACGTCTGGCGGCTGACCTCGTACGGGGGCGGGTTGTTCGTCCCTGTTCGGGATGCCGCGGCCGGCCGCCCCGGCGGTACGTACGGCGGTGGGCGCTACCTGCTCGACACGATCAAGGGGGCCGACCTCGGCCGGGGTGCCGCCCCCGACACCCTGGTCATCGACTTCAACTTCGCGTACAACCCCTCGTGCGCGTACGACCCGATGTGGGCGTGCCCGCTGGCACCGGCGGGCAATGTGCTTCCGGTGGCGGTGCCGGTCGGCGAACTGTACGGGGTCTGACACGAACGACGGCGGGCCGCCCCCGAAAGGGAGCGGCCCGCCGTCGTGTCATCGAATCAGGCGGTGGGCTCGGAGCCCTCTTCCGCCAGAGCGATCACCGGAGCGAGCTCGTCGCGGTCGATGCGGATCCACGGGCCGGCAGGATCGATCAGGATGCCGGTCAGCGCCGCGTCGCCGGCGAGAGCCTTCGCGAGCTGGGTGCGCTGGATGGGCAGCGGCTGGTCGCCACGTCCGAGGGCGAGGAGCTCGAGCGGGTGCGTGAAGACCTCGAGGAAGCGCTCACCCGTGGCCGAACGCGACTCGGCGACGCCGATCGGGCCCCCCTCTTCGGAACGGTTCACTCCAATCCAGAGGGGCGCCTCGGCGACGATGGCATCGACGATCGTGGATGCCGTGGAGTCATCGCGAGTCTCACACAGCGCGGTCTTGATGCGTAGTTCGGGGTCGACCTCGGCGACCATGCGCTCGAGGAGGGCCTTGGGAAGCACGGCGCGGTTCGGCTGGGACGCGGGATCGAGGATGAGACCCGCGAAGGGACCCGCGAGCACGTGACGCAGCAGGGCCATGACGGGCTGGCCCATCGCGGAGGTGTCGCGGTCGCCGTCCGCCTCGACGCTGGCGCGCAGGGCCTGGCCGCCGCTGTAGGCGAGGACGAGCTGCTCGTCTCCGTTGTTGGCGACGGCGAGCGGGAGGTCCTTGCCCTCGGCGAGGAGCGCGCGGGCGTCGCCCTTCACGCGGAGGAAGACGTGTCCCTGCAGCAGCTGCCGCGCGATGTTGAGCAGCTGGGTCGGTTCCGGCTGCCCCTCGATCTCGGCGAGAGCGTTACCGAGCAGGACGTTGTCGCGAAGACCCGGCACCGTCTCGGGAGCCTCGGGGGCCTCCATCGCGCCGGGCTGCCGCGCCGACGGGCGGGCCGCCACGGGCGGCGTCGACGAGGGGTCCGGCGCGTCGGGGCCGGCGCCCACGCCGCGGAACGACGACATCGAGATGCCCACGGTCGGGGCGGCTTCGGCCGGGACCTCTGCAACAGGAGCGGCGTCGCTCGGGCCTGCGGGATCGACGGGCTGTTCGCCCGGCTCGATCGTGGTGTCGGGCCGGTCGACCGATGCGTCGTCGGAGTCGGACTTCTTGCGGCGCGAGAAGAGAGCCATTGCGCAAGCCTATCCGGGCCGTTCACGCGGCCGGGTCCGCGAGGGCGGGTGCGCGGCGCACGTCCGCTCGGCGTGGAGGCGCACAGCGAGCGCACCGGCGCATCGCACAGCCCCGTGCGTGGCCCCGGGTGCAGCCCCGTGCGTGACCCCGTGTGTGGCCCCATGTCCAGCCGGGTGCGTGGCCCCGTGCGTGCGCCTCGGCCGGCGCCCGCGACCCGGGCCCGCCGGCCAGCGGGGCGCGCCCACGGGTCGGGCCGGTCACATCCAGGCGCCGATAAACGCGATACGCGCCCATAAACGCGAGCAGAGCGCGTTTATGCGACGGAATCGCGTTTATGTATGGGGCGGAGCGGGTCGGAGCAGCGCTCACGCCGCGGGCGCCGAGACCGCGCTCACGCCGCGGGATCGCGTTTACGCGCCCGGCCGGCGGGTCAAGACGCGGACAACCGACCGCACTGAGCAGCGATAAACGCGATCTGCTCTCATAAACGCGCGCACAGCGCGTTTATGAGAGCAAAGAGCGTTTATGCGTGTTGCCGCGGGCAGCACACCGCCGCAGGCCCACGCACACCGGGGCAGCACACCGCCGCAGGCCCACGCACACCGGGGCAGCACACCGCCGCAGGCCCACGCACACCGGGGCAGCACACCGCCGCAGGACCGCCCATACCGGGGCGGCACGCCGCAGGACCGCCCATACCGGGCCGCACACCGCACCCCGCCCGCGGGCGGCGTCTCGCGCCGAGCGGGCACGCCGAGCGCTCACGCCGAGCGGGCCGGACCGAGAGCTCGCGCGCCGCCGCGCGACCCGAACCCGCACGCCACCATGCGGGCCGCGCCCGCGGACCGCCGCGCGACGGGCCCTACAGCTTGGCGATCGGCGCGATCTTGACGAGCAGCTTCTTCGGTCCGACGGTGTCGAAGCGCACATGCGCCACGCGCTTCGCGCCTTCGCCCGTCACGGCGTCGACCCGGCCCTCGCCGAAGTCGTCGTGGCGGATGCGGTCGCCCGACGCGAGTTCCAGGTCGCCGTTGTCGCGAACCTTCGCCGGGATGCGGTTGGGGAACTTGCTCGGGTCGGCCGGCGCGCGCTTGGGCAGCGGCACGAGGTCGTCACCGTAACGATTACCCCCGCTGCCCGGCTGACCCGGGCGTCGGCCGCGTGCGTTGAGCGCGCGCGACTGCGAACCTCCGCGACCGTTGACGTCGCCGGGCGACTGCCGCCAGTCGATGAGGTCGGCCGGGATCTCTTGCAGGAACCGGCTCGGCATCGCGACCGTGACCTCGCCGAACTGTGCGCGGGTCATCGCAAGCGAGAGGTGGAGGCGCTTGCGGGCGCGGGTGATACCGACATAGAACAGTCGGCGCTCCTCCTGCGGTCCGCCCGGTTCGTTCGCCGAAATACGGTGCGGCAGCAGGTCTTCCTCGACGCCGGTGAGGAACACCGCGTCGTACTCGAGGCCCTTCGCCGTGTGCAAGGTCATGAGCGACACCGAACCCGACGCGTCGTCGAGGTCGTCGGCATCTGCGACGAGCGTGACCTCGGTGAGGAAATCGATGATCGTGCCCTCGGGGTTGTTGCGCGCGAATTCGCGTGTCACGGCGACGAGCTCGTCGAGGTTCTCGAGGCGCGCCTCGTCTTGCGGGTCTTTGCTCGCGCGCAGGGCGTCGAAGTAGCCGCTCTTGTTCAGCAGCAGCGTCAGACCCTCGGTGACCGAGGTGGAGGGGGCGAGCTCTCCGGATGCCGGGAGCATGACCGCCGTGGCCTCGGTCAGCACCGCGTCGAGCTGGTCGATGGCCTTCTGCAGCTTCGGGCCGACGCCGATCTGGGCCGAGTTGGCCAGGGCGTCGCGAAAGGTGATGTCGTGCTCGGCGGCGTAGCGGGCGATGGCGGTCTCGGTGACGTCACCGATGCCGCGGCGCGGACGGTTGAGGATGCGCCGCAGCGCCATCGAGTCCGCGGGGTTGGCGACGGCGACGAGGTAGGCGAGCGCGTCTTTGATCTCGGCGCGCTCGTAGAACTTCGTGCCGCCCATGATCTTGTAGGGCACGGCCGAGCGGATGAAGATCTCTTCGAGCGCGCGAGACTGCGAGTTGGTGCGGTAGAACACCGCGACGCCCGAATAGTCGACGCCCTTCTTGTGCAGCGCTTCGATCTCGTCGGCCACGAACTGGGCCTCGTCGTGCTGCGAGTAGCCGGTGAAGCCGATGATGGGATCGCCCGCACCGACGTCGGTCCAGAGCTTCTTGTCTTTGCGGTCGAAGTTGTTCGAGATGACCGCGTTGGCCGCCGACAGGATGTTCTGCGTGGAGCGGTAGTTCTGCTCGAGCAGCACGACCTTGGCGCCCGGGTAGTCGCGCTCGAACTCGCTGATGTTGCGGATGTCGGCGCCGCGGAAGGCGTAGATCGACTGGTCGGAGTCACCGACGACCGTGAGCGACGCCGCATCTTCGCCGGCGGGCTCGGCGTCGAAGATCATCATGCCGCCCGACGAGAACGGCTCGGCGTCGGACCCCGGAGGCCGGGTGAGCTCGTGGATGAGCGCGTACTGCGCATGGTTGGTGTCTTGGTACTCGTCGACCAGAATGTGCCGGAACCGCTTGCGGTACCGATCGGCCACCTGCGGGAATGCCCGGAACAGGTACACGGTCTGGGCGATGAGGTCGTCGAAATCGAAGGCGTTGGCACGCTGCAGCTCGCGCTGGTACGAGCCGAAGATCTCGACGAACACCCGCTCGGCCGGGTCGCTCATGTTGGCGGACCGCGCGTAGGACTCGGCATCGGCCAGCTCGTTCTTGAGCTTCGAGATGCGGCTCTGGGTTCCGGCCGGGGTCAGGCCGAACGAGTCTCCCTCGTGCTCTTTCACCAGGCGCTTGATGAGCGCACGAGAGTCTCCGGAGTCGTAGATGGTGAACGACTTGGTGAAGCCGAACTGCTCGGCCTCGCGGCGGAGGATGCGCACGCACGCGGAGTGGAACGTCGAGATCCACATGCCGTCCGCCTTCTGACCGATGAGCTGGTGCACGCGCTCGCGCATCTCACCCGCGGCCTTGTTCGTGAAGGTGATCGCGAGGATCTGGCTGGGGT
Source organism: Sphingomonas sp. G5 (assembly GCF_052660795.1). Lineage (NCBI taxonomy): Bacteria > Pseudomonadati > Pseudomonadota > Alphaproteobacteria > Sphingomonadales > Sphingomonadaceae > Sphingomonas > Sphingomonas sp. G5. Next base: position 635,385 of record NZ_CP109660.1, on the reverse strand, counting down.
ACGCCTCGCGGGTGCGCAGCAGTGAGGCGATGCGCCGCGTGAGCACGCTGGTCTTGCCCGAACCGGCGCCCGCGACGATGAGCAGCGCCGGGCCGCGATAGGTCACGGCCTCGCGCTGCGGACCGTTCAGCCCCTCGAGGAGGTCGGCGTCGGGTCGGGCCGACGACGGCACAGGGCCATCGAAGATGAGGGGCGTGGAGGCATCGGTCATGGCGGGGTCAAGTCTAGGCGGGGCCTCCGACATCGGCCCCGTCGCCGGTCAGACCCGGGGGTCGCGCTTCTCCCGCTCGTGGCCCGGGGCAACCGAACACGCCCCGGGGCCACGCACGACGCCCCAACACGACCGGACCGCCGACCCCGGCACCCACCCGGGCGCCCGCGGATACCTCAGCCGCGCGCTTCGCCCGCCGCTCCCGACGACAGCAGCGACTGCGCGCGGGAGAAGTGCTCGGCATCCACCGTCACATCCCACCGCTCGGCTTCGAACCCCTGCACCGACGAGAAGTCGCGGCGGCCGCCCGTGAAGGCGTGGCCGACGAAGCCGAAGACGGCGCCCCAGGCGGCGCCGAGCACGAGACCGAGCAAGACGAAACCGAGGAAGCCCCCGACGCTGAGCAGACCGATCAGTACGCCGATCATCAGCCCGAACCACGCCCCGGAGGCGGCTCCGAGCCCGGCCGCGCGACCGCGCGTGAGGCGGCCGGTCACCTGCTCGACGATGCGCACGCCGGTTCCGACGATCGCGGTGTGCTCGACGGGGAAACCGGCGTCCGACAACCGGTCGACGGCGGCCTGCGCCCCGGTGTAGTCGCTGAAGCTCGACAGGACGCGGCGTTCGGGTGTGGCACGGGTGATGTCGGACATGGCGAATCCCTTTCCTCGGTGCGCCCACGCTAACGGCGACTCCGCGCGGCAGGCAGGCGGTTGCGCGCCGAGACGGCCCGGGTTAGAGCCGGGAGTCACCCTCGGATGCCGTTCAGCCGACGTCGCCATGATGGACGCATGCGCCTGATCCTCAACGTCCTCTGGCTCGTCCTCTCGGGCTTCTGGCTCTTCCTCGGCTACCTCGCCGCGGGGATCGTGCTGTGCATCCTCATCGTCACGATCCCCTGGGGGATCGCCTCGTTCCGTATCGGCCTGTACGCCCTGTGGCCGTTCGGCCGCGAGATCGTCGCGAAGCGCTCCGCCGGTGTCGGATCGTTCCTCGGCAACGTCGTCTGGGTGATCCTCGCCGGATGGTGGCTCGCCCTGGGCCACATCGTCACCGGGCTGCTGCTGTGCGTCACGATCATCGGCATCCCGCTCGGAATCGCGAACTTCAAACTGGTTCCGGTGTCGCTCATGCCCCTCGGCAAGGAGGTACGCGAGATCGGTCGCGGCGGTCCGTTCGACCAGACCCCCGGACGCTGACTCTCAGCGCGCGGAGCGGACGTACACGCGGCGCGGTAAAGCGAGCAGGACGCCGACGATCAGGGCGACCCCGCCGATCACGGCCGTGGTCGTCATGATCTCGAGGGGGAACGCCCCGTCGCGCGCGCCGGTGAAGCGCGCGAGATCCCACGGCAGCACGCCGATCTGCTCGTTCCAGGTGCGGAGGGCATCGCGTGCCCCCATCACCGCGATGGTCGCCGCGGGGAGGGCGTAACCGACGCCCATCCCGGCGAGGGCGACGCCCGCGGCGCGACGGCGACCGAGCTGCGCCGAGAGCGACCAACCGGCCACGACGAACACCCAGGCCACGAGAGCAAAAGCGACCGCGAGGTAAAGGACCCGCACCCAGGATTGCGCCCAGATCGTCGACCAGATGCCCTCCGGCCCCGACAACGACACGGCCAGCAGCGCCACCACGCACCGCAGGACGAGGGCCCCGCCCACCGCCGCGATGATCGGCCAGGGCGAGCGGCGTCCGAGCAGCAGACGCACGGCGGCGGCGAACACGAGCCACCCGGCGACGGCGATGAGCATCCCCCACAGCCCGTCGCGGGGCGTCTGCACGACCCGCGTCATGACGAGAAGCGCGCCGGGCACGAGGATCATGAGCAAACGGTCGAGCGGGAGCAGACCGAGGCTGGACTCTCGAGAGCGCCAGGGGCGGGTGGAGGCGATCCACGATGCGCGGGCGGCGGCCGCTCCGGGTCGGCGGACGAGACGCGTGCGAGCGGCGATCGCGCCGATCAGCAGCCAGACCACGCCGAGGACGAGCAGGACGCGGGCGACCCACTCCGCCGCCGGGTCGACCGTCATCTGCTCGCGCGTGAACGGATCGACCAGCACGGCGAGAACCGTGCCGATGGCGAGGAGGATCGCGACGATGCTGAGGGCCAGGATGCCTCGCCCCGCCGTCGTCGCCATGCACCTACGTTACCCGTCCGTTCCCGGGCTCCCGACCGGCCGGCGGCGGGCATCGGGGCGGGTGGATTCGGGCGCACGCCCCGGGTGCCGGCATCCGGTCCCCTCTCACGGCGGGGCCCCGCCGTCCCGCGGAGTGTGCCGCCGACACGCCGTCTGACGGCCGCGTCGATCGCGATGTTCCCCCCTCGCCTCCGCAGGACGGTCCCGGACCGCCCCGGGCTCAGGCCCTGTCGTGCAGGGTGACGTGGTAGCCGTCGGGGTCGGCGAAGGTGAAGGTGCGGCCGAACGGTCCGTCGATCGGGGCCGTGACGATCCGGTGCCCGTCGGCGGCGAGGGCGTCGTGCATCTGCTGCACCTCGGTGGCGTGGAGCCAGACGGCGACGCCGACGCCCGGCTGGTCCACGCCGGTGAGGTCGGTGCCGGGCGCGAGGTCGCGCAGAGCGAAGGCGATCGGTGCGGTGTCGAAGACGACGGCGTGAGGAGGGCCGGTGGGCGAACGGCGCAAGCCGAGGTACTTCTCGTAGAAGGCGTGGGAGGCGGCGAGGTCGCGCACCTGCAGAGAGATGAAGTCGGGTCCGGTGGCGGGCATGGCATGCTCCTTGCGTGTCAGTTATCTGACAAAGAGCGTATGTCAGAATACTGACATGGCGCAAGAGGCAATCGATCTGGACACCTCGCTCGGCTACCTCCTGAAAGAAGCGGCGAGCGCTCTGCGCGCAGCAATGGAAGACGTGCTGCGCCCGCTCGGAATGACGATCACGCACTACTCCTGCCTCGAGCTGCTCGCCCAGCGGCCCGGCCTGTCGAACTCCGACCTCGCGCGCGGCGCTTTCGTCACACGACAGTCGATGAACGTGCTGCTGCAGAGCCTCGAGCGCGACGGCATCGTCGAGCGTCCCGCGGCGCCGCCGGTCGGCAAGGCCCTCCCCACGCGGCTCACCGTCAAGGGCCGGCGGTCGCTCGAGGCGGCGAGCGCGGCGGTGCGGTCCGTCGAGAAGCGCATGCTGAGCGGGATGACGGATGCCGAACAGGCCGCCGCCCTGCACGCGTTGCGATCGATGGTCACGGCGCTCCGCGACTGAGACGTACGACGACGCGAAGATTGTGTAACAATCTGTGCATGCTTCCCGCCCTCGCGATCCTCGCCGCGGCGCTGTGTTTCTCCACCACGGGCACGGCGCAGGCCCTCGCGGGCGTCGACGCCTCGCCGCTCGCGGTCGGGGCGGCACGGATCGTGGTGGGTGGTGGCATCCTGGGCCTTCTCGCCCTGGCGCAACGCGCGCCCGTGCGGCCGCACCGCGGCTCTCGAACGTCGACGTCGGCACTCATCGCCATCGGAGCGGCCGGAGTCCTCGCCTACCAACCGTTGTTCTTCCTCGGCACGCGCGAGAACGGCGTCGCGATCGGCACGGTCGTCGCCCTCGGGTCCGCACCGATTGCGACCGGGATCGTGGATGCCATCCGCCTCCGCCGCGCCCCGTCACCGCGGTGGATGGTCGCGACCGCCATCGCCCTCCTCGGTGTCGCTCTCGTCTCGGGCGTGACCGGCGGCGCGACCGCGCTCGCCCCGGCGGGCCTGCTCGCCTCGGCGGGCGCGGGAATGTCGTACGCCCTCTATACGGTGTGCGGCAAGGCGCTGATCGAGAGGGGGTGGACCTCCACGCGCGTCATGGGGGCAGTGTTCGGCGTCGCCGCCGCCGCGAGCCTGCCCGTGCTCCTTCTCGCCGGAACGTCGTGGCTGCTCACCCCGAACGGCCTCGCACTCGCCCTGTGGCTCGGGGTCGTGACGACGGCGATCGCGTACCTGCTCTTCGGGTGGGGCCTGGCGCGGCTGGGCGCCGTCACCGTGTCGACGCTGACCCTCGCCGAGCCCCTCGCCGCCACCCTGCTGGGGCTGTTCGTGCTGCGCGAGCAGCTCACGCTCGTCAGCGGAATCGGCCTGGCCCTCATCGCGGTGGGCCTCGCCGTGGTGTCGGTCCCGTCTCGTCGTCGTGAGGAGGTTGCGGATGCCACGGCCCACGCCTGACGGAAACGAAGGCGCCGCAGCGGACACGGGCGGTGCAGCCCCGCACCGCTCGGCGAATTCCACCCCCGGCCCCCGCACCGCCGACGCGGTCGCCGACAGCGTGCGCGCCGGAATCCTGTCGGGCGAACTCGCGCCCGGCACTGCGTTGCGCGAGGAGGAGCTCAGCGCGGCGCACGGCGTCTCACGGCACACCGCACGCACGGCCCTGGCGACACTCACCGCCGAGCGGCTCGCCACCGCCGAGCCCTACCGCGGGGTGCGCGTCTCGCTGCTCGACGACGACGCCCTGATCGCTCTGCAGCAGTTGCGATGCGCCCTCGAGACCGAGGCCCTGCGGATCGTGCGCGAACGCGGCATCCGTCCCCCCGGTATCGACGCCGCGCTCGGCGACCTGGCCACAGCCGAGGCCGCGGGCGACTGGCTCGCCACGCTCGATGCCCACGCGCGCGTCCACCTCGCGCTCGTGGACGCATCCGGATCGCCGCGCATCGCCGAGGAGTACCGCCGTCTCGACGGCGAGATGCGCCTGCTCCTCACTCACGTGCGACCGGCATACGCACCCGGGGCACTGACGCAGGAGCACCGGGCGTACGTCGAGCACGCGCTGCAGGATCCGGAGCGGGTCGTCCGCGCGCACCTCGAGCACTCGACGCGGGCGATCATCGACGGGCGCCGTGGCTGACAAGCCGGGCACATGCCACACGGCGACACATCGCGTCACGCCGCGCAACGGCCCTTCGCCCCTGCCGCACGCGGGGTTAGCGTGGGGTCACATCGCGGCGATCCGGGCGGTCCCGGGCCTCGGCTCATAACCGAAGGCGTGGCGGGTTCGACTCCCGCCGTCGCGTCGACGCCTGACCGGTCAGCACCCGAGTCGGTACGATATATCGCGGAGGTATACCCGTGATCCGACACGTCGATCGAAGCCGCGCCCCGCACGTCATTCGGGCCGCGCGACTCGACCGGGGCATGTCGCAGGCCGACCTGGCACGCGCCGCCGGGATGAGCCAGCCGAATGTCGCCGCCATAGAGAACGGCACGAGGAACCCCAGCGAAGACGCCCTCGAGCGGCTCCTTCGAGCCGCCGACTACCGACCCAGCCTGGCCCTCGAAGACAACGCCGAGGCCATCGTCGAGGCAGGACGACGGCACGGACTCCATGACATCCGCGTATTCGGCTCGATCGCGACGGGCGCCGACCATTTCACGTCGGACATCGACCTTCTCGCTCGCATCGACGGCGGCCGTGGGTATTTCGACATCGCCGCCTTCACGAGCGCGGTCGAAGAGCTCACGGGGTTCGCCGTCGATGTGATCGTCGACGATGAGCAGCGTCCCGCTTTCCTCGACTCGACGGCGATGGCGGCCCTGTGAGGGCTTCCGATCCACAACCGGCGAAGCGCTTCACGCGGGCACCACGAACAGAGCCTCCCCTCACAGACCATGCTCGGGCGAACTTCCTCGAGAGCGTCGACGCCATCGAAGCGTTCCTGAGCCATGCCGTGGGGAGCGGGAGGAGCGCTTTCCAGCGCACCTCCCCCTCGTACGCGTCCGGCCCGATGGCGATCATCCGGGCCGCCGCGCTCTTCGAGACCGACGAGTTCGCTCCGTTCGTCACGAACACGCCCGCCGAGGTCGTCGCGGCCCTGCGGACGATGCGCAATATCGCATCCCACGCGGGCTATCGCGCGATGAATGATGAGCGCCTCTGGGTGACCCTGACGACCGAGCTCCCCCCGTACATCGCCGACTGGCGGCGCGCCGGCGAGAAGCCCCCGTCCGACTGATCCCACACGACTACACCTCAGCCGATACCGCTCCGCGCACGGCCGGCCGACGCTTGCGCACCTCGCGCAGCACGATCTGCTCCGGGCACACCGTCGATAGAAAGTCGCCCACCGACAGCGCCAGCCGTTCCCCGACGAGCGAGTACAGGATGCGATTCGCATCGCGCCGCTCCGTGACGAGACCGGCCTGGCGCAGCACGCCGAGGTGCCGCGAGATGGTCGGCCCGCTCGCGTCGAACCGCGCGGCGATCTCGCCCGCGGCCATCTCACCGTTCTTGAGATCCTGCAGGATCTGGCGCCGCGTCGGGTGCGCGAGAGCGGCAAAGATGTCGGATGCGGCGTCGGTCACGGCATTCAATCTAGCACTGTAGCTAAATTGCGTGTAGCTTCTTCGCTAAATAGCGAAGGAGGCGCCATGACCACCCAGACGAGCACCGAAGGCGGCACGACCCCGGTGCCGGCGATGGCCGCGACGATCGCCCATCGCGTCCTCGTCAACTACCGCGTCGACCCCGACGTCACCCGGTCCCTGCTCCCCCGAAGCCTGCGTCCTCAACTCGTCGCCGGCAGCGCCGTCGCGGGCGTCTGCCTGATCCACCTCACCGGCGTCCGCCCCGCGTGGTTCGCACCCGCCATCGGGCATCGCAGCCGCAACGCCGCGCACCGCATCGCGGTCGAGTGGGATACCGCCGACGGCCCGCGAACCGGCGTCTACATCCCGCGGCGCCACAGTTCCTCCCGACTCGTGCGACTCGTCGGCGGCCGCGTCTTCCCCGGCACGCACTCCCCCGCCGAGGTCACCTTCGACGCCACGCGCGACGACCTCGCGGTCCGCGTCGACGCGAGCGACCTGCGCGTTCGCGTCGCGGGCCGCCGGGGTCCCGGCATCCCGTTCCACAGCCGCCTCTTCGAGAGCCTCGAGGACTCGTCGGCGTTCTTCCAGAAGGATGCCGTCGGTTGGTCGCCCACGCGCTCGGGAATGCTCGAGGGGCTCCGGCTCGACACCGACGCCTGGCGCGTCGAGCCGCTCGCCGTCATCGACCTCTCGTCGACCTTCTTCGAGGCCCTCCCCGCCGGCGCCGCCGAGTTCGACCACGCCCTCCTCATGCGCGACGTTCCGACGCGGTGGAGCAGCGTTTCCGAACCCGCGCCGGCCGCGTGACTCCTGCGAGACTGGAAGCATGACCTCCCCCGCGCCCCAGGATGTGCCCATCGGCAGTGAGGGCATCCGCCTCGGCCCGTTCATGAAGTTCGCCGGCATCCTCGACTCCGGCGGAGACGTGAAAGAGGCGATCATCGACGGCTACGTCGAGGTCAACGGCGAGGTCGATCGCCGCCGCGGACGCCAGCTGCAGGTGGGCGACGTCGTGACGTTCGAGGGGCGCTCGTTCCGCGTGCAGGCCTGACCCCGACGCAATGCGAGAGGCCCGCCACCCCGGAGGGAGAAGCGGGCCTCGAGACATCCTGAGCTCGTGACACAGGATGCCGCTCGAACTCAGTGCTCGTCGTAGTGATCGGCGTGCAGCGCGTGACGGTGGCCGTCGTGCACGTAGTCGGCGTGGTCGTCGTGCTCGACCTTCTCGTGACCGCAGTCATCGCCGTGACGGTGCTCGTCGACGCCGTGCTCGGCCTTCGACTCGTGCTCGTCGTAGTGGTCGCCGTGAAGAGCGTGGTGGTGGGTGCCGTGCACGTAGTCGACGTGGTCGCCGTGCTCGATCTTCTGGTGGCCGCAGTCGTCGCCGTGGGCGTGCTCGTCGACGGTGTGCTCGGCGTGGGTCTCAGCGGTGCTCATTGTTCGTTCCCCTGGTCGTTCGGTTCGGTGACGTGGGCGATCGCATCGAGCACGACATGAGCGACGTGCTGGTCGGCGAGGGCGTAGCGGATCTCTTTGCCCTCGCGTTCCGAGCTGACGAGCCCCGACTGCCGCAGGGTCCGCAGGTGCTGCGACACCAGCGGCTGCGAGAGTGCGGCGCGCTCCGCGAGCGCGCCGACCGTGAGCGGTTCGCGGCTCAGCAGCCAGACGAGCGCCAGACGCGACTCGTTGCCGAGAACCTTGAACAGCTCGGCGGCTTCGTCGAGCCCCGCGATCGTGTCCACATCAGTTAGAACACCACACACATGCACGGATTGCAATGTGTTCACCTATTCGGGAACGGTTCTCGTTTCCGTTATCGCCGAGGCTCGGCCGTCACCCCTGACGCCCCTTGAACCTCGGATTGAGCTTGTTGATGACGAACACCTTGCCGCGCCGACGCACGACCTGCGCGCCGGGCTGCTTCTTGAGGGACTTGATCGACGCTCGAACCTTCATGGCATCCTCCTTGTTGATAAGCATTATCAATAACAAGCTAGAGTGTGTGCACTCCCCTGACAAATGAGAGGTGGATGCCATGCCCCGCACGATCGCCATCATGGGCGTGTGCGCCCCCGAGCGCCGCACCTACGCGGAGCGGACCGCCGTCGCCCTGACGCGGCCCCTCCATCTGCTGCGCTACGCCGACCTCCGCGTGTCTCACACCCTCCCCCTTCCCCGGCCGCGGGCGGACGACACCGCGTCCGTCGTCGATCTCGGTACCGACGTCGACCTCATCCACGCGATCGCGGCGCGCGGCGGATCCGAGATCGAAGCGGTGTGCGTCGTGGACGCCCGTCACATGATCGGCGACCTCCTCGACGACGCCGCCCTGTCGGCATCCGCGACTCCGGGCGACACCCGCGGTGACGTCGGCGCACGGGCACGACAAGCCGCGCTCGCGCTGGAGCTCGCGACGCGAATCGTGTGGGTGAACTGGGAGCAGGTTCCCACGGCGGCCCTCGCGGTGCAGATGGCTCTGGCCTCGCACCTGAACCCGGCGGCGATCGTGCGGCTGTCGCGCGATCCGGTCAGCGATCTGCGCTCGGCGGCGACGTACGAGGGCGAGATCCTCGAGCGAGCCGGGTGGGTGCGCGCCCTCAACGGCGAACACGACCCCTACATGCGCGACAACCGCGTGATGACGCTCCGCTACGAGCAGCTGCGGCCCTTCCACCCCGCGCGTCTCTCAGCGGCGCTCGACCGGCTGGACGCGGGCGCCGCCGGACGCCTGGTGCGCTCGGCGGGCTTCTGCCGCCTGGCGTCGCGCCCCGGCATCCTGGCGCGGTGGGAGCACGTCGGGTCGGCGATGTGGATCGAGCCGCTCGGCACCGACGACGGCCGCATGGGCATGGGGCAGGAGATCGTCTTCACGGGCCTCGACCTCTCGGCGCCGAAGCTCGCGCACGTGCTCGACCACGCCGCCCTCACCGACGACGAGCTCGCCGCCGGACCCTCGGCGTGGCTGGCGTTCGACGACCCGCTGCCCGCGTGGCCTGCGGTGGGTTCGTCGATTCCGGATGCCACCGACTGACCGTGTCAAGCCGGTCGCCCGCGCCGCACCGGAGGAGGAACGTGAGCGCATGAGCACTTCTGACATCCCCTCCCGCCACTCCGACGATGCCCGCGCCGACTCGGCCGCCCCCACCGACGCCGTCACCGACGAGGTCCGCGAAGACGCCGCCGAAGCCGAGGAGCACGTGGACCTCGACGACCACACCGGTGACGCCCTCGAGGGCGACGCAGCCCCCGCCGACGATCCCGGGTTCCCGGCGGCCGAAGGCCACGCCTGAGCCTCGCAGCGAACCGGAGGGGCGCCCATCCTGATCCAGGAGGGCGCCCCTCCCCATGCGCGCAGACACGGCTACCGCGAACCATGACCGGCGGCACGGCCGGCGGGCGACGACGGCCCACGGCCCGCGCTAGGCGATGCGCGTCCCCGGCGGCAGCCTCTTCGCGGGCGTGCGCGTGCGGGCGACGCCCCACGCGAGCAGGCCGCCTGCCAGCAGCAACTGGACGAACAGCCCGACGAACCAGCTCGGCGCGGTGCCCGCGACTCGCTGCTCGGTGCTCGGATAGGCATCGACGCTCCACCCGCGCGATTGAGCACATCCGTCGAACGACGTGGTCACGTCGGGAGTGATCTGCGCCAGACGGACGCCGGAGGCGATCTGCGAGAACAGGTCGGTCGGGTAGCCGTCGACGTACGTCGGCGGAGTCGCGTCGGCGAGGATCACGAAGGGGTTCGCCGCGAGGATCCACCACACGCGATCGAAACGCGGCTGCTCCGAGAGGGTGCGGGACTCGACGCACGGCAACTGGTCGTAACTCGGGCAATCCGTCGACCGCACCGGGGCGCCGGGGTCGCACCCGGCAGGGATGGCGTTCCAATCGACCTCGCGGCTGATCGTCGTCGTCTGGGTGCGCAGAGCCGCACCCCCGAGCCCGAAGGCGATGAGCGTCCCCACCGTCAACGCCGCCACCAGCAGATACGTTGACGCGACGGAGAAGATGGGCCGGGCGATCACCGCGCTCAGCCCCACCCCGATCGCTGCGACGACGCCGACCTCGATGATCAGGATGCCGAGCGACGTCACGATCGCACCGGGGTTGAGCTCTCCGGCGAGCGTCGCGACGACGAGGAACGGTAGAGCCACGACCAGGAACGCCAGGCCCGAGATCCACGCGGCGAGGAATTTGCCGATCACGATCTCCGTCGTCGTGACGAGAGTGACCTGGACGGGAGCGAGGGTCGCCGCATCACGATCACCGTTCACCGCGCTGCCGCTCAGGGTCGGCGAGACCAGCAGCGTGAGCAGCAGCACGAGCATGATGACGAGCGAGAAGAACCATTCGCTGCCGCCCGTCGTGAGCGAGAACGCGGCGAACGAGAGGCTCAGCAGCGCGATGAGGATGACCGCGAAGATCCCGAGCAGCACGTACCAGCCGACGGAGCGCACGCGCTGACGCAGCTCGATGCCGATGATCGTGCGCAGGCGATGCAGGTTCACGAGGTGCTCCCGTCGTCGGTACGGTCGGCGTCGGCGTCGGCGGCGGCCGGCGGTGCCCACGAGCCGTGCGGCGGGGATACTCCCGCTTCCGCGGCGTCGGCCGTCGAACCATCGGGGACGTCGGTTTTCTTCGGCGCGGGTCCGGTCTTCAGATCGAGGAACGCGTGTTCGAGATCGCCCACCGCCGGAGCGAACTCCGCCACCGGGAGCCCCGCACCCACGAGCGCCCGCAGGCCCACGACCGCGCCCGCTTCGTCGGAGAACGGCACGAGGATGTCGCGACGATCGACCCGCACCTCCTCGGCCGTCCGGCCCAGGGCGGCCGCGACATCGAGACGCACGGCCTCTGCGGAACGCGCGGCATCGGCGGCGACGCGCACACGCCACACCCGCACGCGGGTCGCCGCCGCGGCGACGCGATCGGTGCCGACGGTCCGCCCGTCGACCAGGAACACGGCGTCGTCGACGACCTCTTCGAGCTCGGACAGCACGTGACTCGAGATGAGGATCGTGCGTCCCTCACCCGCCAGCCGTCGCAGCAGCACGCGCAATGCGATACGCGCCTGAGGGTCGAGGCCCGAGGCGGGCTCGTCGAGCAGCAGCACCCGGGGGTCGTGCACCAGAGCACGAGCCAACGCCAGTCTCTGCTTCTGCCCGCGTGACAGCACGCGAGCGGGAGAGGCGGCGAGCGCGCCGAGGTCGACGAGCTCGAGCAGGTGTTCGGCCCGGGCCCGCGCGTCCTCGCGCGAAAGGTCGTAGAGCTGCGCGGTCGCCACCAGCACCTCGCGCGAGGTGAGACTCGGCCAGGCGCCGAGGGAATCCGGCATCCACCCCAGAAGACGACGCGCGCCGGCGGGGTCGGACACGGGGTCGATGTCACCGATGCGCAGCTCGCCCTCGTCGGGTCTCAGGAGCGACGCGAGCATGAGCATGAGCGTCGTCTTGCCCGAACCGTTGGGCCCGACGAGTCCGGTGACCCGACCGGGCAGAGCCCTGAACGTCACCTGCTGCACCGCGTGCACCGCCCCGAAGGACCGTTTGACTCCCGCGACGTCGATACCGGCATCCATAGCCTCACCATAGAGGGAGCCTCCGACACCGCCGAGGGCTCTCGTCGTCGAGCGGCCGTCACACCCCGACGATGGCGAGGTTCATCAGGGTTTTTCGCTCGATCGCTGCCCGCGCGTGTCCCCGATGCGCTTCAGGATGCCGCGAGCGCCCGCCCCAGCGCGTCGCCCGAGGCCCACGCGGTGCGGACGGCGGCGCTGTCGCCCCACGCGTCTCCGCAGGCCGAGAGTCCCGGCGAGCGGAAGAACGGCTGCCCGGTCGTCTCGACGGGACGGGCGAAGGTCCAGCGATGCGCGAGCGTCGACACCGGCTCGACGTCGATGCCGAGCAGCCGCCGGGTCGCCGCGAGCACCGGGGCGATCGCCGTCTCGGGGTCGTCGAGGTGCTGTCTGGCGCGGTCGGCCGTGGTGTGGACGACGAGCACGGGAGCATCGTCCCCGCGGCGGTCGCCGTCGTCGGCGACAAACGACACGTCGGCGTCACCGTCGGCGAAGGCGCCGTGCAGGTCGGCATCCCATTGCCGCTGATCCCACCGCAGGACGACGGCGATCACCGGGTCCCACTGCTGAGCGCCGCCCGGCGCCTCGCCGGTCAGCCGCGCGGCCTGCGGAGCCGGCATCGCCAGGACGACCTCGCCCGCATCGTCGCCGTCGACCCGGAAAGGCGCCACGCTCTCGACGACGCGCTCCGACGAGACGTCGAGACCCTCGGCCAGGTCGAGGGCGAGCGAACGCAGCCCGGCAGGAGCGGCCCACCGCATCGGTCCGGGCTTCGGCGTCCACCCGCCGTCGGCGTCGATCACCTGGAACGTGTCGGTCCACGGGCGCGCAAGACCCCGCTCCTCCCAGTCGGCGATGACGTGCGCGAACCCTTCGGCCTCGCCGACCACGAAGTACGAGGCCCCGAGGTCGACGGGTCGACCGTCGATCGTGCGGCTCGACAGACGTCCGCCCACCCGGCGCCCGCGATCGAGCACTCGCACCGAGCGACCGGCATCCTGAACCGCCCGCGCGCACGCGAGCCCCGAGATCCCGCCGCCGACCACCGTCACGTCCATCGTCATGCGGCCATCCTGTCGGCTGCGCGCGCGCCGGGCGTCGGGGTTGCGCGGGCCGGGTGGCGGCGTTGCGCGGGCCGAACTCCTGAGAATCGCTGCGTCTCCGCCCGTCCGAGGACCGACCCGACCGCCACGCGCGCCGAAACTCAGGAGTTCCGTACCGCCCGGAAGAACTCGACGCCCAGATCGGGATGATCCACGAACACCCCGTCGAGCTCGGCGTCGCGCAGAACGGCCCACTCGCGTCGCCAGTCACCGAACGCGGCGTCGCCACCGGGGACGCGGTACTCGGGTAGAAGAAAGGTGTTCTCGGGCCGACAGGTCCACGCGAACACCCGCAGACCCCGCTCCTGGGCCTCGCGCACGACAGGCGCCGGGCCGCGGGCCGCTCCCCGCTCGTCGGGCGCGAGCACGACCCGCTTGTCGGGGCTGATCCCCTGCACCTCCGCCGCGAGGGCATCGAGTCCGGCCGCGGTCAGCATCGACGCGTAGGAGGTGGCCTCGGCCCCGTCGCGCTCCCGGAAGTCCCACGGCGCCCCCTGCGCCTCGATCAGCTGCACGAGCGGGATCCGGATGCCGCGTTCTCGCAGCCGCGCCAGGACCAGGGGCTCGAACGACTCGATGACGAGGGCGTCCTCGGCATCCCGCCATCCCGCCGCGCGCAGCTCGACGTCGACGAGCTCGGCCAGGTCGAACCCGAGCCGGGCGAAGGACGCCGCGTGCTTGATCTCGAGCACCACGCCCACCCCGCTCTGCCGGGCGAGGTCGAGGACGTCGCGAAGGCGCAGCACCGGTTCGGTGTCGTCGTGGGCCGCGCTGTCGGGACGGAGCGCGGGGATCCGCTCGCGGCACTGCAGCGTCCGCAGCTCCTCCCACGTGAAGTCCTCGACGAACCAGCCGGTCAGCCGCTCCCCGTCGACGATCTTCGAGGTGCGCCGCTCGGCGAACTCCGGTCGCGTCGACACGTCCGTGGTGCCGGAGATCTCGTTCTCGTGCCGCACGACCAGCACGCCGTCCTTCGAGGGGACGACGTCGGGCTCGACGGCATCCACCCCCTCCGCGATCGCCCGCAGATACGAACTGCGCGAGTGCTCTGGCAGGTACCCGGGGGCACCGCGATGACCGATGACGAGGGGCACCTCGACACGCTAACGGCACCGGGTGAACAGCGAGTGCGCTCAGAGCAGAATCCCAGTCAGCACAAGGAATCTGCCGCCCTGCTCGGCTAGTGTTGTCTGACAGCACGGTGCTGTGATCACCATCTTTGGAGTGTGAGTTCCCGTGGCCCTCAACAACCCGGCATTCAACAACCCGGCGTTCCAGGACCCTCGAGCCGGTGGCGCTAACACGCGCTACAGCCCGCCCCCGGCCGTCGATCCCGCCGCCGCCGCCTCGATCGAAGGCGCGTACGCCGCCCCGTCGGCGAGCGCCGTCGAGACCGGTCGCATGACGGTCGAAGACACCGTCATGAAAACCCTCGCCCTGTTCGGCATCCTCGTCGTCACGGCCGTCGTCGGCTGGATCTGGTCGATGGCCGGCGTCAGCGTCGCCAACCCGAACCCCAGCGCCGCCCCGATGATCGTCGGTGGCCTGGTCGGCTTCGTGCTGGCGATGGTCGCGACGTTCAAGAAGAAGCCCTCCGTCCCCGTCTTCATCGCCTACGCGGCGTTCGAGGGTCTGTTCGTGGGTGGCATCTCGGCCTTCTTCGAGTTCATCTTCCCGGGCATCGTCCTGCAGGCGACGCTGGGCACCCTCTCGGTCGTCGGTGTGACCCTCGCGCTGTTCGCGAGTGGCAAGATCCGCGCCTCGGCCCGGGCCACCAAGATCTTCATGATCGCCATGGTCGGCTACATGGTCTTCGCCCTGCTCAACCTGGGCCTGATGCTGTTCAACGTCCCCATCGCGGGCGGTGCCTTCGGCCTGTACAGCATGAAGATCGCGGGTATCCCGCTCGGTCTCGTCATCGGCGTCTTCGTGGTCATCATGGCCGCGTACTCGCTGGTGCTCGACTTCGACCAGATCCAGCGCGGCGTCCGTAACGGTGCAGCCCGCGTCTACGGCTGGGTCGGCGCCTTCGGCATCATGGTCACCGTCGTGTGGCTGTACGTCGAGATCCTGCGCATGATCGCGATCCTGCGCGGCAACAACTGACACCGCGTTCTCGCGCGAAGGGCCGTCCCGTTTCGGGGCGGCCCTTCGTCGTGGAGTGCCGGCATCCGGGCTCCCCCCTCCTCTCCCTCACTCCCCCACACGCCCACCACCATTGAGTGTCCGAAACACCCGGACCCCTCGAGAAACCGTCCGGGTGTCCTGGACACTCAACGCCCCGCAACGCCCCCGCACCCCGCCCAGCTCCGAGTGTCCACAACACCCGGACCCCCCGAGAAACCGTCCGGGTGTCCTGGACACTCAACGCCCCGCAACGCCCCCGCACCCCGCCCGCAAGGGGTTCGAACCCCGAATGCCGCGGCGCTAGCCTCACGCCATGAGCCCCGCGAAGACCCCGCCCGAGATCCTCGACGTCGACGGCCACGAGGTGCGCGTCACGAGCCCCGACCGCGTTGTCTTCCACGAGCCCGGCCTCACCAAACTCGACCTCGTGCGGTACTACCTCTCCGTCGCCGAGGGCGCGCTGCGCGGCGCGGGCGGTCGACCGATGGTGCTCAAGCGCTTCTCGAAGGGTCTCGACCAGGAGCCGTTCTTCCAGAAGCGCGTCCCCGAGCACCACCCCGACTTCATCGACACCGCGACCCTGCGCTACGCCTCGGGCACCTCTGCCGAAGAGACGGTGATCCGGGATGCCGCGGGCCTGGCCTGGGTCGTCAACCTCGGCTGCCTCGACCTGAACCCGCATCCCGTCCGTGCCGAAGACCTCGATCACCCCGACGAGCTGCGGGTCGACCTCGACCCGATGCCCGGCGTGGATTGGTCGCAGATCGTCGATGTCGCGTTCATCGCCCGCGATGTGCTCGAAGACCACGGTCTCGTCGGTTGGCCCAAGACCTCGGGGTCACGCGGCCTCCACATCCTCGTGCGCATCCGCCCCGAGTGGGACTACGCCGACGTCCGTCTGGCCGCCGAAACGCTCGCGCGCGAGGTCGAGAACCGCGCCCCGGGACTCGCGACCGCCCGCTGGTGGAAGGAGGAGCGCGGCGAGAGCGTCTTCGTCGACTTCAACCAGAACGCCAAGGACCGCACGGTCGCCTCGGCGTACTCGATCCGCGCGCTTCCCGACGCTCGCGTGTCGACGCCGCTCACCTGGGACGAGGTGCGCGACCGTCGCCCCGGGGAATTCACCGTTCTGACCGTGCCTGAGCGCTTCCGCAGCGTGGGCGATCCCCATGCCGGCATCGACGACGCGGCGGGCTCGCTCGATGCGCTCCTCGCCCTGGCGAAAGAGCTCGGCCCCGCCGAGAAACCCCCGCGCGGCTCCGACGGTTCGGGTCGCCGAGCCTCGACCATGCCGCTCATCGAGGTCGCGCGGACGAAGACCAAGACCGAGGCGCTCGACGCCCTCGAGACCTGGAAGCAGCGGCATCCCGAAGCGGCATCTGAGCTCCACCCCGCTGACGTGCTCGTCGACGGTATGCGCGGGTCGAGTTCACTCTGGTACCGCGTGCGCGTGAACCTCCAGCACGTGCCGGATGCCGAGCGCCCGGCGCAGGAGAATCTGATCGCCGACTACGACCCCTGGGCCGGCCGCTCAGCTCCCTGATCCCGCGTGAGCGAGGCGACCAGGTGGCGCCGACCGTAGCGGTACGCCTCGTCGAGGTCGCCGCCGAGGCGGAAGGCCCCCGCGAGCTCCATCGTGACGAACCCGGTGGCCCACGCCGTCAACAGCCGAGCGGCGTCGAGCGCGTGCACCTCACCCACCGCCGACGTCGTCGCGCGCAGCACCGGCGCGCTCGTGGCGGCGAGGCGGTCGGCATCCACCACCGTCGTGAACAACAGACGGAACGCCTCCGGCCTGTCGTGCCCGAACGCGCGGAAGGCGACCAGCAGATCGTCGAGGTCTGCGGATGCCGTCTCGAGCCGCACCGTCAGGTCGTCGGCCGCGGCTGCCCCGACGAGTCCGAGCAGGGCCTCGCGGTCGCGCACCCTCTTGTACAGCGACGGAGCCTTGACCCCGACCGCCTGGGCGACGGCCTGCATCGTCACGACGCTGGGTCCGCCCTCTTCGAGCAGTCGCGCGGCCGCCTCGACGATCTCGTCGAGCGACGTTCTCTCCGGTGTGGGCACGGACCCCCCTCATGGCTACGCTTATAAGCTATCATGGCTAATGTTCGTAGCCATCCAGAAAGGCATCCCGTGAGACTCGCTCCATCGCTCCACCGCATCGGCAACGACATCGTCGCCTCGTACCTCGTCGTCGCCCCCGACGGCATCACCCTCGTCGACGCCGGACTCCCCGGCATGTACGCCGACCTACGCCACGAACTGGACGGCCTCGGCCGAACCCTCGACGACATCCGCGGCGTCATCCTCACCCACGGCGACAGCGACCACGTGGGCTTCGCCGAGCGCCTCCGCCGCGAGCGCGGCGTGCCCGTCTTCGTGCACGCGGCCGACGCCGATCGCGCCCGGGGCGGCGACAAGCCCAAGAGTGCGATGGGTCCCTTCCGCCTCGGCCCTCTGCTGCGCTTCGCCGCCTTCGGCATCCGCAAGGGCATGCGCCCGCAGTGGCTGACGGAAGTACGCGAGGTCGCCGATGGCGAGACCCTCGACCTGCCCGGCAGCCCCCGCATCGTCGGCATGCCCGGTCACTCGCCGGGCAGCGTCGCGGTCTTCTCCCCCGCGGTGCGCGCCGTGTTCGTCGGCGACGCCCTCACGACGCGCCACGTTCTGACCGGTCGCACCGGCCCCGGACCCGCTCCGTTCACCGACGACCCGGCCGAGGCCCTCGCCTCGCTCGATCGCATCGCGGGACTGGATGCCGACTGGGTCCTGCCCGGCCACGGCCCGGCGTTTCGGGGTTCTCCGGCGGAGGCCGCGGACGCGGTGCGGAAGGTCGTGCGCGGCTGACGCCGACGCCGACGCGGCTCGGACGGTGTCGGTCGGAGCGTACGCGCAGCCCTTCACCGACGACCCGGCCGAAGCGCTCGCCTCACTCGTTCGAATCGGGGGCATGAATGCCGACTGGGTGCGGCCCGGCGTACCGCTGCTCTCCGGCCGATGCGGGAACGCAGTGCGCCAGGTCGCGCGCGCCTGTCGCGGGTGCCCGGCGTCAGCGCCTCCGCGGCCGGCCGAGCGCCTCTCGAACGACAGCGGCGAGCGTGCGCATCGCGCGCGCCGGGCTCACGGCATCCGCCGCCTCCCGCGCCTCGTCCGCGAGACGCTCCCGCAAAGGGTCATCGGTGAGCACCCGGCGCAGAGCGTCGACCAAGGCGTCCTCATCACCATCGGGCACCAGGATGCCGCCACCCGACGCGAGCATGTCGCGCGGGCCGTACCGGATGTCCCACGCCACCGCGGGGGTTCCGTGCGCGAGCGCTTCGGCGAGCGCGAGCCCCTGCCCCTCGAAGCCGGAGGTCGTCAGGTATACCGCCGCCCGGTCGAGCACGGCACCCGGCTCGGCGGTGAGGCCCGGAAGCGAGACGGCGTACTCGAGGCCCAGTTCCGCGACGAGCGCCTCGAGCCGCCCGCGCTGCGCTCCCTCTCCCCAGAGCTCCAGCCGTGCGTCCGGCACGTCGCCGAGAACGCGGGCGAACGCCTCGATCGCGCGATCGAGACGCTTGCCCGGAGCGAGCCGCCCCAGCACCACGACGAGGCCGCGCTCCCGCTGCGACGCCGGCACGACGGCATCCGGAGCCTCCACCCCGTGCGGTGCGACCACGTCGTTCGCGGCGGCGCCGAAGCGCGCGCGCACGTCGTCGCGCTGATAGGCAGTCGGCCAGAGCACGGCGTCGAAGCGCGGTGCGATCTCGAACCAGCGCGTCCACAGCGGGTTGAGGTCGGAATCGGCGTGGAACGGCGGTTCGAGGTGGATCGTGTGCACCGCGTGCACGATCCGCACGTCGTCGTCGCCCCACCCCGCGATGAGCTCGCCGAGCTGCCGCGACTCGCAGATGACGACGATCGGCCGCTCGTCCTGGGCGCGAAGGCGATCGGCCAGGTGGGTCAGCCACGCGCGGTACAGCGCCCCGAATCCGTCGATCACGCCGACGGCTCCGCCCGCGGCATCCCGGATCACGACCGGCGCCGTCGCCAGGTGCCAGTCGGGGTCGATCACCACGGGGAGATCGACCGCTCCCCCGGCCACGAGGCGGTACTCCAGCGCCGGGTCGGCGTCGCCCGCGTGCGCCGCGCCGCGCAGCCACGCGGCGGCTCCCCCGTCGGCGTCGACGGCGTCGTCGAAGAGGTTGCGGAAGATCCCGGATGCCGAGGCCACCCCACGATCGACGAAGATCGCGCGCTGCGCGGAGTGGGCGTCGGCGTCACCGGGGTCGACAGTCAGCAGGAGCGGTTTCGCGCCGGCCTGGGCCATCTGTCGCGCCCGCGCAAGAGTGGCGATCGTGTACCCGCCGTCGAGGTCGGGAATCAGCCGGCTCGACAGGATGAGGTACCACGCGTCGGGGAAGTCGCCGGAAGTCACGCCCCCATCCTCCCCCACCCGCCGCGTCCCCCGCGGCACGCCGGAGGCGCGGCAGCCCCGTCGGAAGCGGCGGCGCACGCACGCAGCCGCGAACGCGAGGCCAAGTGACACGCCCTCCCGAGTCGATCGGGGCAGGGGCCCGGCTGTGCATCCCCTCCGCGGGCAGACAGCGCGCCGCCGTCGCCGAACGGCGAAGGGGCACCGTCTTCGGGTCGATCGGGGTAAGGGCCCCGCTCTCGACCCGAAGGCAGCGCCCCGGAGCCGGCCGACGACGTCGGCGCGGGAGCGGGCTAGACGCTCACTCCCACTCGATCGTCCCCGGCGGCTTCGACGTCACGTCGAGCACCACGCGGTTCACGTCGCGCACCTCGTTGGTGATGCGGTTCGAAATCTTCGACAGCACGTCGTAGGGCAGCCGCGTCCAGTCGGCGGTCATCGCGTCTTCGCTCGAGACGGGACGCAGCACGATGGGGTGACCGTAGGTGCGGCCGTCGCCCTGCACGCCGACCGAGCGCACGTCGGCGAGCAGCACGACGGGGCACTGCCAGATCTCGTTGTCGAGGCCCGCCTTGGTCAGCTCGGCGCGCGCGATGGCGTCGGCCTCACGCAGGATCTCGAGACGGTCAGCGGTGACCTCGCCCACGATGCGGATGCCAAGACCGGGCCCCGGAAAGGGCTGGCGGCCGACGATGGCTTCGGGCAGGCCGAGTTCGCGACCGATGGCGCGCACTTCGTCTTTGAAGAGGGTGCGCAACGGCTCGACGAGCTCGAACTGCAGGTCTTCGGGCAGACCGCCGACGTTGTGGTGGCTCTTGATGTTCGCCGTTCCCGCTCCGCCGCCCGACTCGACGACGTCGGGGTAAAGGGTCCCCTGCACGAGGAAGCGCACCTGCTCGCCCTCGGCCGCAGCCTCGGCGACGAGGTCGGCCTGCACCTTCTCGAACGCGCGGATGAACTCGCGGCCGATGATCTTGCGCTTCTGCTCGGGGTCGCTGACACCGGCGAGGGCGTTCAGGAACGTCTCGCGCGCGTCGACGGTGATGAGCTTGACGCCCGTCGAGGCGACGTAGTCGTTCTCGACCTGTTCGCGCTCGCCCTGGCGGAGCAGACCGTGGTCGACGAACACGGCGATCAACTGGTCGCCGACGGCCTCGTGGACGAGAGCGGTCGAGACGGCGGAGTCGACGCCGCCCGACAGCGCCGAGATGACGCGGCCCGAACCCACCTGCTGGCGGATGCGCTCGACCTGCTCGGCGATGACGTTGCCGCTGTTCCAGTCGGCGGGGAGGCCCGCGGCCTTGTGCAGGAAGTTCTCGAGCACGTGCTGGCCGTGGTCGGAGTGCTTGACCTCGGGGTGCCACTGCACGCCGTACATGCGGCGGGCGTCGTTCGCGAAGGCCGCGACCGGGGTGTGGGCAGTGCGGGCGAGGACCTCGAAGCCCTCGGGAGCGCGCGACACCTGGTCGCCGTGACTCATCCACACGTTCTGCTCGGCGGGCTGGCCCTCGAGCAGCGTGCCCTCGGTGACGACCGTGGCATCCGTCGCCCCGTACTCGCGGAGGCCGGTGTTCGCCACCTCTCCGCCGAGCGCCTTGGCCATGACCTGGAAGCCGTAGCAGATGCCGAGGGTCGGGACGTCGAGGTCGAAGACGCCGGAATCGAGGCTGGGCGCTCCCTCTTCGTACACCGACGAGGGGCCACCCGACAGGATGATGCCGACGGGGTTCTTCGAGGCGATTTCTTGCGCCGACGCGGTGTGCGGAACGATCTCGCTGTACACCCCGGCCTCGCGCACGCGGCGCGCGATCAGTTGGGCGTACTGGGCGCCGAAGTCGACGACGAGGACGGGGCGCTGGGACGTTTCGGTCTGTTCGGTCACCGGTTGCCTTCCGGGGCGGGAACGGGAGCGGAGGCCTTCGCGGCCTCACGCTCGGCGAGGTAGGCGCGCACGCGACGGGCGGTGCGCACCTCGAGGATGAAGGAGAGGAACGGCACCACGCCACCGAGGGCGAGGAAGACGAACCGACGAAACGGCCACCGCATGAGGCTCCACACGCGGAAGCACGAGATGAGGTAGACGACGTAGAACCAGCCGTGGACCACCAGGATCGCCAGCGAGATGTTCACGCCGTCGCCGGTCGACAGGATCGAACACCCGTTACCGCCCGGAACGAAGAGCGAGAACCACTGGCAGTCGGGGCCGGGCACGGCATCCGCGAACCACAGGAAGCCACCGGATCCGCCGAGGAACAGCTCCACGTGAATGGGCGTGTACTTCAGGATCATCTCGGCGACCAGCAGGAGCAGGCCGACACCCGTGATGATCGAGCAGATCTGGTAGAACTTCAGGGCTCCGCGGATCGCCGGGAACGAGGCGAGCTTGGGGGCGCGGGGCATGGAGGCCAGTCTAGTCGCGGGATTCCGCGGCGCCCGCCGCGAGGGCCTCGGACTGTTCGTCCTCGAGATCTTCGACTTCTTTCTCCCACGCGTCGCGCGCGAGGCGGTACCAGAGGTACAGCGCGAAGCCCGCGAAGATGGCCCACTCGGCGGCGTAGAAGATGTTCAGCCAGTTGACCCGTGAGCGTTCGTCAGGTGCCGGGGAGGCGATGGCGTCGAGCGGGCCGATCGCCGTCTGCGACGCGATGTACTGCCGATACACGTCGAGGCCCTGCGTGTCGTGCCACCGTCCCAGCAGCATGGCGGGCGACATCTTCACGAGCGTCAGGGGGTCGGCGTTGGCCGGCGGTATCGACGCCCCTTCGTCGGAGATGAGACGTCCCGTCACGTCCACGACCGCCGCCGGGTCCGCTTCGGCCTGGGCGCGCAGCTCGTCGGCGGCGGCGTTGGCCTGATCGAGGCTGCTCGTCCACCCGGTCGCGACGGCGATCGAGGTCGGTGTGGTCGTTCCGGAGACACGCAGCTGACCGGTCACCCAGTAGCCCTGCACGTCGTTGTTGAAGCGCGACGACACGACGATGAAGTCGGATGCCACCCACGTGCCGCTCGTCTCGACCCGCTGACCGACGAGAGGTTCCGGCAGGTAGTCGCCCGGCTTGACGACGTCGGCGAGAGGTTGCACGACCTCGGTCAGCCCCGGCTCGGGAGGAGAGGTGTCGACCGCGCGCCCGAGCTGCCACTGCCCGAGCCAGGCGAGCACACCCGCGACGACGAGGGAGAACGCGAGGAGCGCGATCCAACGCGGTCGCAGCATGACCTCCCGCAGCGTCGGCGGAAAGAGCTGCGGCGGAGCCGGCTCGGTCGTGGGGGTGGAGGTCATGGGGCTTTCGGAATCAGTGCCCGTAGGGGGCGACGACGACCTCGACGCGCTGGAACTCCTTGAGGTCGGAGTATCCGGTGGTCGCCATCGACTTCTTGAGGGCGCCGATGAGGTTGGCCGTACCGTCGGCGACCGGAGCGGGGCCGTAGAGCACCTGCTCGAGCGGACCCACGCGGTCGACCTCGACCCGGCGTCCGCGGGGAAGCTCGGGGTGGTGGGCCTCGGGACCCCAGTGGTACCCGCGCCCGGGGGCGTCGGTGGCACGGGCGAGCGCGACACCGAGCATGACGGCATCGGCGCCCATGGCGAGGGCCTTCACGATGTCACCCGAGGTGCCCACGCCGCCGTCGGCGATGACGTGCACGTAGCGTCCGCCCGACTCGTCGAGGTAGTCGCGTCGGGCCCCGGCCA
Organism: Sphingomonas sp. G5; assembly: GCF_052660795.1. Taxonomy (NCBI): domain Bacteria; kingdom Pseudomonadati; phylum Pseudomonadota; class Alphaproteobacteria; order Sphingomonadales; family Sphingomonadaceae; genus Sphingomonas; species Sphingomonas sp. G5. Next base: position 611,952 of record NZ_CP109660.1, on the reverse strand, counting down.
CGTCGGCCACGGCCGTGGCCATGGGCGCGTGGAGTCCGAGCGTTGCGCGCGTCGTCGAGGCGGCGCCGCCGCCGAAGCCGACCAGCACGCCCGCGGCACCGGTGCGCATGAGGTGGAGGGCCGCCGTGTAGGTGGCGGCCCCGCCCACGATGACGGGGACGTCGAGGTCGTAGATGAACTTCTTCAGATTGAGCGGCTCGGCCACCTTCGACACGTGCTCCGCCGACACGGTGGTGCCGCGGATGACGAAGAGGTCGACGCCGGCGGCGACGACGGTCTCGTACAGGTCGTTCGTGCGCTGCGGGGTGAGGGCACCGGCGACGGTGACGCCCGCGGCGCGCACCTCGGCGAGGCGGTCGCGCACGAGCTCGGGCTTGATCGGCTCGGAGTACAGCTGCTGCATGCGGCGCGTGGCGTCGGCCTCGGGCAGCGTCGCGATCTCGGCCAGCAGCGGCTCGGGGTCGTCGTACCGCGTCCACAAGCCCTCGAGGTCGAGGACGCCGAGCCCACCCAGACGCCCGAGCTCGATCGCTGTGCGCGGGCTGACCACGGAGTCCATGGGCGCACCGAGCACCGGGATCTCGAACGGGAACGCGTCGATCGTCCACGCGGTCGAGACGTCTTCGGGGTTGCGCGTGCGCCGCGACGGCACGACGGCGATGTCGTCGAAGGTGTACGCGCGGCGGGCGCGCTTGGCGCGGCCGAGATCGATCTCCATGGTCACCCGACCAGACTACCCGCGCCCTCCGACATCGCCGTCGGCCGCGTCGGACCGCCGGGCGACGGCACCGTCGGATCGACCGCGGAGGACAGTCCCGCCCATCCGGCGCGTCACCGCGCCCGCACGACCCGCTTCTCGTCCCACACGGGCTCCGCCGCCTCGTACACCTCTCCGTCCGAGCCGAACACGATGAACCGGTCGAACGACCGCGCGAACCACCTGTCGTGCGTGACGGCGAGCACGGTGCCCTCGAACCGCGACAGCGCGTCCTCCAGCGCCTCGGCCGAGGCGAGGTCGAGGTTGTCCGTCGGCTCGTCGAGCAGAAGAAGCGTCGTACCCGAGAGCTCCAGCAGCAGCACCTGGAACCGCGCCTGCTGACCGCCGCTCAACGTGTCGAACGCCTGCGAGGCCTGCGCGATGAGGCCGTAGCGATCGAGCGCCGAGCTCGCGGCATCCCTCGGCATCCCCGCCCGGTTGTCGTCACCGCGATGAAGCAGGTCCAAGAGGGTCCTCCCGACGAACTCCGGATGCCGATGCGTCTGGGCGAACCACCCGGGGACGACCCGGGCGCCCAGGATGGCGCGACCGGAGTGGGCGACCCGATCGAGCCCGGCGCCCACGGTGGTGACGTGCCCGAGACGCACGTCGGGGTCGGTGCCGCCCCCGGCGAGCAGACGGAGGAAGTGGGATTTACCCGACCCGTTCGAGCCGAGCACGGCGACGCGGTCACCGAACCACACCTCGAGGTCGAACGGCTTCATCAGGCCCGACAGCTCGAGCCGCTCCGCCACCACCGCGCGTTTGCCCGTGCGCGCCCCGCGCAGGCGCAGCTGCAGATCCTGCTCGGGCGGGCGCTCCTCGGGCGGCCCCGCCTGCTCGAACTTCGACAGGCGCGTCACCGCCGCCTGGTAGCGCGAGGCGAAACCGTCGTTGGCGGCCGCGGCCACCTTCATGCGGGCGACCAGCGCGCGCAGCTTCTCGTGCTCCTCGTCCCAGCGGCGACGCAGCTCCTCGAGGCGGGCCATGCGGTCCTCTCGCGCGGCTCCGTACGTGCCGAATCCCCCGCCGTGCACCCACGCGGTGCTGCCCGCGGCTCCCGTCTCGAGGGTGACGATGCGGTCGGCGGCGCGGGCGAGCAGTTCGCGGTCGTGCGAGACGAGCAGCACGGTCTTGGACGTCGCCCGCAGCTGCTCCTCGAGCCAGCGCTTGCCGGGCACGTCGAGGTAGTTGTCGGGCTCATCGAGCAGGAGCACGTCGTCGGGTCCGCGCAGCAGGGCCTCGAGGGCGAGCCTCTTCTGCTCGCCGCCCGACAGCGTGGACAGGTCGCGGAACCGCGCCCGCTCGTACGGCAGCCCGAGGGCGGCCGTCGTGCAGGTGTCCCAGACCGTCTCGTGCTCGTAGCCGCCCGCGTCGGCGTAGTCGGCGAGCGCCGAGGCGTACCGCAGTTGGGTGTCGAGGTCGTCGCGCTCGATGAGGGCGTTCTCGGACGCCTCGAGCTCGAGCGCCGCACGTCGGATGCGGGTGGGCGACACCGACACCAGGAGGTCGTGGACGCTCTCTCCGTCGCGCCCGTGCCCGACGAACTGGTCCATCACGCCGAGCGAGCCGCCCATCGACACGACACCGCCGTGCGCCTTCTCGTCACCGCGGATGATGCGCAGCAACGTCGTCTTCCCCGCGCCATTCGGCCCGACCAGAGCGGTCGTCACCCCCTCACCGACGCGGAACGTCACCTCGTCGAGCAGGGGCCTGCCGTCGGGCAGCGTGAATGAGAGGGCGGCGAGGTCGAGGTATCCCATGGCGAGTTCCGGGTCGGCCGCTCGTGGCGGCGGAGGCGACGTACGGATGCCCGCGGCAGTCCCGCGTCGGCCCGCAGCTGGCGAGCCGGCCAGCTTATCGGCATCCGGATGCCGTGTGCCAGGCGACCACCCGGGCTCCGGGGGCGCCACGACGTCGCGACGGAACGACGAACGGGCCGGGCAGTCGCCTGCCCGGCGGGTTCGTGCGGATCGCTTACTTCTTGTAGTTCGGCGCCTCGACGACGATCTGCACGTCGTGCGGGTGCGACTCCTTGAGTCCCGCCGAAGTGATGCGGACGAACCTGCCCTTGGTCTTGAGCTCCTCGACCGTGCGAGCGCCGACGTAGAACATCGACTGACGCAGCCCACCGATGAGCTGGTAGGCCACGGCCGCCACGGGGCCGCGGTAGGGCACCTGACCCTCGATGCCCTCGGGGATGAGCTTGTCGTCACTGGGCACGTCGGCCTGGAAGTAGCGGTCCTTCGAGTAGGACGTCTTCTTGCCGCGCGTCTGCAGCGCACCGAGCGAGCCCATGCCGCGGTACTGCTTGAACTGCTTGCCGCCCTGGAAGACGATCTCGCCCGGCGATTCGTCGGTGCCGGCCAGGAGCGAACCGAGCATGACGGTGTCGGCACCCGCGACGAGAGCCTTCGCGATATCGCCCGAGTACTGCAGACCTCCGTCGGCGATCACGGGGACACCGGCGGGGATCGCCGCCTGAGCGGCTTCGTAGATGGCGGTGACCTGCGGCACGCCCACACCCGCGACCACGCGCGTGGTGCAGATGGAACCCGGGCCGACGCCGACCTTGACGGCATCCACTCCCGCGTCGATGAGCGCCTGGGCGCCCTCGCGGGTCGCGACGTTGCCACCGATGACGTCGATGTGATCGAACGAGGAGTCTGCCTTGAGACGGCTCACGATGTCGATGACCCCGGCCGACTGCCCGTTCGCCGTGTCGACGACGAGGACGTCGACGCCCGCGTCGCGCAGGGCCTCGGCACGCTGCCACGCGTCACCGAAGAAACCGATGGCAGCGCCCACGCGCAGTCGCCCCTGGTCGTCCTTGGTGGCGAGGGGGTACTTCTCGCTCTTGTCGAAGTCCTTGATCGTGATGAGGCCGGCGAGCTTGCCGTCGTCGTCGACGAGGGGGAGCTTCTCGACGCGGTGCTTCGCGAAGGTCGCGATGACGTCGTTGGCGTGGATGCCGACGTGCCCGGTGATCAGGCCGTCCTTCGTCATGACGTCCTTCACCTTGGTCGTCTGTCGCTCGAAACCCGAGACGAAGCGCATGTCGCGGTTCGTGATGATGCCCACGAGCACACCGTCGGGGTCGACCACGGGCAGACCCGAGATGCGGTACTGCGCGCACATCGCGTCGACCTCGGCCACCGTGGCATCCGGGTTCGTCGTGATGGGGTTCGAGACCATGCCCGACTCGCTGCGCTTGACCTGGTCGACGATGCCGGCCTGGTCGTCGATCGACAGATTGCGGTGCACGATGCCGATGCCGCCCTGACGCGCGATGGCGATCGCCATGCGGGCCTCGGTGACGGTGTCCATCGCGCTCGAGAGCAGGGGCGTGGCCACCGTGATGCGGCGGCTCAGACGCGACGACGTGTCGGCCTCGCTCGGGATGACGTCGGTGTGGCCCGGAAGCAGCAACACGTCGTCGTAAGTCAGTCCGATGAAACCGAACGGGTCGTGCTGCTCCATGAATCCTCCTGCGCGCGCGGCGCCTGCTCGAAAAGGGACGTCGTCGGCCGGAGCGCGTGCGAGGCGCTCCGTCTGAAAGTGTAAGCGCCGGAGAGGCGTCTTTTCTTCCCCGCCCGCGCGATATACCCCACGACGGGCTACCGCGACTACCCCTATTCCGCACTCGCGGATAAGCCGGGAATGCGCAACGCACAGCGAATTGATCGTGTCCGGGTATCGTTCTCGCATCGACTGCTGCAATGGAAACAACGCGGCAATAAACCCGGACTACGGTGTCCGGGCGGCGACGGTCCACGTCGTCGAATGACCAGGAGGTTTCGTGACCACTCGGCAAGCATCCCCACGGATGCCTCGCCGTCGACGCTCGATCCTGACGCTGTTGTCAGGACTCTTCGCTGCCGCCCTGGTGCTCGGGTTCGCCCCGGCATCGACGGCAGCCGTCAACGATGAGGATCTTCCCTACTCGATCACGGTGAACGTGCGCTCCGAAGGCGAGCCCGTCGCGCAAGCGAAGGTGACCGCCACGGACGGATCCTTCACGGGTGAAGCCACGACAGACGAGCGCGGTCGCGCGACGATCAAGGTCCCCACCAAGGAGGGATCCTGGACGGTGGACCTCGACCGGAACTCGCTGCCTTCGGGCGTGACCGTTCCGGACGGACAGGAGTTCGAGCGGCAGGTGCAGTTCGGCAGCTCCAGCACCGTCTCGAGCAACTTCACCCTCGGCGCCGCGGAACGACAGACGGTCGGCTTCATGGACCAGCTGCTCTCGCGCACCGTGAACGGGCTGAACTTCGGCCTCATGCTGGCCCTCGCCGCCATCGGACTCTCGCTCGTGTTCGGCACGACGGGCCTGTCCAACTTCGCCCACGGTGAAATGGTGACCTTCGGTGCCATTGCAGCGCTGTTCTTGAGCGCGGGCACCGGATGGTCGATCTGGATCGCCATCCCGCTCGCGGTCATCCTCTCGGGGGTCTTCGGACTCGCGATGGATGCCGGCATCTGGAGGCCTCTTCGACGGAAGGGGCTGGGCATCGTCCAGCTCATGATCGTCTCGATCGGTCTGTCGCTGGCGCTGCGCTACATCTTCCAGATCTTCATCGGCGGTGGGACGCAGCAGCTCCCGGGGGCCTCGAGCGACATCATCCCGGGCCTCGGGTCGATCCGCATCAGCGTCACCGACCTCACGAGCATGGGCATCTCGATCGTCGTCATCGCGGCCTTCGCCTGGTTCCTGACCCGCACGCGACTCGGCCGGGCCACCCGCGCCGTGTCGGACAACCCCTCGCTCGCCGCCGCCAGCGGCATCGACGTCGACAACGTCGTGCGCATGGTCTGGATCCTGTCGTCGGCGCTGGCCGGCCTCGCGGGTGTCCTGTGGGCCTACTTCCGCCCCGGCATCCGCTGGGACATGGGTTCCGGCATCCTGCTGCTCATGTTCGCCGCCGTCGTGCTCGGCGGGCTCGGTACCGCGTTCGGAGCCCTCATCGGCTCGATCGTGGTCGGGCTCCTCGTCGAGGTATCCACGCTGTGGATCCCCTCCGACATGAAGTATGTGGGCGCCCTCGTCGTGCTCATCGTCATCCTCCTCTTCCGACCGCAGGGCATCCTCGGTCGCCGAGAGCGAATCGGGTAGGTAAACCATGGACTTCCTGCAGATCCTCTCGAACACGGCCTCGCAGATCCTCGCGCCGGCCACGTTCGGATACGCCCTCGCGGCCATCGGCCTGTCGATGCACTTCGGCTTCGCCGGTCTTCTCAACATGGGCGTCGCCGGCTTCATGGCCATCGGCGCCTACGGCTTCGCGATCTCGATCCTGACGTTCGGCCTCGCATGGCCGCTCGCCGCCCTGATCGGTTTCGCCGCGGCCGTCGTGTTCGCGCTCATCATGGGCATCCCGACGCTGCGACTTCGAGGCGACTACCTCGCCATCGTCACGATCGCGGCCGCCGAGATCCTTCGGCTGGTGTTCCTCACCTCGACCTTCCGTGGCGTCACGGGCTCGGCCGACGGTCTGTTCAACTTCCAGTCGGGCTGGCGAGGCGAGAACAACCCGCTCCCCGCGGGCGACTACGGCTTCGGCCCGTGGACGTACAACGCGAACCGCTGGTACGTCATCCTCCTCGGTCTGGTCGCGGTCGCGGTGGCGGTGCTGCTCGTCTGGATGCTCATGCGCAGCCCCTGGGGCCGTGTCATCCGCGGCATCCGCGAGGACGAAGACGCCGTGCGTGCGCTCGGCAAGAACGTCTTCGCCTTCAAGATGCAAGCGCTCGTCATCGGTGGTGTGATCATCGCCGCGGGCGGCATCATCACGGCGATGGACACGAACGTGAACCCGAATGTGTACGTCACCTCGCAGACGTTCTTCGTCTACACGGCACTGCTCCTCGGTGGTGCTGCGACGATCTTCGGCCCGGTGCTCGGCGCTGTTCTGTTCTGGGTCGTACGGGCATTCCTGTCGAACCTCCTGCCGGCGCTGTCCTCCATCGGACTGCTGCCCTTCCTCACCGCCGACCAGTCCCAGATGCTCGTCTTCGTGATCGTCGGCGTCGCGCTCATGCTGCTCGTGATCTTCCGCCCCCAGGGCATCCTGGGCAGCAAGAAGGAGATGACCTTTGTCCGATGAGTCCACGCCGGTCGCACCCAGCGCCTCCGCGCCGCGGGTGAAGGCGACCGGGCTGCACAAGGGCGAGATCGCCCCCGGCGTCGCCAAGGTCGATCCGATCATCATCGCCGACAACGTCCGCCGAGACTTCGGCGGCAACACCGCCGTCGACGTGAAGCACCTCGAGATCCCCCGCAACGCCATCACGGCGTTGATCGGGCCCAACGGTGCCGGCAAGACGACGCTGTTCAACCTCCTCACCGGCTTCGACAAGCCCAACAGCGGCCAGTGGTCGTTCGACGGGCGCAACCTCGCCGGCATCCCCGCGTTCAAGGCGGCCCGCATGGGTCAGGTGCGCACGTTCCAGCTCACCAAGGCGCTGGGTCTTCTCACCGTGCTCGAGAACATGAAGCTCGGTGCGACGAAGCAGAAGGGCGAGAGCCTGCTCTCGAGCATCCTCCCCTTCGTCTGGCGCAAGCAGGAGACCGCCAACGACGAGAAGGCGCGCGATCTGCTCAAGCGGTTCAAGCTCGACTCCAAGGAGACGGACTTCGCCGCCTCGCTCTCGGGCGGTCAGCGCAAGCTCCTCGAGATGGCGCGAGCGCTCATGAGCGACCCGACGCTGGTCATGCTCGACGAGCCGATGGCCGGGGTCAACCCGGCGCTGACGCAGTCGCTGCTCGACCACATCCTCGACCTGAAGGACCTGGGGATGACCGTGCTCTTCGTCGAGCACGACATGCACATGGTCCGCCACATCGCCGACTGGGTCGTGGTCATGGCCGAGGGCAAGATCGTCGCCGAGGGACCGCCCGACACCGTCATGAAAGACCAGGCCGTGATCGACGCCTACCTCGGAGCCCACCAGGACGTCGACCTCGGCGTCGTCACGGGTCGCCACGAGGGGACGGTCGACTCTGCCGCTGCCGCCGAGCTGCTCGAGACCGCTCAGCAGGTCGACGCCGCGATCGACAACGAGTCGTCGCACGAGAAGGAGGACGGTCGATGACCGCCAACGTTGTCGAGCTCCGCGACGTTCACGCCGGCTACCTGCCGGGCGTGAACATCCTCAACGGCGCCAACCTCACCGCCGCCCCCGGCGAGCTGATCGGCATCATCGGCCCCAACGGCGCCGGCAAGTCGACGATGCTCAAGGCGATCTTCGGTCAGGTCAAGGTGCGCTCGGGCTCCGTCCTCCTGCAGGGCGAAGAGATCACGGGGCTACGGGCGAACAAGCTCGTCGCGAAGGGCGTGGGGTTCGTCCCCCAGACGAACAACGTGTTCCCGAGCCTGACGATCGCCGAAAACCTGCAGATGGGTCTCTACCAGCGACCGAAGGGGTTCAACGAGCGCGTCGACTTCGTCACGAGCATCTTCCCCGACCTCGCCAAGCGCCTGAAGCAGCGGGCGGGATCGCTGTCGGGTGGCGAGCGCCAGATGGTCGCCATGGGCCGCGCGCTCATGATGGACCCGAAGGTGCTGCTGCTCGACGAACCGTCGGCAGGGCTCTCGCCGGTGCGTCAGGACGAGGCCTTCATCCGCGTCTCCGAGATCAACAAGGCCGGCGTCACCTGCATCATGGTCGAGCAGAACGCCCGCCGCTGCCTGCAGATCTGCGACCGCGGCTACGTGCTCGATCAGGGTCGCGACGCCTACACCGGTACCGGTCGCGAGCTGATGGACGACCCGGCCGTGATCGGTCTGTACCTGGGAACGCTCGGCACCTGAGCCGCGCTCCCGCCGATAGGCCCGAGTCCCCTCCGGGGCTCGGGCCTTCTGCGTGACGCCCGAGGTGCGCCAGCCGGCTCCCCATCGCTCCACACCCTCGTCGAGTGTCCGCGACGGGCCGCTCCCGGGCGCGCGTGCGGCGTGTCCTGGACACTCGACCCGCTGTGACGCCCTGCCCGCGCGGGCGTCAGGGGCGGACGGGATGCCATGGGTCGCGCTCCCCCACGCGCCACGGCCCGCAGCGAGAGCCGCGGCCCGTCGACCGCACGGCCCGGGCACCCGGCATCCGCCCCGCGCCTACGCGCAGACGGAACCGCCCCCGTCGCCCTCTCCGCCGCAGATCGAGAGAGGTGCCCCTGCCGTTCGGGGTGTCAGAGCGTCCCGGATGCCGCGGCCACGCCCGGCACATCGTTCGAGGTTCGCGGTGATCCACGAGTGGCGAATAGGCCGGGCACGACCTTTGGCCCGTGTCGCGGCCCGGCACCCCGCGCACGAGAAAAGGCCCCGGGACCAAGGTCCCGGGGCCTTTCAGAGAGAACCGATCAACCGGCGCGGAGCCAGCTGTAGTTGTTGTCGTCGCCGTACTCGAAGACACCGATGGTGGCCTGCGTCGGGTCGCCCACGTCGTTGAACGTGATCGGGCCCGAGACGCCGTCGTAGTCCGCTTCGCCGCCGCCGTTGATGATGTCGGCGCACGCGGCGTAAGTGGTGCACTTCGTGCCGCCGCCCTTGCCGCCCGAGACCGCCTGCATGTTGGCGGCCACGTCGGGACCGGCGGCCGAGCCCGCCTTCAGCGCCGCGAGGGCGAGGAGGACGACCGAGTCGTACGACTCGGGGGCGTAGGTGAAGTCCTCGAGCTTGGGGTTGCCCTTGCCGCTCCAGAACGACTCCAGCGTGCTGCGGAAGGTCGCCGTAGAGTCGGGGTCGACGCTCGGGTACGTGCCCTTGGCGCCGGTGAGGGTGCCGTTCGGGAACTGCGTGCCGAAGTTCTTCAGGTTGCCGTCGACGAAGAACAGCTTGTCCTTCGCGAAGCTGGCCGTCAGGTCGGGGATGATCGTCGAGACCTCGTCGAACGTGATCAGGGCGATCGCGTCGGGCTTCTGGGCCAGGACGTCTTCGATCTGCGCCGAGAAGTTCGTGTCACCGGTGTTGTAGAGGCTGGTGGCCACGACGGAGCCGCCCGCGCCCTCGAACGCCTTCTTGGTGAAGCACGCGAGGCCGGTACCGTACGAGTCGTTCAGCACGATCATGCCGAGGGTCTCGTTGCCCTCGGAGGCGATCAGGTTGCCGAGAACCTCGCCCTGGAGCACGTCCGAGGGAGCAGTCCGCCAGTACAGGCCCTTGTCGTTGTAGCCGGTGAAGGCGGCCGAGGTGTTGGCCGGCGAGATCTGCACGGCGTTCGCCGCGATGACCTGGTCGATGAACTGCAGCGAGGTGCCCGACGACGCCGCACCGACGATCGCCGTTGCACCGGCTCCCAGCAGGCGCGGGATCTCGGTCTCGTAGGCCTTGTTGTCGGTGTCACCCGAGTCGCCCTGGATGAGGTTGATGTTGACGCCCTTGTTGGCGGCGTTGATGTCGGCCGCCGCGAGCTCGGTGCCGGCGATCTCGGGCGGGCCGAGGAAGGCAAGGTTGCCCGTGACGGGCAGAGCCGTACCGATGTTGTAGGTGAGGTCTTTGGCGGGGCCGGTCGAGGTCGACGAGTACTCGGGCGTGTACGAGGCGGGTTCGGCGGCGTTGCAGTCGATCGGGAAGTCGCCTCCACCGGCGGCGTTGCCGGAGTCGGACGGAGTGCTGGTACCGGTACAACCGGCGAGGACGAGCGCGGAGACGCCGACCACGGCGAAGCCGCCGATGATCTTCGCCGCACGCGAACGGGAGAGGACACTCATATGGGTGCTCCTTGGTGAGGTGGAACCGCGCGGATAACCCGCTCGGATTGTGACAAACCTAATGGCGCACTTGTCGCGGCGATGTTGCAATGTGTTAACGGTCGATTACGCGACCTAATCGTTACTTTCCTACGGCAATTGCGGCCGAGAAACGAAGTGAAAGAACTCAGACGGGCTCGACGACATCCGCGGGGACCCGGCGATGACGCCGGGAAGCGACGACGGAGTCGATGCTGAGAATCGCGAGCGCCACCCACACGAGCGCGAATCCGATCCATCGCTCGAGGGTCATGGGCTCGTGCAGAACCCAGACGCCGATCCCGAACTGGATGATGGGCGCCACGAACTGCAGCAGGCCGATGACGGTCAACGGCACGCGCCGCGCCCCCGAGGCGAACAACAGCAGAGGCACGGCGGTGACGGCTCCCGCGAGCAGCAGCAGCACGGTGTGCAGCGTTCCCGCCGTACCGAGGGTGATGCCGCTGAGACTCGCGACGAACACCAGCTGGATCGCCGCGACCGGCAGGAGCCACAGCGATTCGAGGGTGAGTCCGCTCACGGCATCCACCGCCGGTCCGATCTGCTTCTTCACCAGGCCATAGAAACCGAACGAGAAGGCCAGCGTCAGGGCGATCCAGGGAAATGCCCCGTATCCGATGACGATGACGGCGACCGCGACGACGGCGAGGCCGATGGCGATCCACGGTACGACGCGCAGCCGCTCGCGGAGCACGATGACGCCGAGCAGCACCGTCACGATCGGATTGATGAAGTAGCCGAGGCTCGTCTCGATGACGTGGTTCGTCAGGGCCCCGTACAGATAGGTCTGCCAGTTGACGTAGATGAGCACGCCCGCCAGCGCGGTGAGGCCCATCAGCCGTGGCTGCCGCACGATCGCCAGGAACGGCCGCCACATGCGCAGCACCGTCAACAGAAGCAGGCAGAACACGAACGCGAGGATGATGCGCCACGCCACCACCTCGAAGGGGCCGGTGGGCGTGAGTTGCAGGAAGTACAGGGGCAGGACGCCCCAGAGCAGGTACGCACCGAGGGCGTACACCGCTCCGCGGGTGCTCCCGCCGGTCAGAGCGGAAGGAGCACGGGTCACCGACCCAGCCTAGGGCTCCGCCCGGGTCCCGAGACGCCGACCATCGCCCTTTTCGTGCCACATCGGGCGTGCCCGCACCGGGGACGACGAAGGCCCCGGATGCCGTGGCATCCGGGGCCTTCGAACGATCTCACTCGATCAGCGGACGACGACCGCCAGGACGTCGCGAGCCGAGAGCACGAGGTACTCGTCGGCGCCGAACTTGACCTCGGTGCCGCCGTACTTGCTGTAGAGCACGCGGTCGCCGACGGCGACGTCGAGGGGGACACGGTTGCCGTTGTCGTCGATGCGGCCGGGGCCGACAGCGACGACCTCGCCCTCCTGCGGCTTCTCCTTGGCAGTGTCGGGGATGACGAGACCACTCGCGGTGGTCTGCTCAGCCTCGACCTGCTTGATGACGATGCGGTCCTCGAGCGGCTTGATGGAAACCGACACGGTCTACCTCTTCTTTCTCGTTACAGAAGACTTGTCAGCACTCACGCGGGGAGAGTGCTAATTCGAGTGTAGAGAAGCGTTGGCACTCACGCAACGCGAGTGCCAGCAAGAACCCCCGCCTAGGCTGAATCGGTGGATACCAGCGAGCTGACCGCACTGCTCACGCCCGAGGGCCTGCGCCTCCTCGACGAGGTGGGCGCCCTCGACTCGACGGACGAGGTCGCTCGCTCGGTCTCGCGGCTGCGGGCCGCAGGCCACTCCCCCGACCTCGTCGCGGCCGTCGTTGGGCAGGCCCGGTTGCGCGTGCGCGCGATCGCGAAGTTCGGGCCCTTCGCCGAACGCATGCTCTTCACACGCGCGGGGCTCGAGCAGGCGACCCGCCTGTCCATCGCCGCCCGTCACGCCGGCCGCTTCCGCGCCGCGGGGATCGACAGCGTGGCCGACCTCGGGTGCGGAATCGGCGGGGACGCCCTCGGGATGGCGGGTCTCGGCATCCGGGTGCACGCCGTCGACGCCGACGAGGTGACCGCGGCCCTCGCGGCCTACAATCTCGCCCCCTTCGGCGACGCGGCGACGGTGCAGCACGCCCGCGCCGAGGACGTGGACCTGAGCGGGACGGATGCCGTGTGGCTCGACCCCGCGCGGCGCACGGCGGGTCACGCCGAGACGCGCCAGGTGTCTTCGGCCGAGTGGTCGCCCTCGCTCGAGTGGGTCTTCGAGCTGCTGAGAACAACGCCCGGCGGCGTGAAGCTCGGGCCGGGCTTCGACCGCACGCAGATCCCCGATGATGTCGAGGCGCAGTGGATCAGCGCCGACGGCTCGACCATCGAGCTCGTGCTCTGGGCCGGCTCCCTCGCCCGCGAGGGGATCCGCCGCGCCGCGCTCGTCGTGCGCGGGAACGATGCCTGGGAGCTCACCGCGCCGTCCGACAGCCCCGATGTCGACGAACGCGAGCTCGGCGAATTCGTCCACGAGCCCGACGGCGCCGTCATCCGCGCGCGTCTCATCGGCGAGGTCGGACGAGCCCTGGATGCCGGCATGCTCGCACCCGGCATCGCCTACCTCACCTCGGACGCCGCGTTGACGAGCCCGTTCGTCTCGTCGTTCCGCGTGCGCGAGCAACTGCCGGCCGACCCGAAGAAGCTCGCCCAGGCGTTGCGCGCACGAGGGATCGGGACGTTGGAGATCAAGAAGCGCGGGGTCGATGTCGACCCGGCGGTGCTGCGCAAGAAGCTCTCTCTGCGCGGCGATGCCTCGGCCACACTCCTCCTCACGCGCGTGGGGTCGAAGCGTCTCGCGCTGCTGGCCGATCGCGTCTGACGACGCCGGTCACCCGACGGCGAGCTGCGAGAAGCCCCAGATCAACCAGCCGGCACTGAACGAGACCGAGAGCAGAGACAGCGCGAGCGCCCAGACGGCGGCCCGACGGCTGTCATGCGCCCGCCGGAGCGAGACGATGGCGAGGACCGCACCGATCACCCCGATGGGAAGCAGCCAGCCGGTGAACACCGCCGCCGCGAGCGCGATGATCGCCACGCCGAGCGCCCACGGCGCGACGGACGGCGGCGTCGGGGGCACGGGCGGGGCATAGGGGATCAGGTGATCGCCGAACGCCGCCATTTCGAGCTGGGCGGTCGGCAGGCGGCCGTCGACATCCTCGTCGATCTCGCGGGCCGTCATCTCGGAGCCCGCTGTCCGGACGTCGTCGGGCAGGGGCGGCACGGGAGGGAGGTCGACCGCGGGGCCGACGTCCGCCTTGCGCGCGCGCCGGGTGGGTGGCTGCGCGTCGGTCACGGGGTCGTCCCTGCGCGCGGGACCGGGATGTCGGCATCCGGATCCTCCGCCACCTGGATCTCGGTCACGGGGAGCGTCGAATCCGCCCCGAAGGCGAGGGTCGAGGGGCGACGGCCTGACGAGATGAGCTCGGCGGCGAGAGCGGCGATCATGGCGCCGTTGTCGGTGCACAGGCGCAGCGGCGGAATACGCACGGCCACACCCGCAGCCGCGGCGCGCTCGAGGGCGACGTCGCGCAGACGCTTGTTGGCGACGACGCCGCCGCCGAGCAGCAGACGCGGAACGCCGTGACGCGCACACGCGTCGAGGGCCTTGGTCACGAGCACGTCGACGACGGCCTCACGGAACGAGGCGGCGACATCGGCGACCGGGACCGGTTCACCCGCGGCCTCGTGCTGCTCGACCCAACGCGCCACGGCTGTCTTCAGGCCCGAGAACGAGAAGTCGTAGCGGTGGGATGCCATGTCGGACGCCCGTGAGAGCCCGCGCGGGAAGCGGATCGCGGTGGGGTCGCCCTCGGCCGCGGCCCGATCGATCTCAGGACCGCCGGGGTACGGGAGCGCGAGCAGGCGTGCGACCTTGTCGAAGGCCTCGCCCGCGGCGTCATCCATCGTCTCGCCGAGGAGCTCGACGTCGCTCGTCAGGTCGCGCACCAGTAAGAGGGAGGTGTGCCCGCCGCTGACGAGCAGGGCGACGGTGGGGTATTCGATCTCCCCCGCGTCGGTGTCGAGGATGTCGGCGGCGATGTGTCCGACCAAGTGGTTGACCGCGTAGAGGGGCTTGTCGAGGGCGACAGCGAGCCCCTTCGCCGCGCCCACGCCGACCATCAGCGCGCCGGCCAGGCCGGGACCGCTCGTCACCGCCACGGCGTCGAGATCGGCCAGGGTGACACCGGCCTCGGTGAGAGCCGCGTCGATCGAGGGGTGGAGCGCCTCGAGGTGGGCTCGCGCGGCGACCTCGGGTACGACGCCGCCGTAGCGGGCGTGCTCGTCCATGCTGGAGGCGATCGTGTTGCTGAGCAGCTGTCGGCCGCGGACGATGCCGATGCCGGTCTCGTCGCAGCTGGTCTCGATACCGAGTACGAGGGGCGCGTCCATCAGCACCAACCCTTTCCGGAGGTGGAGGATGTCACGGATTCGGACGAGTGCACCGGACGCGGATCGGTCGACGCCTCTGATCCGATTCCGTGGGATCGGTCCGATTCTGCGGCAGGGGGCGCCGCCCCATCCGCGGCCTCGGCACGCCGCGCGGACCAACCGCGCAGGTCGAGCCGCATGACGATCGCGTCGACGTCGTCGGGCTGGTAGTAGCGGGGGCGGCGACCGACCTCGGCGAACCCCTCCGACAGGTACAGCTCCTGTGCCGTCGGATTGTCGGCGCGCACCTCGAGGAACACGTCGTGCACCTCTCGGCGCACCGCCTCCTCCAGCAGCGCCGTCAGCAGGGCGCGCCCCCGCCCCCGGCCGCGCGCGGCCTCGGCGATGGCGATCGTCTGGATGTCGGCATCCCGAGCACCGCGCACCGCGCGCAGACCCGCGTAGCCGACGAGCCGCCCCGTCTCTTCGACGACGACGTACCAGCCGTGCGGCGAAGCGAGCTCTTCGCGCATCATCGCGGGACTCCACGCGTCGGTCGGGAATGACGCGCGCTCAAGGGCCATGATGCCGTCGAGGTCGTCGACGGTGGCCGTGCGCGTCACCATCAGCTCACCCTCTTCGGCGCGTGCGCGGCGACCACGTCGGGGCTGCGCAGGTACAGCGGCTCGGAACCCGCGAGCGTGCGGCCGGCATCGAGGGCGCGCGCCGCGGCGAGCGCGATCATCGCCGCCGACACCGTGGTGGCGTCGTAGCGGCGGGCGCCCGCGGCGTCGAGGCGAGAGTCGAGGTCGTCACGGGGGCACAGCTGCGCCTCCGATACCCGCAGGGGAAGGCCGTCGTCGTCGATGCCCTCGTAGACGCTGTAGGCGAACTCCCTGCGCCGTGCGTCGGTGACGACGGCGAAGCGGCCCGTGTCCGTTCCCGTCAGGGCATCGGAAAGGAGGAGTCCCAGGGCGATGCCGTCGTGGCTGGGCACGGGGACCACCGGGACGCCTCGTCCGAGTGCGTACACGCGAGCGGTGGCGATGCCCACGCGCAACCCGGTGAAGGGGCCGGGCCCCATGCCGATCGCGACGTGCGTGGGCGCGGGCGTCGCGACCGTGGCCCGGCGCAGCAGGTCGCCGATCACCTCGGCGTGGCCGAGCGGGTTGGAGCTGTGCTCGTCGGCGAGCACCTCCCCGTCGCGGGCGATCGCGGCGACGGCGGTGCCGAGGGACGTGTCGATGCCGAGAATCACGCTTCCAGCGTATCCGGCCGCTCCTCGGCGGCATCCGACTCCGCCCTCCGCTCCGAAGAGGGGGCATGGATGCCAGCACCCTCGGCCTGCGCCGCGTCGTCGTCCCCACCGGGGCGGCGCCGCTCGTCGTCCACGCGGGTCGACGTTCGGGAAGCCCCGTGGCCACCGTCCTGCTGCACGGGGCGGCGGGCTCCTGGCGCACCTGGATTCCGATGATCGCGGCATCCGACGGCCTGCGCCTGCCCCTGTCCGACATCGTCGCGATCGATCTGCCGGGCTGGGGCGAGACGCCGGGGCCCGTGCCGGAGCCGGCCGAAATGGCCGTGGCGGTCGCGGCCGTCGCCCGCGCGCTCGGCTATCCGCGGTGGCGCGTCGTCGGGCACTCCCTCGGCGGCGTGATAGCCCTCGACGTCGCCGCGCGCTTCCCCCGCGAGACCGTCGCCGCGGGGGTGGTCTCGCCCAGCGGTGCCGGGGCACGCGCGATCGCCCGGCATCCCGTGCGCAGCGCGCGGCGACTGCCGTGGCTGGCGGGGATGATGCTCGCGATGCGGGTGCTGCGCGGCCTCGGCCCCCTCGCCCGTCCGCTGCTGCAGCTGCTGCGCCGCACAGGAGCCCTGCACCGGCTGGCACGTCCTCTGTTCCGGCATCCGCAGAACATCGACCGGTCCGTGACCGACGATCTCGCCGACGAGATCCGCCCCGCGGCCTTTCTGGCGGCAGCCCGGCTCTCGCGCGCACACGACGACGGCGTGTGGCGCCGCATCGCATGCCCGGTGCGCTGCGTGCGCGGAGCGCACGACGTCTTCGTCGCCGAGCGCGACGCCCGCGAGTGGGAACGCCTGATCCACGACTACGACGATCGCGTCCTCGACGACAGCGGGCACTTCGCCCACGTCGAGCAGCCGGTCGAGACCCTCCGGGCCCTCCGCGCGGTGTGGGCGGCGGACCGTGCTCCCGCGATCCGTGCGGGAGCAGAACGCCCCCGCACGCCTCTCGCCCGTCGCGCGGGGTTCAGGGGCGACGCGAGATCGTGACCCTCCGCGGCGCGTCGGCGTCGAGCTCGACGGTGTGCACGGCGATCTCGCCGCAGGCGTTGTCGACCCCGCGTCCCCCGACCTGTCGGTCGATCTCGATCTCCCACCACGCGTCGGCGAGGTACTCGGCGACGCCGCGCCCCCACTCCACGATCACGGCAGAGCCCGCCACGTCGATGTCGAGGTCGTCGAGCTCGACCGCGGCCCCCAGACGATAGGCGTCGACGTGCACGAGCGGCGTTCCCCCGACGAGCGACGGGTGCGTGCGGGCGATCACGAAGGTGGGGCTCTGGACGGGCCCGCGGATGCGGAGCCCCTCGCCGATTCCCCGGGTCAGGGTCGTCTTGCCCGCGCCGAGGGGCCCGGTCAGCACGACCACGTCGCCGGGGGCGAGATCGTGACCGATCCGCCGGCCCAGTTCTTCCATGTCGCTCGGGCCGTCGATGACCCGCTCGCCGAGCAGTGCGTCGGGAACACTCACGCGCGAACCTCCCGTCGGGGCACGCGGGCACCCACGCGCGTGACGATCTCGTAGTCGATGGTGTCGGCGGCGTCCGCCCAGTCGCGCGCCGAGGGCACACCCAGAGTCGGGTCGCCGAAGAGGACGGCCTCATCCCCCACGGCGACCGGGTGGTCGCCCACGTCGACGACGAATTGATCCATGGCGATCCGTCCGGCGACGCGGAAACGACGGCCGTTGATCGAGACGGGCCCCCGGCCCGACGCCTGCCGCGGCACACCGTCGGCGTAACCGAGCGGGATCAGCGCGAGCGTCGTCTCACGCTCGGTGCGGTAGTCGTACCCGTACGACACCCCCGTGCCCGCGGGGACCCGCCGGACCGCCGCGACCGCGCCACGCAGGGTCATCGCCGGACGCAGGCCCAGGTCGGCCGACGAGCGGTCGCCGAAGGGGGAGATGCCGTAGAGACCGATACCGATCCGCACGCACCCGAGCCGGGCCTCCGGCAGCGCGATCGCCGCGTTCGTGGCCGCGATGTGCCGCAGCGGCGGAGTGAGGCCGACGGATGCCGCGAGCACCACTCCCTCTTCGAACCGGGCGAGAGCGGCACGGTCGTCGGCCTCGCTCGTGTTCGACAGGTGCGAGAACAGCCCGACCACGCGCAGCCGACCGATGCGTTCGAGACGCGCGGCCTCGGAGAACACCGTGCGCCAGTCGGCGGGGGCGATCCCGTTGCGCGACAGCCCGGTCTCGATCTTCAGGTGCACGGCCGCGGACTGCTCGCCGTGGGCGGCCTCAGCCGCACGCAAGAGCTGGTCGATGTCGGAGATACCGAGCTCGATCTCCTCGCGCACGGCCTCGGCGAACGACGCGCCCGGGGCGTGCAGCCAGGCGAACAGCGGGGCCGCGATACCGGCGCGGCGAAGGGCCAGCGCCTCGTCGATGTCGGAGACGCCGATGCGCGTCGCTCCCCCGCGCAGGGCGGCAAGCGCGGCGCGGTGAGCACCGTGCCCGTAGCCCCCGGCCTTGACGACCGCGATGATCTCCGAGCCGGTGAGCGCGCGCAGATGGCGCACGTTCTCGGCGATCGCATCGACATCGATCACCGCTTCACGCAACACTCCCGGTGCCATCGTCATGCGTCGTCCTCTCGGGTGGGGGCGGGGACCGACGGCTCGGCACCCGCTCGAGCCTCGGCGATCACATAGGCGGTCGCGAGCCCCGCGTCGTGCGACATCGACAGGTGCAGGGCCGTGATGCCCCGCGCCGCGACCGTCGCCGCCGTCTCGCCGCTGAGCGAGAATCCGGGGCGTCCTGAGGCCTCAGAGGTGATCTCGATGTCGATCCAGTGCACACCGTCCGAGCCGCCCAGCGCCTTGATCAGGGCTTCTTTCGCGGCGTAGCGCGCCGCCAGCGAGCGCGGCTTCAACGAGCGCTCCGACACAGAGAACAGGCGGGGCAGCAGCCGGGGGGTGCGTTCCAGGTGCTCCTCGAACCGCGGGACGTCGACCAGGTCGACGCCGATACCGACGATCATGCGCCCTCCCCTCCTGGCATCCCTCCTATTCTGCCGGTGCCGGGCGGCACCGAGACGACGAAGGGGCCGGATGCCATGGCATCCGGCCCCTTCGAGATCGACGACCTACTCGACCGTCACCGACTTCGCGAGGTTACGCGGCTGGTCCACGTCGAGGCCCTTGGCCTCGGCGAGACCCATCGCGAAGATGTGCAGCGGGACCACGGCCAGGAGCGGCTCGAACAGGGGCGCGGCCAGGGGGATGCGCAGGACCTCGTCGGCGGCGGGGAGCACCGCGACGTCGCCCTCCTCGGCGATCGCGATGACGCGGGCACCGCGGGCGCGGATCTCCTCGATGTTCGACACGACCTTCTTGTGCATCTCGCCCGAGCCGCGGGGGCTGGGCACGACGACGAAGACGGGCTGGCCGGGCTCGATCAGCGCGATGGGACCGTGCTTGAGCTCGCCGGCGGCGAAGCCCTCGGCGTGGATGTACGCCAGCTCCTTGAGCTTGAGCGCGCCCTCGAGGGCGATCGGGTACCCGACGTTGCGGCCGAGGAACAGCACCGAACGGGTGTCTGCCATCCAGTGCGCCAGCTGCTGGATGCGGGCCTGCTCGGTCTCGAGCACGCGGGCGATCTTGCCGGGCACGGCTTCGAGCTCGGTGACGGCCTCGACGGCGACCATGGGGTCGACCGCGCCGCGCACGCGACCCACGTGCAGAGCCAACAGGTACAGGGCGGTGATCTGGGCGACGAACGCCTTCGTCGAGGCGACGGCGACCTCGGGGCCGGCGTGCGTGTAGACGATCGCATCGGACTCGCGCGGGATTGTCGCACCCTGGGTGTTGCAGATCGACAGGGTCTTCGCGCCGCGCGAACGGGCGTACTTGACAGCCATGAGGGTGTCCATGGTCTCGCCCGACTGGCTGATCGAGACGACCAGCGTGCGAGGGGTGAGCACGGGGTTGCGATAGCGGAACTCATGCGCCAGTTCGACGTCGACCGGAACGCGTGTCCAGGTCTCGAGGGCGTACTTGCCGACCATGCCGGCATAGGCGGCGGTACCGCAGGCGATGACGAGGATGCGATCGATGTCGGCGAGGAAGTCGTCCAGCCCATCGAGTTCGGGGATCTCGACGCGGCCCTCGTGGATGCGGCCGCGGATGGTGTTCGCGACGGCCTCGGGCTCTTCGGAGACCTCCTTGGCCATGAACGACGACCAGCCGCCCTTCTCGGCGGCCGAGGCGTCCCAGGTGACCTCGAAGGCCTCGACCTCGACGGGGGCGCCCGAGAAGTCGGTGACCTCGACACCCTCGGGGGTGATGGCCACGATCTCGTCCTGGCCGATCGCCAGCGCGTTGCGCGTGTGCTCCACGAAGGCGGCGACATCGGAGCCGAGGAAGTTCTCGCCCTCGCCAAGACCGATCACGAGCGGGGAGTTGCGACGCGCTCCCACGACCAGGCCCGGGTGGTCCTCGTGCATGGCGAGGAGCGTGTAGGCCCCCTCGAGGCGCGAGACGACCGAGCGGAACGCCTGCACCAGATCCTTGGTTCGCGCGTACTCGCGACCGATCATGACCGCGGCGACCTCGGTGTCGGTCTCGCTGCGGAACGCGAAACCGTCGCCGACGAGCTCGCTCTTGAGCTCGGCGAAGTTCTCGATGATGCCGTTGTGGATGACGGCGAGCTTGTCGTCGTCGGCCAGGTGCGGGTGGGCGTTGGCGTCGGTGGGGCCGCCGTGCGTCGCCCAGCGGGTGTGGCCGATGCCGGTGGTGCCGTTCGGCATGGGCGTGGACTCGAGGTCGTCACGCAGAACGGCGAGCTTCCCCGCGCGCTTGCGCATGTCGAGCTGCCCGTCGCCGTCGATCACGGCGATGCCGGCGGAGTCGTACCCCCGGTACTCCAGACGCGACAGACCCGCCAGAAGGATGTCCTGGCTCTGCCGAGGACCCACGTAACCGATGATTCCGCACATGGGTTCGAGTCTAGGTGGCGGGGCTGAGCAAACCCCTCCGCAGCGCCCCGAGCCGCGCGCCCAGGCGATTCCACGACCCGTCCCGGACCAGCAGGAGGTCGAGCGCGATCATCGCGAGCGAGAAAGGCCAGAGCCCGAGCAGGATTGCGATGCTCAGGTGCATCCCCGTGATCACCAGTACCGCCGCGTAGCGCGTCGGCTTCCACAGGATGAGCACGGGGAACAGCATCTGCACCCACAGCGCCGCCCAGGTCGCCAGCGCCACGACCGGCGCCGACTGCCACGCGAGCTGGCTGAGCGCGGGGAGCACGTGGAACTGTTCGATGCTCAGCGCGTAGTAGATCGCCGTCCCGTTCAGCCATTCCTCGCCCTGGAACTTCAACAAACTCGAGACGAGGTAGACGAGCAGGATCTGGAACACGCAGAGCATGAGCACCGTGTTATGGGTCCAGATACCCAGCCACGGCGGCACCCAGGTCGGCATCCGTCCGGCACGATGCGAGGGGCGGATGCCGCGGCGCCGTCGGATCCACGCATCGACCGAGAGATGCCGGCTGAGGTCGGCGAAGACGACGAAGAAGAGCACGATCCTCATGAGCGTGTCGCCGCCGTTGCCGAGCAGCGTGCTGTTCGTCGACAGCCCCACCCAGAACACCAGCAGCACCGGAGTCACCCACCGCGTCTGGAAGCCCACCACGAACAGGACCGCGAGCGCGAGCAGCACGTGGAACGAGAGGTCGAAGACGAGCGCGTTGTCTTTGGGGAACAGCAGGCGCAACGGTTCCCACCACCCCCGGCGGTCGGCCTCGGGGTCGACCCACCAGGCTCCCGCACCCCAGAGATAGTGGCGGTCGGCGTAGCTCGGAACGAGCACGATCAGCATCGAGACGCCGAACAGCACACGCAGGACCGAGAACCCGATCGTGGAGTGCTTCCGCGCGGTCAGCCAGTCCTGCAGGCGGGGCCATAGCGTCGCGGGGGCGAATCGCTTCCGCAGGCTCAGGGTCTCGACGGGTCGTTCCTCGTCGACGGATGCCGCTCGGCTCATCGTCCCGTGTACCTCTCGATGACCTCGTCGTAGATGGCCTGCACCTCGTCGGACGGAGCGACCGCCGGCTGTCGCCACCCGAATGTCGTGTACGACGGTTCCGTCTGCCGCTCCGCATCGAAGCGATGCAGGAAGTCGTTCGGCCGATCGTGCTCGATACGCCACCGGACGCGCTCGACATCGCGATCGAAGTACGCGCTGCCGAAGGCGGAGGCGAAACGGACGAGCATGTAGTCGTACCTCAGGTAGCTCACCAACGCCGCACGACTGCCCCCGAGACCGTCGATCTCCTCGAGCAGGGCCGACGGATCCATCGGCGCGAACGCCCCGTCGTTGACGCGACGGATGAAGGTATCGCGCACCCGGTCCCGCTGCTCCGCGCTGAGCGCCTGATACCGCGTCAGGTAGGCCTGGGCGGCGTTGAAGCTGTTCTTCGAAATCCGAGACGGCGTCGGGATGCCGCGCGCCGCGGAGAACTCCGCGTCGGTGACGTCGACCCACTCGCTGCGCTGGAGCTCGCCGTCCTCGCGCCACTGCACCTGGATCTGGAGCGAGCGGTTGACCTTCATGATGTTCGGCGCGAACACGTTCCACCGCTGCGTGAAGTACGGAGAGAAGGCTGCCGACACGGCGGGACGCGTCGGGCTCGAAGGGATGGTGAACGACACCGCCACGAAGGCGTAGCCGAGGACGATGGCCAGGGTCATGGCGGCGGCGACCGCCGCCATGACCCGGCCCGACCGCCGGGCGGAGGAAGGCCCGTCCGACACCCCCGATGCGGGTGCTTCCTCCGCCGTGGTGGTCATCGTCAGCGCTGCTCTCCGCTGGCGCTCCGTCGACGCAGGGTCCACAGAGTCGCACCGGCCACGATCAGTGCTGCCGCGAGGCCGCCGACGAGAGGTCCGTTCAGGTCCACGCCGGTGGCCGGGAGGGACGAGCCTCCGCCGTTCCCCGCGGCGGCGGGCTGCGCCGTCACGGTGAAGGCGGTGTTCTCTCGCTCGGTCGGGAGTTCACCCGTGACCGAACCGCGTACCTCCACCCGGTGGGCGCCGAGTTCGAAGTCGGCACCGACCTCGAAGGTCATGCGCGCCGAGCCTGCTGCATCAGCGGTCACCGGGGCGAGCTCGAACGGCGTGGAGTTCACCGTCGCCGAGACCGTCTCCCCGGGCTGGAAGCCCTGGACGACCACGGTCTGGCTGACGCCGATCCCCCGAACGATCTGCGGAAGGAGGACGTCGGCACGGGCCTGTACGGTGACGTCACCGTCGGTCGCGTCGGCATCGGTCGCGTCCGCATCGGTCGCGTCCGCATCCGTCGCGTCCGTATCCGTCGCGTCCGCATCCGTCGCGTCCGCATCCGTCGCGTCAGCATCCGTCGCGTCCGCATCGAGAACGTCGGCGTCGGCGTCGGCGTCGGCGTCGATGTCCAGCACGTCGGCATCCGCGTCGAGCACGTCAGCGTCGGCATCGAGAACGTCAGCGTCGATATCCAGCACGTCCGCGTCGGCGTCGAGCACGTCGGCGTCCGCGTCGACGATGTCGATGTCGGCCACGTCGGCATCGATGTCCAGCACGTCGGCGTCCGCGTCGATGTCGAGCACGTCGGCGTCCGCATCGAGCACATCGGCATCCGCGTCGATATCGAGCACATCGGCGTCCGCATCGAGCACATCGGCATCCGCGTCGATATCGAGCACATCGGCGTCCGCATCGAGCACATCGGCATCCGCGTCGACGATGTCGATGTCGGCCACGTCGGCATCGATGTCCAGCACGTCGGCGTCCGCGTCGAGCACATCGGCATCCGCGTCGATATCGAGCACATCGGCGTCGGCGTCGAGAACGTCAGCGTCGGCGTCGATGTCCAGCACGTCAGCGTCCGCATCGAGCACATCGGCATCCGCGTCGACGATGTCGATGTCGGCCACGTCAGCATCGATGTCCAGCACGTCAGCGTCCGCATCGAGCACATCGGCATCCGCGTCGATATCGAGCACGTCAGCGTCCGCGTCGAGCACGTCAGCATCCGCGTCGATGTCCAGGACATCCGCATCGAGCACGTCAGCGTCGGCATCCGCGGCGACCGCGGTCACCGAGAACGACGTCGTGGCGATCGAGCCGTCGATGTCCTGCACCGCCGTCACCGAGAAGTCGCCCACGGGGACGTCCGCGAAGACGACCGACCAGAGACCTGCGCTGGTGACGGTCGCCGTCTGCGCACCGAGAGTCGGGACCGAGACGGTGACCTCGGCACCGGCCTGGCCGGTACCGGTCACGGTCACCGAGCGCGTCGCGTCCGGCTCGCCGACCTCGTACTCCGTGCCGGCGATCGGCGCCGTGATCTCCACGGCCTCGGCGAGCACGACGCTGAACGAGACGGTGTCCACCGAGTCGTCGGCATCCTGGGTCGCCGTCGCCGTGTAGTCGGCGATGGGCAGGTCGGCGAAATCCACGCTCCATGTGCCGTCGGCAGCCGCGGTGGTGGTCTCCGTGGCGCCGTTGTCGAGCTCGACCGTGACGGTCGCGTCCGGCGAGGCAGTCCCCGAGACGGTCACCGTGGCGACGCCGTCGATCTGGCCGATGGCGATCTCGGTGCCGGCAACCGGCTCCTCGATCACGACGTCGGGCGTCTCGGCGATCGAGAAGTCCACCGTGTCGGTCGATCCATCGAACTCCTGGGTCGCGGTGATGCTGTAGTCGCCGATCGGCAGGTCGGTGAACGTCGCGGTCCAGGTTCCCTCCGGTCCCACCGGGACCGTCTGGATCGTCCCGCCGATTTCGACGTCGACGTTCGAGCCCGGGAAACCGGTTCCGGTGACGGTCACGTCGGTCGTGTCGTCGACCCCGGGGACCACGAAGATCTGGTCGGGTGTCGGCGCGGTGATGACCACATCGGGCGCCTCGACGACCGAGAAGTCGACCGTCGCGGTGGTGCCGTCGGCGTCCTGTGTGGCCGTGGCGGTGTAGTCGCCGACGGGCAGATCCGTGAAGACCGCCGTCCACGTCCCCTGCGGAGTCACCGTGACGACCTGGTCCTCCTGACCGGGGATCGAGACGGTGATGACCGCGTCGGGCTCGCCGGTTCCGGTGACCGTCACATCCGACACGTCGTCCGGTCCGGGAACGACGAACTCATCGCCGGTCTCGGGCGTCGTGATCGTCACGTCGGCGTTGTCGTCGAGCGCGTTGGGGCCGACCGTGGCGTTGGCCAGTTCGATGGTCGTCGCGATCGAGCCGGGCAGCACCGTGATGATGGCTCCCGTGATCGAGAAGACACCCTCGGGGCTCGTCGACTGGTTGTTGACCGTGACGCTGGCGACTGCCGGCAGAACGGTCCCCAGCGCGGGCGAGAGGACGGTCGTCACCGGGGTGACCACGACGTCGACCGCGGCACCGACATTGGCGACGATGGCCTGCACGGGTGCGAGGATCGCGCCGGCGACGGCGCCGAGTCCCACGGGGAGCGTGATCCCGCCGAGCACGACGATGCCGGAGGTGTCCCCATCGAGCAGTTGGCCGATCGTGGTGTTCACGCTCAGCACAGGAACCTGCGGGGTGATGAGGATCGGCGGGATGACGACCCCACCGGTGACCGAGATGCCGCGCACGGCGTTGAGGACGGCCGTGTCGATGCGATCGGTGAGGCCCGTGACGGCATCCACGACGGCATCCTGGATGTACGGCAGCGTCTGCGCACCGAGGAGTTCTGCCCCCGCGGGAAGGTTGTTCAGGCGGCCGATCTCGTCAAGGTCGACGATGATCTCGCCCGTGCCCAGGTCGATGACGACGCCCGGGTACTCATCGGAGGTGATCTGCCCGGTCAGCAGGCCGCTGATCGCGCCGGTGAGGCTGGTCGTGCCCACCGACAGGTTGGCCTGAACCCCGAGTGCCCCCAGAACGCTCGCGACGCCACCGTTGACGAGGCCGTCCACGTTGTCGAGCGAGGCCTGCAGTCCCCCGACCGCGGTGTTCAGCTCTGCGGTCAGCGCAGAGAGGGTGGCGCTGTCGATGACGAGCTGTCCGCCCGCGATGGTGTAGCTGCTGGTCGCGTCGGCGGGCGCGTCCTGCGCTGCCCGTGCCGACACGGCACCCAGCGTGAGGTCGAGTCCGGTGATCTCGTCGACCAGTTCAGCGGCCACGGATCCCGCGAGCGTGTCGACGGCGCCGCCGAGGCTGAGACTCAACGGGCCGGTTGCCGGAGCGCCCGTACCGATGATGCCGCCCGAGCCGACGGCACCCGACGCCCCCACCGAGGAGCCGTCGGGGTCGGCGCTGGCGTACTGGCCGACGACGCCGAGCGAGCCGAGGTCGATCGGCACCTGCACGCCGCCCGGAGCGGTGACGTTCACGACGCCCACCGCGGTCAGGTCGAGCGTGTTGTAGTCGGTCACCGTCTCCTCGGTGCCCCCGTTGGTGGCCGTGGCCCCTTCGAGCAGGACCACGTCGTCAAGGTCGATGAGGCTCAGGACCGACCCGCCGAGGAAGGTCCCCGAGGCGTTGGAGACGTCACCGGGGGCGGCGTTCGCGGCGGTGACGCCGCCGAACATGCTGAGAGAGGCGGCCCCCACCGCCGCGGCCGTCTTGACCGACGCCCGTCCGATCCGCGAGCGCGTCCACACCGCGCTCCTTCTCCGTGACCCGGCCCGCCCGGGCGATGACCCGGACGTCCCCTGATTCGCGCGATCCATAGAAACACTCCTGTACCTGGTGCTCGGGACGCGCGTGTGCAGCGCCCTCTGCGGCCTTCCGACAGCCGTACGGATCATTTAAAAGCGCTATGAGAACGCTGAGAACATGCCGGGCTACGGGGATCGCTACGGGTCCGAACACCCAGTACTGCGGACCTCCGCGCGCTCGTCCTCAGGTACGGGAGCGGTGCGGCTCACCCGCGCGGCGGGCTCGAAGAAGCGCGAGAACACGCGGATGCCGGTAGCCCCTGGCACTACCGAGCCACTACTGCGGCCGCACCGGCGTCGGAATGCTCAGAGCTTGCGCAGCAGCACCGTCTCGACGGTGTGGTCCGCACCCTTCTGCAGGACGAGCTTGGCGCGGTGGCGCGTGGGCAGCACGTTCTCTTCGAGGTTCGGCAGGTTGATCTCGCGCCAGTAGCCGAGCGCGCGCTCGACGGCCTCTTCGTCGCTGATATCGGCGAACACCTTGAAGAACGAGGTCGGATTGGTGAAGGCGTTGTCGCGCAGGGCGAGGAAGCGATCGACGTACCAGCGCTCGATGTGCGCCGCGTCCGCATCGACGTAGATCGAGAAGTCGAACAGGTCACTCACCGCGACCTCGTTCGGCGAGGGCGGCGGCTGCAGCACGTTCAGCCCCTCGACGATGACGACGTCGGGACGATGCACCGTGACGTGCGCGTCCGGCATGATGTCGTACCGCACGTGCGAGTAGAAGGGAGCCCGCGCTTCTTCTGCTCCCGACTTCACCTCGCTGAGGAACTCCACGAGCGCTCGACGGTCGTATGACTCAGGAAAGCCCTTGCGGTCCATGAGGCCGCGCCGTTCGAGCTCGGCGTTCGAGTAGAGGAAGCCGTCGGTGGTCACCAGCTCCACTCGGGGGGTGTCGGGCCAGCGGCTCATCAGCTCGCGCAGCAGCCGCGCGATCGTCGACTTGCCCACCGCCACCGATCCCGCTACTCCGATGACGAACGGAGTCGTCGCGTCCGGCTCGCCCAAGAAGGTGCTCGTGTCGGCGCCGAGTCGACGCGTCGCCCGCGCATACAGACTCAGCAGACGACTCAGCGGCAGGTAGACCTCGGCGACCTCGCGAGGGTCCAGTCGGTCGCCGATGCCGCGCAGCTGCACGATCTCGTTCTCGGTCAGCGGCTGCTCCAGCCCGCCGGCCAGACGAGCCCAATCGTCGCGATCGATCTGACGGTAAGGGCTCAGCGACGGCGCGGGAGCTGCGGTCTCGGCGGCGGACACTCGCTCATGCTACCCGCCCCTCTCCCCCGCGGCCCCCGAGCGTCGCAGCGCGGCCACTACGCTCGGACCGTGCGCCTGGGAGTCCTCGACATCGGTTCGAACACCGTCCACCTGCTCGTCGCGAACGCCCGGGCGGGAGGACGCCCGACCGCCACCACCTCGCACCGCTCCGTACTCCGACTCATGCGCTACCTCCTTCCGGACGGGTCGATCTCCGCAGAGGGGGTGCAGGGATTGGTGGATGCCGTGACCGCCGCGCGCGATCGCGCCCGGGCCGAGAGGGTCGACGAGCTCCTCGCGACGGCGACCTCCGCGGTGCGGGATGCGACCAACGGCGAAGAGGTCATCGCCCTCATCGAAGAAGTTCTCGGACAGCCTCTCCAGGTGCTGGGAGGTGAGACCGAAGCCCGGTTCACCTACCTCGCGGTCCGTCGCTGGTTCGGGTGGTCAGCGGGACAGATCCTGCTCTTCGACATCGGCGGCGGCTCCCTCGAGATCGCGGGGGGCGCCGACGAGCTCCCCGATCTCGCCGAATCCGTGCCGCTCGGCGCGGGACGTTCGACGGTGCGGTTCCTCCCCCACGACCCTCCGAGCGACGACGAGATCGACGCGCTGCGTCAGCACGCGGCGTCCGTCCTCGCCCCGGTCGCCGAACGCTTCGCCGCGCTCCCGCGTCCCGATCACGTGGTGGGGTCGTCCAAGGCGATCCGCTCGCTCGCCAAACTGGCGGGCTACCCCGTGCCGGGGTGGTCGGGCATCGACCGGATGGTCCTCCCGCGTAAGGAGCTCAAGGACTGGATCCCACGACTCGCACGCATCCCCGCCGACGCGCGCGAGGCCCTGCCCGGAATCACCGCCGACCGCACGTTCCAGATCGTGGCCGCCGCGATCGTCGTCGAGCGTGCGATGAAGGCCCTCGACGTCGAAGAGCTCGAGGTCTCACCCTGGGCCCTGCGCGAGGGCGTCCTGCTGCGCTACATCGAGTCGCTCGAGTACTGATCACCGCGGCATCCCGTCAGTGGGAGTGTCGAGCACCGGCGCAGGGCTGCCTGCGAACGAGGACGGGGCGGGCGGGCTCGAGGCCCGTCCCGCCCCGTCGCGATGTCAGAGCGCGAGACGCTCCCGCACGACGTCGGCGAGGCGATCCGCGTGAGCGCGGGCATCCTCTTCGGATGCGGCCTCGACCATCACGCGCACGAGCGGCTCGGTGCCCGACGCGCGCAGCAGCACGCGACCGGAATCGCCGAGTTCGGCCGTCGACGCGGCCACGGCTTCCTGCACGCCCTCATCACTCACGCCGTCGCGATCCACGCCGCGCACGTTCACGAGCACCTGCGGATAGACGGTCATGATCGAGGCGAGCTCGGCCAGCGTCTTGTTCTGGCGGGCCATCTCGGCCACGAGGTGAAGACCGGTCAACAGTCCGTCACCGGTCGTGGCGAACTCGCTCATGATGACGTGTCCGGACTGCTCACCGCCGAGGGAGTAGCCCCCCTCATTCATGGCCTCGAGCACGTAACGGTCCCCCACACCGGTCTGGAGCACCCGGATGCCGTGGGCTTCCATCGCCCGGTGGAGTCCGAGGTTGCTCATGACCGTCGCCACGAGCGTGTCATCGGCGAGGGCACCACGATCCTTCATCGCGACCGCGAGGATCGCCATGATCTGGTCGCCGTCGACGATGTTGCCCTGAGCATCCACGGCGAGGCAGCGGTCGGCGTCCCCATCGTGGGCGATGCCGACGTCGGCGCCGAGGCGCACGACGGCCTCAGCGAGCACGTCGAGGTGCGTCGAGCCCACGCCGTCGTTGATGTTCAGGCCGTCGGGCTCGGCTCCGATGACCGTGACCTGGGCGCCCGCGTCTTTGAAGGTCTCGGGCGACACGCCAGCCGCCGCGCCGTGAGCGCAGTCGAGGACGACATGGATCCCGTCGAGGCGGTGCGGCAGCGACCCGAGGAGGTGCAACACGTAGCGATCCTCGGCGTCGGCGAAGCGACGGATGCGGCCGACCCCGGCGCCCGTGGGCTGGAGCCGGTCCCAGTCGAGGGCACTCTCGATGCGCTGCTCGACGATGTCGGGCAACTTGGTGCCGCCGCGGGCGAAGATCTTGATGCCGTTGTCGGGGGCGGGGTTGTGCGACGCCGACACCATCACACCGAAGTCGGCGTCGCGGTCGGCGATGAGGAACGCGGTGGCGGGAGTGGGGATGACTCCCGCGTCGAGCACATCGACGCCCGAGGAGGCCAGTCCTGCGGCGACCGCGGCCGAGAGGAACTCTCCCGAGACGCGCGGGTCGCGGGCGACGACGGCCGTGAGGCGACGACCCTCGGCCTTTCGCGCCTCCGCAGAACGGCCCTGGCCCAGGACGACAGCGGTCGCCTGGGCCAGGTGCAGCGCGAGTTCGGCGGTGAGGAGGCCGTTGGCCAGCCCCCGCACCCCGTCCGTGCCGAAGAGAGGCATACGGAGGATCGAACTCAGCGCTTGGAGTACTGAGGCGCCTTGCGGGCCTTCTTGAGACCGGCCTTCTTGCGCTCCTTGACGCGAGCGTCGCGCGAGAGGAAGCCGGCCTTCTTCAGGGTCGGGCGGTTGTTCTCGGCGTCGATCTCGTTGAGCGCGCGGGCGATACCCAGACGCAGCGCGCCGGCCTGACCCGAGGGGCCGCCACCGGAGATGCGCGCGATCACGTCGTACGAGCCCGCGAGCTCGAGCACCGTGAACGGGTCGTTGATCAGCTGCTGGTGCAGCTTGTTGGGGAAGTAGTCCTCGATCGTGCGGCCGTTGACCGTGATCGTGCCCGAACCGGGAACGAGGCGCACGCGGGCGATGGCCTGCTTGCGACGGCCCACGGCTGCGCCGGGAACCGAGAGCACGGGGCGCTCGGCGGCGACGACCGACTGCTCGGCCGGCGTCTCGGTGCTGTAGTTGCTGGAGTCGATGTTCGACACTGTTTCGTCCTTATCCGGCGGCGCTTACTGGGCGACCTGGTCGAAGGTGTATGCCGTGGGCTGCTGAGCACCGTGGGGGTGCTCGGCGCCGCGGTACACCTTGAGCTTCTTGAGCTGCGCCGCGCCGAGGCTGTTCTTGGGCAGCATGCCGCGGATGGCCTTCTCGACCGCGCGGACAGGGTTCTTCTCGAGGAGTTCGTCGTAGGTGACGGACTTCAGTCCGCCCGGGAAGCCCGAGTGGCGGTAGGCCTTCTTCTGCGTGAGCTTCTGACCCGTGAGCGCGACCTTTTCGGCGTTGATCACGATGACGAAGTCACCAGAGTCGATGTGGTTGGCGAAGGTCGCCTTGTGCTTGCCGCGGAGGAGAACCGCCGCGTGCGAGGCCAGGCGGCCGAGAACGACGTCGGTGGCGTCGATAACGACCCACTCGCGCGTGACCTCAGCGGCCTTGGGGGTGAAAGTGCGCGTCACAGTAGTGCTGCTTTCTTGATCGAACGGAGGAGTTCGTGAATCCCGCTCCGGTGGTCCGTTGCCCCGCCGATGACGGGAGAACAGGGCCGGTGGAGGGCTCACGTTCGGGCAACCCGCTCGCAGAGAGGCGGGCACCAAAGATCAAGACTACGCCATCCGGATGCCACGGCCAAACGTCGCCCCTCCCCCCAGGCCCGAGCGCGCCCACCGTACACCCCGAACCGTCCACGTCCACGAAAAGACGGATGCCCCGCCACCGGTCGGGTGGCGGGGCATCTCGGCATCCGTCGCGTCCTCCGCGGGTGCGCGCGAGAGAGGGACGCGCGGCGGCGGGTCAGCGCTTCAGGAAGTCGATCAGCACACGGTTGAACTCGTCGGCGTGACTGACATTGACGCCGTGGGGCGCCCCCGCGACGACGTGCAGCTCGCTGCCGGCGATCGCCTCATGGGTGCGCTTGCCCGAACCCTCGAAGGGCACGGTCGTGTCGCTGTCACCGTGGATGACGAGGGTGGGCACCGTGACGTTCGGGAGATCCTCGCGGAAGTCGGTGGTCGCAAAGGCCTCCATCGACTTCAGGGCGGCGTGGTGGTCGGCCTGATTCGCGAGACGCTCGGCCTCGGCCCGGTCGGCCTCCGAGACGGCGAGCGTGCCGTCGACGGAGAAGAAGTCGGTCGTGAACTGGTGGTAGAACGCCTTCTCGTCGTCCTTCAGCCCTTGCTTCATGCCGTTCGCCGTCGCGTCGTCGAGCGGGCCCTCGGGGTTGTCGTCGGTCTGGGCGAGGTACGGCGGCACGGCGGCCGCGAAGACGACGCTGTGCACGCGGTCGGCCCCGTGGCGCGTCAGGTAGCGCGCGACCTCGCCCCCGCCCATCGAGAAGCCGACGAGTGTGACGTCGCGCAGGTCGAGAGCTTCGAGCACGGCCTCCAGGTCGTTGCTGAATGTGTCGTACTCGTAGCCGGTGCGCGGCTTGTCGCTGCGCCCGAAACCGCGACGGTCGTACGTCACGACCCGGTAGCCGGCGGCCTCCAGGGCCGGGACCTGGTGGGCCCAGGACTCGCCCGAGAGGGGCCAGCCGTGGATGAGGACGACGGGGCGACCCGTGCCGCCCGTGTCGTCGACATGAAGGTCGATGTCGGTCAGAAGTCCGTGGTGGGCAATGATCTCGCTCATGCCCGCCATCGTTCGGGCCCAAGCTGAGTGTGCGGGGGCTGTTGACGCGCCGCGGCCCGCTTGGTAAAACGCGTTGCGCACAGGTCGCGGCCGTCGCGCAACACCTCTTGGCGATGCGGAGCGCCTGGTTACCCTTCCCCCATGAGCCCGAGTCGTTCGTCCGCCGCCGTCATGCTGCTCGCCGCGAGTGCCTTCACCCTGGCCGCTTGCGCCCCCCTGACCCCGGCGAGCGATACCCCGACCAATGATCGGGAAGCCGTTCGGGCGATCACCACGGCTGAATCCGCCGCCGGCGGGCGCGCATTCCAGCTCGAGACGGACGACGGGGCGTGGGAGGTGCATGTCGGTTCGGGCGGCCGAGAGGTCGAGGTTCGCGTGAGCTCGGACGGCGGGGAGGTGCGCTCCTCCACCGACGGCGGCACCCTCGACGCCGAAGACCGGTCGGCGCTCGACGCTGCCGGGACCACCCTGGCGGACGCCGTGCGCATCGCCGCAGCCCAGGGCACGGGCGGCGCCGTCGAAGAGGCCGAGCTCCAGCGCGACGGCACCGCGACGACGTGGAGCATCGACCTCACCGGAGGTGTCACGGTACGCGTGTCGGCGACCGACGGCAGTGTCGGCTGAGCAGAACGCCGCGGACGACGAACCACCGAGCGGCTCCCCCGGGCGCGACGTCGCCGCGTTCAGGCGAGATCGCCGAAGAGGGGCGCGGCCGACGCACCGAGTTCGAAGTGGTGCCCATTGATGGCGAGCAGGTCCCGCTCGCACTCGGGGAGGAACCCCGAGGCTGAGGAGGCGCTCACGTCGCTTCGGCCGATCATGCGCCCATGCTCCGATGTCACGTGGGGGGATGGCAGGGCTTGACATCGTCGCCCCGGTGCACGGAAGCTGCACGCGAATCAGTTGTGCACAATTAAATTGTGTGCAATAGTTTATTCATGCCCGCCGTCGACCAGCTCGTGTGCTTCGCGCTCTACGCCGCCAATCGCACGACCACGCAGGCGTATCGCGCACTCCTGGAACCGTGGAACCTCACGTATCCGCAGTACATCGCGCTCGTCACCCTGTGGAACGACGGCGAGCAGACCGTCGGCAGCCTCGGAGAAGCCCTTCAGCTCGACTCCGGCACTCTCTCCCCCATGCTCGCCCGCATGGAGAACGCGGGGTACCTCACCCGAACGCGTCGGCCCGACGACGAGCGCGTGGTCACCGTCGCCCTCACCGAGCGCGGCGTGAGGCTGCGCACCGAGTTGGCCCACGTTCCGCAGTGCATCGCCGCGGGCTCCGGCCTCACCGACGCCGCCAGCGCTCGTGAACTGATCGACGCCCTGCGCCATCTCACCGAAGCCATGAAAGACCTGCGCGACCATCCCGACGACGCGCGCGACGCCCACGCGACGCGCCACACGGCCTGACGATCGCCTCCCCACCGTCCCCAGAAAGGAACACCATGGACGTTCTCTACACCGCCGAAGCCGTCTCCACCGGCCAGGGCCGCCTCGGTCACGTCACGGCCGGCACCTACCTCGACCTCGACGTCGCTCCCCCCAAGGAGCTCGGCGGCTCCGGCGCCGGCACCAACCCCGAACAGCTCTTCGCCGCCGGTTACGCCGCCTGCTTCCACAGCGCTCTGCACTCCGTCGCCCGCGCGCGCAAGGTCACGATCGAAGACTCCTCGGTCGGCGGCCGCGTCCACATCGGCCCCAACGGTCAGGGCGGTTACCAGCTCGCCGTGCTTCTCGAGGTCGTCCTGCCCGGCATCGAGCACGATCTCGCCCAGCAGCTCGCCGACGAGGCGCATCAGGTCTGCCCCTACTCCAACGCGACGCGCGGCAACATCGAGGTCACCGTCACCGTTTCGGAGGACTGACCTCCCCTGAACCCCGGGGCGAGGCGCTGAGCCCCACGTATCGCGCCTCGTCCCGGCTTGCCGCCCCGCTCCGCCGGGGCGGTTTCGTCGTCTCGGCGTACAGTGACAGTCGTGATCCGGGTGGTTGTCGTCGACGATGAGGCGCTCGTCCGCTCCGGTTTCTCCTTCATCCTGAACGCGGCCGATGACATCGAGGTGGTCGCCGCCGTGGATGGACCCGATGCGCTCGCCGTCATCCGCGCGCTTCGCCCTGACCTCGTCCTCCTCGACATCCGGATGCCGGGAGTCGGCGGCCTCGACATCCTCGCGGCCCTCCGCGATGACGCGGAACGGCCGGTGGTCGGCATCCTGACGACGTTCGCGGCCGACGAGTCCATCACCCGCGCCCTGCGGGACGGCGCCTCGGGATTCCTCGTCAAGGACACCGATCCCGCGCACCTCGCGGCGATGGTCCGTTCTCTCGTCGCGGGTGGGGTCGTCCTCTCCCCTGAGGTTTCGCGCGCCCTCGTGGAGGGTTACGCCGGGAGACCCGACCTCGACGCCTCGCGTCGCGTCGCTCTTCTCACCGACCGCGAGCGCGACGTGCTCGGATACCTGCCCACGGGCGACTCGAACGCCGAGATCGGACGCCGGCTGCACCTCAGCTCCGCCACCGTCAAAGATCACGTCAGCTCGATCCTCAACAAGCTGTCGGTGTCGTCGCGGGTCGAGGCCGCCCTGATCGCGCAACGCGCCGGCTCGCCGGCCGATCGACGCTGACCGCCGAGCGGGAGGCTCAGGTCAACCGGAGCTCCCCCTCCGCCTTGCCGTAGGAGCGGCGCAGCCACTGCCCGAAGCCGGGCTGCGCGAGGCAGGCCGCCGCGCTATCGCAGGTGACGACGGGATCCTGCGCCGCGTAGGTCGCGTAGACGTCGACCTTCTCATCGAGGGCCTCTCCCTCGACGTTGATGGGCTCGTGCTGCGAGGGATAACCGATGTAGTACGTGACAGCCTCGGGTGCGATCCCGACGACCGGTGCCACCGCTCGGACGAGCGATCCGACGCACGAGTGATCGGGGTGATCCCCCCGCGCGAAGGTGCTCTCGTGCGGGATGTTGGTCGTGATGCGATCGGGACGACCGGCGTGGATCAGCTCGGCGATGGTCTCCGAAAGACGACGCGCGTCGAGCGTCGGGCCGTCATCGATCGGCGCGAGAGCGGGCACCGTGCCGTTGATGAGCTGGGTGAGACCGGCCTCGCCCGTCGTCGGGAACCCCTTCCCGCTGAGGTTCCCGTCCGGCAATCGGAGCACGGTGATCGACAGCCGCGGATCGTCGGCGGGCACGAAGCGTGTGACCCGTGCGCCGCTTCGCAGCGTCAGCTGGGAGGTGTTCCAGGGCTGCGTGCTGCCGCGCATCTCGTCGTACGCGGCCCGGATGCCGGCCTCGCGCTGCTGCGCGTAGCCGAGGCCCCGTCCCGCGTCGCCCGCGGTGACGAAGACCGTGCGCAGGGTCGCCCCGGAGCCGATAATCCCCGCGAGATGG
This sequence comes from Sphingomonas sp. G5, assembly GCF_052660795.1. Classification (NCBI taxonomy): domain Bacteria; kingdom Pseudomonadati; phylum Pseudomonadota; class Alphaproteobacteria; order Sphingomonadales; family Sphingomonadaceae; genus Sphingomonas; species Sphingomonas sp. G5. Next base: position 575,868 of record NZ_CP109660.1, on the reverse strand, counting down.
GGATTGGCGAAGATGATGTCGTCGTCGGCATGAGCCCAGACCGCGACGGTCGTGTCTTCCCCCGGCTCCTCGAGAGCGGGGGACGGAGCCCGCGGGGAGGCATCGGGGACGGGAACGATGGGACTGAGCTTGACCCAGGTTCCTTCCGGGGGCGCCGAGCGCCGGATCTGGCGGTAGACGAGGGCGCCACCACCGAGCGCGGCGAGTCCGCCCACGGCGACGCCGCCGAACACCAGCGCTCTCCGGGATATCCCGGACCGGCGCGGCGACGCCGATTCGTCGGGTGCCTGTTCGGCGCCCGAAGGCTCGTCGATGTCCCTCACGGCGACTCCGTCCTGTACTTCGCCCCCCGGCGACGGATTGCGGGTTTCCCCTCGCCCTCGGGCGCCCTTCGACGTTATCGCGATGGTTGCCCTATCCGAGCCCGAAACCCCGCAGCCCCGCCACCCGGCGGGGTGGGGTGAGACCGATCGGCGGATCACGCTCCCACGCCACCGCGGTGCAGATGTGCATCACGCACCGGACGCATCGGCGATGCTCAGCGCGCACCTAACGAAGCTGACCACACTCCCCCTATGCAGACGTCCACACCGCCGCGGTCACTGTCGCCCGTCGCACTGCGCATCCGTGCTGTCCTCAACGAGTGGGATCCGATCGGAGTCCACCACATCGGCCACGGGTGGCCCGACGACGAGTACGACGACCTCATTCTGCCCATTCTCGACGCCCTCGACGCGCAGCCCTCCGTCGACGACCTGGCCGCCGAACTGCGCACCGTCGTCGAGAACGACTACGGGCTTCCCGCTCCCGAGGGCTGCCGGGAGACAGCCCTCTCGCTCCTCGACCTCAGCCGCTGACCGATATCCTCCGGCGCGGGTGGATGCAAGACCTGCCGCCGGATGACCGCGCCGTCCTAGCATTCCGTTCATGGCCGATCTCTCCCGTCCGCAGACGCCCGATCCGTACCCGCTCCTTCCGTCCGCACCGTCCTTCGACGTGGTCAGCGACGACGTCACCGACGGACACCCCCTCGCGGACGCCCAGGTCGCCGACAAGGGCAATACGTCCCCGCATCTCTCCTGGTCGAACGTCCCCGAGGGCACCAAGTCGTTCGTGATCACGGGCTTCGACCCCGACGCCCCCACCCCGAGCGGCTTCTGGCACTGGGTGCTCGTCGACGTTCCGGCGGACGTCCGCGAATTGGCATCCGGAGCCGCCTCCGGCGATCTCCCGGGCGACGCCTTCCACGTCCGCAACGACGGCGGCACGGCCGGATTCCTCGGCGCCGCGCCCCCGCAGGGCGATCAACCCCACCGTTACTTCTTCGTCGTGCACGCCGTGAGCGAGCCGTCGCTCGGCGTCGACGCCGACGCCTCCCCCGCTGTGGTGTCGTTCAATCTGGCGTTCACAACGCTCGGACGGGCGATCCTCCACGGCACCTACCAGCACTGACGCCTCGTCTACCGACGGAACGCAGCGGAGGCCCGGGCCGCCGAATGCGCGCGGCTCAGCCCATCTGAAGCTCGACCTCGGTCTTGGCGTAGGACCGTTGGAGCCACTCGCCGAACTTGCGGGTCTTGAGGCACGCGGTGCGATCGGCGCAGCGGATCACCTGGTCCTGCTGCGTGTAGATGCGGTAGGTGTCCACCTTGGAGTCGAGGACCGCCCCCTCGAGGTTGCGCGGCAGGTTCTCGGAGGGGTATCCCACGAAGTACCGGATGCCGGGCCCCACGGCTGCATCCGACGTCAACGCATCACGGACCAGTGTTCCGACGGCCGAGTGGTCGGGGTGGTCCCCCGGAGCGAAGACGCTGCCCCGGGGGATGTGGGTGAGGGTGCTCTCCGGAGTGAAGGCGGAGGCCAGCTCCCGGACCGAGCCCACGAGCTGATCCCGGGTCACGGCCGGCCCCCCATCGACGGGGACGAGCGATCCCTCGGTCCCGTCATAGAGCTTGCTGAGGGTCGCGTGCGCGGTGGCGTCGAAACCGGCGCCGGTGATGTTCCCGTCCGGCAGGCGCAGGTACAGGACCGACAGATGCGGGTCGTCCTTCGGCGTCAGTCGCCGCACGTGCACGCCGGTATCGAGTGCGATGTCCGTGGCATCCCACTCGCCGTCCTTGCCACGCATGGCGTTGTATGCGCGCAGGATGCCGAGCTCCCGCGCCCGCACATAGTCCATCCCCTTGCCGGCATCACCCGCCGTGACGAACACGGTGCGTACGCACCGACCGGCGGCGATCGCATCCGAGATGGTCGGATTGGCGAAGATGATGTCGTCGTCGGGGTGCGCCCAGACGGTCACCAGGGTCGACGATCCGTCGCAGGTCTGCGCGGCCGGCGAGACCGGAGGCGCCGGCGGCGGCGTGGGGGTCTGTGAGGGTGTCGGAGAGGCCGCGGGCATCGTTGTCGTCGTCTCGGGGGACGGCGCGGGCGGCGAGCTCGACGCAGGCTCGGGGCGCAACAGCGCGAACGCGAACACACCGGCGACCGCGGCGACCACCAGCGCAGCGATCGCGATCGCCGCGATCAGACCGGCCTGCCCGCGGCGGGGGCGAAGCGGCGGCGACGAGGCGCGGGACATCGGAACCTTCCGTGCGGCCAGCAATGGCGACCCCGCCGTTCGGCACGATCTCGAGGCAGCCGGGCACGGCTGATCCGCGCCCGAGTGTAAGGGACCGCCTGCCGCACCACCAACCTGTCGCCGGTCGTAGCGCACTCGGACAACGAACGTTCACGTCTCCTGCGTATGACAAGAAAAGCAGGGTGAGTTGACGGGTGAACATTGCCTGTTACTGTTCGCGGGAGGGTTCCCACGCGCGCGTGGGAAAGGCGAGAGGGGCACACATGGCGATGTCCGGCCTGCGCCCCGGCGGGTCTTCATCAGACGCCGACCCGGGCGGAACCGCCGCCGCGCTCGGCCCATCGACGCCGGAGCGGTCCCTCCCCGCTGAACCGCCGATGCCGCCGGCCTCCTCCCCGCCCCCTGCGCGCGTTCGCGATCCGTGGCGAGGCCGCTATCGACGCAACCTCGTGCTGACCGACTTCGCCGCCCTCGTCTGGGTCGTCTACGGCACCCAGCTCCTCTGGTTCGGACTGGGAAACGCCCAGCTCGCCGCGGGCCGCGACAGTCGCATCAGCGACCTGTCGTATTGGGCCTTCTCGGCGATCCTCATCGTCACGTGGATGTGGTCGCTCGCTTTCGTCGAGTCACGCAGCGACCGCGTGATCGGCACGGGTTCGGCGGAGTACGTCCGCATCGCCGACGCCAGCTTCCGACTGTTCGGAACCGTGGCCATCATCGCTTTCCTCGCCCAGATCGACCTCGCGCGGGGGTATCTTCTGGTGAGCCTGCCGCTCGGCATCCTGGTCCTCTGCTTCACCCGCTGGATGTGGCGGCAATGGCTCGTGGTCCAGCGTTCCCGCGGACGATACTCCGCCCATGTGCTCCTGGTCGGGTCGCTCCCCTCCGTGACGCAGCTCGCTCGCGAGTTCGCCCGCAACCCCAGTGCGGGATACCGCGTCGTCGGCGCCTGCGTGCCGAACGGGAAGACCGCTGACACCATCCCCGGCACCTCCATCCCCGTGATGGGCCACGTCGGCGACGTGACGCGGGCATTGCAGGCGACCGGCGCCGACACGGTCGCCATCACCAGCGCCGATGAGCTCCCCGCCGAGAAGGTGAAGGAGATCTCATGGAGCCTGGAGGCCGGCCGCCAGCATCTCGTCCTGGCCCCGAGCATCGTCGACATCGCCGGCCCGCGCTTGCACACCAGGCCCGTCGCGGGTCTGCCCCTCATCCACGTGGAGACGCCCAAGTTCTCGAGGGGGCAGAGCTTCCTGAAGAGATCCGTCGACCTTCTCGCGGCGAGCGTCGGTGTCGTGCTCCTCAGCCCGATCCTGCTCTTCTTGGCCATCGCGGTGCGCCTGTCGAGCGAGGGACCTGTCTTGTTCCGACAGATCCGCGTGGGCTTCCGCGGTCGCGAGTTCACCATGTTCAAGTTCCGCTCGATGGTCGTCAACGCCGAGGAGCTGCGCGCCCAGCTAGCCGCGCAGCACCGCGATTCGGGCAACGAGGTGCTGTTCAAGATGAAGAACGATCCGCGGGTCACGCCGATCGGACGCGTCATGCGCAAGTTCAGCCTCGACGAACTCCCCCAGCTCTTCAACGTCATCGGCGGTTCGATGTCCCTCGTCGGGCCGCGGCCCCCGTTGCCTTCCGAGGTGGCTGTCTACGCCGACCACGTCCACCGACGCTTCCTCGCCAAGCCCGGCATCACCGGTCTGTGGCAGGTCAGCGGCCGGTCCTCCCTCTCCTGGGAGGATTCGGTTCGGCTCGATCTGTCCTACGTGGAGAACTGGACCCTGCTGGGCGATTTCGTCATCCTCGGCAAGACGGCCCGTGCAGCGCTCGCCCCCGGCGAGACCGCGGCGTGACGCTGACCCCGCTGCACCGCAGCGTCCACCGCCAGGCCGGTCGGTCTGCCGTCCGGAAAACTGAAAGGCTCTGATCGTGCGTCTGTCTGTCGTGGGTTGCGGATATCTGGGAGCCGTTCATGCGGCGGCGATGGCCTCGATCGGTCACGAAGTGGTCGGGATCGACATCGACGAGCGGAAGATCACGGCCCTCTCGCAGGGCGAAGCGCCCTTCTTCGAGCCCGGCCTGCAGCAGATCCTGGCGGACGGCATCGCCTCTGGTCGGCTGACGTTCACGACCGAGATGTCGGCTGCCCGCGGAGCCGCCGTGCATTTCATCGGCGTCGGCACGCCGCAGCAGGCGGGTGGATACGCCGCCGACCTGACCTTCGTCGACGCGGCCGTCGACGCTCTCCTGCCCTTCCTCGCCCCGGGGGACGTCGTCGCGGGCAAGTCGACCGTCCCGGTCGGTACGGCCGCCCGCCTGGCGCCCCGCGTGGCCGCGCACGGCGCCACCCTCGTGTGGAACCCGGAGTTCCTCCGGGAGGGGTGGGCGGTCAAGGACACCATCGACCCCGATCGCCTGGTCGCCGGCGTCCCGTCCGATGACGGCGCTCCGACGGACGACGGCGAACGCACGGCCGGCATCCTCCGCGAGGTCTACCACCCGTCGATCGCCAAGGGCACACCCTTCATCGTCACCGATTACGCCACGGCCGAACTCGTCAAGGTCGCCGCGAACGCCTTCCTCGCCACGAAGATCAGCTTCATCAACGCCATGGCCGAGATCGCGGAGGTGACCGGCGCCGATGTGACCACTCTGGCCGACGCCATCGGCCACGACGCCCGTATCGGACGACGATTCCTCGGCGCCGGCATCGGCTTCGGCGGCGGGTGCCTCCCCAAGGACATCCGCGCGTTCTCCGCCCGCGCCGAGGAACTCGGACGAGGCGAGTCGGTCGCCTTCCTCCGCGAAGTGGATGCCATCAATCTCCGCCGTCGCGATCGGGCGGTCGAGCTGTCCATCGGCGCCCTGGGAGGCAGTGTCTTCGAGAAGAAGATCGCCGTGCTCGGCGCGGCCTTCAAGCCGCACAGCGACGATGTCCGCGACTCCCCCGCACTCGACGTGGCGGTCCGGCTCCACGGTCTGGGCGCCCTGGTCACCCTCACCGATCCCGCGGCGATCGACAACGCGCGCCGGCTCCACCCCCAGCTCACCTACGACAGCGACCTCGACTCCACGCTCCGCGACGCGGACGCGATCATCGTCGTGACCGAGTGGGACGAATACCGTCGGCACCTCAGCCCCGAGCATGCGGCCTCGTTGGCTCGCGGACGCGTCGTGATCGACGGTCGCAACTGCCTGGATCCGGCAGCGTGGCGCGCCGCCGGGTGGGCTTATCACGGGATGGGACGCCCCTGACGCGACGGCGGACCGCCGCCCCGCACGACACCCTCCGGTACGACCCTCTGCGATCAGCACCGCCTGCGATGTCGATTCATCACGAATCGCCCGTGACGAACGCCCCTCACCGCGCGTCTGAGTAGTGAAGGACCTCACGCCGCGTCCCCTTGGCTGCGGATCTTCGAGGTCCTCGTCGACAAGGAGGATGCCATGCGCAACAAGATCATCGTGATCGGCGCCGTCGCTCTGCTCGCCTACGCGCTCGGCACTCGCACCCCGCGCGTCCAGGTCAAGAATCGCGAGTCGGTAGGTCACCAGGTCGTGCGCCTGTGGAACGACCCGCGCGCTCGCAAACGCCGCCGCAAGGCCGCGAACAAGGCTGCCGCCGCCGCGAAGAAACGCGCGAAAAAGACGCTGCACGACCTGCGGGCGTAGCTCCGGAGGACCGGCGTACGAAACTGTCTGGGCGAGCTTCTCACTGTGCACACGTCTCACCACCACGCATGCGCATGTGAAAATACCTCATGATCACGCCAGCTCTTCGCGAACACCCGGACCTCTTCGACGAGGATCTCCTCGCAGGGTTCTCCTCGCCCTGCACGGCCTGCGGTGGCGTGGTGGAACCTCGACCGGGGCGGACAGCGGCGTGGTGGCACTGTCCGCGGTGCACCCTCGCCCGGATCTCGTGAGCCGCACCCGGCTACGCTGACCACGTGGTGGCCAGCATCCTGATCTCGATCTCCGCCGTCGTGTCGGCGGTGCTTGTCGGGTTCGTCGCGCGTCGCGTCCTCGGAACCGCGGTCGGCTGGCCGCGGAGCATCGTCGTGGGGCTCCTGGTCTTCCTTCTGGGGGTGCCGTCGGCCGGGTGGACCCTGCGACAGACGGGTTTCCCCGACGTCTCCACGGCCATTCCCCCCGAAGACGCCTGGATCTGGGCGGGGTTGATCACCCTCTCGCTCGCATGGGTGTTCGCCCTCGGCGTCGCCGCGCTCGTCGCGAGCGAGGCGATTTTCCCGACCCGCCCGCTGCCCAATCCCATCGATGTGGTCCGTGCGGCACTGCGGCAACGCAAACGGACCCGACGGTACCTGGAGATCCTGGCCATCGCCTCGCGTCATGGCGTCGGCTGGCTCTTCCACGGCGGACGCGCCCGCGTCGAAGAACAGCTCAGCACCTCCGAGGAACGCGCCCGGGCCGTCGTCGCGACCCTGAACGACGCCGGGGTCAGCTTCGTCAAGCTGGGCCAAGTGCTCTCCACCCGACGAGACCTCGTACCTGAGCCGTACCTGAGCGCCCTCGCCTCTCTGCAGACCAACGCGACGACCCTCCCCTGGGATACTGTGCGCTCGGTCATCGAGGGCGATCTGGGGCGCCCCATCGACACCGTGTTCGCCGAGGTCGATCCCCATCCCCTCGCCGCCGCCTCGGTCGCGCAGGTGCACCGGGCTCGACTGCTCGACGGTACGGCCGTCGTCATCAAGGTGCAGCGGCCCGCCGCCCGCGCGCAGGTAGAGGCGGATGCCGACATCATCGGACGTCTCGCACATCGAGCCGAGGCGCGCACGCGCGTCGGTCGCGACCTCCGGATCGAATCGGTCGCCCGCGGGTTCACGGCCACCCTTCTCGAGGAGCTCGACTATCGCATCGAGGCGCGGAACACCCACATGATCGCGTCGACACTGGAACTGATCGATCGCGCCGAGCCCGCCCGACGCGGCCTCGTCACCGTTCCCGACGTCTTCCCCGACGCCTCCGGCCAGCGGGTGCTCACGATGGGGCTTGTCGACGGAACGGCTCTGAGCGATTCCGCGACCCGCATCGCCGTACTGGAGCCGGGCCAGCGCGATCGCCTGGCGAACACGCTCATGGCAACGGTCCTCGAGCAGATCCTGGTCTTCGGGGTCTTCCACGCCGACCTTCACCCGGGCAACGTCCTGCTCAAGAAGGACGGCACTCTCGGCCTCATCGATTTCGGCGCAGTCGGAATCATCGAGAGGAGTCGACGCCAGCACATGACGGCCTTCCTCCTCGCCGCTCTCAGCGAGAACGACGTCGCCGCCACGGATGCGCTCCTGCTCATCGTCGACGCACCCGAAGACGTCGATCTCGAGGCTTTCCGACACGACATCGGCGTCGTCCTGACCACGGAGCATCTGCGCACGAGCGGTCACGGCTCGATCTTCACGCGGATGGTCGATGTGATCCGCCAGCACCACATCGCCCTACCGGGGGAGCTCGCTTCCGCCTTCCGCAGTTTCGCCACTCTCGAAGGCTGCCTCCGGGTCATCGTCGACGACTTCGACATGGTCGGGCGAGCGCTTCCCCTCATGCCCAGCCTGCTGCGACGGACCGTGTCGGTGACACGCATGGCCACCGACGCTCAAGCCCAAGCGGTCATCGCCCTCGCTCGCCTCGAGCAGATACCGCGCCGTCTCGACGCCCTGCTCACCGGCGTGGAGAAGGGCTCCATCGGAATCACTCTCCGAAGTGCCGACGGGGAGGACGTCAGCGGGATTCTCAGCCGGGCCACGGGAGAGATCGCCTCCACCCTCGTCTCGATCGCCGCGGTGGTCATCGCCGTCGTCTTGGTGATCGCGGGGGGCGGCCCCGTCCTCGGCGGGTCCATCACGTTGTTCGCCGTCCTCGGCGCGGTGGTCGGACTCTTCGGCTTCCTCGGCCTCCTCCGCATCGTGCGACGAACCTTCGGTCGTCGCGGCTGAAGCCGGACCGCCCGCAAAGATCGTTCTCCGGCACACGGCAACGCGTGTCTACAGTGGTCCGTGCCCGATCCCCGCTCACCGTCCCGCCGTCGGCGCGTCGCGACAGCGGTGGCGGCTGCCTACCTCGCCGCCCTGGGCATCATCGTGCTCTGGCCCGATCATCTCGACCGCAATGCGGGTGCGGCCTACGCGGTGTTGTACGACCTCCTCCCCGCGGTGACCCCCCGGACGATGGATTTCGGCCTCAACATCGTTCTTTTCATCCCGTTCGGCATCGTTCTGGGGGCGCTCCTGCACGGACATCCGTGGCGGGTTGTCGGCATCGCCTGGCTCGTTCCGCTACTCGTCGAGATCGTCCAGGGACTCTTCCTCCCCGGGCGCACGAGCAGCGCTGCCGATGTCGTCGCCAACGCCGTGGGTGGTCTCGTCGGTGCTTTCGCGATGACCGCGACCCGACGCATCCTCCTCCACCGGCGAACCCGAAGGCGTCGCTGAACGCGCTCCTGGCGTCGTCACCGCCATGCGGATGATCGACACCGCGACGACGATGACCTCGTCGGTTCCGATGTCGGTCTCGGCGAGGTCTGCCCTATGACAGCGGAAACCGCTCCCGCTGGACTCCCCGTGGGGACGCCTCGTCCTGCCCCGCCGCACGGCGCCGACTGCAGCCCGAGATTCGGGGACACGTTCGCAGGCCCCGGTGGGACGCGAACCGGGGCACAGAGGGCGTCAGTCGATCTCGCGCTCGGGCGCGAGCAGAGCGATGACCTCGGCATCGTTCTGGATGCCGGCCACGAGCGCGCGGGCCGCGTGGATCGGGAGGGAAACGGATGCGCCGATCCCGGTCTCGACGACGACCCAGGTCTCGAGGTCGCTGATTCGCCGCAGCAGGCCGATCTCGACATCGGTGGAGATGCCGCGGCCGTGGTCCGCGGCGTCGCGCACACGCGCGAGAAGTCCGATACCGGCGCTGCGGTGATCTTCGTCATCGTGGTGAACGGTCGACCCGTGCTCGGTGACGCACCAGCGGAAGACACACCTCCGGGCGTCCGTCGTCCGTTCGTGGCGAGTCCCTGACGTCATGCGTGTCACCTCTCTCTCGGGGTCGCAGCTAGCGGCGACCCGAACACCGGTGGGCACGAACGCATTACATCGCGAACCTCCGACACCGCCGTCATCGACCGGGAGGCAGGCCCTTCGGCGGGGTGGGGATCAGATCGCGAAGCGGGATCTCGAGCACCTCGGCGAGCGCGACGAGAGTCCGTAGACGCGGGTTCGCGGCGGTCCCGGGGTTGGACTCGCCCTTCTCGAGCTTCCGGTAGGTGAAGGTCGCGAGGCCCGCCGCGTGAGCGATCTGCTCCTGGGACATCCGCTTCTCGGCGCGGGCGCGGAGCATGCGAACGCCCAACTCGCGAGCGAACTCTGTCCAGGGGTCGGGCGCGTCGTTCATGAGACCAGCTTGATCGGACGTCAACGCTCACATGAACATGCAAACATGCCTACCGCTCGATGGTGATGCGGACGACGGCAGCGATTCGGAGGGGTGAACCGAGCGGACCGTCGAGTGAGATGCCGGACGATCACTTCGTTTTCGCGCCATCGAGGTCTCGGACGGTCGGCGAGAACGACGCCCGACGACAGGGACCGCGCCCGCGATTTTTCGCCCGGTTGCCCCCGCCCCCACGCCCCACCCGGAACGGAGCACCCGTTTGACGTCCGGGAGTCCCGCGCCTCGTTCACCTGAGCGGTGCGTACGAACGTCCTCCCCGAAGGGGCGGACGACAGACTCGTCGCCCCTTCCGCCTCGCGCGCCGAATCACCCCAGCCCCGGCAGCGGTTCACCCCTGACGCTGCTCCGTATCGCACACCGTGCGGCGGACGGACAAGAGACGAGCCACCCCCAGAGGGTGATGCGGAGAGGGTGAGACGGGGGTGAGACGGGGGATGAAAGAGGCCGTCTTCGCCTCGCGGCGCCTCCTCTCACCCGCAAGATCATCTCGATGGGGCGTCACGGCGCCACGTCGACCGTCGCCCCGCCCGAAGGGGCGGCGGTCCTGTCCCAATGGAGGTCTAGATGTTGATCGATGTGGATGCCGTTCCCGCCGGCGTTCGAGCCGCTCGTCGCGCGAGCCGCTTCTGGGCGCCGCGCCCCGAGGCACTGGATCGCCTCGAAGCGGCGTTAGGTGGTGATGTCGTTCTGCTCCGAGGGCCGACCGGCGTCGGCAAGACCTCGCTTCTACGTCAGTTCGCCGCCATGCTCGAGTCGGATCCCGAGCGCGGCGTTCTGTTCATCGACGGCGCTCTCACCTCACCGGACACCCTCCCCCGCATCGCCGAGGCCTTTGCGGACGGCCCCGCCTCGCACGTACTGCTGATCGACAATCACGTCGAGGGACGCGGACTCACGAGCGACCACCTCCTTCGTCTTCTGCGCGACGACGACGGCCTTCGCATCGTGGTCGCCACCCGCCAGCCGACCGGCCTCGAGAGCCCACTCATCGCCTTGGAATTCGATGTACAGGTACTCCCCGCGTGCGACCTGCTCATGACTCGTGAGGAGGTGGCATCCGTTCTGGCCCTGAACGGGGTCGAATCGACCGAGATCGCCGTCGACGAGCTCTCCGAGCTCACTCACGGGTGGCCCGCTCTCGTCCAGCTGGCGAGCGCCCGACTCCGCCTGGAGGGTCTCCCCCTGCGAACGCGCGACGATGCCGTCGCCGCGGCGTCGTATGCGGGCTCCGCGCTCACGCACGACATGGAGGAGCGTCTGTCCAGGCCCGTGACCGACGACGTTCGCCTCCTCGCCGTCGCCCCGTACGTCACCGAGTCCATCGCGGATGCTCTCGGCGTCGACTCGACGACAGGTGCGACGCGCGACCTCCTCGACCAGCTCCAGAGCGAGGGTTTCGTCTGGCCCAGCGCAACCCGTGTCGTCCTCGCCGAGCCCGTTCGCGAGCGTTGGCTCGCCGAGATCACCGCTCGGCAGCCTGCCCTCGTGTCTGCGGCCCGGTTGCGGCTGCTCGACCGTCTCGTGTCGGGAGGTGAGCCCTTCCTCGCGGCTCAGCTCGCAGCGGACGCGCGGCAGTGGACGACCCTGGCCCGGGTCCTCAGCACGTCGGGGCCGGAGATCTGGGCCCGTCACACCGACGGCTTCTCGTGCTTGGTCGGTCAGCTCCGGTCGAGCGCCGTGGACGCACCGGTGGTCGTCGAGGCGCTGCTCGCCCTCGATCCCGACACCGCGGAGTCGCCGCAGACACCGGCGCTCGTCATCTCCGCCCTCAACCGGCTTCCCGAGGTCAAGAGCGTCACCGCCGGGAACATCCACGCCCTCATCGTGCGCGTGAGCCTTCTCCGCGCCGCGGGGCGGTTCGCCCTCGCCTCCGACGCGTCGGCAACCCTGGCCGACGCCCTGCGTCGCGCAAAAGACCTCGAACCCGGCACGACGGCCGAGGGGTGGTACCAGGTCGCGATGACGTTCCTCGCGATGGGCCGGCTTCGGGACGCGAGCGCGTCCATGTCGCTGTCCGAGCGGACCGCGCCGCCCGCCCGCCAGCTCCGCGCGCGCGGGGCGCTGGCCGTCATCGCCCTGCTCGAGGGCGACGTCCGGACGGCGCGTTCCATCGTGGTCGCGAACTGCTCCGACAGCTGGGTGACGTCCCCCTGGGGAGAAGGCCTCCGACTGGCATCCGCGTGGGCGCTGCTCGAAGCGGGGGAGGCGAGGGAAGCTCGCGCCCTCCTCGACGCTGTGCCCGCGACCGCGGGGGCTCGGGAATTGTGGCCTTTCGCGGCCTCAACCCACGTCCTGTCTCTCCTGCTCTCGGGCGCCGCATCCGATGCGCTGGGGGTTCTGCGCACCTGGATGACACGGAGCCGCAGCACACCACCGTCGCACTATCAGTCGACCCAGCTCCTGATGACGCGGGCCAAGGTGCTGATCGCGTTACGGCAGCCTCGAGAGGCTCTCGCCCTGCTCGAGGGGGCGTCCGCACTGTCCCCCGTCGCCGCTCCCGCTCTCGCCCTCTCCCAGCTGTACGCGGGGCGAGCACACGACGCTTTCGTCCTGAGCGTCAAGTGGGGGCTTCACCACGAGCCCTCCCCTCGCGCTGCGCTCGAGAGCCTGGTCGTGAGCGTCGTGGCGGATGCGCGGCTGAACGGCGTGGCCTCGCACCGCCCCGCGGCTCAGCGCGCCGAGGCGCTGAGCCTCCGGCACGATCTGTGGAGCCCGTGGAGCGCCGTGGCGCCGGAAGATCGCGCGCTGGTCACGAGGATCCTCTCTCCTTCGTCGCGCGAGCAGGTCGAGACGAGGGCGTCGTTCTTCGTGGCGTCGGTGAGCGTGCCGCACCTCACCAAGCGGGAACGGGTGGTGCTGAGTCAACTCACTCCGACATCGACGATCGCCGACATCGCGCGAGCTCTCGTCGTTTCACCGAACACCGTCAAGACACAACTGCAGAGTCTCTATCGCAAGCTCGAGGTGTCAGATCGGTCGAGTGCGATCCGCGCAGCCCACGCCTGGGGGCTCATCGAGAGCGACCCGGACGCGTGATCGAACGATCGCGCCGGCGACGGCGCGATCGCCCGATCATCAGACGCGCGACACCGAGCAGGACGACGACGATCACAACGCCGGGAAGCGTCAGCGGTACGCCCGCTCCCCGGAGGACCGCGAGGATGACCGCGAGAGCGGCGACGGGCGCCAGCCACCCGAGGATACGAAGCAGTCGCGGGAAGGTCACGGCAGTAACGCTAATGCGCGTTCCGGCGGATTCGCCGCTCGTCCGCGGCGACCTGCAAGCCGAACACCCCGAACCACGCGATAGCGAGGGTGGCCGCAGTGAACTCGAGATTCCCGCCGACCGCGGTGTCCCCACGGAGCAGGGCGATCATCGCGCCGCTGAACGATGTGACACCGACGGCGACGAGCGTGACGACCGAAGCCGCGCGCATCCACGGGCGCCGCCGAACGACGGCAACCTGTCCCATCGCGACGATCGCCAAGACGAACCCGAGGACGGCGAAGGAGATGTGGATGAGATCCTGCGGAAGAGCTCCCTCGGTGAAGGGGATGGGGCATCCGGGTGAGCATGTGACGACGGATGCCACGGCGAAGCACAAGCCGCACACGAGAAGTGTCGTGGCGACGGACCACCCGACGACACATTCCCCACCCCGGGACACGAGCGACCGATCGACGAGGACGGCGGCGATCGCGAGCAGAAGCAGAGCCGTATTGAAGACGGGCGCGGTCGGCATCGCCGTCGCGCCGAGCTGACTCACATACTGCACCCCCGGCTCCCACAGGCGGCAGATCCAGATGAGCGTCGCGCTGAGGAACGCCGCGAGGCCGCCGATCGTCGCCGTGTGGACGGCGAGTGCGCGACGTGTCCGGGCTGGCCGCGTGATGGGCCGCTCGACGGTCTCGATCATCGGCTCCTCCTGCTGCGGGCTCGGCCACCCTATCGTCTCGCCCGCGCCTGCTCGACATCCGAGGTGATCTGTGTGCCGACAGAGGGTGATATTCGGGGGCTCAGGTCGACGCCGACCGTCGGGAAGGCGGAGGCTGTTCCTCGCGGGGAGAGAACCGCGTCGACTGCGAGCCGGGGGGCCGCACCGTCGGTCGCTGGTTCTCTGCCCGCACCTCTTCCTCTCACGCTGGCGCATCGGACGGGGTAGCGGGGCCTGCGGAGAGCACACGGAGGCACCCGTCGTCGCAGCCGTCACGCTCATCGGCCGCGACGGGTCTCAGATGGTGGGGGGACACGGGCGCTCGCAACCGGTACGACCGCCGCGGACGCGACTCGCCTAGGCTGTCGACAGGTCTGCGTCGGGGAGGGGTGCGATGAGTTCGCGGTCACCACGCCCGATCGGTCTGGCGCTGTGCGTCATCGCGATGATCCTGCTGGCCGCCCCCACCCTCTTCTTCCCGGCTGATTCGCCGAACGAACCCAAGCTGGTCTTCGCAGCCGTCGGCGCGTTCGTCTTCGCACTCGCCGTCCTGCGAATCCGGCGAGAACCCTCAGCTCAGGCTCCCCCCGATCACGGAGACGAGGACGTCAGCGAGCGCTGAGAGCGGCGATCTCTTCCGGGCTGAGGATAGAGATCGGTTCGGTGGGGACGTCCCACGTCGGAAGCGTTTTCATGTCCGCTTTCTTAAGATGTGGGCGGCGTGAGCCGCGAGCTGGGAGAGAGCCGAAGACGGACTCCGGCGAGGAAGAGGAGTGCGTACGGGCCGCACGGATTCGCCGAGCGCGGCGCGCGCCGCCCCGATCTGAGCGAAGGTGCCGACGTGTCGCGCGTCGCGGTCGAAGACGAAGAAGGCCCCGGTCGAGCGGCGGTCGATGTACCCGGCGAAGTCTCCGTCACGCGTGGCGACCGAGAGATCGTCGTCGAGGCGCGACCACACGATCGCGCCGAGGTCGGGGCGGGGAGCAGACCGGATCACGCCGCGCGGACGAAGGAGCGCGTCGACGTGGCCTTCGCCGTCGCGGTCCGCGGCGGGACGGTCTTCGCAGCGGTCTCGTCGAGCGCGATATCGAGGCTGAGACCGCGCGAGGAGTTGGCGTCGTTGGCCAGGCGCTTCAGCAGGTTCTGGTCGAGCGACTCGGGCTGCTCCGAATCGAAGACGAACCGAAGAGGGATCGAGGGCTGCAACCAGATGGTCGAACGACCGGTCGGCTCGTCCTCGCCGTGCACCCACGACATCGTGAAGCTCTCGCCTCGGCGGAGTTTGGTTGCCACAACGACCTTGACGTGCGCCAGCATGCGGTCGTCGATGCGGATCGGCTCGGTCGTCGTGCCGTAGTAGAGCTTCGCCATGATGTACCCCTCTGATCGTTGTTCGTAGATCAACTTACTAGGTAGACTAGCGAATAGGCAAGCGAGATATTAGGAGAACGATGCCGATCGAGAACACGGCACCTCCGTCGTATTGGTACAGCGAGAACGCCGACGACGAACGCGGAGCGCGGGTCATGGAGGCGATGCGCGCATACCGTTCGGCCGAAATGGCCATGCGCCGACGCACGCAGAGTTCCATGGCGATGGGCGAGAACGAGCTGCTCGTCCTGCGGTTCCTCACGAGGGCCAGCGGAACCGGTCGCGACATCACCCCGGTCGACCTCGCGCGCCACCTCGGAGTTTCCACGGCATCCATGACCGCTCTCCTCGACCGACTCGAGCGATCCGGCCATCTCGAGCGCCGTCGCCATCCCTCGGACCGGAGGAAGGTTCTCGTGTCCACCACCCCGCATGCGGACGAAGAGATGCGGGGCACGCTCGCGTCGATGCACGCGCGCATGATGCAGGCCACTCGCGGGATGACCGAGAGCGAAACGGTCGCGGTCACCGCCTTCCTCCAGCGCATGCGCTGTGCCGTCGCCGATGTGTGCGACGCAGCGGGACGCTCGTGCTGCGCGCTGGTCGGCACGCGGGCGGATGCCGCCGGTGCCCGTCGACCCGAGACGGCCTCTCCGCCGAACGCTGCCTGAGGGCCGCTCCGGCCTCCGGCGGGACGGAATCCGTCGCAGGGGGGAGTCGCCCCGAGCCCCGGGCGCATACCGTCGGATGATGCACGACCTCGCCTCCTCCTCCCTGCGCATCCGGCGCGCGTGGGCCGCGGCGCTCATCGTTGCGATCACGCTGCTCATCGTGATCGGCGCGCCGCACGCCGCCTCCGCGGACACGAGCGAGTTCACCTTCGACTCCTTCGATGCGGAGATGACGCTGTCTCGCGCGGATGACGGCCACGCCGAGCTCGCGGTGACCGAAACACTGGTGGCGCGGTTCCCCGAGAAGGACCAGAACCGAGGGATCGTCCGCGCGATCCCCGACGATTACGACGGCGTCCCCCTGCAGACGCGGATCATCTCGGTGACCGACGCCTCCGGCACCACCGTTCCGTACGAGGTCGAGCAGGACAGGCGCAAAGTGCGCGTCCTGACCGGAGACGACTCCTACGTCCGCGGCGTCCAGACCTATGTCATCTCCTACATCCAGCGAGACACGATCCGCTCCTTCGCGGACACGGATGCCGACGAGTTCTACCGCGACGTGAACGGGACGCAGTGGGATCAGCCGTTCGGCGCGGTATCGGTGCGATTGACGGTAGATCCGGCGCTCGCCCTCGCTCTGAAGGATGGCGCTGCATCGTGCTACGTCGGCCGACAGGGCTCGGACCAGCGGTGCGACATCACCGAGACCGGGCAGCCCGACGGATCCGCCGTCTTCTCGGCCGGCGAGCGCTCGCTCTCGACGAGGGAGAACGTCACGATCGCCGTCGGCTTCGTCCGTGGCACCTTCGTTCCCGGCGAGGTCGTGCGGACCCCTCTCGAGCAGTTCTCCGTCGACGCCGCCCCCCTCCTCGCCGGCGCGTCGATCGCCGCAGTCGGGCTCGGCGTCGTCGGCGTCGGAGCCGCGTTCGCCGCCCGGCGGCGCGGTCGCGACGCTCCGGGACGCGGGGTCATCGTCCCCGAGTACGGGCCGCCTGAGGGCCTCGACGTCGTCCAGGGCGCCGAACTGGTGCAGCGCCGGGGTGCCGGCATCCCCGCCGCTCTTCTCGACGCGGCCGTCGCCGGGCACCTCCGTATCGTCGAGAGCCCCGGAGACCGCGGGGCTCTCGAACTCGAGTTCTCCCGGGCAGCCGGGGCACCCGCGCTCCACGCCGCGATCATCCGCGCCGTCTTCGGCGACGCCCCGCATCCCGGGCAGCGCGTCAGACTCGGCCCCGATAGACAGGACGTCGCGAAGGCACTGCAGAAGCTTCCGGCCTCGGCCTCGGCCGAACTGCGCACGCGCGGGTGGACCGAGAAGCAGAAGCCGGGGAGATCGATCCTCGCCGCAACGGTGGCCGTCTTCGCCTTCGTCGTCTCAGTGGTGGCGCTGATCCTCGCCGCGGCCGGCACGGCACCGGTCTGGTGGCAGATCGTCGCGATCCCCGCGACGGTGGTGCTCGGAATCCTGGCTTTCGTCGTTCTGCGGTATCGGGATCGGATCACGGATGCCGGCGCCCCGGCGCGCGATCATCTCCGAGGCTTGCGCGACTACCTGCAGCTCGCCGAGGCTGACCGCATGCGGGTGCTGCAGAGCCCGCGGGGCGCCGAGCGAACCCCCGTGGACCCGGGCGATCCGAGGCAGGTGCTGCATCTGTACGAGCGACTCCTTCCCTGGGCCGTCGTCTGGGGCGTGGAGAAGGAGTGGGCCGAGGCTCTCGACACCCGCGTCCGCGAGACGGGAGCAGATCTGCCCTGGTACGCGGGCGGGGACGGCTTCTCCGCGGTGGCGTTCGCGACCACCCTCGGCTCGCTGCACAGCGCGAGCACGCCGGTCGCCGTCACGACCAGCGGGGCGGGAAGTTTCTCGGGAGGCTCGTTCGGCGGCGGGTTCTCCGGTGGGGGGATGGGCGGCGGGGGCGGCGGGGGCCGCTGAACCCGACGGTCACTCCGCGACGCGGATCACCTCGGCGACGACTCGCGGGTCGTCCAACACGCGGAAGTGCCCCCCGCTGGCGAGGACGACGTTCCGGGCACCGGCGAGCTCGCTGCCCTCGGGAATGTGCGGATCGAACACGCCGAACACCGAGACGATGCGCGTGTTCGCCGCAGCCGACGCGGCGAGCGCCCTGATGGTCGCGTCTGCCGAGGCGAAGGCGCGCAGCGAAGGCGTCGGCATGAGTCGGCTGTAGCGAGACCCTCCGAACGGGGTGGCGACCGCGACCATCGCGCGGACGCGCTCGCCGGCCGGGCTGAACGCCATCACGTGCTTTCCGATGAGGCCGCCCTTGCTGTGGGCGAGGATCACCACGTCGTCCAGGCCTCGCGAGATCAGCAGGGCGGCGACCCGCTCGGCGGATTCGGCGATCGGTCGGCGGTTGCCGCCGAGCTCCGTCACGACGTGCACGGGGTGACCGCGCGCGTGCAGGGCTCGCGCGAGCGGCTCGAGAAAACGCCAGGTCTCGTAGATCCCCGGGAGCAGGACGATCGGCGTGCCCTCGCCGTCGGCGAGGACATCGGGCGCGTCCCGTCCTCGCGCAGACCGCACCTGGGCGCGAGCGGCGTAGAGATAGTCGCGTGCCCACCACGCGGCGTCGCGCAGACCGGTACGGATCCTCTGCCGCACGGTGTTCACGGCATCCTTCGACATCGCTCCATCGTGCCGTGCCGACGGAAGCGAGGAAGGCGGGTTGCCGCGCACATCGACCCGTGCGATGCAACCCCGGGATCGACGGATCGGAGCCGACCGTACCGTGTCGCCATGGACATCTCAGACATCCGCTGGAACGAGCCCGCCCGCCAGAAGATCCTCGACGACGCCGACGCGGTGCTGCGCGAGGCCGTCGTCGCGATCGCCCGTGACAGCGACGGGATCTCGTCGGACGAGGCATTCGCGCAGATCAACGCACGAATCAAAGACCGCTTCATCGACTACGAGCCCGGACCGGACATCCGCACCTACGCGGACGCGATCGCGGCGGGCGAGATCCCCACGGACTCGTGATGCACGCAGGCGGAAGGCGGTCCCGCGAGAATGCGCGGGGCCGCCTTCGCATCGGCTGAGAGCACGCGTCAGCTCACCGGGAGCGGCGTACTCTTTCGGTACCCGGCCCCGGCATCGCCGGTGCGGACGACGCCGCTCTCGGCGTCCCCGACGGCTCCCGCCCGTCGAGCCCGTCCCCCACATGGGGCTCCGGGCGGGAGTCGTCGTGTCGTTCAGCGGTCCTCGCCGTACCCACGAATGCTGCGGATGTCGTCCTCGAGTTCGTGCTGCGCGGGGTCGTCGTCCTCGTGGACCGCGGCGTCGGCGGCGCGCTGCTGCTGCGCGCCCTCCTTCTTCTCTGCCGCACCGGCATCGGTGGCGCCGTCCATGACGGGGGCGTCCTGGGTCTCTTCGCGTTCAGTCATCGTCGTCCTCCTCGGAAAGGGTGGTACCCGCATGATGCGGCCTCGACGGCGACGTCGGCCGGGGCTTGCGCTCCCCCGGCCGTGGGTGATCACGCGCCGTGGTGTCCCGGGTGGCGACGCTCGAGGGCCGCCCCTTCGACGTCGACGTTCGGCACGATGCGGTCGAGCCAGCGCGGCAGCCACCACGCGGCGCCGCCGAGAACGTGCATGATCGCCGGCATCAGCAGCATGCGCACGATGAACGCGTCGAAGAGCACGCCGAGACCGAGTCCCAGACCGAACGACTTGATGATGACGGCTTCCGAGGTGATGAAGCCCGAGAACACCGAGATCATGATGATCGCCGCCGCGATCACCACCGTCCGACCCGCGCGGAAACCCTGCGCCACGGCCAGCCGCGGCGCCGCGCCGTGCGCCCACGCCTCGCGCATGCCGGTCGTCAGGAAGAGCTGGTAGTCCATCGCGAGACCGAACAGGATGCCGACGAGGATCACCGGCAGGAAGCTCAGGATCGGTCCCGGGTTGTGCACACCGAACAGCCCTCCCAGCCATCCCCACTGGAAGACCGCGGTGACCGCTCCATAGGTCGCGAACAGAGACAGCACGAAGCCGAGGGTGGCGATCAGGGGCACGAGCAGGGAGCGGAAGACCATGATCATGATCAGGAAAGACAGGCCGACGACGACCACGAGGTAGATCGGCAGAACGTCGGCCAGCCCCTCGGAGATGTCGATGTTGATGGCCGCCGCTCCCGCGACGCCGAGCTCGATGTCGCCGTCGACCGGGGGCAGCGACCGCAGGTCGCGCACCAGCCGGTCGGTCGACACCGCGTTCGGGCCCTCGGCGGGGATGACCTGGAAGGCGGCGAGCGTGCGGTCCTCGGACACCGCGACGGGAGCCACGGCGACCACGTCGTCCTGGGAGAACAGTTCGCGCGCCACGTCGAGCTGAAGTCCCTGCACGTCAGCCTCGGCGGTACCCGTGGGCAACGCCGCCGTCACGAGGAGCGGAGCGTTCGATCCGGCTCCGAAGGCTTCTTCGCTCCAGGTGAAGGCCTTGTAGCCGGTGGAATCCTCCGCCTCGCTGCCACCGTCGGGCAGTCCCAGGCGCATCGACAGGGCGGGGATCGCGATCACCAGCAGCACCACGGTCGCCACGAGCATCGTCACGACGGCGCGCACGGTCGACATGGGGCGCACGGCTCGGCCGGTGGTCGCGACCGGGCCGGTCTCGGCGCGAGCGGCGCGACGCGGATGCTCCTGGGCCTCGACGAGCTCCGTGCGGGCCGCACGGCGCGGGTGCTCGGCGGCGTCCGACGCGGCGGCCGCCCGAGCGCGCGCCTTGCGACTGAGGATGCGCATACCGGCGAGCCCGAGCAGGGCGGGAGTCAGCGACACGGCGATGAGCACCGCCACGAGGACGCTCACCGCGCCCGCGGTTCCCATCAGACAGAGGAACGGGATGCCGGTGATGTTCAGCGCCAGCAACGCGACGATGACCGTGGACCCGGCGAAGACGACGGCGTTGCCCGCCGTTCCGTTCGCGAGGCCGATCGATTCGCGCACATCCGCCCCCGACAGAAGCTGCTTGCGGTGGCGGTAGAGGATGAAGAGCGAGTAGTCGATGCCGACGGCGAGGCCCAGCATCACGCCGAGGAACGGGGTGACGGATGCCATCTGGATCACACCCGAGAACGACAGCGTCGCCATGGCGCCGATGGCGACACCGATGATGGCGGTGGCGATCGGGAACGAGGCCGCGAGCAGCGACCCCAGCACGACGACGAGGACGATGCCGGCGATGGCGACGCCCACGACTTCGCCGACCCCGAAGATCTCGGGTACGCCCTGCGAGATCTCGGTGTTGAACGCCACGCCGACACCGGGGACCGGGTCGGCGGTGAAGTGCTCGACGACCGCTTCCTTCGACGCCTCGGTGAGTTCGAGTCGGGGCTTGTCGAACGAGACGTTGACGATCGCCGTCGATCCGTCCTCCGACACCAGTCGGATGGCATCCGCGAAGCCGAGCAGCTCCGAGCCGTCATCGAGCTGCGCCTGCTGCGCGTCGATCTGGGCGAGTCCCTCGGTCAGCTGCGTCTGCTGCTGTTCGAGAGCCGAGCGTTGCTCGTTGATCTGCTGCTGCTGCGCGTCGAGGGCGGAGAGCTGGGCCTGCTTCTGAGCTGAGGGCAGTGGTGCCGCTTCGATCCGCGCCTTGCCCTGGTCGAGCTGCTGCTGTCCGGCCTCGAGCTGAGCCTTCCCCGCGTTCAGCTGCTGCTGACCCGACTCCGCTTGAGCGCGGGCCTCGTCGAGCTTCTGCCGACCGTCGACGACCTGCTGGCGCTGATCCTCGAGCTGCTGCTGGGCGGTGAACGGATCGGTGACGCGGGCCACGTCGGGCAGGTCGCCCGCCGAGGCCACCAGGGCCGAGATCTCGGTCTTCTGCTCGTCGGTGAGAGCCGAGCCGTCGTCGGTGCGGAACACCACCGCTCCGGATGCTCCGGCGAAATCGGGGAGCTTCCCCTGCAGTTCGGAGATCACGTCCCCGGATGCCGTTCCCGGAATGTCGAAGCTCGAGCTGAGTCCCTTGAAGCCGATGAGGAAGCCGCCCACGACGATGCCGAGGATGACGGCCCACGCGACGATCACCGTCCACGCGCGGCGGGCCGCAAACGTTCCGAGGCGGTGCAGCAGTTCGGCCATGCGGGGTGTTCCTCTCGTGCGGTGCGCGCGAGGGAGCACCGTCGGCTCCGACCAGTCAGCCCAAAGATAACACGCACCGTCTCGTCTCGTTATTGGCCCGGATCGTCCAGAATGTGAGTCATGACCCTTCCGCGCAGTGGACCCGTCCGCAGCGAAGCGGCACGCCTGGCGATCCTCGACGCGGCCGTGACGCTCTTCGCCGAGCGCGGTTACGACCACCTCACCATCGAGGGGATCGCCCGGCGCGCGGGCGTCGGCAAACAGACCATCTATCGCTGGTGGACGAGCAAGGGCGACGTCATCGCCGAGGCGATCCTCGAGGGGCGCCTGCTCGGAGGGCAGCGAGAGCTGCCCGACACGGGCGACCCCCGGACCGACCTCGCTGTGTGGTTGACCGACCTTTTCACCCTGCGGGCGAGTCCCGACGGAGAAGGGCTCCTGCGTTCTCTCGTCGCGGCCGCGGCGGGCAGCGCCGAGACCGGTCGGCGACTCCGGGCCGAGATCCTCGCGGCTCCCCTCGTCGAAAGCCTGTCGCGGGCCATGGGCGGAGTGACGGGCCCGCGGCTCCATGCCGCGGCCGACGCGCTCCTCGGGGCGGTGATCCTGCGGGCGCTGAGTCGCGAGGAGTTCGACGGCGACGACATGCTCACCCTCGTCGACGCGATCGTGGGCGGCGCTCCCCCGCGCTGAGAGGCCGCCCGGGTCACGGCATCCGGTTGCTTTCGACTAGCACGGGGCCGGAGGCGATGTCCAGGCCGAGCGCGCGCGGTCCCATGCCGTAGAATCGCACCCAGCAAGGGGAGTACTCCCGCCGCGACGTTCTCGTCAATACGGATCACGCCATCGTGAGCCCGGGACGTCGGCCCATCTCGTCGGGTGGAGGAGACCTTGGTGTCTCGTCGTACACCTACTTCCCTTGGAGGTCGCCATGGGCGTCACCCCTCTGATCTGGATCATCACGATCGCGATCACCGTCGCGTTCTTCGTGTTCGAATTCTTCGCGCACGTCCGTAAGCCCCACGAGCCCTCGATCGCCGAGTCCGCGCGCTGGTCGGCTTTCTACATCGGCCTGGCGTTGCTGTTCGGCGTCGGGATCGGCGTCTTCTCCGGCTGGACCTACGGCGGTGAATACTTCGCCGGGTATCTGACCGAGAAGGCCCTGTCGATCGACAACCTCTTCGTGTTCCTGATCATCATGACCGGGTTCGCCGTGCCCAAGATCTACCAGCAGAAGGTGCTGATGATCGGCATCGTCATCGCCTTGATCATGCGCGGCGCGTTCATCGCCGTGGGCGCGGCCCTCATCGAGAACTTCTCGTGGATCTTCTACATCTTCGGCGCTCTCCTGCTCTTCCTCGCCTACCGTCAGGCGTTCTCGCACGGCGAGAGCGACCCCGCAAACGGCAGGTTCATGACGTTCGTGCGCCGCATCCTCCCCGTCACCGAGGAGTACAACGACGACAAGCTCACCGTGCGCAAGAACGGAAAGCGCTTCGTCACCCCGATGCTGCTGGTCATCATCGCGATCGGCTTCATCGACCTCGTCTTCGCCGTCGACTCGATCCCCGCCATCTACGGCCTGACGAACGAGGCCTACATCGTCTTCACCGCCAACGCCTTCGCACTCATGGGCCTGCGTCAGCTGTACTTCCTCATCGGCGGCCTGCTGGAGCGCCTGGTCTATCTCGCGCAGGGCCTGGCCGTGATCCTGGCGTTCATCGGCGTGAAGCTCGTCTTCCACGCCCTCCACGTCAACGAGCTGCCCTTCATCAACGGTGGTGAGCCGCTGCTGTGGGTGCCCGAGATCCCCATCTGGTTCTCGCTGCTGTTCATCGGGGCGACGGTCGCGGTCGCGACGTTCCTCAGCCTCCGCAAGACCCGCAACGACGATAGGAAGAAGGAGCGGGAGACGTTCGACGGAGAGAAGGTCATCCACGCTCCCGAGGACTGACCTCTCCACGAAGGGCCCACGACCTCCGTCGTGGGCCCTTCGTGGTCCCTGCCGCATCCCCGCGGCGAGCGCAACCCCGGCGGACGAGCGCGATCGCCGCCTTACCGTGGCCGACATGACGCGATTCGGCTACACCCTCATGACCGAGCAGAGCGGCCCCAAAGCCCTCGTCGACTACGCCGTCGGCGCTGAGCGCGCCGGCTACGACTTCCTCGTCTCGAGCGACCACTACTCCCCGTGGCTGACCAGTCAGGGGCACGCTCCCTACGCCTGGACCGTGCTCGGGGCGGTTGCGCAGGCCACCACCGAGGTCGAATTGATGACCTACGTCACGTGCCCCACGGTCCGATACCACCCCGCCGTCGTCGCGCAGAAGGCGGCGACTCTGCAGCTCCTGTCCGACGGCCGTTTCACCCTCGGGCTCGGGTCGGGCGAGAACCTGAACGAGCACGTGGTGGGCGAGGGCTGGCCGGCCGTCCATGCACGCCAGGACATGCTCGTCGAAGCGATCGAGATCATCCGCGCTCTGCACACGGGAGATCTCGTCACGTACGACGGAGAATACTTCCGCGTCGACTCGGCACGCGTGTGGGATGCCCCCGAGGTTGGCGTCCCGATCGGGGTCGCCGTCTCCGGCGAGCACTCGATCGAGCGCTTCGCCCCTCTCGGCGACCACCTGATCACCACCGAGCCCGACGGCGGCCTGGTCCAGGGCTGGAACGAGCACCATGAGGGCGAGTCGCGCAAGATCGGTCAGATCCCCATCAGCTGGGACCCTGACAAGGATGCCGCGATCGCGCGCGCCCACGACCAGTTCCGCTGGTTCGCGGGCGGCTGGGCCGTGAACGCGGACCTGCCCACGCCGGCAGGATTCGCCGGCGCATCGCAGTTCGTCCGTCCGGAGGACGTCGCGGAGTCCATCGCGTGCGGCCCCGACCTCGACGAACTCGCCGAGAGCGTGCGCCCGTTCATCGACGCCGGCTTCACCGACATCGCCATCGTCCAGGTGGGCGACGCGCAGCAGCAGCGGTTCGTCGACGAGATCGCCGCTCCCCTGCTCGAGAAGCTCCGCGCTCTCTGAGGTGTCGGGGTGCGCTTTCCGCGCACCCCGACCTCACCGCCGACCCATGTACCCCTTCTCGGCGATCCATCGCTCGAGCTTCCAGACCGGCAGTCGGAAAATCCGCGCGACGGTGAGGGACGAGTACCCTGCCTCCGCGACGGCGGCAATCGCGAACTCCCGGAGAGAACTGAACTCCCGTCCCTCGAGAATTCCTTCGCGCAGATCGGAGAAGGTGCGCGGCTCCCGCGACCGCGTCGGAGCGTCGGAGGTGACGAGCGCGAGACGCGCGGCACCGTCCCGATGTCGCACCGACGCAGATTCGTGACGTCCCGCGACCGCGGACGGTGACGCCGTCCGGTGGCCGGTGGCCGGTGCATTCGAGCCGGTGACGGCCACGGTTGCCGCTTCGACACTCCACGGTGCCGCCGGAAGCGGACCCTCCCAGGTCTTCTCCGTCGACCGGTTCGGCGCCGACGCCGACGCGATCGGCTCCGGAAGACCCGTCGGCTCCGAAGGCTCCGGATCCGCCTTCGGCGTCGCCCAGGGGGCGGCGGGGAGTTCACCTCCCCACACCACCTCGCTGGGAACCACGTATCGGCTCGGTGTGGAGGCTGCGGCGGTGTCCGACATCCACGGCGCGGGCGGGAGCTCTCCGCCCCACGTCTCTTCCCTCGGTGCGACGTGACGGCCCGACGCGTCGCGGTTTCCCCCGCCGTGCGTGGTCTCGCCGAAGAGCTCCGCGAGTTCGATTCCGAAGGTCTCCGCGAGTGCGACGAGCGTCGCGAGCGATGCCGTCGTCCGCCCCGATTCGATCGCGCGGACGCGGGACTCCGATATCCCCGCTTCGAACGACAGGGCGACAACGGTGAGGTCACGCTCCCGCCGCAGCTCACGCACACGGTCCGCGAGCGTGTTCAGCACGGCATCCAGTCGGTCGTCGATCGTCATATGAGTCATGAATCCGCCTGGGCACGAGCTGCCGAGCCGTGACCCCCGTCACCGACGGAGAGCGCGCCCCGGGCGCCCGTCCCCCCGACGGCGGACCGCAGGCGGCCCGAAAGACGTACTCTTGCCGCACCGAGCGATTCTGCCGACACCGTTCTCCCCCTCCGACGCAGATACGTCGACTCGTGTCCGGGGGAGACACTGAACATTATCGCGTCCGACGCCCGCCTCGCGGCGAGACGTGCCGCTACGCGGCATGCTTCGTCATCGCCGTCGGCGAGAACGCGGCATCTTCGCCGGACGCACGGCCGACACCGAGATGAACGACGATCACGTCATCGACATCGACGACACCGACGCGGCTCCCGCGGAGCCTCGTCGACAGGCGCACGGAGGCCGGGACCCGCCTTCGCGGTATGGCACGGCCGTACGTTCGCAATGCCACCGCCGGGTCCTTGCCGCGCCCGCGCTCCGTGCGCGAACCCACCCCGCGGACCGGCGGCTCATCGACGCCGGCCCGTGTCGATCACGCGCCGTCGCGTATGTCCCGGAAGAAGGTGTCGACGTGGGTGCGGAGCGCCTCCACGCGGCGGTCGCGAGCCGCGGCCGCGTCATGGCCGAGATACGCGGGCGGATCCAGACGACGCGCGTTGCGGGAGCACTCGAACCGCGCGCACACCAGGGTGCCGACGGTGTTCCCCGCCCGTCCCGCTTTGCCCGCGCGGCGTGCGGAGAAGAAGACGACGTCATTGGGCAGGGTCACATCGGAGCACCACGAGCACTGCGGTCGCGTGCGCGTGGGCTGCTCGGTCTGCCGGAGCTGCAGGCCGACGGGACTCCCGTCGATCTCGGCGACGACGAAGCCGAGAAGCGGGGTCTTGGCGTCGCGCCAACCGAAGTAATCGAGACGATCCCACGTGGTGGCGTCGAGGTCGGCGGGAATCACGATCGAGCTGCGTTCGCGAAGCGAGACGTTGACGAAACTGGAGCGGAGGGCGGATGGAGAGAGAGCGTGCATGGGGAAGTCCCGTCGATGAGCCGCATCGTTCGAGCCGGTGCGGCGACCAACGCGCGATGAGATCGCGCGGCGATACGCCCGTCACGAAAAGGAGGGGCGCGGTGGGCGATCCCGCACGAGGCGGAGCGCCCGCGCCGGTCACCCGGCGAGGAAGACGGCGTGCACGGCGCCTGTGCCGTCGGCGCTCCACGCGCCGACGACCCCCTCACGCCCGGAGGGCATCGACGAGGTGACGGGGGACATCCCCTCAGGATACGCCGGTCACCCGCGGAAGGAAGCCGAACCCAGAATCTTCTCGACGGTCATCTCCAGAACGACGCGGTCCGGGTTCGGACGCGGCTGGCGATAGCGCGCCGCGTACAGCTCGACCGCGTGCGCCACGGCCTCCGGATCATCGCTCACTCGCGCCGGGCCTTCGAAGCTGATCCACTGCGCGCCGTCGACCGAGCAGATCGAGGCGCGGCCGCTGCGCTCGGCGTTGACGAACTTCTGCGTTCCGCGCGAGCCGATCACACGGACGACGCCGTCCTCGTAGGTGAACCCGACAGGTACCGCGTGCACGCGACCCGAACGTCCCACGGTCGACAGGGTGGCCAGGTGGTACTCGCGGAGGAAGGAGAGGGCGTCGTCGGTCAGCACTGTTCCAGCGTGCCACGTCCGACGAGGTCGGTCACCGTCTTGGTCGCGGCATCCCAACGACGAATCGCGACGGCTCGCGCCTCGAGGTCTCCCCCGCCGTGGTGTCCGAGAGCGTCCAGCGCCTCACCGATGCGGTCCAGCGGGACCCGGCGAGCCAGAGTGACGTGCGGTGTCCACGCGCCGGGCACCGTGCGGTCGACGTCGGCGCCCGGCCCGGCGAGCTCGTGAAGGCGCGCATGCAGAGCGAGTACCGCTGCCGTGGGAACGACCGAGCGCGCGATGACCCGATGCCGCCCCGCGCCGAAGAGAAGCGGCGCGCCGAGCGTGAGCGAGAGGGGGAGGAAACCGCACAGGTCTGCGACATCGAACGGGGCCAGCGAGGAGCGGACGAGCAGCGTCGCGTGAGGGCGGTTGCTCTCACCCCGGTGACGGGCCTGACTCGGCAGGTCAGCGGCGAGCAGGGCGTCCCACTCCGCACGCACCGCGGCATCCGTCTCGTCGTCGAAGACGAGGTCCAGGCTGACGGCGTCCGTCATCGACGGGTCAACGTGTCGACCACCACGCGGCCGCCACCAGCAGCGGTTGGAAGAAGAGTCGGCCGAGGCGCTTCTGGTCGGTGTCCAATCCGAAGGCCGAGCGCCCCTTTCGCCACTGGTCGATGTTGCCGGGGAAGATGGCGACGAAGAACGCAGCGAGAGCCGCGCCGATGCGACGACGCTCCTTGGGCAGAACGAGGAGCGAAAGCCCGAAGGCGGCCTCGACGACCCCGGATGCCACGACCACGGCGTCGCGATCGAGGGGACCTTTCTCCACCAGGACATCGGGGACCTGTGCCTGAAAGTCGCGCCGCGCGAAGGTCAGGTGGGAGATACCGGCGAACAACATCGCCAGGGCGAGAGCCCCGCGCACGACACTTTTCATGGTTTCACCCTATGACGCCTCCCTGTCGCCGTCGCCGGATGTCGCGATGCCGACCGCGGGTAGCCGTGACCGTGGCGCCTGGTTACGGCATACGTCCTGATTACGCAACCCCAGGTCGCCGACGTCTCCCGACGGTTGACTGTCCACAGATACAGATGAGGTGCACGGTGACCATGACAGACAGCGCCACTCGCGCGAGCGAAGAGCAGGATCTGGATGCCCTGCTCGTGCGAGCTGCGGTGGGCGACTGCGACGCCTTCGGGGAGTTCTACGATGCGACGGCTCCGCAGATCTACGCGGTGCTGCTGTCGATGACGGGGGTCGCGTCGACCGCCGACACACTTCTCGAGAACATCTACGTCGAAGCGTGGGAACGCATGCGCGGACGATCGGCTCCCCCGTGCCCGGGGAGGGAATGGATGTCGTCGATCGCGCATCGGCACGCTACCGCCCACCTCTGACGGGGCGGTAGTCAGTGGGCCTCCGAAACGGAGGGCACGGCATGGTCGTCGAGATCGATCGTCAGGCCGCCCGAGGAGTTGGCCGAAGTCGCGAGCGAATGAAGGAGGGCCGGGTCGAGAGCCTCGGGTTCCGCCGAACCGAACACGAACCGCAGGGGAATAGACGGCTGGATCCATAGCGTGCTGCGGCCCGTCGGTTCGCCGGAGGGGTGCCTCCACGACAACGTGAAGCTCTCACCCCGCCGCAGCTTCGTAGCGATGACCACCTTGACGTGGGCGAGGACGCGGTCGGGAACGCGGATCGGAGTCGGAGAAGACCCGTAGAACAGCGAGCCCATCGGCCTCTCCTTTCCCGGTGCGCCGGTCGGGCCATCATACGAGGTCTCAGTCGTCGCGGCGAGGGGACAAGAGGTGCAAGCCCCTGCTGGGCCCGGAATTGTTGCACCCGAGCCGGAAAAGGACGGTCGACGGGAACCTCAACCGCCTCACTACAATGCCTAGACGGGGGCTCAACCCGAGGAGGCCCTATGACACTCGAGACCGGAATCGACCAGGCGATGACGGCAGCGCGCGCGGTCGAGAGGCTCCGTCTGGCGGAGGCGCGGCTCGCTCGCCGCCGGCAGTCCGACTGCGGCCCCAGCGAGAACGCACGGGCGGCGATGAGGCTGATCCTCGAGCGGGCGGATGCCGGGGCAACCCTGACTCCGACCGAGATCGCGCAATCACTGGGCATCTCCACGGCGTCGGTGACGGGGATGCTCGATCGCCTTCGCGCGGGCGGCCTCATCGACTTCGTCGCCAACCCGTCGGATCGTCGGAGCAAGTTCGTCGTGCCGTTCGACCGCGACACCGACCCGGATGCCATCGACCCCGTGACCGCCCGCATCCGCGAGTTCGCCCTGGGGCTTCCGGGCGACGCGGCAGATCAGATCACCGCGTTCCTCGACCGTGTCCGCGAGGTCGTCGACGCCGAGTGCGCCTGAGCGGACTCAGGCGCTCGCCACAGAGATCGACTCCGGCTCGGGCTCGACCGTGACGCTGAGCCCCTGCGGGGAACTGGCCTCATCCATGAGATCCTCGATCCACCGACGGTTGAGCTGCGGGGCACGACTTCCGTAGAAGTGGAAGACGAGCGGGATCGACGGCGAGATCCAGAGCGTACGCGTGCCGCTGCCATCACCCATCGGGAAGTGGAACATGAACGACTCGCCCCTGCGCAGCTTGTTCATGAAGACCATGCGGAGGTGGGAAAGAGTCCGATCCTCGATGTCGAACGAGTGACCCGCAGTGTTATAAACCAGTTTTCCCACGACAGCAGTCTATATCGCTTCACCCGGTTAACTACCTCGCCCCTCGTGGGTTTCACCTCGACTAGAGTTCCGAACGTGGCGAGATCACCCCGGCCGAGACGGCCTCGACGACGGTTCCCCCGCGGGCTTCTCGTCGTCGGCGCGCTCGTCGTCACCGTCGCGCTCATCGCGGGGATCGGCGTGGTCGGAAGCCTCGTGACCACCCTCTTCCAGACCCTGTCCGCCAAGCCCCCGGCGGTCGACACCCGCATCGTCGCGCCGGACGAGTCGAAAGCCGCACAGGCCGCTCGCTCGGGAGCGGGCGATTCCGACGAGATCGCCGCGGCACAGTGGCTCTCCACGCAGCCCACCACCTACTGGCTCACTCCCGAGATCGATCCCGTCGACGAGGTGTGGGACCGCATCGCACACCTCGCGGCGGAGGCTCGCGACCAGAAGGCATCACTCTCGGTCGCCGTCTACGGACTTCCCGATCGCGACTGTGGGAACCATTCGGCCGGAGGCCTCGACCCTGCGTCCTACGCGCAATGGACGAAGCGCATCGGCGATGCGCTGCGCAACGCGTCGGACGTCCAGAAGATCGTGGTGCTCGAGCCCGACAGCATCGCACTGTCCTCTTCGTGCGGGTCTGTCGGCGATCGCGCCGGATACCTGAAGAACGCCGTCGAGAACATCAGCGGCACCAACACGTGGATCTACATCGACGGGGGCCACTCCGCGTGGCATCCCGCTGCGGAGATGGCGGGGCTCATTCAGGCCATGGGGATCTTGCCCGAGGTGCGCGGCGTCGCCCTGAACGTGTCGAACTATCAGGACACCGCCGCCGAGTTCGCCTACGCGCATGCTCTCTCGGATCTTCTCGGGGGCACTCACGCCGTCATCGACACCTCGCGCAACGGCGCGGGGCCGGCGGGCTCGGAATGGTGCAACCCTTCCGGCCGCCTCGTGGGCAGCCCCGGCGGCTCGTACGGAGATGGCGTCGTCGACACGAACCTGTGGATCAAGCCTGCCGGCGAGAGCGACGGCGAGTGCAACGGCGGCCCCGCTGCGGGCATCTGGTGGCCGGCCGCGGCAGCGGAACTGACACGCGAGCAGCGTTGACCTCCGAGTCGACCGCGACGCGGCCGAGATCTGTGTCAAAATTGCGCTCGTCGAACTGCGACGCCGCGACTCGGGGGAGAACGCGGGCACGGTCCCGTGCGAAGCCGGAAGAGTGGGTGACATGAGCGACAGCACAGAGATGCTGAAAACGGCCGTGATCGTGGAAGACGATCCCGACATCCGCCACCTGCTGGTCGAGGTGCTTGAGTCCGCAGGATTCTCCACCGTCTCCGTCGGAAACGGCATCGACGGGGTTCGAGCGGTGATCGCCTATCAACCGCTGATCACGACGCTCGACGTGAACATGCCGGGCATCGACGGCTTCGAAGCGGCGCGTCGGATTCGTCAGCAGAGCGACACGTACATCATCATGCTGACCGGTCTCGAAGAAGAGGCCGATGTCGTCCTCGGCCTCGGCGCCGGCGCAGATGAATACGTCGTGAAGCCTTTTCGTCCTCGCGAGCTGCGCGCGCGCATCGAAGCGCTGCTTCGCCGCCCCCGTGCCGCGGATTCCGCGGTGTCCTCCGCCCCGCGCCAGGACAGTGTGGGCCCGTCCTTCCCCGCCGGGCGGCCCGAGACACCCGTTACGTCGCCCGCGTCGAACGCGGCAGCGGTCATCGTGCCGTCCTCCCAGGGCCCTGAGCCTCGCGAGTCGGCCCCGGGTGGCGAGATCGTCCCGCGCTCCTCGCCCGGAGAGCTGACGCCCACCGGCGGCACCTGGGTGACCCATCGTGATCTTCTGCTCGATCCCGACAGTCGCCTCGTGCGTGTCGACGGTGAGGAGCTGGAGCTCACGCGGACGGAGTTCGACCTTCTTGCGACCCTGATGGAGTCCAAGCGGCGTGTACGCAGCAAGGCCGATCTCACGCTGGTCCTCCGCGGCGAGTCGTACGTGACGAGCTACTTCGTCGGAGAAGCCGACAAGCGCGCGATCGAAGCGCACATGACGAACCTGCGTCGCAAGCTGGGCGACAACCCCGCCAACCCGCGCTACATCGAAACGGTGCGTGGAGTCGGCTACCGGCTGACCTCGGAGTTGCTCGCGACTCCGTAAGACCGGCAGACATGACGGATGCCTCGACCCTCCCCAGGGCCGAGGCATCCGTATTTTCTGATGCGTTCGGGCGTATCAGAACGGGGGTCCGTCAGACCTTGAAGCCGTGGTGGCGACGGACGAGCTTGGAGAACATGAGGAGCGTCTGGAGGACGGTCACGACACCGACGATGGGCCAGCCGATCCACAGGATCGACGACTGCACCATCGGCCCGACCATGACCCAGATCACCGCGAGGGCGATGGCGACGGCGATCAGGACGACCATCGGCGTCCAGTGTCCGAGACCACCACCGCGCTCGGCCTTGGCCTGCATCGCCCAGTTGTCGACCTTCTTGCGCGAGAGGAAGCGGGTCCACGAGCGGACGAAGTGGCTGATGCGGATCCACATGAAGATCTCCGCGGGGAAGAAGAGCACCGCGAACAGGACGTCCGTGCGGTCGACATTCTTCATCGTGCGGGCGATGCGGAGGTTCAGCAGCATGGCGATCACCGGGGGGATCAGCCACAGCGGCGAGAAGACGAAGGCGTGGATCGTCAGCGAACCGGCGAGAAGGGTCAGGAAGGCCACGCGGACGAAGAGGTTCGTGAGCATGCCGAAGTTCTCGAACCACCGCAGGCGGAGGTTCGGGTGGAACGGCTGCCCCTTGGTGTCGCCGCGCTGCCCGGGCCACATGAGCTCGATGGCCCCGTACGTCCACTTCACCTGCTGAGCGTCGTAGCCCGACAACGTCGTCATGCCACCCACGTCGGCTCGAGCGTACGGGCTGATCTTGGTCAGGTAACCGGCGCTCTTGATCTGGAGCGACAGCAGCGAGTCCTCCACCTCGGAGTCCTTGACCCACGGGGTGCTCTGGTGGTTCTGCTTCATCGCGTCGCGCAGGGCGTTGGTCGAGAAGATCGAGAACTGCCCGCCCAGGACGGCCATGTTGCGGCCCCGCAGCATGTTCTGCAGGTTGAAGGCCGCGAACTGCGTGCGCTGACCCGCCGTGAGGAACCGTGCGACCAGGCCTTTGATGGGCTTGTCGTCGATCGTGTAGATCGCCGAGATCCCCCCGATGCGGGAGTCCGAGATCGCCTCCGTCTCGAGGTACTCGACGGCCTTGCTGTCGGCGATGGTGTCGCCGTCGACGCCGAGGAGGTAGTCGTAACCCTCGACGAGCGAGTAGCCGTAGTTGAGCGCGCCGACCTTCTTGTCGGGGTTCTTGCCGATGTCGTGGACGAAGACCTCGGTGAACTGCTCGCCGAGCTCGGTGTGCAGTTCGTGCGGCCCGCTGTACTCGGAGGCGATCTTCACCGTCGCGTCGGAGGTGTTGTTGACGACGACGTGGATGACGTCCGGCACGCGAGTCTGCGCGAGCAGGGCCTCGATCACGTCAGCGATCGACTCCTCCTCGTTGTACGCCGGAATGACGCAGCCGATGGTGGAGCGGTGCACCGAAGTGTTCTCGAGCACGGCGGCGAAGTCGTCGGCGAACCCCTGCTCGCCTGCTGTCCCGAGTGCGCCCGGGTGCATGTCGAAGTCCCGGGCGTGGGAGGTGAAGCTGCGCGCATCGGTCATGGCGTTGTCTTCCTGTCGGTTCTCGCGGCGTATCGGCCGAGACCTACTCTGGTAGGTTCGCCGCAAGACGACCGCTGTAAAACGACCACCGTCCCCGCAAGATTTCCTCAAGATTGCGGCGGACATTCGAAGGAGACGACCGTCCGTGATCGTCCTCGCCCTGCTGGCATCCATCGCCGCCGCGGGCGTAGCCCTCACCATGCTGTTCTTGGCGCACGGCCGCCCGGAAGACGATCGCGGTGGAGCGCGCGCCGACATGGTCCGCTACTTCGGCTTGTCCGCCATTGCCGCCCTGCTCTGCGGAGCGATGAACGTCATGGAGACCGCCTGGGATTCCGTGGCCGCGGCAGCCGCGGGGAACGCCACCAACATCATGGCCGTCGGCCTTCTCTGGGCGGGGGTGCGGCGGCTCAACGGTCGGCGCGCGATCGGCGCCATCAGCACGGGGGCCGGCGGAATCCTCCTGTTCGGCCTCACCTTCCTCGTGCCCCTCGATGATGCGACCCTGCTGAAGACGGCCGGTCTGGTGATGTTCTCGGCACTGTGCGCGCTGGAGTGCGCACGCCCTCCCGTAGGGCAGCTGGGCGGGGCGCGTCTGCTCTCCTGGACCCTGAGTCTTTACGCCGTCTACAACCTCGCTCGTCTCGCCGTCGTCGCCGCGTTCGGCCTGGCGCCGCTTCTTCGGCAGGGTCCGGTCTCCGCCGAGGCGACGGCCGCGGTCAGCGCTGTGGCGATCACTCTGGTCTCGGTCAGCGCGGTGTGGATCGGACGCCAGCTCGACGACGACCCGGCGCCCGGCACGCGAGCGCACGACCGGGGCGCCCTACGCCGCGAGACGTCCCGCCTGCTCGCCGAGCACTCGATCGTCCGCGCGACGCTCGTGCGGGTGCCCGAGCTCGACCTGATCCGCGCCGCGCACAGCGGCGAGCGCGCCGACACGATGCTGCGCACCGTGGCCGACGCCGCCTCGGATGCCCTCACCGATGTCGTCACGGGGATGCCGGCCCGAGACACGGTCTTCGCCGTCGCTCCCGTGACGACCGACGCGACGGACGTCGAGGAATCGCTCCGACGCGCGTTCGCCCGGCGCATGCCCTCGATCGATTACGACGACGTGCCCGACCTCTCTTTCGAGCACCATCTTCTCCGCGACGTCGACGACCTCTCCTGGCTCATGGAGAGCCGGCGGTCGCGGCACCGTCTGGGCCAGCCGCGGAACGACTGAGTCCGCCGGGAGCGGTTCAGCCCTGGTTCGTTGTCTGACCCCAGCCCGGAGCGCGGCCGGTCGTGCTCGATGTCCCCGTGCTCTGACCGCTCGTGGACTGGCCCTCGTCGGCGAAGATCGCGATGGGGAGGTACTGGTACACCGTCTGCTGGCTGAACGACGTGTCGGTGTTCGCCGTGCCCTCGACGGCGACGTTCAGTGCGAACTCCAGCGTGATGCCGTAGGTGTCCGCCGGCAGCTGCCGGATCGACGTGGTCGGAACGAGGAGTCCGCCCTGGAAGCTGTTCAACAGGAGCCCTCGGTCGGAGCGCAGGGTGTCCGAAGGAACCAGCGTCCGCGGATCGGCGCTGAACTGGAACGGGCTCGACACCTGTCCGCTGGTCTGCGCGGTCTGGGAGGTGATGGAGATCGACGAGACGTAGACGCGACGCTTCTGGGCGAGGACGGCCTTCTCGTCGACACGGTCGTCGACGATGTTGACAGCGAAGCCGAGTTGCTTCTCGTTCGTCGCGGTCCACTCCATCGTGCGCTTCGGATCGACAGCCCAGACGTCGAGCCGCAGCTCGAGCCCGTCGGCGACCTGCGACGTCAGTCGGACCGATCCGTCGTAGGTGAACTGCGAGTCGAAGGGTTTCGTCCCCGCCGAGGCCTGCGGCGCCGGCGTCGCCACGACGACGGACTGATTGCTCCCCGCTTGTCCGGGGAACGCGCCGAGCACATCGGTGATCTGGCTGCATCCCGAGAGCACGGCCGGCGCGACGATGGCGAGGGCGAGGGTCGCGGCTGCGGCGCGCACACGGCGGCGAGAGAGCTTGCTCACAGGTGTCTCCTGAGGAAAGGCGCGGAAGGCGCAAGAGGTCGATGATCGACCATCACGCTGCAGGATGCAGGCCTCAGGGGGAGTCTGACCGGGCGACGCGATCGGAGACCACGCGCGGCGAGCAGAGACAGGATGGCGCGCAGCAGACTACACCACTCTCTATACACTCGGAGAATGGCATCCATGAGGAGCGTCCCTCCGGCGGTTCCTCCGGGGGGCATCCCCGACGACGACGCGACCAATCCGGGCAGTCGCACCCGGTCGGTGTGGCTGCTGCAACTCGTTCTCGGGGCGAGCGTGGTCATCACGGTCCTGCTCGTCCAGGCCCTCGAGCCCGCGCTTTTCTCCCTGTGGCCCTTCTCCTCCGGCGTGGGTGTCATCATCGCGCTGACGGCGCTGGCGATGGTCGTACCCTGGCAGAAGATCCCCCGTTCAGCGGTCGCCGTCATCCCGTTCGGCGACATCGTCGGCATCGGGCTCCTGAGCTACGGCACCGATCTGCGCTTCAGCTTCTTCTGGGTCTTCCCCATCATCTGGATCGCGACGCACTTCACGCTCGTCTACCTCATCTCTGCGCTCAGCACGGTGGGCGTGATCATCGTGGTGGATGCCACGGTGAATGCCTCCGGGCCGGTGACCGCCCTCCGGCTGATCGTCGTTCTGCTCTCTCTGACGTTCATCGCCATCACCTCCTTCCTCTCGGCGCGACAGACACGGGCCTTCAAGCAGCTGCTGCGTCGCCAAGCGAGCCGGCTCCAGGG
Organism: Sphingomonas sp. G5; assembly: GCF_052660795.1. Lineage (NCBI taxonomy): Bacteria > Pseudomonadati > Pseudomonadota > Alphaproteobacteria > Sphingomonadales > Sphingomonadaceae > Sphingomonas > Sphingomonas sp. G5. The sequence continues at coordinate 538,906 of NZ_CP109660.1, read as the reverse complement.
GACCCTCCAGCGCGTGTCCGGCCAGGAACGCCGCGTATCGCAGATGCTAAATGGGCTCGACACCGGCATCGCGCGTCTCTCCGTGGACGGCGAAGTGCTGGCGCTGAACGACACGTACGTCGCGTTGTACGGGGTCGAACGCGACGAGCCGCAGCGTCCGGGCGCGGCGGTCGAGTACGCGACGTTGCGCGGCGAACCGCTCCCCGAGGCCGAGCGCCCCTTCGCGCGGGCATCGCGGGGGGAGCAATTCGACGACGAGCGCGTCTGGCTCTTCGATCCCCATGGCGAGTGGCACGCCCTTTCCGCGTCGACGCGCCGGCTCATCTCCTCCGACGAGCCCGAGAGCACGCTGCTCATCGTTCACGACATCACGGCGCTGATCGAGTCCGAACGCGCACGCGAGCGCCTCGCGGCGACCGTGTCTCACGAGCTGCGGAACCCGCTGACCGCGATCATCGGCCATGCCGATCTCGCACTCGACGACCCGAACCTGCCGCCGAAGGTACGCGAGCAGCTCGAGGTGATCGCCGGCGCCGGCGAGCGTATGCAGAAGCTCATCTCCGAGATCCTCGCGACCTCGAGGGGGGTGTTCCGCGAGACCTCCTCCCCCGTCGCCGCCGACGCCAGCCGCATCATCGCCTCGTCGCTGGCGTCGTTCCGTCCCGCCGCGGCGGCGCGCAGGGTGAGCGTGATGGACGACCTGCCCGACACCGCCGAGGTGGTCGGGGACGCATTCCGGCTACGGCAGGCGTTCGACAACATCTTGAGCAACGCGATCAAGTACACACCCGCGGGAGGCACGATCCGCATCTCCGGCGACGTCTCCCCGGACGATGTCATCCTCCACTTCGCCGACACCGGCATCGGCATCCATCCCGACGACCTCGAGCGCGTCTTCGACCCCTACTTCCGCGCACAGTCCGTCCGTGAGAGCCCCACCCCGGGCACCGGCCTCGGTATGGGCATCATCCGCAGCATCATCGAGGATCAGGGGGGTTCTCTCTACCTCGAGAGCGAGTTGGGCACCGGCACTACCGTGACGGTCATCCTTCCCGCCCGCGTCGACGCCGGAGCGTCGTGATGCCGTCCGACGTCCTCTCGAATCTGGGGCTGGCTCAGGCTACGATCGCCACCCTCGGCACGGTCATGATCATCGGACTGGGTTTCCTGCACCGCCCCTCGCGATCGGCCCTCCTGTGGTCCCTCGCGTTCGTGCTGGCAATGACGAGCACCTGGGTATCGGTGACCGGTGCGATGCTGAACGAGGAGTCGGTCCGCCGTGCGGGTCTCGGTCTCATGCTCGGCGCACCCGCTCTGATCTGGTCGGGCTTCCGTGCCCGCCGCGGCGTGCGCGCCCTCCCCTGGGTGAGCGCGATCCAGGCGCTGGCCACCGCCCTGATCTTCGTTCTCGTCACCGATACGAGCGCATACGGGCTCGTCTTCCGCCTGGCTTTCGTCGCCTCCTCCGTGTTCGCCGGGCTCACGGTCTGGGAGCTCCGCCGCGCGGCCGACCGCCTCGAAAGGCTGGCGCTGCCTCTCACGGTCGTCTGTGCCATCTTCGTCGCGCTCGGGGTCGGCACTCTCGTCTCCGGACTCGCCGCCCCGACCGCACTGGGCGACCTCGCGCTTCCCCGTGTGCTCAACGGGCTCGGCATGCTGGTCTTCCTCGTCTGCGCGACCGTGTCCCTGCTGTACTTCACCTCGGTGTCACCCAGCGGACGTCGCGCGGCATCGAGCTGGCCCCACTTCGTCGTCACCGCGACGGACCGCCTGGCTCGAGCCCGACGCGCACAGGAGGAGTCGTGGGCCGTCCTGACGGTCCGGCTCGACGATCCCGCCCAGCTGCGCAGCGCCGCCGGGGAAAGCGGCTGGCTCCGTCTCGTGGGGCAGTTCGAATCGCTCGTCGCCGATACTTTTCCGGCCGAAGCTGACCTGGGTCGCGAGATCCGAGGACGAGTGGTCGTCGTCGTCTCACGCCCCGACTCGGTGCTGCGCGAGCTCGTGCGCACCCTCCTCCGACAGATCACCGAGCTCGATGTGTCGGCCTACATCGATATCCAACTCTCGGCGAGCATCGGATGGGTGCCGGCGAAAGCGGCCGATTACGACTTGAACGCTCTCATCGTCGACGCGGATGCCGCGGCCTGTGAGGCCACCCGACGAGGCGGCGATTGCTGGGAGCGCGTCCGCGCCTGATCAACCGGCCTCTCCCCCGCCCGCGATCGCGACGGTGAGTGTGTCGCTCGCGGTCTGCTTCGCGAACTCGGTGGATGTCGGGGTGGTCTGGACGAGGAACTCGTAGGTGAACTGGAGCGTGACGAAAGTCGCCTCAGCGGGCACCTCACCGACGTTGAAGGTCTGCGAGTAGCTGTACGGCGAGAGCACGAGATAGCCGGGCGCGTCTGTCTGATCGCTCTGCGGAGTGAGCGCGGAGAAAGACTGCGAGGCGTTTCCCGGGACCGCTGTCATCGTGGCCCGCTGCAGGTACACCTTCTGTCCGTCGTTGGGCGTCACCGTCGTCTCCATCGACAGGTTCACGGGCTTGAGGGCCGTGGCCGTCCAGCGATCCATAGCGAGGGTAGACCAGTAGTTCACCGTGGCGGCCACGGAGCCGGCCGTCAGCGAGCGCTGCGTGGAGCCGCTCGACAGATCGTTGCGAACGGGCTGTGGAGCCGCGGTCGCTGTGGCCGACGGCGAGGGCGACTCGGGGGCTTGAGCGCCGCCCTGGGCCCACGGCGGCGCTCCGCAGCCGGTGAGACCGAGAAGGGCCGAAACCGCCACGGCAACGCCGATGACCACCCTGCCGCGATGCTCTGCGAGCGCCATGAATCCTCCCTCGGATCGTTTCACCCAGTGTAGGTGGCGGGAAGACGCGGGCGGCGGGTCTGCACCCCTGAGGTGGCCGCGTGATCTGCCGCCCCCGCCCGGACGACGCGTTCCGCCGCACCCGCTCCGCGCGCGGAAACGTCGTTCAACGGCGTGCTCGGAGCTGCCGCCGCGGTCGGGATCGAGGTTCGCGCCGCGCCACGACGCACCGCTCAGCCTTCAGACGAGGCTGGACCCGTGCCCCTGTGTCACCTCAGCGGTGATGAGGATGGGCAGGTGGTCGCTGAGCCCCTGGGGCAACGTCTTGATGTGCGCGATGTCGAACCCGATCGATGTCGCGAAATCGTAGTGTCCCCGGAAGAACCGATAACGCGTGTACGTGCGGGTATCGCTGAGCGTCAGCTCGTATCCCTGGTCGCGGACCTTCTGGCCGAGATTCTCTTTGAAGACCGGGTAGTTGTAGTCGCCCACCATGAGCGCTGGCAGACCCGGCCCGAGGTTCTGCAGCTCCGACAGCGCCGTACGGATCTGATGGCGACGCAGAGAGTTGAGCGCCGTCAGCGGTGCCGCGTGAAAGGACGCGACGATGACATCGCGCCCGTTGTCGATATCACGCAGTCGTACGCCGAGCATGCGCTCTTCAGCGGGCTTCAGCACGCGGTCGTGCAACGACTTCTTCAGGCCGATCGCTCGGACGTCCTCCGCGCGGAAGGTGTTCTCGCGGTAGTAAAGAGCCAGCCCCAAACGGTTGCGCTGCGTGGCCTCCGCCAGCCGAAGACCGCCGATGCGCTCGGGGATGTCCGTGCTATCGCATTCCTGCAGACAGAGCACGTCAGCCTCGTGCTTCTCGACGAGATCGACGAGCTCGCCAGCCGCCCGATGTTTGTTGAGGTTGTACGAGATGACCTTCATGGCGTTGACAGCATACGGGCGCTCGCACGAGGCTCACTGAGGGTTGCACGGAGGGCGGGAGAAGAGATCAGGATGCCGGGTCCTCGGCATCCCTGCGGTTGCGCGTCTGCTCCGCACGAGCCGCGAGCAGACCGTCCGCCGGGTAGCCCACCTCCGCGAGGACCAACCCGCGTGCGGCCAGGACCTTCGTCTCGGGGATCCGCATGCGTGCCTCGCGGATCGCGACCACGTCGTCGATCCCGATGCGGCCTTCCCCCACCGCGACGCAGGCCCCGACGAGAGCGCGCACCATGCTGTGGCAGAACGCATCGGCCCGGACGTTCGCGATCAGGACTCCGGTGTCGTCCCGACGCCAGTCGTACTCGAGCAGCGTGCGGATCGTGGTCGCCTCTTCGCGGGCCTTGCAGTAGGCGGCGAAGTCGTGGAGCCCGATGAGGCGGGAGGCCGCGGCATCCATCGCTTCCACGTCGAGGATGCTTCGAACGGACGTCGTCCGCTTCCTGTCGAGGGGGTCGTACGCGGTCGTGGCATCGGCGAGGCGGTAGCTGTACCGCCGCCAGACGGCCGAGAACCTCGCGTCGAAGCCCGCGGGAGCGCGCGAGGTCCGCGAAACCGTCACGTCGGCGTATGCTCCGAGGACCCCGCGGACGCGACCGGCGAGGGCTGCGATGGCGTCGGCTTCATCGTTGTCCCGACGACGCCGCGGCAAACGGGCGACCTGGTCTGGGTCGAGGTCGAGGTGCGCGACCTGACCCGACGCGTGCACTCCCGCATCGGTTCGCCCGGCCACCACGAGTCGTGGATCGCCGCCGATGATGCGTGCGAGAGCGTTCTCCAGCTCACCCTGCACGGTGCGTAGCCCGGGTTGTCGGGCCCATCCGCGGAACTGCGAGCCGTCGTAGGCGATGTCGAGTCGGATGCGCACGAGGTCAAGCCTACGAGCGAGCGTCCCCCGCGGAGGACGACGAAGCCCCCACCCGAACCGGGTGGGGGCTTCGTGCGAGTCAGGAGACTCAGGCCTTGGCGTCGTCCTGGACGGCGTCGTCGGCAGCGGCCTCAGCGGCGGCGCCTTCCTCGGGCGACTCGGCTCCGGCGTCGGCGGCCTCGTCCGTGGAGGTCTCCTCGGCAGCGGGCTCATCCGCGACGGGCTCGTCGGCGGCCGGCGCAGCAGCGGCGGCGGGAGCCGCAGCAGCCTTGTGGGACGCCTTCTTCGTGACGGGCTCGAGAACGAGCTCGATCACGGCCATGGGGGCGTTGTCGCCCTTGCGGTTGCCGACCTTCGTGATGCGGGTGTAGCCGCCGTCACGCTCGGCCACCAGCGGCGCGATCTCGGTGAAGAGGGTGTGAACGACCTCTTTGTCGCCGATGACGCTCAGCACGCGACGACGCGCGTGGAGGTCGCCACGCTTGGCGAAGGTGATGAGACGTTCGGCGAGCGGACGGAGGCGCTTGGCCTTGGTCTCGGTCGTCTTGATGGACTTGTGCGTGTAGAGAGCTGCCGCGAGGTTCGCGAGAAGCAGACGCTCGTGGGCCGGGCCGCCTCCGAGGCGGGGACCCTTCGTGGGCTTGGGCATGTCGTATTACTCCAGGAGAGGTTCGGTCGGGTCCGACAGGGTCAGACGGTTTCTTCGTCGTAGCCGCTGTAGAACTGGGCGCCGTCGAAACCGGGCACCGAGTCCTTGAGCGACAGGCCGAGGGAGGTGAGCTTGTCGCGCACCTCGTCGACCGACTTCTGACCGAAGTTGCGGATGTTCATCAGCTGCGTCTCGGAAAGGGCGACCAGCTCCGAAACGGTGTTGATGCCCTCGCGCTTGAGGCAGTTGTACGAGCGGACCGACAGATCGAGATCCTCGATCGGCATCGACAGCTCGTTGGAGAGGACGGTCTCGACCGGCGCGGGGCCGATCTCGATGCCCTCGGCCTCGACGTTCAGCTCACGGGCCAGGCCGAAGAGCTCGACGAGGGTGCGACCAGCCGAGGCCACGGCGTCGCGCGGGGCGATCGAGGCCTTCGACTCGACGTCGAGGACGAGCTTGTCGAAGTCGGTGCGCTCACCGGCACGGGTGGCGTCGACGCGGTAGCTGACCTTGAGCACGGGCGAGTAGATCGAGTCGATCGGGATCTGACCGGCCTCGGCGTACTCGTTGCGGTTCTGGGTCGCCGAGACGTAGCCGCGGCCACGCTCGATGGTGAGCTCGAGCTCGAACTTCGCCGTGTCGTTCAGCGTGGCGATGACCAGCTCGGGGTTGTGCACTTCGACACCCGCCGGAGCGGAGATGTCGGCGGCGGTGACCTCACCGGCGCCGGTCTTGCGCAGATACGCCGTGATGGGCTCGTCGCGCTCGCTCGAGACGACCAGCTGCTTGATGTTCAAGATGATCTCGGTGACGTCTTCCTTCACGCCCGGGATCGTGCTGAACTCGTGGAGGACGCCGTCGATGCGGATGCTCGTGACGGCCGCGCCGGGGATCGACGACAGGAGGCTGCGACGCAGCGCGTTGCCGATCGTGTAACCGAAACCGGGCTCCAGCGGCTCGATGACGAAACGGCTGCGGAACTCCCCGATCTTCTCCTCGGTCAGAGTGGGACGCTGTGCGATGAGCACTATGTGTTCCTTTCGATCACGTGCCCGCTATATGACACGTGTAATGGGGTGAGGTATTGAGTTGTACTCGCGGGATGCCATGGGACCCGACGATGGCGTCGGGAGGGCGTCACGGCATCCGGAAGTCTGAGGTCGCGCGTGAGCGCGCGTTCCCGGGAGTGGCGAGCACTCCCCGGGAACGGAACGCGTCAGACGCGGCGACGCTTGGGCGGACGGCAGCCGTTGTGGGCCTGGGGCGTCACGTCCTGGATGGAGCCGACCTCGAGGCCGGCCGCGGTCAGCGAGCGGATCGCGGTCTCACGACCCGAACCCGGACCCTTCACGAAGACGTCGACCTTCTTGACGCCGTGCTCCTGCGCCTGGCGAGCGGCCGACTCCGCGGCCATGCCTGCGGCGTAAGGCGTCGACTTGCGCGAACCCTTGAATCCGACACCGCCGGACGAGGCCCAGCTGATGACGGCGCCCGAGGGGTCGGTGATCGAAACGATCGTGTTGTTGAACGTCGACTTGATGTGGGCCTGACCCACGGCGATGTTCTTCTTCTCCTTGCGGCGCGGCTTGCGCGCGGCAGACTTGGCCTGTGCCATGTGCGGTTCTCCTGAATCCTGCGCCGGCGGAGGCCTAGCGCGCCTTCTTCTTGCCGGCGACCGTGCGCTTGGGACCCTTGCGGGTACGCGCGTTCGTCTTCGTACGCTGTCCGCGCACGGGGAGGCCGCGGCGGTGGCGCAGGCCCTCGTAGGAACCGATCTCGACCTTGCGGCGGATGTCGGCGGCGACCTCGCGACGGAGGTCACCCTCCACCTTGTAGGTGCCTTCGATGTGGTCGCGCAGAGCAACCAGCTGGTCGTCGGTGAGGTCCTTGACGCGGATGTCCTGGCTGATGTCCGTTGCGTTCAGGATCTCGACGGAGCGGGTGCGACCCACGCCGTAGATGTAAGTAAGTGCGATCACCACGCGCTTATCGCGCGGGATGTCGACGCCGGCAAGACGTGCCATGCGGCTCTCCTCAGAGTGTGCTGGAGGTGTGGAGCAGGATCGGTGCTCGGGCCTCCGACCCGAGGTGTCCCCCGTTCGCGCGAGCGAGTGGGATCTGATCCTGCCGTTGTGTATTCAGTTGGAAAGGTGTCGAGCTGGAAGCTCAGCCCTGGCGCTGCTTGTGGCGCGGGTTGCTCTTGCAGATCACCATCACGCGCCCGTGGCGACGGATCACCTTGCAGTGGTCGCAGATGGGCTTGACGGAGGGATTGACCTTCATGATGTTCCTGATTTCGCTGTCTTCGACTCGCGGTTGCGGTCGTTACTTCTCGGCCGGACTCAGCGGTAGCGGTAGACGATACGACCGCGAGTGAGGTCGTACGGGCTCAGTTCGACGACGACGCGGTCCTCCGGGATGATGCGGATGTAGTTCTGCCGCATCTTGCCCGAGATGGTCGCGAGCACCTTGTGCCCGTTCGTCAGCTCGACACGGAACATCGCGTTGGGCAGTGCTTCGGACACCGTGCCCTCGATCTCGATGACACCGTCTTTCTTCGCCATAAACTCGCTCACGCTCAGTTGCAGACCGGCCGGTCTGCGGTGGATGGGGATTCGATACGTCGACACGCCAATGAAGGCGCAACGCACCAAAGATCAAGCATACGTGGTAGCCGAGTGTTCTACAACTCGCACCGCGTCACCTCGGCCGTCCGGGACGACCGCGTCAAACGAGCGCGTGGCCGGCGAAGTTCAGCGGCCGCCCGCATGCGCGGGCGGCCGCTGAAGATGATGGGGGGAGCTCAGAGCGACCTGATACCGATACCTCTGGGCACACCCTGGTTACAGGCCTTGAACGTGAAAGAGAGGCCCGCACCGGTGTTCATGACCTTCTTGTTCAAGGTGTTGAAGAGGTCGCTCGAGCAGGTCCAGGAGATCTCCACCGACCCATGGCACGAACCCGTGATGTTCTGATTGTCACGGGTCAAGGAGGAGCACCCGCCGGCCGCGAACGCGGGGCTCGCTCCGAATCCGACCAGGCCCGCGGCCAGAACCGCTGTCGCAACCGCCACCGCTGAGAGTTTTTTTCGGATCATAATCGGACCCTATTGGCGCGAGGTGGCGAGCACAACGCCACGAACGCACCTATCCCAGACGCTGGACGATGTCCTTCTGGGGGTCGCCGGTGAGATCCTGCTGGTTGTTCAGCGTCTTCCCGTCGACGACGATCGTGGGCGTGGCGGGGCGACTCGACCCGGGCTGCAGCGGGGTCTTCTCGGTCATGGCCGTCACGAACTTCGCATAGGTCCCGTCCGTGATGCAGGAGGCGACGCCACTCGAGGCCCCCGAAGCGGTGGCGATCTTCGCGAGGGTCTCATTGTCGAGGCCCGCGGTGTTCTCGGTCGGCTGCTGGGCGTACAGGGCCTTCACGAATGCCGGGATGTTCGCGGAATTGTCGACCGCGACGCAGTAAGCAGCGTTCGCGGACCGCGTGGAGTACTGCGTTCCCTGGGACCTGGAGTCCAGGATCGCGATGGGGTGCACGTTGAGGGTGATCTCGCCACTCTCGGCGAGCTGATCGAGAGTGGGGCCGTAACTCTGCTCGAACTGATTGCAGATAGGGCACATGAAGTCGATGTAGGTGTCCACCGTCTTTTGTCCCGTGCCGACGGAGATCGCGCCGGTCTCGGTGTTGACGGCGGAGGCCTGCGGCAGCGTACCCGGCGAGGTGGCCTGGCTGTTGGCGAACCACACCACTCCCCCGACGATGAGGACCACCACCAGGGCGGCGGCGGTCACTCCGATCGCGAACCAGTTGGTGGTCTTCCGCGCAGCGGCCATCATCATCAATCGATCTCCTTCGGCACCACACCGAACGGCGCCAGTTTCTCGGCACCGCCGTCGTGCGCGGTGAGGACCCAGATGCCCCCATCATGCACGGCGACACTATGTTCCCAGTGGGAGCCGGCTGAGCCGTCCACCGTCGAGACGGTCCACCCGTCGTCTTCGGTGAATGTCTCCTGATCGCCGATGACGACCATCGGCTCGATCGCGACGGCCAGGCCGGGGCGCACCTCGGGGCCGCGATCGGCCACGGCGTAATTGAAGATGCTCGGCGACTCGTGCATCTTGCGGCCGATACCGTGGCCCACGTAGTCGCGCAGGATGCCGTAGCCACCCACGGGTGCGTTGTCGTCGATGTACTGCTCGATGGCGGCTCCGACCTCGGAGAGGTGGCTCGCCCGACTGAGCGCCGCGATACCGGCCCAGAGCGAGCCCTCGGTCACCTCCGACAGGCGACGGCGAGGAGCGACGAGCTCCTCGGGAGCATCGCCGGGGACGATCACCGTGAAGGCGGAATCGCCGTTCCATCCGCGGAACTCTGCTCCCGCATCGATCGACAGGATGTCCCCCGCCTGCAGAGGGCGATCATTCGGGATGCCATGAACCACCTGCTCGTTCACCGACGCGCAGACCGTGTGGCGGTACCCGCGGACCATCTGGAAATTCGATACCGCTCCGCGCGCCGTGATGAGCGCCGAAGCCGCCGCATCGAGCTCGAGCGTCGTCACCCCCGGCGCGATCAGCGCGCGCACGGCATCCAAGGCGTCCGCGGTGATCAACCCGGGTTCGATCATCGACCGCAATTGTGCGGGCTTCTTGTAGATCGAGGAACGCAGACCCACGTCAGGAGGCCGGGGTCGCGGTGATACCGCGCGCTTCGAGAGCCGCGAAGATTCGGGCCGTGACCTCGTCGAGGCTGCCGACGCCATCGATCTCGTCGACAATGCCGCGGGTGCCGTACACGTCGAGGATCGGAGCCGTCTCCCGCTCGTAGATGCCCAAGCGCGTGGCGATGGCCTCTTCGGTGTCGTCCGCGCGCCCCTGCTCCGCGGCGCGCGCCGTGAGGCGTGAGAGCGATTCCTCGCGCGGGACGACGAGGGCGATCACCGCGTCGAGCGACTCCTCGCGCCCCTCGAGGAACTCGTCGAGATGCAGCACCTGCGCGAGGTTCCGCGGGTACCCGTCGAGCAGGAAGCCCTCAGCGGCATCCGCCTGCCCGAGACGGTCGCGGACGACCGCACTGGTGAGCTCATCGGGGACGAGGTCTCCTGCGTCGATGATCGACGTCACCTGGAGACCGAGCTCCGTACCGTCTTTCACGTTGGCACGGAACACGTCTCCCGTGGAGACCACCGGGATGCCGAGAGCTTCGCCGACGCGGACGCCCTGCGTTCCCTTGCCGGATCCCTGCGGCCCGACGATCAGAAGCCGAGCGGTCATCGCAGCAGCCCTTCGTAATGGCGCTGCTGAAGCTGCGCGTCGATCTGCTTCACCGTCTCGAGACCGACACCGACGATGATGAGGATCGAGGCTCCGCCGAACGGGAAGTTCTGGTTCGCGCCCACGGTGGCCAGCGCCACCAGCGGAAGAAGCGCGATCAGGCCGAGGTAGATCGAGCCCGGCAATGTGATGCGCGTGAGCACGTAGTCGAGGTACTCGGCGGTGGGACGACCAGCACGGATGCCCGGGATGAACCCGCCGTACTTCTTCATGTTGTCTGCGACGTCGACCGGGTTGAAGGTGATCGCGACGTAGAAGTAGGCGAACCCGATGATGAGCAGGAAGTAGACGAGCATGTACAGCGGGTGGTCGCCGCGCGTCAGGTACTGCGAGATCCACGTGACCCACGGCGCCGGCTCTTGACCGGCCTGCGGCTGGTTGAACTGCGCGATGAGCGCGGGAATGTACAGCAGCGACGAGGCGAAGATGACGGGCACGACGCCGGCCATGTTGACCTTGATCGGGATGTACGTGTTCGTGCCGCCGTAAGTACGACGACCGACCATCCGCTTGGCGTACTGCACGGGGATACGTCGTTGGGACTGCTCGACGAAGACGACGAGGGCGACGATCACGATGCTCACGGCGAGCACCAGGAGGAAGACCTCGACGCCGCGGGCGTTGAGGATCGAGATCATGGCGCCGGGGAAGGTCGCGGCGATCGAGGTGAAGATGAGGATCGACATGCCGTTGCCGACACCGCGCTCGGTGACGAGCTCGGCGAACCACATGACCAGGCCGGTACCGGCGGTCATGGTGATGATCATGAGCAGCTGCGCCCACCAGATGTCGTTCGTGAGGAGCTGCTGGCACTCGGGCACGCCAGCCGAGCCGAAGAGCTGACCCGAGCGAGCGACCGTGACGAGAGTCGTCGACTGGAGGAGCGCGAGCGCGATGGTCAGGTAGCGGGTGTACTGCGTGAGCTTCGCCTGGCCCGCTTGACCCTCTTTGTAAAGGGTCTCGAAGTGCGGGATCACGACGCGCAGCAGCTGCACGATGATGGTCGCCGTGATGTACGGCATGACACCGAGGGCGAAGATCGATAGCTGCAGCAGAGCGCCACCGGAGAACAGGTTGACCAGGGACAGCAGGCCCTCGGTACCGCCCGATTGGTTCAGGCACTGCTGAACGTTCGGGAAGTCGACGAAGGGCGTCGGCACGTGGGCACCCAGCCGGTAGATGGCGATGATGCCCAGCGTGAAGGCGATCTTCCGCCTCAGGTCGGGCGTGCGGAAAACCCGCGCGATGGCGCTGAACAAGGGAGAATCCTCCAGAACGATCTCGGCATGCGACAGGGCGCACACCAAATCAGACTAACCCAGAAGGGGCCGACGGCCGTAAGGCCGCCGGCCCCTTCAGGGTCGGGCGTCAGTTGACGGAGCCGCCGGCGGCGACGATCTTCTGCTCAGCCGAGCCGGAGACCTTGTCGACCGAGACGGTCAGCGCGACCGAGATGTCGCCGGTGCCGAGCACCTTGACCTTCTCGTTCTTGCGGACGGCGCCCTTGGCCACTAGGTCGGCGACGGTCACGTCGCCACCCTGCGGGTAGAGCTCGCCGAGCTTGTCCAGGTTCACGACCTGGTACTCGACGCGGAACGGGTTCTTGAAGCCGCGGAGCTTCGGGGTGCGCATGTGCAGCGGCATCTGCCCACCCTCGAAGCCGACACGGACCTGGTAACGGGCCTTGGTTCCCTTGGTACCGCGACCGGCCGTCTTACCCTTCGAGCCCTCACCGCGACCCACACGGGTCTTCGCGGTGCGAGCGCCCGGGACGGGACGCAGGTGGTGGACCTTGAGCACACCGGGGCGCGCCGCGGGGGCTTCGTTCTTCTCGGCCGTCTTACGGGCCGATGCCTTCTTCGGGGCGTCGACCGTGGCGGTCTCGTCCTTCTTGGCAGCCATTAGTCGATCTCCTCAACCTTGACGAGGTGGGCGACGGTCTTGACGTAACCGCGCGTCTGCGCGTCGTCCGGACGGACGACCGAGTCGCCGATCCGTTTGAGACCGAGCGAGCGCAGCGTGTCACGCTGGTTCTGCTTCTCGCTCACCTTGGACTTGATCTGCGTGACCTTCAGACGCTCGGCCATCAGGCACCTACCTTCTGAGCAGCCGCCTCAGCGCGCACGAGGCGGGCCGGGGCGACCTGGTCGAACTCCAGGCCACGGCGGGCGGCCACGGCGCGGGGCTCCTCGAGCGACTTCAGCGCCTCGACGGTCGCGTGCACGATGTTGATCGTGTTCGACGAACCGAGCGACTTCGAGAGGACATCGTGGATGCCTGCGCACTCGAGGACGGCGCGGACGGGACCACCGGCGATGACACCGGTACCGGCGGCGGCGGGGCGCAGGAGCACCACACCGGCAGCGGCCTCACCCTGGACGGGGTGGGGAATGGTCGAGCCCGAGCGGGGGACGCGGAAGAAGTTGCGCTTGGCCTCTTCGACACCCTTGGAGATCGCGAGGGGGACTTCGCGGGCCTTGCCGTAACCGACGCCCACGACGCCGTTGCCATCGCCCACGACGACGAGCGCCGTGAAGCTGAAGCGACGGCCACCCTTGACCACCTTCGACACGCGGTTGATCGTCACGACGCGCTCGAGGAACTGGCTCTCGTTGCGGTCGCGCGAACCACGGTCGCGCTGGTTGGTGTTGCGCTCGCGACCACCGCGACGCGGCTCACGCTCACGCTCGGCGGGGGCCTGAGCCGCAGCCGCACCCTCAGCCGGTGCAGTCTGCTCGGTCACTTCGGTCTCCTTGTTGTCACTCACAGGTTCAGCCCTCCTTCGCGAGCTCCGTCGGCGATCGCGGCGACGCGACCGGCGTAACGGTTACCGCCGCGGTCGAACACGACGTCGGACACGCCAGCGGCCTTCGCACGCTCGGCGACGATCTCGCCGACCTTGCGGGCCTTGGCGGTCTTGTCACCGTCGAAGCCGCGCAGGTCGGTCTCGAGGGTGGAGGCGGAGGCCACGGTGTGGCCCTTGCTGTCGTCCACGACCTGGACGAACACGTGGCGGGCGGAACGCGTCACCACGAGACGGGGGCGCAGCTCGGTGCCGACGATCTTCTTGCGAAGACGCAGGTGACGACGCGAGCGAGCGACGGACTTTGTCTTGACAGCCATGGCTACTTACCACTCTTTCCGGCCTTGCGGCGCACGACCTCGCCCGCGTACCGCACACCCTTGCCCTTGTAGGGCTCGGGCTTACGGATCTTGCGGATGTTGGCAGCGGCCTCGCCGACGGCCTGCTTGTCGATGCCGCTCACGGTGAGCTTGTTGTTGCCTTCGACCGTGAGGGTGATCCCGGCGGGCGGGTCGATGAGGACGGGGTGCGAGAAGCCGAGGGCGAACTCGACCGAGCTCCCCTTCTGCGCCACGCGGTAACCCGTGCCGACGACCTCGAGGCCCTTGGTGTAGCCCTGGGTGACACCGATGATGTTGTTGTTGATGAGCGTGCGGGTCAGGCCGTGGAGCGACCGCGACTCGCGCTCGTCGTCGGGCCGGGTGACGAGAACCTGGTTCTCTTCGACCGCGACCTCGAGGGGCTGTGCCACGGTGAGCGCGAGCTCGCCCTTGGGGCCCTTGACGGAGACCTCCCGGCCGTTCACCGAAACGGTGACGCCGGCGGGGATGTCGATGGGAAGACGTCCAATACGCGACATGTCAGATCACCACACGTAGGCGAGGACTTCCCCGCCGACGCCCTTCTGCTCGGCCTGACGGTCGGTGAGGAGACCGGAGGAGGTGGACAGGATGGCGACGCCGAGGCCACCGAGGACCGTGGGGACCTCGGTCGACTTCGCGTACACGCGGAGGCCGGGCTTCGACACGCGCTTGATGCCGGCGATCGACCGCTCGCGGTTCGGGCCGTACTTCAGCGTCATGTTGAGGGTCTGGCCGACGCGAGCGTCTTCGACGTTCCAGTCGGCGATGTAACCCTCCTGCTTGAGGATGGCGGCGATGTTCGTCTTGAGCTTCGAGCTCGGCATCGACACGGAGTCGTGGTGCGCCGAGTTCGCGTTGCGCAGACGGGTCAGCATGTCTGCGACCGGGTCTGTCATCGTCATGTGTTGCTTCTTTCGATCATGAGGTTTCGGCTGCCGTTACGCGACAGTCGACCTTCGATGAAGGGCCCCCGGAAACCCCGGGGGCCCTGGGTGTCAGGCTTGCGCGTCGGCCGACTGGAACGGGAACCCGAGCTGACGCAGCAGCGAACGGCCCTCGTCGTCGGTCTTCGCGGTGGTGACGATCGTGATGTCGAAACCACGCACGCGGTCGATGCGGTCCTGGTCGATCTCGTGGAACACGGACTGCTCCTGGAGACCGAAGGTGTAGTTGCCGTTGCCGTCGAACTGCTTGGCCGACAAACCGCGGAAGTCGCGGATGCGGGGCAGGGCGAGGTTGACCAGGCGGTCCACGAACTCCCACGCACGGTCACCGCGGAGGGTGACGTGCGCGCCGATGGCCTGGCCCTCACGCAGCTTGAACTGTGCGATGGACTTGCGGGCCTTCGTGACGATGGGCTTCTGACCGGTGATCTTGGTGAGGTCTTCGACCGCGCCATCGATCACCTTGCTGTCGCGAGCAGCCTCGCCGACACCGGTGTTCACGACCACCTTGACCAGACCGGGGATCTGCATGACGTTCGCGTAGCCGAATTCGTCCTGCAGCGCCTTCTTGATCTCGGCGTTGTACTTCTGCTTGAGGCGGGGCTGGATCTTGCCAGCCACCGCGGCAGTCGAGGTGCTCATGTTCAGAGGTCCTTGCCTGACTTCTTCGCGAAGCGCACGCGGACGGTGCGCTTGACGCCGTCCTTCACCTGCTCCTCGACGCGGTGACCGACGCGGGTCGGCTTCTTGGTCGAGGGGTCGACGAGCGCGACGTTGGAGATGTGGATCGGGGCCTCGAAGGTCTCGATGCCACCGGTCTTGGTGCCGCGCTGAGACTGGCCCACGCGGTTGTGCTTGGTGACGTAGTTCACGCCCTCGACGATGACGCGGTTCTGCTCGGTCAGGACCTCGAGGACCTTACCCTGCTTCCCGCGGTCGCCGCCACGCTCGGGCTTGGCACCCGAGATGACCTGAACCAGGTCGCCCTTTTTGATTTTCGCCATGATCAGATGACCTCCGGGGCGAGCGAGACGATCTTCATGAACTTCTTGTCGCGAAGCTCACGACCGACCGGTCCGAAGATGCGGGTGCCGCGGGGCTCCCCGTCGTTCTTCAGGATCACGGCGGCGTTCTCGTCGAACTTGATGTACGAGCCGTCGGGACGGCGGGTCTGCTTGACGACACGGACGACGACGGCCTTGACCACGTCGCCCTTCTTGACGTTTCCACCCGGGATCGCGTCCTTGACCGTGGCGACGATGACGTCGCCCAGGCCGGCGTAACGGCGGTTGGAGCCACCGAGCACGCGGATGGTGAGCAGCTCCTTGGCGCCGGTGTTGTCGGCGACCTTCAGCCGGGATTCGTTCTGAATCACTGTTTACTCCTTGGGTTCCAAGTAAGCCGCGAGGCTTACTTGGCCTTCTCGAGGATCTCGACCAGGCGCCAGCGCTTGGTGGCGCTGAGCGGACGGGTCTCGTTGATGACGACGAGGTCGCCGATGCCCGCCGAGTTGGACTCGTCGTGAGCCTTGACCTTCGACGTGCGGCGGATGACCTTGCCGTAGAGCGGGTGCTTCACACGGTCCTCGACCTCGACGACGATGGTCTTGTCCATCTTGTCGCTGACGACGTATCCACGACGCGCCTTGCGGTAACCGCGGGCGTTCTCGTCGCGAACGTCGTTCTCGGAGTGCTCGTGACCGACGACCTGCGCCTCGGCCTTCTTCGCGGTAGCCATTACTCCGCCTCTTCCTTCGCGGCGTCGTCAGCGGAGTCCGCCTTCTTCGCCTTGCTCTTCTTCGCCTTGGTCGCCTCGACCGGGGCCGGGGTGGCGCGGATGCCGAGCTCGCGCTCACGGATCACCGTGTACAGACGCGCGATGTCGCGCTTGACTGCACGGATGCGTCCGTGGCTGTCGAGCTGGCCGGTGGCCGACTGGAAGCGCAGGTTGAACAGCTCTTCCTTGGCCTTACGCAGCTCCTCGACGAGGCGCTGGTCTTCGAACGTGTCGAGCTCGCTCGGGGCGAGCTGCTTGGTGCCGATCGCCATTACGCGTCGCCCTCCTCGCGCTTGATGATGCGTGCCTTCAGGGGCAGCTTGTGAATTGCTCGGGTCAGGGCCTCACGAGCGAGCTGCTCGTCGACTCCCGCGACCTCGAAGAGGACGCGGCCCGGCTTGACGTTGGCGACCCACCACTCCGGCGAACCCTTACCGGAACCCATGCGGGTTTCAGCGGGCTTCTTCGTGAGGGGGCGGTCGGGGTAGATGTTGATCCACACCTTTCCGCCGCGCTTGATGTGACGCGTCATGGCGATACGAGCGGACTCGATCTGACGGTTCGTCACGTACGCGGGGGTCAGCGCCTGGATCCCGAACTCGCCGAACGACACCTGGGTGCCACCGGTGGCCTGGCCCGAGCGTCCGGGGTGGTGCTGCTTGCGGTACTTGACCTTGCGGGGGATGAGCATTACGCCGACGCTCCTTCTGCCACGGGGGCCTCGTTGCGAGGGCCACGACGACGGTCGCCACCGCGGTCGTCACGACCGCGCGACTTGGGCGCGTTGGCCTGCTCGCGGGCGAGCTCCTTGTTGGTGAGGTCGCCCTTGTAGATCCAGACCTTCACGCCGATGCGGCCGAAGGTGGTCTTGGCCTCGTAGAAGCCGTAGTCGATGTTCGCGCGCAGGGTGTGCAGGGGCACACGGCCTTCGCGGTAGAACTCGGAGCGGCTCATCTCGGCGCCGCCGAGGCGGCCCGACACCTGGATGCGAACACCCTTTGCGCCGGCACGCTGCGCGCCCTGGAGACCCTTGCGCATGGCGCGGCGGAAAGCCACGCGAGCCGTGAGCTGCTCGGCGACACCCTGAGCCACCAGCTGAGCGTCGGCCTCGGGGTTCTTGACCTCGAGGATGTTCAGCTGGATCTGCTTACCGGTGAGCTTCTCGAGGTCGGCACGGATGCGCTCGGCCTCGGCGCCGCGGCGACCGATCACGATGCCCGGACGGGCGGTGTGAATGTCGACGCGGACGCGGTCACGCGTGCGCTCGATCTCGATGTTGCTGACGCCGGCGCGGTCGAGCGACGTGGTCAGCAGGCGACGGATCTTGATGTCCTCGGCGAGGTAGTCGGCGTAGCGCTGACCGGCCTTCGTCGAGTCCGAGAACCACCGCGACACGTGGTCAGTCGTGATGCCGAGGCGGAAGCCGTACGGGTTGACTTTCTGTCCCATTACTTGCTCGCCTTCTTGTTGGCGCGCGCCGGAGCCGCCTCAGCGGTCTCGGGCGTCGCGAGCACGACCGTGATGTGGCTCGTGCGCTTCTTGATCTGGAAGGCACGACCCTGAGCGCGGGGCTGGAAACGCTTGAGCGTCGTGCCCTCGTCGACGTACGCGTTCTTCACGTACAGGTCTGCGTCGTCCAGGTACTCGTTCGTCTTGTCGGCCGTGACGCGAGCGTTCGCGATGGCCGAGGCGACGAGCTTGTAGATCGGCTCGCTCGCGCCCTGGGGCGCGAACTTCAGGATCGCGAGGGCCTCTTCGGCCTGCTTGCCCTTGATGAGGGCGACGACGCGACGAGCCTTCTGAGGGGTCACGCGGATGTGTCGCACACGTGCGATGGACTCCACCATTTCTCTCTCCTCCTCGGTCGCCTTAGCGGCGACGGCCCTTCTTGTCGTCCTTCACGTGGCCGCGGAAGGTGCGGGTGGGCGAGAACTCGCCCAGCTTGTGGCCGACCATGGTCTCGGTCACGAACACGGGGATGTGCTTGCGTCCGTCGTGCACGGCGATGGTGTGTCCCAGCATGGCGGGGATGATCATCGAACGGCGCGACCAGGTCTTGATGACGTTCTTCGAACCGGCTTCGTTCTGCGAGACGACCTTGCGAAGCAGGTGCTCGTCGACGAAGGGGCCCTTCTTAAGGCTGCGAGGCATCTTCCTCTACTCCTACTTGCGCTTCTTGCCGGCGGTGCGACGGCGGACGATGAGCTTGTCGCTCTCCTTGTTCGCGTGGCGGGTGCGGCCTTCGGCCTTGCCCCACGGCGACACAGGGTGGCGACCACCGGAGGTCTTACCCTCACCACCACCGTGCGGGTGGTCGACCGGGTTCATGGCGACACCACGCACGGTCGGGCGGACGCCCTTCCAGCGCATGCGGCCGGCCTTGCCCCAGTTGATGTTCGACTGCTCGGCGTTGCCGACCTCGCCGATCGTGGCGCGGCAGCGCACGTCGACGTTGCGGATCTCGCCCGAGGGCAGACGCAGCTGTGCGTAAGGGCCGTCTTTCGCGACCAGACGCACGGAGGCGCCGGCCGAACGGGCCATCTTCGCACCTCCTCCGGGACGCAGCTCGATCGCGTGGATCACGGTACCGGTGGGGATGTTGCGCAGCGGCAGGTTGTTGCCGGGCTTGATGTCAGCGCCGGCACCCGACTCGACCACGTCGCCCTGCGACAGCTTCGCGGGAGCGAGGATGTAACGCTTCTCGCCATCTGCGTAGTGCAGCAGCGCGATGCGCGCGGTGCGGTTGGGGTCGTACTCGATGTGGGCGACCTTGGCGTCGATGCCGTCCTTGTCGTTACGACGGAAGTCGATCAGACGGTACTGACGCTTGTGTCCGCCACCGATGTGACGGGTCGTGATGCGGCCCTGGTTGTTGCGGCCACCGGTCTTCGACAGCGGGCGCAGCAGCGACTTCTCGGGCGTCGATCGGGTGATCTCGGCGAAGTCGGCCACCGACGAGCCGCGGCGACCGGGGGTCGTGGGCTTGTACTTGCGAATAGCCATTGTTCTTGTCCTCTATCCCGACCGTCAGCCGACAGACGTGAAGATGTCGATGGTGCCCGACTTCAGCGAGACGATGGCGCGCTTGGTGTCCTTGCGCTTGCCGATGCCGAAACGGGTGCGACGGGCCTTGCCCACGCGGTTGATCGTGTTGACCGAAGCAACCTTGACGCCGAAGATCTTCTCGATCGCGAGCTTGATCTCGGTCTTCGACGAACGGGGGTCCACCAGGAAGGTGTACTTGCCCTCGTCGATGAGCGAGTAGCTCTTCTCGGAGACGACCGGCTTCAGGATGATGTCGCGCGGGTCCTTGTTGACGGTGGTCATGCCGAGACCTCCTCGGTGGCGCCCGACTTCGACGCGACGAAGGCGTCGTAGGCGGCCTTGGTGAAGACGATGTCGTCGGAGACGATCACGTCGTAGGTGTTCAGCTGCCCGACGGTCAGCACGTGGACGTACGCGAGGTTGCGCACGCTCTTGATCGTCAGCTCGTCGTCGCGATCAATGACCACGAGGACGTTCTTGACGGCGCCGAAGGCCTTCAGCGCGGCAGCGGCGGCCTTGGTCGAGGGCGCACCCTCGATGGCGAAGCTGTCGACGATGTGCAGACGCTGCCCACGAGCACGGTCGCTGAGCGCGCCCAGGAGGGCAGCCGCGATCATCTTCTTGGGGGTGCGCTGGCTGTAGTCACGGGGCTTGGGCCCGTGGACGATGCCACCACCGGTCATGTGCGGCGCACGGATCGAGCCCTGGCGGGCGTTACCCGTACCCTTCTGCTTGAAGGGCTTGCGGCCGGCGCCCGAGACCTCGCCACGACGCTTGGTCGAATGCGTTCCCTGGCGAGCCGCGGCGCGCTGCGCCACGACGACCTGGTGGATGAGCGGGATGTTCGTCTTGACGTCGAAGAGCGCGGCGGGCAGCTCGACAGAGCCGGCCTTCTTGCCGTCGGCCTTCACGACGTCGAGCGCGAGAGTCGAGTCAGCCATGATCAGGCACCCTTCACTGCGTTGCGGACGTAGACGATGCGGCCACGAGCACCGGGGACGGCGCCCTTGACGAGCATGAGTCCCTTCTCGGCGTCGACGGCGTGCACCGTGAGGTTGAGGACGGTCACGCGCTCGCCACCCATACGGCCGGCCATGCGCATGCCCTTGAAGACGCGGCTCGGAGTCGACGACGCGCCGATGGAGCCGGGCTTGCGGTGGTTGCGGTGCGCACCGTGGGAAGCGGACACACCCTTGAAGTTGTGGCGCTTCATGACACCGGCGGTGCCCTTGCCCTTGCTGGTACCGACGACGTCGACCAGCTGGCCGGCTTCGAACAGACCGTCGACGGTGAGCTCCTGGCCCAGCGCGTAGTCCGCGGCGTCGGCCGTGCGCACCTCGGTGAGGTGGCGGCGCGGGGTGACACCCGCGGCGTCGAAGTGAGCCGTCAGGGGCTTGTTCACCTTGCGGGGGTCGATCTGGCCGTAGCCGATCTGAACAGCGTTGTAGCCGTCCTTCTCAAGCGAGCGCAGCTGGGTCACGACGTTCGGAGCGACCTCGATGACGGTGACGGGAACGAGCTTGCCGTTCTCGTCCCACACCTGGGTCATGCCGAGCTTGGTGCCGAGGAGGCCCTTGGAGATCTTGGAGTTGATGTCAGCCATGTCGAACCTCAGAGCTTGATCTCGATGTTGACATCGGCAGGAAGGTCGAGGCGCATCAGCGAGTCGACGGCCTTGGGCGTCGGGTCGATGATGTCGATGAGGCGCTTGTGGGTGCGCATCTCGAAGTGCTCGCGGCTGTCCTTGTACTTGTGGGGCGACCGGATGACGCACACGACGTTCTTCTCGGTCGGCAGGGGAACCGGGCCCACCACGGTGGCGCCGGCACGGGTCACGGTGTCGACGATCTTGCGGGCCGACGAGTCGAGCCCAGCGTGGTCGTACGACTTCAGGCGAATGCGGATCTTCTGTCCCGCCATTGTCTGCTCTCTCTCTTTCTCGCGTCTTACCCGACCTGGGGCATTGGACGCACGGTGGCGCTCTCGCGCCCTGGCACTTCCCCTCGCTCTCGCGAGAGATGCTGCACCCTGTTCAGCTGTCAAACCGGAGGACTTGGCATCCGGCCCGCCCCTCGCACGCACGCGCGCGAATCCCACAGAGGGATGAAGGGGTTTCGGTGTGATGTTCTGCTGCCCGCGGCCCAGGACCCTGCGCTCTCGCGCCGCCTGTGCACTGCCCTGACAGTGATCCTGGCGCGCGCCGAGCACGCACCGGAATGTGGAACTGGACTAGTCTACGTACCGCTCGGGCGAGTCGCAAACCCGGGCGTGTCGCGCCCGGCCGATGCACAGCAAACCGCTCGCTCAACGACAGCGGCGCCGCCCCGGATCATCGGGGACGGCGCCACTCCAGCCCGGGTTTGTCAGGCGTTACCGATGTGCTTGTCGACGTTCGCGCGCGTCTCGTCGACCTTCGCGTGATGTTCCTCCGGAACGATCTTCTTGATCGCGTCGGCCGCTCCGTCGAGCACCTTGTCGCTGACCTCTTCGGCCTTCTCGCTCTTGAGCGCCTCTTCGATCTTGTCGCGGTTCTCGTCGAGGAGCTTCTTGCCCTTGGCGATGATGTCGTCCACTCCCATGTGCATCTCCTTCGCAGACTCGGTCGGCTGGCACGCCGACCCCAGTTCGATCTTGACCGTGGGTAGCGACAACCGAAACCCCCGCGGGCATCGAGTGCGAGTGGTGTAGAGCACATCCGGCGACGACAAAGGCCGGGCCCGAAGGCCCGGCCTGTGCCGAGTGAAGTCTGGAAGGACTTACTTGAGGATCTTGGTGACGGTACCGGCACCGACGGTGCGGCCACCCTCACGGATCGCGTAGCCGAGGCCCTCTTCCATTGCGATCGGCTGGATGAGCTCGACCGACATCTCGGTGGTGTCACCGGGCATGACCATCTCGGTGCCCTCGGGCAGCGTGATGACGCCGGTCACGTCGGTGGTGCGGAAGTAGAACTGCGGACGGTAGTTCGTGAAGAACGGGTTGTGGCGGCCGCCCTCTTCCTTGGACAGGATGTACGCCGTGCCCTCGAAGTTGGTGTGCGGGGTGACCGAACCGGGCTTCACGACGACCTGGCCGCGCTCGACGTCATCACGCTTGGTGCCGCGCAGGAGCAGACCACAGTTCTCGCCGGCCCAGGCCTCGTCGAGCTGCTTGTGGAACATCTCGATACCCGTGACCGTGGTCTTCTGCGTCGGGCGGATGCCGACGATCTCGACCTCGGAGTTGATCGCGAGGGTACCGCGCTCGGCGCGGCCGGTGACGACCGTGCCACGACCGGTGATCGTGAAGACGTCCTCGATGGGCATGAGGAAGGGCTTGTCCTTGTCACGCACCGGGTCGGGGATCGACTCGTCGACGGCTTCCATGAGCTCGACGATGGCGTTGACCCACTGCTCGTCGCCCTCGAGAGCCTTGAGGCCCGAGACGCGAACGACGGGGGCGTTGTCGCCGTCGAAGTCCTGCGACGACAGGAGCTCGCGCACCTCGAGCTCGACGAGCTCCAGGATCTCCTCGTCGTCGACCATGTCGCTCTTGTTCAGCGCGACCAGCAGGTAGGGAACGCCGACCTGCTTGGCGAGCAGAACGTGCTCACGGGTCTGAGCCATCGGGCCGTCGGTGGCGGCGACCACGAGGATCGCGCCGTCCATCTGAGCGGCACCGGTGATCATGTTCTTGATGTAGTCGGCGTGACCGGGCGCGTCGACGTGAGCGTAGTGACGCTTCGGGGTCTCGTACTCGACGTGCGAGATGTTGATCGTGATACCGCGCTGACGCTCTTCCGGCGCCGAGTCGATCGACGCGAAGTCACGCTGAACGTTGGTGGCCGACGGGAACTTGTCGGCGAGCACCTTCGAGATGGCAGCGGTGAGCGTGGTCTTGCCGTGGTCGACGTGACCGATCGTTCCGATGTTCACGTGCGGCTTGGTCCGCTCGAACTTGGCCTTAGCCACTGGGTCCTCCTCAGGACGTTGGTTGCGAGGTCTCGGGCACTGGATTGCGACCGGTTCTTCGCGGGGATGGTTCTCAGATTACTAGAGAGTCGGTATTCAGTTTGAGCGGATGCCGGGAACCCGAGCAGAACCCGGGGTTCCCGGCATCCGTGAGAGCGGTGTTACTCGCCCTTGTTCTTCTGGATGATCTCGTCGGCGACGGCCTTCGGGACATCGGCGTAGCTGTCGAACTCCATCGAGTAGACGGCGCGACCCGAGGTCTTCGAGCGCAGGTCGCCGATGTAGCCGAACATCTCGGACAGCGGCACGTTGGCCCGGACGACCTTGACACCGGCAGCGTCTTCCATCGACTGGATCTGGCCACGACGCGAGTTCAGGTCGCCGATGACGTCGCCCATGTACTCCTCGGGAGTACGCACCTCGACGGCCATGATCGGCTCGAGGATCGTGGGGTTCGCCTTGCGGACGGCCTCCTTGAAGCCCATGGAGCCGGCGATCTTGAACGCCATTTCCGAGGAGTCGACGTCGTGCGAGGCACCGTCGAGGAGGATCGCCTTGACGCCCACCATGGGGTAGCCGGCGAGCACGCCGACGTTCATGGCGTCCTGGAAGCCCTGGTCGGTCGGCGAGATGTACTCGCGCGGGATGCGACCACCGGTGACCTTGTTCTCGAACTCGTAGGTCTTGTCGGCCGTGACCTCGAGGGGCTCGATCGCGAACTGGATCTTCGCGAACTGGCCCGAACCACCGGTCTGCTTCTTGTGGGTGTAGTCGTGACGCTCGACCGACTTGCGGATGGTCTCGCGGTACGCCACCTGGGGCTTTCCGACGTTGGCCTCGACCTTGAACTCGCGCTTCATGCGGTCGACCAGGATGTCGAGGTGGAGCTCGCCCATGCCCTTGATGACGGTCTGACCGGTCTCGGAGTTCTGCTCGACGCGGAACGTCGGGTCCTCTTCGGCGAGCTTCTGGATGGCGACACCCAGCTTCTCCTGGTCGGCCTTGGTCTTGGGCTCGATGGCGACCTCGATGACCGGCTCGGGGAAAGTCATCGACTCGAGGACGACCTGGTTGGCCGGGTCGCACAGGGTGTCACCGGTGGTGGTGTCCTTCAGACCGATGACCGCGTAGATGTGGCCGGCGGTGACGGAGTCGACCGGCATCTCCTTGTTGGCGTGCATCTGGAAGATCTTCCCGATGCGCTCCTTCTTGCCCTTGGTCGCGTTGACGACCTGGGCACCGGAGTCGAGGTGACCCGAGTACACGCGGATGTAGGTGAGGCGCCCGAAGAACGGGTGCGTCACGATCTTGAACGCGAGAGCGGCAAAGGGCTCCTCGCGGTCGGCGTGGCGCTCGATGACGATCTCTTCGTCCTTGGGGTCGTGCGCCTCGATGGCGGGCACGTCCAGGGGCGAGGGGAGGTAGTCCACGACCGCGTCGAGCATAGGCTGCACGCCGCGGTTCTTGAACGCCGAACCGCAGAGCACGGGGTAGAGCTCCGAGTTGATGGTCATCTTGCGGATGGCGCCCTTGATCTCGGCGACCGTGAGCTCCTCACCGCCGAAGAACTTCTCGAGGAGGGCGTCGTCGGACTCGGCGACGGTCTCGAGCAGCTGCTGACGGTACTCGGCAGCCTTGTCGGCGAGGTCGGCCGGGATCTCCTGGATCTCGTACTTCGCGCCCATGGTCACGTCACCCTTGGCATCGCCGGGCCACACCAGGGCGCGCATCTCGACGAGGTCGATGACGCCGACGAAGTCGTTCTCGGCACCGATCGGCAGCTGGATGACCAGCGGCTTCGCCTTCAGGCGGTTGACGATCGTGTCGACCGTGAAGTAGAAGTCGGCGCCCAGCTTGTCCATCTTGTTGACGAAGCAGATGCGGGGGACGTCGTACTTGTCAGCCTGACGCCACACGGTCTCGGACTGGGGCTCGACGCCCTCCTTGCCGTCGAAGACGGCGACAGCGCCATCGAGCACGCGCAGCGAGCGCTCGACCTCGACCGTGAAGTCGACGTGGCCGGGGGTGTCGATGATGTTGATCTGGTTCTTGTCCCAGAAGCAGGTGACGGCAGCGGAGGTGATCGTGATGCCACGCTCCTGCTCCTGCTCCATCCAGTCGGTCGTCGCCGCACCATCGTGCGTCTCGCCGATCTTGTGGTTGACGCCCGTGTAGAACAGGATGCGCTCGGTCGTCGTGGTCTTGCCGGCATCGATGTGAGCCATGATGCCGATGTTGCGGACCTTGTGAAGGTCGGTGAGCACGTCTTGTGCCACGGGTGTCTTCCTTACCTGTTGGGAGGTTGATGCCGGGCCCATCGGAGGGTCCGCGACCGGGGTCGGTCACGAACCCTCCGCGGGTTTTACCAGCGGTAGTGCGCGAAGGCGCGGTTCGACTCGGCCATCTTGTGGGTGTCCTCGCGGCGCTTGACCGCGGCACCGAGGCCGTTCGAGGCGTCGAGGATCTCGTTCTGCAGACGCTCGGTCATCGTCTTCTCACGACGACCCTTGGCATAGCTCACGAGCCAGCGCAGCGCGAGGGTGTTCGCGCGGTGCGGCTTGACCTCGACGGGAACCTGGTAGGTCGAGCCACCGACGCGGCGGCTCTTGACCTCGAGGGTGGGACGGACGTTGTCGAGCGCCTTCTTCAGCGTGGCGACGGCGTCCTGGCTGTTCTTCGCCTCGACACCCTTGAGGGCGTCGTAGACGATCGACTCGGCGATGGACTTCTTGCCGTCGACGAGGATCTTGTTGACCAGCTGGGTGACGACGGGAGCGCCGTAAACCGGGTCGTTGACGACGGGACGCTTCGGGGCAGGACCCTTACGAGGCATGTTTCTCAGCCCTTCTTCGCGCCGTAGCGGCTACGAGCCTGCTTACGGTTCTTGACAGCCTGGGTGTCGAGCGCACCGCGGACGATCTTGTAACGGACGCCGGGGAGGTCCTTGACGCGACCACCGCGGACGAGCACGAGCGAGTGCTCCTGCAGGTTGTGGCCCTCACCGGGGATGTAGGCGGTGACCTCGGTGCCGTTGCGCAGCTTGACACGGGCGACCTTGCGCATCGCCGAGTTCGGCTTCTTGGGGGTCGTGGTGTACACGCGGGTGCACACGCCGGCCTGCTGGGGGTTCGACTTCAGCGCGGGAGCCTTGGTCTTCGAGACCTTCGGCGAGCGGCCCTTGCGAACCAACTGCTGAATGGTTGGCACGTTCTCTCCTTGATTGGCTGGGCGTTCCTCGCGGTGACGCCCAGGGTGCTGCACGGTGACAGCGTCGTGTCTCCCCCGCCATGTCGCTCATCTTGCGATTCGTGACGTGTCGGGCTCACGTGTGATCCACCGCGCGACAGAATGATCTAGCGCGATTCGTGGTGGATATGCCGTGGGGGCGACCTGTTCGCAGGTCGATCCCTGAGATGGTGCGAGCGTTGATCCGAACGACCCACCCGAAGGCATGGCGCACGGCGCGCGTGAACGCACACCCGGCCAATGATACGCGTTCCCTGGGACACGGGCAAACGTGAACGGGTCCGGTCGCTGGGAGTCTTCCGGATGCCGTGAACCTCAGCCGGTCAGCAGCAGCGCAGCCCCGATCACCGAGGCGACGAGCACGACGACGATCACGGATGCGAGAACGACGACGCGGGCCGCACCCCCGCGCGCCCGCGGGCGCACCGCCGCGGCGTCGCCGGACGAGGGGACGCGGACGGCGGGCGCACGCTCGACACGCACGGGTCCTTCCCGGCGCGGGCCGTAGGACTGGCGGGCAAGAGCCGCCGGTACGCGCGCGTCGCGGACGGCCCCCTCGACGAGGGGATCGGATGCGGCCGAGGCGGCCTCGCGGCGACGACGGCGGGATCCCGAGGCGGTGTCGTCGTCGACCTGCGGAACAGCGCGCGCGCGTGTGGCCCCGTCGATGCCGGGCTCCGCGGAAGATCGACGGCGGGTGACGTCGTCGAGATCGGCGGCGCCCGCCCCGCCGTGGGGAGGTCGTCGCGTTGCCTCGTCGAGGCCGGGGGCAGGAGCGGCGGGCGAGGCCACCGGAAGAGAAGCGGCCGCGCCGCGAGGAGCGGTCGTGCCCACCTCGTCGTCGACGGAGCCGATCGCCTCGGGAGCGGCGCGGGGGGCCGGTTGGGACACGATGGTCGCGTCATCAGGTGCGCCGTCCGAAGAGATCACGATCGCGTCGTCGGGAGCCGCGACATGCGAACGGATCGTGTCGTCGTCCGGGGCGGAGCGACGGGAGATCACTGTCTCGTCCGCGGGAACATCGGTCCGGGAACGGACCGTGTCGTCGTCCGGAGCGGAACGACGGGAGATCACCGTCTCGTCCGCGGGAACGTCGGCCGCGGCGCGCGCGGTCTCGTCTTCCGGGGCCTCGCGACGCGACAGGATCGTCTCGTCGACGATCTCGTCGTCTCCAGCGGCGGGCGGAGTGGGCCACGCCCGCAGCCGACCCGCCCAGAGGGTGACCTCCTCGGGATCGTCGGCGCGGTCGTACGGACCGCTCACGCGTCGCTCCGTGAGAGGCGCACCTCCGCGTCACCGAGGAAGAAGCGTTCACCGGCTTCGATCTCCTCGCCGGGAGGGGCCTCGACCTCGGTGCCCATGAGGGTGGCGAACAGCACGCCGTTCGTCGAGTGCAGGTCGGTGACATACCAGGTGTCGCCGCGGAGTTCGAGTCGTGCGTGGGTCTTCGAGACCGTCCGCGTCTCGTCCGAGATCGCGACGAGCTGCGCGTCCGGATACGCAGAATCCGGACCGGGCCGACGCCCGAGGATGACGACCGCCGAGGTGAGGTCCACCGGCGTCCCGCTCGGCGGCACGAGCGCCCAGGGGATGCGCTTTCGTCGGGTGACGACGGTCCGGTCGAGAGCGTCGAAGTCCTCATCGGCCGAGACCGAGGGAACCTCGGGTTGCGTGTAGAGCGCGGACACCGAGGTGCGGGCGGAACGCGGGGAGCCGGCATCCGGAGCCTCCGCCACCGCGGAGACCGCCTCGGACAGCTCGGGGAAATCGTCCGTGGCCGCGGCCACCGAAGGGCGGGGAGCGGGAACGGCGTCGGGCGCGGGCCGCGTGAGCGGTACGTCCGCGATGGGAGCGGGATCGGCGTCTGCCGTGGTGCGACGCGGGGGGTTCGCCCAGGGAGCGACGACGTCGGATTCCTCCTCGACCTCCTCGACGGACGCCGGCTGCGCCTCGGGAGCGGCCGGGGGCACGGCGACGGGAGGCGCCCAGGTCGGTGCGGAAGCGTCGGCGGGGGGCGCGTCGAGAACGTGGCGTCGCGAGGACTCCGCCGGAGCCGGCGGGGCAGGCTCAGGACGGTGGTCGTCCTCCGGCGAACCGTCGCGCAGGGCGTCGAGCACGTCGAAGACCGAGGTGGCGGGCGCGACCTCCCGCGGCTCGGAGCGGCGTTCGTCCTCGACCCGAGGACGGTCGCCTTCGGCCATCGGGACGTGTACCGGAGGAGCCCATCCGTTCACCGAGGGAACAGCATCCGCGAGGGGGGTCGACGGAGCGGCGAACGGGACGGCGACCGGCGCGGACACGGGCGCGGGCGGGGCGGGCGGGGCGGGCGGGGCCGCGGCATCCGGGGGCGAGGACTGCGGGGCCTGCTCCGGAGTCCACCCTCCGATGAGCGGCACGTAGGGGCCCTCGAAGTCCTTGCCGCGACGGACGGGGGCGGAGTTCTCGTCCGGACGCTGAGTGCGACGCTCCCCGTGCCAGCGGGCGGAGCCGAAGCCCAGGATGCTGGCCCAGACGACCGGGAAGAGCGCCCCCAGGACCGTGAGTCCGGCCCCGACGCCGAAGCCGGTGTTGATGCGGTGGATCGCGACGACGAACACGGCGATGAAGGCGAGGAGACCGAAGATCGGCACGAGATTGAGCAGGACCAGCCAGGGAGAGAAGCCACCGACCTTGAGCACGGTCGCCACGTTCAGGACCGGCACCCAGGCCTTCCAGCCCGGCTCTCCGATCTTGCGGAAAAGAGCCGAGAGGGCGAGCGCGAGCCAGACGTACAGCACGACGACGAGAGCGAACGACGTCGCCCCGAGAACCACCATGGTCGAATCGGTCATGTCGTATCGCGGTCCACCAGGGCGGTGGAGCGCTTCCCCCTCTCGTCGCGGTGCGGCGACCCCCGCCTCGAGGGGCGTGGGGCGAGGAACCGCAGGAACGATCTCAACGATACGGCCGCACGCAGGCGCCGCCAGAAGCCCCGCTGACGACTCAACGTACGGCGTTCTTCGTCGACGATGCGCCAGAAGTCCTCCACCTCGTCGGGGTCGACGTTCTCGGACGAGAAGACGGCGCGATCGGCTCCCGCCGCGAGGACGGTGCCGGACGGGGTGGCGAAGGCCTCGGCCACCTCACGTCGGGTGGGCGCGCGCGGTACGGTGCGTCCCGCGTCGATACCGGCGTCGACGTACTCGTCCCAGCCGCCGGCGATCGCCGAACGGGGATCCGCGTCACGACGACGTCCCCTCCGGCGCAGAGCCTTGGCCACGACGACGGCGAGGAAAGGGCCGAGAACGACGAGCAGGATCAGCAGCGAGATGCCCGCGATACGAAGGCTCGCCCACAACCAGGCGAGGTCGACCCCGTCGTCGGTGCGCGGTTCGTTGTCGGTCGAATTGTCCTCTTGCACGGGCTCGGGCGGGACGACCTCCTCGACCGTATCGGGGCGGACCTCGGTGACGTTCTCGGGATCCTGCTGCTGGGTGACCTCGAGGCTCGGCGACTGCTCCCATTGGGGGGTCACGTCGATGGGGGCCCAACGCCCGTCGGAACCCTGCACCTCGGTCCACGCCGTCAGATCGCTCGCACGGCACTCCCCCGCCTCGCACGTGGCGAGCTTCGGATCGGTCGACACCAACCGCGTCCCCACCACCACGCGGGCGGGGAAGCCGAGCTCGTGCGCGATCAGGGCCGTGGCGACGGCGAACTGCTCATCGTCTCCGACGGCCGCGACGAAGTTGCCCGAGGCCGCGGCACGCGGGTCGTCCTCTCGTTCGAGCAACCTCTCGAACATACGGTCTATGCGGGCCAGCGAGTGACCGGAGGCGCTGGGCTGCAGCTGGTATCCCTGCAGGGCGGCGGCCCACTTCGGGATCGGCCCGCCCTCCGGCGCCAAGCTGTGACTGAGATATCCGCGCTGGCGGAGCATCTGAACGAGGCTCTGCAGTGCGGCCCCGTCGTTGCCGGTGGCATGCTCCTGGACCCAGCGTCGAAGGTTGTCGCCGCCCGCGACACCGTCTCCCGCACCGGGCGGGGTCAGCGAGGCCAGATCGTCGGAGGCGGGTTCGACGGCGTCGATTCGGTAGCGATCCCCCGCGACGAGTCCGCCGTCGGCGGTCTGCACACCCGCCTCGGCATCCGAACTGTAATAGAAGCGGTCGGCGAGGATTCCACGTCGGTCCCCCTCGAACGTCGCCGAAGCGAGGCTGCCGGCCGTCGGCATCCAGATGCCCCCGAGATCGACGATCTCGACGTCGGCCTCAACGGGGCGGCCCTCCCCCGCATCTCGCGTCGACGGCAGGCGCACGAAGCCGGACCCTTCGTTGCCCGACGCGCGGAAGATCTCGCCATCGTAGGTGTCGAGGGTGGCGATCCGGATGCGGTCGGGTTCTGTCCCTGTGCCGCTGATGCGGAAGAGAACGTCGTCGGACCGCGCGTCCGAGAACATCGACCGGTACTGCGAGAGCGGGCTCACGGCCTCGGCGATCAGCCGCTCGGGTCCCGCGGCCGATCTGAGCACCTGGCGGTCGGCGTTCCGAGCCGCAGCGGGCACCACCGCGACGGTGACGGCCACAGCGACGAGAAGCATGCCCGCGCCGAGCGCCAGACGACGTCGATCCGCCCGCGACCGCCCCGGTCCGACGGGAACGGTCGAGACCTCGCTCGCGCGACGGAGAGCGCGCCCGCGTTCGTCCTGCGCCCGCCACGCCAGCCAGAGCACCGCTGCGAGCAGAGCGCTGAGCCCGATCGCGGTCTCCACCGGCGCGGGAAGGTCGACCGGCCCCACCGACAGGGGCGCGCTCGTCGACGAGCGGCCGAAGAACAACCCGAAACCGGTCATGCCGAGACCGCTGACCACCGCGAACGGCGCCCAGCGGTCGCCTCGGATGGCGAGAGCGGACGTCAGAGCCGTGCCCACCAGGAAGACGACGAGCGCGGGGATCAGCAGGTTGCGGTACGCCCCGACCGGCAGATCGACGGTGACCAGGTCCTTCCACGCGACGATGACGCCGGCGAACGATTCGCCGAGGCCGCGGAGGACGTCGAGGGGCGACGTCAGACGGGAGGGGACGGCCAGCGGAACCGCGAGCACGGCGAACGCCCCCAGCAGCCCCGCGGCCAGGGTCCAGCCGCTCCACCGGCGCCACGAGACCACGCCGACGACGACACCGGCGACCACGGCCGCGACGATCACGAGCAGGAGGAAAGACCATGACGCGTAGATCGGCCACGCGGCGAGAGCGGCGAGGACGACAGAGACCACCGCGTAGGCGGCGGCGGCCGCGTAGCGCGGGAGATCCGTCGCGCGGCGGCGAGGTGCGGCGCGCGAGCTGCGGCGATCGCTCATGAGGTCGCTCCGCGGACGAGGAGACCGGAGAGGTCGTCGAGGGTTCCGATCGTCAATACCGTCAGACCGGCGATGTTCTGCATCCTCGGGTGGGCGCGCTCGTCGCAGATGACGGCGGCGACAGAGGTGTCGGCGGGGAAGGCGAGGGCCGCTTGACGGAGGCGGGTCAGGGGCACGGCCGCGCCGACGACCACGAAAGCGATGGACAGACGTTCGTTCGCCTCGGATGCCAGACGGCAGACGTCCTCGACGGGCATCGTGTTCTCGTGCCGGTCGATGGAGCTGAAGCCGTCGAGCATCGTGCGCGGTGCGGCGACAGGTATGTGACGGATCGCTCGGAGGCGCCCCTTCACGACGCGCGGGATCTCCGACCCGGTCACGATGTCGATGTCGCGGGCGTCGCGGACAGCGCGCAGGCCCAGGGAAGCCGCGGCTGAGACGGCGAGCTCGTACTCGTCGGCATCGGTGTATTCCTGAGTCGCCGCGGCCAGCACGACGGCCATGCGCGAGCGCCGCGATTCCTCGTATTGCCGGACCATGAGCCGGCCGGTCTTGGCCGTCGACTTCCAGTGCACCTGACGACGCGAGTCTCCCGGGGCGTACTCGCGGATCGCGTGGAAGGACATGTCCGCGTCGACGAGACGTCGCGTGGCGTTGCCCTCGAGGTCGCGCACCAGACCGGCGCTGGTGGAGGGCAGCCCCACGGTGCGCGGGTGGACGAACAGGTCGTGGACGTCGTCGAAGGCGTGCTCCCGCCGCAGAAGTCCCACGGGATCGCTGCGCACCGTGGTCACGGGGCCGACGCGGACGACGCCGCGCGGGAGCGGTGGGATCTCGAGGGGCTCGGTGGAGCGCTGGCCGGGACGGAGGAACGGCACCCCGAACTCCACGAGACCGCGACCCACGGGGATGTCGAGGCGACCGGGCAGAGCGGGTCTCGCGCTCTCATTGCGCACGACGATCTCGCCCGTCACACCGTTGCCCGCCGTCACGCGCTCGTGCTCGAGAGCCAGATCGACCTCGTACGCCCGAGCACCGAACAGGAAGGGCACGCTCATGAGCAGCAGCAGCAGGGCCGCGCAACCGGCGACCATCCATTCGACCCACCCGAACAGCACGCCGAAGAGCAGACCGATCGTCGCGGCGACCACGACCACCGCCCCCGCGGGGCGCACCGTTCTGCCGGCCCAGCGCACCGCTGCGGAGACCGCCTCGGTCGTGATCCGCCACCACTCGGCGACGCGGACCACCGCGCGCACCATGCGACGCTGCCGACGGACCGAGGTCGAGGTGACGGAGGTGCGCGAACCGGTCGCCATGGTTCCCGCGGAGGTCCGCGTGAGACGCGACTCGGTCAGATTCAGATCGGGCACGACTCACCCCCGGAGCGGGGTGCGGCTGCCGCGGGACGGACCACCGTCAGGCGCTCTCGCGCTGCGAGGGCGGCTGGGTGTCGAGCAGGACCTGGCCGATGACGGCCTCCTGGGTGACACCGTCGAACTCGGCCTCGGGATGCAGGATGAGGCGGTGCGCGAGCACGGCGACGGCCAGTGCCTTGACATCGTCGGGGGTCGCGTACGTCCGGCCCTGGGACGCCGCACGAGCGCGAGTGGCCCGCGTGAGGGCGAGAGCCCCGCGGATGCTCACGCCGAGGCGGACCTCGTCGGCCGTGCGGGTGGCATCCACGAGGCGGGCGATGTAGTCGAGGACGAGGGCATCGACGTACACGGATGCCGCGAGGTCGGCCATGCCGACGAGGGCCTGGGGCGTGATGATCGCGCGCAATTCTGCCGTGGCCACGGGCGCGCCGTCGAGGATGCGGACGGTCGCCGCGTGGTCGGGGTAGCCGAGCGAGGTGCGGAGCAGGAAGCGGTCGAGCTGGGCCTCGGGGAGGCGGTAGGTTCCGGCCTGCTCGACGGGGTTCTGCGTGGCCAGCACGAGGAAGGGCACACCGACCTCTCGCGATACGCCGTCGATGGTGACCTTGCCCTCTTCCATGACCTCGAGCAGAGCCGACTGCGTCTTGGGGCTCGCGCGGTTGATCTCGTCGGCGAGGACGATGTTGGCGAAGATCGGGCCGGTGTGGAACTCGAAGGTGCCCGTCTTCTGGTCGTAGACGGTGATACCGGTGATGTCGCCGGGAAGCAGATCGGGCGTGAACTGGATGCGCGTGTTCGTTCCCTGGACGGACGACGCCACCGCGCGGGCGAGCGAGGTCTTGCCGGTACCCGGGACGTCCTCGAGCAGGACGTGGCCGTCACTGAGCATGGCGGTGAGCACCAGCTCGACCACGTGCCGCTTGCCGAGGACCGCGCGCTCGACGTTGTCGGCGATCTGCGAGAAGGTCTGGGAGAACCAGGTGGCCTGCTCCTGGGTGATCGTCATGTCGAAATCCTTCGGTGGGCGAGGGCGGGAAAGGGGATGCCGGGAGGGCTCAGGACGAGGGGTTCGAGGTCGGTGTGCCGGGCTTGCACTGGTCGCCGAAGTCGTCGGATGCCGAGTCGAGGTTCCAGCCCTGGCTCGACCAGTCGACGGTGACGCGGATGCGATCGACGCGAGTGGTGCCCACCGGGACGGCCGTTGCGGCTGCGCCCTCGGCTCGCGGCAGCTGCTTGCCGTCCTTGTCGAAGTAGCGCGCGTTGTCGTAGTTGAAGGTGATCTTGGCTTTGTCGTTGCTCGACGAACCACTGGCGCTGAGCGTCTTGCCGCCCTCGCAGCTCGCGACCTTCCACGAGGCCTGCACCTGGTAGGGCGCGCTGCCGTTCGCGGGTTTCACGGGCGCGTACTCGGACTGCGTTCCCCAGAGCTGGTGCTGGAAGTAGACCTGGATCTCGGGATCGCGATCGTAGGTCTTGTTGCCGGGACCCCAGTTGACGAACTTCGTGTCGTTGTAGCGCGGAGGCGGATCGCCATCGTTGATGCGATCGATACTCCAGCGCGCGGTGTTGTCGTTCCCGACGTCGGCCTTCGACCCGACGCGGAAGGTGTACCCCTTCGGCGCCGCCTTGCTCTGCTGGGCATCGACCTGCTTGTCCAGACTCACCGAGCCGTACGAGCGGCCGTTGAACCACGACTCGGCGCACATGGTGAAGCTGTAGGTCTCGCCGTCGCCGAGGGCCGTGAACTGGCGCGTGTCGCCCCCGCTACGGGGAATGCAGGGCAGACCCTTCCGGACGATGTCGAAGCGCACCTCGGAATCCGATCCGTTCTGCTGCGCGGTCGCGCGCGCATCCACCGTCGAGGTGCCGTTGCCGTTCGACGTCGAAGTCAGCGTCAGGTCGGGGTTGGTCGGTGCACCGACGCCGTGCGCCGTGCCGGAGTAGACGTTTCCGGCCGTCGCGCCGCCGAGCCCCGGGGGCACGGTGAACCGCGAGATCGGTGTGACGGTGACCGCGGTCGACGCGTTGGAGCCCACGCGGAACCGGGCCACCTGCACGACGTCCTGGTTGCGTCCGACGCTCACCTGGATCTTGTCGCCCGCGGCGCTCGCGATCTCGAGCGTGCCGGTCTCGGCGCTGTCGACGCCCTTGATGACGAGGTCGGCGAGGTTCCCCTCTCCCCCGGTCTGCGTGGGCGTGAAGTCCATTCCCTGCGGAGCGTTCGGGGGCCGGTACGCCCATCCGGTGGTGCGCACGGCCATCTTCGATTCGCCCACGCTGTTCACCGCGTTCACGACGTACTCGCGCTGCTCGCCGTTGGGCGCCGAGATCGGCGGGCAGCTGCCGTCTGCGCCGCACTGGCCCACGACAGTACCGTTGTAGCGCACCGTGAAACCCGAGATGGCGGGGTAGGCGCGTCGCGCCTCGCCCGGGTCGACGCGCAGCGTGACGGAGCCGTCGGCGTAGGCCGTCTGCCGGACGCTTCCGGGCGGGCGGGGGAATCCGAGCAGATCGAGCACGACGCGGGCGTCGCGCGTCGAGGCCGTGGTGCGCCCCTGCGCGTCGCGGAGCGTGACGCTCGCGCTGCAGGTCGCACCGGGAGCATCGTCGCTCCACGAGGCGACGATGCTCGAGGTCGATGCCACGCCGAAGGTGACTCCCGCGCACGCCGCGGTCGGGCGCACGTCGACGACCTCGAGGGGAGTGCGCGGCAGCGGGTTCACCTCGCCGCTGGTTCCGATCACATCGATCGGGCAGCTGGTTCCGCTGGCCTGAGAGCACTGCCTCGAGGTCGTTCCGCCCTGGGGAAGGGTGGACGGGGCCGCGCCGACGCGCAACACGAGTCGAGCCGGCGCGACGGCGTTGTGGCTGGTGACCGAGATGATCGCGGCGTTTTCGGTACCCGGGACCGAGCGGTCGTTGCCGGTGACCGTGACGATGGAGCCGTCGACAGAAACGCTGAAGGCGGATCCGCCGTAGTCGAGGGCGTAGCGGATGCCGTTCCAGTCCTCGCGGCCGAGCTGCCAGCTGGTCATGTTGCGCAGGTCGAACGTGGCGGTCTCCCCGGGGCCGACCGTCAGCGCGGCGGGCTTGAGCTCGGGCTGGGGATCACGGGCGACGATGCCGATGGGCACGGAGACCACCGTCCACTCCTCGGTGCCCGCGATACGCACCGGCACCTGACACGCGTCGGTGTACGGGGACCCGGCCCCGGCGTCGTAGCGGACGGTCGTCCCGGACACGGAGCAGCGTCCTTCGGCACGGACACCCGTCGCGGACACGTCGGTCCCCACCTCGAGCGCGGCGCGGCGCGGGAGCGCGACGAGGTTGGCCATGTCGAAGTCGACCGAGGCCAGCTCGTCGACGCGCTGCGCGGCGCCCGGGCGCAGGGAGAGGCTGAGGTCGTCATCGCCGGGGACGCGCAGGAACGCATAGGTGGTCACGTCCGTGTCGCCCACACGGCCGGTGATGGCGAACGGGATGACACGACGAGTGGCCGGCAGGGCGCCCGAGATCTGACGGCCGCTGAGGGTGACGTCGGAGGGCTGACCCCACAGCGACACGTCGAGGTCGCCGACCTCGCCGCCGGACCAGGTGGCCTTACCCGCGAGCACGTCGACACCGGTCGTGAAGTCGTCGCGGTTCTCGACGGTCAGCACGGTGTCGGTGACGACCGGGTAGTCGGGGACGTTCTCGCGCACGACCTTGACGACGATGAGCCCTCGGCCGGTGTTTCCCGAGTCGGATGCCACGTCGTAGAGGAACGACATGGTTCCCGGCTGCTCGCCGGCCTCGATGACGACCCCGGTGTCGGACACCGAATCGATGAAGCCCTTCAGGCGCGCGTACTCGGGGTTGTCGCTCTCGTCGACCAGTTTCTCGGGCAGGTCGGGGCGCACACCGGTGAGGGTGAGACGTCCCTGCGTGGGGTCGATGTCGTTGGCCAACGGGCTGACGCGGATCGTGCGATCGACGCCGGCCTGCACCTGCACGTAGTCGGTGAAGGTGATCGGGCTGGGGTTCGCCTCGGCGTCCAGCACACCGATGCGAACGGTGCCTTCCCCCGTCGCGCCGGACGAATCGGACACGCGATAGCGGAACGAGACCTGACCGCGATCGCCGGGCACCGAGGAGTACAGGATGCTCGAGCCGTCCGCGGAGATGGATGCCGTGCCTCTGTTGGGCTGCGCGACGATCCGGTCGAGTGTGACGGCGTCGCCGTCGGGATCGACGCCGAAGCCGTGGAAGTCGATCGAGGTGGTGCCGCCACTGAGCACTCGGCCCTCGAGGGTGTCGGGCAGGGGCGCGCGGTTGGCCTCTCCGCCCAGGACGGTGATGTGCACCGTCGCTTCGTCCCAGAGCGCGGGGGTACCGGTCGTGTAGACGCGGTATGTGACTTCGTACGATCCCGGCGTCGTGGGGGCGAGGTAGCGGAGCACGCCCCCGGAGGTGAAGGCGAGGGCGTCACTCGCGGGTTGGGTCTGCACGCTCGAGGGGTCGAGGGTCGGGCGACCTCCCGCCGGTGAGATGTCGTTGTCGAGGACGGGGATGTCGATCTGGGCGCCGACGCGGACCGTGACGTTGTCGTCGACCGCGATCGGAGCGATCTCGGGAGCGGGCGGCAGAAGGTACACCGTCGCCTCACCGGTCACGCGAGAACCCTCGTCGTTGGTCCCGTCGCTCACCGTGTAGGCGACGGTTCCGAGCAGCCCGGCCGAGCCGTCGGCCGTGCTCCCCGACACGCGCAGGTCGTTCTGACCCACGGTGTCCACCGTGAGCGACGCACCCTCTTGGGCCGTCGCCGCCACGTCGCTGAGCAGCAGCACGCGGCCGGTCGGGTTGGACACGGCGCTGAACACGTCGAGCGTGGCGTCTTCCTGGGGCCGCACGAACGCCACGACGGGAGAGGTCGCGAGCTGGGCGGGCGCGTCGGCGGGAAGCAGCGTGATCCGCGCGGTGCCCGTCGCGTCGCGGCCCCCGCCGTTCACGGTGAAGTCCACGCGGTACACGCCGGGCTGGTTCGCCGCGAAGTCGAAGGTCGTGCTGCCGCCGACCACGGTGGCCGTGGCCGCCGCATCGTCGAGGACCCGCACCGAGGTGAGGCTGACGTTTCCGGCCGT
This sequence comes from Sphingomonas sp. G5, assembly GCF_052660795.1. Lineage (NCBI taxonomy): Bacteria > Pseudomonadati > Pseudomonadota > Alphaproteobacteria > Sphingomonadales > Sphingomonadaceae > Sphingomonas > Sphingomonas sp. G5. The sequence goes on along the minus strand of NZ_CP109660.1, from coordinate 500,283 downwards.
GCCGGTGACGTGCGGTCCGACGTCGACGGCGACGGAGGATCCGACGGTGTCGATCTTCGCGAACGACTGCACCGCGAGCGTGGGATCGGGTGCCACCCGGATCACGAGCGGCTTCGTCGTCTTCGCGCCCTCGGTATCGGCGACCGTGACGTCGAGCTGGATGTTCTGCTCGCCGCCGGAGCCGTCGTCGGCGTGCTGGTAGACCACGTCCCCGCCGGGGGTCGCGGCGACCGTACCGACGCCGCCGGGATTGTCGACCGAGAGCAGCAGCAGGGGGTCGCCGTCGGGGTCCACCCAGCCGGGCAGCACCGGAACGGTGATCGTGCCGCCGCGCGCGACCTCGGGGGTCGGCCACGGCTGCAGGCACTTGTCGACGCCGCACCAGACGGGCGCCGCATTGGTCTGCGCGGGCGAGACCGTGAGCGTGACGGTCGCCGGAGCGGAGTTCAGCCCGTCGGCAGCAGTGCCGTCGGTGACCGAGTACGAGAACGTCGCGCTACCCGTCGCTCCCGGAGCCACCCGAACGGCCAGGCGCTGGCCGGAATCGGTGACGGTGAGGCTGCCGAAACCCGGATCGAGGCCCGTGACGCTCTCGGCGATGATGCTGAGGACGTCCTCGTTGGGGTCGTGATCGTTCAGGAGCACCGGCAGTGTCGTGAGCCGTCCGGGTCGTACGCCGAAGGTGTCGGGCTCGGCGATCGGCGGCTTGGGGTCGAGCACCACGCTCAGTTTCTCTTCGCTCTGGACAGCCGTCTGCTCGGTGCGATCGTCGAGCGACCAGTTCTGACTCGAGGCGACGAGCGTCCCGTCGGGGACCGTCCAGACCCAGCCCGTGCGCGTCTCGTTGAGGATCACCGCGTGGTCGGTGGCCACGAAGACCGGTCGACGCTGGTCGGGCATGGTCGCCCCGCCGTAGTCGAGGTTCGTCTCGCCCTGGTCGGAGCGCCAGAGTGTTCCGCGCGCGTCTCCGGGGAGCAGCCACGCGGCGTAGGCGACTCCCTGATGCGAGAGGGGGCGCGCAGGCTGACCGAGCACGTTGCCGCCTCCGCCCACCTCGCGCCGCGGCTCGGACCCATCGGCGGGGATGCTCCAGAGCGACTGGTCGTCGGCGACGTACACGGCACGTGCCTCGGCGTCGGCGTCGGCGACGACGAGCTGATCCGCCGCCTCGATCGTGACGGGGTCCTCCCCGCGCACCCACACGCGTCCGGCGTCGGCATCGACGAGGACCCAGGTGTCGCCTGCGGCGGAGAGCACGGGGGCGGCCACGTCCGCGTCGAGGGCGTCGCGCCCGCGCAGCTCGTCGGCCTCGATGTCGTACCGGATGACGGAGCCGTCGGCGGAGGAGTACGCGAAGAGCATGCCGCGAGCATCGAGGGCGATGGCATCCGCGGTGTAAGAGGGAGCGTTCTCGTCCGTGGAGGTGCCGAAGGGGTCGAGCTCGGTCGGCTTCTGGCCCGCCTGGCTCAACCTGCTCGCGAAGAGCGTGCCCGTGTCGGTGCGATAGACGGCGTAGTCGCCCGCCGTGGCCACGGACGTCGTGCCCGGCGGTGTATCGGGAGCTGCCTCGAGCTGGTCGTCGGAGAGATCGACGGGCTGTGCCTCGTTGATGCGGGTGAGCTTGCTGAAGCTGTCGGTGAAGAGGTAGGCGCCGTCGCCGCTCTGGACGACCTGGCTGGGGTTGCCGGCCGTGCGCACCGTGTCGAGCTCGCCGACGGTGGTGTTGACGCGCGCGTAGCGCTGGCCGTCGCCGGTCTGGAGCGCCCACACCGACGTGTCGACCTCGGGGGTCTGCTGGGCGTCGAGGCCGGGCCACACGATGCTCGCGGTGATGACCAGGGCACCCGCGGCCAGGGTGGAGGCCAGGCCCACGATGTTCCTCCGCCTCATCGGAGCACCCCCGTCGCGAACAGTGCCGCTACGACGACGGCTCCGGCGGTCACGAGTGTGGCGGATGCCAGAATCCACGGCAGCACCTTGGATCCGCTCGACACCGGCGTGGCGATGTCGGTGTCCTCGTCACGCACATAGCCCGCCATTCCGGACGTCCCGCGGAGCTTCCGCGCCCCGTCGCGCTCGATGCGCGACCGTGCGGGACCGCGCAGCGTGCCGTCGGCGAAATCGATCGATCGAGCGGCGGGCGCCCACTCGGCGGCGGGCACCTCGAGCGGCGTCGCCGGCATACCCGCCTCGATCTGCACCGCCTGCAGGGCCTCGCCGAACTCGCGTGCGCTGGCGTAGCGGTCGGCCGGATTGCGCGACATGGACTTCGCGAGCACCGCCTGCAGCGAGGCAGGCACGTCACTCCGGGAGATGTCGGTGTAGGTGGCGCGGGCGATGCGGCGGCGGAGCTGCTCGCGCGAGTTCTGCCCCTTCTCGCGCCGCTCGAACGGGCTCTGCCCGGCGAGCAGCGAATAGATCGTGGCGCCCAGGCTCCACACCTCGCTCGACACCGTCCCCGCGGTCTGCTCGGCGATGACCTCGGGCGCGCTCCACGGGACAGACATGGCGAGCATCTCGTCGGCTCCCTGACGGACGAGCGAAGACGAGATGCCGAAGTCGGCCAGCACGGGCGCGCCGAACGTCGTCACGAGGATGTTGCTGGGCTTGACGTCTCGGTGGATGAGCCCGGCGTGGTGCGCGGATTCGAGGGCTCCCGACATACGGACGCCGATGGACAGCACCTCGGCTACGGGGATGCGCTCGACGCGGTACCTCTGCGCGAGAGAGCCCGGGCAGAACTCCATGACGATGTAGGGCCGCCCGTCGGCGGAGATTCCGGCCTGGTAGACGGTGACGATCGACGGGTGGGCGGACAGGTGCGCCAGGACGTCTGCCTCGGCGTTGAACATGCGCAGCAGGTCGGCGTCGCGCACATCGCTCGGGAGGACCTTGACCGCGACGTCGCGACGCGGCATGTCCTGCCCGTACAGGAAGACGTCGGCGAAGCCGCCCGACCCCAACGGCCGGATGTACGCGAGCCCGGGCAGGATGGGCGGCGAAGACGGCAGGCGCTGCGGCATCGAGCCCCCTCCCCCGTGCGTCTGTTCCGCGACTCGATAAGCGGACAACTCGTTGATGCTAACAAAAGCACAACGCGACGCCGTGCCGTTGTGCACAGAGCTTCAGGATGCCGGCGGCTCCGCGTCGCGCGGATCGAAGGGCGCATCGAGAGACCGAGTGAGATCGTCGAGCAGAGCGGCGATCTGCGGCTCCACGAATTCGGCCACCGCGGCCTGAATGCGCAGGCGGTGGCGCAGCAGGATCGTGCACACCTCGCGACCGATCATGTTCGCGTAATCGTCGGCGAGGCCGACCTCCTGTCGCAGTGCCGCCTTCGCGGCATCCGACAGAGGGGGAAGTGCGGGGAGGGCTGCGTCCTCCTCCGCGGCGAGGCCCGACAGCGTGAAGAGGAAGGGCGATCCGGGCTCGGGGTCGGGGTCCAACGGCATCCCGTCGAATTCGGGCTCGAGGCCCTCAGCGGGACGGTAAGAACGCCGCCGGTTGCGCTCGGACTGGTGGTCGAGCTCGGCTTGGAGCATGGGGAGGTTGCGGGAGGTGTACTCGGCGACCGCGTGGTCGACGATGGTCTTCACGCGCGTAGACAGGCCGTGCTGCACCCCGTGCGGCACGTCAGACCCGAGGCCCGCGGCTGACAGCACCGGGGAACCGAAGCATCGACGGCATGGCGCGACGCGTCCTCGATGGTTCGCGGGCTCCCACCGGGGCAGCCAGCGGAGCCAGGCGTCCACCGCCTGACCGACCTGGCTCTCGAGCGACCGCTCCACGCCCCTACGCTAGCCCGACACGCCCGGGAACACGCGGATGCGCACGAATCCGCGCGTCACGATCGCGTCAGAGGTCGTCTTCATCGTCTTCCCACCGCCAGCGCGGGCCGCGCGTCCGGGTGCGGACGAGCAGGATACCGAAGAGTCCCGCGAGCAGCGCGGCGGCGGCGACGACGGGACCGGGGAACCCCAGCGCGACGCTGCTCGCCGCAGCGACGCCGCGGGCCGGGTCGGCGCCGCTGACGAGGGCGCCGACGACGATGCCGAGCACTTCACCCAGATAGGCGGCGATCGCGCAGGGGACGGAGAGGAGAAAGCCCGGCGGATCGGCGCGAAGACCCCACCGCAGGGTCGCGGCGAAGGCTCCCAGGGCGAAGAGCTGACCGGTCACGCCCGGGATCGCCCCCAGACCGCGGACGGGGATGACATCGGCGTCGACGAGGAGACTCACCACCCCGAGACCCCCGATCGAGAGGGCGATGAAGACCACGGCCGCGAAGACGACGGCGACCGGCGGGGAAACCCCCGCCGGTCGCTGCTCGTTCGTCATGGACTCCGGTTCAGCGCTGCGAGAGCTGAGGACCGGCCTCCAGAGTGCGCTCGTACTCGCGCTGGGCTTCGGCGTTGATCTCGCTGATGCGGCGACCGCGCGCGGCTACCCAGGATCCGAACCAGATGGTGAGCTCGCGACCCAGGATGAACGCCACGATGGCGAGGGGTGCGAGGACGTTGTCCTGCAGCAACTCGAACGACTGGCGGGCGGTGATCATCCAGAAGGGGGCGGCGAAGAGCACGCCGAGCAGATGCCCGGCCCACGCCACAACGCCGACGACCAGGCCCCACACGACCCAGTGCCCCCAGCGGCCGCGGTTGATGAGCGCGCCGAGGAACCAGAAGCCGAAGTAGAAGGCCACGGTCGGAACCCAGAGGCCCCAGGTGGTGAGGGCCGAGAGAGCCGCCTGACCGAGGTCCGCAGACTGGACGGAGCCGGTGAGCAGCCCCAGACCCAGGGTGGCCGCGAGATAGAGAGCCGCGAAGACCAGGGCGGCGAGCAGGCCGATCGCTCCGGCCGCGCCGCGGTTGTTCCGCGGACGGGGAGCTTCGGGGGCCTGCACGAAGATCGGCTGCGCCCCGCCCACGACGCGCGTGGGTTCGTCGGCGACGGGAGCGGTCGCCGCCGCGGCGGCACCGGCTCCGGCGGCGGCGGGGTAGACGGTGGTGTGCGCGTCGTCGGAACGCGAGGTCTCGTCGTGGCGGACGTCATCGCGCGCCGGCTCGGCGGACGCGGCGTACGCGGCCCATCGGGCGTCTTCGTCGTCGAGATCGACCGAACCCGCGGATGCCGAGCTGCTCTGCGGCGCGACGGGGGACGCGTCGTGCACGACCGGCGCGGTGTGCTCGCTGCGCGGCGTCTGCGACGTCGCCGACTCGTGCTCGTGCGCCTCGCGCTCGTCCCACGCGGCCTCGGCGGCGGCGGGGTCGACCGCGTCACGACGAGCGGCCTCGGCGTCGGCGAGACCCTCGTGGGCTCGGCCGACGACATCCTGCGCTTCGTCCTTCGGCTCGACGACGGGGTCGCCGTACGAGTCCTTGGGTTCAGCGACGGGGTCGCCGTACGACTTGTTGTCGCTCATGGGGTCTCCTCACGCGGTGCTTGCGGCGCAAGGCTAACCCGGGTATCGCGCGGCATCGCGCAGGCGTGCCGTCGGATGTCCTTCTCGACCGTGTCGGTGGGGCGGCTTAGGGTGTTCCCATGCCCCGTCGCCTGCTCCGCCCGGCCGTCGGAGCGGTTTTCGCCGTCGCCGCTCTCGTCGCTCTGACGGCGTGCGCCCCCGTCGCCGAGGAAGCCGCCCCCGCCCCGTCGACGTCCGTCGTATCCGAGAGTCCGACCCCCATCCCCACGATCACGCAGACGGCGCCCGCGGTTCGGATCCCCGCCGACTGTCGCGCCATGCTCTCCGCCGACGTCCTGTCGCAACTGGGCACCACGCCCCTGAACGATCCCGCAGTCGGGGCGTCGGGCGTCCAGTCCGACGGGTCGCTGATCTGCATCTGGCGCGACCCTGCCGCCGACACCAGCGGTCTCGTCACCCACATCTCGCGCATGGACCGCGGCCCGGCCCTCGACATGCTCAACGGCCTGGTCGATACGCAGGGTTTCAGTTGTTACACCCCCGACGCCGGCACACGCTGCGAGAAGACCTGGATCAACCCGACCTACCCCGTCAACGACGGCCGCACGCTGTACTGGCGCGACGGCGTGCTCATCGACACGCAGTACTCCAACCTCGCGCCGACCGGCTATACCGCGAGCATCATCGCCGCCGTGTTCGGCGGCTGAGCGCACGTCGCTCCGGGCCGCGTCACTCGCCGAAGAAGGCGTGGGATGCCACGATCGCGGCGTAGTCGTCCGGCATCCAGCCCGAGAGCGTCGACGACACCCAGCGGTCCGCGCGGAGGTCGTGGATCTCGAGGACGTCGCCCGCGGCTCGTTCGCAGTGCGTCGTGTCGGCCGCGGTGGAGCACGCGAAGCCCTGCGCCGTGAGCGTCGTGGCGACCGCCGCGGCACCGTCGGGAGACACGGTCGAGACGGTGGTCTCGATGGATCGGCCGGCCTCCCCCCGCCAGTGACACGTGACCACGACCGCGGGGGCTGCCGCTGCCGCTGCCACGGCCTCGGGCGTCGACGCCGGCGGCGTATGGCGCTGCGACAGCAGCGCCTGCGGCGACCACACCAGCGACGACCAGAGAGGCTGGGAGTACAGGTGTCGACAGTCCGAGGCGGGTGCGGGTGGCGCCGTCTCGGCGACCACGTGCCTGCCGGTCGCGGCTCGCAGCGTATCGCCGACGAAGCCGACCGCCATCGGCACGCCCGGAGCGGCGATCACCGCCAAGGCCGTCACGGCAGCCGCACACAGCAGACCCGCCGGCCAAGCCAGCCACAGACTGCGTCCCCCGATACGGGCCATCCGTTCCTCCACCACAACGGTAGGCGCAGCGACGCCTCGGACCCCTCACCCGACACGCCGCGAGCACGACGAAGGCCCCCGGCGCGAGCCGGGGGCCTTCGGGGATCGGGATGCCGCACCGGGGCGTGGCATCCCGTCGATCAGTTGTACGTACCGGGCGTGAAGTCGTCCGTCGAGAAGCTGTCGAAGTCGACGTAGCTCAGGTCGGCGTCGCTGTACGCGCCGTCCGAGGCGAAGATGCGGTTGGGGTACCGCTCGCTCTTCGCCTCTTCCGTCGCCTCGACCGTGACGTTGCGGTACTTCGCAAGTCCGGTTCCGGCGGGGATGAGCTTTCCGATGATGACGTTCTCCTTGAGGCCGACGAGCGGGTCGCTCTTGCCCTCCATGGCCGCCTGCGTCAGGACGCGGGTGGTCTCCTGGAACGACGCGGCCGACAGCCACGACTCCGTCGCGAGCGACGCCTTCGTGATACCCATCAGCTCGGGACGACCCGACGCGGGACGCTTGCCCTCGCCGACGGCCTCGCGGTTGATGGCCTGGTAGCGCTTGAAGTCCACCAGCTCACCCGGGAGCAGATCGGTGTCGGCGTGATCGACGACGGTGACCTTGCGGAGCATCTGTCGGACGATGACCTCGATGTGCTTGTCGTGGATCGGCACACCCTGCGAGCGGTACACGCCCTGGACGCCGTTGACGAGGTACTTCTGCACCTCGCGGGCACCCTGCACGCGCATGACCTCCTTGGGGTCGAGCGTTCCGACGAGGATCGGCTGACCGACCACGACGTGCTGCCCGTCCTCGACCAGGAGCGTCGCGCGCTTCAGGACGGGGTAGACCACCGGCTCGTCGCCGTTGTCGGGCGTGAGGATGACCTTCTTGGCCTTGTCGGTCTCGTCGATCGTGATGCGGCCATCGGCCTCGGCGATCGGCGACGCGCCCTTGGGGGTGCGGGCCTCGAACAGCTCCTGCACGCGGGGAAGACCCTGCGTGATGTCGTCTGCCGAAGCGGAACCACCGGTGTGGAAGGTACGCATCGTCAGCTGGGTACCGGGCTCACCGATCGACTGGGCCGCGATGATGCCGACGGCCTCGCCGATGTCGACGATCTTGCCGGTGGCGAGCGAACGGCCGTAGCACTTCGCGCAGACACCGACAGCCGAGTCGCACGTCAGGACCGAGCGGACCTTGATGGTCTCGACGCCACCGGCGACCAGCTTGTCGATGAGCACGTCGCCCACGTCGTCGCCGGCCTCGGCCAGCACGGTGCCCTGCGCGTCGACGACCGCCGTGGCGAGCGTACGAGCGAACACCGAGTTCTCGACGTTGGCGTCCTTGACCAGCGAACCGGTCGAGTCGGCGGCGGCGATCGGGAGCTCGAGGCCCTTCGACGTGCCGCAGTCCTCCTCGCGGATGATGACATCCTGCGAGACGTCGACCAGACGACGCGTCAGGTACCCCGAGTCGGCCGTACGGAGGGCCGTGTCGGCCAGACCCTTACGGGCACCGTGCGTCGCGATGAAGTACTCGGCGACCGACAGTCCCTCGCGGTACGAGGAGATGATCGGACGCGGGATGATCTCACCCTTGGGGTTGTTCACCAGGCCTCGCATACCCGCGATGTTGCGGATCTGCAGCCAGTTACCACGGGCGCCCGACGAGACCATGCGGTTGATGGTGTTGTCGGCGGGGAAGTTGTCCCGCATCGCCTTCTGGACCTCGTCGGTGGCCTCGGTCCAGATCTTGATGAGCTCCTGACGACGCTCGGCGTCGGTGGTGAGACCCTTCTCGTACTGGCCCTGCACCTTCGCGGCCTGCTTCTCGTAGCCGGCCACGATCTCCGCCTTGTTCGGCGGGGTGAGGATGTCGCTCAGCGCCACGGTGACACCCGAACGGGTGGCCCAGTAGAAGCCGGCGTCCTTGATCCGGTCGAGCGATGCCGCGACCTCGACCTTGGGGTACTCCTCGGCCAGCTTGTTGACGATCTGCGACAGCTTGCCCTTGTCGGCTTGTTCGCGAACGAACGGGTAGCCCTTGGGGAGGGTGTCGTTGAAGATCGCCTGACCGAGCGAGGCGTCGACGAGACCGTGCTTGTCGTAGCCCTCGGGCGCCTGGCCCTCGAGGAACGTCAGGCCGGGGATGCGGATGCGCGCCTTGGCCTGCAGGTCGAGGGTGCCCTCGTCCTTGGCCAGGATCGCCTCGCCCACCGAACCGAATGCACGGCCCTCGCCCACGGCACCCTCCTTGAGGGTGGTGAGGTGGTGCAGACCGATGATCATGTCCTGCGAGGGCAGGGTGACCGGACGGCCGTCCGACGGCTTGAGGATGTTGTTCGAGGCGAGCATGAGCACGCGCGCCTCGGCCTGAGCCTCGACCGACAGGGGCAGGTGGACAGCCATCTGGTCACCGTCGAAGTCGGCGTTGAACGCCGCGCACACGAGCGGGTGCAGCTGGATGGCCTTGCCCTCGACGAGCTGGGGCTCGAACGCCTGGATGCCGAGACGGTGCAGGGTGGGTGCACGGTTCAGCAGCACGGGGCGCTCGCGGATGATCTCCTCGAGCACGTCCCAGACCTCGGGACGGTAGCGCTCGACGGCGCGCTTGGCGGCCTTGATGTTCTGCGAGTGACCGAGGTCGATCAGGCGCTTGATCACGAACGGCTTGAACAGCTCGAGAGCCATCTGCTTGGGCAGACCGCACTGGTGGAGCTTGAGCTGGGGTCCGACGATGATGACGGAACGGCCCGAGTAGTCGACGCGCTTTCCGAGCAGGTTCTGGCGGAAGCGACCCTGCTTTCCCTTGAGCATGTCGCTCAGGGACTTCAGGGCGCGGTTGCCGGTACCGGTGACGGGGCGACCACGGCGGCCGTTGTCGAACAGCGCGTCGACGGCCTCCTGCAGCATGCGCTTCTCGTTGTTGACGATGATCTCGGGGGCACCGAGGTCGATCAGGCGACGGAGGCGGTTGTTGCGGTTGATCACGCGACGGTAGAGGTCGTTCAGGTCGCTGGTCGCGAAGCGGCCACCGTCGAGCTGGACCATGGGACGAAGCTCCGGCGGGATCACCGGGACGACGTCGAGCACCATCGAGGCCGGGCTCATGCCGGTCTGCAGGAACGAGTTGACGACCTTGAGGCGCTTGATCGCGCGGATCTTGCGCTGCCCCTTGCCCTCGGAGATCTGCAGGTGGAGGCTGTCGGCCTCGGCCTGCAGGTCGAAGGCCTCGAGACGACGCTTGATCGACTCGGCACCCATGTGGGCCTCGAAGTATTGACCGAAGCGGTCCTGGAGCTCGTGGAACACGTCGTCCTCGGGCTTCAGGGCGCCGACCTCGAGCGTGCGGAAGTCCTCCCACACGCGCTCGAGCTTGGCGATCTGCTCGTCGGCGTTCTTGCGCGCCGAGGTCATCTCCTTCTCGGCGGCGTCCTTGACCTTCTTCTTCTGGTCGGCCTTGGCGCCCTCCGCCTCGAGGACGGCGAGCTCCTCCTCGAGCTTGGCGAGGCGAGCGGCGATGCGGGCATCGCGACGGTCGCCGAGCGTCTTCAGCTCGAGACGGATGTTGTTCTCCTGCGTGGCCAGGTCGCGGTGACGAGCATCCTCGTCGACCGAGATGACCATGTAGGCGGCGAAGTAGATGACCTTCTCGAGGTCCTTCGGCGCCATGTCCAGCAGGTAGCCGAGGCGCGAGGGCACGCCCTTGAAGTACCAGATGTGCGTGACGGGCGCGGCGAGCTCGATGTGGCCCATGCGCTCGCGACGGACCGAGCTCTTGGTGACCTCGACGCCGCAGCGCTCGCAAACGATGCCCTTGAAGCGCACGCGCTTGTACTTTCCGCAGGCGCACTCCCAGTCGCGGGAGGGCCCGAAGATCTGCTCGCCGAAGAGGCCGTCCTTCTCGGGCTTCAGCGTGCGGTAGTTGATCGTCTCGGGCTTCTTGACCTCACCGAAGGACCAACGACGGATGTCGTCGGCGGTGGCCAGACCGATACGGATCTGATCGAAAGTGGTTGATTCGAGCACTGGTTCTCCTGTGTCGGAATTCTCTGAAATCTGAGCTGGGTCGCTGAGCTGGAAGCTCAGATCTCGTCGATCGACGAGGACTCGAAGCGGCTGGAGATGTTGATGCCGAGCTCTTCCGCGGCGCGGAAGGCGTCGTCATCCGTGTCGCGGAGATTCACCGCGGTGCCGTCGGCCGAGAGGACCTCGACGTTCAGGCAGAGCGACTGCATCTCCTTCATGAGCACCTTGAACGACTCGGGGATGCCGGGCTCCTGGATGTTCTCGCCCTTGACGATGGCCTCGTACACCTTGACGCGGCCGAGGATGTCGTCGGACTTGATCGTGAGGAGCTCCTGCAGCGCGTACGCGGCACCGTAGGCCTCGAGCGCCCACACTTCCATCTCGCCGAAGCGCTGACCACCGAACTGCGCCTTACCACCGAGCGGCTGCTGGGTGATCATCGAGTACGGCCCCGTCGAACGCGCGTGGATCTTGTCGTCGACGAGGTGGTGCAGCTTCAGGATGTACATGTAGCCGACCGAGATGGGCGCCGGGAACGGCTCGCCGGAGCGACCGTCGAACAGCAGCGTCTTACCCGTGGAGTCGACCAGACGGTCGCCGTCGCGGTTCGGGATCGTCGAGTCGAGCAGACCCGCGATCTCGGCCTCGAACGCGCCGTCGAACACCGGGGTGGCGACCTTCGTACCGGGGGCGGCCTCGCGAGCGACCTCGGGGAGGTTGGCGGCCCATTCGGGGGTGCCCTCGACCTTCCAGCCCTGCTGGGCGATCCAGCCGAGGTGGAGCTCCAGAACCTGGCCGAAGTTCATTCGACCGGGGATACCGAGCGGGTTGAGGATGATGTCGACCGGCGTGCCGTCGGACAGGAAGGGCATGTCCTCGATCGGGAGGATCTTGGCGATGACACCCTTGTTGCCGTGGCGGCCGGCGAGCTTGTCGCCCTCGGTGATCTTGCGCTTCTGGGCGATGTAGACCACGACGCGACGGTTGACGCCCGAGCCGAGCTCGTCGTCGCCGTCTTCGGCGTTGAACTCCTTGACGGCGATGATCGTGCCCTGCTCGCCGTGGGGCACCTTCAGCGAGGTGTCGCGGACTTCGCGGCTCTTCTCGTTGAAGATCGCGCGGAGCAGGCGCTCCTCGGCGCTCAGCTCGGTCTCGCCCTTGGGCGTGACCTTGCCGACGAGGATGTCGCCGGGACGAACCTCGGCACCGATGCGGATGATGCCGCGGTCGTCGAGGTCCTTCAGCAGGTCGGGGCTGACGTTGGGGAGGTCACGGGTGATCTCCTCCTTGCCGAGCTTCGTGTCGCGCGCGTCGACCTCGTACTCCTCGATGTGGATCGACGACAGCGTGTCGTCCTTCACGAGGTCCTGGCTGAGGATGATCGCGTCCTCGAAGTTGTGGCCTTCCCAGGTCATGAACGCCACGAGGAGGTTCTTGCCGAGGGCGAGCTCGCCGTTCTCGGTCGCGGGACCGTCGGCGATGACCTCGCCGGCCTCGATGCGCTCACCGGCCGAGACGACCACGCGCTGGTTGTACGAGGTGCCCTGGTTCGAACGGTCGAACTTGCGCAGGAAGTAGTCCTGCGTGCCGCCCTCGTCGAGCTGGATCGTCACGACGTCAGCCGAGACCTCCAGGACGACACCGGACTTCTCGGCGGTGACCACGTCACCGGCATCGATGGCCGCGAAGCCCTCCATACCGGTACCGACGACGGGCGACTCGCTGCGCACGAGCGGCACGGCCTGACGCTGCATGTTCGCACCCATGAGGGCGCGGTTGGCGTCGTCGTGCTCGAGGAACGGGATGAGCGAGGTCGCCACCGACACCATCTGGCGCGGCGAGACGTCCATGTAGCCGATCTCGTCGTTCGGGAACAGGTCGACCTCGCCACCCTGACCACGGCGGGCCAGGATGCGGTCTTCCACGAAGTGGCCGTCGGCCTGCAGGGCGACACCGGCCTGAGCGACGATGTGGTCGCTCTCTTCGCTGGCCGTGAGGTAGTCGATCTGGTCGGTCACGCGGCCGTCGACGACGCGACGGTACGGCGTCTCGATGAAGCCGAACGCGTTGATGCGGGCGAACGAGGCGAGCGAACCGATCAGGCCGATGTTCGGGCCTTCCGGCGTCTCGATCGGGCACATGCGGCCGTAGTGCGAGGGGTGGACGTCACGGACCTCGACGCCGGCGCGCTCACGCGACAGACCGCCGGGACCCAGAGCCGACAGTCGGCGCTTGTGGGTCAGACCCGCGAGCGGGTTGTTCTGGTCCATGAACTGCGACAGCTGCGAGGTGCCGAAGAACTCCTTGATCGCGGCGACGACGGGGCGCACGTTGATCAGGGTCTGGGGCGTGATCGCCTCGATGTCCTGCGTGGTCATGCGCTCGCGGACGACGCGCTCCATACGGGACAGACCGGTGCGGACCTGGTTCTGGATCAGTTCGCCGACGGCACGGATGCGGCGGTTGCCGAAGTTGTCGATGTCGTCGGTGTCGAGACGGATCTCGGCAGCTTTGCCGCCACGGACGCCGTCGAAGGTGACGTCGCCGCGGTGCAGGCGCACGAGGTACTTGATCGTGGCGACGATGTCGTCGACCGTCAGCACCGAGTCGCTCAGCGGCTTGTCGAGACCGAGCTTCTGGTTGATCTTGTAACGACCCACCTTGGCGAGGTCGTAGCGCTTCGAGTTGAAGTAGAAGTTGTCGAGCAGCGCACGGGCGGCCTCGGCCGCGACCTGCTCGCCCGGACGGAGCTTGCGGTAGATGTCGCGGAGGGCGTCTTCCTTCGTGAGGATCGTGTCCTTGGACAGCGTCTCTTCGATGGAGTCGAAGCCGGAGAACTCCGCGAGGATGTCCTCGCTGGTCAGGCCGAGGGCCTTGAGGAACACGGTGACCGACTGCTTGCGCTTGCGGTCGATGCGCACGCCGACCTGATCGCGCTTGTCGATCTCGAACTCGAGCCAGGCACCGCGCGAGGGGATGACGCGCGCCGACACGATGTCCTTGTCGGAGGTCTTGTCGGGCGTCTTGTCGAAGTAGACACCGGGCGAACGCACGAGCTGCGACACGACGACACGCTCGGTGCCGTTGATGATGAACGTGCCCTTGTTGGTCTGGAGCGGGAAGTCGCCCATGAAGACCGTCTGGGTCTTGATCTCACCGGTCTGGTGGTTCATGAACTCGGCCTCGACGTACAGCGGGGCGGCGTAGGTCTTGCCGCGCTCCTTGCACTCTTCGATCGAGTACTTCTCGGGCTCGAGGTAGGGGTTGGTGAACGAGAGCTGCATGGTCTCGCTCAGGTCCTCGATCGGCGAGATCTCCTCGAAGATCTCCTCGAGTCCGCTGATCTCGGGGACGTCGGTACGACCGGCGGCCTGAGCCTCGGCGACACGCGCCTTCCATGCGTCGTTACCGACGAGCCAGTCGAACGACTCGGTCTGCAGCGCGAGCAGATCGGGAACGGTCAGCTTGTCGGAGATCTTCGCGAACGAGAGGCGAGATGCGCCGCGTCCGCTCTTCGGGGTGGTGGTGGTGGATGCGTTGCTCGCAGCAGCCAAGGGAATAACCTCCAGAAGCCCGGGCGAGGGGCTCGTGATTCCTTGTCGTCAGGTGGAGTGCGTTCCTGCCCCGATAACCTGCACGTCGCACACCGCGGTGAAGCGGGGACGGACAGGCTCAGCCGACCACCATATGAGGGCAGGGGGAATCGAGGAGCGCAAAGTCCAAGCATACGCGGGAGGACTCGCCGTGTCCAGTCCGATTCTTGACGCGTTCTCGGACCTGCGGTATAACCGCGTGCGCTCGTTCGAGATTCCCCTCGGTGTCCCCGTCAGGCGCGCCGGAAGCACACGGTATCGCCCGGCCGCGCCTGAGCGAGCGCCGAGGTCCCGGCCTCCGTCGCCACCGCGATCACCGGGTACCCGCCGGTCACGGGCCCGTCGGCGAGCAGCACGACCGGCCGGCCGTGCGGGGGAACCTGCAGCGCTCCGGGCGTCATTCCCTCGCTCGGCAGTTCCCCGGGGCGGATCCGTTCGAGGACGGGGCCGTCGAGACGGATGCCGACGCGGTCGAGGTCGGCCGAGACGGTCCAGGGCTCGGCGAAGAGCGTCGCCAGGGCGCGCGGGGCGAACCAGTCGGCGCGCGGGCCCTCGGCGAGAGCGACGTCGATCGTCGAGGGCGGAACGGTCCAGGGGAAGACGTCGACGGAGGGAATGGCGGATGCCGGCACCCCGGCCCGCACGAGGTCCCCGGTGCGCAGCGGGGCGGGGCCGAGACCCGCGAGCGAGTCGCGGGCGCGCGAGTGCATCACCGCGGCCCCCTCGACGCCGCCGCGGACGGCCAGGTAGCTGCGCAGACCCAGCCGCGCGACCCCGATGGACAGCTCGCTCCCGGCAGGGACGAGAAGGGGTGCGTAGAGATCGACCGGAACCTCGTCGACCCGCACCTCGAGGAGCGCCCCGGTCACGCACACCCACGTGTCCGTCTCGGCGCGGGCATGCCAGCCGCCGAGCAGGATCTCGAGCCCCGCCGTCCCCTCGTCGTTGCCGACCAGCCGGTTGGCGGTGCGCAGCGCGACGCGGTCGAGTGCTCCCGAGCGGGCGACCCCGAGGGCGGCGCGGTGCGGGCGACCCAGGTCTTGCACGGTGGTCGCGGCGCCCGGGTCGAGAATCCGCAGCGCAGGGCGAGCGTCGTCTCGGGCGAGGGTCGCCGGCGCCGGCGCCGGCGGAGAGTCGACGGCACCCCTCGTCGCGCTCCGGGGAGCAGCCGGCGCGTCCGGGGCCCTCGGCACCTCGACCCGCGATCGCTCGGGGACGAACCGCACGCGGGCTCGAGGGGGCAGCAGCACCGGGTGGGTGGCATCCGGATCGAAGAGAACCGCATCGGTCGAGGCGATCAGGCGCCAGCCACCCGGGGTCTCGCGGGGATACGCGCCCGTGAAGCCGGCGGCGAGCCCGACCGCGCCCGCGGGCACCCGCGTCCGCGGCTGGTCGAGTCGGGGCACGTCGAAGGGCCAGTGCGCGCTCACGAGGTAGGCGAACCCCGGCGCGAAGCCGGTGAAAGCGACCGACCATTCCGCCGCCGCGTGGCGCGAGACGAGATCGGCGGCGGGGATGCCGAGGAGTGCGGCCGTGTCGTCGAGATCGACGCCGTCGTAGCGCAGGGGGACTTCCACGAGCGGTCCGGGTTCCGGGTCGTCGGTGGGCCTCTCGGCCGCCGAGCGGATCCACGAGCGAACGGATGCTGCGGCGATCCGCGCGGGGTCGAAGCACACCAGAACTGTTCGGGCGGCGGGCACGAGATCCTCGATCCCGACCGGCGGGTCCGCGGCGAGCGCCGCATGCAGGCGGACGACGACAGCGAGGTCGGCGACCTCGGCGAGCACGGCCCTCTCCCCCATCGTCCTCAAGACGACCGCTGCGTCCGGCGGCGTCACCACGGTGCGCGCACCTCGATGCCGGCTCCGTCGAGTGCTGCGCGGACCGCGCGCGCCATGGCGACGGCGGCCGGGGTGTCTCCGTGCAGACACAACGAGGCGGCGTCGACGGACACACGCGCTCCGTCGACGGTGTCGACCTCTCCGTCGTGGACGAGTCGCAGGGCGCGGTCGGCGACCGTCTCGGGGTCGCGGACGAGGTCGCCCGGTTCGCCGCGCGGAACCAGGCCGCCCCGCGCCGTGTACCCCCGGTCGAGAAACGCTTCCTGCACGAAGGGAAGTCCCGCGCATGCCGCCGCCTCGGCGATCGCGCCGGATAGTCCGAGGATCGGCAGAGCGCGTCCGACCCGAGCGGAGTGGTCCGCCACCGCTGACGCGACCGCCTCGGCCTGGCGGGGGTCGGCGGTGACCGCGTGGTAGAGCGCCCCGTGCGGTTTCACGTAGCGCAGATCGGCGCCGGCCGCGACGAGAGCGGACAGTTGAGCCGTCACGCTCGCGCGGAGCTCGCCGGGCTCGGGCGAGCGGGCGACGCGACCGAAGTTCTCGCGGTCGTCGTACGAGGGGTGGGCGCCGACGGCGACCCCAAAGCGGATCGCCCTCTCGACCGAGGCGCGCATCGAGGCGGCATCCCCCGCGTGCCCGCCGCAGGCCACGTTCGCGCTCGAGATCACCGCGAACATGGCGTCGTCGTCGGCCGTCGGCATCCCGTCGACGGTCTCGCCCAGGTCGGCGTTGAGATCCACCCGCATGCGGCCACGGTACCGCCGCCCGGAGGGCCTAGCGTGGGGGACATGGCCCGCATGCGCATCGAACCCGACGACGCCCCCACCGCGCGGTTGTCGGACGGCACCCTCGCGCGCATCTCGCCCTCGGGGTTCGTCTCGGGGTGGGAGCTCGTGGTCGACGGCACGCCCCAGTCGCACGTCGACCTCGACGATCCGACGCACCTGCACTTCGAGTACGTGGCGCGCATGGGCGCCGTGATCGATCGTCTCCGGATGCCGGGACAGCCTCTCACCGCGGTCCACCTCGGCGCGGGCGCGCTCACCCTGCCGCGCTACGTCGAAGCGACCCGACCGGGCTCACGCCAGCAGGTCATCGAACTCGAACCGGCACTGTGGGATCTCGTGCGTGAGAACCTGCCACTGCCGCGCGGCGCCTCGGTGCGCGTGCGCATCGGCGACGCGCGGGCGGGGCTCTCCAAGCTGCCGGCGGGGCTCTCCGGCGCGGTCGATCTGCTCGTCAGCGACGTCTACTCCGGCGCCCAGACCCCGGCCCACCTGACGACCGTGGAGTTCTATCGGGAGGCGGCGGCGATGCTCGCGGCCGACGGCGTGCTGCTGGTCAACGTCTCGGACGGACCGGGGCTCGCCTTCGCCCGCCGTCAGGTCGCCACGATCCGCGAGGTGCTGCCCGAGGTCATCGTCCTCGCCGAGGTGCAGGTGCTCAAGGGGCGCCGATTCGGCAACCTCGTCGTCGCCGCGTCCGCCGCCCCGCTGCCGGTCGAGTGGCTCCCACGCCTCATGGCGGCCGGGCCCCACCCGGCGAAGGTCGCCCAGGGCGCCGAGATCGAGGAGTTCATGCGCGGGGCGAGGGCGGCCACCGACGCCGACGCGACCGCGTCGCCGAAGCCCTCGGCATCCCTCTTCGAGAGATGATCGCCGCGTCTTCACCCCACGACCGCGTGGCGCTGCGACGCTCGACGCCCGGGCGGCGCAGACTGGAAGTCCTGCCGGAACGAGAGGAGCGAAGGTGAGCTACATCCACGGGTACGACCCCGACACCTTGCGCGAGGTCACCGACTCCCGCGAGTGCGCGGAGCGTCTCGAGGAGATCGGCTCCCAGCGCAGCCTCCACGCCCTGCTCGAGCGGGTCTGGCTCCTCAAGGTGCTCGATCGCTTCGACGAGGCGCTCGCCGTCTCGGAGCAGTCGGTGCGCGTCGCTCGCATGGCCGGCACCCGTCGCGATCTGCTGCGCGCGCGGATTCTGCACGCCACGATCATGCAGTGCCGCGGGGCCTACGCCGCCGCTGAGCAAGAACTCACGATGTGCGCCGAGGAGGCCGAGGGTCAGGGCTGGGCGAGCATCGCCGCCTTCGCGCTCCAGCACCGCGGCAAAGTGCATTACGACGAGGGCGACTACGACGCCGCGCGCCGCGACTTCAAGCAGGCGCTGTTCCTGCGTCAGAACGCGGGTGCCACCGATGCCCAGCTCGAGTCGACCCTGCTCGCGATCGACGCCGCGGAACGTCGGCGCACGCGCGAGGTCGTCGCGAGCTGAGTGTCGGGGGTCCCTCCTAGGCTTCCGCTCATGTCCGACCTGCAGCGCGTACGCATCTGGGCCGAGGCGTTGATCGCCCTGCACCTCGATGAGTCGTGGACGTTCGCCTTCGACAACGCCAAGCGGCGCGCGGGCCTGTGCGACTACGGCCGCAAGCGCATCAGCGTCTCGCGCTACCTGTCTGCGCGCTACGACGACGACACCAACCATCAGACGCTCCTGCACGAGGTCGCGCACGCCGTCGCGGGGGCGGCGGCCGGTCACGGTCCGGTCTGGAAGCGCACGGCGCGCGAACTCGGTTACGTCGGCGGAACGACCCACGCCGGGGAGACCGCGAACGAACTGGCCCCCTGGGTGGGCACGTGCCCGGCGGGGCACGTGGCGTACCGGCACCGTCGCGCCACCCGACCCACCTCGTGCGCGAAATGCGCGCCGTCGTTCGACCCGCGCTTCGCCCTGTCGTGGGTGCATCGCGACATCACCCGTGCGACGCGTCTGGCGGCATCGACGCCCCGATAGAGGGGCTCAGACGGTGACGATGGAGCCGTCGCGGACGATCGGGACGACGGATGCCGCATCGCGCGCGGCCGCCGACAGCACCGCCTCGCGTGCCCCGACGGCGGCGAGCGCGCGTCCGGTTCCGCTGGCCGTCAGCAGGTGCCGCGCGGCGCCCGCGAGAGCCCGGAACCCCTCGCCCGCCACCGCGGCATCGGGAGAGGCGTGGTCGATCCCCAGGTCGCCGAGAGCGGCGACCACGGCGCCCGCTCCGAGAAGATCCTCGACCGCGA
Organism: Sphingomonas sp. G5; assembly: GCF_052660795.1. Classification (NCBI taxonomy): domain Bacteria; kingdom Pseudomonadati; phylum Pseudomonadota; class Alphaproteobacteria; order Sphingomonadales; family Sphingomonadaceae; genus Sphingomonas; species Sphingomonas sp. G5. The sequence goes on along the minus strand of NZ_CP109660.1, from coordinate 481,011 downwards.
AGCGGAGGCCGTCGGCATCGGGAGAACCGGCGGCGATGATCGAGATGCCGGTGCGCTCGCCGCGCGTGCGCTGCACCTCGAGGACGTGGGCGGCCACGGCGGCGGCGTTGCGCAGCCCGCCGACGACGACGTGAGCGCCCTCGCGACCGGCGGCGAGCGCGAGCTCCCCGGTCGGGTCACCCTCGAGGATCATGGTCTCGCCGCTCTCGGTCGCGTCCAGCGCGCGCAGCGACAGCCCCAGTGTCTGCACGACGATCACGACGGGGGCCGGGGCCAGGCGCTCCAGCCCCGAGCGACCCCAGTCCAGACGCACCTGGTAGTCGGACTGAGCGAGGGCGGGAGAAGACGGCATCCCTCGATCGTAAAACGCCCGGAACCGACGCCCCGCGTCAAGCCGTGCGCACGGATCGCCGGGATCGGGCACGATCGAGGTCATGCGCATCCTGCTGAAGTTCGTCATCGACTGCGACCCGGATGCCGCCTGGCGCGCCCTGCACTCCCCGCGCGCGGTGGCGGAGCTGTACGGCCCCCTGCTCGAGGTCGAGGCCCTCGGCGAGATGCCGACCTCGTTCGCGTCGGGCGACGACGTGCCCGTGCAGATGAGCGTCGCGGGGCTGCTGCCGGTCGGGCGTCAGCTGATCTCGGTCGCCGACCGCGAAACGACCGACGAGCACGGGCGCGTGCGCGTCTTCCGCGACTGGGGCGTGCCCCTGACCGGGCCGCTCTCGGTCCTCGACGTGTGGGATCACCAGATGGCGGTGTCGGAGGCCCCCGGCGAGCCGGGACGCACACTCTGGCGCGAGCGCCTGACGATCGGCGGGGCCGCGGCTCCCGCGATGTGGCCAGCGCTCTGGGCGACCTGGCAGTGGCGGGCTCTGCGCATCAAGGCCCTCGCCCCCACGTGGGCGCACGACCCCGAAGCCGACGCCGACTGACCCGCGGCGCCTCAGGCGAGGCCGTGCCGGTAGGCGAAGACGACGAGCTGTACGCGATCGCGCAGGGCGAGTTTGGTCAGGATGCGACTGATGTGCGTCTTCACCGTGGCCTCGGACAGGAACTCGCGCTCGGCGATCTCGGCGTTGCTGAGTCCCGCGGCCGCGAGGGTGAAGATCTCCCGCTCGCGATCGGTGAGCGCGCCATAGGAGGGCGGCACCGGCTCCCCCGCGCCGCCGTCGGCGATGTGTGCGAAGAGCTCTCGCGTGGCTTCGGCGGCGATGACCGCGGAACCCGCGTGGACGGTGCGCACCGCCGACAGGAGGAATTCGGGCTCGGAGTCCTTCAGGAGGAAGCCGCTCGCCCCACCCTGGATGGCCCTGGCCGCAGCCTCGTCGAGGTCGAACGTCGTCAGCACCACCACGCGCGGAGCGTCGGGCTCGCGCAGGATCTCGGCGGTCGCCGCGAGCCCGTCCATGACCGGCATGCGCACATCCATGAGCACGAGGTCGGGGCGCGTGGCACGGACGACCTCGATGCCCTCGCGTCCGTCCGAGGCCTCCCCCACCACTTCGAGGTCGGGCTGGGAATCGATCACCATCCGGATGCCGGCGCGGAACAGGGCTTGATCGTCGACGAGGACGATGCGGACGGGGGCGGTCATGACGACGGCTCCTCTCGCGGGTCGGGGGTGGCTCGGCATCCACTCTGCTCGGTCCGACGCGCGCTCACAGCGGCGCGCCGATCGGAAGGGTGGCGCGGACGACGAATTCGCCGTACTCGGGTCCCGCCGTCAGGTGTCCCCCGACGAGCTGCGCGCGCTCGCGCATGCCGATGAGGCCGTGACCGCCGGGGGCGGTGCTGGGAAGAGCGGGGACGGATGCCGTGGCGCGGGCATTTCGCACCGAGACCACGACGCGGTCGGGCCACCAGGCCAGATGGACGCGCACGCGGGGGTCGACGCCGTGGCGCAGGGCGTTCGTCAGCGCCTCCTGCATGATGCGGTACACCGCGAGCTGGATGACCGCCGGAGGCTCGCCGGGCGGCAGCGGGTCGACCGCGACCTCGAGGTCGACGCCCGCCGCGCGCATGCGCTGGAACAGGACCTCGAGGTCGGCGAGGGTGGGCTGCGGCCCCTCGGCCTGGGAATGCCGGAGCTGCGTGAGGAGCAGCCGTACGTCGGCGAGGGCCGCGCGCGCGGTCGACGAGATCGTCGTGAGCGCCTCGGAGGTGGCCCGGGGATCGGATGCCGCGGCGTAGCGGGCGCCGTCGGCCTGCGCGATGACGACCGCCAGAGAGTGGGCCACGACGTCGTGCATGTCGCGGGCGATGCGCACGCGCTCCTGCTCGGCGATCGTCTCGGCCTCGGCGGCGCGCTGGGCGCGGCTGTTCGCCGACGCCCGCATGGCGGTGCGGACGAGGGCGCCCGAGACCCAGGCCAGCAGGAGGGCGAAGCCCGCGGCGAGGAACAGGGCGATGACCGCGAACCAGTCGTTGCCGTTCGGCGGCGCCTGCAACCCACGACCCACGAGGTAGATGGGCACCAGGGCCGCTCCGACGATCGCCGAGCCGAATCCGAACCAGAACACGCGACGCGTACCGTAGGCGGCCGTCGTGTACAGCACCGCGAAGATGGCGAGGTCGGAGGGAGACGGCTGCCGGCCGAAGCCCATCTGCACGAGGGCGGCCGCCCACGCGATCCAGAGGGCGAGACCCGGGTGCAGGCGCCGCAATCCCACGGCGCTCGCAAAGGCGAGGGCGACGAAGAACGCTGAGACGCCGTCGACCGGGGTGGCGCTCGCGACGAGCTCGATGGCGATCGACAGCAGGAAGAAGACCACCGCGATGCCGAGGTCGGTGACCAGCTGATAGCGGGTGAGCGGGCGGAGAGCGAACATCACGGCCACGCTACGCGGGAGACGGGGGCTCGGCATCCGTCCGAGGATGTATCCGGGTCAGTCGTCGTGCGCAGGCCGGACGGCGCCTCGAGGTGGGGGTCAGGCCGGGAAATCGGCCGGCTCGATCGGCCGCGCCTCGAAGAAGGTCTGAAGAACTACGGTCGTGCGGGTGTTCACCTGGGCCGCGGCGCGGATGTCACGGATGAGCTCCTCGAGGTCGCGCGGCGTCGGCACACGGACGAAGAGCATGTACGCCGCCTCGCCCGCGATGGAGTGGCAGGCTTCGATCGGCGTCAGGTGAGCGAGCAGTTCGGGAGCGTTGTCGGGCTGCGCCGGGTCGAGTGGCGTGATCTCGACGAATGCCGCGAGCGGCCGCCCCAATGCCTCGGCGTCGAGGATCGGGCGGTAGCCCTTCACGATTCCCCGGGCCTCGAGCCGGCGCAGCCGGGACTGGACGGCCGAGACCGAGAGGCCGACGCGCTCAGAGAGGTGGGACAGCGTGGCGCGCGCGTCGAGAGAGATCTCACGGACGATCGCCGCGTCGACGGAGTCCTCGAGGCGAGGGGCGCGGGAGGAAGCCTCTGTCATGGGCTCGACAGTACCAGCGGGCTCCGGAAGCACTCTGGCGTAATCCGTAAGATTTCCGTTAGTATCCATTTTCAGCAGGAATATTTACACCTGATGAACGGAGGATGCCATGACCATCGCCACGCCCACCCGTGCCGCCGACGATCTGATCGCCGGTCACGGCGTCGAGACGGTGGAGCAGACCCCCGCGTGGGCCCAGCTCAAGAACGCCGCCGCCGCTCTCCAGGACCTGCAGATCAAGGACGGGTCCATCGAGGACACCGCCGCGGCCGCGCCGCTGATCGAGAACATAACGAGCGCGATCGAGGCCCTCGCGCCCCTCTTCCCGCACGATCAGGCTTACCTCGCGGCATCCGTCGTCGACTTCCGTCGCTGGCGCGACGACGGTCTCGGCGTTCCCGACTTCCTGGACTCCCTGGTCGCCTTCCAGCCGCAAGAGCATCGCGTCGACGGCATCCGGCATCTCGTGGTCTTCCCGATGTACACGCAGAACGGCTCGAGCAACCGGCACGTCGAGGCCGTGCTCGTCGAAGCGATCTGGCCGGAGTTCATCGCCCGACTGGAGACCGAGTACACCAACCGCCTGTTCGTCTCGCTGCGTCTGATCGACTTCACCTCGGGATACGACACCAACTCGGCCGTGCTGTTCCCCGAGACCGTCGCGATGCGCGAGATCCCCACCTTCACGTGGGGCGCGATCTTCCAGGACCGCGAGGCCGCGCGCTACCGCCGCGTCACCCGCGCCGCCGCGGAGATCACGAAGCTCGAGCTCCCCGCCGCCGCCGCGCGCCTACTCGACGATCAGGACCTCGCCGAGCGCACCTTCGTCATGTGGGACCTCATCCACGACCGCACGCACATGCGCGGCGACCTGCCGTTCGACCCGTTCATGATCAAACAGCGGATGCCGTTCTTCCTGTACTCGCTCGAGGAGCTGCGGTGCGATCTCACCGCGTTCCGCGAGTGCGTGTCGCTCCAGGCGCGCCTCGCCGCCCGCGACGACCTCGACGCCGCAGAGACGGCGATGCTCGAACACGCCGAGCTCGTGCAGTACGCCGTGATCTTCGACCGCATCTTCCGCTTCGCGATCACCGGCTCGCGCGTGCGCAACTACGACGGCCTCGGCGGACAGCTGCTGTTCGCGTGGCTGCATCAGCGCCGCGTGCTGCACTGGACCGACACGTCCCTCGCCTTCGACTGGGCCGACGTGCCCGCCGCGGTCATCGCCCTCGCCGACGCCATCGACGAGCTGTACTGGCGCTCGATCGATCGCCCCAAGGTCGCCCACTGGCTCGCCGCCTACGACCTCGTGAGCTCGGTCGTCACGACCCACCCCGCCTCGGTGTGGGCCCGCGGGTTGTCAGACGAGGTGCTCGCGGGTCTGCCGAAGGGGTACACCGACGCGGTGCTCGACGACGAATTCCCGCTGTCGATGTTCTTCGAGGCGCTGGAGAAGAAGATGCGACCGGTGATCGCGTCGACCGAGGGCATCCGCGGGACCGACTGACGCCGGCGATGAGCGAGGTGATCACCGAATCCGCGGTCGATCCGCAGAGACTCGTGCGCGGGAGGCTCGTCCTTCTCGCGGGCGGAACGAGTGCGGCCGGCCGGGCCTGCGCGCGCGCTCTCGTCGCGGCCGGGGGGCGAGTTGTCATCGTCGGCTCGGATGCCGGTCGTCTGCGGGACGCCGCCGACTCCGCGCCCGGGACCGCGATCGAGGAGTGCGACCTGACCGAACCGGCCGCCGTGTCGGCTCTGCGGGACCGCGTGCATTCCGCGCACGGGAACGTCGACGGCGTGGTCCACCTCGTCGGCGGCTGGCGCGGTGGAGGGGGGCTCGCCGGGCAGAGCGACGAGGACTTCGCCGCGCTGCTGAGGTCGTTCACGGCGCTGCGGAACGTCAGCCGCAGTTTCGACGACGACCTCCGCGCCTCGGATGCCGGGCGTCTCGCGATCGTCTCGTCGACCGCCGTCGCGCGACCCCTCGCCGGTGGCGCGAACTACGCCGCGGTGAAAGCCGCGAGCGAAGCGTGGACGCGAGCCGTCGCGCAGGGGTACGCGAAGTCCGCGCGCGATGCGGGGCGCGACCTGTCGGCCGCCGGCGTCATCTTCCGGGTGCGGAGCCTCGACGGCCTCGAGGAGGCGTTGGCATCCGCCGTCGTCGCTCTGTGGGACGACGACGCCGCGGACGTCAACGACGTCGTCATCGAGATCGGCGCGAGCGCTTAGGCCGACCCCGCCTCGACGTCGACCTCGGACGTCCGGTACTGCCGGGAGAGCGTGCGATACGAGCGCGTGAGGAAAGCCAGCGCCGCCGCGATCACCATCACGACACCTGCGACGGCGAAGACCAGCGCGATGCCGCGGGATTCTCCTTCGCCGAGCAGCCAGCCCCACGTCGAGCGGCCGCTCTGGGCGTCCATGTACGGGATGACCACGAACTGCGCGATCGGCGCGATGAGGAACGAGGTCACCGGCGCCGCGGCCGATTCGAACGCGGCGGCGAAACCGAAGACGCGCCCCTGGGTCTCGAAGGGGACGACCTTCTGGATGACCGTCTGCTCGGCCGCCTCGACCGGAGGGATGAGGGCCATGTACACCCAGATGCCGAGTGCATAGAGCCACCACCATTCGCGGAGGGTGAACACCGCACCCAGCGCCCCCATCGCGATGACGATCCAGAGCATGGTGCGGATGGGGTTCTTACCGAGTCCGAACTTCGCGACCAGGCCGCCGCCGATGATGAAACCGGTCGCGGTGACCCCGAGGACGATGCCCCAGACCTTCACGTCGAACATCTCGAGACCGTAGGGGTCCATGAGCGCCATGTAGACGCCGCCGATGAGGTTGTTGAACGTCGAGAAGACGATCAGGGCGAAGAGGCCGGGGGCGCGGCGCACTGCTCGGATCGCCCCCCGGAGGTCGACGACGGGACCGGCACCCTCCCCGACCGCGGGGCGTTGCTCGGGGATGCGGATCGTCGACAGGTGCGCGAGGGCGAGCGCGGTCAGCACCAGGGCGATGGCCAGCGTCCACCCCATGCCCAGGAACCCGACCGACAGTCCGCTGAACACGCTCGTCACGACGAACGCGAGCCCCTGCACCGTGCCGACCAGACCATTCGCGTTGGCGTGACGCTCGACGGGAACGAGAAGCGTCACCGTCGTCGACAGGGCGATGTTGCGCAGGTTCTCGACCACGGCCCCGGCGAGGATGACGCCCGCGAAGAGCCAGAACCACGGTCCGCCGAGGTCGAGGAGCGCGGCCTCGGGGAACGCCAGCCAGAGCGCTCCGGCCAGCAGGAATGCCACGAGCGTCACGAAGCCGGAGACCACCATGACCCGGTGTTTGCGATGGCGGTCGACGAGCGAGCCGAACACCATCGCGAACACGGCGAGCAGCAGCATGTACGCACCGCCGACGATGCCGGTGGCGAGGACGGAGCGGGTCTCGAGGTAGACCCAGAACGTGAGGGCGAACCACAGGAAGCTCGTCGTCACGTTGGCCGCGGCCGTGTTGACGAGCACCGCCAGGAAGGTGCGGCGCCCGGCAGACGCGACCGCGGCGGGCGTGGCAGCGGGAACCGGGACCTCGGACATAGCGCCACGGTAGACCGGGGGTCCGACATTGGCCAGAGGCGGATCGGGCGGGCGGTGCCCGCGAGGCTCCGGGGCGATCCAGGTCGAGGGCGGGCGTCAGTCGATGAGGCTCCGGATGTCGGCCGCCGTCAGGCGGGTCGCTCCACCGAAGGCCTCTCCCTCGCCCCCGTCGAGCACACGGGAGAAGAGCTCGGCTTTCGTCTCGCGCAGGGTGACGACTTTCTCTTCGATGGTGTCGGCCGCGACGAGGCGGTACACGATCACGGGCCGGGTCTGCCCGATGCGGTGCGCGCGGTCGATCGCCTGGTCTTCGACCGCTGGATTCCACCACGGGTCGAGCAGCACCACGTAGTCGGCCTCGACCAGGTTGAGGCCGACCCCGCCGGCCTTCAGAGAGATGAAGAACGCGGGATCGTCGCCCTGGCGGAAGCGGTCGATCTCGGCCTGCCGGTGCGTGGTGGCGCCGTCGAGGTAGCAGGACGGCAGGCCCGCCTCGGTGCACCTGTCGCGAGCGGAGCGGAGGAAGCGCGTGAACTGGCTCAGGACGAGGACGCGGTGCCCCTCGGCGGCGGCCTCGGTCACGAGTTCTACCAGGGCGTCGAGTTTGGCGGAGGGAGCCTCCCCCTCGTCGACGAGCGCGGGGTCGAGAGCGAGCTGGCGCAGCATCGTCAGGGAACGGAAGATCGCGAAGCGGTTCCCGTCTGCATCGTCGAGCAGGCCGAGGAGCCGTTGGCGCTCGCGATGGAAGCGTCGGTCGTACAGCGTGCGATGGGTCGGATGCAGGGTCACCTCGACCACGGTCTCCTGCTTCGAGGGCAGCTCTGCGGCGACGAGCTCTTTCGTGCGCCGGAGCAGGAACGGCCGGATGCGTCGGCGGAGGAGGTCGAGACGCGCACCGTCCGAGTGCTTCTCGATGGGGGTTCGGTACATCGCGGTGAACGACTCGCGGGTACCCAGGAGGCCCGGGGCGACGAGCGAGATGAGAGCCCAGAGCTCGAGGAGATTGTTCTCCATCGGCGTGCCCGTGATGACGAGGGTGAAAGGCACCGACAGCGCCCGAGCAGCACGGTAGCCGCGCGACGAGGGGTTCTTGATCTGCTGGGCCTCGTCGAGCACGAGTCCCGACCATTCGACCTCGGCGTACTGCGCCTGCTCCAGGCGGAACAGGGCGTAACTGGTCACCACGACGTGTGCGCCGTCGGCCGCCTCGGCGACGGGGATCGAACGCCTCGACTGTGTGGAGGTGACAGTGACCACCCGGAGCCCCGGGGCGAAGGCGGCGCATTCGCGCGCCCAGTTGCCGACCACACTCGTCGGTGCCACGATCAGGAACGGCGCCATCCGGGGATCGGCCTCTCGGGCAACCTCCATCATCGCGATCGTCTGCACGGTCTTGCCGAGCCCCATGTCATCGGCGAGGACTCCCCCGAGACCCTGCGTGCGGAGGAAGTGCAGCCAATCCAGGCCCGCGCGCTGATAATCGCGCAGCGTGGCGCGCAGTCCCTCGGGGGACGGCACGGGGGCGATGGCAGCTTCGTCGGTGAGGCCGCGGACGCGAAGCCACCACTCGGCCTCCTGCGCCGCGAGCAGCCCCAGGTCGGACAGGTCCTCCCAGAGGCCGACGTTGTAGCGGTTGAGCTTCAGCTCACCGTCAGGGCGGTCGGCGAGCGTTCGCGCCTCGTCGATGACGGCGCGCAATCGGTCGAAGGCGGGGGTGTCGAGCCGGACATAGGAGCCGTCTGGCAGGAAGAGGGCACGATCGCCGACGACGAGCGCGGTGTAGAGCTCGGAGAAGTCGACCTCGGTGTCGCCCACGGTGACACGCGCGTGCAGGTCGAACCAGTCGCTGCCATCGTCGTCGCCGGTACGCAGCTCGACGGAGGCCGGTTCGGCAGCGGCGCGGTAGGGCACGGCCTCGTCGGCCACGGTCACCCGGACGTTCTCGAGAGCCTGCAGGCGCGGCATCGCCTCGACGACGAAGATCGCCGCCTCCGCGGGAGCCCAGAGGCGCGGCGGAGTGGAGCCCGCGGGGAATGGCTGCGGGAGCTCGATGCGCAGTTCGGTCGCGATGGCCGCCACGGCCTCCCAGGTGAACACCTCGTGCGCCTCGTCGCGCCGCCCGTTGGTCGACGACCGATCCCACCGCACGGCGACGCAAGCGCGCCCGGCCCGGTGGTCGACGGAGAGCTCCAGGACGGGACGCGGCGGCGGCGGCAGGTCGATCGTGCCCTTCGGCGACACCACGGGCGCCTCGAGCTGCAGACGCGGCAGGTAGTCGCGGAGGAAGGTGTCGGACCCCCCGTCGATCGCGAGCGCGCCGGTACGCGCCAGCAGCCCGCGGACGGCACCGGTCACCGGGGTCGCGAGCCGCGCAAGGGTGAAGCGTTCGTCGTCACCGTCTCGGTCCGCCACGAAGGCCACCGCTACGGCGGGATCACCCACCACCCACGACGGCAGGGAGACGACTTCGTCGGCGAGCCCCTCGACGATCCCGCGGACGTGGAGGGCCGAGCCGCGGCGGTCGACGGCGACCGCGGCGGTCATCGCCCCCTCGAGGATCTGCACGGGGTGGTGCGCCCCAGAAGCCGCCACGAGCGGCACCCCCGCGGCGACGACGGCCTCGAGCTGCATCCAGAGCGAGTGCGGGGGGACGGCGGAGAGCGGCATCCACTCGTCGGAGAGGAAGGCTCCGTTACCGGAGCGACCGAGGCGACCCAGGCTGTCGAGCGCTGCACGTGCGCGCGGATCCGCGGACAGCAGAGGCAGCCCCGACCAGCCCGCGCGCCCCTTGATCCACGTGCCGCGCGTACCCCTCATGCCGGGCCGTGCCGTGAGCGTCAGGGCGGTGCTGCGGCCGTGGCCCCCGCCCCGGCGGATGGCGAGGAACAGGCACAGATCGACCGGGGGCTCGTCGTGGCCCCCCGCGGTGACCGTCAGCAATTCGTCGAGGGTGCGCTGCCACTCGGGACGCGGGGGGCGACCCGCCGAGATCACGCGGTCGAAGAGCAGCACCGCCGCCGCGCACGAGTGCTCGCACTCGGGACCGCGCCCGCAGGAGCACCAGCCCGAGACGCGCGTGAGATCGGCGGGCACGCGCAGTTCGAGGTGCTCGTACCCCGCCGAGCCGAACGACTGCGCCGACACGACGAGAACACCGTCGGACGTCGTGACGTCGCCGACCTCGACCGAGCCGTAGACGAGGAGCCGGTCGGCGCGCGCCATGGCCGCCGGAGAGAAGATCTCACCGGCGATGCTGAGCGCCTCGGGGTCCATGTGCACTCCGCCATTCTCCCCGCCCCCACCGACACCCGAGCGCCGGGCGGGGGCGGAAAGGGGACGAAGCGCGAAGATCCCTCGCGGGGGAGGAGGGGGCGCGTCCGGCGGTCGTTACGCTGGAACAGTGACCACCCTCCACGACTCCTCGGTGCGCGGATTCGCCTCCGACAACTACTCAGGAATCCACCCCGACGTGCTCGCCGCGATCGCCGCCGCCAACGACGGCCACCAGGTCGCCTACGGCGAGGACGTCTACACCGCCCGCCTGCAGGAGCTGTTCGTCTCGCTCCTCGGCGAGGGGGTCGAGGCCTACCCGGTGTTCAACGGCACGGGCGCCAACGTCGTGGGGCTGCAGTCGATGCTCCCCCGTTGGGGCGCCGTGATCTCGGCATCCACCGCTCACATCAACGTCGATGAGGGCGGAGCGCCCGAGCGGGTGGGTGGGATCAAACTGCTCACCGTTCCCACCGACGATGGGAAGCTCACCCCCGAACTCGTCGACCGCGAGGCCTGGGGCTGGGGGGATGAACACCGCGCACAGCCGCTGGTCGTCTCGATCACCCAGTCGACGGAACTCGGGACTCTCTACAGCGTCGAGGAGATCCGCGAGCTCGCGACCCACGCCCACGGACACGGCATGCGCCTGCACATGGACGGTGCGCGCATCGCCAACGCCGCCGCCGCCCTCGACGTGCCCTTGCGCGCCTTCACCCGCGATGCGGGCGTCGATGTCCTGAGCTTCGGCGGCACCAAGAACGGCGCCATGATCGGCGAGGCCATCGTCGTGCTCGATCCCGAGGCGTCCACCGGCCTGACCTACCTGCGCAAGCTCGACATGCAGCTGTCCAGCAAGATGCGCTTCGTCTCGGCACAGCTGGTCGCGTTGCTCGAGAACGACCTGTGGCTGCGCAACGCCCGGCACTCCAACGCCATGGCGCAGCGCCTGCGCGCCGGCATCGAGACCGGTCTCGCGGACGGGTCGATCCACGGCGTCGAGTTCACCCAGCCCACCCAGGCGAACGGCGTCTTCGCGACGCTGCCCACCGGGGTCGCCGACCGGCTTCGACAGAGCTTCCGCTTCTACGACTGGGACGAGCTGCGCCGCGAGGTGCGATGGATGTGCTCGTTCGACACGACCGAGGCCGACATCGACGCGTTCGTCGCCGCGATCGCACGAGAGACGACCACCTGACCCTGCGCGGGTCGAGAGGGCCGCGGCATCCGGATCGGGATGCCGCGGCCCTTCGTCGTCGTCAGGCTCCGGCGAGCCAGTCGCGGTACGCGTCGAACGTCGACTCACGACCGAGGAACGACTTCACAAGGTCGCGGGCGTCGCGCGTTCCGCCGGGCTCGAGGATCTCGCGCCGGTAGCGGGTGGCCGTCTCGACGTCGAACAGGTCGTCGCCGAACGCGGAGAGAAGGTCGCGGGCGATCACGAGACTCCACTGATACGTGTAGTAGCACGCGCCGTACCCGGTGAGATGACCGAAACCGGCGTACGAGTGCGCCCCCTCGAGCGGGGCGATCGGGCTGGCGGCCCGGTAGTACCCGTCGACGGCGGTGGCGAGGTCGTCCGGCCGGTCCACGTGCAGACGATACGAGGTCGTCGCGTGGCCGAGCTGACGCGTGACCTCGAGGCCCCGGCCGAAGGCGTCGGCAGTGCGCATGCGGGCGACGAGATCGGCGGGGATCGGCTCCCCGGCGTCGTTCACGGCGAAGGACGCAAGCGCCTCGGCATCCCACGCCCACTCTTCGAGGAGCTGGCTCGGGGCCTCGACGAAGTCCCACTCGGTCGCGACGCCCGTCCAACGCGCCCACCTCTGGTGACCGCCGAGGATGTCGTGCACGAGGTGACCGAACTCGTGGAAGAAGGTCACGACCTCGTCGTGCTCCAAAAGTCCTCGCGAGAAGTTGCAGAGCAGCACGGACTCGGGCATCGACCGACCGGCGATGCCCGGGGCCAGCCCGAAGCACGCCGCGTGGTTGTACTTGCCGTCGCGCGGGTGCAGGTCGAGGTGGATGCGCCCGAGTCGATCGTCGCCGCGGACCACGTCGTAGCTGCGGACGTCATCGTGCCACGAGGGCGCGTCGACCGGGATGTACCGCACGTCGAGCAGGCGTCCGGTGGTGTTGAGCACGCCCTCGAGCACGCGATCGAAGCGGAAGTACGACCGGACGAGCTGCGCGTCGACGTCGTATTCTTCGCGCTTGAGGGCGCCGAGGACGTACCAGAAGTCGGCGATCGTCACCGCGTCGGCGTCGGGGTCGTCGCGACGCAGGCGCGCGAGCACGCGATCGTATTCGTCGGCCGCCGCCGGGGCGACCGCGTCGGCGACGCGATCGAGGAACGCGCGCACGGCCGCGCTCGAACCGATCATGCGCGTCTCGGTCTCGTAATCGGCCCAGTCGCCGTAACCCAGGAGGGTGGCCCGCTCCGCGCGCACCGCGAGCAGCTCGGCGAGGACGGGCTCGTTCACCGGCCACGCGAGGTCGTTGTACACCCCCATGAGCTCGTGCCGGACCCCGCGATTCCGCGCGTGTTCCCGAACCGGCATGAGGTCGGTGTACTCGGTCGTGAGGGTGACCATCCCCTCGGCGTCGGAGGGGTGTTCGGCGAGGAAATCCGCGGGCAGGCCGTCGAGCGACGCCGCGGGGACGCGCACCTCTCGCCGGCCCTCCCGGATATTGCGAGAGAAGACCAGCGAGAGCTCGGTGTCGCGATCGGTGAGTGCGCGGACGCGCTCGCGCTCGGCATCGGGGAGATTCACGCCGCCCCGACGGAAGTCGCGACGCACCTGCTCGAGGAAGCGCCGCTCATCGGGCGCGAGGCCCGACGGGTCGGCATCCGCGAAGACCTCCCACAGCCCTCGGTCGAGAACGCGCCGCGACTGCACCGCGTCGACGGCCTGCGCCTGCTTCTCGGCGGCGTCGCGCACCTCGGCATCCGGGTGCGATTCGCTGATCAGGTGCGAGGGAGCCGCGGCCTCGGCGAGCGCGATGTCGGCCTCGTTCCACAGGGCGAGGCGCTCCTGCAGAGACAGCTCGGGTTCGTCGACGAGTCGCGCGTCGATCGCCGCCACACGCTGGAGGCGTTCGGCGGGACGATCGGCCGCGAAGCTCTTCCACCCGTCGAGATCGTGCGGGAGGGACAGGGGTTCCGGGGAAGGATGCGCCATTCCTCGACCCTAGACAGGGCCACCGACAGCGGCAACGGTGCGGGGGATGAATCCGCTATCGACCCCGCGGGGAAGGAGCCTCAGCGCAGTGCACCCACCGAGGCCAGCGCTTGACGGATGAGGGTGCCGCGGCCGCCCTCCATCTCGTCGGAGAGGGCATCGGATGCCGCCTCCTCGGGAGACAGCCACGTGACCTCGAGCGCATCTTGACGCGGCTCGCAGGTACCGGTCACCGGGACCACGAAGGCGAGGGCGACGGCATGCTGCCGGTCGTCGTGGAAGGCGCTGACACCGGGAAGCGGGAAGTACTCCGCCACCGTGAACGGCGTCGGCGAGGGCGGCAGCAGCGGGAAGGCCATGGGGCCGAGGTCGTTCTCGAGGTGACGGAACAGCGCGTCGCGCACGGTCTCGCCGTAGCGGACCCGGCCCGAGACGAGCGTGCGGGTCATCTCGCCGAGGGGCGTGGCCCGGAGCAGGATGCCGACCTGGGTCACCGCGCCCATGCCGTCGGTGCGAACGGGCAGGGCTTCGACGTAGAGCATGGGAAGACGGCGTCGCGCCTCGGCGAGCTCGACCTCGCTGAGCCAGCCCGGGTTCGGGTTCGGACCCTTCTGCGCGCCGGAGAAAGACGCCGAGAGCGACTCGCGCTCGTCGCCGTTGTCGTCGGGTTCGGGATCGGGAGTGCGCACGGGCATGCTCCCTGTATATCAACCGTCCGCCCCGCGTGCCGCGTGTCCCGCGCGGGCGGTCCGCGTGCCGGTCGTGTTCTCCGCCGCTCGCGGGAGGAGATTCGGTCCTCGGAGGTCCTGCGCGGTCGCGAATCCTCCACTCCCGGTATTCCCTCCCCTCCGCCTCGCCGCGATGACCCCTGCTCTCGGGAGGAAATCCGGTCTCGGGAGGACCCACGTGCGGCGGAGAACCCTCCGCTCCCGGAATCTCCTCCCCTCCCGCACCCGCACCGCACCCGGCGGAGAGCGCCGCGGTCCGATCCCGCCGCGATGTCGGAGGCCTTTGCCACAATGGCGATATGAGCCACCCCTCCCTCGATCCGTCCGTCGTGCGGTGGTCCGTGTCGCCTGCCGAGCGGGGCGACCGGCCGGTGCTGGTGCTGCTGCACGGCTACGGGTCAGACGAACACGACCTGTTCGGCCTGGTGCCGTATCTGCCCGATTCCTTCGTCGTCGCGAGCGTGCGGGCTCCGCTCGCGCCGCCGTGGCCCACTCCCGGCGCCTCGTGGTACCCGATCGAGGGACTCGACGGGCGCGACCCGGCGGCCGTCACGCTCGCCGCTCAGGCGGTTCTCGCCTGGGTGCAGGATGCCGTCGGCTCGGCGCGCGTGGGCCTGCTCGGGTTCTCTCAGGGCGGCGCTGTCGCGCTGCAGACCCTGCGCGTCGATCCCGACGCGGTGTCGTTCGCCGTCGTCCTCGCCGGCTACGCGGCGGGCGGCGAGCTCCCGGGCGATGCCGTTCTCGCTCAGCGCCGGCCACCGGTGTTCTGGGGCCGCGGCGCAGCCGACGACGTCATACCCGCACCGTTGGTCGACCTCACGTCGCAGTGGCTGCCCGGTCACAGCGAACTGAGCGGACGCGTGTACCCCGGGCTGACCCACTCCATCTCGCAAGACGAACTCGACGACGTTCGGGCGTTCCTCGACGCGCGTCTGGCCGACCAGGTCGGGGCCGCCGTCACCTGAGGCGGGGTACCGCAGGGGACGCCCGTCGACTATCGTGGTCACTCCCCCGCCCCCGAGAACGAGGTCTCCTCCGGTGAAGAACGTCGACGCTTCCGCGCCCCTGTCCGCGCGCTGACCCGTCGACCCGCCGTTTCCTCGGCCGCCCTCCGCTGACGCGGACGGGTCCGGTGTCCGCGCATCCCGCGCCATCGGAGTCCTCTCGTGTCCTCCCCTCGTTCCTCCCTCCTTTTCGACCGTGTCCGCCTGGTCTGGCCGGACGGCAGCGTCGCGCTCGACGACGTGTCGGGCTCGATCGGTGTCGGCCGCACGGGCCTTGTCGGCCGCAACGGCGCCGGCAAGTCGACGTTGCTGCGCGTCGCCGCCGGGCTGATCGCCCCCACGTCCGGGCAGGTGTCGACCTCCGGACCGGTTGCGATCCTGCCGCAACGCCTCGCCGTCGACCCCGCCCGTTCCGTCGCCTCCCTCCTCGGAGTGGAGGAGCCCCTCCGTGCGCTGCGCGCCATCGAGGCCGGCGACGTCGATCCGCGACATTTCGACGCCGTCGGCGACGACTGGGACGTCGAAGCGAGAGCGGAGGCACTGCTGGCCGACGCGGGCCTTCCGGCGCAAGCGCTCGATCGGACGGTCGGGCAGTTGTCGGGCGGCGAGGCCGCGCTCGCCGCGCTCCTCGGCCTGCGCTCCTCCCGTGCGGCCGTGACTCTGCTCGACGAGCCCACGAACGACCTCGACCGCGAGGCGCGTGCGCGCGTCGGCGAGCTCGTGCGCTCCTGGCCGGGCGCGCTCGTCGTCGTCAGCCACGACATCGGCCTTCTCGAGCTGATGGATGCCACCGCCGAGCTGTACGCCCACTCCCTGAGCGTCGTCGGCGGACCGTACAGCGCGTGGCGAGCGCATCGAGACGCGGAGCAGGAGGCCGCCCTGCGCGCCGAACGCGACGCCGCCCAGGCGTTCCGCCGCGAGCGGCGCGAGCGCATTCAGGCGCAGGACAAGCTCGCCACCCGCACCCGCGTCGCGCACAAGGCCGAGATCGAGAAACGCGTTCCCAAGATGTTCGCGGGGACGCGCGCGAACGCCGCACAGATCAGCGCGGGGCGTCTGCGCACGCAGATGCAGGGAAAGGAGGATTCAGCGCGCTCGGCCCTCACGGAGGCCTCCGCACGCGTTCGCGACGACGACGTGGTGCGCGTCGACCTACCCGATCCGGACAACGCCGCCGCGCGTCGGGTCCTCGCGGTGGGGGACGGCGAGCGCGAGTGGATCGTCACGGGACGCGAACGCCTCGCCCTCGTCGGCCCCAACGGCGCCGGCAAGACAACACTGCTCGAGCGCCTCGTCCACGGCACCGATGACCCGGCATCCCTCCATGGCCGCGTGTACGTGGACCGGGTCGGCTACCTGCCCCAGCGCCTCGACGGCCTCGACGATGACGCGTCCGCGCTCGAGAACGTCCGGGCTGCGTCACCCGCCGCGCCTTCCGGAGAGGTGCGCGACCGCTTGGCACGGTTCCTCCTGCGGGGAGACACGGTGACGCGGGCGGTGTCGTCGCTGTCGGGGGGCGAGAGGTTCCGCGTGGCGTTGGCCCGACTGCTGCTGGCCGACCCGCCGCCCCAGCTGCTCGTGCTCGACGAACCGACGAACAACCTCGACCTCGACACCGTCGACGCGGTGGTCGCCGCGGTGCGCGCCTACCGGGGCGCTGTGGTGGTGGTCAGTCACGACGACGCGTTCCTGTCGCGACTCGATCTCGATCTGCGGCTCGAGCTGCGAGAGGGACGGCTGCGAGAGCTCCCCGAATGATCGCCCGATCTCTCGGCAGTCGGACCGGCCGACGGAAACCACGTACGACGAGGACGTTCCGCGGCGAGCGAACGTCAACCCCGACCCGATGTCGGAGGTCCGGGAGAGGATGTCGGCATGGCCGACGTGCTGGAGAGATTCGGTCCTGCGACGCAGGACTGGTTCCGTGGCGCCTTCTCGGCGCCCACCAACGCGCAGAAGGGGGCCTGGGAGTCCGTCTCGTCGGGCCGCAACGCCCTCGTGGTCGCCCCGACCGGTTCGGGCAAGACGCTGTCGGCGTTCCTCTTCGCGATCGACCGGGTGTTCCGCGAGAAGGGCCCCCAGGTCCCGGATGCCGCTCCCTCGCCGCGCGGCCGGCGTTCGGCGCCGAAAGCCCCCAAGGCGATCCCCACCGACACCCGCATCCTCTACATCTCTCCGCTGAAGGCTCTCGGCGTCGACGTGGAGCGCAACCTCCGCTCGCCCCTCGTCGGTATCGGTCAGTCCGCTCGCCGCCTCGGCATCGAAGTGCCCTCGGTGACCGTGGGAGTGCGCTCGGGAGACACGAGCTCGAGCGACCGCCGCAAGCTCGTAACGGCCCCGCCCGACATCCTCATCACGACGCCCGAGTCGCTGTACCTCATGCTCACGAGCCAGGCGGCCGAGACCCTGCGCGGCGTGCACACCGTCATCATCGACGAGGTGCACGCTGTCGCGGCGACCAAGCGCGGTGCTCACCTGGCGGTGAGCCTCGAGCGTCTCGACGCCCTGCTCGACAAGCCCGCACAGCGCATCGGCCTCTCGGCGACGGTCCGGCCGATCGACGAGGTGGCGCGGTTCCTGGGCGGCGCGCAGCCGGTCGACATCGTCGCTCCCAAGGCCACCAAGGCCTTCGACCTCTCCGTCGTGGTCCCGGTCGACGACATGCTCAATCCGCCTCCTCCACCGGGGTCTCCTGCCCCCGACGAGGCGGGTGACGGCGAATGGTTCTCCGACCGCCCCGAGAGCACCGAGGTGTCGGGCTCGGTGTGGCCGCACGTCGAAGAGGCGATCGTCGACCGCATCCTCGAGCGACGCTCGACCATCGTCTTCGCCAACTCGCGCCGCCTCGCCGAGCGCCTTACTGGTCGCCTGAACGAGATCTACGCCGAACGGCAGGGCATCGACGTCCCCGAACCCACGGTGCCCGCGGCCACGATGGCGCAGGCGGGTTCTTCTGCGGGTGTCGCCGCCATCCTTGCGAAGGCCCACCACGGCTCCGTGTCCAAGGAGCAGCGCGCTCAGGTCGAAGACGAGCTGAAGTCTGGCACCCTGCGCTGCGTCGTCGCCACGAGCAGCCTCGAGCTCGGTATCGACATGGGGTCCGTCGACCTGGTCATCCAGGTGGAGTCGCCGCCCAGCGCGGCATCCGGTCTGCAGCGCGTCGGCCGCGCCGGCCACCAGGTCGGCGAGGTCAGCCGAGCCGCGCTCTTCCCCAAGCACCGCAGTGACGTCCTGCACACCGCCGTCGTCACCGAGCGCATGTTGGCGGGGCGTATCGAGGCCATCTCGGTGCCGCAGAATCCCCTCGACATCCTCGCCCAGCAGACCGTCGCCGCCTCGGCCCTCGGGTCCATCGACGTCGAGGAGTGGTTCGAGACGGTCAAGCGCAGCGCGCCGTTCCGTTCGCTTCCGCGCTCCGCCTACGAGGCCACCCTCGACCTGCTGGCCGGTCGCTATCCCTCCGACGAGTTCGCCGAGCTGCGGCCGCGTCTGGTGTGGGATCGCGACGCGGGCACGCTGACCGGGCGGCCGGGCGCACAGCGTGTCGCGGTCACCAGCGGCGGCACCATCCCCGATCGCGGTCTGTTCGGTGTCTTCGTGGCGGGAGAATCGCAGAACGCCCGCGTCGGCGAGCTCGACGAAGAAATGGTGTACGAGTCCCGCGTCAACGACGTCTTCACTCTCGGTACCACCAGCTGGCGCATCGTCGAGATCACTCACGACCGTGTCAACGTGCTGCCCGCCTTCGGGCAGCCCGGCAAGCTGCCGTTCTGGCACGGCGACGGCATCGGACGCCCCGCCGAACTGGGCGAGGCCCTCGGCAAGTTCTCCCGCGACCTCGCCGCCGCCGACCGCGGCACGGCCGAGGAGCGCCTGCGCGAATCCGGCCTCGACGACAACGCCATCACCAACCTTCTCGCGTACCTCGCCGAGCAGCGCGAAGCGACGGGGACCCTCCCGACCGACCGCACCCTCACCGTCGAGCGCAGCCGCGACGAGGTCGGCGACTGGCGCATCATCCTGCACTCCCCGTACGGCATGCAGGTGCACTCGCCGTGGGCGCTCGCGGTCAACGCGCGCATCCGCGAACGTCTCGGTGTCGAGGGCGCGGCGGTCGCGAGCGACGACGGAATCATCGCTCGGGTTCCGGATGCGGCGGCGGAGCCGCCCGGAGCCGACCTCTTCGTCTTCGAACCCGACGAGCTCGAGCAGATCGTCACCGACGAGGTCGGCGGCTCCTCGCTGTTCGCTTCACGCTTCCGGGAATGCGCCGCGCGCGCCCTGCTCCTTCCCCGACTGAATCCCAACCGCCGCTCTCCGCTCTGGCAGCAGCGCCAGCGCTCGGCGCAACTGCTCGAGGTCGCCAAACGGCATCCGGCGTTCCCGATCATCCTCGAGACGCTCCGCGAGGTCCTCCAAGACGTCTACGACCTCCCCGCTCTTCTGCGCCTCACGCGGCAGATCGGAGAGCGCAAGATCCGCCTCGTCGAGATCACGACGTCGCAGCCGTCGCCGTACGCGCGGGATCTGCTGTTCGGTTACGTCGGCGCCTTCATGTACGAGGGTGACTCGCCGCTCGCCGAGCGTCGAGCGGCGGCGCTGTCGGTCGACCCTGCACTGCTCAGCGAGCTCTTGGGCAAGGTCGAGATGCGCGAGTTGCTCGACCCCGACGTCATCGCCCAGTTCGAGCGCGAAGCGCAGCGCCTGGATCCCGACCGCCGAGCCCGCGGCGTCGAGGGAGTGGCCGACCTGCTGCGCATCCTCGGACCCCTCGACGCGACCGAGGTGGCGGCGAGGCTCGACACCGACGGCGACGCGCTGGTCGACGCCGAGCAGCACCTCGCCGCCCTCGTCGACGACCGACGCGCGATTCGCGTGACCATCGCGGGTATCTCACGAACGGCCGGAATCGAAGACGCCGGTCGCCTGCGCGACGCTCTGGGCGCCGCTCTCCCCGTCGGGATCCCCCACGCGTTCCTCGAACCCTTCCCCGATCCCCTCGGCGATCTCGTCGCCCGCTTCGCCCGCACGCACGCGCCGTTCGCGACCGATGCCGTGGCAGAACGCCTGGGCGTCGGCGTGGCGGTCGCACGGCTCACGCTGCAGCGCCTGGAGTCTCAGGGGCGCCTCGCGAGCGGGTTCTTCCTTCCCGAGGCGTCGGGCGGCAGCCGCGGCGACGAGACGGAATGGTGCGACGTCGAGGTTCTCCGCCGTCTGCGCATGCGCTCACTGGCGGCCATCCGCGGCAGCGTCGAGCCGGTCCCTCCGGCCGCGTACGCGCGGTTCCTTCCCGTGTGGCAGCACGTGGGCCGTCCGCTCGAGGGCATCGACGGGGTGCTCGCCGTGATCGAGCAGCTCGCGGGCGTTCCCATTCCGGCGAGCGCGTGGGAATCGCTCGTCCTGCCGTCCCGGGTGCTCGACTACTCCCCGGCGCTGCTCGATGAACTCACCGCCACCGGAGAAGTGGTCTGGTCGGGCCATGGCACCCTTCCCGGTCGCGACGGATGGATCGCTCTGCACCCGGCCGAGGCGGCGCCGTTCACCCTGCAAGACCCCGAAGACACCGACGATCCCGCGCCCGATTCTCTCGAGGCGCGCATCATCGCCGCTCTCGAGGGCGGAGGCGCCTACTTCGCCACGCAGCTGAAACAGCTCGCCGGTGCCGAGAACGAGCAGTCCGTCAACGACGCCCTGTGGGCGCTGACCTGGGCGGGCCGGGTCACCAACGACACCTTCGCCCCGGTCCGCACCCTGCTGAGCGGCGGTGGCCAGTCGCACCGTGTCGCCCGTCGCGCACCTCGCGCTCGGATGTACCGCGGCGCCACCATGCCACGCTCTTCCTCGACACCGCGTCCGCCCTCCCTGGGCGGACGATGGTCGCTCCTCCCCGAGCGCGAACAGGACCCCGCCACCCGTGCGACGGCCACGGCGAGCCTCCTTCTCGACCGGTACGGCGTCGTCACGCGTGGCGCCGTGCAGTCAGAGGGCGTGCCGGGCGGCTTCGCCCAGGTGTACCGCATCCTCGCCGGCTTCGAAGAGGCCGGCCACTGCCGACGCGGGTACGTGATCGAGAAGCTCGGCGCCGCACAGTTCGCGGCCTCGGCGACCGTGGACCGGCTGCGCGAATTCGCGGCGGTCGCCGACCCGCCGCCCCTGCGCACGGTGACGCTCGCCGCCACCGACCCCGCCAACCCCCACGGCGCCGCGCTCGGCTGGCCCGCGATCGAGGGGGTCACTCATCGGCCGGGCCGCAAGGCCGGCGGACTCGTCGTGCTCGTCGACGGTGAACTCACGCTTTACCTCGAACGTGGCGGTCGCAGCGCACTCGCGTTCACCGACGACGAGGCGGTGCTGCAGGCGGCGGCGCGCCACCTCGCCGAGACCGCCAAGAAGAGGCGTCTCGAGACCCTCACCGTCGAGCAGGTCAACGGCGAGTTCGTCTACGGCACCGCGGTGGGCCGCGCTCTTCGCGAGGGCGGGTTCGTCGAATCGCCCAAGGGTCTGACGCTTCGCAAACTCACCGCCGGCGACACCCTGCGCGAGGCCGCCCGTGCCTGAAGGCGATACCGTCTACCGTGCCGCCGCGAAGCTGTCGGCGGCCCTCGCCGGCAAGGTGGTCACACGGTTCGACATCCGTGTGCCGGGGAGCGCCACCGCCGACCTGCGCGGCGAGACGGTGCACGAGGTCGCCGCCCGGGGCAAGCACCTCCTGCACCGCATCGGCGGCTACACCCTGCACTCGCATCTGAAGATGGAGGGCCGGTGGGACGTCTACCGTCCGGGTGAACGCTGGCGGCGCCAGGCGTTCAAGGCGCGCGCGATCGTCGGCGTCGCGGGCGCCGACGCCGTCGGCTTCGATCTGGCCATGGTCGAGGTCCTGCGCACGAGCGACGAGCACACCGTGATCGGGCACCTGGGCCCCGACCTCCTCGCCGACGACTGGGACGAAGCCGAAGCCGTCCGCCGCGTCTCCGCCGACGAGAGAGCAGCGCACGTCGCGTTGCTCGACCAACGCAATGTCGCCGGCTTCGGCAACGTCTACGCGAACGAGCTGCTCTTCGTCCGAGGCATCGCTCCGACCACTCCCGCCACCGATATCGACGCTCAGGCGACCATCGCGCTCGGCGAGCGGATGATTCGCGCCAACCTTCCGCGCCCCGAACGCACCTTCACCGGTGACAGCCGGCCCGGGCGTCGGTTCTGGGTCTACGGGCGAGAGGGTGCCCCGTGCCGCCGCTGCGGGACACCCATCCGCGCGACGTCCCTCGGCGCTTCCGCCACGAGTGAGCGCAACGTCTACTGGTGCCCCACCTGCCAGCCCGGCTGACACGGCGTGCACGCGGCCGACGGAGGCCGGGGCTCTTGCGCGAACCGCTGCTCCGCGGGGGACCACGCGGGACACCGCAGAGGACGGACCCTCTTCGCGCCCCGTGTCAACCCGTCCGGCTCCTTCTTCCGAGCGTGCGAGAACAGGGGGACGACTCCACGTCGCACCCCGCGCGTCGCCCTTTCCTCGACATCGAGGAAACCGATCACGGTACCGGCGACGAAGAAGCATTCGAGGGAATGAACACCGTTCCCGACCCGTTGTGATACATGTCGGCTCAACCCGATGACCGACCGGAGGGGATCGTGGGAAAGAACTACATCGACATCGAAAACGACCACGGCGAGACGCTGCGTTACCGCAAGCACGTCAACGGTCGCGGACTCGTCGCGCACGGCGCGAAGGTCCACCCGTCGGCGCTGGTCGAGAACGGCGCCTACGTCGAGCCCGGCGTGCAGATCGCCGCGGGTGTTCGTGTCGGCCGCGGTGCCTGGATCGAATCAGACGCCGTGATCGGCCCGGAGGCGCACATCGAGCCGCACGCGCACATCTGCGCGGGGGCGGTCATCGGCGCCGGCGCTCACATCGGCGTCCGCACGCAGGTCGGCCACAACGCGCGCATCGCGATGGGCTCGCTCATCGGCGACGACGAGATCATCAATGACGGCGAGGCCGTGGCGACCGACCGTCGGGGACTGCGGCTGGCAGCCTGACGCGCGTTCGCCGCGGCATCCACGACCCGCACGACTCTTCGAAGCGTGCGGGTTTTCGCGTCGCCGCGCGGCGTCAGGCGAAGATCGCCAGAATCAGTCCGATCAAGGGCAGCGTGCCCTGGATGCTGGCCGGACGCAGGTACTTCGCCCCCGAGGTGATGAGCACGAGGGCAGCGGCGAGCATCGAGCCGAGCGAGAAGATCAACAGGGTGCGACCCGCGACGTCGCCGATGCCGTTCACCACCCAGAAGACGATGCCGACGATCGCGCCGACCGCGAGGAACAGGTTGTAGAAGCCCTGGTTGTACGCCATCGGGCGTGTGGCATCCGCCGTCTGCTGATCGGCGATCCCGAACACCTTCCATGTCTTCGGCTGTGTCCAACGCACGCTCTCGAGCACGAAGATGTATACGTGCAGGAGGGCCGCGAGTCCCGCGAAGACGAGTGCCAGGATGCCGATCATGCATCCCACGTTAGTGCCGCGGTTAGCCTGGAGCCATGGCGAAAGGCAGTGGGTCCCGCGGGCGCAGTGGCGCACCTCGGCGTGCGGGCGGTGCAAAGCCCGCCGCGTCGGGGCGGGCGCGCACGACGAAGCCGAAGCCTCCAGCGGAGCGAGCGGCCCCGCCACGCGAGGTGCCGCGCGACTTCGTGCTCGGGGCCATCCCCGGGGCGACCCCCGGAAAGTGGATCGGCCTGTGGCGCGAGCGGATGCCGCATGTCCCTCTCGAGTTGCGGGAGCTCGTCGTCGCGACCCAGCTCGAGGCGCTCGACGACGTCGATGCGGCTCTCGTTCGGCTGCCCGTCGAGGAATCCGACGACGTGCACGTGATCCCCCTCTACGAGGAGGAGCCCGTCGTGGTGATGTCGGCCGACTCCCATCTGACGGCCGCGGACGAGCTCGAGCTCTCCGACCTGCGGGGCGAGGTCGTCATCGCCGCCGCCGACGACGTCTTTCACCTGTCGATACCGGATGCCGTCGCCCCGGCGTTCGCCACTCCGGCGGATACCGCCGAAGCCATCGCGACGGTGGCCGCGGGGGTCGGTGTCGTGATCGTGCCGATGTCGCTCGCGCGGGCTCACCAACGTCGCGACGTCGAGCACCGCGTCCTGCGGGACGGTCCGCGATCGACCGTTGCGCTCGCGTGGCTCCGCGATCGCACGACCCCCGATGTCGAGGTCTTCGTGGGTATCGTGCGCGGTCGCACCGCGCGATCCTCGCGCTGAGGGGGCCGGCGCACCCACGTTTCACTCCGTGTCACCCCCTGACCGCACGAGAAGGCGCCCGCGTAGAATTTCGGGATGACCGGTTCCCTGCTCTACGTCTGCGTCCGCCCGCAGCGTGAGGCGGCCGTGGCCGAATGGGCCTCGTTCCGCGACGGTCTGGGAGTGCGCGACGACGATCTCGTGCACCACGATCTCGTCCGCGAGCCGCTCCCCGCGGATCTGGACCGATACGCCGCGGTGGTCGTCGGCGGAAGCCCTTTCAACGTCACCGATCCCCACAAGAGCGATGAGCAGCGCCGCCTCGAGCGCGACCTCGAGCGTGTCGCCGGTGCGGCCATCGAGGGTCGTACGAACGCACTTTTCACGTGCTTCGGGATCGGGGTCGTCACGCGCCTTCTCGGCGGGCGGGTGAGTCTGCTGCATCCCGAGGGCACGGGACCCGCCGATATCGCGCTGACCGAGGCGGGGCGCGACGATGAGCTGTTCGGCATCCTGGAACCCCGCTTCGAGGCGCTCACCGCTCATAAGGAGGGCACGGCGACCGTTCCCCCGGGCGCGACCCTGCTGGCCGAGAACGATGCGTGCCCCGTGCAGGCCTATCGCGCCGGATCCGGGCTGTGGGCCACGCAGTTTCATCCCGAGCCCACGACCGACGCGTTCGTCGCGCGCATGGTCGTCTACCGCGACGCGGGATACTTCGACGCCGACGCGTTCGACGAGGTCTCGGCGCACGTGCGCACCGCCTCCGTCGAGCAGCCCACACGCCTTCTGCGCTCCTTCGCCGCGCGCGCCGTCGCCGCCTGAGCCCGCCGCCCCAATGAGGAGCGCACTCGACGGCGCGCCGTCGACGGATGTTCGTCGCGCGATGTCAAGCCCAACCCGCTCATTTAGCTAGCTTTTCTAGTATTCCGGGTATGAACACAGCAGCTCAGCGGCGGGGCAGCGACCTCGCTCGTCAAATCGTCGTCCTCTCCGCGGTGTCGTTCATGCTCATCGCCGCCGTGATCGGCGCCGGCGCCTTCGGCAACTCCGCCGTGCAGGATCAGCAGGGCGGCGCGCTCAACACCGACGGCTCGTATCTCGCGCCCGCAGGTCCCGCCTTCTCGATCTGGTCGATCATCTACCTCGGCCTGATCTCATACGCGATCTGGCAGGCCCTCCCGGGCCAACGCACCAGCCCGCGCCAGCGTGCCCTCGGCTGGCTCGTCGCCCTGACGATGACCCTCAACGGTCTCTGGCTCGTCGCGGCCCGCTTCGGCACGCTGTTCCTCACGGTCGTGGTCATCGCGCTTCTGCTCGCCGCCCTCGGCTGGACCTTTCGCGTCGCCGTCTCGACCCGCGAGCCGCGCGGCGGCGTCGTCGACTCCGTCCTCATCGACGCCGTCACGGGCCTCCACCTCGGCTGGGTCACCCTCGCCACCGTCGCCAACACTGCCGCCTGGCTGACGACCATCGTGCCGAAGGAGTGGGAGAACGCCGCGGATGCCATCGGCATCGCCGTCCTCATCGTGGTGGCTCTCATCGGCCTGGCGATCGCGTGGCGGAGCTCGTGGCGCCTCACTCCCGCACTCGCCCTGGCCTGGGGTCTCAGCTGGCTGGCTGTCGAGCGTTTCACGGGCGAGCCCCAGAGCGCGCCGATCGGCGTCACCGCGCTGATCGTCGCCGCGGTCGTGCTGCTGCCGCCGGTGATCGTCAACGTGCTGCGCCTCATCCGCCCGAGCGTCGACTGACCGCCTAGGCCCTCGGCATCCGTCCCGCAAGAGGGGCGGATGCCGAGGGTTCCGGGAGTTCAATCAGTGCGTGGACTCCCTCCCCTTCGCCCTGCTCGTCGTCGTCTTCGTCGCCGCCGCCGCCGTGGTGTGGGTGGCGGGAATCCACCTGTCCAGGGCCACCGACGTCCTCGACGCGCGCCTGCACCTGGGGAGCGCGCTGGGTGGTCTGATCGTGCTGGCCGTGGCGACCAATCTCCCCGAGATCGCCATCACCGTGTCGGCCGCGGTTTCGGGAAACCTCGAGGTGGCCGTCGGCAACATCCTCGGTGGAATCGCCCTGCAGACCGTGGTGCTCGTCATCCTCGACGCCTTCGGCAAGCGCGGGCGCGGGGTGAAGCCGCTCACCTATCGCGCGGCGTCGCTCACTCTCGTCCTTGAGGGACTGGTCGTGGTGGCCGTGCTGGCCGTGGTGATCGCCGGAAGCCAGCTGCCGGACGGGCTCGAGGTGCTGCGGCTGACCCCCGACGTCGTCCTCATCGCCGCGCTGTGGGTCGTCGGGCTGATCCTGGTGCAGCGCGCAGGAAAGCACCTGCCCTGGCACGAGGACGGTCATGCTCCGAACGCGAGCCCGAAGCCGTCGAAGGCGGACAGCGGCACGAAGATGAGCACGACGAAGGCGGCGATCATCTTCTCGGTCTCCGCTCTCGCGACGCTGGTGGCCGGTGTCGTCCTCGAACGCGCGGGAGATGCGGCGTCGTCGCAGATCGGCCTGTCCGGGGTGCTGTTCGGCGCCACCGTTCTCGCCCTCGCGACATCGCTCCCCGAGATCTCGACGGGCCTTGAGGCGATCAAGCAGGGCGACGACAACCTCGCGATCAGCGACATCTTCGGCGGCAACGCCTTCTTGCCCGTGCTGTTCCTGCTCGCGACCGTCATCTCGGGATCCGCGGTCCTCCCGCGGGCCGACGGCGCCGACATCTACCTGACGGCACTGGCAGCCCTGCTCACGCTCGTGTACGTGGTCGGGCTGATCTTCCGCCCGCAACGACGGATCATCGGGATGGGCGTGGACTCGTTCGTCGTGCTCGTTCTCTACGCGCTCGGCATCGCGGGCCTGTTCGCCGTGTCCGGCTGACCCGGCGGAGGATTAGGAGCGGCCGAGGTCGATCTGCCGCTGGATCTGCTCACGAGCGCGGCCGAGTTCGCTGTCGGGACGGTGACGGGGAGTCCCCCACCCTCCGCCCGAGCGTCGGACCGCGGCGAGGATGACCACGGCGGCGGCGATCGCCACGAGACCAGTGGTGGACAAGGCAGCGACGAGTCCGGCATCCATGTTCCGCTCCTTCGTGAGGTACACCCCACGCTCGCATCCGCCGTCGGAGCCGTCAACCCCGCGCGGGAACGAGACAGACGGCCCCGCCCCGTGCGAGGGCGGGGCCGTCCGGCGCAGCGTCAGAGAGCGGGGCCGACGATGGCGCTCGCCCCGGCCGGCACCGTCACCTCGGAGCCGTCGAACACGACCCCCTCTGCCGTCGCCAGCAGCACGCGAGCGCCGGATGCCACCGACGTCGAGGACTCGACCTCCGAGAGGTTGACGATCACGACGAGGTCGCGACGCCGGAGTTCGTACACGCGCCCGCCCCGGGCTTCTCGTGCGTTCGCCGACAGGCCCTCCCGCGAGGGGTCGGTCAGCTCCGGCCGCTCGCGCCGCAGCTTCGCGAGCTCCCGGTACAGAGCGAGGAGTTGGGCGTGGTCGCCATCGCCGACCTCGTCCCAGTCGAGCTTCGAGTTCTCGAAGGTCGAAGGGTCCTGCGGGTCGGGGACGGTGGACTCGTCCCAGCCCATCTTCTCGAACTCGGCGATGCGCCCTTCCGCCGTGGCCTTGCCGAGCTCGGGCTCGGGGTGCGAGGTGAAGAACTGCCACGGGGTCGTGGCGCCCCACTCCTCGCCCATGAACAGCATCGGCGTGCCGGGCGCGGTCAGCGTGAGAACGGCGGCGGCGGCCAGTCGGTCGTAGCCGAGTGTCTGCGACAGACGATCGCCTGCGGCACGGTTGCCGATCTGGTCGTGGTCCTGGGCGAAGGTCACGAGACGCCAGTTCGGCACGTCCTCGGGGATGGGCTTCCCGTGCTCCTCCTCGCGGAAGGACGAGTACGTGCCGTCGTGGAAGAACCCGCCCTCGCTGACCTTCCGGAAGGCATCGAGATCGGCGAAATCCTCGTAGTAGCCGATCGTCTCGCCGGTCAGGGCCACGTGCGCGGTGTGATGCCAGTCGTCCGACCACTGCGCGGTCAGGCCGTACCCCCCGGCCTCGCGCGGGAGGATCAGCTTCGGGTCGTTCATGTCGCTCTCGGCGATGGTGGTGAGCGGGATGCCGCGATGAGCCGACAGGGCGTCGGTGCGTTCGGCGATCTCCTGCAGCACGTGCGGGTCGCGGTGGTCGAGCAGTGCGTGCACGGCATCCAGGCGCAGGCCGTCGACGTGGTAGTCGCTCATCCACATCAGGGCGTTCTCGACGATGTAGGCGCGCACGGCGTCTTCGTCGAGGTTGACCGAGTCGCCCCACGTGTTGCGGCTGCCCTCGCGGAGGTATTCGCCGAACTCGGGCAGGTAGTTGCCCGAGGGACCGAGGTGGTTGTAGACGACGTCCTGGATGACGGCGAGACCGGCCGCATGCGCGGCGTCGACGAAACGCTGGTACGCCTCGGGCCCGCCGTAGGCCTCGTGCACGGTGTACCAGAGCACCCCGTCGTAGCCCCAGTTCCACGTGCCGTTGAAGCCGTTCACCGGCAGCAGCTCGACATGCGTCACACCCAGGTCGACGAGGTGGTCGAGGCGGCCGATCGCGGCATCCAGGGTGCCCTCGGGGGTGAAGGTGCCGAGGTGCAGCTCGTAGATCAGCCCGCCGGCGAGCTGCCTGCCCGTCCACGCGGCGTCGTTCCAGGCGTACACCGAGGGGTCGAACCAGGCCGACGCCTCGTGCACGCCGCCGGGCTGACGCCGCGAACGCGGGTCGGGGCGCAGGTCGTCGCCGTCGCCGAGCACGAAGCCGTACCGCTCGCCGTCGGCGAGGTCGACGGGCGCCGTCCACCAGCCGTCGGCGGCGCTTTCCATCTCGATGTCTTCGACGACCGTGTCGCCGCTGTCGTCCAGCCGGCGCACCCGCACCCGCGAGGCTTTCGGCGCCCAAACCTCGATGCTCATGGGGGTTTCCTTCCGCGTGAGGGGTCAAAAAGTGTCGCCCCGCGCCGCGTGAGGCGACAAGGAGTGGCCCCTCACGCGGCGGGAGACGGGGGTCAGAAGATCAGCAGGGCCACCGGGTAGACCGCGAGCAGGTCGGCCACCGGCACGGCGCCCCCCGCGAACGATCGACCGGTCAGCACGTCGATGACAGGCGTGTCCGGTAGCAGCACCACCGTGTCGCGCCAGCCGCCCGCGGCCATCAGTCCGTGGGGCAGGCGCGTCGCGACCGCGAACACTCCGCCGCGGTCGAAGGCGACGACGTGGTCGGCAGCCGCACCGGCCGCCTCCAGCGGACGGTAGATCTCGAGCGGGTGCTCCCGACGAAGACGCAGGGCGCGCGAGGTCACGAGCAGCTTGGCCGCCCCCGTGGCATCCACCGCCGGAGGACGAGCCCCCGGAGCGTCGATCGACGCGAGAAGGCGACGACGCTCGGCGAAGTCCACCGCGCGACGGTTGTCGGGGTCGACGAGCGACTGCTCCCACAGCTCGGAGCCCTGGTAGACGTCGGGGACGCCCGGACCCATGATCTGCAGAAGCTTGGCCGAGAGGCCGTTCGACCAGCCCGCGGGCGAGATCTCGTCGACGAAGGCGCGTACGCGCTCGGCGGCGGGCCCGGTGGCCGCGTCGACGACCGCGTGCATGCGCTTCTCGAAGGCCTCGTCCTGCTCCCACCAGCCGGTGATCTCGCTCGCCTCGCGCGCCGCCTTCTCGGCGTACGCGTGCAGCCGCTCGCGGTAGACCTTCAGGCCCTCGGGCGTGGAGGCGGATGCCGGCCACGCCCCCACGATCGCCTGCCAGAGCAGCGCGTCGAAAGGACCGTGACCGGTCGAGGCGATGCCGCGGAACTCCTCGAGTCGCGCGGCCCAGGTCTCCGGGATCTCGGCCAGCACCGCGATCCGGGCGCGCGTGTCCTCTCCGCGCTTGGTGTCGTGCGTCGACAACGTGGTCATGGCGGTGGGCCACGATGCGTGGCGCAGGGCCTGCGCGGTGTGGAAGCCCGCCACGTCGAGGGAGAACTCCCCCGGATCGCCGCCCACCTCGGTGAGCGAACCCAACCGCGTGTAACGGTAGAACGCCGTGTCCTCGACCCCCTTGGCCATCACGGGGCCGGTCGTCTGCTGGAAACGCCAGGCGACCTCGAGGCTCGTGTCGGCGAGCACCGGGACGAGCTTCTCGATCACGTCGCCCAGCTCGGGACGACGCACCTCGGCGTCGCCCGCGGCGGCGTCGAGGTGAGCGCGGCCGGCGGGGAGGTAGGAGCGGTACACCGGGAAGCACGCGAGGATCTCGGCCAGAGCGTCCTGCAGGACCTCGACCTCGAACTCTTCGCGCAGCACCGCGGGGAGCCCGCGCACGAGGCGGCGGATCTCCGAGACCTGGATGGAGTCGGCGATCTTGCGCTTCGTGTCGTGGATGAGATCGTGCCAGCCGGTGAGGGCGGGAAGGTCGCTGTCGGAGCGCAGCCGCGCGTCGAGAGCGTCGAGAGCGGACTCACCCGCGGGGTCGGTGAGGACGCGGTCGATCTCGGCGAGAGCGTCGTAGCCGGTCGTCCCCGCGGTCTTCCACCACGAGGGCAGCGCTTCACCGTGCTCGAGGATCTTCTCGCCGAGCACGTAGCCCACCTCGCCCTCGCCCGCCTCTTCGAGAGCGACGGCGAGCCGGTCGAGGTACCCGCCGGGGTCGACGAGCCCGTCGGGGTGATCCACGCGCAGGCCGTCGGCGAGGCCCTCGCGCACCCAGCGCAGGATCTCGGCGTGGGTGGCGTCGAACACCTCGGGCAGCTCGACGCGGACGCCCGCCAGGGTCGTCACGGCGAAGAAACGGCGGTAGTTGAGGTCGGCCGCCTCGTCCTGCCAGAACCGTAGCTCGAAGTTCTGCGCGTCGAGCAGAGCGGCGACGGCCTCGCTCGAGCCCGACGCCGCGGCATCCGTCCCTGTTCCCGGCGCGACGGGGAAGACGTGGTCGTAGTAGCGGATCAGCCCGTCGGGGGCGTCGTCGGCCGGTGTCGGGTCGTACGTGATCTCGCCGATCTCGTCGGCCAGGTCCGCGCCGAGGATCGGAACGCGCAGCCTGCCGTGACCGAACTCCCAATCGATGTCGAACGCCGCGGCGTGCGCCGAGGCGCGGCCCTGGCGCAAAACGTCCCACCACCACGCGTTCGCGCGCGGCTCCGAGACGCCCATGTGGTTGGGCACGATGTCGACGAGGATGCCGAGCTCCGCGGCGCGAGCGGCATCGACGAAGCGCGAGAGCCCCTTGGCGCCGCCGCGCGCGGGGTCGACGCGCGTGACATCGACCACGTCGTAGCCGTGGTCGGACCCGGGTGTGGCCTCGAGGATCGGCGAAAGATACGCCCACGAAACCCCGAGGTCACGGAGATACTCCGTGACCTCGGTGGCGTCGTCGAGGGTGAACGATTCGCGGATCTGCAGGCGATAGGTCGAGAGCGGAAGCCGCATGGGACTCAGAGCTCCGGCTTGGGTGCCTGGCCGGGCATGTCGTCGGTGCCGATCACCTGGATCTGCGCCGTGAGGGAGGCCGCGACCGAGTGGTCGATCTCCGGTTCGGGCAGGTGGTGCTCGCGCAGCACGATGAGCGACTTCGGCTCGAGCGGCAGCGTCTGCCCCGGGTCGAGCGGCTCGGTGTTCGCGCGCTCGCCCGCGGTGTCGACGTAGGCGTCCCACTTGGGGGCGTACTCGAAGTCGGGGAGGCGGAAGTCGACCCTGTCGTCGCCGGCGTTGAACAGCACGAGGAAGTGGTCGTCGCTGATCGACTCGCCGCGGCGGTCGCGCTCGCGGATGCCCTGACCGTTGAGGAAGACCCCCACCGCCAGACCGAAGCCGTTGTCCCAGTCCTCGGGCTGCATGAGCGAGCCGTCGGGACGCAGCCACACCACGTCGGGGATCGGCGCCCCTTCCTCCATCTTCACGGGGCGGCCGTCGAAGAACCGGCTGCGGCGGAAGGTCGGGTGCTGCTTGCGCAGGCGAGCCAGAGCCGCGGTGAACTCGACCAGGGGGGTGTCGATGCTCGACCAGTCCACCCACGTGATCTCGTTGTCCTGCGCGTAGCCGTTGTTGTTGCCGCCCTGCGTGCGGCCGAGCTCGTCGCCGTGCAGCAGCATCGGCACGCCCTGGCTGAGCAGCAGCGTCGCGATGAAGTTGCGCTGCTGCTGCGCTCGGCGCTTGAGCACCTCGGGGTCGTCGGTGGGCCCCTCGACGCCCATGTTGCTCGACCGGTTGTGCGACTCGCCGTCGTTGTTGTCTTCGCCGTTGGCGTCGTTGTGCTTCTCGTTGTACGACACCAGGTCGCGAAGCGTGAATCCGTCGTGCGCGGTGACGAAGTTGATGGATGCCACGGGGAAGCGCCCCGAGTGCTCGTACAGGTCGGCCGAGCCGGTCAGGCGCGAAGCGAACTCGCCCAGAGCCTGCGGCTCACCGCGCCAGAAGTCGCGCACGGTGTCGCGGTACTTGCCGTTCCACTCGGTCCACTGGGGCGGGAAGTTGCCGACCTGGTAGCCGCCGGGACCGACGTCCCACGGCTCGGCGATGAGCTTGACCTGCGAGACGATCGGGTCCTGCTGCACCAGCTCGAAGAAGGCCGCCAGGCGGTCGACCTCGTAGAACTCGCGGGCGAGGGTCGAGGCGAGGTCGAAACGGAAGCCGTCGACGTGCATCTCGAGCACCCAGTAGCGCAGCGAGTCCATGATGAGCTGCAGCGTGTGGGGGTTGCCCACGTTCAAGCTGTTGCCTGTGCCGGTGTAGTCCGTGTAATAGCGCTTGTCATCGTCTTCGAGGCGGTAGTACGCCTCGTTGTCGATGCCGCGCATCGAGAGGGTCGGGCCCATGTGGTTGCCCTCGGCCGTGTGGTTGTAGACCACGTCGAGGATGACCTCGATACCCGCCGCGTGCAGAGCCTTGACCATGGCCTTGAACTCCTGCACCTGCTGACCGTGGTCGCCGGTCGAGGAGTAGGTGTTCTGCGGAGCGAGGAAGGCGATCGTGTTGTAGCCCCAGTAGTTCGACAACCCCTTCTCTTCGAGGGTGGAGTCGTTGACGAACTGGTGGACGGGCATGAGTTCGATGGCGGTGATGCCGAGCTTCTGCAGGTGCTCGATGACCGCGGGGTGGGCGATGCCGGCATAGGTGCCGCGCAGTTCCTCGGGGACGTCGGGGTGGAGCTGAGTGAGGCCGCGCACGTGCGCCTCGTAGATGAACGACTCGGCGTAGGGGATCTTGGGCTGCCGGTCGCCCGACCAGTCGAAGAACGGGTTGATCACCACGCCCTTCATCATGTGGGCGGCGGAATCCTCGTCATTGAACGAATCGGGGTCGCCGAACTCGTAGCTGAAGACGGGCTGCCCCCACTCGACCTGACCCTCGACGGCCTTGGCGTAGGGATCGAGGAGGAGTTTGGCGGGATTGAAGCGCTTGCCGTTGGCGGGGTCGTACTCGCCGTGCACGCGATAGCCGTACCGCTGTCCGGGCTGGACGTTGGGAAGGTACGCGTGCCAGACGAACGCATCGACGTCGATCAGCTCGAAGCACGTCTCCGTTCCGTCCTCCTCGAAGAGGCAGAGCTCGACCTTTTCCGCTCCTTCACTGAACAGGGCGAAGTTCGTCCCGTTACCGTCGTAAGTGGCCCCGAGGGGATAACTGGATCCTGGCCATACCTGCTGCACGTCGCTCACGATAGACCAGCGTCGTTTCCGGGTACTGCCGCGATCACGGCTGTTGACAGCCGCTCCACCCCCGACTATGCGCGCCGGTGTCTACGCCCGCTCCGGTGGATGCCGCAGAAGCTCGATGCGCTCATCGACGTACCGGCCCAACGGCATGAATGCTCCGGCCGCACTCCATCGGACGAGGAGCTCCCCGTCGCGAACGGCCACGGGTGTCGATGCGGCGCCGACCCCGGCGATGTCGATGGCCTGCCATCCGATGTGCACGGTCTCGCCCTCCGGCACGCCGCCCCTCGCCGCCGCGGCCGAGAGCTCCGCGCGGCGGCGCTGTGACTCCGCCGCGAATCCGCGTCGAACCTCCGGACGCGAGCGCACGATGTCGCCCGTCGCGAGAAGGGCGTCCTCGGTCAGCAGGAGGACGCCCAGGTGCCAGGCCGTTCCGCGCGACGAGATCCGAGCAGCCCTCGGGATGCCGAGGAGCCGTCGGCCCTCCTGCAGCTCGCCGAGCCTCTCGCGCGGAACGTCGGACAGGCGTGCGCGGGCGTGGTCGAGGATCGCGGAGAGAGAGGAGTCGCTCATCGGTCGGATCCTTCGTCACGCGCGACTTCGGCCCGCTCGACGGCCTCGACCGCCGTCCGCACGGCAGCGCGAGCGCGGGTCCGCTCGGTCGTGCGCCGGGTGAGCGCGGCGTCCGCTTCGGCAGCGCTCTTCTCCGCGCGCTCCAGGTCGACGCGAAGACCCTCTGCACGCTCGCGGGCGCGGGTCGCGGACTCGCGCGCTGCGTCCACACGCCGATCGGCGGCGGCATACTCGCGGTCGGCGTCGGCCTTCACGCGCTGCGCCTCCCGTACGACCCGTTCCGCGTCCTTGCGCGCTCGACGGGAGGCGAGATCGTCGGGGGAAGGCGCGGCCTGCGGGATGCCGTCCGGGACGGAGCCGGCGACGGCCTCTCCGAGCGCCCCGTCCCGCAGCTCGGCGAGGTCGATCGCCGAGATGAGGCGTCCCGTCAGGACGGCGGCCGCGGCCGTGGCGTCGACCACCGCGGCGTTCACGGTCTTCTCGACGGCGTCCGACATCGCCCCGCTCAGCGGGACCCCCGCCGCGGCGGAGAGCTCCCCCGCCCGGCGGGCGAGGGCCGCGACCAGCTCACGGCGCTGACGCCCCAGCCGCCCGAGCTCCGCGGCATCCAGATCGTCCTGCGCCTCACGTAGGGCGCGCGAGAGGTCGACGGCCTCGCCGAGTCGCCCGTCGCGCACAAGGAGGTTCACCGCCCAGGCTGCGACCGTGGGTTTGCGCAGCTTCGCGACTCGTCGCCCGACAGTTCTGCTCTCGGCCGCAGCGCGTTCGTTGCGGGCGGCGGTGAAGCGCGAGGGGGGCACGAGGAGGAGTTCGGCGGCGACCTCGTCCACGCGGGCGTCGTCGTCGCTCATCACCCCATTGTGTCGCCCGCGTCAGAGCGAGACCACTCCGGGGTGCGCGCCGCGGATCTCGCGGTGCAGCCGCTCCATGCGGGTATCGAGCTCGGCGGCGGTGTCCGCCGCGTCCTTGAGCTCGGCGAGCAGATCGTCGGGAACCAGACGGTCGTACTTGTAGTAGATCTTGTGTTCGAGACTCGCCCAGAAGTCCATGGCGATCGTGCGGAACTGCACCTCTACCGGCACGTCGACGCGACCGGTCGACAGGAAGACCGGCACCTCCACGATCACGTGCAGGCTCTTGTAGCCGTTCGCCTTCGGGTGGGCGATGTAGTCCTTGACGTCGCGCACGGTGATGTCGTCCTGACGCGTCAACAGGTTGGAGAGCCGGTACGCGTCGTCGATGAAACTGCACGTGACGCGGATGCCGGCGATGTCGGTGATGCCGGCGCGGATCGAATCGAAGTCGGTCTCGATGCCCTTGCGACGAACCTTGTCGACCAGGCTGTCCGGCGACTTCACGCGGCTCGAGACGTGCTCGATCGGGTTGTACGCGTGCATCTCCTGGAACTCTTCGCGCAGGATCGAGATCTTGGTCTCGACCTCGGCCAGCCCGAAGCGGTACTCCATGAGGAAGCGTTGGAACTCGTCGCGCATCGCCCTCAAAGCCGCGCTCGAGACGGTGATCTGCTGTTCTTCCAGCGGGTCCGGCATGGTCTCGACCGTAGCGAACCCGACTACGAGGCCGCTGGGAGCATCACGCTCGGGGTGGTTCGGCCGTCGCTCGGGGAACCAGCTCGCCGTCGATGACGTCGATTCCGATCAAGCCCTGGAACACGTCCGGAAGGTCGTCCGGGTCGTTCCACGATTCGGGATGCCGAGGACCGGGGGGATTGGTCACGGCGCCCTCCTTCCGTGAAATATGGCTACTGTGCCAGGCGCCGCCGCCACGCCCGGCGGTCTTGACACCTGGCATCTCGCCGCGTATCGGCGGCGGGGTCTGGCGTATCGTGGGCATCATGGGGACCATTCACTACGGTGGCAGCGGGACGACCGTCCACATCGAGGACCGCGCCCTGGCCCACCTCAAAGTCGTCATCTCGACGAAACTGCGCCGCGGCGAGAGCTTCACGCTGTCGTGGCGGCACCGCGACGACGAGGAGCGCGGACGCAGCACCCTCTGGCTGCACCCGGCGATTCCCCTGCGTTTCGTCTTCGACAACAGCGAACCGACCACGCTCAGCCGGGAGTGGATCGAGCGGTTGGCCGACTCCGCGAACTCCTCGGGCGGCATCATGCTCGTCCCCGAGGACATCTCTCCGACGGCCGAGGCCGAGAGAAGCTAGCGCTCAGCCCTCTTCGACGAGGGCGTCCTCGCTCGGCTCCGGCGTGATCGCCAGGCCGTTGGGGCCGGATGCCGCGAGCATCAGGTCTTCGACCCAGACGCGGTTGATACGAGGCTGACGGCTGCCGTAGAAGTGGAACTGGATCGGCACCGAGGGGTGCATCCAGAAACTGCGGCGACCGCTGCCGTCGCCGACCTCGACGTCGAACATGAACGACTCGGAGCGTCGAAGCTTGTTCATCACGACGATGCGCAGGTGCGCAAGCGTGCGGTCATCGATGTCGACCGCGTTGGCAACGGTGTCGTAGATGAATCTGCCCATGCGTCCGAGCCTATCCGAGGAACGCACGTCGAGCCGCTTTCCTGGATGCCACGTCACCGCGCTCGGATCAACCCCCGCCGAGGGTGGTTCGATGCACGGCTAACGTACGTGTGTGGGAACGCTCTACTACGGCGACGTCGCGACGCCGATCGAGATCGAGGACCGTGCTCTGGCGCACGTCAAGGTCGTCATCGCGACCAAACTGCGCCGCGGCGAAAGCTTCACCCTGTCGTGGACGCACGGGCCCGACCAAGAAGTGGGGCGCAGCACCGTCTGGCTGCACCCCTCGATTCCGTTGCGCTTCGTCTTCGACGAACCGGAGCCCGCGCTCCTGAGCCGCGCATGGATCGAAGCGCTCGCGACCTCGGCGAACTCGTCCGGCGGCCTGCTGCTCGTCGACGAACCGGAGCCGTCCGGCCCGTAACTCAGGCGACGGCCTGTTCGAGGATCTCGCGCGCGCCCTCTTCGACCGGGGTGGGCACCACGAGGGGCCGACCGGCAGAGAAGGCCTCCCACTCGCGGAGCACGACGGCCTCGACGTGGATCGGATCCTCGAGGGGGTACTCCGCCCGCAGGCGCGCCACCACGGCGCGGAACGAGGTCACTTCGACCCCGTCGATCTCGTGCACGATCTCGGCGCGAGGTCCCGTCGCGGCGGGCGCGACCGAGGCCGCACCGCGCACCTGGTCATCCATGTCCCCATGCTTTCACGCCGGGAATGAGCCGCCTAATGCTTCGACGGTAAGAAGGCGGGCTACCTACCTAGTTGCGTTCGACCCCGGCCTCGACCGGGTGCGCATCGACCTGGTCGACGGCATCTTGCAGTCGGCCCAGGCAGGCGATCACCGCCGCGCTCTCTTCGGGGCTCATGTCGACGACAGCCGCCATCATGCGAGCGTGCATCGATCCGAGAGTCGCGCGCACTTCTTCATCGCTCGCGGCGGTCGCGACGATGAAAATGCTCCGCCGATCGGTGGGGTGCGGAACACGCGTGACGTGGCCGGTCTTCTCGAGACGGTCGACGATGGCCGTCGTCGAGGCCGTGGACACGCCCAGGTACCGAGTGAGCTCGCTCGGCGACACCTGGCGGTTCTGCCCGGCGGCCCGGATGAGGTAGCGCAGGACGAGCAGCTCGTTCTCGCCCATCGACATCGATTCGCGCGTACGCCGACGCATCGCGACTTCGGCAGCGCGGTAGACGCGGAAGGCCTGGAGGACCTCGACCGCACGGCGGCGACGATCCTCGTCACTCGCGCCGTACCAGTAGCTCGACTCGGGCCCTGTCTCCACCTGGGCATCCTACGCCACGGTCCGCGTCCAGCCCCCTGCCGGTTCGCGTGAGGGACGGGTACGATGGAGATCCAACGGTTACCTATTTGATCGGCATCGAAGACACTAGGGCATCGAGACACCTGAGGAGGAGAGATGAACGACGCGACGTCCGCCGACGACGTGGTCAAGGCTCTCAACGACCTCACCGACTCCGGTGTCGCCTCCGAGCGGCACGCGCTGTACTCCCTCGGCATCGGTCCCAACGACGCCAAGGTGCTGCGGTTCCTGCTGCAGCGCTCTCCCGACGACGAACCCGTGACGCCGAGGATCCTGGCGTCGATGCTGGGCATCTCGTCTGCGGCGACCACCGCGCTCATCGACAGACTCGCCGACGCCGGATGGGTCGAACGAGAGCCGTACCCGGGCGATCGCCGATCCATCGTGGTTCGTGAGACGATCAGCGCCGATTCGCCCGCACGACGCATCCTCTCGGTGCGAAGCGTCTCGGCCGCCGCGGCGGCTCAGCGCCTCGGTCCCGCGGAGCGACGCATCGTCGCCGACTTCCTCGACGACATCGCCCGCGGAGAACAGCAGGACATCGACGCGATCTCCGCAGACGCAGAGACGTCCCACACGTCCTGACGAGCAGGCGGTGGGACGCCTCGAGGGTCACTCGGTTGCGCGACCGGTCTCGTTCTGGAGGCGGTCGATCTGCTCCGAGGCCTCCGCCTTGGTCAGGTCGGCAGGGATCTCCTCGCCTGCCTCGCGCGCGAGCGTGTCGAGGTAACTGCGCTGCGGGGCGGTCATCGGCTCGTCACCGGTCACCCAGTCGGACGGATCCTTTTCGGCGGGGTTGTCGCCTTCGCGGACGGCACCCAAGGTCTCTTCTTCACGGGAGGTATCGCTCATGCTCGAAGGCTAAGCGGAGCCTGCGACACCGGCACCGGGATTGACAGGTCGTCCAGGCACGTACGGCATCCTGGGTCGATGCCCGAAACTTCGCGTCCCGCCGACGTCGACGTTCAGACGTATCGACAAGGCTCCTCCCGCACGCGCGTGACGCGCGTGTCGACGAACGCGGGCACCGGGCGGTCGTTCGTGCTCATCGCCGGCATCGGCGTCGCCTCGACGTACTTCGAGTTCCTCGCGCCCCTGCTCGCCGAGGAGGGCGAGGTGTACGCCCTCGATCTTCCGGGATTCGGCGGGGTGCCGGCATCCGGGCAGTCCCCCACCGCCGCCTTCTTCGCCGACCAGGTCGAAGGGGTGCTCGACCACTACCGACTCGACGATCCCGTGCTGATCGGGCACTCGATGGGGACGCAGGTGGTCACCGAGGTGCTGGCTCGGCGGCCCGGCCTCGCGCACGCGGTGCTGGTGAGCCCGGTCGTCGACGAGGCCGAGTCCACGGCTCTCGTACAGGGCGTCCGATTCGTCCAGTCGACCGCGCGGGAATCGATCCACATCGCGCTGCTCGCGGTGTCGGCCTACCTGCTGTGCGGGTTCCTCTATTTCTTCGAGGCGCTACCGCACATGCTGCGCTATCGCATCTCGGACCGCATCGGCGAGGGACGAGCGACGCTGCTGCTCATCCGAGGCGAGTACGACCGACCCTCTCCCCGCCGCCTGCACTCGCGCCTCGTCGCCCGCGCCCGCACGGCTCGGCGATGGGAGATCGAGGGCGCCGCACACTGCGTCGTCAACAGTCACGCCGTCGGGGTCGCTCGCCTCGTGCGGCAGCACGTCGACGACGAACTCGCACCGAAGGGACGGATGCCGGCGGCCGAGGCCGCGGTACCCCCCGCCGCGCACGCCGACCTGAGTATGGTGCTGGGGGCCATCGCCAGTCGCCTTGCGGAGTGGATCAGCGCCGCCCGCCACGACGAAGACGGTGTCGAGCGCGCGAAGGCTCGCCACGCGCGCGTTCTGTGGGACGCGTATCGCCCCGGACGCTGAGCCCTAACCCGGCGACCCCGTGGGGGCAACCCCCGCGACGGCCCGGTCGGCGACGCCGAGCATGGGATGGTGTCGACTCGCCCGCGCGCCCCCCGCCCATGATCGCCCCCGCCGCCCTGGATCCTCGGCGATGGTGGTCCGACGCGATCACCGCCGACCGACTGCTGCTCGCGGCCAAGACCGCCGCAGCTGCAGCCCTGGCCTGGTATCTCGCCCCTCTCGTCCCCCTCGCGCAGAGCGAATACTCGTACTACGCACCGCTCGGCGTGCTCGTGAGCATGTACCCCACCGTCGCGCGCTCCGCCTCGAGCGGTGCGCAGGCCGTGGTCGGTCTCGCGCTCGGAATCGGCCTGGGTCTCGTCAGCCTCGCCGTCGTGGCCACCGGCCTGCCCCGCATCGTCGCCGTGGCGGCCGTCATCCTGATCGGCGTACTGCTCGCGGGCGTGCGCGCCCTCGGCGTCGGGCGGGACTGGGTGGCGATCGCGGGGCTGTTCGTGCTGCTGCTGGGCGGCGCCGACCCCGACGGGTACTCGGTGTCGTACCTCGTGACGATGGCCTTCGGCGTCGTGGTGGGGGTCGTGGTGAACCTGCTGGTCGTGCCACCGCTGCGGGTGGAGAAGGCCGATGGTCGGCTGAGTCAGCTCCGCGACGCCCTGGGCCAGGCGCTGCGGGCCATGTCGTCGTCGATCGCGGGTCGCGCCTTCGACCCGGAGGCCGCCGACCGGGCGACCGCAGCCCTCGAGGGCACCCTCGTCGAGGTCCGCGAAGAGGTCGACCTCGCCGACGAGAGCCGCCGCTACAACCCGCGCGGCCGCCGCGCGAAGACTCCGCGCGACCTCGGTCGGCGCCGTCTGGACGCCCTGACCGGCACGGCGGACTCGACCAGAGAACTGGCCGCTGCGTTGGCGCGACTCACCGCCGGCCCCGACGTCGACGCCCGCCTGCCTGCCGAGGCGCGACGCCTCCTCGCCGACGCGATCGACGCGGTCTCGCGACTGGTCACGACGCCCCCCGAGCCCGTGGCGACCACCGATCAGCTGCGCGAGGCGGAAGAGTCCCTGACCCGCTACACCGGGAGCCTGCGGTCACTCGACGCGCACGAGGAGCCCCTCGACGCGTGGGAGGCCGCGGTGAGCCTGCGCCGCGTGATCGCCGCGTGCGGACCGTTCTCGGACCCGGATGCCGACACGGCGGCGCGATGAAGGTGTCGGGGCCGTAGCGCCTCAGCCCGGCCGTCCCCCCACCGCGTCGAGAGCGCGATCCAGAGCCGCCGCCGTCGCATACCGCGCAGCGGCCGGAACCGCGGCGAGGAATCCGCCGACGAACGTGTCGCCCAGGCCGATCGTCGTGGGGTCGGCGGTATCGATGAGATACGCGGGCACGCCGACCGCCCGACCGCTTCGTCGGAGCGCAGCGACGACCGCGGTTCCCCCGGGGTGGCGACCGAGACCCGCCGTGACGTCGAGGTCGGCGGCGGTGCACGCGTCGCCGAGCCGGTAGCGCGTCGCGGCGGTGCGCACGGCGCTCTCGAGTCCAGCCGCGTGCCGGGCGGCCGAGGGACCGACGGCGAGCGCCCAGTACTTCGTGTGCACGATCAGCGCCCGCGCCGGGATGAGGTGGTGCGCCTCGGCGAGCGCCGCCCCGACGTCGTCGGGCGAGAGCAGGTCGACGGACCGCCCCAGGTACTCCTGGAGT
Source organism: Sphingomonas sp. G5 (assembly GCF_052660795.1). NCBI lineage: Bacteria > Pseudomonadati > Pseudomonadota > Alphaproteobacteria > Sphingomonadales > Sphingomonadaceae > Sphingomonas > Sphingomonas sp. G5. Next base: position 438,910 of record NZ_CP109660.1, on the reverse strand, counting down.
TCGTCTTCGTTCATGCCGTACACGTCGACGCGCTCGAGCAGACGCCTCCGTACGTGCGCCGAGAACTCACGGCGGTAGAAGCCCGCGTCCTCGTAGTAGACGAGAGCGTCGGCGGGAAGGCGCTGCATGGCCGCGGCCAGGTCGTCGAGCCGGGCCTCGAGCAGGTCGGCATCCTGCATCGTGTTGAAGCCCGAGACGAGGAACGCCGCAGCCCCCTCGAGAGCGTCGCCGAGTCCGTCGGCGATCGCCATCTCGCGGTTGGGCGCGTCGTTGGCGAAGATGAGTCGGTTGGATGCCGGAGCGGTCACCGCCCCGTCGACGACCCGCACGGTCGCACCCTCGGGGTACTGCACGATCAGGTGCGGGTCGAGGGTGTCGCGGGTCGCCGACGAGACGATCCTCATCGACGCCGGGAGGAGCCGCCGAACGGTGTCGTCGATGCTGACGAGGTGCTGCACCGTGGGAACGCCGATGCGGTCGAGGGCGATCCCCGCCCGCACCCCCGTGCCGCCCAGGGTGACGGCCTTGTCGAAGTGCGCGGCGAAGCGTTCCACGATGTCCGAGGTCAGCACGAAGCGCTCGCCTCCCCCACCCGTGGCGAGGAAGGCGAGCACCGTCACGACGAGCGCGCGCTCGTCGATGATGGGCGTCGTGGTGGTCAGCTCGTCGAGACGGATGCCGTGCTCCGCGGCCAGGGCCTCGAGCACCGCGGCATCCCACCGGATCTCGTAGTCGACGGTCCCGCCGAGTCCGAGGACGAGGTCTTGCCCCATGACGCTGGTCTCCGTTCCGCTCAGTACAGGTCGGCCTTGCCGGCTGCGCCGAACAGGTCGATCTTCTCGGCGGCCGTGACCTTCATCGCCGCGATGCACTCGGGCTGGATCGCATTGGGCTCGCGCAGACGGCGGTCGGTTCCGAGCACCTCGCGCATGCGGTCGTGGTAGGCCACCTTGATGTCACTCGAGATGTTGATCTTGTTCACGCCCAGCTCGACCGCGCGGCTCAGCTCGCCGTCGGGGTTGCTCGACCCGCCGTGCAGCACGAGCGGGATGCCGACCGCCGCCTTGATCTGCTCGAGCAGGTCGTGGCGCAGCTCGGGGTTCTTCTCGGCGGGGTAGAGCCCGTGCGAGGTGCCGATGGCGATGGCGAGGCTGTCGACCCCGGTCTGCTCGACGAAGCGCACGGCGTCGTCGACGTTGGTGTAGATGATCTCGGCGGCACCGGACTCGCCGTAGCTGTCGTTCGCGCCGATGGTGCCGAGCTCACCCTCGACCTGCACGCCGACCGCGTGAGCGGCCTCGACGACCTTCCGCGTCAGGGCGACGTTCTGCTCGAAGGGCTCGAGCGAGGCGTCGATCATGACCGAGGTGAAGCCGGCCTGGATCGCCTGGACGATCTGCTCGTACGTTCCGCCGTGGTCCCAGTGGATGGCGACGGGAACGCTCGAGCGGTGCGCGCGGGCGTGCATCGCGGGGAGGAGGTCGGTGGTGATGTGCGAGACCTCGTCGGGGTGGATCGCGATGATGACCGGAGCGTTCTTCTCCTCGCTGATGTCCATGATCCCGGTGAACATCGCCCAATCGCTGATGTTGAAAGCCGGGATGGCGAAACGGTGGGCGTTCGCCACATCGAGGATGGACTTGCCGGTGTAGAGCACGGATTTCTCCTTGTTCGAGGTTGGGTGTGCGGGAGTCAGCTCTTCACCGAGCCGGCCGTGAGGCCGCTGATGAAGAAGCGTTGGAAGAAGAGGAAGAGCAGCAGCACCGGGATCGAGCCGAGGATGCTCATCGCCATGATCTGGTTCCACTCGTAGGAGTGCTGACCCATGAGCAGCTGGATGCCGATCGGCACGGTGCGCATGTCGATGGTGCGCGTGAGGGTGAGGGCGAAGAGGAACTCGTTCCACGCGATCATGAACGTGTAGATGCCCACCGAGACGATCCCGGGGATGGAGATGGGCACGAGCACCCGCCACAGGGCGGTGAAGGAGCCGGCCCCGTCGACCCGGACGGCCTCGTCGAGTTCCTTCGGCAGGGTGTTGAAGTACCCGGTCATCATGATGATCGCGTAGGGCAGCGTGAACACCATGTACGTGAAGATGAGGCCCGGATAGGTGTTGTAGAGGCCGAGCCCCACCATCAGACCGAAGTACGGGATCAGCAGCGTGATCGGCGGGACCGCCTGGACGCTGACGATGATGACGTTGACGACGCGCTTGCCGCGGAACTCGAATCGGCTGAAGGCGTACGCCGCTTGGATCGCGACGAGCAGCGTCAGGATCGTCACCGCCCCCGCCACGACATAGCTGTTGATGAAGAAGCGCACCGTCTCGGGATTGGTGAAGATCGAGATGTACGCGTCGAACGAGAAGGTGTCGGTGATGAGGCGCGGGGGGAGCTCGAAGATCTGCGTGTTCGACTTGAACGAACTCGAGAGCATCCACAGCACGGGACCGGCGGCGAAGACCGCGCCGATCAACAGGCCGATGAGCACGCCGGTCTTGGCGAGCCGGCGGCGCCCGATCGCGCTGGTGGCGCGCGGGCGCGCGGTCGTGGTCGAGACCATGGTCAGTCCCTCGCCTTCTGGTGGCGGACGTAGAGCACCGCGATGATCATCGACATCGCCAGGACCAGCACCGCCGAGGTGGAGGCCATCGAGAAGTCGTACTTCGCGAATGCGAGCTTGTAGGTGAAGGTGCTGAGCATCTCGGTGACGTCGATGGGACCGCCGCCCGTGGTCAGCCAGATCAGGGCGAACTGCTGCGAGGTCCAGATGAGATCGAGCAGCAGCAGGCTCACGATGATGGGACGCAGCTGAGGGACGGTGACGTTCCAGAAGCGCTGCACGGGGCTGGCACCGTCGACGGTCGCGGCCTCGTAGAGGTCGCTCGGGATCCCCTGGAGACCGGCGAGCAGGCTCACCATGAAGAACGGGTAGCCGGCCCAGATATTGATGAAGGTGACCGTGCCCAGCGCCAGTTGCGGCGAGGCGAGCCACTCGATGTTCGTGTTGAGGAGGAAGTTGACGATGCCGTTCGGGGCGAGCAGCATGCGCCACAGCACGGCGATGACGGCGACCGTGAACAGCCACGGGAGCACGTAGAGCCCGCGGAAGATGGCCCGAGGGACCGCGCCGATGAGCCGGCTGTTGAGCAGGAGGGCGAATGAGAGTCCGAGCACGAGGTGCGCGGCGACGCTCGTGAGGGTGAAGAAGAGGGTGTTGCCCGTCGCCTTCCAGAAGCCCGAATCGGTGAGGATCGCGACGTAGTTGTCGAGGCCCACGACCTCGGGGCTCTTGTTGAGGATGACGTTGTCCTGGAACGAGTACCCGATCACCATGACGATTGGGACGATCATCAGGACGAAGAGCAGGATCAGCGTCGGAGACAGGAACGCGTAGGCCTCGCCGGCCTTGCGCAGCTGCCGGGTGCGGCGGGAGGCGGGTCGTCCGGTGACGATCACCTCGGTATCGGGGGGTGTGAGAGTGCGCATGGTCATGATGTGCGGCTTTCGCTGAGCGGGATGCCGCACCGCGAGCGGTGGCGGTGCGGCATCCCGGTGCGGGGTCGGATCAGAACTCCGACGTCCATTCGTCCTGCGTCTTCGTGAGCGCGTCGCTCATCGACTGCTGGCCGTCGAGGGCCGACTGGAACTGGGTGCCGAACTGGCGCATGAGCTCCTCGGCGACGGGGAGACCCGTGAACTCGTTCGCCGGGTAGCCCTTCTTGTAGATGTCGAACGCCGTCTTGAACAGCTCGTCGTCCGCGACGAATGTCGGCACGCTCTCGGTGTTGCCGGGGAACGCCTTCGCCATCGTCGACAGCTCGCTGTTGACGTCTTTGCCCATGAGGAACTGCACGAGTTTGAAGGCCGCGTCCTTGTGCTGAGAGTTCTCGGCCACACCGATGCCCCACGAGGCGTAGGGGATGCCGCGCTCACCGGTGAACCCGTCCTTCGCGGGGATCGCCGAGATCGAGAATTTCAGGTCGGGGTTCGACTGGCGGATCAGGTTGATGTGCGCGAGCGAGTCGATCATCATGCCGACGCGTCCGTTGGTGAACTCCTCGACCTTGTCCTGCTCCTTCATGGTGAAGGAGCCGGGGGCGATCACGCCGTCCTTCCAGAGCTGCTGGATGTAGTCGGTGGCCGAGGCGACGTCCGTGTTGGTCAGATCGGGCTGGCCGTCCTTCAGCATCGAACCGCCCGAGGCCCACACCCACGACATGACGTCGTTCTGCACCCCGTTGGGAGCCTCGAGCGAGAGCGGGAGCACCCAACCCGACACGTCTCCGCCGAGCGCCGTGATCTTCTTGGCCGCATCGGCGAACTCCGTGCGGGTCGAGGGCGGAGAGCTGACCCCGGCCTGCGAGAGGAGCCCGTCGTTGGTGAACATGGGGTAGACGAAATTGACCACGGGGATCATGTAGGTGCTGCCGTCGACCTTGATCTGGCTGGCGAGCTGGCTGTCGTCGTAGCCGGAGTCGCTCATCAGCTTCGACAGGTCGGCGATCACGCCCTGCTTGGCGAAGTCGCTGACCCACGCTCCGTCGAGACCGACGACGTCGGGCATGGTGCCGGAGGCCGCCCCGGCGAAGAGCTGCTCCTTGGTGGAGGCGTAGGGGCCGCTCACCAGATCGACCGTAATGCCGGGATTCTCCTTCTCGAACTCGTCCATGAGCCCGCGGAACTGTCCGTCGCCGAGTTCGGGCTCCCACCATTGGGCGAACTCGATCGTGACGTTCCCGTCGGAGGACGTGCCCGAGCTGTTCGACGAGCACCCCGCCATCGCCAGGAGGGTCGTGGCCGCTGCTGCGACACCGACGAGCTTGATGGCGTTCCGACGCCGGCGCCCGCTGTTGTCCATCGTTTCTCCTCGTTGAGATCTGCCGCATTTCGCGCTGTTCTGCGCTTTCTTGCGTCTTTCAGCATGAGTATGCGCCCATCTGCCGGGGTTCGCAAGGCGTCGATGCAGATTCGTGATAAATGTCGCACGATTCGGCGTGAATCGCTGCATAGAGAACGGCATCCATGCTGTTCTCTGCCGTTTTTGCACAGATTCTGCGGAACGGTGTGCGGCGCTGTGCTAGAGATGACGGCATGGACGCATCCCCCGCCACGGTCAAGCGACGCCTCCCGGCGGGCCGCAAGGCCGAGCTCGCCGCCTACGTCGCCGAGTCGGGCCAGGTGACCGTCGTCGACCTCGCCTCGCATTTCGGCGTCTCGATCGACACGGTCCGCCGCGACCTCGATCAGTTGGATCGCGAAGGGATCGTCGTGCGCACCCACGGCGGTGCCGTGAGCGCGATGTCGGTCCCCGGCCGCGACCGCGGCCTCGACGTGCGCCTGCAGATGCAGATCTCCGAGAAAGAGCGCATCGCAGCGCTCGCGGTCGAGCTCATCGAAGACGGATCCGTGCTCATGCTCAACGCCGGCACCACGACGCTGGCGGTCGCCCGAGCCCTGCGCAATCACCGGAACCTCACGATCGCGACGAACAACCTGCGCATCCCCGCCGAGATCTCTCCCAGCGTCTTCCGCGATCTGTACATCTTCGGCGGCGCGGTCCGCACCATCACCCAGGCCACGACCGGCCCGGTGACCCTGGCGATGAACTCGCACACCCCCGAGGTCGACATCCGCTGCGACTACGCCCTCATCGCGGTCGGCGCGGTCGACGGCTCCGGCTTCTCGACCAGCAACCTCGGCGACGCGACCATGATGAGCGAGATGATCCAGCGCGCGGATCGCACCGCGATCCTGGCCGACTCCTCGAAGCTCGACCGACGCTTGTTCGCCCAGGTGGGCCCCCTCGAGAAGGCCGACTACCTCATCACCGACGCCGAGCCGTCACCCGAGCTGTCCGCCGCCCTCGCCGAAGCCGGCGTGACCGTCGTCACCCCCTGATCAGCGCGCTCACATGCGGGCGTACCGGGCCCGGGCGAAGCAGAAGAGCCCGTACACGACGAGCCCCGCGCCCACGAGCCACAGGACGACCTGCCCGAACGGCAGGCTCGCGAGCGAGCGCAGCGCCGAGTCGATACCGCCGGCCGCGTTCGGATCGTGCGAGAAGGCCGCGACGATGAAGAGGATCCCGGCGACGCCCACCGCGATCCCCTTGGCGACGTAACCGATCATCCCGAAGGTCCGGATGCCACGCCCCGCCGTCCCGCCCGGGCTCGACAGGTTCTTCATGAAGGCCTTCGTGACACCGCGCACGACGAAGGCGACGCCGATCGCCGCCACCGCCAGACCGACGACGACCAGGAGCACGATGCCCCCGGGCATGGCGAGAAGCTGCGCGCTGAGAGTGCGCGACGACTGCGAGGAGTCCGAGTGTCCGCCCGAGACGATCGTGAAGCCGGTGACGGCGATCGCCCCGTACGCGACGGCCGTTCCCACGTATTTCGCGCGGTGCGCCCAGCGCGTCTTCTCGTCGGGGTCGCGCTCGGCGACGGCATCCGCGACCTGCCAGACGGCAAGCGCGACGAGCCCGACGACGACGACCCAGAGCAGTACCTTGCCCGCCGGAGCCTCGGCCACCTGTTGCAGGGCTCCACTCTGATCGGCGCTGTCGCCGCCGCTGCCGGTCGCAAGAGACACCGCGATCACCCCGATCAACAGGTGCAGAAGCCCGAGGACCACGTAGCCGACGCGTGCGGCGACACGGAAGGCGGTCGAATCCTGGGCTTTGTCGGCGGCGGCGGAGGCGCTGGTCATCCGGGAACCCTAGCGCTCAGCCGGACGCCGCCACCAGGCGTTGCGCGCGGCGCACACGCCACACCTCCACCAGCGCCCACACGAGGGTGGCCACCGCCACTCCCTCCAGAAAACCCGCTGTCACGTCGCTGAGCCAGTGCGCGTGCAGGTAGGTGCGGCTCCACATCATCAGCAGCACCCAGACGGCGCCTGCCGCCCAGATCCACCCGCGGCGGAGGATCAGCGCGAGTGTCACCGCGATCGTCGTCGCGACGGCGGTGTGGCCCGAGGGGAACGAGGTCGCCTGAGTCTCGGCCAGCGAATCCATCGGTCGGGCTCGTGCGATGACCGCGGCGAGGGGCGCGCCGATGAGCACGACCAGGGCGATGGATGCCGCGACGTTCAGCGCATCCCACGGGCGCTTGACCAGGATGAAGACGACGGCGGTCGTGATGCCGATGACGATCATTCCGATCGTGCCGCCCACGATGGCGGGAATCCACGCGACGATGACCGCGATTGGGTCGGCGAGCGCGGCCATCGCGTCGTCCCACCACTGGTCGAACGCCAGCGGCGCTCCCCCGTCGAGATCGACGGCCAGTCGCAGCGCCACGAAGAGCACGGTCGCGACGACGCCCACGACCAGGGCGACCGGACGGCGCGCGTCGGACCTCGGCCGGTCAGGGAGGATCGCGGGCTCGTCCGTGGTGGCATCCATCCCGGAATCGTCCCAGGTCGGGATTCCCTCGAGCCAGGACTTGCCCTGCGCCCGAATGCGGGTTCGGCGTCAGCGGGGCCGTGCGGAGGCGATCAGCATGTCGAGCCCGAGCTCGAAGGCGCGGGTGGCCACGGGGTCCTCCGGGTCCTCGTCGGCGAGGGTGTCGAAAGCCGCCGAGAAGCGCGGGAACGCCTCCTCCTGGCCCGTGGGGTCGAACACCACGGCGGGCCCCGACATGTCGAGGACGCTGCCGAGGATGAAGGACTCGAAGGCAGTCAGCAGCGGGATGACATCGCGCAGCGTCCACCCGGCGGCCTCGGCGGCCGCCGCGAAGTCCTCGTACTGCGCGAGGAGGACGGGGGCCGACGCGCGCTCCGTCATCAGCAGCGGAACGACACGGGCATGCCGGGCGAAGGCGCGACGGTACGAGCGTCCCCAGGCGCGGAGCGCGTCTTCCCAGGGCAGCTCCCGCAGCGGCTGCGAGTCGATGGGCGCCGACACGAGGGCGCGGACGTCCTCGACCATGGCCGCGCGGTTGGGGACATGGTTGTACAAAGACGCGGGGTTGACCCCGAGGCGTGCGGCGACGCGGCGGATGCTCGCCCCGTCGGGTCCGTGGCGGTCGACCAGGGCGAGGGCGGTTCGCGCGATCAGATCGCGGCTCAGGAGCGGCGTGTGCGGTCTGGCGATGGCGGCCTCCCCGGTCGATGGGAGCCTACGGGCGCGGGCTCCGAGTCCACTCTCGCACACGTAAAACAAACGGTGTATGTTTACCGCCATGACCACCGAGGCCCTCACCGTCGTCGACGCCGACATCGACAGCCTGCGCGCAGCACTCGACGCCGGCGACCTCACCAGCGTCGAGCTCGTGGCCCGCTACCTCAATCGCATCGCGGCCTACGACCGCTCCGGCATCCGCCTCAACAGCGTGCCCGTGCTCGACCCCCGCGCGTTCACCGCCGCACGCGCCTCCGACCTGCGCCGCGCGCGGGGTCGCACGCTCGGGCCCCTCGACGGCATCCCCTTCACCGCGAAGGACAGCTACCGCGTCGAGGGCCTGCCCGTGGCATCCGGGTCCCCCGCCTTCCGCGACCTGATCGCCGGCGACGACGCCTTCGCCATCGAGCGCCTGCGCGAAGCCGGCGCCGTGTTCCTGGGGCTCACGAACATGCCGCCCATGGCCGCCGGTGGCATGCAGCGCGGCGTCTACGGCCGCGCCGAATCGCCCTACAACGGCGACTACCTGGCATCCGCCTTCGGTTCTGGCTCCTCCAACGGATCGGGCACCGCCACCGCGGCCAGCTTCTGCGCGTTCGGGCTCGGCGAAGAGACGTGGTCGTCGGGCCGGGCTCCCGCCTCGCACAACGCCCTCGTGGCATACACGCCCTCGCGCGGCGTGATCTCGGTGCGCGGCAACTGGCCCCTCGTGCCGACGATGGACGTCGTGGTGCCGCACACGAGGTCGGTCGGCGACCTGCAGCACGTCCTCGACGCGGTGGTCGCCGACGACGCCGAGACCGAGGGCGACCTCTGGCGCACGCAGCCGTTCATCGACCTCCCGCTCCCGTCACAGGTGCGCCCCGAGTCGTTCGCCGCGCTCGAGCCGCTGCCGCTCGAGGGTCTGCGTCTCGCCGTGCCGCGCATCTACGTCAACGGCGACCCCGACAACGCCTCGCCCATCGTCACGCGCGACAGCGTGATGGCCTTGTGGAACGACCTGCGCGCCGACCTCGAGGCCGCCGGCGCCGAGGTCGTCGAGACGGACTTCCCCGCGGTCGACCGTTACGAGAAACTGCACGGAGGCGACGAGGACTTCGTCGACCGCGGATTCGTCACGCGCGCTTTCCTCGACGACGAGGTCGGCGATCTGGCGGTCTGGGCGATGGACACGTTCCTCCGCACCAACGGCGACGCGAAGCTGCCCCGTCTCGCCGATGCCGAAGCGGCCCTGATCTTCCCCCACCCGCCCGGAGCCCTCCCCGACCGCTACGGCGTCTGGCACTACGACATCGCGTACGACATCGGCGACTACGTCGCGCGCGCGCAGGAGTGGGAGCCCGACTGGCACGACGTGGCAAGCCTCGAGAACGGCCTCCGCGGGCTCGAGCACACGCGCCGCGTCGACGTCGAGGAGTGGATGGATGCCGAGGGCTTCGATGCCGTCATCTTCCCCACGCAGTCCGACGTCGGCCCCGCCGACGCCGACGTGAATCCCGCCTCGGCGGACCTCGCCTGGCGCAACGGCGTCTGGGTCTCGAACGGCAACCTCGTGCCGCGTCACCTCGGCATCCCCACCGTCACGGTTCCGATGGGCACCATGGCCGACACCCGGATGCCGGTGGGCCTGACCCTCGCCGGTCCCGCCTACAGCGACGCCCGCCTCGTGCAGCTGGCCCAGGCGATCACCGCGCTCGGCGAGCGCCGCACAACGCCCCCGCGCACCCCCGCCCTGCCGGATGAGGCGGTGTTCGCCGAGCCCCGCACCGCGGCCGAGGGCTCCCTGTCGGTCACCGTCGACGAGGTCGTACACGACGGCGAGCGCGTCACCGTCTCAGCCACCGTCAGCGGAGGCATCGCGGTCGATCACGCCCTCTTCGTGGACGGCGCGCGCGTTCGCGCGCGACTCGAGAACGGCCGGGTGAGCGCCGAGGTCTCCCCCGAGCCGTCAGGCGAGCCCGTGAGCGAATGGGTCGCCCCCTACGGCCCCTTGGTCGTCGTCGTCGTGCGCGATGCCGGTGGGGCCGTCGCCGGCGCCGTCGCCACCGTATCCGACTCTCCCCTGTGACACCCGAATCACCCGAGGAAGCCACCGTGACCGAGACCGCTCCGACCCCCGTCTTCGACTACTTCAGCCAGGTCGACCTGCCCACCCCGACGCTTTCCGACGACGAGGTGCGGCGGCTGTTCGCCGATGCGTTCGGCGTCGACATCGACGTGCGCGGACTCGGCAGTCAGCAGGATCAGAACTTCCGCGTGTTCCGTCGCGGCTCTTCCGAGCCCCTGGGAGTGCTCAAGCTCAGCAATCCCGTGTTCAGCGAGGCCGAGATCGAGATGCAGGACGCCGCGGCGGCCCTCGTGGCCGAGCGCACCCCTCACCTGCGCATCCCCCGCATCGTCGAGGGACCGCACGGTGCGATGTCGACGTGGTGGGAGTCGAGCCAGGGGCGCATCCACGCGCGGGTGATCGAGAACATCGACGGACGCACGCTCATGGGCTCGGGCTACCTCTCCCCCGCGGTCGTCGAGCGGATGGGCGCCCTCTCGGGGGCCGTGAGCCTCTCGCTCGCCGATTTCACCCACCCCGCGAGCGGCCGGGTGCTGCAATGGGATCTCCGCCACGCCGGGCGCGTCATCGACACCCTCCTCCCCCTCGAACCGGATGCCGAGGTGCGAGACATCGTCCAGCGTGCCGCCGACGCGGCCCGCGCCGCCCTCGCCACCGTGCGGGACGCCCTCCCCGTCCAGGCCGGACACTTCGACGTCACCGACGACAACGTGCTGCGCGCCCCCGGCGAGACGGTGCCCGACGCGGTCATCGACTTCGGAGACGTGTGCGTGTCGTGGCGTGTGGGCGAGATCGCCGTGACCGTCTCGTCGATCCTGCATCACGACGACGCGACGCCCGAGAGCGCCCTGCCCGCCATCCGCGCCTTCGACCGGGTGCGCGACCTCACCGATGACGAGATCACGGCTCTCTGGCCGCTGGTCGTCCTCCGCGGAGCGGTCCTCGTGCTCAGCGGCCGGGCGCAGGTGCGCCTCGACGACGAGAACGCGTACGCCAGCGTCGCACTCGACCGCGAGTTCCGCATCCTCGAGCAGGCGGCATCCGTGCCACTGCCCGTGATCACCGCCGCGACGCGGGCCGCTCTCGGCCGCCCGGCGGCGAACCCCCGGGCGTGGGGTGCCGCCCCTCTGCTGCCCGAGGTCCCGTTCGTCGAGCTCGACGCGACGACCGAGTCGCCCCTGAACGACGGCGGCGCCTGGCTCGACGCGGGAACGCTCGACAACGCCGCGCTCGACGCTCTCGATGCGGGAGCGGCGATGGTGACGCTTCCGGCCTGGACTGCCCAGCTCACCGGGACGAGCGCCCCCTTCCCCTCGACCGCGGCGTCGCTGCCGACCGGGGTGACCGTGTGGCTCGCCGAGCCGACCCCGCTCGCCCCCGGCGACATCCGCCGCGAGGGGGAGGATCTGGTCTGGACCTCGGCCGACGAGACCGTGACGATCACGGGCGCTGCCGCGGCGGCATCCGGGGTCCTGCCCGCTCGCACCCGGTTGGTCTTGCGCCGCGCGATCGACGGAGCGATCCCGCCCGCGCGCACCACCCCCGCCCTCGCGGCCGCGTGGCGCGAGGTGGCCGGCGATCCCGGGGCCGCGATCGGCGTCCCCGCCGAAACTCCCGTCGACGACGACGTGCTCGCACGCCGCCACGAGGTGCTCGCCGAGGTGCAGGAGCACTACTACGCCGCTCCCCCGCGCATCGAGCGCGGGTGGCGCGAACACCTGATCGACGTGAACGGTCGCGTCTACCTCGACATGGTCAACAACGTCGCCTCGGTCGGCCACGCCCATCCGCGCGTGGTCGAGGCGGGCTCCCGGCAGATGCACCTGCTGAACACGAACTCGCGGTTCCATTACCGAGCGATCACCGACTACGCCGATCGGATCGCCGCGACCCTGCCCGAGGGCTTCGACACCGTGTTCTTCGTCAACTCCGGATCCGAGGCGACCGATCTCGCGATCCGCCTCGCGATGGCGGCGACCGGCCGCCCCGACATCGTCGCGATGCGCGAGGCGTACCACGGCTGGACCTACGCCAGCGATGCCGTATCGACCTCGATCGCCGACAACCCTCATGCGCTGAGCACGCGGCCCGACTGGGTGCACACCGTCGACGCGGCGAACTCCTACCGGGGGAAGCACCGGGGGGCGGATGCCGAGAAGTACGCGCCCGAAGCCGTCGCGGTCATCGACGAGCTCGCGGCATCCGGTCGCCCTCCGGCGGGCATGATCGCCGAGACCTACTTCGGCAACGCCGGCGGGGTGGCCCTGCCCGAGGGATACCTCGGCGCGGTCTACGCCGCGATCCGCCGCCACGGGGGTCTCGCGATCGCCGACGAGGTGCAGGTCGGCTACGGCCGCCTCGGTGAATGGTTCTGGGGCTTCCAGCAGCAGGGAGCCGTGCCCGACATCGTCGCGGTGGCGAAGTCCATCGGCGGCGGCCACCCGCTCGGCGCAGTGGTCACGCGGCGCGAGATCGCAGACCGCTATCGCACCGGCGGGTACTTCTTCTCGTCCACCGGCGGCTCGCCCGTGTCGTCGGTGATCGGCATGGCCGTGCTCGACGTGATCGAGCAGGAGGGTCTGCAGGAGAACGCGCGGGTCGTCGGCGCACACCTCAAGCGACGCCTCGAAGAGCTCGGGAAGAAGCACGACCTCATCGGCACCGTGCACGGCTCGGGACTGTATCTGGGCGTCGAGTTCGTGCGCGACCGCGAGACGCTCGAACCCGCGACCACCGAGACCGCGGCGATCTGCGATCGCCTGCTCGAACTCGGCGTGATCATGCAACCCACCGGCGATCACCAGAACGTGCTGAAGATCAAACCGCCCCTCGTCGTCACGCGCGCCTCGGTCGACGTCTTCGTCGATGCCCTCGATCGCGTCCTCACCACCGGTTACTGACCCACCCGACCCCGGAAGGAGCACGCCATGTGGCGCATGCCCGCAGAATCCGCCCCGCACGAGCGCACATGGATGGCGTTCCCCCGCGAAGGCATCACCCTCGGAGTGGGCGCGGAATTCCGCGAGCAGGGTTACCGGGCCTGGACCGACGTCGCGCACGCCGTGCAACAGTTCGAGCCGGTGACGATGGTCGTCGACCCCACCGAGATGGCTCGGGCCCGACGCATGCTCTCCGCCGACATCGAGATCGTCGAAGCCCCGCTCGACGAGTTCTGGATGCGCGACGTGGGGCCCACCTTCGTCGTCGACCCCGACCGCCCGGGCGTCCTCGGCGCCGTCGATTGGATCTTCAACGGATGGGGCGCACCCGACTGGGCCGAATGGCAGAAGTCCGCCGGTATCGCCCGCGTCGTCGCCGAGCACGCGGGAGCCGAGCGCGTCGACTCTCTCCTCGTCGCCGAGGGCGGCGGGCTCCACGTCGACGGCACCGGCACGGTCCTTCTCACCGAGACCGTGCAGCTCGACCCCCGTCGCAACCCCTTCGCCGACCGCACCCGCGTCGAGGCCGAAATGGCCCGAACGATCGGAGCGACGGATGCCATCTGGCTCTCGCGCGGCCTGACCCGCGATTACGACGACCTCGGCACCAACGGGCACGTCGACATCGTCGCCACCTTCGCCTCGCCCGAGCACGTCCTCATCCACGAGCAGACGGACGCCTCCCACCCCGACTTCGAGGTGTCGCGCCTCGTACGGAGCGAGCTCGAGACCGCGTTCGCCGAGCGGGGCCGCAGCGTCGCCATCACCGGCATCCCCGCTCCTTCCGCTCTGCGTGATGACGAGGGGTGGCTCGACTGGAGTTACATCAACCACCTCGTCACCAACGACGGGGTCGTGTTGTGCGGCTTCGGCGACGACGCAGCCGACGCGCGGGCGCGCGAGATCATCGCCCAGGCCTATCCGGGTCGTCGCGTGGTCACGGTCGACTCGCGCCCCATCTTCGACCGCGGGGGCGGCATCCACTGCATCACGCAGCAGCAGCCGCGGGTGTGATCCGCCCGAGCGCGCGTGCGCGGTTCTCAGCTGCGCGAAGAGCTATCGTGGCGCGCTCTGCGCAGCGGTGAGAGGGCGATGACCAGCGCGGCGAGGACGAACAGCCCCGCGCCGATCCCGAGCGTCACCGGAAGGCCGAGCGAGGTCATGAGCACGCCCGCCAGCAATGCGCCGACGAAGAAGACACTGCGGTTCACGGTGCGGATGGTCGAGTTCATCCGACCCTGGATGCGATCCGGCGCGACGGACTGTCGGTAAGAGATGTCGTTCGTATCCTCGATCCCCATCGCGAGGCCGTAGACGAACTGCGCGGCCGCGACGACGGCGAGGATCACCCCGATGCCACTGTCGGGCCTGAGCGGGACGAAGGCCAGAACGGCCCAGGGCAGCACGACGAGAACGCGTCCGAGCAGGATCGCCCGGCCCGCTCCCAGCCGAACGCCGAGGCCCGGCGCGACCACCGCCCCCACGAAACCGCCGACTCCCCCGAGCGCCAGGGCAACCCCGTACGCCCACGCGGGCAGGGCGAGCTCGCGCAGCGCGAAGACGACGAATGCCGTCGCCACGATGCTGTTGCCGAGGAACCACACGTGGATCGAGATCGCGAGCGGACGCAGCCTCGGATGCCGATAGGTGTAGCGCATGCCCTGCGCGATCTCATGCCCCACGTGCCGGCCGGCGGCCCGCGGCGGAGCCTTCGCCTCGGACACCGAGATCCGCGACTGCAGCACCGCGGCGATCGCGGCGATGACGGCGTCGACCACGAACAGGATCGGCGCCCCGACGATCGCGAGAAGGGCACCGCCGATCGCCGGCCCCGCCGTCTGAGCCACGGTCTGGCTCTGGCCGAGCCGCGCATTCGCTGCCGGGAGCGACGATCTCGGCACGAGCCGCGGGAGCAGCGGCTGCGCTGCGGAGTCCCCGAACAGGGTGAGCACGCCGAGCGCGAGGGTGATCGCCGCCACCGACCAGAAATCGAGCACGCCCGTCAGCACGAGGATGGGGACGACGGCGAGCACCAGCGCCCGCCCGATCGTCGTGACCACCAGCGTCCGCTGCCGTCTTCCGCGGTCCATCCACGCGCCCACGACCAGGCCGAGGAACAGGTACGGAACGACGCTGAGGGCGTTCAGGATGCCGACCTGTGCCGGCGTCGCCGCGATCACCGTGACGATGAGCACCTGGAAGGCGACCCCGGCGATCGTCGACCCGAACGCGCGGAGCGTCGTCGCGGTCCAGAAGAACGCGAAAGCCGGATGGCGGAGGATCTCCCGCGGCTTCTCTGTCGGCGGCGCGTCCTCGTCCATCGGTCGAGCGTATCCAGGCCGGGGCGGACTCCTCCGTGGCCGGCTACTCGACGGCGGAATCCTCCGCGCGGACGCGGAACTGCTCGACGCTGCCTCGGTGTCCGCACCCGCCTCGGTCTTGCTGGCACTGCACGGGCTCGTCTCCGCGGAACCCGTCCCCGGGGCCGGTGAGGCGGGCGGAACACTGATCGGACGAGGCCTGCGGGGAGCCGATGACGTCGAGGTCGCCGTCGAGCACCACGTTCACGGTGAGCTGGACCGCGAAGGCGCTCACGTTCCCGCAGTGCGGGCAGCGGATGCCGGCGGGGCGCCCGGTCCTCGCGCTCGGAGCGCTCTCCGCGCCCGAGTCGGCGGCGGATTCGGCTGGCGGCTTCCGGTACACCGTGAGCTCATCCGCACAGTCATAGGTGAACCGGGTGATCTGCCCCAAGGGGTGACGCTCGACGATGCGGCGCGACCACGGGCTCTCGGCGTCGATCCCGATGACCTCCGAATCGGTGCCGAACACGACGTCCCCCGTCCTCAGATCGAACACCGGAAGCGTCACGACAGGGTAGGTGCGGTACTCGTGGGCGGCGGGGACGGTCATGCTGCAGCTCCGATCGGAACGGGGGCGTGGACGACGCGGGTCAGCGGCTTCGCGCACCATCGGGGGTGACGCGGAGGGTCCAGCCCTACTATCGGGTCGTCGGCACGGCTCCGTAACGAGCTGCCGTCGACGCGCTCCGGTTGCGTCCGCGCGAGGCACCGCGGGCGCCTGCCCGGGCGCGCGACGGGATCAGCGGTATCGGCGAGGTCCGCAGCGCAGTGACGCGGTCCGACGATCAGGGGGACGGCGCCAGGTGAGCGTCGGTCCGTTCCTGCAGGTAGGCGCACAGCTGACCCGCCGCTTCGACTTCGGCGCCGAGGGCGATGAGGTCGAGGGACGTGCCCGTGAGATCGCTGGGGCGCTCGGTGAGGGTGGCCACCCACCGCCCGCTTTCGTCGAGCTGGAGGTAGATGGCAGCGGGCGCGTGCCGCAGGTGGATGAGGACGATGAACGCGTCGCCGTTCTCGTCATCGTCCTGGGGAAGCACGAGCGGTTCGCCGAGCGCGGGAACGCCCCTGGCCACGAAGCGCGCGGCCCACTCGGCGATCGTCGCCTGCGTCGGGCGTTGAGGATCGGTCATACGCCGGCCGGACCAAGAGGGAGCCCACGGGCACCGCTGGCGTCGTCCATCACTCGTTCGATGAAGCGAAGGGGCGAGGGCATCCGGTTTTCGGTGTCGGAGATGCGTCGCTCTTGATAGACGAGCCGGTCCATCTGTTCTCCTGGCGGGGTGGTTCTCCGAAGGGTGGCCTGTCGCGTCCCGTCCCGGCGAGGAGGTCGCAGACCGCCTCTCGAGAATACCCTGACGGTGAACCCGCGGAACACGCCCCCCTGCGTGCCGCGGCGGTGGCGCGGCCCGCCCATCCCGTGGACACCACGATGAGACGTGTGGTGGCGCATCGAACCACTGGCGCGATTCGCCCCGCGGGGCGACGGCTCGGACCGAGGTCGTCGGCGCGGGAGATGACGACCGAGATGGGGAGTCGTCCCGCACACCACGGCTGTCGCGTCACGCGCGTTCCCGCGGCGATGTCGACCCACGCGCGGGATCGCGCCGCGCCCACGTCTTCGTTCGAGACCTCACCGCCCGGATGGGGTGCATTGGGGGCAGGTCCGGACGGTGAAGCCGTCGTCAAAGCTATCACCCTTGTCCCCCATTTGGGGGACACGTGCGAGGGCGTCGCCGTTCCCACCGGTCGCTGTCCGCCGGCGGGCGCGGGAGGATGATCGGGTGATCGATGAGGTGGAATCGCTAAGGGACGCGGGGCTCCGGGCTGCGGTGCGGCAGCATCTGCGCCAATTACCCCCGGGAGCGGGTGCGGGGAGCGTGAGTGAGATCGTCGTCGATGAGGTGACGATGCTGGATGGCATCGAGCGCTTTCGCGCTCTCCGACACCTGGGACTGGACGGCACGGAT
Source organism: Sphingomonas sp. G5 (assembly GCF_052660795.1). Taxonomy (NCBI): domain Bacteria; kingdom Pseudomonadati; phylum Pseudomonadota; class Alphaproteobacteria; order Sphingomonadales; family Sphingomonadaceae; genus Sphingomonas; species Sphingomonas sp. G5. The sequence goes on along the minus strand of NZ_CP109660.1, from coordinate 421,446 downwards.
GTCGTCGATCTCCGTCCACTCGCAGGCCTTGGGGCTCTGGAAGAGCTGTGGTTGAGCGATACACGCGTGGCTGACCTCCGCCCGCTATCGGGGCTGCGAGCGCTCACGGTTCTCGAACTCGGCGACACGCCGGTCGTGGACATCGAACCGCTCCGTCCACTCCGACGCCTCCAGAAGCTGTGGCTGAACGGGACGAAGGTCGCCGACCTCAGCCCGCTCCGGTCCCTCGAGGGTCTGGTCACCGTGGGCGTGGCCGGCACCCCCGTCGAGGATTACCGTCCACTGGAGGCATTGGACGGCCTACAGATCCTGGCGGTTTCGCGGTCGGCTTCCGGGCGCCTCGGGGCGCTGTCGCAACGTGATGATCTGGCCATCCATTTCGTCGACGAGTGACGGTCCGCTTCGAAGAAGCCCCCTCCCGAGAACAGCGTGCCCCCTCGGAGCCGCCATCTTCGCGTCTTCCCGGAGCACCGTGTGACGCACCAGCTTCGGGCGGATCGAGTCGCACGCCCGGACGTGCCGGTTGCAGCTCAGCGCACCGTGGTCGAATCGCGCCCTGAGAAGTGAAACGGTTACCGCCGCGTCACCGCTGGTCAGCCCTATGACGAAGCGAAAACTTCATGTCATTCTCCCCCTTCACACTATTGACACCCAATCTTGTCGAGGTGCTAGGGCGTGTCTCCCATAGGCTGCGTGGGTCGGCTCTGATGGGAGGATTGACGCTGTGAGATGTGTGTTGACTGCCGATCATGAGATTCCAGATCGGGCCCCACTCGTGATCCTTCCCGGCGACGCCGTTCAGATAGGAGACCGGGACACGGAATGGCCCGCTTTCGTGTTCGTGACAGCGGCCCAGGGCACGGGATGGGTGCCGGCGCGTCACCTCGATATCGACGGCTCGGTCGGCACTGTTCGTCTCGGATACGACACCACCGAGCTACCGGCCAGGTTGGGAGAAGACGTCGATGTCCTCGTGGATGACTCAGAAAGCGGCTGGTCCTGGTGCCGGAACGCTGACGGACGTGAAGGATGGATTCCTCACCGCGTACTCGCCGTAGCGTGATCAATCGTTATGAACGTAGCCAGGTCAGGACGGCGCAGAGAGCAATCCCAGCACGGTAAGTGATCGCGAGTTTGTCGAACCGTGTGGCGATGCCGCGCCATTGCTTGGCGAGGGCGAAGAACCGCTCGACGACGTTGCGACCCTTGTAGGCCTCGACATCGAGGCCGGTTGGTCTCCCGCCTTTGCTGCCTCGCCGTTTGCGGGCGGCAGCTTGGTCGCGTTTGTCGGGGATCACGGCCTTGATCCCGCGATGGCGCAGTTCATTGCGGATCACGCCGGTCGCGTACGCGCGGTCAGCGAGTACGGCATCCGGGCGGGTGCGTGGCCGGCCACGACCAAGTCGGGGAACGTGGATCTCCGCCAGCACCGCACCCAGCACCGCACCGTCATTGCGCTGCCCGCCGGTGACGATCATCGCAAGCGGTCGGCCATGTCCGTCAACGGCCTGATGGATCTTCGTGGTCAGCCCGCCGCGGGAGCGGCCGATGCCATGACCAGGCGGTTCAACCTCGTGCCAGGGCAGATTCTTGTGATTCGATCCCGCCCCCTGTGTCTTGCTCGGGACGGGTCGTGTTCGTCGCGTGCTGGCGCGCACGCGCGATCGTCGCGTCGATCGACACCGCCCAGTCAATCTTCCCGGCAGAATCGGCCTCAGCGAGGATCCGTGTCAGCACGCGATCCCAGGTGCCATCGCCGGCATACCGGCGATGTCTCTTCCACACCGTCTGCCATGGGCCGAACTGTTCGCGCGGCAGATCACGCCACGGGATACCGGTCCGGAACCGGTAAGCGATACCCTCCACGACCCGCCGATCGTCACCGAATGGGTGACCACGCAGCCCCGTGTTCGAGGGTAGAAGCGGCTCGACCCTCGCCCACTGATCGTCTGTGAACACCCGATACCGCGAACCCGTCGAACTCACCCGCTCAGCCTGCCGTGAACCTCACGATCCATATGGGGGACACGCCCTAGTCGAATTCGCAACGCCTCGAGCGGATCTGATCGACAGATCCACCCTCATACATTTGATGCTTTTCAAAGCATGCATCGCAACAACTATCAAAATCAATCAGCTGTTTCACACAATGACCTCCTGCGAAACACTCAGCATGTGTGGGGGCTCGCCTCGCTATGTCCGAAGAATAGGAAATCGCGATGAAGAAATTGACCAAGATCGTTGTCACAGCTGGCCTGGGGGTTGGCCTGCTGATGACGAGTGCGCAAGCAGCATCTGCCGCGCAGTTCTACGATGACATCAACTACGGCAAGTACCTCGAGACCCTCAGCAATGGCAACCTCACCTACTCCGACAAGGCGTCTTCGATCCGCAACACGGGGTGGGCCACCTACTGCGAGAACAACGGGTGCGCCGGCCGCACCGTCCGCCTCAACGGCAGCTACAACGATCTGCGCGCCGTGAACACCGGCCTGAACTTCGGCGAGACCTGGAGCGACCGCATCAGCGCCGTCAAGCCGTAAGCAACCGATGAAGCAGCTCTTCAAAGGGCTTGCTCTTGTGGGGTTGGGGTGCGTGATTGTCGCGTGCACCCCAACCCCACAGGGCGGGTCGCCCACCAGCCTGGAACGCGACACGACGGCTCAGGTAAGCCTGGACGAGCGCACCGGGCACATCGTCTTTCCGCTCTCTCAGTACGATCTGTCCGCGTCAGCATCCGACATCGGCGTACTCAATCAAGCCCTGTTCCTGCGCATCGAAACCTGCATGAACGCGCGTTCCATGCCGTTCCGCGCAGGCCGCGTCGACCCGGGTCCCCCACTGGATGACAGGAACTTCGGCGTCTGGTTCGAGCCCGGAGCTCAGACGTGGGGACTGATGCGGCCACCCGATCCTGTAGCCGAAACGTTCCAAGCAGACGAAGACGCCGGGGGTGAGAGATGGTCGCAGGAGGTTGCTGCGTGCAACGCAGAGGCCGAGAGCGACCCCGATTCGGCCGACTTCGTTCCTACCCAGGACGCGATGTTCGACAGCTTGGCCCAGAAGCTCGGCACCACCGCGATGCGAGCGGCGACACGAACAGCGGAGTGGGGCGCGATCCGCGACAAGTGGTCAGAATGCCTGACGGCAAACGGTCTTACCGCGATGGATAGCGAGACCGATTGGATCTCCGTTGAGTCGCAGACCGCACTCGAGAACGGCGATCCCCCCGAACGAATCATTCAATTGTCGGGCATCGAGGCTCGCTGCAACAACGACCTACGCGTCACCCAGACGGCAGGAGATATTGTCGCTTCTTTCCAGGTTCCACTTATCTCAGCGAACCAAGTCACCCTGAATGATGAAAAAGCAGAAAAGGATCGGTACCTCGCGGCGGCAAAGAAATACATTGATCAGCAGAAGCACGGTTAGGTGGCATGAGTCTGCTCGGGACGCTCAATAAGAAGGTCTCCGCGCGCTGAGGCATCGACCCTCGACGACGCCGGACTGACGATGCGAAGGGACATGAAACCGTTCGGTCTTGCGCCGCACGAGCTCTGGTGCGGCAGTTTGACGTCGTGACAGCGACGTCCAGTGGCAATATGGCCGCGTGTGCGATGACGTTTGATGGTGGGGGCCTTCGCCAGCGGGCTTGACGTCGCCGTGGGTGTTCACGGCGGTGGGTGATCGTGGCGTTGGGACGTGCGTTACGGCGACGGTGGCGATCGTGTTGTGGTTGGTGCCGGTGACGCTGCCTGCACGGCACAGGTCGCAGGCCCTGCGCATGGTGCCGATGGGGCGGCTGGGAGCTGGTGTCGGCGGCGTATCGGAACGACCTCGAGAGAGCATCGAGCTGCGGCGCCGGTCGGTCATGTCGGGGGTCCTGCTTAGTCTGATTGTGTGAACATCCTTTTGCTCTCGTGGCACATCGGAGCCCTCTCAGCCTTCCTCGAAGAAGCGGTCGGAACCCCGCAACGTCCGCTCCGAATCGGGTACGTGGACGACGCACAAGCGCTCTTCGCCGACGCGCCCTTCGTCGCGGCCGAGCGTGACGCGCTCGCACGCCTCGGCCACGAGCTGAGTCGAATCACCGTGCGCGGCATGGGCTCGGACGAGCTCGATCGGGTGTTGTCCGACCTCGACGCTGTGTACGTGGCGAGCGGGAGCACTTTCGCTCTACTGGAGGCGCTACAGACGACGGGGAATGGGGAGGTCCTGACCGGTCACGTGCGAGCTGGCCTGCCGTACGTCGGCGTCAGCGCAGGGGCAATGGTCGCCGGTCCCGACTTAACCCCGGCGTCGCTCATGGATGACCCCGCCGATGGCCCCGCGTTGACGACGTTCGATGGTCTCGGTCTGGTCGATCAGGTTGTGATCCCGCACGCCGACGGGCTGTTGCCGCCCTATCCCCGGGAGCTGATCGAGCGCACGCTCGACACTTTCGGCACCGATTACACACTGCTCGCGCTTAGGGACGATCAAGCGTTTCTCGCTCAATCGGGGCGTGGGCGAGTAGTCGACTCTGCGCCTCTCCCGCGCAACTGACTCAGACACCCGACATCTCGACACCCCACCCTCGATCGCGATCGGAACAACCGCGCGAGAGCGGTGAGCTGCGGCGCTGGCGACGGAAAAGCGGAACCCCCGCCGCCCAGAGGGCAACGAGGGTTCGACAGGAGTGGACCGGAGACGTTCGAGAACTCAGGATCGACGTGGATATGGTGACACCCGTGAGCACGTCTCCTTCTCGGGTCACTAACTCGGTGGCTGCAATCGCACTCATGGCCGTCACCGCCCTGGGAGCAACCGGGTGCGTGGCGACATCCCGCCCGGCCGCAGACACCGCGTCGTCGCCAGCGCCTTCCCCGACCGACTCCCCCGCGCAGCCCACCAGTCCCCCGACGACCTCTGCCCATGCAGACGAGCGTCTGACCGCTCCCGTTTCCACTCGCATACCGGCGACCTGCGGGAACATCACGGATCCGTCATCCGATCTGACACTGGTCTCGCGGGTGTTGCCCGAGGGAGCAATCAAGCTCCCGCCAATGCCCGTGCTGGCGCGGGGGGCTGACTGCGTGTCCAGCCAGGGTTCCGACGACTCCTACGACTGGTCACCGGCGTCGGAAAAGGACTGGAACGATTTGGTCGCTCTGTACACGGCCAACGACAGCGCCTGGTTCACAGAGGACGGCCCGCGCGGGACCTACCTGACGTACAAGATCGACGGCCGCTACAGCCAGACGTTTCTCTTCACCGGTGATGCGGTCATCCTCGCACCCACCAAAGCCGCAACGGATGCCGTGATCGGCCCGCCACTCGCCTGACCCCGCGGCGAGAAGGACGAACCCCCGGTTGCGCGGAGGGCAACGAGGGTTCGGGAGGTGTGAGTCAGATCGAAAGGGAGTCGTCGGTGAGACGGTGACTATTCCGACGTTCTTCATGCGATCAGAGCGCAGTGCTCGGGAGTGTGAGTTCGAGGTGCAGGTTAATACCGGCGCGTCGAAATGGCGGTCGCACGTAGACACTCTGGAGATCGCCGGTAGCGCGAGTGAAGTGGGACGGGTTCGGGACGCGCTCGTGGAGCAGCAACCACGCCGCGCGGACCAGCTGCCCGTCGACCTCAGCCAGGGCGGTCACGCACCGCGTCTGTTCTTCGCGCCACCATCGCGAGAATCGCCGAGTGAAGCTGTTGTGCTCGTCCTTTGTCGGGCTCCTTCCCGGCTGATCCACTCGAATCTCAGATCAGCGAGCGCTTCCGCGTCGGAAAGGCCCGCCAGGCGCAGCTGGGCCGCCCCTTCTGATTGGTCGTCCATGCGTCGACATGAGGGGCAGTGTGAGGTGCGAAATCGCGTACGGCGTTCTCCGGGCCCGGGGGACACGGGTTGCCCGGGCGGACGCGAGAAGTACGACGACCGCTGAGGTCAGGCCGAAAAGCATGGCCGTACCGAACGCTGTCAAAGACGACAGCGTGATCCACGCGCCGCGTGAGCTGGTGGCCCCGTCCGGGTTACTCGCCAGAACGAATGCTGTGATGAGGACAACCGCCGCAACCGTGCCGGCGAACGGCAGAGACGAAAGGGCATCACGCCTCGACCTGGAGCGGACCCATCTCGCCACCGAGGTCGCGGCAATACCGACCGAGGTCACCATCGCGGCGAGACAAACAGCCGTGGCAATCCATCCAAAAGCCGTGCGTAGGTCGCCGACGGGTTCGCGTCCAATCACGAGCGGCGCGAACGTCCACTGGACACCTGCAAAACAGGGGAGGTTCCAGAACAGTCGGATCGCGGCCACGGAGGCGGCCGCCGGGATGCTGACGCCGACAAAGAGGCTGACCCAGCCGATCGCGAGGACATTCGCCTGGGTAAGCCGTCTACTCATGAGATCACCATCCGCCGTTGAAGGCCCAGAAGATGGGCGGGTCGCTACCGTAGTCGAGGGGTGTCCAGCAGAGGTCGGTCGCTTTCATGTTGCGCCAGTCCCCCAAAATAAGGCGGCTACTCGACGGGCGCGGTCCGGGAGAGTTTCCGCCGGTCACTCCCATGCAGTCGGCAAGGGCATCGACAGGAACCTCTCCACCAATCCCGCGACACCGGCTGCACCAGGGCACCAATTCCGGGACACCGCAGGCCTTATCTAACGGAGATGCGGAGGCGGCCGTCGACGATGGCGGGGCGGTTTTCTCGGTCCGGTTACCGCAAACGATTGATCCCCCAAGACGAAGGCCCCGAACCCCCGCGCTTCCGCGGGATTCGGGGCCTTCGTGGTGGCGGTGACGGTGGGATTTGAACCCACGGTAGGGGTGAACCTACACAACATTTCGAGTGTTGCACCTTCGGCCGCTCGGACACGTCACCGCCGAATAGCTTACGACACACTTCAGGATGCCGCGAATCGGCTGCCTGTCGATGGCCGGATGGGATCGGGGAGGTGTCGCCGCAGTCCGGAGAAACGGCGTCGCTCGCCCGCGACACCGCCACGCGCGGTCGCCGGTGTCCGAAGACTCCGGAGTTCGGCACGCACCACTGCGACCGCACGGGAGCGCCGCAACCCGCCGGCCCCGCGCCCTCGTACGTCGCGCATGGCGCAGCCCTCGACCCCTGGCATCCGTTCGTCCACCGTCGAACGACCACGCTGGAAGCCGCCCTCCCCCGCTGCCAGGATCGAGCCATGAGCGTGATCGAGAACTCGAAGCTGACGGTCGTCGGGGCCGGGAGCGTGGGCGCGAGCGTCGCGTACGCCGCCCTGATCCGCGGGTCGGCGCGGCATGTCGCGCTCTACGACATCGCGGCCGAGAAGGTCGAGGCCGAGGTGCTCGATCTGGCCCACGGCACGCAGTTCACCGGGTCGAGCGACATCACCGGCGGAAGCGACGTCTCGGTGGCCGCGGGCTCGCACGTCGTCGTCATCACGGCCGGCGCGAAGCAGAACCCGGGCCAGACCCGCACCGAGCTCGCCGCGACCAACGCCGCGATCATCCGCGACATGATGCCGAAGCTGCTCGACGTCGCCCCGCACGCGATCTACGTGATCGTGACCAACCCGTGCGACGTGCTCACGGTCCTGGCTCAAGAGGCCACGGGCCTGCCCAGCCGCCGCATCTTCGCCTCGGGCACCGTGCTCGACACCTCGCGCCTGCGCTGGAAACTCGCGCAGCGCGCCGGGGTCGCCACCTCGAGCGTGCACGCCTGGATCGTCGGTGAGCACGGCGACACCGAGTTTCCGCTGTGGTCGACGGCCACGATCGGCTCCGTGCCGATCACCGAGTTCGATCTCCCCGACGGCACACGCTTCGATCGCGAGCAACTGGACGCGATCGCCGTCGACGTCCGCGACGCCGCGTACAAGGTCATCAAGGGCAAGGGCGCGACCAACTACGCGATCGGCCTGTCGAGCGCCCGGATCGTCGAGGCCATCCTGCGCGACGAGCACGCGATCCTGCCGGTCAGTACGGTGCTGCAGGGCTTCCACGGCGTCAACGGCATGGCCCTGTCGGTGCCCTCGATCGTCTCGGCGCGCGGAGCGGTTCCCCTCCCGGGCACGCCGTTCTCCGACGCCGAGCTGACGCTGCTGCGCCGCTCCGCCGACGCTCTGACAACCGTCGCGGGGTCGCTCCGCGACTGACCACCGGTCGACCCCGTGGGTTCAGCGCGCGCCCACCCGGCGTACGTGCGTCGATCGCCTCCGTCTCACGCATAAACGCGATCGAGTCGCATAAACGCGTTCTGCACGTGTTTATGCGCGTGGATCGCGTTTATGCGTGGCCTCGGGCTGCGCACCGGCGGGGCAGATCCCGGATGCCGGGACCCCGGCCGGACGTGCGACCACCGCATGCCGCGGCCCGGCGCGGCGATGTCGGAGGCCCCGCGTAGCCTGAGCACATGGCATCCCGACGTCCCGCTGCAGCCCCTGCCCCGTACCGCTGCACCGAGTGCGGGTGGACGACGCTGAAGTGGGTCGGGCGCTGCGGCGAGTGCCAGTCGTGGGGCACGGTCGTCGAGGCCGCGGAACAGACCGGGATCGTGCGGTCGATCACGCCCGTCGCTCCCGGGGCCGCCCGCGCCGCGCGCCGGATCACCGAGATCGACACGCAAGACGCCCCACGCCGCACGAGCGGAGTGGGCGAGTTCGACCGGGTGCTGGGCGGCGGCATCGTGCCGGGCGCGGCAATCCTTCTGAGTGGGGAGCCGGGCGTCGGCAAGTCCACGCTGCTGCTCGAGGTCGCCGCCCAGAGCGCCCGCGCGGGTCGGCGCGTGCTCTACGCCAGCGGAGAGGAGTCTGCGGCGCAGGTACGGCTGCGCGCCGAGCGCACCGGGGCCCTGCACGACGAGCTCTTCCTCGCGGCCGAGACCGATCTCGCCACGATCCTCGGGCACATCGACCAGGTCGAGCCGGGACTGCTGATCGTCGACTCCGTGCAAACGGTGTCGTCGGCCCACAGCGACGGCGCGGCGGGTCAGCCCGCCCAGGTGCGCGAGGTGGCGTCCGCCCTCATCCGTGTGGCGAAAGAACGAGGCCTCCCCGTCATCCTCGTCGGCCACGTCACGAAAGACGGGTCGATCGCGGGGCCCCGCATCCTCGAGCACCTGGTCGACGTCGTCTGCCACTTCGAGGGCGACCGGCAGACCTCGCTCCGCTTCGTGCGAGCACTCAAGAACCGCTTCGGCCCCACCGACGAGGTCGGGTGCTTCGACATGACGGGCACGGGTATCGCCGAGGTCGCCGACCCGAGCGCGCTGTTCCTCGGCCACGGTGAGCCCGAACCCGGCACGTGCGTCACGATCGCGATGGAGGGGCGGCGCGCTCTGCCCGTCGAGATCCAGGCCCTCGCCGTGCGGCAGACGGCGCCCAACCCGCGCCGCATCGTCAACGGCGTCGATTCCTCGCGCGTCGCGATGGTGCTCGCCGTGCTCGAGAGCCGAATGGGCCTGACGCTCTCGGATCGCGACGTCTACGTTTCCACCGTCGGCGGGGTGCGCCTGGTCGAACCCGCGGCCGACCTCGCGATCGCGATCGCGGTGGCCAACGCGGTGAAGAACCGCAAGGTGTCGAAGCGCCTCGCGGCGATCGGCGAGCTCACCCTCACGGGCGAGATCCGCAACGTCACGCAGGCCGCTCAGCGCGCGTCAGAGGCGAAGCGGCTCGGCTATCACACCGTCCTCGACGCCTCGTCGCGAAAACTCGCGCAGGCCCTCAACGAGTTGCAGGTGCGCGGCCTGCCCCGCGACGACAGCGAACCCGGGTTCTGAGACGCACCCGGAGCATAAAGCGCCTCCAGCAGACCGATGCGGTGAGATCGAGCGGTCGCGAGTTCTCAGGAACCGGTGGCCCCACGGGACACCGCTCCCGTGCGATCGTCAACGGCCGGGAGGAGAAGACCGGCGGCGGCGGTGCGGCGACGTCATCCCGAGAACGGCGGGGATGACAAGTCCTGCGGCGCATACGGCACCGACGATCAGGTACTCCATGTCCCCGAGTCTTGCACGAGCCCTTCACCCGCGCGAGTTCCGCCTCTCACCCGCCCGGTCGCTCGCCCACACGCCCCCGCCCCATCCGACGCTCGAGTGTCCACAACACCCGGACGAAATTCAGAATGCTCCGGGTGTTCTGGACACTCAACGGGCAGTGCGACACCCCACCGCCCCCGCGCCGGGGGAAGACCCCGGGCGTCGGTCCCCGGGCGGCGGCCCCCGGGCGTCGGACCCAGGGCGTTGGAGCCCGGGCGCCGGTCCCCGGACGTCGGGCCCAGGGCGGCGGACCCAGGGACCCGAACGCCGGGCGCCGGGCGCCGAACCCAGGCGCCGGACCCCGGGCGCCGAACCCAGGGCGCCGAACCCCGGGGGTCGAACCCCGGCGTCGAGCCCCGGCGTCGAACCCAGGCGCCGGACCCCGGGCGCCGGCCCCAGGGCGCTGGACCCCGGGCGCCGAACCCGCGGCACCGAGGGAGAGCTCAGGCGTCCAGCGCGGCGATCAGGTCAGCCGGTGAAGCCTGGATCGGGTGCGGCCCCGCAATGTCGATGAACACCGTGGTGATGGCATCCCGATGCGTTCCGAGGAACGCGCGCAGCCACTGCGGCGACTGCAGGGCCACGTGCGGCGGCAGCGTCTCGGGCTTGTGCGCCGCATCACTGAACAGCAGCAGGGCGAGCTGGCCGGTGTTCGGATCGCGGTAGGTCCAGACCTCGCCGACGCTGAGCGGGTCGTCGGCGTCGCCCGGCGTCATCAGCGGCACGACCGTCGGTCCGTGACGGAGAGCGAAGGCGATCGCCGCCATATCCTGCGTCTGCAGGGCGTCGGTCAAGGCGGTGTTCTTGAAGTCCACGTCGAGCTTCTTCCCCTTGCGCTTCTTGCCTGCCGCCATCCTCCGAGCCTATCCGCGCGGCGCCGCGCACGCCCAAGCTGCGCCGAACACGCCCGCGGCGCTTCCGACGGGAGGAGAATCGCCGACCGGAGGATCGAACGCCCGGGCTGCATCCTCCGCCCGCGGAAGCTCCTCCACCCGGCACCGCCGCGTCATCCCCGCGCTCCCCCGCGCCGCCTCCGTGACCTCGCGGCGACCCACAACCTCCCACCGCACCTCCCGCGCCCCGCGCCGCCTCCCTGACCTCACGGCGCCCCGCGACCTCCCACCGCACTTCGCGCGCTGCGACCCGCGACCTCGAAGCTCCGAAGCCCCGAACCCCCACGAGTCCCTAGGCCAGAAATCCCCGCAGCAGCGCCTCCGACCCGGCGAGGTGGTCGCGCATCGCCGCGTGGGCGGCATCCGGTCTCCCGGCGAGGATCGCCGAGACCACCGCGGCATGCTGCGAGGTCGAGTGCTCGATGTTGCGCGGCAGCAGGGGGAACGTGTCGAGCCAGGCGTTCACGCGCGCGCGGTTGTCGGCGACGAGGGGAACGAGGGACGGGATGCCGGCGAACTCCGCGATCGTCAGGTGCAGGAGCGTGTCGAGTCGGCGGTAGTCCTCTCCCTCGGCGAGCGCGGCCGCTTCGTGCCGCGCCCACAGCACGTCCCGCTCCTCGGCCGACAGCGACCGCGCCGCTGCCGCCCACGCCGCCCCCGGTTCGAGGACGCCGCGTAGGGCGATGACGTCGGAGAGCTCGGCGGCCGAGACGACCGCCGGCGTCGAGGGCCGGGGCACGGGATCGACGACGAAGGTCCCGCCGTAGCGACCCCGCCGCGTCTCGAGCCACCCGGCATCCGACAGCTCCTTCAGCGCCTCGCGGACCGTGTCCCGACTCACCCCGTACAGCGCCGCGAGCTCGCGCTCCGCAGGAAGCGACTCCCCCGGCGCCACGAGGCCGAGCCGCACCGTCTGCACGATGCGCGCCGTGGTGTCCTCCAGCGCGTTGCCGCTGCGCACGGGGCGGTACACGGCCCGGCGCAGGTCGTCGAGCGGCGCGTCTGTCACACCCTCAGCCTGTCACGTCACCGGTTCACAGGGGCGTGACGTAAGCGTTGGTGATGCCCCCGTCGACCACGAACGCCGTCGCCGTGATGAAGGACGCGTCGTCGGATGCCAAGAACGCCACGCTCGCGGCCATCTCCTCCGGCTCCGCGAACCGACCCATCGGCACGTGCACCAATCGGCGCTGCGCGCGCTCGGGGTCCTTCGCGAACAGCTCCTGCAGCAGCGGAGTGTTCACCGGTCCCGGGCAGAGGGCGTTGACGCGGATCCCCTGGCGCGCGAACTGCACGCCGAGCTCGCGGGTCATCGCGAGCACGCCACCCTTCGACGCGGTGTACGAGATCTGCGAGGTGGCCGAGCCCAGCAGGGCCACGAACGATGCGGTGTTGATGATCGACCCCTTTCCCGCGGGCACCATGTGTCGCAGGGCAGCGCGCGAGCAGAGGTATACGCTCTTGAGGTTGACATCCTGCACTCGGTCCCAGGCGGGCAGCTCGGTCGTCTCTATCGAGTCGTCGTCGGCGGGCGAGATGCCGGCATTGTTGAAGGCGATGTCGACGCTGCCGAGGTCGGCGGCGACGCCGTCGAACAGGGCGTTCACGGACGCTTCGTCGGCGACGTTCACCTGCCGGAAGACGCCTCCCACCTCGGTGGCGGCAGCCGTACCGGTGGTCTCGTCGAGGTCGGCGATCACGACCCGGGCGCCCTCGGCGGCGAAGCGACGGGCGGTGGCGAGGCCGATGCCGCTGGCCCCTCCGGTGACGATGGCGACGCGATCGCGCAGACGCTGAGTGAGGTCGATGGTCATGGGCGGTGGTTCCTTTCGAGCTGACCCTTGTCCCGCTTATGGCTGGTTCAGAGCCGCTGAAGCAGCCATAAGTGGGACAAGGAGCGTCACAAGTGGGACAAGGGGTGAAGGGCAGGGGTCACTCGGTGGCGTAGAACACGTTCTTCACCTCGGTGAAGTGCTCGGCGGCATCCGGTCCCAGCTCTCGTCCGAGACCGGAGGCCTTCATGCCGCCGAAGGGGGTGGCGTAGCGCACCGACGAGTGCGAGTTCACCGACAGCACTCCGCTGCGCACTGCGCGCGAGATCCGGATGCCGCGGCCCAGGTTCTCGGTCCAGATCGACCCCGCGAGACCGTACGCGGTGTCGTTGGCGAGGCGGATGGCATCCGCTTCGTCGTCGAACGGCAGCACGGCGAGCACCGGGCCGAAGACTTCGTCGCGCGCGATGCGGTCTCCGGGCTGCGCGAGCACGACGGCGGGGGCGAACCAGAAGCCGTCGCCCTCGGGAGCCGAGCCGCGGAACGCGACGTCGACGCCGTCGAGAAAGCCCTGGACGGAAGAGCGATGGGATGCCGAGATGAGCGGTCCCATCTGGGTGTCCTCACTCGCGGGGTCGCCGACCTTCCAGGCGGCGACGGCCGGTTCGAGCATCTCGAGGAAGCGGTCGAAGACGCTCCGCTGCACCAGCAGACGGCTTCGCGCGCAGCAGTCCTGACCGGCGTTGTCGAACACCGAGCCGGGGACGCCCGCGGCGGCCTTCTCGAGATCGGCGTCGGCGAACACGATGTTCGCGCTCTTGCCGCCCAGTTCGAGCGTCACGGGCTTGAGCATCCGCGCGCAGCCCGCGGCGACCTCGGTGCCGACCTCGGTCGACCCGGTGAACACGACCTTGTGCACGTCGGGGTGCGAGACGAAGCGCTGGCCCACGACCGAGCCCGAGCCGACGACCACCTGGAACAACCCGTCCGGCAGCCCCGCCTCGAGAGCGAGTTCGCCCAGGCGGAGCGCGGTGAGCGGGGTCAGCTCGGCGGGCTTGAGCACGACGGCGTTGCCCGCGGCGAGCGCCGGGGCGAAGCCCCACGCCGCGATCGTCATGGGGAAGTTCCACGGCACGATGATCCCGACCACCCCGTAGGGCTCGTGGTAGGTCACATCGAGTCCGCCGGCGACCGGGATCTGCGACCCGATCAAGCGTTCCGGCGCCCCGGCGTAGTAGTTGAGCACCTGCGCGACGTGCTGCGCCTCCCAGCGGGCCGAGCCGATCGGGTGGCCCGAGTTCTTCACCTCGAGCGCCGCGAGCTCGTCGACGTGCGACTCGACGACCCGGGCGAACGCGCGCAGAGCGTCGGCGCGGGCGACTGGAGCCAGGGCTGCCCACGCGCGTTGCGCGCGCACGGCGCTCGCGACGGCGGCATCCACGTGCTCGACCTCGGCGCGTTCGAGCGTCGTGATCGGCGACCCTGTCGAGGGGTCGATGACGGTGAAGGTGCTCATGCGGGAACTCCCTGGCGCTCGGAGGTGGTGACCGGGCCTGCGGGCTCGGACGAGGGGGCGGCGGCACGCGACGCTCGGTACACCGCGGCAGCAGCGACCAGGCCCAGGAACAGTCGGCGATCCTCGGCGTTCTCTTCGGGATGCCACTGCACGGCGACCAGGTAGTCGTCGCCCTCTGTCTCGACGGCCTGCACAAGGCCGTCGTCGGTGCGAGCGGTCACGCGAAGCCCGTCGCCGACCCGGTCGACACCCTGGTGGTGGTAGCTGTGGACCGTGAGCGGACCGGCGCCGACCAGACCCGCGAGCCGCGTGCCGGCATCCACCTCGACCGTGTTCTCGGCGAACACGCCCCCGCCGATGCGGTAGCGCTCCGTGCCGAGTGCTTCGGGCAGATGCTGGTGCAGGGTGCCGCCCCTCGCGACGTTGATGAGCTGCAGCCCCCGGCAGATACCGAACACCGGGATGCCGCGCTCGCGCGCCCCCGCGAGGAGCGCGATCTCCCACGCGTCCCGGTCGGCGCGAGCGGGGTCGGTGAGCGGGTGACGCTCCGCCCCGTACAGCTCGGGCTGCACGTCGAGGCCGCCCGTGAGGATCAGCCCGTCGAGCCCGTCGAGCACCGCCGCCGCGGCCTGCTCGGGTCGCGGCTGGGGCGGCAGCAGCACGGCGCTCGCGCCCGAGGCCGTGACGGCATCGAAGTACTGCTGCGGCAGGAACGAGGCGCGGACATCCCACACGCCCTGCTTCGCGCGCTCCAGGTACGTGGTCAGCCCCACGACGGGGGTCCTGCTCGAATCAGAGGCGCTCGAAACCACGCACCCGCTCCCAATCGGTCACGGCGGCGTCGTAGGCCTCGACCTCGATGCGCGCCTGGTTGAGGTAGTGCTCGACGACCTCGTCGCCGAAGGCCGAGCGGGCGATCGCCGACTCCGAGAACAGCCGAGCGGCTTCCCGGAGGGTCGTCGGAAGGGTGTCGACACCGGCCGCATACGCGTTGCCGCTGAGCGGGTCGGGCAGTTTGAGCTCGTTCTCGATGCCGTACAGGCCCCCCGCGATGATCGCCGAGATCGCGAGGTAGGGGTTCACGTCTCCCCCGGGCACGCGGTTCTCGACGCGCAGCGACGAGCCGTGGCCGACGACGCGCAGGGCGCACGTGCG
The DNA here is from genome assembly GCF_052660795.1 of Sphingomonas sp. G5. NCBI lineage: Bacteria > Pseudomonadati > Pseudomonadota > Alphaproteobacteria > Sphingomonadales > Sphingomonadaceae > Sphingomonas > Sphingomonas sp. G5. The sequence continues at coordinate 406,103 of NZ_CP109660.1, read as the reverse complement.
GTTGTCAACGCCCCAGGCCACCCCGGTGGGGGCGAACGACCCCTTCGCGTAGCGCTTGTAGGAGTTGATCGTGGGGGCGTACAGCAGCGTGAATTCGCGCAGGGTGGCCAGGATGCCGGCGATCCAGTGGCCCATCAGGGGACTGAATCCGTACTCCCCGTCGCCGGCCATCACCGCCGATCCGTCATCGCCGCGCACGGAGAGGTGGATGTGGCAGCTGTTGCCCTCACGCTCGTTGAATTTGGCCATGAAGGTCAGCGACTTGCCGTGCCGATCGGCGATCTCTTTCGCGCCGTTCTTGTACAGGGTGTGGTTGTCAGCCGTCTCGAGAGCCTCGGCGTAGCGGAACGCGATCTCCTGCTGACCGAAATTGCACTCGCCCTTCACGCCCTCGCAGTACATGCCGGCGCCGTCCATGCCGAGGCGGATGTCGCGCAGCAGCGGCTCGAGCCGGGTCGTCGCGAGCAGGTTGTAGTCGACGTTGTAGTCGGTCGAGGGGGTCAGCCCCGTGTAGCCCTTGGCCCACGCGTCGCGGAACGAGTCGTCGAAGACGATGAACTCCAACTCCGTTCCGGCGTAGGCGGTGAGTCCGCGCTCGGCGAGACGAGCGCGCTGCGCGGTCAGGATGCCGCGGGGCGACTGTGCGACGTGCGCGCGATCTCCCCACGCGAGGTCGGCGAAGACGAGCGCGGTCCCGGGCTGCCAGGGGATCGTGCGCAGGGTGTCGAGGTCGGGCACGAGCAGCATGTCGCCGTAGCCCTTCTCCCAGCTCGACATGGCGTACCCGTCGACGGTGTTGAGGTCGACATCGACCGAGAGCAGGTAGTTGCACGCCTCCGCGCCGTGGCCGCGGACTTCGTCGCGCCAGAACCGCGCGGCGACGCGCTTGCCGACGAGCCGGCCCTGCGCGTCGGGGAAGGCGACGACGACCGTGTCGATCTCTCCCGCCTCGATCGCGGCATCCAGGTCTTCGCTGCTGAGATTGCCCGCCATGGTCTCCCTCTCGCGGTGGTCACGTCACCTCGTGCGAAGGACGTAACGAGGAACTTACACGCCAAAGGTAGACAGGTCGACCAATAGAAGGCCATGATTTCCCGCAAGGCGACCCCGAAGCCTGTCCGCATCCGTCTGGAGGCCACATGTCCACCTCGAGCAACTCCCGCAAAAAGGTCGCCGGAGCCACCTATACGGCCACCGACGCCTCGTACTTCGAGAAACGCACGCTGAAACGCTCGGCGGGTGTCTGGGGCCTGTGGGGTCTCGCCGTCGCCGCCGTCATCTCGGGCGACTTCTCGGGCTGGAACTTCGGCATCGGCTTCGCCGGATTCGGCGGCATGCTCATCGCCTTCGTCATCCTGGTGGTGATGTACTACGGCCTCACCTTCTCGATCGGAGAGATGGCCGCCGCCATGCCGCACACGGGCGGCGCCTACTCGTTCGCCCGGTCGGCGATGGGACCGTGGGGCGGCCTCGCGACGGGTCTCGCCGAGACCATCGAATACGTCGCGACCACCGCTGTCGTCGTCTACTTCTCGGGGCAGTATGCCGACTCGGCGCTTGAGCTGCTGACCGGCGTGAGCCTCCCCTCTTTCGTCTGGTGGATCATCCTCTACGCGCTGTTCATCGCTCTCAACGCCGCCGGCGCGAACATCTCCTTCGGGTTCGCGATCGTCGTCTCGATCATCTCGATCGGCATCATCGTCGTCTTCGGTGCGATGTCGCTCCTGACCGGCGCGTTCGACTGGGGATCGCTCTGGAACATCGCCCCCACGGACGGGAACACCGAGTTCCTGCCCTTCGGGGTCGGATCGATCCTGCTGGCGCTCCCGTTCGCGATGTGGTTCTTCCTCGGCATCGAGGAGCTCCCCCTCGCGGCAGAGGAGTCGCACGACCCCGCCCGCGACATCCCCCGCGCGGGGCTCTGGGCCCGCGGCACGCTCATCGTCACCGGTCTCATCGTGCTGTTCCTCAACACCGGCGTGCTGGGCGCCGACGCCACCGGCAGCTCGCTCGAACCCCTGCTCGACGGTTTCCGCGCGATGGTCGGAGACCAGGCCGCGGCCCTCCTGTCGCTCCTCGCGCTCGTCGGGCTCCTGGCCTCGCTGATGGGCATCATGTTCGCCTACGGCCGCAACATGTACTCGCTGTCGCGCGCCGGATACTACCCGCGCTGGTTGTCGCTCACGGGCGCACGCAAGACACCCTGGGTCGCCCTCGTGTTCGGCGCTGCGCTCGGCTTCGTCGCTCTCGTCGTGGTGCAGGCGGCCGGCGGCGACGCCAGCCCCGCGGGAGCGATCGTGCTCAACATCGCCGTCTGGGGCGCGGTGCTGGCCTACTTCCTGCAGATGGTGTCGTTCATCATCCTGCGACGGAAGTTCCCGAATGCGGTGCGCCCCTACAAGAGTCCGTGGGGATTGTTCGGGGCCTACTCGGCCGCCGTCATCGCCGCGATCGTCTTCTTCGGCCTTCTCTTCAACCCGACCTATCTGCTCGCGATCGTGGCGATCATCGTCGTCTACGCCGTGATCTTCGTCGCCTTCGCGGTCTACGGTCGCCATCGACTCGTCCTCTCCCCCGAAGAGGAGTACGCCCTGTCCGGCGGCTTGCACGGCGACCCCCAGAAAGAGGGCTACGACGCCATGGAGGGCGAGGTGTTCGGGAAGAACGCCGGCGCCTGAATCCGGGAACGACGAGGGGTGGATGCCGACCGGCATCCACCCCTCGTGATGTTCAGCGCAGAATGAACGACGCCGTCCCCGACGACGGGATGCCGCCGATGGACACGCTCAGGTGATAGGTCGCTCCCCCACCGGGGGCGTACGGCCGTTCTCCCCCGCAGGAGTTCACCGAGGAGCGCGTGCGGTCCCAGGTCAACGGGGCGGAGCTCGTGACGACCTGACCGGCGGCCAGCGTCACCTCCATGTCGCTGGGCTCGGCCTGGCAGTCGGTCGACCGCCACCACACGTCCGACCCGCTCGTCACGGTGAACGACTGGGCGCTCGTGCCGACGTTCATCGTGCACGGGTTCGCGCTGGTGTTGGTGAGCTTGATCGACAGTTGCGGGTTCTCGCCCTGCCCGTATTCGCTCTTGTCCGACAGCGCCGCGACCGAGATGTCGGCCGCCGTGCACTCGACGGGCCCCGCGGGCGCGGTCGGAGTGGGCGAAGCGGACGGCGCGGCGGAGGGAGTCTCGGACGCCGCCGGCGCGGTCGTCGCCGCAGCAGCGGAGGGAGTGCTCGCGGCGGGATCGGAAGTCGTCTCGGCGGTGGGAGCGGCACGCCACGGGGGAGCCGCCACGAGCCACACGACGAGGCCGATCACCAGCAGAGCGAGAAGCCCTGCGGCGAGACGACGACGACGGTAGACCGCCGGGGACTGCCTCCGCCTACGGGGGGCATCGGTCATGGTTCCAGGGTAGGCGGCGCGGCTGTGCGCCCGCGCCACGGCACGCTCAGGAGCGCAGGCTCATAGGTGCTTCAGCATCCGCGTGTTGCCCAGGGTGTTCGGCTTGACGTGGGCGAGGTCGAGGAACTCCGCGACCCCCTCGTCGGGGCTGCGCACGAGCTGCGAGTAGACGTCGGGGTCCACCACCTGCTCGCCGATCTCGGCGAAGCCGCGGCGAGTGAAGAAGTCGACCTCGAACGTCAGGCAGAACAGCCGCGAGACGCCGAGCGCCCGCGCTCGCTCCTCGAGCGTCTCGACGATGGCGCGGCCGACGCCGTGGTGCAGCCACTCGTCGTGGACGATGAGCGTGCGGATCTCGCCCAGGTCCTCCCACATCACGTGCAGTGCGCCGCACCCGATGACCACACCGTCGGCCTCGGCGACGACGAACTGCTGCACCGAGCCGTAAAGGACCACCAGGTCTTTGCCCAGCAGAATGCGCTTCTGCACGAACGGTTCGAGGAGCTCGTGGATGCGTCGCACGTCGGCGGTTCCGGCGGGGCGGACGACGAACGGCGCGGGCGAAGTCATCTTCCCAGCGTACGCCGCTCGGCTCGGCATCCCTGCGGGGGCGTCAGGACCGTTCGACGCATAGTCGGGTCGAAGCCGCGGCAGACCACGTCCACAACCACGGGAGTAGCGTGATCCGTGGTGACGCGCGATCGTCACGAGCGGTCGCGCGATTCGTCCCCCTCTCCGATGAAAGGACTGCTTCGTCCCTACCGTTGCCGAAAACATCGTGTCCGTCCTCCGCCACCACGGCGTGCAGCGCGTCTACGGCCTTCCCGGCGACTCGCTCAACGGGTTCACCGACGCCATCCGCCGAGACGGCGACATCCGCTGGATGCACGTGCGACACGAGGAGGCCGCGGCCTTCGCCGCCTCGGCCGAGGCGGAGCTGACGGGAGAGCTGACCGTCTGCGCCGGAAGCTGCGGACCCGGCAACCTGCACCTCATCAACGGTCTCTATGACGCGAACCGCTCGAGGGTGCCGGTCCTCGCGATCGCCGCCCACATCCCGACCGCAGAGATCGGGTCGACGTACTTCCAAGAGACGCATCCGCAGGAGCTGTTCCGCGAGTGCTCGGTGTACGTCGAGTACGTCGCCGACCCTGTGCAGATGCCTCGGCTGCTCGAGATCGCGATGCGTGAAGCAATCGAGAAGCGCGGCGTCGCCGTGCTCGTCATCCCGGGCGACGTACTGCTGGCAAAAGCCCGGAACGACCGCGTCGCGACGATCGCGCGCACGACTCCCCGCATCACCCCCTCCGACGACGAGCTGCGGCGCACCGCCGATGTGCTGAACGCGGCCGAGAAGGTGACGATCCTGGCCGGCGCGGGCGTCGCGGACGCGCACGACGAGGTGGTCGAGCTGGCTCGCCGCCTGCAGGCCCCGATCGTGCACGCCCTGCGCGGCAAGGAGCACATCGAGTGGGAGAACCCGTTCGACGTCGGAATGACCGGCCTGCTCGGATTCTCGTCGGGGTACCGGGCGATGGAGGATGCCGATGTCGTCCTCATGCTCGGGACGGACTTCCCGTACCAGCAGTTCTACCCGAGCCGCGCGAAGCACATCCAGGTCGATATCCGGGGCGAGCAGCTCGGACGCCGGCACCCGATCGACATCGGCCTGGTCGGCACCGTGCGCGACACCGCCCGCGCACTCCTTCCGCTGCTGAACGAGGGACGATCGACGCGGCACGCCGACGACGCGCGTTCGCACTACCGGACCACCCGGTCCAAGCTCGACGATCTCGCGGTGCCGAGCGCCGCCGGCAAGCCGCTGCACCCCCAGTTCGTCGCACGGACGCTCGACCGTCTCGCCGACGACGACGCGGTCTTCATCCCGGACGTGGGCTCTCCCGTGGTGTGGGCGTCGCGCTACCTCACCATGACGAGAGAACGCCGGCTCATCGGGTCGTTCGCGCACGGGACCATGGCGAACGCCCTATCGCATGCGATCGGCGCGCAAGCGGCCTTCCCCGACCGGCAGATCGTGGCTCTGGCCGGCGACGGCGGTCTGGCGATGCTGCTCGGCGAATTGATCACGATCGTCCAGAACGACCTCCCCGTGAAGACCGTCGTCTTCGACAACTCCTCGCTCAACTTCGTCGAGCTCGAGATGAAGGCCGCCGGCTTCGTCACCTACGGCACCGATCTGCGAAACCCCGACTTCGCGGCGGTCGCCGAGGCGATCGGCATCCGGTCGTTCCGCGTCGACGAGTCGACTGACCTCGAGACCTCGCTCGCCGCGGCTCTCGCTCACCCCGGTCCGGCCCTCGTGTCGGTGAAGACGGCTCGGCAGGAGCTGTCGATGCCCCCGTCCGTGACCCTCGAACAGGCTAAGGGCTTCACCCTCTACGCGATTCGGACGATCCTGTCCGGCCGGGGCGATGAGCTCATCGACCTCGCCGCGACCAACGCGCGCCAGCTGTTCTGACGCCGCTGGACCGAACAGAGGAGGGGCCCGGATGCCATGGCATCCGGGCCCCTTCTTCGTCGCGGTGTCAGCTGCCGGCGAGGGTGTCGGGGGTGGCGGCGATCTCGCCCGCCGTTCCGACGCCGATCGCGACCTTCTCGCCGCGCGGGCTGGTCTCGAACGAGAACTGACCGTTCTCGACGCCGACCTTCACGTGGTCGCCCGACTCGAGTTCGCCGTGCAGGATCTTCTCGCTGAGTCGGTCCTCGACCTCGCGCTGCATGGCGCGACGCAGGGGGCGCGCTCCGAGCGTCGGGTCGAACCCGATCTCGATGAGCTTGTCCTTCGCGTCGTCCGACAGCTCGACGGTCATGTCTCGGTCGAGCAGACGGTCGGCGAGGCGCTTGACGAACAGGCCGACGATCTGACGGAGCTCGTCCTTGTTCAGCTGCGGGAACACGATGACGTCGTCGACACGGTTGAGGAACTCGGGCTTGAAGTGACGCTTGAGCTCCTCGTCGACCTTGCCCTTCATCCGCTCGTACGAGGTCTGCGCGCTGCCCTCGACCTGGAAACCGACCGGACCACCGGCGATCGCCGACGAGCCGAGGTTCGTCGTCATGATGATCACGGTGTTCTTGAAGTCGATGACACGGCCCTGACCGTCGGTCAGACGACCCTCTTCGAGGATCTGCAGCAGCGAGTTGAAGATGTCGGGGTGGGCCTTCTCGATCTCGTCGAAGAGCACGACCGAGAACGGCTTGCGGCGCACCTTCTCGGTGAGCTGGCCGCCCTCTTCGAATCCGACGAACCCGGGAGGGGCACCGAACAGACGCGAGACGGTGTGCTTCTCGCCGAACTCCGACATGTCGAGCGAGATCAGCGCGCCCTCGTCGTCGAAGAGGAACTCGGCGAGCGCCTTGGCGAGCTCGGTCTTTCCGACGCCCGTGGGGCCGGCGAAGATGAACGAGCCCGAGGGACGCTTGGGGTCCTTGAGGCCCGCGCGCTGACGACGGATCGTGCGCGACAGAGCGGCGATCGCCTCTTCCTGTCCGATGACCCGCTGGTGCAGGGCCTTCTCCATGAACATGAGGCGGCTGGACTCTTCTTCGGTGAGCTTGAACACCGGGATGCCGGTCGCCTGGGCGAGCACCTCGGCGATCAGACCCTCGTCGACGACCGCGTGGGAGGCGACGTCACCCGAGCGCCACTGCTTCTCGAGACGCAGACGCTCCGCGAGGAGCGACTTCTCCTCGTCGCGCAGCGCGGCGGCCTTCTCGAAGTCCTGGTCTTCGGAGGCCTGCTCCTTCTGCTCCCGGACCTTGGCGATCTTCTCGTCGAACTCGCGCAGCTCCGGCGGGCTCGACAGGATCGACAGACGCAGGCGGGCGCCGGCCTCGTCGATCAGGTCGATGGCCTTGTCGGGGAGGAACCGGTCGCTGATGTAGCGATCGGCCAGGTTCGCCGCGGCGACGATCGCGCCGTCGGTGATCTGCACCTTGTGGTGCGCCTCGTAGCGGTCGCGCAGCCCCTTCAGGATGTTGATCGCGTGGGGAAGGCTCGGCTCGGCCACCTGGATCGGCTGGAAGCGGCGCTCGAGAGCGGCGTCCTTCTCGAAGTGCTTGCGGTACTCGTCGAGCGTGGTGGCACCGATGGTCTGGAGCTCACCGCGCGCGAGGAGCGGCTTGAGGATGGATGCCGCGTCGATCGCGCCCTCTGCGGCGCCCGCGCCCACGAGGGTGTGGATCTCGTCGATGAAGACGATGATGTCGCCACGCGTGCGGATCTCTTTGGTGACCTTCTTGAGGCGCTCCTCGAAGTCACCGCGGTAGCGGGAACCGGCGATGAGCGAGCCGAGATCGAGCGAGTAGACCTGCTTGTCCTTCAGGGTCTCGGGCACATCGCCCTTGACGATGGCCTGCGCGAGACCCTCGACGACGGCGGTCTTGCCGACGCCGGGCTCGCCGATGAGGACCGGGTTGTTCTTCGAACGGCGCGACAGGATCTGCATCACGCGCTCGATCTCCTTCTCGCGCCCGATGACGGGGTCGAGCTTGTTGTCGCGCGCGGCCTGCGTGAGGTTGCGTCCGAACTGGTCGAGAACGGCCGACCCGCCCTGGGCCGCGCCCTGGGTCTGCTCGCCGGCACCCGAGGCGACGCCCGCGGGCTCCTTGCCCTGGTAGCCCGAGAGCAACTGAATGACCTGCTGGCGCACCTTGTTCAGGTCGGCACCGAGCTTGACGAGGACCTGGGCGGCGACGCCCTCGCCCTCGCGGATGAGACCGAGCAGGATGTGCTCGGTTCCGATGTAGTTGTGTCCGAGCTGCAGCGCTTCGCGCAACGACAGCTCGAGGACCTTCTTCGCACGCGGCGTGAACGGGATGTGGCCGGTCGGCTGCTGCTGCCCCTGGCCGATGATGTCCTGCACCTGCTCGCGGACGGCATCGAGCGAGATGCCCAGCGACTCGAGCGCCTTGGCAGCCACGCCCTCACCCTCGTGGATGAGGCCCAGAAGGATGTGCTCCGTGCCGATGTAGTTGTGGTTCAGCATCTTCGCCTCTTCTTGGGCGAGCACCACCACACGACGAGCACGATCGGTGAATCTTTCGAACATCCTCAGTCCCTCCAAAAATGGGCTGACAGGCACGCCTCCGCGCGCCGTACATCGAGAGTAACCAGCGGCCGGATGCCAGAGCCCCGTGTTCGCCGTGGGCATACCGCCACATCGCTCGCTCTTGCGGGGCCCATCGATCATCGTTATGTTATCGACAACCGATAATAACGATCATCGATAAGGAGCGATTATGGCTTCCCCCCGCCCCACGTCCCGGGTCCTGTCGCGCGGCGATACCGCCGGCTTCGTCCTGTTCCTGATCGGCGGCGTCGCGATCGCCGTGGCGGCCGTCGTGCAGGCGATCGCCGACATCGCTCGTGTTCTCCCGAATCGCGACATCACGCTCCTCGCCCCCTTCGCCGCGACCGATGCGCAGGCGCCGCTCGGCCCCGGCGGCTCGGCGGTGACGGTCCAGCTCGATTCCGCCTCGGTGACCGTCGCGTCTCTCCAGCCCGCCTCGCTCGCGGCGCTCGTCATCAGCCACGCGGTGTTCGCAGCGGCCATGGTGACGGTGGTGACGCTGCTGCTCGTCCTGTGCTTCGGCATCTTGCGGGGGCGCATCTTCTCCCGGGCGCACACAGCGCTCGTGACCGCAGCCGGCCTCGTCGCCATCGCGGGGATGTACTTCGTGCCCTTCTTCCACAACATGGCCGTCAACGGCGCACTCGCCCTGGTGTCCGAAGGGACCTACGACCGAGCGGTCGTCGGCACGGTCGACGTCTTCGCCATCTTCGCCGTCGCGTTCGTCGTCGCCCTCGCCGGCACCGTCTTCGCGGTCGGCGATCGTCTCCAGCGCGACACCGAGGGCCTCGTATGACCCCGGCCGCCACGGATGACGAGCCCACCGGCATCCACTGTCGCCTCGACGAGCTTCTCGAGGCGCGGGGCATGACGCTGACGCGCCTCAGCGAACTCGTCGGGGTCTCGGTGGTGAACCTGTCGGTGCTGAAGAACGACCGCGCCCGAGCGATCCGCTATTCGACGTTGTCCGCCATCTGCCGCGTACTGGAGTGCGAGGTGGGCGACCTGCTCGTCAGAGATCGCTGACGCCGGGTCCGGCCGTCGAGGTCATCGCGCGCCGAGCACGGGGATGGGCGAGCCCGCGTCGACACCACCACCGGAGAGCACGAGCGACACCGCGCCCGACCCGGCCTCGCGGCCGATGTCGGCGAGGGTCACCCGCGGCGCGATGTCCATCGTGCAGATCTGATCGGCCGGCGGTGTCGCGAACTGGACGGCGACATCGGAGCCCGCGGTGGTGACCGCCTCGACAGAGGGGACGCACGTGGAGCTGCCGTAGGTGACGATGGCGACGAGGGAGTCGTTCACCCAGCCTGCGGACGGGGAGAATTCACCCGTGGCGGCAGGCGCTGGCGCGAGCCCCGCGAGCCTGGCCTCCCCCTGCGCGACGCCCGTCACGGTGACGGCGAGATCCTGACCCGGGTCGACACCCGCGGGCAGAGCGACCAATGTGGCCCGCGGCGCCATGTCGCGGGTGCACTCCTGCTGCGCAGACTCGGAGAGCTCCACCGCGAGGGTGGTGCCGGCGAGGTTCGGCTGGCCGCTCACGACCGGCGGGCACGAGGAACTCCCGTTCGTGACCACCGCGATCGAGCGGCCACCGTCGACCCACGCGGCCCCGACCTCGGCGGAGGGCGTCGAGGCGGTGGCATCCGGGCTCGAACCCGGCATCGGGGGCGCAGACGGGCCGGTGGCGCATCCGGCGAGAGCGCCGGCGGTGACGAGAGCGGCGCCGATCATTCCGAGCAGGGTCAAACGGTGTTGCGACATCAGAACCTCCGGGGGCGAGTTCTGCCCCATGATGTCGGAGAATCCTGGGTACCGGCGGCGAATGCCGCGGCGCGTCACTGGAGCGCGGAGGTGAGGCGGGCCAGGTTGTCGAGGATCGTCGAGCGCAGCGGTTGACGGCGCCACTCCTCGATCGTCAGCTGTCGACTCAGGGTGCGATACGCGCCCTCGATAGCGCGCATGTCGCGGACGAATTCCTCGCCGCGAACGAGGAGCGACACCTCGAGGTTCAGACCGAACGACCGCATGTCCATGTTGCTCGAGCCGATCACGGCGACCTCGTCGTCGATCGTGACGCTCTTGCTGTGAAGGATGTAGGGCTTGCGGTACATCCAGATCGTGACGCCGGCATGCAGCAGGGCCTCGTAGTAGCTGCGTTGCGCGTGGTACACCATCGCCTGGTCACCCTCTTCGGAGACGAAGAGCTCGACGTGCACACCGCGCTGGCAGGCGGTCGTGATCGCGAGCAGCAGGGCCTCGTCGGGAACGAAGTAGGGGCTGACAATGATGATGCGCTCCTTGGCCGCGAAGAGCAGGCCGAGGAACAGCTTGAGGTTGTTCTGAAAATCGAACCCGGGCCCCGAGGGCACGACCTGGCAGTCGAGATCGCCCGGGCCGGAGGTGACGCTGAACAGGTCGATCTCGTCGCGGAGGGTCTCGTCGGTCTCGCTGTACCAGTCGGAGAGGAAGACCGCATTGATGCTCGCGACGACGGGTCCTTCGACGCGCACCATCAAGTCGACCCAGTGCAGACCGCGTCGGATGTTCTTGCGCAGGTTGTACGACGAGTCGGTGACGTTCTGCGATCCCATGTACGCGACGTCACCGTCGATAACGAGGAGCTTGCGGTGATTGCGGAGGTCGGGACGCTGGTAGCGACCGCGCAGCGGCTGCACGGGCAGCATCAGGTGCCAGTGGGCTCCCATCGCGTCGAGGCGACGAAGCGTCTGCTTGTAGAACGGCTTGCCACGGTTCGCCCAGTGATCGAGCAGCACGCGCACCACGACGCCGCGCTCCGCGGCTTCTTCGAGGGCACGGAAGAAGTTGTCGGTCGAGGCGTCGGTCTGCAGGATGTAGAACTCGACGTGGACGTAGCGCTGAGCCTGCCGGATGGCCTCGGCCATGGCATCCAGGCTCTGCTGATAATCGGCGATCAGGGTGGCGGCGTTGTCTCCGGCGATCGGCATGGCACCCAGGTTGCGGTTGAGCTGGACGAGCGCACGGAACCACTGAGGGGCGTTGGGGCGGAGGGTGCCGAACTCGAGCGAGGCGCTCGTGTCGTGGATGTACTCGTTGATCGCGGTCTGCTTTCGACGGCGCTTGCGCGGCAGCCGGGGGTTGCCGATCAGCAGGAAGAGGAAGACGCCGACGAACGGGATGAAGTAGATCGCGAGCAACCACGCCATCGCCGCGGTCGGCCGCCGGTTGCGCGGCACGATGATGATCGCGGCGATGCGCACCACCAGGTCGACGACGAAGAGCGTGATGACGAGCCAGCTCGCGTCGAACGTGGCGTTGAGCACGGATCCTCCTGGACGGGTTGTGGACCCAGCGTAGCGACGGCCTCCGACAGAGACCGAAGGGGTGTCAGGCCGCGGGGCCCTCGCCCGTGCGCGCGACCGGGGGAAGACCGCGCTTGGCGCGCTCCTCCGCTTCGATGCGGGCGTAGGCCTTGCGCTCGGTGCGATCCATCCGGATGACGTTGCGGAGGATGAAGAAGAAGACCACCGACACCACGAGGGTCGGCAGAATCGCCCACAACATCGCGGTCCAGGTCTCGTCCATGGTGTCGAGGATACCCGCGCTGACGGAGCGCGCGGTCTGAGGAGGTTCCTCCCCAGGTGACGAATGCCAGGATTCCTCCACGATCGAGCTATCGAGCCCCGCGGGAGGACGGTCCTCTTCGACACCCTCGACCCATGGCACCCACCGTCGTCTCCGTCACCTCGTCCGCATCGTTCCTCGCCCTCGTCCCGCGCCTGCTCGAATGCACCCCGAGCCGGAGTCTCGTGCTCGTGCCCTTCACCGAGTCCCGCTCACTCGGCGCGATGCGCGTCGATCTGCCCCCCGCCGGAGCGTCTGCCTCGGTCGAGAGCATCGCGTCCACGATCATCGGTATGGCCTGCAAAGTCGCGCGAACGGATGCCGTGGCTCTCGTCGTCTATACCGACGACGACGTCGCGGGCCCGGCAGCCCTGCCGCACCGGGCGCTCGTCGACGCCGCCATCGCCCGGGCGGACATCTGCGGGCTCCGCGTGGTCGACGCCCTCGTCGTCGGCCCGGACGGGTGGGACAGCTACCTGTCCCCCTCGTCGTCGACACCGCATCCGCTCTCCGAGGTCACCGCGCCGCCGCAGGGCGAGCCCGGGTCCGGTCTCGTCGCCGATCAGTTCACCGCGGCCGAACTGCCGCGGATCGATTCCGCTCTCTCGCGAGGCGTGCTCGCAGCGCTCCGCAGAATCGAGCGCGTGCTCGACGGCGCGCACGATCGTCGCGCGCTCCCCCGGCGCGAACATGCCGCCGCAGTCGATCCGGCCGCCGCAGCGGTGGCGGATCCGCCCGTCCTGCTCGAAGACGCGCTGGCGTCCGCGCCGGCTCAGTTGGACGCCGCGCAACTCGCCGCCGTCGCCTTCTGCCTCGACCGCCCCTCGCTGCGCGACGTGGCTCTCATGCAGTGGGCGGCCGACCTCGCCACCGGCGACGCCACTCTTCACGCCCAGACCGCGTATCGCCGCGGGACGCCGTTCCCCGAGGATCTCGCGCGGCCGATGTGGGGAGAAGGGGCTCGCCCCGACCCCGACCGTCTTCGCCGCGCGCTCGAACTCTGCCGGTTCGTGGCCGCGGCCCTCCCCCGTGAGCGTCGCCCCGGTGCGCTGTCGGCGTGCGCCTGGCTCGCCTGGGCGACGGGACGCTCCTCCCACGCCGCCGTCTACGCCGAGACGGCCCTCGAGATCGACGCGGACCACGGCCTCAGCGCCATCGTCCTCGACATCATCGACGCCGGGCGTCTACCGGAGTGGGTGTTCGAGCGTCCTACTTCACCAGCGGGAACAGGATCGTCTCCCGGATACCCAGGCCGGTGATCGCCATGAGCAGACGGTCGATGCCCATGCCCATACCGCCCGTGGGGGGCATACCGTGCTCGAGGGCGCGGAGGAACTCCTCGTCGATCGGCATGGCTTCGACGTCGCCCCGAGCGGCGAGCTTGGCCTGCTCGGTGAAGCGGTGACGCTGAATCACGGGGTCGACGAGCTCGGAGTAGCCGGTCGCGAGCTCGAAGCCGCGCACGTAGAGGTCCCACTTCTCGACGACGCCCGCGATCGAGCGGTGTTCGCGGACCAGGGGGCTGGTATCGACGGGGAAGTCCATGACGAAGGTCGGGCGCGTCAGACCGCCCTTGACGAAGTGCTCCCACAGCTCTTCGACCCACTTGCCGTGGGTGTCCTGGGGCGGGGCGTCGACGCCGGCCTCGTCGCCGAGGGCTCGCAGCTCGTCGAGCGCAGTCTCGGGGGTGATGTGACGACCGGACGCGGCGGACAGCGAGTCGTACATCGAGATGCGGTCCCACTCGCCGCCCAGGTCGTACTCGGTGCCGTCAGCCCACGTGACCGTGGTCGAACCGGCCACGGCGACGGCGGCGTCCTGGATCAGGGTCTGGGTCAGATCGGCGATGCCGTTGTAATCGGTGTAGGCCTGGTACGCCTCGAGCATCGCGAACTCGGGGCTGTGCGTCGTATCGGCACCCTCGTTGCGAAAGTTGCGGTTGATCTCGTAGACCCGGTCGATACCGCCCACCACGGCGCGCTTGAGGTAGAGCTCGGGCGCGATGCGCAGGAACAGCTCGGTGTCGAAGGCGTTCGAGTGCGTCGTGAAGGGACGCGCGCTCGCACCGCCGTGCTGCACCTGCAGCATCGGGGTCTCGACCTCGACGAAACCGCGCTCGGTGAAGGTGCGGCGCAGGCTCGCATTCACCGTGGCGCGGGCCAGGACGGTCTCGCGAGCGCGGTCGCGCACGATCAGGTCGAGGAAGCGGCTGCGGACGCGGCTCTCCTCGCTGAGCTCCGTGTGGAGGTTCGGCAGGGGCAGCACGGCCTTGGCCGCGATCGTCCACTCGGAGACCATGATCGACAGCTCGCCGCGGCGGCTCGAGATGACCTCGCCCGAGACGAAGACGTGGTCTCCGAGGTCGACGAGCTCCTTCCATGCCTGCAGCGACTCCTCGCCCACGCTCGCGAGCGAGACCATGGCCTGGATGCGGCTGCCGTCGCCCGACTGCAGGGACGCGAAGCAGAGCTTGCCGGTGTTGCGGCTGAACACCACGCGACCGGCGACCCCGGCCGTCTCACCGGTCTCGGCGCCTGCTTCGAGCTCTCCGAAGCGCGCGCGCAGCTCGGGGATCGTCGTCGTGACGGGGACCGCGACCGGGTACGGACCGCCCGCGGAGTCGGAACGTTCCGCGAGCAGGCGCTCGCGCTTGGCCAGGCGCACCGCCTTCTGCTCGAAGACTTCGTCTTCGGTCGGTTCGGCGGCGTCGTTCGCGGGCGCGTCGGTCATCAGGAAGGCTCCTCGGGGTCTCCCCCAGTGTATTCGTCGTCCTCGACCGCCCCGGAGCCGCCACCCGAGCGGCGGTCGTCAGCGCAGCGAGATCTCGGCGTTGTCGATGAAGCGGTGGCCGCCCACGGTGGCGGCGATGAGCGCGAACGCGCGACCGCGGTGCCCGTCGTCCACCGGCAGGAAGGTCTCCGGATCGACCACGCTCAGGTATTCCAGCGTGATCCGCGGCTCCCCCATGAGCGCCGACTGGGCCGCCGCGATGCACGAGTCGACGCCGAGGTCGGAGTTGGATGCCGCCGCCTCCAGCGCGCGCGGAAGGGCCGCGGCCGCGCGACGATCGACGGCATCGAGCAGAGCCACGCGGCTCGACACGGGCAGACCGTCATCGGTACGCACGGTCGGCACCGTCGCGATCTCGATCGGGAAATCGAGATCACGCACCATCCGGCGCACGAGGAAGATGCGCTGGAGGTCGCGCTCCCCGTAGATCGCGACGTCGGGGCGCACGAGATGGTAGAGCTTCGCCTCGACGGTGAGGACCCCGTCGAAGTAGAACGGACGAACACGACCCTCGTAGCGCAGGCCGATATCGCCCGCCGAAACACGCGTCGTGGCCGTACCCGCCGGCAAGAACTCCTCGACCGTGGGGGCGAAGACGGCGTCCACGCCGAGGTCCGCGAGTACCCGCGCATCGGATTCCGGCGAGCGAGGGTAGGCCGCCGTATCGTCGGCCGTGCGGAAGCGCAGCGGATTGACGAAGGTCGACACCACGACCACGTCGGCGAGGTCGCGGGCTTCGCGAATGAGATCGACGTGGCCGTCGTGCAGCGCGCCGAGGGTGGATACCAGGGCGACGCGCGGGCCGGCGTCCGATCGATCTGCGCCTCGGATCTCGCCGAGTCGGGTGCGCAGATCCTCGAGGGTGCGGATCATCCGTCGATCGTAGCGGTGCCGCCGAGGTCGTCGCGGCGCCCGCCCTCGATGAGAGCCTGGTCGACGCTCGACCGGACGAGCGCCGACAGGTACGCGCCGGGATTCTCGATCCCGATGCGATCCAGCAGAGCGGACGACTGGCGCACGATCGAACGCGAGAACTCCGTCGCCGTCGCGATGGCCTCCGCATACGTCGCCCGATCGTCCTCGGCGACCACGATCGGTTCGCACCCGAGTTCGACGGCGAGCGCCTGCGCGATCGGCAGCACCGGGGCGGGGGCTGTGACGGCGGCATACGACTGCGCCAGTTGGCGCAGATCGATCGACGACACTCCCGTGAAGGCCATGGCGGGATGGATGGCCAGCGGAATGGCACCGCTCCGGGCGGCGGGATCCAGCACCCGCGCCCCGTACGCGGCGTCGGTGTGCAGCACCAGCTGGCCCGGCTGCCACGCGCCGACCTCGGCGAGACCCGAGACCAGACCCGGCAGCTGGTCGTGCGGCACGGCCACGACCACCAGCTCGCTGCGTCGGACGACTTCGTCGGAGGTCAGCACCGGGAGGCCCGGCAGGATCGCCTCGACGCGATCGTCGTCGGAACCCGACGTGATCCCCGTCAGGGCGTGCCCTGCTCCCGCCAAGGCCGCCGCGATGACCGGCCCGACGCGGCCGGCCCCGATCACCCCGACGCCGAGGCGTCCGTCACGTCCGGCGCTCATCCGGCCCACCGGTGGGTGCGGTCGATGGCCGCCGCATCGATTCCAGCTCGAGCCGTGCGCTCGAACAACCCCAGCGCGTCGTCACGGTCGAGGACACCTACAGATGTCTGCACGGTGCCCGCGATCACGTGGGCGATGAGGGTGGCGGTCCCCGTCGCGCGGGCGAGGGGTCCCTGGTGCAGGCCGATCGACTGCAGCCGCGCGAGGGGAATCAGGCTCAGCGAACGCCAGACCCACCCGCGGCGCAGGAGCAGCGCATCGGCCGTCAACAGCGCTCCGTTGCGGCGCCACGACAGCGGGCGCAGCCATCGAGCGCGTTTCGGGGTCGTCACGTAGGAATCGTCGTCCATCGGACCCAGGATGCCGTCGCGGAACACGAGAGTCCACTCGTCGGCCGACAGGCCGGGGGCGAGGATCCGCAGAACGCGTTCGACGTCGGCGCGCGTGCCGATCGGCAGCACCGCTGCCAGCTGATCGTTGCTCGTGTCGGTCGAGGACCGCCCCGAGAGGCGGTTGACCGAGATCGTCCACCATCCGAAGGGACGCCACATCAGGGGCTGCCGCACCTCGATCGCGTGCACGCGGCCGGGCGGCACGACCTCCGACACGGTCGTGAACAGGCCGAAAGTCACACGCACGCCGTCGACGGTCGGAGCGATGGAATACCGCAGGCCACGGGCGATCGACCGCACGTAGTACGCCCCGAACGCGAGGAACATCGGAACGACCGTGAACAGCAGCCACAGGGTCGACACCGACGCCGCGACGACGATTCCCACGACGAGGGCGATGAGGATGAGGCTCGATCCACTCAGGACACGGGATGCCACGAGCCGGCCGAACGGAATGCGGACGATGCTCTCCGGCTCGGCGTCGGAGAGGTCCTCCCCGTCCACGATTCCCTGCAAGCCCGAGCCCACGGCCGCCGCCGCCTGTCGAGCGAAGGAAGCGCGGCCACCGGGTTCCGCTCGACCTTCGGCGAGACGCCGGCCCGACGCGAGACGGAGGATATCGCCGCGGATGGCCTCGGCATCCTTGCCAGAGAGGTACTCCAGCTTGACGTTGGCATCGAGTCCCGCGCCGGCCACCTCCAGCTTCGCGAGCCCGAGGAGGCGGGCGACCATCGGACGTGTCAGGTTGACCCCCTGCACGCGGTCGAGCGGCGCGCGGCGGTGCGTGCGGAACAGCACGCCCGAGCGCACCTCGACGTCGTCCTCGCTGATGCGCAGGGTGTGGAACCGCCACGACAGCCGGAACAGCACCAGCAGCACGATGAGCACGACGAGAGCCGCAGCCGCCGCGATGAGGATCAGGTTGTTCGCGAGGAGGAAATCGACCGGGTCGGGGGGAAGCTCCCCCGGGGGCAGATCGGTGAACACCGGGAAGACCCATTCGACGAGACGCTCGCGCAGGTTCGTCACGATGACGCCGACGATCACGACGAGCGTCAGTCCACCCCGGAGCAACGGCGTCAACGGATGGAGCCGATGCCATTCCCCGTCGCTGTAGGGCGAACGCACGACCGTCCGCTGCCGAGGCGGCGATCCGAGAGGCGAGCCCGCCGTGTCCGGATCGGTCACAGTCCGGTCCGGCGGGTCTCGGCGACGGCCACGAGAGTGTCGCGCAGCCGTTCGGCCGCCTCCTGGGTGAGACCGGGGATGGTCACACCCGTCGACGCCGCAGCGGTCACGAGCTTGAGCTGGGCGATGCCGAAGCCCCGGTCGAGGGGGCCGTGGGTGATGTCGACGAGCTGCATGCGGCCGTACGGGACCGCGACCACCCGCTGCCAGAGGATTCCTCGACGGAACACGAGGTCGTCGCGGCGCAGCTGGTAGCCGAAGGAGCGCGCCTGGCGCGGGGTGATGACGAGGCCGATCGCGGTGACCAGCAGGATGACCCCCGCGGGGATCCACAGCCACGAGAATCCCGCGAGCGCCTGCACGATGACGGCGGCAGCCAGCACCAGGACGAACACGGCCCCCTGCGAGATCAGCTGCACCCGCACGTATGCACGGGCCAGCTGGTGCCACGTGCCCTCTCCGAGGGGCAGGCGGCGCTCCGAGCGCGGTTCGAGGATGCGATCGTACGTGCCCACGCCGAGGACGGCATCGTCGGCCGCTGCATCGCCGTCGGCGGGTCGTCGGGCGTCGGCGGAGCGAGCGTCGGCCGGGCGGACGTCGGAGGGGTCCGTATCCGCACGAGGAGCACGAGATCGCTCGGCCGCGATCCCCTCCGAGACCCCCGCCTGCGTCTGCGGAACGTCAGATCCCCACGGGTCCTGCGGGGGTGTTCCCTGGGGCGTCGTCATCGTCGTCCTTCCGGATGGTGCAGAGCTGCTCGGCCACGAGTCCCGCGACGACGAGGATGACGGCGCAAACGAGTGTCGCGATGATCGATCCCATCGAGCCTATCGAGGGCACCACGGGGCGGGTCACCAGGAACCCGATCAACCCGGCCGCGAATCCGGCCGCGGCCGCGCCGAGAAGGGACGACGCTTTCGCCAGCATCGCGACGCGCACCGCCCGGAACGGATCGATCGGCCGGGTGTTCCGGCCCCGCGTCGCCCGGAACACCGGGATGGCGAGCACGACGATCACCGCGGCGAGCAGCGCGAGGATCGTGGGCAGACTCGCCGCGGGGACGAATGTCGACCGCCCCATCGCCGTGAGCGACGTGTCGAGCAGGAACCCGACGACGAGGCCGACGACGACGGCGATCGTGAGGATGCCGGCTCCTGTGCGCTTCATCGGACGCCTCCGCGCAGCTTCTCGAGCAGGTCGGCGACGCGTCCGCGGCCGGGGATCTCGGCATCCGGGTCCACGTCGAGCCACGGCGCGAGCACGAACTCCCGCTCGTGTGCGCGGGGGTGCGGAACGACGAGATCGTCGCGGTCGATGCGTTCGTCGCCGTAGGTGATCAGATCGAGATCGAGGGTGCGGTCGCCCCAGCGCTCGCGGCGCACTCGACCGTGCCGCGCCTCGATCCGGTGGAGCGACGCGAGCAGCTCCCCCGGCGACAGACGCGTCTCGAGGACCGCCACCGCGTTCAGGTACCGCGGGGCGTCGGCGTCTTCGCCCTGCAGCGTCACGGCCACCGTCTCGATCGAGGCGGACACGCGGACATCGGTGGTGAGAGTTAACCGCCGCAGTTCGTCGACCGCGGCGGCAAGGGTCTCGTGCCGCGACCCGAGGTTGGCCCCCAGCGCGACGACGGCGTGCACGGGCGCGGGCCGCGGAGCCGCGTCGATGCCGTGCGCCAACCGCACGCTCACGACCGCGACCTCGAGATGGTCACGGCCACGTCGCCGAAGGGCACCGTGATGGGCGCCTGCGGCTTGTGCACGGTGATCGTGACGGCATCCACCCGCTCGTCGGCGAGGACCGCGTCGGCCAACCGCTGGGCCAGCGTCTCGAGCAGGTCGACCGGGTCGCCCTCGACGATCTCGACGAGGCGCTCGGCGAGTTCGCCGTAGTGCACCGTGTCGACGACATCGTCGGTCTCCGCCGCCCGTCGCAGCGACAGGAAGAGAGTCGCGTCGACCACGAACTCCTGCCCGTCGCGCTTCTCGTCGGGGTAGACACCGTGGTGCCCCACGGCGCGCACCCCCGTCAGCGTGATCCGATCGGCATCCATCAGGCCTCCCAAGCGCGGGCGACGGCGAGCGCGTCGCGGGTGGTCGGTACATCGTGCACGCGCACGGCCCACGCGCCCGCACGAGCGCACAGAGCGCTCGTGACGGCGGTCGCGAGATCGCGGCGGGCGAGGTCGGCGTCCTCGCCGAGCGCCTCCGCGAGGAACCTCTTCCGGCTCGTACCCACGAGCACACGGAGCCCGAGCCCCGCGATCTCGGGCAGCGCGCGCAGCGTCTGCCAGTTCTGCGCCCCGCGCTTACCGAAGCCGATACCGGGGTCGACGACCAATCGCGATCGGTCGATCCCCGCGGACAGAGCGGCCTCGACCCGCTCGGCGAGTTCGGAGGTGACTTCTCGCGCGACGTCCGCATAGTCGGCGCGCGCGTACATCTCGGTCGACGGCCCGCGCCAGTGCCCCAGGGCGAAATCCGCCTCGGTCTCAGCGACAGCGGCGAGCATGTCGGGGTCGGCGAGCCCACCCGACACGTCGTTCACGAGGCGCGCCCCGGCCCGCACCGCGGTGACCGCCGTGGCGGCGTTCATCGTGTCGATGCTCACGAACGAGCCTTCGGATGCCAGGGCCTCGACCACCGGCAGCACGCGCTGCTGCTCCACGCGCGGCGCGACCCGCTCGGCACCCGGCCGAGTCGATTCCCCGCCGACGTCGAGGATCTCGGCGCCCTGCTCGCGAAGGAGCCGGGCATGGGCGAGGGCGACGTCGGGATCGAGGTAGCGTCCGCCGTCGCTGAAGGAGTCGGGGGTGACGTTGACGATCCCCATGACGAGGGTCACGCGCGCGCCCCGATCAGCGCCACGAGCTCGGCCCGGGCGGCGGGGTCGCCGTACGCCCCGCGAGCGGCGATCGTCACGGTCGAGGCGTCGAGTTGTCGACCCCCGCGCATCGTGACGCACTCGTGCACGGCATCCAGGACGACGAGCACGCCGCGCGCATCGAGCGCCGAGGCGATCGCGTCGGCGACCTGTTCTCCCAGACGCTCCTGCACCTGCGGGCGGGCGGCGAGGATGTCGATGACGCGCGGCAGCGCCCCGAGCCCGACCACTTCCTCACCCGGGAGGTAGGCGACGTGCGCGCGGCCGCGGAACGGCAGCAGGTGATGCTCGCACATCGACCGGAAGGCGATGTCGCGCAGCATCACGGCTCCCGAGGGGAGGGTGTCGGGCGCCGGCCCGCGCGACACCGAGATGGTGTGCTGCAGCGGGGCTCCGGCATCCTGATTCACTCCCCCGAAGAATTCGGCCCAGGAGTCGGCGACGCGCGTCGGAGTCTGGCGGAGCCCGGGGCGATCGGGGTCCTCCCCGATCGCCTCCAGGAGCTCTCGCACCAGGACGGCGACGCGTTCACGATCGACGGCCACGGATCCTCAGGCGGTAGCCGGGCGCGTCTGTCCGCTCGGACGGGGCTGCGCCTTCGTCGCGGCCTGCGATTCCGCCTCGGTGGATGCCGCGATGCCGGCGGGCTGCTGACGACGGGGCACCTCGATGGGCGGCTGGTTCGACACCGGCCGGTCCCCCGACGACAACCACTGCGGCCGCGGCGTCAGGCGCTTGACGTCGGTGAAGATCTCGGCCAACTCGTTGTGGTCGAGAGTCTCCTTCTCGAGCAGCGCCAGCGCCAGTCGATCGAGCACTTCGCGGTTGTCGTTGATGACCTGGTAGGCCTCGTTGTGCGCCTGCTCGATGAGCGCGCGCACCTGGGCGTCGACGCGCTCCGCGATGCGCTCGGAGAAGTCTCGGCCGTGACCCATGTCGCGGCCCATGAAGACCTCTCCCGACGAGCCGCCGAGCTTGACCGGGCCCACCTCGTTGGTCATGCCGTACTCGGTGACCATCTTGCGGGCAATGCTCGTGGCCTTCTCGATGTCGTTCGACGCGCCCGTGGTGGGGTCGTGGAAGACGATCTCCTCGGCCACACGGCCGCCCATCGCGTACGTGAGCTGGTCCTGCAGCTCGTTGCGGGTGACGGAGTACTTGTCGTCGAGGGGAAGCACCATCGTGTAGCCGAGGGCTTTGCCGCGGGGAAGGATGGTGACCTTGGTCACGGGGTCGGTGTGGTTCATCGCGGCGGCGGCCAGGGCGTGACCGCCCTCGTGGTACGCGGTGATGAGCTTCTCTTTGTCCTTCATCACGCGGGTACGGCGCTGGGGACCTGCGATCACGCGGTCGATGGCCTCGTCGAGGGCGCGATTGTCGATGAGCTGCGCGTTCGAGCGGGCGGTCAGCAGGGCGGCCTCGTTCAGCACGTTGGCGAGGTCGGCGCCGGTGAAGCCGGGCGTCTTCCTGGCCACGACCTCGAGGTCGACCGAATCGGAGAGGGGCTTGCCGCGACCGTGCACCTCGAGGATGCGCTGGCGGCCCTTCAGGTCGGGAGCGTCGACGCCGATCTGGCGGTCGAAGCGGCCCGGACGCAGCAGGGCGGGGTCGAGGATGTCGGGGCGGTTCGTCGCCGCGATGACGATGACGTTGACCTTGGGGTCGAAGCCGTCCATCTCGACGAGCATCTGGTTCAGCGTCTGCTCGCGCTCGTCGTGACCGCCGCCCATACCGGCACCACGGTGGCGACCGACGGCGTCGATCTCGTCGATGAAGATGATGGCCGGAGAACTCTCCTTGGCCTGGTTGAAGAGGTCGCGGACGCGGCTCGCGCCGACACCGACGAACATCTCGACGAAGTCCGAGCCCGAGATCGAGTAGAACGGCACTCCGGCCTCGCCGGCGACGGCGCGGGCGAGAAGGGTCTTACCGGTTCCGGGAGGGCCGTACAGCAGCACACCCTTCGGAATGCGGGCGCCGACCTCTTCGAACTTCTTCGGATCCTTGAGGAACTCTTTGATCTCATCGAGCTCTTCGATCGCCTCGTCCGAACCCGCGACGTCCTGGAACGTGACGGTGGGAGTCTCTTTCGTCACGAGCTTGGCCCGCGACTTGCCGAACTGCATGACCTTGCTGCCACCGCCCTGGGCGCTGGAGAGCAGCCACCAGAACAGCAGACCGAGGAGCACGAGGGGCAGCATCAGCCCGAGGATGCTGTCGAACCAACCGGGCTTGGGCACCACGTCGTTGAAGCCGTCGGAGGGGTTCGCCGCATCGATCGCGCTGGCGACCTCGTTCGCGCGCGCCTGGCTGAAGTAGAACTGCACGTCGTTGGCGCCCTCGAAGGGCTGCGACAGCTTCAGGTCGACGCGCTGGTCGGGATCGTTCGTCACGACCTGGCTCACGGTGCCGCCCTTGAGCAGGTCCAGCCCCTCCTTGGTGGAGACCTGGCGGGCACCGCTCAAGTTGGAGATGAGGGAGAAACCGATGACGAGGAGCAGACCGACCAGCAGAACGTAGATGATCGGATTTCGCGTGATCTTCTTGAAATTCATGGTGGGCGAGCCCAGCCCTTTCGTGGTCCTCCGCAGAAACGCGGTCGCAACAGGCTAACGCCCACGGACTATGCCGGGCCTGTGCGTTCGTCATGGGCGTACAAGGCTCGGGATGCCGCCTCCCGGCGCCGTGGGAACGTCAGGAGTAGACGTGGGGCGCGAGCACGGCGACGTCGCGAAGATTGCGGTAGCGCTCGGCGTAGTCGAGTCCGTAGCCGATGACGAAGTCGTTGGGGATGTCGAAACCGACGTACCGGCAATCGACCTCGACCTTCATGGCTTCGGGTTTGCGCAGCAGTGCCAGCACCTCGACGGATTCGGCGCCGCGCGAGGCGAAGTTCTCGAGCAACCAGCTGAGGGTGAGGCCGGAGTCGATGATGTCCTCGACGATCAGCACGTGCTTGCCCGTGATGTCGGTGTCGAGGTCTTTGCGGATCTGCACCACACCGCTCGAGCGGGTGCTCGCGCCGTACGACGACACGGCCATCCAGTCCATCGACACGTGCACAGGGAGGTGGCGCGCGAAGTCGGCCATGACCATGACCGCGCCCTTCAACACGCCCACGAGGACGACCTCGCGGCCCTCGTAGTCGGCAGCCACCTGTGTCGCGAGTTCCGCGAGCTTCTCGTGGATCTGCTCCTCGGTGAGGAGGACTTCGCTGATGTCGTCGGAGATGTCGGCCGCGCGCATTGGGAAAGTCTACGTCGGCGGAATCAGGATGCCGTGCGCGCGACGACCTCGATACGCGCCCCGACGCGACGGGCGAGGCATCCGGGCAGATCGATGGGCCCCTGCCCCTTCCAGTCGGTCGCCAGCCGGGCGATCTCGAGGGTCTGCGCGCGGGACAGGGAGACGCCGAACTCACTGTCGACGACGTAACGGACGATCCGGTTGCGCAGGGCCGCCGGGTTCGCCGCGAGCGCGGCGACCGAGATCGAGATCCCCGCCTCGGCGTGCTCGACGATGTCCTCGATGGTCTCGTCGATCATGTCCTGGAACGCTTCGGCGTCTTCCCGCAGCTGCTCTGCGGTGCGGGCGAGGGCCTCTGCCACCCCCGGTCCGAGCTCGGTCTCGAGTACCGGCATCACCCTGTTGCGCACGCGCACGCGCGAGTACGCGGGGTCGGCATTGTGCGGGTCGGTCCACGGGTCAAGACCCTGCGCGGCGCAGGCCGCGACGGTGGTGTGCCGGCGCACGGCGAGCAGGGGGCGCACCCAGATCGGGCCCGTGGCATCCCGTCTCTCAGCGGGCATGCCCGCGAGGCTGAGCCCTCCGGAACCACGCGCGAGACCGAGCAGGACGGTCTCGGCCTGGTCGTCGAGCGTATGTCCGAGCAGGACGACGTCGGCCCCGATCTCGACGGCCGCCGCCGCGAGACCCGCATACCGTGCCGCTCGAGCCGCCGCCTCGGGGCCGTCGGTCGAACCGACCTCGACGCGGACGACGCGGGCGCCGAGACCGAGAGCACGCGCCTTCTCGGCGGCGGCCGCCGCCACGGCATCCGATCCCTCCTGCAGCCCGTGATCGATCACGACGGCCTCGGCCCGGATGCCGGCACGCGCGGCTTCGAAGGCGGTCGCCGCCGCGAGGGCCAGGGAGTCCGGACCACCGGAGAGCGCCACCGCGACGGGGCCGTCGGCACGCTCCAAGGCGGCACGCACCGCCCTGCGCACCTCGGCGACGGACGGGTCGAGTCCCGGGCGGTGATCCATGCCTCCACGGTAGCGGCGACCCGACGCGGCACCGTGGTCGCTCCCGGCTAGGCTGGGCCGCGGAAATCCACAGATCTAAGGAGCACGAGTATGGGCGCGTACGACGCCGTCATCGAGATCCCCCGCGGCAGCCGCGTGAAGTACGAAGTCGACCACGGCACCGGCCGCGTCTACCTCGACCGCATCCTCTACACGGTGTTCGGCTACCCCGCCAACTACGGTTTCTTCGAGAACACCCTCGGCGAAGACGGCGACCCGCTCGACGTGCTCGTGCTGCTCGACCGCGACCTCCACCCCGGCATCCTCGCCAAGGTGCGCCCCGTCGGCGTGCTCAAGATGAGCGACGAGGCCGGCGGCGACGACAAGGTCGTGGCCGTCCTCGCGAAGGACCCGCGTTGGGACCACATCCAGGACGTCGCCGACATCGACGAGTGGACCAAGAAGGAGATCTCGCACTTCTTCGAGCACTACAAGGACCTCGAGCCCAACAAGTGGGTCAAGGTCGACGAGTGGGCGGATGCCGCCGAAGCCGAGCGCCTCGTGGCCGAGGCCTTCACGCGCTTCGACGAGCACGACGCGCAGACCAAGACGCAGGGCTCGGGCGAGGCTCCCAACACGCTCTGATCAGCTGCCCCCACGAGAAAACCCCCGGTCCTCGGACCGGGGGTTTTCTCGTGCGCCTGATCAGACGTCGACGCCGCGCCAGCGCAGCCAGGGCGCGGGGTCGGTGGTCCCGCCCCACGGCGGGTAGACCTCGAAGTGCAGGTGGCAGCCGAAGGAGTTGCCGGTCTGACCCGTCGCGGCGATCTGCTGACCGGCCTCGACGCGCTGACCGTACGAGACGTAGATACCGCCGTTGACGATGTGGCCGTACCCGGTGCCCGAGCCGTCGTCGTGAGCGATGCGGATGTAGTTGCCGAAACCGCCGTTGACGCCGGCGTAGGTGACGCGACCGGCCGCTGCCGCGTAGATGGGTGACCAGCAGCTGGCGCCGAAGTCGAGGCCGAGGTGCCAGGTGCTCGCGCAGTAGCTCGAGTTGCACTGCCCCGAGCGGGGGCCGTACCCCGACGAGGTGTAGGCCGACGAGGGTCGAGCCCAGCCGGATCCGCCGACGCTTCCGCCGCCGCCGCCGCCGCCACCGCCGCCGCTGTTACCGCCGCCACCGCCACCGCCACCACCGCTGTTGTTGTTGTTGGCGGCTTCCTGCTCGCGTCGGGCACGCTCGGCGGCGTCTCGAGCTGCGGCCTCTTCACGGGCCTTGCGCTCGCGCTCTTCGCGCGCCTTGCGCTCGGCCTCTACACCGGCCTGGTAGTCGGCCACCGTCTTGGCCGTGGTGTCTTGAAGGGCCGCGAGCTGCGCCTCGAGAACGGCCTGATTGGCCTGCTGAGCGGCGAGGGCTTCCTGAGCGGCTTGGGCCGCCTGCTGCGCCGCGGCCATCTTGTCTTCGGCGATCTTCTGCAGGCGATCGCGCTCGGCGCGCGCGTCGTTGGCCTGATTGCTGAGGTTCTTCGCGCTGTCGCGAGCGGCCACCGCGGCGGAGTACACCGACTTGTTGCGCTCGAGGAGCTTGTCCATCGTGCCGAGCTTGGCCAGCAGATCGTCGGCGGATGCCGCGGAGCCGGAGAAGAAGAGGTTGAGCGAGGTGTCGTCACCGCCCGAGCGGTACAGCTGGGCGGCGACCTTGCCGGCCTTGCTGGCGGCGTCCGTCGCCTTCGCGGCTTCGGCGTCCGCCTGCTGCTGGATGAGCTGAGCGCGGTAGTCGGCGTCCTGGTAGGCCTGCTGCGCGGCGTAGTACTCATCGGACCGGGCCTGCACCTCGGCCTGCGTCCGAGCGACCTCGGACTGCAAGCCCTGGATCAGCCCCTGGATGCGCGAGATCTCGCCGGCCTTCGCGGCCTCGTTCGCCTTGGCGGCCTGCACGTCGTCCCACGAGGGATAGTCGGCGGCCACGGCGGGGGAACTGAAGCCGGCCGTCGCCGCACCGAAGGCTCCCAGAGCGACGGCACCGAGGGCGCCGTACTTCAGGGCGCTGCGCCTATCGAAGGTGGGCCACAAACGCCGCTGCTCGCTGGCCGTGGGGGCGCAGCCGCAGTCGTCGGTCTGATCAGGGGGTACGAGCGTCACGGGCTACCTCATCTCACCGGGTCGCAACTCGGCTAACAGTAGCAACACGAGTCACACGTACAACAGAGCGAGTTCCCGCTGTCGCGGCCTAGTTTGCGCCGCCGACACGCGCGGGCGCGGGACGCCACGCCCCGAATTGGCAATCTCGACGGTTGTGAAGTAGGCTCGGTCGTCGGCAAGCGAGGATGAAACTGCAAGGTTTCAGGCTCATTCGGCCCCATCGTTTAGCGGCCTAGGACGCCGCCCTTTCACGGCGGTAGCACGGGTTCGAATCCCGTTGGGGTCACTCTCCGGTGAAGTACAATTGAAAATGCATGGCCCTGTAGCGCAGTTGGTTAGCGTGCCGCCCTGTCACGGCGGAGGTCGCGGGTTCAAGTCCCGTCAGGGTCGCTCCATAGCGACGGGCCTTCTTTCGAGGAGGCCTTTCGTCTAGGAAGCGGCAGACATGTCGCTCGGCTCTGTAGCTCAGTTGGTAGAGCGCACGACTGAAAATCGTGAGGTCACGGGATCGACGCCCGTCGGAGCCACGGTCCCTCATGAGGCTTCTACTCATGGGGGACTTTTTCGTTCCCGGATGCCGCTCTGCGTCGGCATCCCCCCTTTCGCGGCGCTCCGCCGCCTCGTGAGCCAGCGTCGCGCGCTGCGCCGAAAACAGGCGGCGTGCCGAGACGAGGCCGTTCCGCGCGACAACGCGCTGTTCCAGCGGCTTCCCCCGTTCTCGCGACGACACCGCTGGCGCCGGCGATGGACGGCCGCATAGGGTTCGCACAGTCGTGGGTGGTTTCGGTCATCGTCGGACGGCGCTACTATTAGTTGACTTTTAGCAAACACCTGGCGCCCGACTGAGCCACCCCGAGCCGTCCGCCAGGCCTTCTCCTGAAGAGGCCTCCGATGTCAGACATCACTCGAACCAGACGCGCCCATACGGCAGCGACCGACACGGTCATGACGCACCGCATGATCATGTTCGTGATCTTCGGCCTCATGGCCGGCATGTTCCTTTCCGCCCTCGACCAGACCGTCGTCGGCACCTCGATCCGCACGATCGGCGACGACCTGCAGGGCCTGAGCCTGCAGGCGTGGGTCACCACGGCCTATCTGATCGTGTCGACGATCTCGACGCCCATCTACGGCAAGCTCTCCGACATCTTCGGTCGGCGACCCCTGTTCCTCATCGCGATCCTGATCTTCATCATCGGTTCGGTGCTTGCGAGCTTCTCGACCTCGATGGTCGAGCTCGCGGCCTTCCGCGCCATCCAGGGCCTCGGTGCCGGCGGCCTGATGTCGATGCCGCTCGCGATCATGGGCGACATCCTCGCCCCGCGCGAACGCGCGAAGTACCAGGGATACTTCCTCGCCGTCTTCGGCATCTCCAGCGTCATCGGCCCCCTCGTCGGCGGACTGTTCGCGGGCGCCAGCCAGATCCTGTTCATCACCGGATGGCGCTGGGTGTTCCTCATCAACGTGCCGATCGGCATCGTCGCATTGGCGATCGTCTGGCGGTTCCTGCACATCCCGAAGCAGCCGCGTCACTCGGTGCGCATCGACTGGTGGGGCGCCACGACCGTCATCGTCGCCCTCGTCCCGCTCCTGCTCGTGGCCGAACAGGGCCGCGAATGGGGCTGGGGCTCGCCGATCGCCATCGCCTGCTACGTCGTCGGCGCTCTCGGCATCCTGGCCTTCGTCATCGCCGAGACCCTGATGAAGGACGACGCGCTCATCCCGCTCAAGCTCTTCCGCTCCCCCACGTTCTCGATGGCCACGATCATCGGGGTGCTCGTGGGCTTCGGCATGTTCGGCGCGATGCTGACGCTGCCGTTGTATCTGCAGCTCGTGCTCGGCTCCTCGCCCACGCAGAGCGGGTTCGAGATGCTGCCGATGATCCTCGGCCTCATGATCGCCTCGATCGCGAGCGGCCAGATCATCGCCCGCACCGGCCGCTATCGCATGTTCCCGATCCTGGGTACGGCGCTGATGTCGGTGGGCTTCTTCCTGCTGACCTTCTTGAAGTACGACAGCCCGTACTGGCACGTCGCGATCGCGATGCTCGTCATCGGCCTCGGCCTCGGGCAGCTCATGCAGACGCTCACGATCGCCAGCCAGAACTCGGTGGGTCTGCGCGACATGGGTGTGGCGACGAGCGGCTCGACGTTCTTCCGTCAGATCGGTGGAACGCTCGGCACCGCCGTGCTGCTGTCGCTGCTGTTCACGCTCATGCCGTCGAACATCACCGGCTCGTTCGCCGACCGCGCCACGCTCACCGACGCCCTCGACGCCGCTCTCGACCCGACGGTCGCCTCGGCTCCGGCGAACGAGAAGATCATGTCGAGCATCTACACCCCGATCGTGTCGAAGATCGTCGACGGTACGACGTCGCAGCTGCAGGCGGGTGTGCAGCAGGCTCAGGATGCCGCGACCCAGGCCGTCGCGCAGCAGGTCGCCGCCGGTCGCATCCCGGCGTCGGCGCAGGCTGCCGCCACCCAGGCCGCCGTCGCTCAGGCCGTCGCCGCCGCGACGACGCAGATCCAGCAGCAGGTTCCGGTCGCGCGCGTCGCCGCCGACGGCACGGTGAGCCTGGACTTCTCGGATGCCACGCAGCGCGCGGCCTTCGTGGACACGGCGGCCACGACGATCGAGGATCAGTTCGCCGCCGGCGATGAGAACACGTCGGTCGGCGGCTCGACGCTCGACGACACCTCGTTCCTGGTCGGTGCCGACGCGCGCCTGACCAAGCCGTTCCTCGTCGGCTTCAACTCCTCGGCGACGACGGTCTACTGGACCGCGATGGGCGTCGTGCTGCTGGCCTTCGTGCTGTCGCTGTTCTTCCGCACCCCGCCGCTGCGGGCGAAGTCGGCCCTTCAGGAGGCCGCCGACGAGCGCCGCGGCAAGGACGAGGAAGAAAAGCGCGCCGAAGAGGCCGCCGCTCAGACCGGAGCGCTCATCGCCCCGTAAGGGAGCAGCGAAGAAGGGCGGGTCGTCTGAAGACGCCCCGCCCTTTTTTCGTACCCGCGCGACCCGCCGACTCAGGCGGCTTCGCGTGCACGCAGGTCTTTGCGCAGGATCTTGCCCGACGTCGACTTGGGGATCACGTCGATGAACTCGACGCGGCGCACCTTCTTGTGCGGCGCGACCTCTCCCGCCACGAAGGCCATCACGTCGTCAGCGCTCAGGCCCGAGTCGGGGGCCGCCACGACGAACGCCTTGGGGATCTCCTCGCCGTCGTCGCCGCGCACGCCGATGACCGCGGCATCCTGGATCTTCGGGTGCGAGAGCAGCAGCGCCTCGAGCTCTGCGGGCGCGATCTGGTAGCCGTGGTACTTGATGAGCTCTTTCAAGCGGTCGACGATGGTGAAGTAGCCGTCGACGTGGTGCACGCCGATGTCGCCGGTGTGCAGAAACCCCTCGTCGTCGAGGGTCTCGGCGGTCGCGTCGGGGCGGTTCAGATACCCGAGCATCACGTTGGGCCCGCGAACCCAGATCTCCCCGGGGGCGGTGAAGCCGTCGTCGCCGTGCTCGTCGAGGTCGGCGCCGGTCTCGGGATCGACGAGCCGCGCGTCGCAGCCCGGGATGAGCACCCCCACCGAGCTGACGGGCATGTCGGAGCCCGCGGGGATCGCGTGCGAGACGGGGCTCAACTCGCTCATGCCGTAGCCCTGGTAGAAGCGGGCGCCGATCCGTCGACCGGCGGTCTCGGCCGTCTCGCCGTCGAGAGGGGCCGCCCCCGAGAACACGCTGTGGACGCGGGAGAGGTCGAACTGGTCGACTGCCGGATGCTTCGCGAGGGCGACGGCGATGGGCGGGGCGATGAAGAGGAAGGTGCAGCGGTGGTCCTGCACGGTGCGCAGGAATTCCACGAGATCGAAGCGCGGCATGGTGACGAGCGTCGCGCGTTGACGAAGCGCCAGGTTCAGCAGCACCGTCATGCCGTAGATGTGGAAGAACGGCAGCACGGCGAGCACCCGGTCGTCGCGGCCGATCTCGATGACCGGTCGGCACTGGTGCACGTTGGCGACGAGGTTGCGGTGCGAGAGCATGACGCCCTTGGGCACGCCGGTCGTCCCCGACGAGTACGGCAGCACGGCGATGTGGGTCGCGGGGTCGAAGTCCACCTCGGGCGGGGTGCGCCCCTCGCCGAGCAGCGAGCGAAGGTCGGGGTGGCCCTCGGCGCCGTCGAGAACGATCACCCGGTCGTCCGGGATGCCGACGGCTCGCGCGGCCTGATGGGCCTGCGGCAGCAGCGGCGACACGGTCACGAGCCAGGTGGCCGCGGCATCCGTCAGCTGCTTCTCGATCTCGTTCGCCGTGTAGAGGGAGTTGATCGTGGTGATGATCGATCCCGCACGCAGGATGCCGTGGAACACGGTCGCGAAGGCGGGAACGTTGGGGCAGAGCATCGCGACCACCGTCTCGGTGTCGGCGCCCCGAGCGGCCAGGGCTCCGGCGAAGGCGTCGACCTGCGCGCGCAGGGCGCGGTACGAGGTCTCGGCCCCGGTGGCGGGGTCGATGAGCGCGACGCGATCGAGGTCGGACTCCGCGAGGGAACCGAAAAGATAGTCGTAGATGCTCTGGTCGGGGATCTCGATGCTCGGATACGGGCTCTGGAACACGGTTCTCTCCCTCGAAAACTGCCGCGGCGACGGTGCCGTGGGCTCATCCTGGCATCCGTGGGACGCGGTGTCATCCCGGACGGGACCGGCTCTCGGCGGCCGCTCAGGTGACGGCGAGCGCCACACCTCCGGCCGCGCCGACGAGCACCACCGCCCACGCGGGAACACGGAACGCCGTGAGCAGGACGAAACCGACCACCGCGAGCACCACGGGCCCGGGGCCGGTCACCGCCGTCGTGAAGACGGGCGTGTAGAGAGCAGCCCCCAGGATGCCGACGACCGCCGCCCCCGCGCCGCGCATCGCCGCTCGCACGCGGGGCCGGTCGCGCACCGCATCCCAGAAAGGCAGCACGCCGACGAGCACGAGGAAGCCGGGCAGGAAGATCGCGAAGAGGGCGATCGCCGCACCGGTGAGGCCGCCGGGGCCCACGGACGACACCGCACCCAGATAGGCCGAGAAGGTGAAGAGCGGGCCGGGCACCGCTTGAGCTGCGCCGTAGCCGGCGAGAAACGCCGGGGGTGACACCCAGCCGGTGTCGACGACCCCGGCCTGCAGCAGCGGGAGCACGACGTGACCACCCCCGAAGACGAGGGCGCCGGAGCGGAAGAAGGCATCGACGAGCCCGGCCGTGTCCGACCCCGTGGCCGCCGCGAGGACCGGAAGCCCCAGCAGCCCGACCGCGAACAGGACGAGGCACGTCACGGCGACAGCCCGGGGAATGCCGAAAGACGGCAGCGCGGGC
Organism: Sphingomonas sp. G5; assembly: GCF_052660795.1. Classification (NCBI taxonomy): domain Bacteria; kingdom Pseudomonadati; phylum Pseudomonadota; class Alphaproteobacteria; order Sphingomonadales; family Sphingomonadaceae; genus Sphingomonas; species Sphingomonas sp. G5. Next base: position 373,406 of record NZ_CP109660.1, on the reverse strand, counting down.
GAGGACGCCGCGGGCGCGCCGCGCAGCAGGACGAGCCCGGACAGCAGACCGAGGGCGAGGGCACCGAGCTGCCCCGGCGCTCCGGGAAGCAGCAGCGCGAGGGCGAGGCCCGCGACCGCGATGCCCGCACGCGGCGCATCGGGGGTGAGGGTGCGCGCCATGCCCCACACCGCCTGCGCGACGATCGCCACCGCCACGATCTGCAGCCCCGCGATCATGCCCCCGGCGACCGGTCCGCCGAGCAGCGCCGCTCCCCCGGCGAACGCGACGAGAAGGACGGCCGAGGGCAGGGTGAAGGCGACGAAAGCGGCCAGCGCTCCGAAGGCCCCGGCGCGATGAAGGCCCATCGCGAAGCCCACCTGGCTCGACGCGGGGCCGGGGAGGAACTGGCAGAGCGCGACCAGGTCGGCGTAGGCGCGGTCGTCCATCCACTTCCGCCGCACGACGAGGTCGTCGCGGAAGTAGCCGAGGTGTGCGACCGGCCCACCGAACGAGGTGACGCCGAGGCGCAGGAACGCGAGGAACACCTCGCTCACTCGGCCGGATCGTCGCATTCGCTCATCCTGACCCCGCCGTGGAAACGGCGGGTGAATGGTCACACCGACGCAGACCCCAGGATCTCGTCGACCAGCCGCAGGGTGAGGCCGGTGAGACGCTGATCGTCCGAGATGTCGACCCCGGCCACGGCGTCACGGAACCGTTCGACCTCGCCCACCATCGGGGTGGCCGGCGCCTCGACCTCGATCCGCTCGACATCGCCCTCGCGCGGGGTCAGGGTCAAGCGTCGGGGCGCGTCGATCGCGTCGATGGACAGCGACGCCTCCTCCCCCTGGATCTCGCTCGGCAGGGCGGTGTCGGTGATCTTCGACCACGCGATGTCGGCGATGAAGCCGTCGTAGGCGGCGAGCGCGCTCCCGAGCCCGTCCGTCCCCGAGGCGATGCCGACCCGGACGCCGTCGATCGAGCGCGGGGCGCCGAAGAGCCGCACCAGAGCGTGCAGTGGATACACCCCGAGGTCGCGGAGCGCGCTTCCGCCCAGGGCGGGATCGAAGATGTTCGTCTGCTCTCCCGCGAGCACGTGGTCGTAGCGCGCCGACCGCTTCTCGTACCGGAACGAGACGCGGCGGAGCGTTCCCAGGCGCGGCAGCAGCCGGCGAACCGCGTGCAGTCCCGGGTCGTACCCCGAGCGCATCGCTTCGAGCAGAACGACGCCGCGCTCGCGAGCGTGCGACACCGCGACCTCCCACTCCCCCGCCGACAGAACGGCGGGCTTCTCCACGAGCACCGGGATGCCGGCATCCACCGCTTCTCGCACCTGCTCCGCGTGCAGCGCGTTGGGACTGGCGAGGTAGACGGCATCGACGTCGGGGGCTGCGAGGAGCGCCGTGAGGCCGACGGCGGTTCGGGGCGCCCCGATCGTGTCGGCGAAGGCTCTCGCGCGCGCTTCGTCGCGAGAGGCCACCCGCGAGACCTCGACACCCTCGACCGCGGCGACCGCCTCCGCGAAGCGCTCGGAGATGGAACTGGTCCCGACGATGCCGATGCGAATCATGCCTTCATCATCCCGCGAGCGCCGCGCCGGAAAGCACCGTCGTTCACGGAGGCGACCGTCCGCGTCGATAGGATCGCGCCGACTCACCCGTCCGAGCCCGAGGCACCATGAACACCACCCGAGCCGAGCACCGCCGCCGTGCCTCCCGCCGCCTTCGTCGAAAGCGCGTGATCAGCGCGGTCATCGCCGTCGCCCTGGTCGGAGCCGGCATCTGCGCCGTCGCCCTGACCCTCGGCCCCGAAGCGCCCCCCGCCACCGACGAGGCCGTCGCGAGCGCGACGCCTTCGGAGACCCCGACGCCGACGCCTACCCCCCTCACCCCCGCCCAGGCCCTGCTGGCCACCTCGACCGATCCTCAGTCGTGCGCGGTGTCGTTCGCGGGAGACGGGATCGCCCTCGATCCGCAGCTGCAGACGCAGGGGGTGCGCTACCAGAACCTCCCGATCCCCCGCGCCGAGGGGCGCGTCTTCGCCGGGTGGTACGACGCGGCGGCCGACGCCGCCGCGATGACGCAGACGGCACGGCTGAACGGCGCCGACCTCGTGACGTGCACCGATCGGCAGCGGACGCTCCACGCGGGGTGGACGACTCCCGAAGCGAACACGGCAGAGGCCGCCGGAATCCCGATCCTCATGTACCACCAGTTCACGCGAAACCCGAAGGGCGAAGACAACTGGTTGCGGCTGAACTACGCCTACATCGGCGACTTCGACGCGCAGATGGCGCACATCCAGCAGTCGAGGTTCTACCTGCCGACGTGGGACGAGCTGAGCGCCTTCATCGACGGGAAGCTCTACCTGCCGAAGCACTCGGTGATCATCACCGACGACGACGCCGACAGCACGTGGCTCGAGATGGCCGCCCCCATCGTCAACGACCGGAAGCTGCTCACCACCTCGTTCGTGATCACTTCGGCGCGCTCCGAGGGCGCGCCCAATCCCTTCGTGCTCCAGCGCTCGCACACCCACGACATGCACCGCGCCGGCGCCAACGGCAAGGGGCGGATGGTCAACGACGACGCCGACACGATCGCCGCCGACCTGAATCGGTCGGCGCAGATCCTCGGCGCGAAGGAAGTCGTGGCCTACCCCTTCGGCCACTACAACGACACGACGAAGGAAGGGCTGCGTCGCGCTGGTTTCGAACTCGGTCGCACCATCGAGCACGGGTACGTGCGCATCGGTACCGATAAACTCGCACTGCCTGTCATCCGAATGAATTACGGAATGACGGTCGACGATCTCGTAAAAGAGATCGGTTGACCCTCGGATGACGGATAGCGCCATCGGAAATGTCCCCGTCACGGGCGCTTTCCTAGGGCGCACCGAGGGAGGCATCCGTGATCTCCCAGGTAAGTACGCCAGACTTTCAGACTGGGCACGCGTCGGCCGGTCTGCGCTGTTCACTTCTGTCTCACCGAGAAAACGCGAGCATCTATGGACCTTTCCGTCATCGTTCCGACCTTCAACGAAGGTCCGAACGTCGCCGAGCTCGTCCGACGAACGACCCACGCGCTGCTCGGTCGCACCATCGAGGTCATCTTCGTCGACGACTCGACCGACGACACCCCCGACGTCATCCGAGCGGTCGCGGCAGCATCCGACATCCCCGTCCGCCTGATCCACCGTGACAACCCCGTGGGCGGCCTCGGCGGCGCGGTGGTCGAGGGTATCCGCGCGGCGGAGTCCGATTTCTGCGTCGTCATGGACGGCGACCTGCAGCACCCGCCCGAGGTCATCGCCGACATGCTCGCGCGCGCCGAGGTGGGCGACGCCGATGTCGTCGTCGCCTCGCGGTACGTCGCCGGGGGCACCTCCGACGGGCTCGCCAACGCGGTGCGCACCGCGGTATCGCGCGCGTCGACGCTGCTGACCAAGGCGATGTTCCCGCGCAAGCTCAACAACTGCACCGATCCGATGACGGGCTTCTTCCTCGTCGACCGCCGCACACTCGAGATCGAGACGCTGCAGCCGCGCGGTTTCAAAATCCTGCTCGAGATCCTGGCCCGCAAGCAGATGCGCGTCGTCGAAGTCCCCTTCTCGTTCGCGCCCCGCTTCGCCGGTGAGTCGAAGGCCTCGTTCAGTCAGGGCATGCGCTTCCTCGTGCAGCTCACCATGCTGCGTTTCGGCCGCATGTCGGCGTTCGCCGTCGTCGGCGGCCTCGGCGCCCTGGCCAACCTCGCGATCATGTGGGCCCTGCAGGCGTTCGGCGTGCAGTATCTGATCGCCGCGGTGATCGCCAGCATCGTGACGATCGTCGCGAACTTCATCGCGCTCGAGTACCTCGTGTTCGCCGACATGCGCGCCGAGTCGGGGCTCATGCGGCACCGCTTCATCAAGTCGTTCACCTTCAACGGCGTCGAGGCGATCATCCGCATCCCGGTGATCTGGGTCCTGGTCAGCCAGGCGCACATGCCCAGCGTCATCGCCGCGGCGCTCACGCTGATCGCCGCCTTCGTGGTGCGCTTCGTCTTCCACGCGCTGGTGGTCTACGCACCCAAGAAGAGCCGCGTCGGCAAGGCCGTGCGCGCCATCGAGCCCCTCGAAGACGAAGTTACGGCCTGACTCGCGGCGCCGCTCACCGCCCCGCGGCGTACGCTGGACGCATGTCCTCCGACGCACCCATCCGTATGTTCGGCGCCGACTGGTGCCGCGATTGCATCCGCACCAAGAAGCAGCTCGACGAGCTCGGCATCGACTACGAGTACATCGACCTCGTGGCCGACCCCTCTGCCGCCGACGTCGCGAAGGAGATCTCGGGACGCACCAGCATTCCCGTGGTCGTCTACCCCGACTCCAGCCACCACGTCGAGCCGTCGAACGCCGACGTCGAGAGCAAACTCCGCGAGCTGTCGCTGATCTGATCGCGTCGGCGTGACCCTCTCCGCCGCGTGGCCCGTGCGCCGCGCGCTCACCGCCGAGGCGGGGAGCGCGTTGCCCGCGTTCGTCGATCACCACGTGCACCTGCATCTGATCGACTCCGGGTCTCTGGCTCGGCGAGGGATCGCCGCCGTCGTCGACCTCGGCGGCGATCCCGCCGCTCTCGCTCGTCGGCCCGAAGGCCTCCCCCGCATCGCGTTCGCCGGTGCCTTCCTCACCGTCCCCGGCGGGTATCCCGACGGCCGCTCCTGGGCGCCACGGTCCGTCGTGCGGTACGTGACCGACGCCTCACGGCATCCGGGGGTCCACGACGGAGCCCGGACAGCCGTCGACGAGCAGGCGGATGCCGGAGCCAAGGTCATCAAGGTCACGCTCCATGCCGACGCCGGGCCCGTGCTCACCGACGCGGCCCTCGCGGCCGTGGTCGCCTCGGCCACCGAGCGGGGTCTTCCCGTCGTCGCGCACGCGCAGGGACCGGGCCAGGTGGACCGCGCGATCGCGGCCGGCGTCTCGGTGCTCGCGCACACGCCGTTCGACGCTCCCGTCTCGCGGCGAACGCTGGCTCGAGCCGTCGCTGCGGGACAGGCCTGGATCTCGACGCTCGACATCCACCGCGGCGCCGACCGCGAGCGGGCGATCGCCAACCTCCGCGCGTTCGCCGCGCGGGGTGGGCGCGTGCTCTACGGGACCGATCTGGGCAACGGCTCCCTCCCCCTCGGGGTGAATCGACGAGAGCTCCTCGCGCTGATTGAGGCAGGCGTGCGCGGCGACGCTCTCGTGACCGCACTCACCGACCCCTGGCCCCGCGCCCGGCCCCTCGACGCCGTCTCGACATTCGTCGCCGGCGCCGCCCCCACCGACGACGACGAGGTCGCGACGTGGCTGAGCCACGCGACCGTCGTCCCGACCGAGGAGCTGACCCGTGTCGACTGACCCCTCCCCCGACTTCGGCTCCGTGGACCGACTCGAACTCCCCCACCACTCGTTCGAGGCCGAGGCGCAGCGGCTCGACGCGGCCGACGCTCTGGCACCTCACCGCGACGCGTTCGTCGGCAGCGACAGCTCGCTGGTCTACTTCGACGGCAACTCGCTGGGCCGACCGCCGCGCGCCACCGCCGAACGCCTCGCGCGCTTCGTCACGGAGGAGTGGGGCGGGCGCCTCATCCGCGGGTGGGACGAAGCGTGGATGGAGCTGCCGTTCGTCATCGGCGATCGGATCGGGGCACTGGCGCTGGGCGCGGCATCCGGTCAGACGGTCATCGGCGACTCGACCACCGTGCTCTTGTACAAGATGCTGCGCGCGGCCCTCGACGCGCAGACGGCCCGTGACCCGGAGCGTGTCGAGATCGTCGTCGGACGCGACGACTTCCCCACCGATCGCTACCTCGTCGAAGGGATCGCCGCCGAGCGCGGAGCGCGCGTGGTCTGGATCGACGTCGATACGACACGGGGAGTGGATGCCGACCTGCTCCGCGCCGCCGTCGGTCCCCGCACCGCAGTGGTGCTGCTGAGCCACGTCTCGTACCGCTCGGGCTTTCTCGCCGACGGTGCCGAGCTCACCGCCGTCGCGCACCGCGCCGGCGCGCTCGTGCTCTGGGACCTCTGCCACTCGGCGGGTTCGGTTCCGGTCGAGCTCGACGCGTGGGGCGCCGATCTCGCCGTCGGCTGCACGTACAAGTACCTCAACGGCGGGCCCGGGTCCCCCGCCTTCGCGTACGTCGCCGCGCGTCACCACGCCGCACTCACCCAGCCGGTGCAGGGGTGGATGGGTGCCGCCGACGTCTTCTCGATGGGCCCGTTGTACCGACCCGCCGACGGCATGCGCCGCTTCCTCTCGGGCACCCCTCCGGTGCTCGCCATGATCGCGATGCAGGACACTCTCGACCTCCTCGACGACGCCGGTATCGGCGCCGTGCGCGCGAAATCGGTCGCACTCACCGAGTTCGCGGTGCGGGTGGCCGACGGCATCCTGAGTCCGCTCGGCGTGCGCCTCGCGTCGCCGCGCGATCCGGCGGAACGCGGGGGGCACGTGACGCTCTCGCACCCGGCGATGCGGGCCGTGACGGCTCGCCTGTGGAAGGGCGACGTCATTCCCGACTACCGCGATCCGCACGGGCTGCGCATCGGTCTCTCGCCGCTGTCGACGAGCTTCTCCGAAACCCTGACCGGCATGCGAGCCGTGGCCGAGGCGGTGCGCGCCGAGAGCTGAGGTTCAGCGGGGTGCTGTCTCATCGATCGGGACCGCGGCGCACGGAGGGCTAGCCTCGAAGGATGATCGATCCCCTCCTCCTCGTCCTCGCCGGGGTGGTGGTCGTCGCTCTCGCCACGGTGATCGGGCCGCGCTTCAACGTCGCCGGACCGCTCGTTCTTCTGGCGGTCGGCGCGGGAGTGAGCCTGCTGCCGTTCGTCGCGCCCTTCTCGGTGAACCCGGAGGTCATCCTGGTCGGGGTGCTCCCGCCCCTGCTCTACTCGGCGGCGGTGCAGCTGCCCGCCATCGAGTTCCGCCGCGATTTCGCCCCCATCGCCGGACTCTCGGTGGTGCTCGTCGTGTTCAGCTCGCTCGTTCTCGGACTCTTCTTCTGGGCCGTCATCCCCGGTCTCGGTCTCGCCCTGTCCATCGCCCTGGGGGCCATCCTCAGTCCCACGGATGCCGTGGCCACCTCGATCGCCAAGCGCCTGGGCATCTCGCCGCGCGTGGTGACGATGCTCGAGGGCGAGAGCCTGCTGAACGACGCCACCGCGCTCGTCCTGCTGCGCACGGCCGTGGCGGCCGTGGCATCCGGTTTCGCGTTCGGCGACGCCCTCGCCGACTTCGCCTGGGCCGTCGTCATCGCGCTCGTGCTCGGCGCGGCGATCGGGTGGGTGAACCTGCGCGTGCGCGAACGCGTGTCGAACTCCGCCGCGAACACCGCGCTGAGCTTCACGATCCCGTTCCTGGCCTATCTGCCGACCGAGCACCTGGGCGGGTCGGGCCTGGTCGCGGCGGTGGTCGCGGGCATCGTCACGGGCCAGGGAGCCGCGCGGCGGTTCACGCCCGAGCAGCGCATCAGCGATCGCCTGAACTGGCGCACGGTCGAGTTGATCCTCGAAGGCGGCGTCTTCCTCGTCTTCGGTCTCGAGCTGAAGGACATCGTCGTCGCCAACCTCAGAGAGCACGAGGGCCTCTGGCACGGCACCTGGCTGGCGCTGTCGGCCCTGGGGATCGTGCTGCTCGTGCGCGCACTCTACGTGACGGGCCTGATCGGGCTCCAGGCCCGGCGCAGCCGCCGTCACCCCCGGCACCAGGATCGGATCGAGGGGGCGCAGCAGCGCCTCGACCGCTTCGAAGAGGCCTACCGCGAGGCACCGGAGCAGTTCGGCGAGCGCGGCGCCGACCCCGCACGGACCGAGCGCCGCATCGGATGGATGCGCTCGCGCATCGCACGTACGATGGCGGATCTCGACTACTACCGCGACTCCCCGTTGACCGCGCGCCACGGCACGGTGATCGTGTGGGCGGGTATGAGGGGCGTGGTCACTCTGGCCGCGGCGCAGACTCTCCCCGAGGACCCGAACATCCAGCGCCCCCTACTGATCTTCGTCGCCTTCCTCGTGGCGCTGTTCAGCCTCGTCGCGCAGGGGCTGACGCTATCGGCGGTGGTCCGGACCGTGGGTCTCAGCGGCGAGGGCGGCGAGGGGCCGTCGCGAGACGAGCAGCGCGCCCTGAGCGCGGAGCTCCGGGATGCCGCGATCTCGGCGGTGCAGTCGGGCGCGCTCGCCCGACAGAACGGCGAGCCCTTCCCCGCCGACCTGATCGAGCGGGCGGGCGCACGCCTCGTGCAGCCTCCGAACGAGGACGACGACGCGACCGCGCGAGTGCGGGATCTGCTCGAGCTCCGACGCGCCTCGATCGAGGCGATGCGCACGCGACTCGATGACCTGAGCCGCGACGGACGCTTCAGCACCGCGGCACTCCGGCACGCCCTCGCCGAGCTGGACGCCGACCAACTGAGCCTCGAACTACGCATCGACGATGGCGCCGACGGCTGAGGCGGAATACCGCGGCCCGCCTGACGGTTTCCATTCACGCGCATGCGGTCATCGCGAGAGCCGTGGTGACTCGACGGCGGGAGAGAAGTACCCATGAGCAGGTTCGATCGGAAAGTCGCCCTCGTCACCGGCGGCGGGAGCGGAATCGGAGCCGCCATCGCGCGGCAGCTCGGCGCAGAAGGCGCGTCGGTGGTCGTCACCGACATCAACCTGGATGCCGCGGAGCGCGTCGCCCAGGAAATCACCGTCGTGGGCGGGACCGCCTCGGCCTTCGCGCAGAACACCGCGAAATGGCAGGACTCCGAGTCGGCCGTCGAGTTCGCCAAGAAGACACACGGCGGACTGCACCTCGCCGTGAACAACGCCGGCATCGGTGCCGCTCCCCAGAACATCGGCGACTACGACGTCGAGGCCTGGGACCGCGTGCGCGCCGTCGACCTCGACGGTGTCTTCTACGGCTTGAAGTTCCAGCTTCCCGCGATCGTCGCTTCCGGAGGAGGGGCGATCGTCAACATGGCATCCGTGCTGGGTTCCGTGGGCATCGCGCAGAACGCAGCCTACGTCGCGAGCAAGCACGCCCTCGTGGGACTGACGAAGGTCGCGGCGCTGGAGTACACCGCCCAGGGCGTCCGCACGAACGCCGTCGGCCCGGGGTTCATCGACACCCCGCTGGTGCGCTCGAGCCTGTCGCCCGAGGCGTTGACCCACCTCGAGAGAGAGCACGCCACGGGCCGTCTCGGCACCGACGCCGAGGTGGCGGCGCTCACGCTGTTCCTCCTGAGCGACGACGCCTCGTTCATCTCCGGCAGCTACCACCTCGTGGACGGCGGCTACTCGGCTCACTGAGGCGGTCGCCTGCGGACCCGTCGTGCGCGTCGCGGCGGGCCCGCGGTGCGTCTGCCCGCGGCCACGTGCCACACGCTCGGCCGAACCCGTGTCCCACTTTGTGTCGCCTGGAGGCACGCTGAGCCGCACAATCCGGGACATACAGCGACAAGAACGGGACATGGCGTCTCGGGGCAGGGACGGGCCGATTCGCAGGGTCGTGCGGCAGAATGGACGCGGAGGTTTCCATGAGCGATCCGATCCCGACGATGCCGTCATCCGCGGATGCCGCCGGGACGAGTCCCGTGCCGCTCGCGCACGCAGCGGCGGAGTGCCCGAAGTGCTTCACCGAGCTGCAGAGCGACCGCGACTGGTGGCGTGCACGCCCCGCCGGTTCGCGGCTGGTCGGCCTCGTGGTCTCGCGCCCCGACATGGAGACCGTCAAGCAGCAGCGCGACGATCTCACCCGCTTCGGCGTGCCGATCGAGGGCTTCCGTCACCCCGCGCCCGAGACCCTCGAGGGATGGTCGAAGAGACTCGACCGGTTCTTCGGAACGCTGACGCGCGGTGACGTTCTCGTCGTCGCGAGCGTGCACGCTCTCGGCCTGACGCGCGAGGACGAGACGCGTGCCGTCGCGGACCTTCGTCGACGCGGCGTGATGGTCAAAGTCCTCTCTCACGGCGATCGCCACCTGCACGACGCGACCCTTCCGCCGCGCGGCTGAGGCCGCCGTCTCCGCCCGATGGGGTGGGCGGTGATCAGGAGGGATCGCTGACGCGCCCCGCGTCGAACGTCTGGCGCACCTCGGCGGTGTCGTAGACGATGTGCAGCGTCTCGATGCGTCCGTCGGGGGCGAGTTCAGCCACATCGACGACCGTGAACGGCGCGGGGGAACCGTCGGCCAGCACCCAGTCGAACCGGAACCAGAAGCTGAGGATCGGCGCGCCCGAAAGATCTCTCATCACGCTGAGCAGCGTGAGCTTCGACGATTGCGTGTCGGCGAAGAGGACGGGGTAGAAGTTCTCGGGTGCGAGCGTCCCGTACAGCGGCGAGTTCACTCGGGCCTGCGGCGCGAACAGCGCCAACACCGCCTCGAGGTCGGCGTTCTGCAGAGCGGCGAGATAGCGATCGACGAGTTCACCGGGAGTCATCTGGGGCGGTTCCTTTCTTCACAATGGCCGCAGGTCCCGGCGATGACGTCACAATCCGACGTACCGCGCAAGATGCTCGACGGTCGACCTCGAGCCCGCCGCGACCAGGTCGGCCGGAGTACCCGCGAAAACGACCGTACCGCCGTCGCGGCCCGCACCGGGACCGGGGTCGATGATCCCGTCCGCGTGCGCCGACGAAACCCCGTGAACGACCAGAGAAACGACGAGGCCCCCGCAGACGGATCTGCGGGGGCCTCGTGACGTGGATCAGCCCTGGGCGCGACGGTTCGTGCGGGGGCTGCGCGCGCCGACGACCATCCCGGTCGTGGGGGTTCCGGATGCCGAACGGCCCGCGCCCTGCGAACGCGAGGCGCCCGCTCCGGCGCGCTGTCCGCCACCGGTGCCCTGGCCGCGACCGGCACCGGAGCGCTGGCCCTGGCTACGGCCGCCCTGGGGCGCGTGGCCCGCAGCGGCGGGGGCATCGGCCGAGGGACCGCCGGCGCCACGGCCACGGCGACGACGTCCGCCGCCGGCGGATGCGGCGTCCGCACCCTGGGCGCGCTCGGCGCGCTTGCGCTGGGCGTTCGCGCCCTGCGAGCGTCCGCCGCCCTGAGGCTGCGCGACGATCGGCTCGGGCTTGACGTACGGAGCGACCTCGCCGACCAGGGCGACGACCTCGGGAGAGGTCGGCGTCACGGCCGTGGGCGTGGCCGAGATCTTGGCCTTGCGCAGGATGTCGAGGGTGTCGCGACGCTGCTCGGGGAGCATGATCGTCACGACGTCGCCGGCGGTGCCGGCACGGGCGGTACGGCCCGAGCGGTGCAGGTACGCCTTGTGCTCGACGGGCGGGTCGACGTGCACGACGAGCTCGACACCGTCGACGTGGACGCCGCGGGCGGCGACGTCGGTCGCGACGAGCACCTTGGCGCGGCCGTCGCCGAAGGCGGCGAGGTTGCGGTCGCGCTGCGGCTGCGACAGGTTTCCGTGCAGGTCGACCGAGGGGATACCCGCGGCCGTCAGGGCCTTCGCCAGCTTCTTGGCCTGGTGCTTGGTGCGCATGAACAGGATGCGGCGCGCGGTGCCCGAGGCGAGCGTCTGCACGAGCTCCTTCTTGGCGTCGGCGTCGGCGGGGGCGAACACGTGGTGGGTCATGGCGGCGACGTGCGAGTGCGCCTCGTCGACCGAGTGCAGCACCTCGTTGCGCAGGAAGCGCTTGACGAGCTTGTCCACACCGTTGTCGAGGGTGGCCGAGAACAGCATGCGCTGGCCGTTGGCGGGCGTGCGCGACAGCAGACGCGTGACACCGGGGAGGAAGCCGAGGTCGGCCATGTGGTCGGCCTCGTCGAGCACGGTGATCTCGACGTCGTCGAGGCTCGCGTGGCCCTGACCGATGAGGTCTTCGAGGCGACCGGGGCACGCGACGAGGATGTCGACGCCGCCGTTGAACGCGTCGACCTGGCGCTTCTGGTTCACGCCGCCGTACACGGTGGTGGTGACCAGGCCGTAGGCCGCGGCGAGGGGCTTGATGACCTCGTCGATCTGGTTGGCGAGCTCGCGGGTGGGAGCGAGCACGAGGGCGCGGGGCTTGCGGCCGCGACGGCGGTCGTTCTTGCCGGCGAGGCGCGCGACGAGGGGAAGAGAAAAGGCGAGGGTCTTGCCCGAGCCGGTCTTACCGCGGCCGAGCACGTCACGGCCGGCGAGGGTGTCGGGCAGGGTGTCTGCCTGGATGGGGAACGCGTCGTTCTTGCCCTGCGAGGCGAGAACGTCGACGAGGGGGGCGGGCACGCCGAGGTCGGCGAAAGTCTGGGACGTCATGAATACTCCAGCCGCGGCGCACGCGCGCACGGCGGTTCGGGATGCCGCGATGCTGCGGCTGCAGGGGGCGAAGGCGCCGGGTGGCGCATCCGTTCGCCGTGAAGGTCAAAGGCCCGAGAAGAAGGGGCCGGTGCGTTCGACGACGCTGGGAGCCAATGGCTCCGCACCCCACTCTACCCGTGTGCGGCGGCCCACCGCGCATCCGCCCCCGTCGAAGGGGTCACGAGCCAGCCGCGCGCCAGCACCCGGCGACGTGATCGTCGACCATGCCCGAGGACTGCATGAGCGCGTACATCGTGGTGGGACCGACGAACCGGAAACCGCGACGACGCAGCTCTTTACTCATCGCGGTGGATTCCGGCGTCAGGGCGGGGACTTCGGCGAAGGTCGCGGGCGGTGCATGATCCACCGGCGCGAACGACCACAGCAGGGCGTCGAGCTCGCCCTCGCCCATCTCGGCGACCAGGGCGGCGTTGCCGATCACGGCCTCGATCTTGGCGCGGTTGCGGACGATGCCGGCATCCTGCATCAGGCGCTCGACGTCGTCGATGCCGAACCCGGCCACCGCCCGGGGCTCGAAGTCGAGGAAGACCTCGCGGAAACGCGGGCGCTTGCGCAGGATCGTGATCCAGGCGAGACCCGCCTGGAAGCCCTCGAGGCTCATCTTCTCGAACAGCCGACGGTCCCCGTGCAAGGCGGTGCCCCACTCTTCGTCGTGGTACCGCTGATACTCGGCGTCGGCACCGGCCCACGCGCAGCGAGCCGTGCCGTCATCATCGATCGAAAGGTCGCTCATGCCCCCAGGCTAGAGCGGAGCCCCGACATCGCTGCTCGCGCGTCGGAACGCGAAGCGGACGGCGGCGCCCCCCTCCTTCCGCCGCCCGCCTCGCGCGTCACCGGGCGGGCTTCTTCTCCGGGGTAGGAGCGGTGCCCGCGGCCTTCTGAGCGGCGTAGTACGCCGCGGCTTCGTTCTGACGATCGTCTTCGACACCCGACGCGATGGAGGCGCGGATGTGCTCGGGCCCGTATCCGAACGCGTCGACCAGGTCCTGCGCGTGCGGGCGGAGCCGCGCGCAGAGGCGGTCGATGTAGCTCGACACTGCTGCGCCGCGCTGCGTCGAGAGGCGTCCGTTGATCAGGTACCACGCGAGGTGCTTCTCGATGAGCTGCAGACCGAACAGATCGCGCAGCCAGGTCAGCACCGTGAGCGTGTCGCGATCGTCGATGCGGTTGATGGCGTCGGTGAACGCCTCCCACTGCAACAGCTCGCCGTGGGCACGCGCGGCCTCGATCAGCTGCGCCTGATTCTCGTTGAACAACGCCGCCGCGTCTTCTCGGGAGAGCTTGGATGCCGGGCGCAGACGCCCGGCGATGTCGGCGATCATCTGCTGCACGCGACCGGCGAGCAGCTCATGCTGCTGCTCGGCTCGGAGGCCCTTCTCGACGGAGCGCGCCGTCGAGCCGAAATCGCTGACGGCCTGACCGAGCTGACGCATTCCGGCGCCGTGGAAGAGCTTCCCGGCGGTCTGTCCGACCGCGAAGGCGGCGAGCTGCTTGGCATCCTTGCCCTTGAACTGCTTGGCGTAGTCGGCGAGCAGTCGCTTGCCGACGAGCTGCAGCAGGATGTTGTTGTCCCCCTCGAAGGTGACGTAGATGTCGAGGTCGGCGCGCAGGCCCACGAGACGGTTCTCGAAGAGGAAGCCCTGGCCGCCGCACGCTTCGCGCGACTCCTGCAGGGTGTCGAGGGCGTGCCAGGTCGACAGGGGCTTGAGCGCTGCGGCGAGGGTCTCGAGGTCTTCGCGGTCGGCATCCGTGTCGAGGCGGCCGCTGAAGACGCCGTCGAACTTCTGCAGGAATTCGTCGTGCGCGAAGATCTCGGCGTAGGTCGTCGCCAGACGAGGCAGGAGCCGACGCTGATGCTTGCCGTAGTCGAGCAGGGTGACCTCGGGGGTGCCGTTGCCCGAGTCGAACTGGCGGCGTTGGTTGCCGTAGGTGACGGCAATGATCAGGCCGATGGCCGAGGCCCACGCGGCGGCTCCGTCGAGCGAGACACGACCCTGGACGAGCGTGCCGAGCATCGTGAAGAAGCGGCGGCCGGGGCTGGCGATGTCGCTGGAGTACGTGCCGTCGGCAGCCACGTCGCCGTAGCGGTTGAGGAGGTTCGTGCGGGGCACACGGACCTGGTCGAAGTGCAGCCGACCGTTGTCGATGCCGTTCAGACCGCCCTTGAGGCCGTCGTCCTCTCCGCCGATGCCGGGGAGGAAGTTCCCCTCGTCGTCACGCAGGGGCACGTAGAAGCAGTGCACACCGTGGTTCACGCCCTTCGTGATGAGCTGCGCGAACACGGTCGCTGCCTTGCCGTGCACGGCGGCGTTGCCGAGGTAGTCCTTCCACGCGCCGCGGAACGGCGTGTGGATGACGAACTCCTCGGTCTCGGGGTCGTAGGTCGCGGTCGTTCCGATGGCCGACACGTCGGAGCCGTGTCCGGTCTCGGTCATCGCGAAAGCGCCGGGGATCTCGAGGCTCATGATGCCGGGCAGCCACTTGTCGTGGTGCTCACGGGTGCCCAGCTGAAGAACGGCCGAGCCGAACAGGCCCCACTGCACGCCGGACTTGATCTGCAAGCTGGGGTCTGCCGCGACGAGTTCTTCGAAACCGGCGATGTTGGCGCCGTTGTTCTCTTCGCCCCCCAGGCGCTTGGGGAAGGCGCGGTGGACCGCCTTGTTCTGGACGAGCAGGTGGAGCTGGCTGAGGGTGCGCTCTCGGTGCGCGTCCATGCCCAGGCTGTCATCGCGCCACAGCGCGGGGTCCTTGATCATCTCGCGCGCCTGGCGGCGGGTGTCGCCCCAGGTGCCGAGCAGCAGGTCGGTGACACGCTCGGTGTCGATGCGGCCCTCCGCCGCTTCGGCGGCGGTGTGCGGCGCGGTGGGTGCGCCTCCGACAGGAGTACGCGTGCTCGTGGCGGGCGTGGTGGGACGGACGGCGGCGTCGGTCATCTTCGGCACCTTTCGACGTTGCAAAGGACGGTTCCTACGGTAGGTCTCCCACAACGTGGACCCAAACACCCTGTGATATGTCCACAACGACCCCGCGTCCCGTTTCGCCGGGTCGTTGTGGGTGGTCAACATTCCCGTGAGCGCGCTGAGCGCGGCGGACGCCGTGGGGTCGGCGCGTACCGCGCGCCCGGGCCGCGCGGTCACGCCCCAAGACTGCATCTCGCTGACGAGTCGGTGGCGAGGTGTCGCCGGTTTGTCGGCGAGATGCTGTTTCGCGATAGCTCGCGGCGGGAGCAGGCTCCGCACGAAGGCGCGCGATCGCGGCGGGGTCCGGACCTCCGGGCACGGGGCGTCCAGAGCACCCGGGCGCGGCGCCGTCAGTTCGCGGCGACCACGGTCAGGATGCCGTCACCGTATGCTTCGCGCTTTTTGGCGCCGATGCCGGTGATGCCGTCGAGGTCGCCGACGGAGCTCGGACGTGCGGCCGCGATCGCCCGCAGCGTGGCGTCGCCGAAGACGATGTACGCCGGGACCCCCTGCTCGCGGGCCTTCTCGGCCCGCCACGCGCGCAGCGCCTCGAACAGGTCGCGGTCGCCGGGGGCCACGTCGTCGGCGCTGCTCTTGCGCGCGCGGCTCGAGCCGCCGCTGCTGCCGGTGCGGCCCAGGGCATCGCGACGCAGCGGCACCGGGGTCTCGCCGCGCAGGACGCCCGCGGACGCCTCGCTGAGGGCGAGGGTGCCGTAGTCGCCCTGCGCGACGATGATCCCGCGCGCCAGGAGCTGTCGGATCACACTCCGCCAGTCCTGGTCGGACAGGTCGGCCCCGAGCCCGTAGGTACTGAGCCGGTCGTGGCCCTGCTGGGCGATGCGCTCGGTCTTCGCGCCGCGGAGGATGTCGATCAGGTGACCGGCGCCGAAAGCCTGACCCCTCTCGCGCTGCAGGCGCACGATCGTGGACAGCAGCTTCTGCGCCGCGACGAGGCCGTCCCACGTGTCGGGCGGGGTGAGGCACGTGTCGCAGTTGCCGCACGGCTCGGATCGCTGCCCGAAGTAGTCGAGGAGGTTCTGCCGACGGCATCCGACCGTCTCGCACAGGGCCAGCATGGCGTCGAGGTGTTGCCCGAGCCGCATCTTGTAGGAGCGGTCGCCGGGCGACTGGTCGATCATGCGGCGCTGCTGCACGACGTCGCCGAGGCCGTAGGCCATCCACACGGTCGACGGGTCTCCGTCACGGCCGGCGCGGCCGGTCTCCTGGTAGTAGCCCTCGACGGACTTCGGCAGATCGATGTGCGCGACGAAGCGCACGTCGGGCTTGTCGATGCCCATACCGAAGGCGATCGTGGCGACCATGATGACGCCGTCGTCGCGAAGGAACCGCGACTGGTTCGCCGCGCGCACCGAGGCGTCGAGACCCGCGTGGTACGGCAGGGCGTCGAGGCCCTGCGAGCTGAGATAGGCCGCCGTCTGCTCGACGCTCTTTCGACTCAGGGCGTACACGATTCCCGCAGAGCCCTCGGGCTGCGATCGGATGAACTGCACGAGCTGCCGACGCGGGTCGACCTTGGCATCGATGCGGTACTGGATGTTCGGGCGGTCGAAGCTGGCGACGAACCCGCGGGCGTCGCGCAGACGCAGACGCTCGACGATCTCTTGGGCGGTGGCCGGGGTGGCTGTCGCCGTCAGTGCCATGCGCGGGACGTCGGGGAAGCGGTCGGCGAGGTCGCCGAGGGCGAGGTAGTCGGGCCGGAAGTCGTGGCCCCACTGCGACACGCAGTGCGCTTCGTCGATGGCGATGACGCTGAGTCGACCGCGCGCGAGGAACGCGAGGGTCTGTGCGCCGTTCAGACGCTCGGGTGCGACGTACAGCAGGTCGAGCTCTCCGGCGAGATAGGCCTGCTCGACGGCCTGCCGTTCGGCGGGCGCCTGCGTCGAGTTGAGATAGCCCGCGCGCACGCCGTTGGCGATCAGGGCCTCGACCTGGTCGTGCATGAGCGCGATCAGCGGGCTGACCACCAGGCCGGTACCGGGTCGCACGAGCGCGGGCACCTGGTACGTGACGCTCTTGCCGCCGCCGGTCGGCATGAGCACGACGGCGTCGCCACCGCCGACGACGTGCTGCACGATCTCGGCCTGGTCGCCGCGGAACGCGTCGTAGCCGTAGACCTCGTGCAGGACTTCTCGCGGGTCGCGCCCCGTGAAGTCGCGGACGGCCGGGAGCTCTCGCGCCGTGCCGGTGACGGTCGCGGCGCGGGCGAACGGCGAAGACGGGTCGACGGGCGGCGGCGGCGCATCGACGTCTTCGGGAGGTGCGAACTGGTCGGGATCCCAGTCCACGCCGGCGTAGGGATCTTCGGGCAGGTCGTACGGCTCGGGCGGCGCGTCGGCGTACGACTCGGATGCGGCGCCGGGGTAAGTCACCCCTCAACGGTAACCCGGGCCACCGACACGCACACCGCCCCGGCATCCGTCGGGGATGCCGGGGCGGGACACGTTCCTGGGGAGGAACGCCGGATCAGTGCGACGGCGGGGAGAACACCAGCTGCGAGGCGAGAAGACCCTGCTCACGGCTGACGATCTGGGCACGACCGGGAGCCGCGCGCTCGGGCTTCACGCGACCGATGAGCGCGCCCTCTTCGGGGTTTCCGCCGAGCAGGATGCCGGTGACACCCAGGTCGGTGAAGCGCTGAATGATCGGATCGTACGCCGCGCGGCTAGCGCCACCCGACCGACGGGTCAGGATGACGTGCAGCCCCAGGTCGCCGGCCTGCGCCAGCAGGGGCTGCAGCACGGCGATCGGGTTCCCCTGGCTCGTGGCGACGAGGTCGTAGTCGTCGACGAGGATGAAGCCCTCGGCGCCCTTCCACCAGCTGCGCTCGCGCAGCTGCGTCGGCGTGACATCGGGCCCGGGGATACGCGTCGAGAAGTACTGCGACAGGTCGTTCATCCCACCCGTGGCCAGGTCGTGCGAGGTGAGGTACGCGCCGAGGTACTCGTCGGGGATCTCGCCGAGCAGAGCGCGGCGGTAGTCGACGACGAAGATCTTCGCCTCAGCGGGCGTGTACAGCCGCTGGATCTCTTTGGCCACACCGCGCAGGAACGACGACTTGCCCATCCCCGAGTCGCCGTAGACGAACAGGTGCGGTTCGACGCGGGGATCGATGCCGAAGGGCGACAGCTGAGCTTCCTCGATGCCGAGCAGCATGCGTCGGTCACCGGGCTCGGCGAGAGCGCGCACCTCGTCGAGCGAGATGTTCTCGGGCAGCAGTCGCAGCTTCGGGCCCGGCTCCCCGTGCCAGGCGTTCGCGATCCTGCCGATCATGTCGGCGACGCCGTCCGCGATGGTCGAGGGATCGTCCGACCCGTCGATCCGCGGAACCGACGTGAGCATCTGCAGCTTGGACACGGCGAGACCGCGGCCGGGCTGGCCGACCGGGACGTTGGCCGCCTGCTTGCGATCGACGTCGGAGTCTGTGGGGTCGCCCAGGCGGAGCTCGAGGCGCGTTTGGATGAGGTCCTTGAGGTTCGCACGGATCTCGAGCCACCGGTTCGCGGTGACGACGACGTGTACGCCGAAGCTGAGGCCTCGAGCGGCGATCGTCTGCACTCGCGCCTCGAGCGGCTCGAACTCCGACCGCAGGGTCGACCAGCCGTCGACGATGAGAAACACGTCGCCGAAGCCGTCGTCGAGACGCCCCTCGCGGCGTCGCGAGCGATAGGTCTCGATCGAGTCGACGGCATTGCGGCGGAAATACTGCTCGCGCGCATCGAGCACGGCCTCGACCTCGGCGATCGCACGGCGGACGGCCTCGGGCTCGGTGCGCGTGGCCACACCCGAGATGTGCGGGTGCTGCTGCATCGCGGTGAAGCCGCCGCCGCCGAAGTCGAGCACGAAGAACTGGAACTCCTGCGGGGTTCCCGTCAGCGCCAGAGCCGAGACCAGCGTGCGCGCGAGGGTCGACTTGCCGCTCAGGGGCGAACCGACGATCGCGACGTGACCGGCGGCACCGCCGAGCGACACCGTGAGGTGGTCGCGGCGCTGCTCGAGGGGGATGTCGACCACGCCGATCGGCACGGTCAGAGCGCCCGCTGCGCGCCAGCGACGCGAGACGAGTCCGAGCGCCGGGTCCTCGGCGAGGTCGGGCATGAGCTCGTCGAGCGGGGCGGGGTCGGCGAGCGGCGGCAGCCACACTTGGTGCGCTTCGGGGCCGCGGTCCTTCATGCGGTCGACGGCGATCTGGAAGGTGGAGCGCTTGTCGGTGGCCGGAGTCGCGATCGCCGCGGGAGTGGCATCCGTATTCTCTTCGACCGGATCGACGTCGGGTTGAGCGAGAGCGGTGAAGACCTCGACGCGCGCGGGCCCGGTCGCTCCGGACTCCGGATCGTCCACACTCAAGCGGGCATTGCCCTTCGGCCGACCCGACACGTACGCCGCGCGGAATTGCACGAGGTTCTCGGTGTCGCTCTTGAGGAAGCCGACTCCGGGCTCCTGCGGGAGCGTGTACGCGTCGGGCGTGCCGATGATCGTGCGCGACTCGGCGGCCGAGAAGGTGCGCAGACCGATCCGGTACGACAGGTACGTGTCGAGACCGCGCAGCTTGCCCTCTTCGAGACGCTGGGATGCCAGCAGCAGGTGCACGTGCAGCGATCGACCGACGCGACCGATGTTGAGGAAGCTGTCCACGAACTCGGGCTTGGCCGTCAGCAGCTCGGAGAACTCGTCGACGACGACGAGCAGAGCCGGGAGAGGAGCGAGATCCGATCGACCGCCGAGACGCGCGGTCTCGTACTCGCCGACGTTCGCGAAGTTGCCCGCGGCGCGCAGCAGCTCCTGGCGACGCACCACCTCTCCCTGGAGGGCGTCCTGGAAGCGGTCGACGAGAGCCAGCTCGCTGCCGAGGTTGGTGATGACCGCCGAGACGTGCGGCATCTCGGCCATACCGGCGAAGGTCGCACCACCCTTGAAGTCGACGAGCACGAAGTTGAGCTGTTCCGGAGAGTGCGTCATGGCGAGGGCCAGCACGAGCGTGCGCAGCACCTCGGACTTTCCCGAACCGGTCGCGCCGACCATCACGCCGTGCGGGCCCATGCCCTGCGACGCGGACTCCTTCAGGTCGAGGACGAGGGGCGTGCCCGAGGGCTCCTGGCCGATCGGCACGCGCAGGCGGTCGCGCTCGAGACGGCGCGTCCACGCCTGGTCGAAGTTCACGGTCCGGACGTCGGGCAGCCCCAGGAGCTCGGTGAGCTCCAGCTGGCCCTGCGTCGTCGGCGCATCGACGACGACCATGGGCGCCGGCCGCAGCGGCATGAGCCGTCGGGCGGTGGCCTCGGCCTCGGCGATGGTCATGGCATCCGGAAGGAAGGTCTGGGCCCGGCCCGCGCCGTCGATGAACTCCGCCGGGGCGACGACGGACTTCGACTCGGCGCGACGCCCCCGCGCGACCACGGGCGCCTCGGCGAGCGCGACGCGCGCCACGTGCGGGTCGTCGAGTTCGTCCCACCGCGGGGGAAGGTCGATCACGGTCACGCCCTGCGCGCCCTCGAGACCGACGAGCGGACTGTTGGTGGGGGTCTCGACGCCGTCGACGATCAGCACCACGTGCGGGGTCACCCCGCCGCCCGGGGTGAAGCGCGGACGCGTGGAGAGCTGCGGGGGCAGCATGTCGACGAGTTCGTCGAGGGATGCCGAGATCATGCGCGCGGGCCCGAGTCGGTCCTGCACGCGCGACGACATCGCGTGCGGGAGCCACTTGGCCCAGTCCCACGCGGGCATCTGCGCGGGACCGGCGAGGATCGCGATGATGACGTCTTCGGGGTCGTGCAGGGTCGCGGCGGAGGCCACCAGCGAGCGCGCGAGACTGCGGACCGCGTCTTCGTCGGAGCCCACGAGCTCGATGCGCGAGTAGTCGCCGAGGGGGAATCCCAGCGGCAGATCGCGCTGCATCTCGTGAGTCAGCATGAAGCGGTGCGCGGCCGAGGCGGCCACCGGGTCGAGCTGGGCCAGGGGCGGGAGCTCGGGCGCCTCGAGCGTGAGGCTGAGCGGCTGGTCGGTGACGCCGATGCGGGCGAGGAGGAACGTCTCGTCGCCGGGCTGGCGCTCCCACACGCGCGAGCGCTCCTCGGCAATGAACGGCAGAGCGGCCGGGGCCGGCATGATCCACCCGCCATGGCGGCGCTGCTTGCGAGCCGCGACGCGCACGGTGTCACGCAGGTCGGACAGGTAGGCGAGGTACTCGCGGCGATTGCCGAGCACCTGCGCATTGCGCTGGGCGCGCTGACGCCACCCGTTGACCGCCACGAAGCCGAGGGACGACAGCAGGAACATGCCACCGATGAGGAAGCCCGTCGGCCCGCTGTTCGAGATGGTCACCATCACGATGGCGCCCACGCTTCCGAGCATCGGCAGGAGGGAGGTCAGGATGCCGCTGCCCCCCTCGTTCGGCACGAGTTCGGGTGGCGGCTGGAGCACGATCCGCCCGTTGGGCAAGGACGGCGGGGCGATGCGCGGACCCGTGCTCACACCGGACCTCCGATCAGACGACTCAGGGTGAAGACACGTTCGCTGAGGCGCACGCGGGTGCCCTCCTCGAGCAGGGTGCGGGAACCGGGGCGCAGCACGTGGACGGTGCCGTCGTCGTCGATCAGCTCCGATCCGTTGGTGGATCCGGCGTCGGTGACCCACGCGGTCTCGCCGTCATGCTCGAGACGCAGGTGGGTCTTGGAGATGAGGCGATCGGGGTCGTCGACCGAGATGAGCACGTCGTTCGGTTGATCCGCGACGGGGGCGCGACCGAAGTTGACGGCTGCGGGAAGGTCGAACTGTTCGCGCTGACCGGTGTCGAAGACGACGAGCAGTTGCGCACGGCCAACGCCCGGGGTGCGCGCGGGAGCGGTCGGCGCCGGAGCCGAGGGTTCGGGTGCGACGGTCGCGGGGCGCTCCCCGGCGACACTGGGAGCCTCGATGGCGATGATGGGGGCGTCCCATGCCGGAGCGAGAGGCAGGGCCGCCGCCGAGGCGTCCATCCGCAGGGGTTCGCGCGAAGCACCGGTGCGTTGGACCGTGGGCTCGGACAGGACGCGGGGCTCATCGGCATCCGGAGCCTGCTTTCCGCGAGGAACCGCTAGCAGAACGGTTCCCGCGGCGCGATCGGCCCAGGAGCGCCGACGGCCCGACTTGTCGAATGCCGCCGAGGCGACGACGACCCACGCGCCGGCGAGGAGGACGACGCCTCCCATCACGACGAGCAGGCCCCGGACGAATGCGCGTCCGGCCCCCGGGACGACGGGCGATTCCACCCGCGCGGTGCGCAGACCGAAGAGCAGCGCACCGGGGGTGAGTCCGCGTCGCGCCTGCAGGATCCACAGACCGAGCAGGGCCTCGGCGGCGACCGCCGCCCCCAGCACGGGAGAGGCGAGAAGGGATGCCGCGACCGAGACGATGACCACGAGGGCCGCGTCGACACTGAAGGCTCCTACGCGCACCCCCACCGTCGCGGGCGCGCCGAACGGCGTCAGCTGCGTCATGTCGCCATCATCGCACGAGCGATCTCCACCGCTCCGGCCGCGAGCATGCCCGCCGGAAGAGACAACGCCGTGGCCAGCGCCTCGAAGATGTCGCCGGTGCGCGACCAGCCCAGAGAACGCAGTCCGCGACCCACCGGAACGACCAGCAGGGCGGATCCGAGACCGACCACCAGGAGGATGCCGGCGAAGACGACCAGCATGTCGGGCGACACCCTCGGCAGCAGCGCCATCAGGACGGCGACCACCACGGCGGCGGCCCCCAGGCGTTCCACCCACCGCAGGAACGGCACCGTGCTGCGGCGAGAGCTGAGGAGGAGGGCGAGAACGACCGTCGTCGCCAGAGCGATGCGACCGCCGAGCACTACCGGGTTGTCGGTGTCGAATGTCGGCAGCGCCGTGAACGCGCTGGCGGCCCCGGCGGCAATCAACAGAACCACCCCGATCGTGAGGCGGGCGGTGGATCGTTCGACCAGTGCGTCGGCGTCGTCGGCTTCGATCGTGCGGACCTCATCGGGGAGGTTCTGCCGGACCGTCCAGCGCGTGCTCTGGAAGCGGCCGTAGTCGATGAAGGTGCCGGGGGCCACGTCGACGAGGCTCGACTGCAGCACGCGCTGGGCGACCGGCACGAGGCCGAGCGTCACGGCCGCGGGCGCGGACGGGTCGAGGTGCATCAGCAGCGACAACCCCCAGACGGCGGCGAGGACCGCCAGCACGATCGTCGCGGTACGGCTCTGCGCGCGCAGCGTCTCGGTGGCACCGAGCACCCCGATCACTCCCGCGACGACGGCCGCGGCGAGCAGACCCGTGAAGACGGCGACGAGGGGAGCGGCGGCGGGAAGCCCGGGGACCACGGCGACACCACCGCCGAAGGCCAGCGCGACGACGCCCACGACGGGGGCAAGGATCGCCGTGCGCGCTCGGGCGCGCAGGGCGAACACCGCGCCCGCGACGAGCGCGGCGACCAGGGCCAGCACGGCAACGGCCCCCCGCACAGAGGGGGGCAGGCCGTCACCGCCGACCAGACGAAGCAGAGCCAGGATGCCGCCCCCCGCCGCGAGCACCCACCACACGGCCGAGACTCGTGTGGCGTTCGGAGCCGCAGCGGCGCGGGCGACGGCGTCGGGCAACGAGGCGCCGGGGTCGACCAGGACGAGGATGACGCCGTCGTCGAGCGAGGTCATGGCGGTCGCCCGGTCGATCTCGCGGCCGGAGATTCCCACCACACGAGTGCCGCGGGCGGTGTCGGAACCGGCTGCGCGCAGCACGTCGTCGACGCGGGCGCGAAGAGGAACGACCAGGTCGAACCGCGATTCGCCATCGATGAGCGCCACACGACGCCCCTGCACCACCTCTGCGCTCAACGGTCCCCCTCGTTCTCGCGCTCTCCGGCCCACGGGCCGCAACCGCACCAGCGTATCCGTCCCGCACGGAGCCGTGTTCGCCTTTCCACGGTTCACCGGGGATAAAGATGAGAGTTTTGTCATCTTTCAAATTGCGCAAGAGGCTTGAACCGGGGGGATGCTTTACGTAAGTTCGAAGTCCGGTGGGGGGCTCCGGTTCCTCCATCGACGCCGTGTGCGGGTCATCTATCCCCGTGCGCGTATTCGATCCGCAACGCCCGGGCGCGCCCGGAGGAACATCGAGGAGACACAGTGGCAGATCTCATCGCAGCCCAGGAGGGTGCGCTTCGTCGAGGGGCCGAAGCGGTCAACACCGCGAAGTCGGGCATCGACGAGCAGGTGCGCAAGGTTCGCACCGAGCTCGACCAGGTGGCCGGTTTCTGGACCGGCGCCGCGGCCGGCTCGTACACGCAGCTCATGCAGCGTTGGAACGAAGAAACCACCAAGCTCAACAACGTGCTCGTCACGCTCGAGGACGCCCTCCGCGGCACGGAGCGCGACCAGGCCGCGTCGGAAGAGTCGCACCAGCAGACCATCGGCAACCTGGGCTCCCTGCTCGGCTGAACCCGCTCGACACGAAAGAAGGAACTCTCATGCAGTCCATGTCCGTTCGTCCCGAGCAGGTCATCGCGCTCTCGGGTCAGATCCGCAACGGTGCCTCCGGCATCCGCACCCGCCTCGACGAGCTCGAGTCCCAGGTCAACGCCCTCCGCTCCTCGTGGGATGGTGACGCCCAGACCGCGTACGACCAGGCTCAGGCCCAGTGGACCCAGTCCATCACCCGCCTGAACGAGCTCCTGCAGCAGATCGCCGGCAAGACCGACGAAATCGCCCAGGGCTACACCTCGACCGACAAGTCCGCCGCCGGCCGCTTCGTCTGAGTCGTCTCGAGCCGGCGGTCGCTGAGGCGGCCGCCGGCTCTTGCGGCCCGTTCGGGCCGCCGCAAGTTTTCCGCGCGGCAACATCGTCGCGTGCTCGCCGCACGCGCGTGAAGAAATGAGTGAAGTATGGGCTCCGTCATTCGGCTCGACAGCGAGTTCGTTCGCGCGAACGTGAGCAAAGTCGTTCAAACAAGCGACGAGCTCCCCGCAGCGACCATCATCGGCGTCGTCGACGGCAATGGAACCGAGCCTGCGGCCTCCCAGTTCACGCAGCTTCTCCGCACCCGTGCCGAGACACTCGGTGCACGCGTCGAAGAGGTGAGGCAATACATCGCGCAGAACGCAGCTGCCCTCTCGCAGGCCGTTCAGACGTTGGAGGAGCGGGACGAGATGAACGCGAGCGACGCACAACAGGTCACGGCGATCATCGACGCGGCATCGACGGCCCCTCCGGCGGGCGTCTCGCCGGGTGCCTCTGCCGGGGGGCAGGCCGGCGTGCGCGGCGCCCTTGGCCTGCAGTGAAGCGGCATCCGCTCCGAACGTTCGGAGCAGTTCTCCTCGTCGCCGGGTTCATATCTCTGAGCGCTGCGTCCCCGGCTTCGGCGGCGACGACCTCAGGGACGACCGGCCTCGACTTCTGGTGGGACAAGTACGGCGTTGATGCCGCACATTCGGAGGGCATCACCGGCCGCGGCGTGAAGGTGGCCGTGCTGGAAGAGCAGATCAACCCGTCCCTTCCGGTGTTTGAAGGGCAGAATTTGCGCATCTCGGACAAGCCGGTATGCAAGGACCACCCTTCAATGACGTCTACCAACCCCGACAAGGGCACACGTCACGGCACGACAATGACAGCTTTGCTCATCGGCAACGGCACAGGATCCGGGGGAGTTCGCGGGATCGCTCCCGACGCTGAGGTCACTTTCTATGGGTACGGCCCGGACGATCGCCCGTGCTACCCAGATTCAGCGACCGAGACGGATATGACCGCGTGGGGCTATGGCGTCAAGCTCGCGGTCGATGACGGCGCGAAGATCGTTTACACGGCGGTAGGTATGGAGCGGCACGAAGCGGACGCACCTGCTATCGCGTACGCCATCGCCCGGGGAGTGGCACTTGTTTCTGCGACGGCCAATCCCAGCGCCGCTGACTTGCTCGGCGCACCGATCACCGATGGCGGAGACTCGCTGAATGGGGTCGTCGCCGTATCTGCGATCGGACCGGACGGAGCCCTACAGACCAGCGCGGACGGATCACCCTGGATCATTCCACAAACGACCGTGGTTGCCGGGGGCGACCGGTTCCCAGAGATCGGGACCGAATCCGGGTGGGACGGATCAGCGACGGCCACCGGGTCGTCGAATGCATCTCCCATAGTCGCAGGCATGCTTGCGCTCGCGGCTCAGAAGTTTCCGGAGAGCACGGGAAATCAACTGATCCAGGCGATGCTCGCAACGACGAACGGCGAACGACACGAGCCCTCTCGGACGGAAGACGGTTTCGGCTACGGAGCGGCGTGGCTCCCGACCCTGCTCGCCGTCGACCCGACGACGTTCCCCGATGAGACACCTCTCATGAATAAGAGCGCAGGGTTTCCGACAGCCGATCAGATCGCGGCAGCTAGGACGAACGGATATGTGGCTCCGGATCGAGGCCGAAGCTTCGACCAATACGCCGATGACAGCCCGACCAGCGGTTTCGATTTCTCATCCCTCGTGATGTGGGCCGTCATCGGGATCGTGGCCCTTGTCCTCATCGCGGCGGTCATCACCGTGCTCATCATCGTCACTCAACGCCGTAAGGCGAGAAAGGGGACATCGCCGTGACCGGTACCTGGGAACAGCGTTTGACGAACTTCGCCGAGGGAGGCCAGCCGTGGGACGTTCCCACGCGAGGCTCACTCGTCAACGGCTTGAACGCATTGCGGGAGGTTCTGAACCGCGTCGCAAGCGACCCCGGCATCACAGGAGAGGCCGGATCTGCCGCTCAGGCGAGATTCAGTGCCGCTGCGAGACAGATCGCTCAGCAAGTCACCTACGTCGAGGACGAGCTCGCTCAGCGGCTTGATCAAGCCAACGACGTTCGATCACGCGCGCGAGATGCGCTCGACACACTCCCCTCCGGCTCGCTCTCCGGGGGTCAGGAAGCTGCGGTCCGTGGCGCTGCTACCGGCGCGACTCTCATGCTGGGACCGATCTCCTTCCTCGCGGGTGAGGGGGCCGTCGGGCTGATCAACGGCTATCTGTCCGATCAACGGGAGGCCGCCGCGCGCTCCGCTATGGAGGGTTTCTCCGACGAGATGGATGCCGTCCAGGTCAGCGACCCCCCACCACTCAACTTCACCTTCTCCGAAACTGACACCGTCGAGCCAACCGGAGGCGGTACCGGTGGGGGCGGGGGTGGAGGCGGCGGACGCTCCGGTGGACGCAGTTTCGAGCAGTACCCCGACTGGGACACGTCCCCCGTCGCGACCCCCGGTGGCAACGACGGCGGCAACTCGCAGCCCGAGTACAACGCGATGCCACAGCCGGGGGTCATCGGGCCACGACCTGACGGCCCGATCCACGGCAACACCCCCATCATCGACCTCGACACCATCAAGCCCGAGCCGACTCCAGACGGCTCGATCATCGGCACCCCGAACCTGCCCGGGGTCGTTCCCTCGGTACCCGGAGGCGGTTCGCTCGGCGGTTCCGGCGGCGCGGGAGCGGGCATCGGCTCGGGTCTCGGCGCGGGCCTGATCGCAGGCGGAGGCGGCGCGGCCGCACTCGGCAGCATCGCGCGTGGCGCGGGCGCCCCCGGAGGCAGCCTGTTCAGCGGTGCGGGCGGCACGGCAGCATCCGGCGCAGCCGGTCGCTCGGGCGGCCTGCTCGGCAAGACCGCCGCAGCCGGCTCCGGCCTCGGAACCCGCGGCGTCGGCGGAATGGGCGGTGCCGCCGGCGGCGGCGCACCCGCGGCATCGACGGCCAAGGGTGCCGGTATGCGCGCTGGCGGCGCGGGTGGCGGCGGCGCGGCTGGCGGCGGAGCCGCCGGTGGCGGAGCCCGCGGCGCAGGAGCCGGTGCCGGCAGCCGCGGCGTCGGCGGAATGGGCGGGCCCGGCTCGCGCTCCGACCGGCGCGACGAGGCATCGCGCGGGCTCGGTGGCCCCATCGCCCCCCGCATGGAGGACGATGAGGAGATCGGCCCCCGGTCCGAGAACGCACAAGCCGGCGGACGCGACGAGTGATCTCGTCCTTCGACACACTGAACGGTTCCGACAGGAGAACACGACATGTCTGACCGCATTTCCGCGGAAGAGGGAGCCCTTGCCCGGGGCTCCGAGGTGGTGAATGGCGCGCACGCCGACATCGCCGACAGCACCAGGCGGGTGCTCGCGGAACTCGACGAGCTGCGCGGCAACTGGTCGGGGGACGCGGCGAGCTCGTACGGCATCCTCGTCGAGGAGTGGACGGCGGGCGCGCGGAAGCTGAACGACGTGCTCATCACCCTCAGCGCCGCGCTGCAGGCCACGGCACGCGACCAGGAAGCCGTCGAAGAAGAGCACCGCACGACCATCCACGGTCTCGGAACGATGCTGGGAGGCCAGTCGTGAGCGACTTCCGTGTCACGCCCGAGTCGCTGCACGCTGCGGCTGCTCGGCTCCGATCAGAGAGTGCGCGTATCGACGCGACCCTGGGCGGTCTCGACAGCGAGGTCGCTCGCCTGCGGGGACAGTGGGAGGGCGCCGCGCAGGCGGCGTACAACAACGCCCAGCAGCAGTGGAGCGCCACGCTCGAGCAGATGCGCGACGTGCTCCAACGCATCTCGAACGCCACCGACTCGATCGCCGACGACTACGTCAGCGCCGATCGCGCGTCGGCGGCGCGTTTCCACTGACATCCGACCCCTGACCCACCGATAGGATTTCGGGGTCTGACCGCAGGGGGCTTCGGTCCGGAAAGAGGGGGCCGCAGATGGCTGACGTCATGAATGCGACACGAGCGCTGCTGCGGTTGTCGGTACAGAGCGAGGGACGCAGGCTCGACATCGCGATTCCGGCGCAAGTGCCGGTGATCGAGTTCCTCCCGGGCTTCGCCCGGTCCCTCGGCGTGCTCGATCCGTCGATGACCTCGGCGGGATACGCGCTCCAGCGCTCGGACGGCACCAGCGTCGATCCGTCTCGCGGCGCCGCGGCGCAGGGCATCGTCGACGGCGAAGTGCTGACCCTCGTGCGCGGAGGTCTCGTCGCCCAGCCGCGCGTCTACGACGACATCGTCGAGGCCGTCATCGACGCCACCAGCCAGCAGAACCGTCCCTGGACCACCCGCGACAACGCGCGCACAGCCCTCGCGGTCAGCCTCGCGCTGCTCGGCGTGTGCGCCGTCCTCCTGCTCGCAGCCGGTCGCGCCCTCCCCTTCGGCGCTCTCGTCGCGGGCGGCGGAGCCGTCGTGCTGCTCGTCGTCTCCGCGGTCGTCTCACGACTCGGCCAGCGCGAGGCAGGCCAGGGCCTGGGGATGGCGGCATCCCTCTTCGCCGCCGTCGCCGGCTTCATCGCGATGCCCGCCTCCCTCGACATGTGGGGATTGCCGATGGCCGCCGCCGGCGGCGGAGCCTTCGTCGTCGCGGGTGTCTCGCTCGCCCTCACCCGGGAGCGGGCCGAACTGCAGCTCGCGCCCCTCGTGGCCGGCGGCGCGTTGGGCGTCACCGGTACGCTCGCCGCATTCTTCCCCGCCCCCGCCGTCTGGACCCTCATGGTCGGCGTCGTCGCCACGCTCGCGGGGGCCCTGCCCTGGCTGGCCATCGGCACCACGCGTCTGCGCGTGGTGTCGCCCCAGAGCGACGCCGAGATGTTCGCCGACCCGCAGCCGATCGACGCCGACGACGTGGCCGCCCGTGTGGCACAGGGCAAGCGCGTCCTGATGGGGCTGCGCCTGGCCCTGGCCGCCGCCATCCTGGTGGCGACTCCTCTGGTCGCCGCGCAGAACGCCACCGGCGCTCTCGTGTGCGCCCTCGCGTTCGCGGGCATGATGTTCCCCTCGCGCCAGACCTTCGCCCGCTCCGGCGTGCTCACCGTCATGGCCACGGGCATCATCGGTCTCGTCGTGGCCGGGGTCGTGGCCTCGCTCGCCCAGCCGGGTCTGCGTGTGGGCATCCTCGTCGTCCTGGCCATCGCCACCGTCTGCGTCGTCACCGTCACGTTGCTCGCCCCCAAGACGCGCCTGCGGCTGATCCGCCTCGCCGACACGGCCGAGCTGCTCGTTTTGGCAGCGCTCCTGCCCCTCGCGGTCATCTCGTCCGGTCTGGCCTGACGCATGGCCACCAAGGGCGACCTGATCGAGGCGCAGAACTTCTCGCGCCGCCGCCTGCTCACCGCATTCGTCAGCGGCGCCCCCGGCGGTAAAGAGCTGCAGCCGAGCTCGCCGTTGCGCGCGGTCATCGCCGCCATCGCCCTCACCGTGATCGTGGTGCTCGTCGGCGTCTTCTACGGGCTCATCCGCCCCGGTCTGCCGACGGGCTGGGAGAACGGCAAGCTCGTCCTCGTGTCCGACACCGGTGCCCGCTTCGTCACCGTCGACGGTGTGCTGCACCCCGTGATCAACACGGCCAGCGCCCGTCTGCTGCTCCCGGCGAACGAGTACGGCGTGATCTCCACCGACTCCTCGACCCTCGGCGGTACCCCCGTCGGCGACACCCTCGGCATCACCGGCGCTCCCGACGAGCTGCCCCCCGTATCCGGGCTGATCAACACCGGCTGGAGCGCCTGCGTCTCCGACGACGCCGGTCTCGACGTCCGCATCTCCGCGGCCGCGGCCCCCACTCCCGCCACGGACCGCGCGGTCGTCGTGTCGGTCGACGGCATCCTCCACGTGGTGCAGGGCGGTCGGAGCTTCGCCGTCTCGAGCGAAGTCGCCGACGCCGTGCTGCGCGCCGCGGGGATCTCCTCGCTCTCCCCCGTGACCGTGCCGGCATCGTGGCTCGATCTGTTCACGGCCGGTACGGCGCTCACCCCGATCACACTGCAGAACTACGGGCAGCCCGTCACGAACACCTCGCTGCGCGTCGGCCAAGTCATCCGGCAGGCCGGCGCCGCCGAAGACGAGCGCTTCCTCGTGCAGACCGGCGGGGTGCTCGAGTCCCTCTCGCCCCTGGCGTGGCAGCTGTACCAACTGGGCAGCGGCGAGGCCCTCAAGGGCAAGGTGACCGAGGTGACCGCGGACGAGATCCGCAGCCTCCCCACCGCGACGCAGGGCCTCGGCGACGAGTGGCCCCGGGTCGGCTTCGAAACCGTCCCCTCGGGCCAGCGTCCCTGCGCCGTACTCACCGCCGGCGAAGGCCAGGCCACGACGACCCTGGCCACGCAACCGACCTCGACCGCCGTCACCACCGGCATCCGGGTCGATCCCAGCCACGGGGCTCTCGTGCGCGCCGGCGGACGAGGCGCCGACAACACGAGCATCCTGACACTGGTGGATGCCACGGGCACGGCGTTCCCGCTTCCGGGCGCGACCGACGACACCATCGCGCGGCTCGGCTATTCCACGAACGACGTCGGCTCGATCCCCGACGGGTGGACCGCCCTCCTGCGCACCGGCCCCTCCCTGAGCGAGAGCGCCGCGCAGCAGACGCCGGAGACGAAGTGACCCTTCGCTCCCGCGCCGCTCGCCTGGCAGCCCTCGCTGCCGCGGCGGGGGTGCTGCTGGTCGGCATCCCGTCACCCGCGTCCGCCGTCGGTCCCACGACCGGCGTGCTGGCGGCGACGACGCAGAGCCAGTGCACTGCCTCGACGCGCATCCCCGACGCGCCCACCGCGCTCGCGTCGCTGCAGAGCTCGTCGGCCTGGCCCCTCACTCGTGGGGCAGGCGTGACCGTCGCCGTCGTCGATTCGGGGGTCGCGGTGAACCCGCATCTCGAGGCCGCGGTGCTGCCCGGGGTCAACCTCGTCCCCGACGGTACCGATGCGTCGGGACGCACCGACAACTATGCGCACGGCACCGTGATCGCCGGTCAGATCGCCGCCCAGCTGATCTCCGGCTCGGGAATCCAGGGCCTGGCACCCGACGCGAAGATCCTGCCCGTGCGCGTCTACGCCGGTATCGAGAAGCAACTCGTCGAGGCGGGGTTCGGTCCGAACA
Source organism: Sphingomonas sp. G5 (assembly GCF_052660795.1). Lineage (NCBI taxonomy): Bacteria > Pseudomonadati > Pseudomonadota > Alphaproteobacteria > Sphingomonadales > Sphingomonadaceae > Sphingomonas > Sphingomonas sp. G5. The sequence goes on along the minus strand of NZ_CP109660.1, from coordinate 341,248 downwards.
CCGAACGGCTGGCCGAGGGCATCCGCTACGCCGCCGACCGGGGTGCGCAGATCATCAATGTCTCGATCAGCACGAGCGAGAAGAACGCTTCCCTCGCGGATGCCGTGGCCTACGCGCAGCAACGCGGGAGCCTCGTCGTCGCCAGCTCGGGAAACCGCTCGAACAACGACTCCCCCGAGCAGGACGACAAGGACGGTGCGCGTTACCCCGCGGGCTTCTCCGGTGTCATCGGGGTCGCTGCCGTCGGGTCGGGCGGTGTCGTCACGAAGGCGAGCATCCACGGCCCCCACGTGAGCCTCTCCGCCCCCGGTCAGGCGGTCGCCTCGTCATGGCCCCTGGGCGGCGATTGCGTCGTCGGGGCCGACGAGCCCGCGACGAGCTGGGCCACGGCCTACGTGTCGGCCGCGGCGGCGCTCGTGGCATCCGCGCACCCCACCGAGACCCCCGCCCAGTGGGCGTACCGGCTCGAGGCGACCGCCGTCCGCGCGCAGCCCGACACGCGCTCCAACATCTCCGGATGGGGTGTCGTTCAGCCTTACGACGCGATCGTGATGGTTCCCGGGACGGGTCTGCGAGGTCCCAAGAGCCCCTTCGTCGCCGCCAGCCCCTCCGCCTCGCCCACCGCGACCCCCGAGGCGGTCTCGGTCGTCATCGGGCCGGGACCGGATGCCGCGGCCATCGCGACCGCGACGGGCGTCGGCGTGGCCGGACTCATCGCGCTCGGCGCGATCGGTGCTCTCGCGATCTACGTCAGCCGTCGCCGCGAAGAGGCGACTCCACGGCGCGCCGCCCCCACGGGCCGCGGGCTCTACGGGCCCGAAGAGCAGGAATAGCCGGCGGCGGGAAGAGCCCACCGGCCGCGAGCACGGCCGGCACGAACCGGCCGTGAGCCCTTCGGGGCGCGAACCAGGAGGAACTCGACGGCATCAGTCCATCGCCGATCGACGTCAGACGGTCGCCGGACGCAACTCGATGCTCGCGTCGCCGAGCCGGAAGCGCGAGGTCGCGATCGCGGACGCACCCGCCGGAACCCGCTCGGTGCGCCCGTCGTCGTGGATGAGGGTCACTCCATTGGTCGAGTCGAGGTCGGTGATGCTCCAGCCGGTGACCGTCCACTCGAGTCGCGCGTGCTGCTTCGACATCGTCCGGGTGTCATCGACGACCGCGACGTACTGCACCGCGTCTTCCCCGTTCCCCGGCTTGCGGCCCAGAACCACCGTGCGACTGGTCAGCGCCACGCGGCCTCCGTCGGGTAGGGCGAGGGTCCACTCGCCGCGCCGACGCGAGCGCGGGCGGGCGGTCTGCGTCAGCTCGTCGAGGGGAGCCGCAGCGGCGGCACCGTCAGGCTGAGGGGCGGCCGTGGTGTCCGTGGTCTCGGCCACGCGGTCGAAGCCGGTGTCGTCCCGCCCGGTAACCGGAGCCGACGACGTGGTCGCGGCCTGAGCGGCACCGGTCGGGAAGGGCGCCGCGGGAGCCGGCGGCACCGGAGCAGGTGCCGCCGCAGGTGCGGTCCCTGTGGTCGGAACCGACGCCGCCGGGTCCGGCGGAGGAGTCGCGACCCCCCGCCGCCTCCGTGTCGAGGGCCGCGGCCGCGATGGGCATCGCCGGCGTCCGGGTCAGGGCCGGCTCCGCGTCGGCCGTCGGCGCCGGGGCAGGCGTCTGCGCGGCGACCCCCGGAACGATGTCCGAATCCGCGGCTTCCGCGTCTTCCGCCGCCACCGACCGACGCCTCGACGGATGGATCGACGTGTGCTCGAAGTCTTCGTCGATATCGACAGGTCCGGGCAGCACGGGCACCGCGACCGGCTCCGCCACGACGGCGGTCGACCGTCGCCGTCCGGCGGTCGCGACCTCGGCCGCGCTCGCGCCGGGGATGGTGGTGATCGGACCGGATGCCGTCTCACTCAGAACGATCGGACGCTCATCGGCGACATCGCCGGCAGGCGCGGCATCCGTTCGCGGGCGTGCCGAGAGGATCGTCGCCCACACGGGCGGGAAGATCACCGCGAGGGCGGTCGTACCGGCCCCGCGCCCCGCGGTCTGGCCGATGCGGTGAGCGGCGGTAGCCTTGAGCACGAGACCGTAGATGTTGACGCCGGGGACCACGAGCAGGACGGCGCGGACCGGGTCCAGCCGCCCCAGGCGGAACAGCTCGGCCTCGTTGACCAGCGGGATCCAGGCGCGCCAGGGCTCACCCCCGTGCGTGGCGAAAACGCGCGACAGCCCGATGGCGTACCAGACGTGCAGCGCGATCACCGGCACGAGGATCGCGCACGCGATCGCCGCGATGAGGCTCAGAACAAGCATGCGTCCCCCGTCAGCAGTCTGCTTCGACGCTACCGTGCGGTGCGGCGCCGCGTCAGCCGATTTCGCGCGTCAGTGCCGTCGGCGGAGCAGCCGCGACCGCGTCGACGTCCACGCGTCGTACGGAACAGCCGGCGCATCGCACGTACCGCACGCGCCCGTCGCTCGTGAGGTGCACCGACTCCGTCATCCACGCGTGTTCGTGGACGGATGCCGAGGGGGCCAGGGGAATCGTGCGCGAAGCGGTCATGGATCCAGCGTGATGTAATGCCGTTATGCATCTCAACCCTTACGGGGAGTACGCGGTTCTCCTCGCCGCCTCGCTCGCCAACGACTGGCCCGCCGATCGCGACGGGATCGAGCGCCGCACGATCGAGATGGGGATGACGATGACGTTCCCCGTGGCATCCGACGATCACGAGCGCACCCGGGCCGTCATCGACGACTGGCTGCACGTCGTCGACGAGACCGATCCCGACGCGCGGGCGGACCTGCTCAACGCCCAGATGGCGGCCGTCACCGCCTACCCGCGCCTCACCGATCACGACGGCGAGGGGTGGCACCTGCACTATCGCGACAGCGACGAGGCCCTGCCCCGCGTGCTCGCCGCCGTGATCTCGGTCGGCACCTCGCTGCACCTGGTCACGCGCGGCATGAACCGCCTCTCCCGCTGCGCGGCCGATCCCTGCACGAACGTCGTCGTCGACGTCACCCGCAACGGTCGTCAGCGCTATTGCTCGGTCCGCTGCGCCAACCGCGCCGCCGTGCGGCGACACCGCTCGCGCGAGGCGTCGTAGCAAACTCCATCGGGTATTCCGCGGGGATGGCGGAACACCCGCACGCGCACGTACGTTGCTGTCGTTACCGACGACAGGAGACCCCATGGCCGACGAACTGACCGTGACCCGCAACGACGACGCCCGCCGCTACGAGATCCACGTGGGCGACGAGCTCGGCGGCTTCCTCGAGTTCCGCGCGATCGACGACGATCGCACCGTGCTCCCCCACACCGAGATCGACCCGTCGTTCAAGGGCCGCGGCCTCGGCTCGGCCCTCGCCGGCGAAGCGCTGTCCGACCTCGCCCGACGCGGCGGCAGCGTCATCCCCTCGTGCCCCTTCGTGGCGCACTACCTGCGCGAGCACGACGTGGCCGGCCTGGTGGTCGAATGGCCGAACGACGACGACGCCGCCGACTCGGCGGCACCCGGCGAACCCGCGTGACCCGGCTCGACGTCGCTCCCCCCGAGGCCGAGGGACCTGTCGACTGCGACGGCCCGCGCGCCCTCGTGGTGGCGGCGCGAGAGGTGCCGCTGGGCGGCGTGCGCGGCATGGAGGTGCACCGCACCCTCCCCCACCGCGCGCTGCCCATGGTCGGCGCGTGGTGCTTCCTCGACCGCTTCGGCCCGCAGGACACCCTCATGCGCGTCGAACCGCACCCGCACATCGGTCTGCAGACGGTGACGTGGCCGATCGTCGGCGAGGTGAGACATCGGGATGCCGTGGGCAGCGACGTCGTCGTGCGCCCCGGGGCCCTCAACCTCATGACCAGCGGCGCCGGCATCGCGCACTCCGAGTACTCGGTGGGCGAGGGGCCGATCCCGCTCGACGCCCTGCAGCTCTGGGTGGCGCTTCCCGAGTCCCGTCGTCACGGCGAGCCCGCGTTCGAGCGCCACGAAGACCTCCCCGTGCTCGATCTCGGCGAGGGCGCCGACGCGGTCGTCGTGATGGGCGAGCTCGGCGGGACCACTTCGCCCGCGACCGTACACACACCCCTCGTCGGCGCCGAACTACGCCTGCCTGCGGGAGTCGCGGTGCGCATCCCCCTCCGCCTCGACTGGGAGTACGCGGTCTACGGCATGACGGGAACCGTCGAGGCGGTGACGGGAATGGATGCCGTCGACGCCGACGCGGCGAGACGCCCGGGCTCTGCGCCGGAGGCGGGACCCACGGCATCCATCGACCACACCCGACTGGTCTACCTCGGAAAGGGCCGCGACCACCTCGAGCTGCGCAGCGAAGACGATGCGCGCGTGTTCCTGCTCGGTGGGGAGCCGTTCGAGGCCGACATCGTCATGTGGTGGAACTTCGTGGGCCGATCGCACGACGAGATCGTCGCAGCTCGCGAAGCCTGGGAAGCGGGTACGGCCCGCTTTGGGCCCGTGATCGACCACGGGCCCGAGCGCATCCCGGCCCCGCCGCTGCCGGCGGTGAAGCTCACACCGCGTCGGCGCCGCGGCTGATCCATCACGCACAGCGGCGCCCGAGCCGAAGCCCGGGCGCCGCCGCGTCGATCGAGGGCTACCGCAACACGATGAACGCGCTGCTCGCGCGTGACGACTCCACCGTCGCGCTGCCGCCGTAGACCGCCTTCACGAGCTTGACCCCGCGCGTCTGCGGATCGAGGGCAATGGTCGCCTTCCCGTCCTGCAGGGTTGCGACGTAGTCCTTGCCCGCCACGGTGACGGTCACATCGCCTTGGGGTGCGGGACCGCTGAGCGACCGCACCTTGACAGTCAGCGTGTACGCGTCGCCGGTGCGACCGACCCAGGGGTCGACGGTGACCGTCGTGAACGAACCGACCACGACCGGCACCCCGACGCTGTCGGCGGTCGCCGTCAGTCCGTTGGCGGGCGAGGTCGCCGTGACCCGTACGGTGAGCACGCGGCCCAGGTCGGCGCGCTGCACGCGGTACGACGCCGAGGTGGCGCCGTTCACCGGCTCGCCGTCGCGCAGCCACTGGTACGTCGTGGTGACGTCGGCCGGGTTCCACGTGCCGGGGGTCGCCGTGAGGGTGCGCCCGAGCTTCGCGGTGCCCGAGATCGTCGGCGCGTCCACGATCGCCGGCGCGGCTTCGCCCGAGTCGACGGTCAGCACCGTCTGCACGTCGGAGTCGCCGTACCGTACGACGCCGAGGTACTGCGTTCGCGGAGCGAGCCCCTGCCACGACAGGTCGTACGAGACGGCCTCACCCTGCTGCACCGGAAGCGGATTCGGCGTGGCCGTCAGTTGTCCCTCACCGCCGGGGGTGACGTTGGCGTACGTCATGTCCCAGGTGAAGGGCCCCGTGAACGAGTAGATGTTCGCCTCGATCAGATACGTGCCGGGGGTGGGGTTCGGCAGCGTCACCCGCTCGTCGGCCGAGGCCGTCGCAGAGGTGAAGCGCTCGTAGTACCGCAGGTCGTCGGGGCTGACCACCCGCGAGACGAACAGGTCGAGATCGCTCCCGGTGTCATCCGACGAGTTCAGGTCGAAGCGCGAGAGGGTCGTCCCCTCGGGCACCTCGACGGTCCACCGCACGTATCCGTCGGCGTCACCGGAATCCTGGTTTCCGCTGTGGCCCTCGACGGGGTTGTCCGAATCGGTCAGCAACGTCTGAGCGGCAAGCCCCGACACCGTCAGAGGCAGCTCGCCGCCGACACCCGGGAGGATCTCGATCTTCGTCGAGCCCGCCAGGCCCGTTCCCGAGACCTCTGCCGGAGCCTCGGCGGTCGCGGGACGGATGGCGATGGGCGAGCGCACCTGCGTGCCGTCGCCGGTCCAGGTGAGGAAGCCGCTCGTCCACTGCTCGGCCGCGGCATCGGTGCGCGAGAAGGTCACCGTGAACGTCTTCTGCTCCCCGGCCGCACCGAACTCGAGCGTCGACGGCTCGACCGTGGCATCCACTCCGGGCACATTCACCGAAGCCGAGAACGTTCCGGCCCGGGTCGAGGTGACCGTGCGGGTGACGGTCTGCGGCTTCGCGAGCGAGCCGATCGAGATCGACGCGAGATTGAGGTCGCTGCCGTCGATCGGGGCGACGCCGAAGTCCTCGAGGCCCTTGCCCTGGAGGAAGGCCGCCCAGTCCGCGGGACCGTTGAGGTACAGCAGGCCCGGATCGAAGTACTTCGTGGGGTCCACGTGCCCGGCGCCCTGCGCGAAGGGGTCCTGAGCGGGAGCTCCCTCGGCGTCGACGGTGTCGTACGCGGTGGTCATCATCGCGGACTTGACCTCGGCGGGCGTCGCGAGCGGCCGCTCACCCAGGTACAGCGCGCCGAGACCGGCGACGTGCGGCGACGACATCGAGGTGCCCGAGAGGAACTCGAAGGTCGGAGCGGCGCCGGGGGCGTTGGCAGCGGCGGCGAGGATCGCCACGCCGGGGGCCGACACGTCGGGCTTCAGGATGTCGCTGCCGTCGGCGAGCATGGGGCCGCGGCTCGAGAAGCCGGCGACCTGCGGCGTCGGCGTCGTCTGACCCGTCACGTTCTCGCCGACGAGGGTCGCCGTGGCATCGGCCGTGCCGCGCACGTAGGCGAGCAGGGCGTCGCGATACCGGGCGTCGATGTGCACGGTGGGCACCGAATGGAAGTCGTTGTCGACCGAGGCGGGAGTGACGTTGACGAGGATCATGCCCACGCCGCCGGCGTCCTTCACCGCCTGCGACTTCTCGATGCGCGCGTTCTGCCCTCGGTCGCACACGACGATCTTGCCGGCCGCCTTCGCGGCGTCGAGCGATCCGATGAGGCACAACGCGGCGCCCGCGGGATCGGCTCCGGATGCCGCGATATCGCCCGCGTAGACCACGGGAGCCGTCACGTCCTGGCCCTCGCGGACCGACACCGTGGCACCCGCGGCCTGGAAGCCGTCGGGCAGCTCCACGGTTCCCTCGTAGGTGGGGATCGTGGATGCCGCGACCGTCGTGTACCAGGGCGAGGCGTGGTCGGCGGTCGACGCGCCAGGGCCGGAGTTGCCGGCCGAGACCGACACGAAGACACCGGCCGCAGCGGCGTTGAAGAACGCCTGGTCCTCGAGGGAGAGCGTGGTGGTGGCCGCGCCTCCGCCGATCGAGTAGTTGATGACGTCGACGCCGTCGGACACCGCGGCGTTGATCGCGCCGAGCAGGTCGCTCAGGGCGCAGACGTCGTCCGTGGTGACGAGGGGGTCGGGACCCGCCCAGCAGGCCTTGTACGCGGCAACCTTGGCGGCCGGGGCGACACCCGAGATGGCGCCGAAGTCGATGCCCTCGACGCTCGCGTCGACTCCGTTGTTTCCCGCGGCCGTGCTGGCGGTGTGGGAGCCGTGCGCGTCGCCGTCGCGGGGCGAGCGGTAGTCCGCCTCGAAGGTGAAGCCCGTGGCGGCGGCACCCTGGTCGAAGTACCGGGCGCCGACGAGCTTGGTCGAGTAGTCCGAGAGCGACCACCCGTTGCCCTCTGCCACGCGGGTGGAGCGGAAGTCGGTGCCGTCGCCCTTGCGGAAGACGACGTCGTTGCCGTCGAGATAGGGCTCCGAGCCGGCCGTGGTGCCGAGCTGCTCGCCCGCGAAGGCGGGGTTCTCGGGCGCGATGCCGGTGTCGACGACACCGACGACGACGCCCTCGCCGGCCGAACCGATGCCACCGATCTTCTGCCAGACGCCGTCGTCACCCTCGAGGCCGAGGAACTCGGTCGAGGGGACGGCGACCGGGTGGCGGATCTCGTCGGGCACGACCTTCTGCACACCCTTGGTCGCGGCGAGCTTGGCGGCCTGGTTCGGGTCCATGCTCGCGCTGAAGCCGTTGACGGCGATCGTGTAGGTGGCATCGGGACGAACACCCGCCTCGTCGGCGACGTTCTGCTGCCGCTCCTCGAGGAAGGCGGAGTACTTCCGCGCCTGCGGGGAGTCGGCGTCGAGCCGCGCCTCGTCGGACTTCGTGGCGTCGAGGCCCGGCTCGCCGCCCTCGTACGTGGCGACGGGGGCCTCGTCGAGGACCACGATGTAACGGCCCGTCGCGGATTCGATGGGTGTGGGAGGCGTCACCCCCTCGCCCACGTCGGCAGCCTGAACGGCTGTGGCTCCGGCAACGGTGAACAGTCCGGCCAGGGAAATGGCCGCGACCGAACGCAGGGTTCGACCCATCGTGCGCTCCAAACGGGGGGATGAATTGAGCGATCTGCGCGGCAGCGGTGGCGCGCGTTGCACAAACATAACTCAGAGCGCTTTCATCACCAACGTTCAGTTTGGACGACATTCGAAAACGTCGGCATCCCGAGCCGTCCTTCCCGCGGGGCACGATCGCTCGCATCCGGTCTCTGAGAGTCGGGGTCCGTCACCCCTGTCACCCCGGTCAGCGGGTCGTCGGACCGGCACCGCGGGCGGGGGCCGCGACCCGACGACGCGTCAGTAGGTCGGCGCGGCAGGCAGTCCGAAGAACTCCTCGAGGGTCGTGAAGCCGCCCTCGTGGTAGGCGCGGGCGAGCTCGGGACCGATGTAGCGCAGATGCCACGCCTCGGGCTCGTAGCCGCTGACACTCTCGCGTCCCTCGGCGTAGCGGGTGATGAAGCCGTACTCCCAGGCGTGCTCGCGCACCCACGCGCCCTGCGGCGAACCGGCGACGTCGTCGAGCGTGCGGCAGGAGCCGTTGCAGGGGACGATGTCGACGGCCATCCCGGACTGGTGCTCACTGAACCCCGGGCGCGCGCTCTCTCGATCAGCCTCGGCGACGCCCCCCACGGCGACTCGTCCCGCGTAGGTCGACTTCTGCGTCGTGTACGAACGGTAGGCGCTGAGGTAGCCGATCTCGCCGACTCCGGCGTCGGAGGCGGCCTTCACGAGCGAGGTGAGGGCGGCCGCGGCCGGGGCGCGGACCGCGGAGTCCTCGAGGGCACGTACGTTCGCGGGCATGACGAGGTCGCCCGGCTGGTAGTCCACCGGGTCGTAGGGGCGCTGCTTGTTGACGACGAGCCACTCACGGTTCGGGTCCGAGAGCGAGACGCAGGGGGCGATCCCGGATGCCACGGCGGCACGGAACGCCTGACCGCCACCGGCCGCCGCGATGGTGGCGGCATCGTCACCCGACGCCAGGGCGGCGGTGAAGGCGGGGTCGTCGCAGGGAGTCGCTGTCGCGGCGACGGCGGCGAGCTGCGGAACGGGTATCCCGTCGTCGGCGACGGGCGGAGGGCCGGAGAGATGGTCGACGGCGTCGGGCGCCGGGCCGGGCACTCCGCCGGAGGCGGCGGCGCCGATCGCCACCGCGCACCCGGCGACGACGATCACGGCCGCGACCACCACGACCAGACGCCGCCGCAGCGGCACCGGGGAGAATCGGCGGATGCCGCGCGGCCCGGGCGCGGCGGCATCGAACGCGCCGATCCGGCCACGACGCCGGCCGCGGGTCGGAGCCTGCTCGGCGGGGGCGCGCTCGTCGAACACGGCGGGGAGGGTGAGCGCCGCGGTCGCGAGCCTCTCGGCCTCGGCGCGCGCGGCGCGGCGTGGCGAAGTCTCGGGATCGTGGCTGGTCATCGACTCCATTCTCGCGCGCGCATTCTGAGCGGTCGACCCGGGTGACGGCGGGCTCGGCGAAACTCGTGCACGTTGACGATTTTTGTGGCCGCGGCGTTGCCATTTCGTCGAACATGTGTTCGACTATTCTCATGAGATGGCAGGGGCAGCAGCTGGGCGTCGACGACGCAGCCGCGCTCCCGGGCATGGAACGAATGGACGGCCTCGTCCGCTCGGTGACGACCCCGGAGTTCGCCGGGATGACGTTCCACGAGGTGCTCTGCAAAAGCGCACTGAATCGCGTCCCTGGCGCCTCGGCCATGCCGTTCGACTGGACGGTGAATCCCTACCGAGGCTGCAGTCACGCGTGCTCGTACTGCCTCTCCCCGGACACCCTCATCTTGAAAGCGGACGGCCGACAGGTCCCCCTGTCGGATATCCGCGTCGGAGACGAGGTCATCGGCACCGAGAGGGGATCGCGATACCGCCATTACGTGCGAACAACCGTTCGCGCGAAGTGGACCACTCGCAAACGCCTCCATCGCGTCACCCTCGCGGATGGTACCGAGATCGAGGGCAGCGCAGACCACCGGTTCCTGACGGAGCGCGGCTGGAAGCACGTCACCGACTCCCCCGTCGCGGGCCGACAGCGCCCTCATCTCACCGTGTCGAACCGTCTGCAGGGTTTCGGAACGGGTGCCCACACCTCCGTGGAGGCGTCGGGTCCGGACTGGCGCCAAGGGTATCTGACCGGCATGGTGCGCGGTGACGCGATGATCTTTCACAAGACCTACGACGACGGGAATCGAGCCCGCGAGATCCACCGATTCCGCCTCGCCCTGGCCGATCGGGAGGCGCTCGATCTCGCAAAGGAGCTTCTCGAGCAGATCGGCATCGTCACGATGGTCCGCCCCTTCTCCGTGCCCGCGCATCGCCGACCCATTACGGCTCTTCACACGGCAAAAATGCACGATGTCGCGCGTCTCGAGGACTACATAGCGATACCGCGCTTGCGAAGCCGGGAGTGGATGGCGGGCTTCCTCGGGGGCATCTTCGACGCGGAGGGCTCGTGTTCGCGCGGGATCGTGCGAATAAGCAACGCGAACGAGGAACTTCTCTCGCTGACCGAAGAGGCTTTCGCCGCATTCCGCTTCGACGCTGTTCGCGAACCCGCTCGCCCGAACGGTGTGTCGAGTATCCGCCTTCGCGGAGGGCTCACCTCGAGACAGCGATTCTTCGATACCGCCCGACCGTCCATCACGCGCAAACTCGATGTCTGCGGGACAGCGGTCAAGACCAGCGCGGACCTGAGAGTCGTGAACGTCGAGGACATCGGCTACGACATCGACATGATCGACATCACGACGGACACCGAGGACTTCGTCGCGAACGGCGTCATCAGCCACAACTGCTTCGCTCGAAAAACTCACGAGTACCTCGACCTGGATTACGGGGCCGACTTCGACTCGCAGATCGTGGTGAAGGTGAACGTGGCCGACGTGCTACGCACCGAGTTGCGCCGGGGGTCGTGGGCGCGGGAACCCGTGATGCTCGGGACGAACACCGATCCCTATCAGCGTGCGGAGGGTCGGTACCGCCTCATGCCGGACATTGTCGGGGCCCTCACCGACAACGGCACACCTTTCTCGATCCTCACCAAGGGCACGCTGCTTCGACGGGACCTCCCTCTCCTCGCCGAGGCCTCGCAGCAGGTGAAGGTCACGCTGGCGATGTCGATCGCCGTCTTCGACGACGCCCTCCAGCACTCGATCGAACCGGGCACTCCCAGTGCCGAAGCCCGGCTCGAAACCGTGCGCGCGGCGACCGCCGCGGGATTCCGGGTGACGGTGTTCCTCATGCCGATCATGCCGCACCTCACCGACTCGGTCTCCGCTCTCGACGACGCTCTGGCGCGCATTCGCGAGGCCGGTGCGGCGCGTGTCGTATACGGGGCACTACACCTGCGCCCCGGCGCGAAGCAGTGGTTCTTCGAGTGGCTCGAACGCGAGCACCCGAACCTCATGTCGTCGTACCGCGGGCTCTACCCGGGAGTCTCCACCTCGGCGCCGAAGGCCTATCGCACGTGGCTCGGCAAGCGCATGCGACCGCTGCTGCGCATGCACCGCCTCGACGGGTGGGACGAAGACGATCACCCGCGCGGCCGCCCGCAGCCGGGGTTGGCCGCCCGCACACCGCCTGTCAGCAGCCTCGGACCCGTTCACCGCACCGGGGTCCCGGCATCCGGTCGCCCCCGCGTCGCGCCTGCGAGCGAGCCGACCCTGTTCTGACCTGCCGATTCTCGCCGCGGGAAACGCGCAAAGCCCCCGTCGCCGAGGCGACGAGGGCTTTGCGGGAGGGGTCTACGCGTCGACGTTCGACAGCTGACGGCCCGACAGCTCCTCGAGCACGTCGTCGCCGAGCGCGGTCTCTTCGAAGGGAGCCTGGATCTCGGCGCGGTCGAGCAGCTCGGTCATACGACGGCGGCGCTGGCGCGTGATCAGGGTGACCACGGTGCCTGCACGACCCGCTCGACCGGTGCGACCCGAGCGATGCAGGTACGTCTTGTACTCGTCGGGGGCGTCGGCCTGGATGACCAGGTCGATGTCGTCGACGTGGATGCCGCGGGCGGCGACGTCGGTGGCGACGAGCACGTTGACGCGACCCGAGGTGAGCTTCTCGAGGTTGCGCGTGCGCTTCTGCTGATTCAGGTCGCCGTGTAGCGCCACGGCGGCGATGCCGGCGTCGTCGAACTGCTCGGCGAGCATCTCGGCGTAGGCGCGAGTGCGGGCGAAGACGAGCGTCTTGCCCTCGCGATCGACGAGCGAGTCGAGGATCTGCGCCTTGTCACGGTGCTCGATGACGAGGACACGGTGCTCGATGGTGCTCGAGTCCTGGTCCTCACCGGCGACCTCGTAGACGGCCGGCTCGACGAGGAACTCGTCGACGAGGGCCGCGACCTCGCGGTCGAGCGTGGCCGAGAAGAGAAGCTTCTGGCTGTCTTTTCTGGTCGCGCGGAGGATGCGCTGCACGGGCTCGAGGAAGCCGAGCTCGCACATGTGGTCGGCCTCGTCGAGGACGGCGACCTGCACCTGCGAGAGGTCGAGCTTGCCCTGATTCAGCAGATCTTCGATGCGGCCGGGGGTGCCGATGACGATATCGACGCCCTTCTTGAGCGCACCGACCTGGCGCGCCTGGGGCACGCCGCCGTAGATCTGGGTGGTGAACAGGCCGACGCTGCGCGCGAGCACCTGCACGGTGCGATCGATCTGCAGCGCGAGCTCGCGCGTCGGGGCCAGGATGATCGCCTTCGGAGCACGAGCGAACTCGCGACGCTGGCCCGCCTGCGAGCGCAGGATGCTCTCGACGAGCGGCGCACCGAAGGCGATGGTCTTACCCGAGCCGGTGCGGCCGCGGGCGAGGACGTCGCGTCCCTCGAGGATCGGAGCGACCGTGGCCGCCTGGATCGGGAAGGGGCTCGCGGCACCGAGGCCGGCGAGGGCGCGGACGAGGTTGTCGCCCAGACCGAGCTCGGCGAAACCGGCGCCGGTCACGGTCGCGGCATCCACGGCCTCGGCCTGCAGGCGCTCGTGCACCACGTCGACGCGCTGCTCGTGCTCGGCCGAGCGCTGCGGAGTGTTGTTCCAATCGCTGCGGCTCGGGCCGTCGTTGCGGCGCGGGCGGTCATCGAAGGAGCGCGCCGGACGGTCGCTGCGGTCGAACGAACGGGTGGGACGGTCACTGCGGTCGAAGGAGCGCGCCGGACGCTCACCGGCGTCACGACGGGGACGCTCGTCACGATCGAACGAACGCGCGGGACGGTCACTGCGGTCGAAGGAGCGCGCCGGACGCTCACCGGCATCACGACGGGGACGCTCGTCACGATCGAACGAACGCGCCGGACGGTCACTGCGGTCGAACGAACGAACCGGACGGTCACCGGCATCACGACGCGGACGCTCGTCACGATCGAACGAACGCGCCGGACGATCGGTGCGGTCGAACGAACGGGCGGGACGGTCACTACGGTCGAACGAACGAGCCGGACGCTCACCGGCATCACGACGGGGACGCTCGTCACGATCGAACGAACGCGCGGGACGATCGGTGCGGTCGAACGAACGCGCGGGACGGTCACTGCGATCGAAGGAGCGCGCCGGACGGTCATCACGATCGAACGAACGCGCCGGACGATCGGTGCGGTCGAACGAACGCGCCGGACGATCACTACGGTCGAACGAACGCGCCGGACGCTCACCGGCATCACGACGCGGACGCTCGTCACGATCGAACGAACGCGCCGGACGATCGTTCCGATCGAACGAACGCGCGGGGCGGTCGTCGAACGAACGTGCGGGACGATCGTCGCGCGCCGAGGTGCGGATGTCGCGGGCCTGGGAACGGCCAGCACGGTCGGAAGCGTTCCAGCGACCCTTGCTGGGGGTGGTCTCCGTCTCGGGCCGGTAGCCGCGGTGGCTCGGGCTCTTGCTCCCGGGCTTCGCGGGTGCCTCGGCGCCGGGGCGGCGCTTGCGGTCCTGGAACGAGGTCTGAGCGCCGTAACGGGGCTCGAAGTTCTTGGCGGCGCGGCCGCCGGCGGGCTTCTTGTTCTTGGGCATGGGGAAACTTCCTGGGTTCTGTTTGCGCGAAACAGCGGCGCCGCTCGTGGCGGTGCGATACCCGGACTTCCGTCGGCCGGGGGCCATTCACTAGAGATGGTCGAGGCCGCGATCGCGTCCTGTCCATCGGCCCCTTGGACTCACAAACCCATCCGCGCATCACGCACGGTGTCCAGAGCCGACCGCACAACGCTACACGTCACGCCTGGGAATGGCATCCATGTCCACATTCGTGCCGGTCCACCGCCGCAAAGCCGCACAAAGTGGGACACTCCCACCCCCACCCCCGACACACCCCACGTACATGTCCCAAACAGTGCAGGTTCGACACCACAGAGCAACACAAAGTGGGACATGCACGGCCCGACCCCGGCAGAGGAACCGCCGTGACGGAAGATGGACGCATGGCAGATACCGACGCCCACCCCATCACGGTGGCGATCGAGCGGCGCATCGACCCGACGCGCACCGCCGAGGCGACCTCCTGGATGCAGGCCGGCACCGATCTCGCGACCGCGTTCCCGGGCTTCCTCGGTTCGGGGTGGGTGCGCGCGGGAGAAGACAGCGACCTCTGGTACATGCTGTACCGCTTCCGCGACATCACGACCCTCGAGGAGTGGGAGAGTTCCACACAGCGCCAGTGGTGGCTCGACTCGGGCCGCCCCTTCGCACGCGAAGAGCGCAGTGAGCGACGCACCGGCATCGAGGGCTGGTTCGACGCCCCGCACGGCTCGATCCTCGAGGCGGCGACGGTGACGGAGGCCGGAACCCAACCGATCCAACAGCCGGTGCCGGCGGCTCCGCCGCGGTGGAAGCAGGCCGTGACGATCTGGGTCGGGTTCTTTCCGACGAACCTGGCGGCATCGTGGCTGCTGGGCTTCGTTCCCGGGTTCGCCGAGATCCCCCTCGTACTGCGCGTGCTCGCCACCACCCTCATGCTCACCCCCGTCATGACCTACGCGGTCCTCCCGTGGGTCACCCGCATGCTGCAGCCCTGGCTGCAGCGCCCGCGCCGATCGCGAAAGGCCACGTCATGACCGCCGACCCCACCGGATCCCGCTTCCACCTCCGCGGCGAACACTCCTCCGCCGAGATCGCTCAGGTGGGTGCCGCGCTTCGCGCGCTGACGGTCGACGGCGTCGACCTCGTGCCGCGCTACCCCGACGACCTGCCCACGCCCGCGGCATCCGGAGTCGTCCTCGTCCCGTGGCCGAACCGCATCCGCGACGGCAAGTACTCCTTCGACGGCGAAGACCTGCAGCTCGCGCTCAGCGAGCCGAAGTTCGGCAACGCCAGCCACGGGCTGCTGCGCTTCGGGACCTACCAGGCCCTCGAGCACACCGACGATCGCCTCGTACTCGGCGCCGACGTGGTGCCGCAGACCGGCTACCCCTTCCACCTGCGCACGCGGGTCACGTACGCCCTCCGCGCCGACGGTCTGCACGTGACCCACACCGTTGAGAACATCGGGGCGAAGGCCGCCCCCGTCGCCCTGGGCGTGCACCCCTACCTCCAGATCGGCGGCGTGCCGACGGAGGATCTGGTGGTGCGATCGACCGGCACGACCACGCTCGTCCTCGACGACCGCAACATCCCCGTCGACGAGGTGCCCGTCGACGCCGCCACCGACCTGCGCGAGGGTCGCCGTCTCGGCGATGCCTCACTCGACAACGGCTACCGCGGATTGGAGCGGGATGCCGACGGCCGGGCGCACCACACCCTCACCGCTCCCGACGGTCGGCGCGTGCAGCTGTGGCAGGACGACGGGTTCCGCTGGGCACAGGTGTTCACGACCGACCGCTACCCCGGGCAGTCCCTCGCGGTGGCGATCGAGCCGATGACGGCTCCGGCGAACGCTTTCGCGACCGGAACGGACCTGGAGCGACTCGAGCCGGGCGCGAAAATGACCAGGGAATGGGGCATTTCCTACCGCGCATGAGGCGGCCTTGTCCCCCAAATGGGGGACAAGAAATTGGCCATATGACCTGGGAATTTCCCAGACAAGCCCTTTCCTGAAAAGGCGGCGCGAACGATACCATGTGCCCTGACGGTTTCCGTCAAGGCCGGGGGAGGCAAAAGACCAAGCTTTCTCCTGGCTCATTGCCCGAATGAGCCGACGGGGGCCGAGGGTCCCGCGGTGTGGGGGGATCCTCGTTCCGTCCTGAGGAAAGATCCCCCACATGAGCACCGTGCTCCGCTCCGCTGTCCCCTTTTCGCTCCCGGTGCCGCGCCTGGGCACCCTCACGCGCCGCCTCGACGCGATCCCGACGTTGCACGTCGGCGGGGCGGCCCTGATCGTCCTGGTCAGCGGACTGCTGCTGTCGATCGCAACGACGAGCGACCCGCTGTGGTGGCAGCTGCACTTCAGCCAGCTGGGGATCTTCGGCGATCTGTCGAGCGCATTCTTCAACACGACCCTCAAAGTCAGCGGAATGATCGTCGTCGTCTTCGCCTTCCGTGTCCGGCGGGATGTGCGACGTGTGGGTCGCGGCCCCGTCCGTCGCGGCGCCGCGACAGTGGCTTTCATCTGCCTGAATGTCGTGGGCGTCAATCTCGCTCTCGTGGGCTGCATTCCCCTGAACACCGACAAAGACCTGCACGACAAGGTCGCGGGCTCGATGGTCCTGGGGTTCCTCGCCCTGCTGCTGAGCGCGCCGTTCCTCTTCCATCGCCTCGGCAAGCGGATGGCGATCGGCACAGGGATCGCGACCGTCTGGCTGATCGTCTCGATCACGCTGTTCGTCTCGGCGACCATCAACCTGGCGCTGTTCGAGACCATCTCGTGCGCGGCGATGTTCGCCTGGTCGGGCATGTTCACCCAGATCCTCGCGTCGGCGGCGACGGCCGCCACGTCGAAGCCGACATCACAGACTCCCGTCGCGGCTCACCACGCCCCCCGTCGACGCCGTCGCCTTCCGCTCGCCCGGCCGACGGCCACCCGTCGGCCCGCGCGCTCGGCGGCGCAGCACGCCCCGCGCGTCGCACCCGGTCACCCCGTCGAGGGCTCGCCGCTCCGCCCCGATCGCGCATCGACGCTCACCCCGACCGGTGACCGCAGACACCTCGGGATGAGCATCGCGAGAGGGACGGGACGCCGGGTGTCGGCATCCCGCCCGTTCCGCGTCAGTGCTTCTCGCGCAGCTCTCGGCGACTCAGCGGGTGCCCCTCCTCGGCCGTCGACTCGACGTGCTCTGCCGCTCGCACCGCCCGCCGCTCGCGGCGCCGCTCGCTCGCTCCCTCGATGAGGTTGTAGAGCGTCGGCAGCACGAGGAGCGTCAGCAGGGTCGACGACACGAGTCCGCCGATCACGACGACCGCGAGCGGCTGCGAGATGAAGCCGCCGTGGCCGGTGATTCCGAGCGCCATCGGCACGAGCGCGAAGATCGCCGCGAGAGCCGTCATGAGGATCGGTCGGAGCCGTCGCGCGCCGCCGACCACCGTGGCCTCGAAAACGCTCAGGCCACGGGCTCGGTACTGGTTCACGAGGTCGATGAGCACGATCGCGTTGGTCACGACGATGCCGACGAGCATCAGGGCGCCGATCATGCCGGCGACGCCGAGCGGCACGCCCGTGATGAGCAGCATGACGATCGCTCCCGTGGCCGCGAACGGCACCGACACCAGCAGCTCGAGCGGCTGGCGCAGCGACTTGAAGGTCGCCACCATCACGACATAGACGATGAGGATCGCCGCGAGCAGGGCGAGGCCGAGCTGGCTGAACGCATCTGCCTGGTCGGTGACCGAACCGCCCACCTTGGCGGCGGCGCCCTGGGGCAGGGCCGTGTCGGCGAGGGCCGCGCTGACGGTCGAGGAGGAACGGCCGAGGTCGTCGGTCGTGGGGGTCACGGTGATCGTGGCCGTCCGCAATCCCCGTGAGGTCGAGATCGACGGCGGAGTCTGGCTCTGCTCGACCGTGGCGATCTCGTCGAGGCGCACGGTACCGCGGGCGCTCGGGATCTCGAGGGCGCGCAAATCGTCGATCGTCTTCGGCGGGTTGGCCGTGGCGACGTAGACGGTCACGCCGCGCCCGTCGATCTCGACGGTGCCCGCCTGCCGCGGCTGCTGCGTTGCGGAGACGAGGGCGCCCACCGCACGCTCCGACAGCCCGCGCTCCGAGGCGGCGTCGCGGTCGACGCGCACGGAGATGAAGGGAAGGGATGCCGAGAGGCTGCTGGTGACCTGGCCGATGCCGTCTCTCCCCTGGAGCCCCGCCACCACGGCGTCGCTCGCCTGCTGCAGCGACTGCCCGTCGGCGGCGGTGACGTCGATGGTGATGCCGGCCGAGCCGAGTCCCCCGCCCGAGGCTGCGACCTGGATGTCGCCCGCATCGGGCAGCGCCTCCAGCGCGGTGCGCACGCGGTCGCGGAGCTCGACCTGGTCGACGCCCGATTCCGAGGTGATCGAGTAGGTGATGCCCGAGCCGCCGCCCGAGAAGGCGTCGCGCAGCGCCGACCCGCTCGAGCCGATCGAGGTCTGCACCGTCTGCACGCCGTCGGTGTCGAGCAGCACGGCCTCGACCTTCTGGGCCGCCGCGTCCTCGGCATCCAGGCTCGGGGCGGAGCCGATCTTCTGAGTGACGGTGAAGGTGTTCTGACCGGAGTCGCCGAGGAAGTCCGTCTTGAGCAGGGGGACGGACGCGAGCGTCCCGCCGAGCACGAGCACGGCCAGGGTGAGGGTGACCCACGAGTGCTTCAGCGTCCAGCGAAGGACCGGGACGTAGGCCTTCTGCAGGCGCGAGGGCGGCGCGGTCGGCGACTCGGGGTCGATCGGATTCCCCTCGGCATCGCGGATGACCTTCCCGGGCTTCAGGAACCACGACGCCAGCACGGGCACGATCGTGAGCGACACGAGCAGCGAGGCCGCCATGGCGATCGTCACGGTCAGTGAGAACGGTCGGAAGAGTTCTCCCGTCACGTCACCCACGAAGGCGATCGGGAGGAACACCGCGACGGAGGTGATGGTGGATGCCGTGATGGCGGCCGCCACCTCGCGCACGGCGCGCACGATCGTGGGGATCTTGTCGGCGTCACCGACGTAGTGGCGCTTGATGTTCTCGATCACCACGATCGAGTCGTCGACGACGCGGCCGATTGCGATCGTCAGCGCGCCGAGGGTCAGGATGTTCAGCGAGTACCCGAAGGCCTGGAGCCCCACGAAGGTGATGAGGACGCTGGTGGGGATCGAGATCGCCGTCACGAGCGTCGAGCGCACCGACATGAGGAAGACGAGGATCACCACGACCGCGAAGACCAGACCGAGGAGCCCCTCCTGCGCGAGGGCCTCGATCGACTGCTGGACGAACGGCGCCTGGTCGAAGACGACGGTGAATTTGGCGCCCTGACCGAGCTGCGATTCGAGCCCCGGGAGCGCATCGAGGACGCCGCGCGAGACGTCGACGGTATTGGCGGCCGGGAGCTTGGTGACCGCGATGGTCAGGGCCGGCTGCCCGTCGACACGCGACAGCGTGGTCACGGGGTCGGGCTCGAGGGCGACCGTGGCGACATCGCTGATCTTCGTCTGCCCCGCCTGGAACTGGGCGGCGTCGGTGGGCACGAGCGGCAGCGCGGAGATCTCGTCGACGCTGGTCAGCTTCGACCCGGTCTGCACGGTCAACGTCTGACCGCCCTCGGTGAGCGAACCGCCGGGGAAGAGCACGCCGTTGGCGTCGAGGGCGTCGGTGATCGCCTGCTGGCTGAAGCCGCGCTCGGCGAGCTTGGCGGTGTCGGGGGTGATCGTCACGCGTTGGGCGGTGCCGCCCACGATCTGCGCGCCGTTGACCCCCGCGACGTCCTCGAGGTCGGGGACCACGCTCGTCTGCAGGATCGACTGCGTCGCCTCGGCGTCGGTGAATCCCGTGACGGCGAGCTGGATGACGGGGAAGTCGTCGATGCTCGCCGACGCGACGGTGGTGTCGGCGGAGTCGGGCAGCTGGTCTTTGATGCGCGCGATCGCGGCGAGGATCTTCTGCTGCGCCCCCGCCAGGTCGGTGCCGTAGGTGAACTCCGCCGAGACGATCGAGGAGTTCGTCGTGCTCGTCGCGGTCGTGGACTCGAGTCCCTCGACACCGCGGATGGCGTTCTCGATCGGGGTCGAGACATCGGTCTCGACAACCTCGGGCGAGGCGCCCGGGTAGGTCGTGACGACGGCGAGCTGGGGGAACTCGATCGAGGGGATGAGCTCCTGCTTGAGGCTGGTGAGCGCGAGCCCGCCGAAGACCGCCGCGACGATCGTGACGAGGGCGATGAGGGCGCGGTTCTTCAGGCTCAGGACGGCCAGGTACGACACGGGGGGACCCTCCGGGTAAGTCCGATACAGGAATGTATCGAAGCTCAGTATCCCATGCGCGCCCGCCCCTCGGACCGCCCGGCGGGCGGCTGCCTCAGAGCGCCGACCCGAGCGACAGACCCAGTGCCGCCGCGACGACGGACCCGACGAACGACACCACCGCGTACGACACCGCCGCGCGCGAGCGCCCCTCTTCGGCGAGCAGCGCCGTGGTCACAGCCACCGCGCTGAAGGTCGTGTACCCGCCGAGCAGACCCGTCCCGAGGACCCACCGCCACGACTCGTCGGCGGGAAGGGGGGTCAGGATGCCGAGCACCAGCGCCCCGGTGAGATTCACGACCAGGATGCCCCACGGGAACCGCTCGCCCGTGCGGCGCCGCACAGCCACATCGAGCAGATAGCGCAGCGCCGCCCCCACGCCGCCGGCGAGGGCCACGGCGAGGAAGACGAGCGGCATCACGCCGCCAATCTACCCCTCGCCGCGCGAGCCCCTCACGCCTCGAGCGCCTCGACGCGACGACGCAGTTCGGATGCCTTCTCGGCGCCGATCTGCGCTTCGGCGAGCTTGAGCGCGGCGCTCGCGGTGAGCGTGCGGGCCACGAGGTAGGTGGGGCTCGCCTTGAGGTCGGGGATGACGTCGAGGATGATGCCCTCGGCATCGGGGTCGGTCATGAGCTTGCCGAGCTTGATCTTTGCCAGGTCGTAGCGAGCGGTCATCGGTCCTCCTTGAACGGGGCGCACCGTCGCGCCCTCGGCAGATTGTTGCACATATGTCCCGTTATGTCATCGATCGCTCGGGATCGAGCGAGAAAGCCCCCACGAGCGCGTAGGCCGCGCGCGCCTCGGGCGTCCAGAACGCCCCGACGTAGACGTGGAACCCCGCCCGAGCGGTCACCAGACGCACCGACGCCCGCTCGGCGCGCGCCCGTCGAGCGAAGGCGACGGCGTCGTCGAAGAAGATGTCGCGACCCCCCTGGAACACGAGGGTCGGCGGCAGCCCGGCGAGCTCCATCCGCGCGGGATTGAGCTCCGGGTCGTCGAGCCCCCGATCGCCCACCCACGCCTGCGCGCCCGCTCGAAGGCCGGGGACGCGCAGCGAGGGATCCCGCGGCATCCGACGCGCGATCCCCGGGTCGACGAGAGCGAGGTCGAGCCACGGCGAGAACAGCACGAGCCCGTCCGGTCGACGCGCGGCGCGCAGGGCGAGCCCCACCGCCACGGCCCCTCCGGCCGAGTCGCCCGCCACGAGGAGGCGGGAGGTCCCCGCCCGCGCGGCGAGACGTTCGTACTGGGCGTCGATCACGGCGAGGGTGTCGTCGGCCCGATGCTCGGGCGCCAGGGGGTAGCAGACCACCGTGATCGCCGCCCCGGTCGCCCGGGCGAGACGCTCGACGATCCACCAGTGCTCGGCGACGAGGGGATTCACCAGTCCCCCACCGGGCAGGTACATCAGCTCGAGGCCCGCGGTGCGCGCCGCCGGCTCGTAGCGGGAGACGGGCAGCCCGCCCTCACGCGAGACGACGACACGGCCCGAGCGTCGCAGGCGCGCCGGCGGATCGGCCGGACGGCGGCCCGGGTCGAGCGTCTCGAGGTAGTCGTCACGAGCCAGCGCGAGGCGGATCGGCCGCGCGCTCACCCACATCGCCGCGGTCGTGAGCGTCATCGACAGCGACACCGACTACTCCCCGCGCGCGTCGGCGGCCATATCGGCGAGCGCATTCGTCGTCACCAAGCGGACGACAGCCGGCAGGCCCGCGGCGATCTTGCGCCCCACGAGGGGGCCGAACACCAGCGCGAGAGGACCGGAGATCTCGACGGCGTGCGTCACCGACAGCCCGTTCGGCGTCTGGCGCATGCGGTGCGGGAACGACAGCACCGCCCCCGGCAGGCCGATCCGGAAGTTCATCGCAACCCCCGGCTGCAGCTCGGTGAAGGTGAAGCGCTGCGCGGGGGTTCCGTGGTTGACCACGCGGCCCGATGCACCGACGCGCGGGGGCACGGGGAAGGTGGCCTCGCGCAGATCGGGATCGTCGACGGCCCAGTCCTCGGGCGTGGTCCACCTCTTCCACACCGCGTCGGCGGTGGCGGTGGTGAGGTGCGTGTACTCGCGGCGCCAGGTCATCGGGCGACTCCCGTCTGTTCGTGGTCGGTCGAGGAGGAGCTCAGGATGCCGCGGGCCTGGAGCGCCGCGCGCTCACCGGCGCGGACGGCGCCGTCCATGAATCCCGTCCAGCGATCGGCCGTCTCGGTCCCGGCCCAGAGGATCGACCCGACGGGGGCGGCCAGGGCACCGGCGTAGGGCACGACCGCTCCCGGCCCCGGGGCGGCCGTGGGGCCGCCGCCGACCCAGGGCTCGGCGCCCCAGCGCTGGTCGATAAAGCCGATGGCATCCAGTGCCCGGGGGCCGAACAGGTCAGCGAAGGACGACAGCGCCCGCGCTGCGCGCTCGGCGGGTGCCAGCTCGTCCCACTCGCGGGCGTAGACCCCGCCGACGAAGCCGAGGAGCACGCCGGGGGCGCCGGCGTGAGCGGGACCGGCGTCGAAGGTGATGAAGACCGGGCCGGTGTCGGAGAGCCCCTGCCCCGACAGGTCGTGGTCGCGCCAGAACGGCCGCTCGTACACGGCGTAGGCCTTCGACAGCACCCCCGCCGGCCAGCGCTGGGCCATCTGGGCGTGAGAGGGGGGAAGGGCCGGCGCGAAGTCGATCCTGCCGCGCAGCGCCGGTGGCACGGCGACGACGACGGCGCGAGCGGTCACCGTCTCGTCGGCCGTCGACACGCGCACCCCCTGGGCGGCGGTCTCGATGCGTCGCACCGGAGCGCTCACCCGCAGAGCAGCCCCGAGCGCGTCGGCGAGACGCACGGCGATCGCGTGCGAGCCCTCGACGAAGTGCTCCTCTTGCGCGCCGCCCTCGGTGTCGAGCATCGACGACAGTCCACCCGCCTGGTGGATGTAGTGCAGAGCGTGCAGGAACGAGATCTCGTCGGGCTCGCACCCCCACGTCGTCCGGCCGGCGATCGCGATGAGCTCTCGTGCCGCGGGAGAAGCGTGCGAGCGGCGCAGCCACGAGCCGAGGCTCTCGGCATCCAGGTTCGCGGCCTGCGGGGCGGCGGCGGGGTTCCCCCGGGGGACGGTGCGCGCCAGGCGGTCGAGAGTGAGCTGGATCCGTCCCACGTCGAGCAGGCTCGCGCCGACCGGAGGCACCGTGCCCCGGTAGCGCCGATGATCGCCGCGCCACCGGATGACGTTGCGACCCGAGGCGTAGGTCCGATAGCGCGAGACGCCCACTTCGTCGGCGAGCGCCAGGATGCGATCCTGGCCGGGGCCGACGAACGTGCCGCCGAGGTCGACGTGCACCCCCGCCACCTCCGCCGACGACACGCGTCCGCCCACGCGGGGCGCCGCTTCGAACACCGCCACCGTCGCGCCGAACTGGCGAAGCCGGTGAGCGGCGGTCAGGCCCGAGAGACCTGCGCCGACCACGACCACGTCGACGTCGGGGGCCGGGGCCCGGTCCGCAGAGGGCGGGGAGGCGGTCATAGGCTTACTCCGTTCCGAAGGCGACACCGACCACCCCGGTCGGCGAGGAGGACAGCGTGAGCGAGACGACGAGCCGGCCGATGCGGGCGCGCGGTCGCGCGCGTCGCGAGCTGCTGTTGGACGCCACGATCGCGATCATCGCCGAGGGGGGCATCGCGGCCGTCACGCACAGGTCGGTGGCCGCCGCGGCGGGGGTGCCGCACTCGTCGACGACGTACTTCTTCGACTCGCTCGACGACATGATCGGCGAGGCCGTCGCGCACGCGATGGCGGCCGAGCTCGAGCGGCTCGAGCAGTTCCGCTCCGTCCTCGTCTCGGGCGCGAACAGCCCCGGGGCGGCGATCGACGAGTTCGTCGAGATCGTGCGCAGCCAATCGCAGGACCACACGGTCGCGCAGTTCGAGATCTACCTCTTCGCCTCGCGTCATCCGGCCCTGCGTGTTCACGTCGAGAAGATCCTCGACGAGACGCGGGCGCTCGCGGCGGCCGTGCTGCAGACGAACGGCGTGACCGATCCGCACGCCGCCGCTGCGGTCGTCGCCCTGATCGACGGTTTCGCCCTGCATCGCATCGCCCGTTCCGAGGAGGTCCAGTTCCAGTCGCTGGCGCACGCCCTGCGTGCCGCCATCGTGGGGTTCGTGACCCTCGCCGCGACCTCTTCGCTGGGCGAGGGGGATCACTCCCCCGCTTAGTTGGCACAAACGTACAGGTTTCTTGCGCCCGTCGCCTCCTCGCGGAGTCGAATTCACATCTTTGTCACACAAAACGGTACGTGTGTGCAATAAAGTGACCCGATAGTCGATCCCATTGCCGTGATCGACAGAAGGGTTCCGCGATGCTCCGTCCCCGTCCCCAGGACCACCTGCTCCGCTGGGGCGCGCGCGCCCTCGGGTCGCTTCCGCCCGCGGCCCTCCGCGCGGTGAACGGCCGCCCCGTCGTGATCGACGGCAACACCCTGCACCCCGCCGTGCAGACGTCTCTGCGCGTGATGAATGACGCGCCCGGCGCACACTTCGAGCGGCTCCCCCTCGACGAGGCCCGCGCGCACATCGAACTCGAGGCGTGGACGTTCGCCGGGAACACGAAGCTCGCGCAGACGGACGACATCGAGATCCCCACGCGCGCCGGGCGGGTTCCGGGACGCGTGTACCGCGCGGACCTCGACCGTGCGGCATCCGGGATCATCGTCTCCTTCCACGGCGGCGGCTGGGTACTCGGATCGGTCGACAGCGCGGATGCCATGTGCCGCACCCTCGCGAAGACCTCGGGCATGACGGTGGTGTCGGTCGGCTACCGACTGGCCCCCGAAGCGCCGTTCCCGGCGGGGCTCCACGACAGCGTCGACGCCTTCCGGTGGGTCCGCGACAACGCCTCGCGGTTCGGCGGGACCGCTGACGCGGTCGGTGTCGGCGGCGAGAGCGCGGGCGGCAACCTCTCGGCGGTCGTGGCGTCGGTCACGCGCGACGATGCCGAGGGCGCACCGGCGTTCCAGATCCTGTTCTGTCCCGTCACCGACCTCTCGCGCAAGCACCGCTCGTACGAGCTGTTCGCCGACGGCTTCTTCCTCACGGAGGCGCAGATGGACTGGTACGCCGCGCACTACCTGAGCGGCGGCGGAAGCGCCGATGATCCGCTGGTATCGCCCCTGCGGGCCGAGGACCTCTCGGGCCTGGCCCCGGCGTATGTCGCGGTGTCGGGTTTCGACGTGCTCCGCGACGAGGGCGTCGCCTACGCCGAGCGTCTCGAGGCCGCCGGCGTCGCCACGCACCTCGTGACCCACACCGGCCAGATCCACGGGTTCTTCAACGCCTGCGGAGCGCTGCGCGACGCGCGCGACGCCGTGGCGGATGCCGGCCGGTGGGCCGTGACGACGCTCGCGGCGACGCGGACGGGCGGCATCCGGTGACCGCTGACGCGACGCCCGCCACCCTCACCGCCTACGCCGAACCCACCCGCCCCGTTCGTGCGGGCTGGATCGCGGCCTTCGCCGGGGTGTGGCTCGGACTGTGGATGGCGCAGCTCGTCCCGGTGCAGGTGCTGCTGCCCCTGCAGATCGCCGCGCAGCACGCCTCGGACGACTGGCTCGTCTCGCTCCTCACCTACGGCCTGGTCAGCGCCGTGGCGGGGACGTTCGTGGTCATCGCCTACCCGATCGTCGGTGCGCTGAGCGACCGGACCCGGTCTCGGTTCGGACGCCGTCGCCCCTGGATCCTCGGCGGTGTCGTGCTCGCGGCCGTCGGTCTCGCGCTGCTCGGCGTCCAGACCGAGTCGCTCGGCACGGTGACGATGTGGACCGCGGTGATGATGGGCTTCTGCATGGCCTCCGCCGCCCTCACCGCCGTCATGGCCGACCGCGTGCCCGCGGGGCAGCGGGGGCTCGTGTCGGGCTGGATCTCAGCACCGAACGCGATCGGCATCCTGCTGGGGATCGTGCTGGTCACCGCGGTGTTCACCACGACGGCTTCGGGCTACCTCGCGCTGGCCGTGTGCTGCGTAGGCCTGGCCGTGCCGTTCCTGCTCGTTCTGCGCGACGTTCCGCTGACGACGTCCGAGGCGGCGCTGCTGGGTCCGCTCACCGTCCGCACGATCCTCTCGTCGATCTGGGTCGACCCCCGGCGTCACCCCGACTTCGCGTGGACCGTCGCGAGCCGTGTGCTCATCAACCTCGGCAACGCGATTGCCACGACGATGCTGCTGTACTTCTTCACCTTCGCGCTGAGGGTGGCCGATCCGACCGGCTTCCTCGTCTTCACGACGGTGATCTACATGGTCGTGACGATCGTGGCATCCGTCGCCCTCGGCAAACTCAGCGACGTGGTTCAGCGCCGTCGCGTGTTCGTCCTCGCCTCGGGGGTCGCTCAAGCCGTCTCGGCCCTGCTCCTCGCCGTCGCCCCGGCCGAGTCGACCGCGGTGATCGGCGCCGTGCTGCTCGGGCTCGGTCAGGGGTGCTTCTTCGCCGTCGACCAGGCCCTGGCCACGCAGGTGCTGCCCTCGGCCGAGACGCGCGGCAAGGACGTCGGGATCATGAATATCGCCCTCGCCGGCCCGCAGGCGTTCGGTCCCCTGCTCGGGGCGGGGGCCGTGGTGCTGTTCGGCGGGTTCTCGGGGCTGTTCCTCGCGAGCGGGCTGGCGGGCCTGCTCGGCTCGGTCATCATCATGCGGGTGCGCTCGGTGCGGTGATCGTCGACGGATGCCGGGAGCCCGCGGCATCCGCGCCGTTCCGGCTCAGCCGTAGAGCAGCCGGATGATGCGCTCGACGAGACGGTCGACCTTCGCGGTGCGCCGCATCGTGGTCAACGTCAGCAGCGGGAAGCGCTGACGGGTCAGCGCCTTCGGGTACGCGAACTCACGCAGACCGTCCGCCCCGTGGATGCGCCCGAACCCGGAATCGCCCACCCCGCCGAAGGGGAGGGCGGGGACCGCGGCGAACGAGATGACCGAGTTGATCGCGATCATGCCTCCGCGCAGGCGCAGGGCGAGCTCGCTCCCCCGCCTCCGAGAGAACACCGAGCCCGACAGTCCGTACCGCACGGCGTTGGCCTTCTCGACGGCCTCGTCCATGGATGCCACGCGGTTGACGACCAGGGTCGGGCCGAAGGTCTCTTCGCGCACGGCGTCCGCCTCCTCGTCGACGTCGGTGAGGAGGACGGGTTGCAGGGTGACCCCGGGCGCCGGGGTCGATCCGACGCGCGCCGTCGCGCCCCGCGCGAGCGCGTCGGCGACGTGCGCCCGGACCACGTCGGCCTGGCGCGGCATGGTGAGCGGACCGAGCGTCGCGGCGTCGTCGGCGCCGGCGCGGAGCTCGCGCGTGCGCTCGGCGACGGCCTCGACGAAGCGGTCGTAGATCTTCGCGTGCGCGTAGACGCGCTCGATGCCGATGCAGGTCTGACCCGCGTTCGAGTACGCGCCCCAGACGGCCGCCTCGGCCGCGGCCGCGAGATCGGCGTCCTCGTCGACGAGGAGGGCGTCTTTGCCGCCCGCCTCGATCACGACCGGGGTGAGGCTCTCGGCGCACGCGGCCATGACGGCCTTGCCCGTCGCGGTCGATCCGGTGAAGGCCACCTTGTCGACACCCGCGCGACAGAGGGCGGCGCCGGTGGGCCCGAGACCGGTCACCACGGCGAAGACATCGGCCGACCCGCCCGCGCGCACGAAGGAGCGCTGCAGCCACACGCCCACGCCGGGGGTGTACTCGCTGGGCTTGAACACCACGGCGTTGCCCGCGGCGAGCGCGTACGCGATCGAGCCCATGGGCGTGAAGACCGGGTAGTTCCACGGGCCGATGACCCCGACCACGCCGTACGGGGTGTAGCCGACGCTCGCCGACTGGTTGAGCATCAGCACGCCCGCGCCCACGCGACGCCGACGCAGGACCGGGCGCGCGTGGGTCGCCGCCCAGGCCAGGTGGTCGAGGGCGAGCATGATCTCGAGCCGGGCGTCGCCACGGGGCTTGCCGGTCTCGGCGCGCACCACGGCGATGAGGTCGTCGAGGTGCGCCACGATGTCGCGCCGCCAGGCCTGCAGCGCGCGCCGCCGCCCCTCGAAACCGAGGGACCGCCACTCGCGCGCCGCGCGCCGCGCGCGGTCCACCGCCGACACCACCTCGGCGGGGCCCCGCACCGGGAAGGTGTCGACGACGCGCCCATCGAGAGGGCTCAGCGAGTCGAAGGTGTCGGTGGTCACGGCATCCATGTCACGCTCCGTGCTTCTGTCCGTACCCGGTCGAGACCGCGGCGGTGAGCACCGCGGCCTGCTGCTCGGGGCTGAGTTCGGCGGGCACCGCCACCGCTCGCGCGCGCAGGTAGATGTCGCACGCCCACTCGAGCAGGGCGGTGTTCGTCACCGCGTCGGCGAGGTCTCGGCCCGTGGTGACGGCGCCGTGGTGGGCGAGAATCGCGGCATTGGCTGCGGCGAGGGCGCCGCCCGTGGCCGCGGCGAGCTCGGCCGAGCCGAAGACCGAGAAGGGCACCACCTCGATCTCGCCCCCGAGGGCGAGCTGTTGGTAGTGCACGCAGGGCAGTCGGTCCGAGACGAGTGAGAGGGCGATCGCCGCGGGGGCGTGCGTGTGCACGACGGCCCCGACGGCCTCGTCGGCGTAGGCCGCGCGGTGCAGGTCGAGCTCGGAGCTCGGGGCGAGCGCCCCCTCGACGACTCTCTTCTCGCCGTCGACGATCACGACGTCGTCGGCGACCGCCTCGGCGAAGACCACTCCGGTCGCCGTGATCGCGATGCCCCCGTCCACGCGCACGCTGACGTTGCCCGCTGTCCCCTTGACCAGGCCCTGCGCGGCGAGAGAACGGCAGGCGTCCGCCACGGCTTCTCGCACACCGCTCGCGATCACAGCACTCCCGCCGAGAGCAGAGCATCGATGGATGCCGCGTCGTACGCGCCGTGATCGGTACCCACGCCGGCGACGACCTGTGCGGCGGTGGCCGATCCGAAGCGCGCGGCGTCGCGCGAGGACCACCCGCGGAGTTTGGCGAAGACGAAGCCGGCCGAGAAGGCGTCTCCGCCGCCGCTGGTGTCGACCGGTTCCGCGGGCACGATGGGGACGAACTCGAGGTCGCCGCCGTCGACCACCACGATGTCGTCGCCGCCGTTGGTGCACGCGACGACCGCTGCTCCCGCCGCGTGCAGGGCGCGGGCGGCGGCGGGCAGGTCGTCGGCGCCGGTCCAGCCCATGGCCTGCTCGGCGTTGGGGAGCACGTAGTCGGTGTGCGCGAGCAGGGGCTCGATGAGCGCGTAGAACGCGGGGTCGCCGCCGATGAGGAAGTCGAGCGACGTCGTCGCTCCGTGCCGACGGGCGTACTCCAGGATCTCGATGACGTTCTCGGGACCGAGCAGCTCGGGCGCTCCGACGTGGACGTGGTCGGCGGCGGCGAGCGCGTCCCAGGGCACGACGTCGGCGGCGAGCGCGTTGGCCCCGACCACGTGGAGCGCCGGTCGCGACCCGTCGGAGCGGATGGGGAGGACGGATGCCGAGGTCGGCAGTTCGTCGGTGCGCAGGTTCGACACGTCGATGCCGGCGTCACCGAGCAGGCCGACCAGCACGCGTCCGGCGACGTCGTCGCCCACGGCCCCGCTCGTGACCACGCGCGCGCCGAGCTTGTTGAGCACGAGCGCGGTGCCGCCGGCGGGTCCCGCTGCGGACATCACGATCTCGTCGACGAGGAGCGAGCCCTGCCCCTCGGGGATCTCATCGACGGGCTGGACGATCGTGTCGAGCACGTGGGCTCCGAGCGTGACGATCGAGGGGGCGGCGTTCATCGTCGAACCTCCGGGTCGGGTGACCGGCGCGGCGAACCCACGACGGTAAGTGGCACATTTGTACCACTTTCTCGCCGGGTTCGACAAGCGTCAGCGCGAAGCCCGCCCACCACGGCCGAGGAGTACGCCGCCCCAGGCCGCCGCCGTCCCGACGACGACCGTCGCCACCCCCCACCAGAGCAGGCCGAGGTCGGCCGACTCGACGGCGAGCGAGCTGTAGGTGGTGAACCCGCCCAGGATGCCGGTCCCGATGAACAGCTGCACGCGCTGCGCACGCGAGGACTCCGGCATCCGTGCTCTCCAGCCGTACAGGATGCCGATCGCGAACGCCCCGACGACGTTGATCAGCGGCACGAGGGCCGGGCCCAGGTCTTCGCCGAGCGCCAGGGTGAGACCGGCGCGTACGGCCGTACCGATCGCGCCGCCGACGGCGACGAGGCCCACATCCCGCCACATGCTCACCGCGCCACCTTACGCCCGCGGCCCGACGCACCTCAGCGGCGTCATCCGATGTCGGCCCACCGCCGCGGCGTCTTGGCCTCGAGCCACGCCACGAGGTCGGGGAAGTCGTCGTACACGCTCATCGCCTCGAACAATCGGCGACCCCGCGCGTCCGCGCCCCGAAGCCGACCGCCCGACAGCAGCGAGAGTTCCGCGATCTCGGATGCCGCAACCACCCGCGACCGGCGGAGTCCCGGGCGGACGACCAGGTGATCGTCGAAGCCGACGATGCGCGCGCGCCCGGCGGACAGCGCCCAGAGGAAGATGATCGCGCCGAGAACACCGAGGGTGCCCAGCCACACGGTCACCCCGACGGCGGCGAGCGGACCGCCCTCGATGATCTCCCCGATCGCGAGGACGACGGCGCCCGCCAGGAAGACGAGACCGGTGCCGCGCGCGATCAGATGCTGCGAGGGGGCGCGTTCGACGACGAAGAGAGGCCGAGGGGCGCCGTCGTCCGCGGGGGGATCGCTCTCGGCGGGAAGGGGGTGGGGCGCGAGCGCCGGCCGGTTCTCGATGCGCCGACGGAAGATCAGGTACCCCACCGCGGCGAGCACGCCCACGGCTCCCACACCCGCGAGCCACGCCATGTTGAGCAGGAGGGCTGCGGGGATGGCCATCAGCGAGTACGTGAAGACGGCCAGCACCGCCGTCTCCCGCTGGCGGCGCTTCTTCCACGTCGCGCGCCAGTCGACCCGTGCGTTCCGTTTCGACATCGCCCGGGCTGCCGCGAGCAGCTGCGGGTCCTCGGCCGCGCGAGCGACCTCCTCGTCGGACCATTCGTGGCGTTGCCACCCGCGCGGCTCCGCCGTTTCCTGCATCGCCGCCCGGAGCAGGTTTCGGAACGCGTCGTCCTGCCGGAGCCCTCGCCGCAGCACTGAGGACGAGGCCGCGGTCGGTCGGAACAGCTCCTGCGCGCCGGGGACCAGCTCCTACAGGTCACGGGCCTCCGGAGTCAGCAGGGCGTAGAGGCGCGTGGGGGATGCGTCCGGGTCACCGACACCGGCCCTCCGGCGAGACCGGCGGGACGCGTCCGAGGGCGAGAGGTCGTCCGTCACGCGTCGATCCTCTCAGTCCGTCGTCGCGATCGCCCGCGCTCCCGGCCGCCTTGACAGACCGGGAACGCGGGCGGAGAGCTCCCGGCTCAGCCCGCCGCCGTGTTGTAGGCGGCGATCTGCGACGCCGCCTTCGTCTCGGCATCCGACATGGTCGAGGTCACGTCGGCACCCTCGGCCACCTGGGTGAACGCCCCGATGACGGTCGATCGCAGCGAGGGGAAAGCGCCCGTGCGGCAGCCCGCCGCGGCGTTCGACGCCGGCGTGTTCGCGAGCTGGTCGACCATGGCCTTGACGTTCGGGTCGGCGAGCGAGGCCGCGCCGGCCGCGGTGGAGGCCGCCCCCGTGTTCGATGCGAGGTACCCGGTGGCATTCGCCCACGCCGCCTGCACCTCGGCCGAGTGCAGGAAGCTCACGAAGGCATAGGCCGCCCGCTGCTGCGCGTCGGAGTGTCCGTCACCCGAGATCCAGAGCGCGTTGCCGCCGATGACCACACCCGCGTCGTCGGACTCGGCGGTGGAAGGGAAGGCAGCGACCGTCGACGCGGTCTTCTTCGGATCGGCCGTCGTGTAGGCGCCCGTCGAGGTGAGCATGATGCCCACCTTGCCGCTCGCGAAGGCGGAGACCATCGCGCTGTTGTCGGTGCCGGGGTTGAGCATCGATCCGTCCTGGAACAGCTTCTGCAGTCGCTGCATGAAGCCCACCTGCGTCGGCGAGGTGAGCTGCAGTCCGCTGACGCGGTCGGAGCCGCGACCGTTGTCGGGGGTGCAGAAGTCCACCCCGCCCGCGGCCGACATCTGCTCGATCATCCACGAGTCCGACATGTTCATCGTCAGGCCCGAGGCACCCGTCGCCGCGTGGATCCTCTCGGCCCACGAGGCCACCTCGGCGAGCGTGCGCGGCGGGGAGTCGGGGTTCAGCCCCGAGCGTGTCACGAGGTCGCGGTCGAGGTACATCACCGGCTGCGACACCGCGAACGGCATGGCGGCGAGCCCGCCCGCGCCGTCGCCGTAGTACGCGCTGACCGCCGGGGGGAAGCTGTCGAGAGAGAACGAGGTGTCGGTCGCGGTGAAGGTCGACAGGGGGACGGTCTTCTTCGAATCGATCATGAAGCCCGTCGAGATGTCGTTCATCATCAGCACGTCGGGCGTCGTGCCCGACTGCACGGCGGCGGTGTACTTCGTCTGGGCGTCGGCGTACGACCCCTGGAACGAGGACTCGACGGTGATCTCGCCGTCGTGATCGCTGTTGAACTGCGACACGAGGGCGTCGAGCTCGGTGGCCGCCGGTCCGCTCATCTCGTGCCAGAACTGGAGGGTCACGGGGTCGGAGTCGGCTCCGGGGGAGGATCCGGATGCCGTGCACCCGGCGAGGGCGAGAAGGAGGACGGCTCCCGCGGCGGTCGCCGCGATCGTGGTGCGGGGGCGCAGAGACATGGGCTCGGGTTTCTTTCTGTCGGGTCTTATTTGAGAGCGCCGGCGGTGATCCCGCCGGCGAGGAAGCGCTGCGCGAGCAGCACGAGGACGAGAACCGGAAGGGTGACCATGGCCGCGCCGGCGAGCACGACGCCGACGTCGGCCGCCTCGGCACTGGAGAGCTGGGCGATACCGACCTGCACCGTGCGGTTCTCGGGCGAGTTGGTCACCAGCAACGGCCAGAAGAACCCGTTCCACGCGGCGGTCGCGCTCACGAGGGTCACCGAGATGAGCGTCGGCTGCACGATCGGCAGCAGCATCGACCGGATGAAGCGGACGTGCCCCGCACCGTCGAGGAGGGCGGCGTCGCGCAGCTCCCCCGGGAAGCTGAGGAACGCCTGCCGGAACAGGAAGATGCTCAGCGCCGAGGCGAGGAACGGCAGGAACACCGCCGGCAGGGTGTCGATCAGCCGCCACGACGAAATCGTCAGATAGTTCGCGATGAGGATCGTCTCGCCCGGCACCATCATGCTCGACAGGATCAGCAGGAAGAGGGCACGCGTGCCCCGCAGCCCGCAGAAGACGAGAGCGTAGGCGGTGGCGATGCCGATCGCGACCTGGAAGAAGGTCTGCACCAGCGTCACCACGACGCTGTTGAGGAACTGGTGTCCGAGCGGGATGACCTGGGTGGCGCGGATCACATTGTCGAGCGTCAGGTGGATGGGCAGAAGACCCTCGAGGCCCTCGTCGAGCCAGGCGGTCGGCGTGAGCGCGCCCTCGAAGACGTAGTAGAGCGGGAAGCACACCACGGTCACCGCCACGACGAGCCAGACGTAGAGAAGGGTGCTCCGCAGACGCGCGCGGACGGACAGCGGCCGCGCCATCAGTAGTTCACTCGCTTCTCGAGGACGCCGAACTGGACGAGCGAGAGGCCGAGCACGAGCAGGAACAGCACGACGCCCACTGCCGCGGCGATGCCGAAGTTGGCGCTCCCCGCCCCGAACGCCGCCTGATAGATCGTGTAGACCAGCGTCGTCGTCGAGTTCGCCGGGCCGCCGCCGGTGAGGATCTGGATCTGCCCGAACGTCGTGAGCGCCTCGACGGCACCGGTGACCACGATGAAGAACAGGGTCGGCGTGATCAGCGGCAGAGAGATCGACCAGAGCGTGCGGAGGGGACCCGCCCCGTCGAGGTGGGCCGCCTCGATCACGTCGGGATCGATCGCGCCGAAGGCCCCGAGCAGCAGCAGCACGGTGAATCCGAGAGATCCCCACACGGTGACGGCGATCACGCTCGGCATGGCCCACTGGGTGCTGGTCAGCCACGGCACCGGCGTGCCCCCGAAGCGCGCGATCACGGAGTTGACCAGCCCGCCGGCCGGAGCGAGCATCGCGGCGAAGGCGACCGAGGCCACCGAGACCGAGGCCACGAGGGGCGAGGTCAGCAGGGCGCGGAAGACGCGGATGCCGCGGAGCTTCGCCGTCAACGGGATGACGATGAGCAGCCCGACGACGATGCGACCGACCACGACCGCGACGCAGAACACGGCCGTCCGCCACAGCGTGTCGCCGAACTGGGGATCGGTGAAGATCGTCGCGAAGTTCTTCGTCCCCACGAACCCGGCGGCCTGGCCGAAGATGTCGGTTCCCTGGGTGCTGAGCCAGACGACCCGGCCGAGGGGAAAGAAGACGAAGACGGCGAAGACCGCGAGCGCCGGAACCATCAGAGCGGCACCCACGCGTCGGTCGGCGCGCCGCCAGGCCAGGGTCGAAGCCGGCCGACGACGGTCGGCGAGCGTCGGCCGGCGGTCGAGTGTCGAGAG
This sequence comes from Sphingomonas sp. G5, assembly GCF_052660795.1. Taxonomy (NCBI): domain Bacteria; kingdom Pseudomonadati; phylum Pseudomonadota; class Alphaproteobacteria; order Sphingomonadales; family Sphingomonadaceae; genus Sphingomonas; species Sphingomonas sp. G5. The sequence continues at coordinate 306,213 of NZ_CP109660.1, read as the reverse complement.
CGACATCGGCTACCTTTCCGTCATAGGGAACGTTCCCTTTTTTGATGACGGACTCACTCTGCGACACCGCGAGAGACGAGGTCAAGGCGACCGGCGAGCGGTCGCCGAGCGTTCACGCGGCGTTCACGAGCACCTGAATCAATCCCCCTGACCCCCGAGGAGAACCATGACCACGCACCCCTCCCCCTCCCCCTCCCCCGACGACCTTCGCGCCCTGGCCGAGAGGGCCGCGAGATCCGCCGCGCCGGCACTGCTCGCCGCGTTCCGCTCCGACATGAGCGTGTCGTTCAAGCGCGACGTGCACGACGTCGTGACGATCCACGACAGAGCGGCCGAGGCCACCATCGCCGGGATCCTCCAGGACGGCGCACCCGACTCGGTGATCCTGGGCGAAGAGACCGGCAGCTCGGGCGACGCACCCCTGCGATGGATCATCGACCCGATCGACGGCACCGCCAACTTCGCGCGCGGTCTCGCCTACTGGTGCATCTCGATCGCCGCCGAGCTCGACGGCGAGGTCGTCGCGGGCGTCGTGTTCGACCCCGTCGCAGACAACATGTTCTCGGCCGGCAGGGAGCACGCCCACGTGAACGGGGTCCCGATGCGATCGGCGTCCGGCCCCGCCGAACTCTCCACCCTGCTCACGAGCTTTCCCGGACAGCACGACGTCGACCTCCTGGGCGAGGGCGCCTTCGACCTGCTCGCCGAGATCACGCGCACGTACCAGCACCACCACAGCACCGGCAGCGGGGCACTGAACCTCGCGCACGTCGCGGCCGGATGGGCGGACGCCACGATGGGCTTCGACACCCACCCCTGGGACGTGGCCGCCGGAGCCCACATCCTCGAACGGGCCGGTGGCACGTACACGGGCTTCCGCTCCGGCGTCGAGGTCGCTCGCGCCCAGGAGAGCCTCGACTACGTCGCGGAGGGAGCGGGCGGAGAGCACGGAGTGCTCATTCGACGCCTGCGCGCCCTGTCCGGGCAGTGGATGCCGGCCGGGCAGTGAGAGAGTCCGGATGCCGCGACCGTGCGGCATCCGGACACGTCCGAGCGGCCTACGCCCCGGCGAGATTCCAGGTGCGCACGTGCTCCCACGTCATCGTCTGCCACCAGCGTCCCGACCAATCGGGGCTCGAGGTGCGGTACATCACCACCGTGCGTCCCGGGAAGCCGCCGGGGACGGGAACGTCGAGCTCTCGGATGAACTCCCCCACCTCTTCGTACAGGTCGGGACGCACGTACAGGTCGTGCGACGCGAGCGAGAGGTGTCCGCGGTAGAGCTCCGGAACGAAGTCGTTGGGCAGGGGGTTGTTCATCGGCGCGCGGAACGGGGCGACCGTCGCCTCGATGTCGCGAGCCAGGCCCACCAGGTCGTCGTTGACCGAGCCGTCGGGGTTCTCGCTCACGTCGTAGACGTAGCCCCGACCCTGCGCGCGGACGCCGGCGTTGTGCACGGTGAAGGCCGGGCGACCGTCGAGCAGCTCGGTGAGCGCGTCGACGACAGCGGGCTCCGAGAATCCGAACGGCTGACTGCCCACGAGGGTGGCGTGCGGGGGGAACGCACCCGCGGAGAGCAAGCCGTACTGAGCGCGCAGTTGGTCGGTCACCGTGGTCACCGCGCGGCAGGTCTTCGCGTCGGGACGCAGGTAGATGCCGTAGCGGAAGGGATCGCTGTCGTCTCGGGGCAGCTTGTGGGCGATGTGGTCGTTCATGTGGACTCTCCGTGATGCCGATAGGGAACGTTCCCTATTCTCCGCGGAACGGTCGCGCGACGGTCGACGTCACGGCATCCGGTGGGTGAACGGACGGTGACGACGTCAGAGGGCGGCGGCCGTACGCCCGGGAACCAGTTCTCCGTCGATCGCGTGGTGCGTCACCGTGGTGGCGAGTCCATCGATCTGATCGACGACCGCGTCGACCGACAGCCGGCCGATCGTCCGCAGCGGCTGGCGCCACGACGTCAGACCCAGCAGTGACGTCATGAACGGCGTGACGCCGTCGTAACCCGTCACCGACATCTCCGAGGGCACGGCGACCCCGCGCACGCGCAGCGCCTCGAGGGCCGCCACCGCCCACGCGTCGCTCGGCGCCATGAAGGCGGTGACCCCGCCGGCCCCGAGGACGCCCGCGACGATCGCGTCGGCCCCGTCGAAGCCCGGTCCGGCATCGTCACCGCTCAGAGTGACGACGTCGACGCCGCGCTCCCGCAGGCGCTCGGCCATCGCGTGCGTGCGCCGCGACTGGGTGATCGACGAGACCGGGGTGAAGGTCATCACCGCGACCCTGCGATGCCCGAGGTCGGCCACGTGATCGGCGAGGGCGCGGCCACCGCCCACCTCGTCGCAGTACACGCTGCTGATCGTCGGGTCCTCCTCCGGGCGCCCCGCGACGACCGCGGGGATACGCCGCGCGAAGGGCGTGATGTCCTCGACGGGGAGCGCGCCGCTGCAGACGATCAGTCCCTCCACCCGCAGCGCGACGAGTGTCTCGAGGGCGCGGCGCTCGTCGTCCACGGAAAAGGATCCCGCCCCGGTCGCGGTGACGACCCGGTACCCGCGAGCAGCCGCCTGCTCCTGGAACGCGGTCAGCAGGTGACCGTAGAACGGCGTCGCGGCGTCACGGACGAAGACGCCGAGGGTGTGGCTCCGGTGAGCCGACATCCCCCGCGCGTGCGCGTTGGCGACGTAACCGAGCTCCGTCGCCGCCCGCCGGACGCGGTCGACGGTGTGCGCGGCGACCCCGGACGCCCCGGAGAGCGCCCGCGAGACCACCGACTTCGACACCCCCGCGGCCGCCGCCACATCGTGGATGGTGGGGGCGGCTCCGGCCTGGCGGGGCGTAGCGGCACGGGCCGATCGGCGATCGACATCGGGGGTCTTGTCTCGCACGCCCTCACGCTATCGGTAGAGCCCCCCGTGCCCACTTCGCAACCCCCGCGACGACGACGGGCCGTTGCGGACAGGATTCCGGCGACGAAGGGAGAGCCATGCGAAAGCTGCTGCCGGCCACGATTGCTGCGGCGGTCACCGTGCTGATGCTCGCGGGCTGCGGCATCCGGATCCCCTCCGATCCCGACGGAACGCTCGACGCGGTCGAGGGCGGCGTGCTGCGGGCGGGGGTCTCCCCCAACGGCGAGTGGGTGCGAGGGGACGAGGGCGAACCGACCGGGATCGAGATCGACGCCCTGACGGCGTTCGCGCGATCGCTCGACGCCGACGTCGAGTGGACGGTGGGTTCGGAGGAGTCGCTCGTGCGCGGCCTCGAGGAGGGCGACCTCGACGTCGTCGCCGGGGGCCTCACCGAGAAGACGCCGTGGACGAGCAAGGCCGGCGTGACCCGCCCCTACGCCGAGGCGCCGCTCGAGGACGGGTCGACAGTGAAGCTCGTCATGCTCGTGCCGCTCGGTGAGAACGCCTTCGTGTCGAGGCTCGAGACCTTCCTCATCGACGAGGCCGAGGCCCGGGGGATCGCACCGTGAGCGGCGAAGAAGTCCGCTTCGGCCAGACGCGGCTGCCCGATCGGCAGGCAGATGCGCTCCACCGAGCCGTCCGGCTCGAGTGGGTCACGATCGGCTTCCTCGTCATCACGGCCACGCTCGTGTTCCTCGTTCTAGGCAATTCGCAGGCGATGAAGGCGGCGTGGGCCGAAGACCTGTTGTCGTTCATCCCGCCCCTCGCCTTCCTCGTCGCCGTGCGTCTCGCGCGACGCCGCCCCACCCGCCGCCACCCCTACGGCTTTCACCGTTCCGTGGCCGTCGGCCACCTCGTCGCGGCCGTCGCGTTGACCGGCATGGGGGCTTTCCTCATCGTCGACTCCGGTATCGGCTTGGTCACCGCGGAGCATCCCACCATCGGAACCGTCGAGATCTTCGGGGTGACGATGTGGCTCGGGTGGCTCATGATCGCGGTGATGGCCGTGACCGCGATCCCGCCCGTCATCGTCGGTCGGCTCAAGATCGGTCTCGCCCGCGAGCTGCACGACAAGGTGCTCTACGCCGACGCCGACATGAACAAGGCCGATTGGATGACCTCCGCCGGAACCATCGTGGGAGTGCTGGGTATCGGGATAGGCCTGTGGTGGATGGATGCCGCGGCCGCCATCTTCATCTCGCTCAGCATCGTGCACGACGGCGTGAGCAACCTGCGCGCGGCCGTCGTCGATCTCATGGATGCGCGCGCGACGACCTTCGACGACAAGCGCCCCCACCCGCTGGCCGAGCGGGTCGATCAGTACCTCGCGGGACTCCCCTGGGTGTCGGCGGCGGGGACGCGCGTGCGCGATCAGGGCCATGTGTTCCACATCGAGGCCTTCGTCGTGCCGCGCAAAACGCGCCTGTCGCTCGATGACATCGAGCGCGCGCGCGAAGGCTGTGTCGCCCTGGACTGGAAGGTGCAGGACGTGGTGATCGTCCCCGTGCCGGAGCTGCCCTCGGTCGTCGAGCCGGTCACTCACCCAGGATGAGCCGCCTGATGGCGGCATCCTTCGACCCGCCCAGATCCATCGTGCGCCCCCTGCGGTACAGCGAGAACACGCGCGGATCGATATAGCTCGCCTTCGCGACCGCGGGGGTGTTGCCCAGCGCTTCGGCGGTGGCGCGCACCGCGGCGACCTCGGCCTTCTTGCGTTCGTTCTTCCCGCCCGTGGCGCCCACCTGAGCGAGCGACTCGGCCGCGAGGATCGTGCCGCGCAGCGTCCGGAAGTCCTTGGCACTGAACGGCCCGCCCGTGAGCGAGCGCACATAGCCGTTCACGTCGCCGGGAGTGAGCGGAACGCGCCGGCGCCCGCGCGTGTAGCTCAGTAGCGCGGCACGCGAGCGCCCCCGGGCGAGCTCGTCGACGATGGATGCCAGCTCCGCATCGCGCAGCGAGAGCTCGGCGCGCTTGCCGCTCTTCGCGGGGAACGACAGGCGGATCAGGTCACCCTCGACCGTGGCATCCCGTCTCTGCAGGGTCGTGAGGCCCCGACTGCCGCTGGTGACGAAGTAACGGGCATTGCCGACGCGCGGAGCGACGAGGTCGAGGAAGCGGAACGACACCGCCAGCACTCGTTCGCGATCCGCTTCGGCCCGGCGGAGCGACTGCGTCACCCGCGATCGCGCTCGGGGCAGCGACTCGGCGAGCTGGAGCGCCCGGGCGAACTTGCCCCTGTCCCGACGCTTCGACCAGTCCGCGTGGTAGGTGTACTGGCGGCGTCCGGCTTCGTCCGTTCCGACGGCCTGGATGTGCGCGTTCGGCTCGCGTGCGATCCACACCTCGCGCCACGCGGGAGGGATGACCAGACCCCGGGCGCGCTCGGCGTCGCGCTCGGGGACGGACGCACCCGTGTGATCGACGAAACGAAACCCCGAACCGGAGCGCACCCGGCGGTAACCGGGGTCTTCGTAGGGGCGGACGCGGACGAGTCGGGCCATCGCGTCAGTGGGTGCGGAGCATGTCGATGAGCTCCGCCTTCTTCTTGCCGGAGTAGCCGGTCAGACCGAGCTCCTTCGCGCGACTCCTCAGCTCGGCGACAGTGCGGTCTTCGTAGTTCTCGGCGTGACCGCCCTTCTCTCCGACCTTCTCGCGCCCCTGAGCGGCGGCGGCGTTCGAGATGCGCGCGGCCTTCTCTTTCGAGTCGCCCTGCTTACGCAGTTCCTCGTACAGGTCGGGGTCTTTCAGACTGCGGGAACGTTGCCCTTGCGGCACGACCTTCTCCTTCCGTCGGGGAATCCCGACGCTACGACCGCGCATTGCGTCGAGGAAGGGATTGACAACGCTCGGTGGCGACCGGCGCTCGTCGCCCCCGCCGTCGCGTGAGCCATCGACGAAACGGCGACACCGAGCCACGCGTGCGGTTCGGCCGTACGAACCCCACCTCCTGGGGTTGACGAACTCGCGATATATCGCGATACTCCCTCTAACGCGATATATCGCGAGTGAGGAGAACCCGCCATGGAGAAATGGATCGTCCACCCCGGCGAGACGCGCGTCATCGACATCGATTCGCTGCGTGAGCTGAAGGTCGGCCTCGTCGGCGGACAGGTCGACGTCATCGCGCACGACGAGCCCGATGCCCGCATCGAGGTGCACGGCGTCACCGTCAAAGACCTGCGGATCGAGATGGTCGACGGCCGTCTCGAGATCGACCACCCACAGCTGCGGTGGGACAACTTTCTCGAGGTGTTCCGCAACTTCGGCTCGGGCGGTCCCAAGGCCGAGGTCAGTGTCGCCGTACCGCGCACGGTCGCCCTCACCCTCGGCGTCGTCAGCGCGAGCGCTCTCGTCTCGGGTCTGCGCACCGATGTGCGGCTCAACACCGTGTCGGGCGACATCATCGTCGACGGCCTCCGCGGCGACATCGACCTCAACGCCGTATCGGGGGATGTGCAGGTGCGCGAACTCGAAGGCGCCCTCAGCGCGAACAGCGTCTCGGGTGACGTCGCGGCCACCGGCCGCATCACGAAGGCATCGATCGACACCGTGTCGGGTGCCATGCTCGTCGATTCGACGGGCGCGACCCAGGCGATCTCGCTCAACTCCGTCAGCGGCACGGCGACGATCCGCCTCGACCGGTCGCTCCCCGCCAACTACGTCTCGCGATCGGTGAGCGGCCGCGTTCAGATCGACGGTCAGGTGCGCTCCGGCAAGGGACCCACCAATTACACCGGGTCGACGGGCGCCCTCGCGGGCTCGTTCGTCGACGTGCGCGCCAATACCGTCTCGGGCGAGATCACCGTGCTGCGCCGCGGCATCTCGGGCCTGCGTCCCGAGGAACTCGCCGGAGAGGAGGAGTGGTGATGAGCCCCGTCTTCTCGCACGGCGATCTGCGCCTGTACATCCTCAGCCTGCTCGAGGAGGCCCCGCGCCACGGGTACGACCTCATGCAGGCCCTCTCGGAGCGAACGGGCGGCACCTACTCCCCGTCAGCCGGCACCATCTACCCGCGGCTCTCGAAGCTCGAGGACGAGGGGTTGGTCACCAAGACCGTCGACGGCCGCAAGACCGTCTACGAGATCACGGATGCCGGCCGCGCCGAAGTCGCGGCACGCACGAGCGACCTCGAGGGCATTCAGGCCGGGCTCGCCGACAGCGTGCGACTGATCGCCGATGAGGTGCGTGGCAGTGTGCGCGACGCCATGCGCAGCCTCCGCGCCGACCTCGCCGCTGCCTCGCGGGAGGAGCGCGAGCACGCCCAGGCGACTCCGGCGGACGACGCGCGGTCCCGCAGCCGCGAACAGCTTTCTCGCGCCGATGCCGCGATCAACGAGTTCCGCGGGCGCGTGCGCTCCGAACTGCGATCGCACGTGGCGCGCGGCGGGGAGCTCGCGGCATCCGGAGTCGACGACATCGAGGCCGCGCTGCTCCACGCCACCGAAGCGGTCGCGCGGGCGATGCGCACCTAGAGCGTCACTCCCACGGCAGCTCCTCCTCGGCGCCGACCGGTTCTCCCTGCGGGACGACGAGAACCGGTCGGCGCTGCCGGTGGCTCAGGCGCGCGGCTACGGAGCCGGTGAGGAACTCGCGCAGGGATTCACCAAGGCCGCGCTTGCGCGTCCCGACGACGATGAGCGACGCGTCGATCTCGTCGGCGAGCTGAATCAGGGCCAGCGCCGGATCTCCGATGATCTGGCGTGCCGTCCACGTGACGGTGCTTCCGGCCAGAGCCTCGGCCGTCATGCGGCGCACCTCGTCGAGAGCGGCCTTCGCGGCGTCCCCCGCCACGTCGACGGTGGACGAGTGCACATAGCCGTCGGGATCCTCGAAGGCCACGAAACGGGTGGTGTCGACGTGAGCGACGACGAGCTCCGCGCGCGCGAGGGCTGCATAGTGGGCCGCCTCGCGCACGATCCTGGCGGACTGACCGGGCACGACGCCCGCGATCACCTTTCCGCGACCGGTACGCGGGCGGGGCTGATCGGACATGACGGCTCCTCTCGACGACGGCACCCCCGGCGGCCGCCGCTCGACGGCTCGGCCGGAAGGTGCCGTGATATCCTGGCTGTTACTCTTACCGGCTCGGTCCGGAACCGCAATACGCAGGGCCCGCAGTCGGCCCTCGACGTCGATCGTGAGGGGGTCTCGCATGGGGCGTGGCCGTCAGAAGGCGAAGAACACCAAGATCGCCCGTGAGCTGAAGTACGACACCTATTCGGTGAACTACTCCGCTCTCGAGCGCGAACTGGGTGCACCCGCTCCGGGTGAAGACGCGTACGTCGACAAGTGGGCCGACCAGTACAGCGACGAATACGACAACGAGAAGGCCTGACGCCTTCCCGCTCGTTTCCGTACCGCGCGAAACCGCGCACCACGGCCCTGTGGTCGCCACTCCCACGAGGGGGCGGCCTGTTCGTGGTGCAGATCGATCTGCGAACCGTTTTGTACCGCTTCATTCCATTTCGTGGGTTTGACACCCTCCTGTCGCTATGATGCGGAGGGTGCTCCGACTGCTCTGTAATCGGGGTGCTCTTCCCGTTGATGGCATCCACCCTTCCATCGGGTGCCGCCACTGCACAGAACAGGGACACTCCCATGTCGACGACTACACCTCGCACGCGTTCGCGACGTGAGCGCTCCGCCTCGATCCTCATCGCCGGTTTCCTGACGGCGCTCCTGACGCTCGGAGGAGCGGTTTCCGCCCAGGCCCGCCCCGACCCGGGGCTCGCTTCCAGCTCCGCAACGGTGACCCCCGGCGGCACGATCACGCTCACCGCCTCGGGATTCCCGGAGGGCGGCAGCCTGGAGTTCACCATCGACGACATCACCCCGCTGACGACGTATCCCGTCACGGGCAGCGCCGTGGAAGCGGACGGCAGCGGCCAATACAAAGGCACGGCACGTATCCCCGCCGGCCTTTCAACCGGCGAGCACAGAATTGCCGTCACGCACCCAGCAGACAACTCGGGGGCCTTCACTGAGATCACCGTCGTCGCCCCGCCCGCGTCGTCGGTAACGCCGACCACGCAGCCGCTGTCGGATTATCTGAAGAATGGTGTCACCGCGACCTTCGCCGGTTTCACACCGGGCGCCACGGTCGCTTTCGGCATCTCGACACCCGGTACGGGCGACCAGGCCGGTCCCGATGCCGTCGCCGACGCGACCGGCACCGTCACTCTTCACTACGTTCCCGAAGTCGGCACCAACTACGCCAACGCGGGCACCTACAACCTCAGCGCATCCACCGAAGCGGGCGCCATCCAGGCCGCGCCGGTCAGCTTCACAGTGACCGCGGATGCCACGACCCCGGCTCCCGTGCCCGTTGCGGGCCCGGCGACCCCGGTCAAGCGTGCCGCGACCTTCACCGGCTGATCGATAAGGCTTGTCCGACGCCGGGCCGGGACGTTCGTTCCGGCCCGGCGTTCCCGTTTCCACCCACCCTGAGGAGTTCCCGGTGCTCAGCCGCACGACCGCATCCGTCAGCGTCGGAGCCGTGGCGCTCCTGTCCAGCCTCCTGCTCGCCGGATGCTCTCCCGCCGCGACGCCGGACGCGGCCCCCTCCGCAATCGCCGAGACGCAGCCGACAGCCGATTCGACGCCGGCGGCGAGCACCCCGGCGGCGACCGCCACCTCGGCCACGGCGACGGGCGCGACACTCGACGTCTACGATGAGCCCGCCGGCAGCGTGACAGCCACCCTGCGGAACCCGCAGGAGTCCGGCGCGCCCCTGACGCTTCTCGTGGCCGCCACACGGGGAGACTGGCTGCAGGTGCACCTCGCTCAACGCCCCAACGGCAGCACGGGATGGGTCAAGGCCGATGCCGTTGTTCAGCACAGCCTTGAGTACAGCCTCGACGCCTCCACCGAGGACAACACCCTGACGCTGCTGAAGAATGGCCACCCGGTGAAGACTTTCCGCGCCGCCACCGGTACCGGCGGGACCCCGACCCCGCACGGCGCGTTCTTCCTCACCGAGCTGCTCCAGCCCACCAACGAGGGATACGGCCCTTACGCGTTCGGCTTGTCGGCGTTCTCCGACGTGCTCTCGAGCTTCGGCGGCGGTCCCGGCCAGATCGGTCTGCACGGCACCGACGATGCCGACAGCATCGGCCGATCAGCCAGCCACGGCTGCATCCGGCTCTCCAACACCGACATCACCGAACTCGCGAACCTCCTGCCGCTGGGCACCCCCATCACCATCCGATGACGACGGATCCCGCCGACCGGGGCGGACACTCCTCTACCAGCGGAGCCCCGTGCGGCGCTCCCACGCCTCTTCGACGCTCTCGCGGCGCCTCATGACGATCGCAGCCGGCACGACGAGAACCAGCGCGACGCCGATCAGCACGAGCCCCGCGGTCCATCCACCGGTGAGCTCGTGGGTCACCCCGATCGCCAGGGGCATGAGCGCGGCGAACCCGTACCCCACGCTCTGCACGAAGCCGCTGAGCGCGACTGTGGTCTCGTGCGAGCGGGTACGCAGCCCGAACAGCACCAGCGCCAGCGGGAACATCAGCGGCGGGGTGCCGACCAGCACCACCCACAGCACCGTCGCCGCCGAAGGGGCCACCAGCAACCCGATGACCCCCGCCAGCCCGCCCCCGACGGCAACCACGTAGAACGGGGTCGTGCGGCCCCGTCGAGACACGAGCAGGGGGACGAGGAGCGACACCGGCAGCCCCATGAACGAGAAGAGGGCGAGCAGTCCACCGGCTTCCGCGGCATCCACTCCGGCGACGTCGATGAGCAGGGGCGGCATCCACGCGAACATGGCGTAGGCGACCGAGGAGTTGACGCCGAACGTGACGACGAGCGCCCACGTCTGCGGCACGCGCACGATCCGCGCCAGCACGTCGGCGCGCGGCTCGTCGACCGCATCGCGCCGCGACACCCGCGCCCGCAGGCTCAATGCGACCCACGGCGCGACAGCGGCGAGGGCCACGACGGCCCAGGTCACGAACGAACCGCGCCACCCCACCGCGTCGGCCAGGGGCACGGCCACGAGCGGGGGCGTGAAGGTGGCGACCGCCATCGCCGTGCTGTAGACGGTCGTCATGAGACCGATGCGCTCGGGAAAGTACTTCTTCACCACGGTCGGGATCAGGACGTTCGCCACGCCCACCGCGGCGAACACCCCCGCCGTCGCGCCCAGCAGCGACCACGCGTCGACCGCGGCCGCGCGGAGGCCGAGCATCGCCGCGGCGGTGACCGCAGCGATCAGCACGGAACGCTCGAGGCCGAGACGACGCTCGATCGCCGGGGTGACCATGCCGGCGAGCGCGAACGCCACCGGCGGTGCCATGCCGATCAGTCCCACGACGGCCGCGGGGAGGGGGAAGTCCTCGCCGATGCGCGTCAGCAGCGGAGAGAGCGACGCGACCGCGATCCGCAGCGTGAGCGCGAGCAGCACGATCGCCGCCGCGGCAAGCGCGATGGTTCCCGCCCGACGGCGGGTCAAGACTCCTGGCTGCCCTCGACCCAGGCGAGGTACTCGTCCGACACGGTGCCCGTGACGTAACGCCCGTCGAAGCAGCTCATGTCGAGGTCGACCAGGTCGGTGCCCTCCATGATGGCCGCCTTGAGGTCGTCGACCTCCTGGTACACGAGGTAGTCGCAGCCGAGCTCTTCCGCGATCTCGGGGATCGTACGGCCGTGCGCGACGAGCTCGTGACGCGAGGGCATGTTGATGCCGTACACGTGGGGATAGCGCACCGGCGGGGCGGCCGAGGCGAACGTGACGCTCTTGGCTCCGGCATCCCGAGCCATCTGGATGATCTCGCGGCTCGTCGTGCCGCGCACGATCGAATCGTCGACCAGCAGCACGTTCTTGCCCTGGAACTCGGTCGACATGGCGTTGAGCTTCTGACGCACGCTCTTCTTGCGCACCGCCTGTCCCGGCATGATGAACGTCCGGCCGACGTAGCGGTTCTTGTAGAAGCCCTCGCGGTACTCGATGCCCAGCTTGCGGGCCACCTGCATCGCGGCAGGACGGGCGGAGTCGGGGATCGGCATGACCACGTCGATGGCCCCCGCGGGCGTGTACTTCGCGACGGTGTCGGCCAGACGCTCGCCCATGCGCAGGCGCGTCTCGTACACCGAGACGCCGTTCATGACCGAGTCGGGACGGGCGAGGTAGACGTACTCGAACGAGCAGGGCGCAAGCACGGTGCTCTTCGCGCACTGCTGCGCGTGAAGCGTGCCGTCGAGGGTGATGAACACGGCCTCGCCCGGCTCGACGTCGCGCACGATCTCGAAGCCGGCGTTCTCGAGCACGAGCGACTCGGACGCCACGATGTACTCGTCGCGGGGCTCTCCCCCAGACACCTCGGGCGCGGGACGCTTGCCGAGGATGAGCGGGCGGATGCCGAACGGGTCGCGGAACGCGAGCAGGCCATAGCCCGCGATGAGGGCGATCGACGCGTACGAGCCCTCGACCCGCTCGTGCACGCGGCCGACCGCGCGGAAGACCTGCGCGGGGTCGAGGTCGGGGCCGGTGATCTCGGACTGCAGCTCGGAGCCGAGGATGTTCACGAGCAGCTCGGTGTCGCTGCTGGTGTTGAGGTGGCGGCGGTCCTTGTGGAACAGCTCGGTCGTCAGCTCGCGCGTGTTCGTGAGGTTGCCGTTGTGCACGAGCACGATGCCGTACGGCGCGTTGACGTAGAAGGGCTGCGCCTCTTCTTCGTTCGACGCGGTGCCCTTGGTGGCGTAGCGCACGTGGCCCAGACCGATGTCGCCGAGCAGGGCGCGCATGTCGCGCGTGCGGAAGGCCTCGCGCACCTGTCCGCGGGCCTTGTGGATGTGGAAGACGCCGCTGGACTCGGCCGTGGCCATGCCCGTGGAGTCCTGCCCTCGGTGCTGGAGGAGCAGGAGCGCGTCGTAGATCTCCTGATTGACCGGGCCCTGCCCGGCCATGCCGACGATGCCGCACATGGGGTGTCAGACCGCTCCGTTCGCCGGGTGCCCGGCATCCGCGTAGGTTCCGACCAGGCGCACGGCCCCTCCGTCGACGCCCTTCGCTCCCTGTTCGTACTCGCCCTCGGGGCGAGCGCCCTCGCGGACGACGCCGACCTGCCAGGTGGCGATGCCATCGGCCTGCAGCGCGGCGGTCGCGGCATCCGCGATCTCGGGCGAGACGACGGCGAGGAAGCCGATGCCGAGGTTCCACGTGCCCTCGGTCGCCGTGAGCTCGAGTCCACCCATGTCGGCGAGGACGCGGAACACCGGCGCGGGGCTCCACGTCGAACGGTCCACATCAACCCAGCTCTGCTGCGGGAGCACGCGCGCGAGGTTCGCGGCGATACCGCCGCCCGTCACGTGGCTGAGCGAGTGGATGCCGGCGCCCACGGCACCGTCGTCGAGCAGGCGCAGCAGCGGCGAGGTGTACAGGCGCGTGGGCTCGAGCAGCGCTTCGCCCCACGTGCTACCGAGCTCCGCGGAGGCCGCGCCGTAGGCGATCCCCGCGCCGGTGATGATGTGGCGTACGAGCGAGTAGCCGTTGGAGTGCAGGCCGCTCGAGGCGAGGGCCAGCACCACGTCTCCCGCGCGGACGCGGTCGGCACCGAGCACGCGATCGGCCTCGACGACACCGGTCGCCGCTCCCGCGACGTCGTAGTCGTCGATGCCGAGCAGACCCGGGTGCTCGGCGGTCTCGCCGCCGACGAGCGCGGTGCCGGTCATGGCGCAACCGCGCGCGATGCCCGCGACGATGTCGGCGATGCGCGGGGGCACGACCTTGCCGCACGCGATGTAGTCGGTCATGAAGAGGGGACGTGCACCGACCACGACGATGTCGTCGACGACCATGCCGACGAGGTCTTCACCGATGGTGTCGTGCTTGTCGATGGCCTGCGCGATCGCGACCTTCGTACCGACACCGTCGGTGCTGGTCGCGAGCAGGGGGCGCGCGTAGTCGCGGAGCGCGGAGGCGTCGAAGAGACCGGCGAAACCGCCCACCCCACCGAGCACCTCGGGCCCGTGCGTACGACGCACGGCCGACTTCATCAGTTCGACGGCGAGATCTCCGGCGGCGGTATCGACGCCTGCGGCGGAGTATGGGTTTTCGTGGGGAGCGGAAGCCACCGCAACAGACTACCCGGGGCGGACAGGCGCGGGCACCGCACCCCGCGTGACCCTTTCAGAACACAGGGAAGCGTCCCTGGGCGGGGGAACGGAGGAGATCGCCCCGCGGGAGGGCTTTCGAGACCGAATCTTTCCTCCCTGCGCGGAATATCCTCCCCTCGCGCACGCCTCGCGCGGGCGTGGCGGTTGCCGGCCGGCCCCGAGGGCTTCGGTTACGGGAGGAGATTCCGTGACGGGAGGACCTCGAGACGCGCACCCGCCCTCCCTTCCCGGGTTCTCCTCCCGACGCCCCGCCCGCGGCACGTCAGCGAGCTCGATGCAGCCCCTGCGCGATGGCGTGGACGACGAGCTGCTGCACGGAGGGCCAGTCCTCGACCACCTGCCGGTAGCCGACGCGGATGACGTGATAGCCGTTGAGCATCAGCCGAGCGTCGTGCCGGATGTCGGCCTCTCTCTGTGCGCCCACGTGGTGAGCACCGTCGACCTGAACCACAAGTCGTTCCCCGATCAGCAGATCGACGCGGTGACCGAGGATCCACGCTTGCGGCGTGAGGCGCTCCCCCAGCCATCGCAGCCGCACGATGAGGAAGGTCTCCAGACCCGAGTCGGCGAGAGGAGTGGCGAGGTCCGCGAGCGCCCTGCCTCGGCCTGTCAGCCGGTACCGCCGCATCTCGTCCAGCGTCACGAGCTTCTTGTTCAGCGCCGAGTCCCAGACGGCGAGGGCCTGCTCCGTCGGCAGGCATCTGCTGACGACGCCCAGGATGTTGACGACACCATCGACGAGATCCTCGGGATGCCGCGGCATCAGCGGCGTGCACCGGTGCACGCGAGTGCCCTCTGCCACCGTGATGCGACCCGCGTGGGGAGGGGCGGCGACATGCACCTCCTCGTGTTCCAGCCCCCACAGCCCCAGCCGGTGGGCGGCCGTGCAGCACGTCAGCACCACACCGCTGCGTGCCGCCGCGACGAGGAACGCGTCGGCTTCGGGCAGCGCGAGCCACCGGCGGCGGACACGGAGAACGGCGCCCGCGCGAACGGCCGCCCCGACGGTACCGGCGGAGAAACCCTCCCGTTGCACACGGGCGGAGGCCGCCACCCCGCCGAGAGCACGAAGGCGAGTGACGAGCCCATCGAGGCGGAGCGCGGAATCGACCATCGCGCCATCGTGCCCGGTTGACGGCGTGCGATCGGCGGATCGCGCGACGCGCTGTGGACAACGGGGATGTGGAGGAAGTACGAGCACGCGCACCGGGGCTGACGACGGGAGGAGATTCAGCGACGGGAGGACGGACCGGGCGCCTGGCATCCTCCCGTCCGGAGTTCTCCTCCCGCGACCCTCCCGCGGCACGCGCACCGGGCCACCCGCGACGCACCCCCGGCCCGACGCAAGACCCACCCCCACGTCGCTCCCGCTCCCTACAATGGCGCCATGACGGGCGGTCAGCCGGAGTGGGTGATCCGCGAGGACGCGGCGCAATCGGTGCTCGTCGCGCTCTACCTGCGCCAGGTCCTCGGCATCCGGTCTCCCGACGAGCTCCCCGCCCTGCGGCGCGTGCCGCCCCCGTGGGTGGATGAGCGGACGGATGCCGCGCACGCGCAGCTCGAACGCGAGTGGCGCGAGTACTGGGCGATGACGGTGGAGCCCCAGGCGCACCCCTCGCCCGTACCCCTCGAACTGATCGACGGTTTCGAGACGCTCGTCACCCTGCCGGTCGAGGGCTCGGAGACCCTGCGCGCAGCCATCGGCGCGCACGCCGACGACGCCGTCGATTTCGCGCGGCTCGCGAACGATCGCTATACGCGCGAGGCCGCCGCCCGGCCCGGGGTCTCGTACCGCGCGTATGCGAGCGCGATCGCCGCGCACGAGCGGGCCGTGGGGCGACGCGCTCACTCGTTCGAGCTGAACGTGCAGGTGCTTCCGCTGGCTCAGCGAGGCGTGTGGTGGATCGGCTCGCTCACCGTGGCGGTGACCGACGGCCTGCGCGGCGACGTCGCGGCCTTCGACACCGCTATCCACCCGATCATCGCCGAACTGGCCTGATCGACGAGCTGCGCGTCAGATGCCGTGCTGCTCGTGCTCGACGGTGACCTGGCGAGTACGACCGCCGACGGTGCGCTCGAAGATCAGGGCGACGATCGCCCCCACCGCGACGCCCAGCACCACGAAGATCAGGGCCGTGAACCCGAAGACCTGCATCTGCGAGTAGACGACCTGCGTGTACGGGCTGATGTCGGAACCGTCGATGAAGACGGTGAGCAGAAGGGCGATCAGGATGCCGGCGAACGCCCCGGCTCCCAGGAACACGCCGTACTTCGGGGCGCGACGAACCGTCAGCGTCTGTCGCTCATCGCTCGAGGAAGACGGTCGTTCGGGGGCGGGCTGCTCGGCCATACGACCATTGTCCCACCGCTGGCGGATCGGCGGGGCGGGAATGCGCGGGCGTCGAGATACCGGATCAGCCGGCGGGCGGAGCGGTGGACCGGCGGACGATGAGCTCGGAGGGGAGCACGGTGTCGGCGATCGGCGCCGACCCGGCCATGGACTGCAGCAGCAGGTCGACGGCGAGCGCTCCGGAGCGGGCGATGGGCATGCGCACCGTCGTCAGGCTGGGCGTGACCGCACCGGCGAGGTCGATGTCGTCGATCCCGACGATGCTGACGTCGTCGGGGCACGCGCGCCCGAGCTCGGCCATCCCGGCCTCGAGGCCCAGAGCCACGAGGTCGTTGTACGCGATCACGGCGGTGGCCCCGGTCGCGACGGCGGCCGCCGAGGCCGCTCGACCACCCTGGATCGATGCGGCGTTGTGGCTGAGGCGCGAGAGCCGGATGCCGAAGCGCCGGCAGGCCCGCTCGACGGCACCGGCGCGCTGCTCGTCCGCCCACGAGCCGTGCGGGCCCGAGGCGTAGGCGATGTGGGAGTGACCGAGCGCGGAGAGATGCTCGACAGCCTGGACGGGTCCGCGCTCCGCGTCCATGACGACGCAGACCGCTCCGTCGAGCACGCGGTTGACGACGACGTGCGGAGTGTCGCCGACGAGTGCGAGAACGTCGCGCTCGGGAAGGCGCGGTGAGCAGAGGAGGACTCCGTCGGTGCGCGCGGCGAGTTCGATGCTCTCGCGCTCGCGGTGGAGATCCTCGTCGGCGTCGAACAGCACGATGCGGTGACGACCGTGCCACGCCTGCGCCTGGATGGCCTTGAGCAGCGTCGCGTATACGGGGTTGGCGGCATCCGGGACGATCACCGCGATCGTGCGGGTGGCGACGGTCGCCTGCGGCGCCGTGTACCCCAGCTCGACGGCGGCGCGGCGAACGCGGTCGAGGGTGGCGGGGGCCAGGCGATCGGGCTCGCCGAACGCGCGCGACGCGGTCGCGATCGAGACGCCCGCGTGCTTGGCCACCTCGGTGAGATTCGCCGCCATGTTCACCCCTGTCCGTGACGTTCCATCATCGCGCATCCGTCGATGTAAACACTTGACAAGTTTGTACAAAGCTTGAAAACTGCTTACATGCTGATCATCGACGATCTCCCCCGGTCGACCACCGCCGCGCCGTCGGGAACCCGCTCATGAGCGCACGGCTGCAGCGCGGCACCGCGAACGCGACCGTCACCCCGGGCGGAGCCGGCATCCTGCACCTGGGCCTCGGAAGCTTCCACCGCGCCCACCAAGCGGTCTACACCGCGGCCGCCCTGCGTGCCGAAGGCGGGGACTGGGGCATCGTCGGGGTCGCCTCGCGCTCGCACCGTGTCGTCGACGCTCTACACGCCCAAGACCACCTGTACGCCGTCGCCACGATCTCACCCGAGGGCACGTCGCTGGTCGTCCCCGGCGTGCACACCGACTCGTACGTCGCCACCGACGAGCCGGCCCGGGTCGTGGACGACCTCGCCGATCCGCGGATCCGCATCGCGACGCTGACCGTCACCGAGAACGGCTACAGCTACTCCAACGCCACCCAGCACCTCGACGTCACCGACCCGATCGTGGCGAGCGATCTGCGCGGGGGCGACCCGCGCTCGACCATCGGGCAGCTCGCTCGCGGGCTCCAGCGGCGCGCCGCCGCGGGCGGTGCGCCGATCTCGATCCTCAGCTGCGACAACCTGCTCTCGAACGGATCGCACACCGAGAAGCTCGTGCGCGACTTCGTGCGGGAGCTTCCGGATGCCGAGGGCGCCGACGTCCTCGCCTACCTCGACCGGGCCGTGACCTTCCCCTCGAGCATGGTCGACCGCATCGTCCCCTCGACGACGCCGGAGCTCACCGAGCGCGTCACCGCCCTGCTGGGCGCGCGCGACGACATCCCCGTGCCCGCCGAGCCGTTCACGATGTGGGCGATCGAAGACCGCTTCGCCGGGGGACGTCCCGCCTGGGAGGCCGGCGGCGCCGTCTTCACCGACGAGGTGGGCGCCTTCGAGCAGCTGAAGGTGCGGCTGCTCAACGGCACGCACTCCCTCATCGCGTACCTGGGTGCGTTGCGCGGGGCAGCGACCATCCCGGATGCCATCTCTTTGCCCGACGTGGAGTCCGCCGCAGCGGCCATCCTGCGCCAGGAGTACGAGCCCTCGGTGACGGCACCGGCGGGCGTCGACATCGCACAGTACGAACGCGACCTGTTCTCGCGCTGGGGCAACAGCGCCCTCGGACACCGCACCAGCCAGGTGGGTTCGGACGGTTCGGTCAAGCTCGGACAGCGCATCCCCGGACCTGTGCTCCACGCGCTCGAGAACGGCGTCTTCCCCCACCTCATCGCCCTCACCGTGGCGGCCTACCTCGCCTGCGTCGCCCCTCCCGCGGGATTCGACCCGGGCCCGCACGCGGCCGCGATGACCGACCCGGCGCGCGAACGGCTGACCGCCGTCGCCACCCGCGATGGACGCGACCTTGCCGCTCGGGCGATCGTCGACCTGCAGCTCTTCGGCGAAGAGCTCTCCCACCGCACCGCCTTCGTCGAGCGTGTCGGCGACCTCCTCGACACGATCGTCACGCGCGGCGTCGACCGCGCCATCGCCGACAGCCTGTCGGCATCCGACGCTCTGGCACCGACCACCCACTGACCACCCGGCGCCCCTCGGGCGCTTCGACACGAAGGAGACGCGATGAAGCTTCTCGCGATCCACGCTGCGGAGGACATCCGCTGGGAAGACCGACCGGACCCCGAACCCGGCGAGGGCGAAGTGCGCCTCCGCGTGCGCTATGTCGGAATCTGCGGATCCGACCTGCACTACTACTTCCACGGCAAGAACGGCGAGTACGCCGTCCGGGAACCCTTGACCCCCGGACACGAGCTCTCGGCGGTCGTCGATCTCGACCCCTCGGGACGACTCGCCCCCGGGACGCCCGTGACGGTCCACCCCGCGCGTTTCGGCCCGTCGACGCCCGGCCTCGAAGAGCGTCCGCACCTGCGCGCGGGCGGCGACTACCTGGGCAGTGCCGCAGGGTTCCCCCACCGCCAGGGCGGGGCCGCCGAGCTCCTCGTCGTCGAAGAGCACATGATCCGGGTGCTCCCCGAGGGACTGCCGCTCCAGCGCGCCGCGCTCGCCGAGCCCCTCGCGGTCGCCCTCCACGCGGTGGGCCTCGCGGGAGACCTCACCGGAAAGCGCGCCCTCGTCATCGGCGCCGGTCCCATCGGGCTGCTCACGATCGCGGCCGCCGTCCACGCGGGAGCCTCGGTCGTCGGTGCGAGCGACGTGCGGCCCGAGCCACTGGAACGTGCCCGGGAGCTCGGCGCGACCGAGACCTTCCTCGTGGGCACCGACGCGATCGATCCCGAGTCCGTCGACGTGGTCTTCGAGTGCTCCGGTGTCGGCGTGGCCCTGACCCAGGCCGTCCGTGCCGCCCGCCGAGCGGGCACCGTCGTCCAGGTCGGCATGCTCCCCGACGCCGAGATCGGCGTGAACCTCGCGCCGATGCTCGGCAAAGAGCTGACCCTGCGCGGCGCGTTCCGCTTCTCGACCGAGATCGACGACGCGATCGCCCTGCTGGCCTCCAGCACCGCCCTCGACGCGGTCGTCTCGCACGTCGTCCCCGCCTCCGACGCCGCGAGCGCGCTCGCCACGGCGCGGGACTCCTCGGCATCCGCCAAGGTCCTTCTCTCCCTCTGACACCCGACACATCATCACTACGAAGGAGTAATCCGATGAGCAGCTCTTCCGCCCCCGGCGTCGACGCCTCGACGCCGCCGCCCGTCGCCAAACGATCCGTCGGCGACCTCGCCCGCGCCGCGGTGTCGGGCTGGCTCGGCACCGCGCTGGAGTTCATGGACTTCCAGCTCTACTCGCTGGCCGCCGCCCTCGTCTTCAGCCAGATCTTCTTCGCCGGCGGCGACGCGGCCATGGCGGTCGTGCTGGCGATGGCGACCTACGGCGTGGGATACGTGGCCCGCCCGGTCGGTGCGTTCTTCTTCGCCCGTATCGGCGACAAGATCGGCCGCAAGCAGGTGCTGTTCTACACGATCCTGCTGATGGGCGCGGCGACCACGCTCATCGGCGTGCTGCCCACGTACGAGCAGGTCGGCATCCTCGCCCCGATCCTGCTGGTGGTCCTCCGCCTCGCGCAGGGCTTCGGCGCGGGAGCGGAGATCTCGGGCGCGGGCGTCATGCTCGCCGAATACGCGCCCGACAACCGTCGCGGAATCGTCGCCTCGCTCGTCGCGCTCGGCACCAACTGCGGAACGCTCTTCGCCTCGGGCATCTGGGCGATCCTGCTCGCCGTGATGATGGAGAGCGACGTCATCGCGTGGGGCTGGCGCATCCCCTTCATCGGCAGCGCCGTCATCATGCTCTTCGCCCTGTGGGTGCGTTTCAACCTCAAGGAGAGCCCCGTCTTCGAGGAGCGCACCGACGTCGTCGACGGAAAGGCGCTCTCGCGCGCCGAGCTGCACAAGGTCGCCACCGAGACGAACGACATCCGCACCCTCGAGTCGCTGCAGAAGAAGCCGCTGAAGGCCGTCCTCGTGTCGTTCCTGCTGCGCTTCGGTCAGGCCGGAAACTCCGGCATCGTGCAGACCTACCTCATCTCGTTCATCACGATCACCCTCGCGATCTCGAAAGAGGTCGGTCCCGAGATCGTCATCGTCTCGTCGCTGATCGGGTTCATCACGATCCCCCTCGTCGGTTTCCTCGGCGACAGGTTCGGCCGTCGCCGGATGTACATCGTGATGTCGGCGCTGTCGCTGCTGCTCATCGTTCCGACCCTGCTGCTGATCAACTCGCGCGAAGTGGGAGCGATCTTCGTCGGATACGCACTCATCCACAACATCTCGGTGCTGGGGCTGGCCTCGATGGAGAACATCTCGATCCCCGAGATCTTCGGCGCACGCAACCGCTACACGCTCACCGCCGTCGTCCGCGAGATCGCGGCCATCGTCGCCACGGGCATCGGTCCGGTCGTCGCCGCCGCGTGGGTGGCCGCGGCCACCGGCAGCATCGTGCCGGTCATGGTGCTCATGGGCGTCTTCACCGCCTCGGCACTGGTCGCCGCGATCGTCGCCCCCGAGTGGACCGGGCGCGATCTGCGCGATCCCCGTCCCGCGATGTGAACCCGCGGGGCGCTTCGCCCCGCACCCCGGGCGGGCTCGTGACGGCGAGTCCGCCCGGCATCCCGCTTCGTCGGTGAGTGCGATCCGCCATCGTGCGTGGCCCCGGGGTCACCCGAGACGCCCCGGGGCCACTTCGATCGCCCCACCCGGCCACGCGACGCACCCCCGCCCCGCCTCCCGCTTCGACAAGAAAGACCCCGTATGAGCATCGCCTCCGTCGACGTCATCGTCACCAGCCCCGGCCGCAACTTCGTCACTCTCAAGGTCACCACCAGCGACGGCATCGTCGGCTGGGGCGACGCCACGCTCAACGGCCGCGAGCTGTCGGTGGCGTCGTATCTCTCCGACCACCTCGCCTCGATGCTCATCGGGCGCGACGAGGACCGCATCGAAGACACCTGGCAGTACCTCTACCGGGGCGCGTACTGGCGCCGTGGGCCCGTGACGATGGCCGCGATCGCCGCCGTCGACATGGCCCTGTGGGACATCAAGGCGAAGAAGGCCGGGATGCCGCTGTACCAGCTGCTCGGCGGAGCCAGTCGCGACGGCGTGCGGGTCTACGCGCACGCCTCGGGCACCGACTTCGCGGCCCTCTCCAACGCGATCACCGGGTATCGCGAACTCGGCTTCACCGCCGTCCGCGTGCAGACCGGCGTCCCCGGCCTGGGGCAGATCTACGGTGTCTCGGCCGCCGGTCCGGGTGTGCGCTACGACTACGAACCGGCCAAGCGCTCGGGCGACCGTCCGGCCGAGGAGCAATGGGACACCCGCCAGTACCTCACCCACATGCCCGGCGTTTTCGCGCAGATCCGGGAGGAGTTCGGCACCGACCTGCGCCTCCTGCACGACGGCCACCACCGCATGACCCCCATCGAGGCCGCGCGCTTCGCGAAGGACATCGAGCCCTACGACCTGTTCTGGCTCGAAGACGCCACCCCGGGCGAGGACCAGGCGGCGCTGCGACTCATCCGACAGCACTCCACCACCCCGCTCGCGATCGGCGAGGTCTTCAATACCGTGTACGACTATCAGACGCTCATCACCGAACGCCTGATCGACTACGTGCGCTCCGCCGTGACCCACACCGGCGGTATCACGGCGATGAAGAAGATCCTCGACTTCGCCGCCATCTACGGCATCCGCTCCGGCATCCACGGCCCGACCGACATCTCGCCCGTCGGCATGGCCGCGGCGCTCCACCTCGACCTGGCGATCCACAACTTCGGCATCCAGGAGTACATGCCGCATAACGAGCAGACGCTCGAGGTGTTCCAGACGTCGTTCACCTTCGACCGGGGCTTCCTGCACCCGGGCGATCAGCCCGGCCTCGGCGTCGAGCTCGACGAAGAGGCCGCGAGCGCCTTCGAGTACACGAAGGCGTACCTGCCCGTGAACCGCCTGCTCGATGGGACCGTCCATGACTGGTGAGCTGCCCTTGCGCACCCTCTCGTCGAAGCTCGTCGTGGTCGCGCGGGCGTCGGCCGCCGCGGACTACGGTGCGGTGCTCGACGCCCTCGCCGAGGGCGGCATTCGCAGCGTCGAGGTGACGCTGACGACCCCGGGTACCTTCGACGCCTTCGCCTCGCTTCGCGCCGCGTTCGGCGACACGCTCGACCTCGGCATCGGCACCGTCACGACCCTCGGCCAGCTCGAGCGCGCGATCGAGGTGGGCGCCGACTACGTCGTGACGCCGATCACCTCCTCCGCGCTCGTGGAGCGGGCGGTGAATGCCGGCATGCCGATCATCCCCGGCGGTCTCACCCCGACCGAGCTGTTCGCGTCCTGGTCGGCGGGCGCCTCGGCCGTGAAGGTGTTCCCGGCCGGTCAGGTCGGCCCCGGCTACCTGAAAGACCTGCGCGGGCCGTTCCCCGACATCGCCGTCGTGCCCTCGGGAGGAGTGGATGCCGACTCCGCGGCCGCCTGGCTCGCGGCGGGGGCCGTGGCGGTCAGCGTGGGCGGGCCCCTGCTCGGTGACGCCTTCCGTGGCGGCGACCTGGGCGCGCTGCGCGACCGGGCCGAGCGGTTCGTCGCGGTGTGCGCGGGTTCCGAACGCCCCGAGGGACAGTCCGCGTGACCCGCGTCGTCACGCTCGGCGAGACGATGGCGCTCGCCCGCACCACCGAGATCGGCTCGCTTCGCCACGCCGCGGGGCTCGCCCTGGGCATCGGCGGGGCGGAGAGCAACGTCGCCGTCGGCCTGCGCCGGCTGGGGGTCGACGTCTCGTGGCTGGGCCGCGTCGGCGACGATCCCCTGGGCGAGCGCATCGCGCGGGAGCTGCGCGCCGAGGGCCTCGACGTGCGCGCGATCGTCGACGGCGGAGCACCGACGGGCCTCATGCTCAAGGAGCGTCCGTCGGCGGCATCCACCGCCGTGCACTACTACCGCCGCGGTTCGGCGGGCTCACGCCTCTCGCCGAGCGATATCCCCCCGGAGTGGATCGAAGAAGCGGACCTGCTGCACGTGACCGGCATCACACCGCTGCTCTCCGACACCGCACGCGCCACGGTGCTCACGGCCGTCGAGCGCGCCAGCGGCGCCGGCGTCACGGTGAGCTTCGACGTGAACTACCGCTCGGCCCTCGCGAGCCCCGCCGTCGCGGGCCCCATCCTGCGCGAGATCGCCGAGCGCGCGACCATCGTGTTCGGCGGGCCCGAGGAGTTCGCGCTGATGACCCCGGATGCCGCGGAGTCGCTCCTCGATGCGGGAGTGGCGCACGTGGTGGTCAAGCGCGGTCCCGACGGTGCGGCCGTCGTCACCGCCGACGGCTCCACCGAAGCTCCGGGTTTCGCCATCGACCCGTTGGACACCGTCGGTGCGGGCGACGCCTTCGTCTCGGGGTACCTCAGTGCCCACCTCGACGGTCTCGACATCGCCGCGGCGCTCATCCGCGCCAACGCGTGCGGGGCCATGGCCTGTCTCGTGCCGGGCGACTGGGAGGCTGCCCCCACCCGACGCGACCTGGAGCGGTTCCTGGCCGGCGGCGGGGACCCCGTCCGGCGCTGACGCGGGGCGCGGGGGCGGGGCGGCGGGGGCGCGGCCGGCGAGGTCACGTGATCTCGTCGAGATCGCGGCACATGGCGTGTGCTGTGGCCGAGATCACGTGATCTGGCTGAGCGCCCGGCGGCACCCCCGCCTACGGCCGCAGCGGCAGCAGCGCGCTGAGGTCGGCGCGGACGCCCGAGGCGACGATGCGGCCGGCGGTCACGGCATCCGCCCAGTGCTCCTCGCCCGTGGCGACGGCGATCCAGGTCGCGGCGTCGGTCTCGACCACGTTCGGAGGCGTCCCGCGCGTGTGCCTCGGACCCTCGATCACCTGGACCGCGCCGAACGGCGGCACGCGCATCTCGACCGAGTTGCCGGGGGCCTTCTCGACCAGCAGTTGCAGCAGATACCGCACGGCTGTGGCGGTCGCGGGGCGCGGGGCGTCTCCGGCGGCGACGGCGGCGAGGGCGGCGCGGCCGTCTCCGGTCTCGATACGGCGGGGAGGCATGGCATCCACGCTACCCGCGGGTCGACGCGGGGTCGGCGTCTCGCTGCTCGCGAAGGACCTCAGCGATCGCGCACCCTCGTCGGCATTCCGCCGCAGTGAACGGAGGTCGTGCAGTCGGCTGAGGATGCGCGCTTGCGCGCGGCGGCGCGAAAGGCGCGACCCCCGCGCTCGGTAGGCTGGCCGCGTGAGAATCCTGGTCCTCGGTTCGGGCGCGCGCGAGCACGCCATCATCCTCGCCCTGCGCGCCGAAGAGGAGTCGCACGCGATCTTCGCCGCCCCCGGCAACGCGGGCATCGCTCGCGAAGCGCACCTAATCGACCTCGACCCGATGGATCCCACCGCGGTCCTGACCTTCGCGAAGAGCGAGGCCATCGACCTCGTCGTCGTCGGCCCCGAGGCACCCCTGGTCGCCGGAGTCGCCGACCCGCTGCGCGCCCACGGCATCCCGGTGTTCGGCCCGGGCAAGGCCGCAGCCCAGCTCGAGGGCTCGAAGACGTACGCCAAGCGGATCATGGATGCCGCGGGCGTCCCCACCGGCGGATCGGTGCGCGC
Source organism: Sphingomonas sp. G5 (assembly GCF_052660795.1). Lineage (NCBI taxonomy): Bacteria > Pseudomonadati > Pseudomonadota > Alphaproteobacteria > Sphingomonadales > Sphingomonadaceae > Sphingomonas > Sphingomonas sp. G5. The sequence goes on along the minus strand of NZ_CP109660.1, from coordinate 280,641 downwards.
GCACGACGTCGCCACCGTCGAGGCCGCCCTCGACCGGTTCGGCGCCCCCCATGTCGTCAAGGCCGACGGTCTGGCGGCGGGCAAGGGCGTCATCGTGACCTCCGACCGCGCTGCGGCTCTCGCCCACGCCGAGAGCTACCTGCCCAGCGGCGCGGTGCTGATCGAGGAGTTCCTCTCGGGCCCCGAGGTCTCGCTGTTCTTCCTCAGCGACGGCGACCACGTCGCCCCGCTCAGCCCGGCCCAGGACTTCAAGCGTCTGCGCGACGGCGACGAGGGCCCCAACACCGGCGGCATGGGCGCGTACTCCCCGCTTCCGTGGCTGACGGAGCGCTTCGGCGGAGAGGACGAGTTCGTCGCGCAGGTCACCCGCGACATCGCCGAGCCCGTCATCCGGCAGATGGATGCCGAGGGCACCCCGTTCATCGGGCTGCTCTACGCCGGGCTCATCCTCACCGAGCAGGGCGTGAAGGTCATCGAGTTCAACGCCCGCTTCGGCGACCCCGAGACCCAGGTGGTGCTCCCCCGCCTCATCGATCCCCTGTCCCGCCTTCTGCTGGCGGCGGCTTCGGGCACGCTCGAGGATCAGCCGCGTCCCGCCTTCGCCGAGGCGACCGCGGTCACCGTCGTGCTCGCGAGCGAGGGCTATCCCGAGGCCCCCCTCACCGGTCGTGTGCTGACCGGGATCGACGAGGCCGAAGAGGTCGACGGCGTCCACGTCGCCCACGCCGCCACGGCACGACGTGACGGCGACCTCGTCGCGACGGGTGGGCGTGTGCTCAGCGTCGTCGCCACCGGCTCCACGTTCGGCGAGGCGCGCGAGGCGGCCTACGCCGGACTCGAGCGCATCGGCCTCGAGGGCGGGCAGTACCGCACCGACATCGCCGCGCGGGTGGCGCAGGCCTGAGCTTCGCCCCGCGCTGCGGGAGCGGAGGAGATCACGGGAGCGGAGGGACGAGTCCGCGGCATCCATCCTCCGTTCCCCGGATCTCCTCCCGCCAGCGGTGAAGATCACCCCGTAGCCTCGAGCGATGAGTTCGACCGCGTACGACGCCCGCGCCGACGAATACATCGCGGCCCTCGGATCGATGGATGCCGTGCACCCGGTCGACCGCAGCATCGTCGACGCCTGGGCCGCCTCGGTCAGCGGTCCGCTGCTCGACGCCGGATGCGGACCGGGGCACTGGACGGCGCACCTCGCCGGGCAGGGCCTCGACGTGCGGGGTGTCGACCTCTCCCCGCGGTTCGTCGCGCACGCGCGGGCGGTGCATGCCGGCATCCGGTTCGATGTCGACACGATCGACGGCCTGGAAGCCGCCGACGGGGAGTTCGGCGGGATCCTGTCGTGGTTCTCGACGATCCACCACGAACCCGCGCGCGTCGACGTGCCGCTGCGGGAGTTCGCGCGAACGCTGAGTCCGGGCGGCCGACTGCTGCTCGGTTTCTTCGTCGGCGCGGGGGTCGAAGCATTCGACCACGCCGTCGTCCGGGCGTACCGCTGGCCCGCGGCGGAGCTGGGGCGCAGAGCGGATGCCGCGGGCTTCGACGTCGTCGAGACGCACACGCGCGAGACGCGCGGAGGCCGGCCGGTGGGGGCTCTGCTCTGCGAGCGGCGGGCGTGATCATCGCCCGCCTCGCGACGGCCCGCGTCGAGGATGCGCCCGCCGTCGCCGCGTTCCAGACCCTTGCGTGGCAGCAGACCTATCGCGGGCTGATCGACGACGCTCTGCTCGACGTCCCGGCCAGCAGTCGCGTCGACCGGTGGACAGAACGAATCCGTTCCGGGTCTCGGACCGTGACGATCGCCTGGGCGGCGAGCGCGATCGTCGGAGTGGCGAGTACCTCCGTCGAGGATTCACCGCGCGCTGGGTTACCGCCGCGCGAACTGCACACGCTCTACCTGCGCCGCGACGCGCAGGGCGCGGGGCTGGGATCGCGCCTCCTGCACGCCGCGATCGGTGACGATGCCGCCCATCTTCTGGTCTTCGAGGTCAACCGACGTGCGCGACGGTTCTACGCACATCACGGCTTCGCGCCCGTGGGCGGGACGCTCCTCGACCCCGGCACCGGGCTCACGGAGCGGCGGTGGGTTCGGCCGGGTCGAGTGATTGCCGCGCCCGGGCAGGCATGAGGGCCACGCGCCGACCCCGCGGCTCGGCATGCGGGGCGATGCACGACGCTCAGCCGTCGCCCTCTCTCGGCACGAGACACGCGAGGCCGGCGCCCCTCGGGGTGCACCGGCCTCGCGTTCGTGATCAGCGGGTCAGGAGCGACGTGCGCGGCGTCGGGAGATGACGACGGCGACGAGACCGGCGACGAGTAATCCGCCGGCGAGGTTCAGCGCCATCGTCGGATCGGTACCGGTGACGGCGAGCCCGCCGGGAGTGTCGGCGCGAATGCCCGGGGGCGGGGTCGCGCTGCCGGTCGGCGGGGTCGAGGCCGACGGCGAGGGGCTCGGCGCGGGAGCGGGCTGGCCGACGACGAGGTTCACGTTCTGCGTCGCGTCGGGTGCGGTGCCGTTCGACGCGGTGATGACCACCGCGTAATCGCCGGGCGTCGTGGGCGTCCCCGAAATGACTCCGGTGCCGCTGTCGAAGACGAGGCCGTCGGGCAACCCGGTCACGGTGACGGTCGGCGCGGGGTTTCCCGTGGCGGTGATGGTCGAGGTGTAGCCCTCACCGACGATGGCGTTGCCCGGCGGCGGCGACGTGATGGTCGGAGCGGTCGTCTCCGACACCGTGCCCGGAGGAGGGCAGCCGGTGGAGGCGGTGATCGTGTTGTCGTCGAGTGTCACCGCACCGCTCTGAGCGATGAGGCGGCCCTGGACGGTCGCGCCGGTGGTCGCCGTGACGGACAGCTGGGCGACGACGGTGCCCTGGAACTGCGCGGCGGTGCCGACGGAGGCCGAACTGCCCACCTGCCAGAACACGTTGCACGAGCTCGCACCACCGGTGATCGTGATGCGACTGCCCGAGCCGATCGTGAGAGTGGATGCCGCTTGGAAGACCCACACCGAGTTCGCGTCCCCGGCGAGGGTCAGAGCGCCCGCGTCGGCCAGGGCGAGAGCGCCGCCGGAGTACACGCCGGGCGACAGAGACAGCCCGTTGAGCTCCTCGAGGCCGGTGCGAGTCGGCGTCAGTGAGGCGGCGGTGCCGTATGCCGTGAGAGCGTCCTGCTGCGCCTGCGCCGCCGCGGCATCGGTCTGGTGGACGGTGCCGTTCACGACGCCGTCCGGCAAACCGCCGAAGCCGGTGATGGACGTTCCCGGGGAGAGCCCCAGGTCACCGTTGACGAGCGTGGGGCCGGTATTGGTGACGGCGCTGGCCCCGAGCACGCCGTAGGTGCTGGCGGTGCCGAGATCGACCGGGCCGTCGATCACGGTCGCCGCCGAGGCGGGGGACATCGCTGCGGCCCCCATGACCGCGGCGAGACCGACACCCGTGACGACGAGGGTAAGGGGTCGGAGAAAACGGGACGTGGCCATGAGAGGCCCCTGTCTGATGACGAAGAGCCACAGGGCGAACGTCGACGACATGCACATGATCTCCGGTCTTCGAAGTATGCGCCTCTCAGGTCCGTCATAGGCGAATGCGCAGACATTGGCGACCGATTGCCAGTTTGACTCTCGCACGCGGGATCAGGGACAGGAGCACGGGTCGGGCCCCCTGCGCGCCACGATCGGCGACGACGCGGCGCATTTCCTCGCCTTCGGGGTCGACGAGCGCGCACAGCGGTTCTCCGAGCGTCACGGCTTCCCGCCCGTGGGCGGGACACTCCTCGTCCCCGGTACCGGGCTCGGACGCGGGGCGGATGCCGCTCGCTTCGACGACGTCGAGACGCACCTCCGCGCGACGCGGGTCGAGAGGCCCATCGGGCGTCGGAGTGGAGCGGTGGGCGCGACGGTGACGACGTTCTCGAGCCCCGCGGTCCTGCGCCCGCTTGACGATCCCGCGTGACGAATCCGTCGGTCGACCCGTCTCCACAGTGTTCCGCCTCGCGGATCCCCGAGCCGCCCGGCCGGCGCGCCCCCCATTTCCGCGTCGGCCGGGTGTCGCGACATAGGCTTCGAACGGCGATGCTCACGCACCGCGAACCTTCGTGAGGTGATCGAATGCGGCGCGAGAACGCACGCGAACGTCTCGCTGCGGCGCTGTTGCCCGAAGAGGTGCCCCTGCTCACGGTCGAAGCCGAGTCGTCGCCTCCGGCCCGCGGAGGGCTGCTCGCGGTCACTCCCACCCGCGTCGTCTTCGCCTCGACGACCGACACTTGGACGGTGGAGCTGCGCCGGGTGACGAATGTCTTCCTCGAGCAGGAGTACTCCCGCGGCCTGATTCGCATCGAGTCGGCTCAGCCGCGGTTCTTCGGCGCCGAGGCGTCCGACGCGCAACGGGTCGTCGCGGCGATCCGGGCCGGGCGTCCGTAGGACACTTCTGCACCGCCGTCCGCCTCGCACGTGGAACGGAGGACACTCGCGCTGCGGAGGATGGAGTCCGCGGCATCCCTCCTCCGCTCGCCGAATCTCCTCCCGCGCGCACCCGGACACGGCGAACGCCGCCGCCCCTCGGCAGGGACGGCGGCGTTCGCCGGGTTACTCGCCCGCGGCAGCCGGAGCGGCCTGGGCCGGAGCCGCGTCGCGCGGAGCACCGTGCGGGCGGATCACCGACGGACGGCGCATGAACAGCACCGCCACGAGGCCGAGCCCGATCACGATGATGGGCAGCGCGAGCGACTGCCCCATCGCCTGAGAGAAGCCGGTGACGACCTGCGGAGGAAGCGCTCCGCCGCCGAAACTCGCAGATGCGTCCGCGGCACCCGGCAGATTCGCCTCGAGGCGCGCCTGCATGAAGGCGGCGATGGATGCCGAGCCGATGACCGATCCGACGGTGCGGGTCGTGTTGTAGATGCCGGCGCCGGCGCCCGCCTGGCGCGGCGGGAGGTTGCGCGTGGCAGTCGTCGCGAGCGGGCCCCACATGCCGGCGTTTCCGATGCCCATGAACACCGAGGGGATGAGGAACATCCAGATCGGCGCGTCGTTCAGGATCAGCGCGACGTAGAGGCCGAGCGATCCGCCCACCAGCAGCAGACCGGGCACGAGCAGGAAGCGCGGGTCGGTGCGGTCGAGCAACTTGCCCGCGAAGGGAGCGAGCACGCCCGACAGGATCGCCAGCGGCACGAGCAGCAGCGCCGACTCGGTCGGCGTCAGGCCGCGGGCGAGCTGCAGGTAGAACATCTGCGGCAGCGCCATGCTCGTCACGGTGAAGCCGACGGCCGCGATCGCCAGGTTCGCGATCGAGAAGTTGCGGTCGCGGAAGAGGTCGAGGGGAACGAGCGGCTCCCCCGTGCTGCGCGCCTGCGTCCAGACGAACACCGCCATGACGACGACGCCCGCGGCGACCATCGCCCAGATCCACGCGGCCCAGGAGTAGTGCTCGCCCTCCTGCAGACCGAACACGATGAGGAACAGACCGACGGCGCTCAGCACGACGCCGAGGATGTCGAACTTGTGCGCGGTGCGCGGCAGCTGCGGCACGAGGATGACGGCGGCGACGAAGCCGATGATGCCGACGGGGATGTTGATGAAGAAGATCCACTCCCAGCCGAGGCCGTCCACCAGCAGTCCACCGGCGAGGGGGCCGACCAGCGTGGCGACACCGGCGGTGGCACCCCACAGACCCATCGCCGCGCCGCGGTTCTGCGGCGGGAAGGTGCGGGTGATGACGGCCATGGTCTGCGGCGTCATCATCGCCGCCCCCAGGCCCTGCACGGCCCGGGCGGCGATCAGCACCTCGAGCGAGGGCGCGAGGCCGCAGGCCAGCGAGGCGAGGGTGAACAGCGCCAGACCGATGAGGTAGATGTTCTTGGGGCCGAAGCGGTCACCGAGGCGACCGGTGATCAGAAGCGGCACGGCGTACGTCAGCAGGTAGGCGCTGGTGACCCACACGACGTTGTCGAGGTTGTTGGTGTTCGGGTCGAGGGCTGCCTTGATGGCGGGGTTCGCGACCGAGACGATCGTGGTGTCGACGAGGATCATGAAGAACCCGATGACCAGCGCCCAGAGGGCGGGCCAGGGGCTGCGTTCGTGGGTCTGGTGGGACCCGGTACGGGTAGATGCCGCGGAGGCGGCGCGAGAGTCGGTCATGCTGTGGTCTCCTTTGAGACGCGGTGCTTTTTCTTGATGTGTTCGGGGATCTCAGCGATGCCCCAGGGGAGGGAGCGATCGGCGAGGCGCGCACGCAGGGAGTCCTGCCACGCGAGTTCGGCGTCGAGCAGAGCGGATTGACGCCGCAGCTCGACGAGGAATTGTTCGGGGGTCTCGCGCTCGGCCGCGACGCTGAGACCGTCGTGATGTTCCTCGACGGAGGCGACGAGCCGGGCGCGGCGCGCGTCGAGCAGACCGATGACCTCGGCACGCCCGAGGTTGTGGGCTTCGGAGAGGGCGACCCGGAATTCGCCCGGTCTGTCGATTCGCGGGAGTTCGGCGCGCACCCATTCTTCGACGGCCCGATGGCCGGCATCCAGGATCGTGTAGGTGGTGCGCTCGGGACGGTTGCCGTCGCGATCAACGCCGACCTCCGCGAGGAGACCGTCGCGTTCGAGGCGCGCGACCGTGTGATAGATCGTGCCCTTCTGCAGGGGCACGAGACGGTCGTCCCGGCGTTCCTTCAGCAGGCGCACGAGCTCGTACGTGTGCATGTCAGCCTCGCGGAGCGTGGCCAGGATCATGACGGCGACGGGGGTGAGATGGCTGGCCTCCGGCATCCGTCCTCCTCATGGTCCGTTTCGACTAGTCCACGTGGACTATACGCTCATTCCTCGCCCCGCGCCAACGCGCGAAGATGAACGTCGCGTGTCGAGCACACACCGTTGGCACGCGAATCGTCGCGGCGCGTCGTGCACACTCGACGCGAGCACGCCGCGCCCGATTCGGGGCGCGGCGTGCTTCGCAGCGGTGAGGGATGCCGGGGGTCAGGCCTTCGCGGAGTCGCTTCCGACCGATTCGGGGCTGCTTTCCGCATCGGCGAGAGCCACCTCGCGCGCCTCGGCCTGTGCCGCCACCGCACGACGCTGACGCCACCGCACGGGGATGCCGAAGATTCCGCGCTGGTTCGGTTCTTCGACCTCGAGGCCGTAGTGCTCACCGATCGAATCACGCAACTGAGCGCGCTCGGCCTTGTCGTAGGCCTTCATCTCGCGTCGGAACGCGACGACCGTGGCCCAACAGATCGCCAACAGCACGACGCTGAAGGGCAGAGCGATGCTGATCGCCGCGGTCTGCAGCGCCTGCAGCCCGCCCGCGATCAGGAGAGCGAATGCGATCACCGCGGTGGCCAGGGCGAAGAACACGCGCACCCACTTCTTGGGCTCCTCCTCGCCGCCGGTGGCGATCATGCTCATCACCAGCGCGCCCGAGTCCGCGGAGGTCACGAAGAACACCGCGATCAGGATGAGGAAGCCGACGATCAGGACCCCGGAGGCCGGGACGTTCTCAAGCATCTGGAACAACGCGGTCGACACGTCCACCGACCCGTCGGGCCCGGTGTACGACGCGGTGCCCGTCAGCTCGCCGTAGATCGCGGTGCCGCCGAGGACGGTGAACCACAGGATGCCGACGAGCGTCGGCACGAGGATCACGCCGACCACGAACTCCCGCACGGTACGACCGCGCGAGATGCGCGCGATGAAGATCCCGACGAAGGGCGCCCACGAGATCCACCAGCCCCAGTAGAACGCCGTCCACGCGCCCTGCCAGGCGACGCCGTCGTCACCCGCATACGCGCTGACCGTGAAGGACAAGCCCACGAAGCTCTGGATGTAATTGCCGATCGATTGCACCACGTCGCGCAGCAGGAACTCCGTCGGGCCGGCGAACAGCAGGAACAGCATGAGCACGCCCGCGAGCACGAGGTTGATGTTCGACAGCCACTTCATGCCCTTGCCCACGCCCGAGAGCAGCGAGAAGAGCACGAACCCGGTGATGATGCCGATGATGATGGCCTGGCTAATGATGGTGGGCGGCACGACGCCGAGAAAGTCGAGGCCCGCGCTGATCTGGATGACGCCCAGCCCGAGCGAGGTGGCGACACCGAAGAGCGTGCCCACGAGGGCGGCGACGTCGATCGCGTTGCCCCACCCGCCCTGAACCAGGCGCGCACCGAGGATCGGCTCGAGAGCCCAGCGGATCGTGCGGGGGCGGCGACGGCGGTGGAAGGCATACGCGAGCGCGAGACCGAGCACGACGTAGATCGACCACGCGTGCACGCCCCAGTGCAGGAAGGTCTGCGACATCGCCTGCTGCGCGAGTTCGGCGGGAGTGCCCTCCACGCCGGGGCGGGGAGAGACGAAGTGGCTGAGCGGCTCGCTCACCCCGTAGAAGACGAGGCCGATACCCATGCCGGCGGCGAACAGGAGAGAGAACCACGAGATGGTCGAGAACTCGGGTTCGTCGTCGTCCTGGCCCAACTTGATCGTGCCGAACCGACTGAAGCCCATGGTGAGGGCGAAGACGACGAAGAACGCGGCGATCAGCACGTAATACCAGTTGAACGTGGACACGATGGTCGTCTGCACCGCGGTGAAGGTCGCTTCGGCCGCGGACGGGAAGATCAGCGCGAAAGCGATGAAGGCCAGGGCGATGCCGGCTGCGGGCCAGAACACCCACCCGCGGATGGTCGTATGCCGGCTACCGGCGTGCGGGTCGATTCTCACCGCGGTATCGGGGGCTGCCTCGGTCATTCCACCGAGCGTAGTCAGGAGGGTGGCCGCGTCCGGGGGGCAGGCGCGCGAGCGAGCGTTGTGACACAATCCGCGCCGATGCGCGTGCCCCGCACCCGCAATAATGAGCGGGTGACCACCGCTCCCCCGCTCGAGCTCCCCGGCTTCCGCCACATCTACTCCGGCAAGGTCCGCGACCTGTACGTGCCGACCGACACCGCCGAGGGCGAGGCCCCCGCGCACCTCCTCGTCGTCGCCAGCGACCGCGTGAGCGCCTTCGACCAGGTGCTGTCTCCCGGCATCCCCGACAAAGGGGAACTGCTCACGACGCTGAGCCTGTGGTGGTTCGATCAGCTCGCGGGCGCCGACGGGGGCCGCTCGATCCCGAACCACCTCGCCGCCGACCACGCTCTGGTGGGCGACGAGGCCGTCGCCCTCATCCCGGATGCCGTGCAGGGGCGCTCGATGCTCGTCCGGTCCCTCGACATGCAACCGATCGAGTGCGTCGTGCGCGGCTACCTCACCGGCTCGGGCTGGGCGGAGTACCGGGCCGAGGGCACGGTGTGCGGCATCCCTCTCCCCGAGGGCCTGAACGACGGCGACCGTCTGCCGGAGCCGCTCTACACTCCCGCGTTCAAGGCGCCGATGGGCGAGCACGACGAGAACATCACCTTCGAACGCTCGGTCGAGCTCGTCGGGGCCGAGACGGCTTCGGCCCTGCGCGATCTCTCGCTCGAGATCTACCGACGCGCATCCGAGACAGCCGAGGCCCGCGGACTGATCCTCGCCGACACGAAGTTCGAGTTCGGCTATGACGCCGACGGCGTGCTGACCCTGGCCGACGAGGTGCTCACCTCGGACTCGTCCCGCTACTGGGATGCCGAGGCCTGGCGCACCGGAACGACACCCGCCGAGCGCATGGCGAGCTTCGACAAGCAGATCGTGCGCAACTGGCTGGCGGAGAACTGGGACAAGCAGGGCGAGCCGCCGGCCCTGCCCGCCGAGATCGTCGAGCGCACCCGCGACCGCTACGCGGAGTTGCTGCGCCTGCTCACGTCCTGACCTCACCCGCCGCGATGCCACCGACATCACGTGGCGTCGGCGGAACCACCCCGCGAGATCACGTGATCTCGCCAGAACGACCATCGAGATCACGCGACCTCGTCGAGAGCACACGCCACGGGGTGTGAGCTCGGCGAGAACACGTGACCTCGGCATCCACCCCCACCTGAGGAGACACATGTTCCGCTGGAAGCTGCACGGCAACGGGCGCACCGTCGAACCCGGGGCCGTCGTCGCCCCCGGCGAGCGCCTGAACTGGGGGGCGACGATCGCGATCGGGCTCCAGCACGTGATCGCGATGTTCGGCGCCACCTTCCTGGTGCCGGTGCTCACCGGGTTCCCGGTGTCGACGACGCTGCTGTTCTCGGGTGTCGGCACGTTGCTGTTCCTGCTCATCACGAAGAACCGCCTCCCCAGCTACCTGGGCTCCTCTTTCGCGTTCATCGCGCCGATCACGGCAGCGACGACCACCGCGGGCACCGGCTCAGCGCTCGCCGGCATCGTGGCCGTCGGCGTGCTGCTCGCCGTGATCGGCTTCATCGTGCAGTTCGTCGGCCTCGGCTGGGTCGACAAGGTCATGCCGCCGGTCGTCGCCGGCGCGATCGTGGCACTGATCGGTTTCAACCTCGCCCCGGTCGCGTGGTCGAACTTCAAGGTGCAGCCCCTACCCGGCACGATCACGCTCGTCGCCGTCATCTTGTTCAGCGTGCTTTTCCGCGGCTTCCTCGGGCGCATCTCGATCTTCCTCGGCGTGATCGTCGGCTACGTCGCCACGGTGCTCATCCAGGCGGGCACCGGCGAGACGCTCATCGACTTCGGCGCCGTCGAGGCCGCTCCCTGGGTGGGCCTGCCGACCTTCGAGATCGCCGACTTCACGACGCCCGCGACCTGGTCGGTCATCGCGATGTTCCTCCCCGTGGTGCTCGTGCTCGTGGCCGAGAACGTCGGTCACGTGCGGGGCGTGGCGGCGATGACGGATGCCACGGCAAACCGCTCCACCGGCCGCGCTCTCATCGCCGACGGTGTCGCCACCACCCTCGCCGGCACCTTCGGCGGTTCGGGAACCACGACCTATGGCGAGAACATCGGCGTCATGGCCGCGACCCGCGTCTACTCGACCGCGGTGTACTGGGTCGCCGGTCTCACCGCGATCGTGCTGAGCCTGTCGCCCAAGGTCGGCGCGGTGTTCAACACCATTCCGGCGGGAGTGCTCGGCGGTGTCACGACCGCGCTCTACGGGCTGATCGGCATCATCGGCATCAAGATCTGGGTCGACAACCGCGTCGACTTCTCGCGTCCGGTCAACCAGTACACCGGCGCCGTGGCCCTGGTGCTCGCCATCGCCGGCTTCACCATGCAGTGGGGCGACTTCCAGCTCGGTCCGATCGTGCTGGGTTCCGTCGCGGCGCTGGTGATCTACCACCTCGGCAACGCCATCGCCCGCGCGCGCAAGACCGGCGCCGACGACGGCGGCCCGATCCCCGCCGTGGGTCCGCTGGGCGGCGACCCGAGCTGAGTCGCCGGGGCTGCCCTATAGGACCGCGCCGTCGTGCGGAGTTCGAGGTCGACACTCCGATTCGGGGGGGGGGCTCCGCCGCGGCGCGCCGCGGTCGGAATCCGCACGACGGCCCGCGCTGCGCGACCGGGGGAGGACGAAGCCCAGCACACACGGCGGCACCCGACAAGAGGGGATGCCATGACGGGGCAGCTCGGTAGCGTCGGACGACCGGCGGTGCACCGCAAACCGCCTCGCCACCGATGACGAGAGAGGCACGCTCATGGCATCCGAAATCTCCGACCCGTCGCAGGCCGCTGCCGACGAGGACTCCTTCGAAGGCGCTGACGTCGAGGTCTCGCCCACCGCCGGCTCGGGCTCCGACGGAGAGGCCAAGCCCGGCGGGCTCGGGGCCGATGGCACCATCCCCGACGACCCGAAGGGCGTCGCCGCCGGTCACTCCGACACGGCCTCGCACTTCAACCCCGAAGAGGACGAGGAGTCCGCCTGAAACCCGGCCCGGGGTCGGGCCGACTAAACTGAGAGAGGCGTGTCGGGAAGTCTGGTCGACGATCTGTCGATCGACCCTCCAGGAAGCCTCATGAGCCACGACACCACCCGCGCGCCCCAGTGGCCCGGATACGCCGAAGTCCACCGCGTCACGACGCTTCTGCGCCGCGAATCCGTCGGCGGCATGCTGCTGGTCGTGGCCGCGATCGGCGCGGTCGTGTGGGCCAACTCCCCCGCGTCCGAGGCGTACTTCGCGCTGCGCGACCTCCGTTTCGGCTACGCGCCATGGCACCTCGAGTTGAGCGTCGGGTCGTGGGCGGCGGACGGCCTGCTGGCGGTCTTCTTCTTCCTGGTCGGCCTCGAGCTCAAGCGTGAGATCGTCGTCGGGAGCCTCCGCCGGCTGGGGACCGCGATCGTGCCGGTGACGGCCGCCTTCGCGGGGGTCGCCGTGCCCGCCCTCCTCTACGCCGCGATCGTGCACGCGCAGCCGAGCCTGCTGGCGGGCTGGGCCATTCCCACCGCGACCGACATCGCTTTCGCGGTGGCGGTGCTGGCGCTGGTCGGCTCGCATCTTCCCGGTCCCCTGCGCATCTTCCTGTTGACGCTCGCGGTCGTCGACGACCTGATCGCGATCGCGATCATCGCCGTCTTCTACACCAGCGACATCGCGCTGGTGCCGCTGGCGGTCTTCGCCGTGCTCGTCGTCGTCTACGGCGTCATCGCCCACCGTGGCCGCGCGTGGTTCGCCCGCACATCCTGGGGCGCCTGGGTCGTGCTGCTGCCGATCGGCTTCGCCGCGTGGGCGTTCCTGCACGCCTCGGGGGTGCACGCGACGATCGCCGGAGTCGCGCTCGCCTTCACGATCCCGGTCGCCGCCTCGCGCCGTCAGCCCGAGGTGCGGGGCATGGACCTCGCCGAGCAGTTCGAGCACCGCTTCCGTCCCCTGTCGGCGGGCATTGCCGTGCCGTTGTTCGCCTTCTTCGCGGCGGGGGTCTCGGTCGGCGGCGGCGAGGGACTGCTCCGCGCTGTGACGGACCCCGTCACCCTCGGCGTCGTAGCCGGTCTCGTGCTCGGCAAGCCCCTCGGCATCCTGCTCGGTGTCCGCCTGCTCACTCTCGTGACGAAGGTCCGGCTCGACCCCGCTCTGAAGTGGATCGACCTGGCCGGGGTGGGCCTGCTCGCCGGGATCGGCTTCACCGTCTCGCTGTTGATCGCCGAGCTGAGCTTCCCCGACGGCTCGCCCCACACCGACGACGCGAAGATCGCGATCATGGTCGCCTCGCTTCTGGCATCCATCCTCGCCTCGTCCGTGCTCCTCTTGCGCAACCGGCGCTACAAGCAGTTGGCTCTCGCCGAGAAGGTGGATGCCGACGGCGACGACGTACCCGACGTGTACCAGCAGCCGTGACCCGAGGCCGGCTGAGCCGCGAGCGTCGTGGGAACGGGCTGCATAGGAGTGCTTTCGCGCTGAGGTGCTGAGGGGAGGTTCCGGTCGGGGTACCTCCCCTCAGCGGGCCGCCTGGGTGCGGCGGCGGGGGGGAGCAGGGGTGGGTTTCGGGGGAGAAACCCTGCTCCCGGCTCGGGGGAGCCGGCGTGCAGGTGCTGCATCGCCTGGCTCGCTTTCACTACTGTGGACGGCGCCTTCGGTAGAGGATTGTGGCGACGACGCCCGCGGCAAGCAGTCCGGCTCCGAGCAAGGGTGCGGCCAGGCTTGCGATGCTGCCGGTTGTCGCCAGCGTGCCGGCGGCTGATGGAGTCGCGTCGCTGCGGATCTGCTGCTCGGGCGTATTCGCAACCTGAGGCGCCGCGGAAACGGTGACCGTGATGGGGTCGGTGTTGGCGTCGGGTTCAGTGCCGTTGGACGCGGTGATGGCGAAAGTGCTCGTGCCCGCGGTCGTGGGTGTTCCTGATACCCATCCGTCACTGCTCAACATGAGGCCGTCCGGAAGCGCTCCTTGCGTGATAGAGAAGTGCGGCTCCGGGTATCCGCTCGCGGCGAACCGGTAGGAATAGGGCGTCCCTGCCGTAGCCGCTGGTGGTGGTGTCGATGCGGTGAAGACGGGGGCACCGGGTGCCGGCTGAGTAGTGATCGTAATGGGGCCGGTCGTCGCCCTGGGATCCACCCCGTTGTATGCGGTCACGGTGAACGTGCTGGTGCCGACGGTGGTGGGGTATCCCCTCAGGCTCCCGTCGAACTCGTCGAGCTCGAGTCCGTCCGGAAGGGATCCTTGTGACACCGTGAACAGCGGCGCGGGGTGTCCGGACGCAGCGAACTTAAAGGCGTACTTGGTGCCGACGGTGGCGATCTCGTCGGGGTTCGAGGCAGTGAAGCTCGGGGCCACCAGTCCGGCGTTCACGCCGATGGTGATCGAGTCGGTGGTGACGTTGGGTTCGACACCGTTGGACGCGGTGACGCGGAACGAGCTCAAACCAGATTTTGTCGGTGTGCCCGACAAGACGCCATCCGAACTCAACATGAGCCCGTCCGGGAGCGACCCTTCAGATACTTCGAATGTCGGTGCCGGGAAGCCTGATGCGGCGAAGGCGTATGAGTAGGGAGTTCCAACCGTTGCTGTCTCGCTTGGAGTGGAGGCGGTGAACGTCGGCGCACGCTCGACGGTGAGAACAGAGACGCTTTGGCTCGTGTTGTTGACCACGTAAAGCGTGCTGTCGTCGGGGCTCAGAGCGAGGGCCACCGGCCGGTCGCCAGTCGAAATGGTCCGCACAACCGACCGGGTCTGTCGCGAGATCACGGAGACGGAATCGTCGTTGGCGTTCGCGATGTAGCCCCATTGGCTGTCGGCGCTCGTTGTCACGGCCATGGGCGTCCGCCCTACCCGGATGGTGTCCAGCACGGTGTTGTCGCTGAGATCAATAGCGGACACCGTGCCTACTCCATTCGTGACAAGCGCCAGATCCCCGTCTGGCGTTACCGCCACGTCCGTCGGAAAGATCCCCACAGGGACGGTCGCCAGAACCTGCCTCTCGTCGACCGATACGACCGAGACAGTGTTGTCGTCTCCGCTCGTCGTGAGGACCCGTTTGCCGTCGGGCGTGGTTGCAAGGGACGTCGGAGAGCCTCCGACCGCAGCCAGCGTCGTTGCACCGGTGGAAAGGTAGGCCCTCAACACGTTGCCAGAAGTTGCGTAAGCAGCCTCCCCATCAGGACTCAGCGCGATACCAGCGCTGGACTCGCCAAGCAGCCATTCACGAACAAGATTCCGCCCCACTGTGGAGAACTTTTGGATCGCCGATCGAGTCGCCGTGAACAAGTATTCGCCGTCAGGTGTCACGGCCAGGTCGGTCAGAGCGGCGCCCGCCTCGATGCTGCCCTCGATAGATCTTGTTGCGGTGGAAACGATTGTCACCGCACCGGTGTCGTAATTCCCTACGTACAGCGTCCCGCCGTCGGGGCTCACGACGATCGACGTGGGCTCGCCGCCCACCGCGATATCCTTCTCAGCCGCCGTTGCGGCGCCGGGCCAAAGGGACACCGCACCGAAGACGGAAACGATGAGGGCGACAGCGAAGGCGCGATATCTGGCCTGCATAATGTTGGCGCTCCTGTTGTGTGGTCTTTACTCAGCATTCAATGAAGGGGAGGTACGAATGCATCTCGAGGTCGGCGAGCCGCCGTGCGAGGGAACGTGGGCGCCAGCGTGCTGCCGGCGCCCACGCGCGAGGGTCAGGACGAGAACGGAGCGCCAGCCTGGATGGCGTTCACAACGGTCGAGAACGTAAGAGTTTTACCCTGGGCTGTGTTGTCGGTGGCGGCGGGCAGCCACGCACGGAACTTGATCACCGCGGTTCCGCCAGCAGCGAGCGAGGAGGTGCCCGGGATGGAGACGTTTCGGAGGTCGTCAGCAGTCCATGTCTTCGACCAGGTCGAGCCATTGTCGGTGCTGTACTCGACGTTGACCTGCTTGGCGAAGTCGCTCGAGGTGGAAGCCATCTGGACCTTCCAGTCAACGGCCGCCGTTCCGTTGTTGCGGACGTTGATGTTGAACATCTTGGCCTTGGTCGCGACGTCCGAGGACGCAACCGGGAGCACGTTGGTGAACGACAGCGCCGCTGTGGAGGACGCGTCGTCGCCGATGTTCCCGATCACGACGGTGCCGGACGCCAGGGTGTTGCTGGAAACGGTCTTGTCGGCGGTGAAGTACGCGCCGGTGGCAACCGTGCCGCCCAGGCCCATAGTGAGCAGGGCGAGGGAGGCGACGAGGACCTTCTTCTTAGAGAAGGAGCGCTTGGTGGTGGACATGGGATCTGCTTTCTTTAGTGGTGAGTCGTGCTTCGGGTCGGAAAGGGAGGCTGAGGGGCTCGACGAGTGCGAACGAAGGTGGCGTAGCGGCTCGACGAGAAGGTGGGGGCGCAGCCCGCAGATGCGGGCGCGCGAGGTGCGGGTGTTAGAAGCCCTGCTGGACGGCCTGGACGAGCAGGCTGAGGGGGACTGTTTGGCCCTGGTACTCATTCCCGACCGAGGCGGGCAAGTTCACCGCGAACGTCACCGTGGTGCTCTCACCCGAAGCCAAGGTCCCGAGGGAGTGCGAGTCGGAGTCACCCAAGCTGGACTCGACGGCCGAACCACTCGAGCTCTCGCTCTTCCACACGATCTGTGTCGCGAGGGGGACGGCGTTATCGGTGCGAGCGATCGCGGTGAGGGTCACGGGCACGGTGGTGGAGTTCGTCACAGACGCGCGAACGACGGCAGGCTGACCGCCGGGTACGAGCTGGATCACTCCGCCGGCGAGCACGGTCGCGTCGATCTGCACATCAGATACCGAGATGACATCGCACTGTTCCGGAGCGGCATGCGCGGCCTGTGACGGGGAGAAGGCCCCCAAGAGCAAGATCACGCCCAGCACGCTCGACAGAGCGAGCCCCACGCCAGGCGCGGCCGCCGTGGAAGAGGGCAGCGCTTCACGGCGACGCCGACGCGACCGGGCCAAAGCCATGACGCCACCCGCGAGAAGGACGAGCGCGATGGCGCAGGCGAGTATGACGTCCATGGGAGAGCCTGTTGCCGCAAGTCCGGACCCTCCCGAGGCCGTGATCGCGGGCGCTGCCGGGGAGGGCACGACCGGAACAGAACAATCCACAGAAGATCCTTTGGTATGAAACGGGTTGAAACGGACTCAGGTGGACCATAGCCGATGCCAACAGCCCCTAACAACTCTTTTCCGCCTCGAGCTCTACACCCGATGTAGTGCGCTTCACGCAAAATCGCGCCGGATCAGGCTGTTATTGGGCATGCTGCCCCTAAACTGTGACGAGTCTGTTACCCCCCGGGAGCGCCATGCCTAAGCACCTCGAGCACCTGTTCGCTGGATATCCGCCGATCCTTTCCGCCAGAGACGTCGCCGAGGTGCTCGGGTTGAACAGCAAGACCGTCTATGAGTACTTGCAGTCCGGCGAGCTGCCCGCGTACCACATCGGCTCGAAGTGGGTCATCGTGCGAGACGAGGTGGTCGAGTACATATCGAGCACCTCGAACGTGGCTGACCGGAGCACCCCTGAGGTGGCGACGCCCTCGAGCTGAACAGGATCGACGCTCGACTCCGTTCGCACGGGACGCTGAGGCGGCAGCGTCCGCGCAACGAGGGGAGCCAGCTGTAACGTCGCCGCGCGTTGCGAAGCCTGCCGCGCAGGCTCCCCGGGAAGTCAGTAACGGTGCAGGACTTCCGTTTCGCCGATCGACCACGTGGTTTCGAATGTGTGGCACGAGTCGATGTGACGTACGGGCAGCTGATCGAAGGGGGCCATGATGTGGCCGTCGAGGGTAAGCCGCGACGGCACCCGGTAGGCTTCGCTGACCTCGAGCTTTGCGCTGCGCAACATGAAGAGAGTGGGCTTCGCCGGCTCGCCCAATGCCGGCCGCCCGAGCACCTTCAGGAAGAATTTGGGGCGCTGCAGGAACTCGACGGCGTCGTCGGCGAACATCGGCTCGCTTCGGTAGCCCGCACTCCCGTGAACGACGACGGTATCGTTCACGGCCAAAGAGAAGTTGCTCGCTCCGTCTCGGTGCACGATCGACCCCACGCCGTACAGCACGGGCTGCAGGTAGGCCTCACGGTTGTGGATGATCGAGGTCACGTTGTCCGTGTAGACCGCCTGGATGTAGTCCCCCACGACGCCTGCCGAGCTGACCGCTTCGATCGACTGCGTCACTTCGAGGAGGGGAACATCCCCGTGCGAGTTGAAGAACTGCGTGAAGAACACGCTGGCGCGCGGAATCAGAGGCAGATGCAGGGGCTCCGGAAGGAGCTTGCGCGCGGCGTGCTCATCGGTCACATAATCGACGCGAAGAATGCTCCGGCGAATATTCGGCGCACCTAAGTGAGCGATGAACGGCACATTGGCAGGCGTGGTCAGCAGCTGCAGGACCTCGGAAGCTAGCACGCGAAGATTCTAAGGATCTGAACAACTTGCTCATAACGCCCCCGCCGTGCGGGCCCCGCCGCTAATATCCGGCGGCAATCAGCGCTCCCGGCACGCAGGGGACGACCGCTCGTCGACCAGAAGACACGTGAACGTCATGGGCGTTGCGGACGGACCTGGTTCGACTCTCGCACTCTACGGACGAGGGTGCCGCGCGCACTTCGCGGGGCGCTCCCTAAACAGACGGGACGATCGAGGCGATTCCTGCTATGGTGCGTTAGATCCGATACGCACCGTTTTGATCCGTTATGTGTTCTTACGAGAGTGAGCCTGCGCCAGGAGGAGGCCCGGTCAGGTGCCGGAACCGTCGTCCGCGTGTCAGCCGACGAGTACTCGAGCTGCCGAGCGGCACCCACCCACACCAAGAAGGAGCGGCGGCATGAGCATCGTCCGGCCGAACCCTCAGGGACCGCACACGGCCACGTCTGCTGTCGTTCTTCTCACGCTCGGCGTCGACCACGCTGCGCCGTCCTCGTCCGCCGTGACCCCCACCCCTGACTCGTGCACGCACGACACGATCCGTCTCGGACACACGGACGGCGGCCGCATCGCCGCGCACACCACCTCTTCGCTCACCGCTCCGGCATTCGATGCGCAGGCGGACGTGTACGCATTCGCCATCGATGCGCACAATACGAGCGGCGAGGCGGTCGACTGGATACTCGGTATTGAACTGCGCAGCAGTGCATCGGATGCGCGCGAAGTAACACTCGCCGCCAGCACGACCGACGGTGCCACGTGGTCGACACCGCTGACCATCGACACGTCCGGTAACCCCGCGTTCTGCGCCGTCTCGCCCCTCCTGCCCTCAGCGACCCAAACAGTGCACTTCCGCGTCCGAGTCCCCCGCCCCGCCGACATCACGCACCTCTGCCTCGAGGCATCGACCGCTCAGTCCTCCTCGCGCCCCGAACGTCCGCAACCGCGCGCGCGCCTGCTATCGCGCGTGTGACGCGCTCCACCCCACCGGCCATCACCCGATACTCACCTGGAGGCACAATGCGCATCCTCTCCTTCCTCCGTTGGAGCATCGTAGGCGCGTTGCTCGCCCTCCTCATCGCCCCCGCCGCCATCACTCTGGCCACCGGGACCCGGCTCGTCGTCGTCGATGGGAAGTCCATGGCGCCCACCTACGAGTTCGGCGACCTTGTTCTCATCGGCGACCCCCACCCCGACGACTTTCAACCCGGCCACGTCGTCACCGTCGGACGCCCCGACGGAAGCATGTATACCCACCGCATCCAAGAGATCACCGACGGTAAGGCCCTCCTGAAGGGCGACGGCAACACCGCGGCGGACCCCGACACGATCTCCTACGACCAGCTCGTAGGCGCCGTCCGCGGCCACATCGGCGGCCCGCTCGCCGCCGTTCTCGCCTACGTCCAAACCACCCCCGCGCGTATCAGCCTTGCCGTCCTCGTTCTCGCCCTTCTCCTGCTTCCCCTCGAACGTCGGCCCGCCGACGCCAAGGACGGCGAGGACGGCGAGGACGGGGGTCGGAAAGACAGCGATACCGACCCCGCGGACCAGAAGGACCCCCCGGCCACCTCGGCGGAGGACACGGACCGGGTGCTCGAGGACGTTTTCGGGCTCGCCGGAGACCGGCATCCCCACACCGAAAAGCCCTCCCTCCTCGCCCCCCAAGAACAGAACGGTCCCAGACAGCGGCGGTCCTCGCAGTGGTGACGAACGAACATCGACCCGTGGCCACTCCTCACGCCCCGATCCTCACGGACCGGGATCTTCACATCTCGCAGAAAGATCAACCGGTCACCTCATGACTCTTCTCGACAAGCGTTCAGAACCCACAAGCCCTTCGAATTTCTCTGCCTGCGCCACCGCTGTCGTCGTCGACGATGATCCGCACGTCCGGTCCGTGCTCACGCGAATTTTCGAGAGCGCCGGATACGCGACCGACGCCTTCGACAACGGCGCCGAAGGCGCTCGCGCGGCGCTGGCCATCCGCCCCGACCTGGTCACGATGGACCTGACCCTTCCCGGCATGGACGGCATCGAAGCCATTCGACGCATACGATCCGCCGGATCCAGCGCGCACATCATCGTCATCTCCGGCCTGCACGACGACGCCGACAAGGTCTCGGCCTTCGACGCCGGCGCGGACGACTACGTCACCAAACCCTTCCGCTCCCGAGAACTTCGAGCCCGCATCGACGCCGTCACTCGGCGCCTCAACCGCTGACTCGCATCCCCGCCCCGACGCCACCGAGCTCCACCGGAAAGAGGGCACGACCCGTCCAGGCTGGTGTCGAATCCCGCGGCACCCTTTGTGGCATCCCCGGTTCTGGTGACACCGCAAAACTCCGCCCCGCCCGACGCGTCAGCGCCCCGCGGCCTCTCGCGGCCGGCGCAACGAGGCGGCCATCTCCGCCGCCGAACGCAGTGTGAGCCCGGGGATGTAGCAGCGGACGAGGGCGATCGCGATGGCCGGGATCTGCGTGGCATCCGGGTAGATCATCCACAGGGGCGCGAAGTCGGGCTGGAACTTCTTCTTGAAGTTCGCCAGCGACCGGAAACCGTACGCCGGCTCGAGGAGCGCGCTGATGACGTCGAGGCCGCGGTCCAAGGCGCTGGGATCGGCGTCGTCCCCGGTGGAGTGCCGCGCCAGGGGCGAACCCGACAGGCTCATCACCGTCATGCCGTCCTCACGGAGCCGCTCGACGGCCTGACCGATGAGGAACTCCATGACCCCGGGCATCGCGTCGTCGCGCCGACGCATGACGTCGAGGGCGTACCCGGCGATCGTGCCGTCGCGATGGATCGGTATCCAGCTCGTGAAAGCCGTGATGCGTCCCGATCCGTCGCGCGCCACGAGAAGGCGCACCTCCGGGTCGTCGAGCTGGTCGGTCGAGCCGAGGGTGAAACCCATCTCCGGGATCGTCTTGTCCGAGACCCAGGCCTCCGAGATGTCGCGGATCTGGCCGCGATCGAAGAACGACAGCTCGCTCCACCGGGCCCAACGCGAGGTCAGTCCCTCTCGCGCCGCGCGGTTGGTGGCCGTCCGGACGTCCTGTCGCTTCTTGCCGGCGGGAGTCCAGCTGCGCGGGTCGAGGAAGGCCTCCTCGGCGACCTGCAGCGACGACCAGCCCAGCGGGGCGAGCCGCTCGCGCTCGGCGTCATCGACGCTGTAGAACACCGGCGTCCAGCCCTGCTCCTCGCAGAACGCGGCGAACTCCGCGCCGACGGAGGCGTCGTCCCGGTCGGGGCCGAAGGCACCGCCGAGCGTCACCGCGAAACCGCCGCGCACCCGGTAGGCGATCGCCGCCTCCGCGTCGGCGGCGAACCAGTAGGCGTTCCCCTCCCACAGGGTCATGTGCCCGAGGGTGTCCCCCGATCCCGCTGCGAGCAGAGCCCGCGCGCGCTCGCGATCGGGTGCGGTCTCGGCGGCGCCGGAGCGGACCACGAAGCGCACGGCGGCGACCACGACGCTCAACCAGAACAGCAGCGGCGGCAGGTACCACGCCGCCTGTGCGGCTCCGGTCATCGGGACGAAGACGAGGGCCTCGGGCGGCAGAAGCGACGGCGGGACGAGACGCAGGGGCAGAGTGGCGAGCACGGTGGTCACGTTCGGCCACGGTCGGAACTCGGCGGACGTCATCAGGATGCCGACCAGCGCCAGCGCCAGCGAGCCCAGGGCCGCGACGACGACCGTGCGCACGAAGATCCGGCGCACCCCGGGGATCGATCGGATCTGCGCGGCGGCGCGGAAACGCACGAGAAGCACGGCGACCATCAGGGGAAGGGCGGCACCGACGACCATGCCCACGACCGTCTGCCAGACGTCGGCGACGTCGTACGCGGCACGCACCGTCGCGAGCTGCTCGAGCGTGTCGGTCTCGCTCAGCAGCAGCAGGATGCTCATCGCCGCGAAGGTGAGGACGTTCACCCCCACGGCCAGGTGCAGGGCGCCGCGGCGCCCGCGCAGCACGCCCCAGGCGGCGATCAGCAGCACCAGCTGCGGGAGCGCGGCGATCCACCCCGAGGCGGGCTGGAGCTCGGCGTAGACCGAGGCGGAGGGCGGGCAGGGAGCGTTGGTCGAACCGATCGCGCAGACGACGCCGTCGGCCACGTTCAGCGGGTCGTACGACAGCCAGCTGTAGACCGACAGCACTCCCGCCCCCGAGCCCCAGAGGGTGGCCACGACCGGCCCGATGGCTGTGATGGCGGTGAGCGCGGCCAGCAGCACGCGCTTCTCGTGCAGGGAGCTGCGGGGAATGCCGACGGCCCGCGTCCCCCCGAGCACGAGGCCGGCCGCCATGCCGACGGGCAGGGCGATGAGCGTGTAGAGGTCGGACGCCGAGGCGGCGTAGAGGAACATCGTCACCGCGAGGACGACGCCGCCGATGCGGATGCGACGGCGCCACAGCGGCGAGGCGAAGCAGCTCGCGGCGATAGCGACGCACAGCAGAGCCGCGATGGGCGGCGCCCCCGTGTCGGGGGTGACGTTCAGCGAGACCTCGGGAATGACGTTGTCCTCGAACAGGCCGATGCCCTCGCCGATCGCGCAGACGACGAGACCGCCGCCCACGAACGCCGCGAGCAGACGTCGTGTGCCCAGGAGCCCCTCCGCCAGACCGCACGTCACCAGCGTCAGCAGCACCGTGACTGCGAGCACGAGCGGGTCGTCGATCCGTACCAGGGCGAGCAGCATGTCGCGCAGGTCGAACAGACCGGCCTCGAACGTGCTCTGCGTCGCGATCGTGCTGGAGCTGACCACGAGGATCGCCAGCGTCACCCCGAGCGTGCCGGTACGACGGCGCACGAGCCCAGGGATGTCCCACCGCGCAGCGCGACGCTTCGGCTGCGGCGCCGGCGTCACCTCGGTCGCCGCCTGCACCGTGTCCATCACCGCGACCATCGGTCCTCCCCGAGCGTGCGTGCTCATGCCGACCACCGGCATCCCGTCCATGTTCGCGAGAGACCTCCGCACGGCGCATCAGCCGGTCGGCCCCCTCCTCTGGCCGATCGGGTGGTCCGACCGGTCAGGCGGCGGCGACCCGCCCGGGCCAGAACCGGCGCACCAGCAGCGGCCCCGCGATGCCGTGCAGCACGACGCTGCCGAGCACGACCATGCAGGTCGCCGCCAGCACGAGGAACCCATCCTCCCCCGGCAGGGCGTTCGCGGCGATGAGACCGAAGACGATGGATGCCGCGCCCCGGGGTCCCATCGCGGCGACGAAGAACCGTTCCTTGCGGGTCGTCTCGGTGCCGATCAGGGCGAGAAGAACGGGGAGGAACCGCCCCACCGTCAGGGCCACGAGAGCGAGGACGATCGCAGGCCACCAGTCGTAGGTCTCGCTGAGCAGCACGATCGAGGCGAAGCCGAAGGCCAGCCACAACAGCAGATTGAGCAGCCACGAGAGATCGTCGAGCAGGGAGATCTCGGCGGAGGGGATGCCGCTCGCGCCGCGCACGAGACGCACGGCGACGCCCGCGACGAACACGGCGACGAACCCGTTGCCCTGCAGGGCGACCGCGAGACCGAACACGATGAGCGGCGTCGCGACGAAGGCGATGCGCATGCTCTGCGCCTCGGTCCATCCCCGCCCGTCGGCGAAGCGCATCGCTCCCCCGATCGCGGCCCCGGTGGCAGCGCCGACCAGGATCGCGATGAGCCCCGCGGGGGCGGCCACCGCGAACGCCCGTCCGGCGTCGCTCGTCGTCCCCGCCGAGGCGAAGGCGACCGCGCCGAGCAGGAGCGGCGAGACCAGGCCGTCGTTGTACCCGCTCTCGACGTTGAGCCACCGCCGCACCCGTGCGGGGACGCGGTCGTCGCGCACGATCGAGGTCTCGGGCGAGAAGTCGGCGGGCACCGAGATGCAGGCGATCGCGAGGATCACCGCGACCGACAACCCCAACGGCAGGATCAGACCGACCGCCAGCACGAGGATCAGCGACAGCGGCAGGCCGATCCCGAGCAGCCGCGCCGGCACCCCGGTGAAGTGCGAGCCGAACGAGCCCCGCACCTCCAGCGCGTCGACGAAGAGCAGGTACGCCAGCACGATCTCCGCGAAGAAGAGCATGGCCTTCGACTCGAGGAACAGCTCGCCCTGCACGGGCAGCAGTGCGCCGCCGAGCAGACCGAGCGCGGTCATCACGATCGGCCCGTTGACCGTGACCTTGCGGAACACGCGGCTCCACAGCGCCCAGACGAGCAGGGAGAGGCCGACGATGAGCAGGGGAACGGACACGGTGGGAGCTCCTGGGTCAAGAACGGGACGGGAGCCAGTCTGTTCGACGGGCATGCCCCGACCCCGGGGCTGAACGGGTACCGATCGCGTCCGGTCGGGTAGATCGGCGTCGCCCCCCCTGCCTCGACGGCGCCCGGAGTCCCTAGCCTGGTCGCATGGCATCCTTCGCCTCCCCGATCATCCGTGTCGCCGTCATCGACGACGAAGCGCTCATCCGCTCCGGCTTCTCGCACATCCTCAGCGCCGCCGACGACATCGAGGTCGTGGCGACCGCCGACGGGGTCCAGGCGATGGAGGTGCTCGCCGAGGCGCGCCCCGACGTGGTGCTCCTCGATATCCGGATGCCGGGACGCAACGGCCTCGAGGTGCTGCGCGACATCCGCCGGGCGGGGTGGGACATGACGGTGGCGATCCTGACGACCTTCGACTCCGACGATCACATCGCGTCGGCCCTCGATGCGGGCGCAGCGGGATTCCTCGTGAAAGACACCGACCCGCGTCAGCTGCCCCAGCTCGTGCGCACCCTCCACGGCGGCGGGGTGGTGTTCTCACCCACCGTCAGCCGCGCGGTGGTGGCCGGGTACCTGCGCCCGGAGCCTGCGGCCGACACCGATCTGGTGGACGCGCTCAGCTCGCGCGAGCGCGAGATCCTCGTGCAGCTGGGGCGAGGACTTTCGAACATCCAGATCGGTGCCGCGATGTTCCTGAGCCCGGCCACCGTGAAAGCGCACATCAGTACGATCCTCGGCAAGCTCGGCGTCGAGGGGCGCGTGCAGGCGGCCCTCGTCGCGGAGCGCGCGGGGCTGCTGCGCGACCAGGACGCGCGATGAAGCGCCGCGATGTGCTGATCGATCTGGGGCTCGTCGCTGTCGCCGCGCTCGACGGCGTGCTGGGGTTGTACACGACCGACCTGCTCGAACTGGTGCTGACGCTCGTCGGGGCCGCGGGCCTGCTGCTGCGCCGGAGGATCCCCCTGCTGTCGCTCGCGCTGGCGCTTCCTGCTCTGTTCCTCACCGGCGGGCCGATCGCCTCGGTGATCGCCCTGTACACCGTAGCGAGCGCGGCGACAGGGATGGTCTGGCTCGTCGTCGCGACCGCCGTCACCTTCCTGGGCCTCGGTCTGTCGTGGGACACCTTCACCTCGGTCAACGACCACGTGCTCGCCATCGTCTACGCGACGATGACCTCGGGAGGCGCGGTGGCGCTCGGCCGCCTCCGGCGCAATCAGAGCAGGCTGTCGGCGAGCCTCGACGAACTGCGCCTCGCCCGCGCCGACGAGAACCGCCGCGTCGCGCGCGAGGCCGTCGCGGCGGAGCGCGCCCACCTCGCGCGGGAGATGCACGACGTCGTCTCCCACCAGGTGAGCCTCATCACCGTGCAGGCGGGAGCTCTGATGGTCCGCGCCGACGATCCCGAGGTCGTCGAGACGGCCGACACGATCCGCACCCTCGCCTCCACGACTCTCGCCGAGCTGCGCCAGATGCTCCTCGTCCTCCGCGCCGACGGACCGGAAGCCGCACCCCTCGGCCCGCAGCCGACCCTGCGACACCTCGACGAGATCCTGCACCCGGCAGACCTCGAGGTCGATGCCCGCATCGACCTGCGCGAGGGGCTCCCGCCCGCGACCCAGCGCGCGGTCTACCGCACGATCCAGGAGGGGCTCACGAACGTGCGCAAGCACGCCCCCGGATCGCACGTCACCGTGACCGCGACGAGCACCGACACCGGCGGCGTGCAGGTGATCCTGCGCAACGCCGCCTCCCCGGCCCCGCGCCCCGATCCCGCACCGACGGCGCGCCTCGGTCACCTCGGACTCTCGGAACGCGCACACATGCTCGGCGGAACGTTCCGCGCCGGCCCTCTCGCCGATGGCGGCTACGAGATCGACCTGCGGCTGCCGGCCGGTCCCTGACCAGCCTCACGCCGAGTCGCGCTCCACGACCTCGATCGGCAGGATCGTCGCGTGGGCGGCGGGACGCCCGGCGAGGATGTCGAGAAGAACGGATGCCATGTGCCGGCCCTGCGTCAGCGACGGTTGCCGGACCGTCGTCAGCGACGGCGTGAGGGCGGTGGACACCGCCGAGTCGTCGAAGCCCATGACGGCGACGTCGCGCCCCGGCTCGAGGCCCTTGTCGCGGAGCACCGTATAGACGCCGCGGGCCATGAGGTCGCTCGCAACGAAGACGGCCTCGGGGGTGACCCCGCTCGAGAGGATGCGGTTCATCGCGAGAGCGCCGCCCATCTCGGTGAAGTCCCCGTTCTCGACGGCCGCGGGCTCCAGCCCCGCCTCGGCCATGGCGTTGCGGAAGCCGTGAAGGCGGTCGATGCCCGCGGGCATGTCGGACGGCCCCGACACCGTGGCGACGCGTCGGTGACCTCGGGCGAGCAGGTAGGCGGTGGCGACGCGGCCGCCCTCGACGTTGTCGACGTCGACGTAGTAGTCGTCCGCGCGGACGCGTGCGGGTCGTCCGCCGTAGACCACGGGCACGACATCAGCGACCCGATCGAGAAAGGTGTCGCTCGTGTGGTGCGAGGCGACGATCGCCCCGTCGACGCTCCCGCCTCGGAGGTATCCGAGCGCCTTGGCGCTCGCGTCGTCGCTCGCGATGAGCATGTTCATGATGTAGTCGGACTCGCCGATGACCTCGCCGATGCCCGCGACGATCGAGGCGAAGAACGGGTCGCCGAAGAAGCGATCGGTCTGTTCGGGGATCACCAGGGCGATCGCTCGGGTCTGACGACTGGCGAGAGAGCGTGCCGCGCGGTTGGGGACGTACTGCAACTCGTCGATGGCGCGGCGCACGGCCTCGAGGGCGGAGGGCGAGACGGCGGTGGAGCCGTTGACGACGCGGGACACCGTCGATCGCGAGACTCCGGCACGCGCCGCGACCTCTTCGATCGTGGCGGCACCCCGAACGGATGTGAGATCCATCGCTCCCCTCCTTCGGGACGGCGGCATCGCACCGCGCTTCGGGTGGCCAGGCGCGTTGTGCGCTGTTGCGAGCGTACTGCGGGGAGGGCGCCGACCGCATCGGCATCCGGATCAGATCCCCGCGACGTCCGCCCGTCGACGACCTCCGCACCCCACCCTCACCGGACGACGAAGGCCCGACCGCACATCGCATGCGATCGGGCCTTCGCTGTCGACCTCAGTGGGCGACGACCGGCTCCAGCGCGCGATCCGCGATGACCCGGGCGTACGCGAGCCCCGAGTCCTTGATCGTGCGTTCCTGCGTGGCGTAGTCGACGTAGACGATGCCGAAGCGCTTCTCGTAGCCCCAGGCCCACTCGAAGTTGTCCATCAGCGACCAGTAGAAATAGCCGCGCACATCGACGCCCTTGTCGACGGCATCCAGGACCGCTCCGAGGTGCGCTTCGACGAACTCCACGCGTTCGCCGTCGTGCACGCGCGACTCATCGCCGACGGTGCTCAGTTCGTCGTCGTACGAGGCGCCGTTCTCGGTGACGTAGAGGGCGACCTCGGCCTCAGCCGAGTAGTCCTCGCTGACGCGCTCGAGCAGACGCGTGAGCCCCTCGGGCTGCACCTCCCAGTGCATGTTCGTCCGGCGCAGGCCACGGTCGTGCCAGTACAGGTTCTCGTGCGCGGGGAACGGTTTGCCGACGGGCCGCACCGTGGGGGCGTCACCCGCGGGAGGCTCGATCTCGGGCGGCGTGCCGCCGACGAACTCGCCGTGGTAGTAGTTCACGCCCAGCGAGTCGATCGGCGTCGAGATGATGTCGAGGTCGCCGGGCCGCACGGCCTCCTGCCAGCGGGACACGGCCTCGGCATCCGTCTCGCGGAAGTCCGCGATGATGTCGGCCGGGTACTCGCCGCGGAACACCGGGTCGAGGAACCACCGGTTGAACTGCCCGTCGACGCGGCGCGCGGCGTCGAGATCGGCGGGGTTCGTCGGGTCGACGGCATCCGCCACCGTGAGGTTGAGCGTGAGCCCGAGGTTCAGCGAGGAATCGCGCGCACGGAGCTCGCGAACGGTCTGACCGTGTCCCAGCAGCAGGTGGTGTGCGGCGAGCATGCCCTCGGCCTGGGAGTAGTGCCCGGGTGCGTGGATGCCCGCGGTGTAGCTGAGGAACGACGAGCACCACGGCTCGTTGAGCGTGGTCCACACGTTGACGCGGTCGCCGAGCGCGTCGTGCATGTCGAGCGCGTACTCGGTGAACTTCTCGCTCGTCGAGCGCACGGTCCAGCCGCCGGTGTCCTGCAGCGCCTGCGGGAGGTCCCAGTGATACAGGGTGAGCCAGGGCAGGATTCCGGCATCCAGCAGCTCGTCGACGAGGCGCTTGTAGAAGTCGACGCCCTTCGCGTTGAGGGCACCGCCGTCGGGGCGGACGCGCGACCACGACGTCGAGAAGCGGTAGGTCTGCAGTCCGAGCTTCTTCATGAGGTGCACGTCGTCGGCATAGCGGTGGTAGTGGTCGCACGCGACATCGCCGTTGTCGGCGTTGATCACGGCGTCGGGCACGCGGCTGAACGCGTCCCAGATCGAGGCCGTGCGACCGTCTTCGAAGGCCGCCCCCTCGATCTGATAGGCCGCGGTGGCGGCACCGAAGAGGAAGCCGTCGGGGAACGAGCGGGTGTGGGACATGGTTCGGGTTCCTTCCGTGGGCGCGAGGGTCATCCCTTGACCGCCCCTTGCATGATGCCACTGACCAGCTGCTTGCCCGCGAAGACGAACAGCAGCAGCAGCGGGATCGTCGACAGCAGCACGCCCGCGAGGACGATCGAGTAGTCGACGAAGTAGTTGGACTGCAGGAGCGACAGGGCCACCGGCAGCGTAGGGTTCTGGCGATCGAGCACGATGAACGGCCAGAAGAAGTTGTTCCACGCGCTCACGAAGGTGAACAGACCGAGCATCGCGGCGGCGGGGCGAGCGGCGGGAACGCCCACGGTGAGGAACGTGCGGAACGAGCTCGCACCGTCGACGCGCGCGGCTTCGATCAGCTCGTCCGGCACGGACTGCCGCAGGTACTGCGTCATCCAGAAGACACCGAAGGCGCTCGTCAGAGCCGGGATGATGATGGCACCGAGCTGCCCCGTCCACCCGAGCTCGCTGAAGAGGATGTACAGCGGCACGACGCCGAGCTGCGTCGGCACGGCCATGGTCGCCACCACGAAGACGAGCAGCCACGGCCCACCGCGGAACGTCAGCTTCGCGAACGCCCAGCCCGCGAGGGTCGAGAAGAAGACCACGGATGCCGCGATCAAGCCGGAACTGATGATCGAGTTCACGAGCGCCGGCCAGAAGTTGACCGCGGGGTCGCCGATGACGGACGCCGCATTGGCGAAGAAGTTGCCGCCGGGGATCCATGACCGGTTGGCGTCGCGGATGGTCGAGGAGTCGCCCGAACCGATCAGCAGCGACCAGTAGAAGGGGAACAGGCTCGCCAGCAGCACCGCGCCGAGGGCGGCGTAGACGACCCAGCCGGGGCGGGAGCCGCGTACGGGGCGCGAGCGGCGGCGGACGGGACCGGGTACGTCGGGCTCGACGACCGGGAGGGGGGTGGCGCCTACGGCGGTCATCGGCTGGTCTCCTGTCGTGCGGCGCCGCCTCGGGGCGCGTCGGTGTCCCGCGCGGTCGCCGGGGTCTCGGCATCCGCCCTCAGTCGAGCCTTCGCCGCTCGCGCCTGCGCGCGGGCATCTCGGCGAAAGCGCGCGTTGCCGCGGCCACCGTCGTCGCGCACGAGCGAGCGCGTGATGAAAAGGTTGATCGCGCCGATGGCGAGGATGAGCAGGAAGAGGATCCACGCGAGTGCCGCGGCGCGGCCGAAGTTCCACTCGCCCCAGCCGACGTTGTACAACCAGAGGGTCACGGTGAGCCACTGGTTGTCTGCGCCGCCCGTGCCGTACTGGTCGTACATGCGCGGCTCGTCGAAGATCTGCAGACCCCCGATCGTGGCGGTGATGATCACGAAGACGAGGGTCGGTTTGAGGCTCGGCAGCGTGATCGAGAAGAACTGGCGGATCTTGCCGGCGCCGTCGACGGTCGCGGCCTCGTAGTACTCGCGCGGGATGGCCTGCATCGCCGCGAGCAGGATGAGGGTGTTGTAGCCGGTCCAGCGGAAGTTGACCATCGTCGCGATCGCGATGTGGCTCGCGAAGGCGTCGGAGTGCCACGGCACGGCCGGGATGCCGAGGTTCTGCAGGGTGGTGTTCACGACGCCGTACTGGTCGCCGAACATGTTGCTGAAGATGAGGGCGACGGCGACAGGGGCCATCACGTAGGGCACCAGCACGCTCATGCGCCAGAACGTCTTGGCGCGGATGTTCTGGTCGAGCATGGCGGCGATGAAGATCGCGAGGATGAGCTGCGGGACGCTCGAGAGCAGGAAGATGCTGAAGGTGTTGCGCAGGGCGATCCAGAACTTGGGCTGCGAGAGCACCCACGCGTACTGGTCGAAGCCGATGAACTCGCCCGAGTTGCGAACGAGATCCCAGTCCATGAACGAGATCACCGCCGTGTAGGCGATGGGGAACAGACCCGTGATCGCGAACAGGATGAAGAACGGCGAGATGTAGAGGTACGGCGAGAGCTTCAGGTCCCACGCGCTGCGGCGCCGACCGAAGCCGAGGCGCCGCGGCTGGCGCTCCCCGACCGGGGGCTGCGCCGGCCGCGTGGGCCGTTCGAGTGTGCTGGTCACGATGATGTCTCCTCCTCGAGACGAGCGGGACGGATGCCGGGGCCCGCGGAACAGTGCCCCGGCATCCGCTCGCTGCGGATCAGGACAGGGCGTCGACCTCGGTCGCCCACTGCTTCCAGGAGGTCGCGGCGTCCTGCGTTCCGTCTTCCACTCGCGTGAGCGCCTTCTGCATGGCGTCGTTGATCTGGAAGTAGAACGTCCCCTTGTACGGCGAGACCTTCACGGCCTGCGCGCGCTCGGAGAGCATCTCGCCCACGGGGGCGTTGTTGAAGTACGCGTTCGTGTTGCTGAGCAGCGCGTCCGCCTTGAGGGCATCGGTCTGGCTCGGGAAGGTGCCCGCGTTCTCGAACGCCGTGACCTGGGTCTCGGGGTCGGTCAGCCAGTCGGCGAGCTCCTGAGCGGCCTCGACGTTCTTGCCGTTGCCGGGCACGGTCAGGTAGGAGCCGCCCCAGTTACCGGCGCCGCCGGGGAAGACGTTGGCGATGTCCCATCCCTTCACCTCGGGGGCGTTGCCCTCGATGACGCCGAGCATCCAGCCCGGGCAGAGCATCGTGGCGAAGGCGCCGTTCGAGAGCCCCGCGAACCAGTCGTCCGACCACTGGCCGAGGTGCGCCGACTGCGTGGCGCTGGCCTTCAGCACCTGGTCGTAGATCTTCTTGACGTCGGGGTTGCTCGTGGCGGTGATCTCGCCGTTGTCGGGGTTCTCGTACGCGGCCTCGACCTGGTTGATCGCGCCCTGGTAGGTGCCGCCGGCCGAGTCGAAGAAGGCCTTGCCGGTCGCGGCGACGTAGGTGTCGCCCGCGGCGAAATAGGTCGACCAGTCGCCCTGGAGCATCGTGGCGACCTCGGCCCGGTCGGTGGGAAGACCCGCCGCGGCGAAGAGGTCGGAGCGGTAGCAGACGCCCTCGGGCCCGATGTCGGTGCCGTAGCCGACGAGCTTGCCCTCCGGGCTGGTGGCGGCCTCGACCTTGTAGTCGAGCCAGCGGCTCTTCAGGTCGTCGGGCACGGGGGCCAGCAGGTCGGCGTACTCCATGACCTCGGGCAGCCAGTCGACCTCGATGGCTTCGATGTCGGCGAGGCCGGTCTTGCCCAGCTTCTGGAAGTAGTTCTCGCGGGCCTCGTTGCTGGTCGCGGCCTTGTTGTGCACGATCTTCACGTTCGGGTGGGCGTCCATGTACTCCTGCAGGAGCGCGTCGGTGTACCCGAAGTCGTTGAAGGTGGCGACGGTGAGGGTCACCTCGCCGTCGCCGCCCGAGGCGGAGCCCCCGGCACCGGAGCAGCCGGCGAGGACGAGGGCGGAAGTCGATGCGACGGCGGCGACGAGAGCCACCCGGCGCAGGGCACGAGTTTTCACAGATCACTCCTTTGTGGTGGGTGCTGACCGGCGCTCTGGAGAGCTCCCTGCGACATCGCGTGGGAGCGCTCTCACCGATCGGGGACGACGCTATGGGATCGCTCCCATGCGGTCAAGAGGACGCTGTGAGATCGTTATGAAGTCCTGCTCGCTCGGCCCGGTCGGCCGTAGCGGGCGCCGTCGACGGCTCGCGTAGACTGGCCTTCACAACGCCACCCGACTCTTGGAGCTGCAGTGCCCACCATCGTCGTCGACGTCATGCCCAAGGCCGAGCTCCTCGACCCGCAGGGAAAGGCCGTCGCCGGCGCCCTGTCGCGTCTGGGCGAGCACCGCTTCTCGGACGTGCGCATCGGCAAGCGTTTCGAACTCACCGTCGAGGGCGAGGTCGACGAGGCCACGCTCGCGCGAGCCCGTGAGCTCGCCGACGAGATGCTCTCGAACGCCGTCATCGAAGACGTCGTGAACATCGAGGTCGTCGAGTGACCGCTCGCATCGGGGTCATCACGTTCCCCGGCTCCCTCGACGACCGCGACGCGCAGCGCGCGATCCGCCTCGCGGGCGGCGAGCCCGTCGCCCTGTGGCACGGCGAGCACGACCTGAAGGGCGTCGACGCCCTCGTACTGCCCGGTGGCTTCAGCTACGGCGACTACCTGCGCGCCGGAGCGATCGCCGCGTTCGCGCCGATCATGGCCGAGGTCAAAGACGCGGCCGGCAAGGGCATGCCCGTGCTCGGCATCTGCAACGGCTTCCAGATGCTGGTCGAGGCGCACCTGCTGCCCGGCGGTCTGATCCGCAACGCCCACCAGCAGTTCATCCGCCGTGACCAGCGCCTGCGCGTCGAGAACGCCTCGACCGCCTGGACCAGCGACTTCGCCGAGGGCGACGAGATCGTCATCCCGCTGAAGAACGCCGACGGCGGATACATCGCGGATGCCGAGACCCTGGCGCGCGTGAACGGCGAGGGCCTCGTGACCTTCCGGTACGTCGGAGTGAACCCCAACGGCTCGCTCGACGACATCGCCGGCCTGACCAACGAGCGCGGCAACGTCGTGGGCCTCATGCCGCACCCCGAGCACGCGGTCGAGCCGGGCTTCGGCCCGGGCACCGCGGCGGCGATGCGCTCGGGCGTCGACGGTCTGGGCTTCTTCACGTCGGCCATCGCCGCCGTCGTGGGCGCCGCCGCCTGACCCCGCCCGCGGTTTCGTTCGGGGCGTTCGCGACTCCCCTGCCCCACCGGGGCGATCGTCCCGGTATCCATCGGGGAAGATAAGTCCGTGCGCGTACCCGATCCCGATCCGATCATCGAGGGCATCCTTGCCCTGTGGAGCAGCGAGGCAGCGGCGCTGCCCTCCGAACCGCGCCTCGCCGAGATGCTCGGCGCGAGCCGCAACTCGGTGCGCGAAGCGCTGGTGCGCCTCGAAGAGCGCGGATACGTGCACCGCACGCAGGGCGCGCGCACCACTCCGAACCGTCGCCTCGCGGGGGTGGGCCGACGGATCGACCAGCAGTTCGACCACTCCCTCTCGATCCGCTCCGCCGGTTATGAGCCGTCACTCGAGCTCGTGTCGTCCGATCGCCTCGAGCTGACCCCCGGCTCGCACCGCTTCGACGACCTGCCCGACGGCACCTCGGTCCTGCGCACCGTGAAGATGTGGCGCGCCGACGGAGCGCCCTACGCCCTGGCGGAAGACCTCGTCCCCCTGCAGCGCGACGCCACGCTCGACGCGCACCGCCCCGTCTTCGATCTCGCCGAAGCCGCCAACGGCGTACGAGTCGCGTGGGAGACCGTGTGGATGGAGGCGATCGGGCTGGATGCCGAGAGGTCACGGCTCCTGTCGAGCTCGCCGGGCACGCCGGTCATCGAGATGACCTACTGCGGATACGGTGCCGACGACGCGATCGGGTACTGGTCGCGAGAGGTGCAGCTGCCCGCGCCGGAGGGACTGCGCAACGCCCTGATCCGCCGGGTGCGCTCGTGAGCGTTTCGCGGGCGTAACAGCGCGGTGAACATGTCGGACAAGTTGATTCGATGCTTGTTGGACAAGTGTACGGTCGGATCACCCCACGAAAGCGAGCCGCCATGTCCGACACCCTCACCGTCCACCGCCTCACCGCCGAAACCGTGACCCCCGCGTCGTTCGACCCCTTCGGCGTCGTCCTGACGCCGATGGAGGACGGCACTCCTTTCACCGCGGAGGAAGCCGTGCTCGACGTGTCGAACGGCATCCCGCGCTTCTACCTCATGCACCTCGACGACAAGACGCCGGAGTTCGTGCGCGTCACCCGCCACCTCGAGACCACGCAGACGCTCATGGCCGTCGGAGACGTCGAGTGGACGATCGCCGTCGCCGCCCCCGGTATCGAGGCCCCGGCGCTCGACGATCTCCGCGCCTTCCGCATCCCGCCGCGAAGGGCCATCACGATGCGCAAGGGCACCTGGCACGCGGGCCCCTTCTTCGCCGAGCCGAGCATGGACTTCGTCAACCTCGAGCTCGACGACACCAACGTCACCGACCACCACAACCACCGCTTCGACGACACCCTCGGCGTTCGCGTCGTGATCGACGGGGAGTGAGCGTGCTCACCCCGCTCCCCGATTCCGACGCCCGCCTCGCGGCCCTCGAACGCGAGGCCGCGCACCAGAGCGCCCTCAGCGCGGGCGACGGACGCTCGTGGGTCGGTGCGCGGGACGGCATCCGTCCCGTGGTGATCGTGGGCGCGGGGCAAGCCGGACTCGTTCTGGCCCGCGGCCTCCGACGCCGTGGGATCGACGACGTCGTGGTGATCGACGCCGCCCCCGCCGATGCGGCGGGCCCCTGGACCACCTACGCGCGCATGCACACGCTGCGCACTCCGAAAGACATCGCATGGCCCACCTGGGGCACTCCCGCCGTGAGCCCGCGGGCCTGGTTCGAGGCCGTGTACGGCATCGACGCGTGGGACGCGATCGAGTACTTCCCCACGATTGCGTGGCAGGGCTTCCTGCGGTGGTACCGAGAAGTCTCCGCCCTGACGGTGGTGCCCTCCACCCGCGTGCGGTCGCTCGCACCGACCACGGCGGACGGCCCGATCCAGATGCACCTCGACGGGCCCGACGGCGAGTGGATGCTGCCCGCACAGCACGTCGTGCTCGCCACGGGCATCGAGGGGGCCGGTGGTCGACACATCCCCGCCCTCCTGCGCGAGCTTCCCGCCGAGCGCGTACATCACACGCACGACGCCATCGACTTCGAGGCGCTCGCGGGGCTGCGCATCGGCATCCTGGGCGCGGGCACGGGAGCGTTCGACAACGCCGCGACCGCTCTCGAGCACGGAGCGGCGAGTGTCGACGTGCACATGCGTCGACCGGCGATGCCGCAGGTGAGCCCCTACCGCTGGATGGAGTTCGCCGGCCTCATCGAGAACTACGGCTCGTTCACCGACCAGCAGAAGTGGGCCTTCAACGTGCACCTGTCGGAGGTCGACCAACCGGCCACGCAGAACGCCCTCTGGCGCGCCCACGCCTTCGACTCCTTCCGCTTCCTCACCTCGTCGCCGTGGCAGAGCGTGGAGTGGACGGGCAGCGAGATCGCCGTGACGACGCCGCACGGCATCCATCACTACGACGTCGTGCTGGCGGCGACCGGGATCGTCTCGGAGCTCGCGCGGCGCCCCGAGCTGGCGAACGTCGCCGCGGATGCCGTCCTGTGGAGCGACCGGCTCGACCCCGCGTCCACGGCGCAGAACCCCGGTCTCGCGGCATTCCCGTATCTCGATGACGACTTCGGTCTCGTCAGCCGGAGCACGCCGGAGGCCTCGGCCCTCTCTCGGATCCACATGTTCAACCACGGCGCACGCCTGAGCCAGGGCATGCTCAGCCACCAGATCCCCGGCCTCGTCGGCGGGGCCACGAAGCTCGCCGCCGCCCTGTCGCGGCGGTTGTTCGAGCGCGACGCCGACGCCCTGCTGCGCGAGTACCTGGCATACGACGTACCGGTCGGTGTGCACATCGGGCGCCGGGCGCAACCTCCCACGCCCACCGAGACGGCGGGGGTAGCGTCTCTGCGGTGACGACCTCGACCCCCCTCCTCGTGTCCGTGCCCACCGACGAACTCCGCGCCGACCTGGGCGAGCTGCCCGACGGCGTCGAGGTGGTGGTCTGGGACATGACGGGACCGGCACCGCACGACCGATTCGACATGGTCGTGCCCCCGTACATGTCGATGGCCAACGTCATCGAGCGCCTCTCCGAGATCGAGGTCGGACTCGTCCAGGGCCAGTCGATCGGGTACGACAACGTCGAGGGGCGCTTGCCCGAGGGGATCGTGTTCGCGAACGCTTCGAGCGTGCACGAGACGGCCACCTCCGAGCTCGCCGTCGCCCTGGCGTTGGCGGCCCAGCGACGGCTGCCCGAGGTCGTGCGCGCGCAGGACCGCGGCGAGTGGACCGGCGGCGGGGCTCCCGGCCTGGCCGACGCTCGGGTGACCCTGCTCGGCTTCGGCGGGGTCGGCCGCGCGATCGCCGCGCGTCTGAAGCCGTTCGAGGTCGACCTCCGCGCCGTCGCCTCGCACGGCCGCCTGCAGGACGAGGTCGAGGTGTTTCCCCTCGGCAAGCTGTACGAGGTGCTGGCCGAGACCGACATCCTCGTCGCCTCGCTCCCCGGCGGCGAAGCGACGCGCCACGTCATCGACGACCGCGCCCTCGCGGCCCTGCCCGACGGCGCGCTCGTGGTGAACGTCGGTCGCGGCCCCCTCATCGACACCGACGCGCTCGTCGACCACGTGCGCCGGGGCCGCATCCGGGCTGCCCTCGACGTCACCGACCCGGAGCCCCTCCCCGAGGGCCACCCGCTGTGGAGCCTCGACGGCGTGCTCATCGCCCCGCACGTCGGAGGGGCGACGGATGCCATGCGCCCCCGCATCGCTCGCTTGGTGCGCCAGCAGATCGAGCGCCTGCACCGCGGCGAGGAGCCGGTGAACGTGGTGCTCGGGGGCTGATCGCCTCCTCGTCGCCGAAACGCCGTCAGGCGTCCCGTCGCCGCGCGCAACGTGCGACCGCGCGCAACGTGCGCCCGCGCCACCAGCGTCGAGTGTCCAAGAAACCCGGACGCCGCAGAAATTCGTCCGGGTGTTTTGGACACTCACGGGAGGACGCGGGCATTCGGACGCTGCGGCCGCAACGCGCGCTGCGTGCGGGGGAGCGGGGTCAGCCGCGGAAGCCGGCGGGGTTGGCCAACAGGTCGCTGAAGGCCAGTTCCGCGGGGCCCACGAGCATGAGGCGCGAGCGCAGGTGGGCGCGTTCGAGACGGATCGTGCGGCCCTCGGCGCCCAGCGGATGCACGCGCACGGCGTCGGCGAGTCTCTCGCGGCTGACCGACAGCAGCGCGCCGAGATACCCCGAGAGCACGACCGTCTCAGGGGCGAAGGCGTTGACGAAGTTCGTCAGGGCGAGCGAGAGCATCTCGACCTGGCGCGTCACCTCGGTCATCACGCGGGGATTGCGGGCGACGCCGAGCTCGACATCGAGTTCGTCCTCGTCGAGCTTGCGGCGCCCCAGCAGCGGTTCGATCAGGTCGAGGCTGACCTCGGCCTCGAGGCACCCGCGGCGTCCGCACACGCACGGGCGTCCGCGCGGGTCGACGACGGTGTGGCCGAGCTCTCCGGCGTAACCCGACGTCCCGCGCAGCAGGGTGCCGTCGATGATGAGACCGCCGCCGATGCTGTGCATCGCGCCGCCGAGGTAGAGCAGGTTGCCGACGCCCACGCCCACGCCGAACCGCGACTCCGCGAGGGCGCCGATGCTGGCGTCGTTGCCGGCGGCCACCGGCATCCCGAGCTCGTCGCTCAGACGCGCCGCGACGGGATCGCGCTTCCACCCGAGGGTGGGCGAGACGAGGACGGAACCGTTGGCGTTGACGAGTCCGGGGACCGCCAGCCCGGCCCCGACCACGCGGTAGTGGCGGTCGATGTCGGCGCGCATCGCCTCGACCGACGAGGCGACGATCTGGACGAACCGTTTCGGCGCCGGCGCAGTGGCGGTGTCGTGACGCAGACGGGCGTGCACCACCCCGCCGAGGCCGACCAGGGCCACGGTCACCGCGTGCGGTTCGGCGCGGACGCTCAGGGCGGCGACGTGGTCTTCGGGTTCGAGGTCGAGAGTCGGTCGACCGACCTTGCCGGTGCGCTCCCCGCTGGGCGCCTCGCGGACGAGGCCGAGCTCGGTCAATTCCATGACGAGACCCGTGACCGTGGAGCGGTTGAGGCCGGTCGTGGCGCCCAATTGGGCGCGTGAGAGCGCTCCCCGGGAGTGGAGGAGCGACAGGACGGACGAGAGGTTCTGCTGACGGATCAGGTCGTTCGTCGTACGGCCAGCCGGCGGCGCGAGCGGGGTTGCGGGCTCGAACACGGCAGGGGTCATGAGAGGCGCACCTCCCCCATCATCCCATCGAGGGGACCGGAGTGTTCACGCGGCCGACGCACAGCGACGCGACGCGGCCGACGGCCGGAGCGGCCGGGATGGGGAGCCGGCCGGGTGACCGGGCTCCCCATCCGGTCACGCACCGCCGTTGCGCCGCTTGTTGAAGATGTCGAACGCGACGGCGAGGAGCAGCACGATGCCCTTGATGGCCATCTGCCACGCGGCGTCGACGCTGAGGATCGACAGACCCATGTTCAGCACACCCATGACCAGACCACCGACGACCGCGCCGACGACCGTTCCGATACCGCCCTGGACGGCCGCACCACCGATGAACACCGCAGCGATCGCATCGAGCTCGTAGTTCTGACCGGCCGAGGCCACCGCACCACCGGCACGCGCAGTGCTGACCACGGCGGCGAGACCCGCGAGGGCACCCATGTTGACGAAGATGAAGAAGTTGACCCACTTCGTCTTGACACCGCTCATCACGGCCGCGAAGAGGTTGCCGCCCATGGCGTAGATGTGGCGACCGAACGTGGTGCGGTTGAGCACGAACGTGTACGCCAGCACAAGGACCGCCAGGATGATCAGCACGATGGGGGTGCCGTTGTAGGCGGCGATCGTGAAGGCGGTGGCCATGATCGCGACGACTGCGACGACGTTCTTCGCCCAGAACGACCAGGCGACCTCGCGCGGCAGCTCGAGGCGGCGGAGCGTCGCGCGGGTGCGCAGCTGCTGCACGACGAGCAGCACGCTGGCGATGGCGCCGAGCGCAAGGGTCAGCGCGTCCCAGTTGCCGAGGTAGCCGAGGAACGGCGGCAGCCAGCCGGCGCCGATCGCCGTGAAGCCGTCGGGGAGGCCGCTGATGGTGCCGCCGGTGAGCAGGACGAGCGTGAGACCGCGGAACAGCAGCATGCCCGCCAGGGTGACGATGAACGCGGGGATGCCCACGAACGCGACCCAGAAGCCCTGCCACGCACCGACGACAGCGCCAACGACGAGCGAGAGCAGGACGGCGACGAACCAGGGCAGACCCCATTGGTTCATCGCGATCGCCGCGATCGCGCCCACCATGGCCACGACCGATCCGACCGACAGGTCGATATGGCCGGCGATGATGACCATCACCATGCCGATCGCGAGGATCAGCACGTAGGCGTTCTGCTGGATGAGGTTGTTGACGTTTCCGGGCATCAGCAGGCGACCGCCGGTGAGCACCTGGAAGAGCACGATGATGATGACGAGAGCGGCGAGGATGCCGAACTGTCGGAAGTTGATGCGCGACAGGATGCCGCGACGTCGCGGTCCCGGCTGCGTCGGTGCCTCGACCGTCTGGGTGGATGCGGTGGCCATTGCTGTCAGTTCCTTCCGGCGGTCATGTGCCGCATGAGGTTCTCCTGCGTGGCGTCGTCGCGGCTGACCTCGGCCGTGATGCGCCCCTCGGAGATCGTGTAGATGCGGTCGGAGAGGCCGATGACCTCGGGCAGCTCCGACGAGATGACGATGACGGCCTTCCCCTGGGCCGCGAGTTCGTTGATGATGCCGTAGATCTCGTACTTGGCCCCGACGTCGATGCCGCGGGTGGGCTCGTCGAGGATCAGCACGTCGGGCCCGGTGAACATCCACTTCGACAGCACGACCTTCTGCTGATTGCCGCCCGAGAGGCGTCCCGTGATCGCGGCGACGCTGGGCGCCTTGATGTTCATCTTGTAGCGGTACGAATCGGCGACCTTGTACTCGCGGTACCGGTCGACCACACCGAGGCGGGCGAGGCGGGCGAGAGCGGAGGCCGAGACGTTGACCTGGATGTCGCCGATGAGGTTGAGACCGTATTTCTTGCGGTCCTCGGTGGCGTAGGCGATGCCGTGCTTGATCGCGGCATCCACCGTGCGGACGTCGATCTGCTGCCCGTTCTTGTACACCTCGCCCGAGATGCCGGTGCCGTACATGCGCCCGAAGATGCTCATCGCGAGTTCGGTGCGACCGGCGCCCATGAGGCCCGCGAAACCCACGATCTCCCCGGCGCGCACCATGAAGGAGGCGTCGTCGATGACCACGCGCTCGGTGTCGACGGGGTGGTGGACGGTCCAGTTCTCGACGCGGAAGAGCTCTTCGCCGATGTCGGGCTCGCGCGGCGGGAAGAGGCTGTTCAGATCGCGGCCGACCATGGCGCGGATGATCCGGCCCTCGTCGGTGTCGGCGTCGGAGCGGTGCATCGTCTCGATCGTGCGGCCGTCGCGGATGATGGTGATGCGATCCGAGATGCGCAGCACCTCTTTGAGCTTGTGGCTGATGATGATGCAGGTGATGCCCTGCGTGCGCAGCTGGTCGATCAGATCGAGCAGGTGGGCGGAGTCGTCGTCGTTCAAGGCGGCGGTGGGCTCGTCGAGGATGAGGAGCTTCACCTCTTTCGCGAGGGCCTTGGCGATCTCGACGAGCTGCTGCTTGCCGACGCCGAGCTCGAAGATCTTCGTCGCGGGGTTCTCGCGCAGCCCCACCCGCTTGAGCAGCTCGGCCGCCGCGGAGTTGGTCGCGTTCCAGTCGATGACGCCACGACGCGACTTCTCGTTGCCGAGGAAGATGTTCTCGGCGATCGAGAGGTACGGGCTGAGCGCCAACTCCTGGTGGATGATGACGATGCCGGCGGCCTCGCTGTCGTTGATGGAGCGAAAGGCCATCTGCTCGCCCTCGAGGGTGATGCCGCCCTCGAAGCTGCCGGCGGGATAGACCCCGCTGAGCACCTTCATCAGCGTCGACTTTCCGGCGCCGTTCTCACCGCAGATGGCGTGGACCTCGCCGCGGTAGACGTCGATCGACACATCGGCCAGGGCGGGAACCCCGTTGAACGACTTCGAGATCCCCGACATACGCAGGATCGGTTCGGTCATGGTGTGTGCTTGTCCCTCCGCCGCCGGTGGGGCGGCATTTCGGCTCCGCCGCCCGGGGGCGGCACGGGGAGCGGCGGGGCGGGCGAACCCGCCCCGCCGCCGGGTGGATCAGAGTCCGACGTCGGACGCCTTCAGGAAGCCCGAGTCGATGAGCTTCGACTGCACGTCGTCCTTGGTGACCACCTCGGGGGTCAGCAGGTACGAGGGGACGACCTTCTTGCCGTTGTCGTAGGTCTTGGTGTCGTTGACCTCGACCTCCTTGCCGTCCTTCAGCTCCTGGATCATCGTGAAGACCCGGTCACCGAGGGCACGGGTGTCCTTCCAGACCGTCATCGCCTGCGCACCGTCGAGGATCGCCTTGACGTTGGCCTTGTCGGCATCCTGACCCGTGATGATCGGGTAGTCGGCGCCGGGGGTGTATCCGGCCGACTTCAGCGACGCCTCGATACCGATGGCGAGGCTGTCGTTGGGCGAGAGCACCACGTTGACCTTCTTGCCGTTGCCGTAGAACGACGAGAGACGGTTGTCCATCTCGGACTGCGCCTTGTCGGACGCCCAGCCCTGGATGCCGATCGACGCCCAGGCGTCGTCGTTGGCGGGCGACTTGCCGCTGGGGACGACCAGCTGACCCTTGTCGATGTAGGGCTTGAGCACGTCCCACGCGCCGGCGAAGAAGAACTTCGCGTTGTTGTCGTCGGGGCTTCCGGCGAAGGGCTCCAGGTTGAACGGGCCCTTGCCGTCCTTCAGGCCCAGCTTCGACTCGATGTACTGGCCCTGAAGCGTTCCGACTTTGTAGTTGTCGAACGTGGCGTAGTAGTCGACGTTCTCGCTGCCGTTGATGAGACGGTCGTACGCGATGACCTTGGCGTTCTGCGACTTGGCCTCCTGCAGCACCGGGCCCAGGGTCGAACCGTCGATCGCGGCGATGACGAGGATCTTCGCGCCACCCGACAGCTGGTTCTGGATCTGGCTGATCTGCTGGTCGGTCTTGTTGTCGGCGTACTGCAGGTCGACGGTGCACCCGGCATCCTGGAGCTTCTTCTGCAGCTGCTCGCCGTCGTTGATCCAACGCTCGAGGCTGCGGGTGGGCATGGCGATGCCGACGTTGCATTCGGTCGATCCGCCACCTGCGGCGTCTCCACCGCCGTCCGCCGGGCGCGTGGAGCTGCACGCTCCGAGGCCCACGGCGAGTGCGGCGATGGCCGCACCGGTCAGGATTTTCTTCAGCATGTGATCTGCGTTCCTCTCTGAACAGCAGGGACCCTTCGATCCGTACCCGCGCCCTCCCCGGCGTCGGATCGGGTACGTCTTCGTTCCCGGCACTCTGGTCCGTCGAATTATGACGGCTCCGAAAAAATATCCACCGGAGGGGGTTTTGTCTATAGCCGCGTCAAAATTCATCCGCGCCCGTGACCGGACCGTGACACGTCGCGCGCGAGCGCCCCTCAGCGCTCGTCGTGGTCGACGCCAGACCACAGGTCACCGCACTCGACGAGCTGCGC
The DNA here is from genome assembly GCF_052660795.1 of Sphingomonas sp. G5. Taxonomy (NCBI): domain Bacteria; kingdom Pseudomonadati; phylum Pseudomonadota; class Alphaproteobacteria; order Sphingomonadales; family Sphingomonadaceae; genus Sphingomonas; species Sphingomonas sp. G5. The sequence goes on along the minus strand of NZ_CP109660.1, from coordinate 237,418 downwards.
GTCCTGCGCGATGAGGTACGGGCGCGCGCCGATGTCGCCCCGGATCGAGGCCGCCACCGGCCCCCAGTGATCGCGGCCGAGAAGCACCGGGTGACCGGGCGCCCCGCCGTAGGTCGCCTGCACGAGAGCGTCCGCGCTCGCTCGACGCGCAATCCTCGCGACGGCAGCGCGAGGAACGTCGGGAGTGTCGACGGGCAGCACCACGACCGAGATCGACGGACCGGATGCCATCGCCCCCAGCCCCGCGCGCAGCGAGGCGGCGACCCCCGTCGCCCAATCCTCGGCTCGCACGATCGAGACGCCGGTGGGGACGAGGGCGCTCGCCGCGTCCGCCTCGGCGCCGAGGACGACCGTGACGTCGTGGCATCCGCCCTCGCTCAGTGCTCGGGCGGCGAGCGCGATCCACGGCGTGCCGGCGGGAGTGCGCGCGAGGGCCTTGGGTCCACCGAACCGCCGCCCCGCCCCGGCGGCCAGGACGAGGCCCGACACGGTTCCGAGCGGGACTGCGGGCATGGTCACGACAGCGTAGCGTGCGCGAAACACGCCCCGATTACGGTCGCATCCATGCTCGAACTGGCCCCCGACCTGGTGCCGCTGCTCGACGCGGGCGTGCCCGTGGCGGCCGTCACGGTCACCGCGGTCGTGCGCAGTGCACCCCGCGGCGTGGGCGCGACCCTCGCCGTCACGAGAGATGCCCGGGTGATCGGATCGATCTCGGGCGGCTGCGTCGAGAACGACGCGGTCATGCTCGGTCTCGATGTCCTGCGCACCGGCACCATCCGTCGCGCGCGCTTCGGTTTCGGCGCCGACGACGCGATCGCGCCGATCGCCGCCGGTCTGGCGTGCGGCGGCGCGGTCGACGTCGTCGCGTATCGCGTCGAAGACGCGCACCGCCCCGCCCTGGAGGCGGCCCGAGACCGTCGCGATGCGACGCTGCGCCTCGACCTCGGCGGGGACGAGCCTCTCGTGCTGCATCGACCGGCTCCCCCGCGGCTGATCATCCTCGGCGCGGGCGAGCACGCGGCCGCGCTCTGCCGACTGGGAGCCGTCGCCGGTTTCGCGGTGACCGTCTGCGACGACTGGGCCCTCCTCGTGACCCGCGACCGCTTCCCCGACGCGGCCGAGCTGGTCGTCGGAGCACCCCACGAGGTGCTCGATACCCTCCCCTCCCCCGACGCACGCACGGCCGTGTGCGTGCTCACCCACGACGAGCGTCTCGACGTTCCCGCGATCCGCTCGGCGCTGCGCCTGCCGGTCGGTTTCGTCGGAGCGATGGGCGCTCGCGCCACCGTCTCGCGTCGAGCCGCGCTCCTGCGCGCCGCCGGAGTGACGGATGCCGAGCTCTCGCGCCTGCACTCCCCTCTGGGTCTCGACCTCGGGGGCCGCTCCCCCGAGGAGACGGCCCTGTCGGTGATCGCCGAGATCGTGGCATCCCGGAACGCCGCCGACGCTCGACCGCTGCGCGAGGCCGCCGGACCCCGCCTGCACGCGATCGCGAGTGGCGGGGACTCGTGCGCTGTGAGGAGCGCATGAGCGTCACCATCGTCCGCGGCGCGATCGCGGTGATCGTCGGCTCCGGGCACGTGCGCGAGGGAGACGTCACGATCGCCGACGGGGTCGTCGTCGAGAGCGCCGACACGACGGACGCCGAGATCATCGACGCCACCGGCTGCGTCGTCACGCCCGGATTGGTCAACGCCCACCACCACCTGCTGCAGACCGCCTTCCGCACGCTGCCGGGCACGCGCGGCATCCCGATGCGCGAATGGCTCCCCGCCATGGCGGCGGCCTACACCGCGGCGGGGGTCGACCCGGAACTGACCGGTCTCGCCGCTCGAGCGGGTCTCGCCGAAGCGCTGCTGTGCGGGGTGACCACCGTCGCCGACCACCACCTGACCTGGCCCGCCGACGCCGACACCGTCGGGATGGCCCGCGCGGCGGCGACCGCCGCGGCCGATCTCGGCGCGCGACTCGTCTTCGTGCGCGGCGCGGCGCGCGACGACCCGCCGACCGCGGCGGCATCGGCGGAGGACATCGTCTCGGCCCTCGTCCCGAATCGCGCGGGCGGTGTCTCGGCCGACGGGATGCTGCAGGTCGCCGTGGGACCGGCCGGCGTGCACAGCGACCCGCGCGAGACGTTCGCGCTGCTCGGCGAGGTGGCCCAGCGCCACGGCCTGCGCCGACGCACGCAGGCCAACGAGGTGGTGGACGTCGAGATCGCGCTCGAGCGGTACGGCAGGCGCCCCCTCGATCTGCTCGAGGACTGGGGGTGGCTCGCCCCCGACGTGACCCTCGCCCACCTGTGCGACGTGTCCGACGACGAGATCGCGCGAGTCGCGGCATCCGGGGCCACCGCCACCCATGCTCCCGGGTGCGACGTGCCCATGGGCTGGGGTGTCGCGCCGGTGCGGCGCCTGCTCGACGCGGGTATCGCCGTCGGCCTCGGTACCAGCGGCGGGGGCAGCAACGACGCGGGGCACCTGCTCGCGGACGCGCGCCTCGCCCTGCAGGTGTCGGCGCTGGCCGGGCCGCAGCTGCCGGCATCCGAGGTTCTGACGATGGCGACCGCCGGATCCGCCGACGGACTCGGGCGCCCCGAGCTCGGACGACTGACCCCCGGGTCGGCGGCGGACCTCTGCCTATGGGACGTCTCCGGTGTTGCCGACGCCGGCGTGGCCGACCCCGTGGCGGGGCTGCTGTGGGCTGCACCCGGCCGACGTCCGCGGACCGTCCTCGTGGCCGGACACGTCGTCGTCGACCAGGGCCGGCTGATCCGCGCCGACGAACGCGAGGTGGTCGCCCGATTGTTCGAGAGGGTGAAACGATGACCACCATGGCCCCCGTGATGGATACCCCCAGCAGCGACGAACGCTTGGGCGCTCACTTGCGTGGGCTGCGCAAGGCGCGCGGGCTGACCCTCACCCAGCTCGCCGAGGCCGCGACCCTGTCGCACCCTTTCCTCAGCCAATTGGAGCGCGGTCTCGCGCGCCCGAGCATGGCGAGCCTCGAACGGCTCGCCCGGGCGCTGGGCACCAGCCGAGTCGAGCTGCTCGCGGGGTCGGAGCCGCCGCGCGCCGACCACGACGCCGAGCCCTCGTTCGTGGCCGCCGACGAGGGGGTCATCGGCCCCTATGCCGAGGGAACCGCCCGGCTGCTGGCCGAGGGCCCGCGGCGGTTCGAGCCCCTCGAGTTCACGGGGTCGAATCCGACTCCTGGCGATCACTACGTGCACGAAGAGGACGAGTTCCTCACGGTTCTCGAGGGCTCGATCGTCATCTCGTTCGGCGGCTTCGGCGAGCGCACCCTGCGGGTCGGCGACTCGGTGTACTGCCGGTCGGGCACACCGCACCGCTGGTACTCGCCCGACGGCTCCGTGTACCGGTTGCTCATCGTGAAAGAGCTCGTGCACGGCGGCGGCGCCGACGACGCGGTCGAACAGGAGGACACGTGAGTGCGGGAGTGACATTCGACGCGGTTGTCCGAGAGCGCCGGGATGCCGCGGACGGCGTCGTCGTGCTTGACCTCGAGCGCGCGACGGGGACGCTGCCGCACTGGTCGCCCGGAGCGCACATCGACGTGGTCCTGCCCGGCGGAATCGAACGGCAGTACTCGCTCTGCGGCTCGCCGACCGAACGCGGCACGTGGCGCATCGGGGTCCTCCGCGAGCGCGAAGGATCGGTGTGGCTGCACGAGAACGCCCGGGTCGGGTCGACTCTGCTCGTGCGCGGCCCCGCGAACCACTTCCTGTTCGCGCCCACCGCGGGACGGTCGTACGTGTTCGTCGCCGGCGGGATCGGCATCACGCCGATCGTGCCGATGATCGAGGCCGCCGCGGCGGCCGGGGCCGAGTGGACGCTGCTCTACGTCGGGCGCTCGCGCACGACGATGGCCTTCGTCAGCGAGCTCGAGGCGCAGCACGGCTCGCGCGTCGAGGTGTTCGCGGCCGACGAGGGACGACGACTCGATCTGCCCGATCGGCTCGGCACACCGGTGGCTCGCACGGTCGTCTACGCGTGCGGACCCGCCCGTCTCCTCGAGGCCCTGGATGCCACGATGTCGGTGTGGCCGCGCGGAAGCCTGCACGTCGAGCGTTTCGAGGCGAAAGTGCTCGGCCCGCCCGTCTGGACCGAGCCGTTCGAGGTCGACCTGATGATGTCGGGGCTGACGGTGACGGTGCCGCCGGAGCGCTCGGTGCTCGACGTGATCGAGGAGCAGGGCATCGTCGTGCCCTCGAGCTGCCGCGTCGGCACCTGCGGAACGTGCGAAGTAGCCGTCGTCGACGGCGACATCGAGCACCGCGACTCCGTGCTCTCTCCCGAGGAGCAGGATGCCAACCGCTCGATGATGCCGTGCGTCTCGCGCGCGGCCTGCCCGCGGATCACGCTCGAGCTGTGACGACTCTCGATGGCGCGTCGTCAGCGCGAGAGTGAGTCGGCCGAACCCGCGGAGGCCGTGACCCGAGGCGCCCACACGGCGGCGACCACGAGCGGAACGGCGAGCAGCACCCACGCCGCCGCGGGGACGGCGGTCCAGCCGAGCAGGGCGCCGACCGCGACGTTGCCGACGAGCACGGCGATACCCCCGCACGTCGACAGCAGACCGAAGAACGATCCCGTCGGCAGCGCCCCGGCGAAGCGGGGAACGAGACCCTGCGCGGTGGGGTTCGTCGTGAGGTGCCCGACGATGACGAGCCCGGCGGCGGCGAACACCGCGGCGATGAGCACGGGGTCGTCGAGAGGCACAACGGCACTCGCGGCGACCACGACGAAGCCCGCGGCCGAGAGCCCGTAGCCGACCCGCAGGGCGCGGGCCGCGCCCACGCGATGACACCAGCGCGAGACCGGCAGCTGCAGCACGAGGGTCAGGGCCGAGACCCACGCGAACATCGCCGCGACCACCGCGGGGCCGGCCTCGGCGCGCGCGAGCTGGAGGGGGAGCGCGAGATAGAGCTGGTTGAAGGCGAGCAGGTCCGCCGCATGGAGGGCCGAGAACGCGACGAAGCGACGATCGCGGAGGGACCACCAGCGTCCGTGAATCCCGCGCTCGGTCGACGCGGGCGTCCGGCGCGGTAGGGCGATCGCGAGGAACACCGCGATCAGCACGAAGAGGGCCGCCCCGGCGAGCGCGACGACGACGAAGCCCCACCCCAGCAGGGCGGCACCCACGAGGGGGCCGAGCACCGCCCCGAACTCCCCCGCGACACTCAGCCATGCGAACAGCGAGGCGCGGTGTCCCGCGGCCGGGGCGCGGCGCTGCTCGGCATCCGCCACGAGGATGTTGACTCCCGGCGAGAAGAGCGCGCCGCCCAGGCCCGTCAGCACGGTCCCCGCGATGAAAAGGGCGAGCTGCGGAGCAGGCGTGAGCAGCGACAGGGCGAGGGTGGCGAAGCCGAGCACGCGCACCGCACATCCCGTGAGGATCGTGCGGCGCGCGCCGAAGCGGTCGGCGAGCACCCCTCCGACGAGGAACATGCCCTGCTGCGCGAAGGTCCGCACCCCCAGGATGAGGCCCACCGCGGCGGCGGTCAGCCCGAAGTCGGCGGTGAGCACGAGGGCGAGGAAGGGGACGACCGCGAAGAAGCCGACGTTGAACATCAGCTGCGTGCCCAGCAGCACCGGCGTGCGGGCGGCACGGGGCGGGGCGGGGGTGACGAGCACGGCGATCTCCGGGGGGTCGGGGCGTCCAGCGCCGGAACGATCCTGTCATCCGCGCCGGCGCACTCGCGAACGCGCGGTGGCGACGACGGTGACGAGAGCAGGAGAGGAGACGAGAGCAGGCCGATCGAGCCGAAATCGGCCTGTCCTCGCGACATCCCCTGTTCTCGTCGCACGCACGCGCGCGGATACCGCCGCCTGTCGGACAACTTTGTCGAGAGGGTCACGCGGGGGAAATACAGCGGAAACGCGTGGTTCCTAGCATCGGAACATCGCCGGATGTTGGTCACACCAACACTGACGCAGCCGCCTCGAGCGGCTCGCCCCGTTGCCGTGGTTCCCGTCCCGACGCTTGTCTTCTCGACTCCTCCGGAGGCCCTCGTGTCTGCCGCTCCACCCGTCTCCATCGCCGCTCTGCGCGGTGTGCGCCTCGCCTCGGGCGCGCTCGTCGACATCGCGATCGATGGCGACGAGGTGCTCGCGGTGGTGCCGGCCGGCAGTCCCCTCCCCGAGACCGACGGCGAGATCCTCGACCTCGACGGTTACCTCGTCACGGCCGCGGGCGCGGAGCCGCACGCGCACCTCGACAAGTCCCAGTCCTGGGATGCCATCGACCCCCCGTTCGGCGACCTCGAGAGCGCGATCGAGAGCTGGCACGCGTTCGCCGCGACCCTCGACGAAGACGACACGCTCGAGCGCGCTCGTGCCACGGCGCTGCGGATGCTGGCATCCGGGATCACCTCGATCCGCACCCACGTGGATCTGCTGCGCGGCGAGGACGCCCTGACCGGCGTGCGCGCTCTGGTCCGGCTGCGCGCAGAGCTCGAGGGGATCATGGACCTCGAGCTCGTCGCCCTCGGCGGGCCCACCGTGCCCGACGAGGTGTTCGAGGCCGCTCTCGACGCCGGGATCGATCTCGTGGGCGGGGCTCCGCACCTCGCCGACGACCCGATCGCCGACCTCGAGCGTCTGATCGCGCTCGCTCGGCGCCGCGATGTCGGACTCGACCTGCACACCGACGAGAGCCTCGCCGGGGCGGATACCCTCGCCGCGTACGCGCGGGCCGTCACCGGCTGGCACCGCCCCCGCACCGCGGGGCACTGCGTGCGCCTGAGCATGATGCCCGCGACCGCTCTCGAGAGCCTCGCGGCCCAGGTGCGCGCCGCCGACATCGGCATCATCGCCCTCCCCATCACCAACCTGTACCTGCAGGGATGGGGAATTGATCACGCCGTCCCGCGCGGGATCGCGCCGATCGGCCGGCTCAAAGACGCCGGCGTGCGCGTCGCGGCGGGTGCCGACAACGTGCGCGACCCCTTCAATCCGGTGGGTCGCTGCGACCACCTCGAGACCGCTTCGCTGCTCGTCAGCGCGGGCCACCTCGCCCCCGCGGATGCCGTGCACGCCGTCACCGTCGGCGCCCGCGACGTAATGGGACTGCCGGTCGCCGGGCCCGTCGCCGGAGCCCGCGCCGACCTCGTGGCGGTGAAAGCGGACTCGCTCGGCGACGCCGTGGCCTTCGCCAGCGCCGACCGCGTCGTGCTGCACCGCGGCCGGCTCGTCAGCCGCACCACCGTCTCGACCCAGACCGCTCTTCCCACCCTCCTCCCCGCCCCCGAACGGAAAGTGAGCGCCCCGTGACCCTGGCCTCTCCCGCCCCGGCATCCGTCGCGGACCCCACCGCGCCGCTGCTGGACTTCCGAAACGTCGCCATGACGTTCCCCAACGGCACCACCGCCCTCTCCGGCGTCGACCTCACCGTTCAGCGCGGCGAGTTCGTCAGCGTGGTCGGCCCTTCCGGCTGCGGAAAGTCGACCCTCCTGCGCATCGCCTCGGGTCTCGAGACCGCGAGCGAAGGCACCGCCACCGTGGCCACCGACCGCATCGGCTACGTCTTCCAAGACGCGACCCTGCTGCCCTGGCGCGACGTGCGCTCCAACGTCGAACTGCTCGCCGAGCTCAACTGGCAGCCCAAGCGCGTACGCGCACCGAAGGCGCAGTGGGCCATCGACCTCGTCGGCCTCAACGGCTTCGAGAAGCACCTGCCCAAGCAGATGTCGGGCGGCATGAAGATGCGCACCTCGCTCGCGCGGTCGCTGACCCTCGACCCCGAGCTGTTCCTCTTCGACGAGCCGTTTGGCGCCCTCGACGAGATCACCCGCGAACGCCTGAACGACGAACTGCTGAAGATCTTCGTCGCGCAGAAGTTCGGCGGACTGTTCATCACCCACTCGGTCTCCGAGGCCGTCTACCTCTCCACCAAGGTCGTCGTGATGTCGGGTCGCCCCGGCCACCTCGTCGACACCTTCGAGGTCCCCTTCGACATGCCCCGCGATCCCGAGATCCGCTACACCGGCGAATTCGCGAAGCTCGTCGGCGAGGTCTCCCACGCCCTCCGGGAAGGACACTCATGAGCACCACCTCCGCAGAGCCCGTCGTCTCCGACACGGCCGAGTCCGCGGCATCCACTCCGCCCATCGAGCCGCCCCGCCCCCGCGCGGCGAAGGCCCGCCGCGGGTTCGGTGCGCGGGCCGCCCTGCTCGGCCCCCCGCTCGGCGTCCTCGTCGTGCTGCTGGGCATCTGGTACGCGATCTCGATCACGCTCAGCGCCTCGGGTAAGGGCTTCCTCATGCCCATGCCGCACGAGATGTTCACCTCGGGCTTCTTCGACCCGCAGGTGAGCAGCGACATCTGGGTCGCCCTGTTCCGTACCACCGGCGTCGCCCTCGCGGGCCTCGGGATCGCGATGATCATCGGCATCGGCTGGGCCATCGCGATGTCGCTCGCCCGCTGGGTCGAGCGCTCCACCTACGCCTACGCGGTGGTGCTGCAGTGCATCCCGATCCTCGCGCTCGTGCCACTGGTCGGCTTCTGGTTCGGCTACGAGTTCCTCGCCCGCGTCATCGTCTGCGTGCTGATCTCGCTGTTCCCGATGGTGTCGAACACGCTGTTCGGCCTGCAGTCGGTCGACAAGTCGCAGCGCGAGCTGTTCCGCCTGCAGAAGGCCGACAAGTGGACGGTCCTCACCAAGCTCACCCTGCCCGCCGCGCTGCCCTCGATCTTCGTGGGAATGCGCACCTCGGCCGGGCTCTCGGTCATCGGCGCGATCGTCGGTGACTACTTCTTCCGTCGCGGCGAGCCGGGCATCGGTTCGCTGATCGCCAACTACCAGTCGCGTCTGCAGAGCGCCGAGCTGTTCGCGGCGATCCTCGCGGCCTGCCTCCTGGGAGTCGCGATCTTCGCCTTCTTCGGCTGGCTGTCGAAGGTGGCCGTGGGGCGCTGGTACGACAGCACCCTCTGACCCGACTCTCCGACCTCCGGATGCCACGGCTCCTCCCGCGCGAACGCACGGGGGCGGCATCCGGCGTACCCGAAACACCCGCACCCGAGAGCTCCACCCGTCACAGAAAGCGAACCAGCATGCAGCGCTCCACCCTCCTCCGCGGCACCGCCGTCACCGGCGCCGTCGCGATCGCCCTCACTCTCAGCTCCTGCGCCGGCAGTGCCGCGGAGACCGCTCCTTCGTCTGCCGATATGCAGATCGGCTCGGTCGATCTCTCGGCCGACTGCCCCTCCACCGTCGTCATCCAGACGGACTGGAACCCCGAGGCCGAGCACGGTCACCTCTACGAGATGATCAAGGACAACTACACCGTCGACGCCAACACCAAGGCGGTCACCGGCCCGCTGATGTCCGACGGCGAGTACACCGGCGTCAACCTCGAGATCCGTGCCGGCGGCCCCGCGATCGGCTTCCAGACCGTGTCGGCCCAGATGTACCAGGACGACTCGATCACCCTCGGCTACGTCAGCACCGACGAGGCGATCCAGCTCTCGAGCACCACCCCGACCAAGGCCGTCTTCGCCCCGCTCGACATCAGCCCGACGATGGTCATGTGGGACCCGGCGACCTACCCCGACGTCCAGACCATCCAGGACATCAAGCCCGCGCTCGAGAAGAACAAGGGCGTATGGCGCTACTTCGACGGCTCGGCGTACATCGAGTACCTCAAGAGCTCGGGACTCGCCTCACCCGACATCCTCGACGGCTCGTACGACGGCACGCCGTCGAACTTCGTCGCCGCGGGCGGTAAGGACATGCAGCAGGGCTTCGCGTCGGCCGAACCGTACGTGTACCAGAACGAGGTCTCGGCCTGGGGCAAGCCCGTCAAGTTCGCGCTCATCCACGACGCCGGATGGCAGACCTACCAGTCGTCGGTGTCGGTCAAGGCCGACAAGTTCGACGAACTGACCCCGTGCCTGTCGAAGCTCGTCCCCGTGCTGCAGAAGGCGGGCGTCGCGTACTACAAGGACCCGTCCGCGGCGAACGACCTCATCCTCAAGCTCGTCGACGAGTACGCCACCGGCTGGACCTACACGCAGGGCGTGGCCGACTACTCCGTGAAGACGCAGAAGGAGCTCGGCCTGGTCGGCAACGGCACCGACTCCACCTACGGCAACTTCGACGACGGCCGCTTCGAGGACTTCTTCACCAAGGCGAGCAAGGTCTACACCGACCTCGGCACCCCGCCGGCGTCCGGCTACACCGTCGGCGACCTCTACACGAACGAGTTCATCGACAAGAGCATCTCGTTCTGATCGCTCCGGCCCGGTCCGCCTCGCGCGGGCCGGGCCGTGGTCGGTCCGGACTCCCCCACACCCGCACCTCGTTCCACCCGGAGACACCCCATGAGCGACACCTCCACCCGCGTCCTCTCCCTCGAAGACGAACTCCTCGAGCTGCTCGGCCCCGCGTCCGTCAGCACCGAACCCCGCGTCCGCGAGCGCGCCAGCATCGACGGCTCCCCGATGTCGCCGATCATCGCCGCCAAGCTTCCCCTCGGTCTCGCCGACCTCGTCGTGTTCGCCGCCGACGCCGAGCAGATCGCCACGGCCGTCGCCGCGGCATCCCGTCACGGTGTTCCGATCACCGTGCGCGGCAAGGGCACCGGAAACTACGGTCAGGGCATCCCGATGCAGGGCGGCCTGGTCATCGACACCACGCGGGCGAAGGCGATCGTCGAGGTCGGCGACGGCTTCATCACCGCCGAGGCCGGCACCCCGATGGTCATGCTCGAGCAGGCCGCGTGGGCGAGCGGCCAGGCCCTGTGGATGTACCCCTCGACCGCGCAGTCGACCATCGGCGGATTCCTCTCGGGCGGCTCCGGCGGCACCGGGTCGATCGAGCACGGCTCCAACGACCGCGGGTTTGTCGCAGCTCTCGACGTCGTGCACGCCGACGGCAGCGCCGAGATCCACCACGTCGAGGGCGACGAGGCGCAGAAGTACGTGCACAACTACGGCACGGCCGGCGTCATCGTGCGCGCGACCGTCCGCCTCGAGCCGCTCCGTGAATGGCGCGGGCTGTGGGCGAGCTTCCCCGATTTCGACGGGACGCTCTCGGTCGTGCAGACCATCGGCAATCTCGACCCCTCGCCGCGTCTGGTGTCGGGAGACGGGCCCGAGATCTCGGCATCCCTCCCCGCCGACGAGGCCATTCCCGAGGGGCGTTCCAGTCTTCGAGTGATCCTGGATGCCACCCAGGTCGACACCGTGACCGCGATCATCGAGGGCGCGGGCGGCCGCGTCGAGGCGGTCCGCGAGGGCCCGCAGGCCAGCATCCGCCTGTCGATGCTCAGCTACAACCACCCGATCGAGTGGTACCAGAAGAGCCAGGAGCACGAGGTGTTCCACCTCGAGGTCGCCGGCGCTCCCCTGGCCGACGACATCGAGGCCGTCGAGTCGGTGTTCGCGGGCGGCAAGCTCCACATCGAGTCGACGAAGGCGTTCCCCATCGGCATGCTCGCCGCGCCCTACGTGAGTGAAGAGGACGTCTACCGAGGCATCGCCGAGCTCAACGCGATCGGCGTCGGCGTGCACAATCCGCATCAGTGGAACGTCGACTTCAATGTCGAGCAGACCGCCGAGACCGCCGCCCTCACCGACCCGAACGGCTTGCTGAACCCCGGCAAGCTCAACCCCGACTACACCGGAGCGCGCAAGGGAGCGATCATCTCATGACCCGTCTGCTGGCCGAGCTGAGCGGCCCCGCCGCCGCCGAGGCACTGACCGAGGACTCCATCGTCGTGCTGCCGACGGGCGCGATCGAGCACCACGGACCGCACCTGCCGTTGGCGACGGATGCCATCGTCGCCGAGGCCTCCGCGACGGCCGCCGTCGCGCGGGCTGCGGCCATGGGCCTCGACGTCTGGCAGCTGCCGACCCTGTCGATCACGAAGTCCGACGAGCACTCCTGGGCACCGGGCACGCTGTGGCTCACCCCCGAGACGATGCTGCAGACCATCGTCGACATCGGCCGGTCGATCCTCACGACCCGTGCACGGACTCTCGTGTTCCTCAACGGCCACGGCGGGAACGTGGCCCTGCTCAACGTCGCCAACCGCGAGCTGCGCCGTCGATTCGGGCTGCGCACGTTCTTCATGCCGGCCGCGCGCGTGCCCTCGTTCGACGGCACCGACGGCGGACCGAACGAGCACGGCACGGGCATTCACGCCGGCCACGGCGAGACGAGCATGATCATGCATCTGAGGCCCGAGCTCGTCGACGCGTCGAAATTCGAAGCGACCGTGCCGGCGCACATCGGCGACTTCCGTCACATCGGCTTCAACGGCAAGCCCGTGACCTTCGGGTGGCTCTCGAACGACTTCGGGCCGACGGGAGTGCTCGGCGACCCGACCGGCGCGAACGCCGCTCACGGCGCGGAGCTGTTCGAGGACAGCGTGTCGTTCGTCGTCGAAGCGCTCGAGGAGATCAGCCGATTCGACTACACCGCGTGAATCTGTTCCCCGTACCGCAGATCCGGCGTTTCGGCGCCGGATCTGCGGCGTCTGGCCCATCCTGTCGGTTGGGTGAACCGGCCGACGCGGACGCGATAGGGGATGCCGCGGGCTCGGCGGTGCGCGCGTGAGCGTCGCCGCCGAGCCGGCGCAGGGCGTCCGGGCCTACGGCCAGGTGCTGCGCCTGCCCGGGGCGCGGACGTTCGTCGCCGCCGGGATCCTCGCGCGGTTCCCCCGGGCCACCCTCTCGCTCGGCATCATCCTGCTCGTCTCGGCCGCGACCGGCAGTTTCGCCTCGGCCGGGCTCGTCGTGGCACCACTGGTCGGGGGCATGGCGATCGCGGCCCCGCTGTGGTCGTCGCGCATGGATCGGCACGGCCAGTCGCGCGTGATCCTGGCGTCCCTCGGATGCCTCGTGCTCGCGGCATCCGGGTTCCTCGCCCTTGTACTGACGGGGGCGCCCTTCTGGACGTGGCTCGTCGCCGCGTTCATCACGGGGGCGTCGACGCCCGACCTCACCTCGGCCGTACGGGCGCGGTGGACGGTGCTCGCCCCTCCGTCGCAGCGCAATGCCGCCCTGGCGCTCGAGACGATCGCCGACCAGATGGTCTTCATCGCCGGACCGCCCGCGATCACCGCGGTCGCCGCCGCGATCGATCCGGCCGTGGCGATGCTCGGGTCGCTCGGGCTGGGGGTCATCGGCGGGGTGTGGCTCGCGGCACAGCGGGGCACGCAACCCGGGCCCGCCCCGCGCGACCCCCGGCGCGGGCTGGTGCTCCCGCCCGCGGGGGTCGTCCCGATCGCGATCGCCTGCGTCGCCCTCGGCGGCGTCTTCGGGTCGTTCGACGTGAGCCTGGTCGGCTGGGCCGAACTGCGTGAGCGGCCGTGGCTCGCGGGCCCGGCGTTCAGCGCGTTGGCCGTAGCGATCGCGATCGGCTCGGTGATCACCGGCGCGCGGGCCTGGAAACTGTCCGCCGCCGCACGGTTCATCGTCTTCGCGACGCTGGCCGGCGTCGTCGCGGTCGGCCTGCCGTTCGCGCAGGGGTCGGTGCCGGTGCTCTTCGGCGTCATCCTGCTCCTCGGGCTGGCGGTTTCGCCGGTGATGGTCAGCGGCATCCTGGTCGCCTCGGCCCGTGCTCCCGAGGGCCGTGTGACCGAGACCCTCGCCTACCCCACGGCCGCGATGTCGCTCGGCGTTCCGATCGGCGGGGTGATCGCCGGGGCGGCTCTGGATGCCACGGGCCCGGCGGCCGCCCTCGTCACCATCGCGGTGTCACTGGCGCTCGCCGCGGCCATCGCCGCGACCGGTGAGGCGCTGCTGCGGGTGGCTCGGCGTCGCTGACGCCCCCGGGGAGTGGGGCGCCCGCCCCGCGGGCCGCCCGATGATCGGATTCCCGAGTGAGCGGAACGCTCGGCGAGCGCGACGTTGAGCGTCGAGTTGGTTGAGTGTCCAAGAAACCCGGAAGACTGCGGCATCGCGTCCGGGTGTTTCGGACACTCAACGACGCCGCACACACTGTCGAGTGTCCAAGACACGCCGTTCCGGTCCGCCCGGGAGCGGCGTGTCCTGGACACTCAACGGCGGAGGGCGGCGCCCAGGTGCCGCAGCACCGAGACGTGACCGTCGGCGGGGTGCAGGTCGAGCGCCGCGTGAGGGAGGGCCGCCTTCAACCTGCGTGCGTGAGCGGGAGGGATGACGCGGTCGCGCTCCCCCTGCACCAGCACGACGGATGCCGACACCCCGGCGAGATCGAAGCCCCACGGCCGCGTGAACGCGAGGTCATCGTCGATGAGCCCGTCGGGGCCCTCCGCCTCCGCGGCGGCGGCATCGACTCCGAGCGAGACCCACTCCCCTTCGAGCGCCGCGAAGTCGACATCCACGAACTGCTCCGCATCGAACGCGTCGGTCTCGGCGAACCGGCGGCGGGCCGCCTCGCCCTCGACCGCGGCCCACAGCCCGCCCGGGGCGCGCATGCGCTCGAACCAGGAGTCGTCACCCGAGAACGGTGCGGGGCTCGCGAAGGTGACGACCGCGCGGATGAGACCGGGCATGGCCGCTGCACACGCGAGGGCATGCGGTCCGCCGCCGGAGGCACCCACCGAGACGACGGATGCCACCCCCAGAGCGTCGAGCACGGGAACGAGGCCCGTGGCGACGTCGGCGACGGTCCGGCCGGGGTGACGGGGCGACCCGGCGTAGGCGGGGCGCGCGACGGAGACGACGGCGAGGCCGTGAGCATCGGCGACGGCCTGCACCGGCGCGAGAATGGCACCGGTCTGCGGGGAGCCGTGGTGCCAGAGGAGGACGTCGCGGCCGGCGAGGTCGTCGAGCGAGGTGTGGACGTCGAGACCCGCGATGCGTCGGCGCATGCGTCCAGGCTCGCACGGCCCCCGCGCGAGCGCGAGGGGCGCGCGGCCCGCGAGACGCCGAGTGAGCGGGACGTCGAGTGTCCAAGAAACCCGGACGACCGCGGCATCGCGTCCGGGTGTTTCGGACACTCAGTGTGCGGCGGAGCGTTGAGTGTCCAGGACACGCGGGGTGGGCCCCGCGCCCTGCGGCGTGTTCTAGACACTCGACGGGGTGGGCGAGAGAGACCCCGGATGCCGGAGCCCGACGGCCGCGGTCGGGGCCCGGCCGGCATGGTTCGTCGCGGCGAGGCGGCCCGTCGCGGACCGGCACGAGCCAGCGCGAGTCGGCGCAGGCTAAAGGATGACGCCGAACTCCTCGGCCAGAGCGGGCAGCTCCTCGTGCAGCACGCGCGTGGCCTCTTCGGCAAGCGGGTTCGTCGAGACGCCCCGGTCGTTGACGAGCTTGCCGCCGACGTACACCTGCTGCAGGTTGCGCAGGCCGCAGGCGAGCACGTAGCTGCGCACGGGGTTCCAGAGCGGGCCGATGTCGGGCTTGCGCGGATCCACGACCACGAAGTCGGCGAACTTGCCGACCTCGAGGCTGCCGACGCGGTCGTCGACGCCCATGATCTCCGCGCCCCCGAGGGTGTGCAGACGCAGGACCCGCTCGGGCATCATCGACAGCGGGTCGTGGGTGCGGGCGCGCTGCATGAACATGCCCATACGCATGTTCTGCCACGGGTCGGCGACGTCGGTGCAGGCCTGGTCGTCGAGGCCCATGCCGACCTTCATGCCCTGGTCGAGCATCTCGGGCACGTGGGCGATCCCCGACGCCAGACGCCCGTTCGACGCGGGCTGCCACGACATGGATGCGCCACCGGCGGCGGCATCCGCGATGATCTCCGGTGTCGTCTGGATGAAGTGGCCGAACATCATGCCCGGACGCAGGGCGCCGGCGTTCTTGTACAGCTGGAACTTCGTCTGCTGATGCTCGATCGCCTCGTACGTCTCGAGGAAGTGCGCCTGGTTCGTGACGCCGAAGCGGTCCATGACCGCGACCTCGATCTCGGCGGCATCCGGCCGGGTCGACCACTGCACCTGCCCCATGATCGAGGCGCCGAGCGCGATGTCCGGATCCATCGCCAGGACGTGATCGAGGGAGGCCTCGAACCGGGCGAAGATCTCGTCGTCGGTGCCGACGGTCGCATCGAGCGCGATGGAGTCGACGAAGCGGAGGCCCGCGTCGAGGCAGCCGTCGGCCTGGCGGGTGTGCCACGCGTGGTCGCGGAGGACTCCGCCGCCGTCGGCCCGCTTGCCCTCGACCATCGGCTCCCAGGGCAGCAGCGGGTCGGTGAAGTTGTACGCCGTGGTGACACCGTTGGCGAGGAAGTCGAGCGAGCCGTGCAGCGTCGCCCAGTAGATCTGGTCGGGAGAGGCGTTGTTCAGGACGCTGAACATCGAGGTGCACCAGCCGTAGAGCGTCTGGTCGACGCCGAGTCCGCGCGAGCCGCTCGTGAAGAGGTGGCTGTGGGAGGACACGAACCCCGGGGCGACGAACTTGCCGTCGACGTCGAGCGTCTCGTCGGCGGTCACCCCGGGGGCGGGGTCGCCGGAGCCGATGGCGGTGATGCGACCGGACTCGACGAGCATGTAGCCGCGCTCGATGTAGCCGGGGTCGTCGGTGCCCGCAGGGACCGTGATGAGACGCGCGTTCGTGACCAGGAGCGACATGTTGATGACGGTAACAATGGCGTGTTTCCGCGGTGTTCCGGGCGTGGGGCGGGCTGTTTGCGGGGACCCTCGTCCCCTTTACGCCGGTGTATGTCCCACAAATGGCCGACGGAGCGCCCCTCAACCCGCTCCAAGTGGGACGAGGGTGCTCGAACACAGCGCCAGAGCAGAGCGTCGTCCCCCTCATGCGCAGTGCGTGGGCCCGGGCTGACCGACCGCGCGCACCGGAGTGCCGGCGGAGCGCGACGGCGCACCGCCCACACGCTGAACGCCGCGTCCGCCCCGAGGGGCGGGCGCGGCGTCGTGGCAGGGCGGCTCAGGAGATGTGCGAGCCGCCGTTGATGTCGTAAGTCGCACCGGTGATGTAGGCCGACCGGTCGCTCATCAGGAACTCGAAGAGGTTCGCGATGTCTTCCGCCGTCGCCTGACGTCCGAGCGGCACGTCGGCGGCGAGCTTCGCCTCGAGTTCGTCGTTCGTCGCACCCGCGCGGATGTCGGTGGCCACCACGCCGGGGGTGACGGCGTTCACGGTGACACCCGACGGTCCCAGCTCGCGCGCGACGGCGCGGGTGAAGCCGAGGATCGCGGCCTTCGCGGCCGAGTAGGGCACGCCGCCGAAGACGCCGCCACCGCGGATGGCCGACACCGACGACATGTTGACGATGCGGCCGTACCCCCGTTCGGCCATGCCTGCGGCGATGCGCTTGGTCACGACGTACGTGCCCGTGGCGTTGATCGACATGACGCGGTTCCACTCGGCCAACGTCGTCTGCAGGAAGCGCGTGGGCGAGGTGATCCCGGCGATGTTGGCGAGGGATGCCACGGGCGGGAGGTCGTTCTCGATGCGCGCGACCACAGCGTCGACCGCGGCCTCGTCGGTGACGTCGGCGCCGTAGCCGAACGCCTCGACGCCGAACTCCTCGCGGAGTTCCGCAGCGACGGCCTCGGCCGCGGCGGCATCCAGATCGATGACGGCGACGGGAGCGCCGGTCGCGGCGAGCGCGCGAGCGGTGGCGCGGCCGATACCGCGGGGCGAGCCGGCGCCGGTGACGACGGCGGTGGTGGGCTGGGACATGGGGTGTTCTCCTTCGAAACGGGTGGCGTTGGTCACACGGGGACGATCGCTGCGGCGAGCAGGGCGCTGAGGTGTTCGGCCGCGGCACGGGCGGCATCCGCCCGATCGGCGTCGGCGGTATCGCGCGTCTCGAGCTCGAGCGCGAGGTCACCGGTGTAGCCGACCTCGGCGAGCGCGGCGGCGAGGTCGGCGAAGTCCACCCGTCCGCGGCCGATCGAGTGATGGATGTACCCGGGCTCGGCGTCGCGCAGGTGCACGTGGCGCGTGCGCGCGGCGTGCGCGTCGAGGAAGTCGCGGGGATCGCCGCCTCCCGCGACGATGTGGCTGGTGTCGAGCACGACGCCGATCCCGGCGGGCAGACGCGAGAGCAAGGCACCCGCGCGGTCGAGGTCGTACGCGAGGCGGAAGAAGTGCGGTGCCTCGACCCACAGCTCGACGCCGCGGGCGCGGGCGGTCGCGGAGATCTCGACGAGACGCGCGGCGACGAGGTCGAGGTCGGCGTCGAGGTCGACGACGGGGGTGTGCTCCTGCGCGCCGTTGGGGAGCACGAGCGCATCGGACCCGATCGCGACGCACAGGTCGAGCAGCCGGTCGACGTGCGCGGCGCGGCGGGCGGCCGACCCGCCGGAGTCCGGGTGGTTGAGATCGCCCACGTCGGCGTTCACCGACCGGACGCGGAGACCGGATGCCACGACGGTGGCGGCCACGGCGGTCACGGCCGCCTCGTCCAGCTCGAAGGGCACGTGGTCGCAGACGCCGGGGAGGGCGCCGAGGTCGATGCCCTCGAAGCCGCGGGCGCGGATCTCGGCAAGCGCCTCTGCGAGTGGCAGGTGGCGCAGCGTGATGGTCGAGCACGTGATGCGGGGGTCGATGACGGCCACGGTTCTCCTCCTCGAGTGTGACGCCCATCCGGGCTTGACGATGACACTATCTGTTCTATTGTTAACATTCAAACACTGAACGTGTTCCACCGCTCCTCACCGGAGGTCGACGATGACCCGACTGTTCAATGACCCGGCCGATTTCCCCGCCGAGATGCTCGAGGGATTCGCCGCCGCCTACCCCGACATGGTCGCCCCCGTGCCCGGCGGCGTCGTGCGCAGCACCGCCTACGACAGCGTCGCCGTCCTCGCCGGCGGCGGCTCGGGCCACTACCCCGCGTTCTGCGGCCTCGTCGGCACGGGCCTCGCGCACGGCGCCGTCGTGGGCAACATCTTCTCCTCACCCTCGGCCTCGCAGGCGGTCGCGGTCGGCCGCGCCGCCGATCGCGGGCAGGGCGTGATCTTCACCTTCGGCAACTACGCCGGCGACGTCCTGCACTTCGGCGAAGCGGCTACGCGCCTCGCAGACGAGGGGATCGACGCGCGCATCGTGCTCGTCACCGACGACGTCGCCAGCGCCCCCCGCGACCAGATCGACAAGCGTCGCGGCATCGCCGGCGACCTCGTCGTCTTCAAGGTGCTCGGCGCGGCCGCCGACGAGGGTCTCCCCCTCGACGAGGTCGTCGCGGCGGGGCGCCACGCGAACGGCCGCACGCGCACCTTCGGCGTCGCCTTCGACGGCTGCACGCTGCCCGGCGCCGACGGGCCGCTCTTCCGCGTCCCCGAGGGGATGATGTCGCTGGGGCTCGGCATCCACGGCGAACCGGGCGTGAAGGACGTGCCGATCGCCTCGGCCGACGACCTCGCCGCGATGCTCGTCGACCGGCTTCTCGACGAGCTCCCCGACGGCGTCGACCGGGCCCGCGGCCAGCGCGTCACCGCGCTGCTCAACGGTCTCGGCACGGTCAAGTACGAAGAGCTCTTCGTCGTGTGGCGCCGCGTGTCGCAGCTGCTGGATGCCGCGGGCGTCACCGTCGTGAGCCCCGACATCGGCGAGCTGTGCACGAGCCTCGACATGGCGGGCATCTCGCTCACGCTCGTCTGGCTCGACGACGAGCTCGAGCGCCGGTGGACCTCGCCCAGCCTCACGCCCGGCTACCGCAAGGGCAGCGCCCGGCCCGCCGCGCAGCTGGACGCCGACGCCCGCGACGACCTGCGTCGACGCGCCGTGGTCTCGGGCGCGGAGATCGAGCCCGGGACGCCCGCGTCCCAGAACCTGGCCGCGGGGGTGCTGCTCGCCCTCGAGACGCTGCACACCACGATGGCCACCCATGCCGTGGAGCTCGGGCGGATCGACGCGGTCGCCGGAGACGGCGATCACGGGATCGGCATGGAGCGCGGCACCCGCGCGGCGCTCGACGCCGCGCGAGCCGCCGCCGAGCGCGGAGCCGGGGCCGGAACCCTGCTCGCCCGCGCCGGCACCGCCTGGTCGGACGTCGCCGGCGGTACGTCGGGAGCCCTGTGGGGGGGAGCCCTGCGTGCCGTCGGCGCGTCTCTCGGCGACACCGAGTCCGCCGATACCGCGCGCCTCATCACGGCCCTGCGGGCCGGGGGCGACGCCATCACCGGAACCGGCGGCGCGACCCTCGGCGACAAGACCATGGTCGACGTGCTGCTGCCCTGGTCCGAGGCCCTCTCGGACGGACCCGCGGATGCCGCGACCCTCCGCTCCGCCCGCGCCACCGCGATCACGGCGGCCGGCGCCACCGCCGCCCTCACGCCGCGCCTCGGCCGCGCCCGTCCCCTCGCCGAACGCAGCGTCGGCACCCCCGACGCGGGCGCCGTCTCGCTCGCGCTGGCCGTCGCCGCCCTCACCGACCTCGCGCTCGGGGACTCCACCCCGGCGCTCCCGCTCATCCTGGAAGGACACTCATGACCGCGCTCGAACCCCTCCGCCTCGTCATCGGCTGCGACGACGCCGGCTACGACTACAAAGAGGCCCTCAAGGCCGACCTCGCGGCATCCGATCTCGTCGTCGACGTCGTCGACGTGGGAGTGGATGCCGACGGCCACACCGCGTATCCGCACATCGCGGTGGACGCGGCCCGCATGGTCGCCGACGGCCGCGCCGACCGCGCGCTGCTCATCTGCGGCACGGGCCTGGGCGTCGCGATCGCGGCGAACAAGGTGCCCGGCATCCGGGCCGTCACTGCGCACGACTCGTTCTCGGTCGAGCGCGCCGTGCTCTCCAACGACGCGCAGGTGCTGTGCATGGGCCAGCGCGTGATCGGACTCGAGCTCGCGCGCCGTCTCGTGCGGGAGTGGCTCACGTACCGCTTCGACCCGTCGTCGGCGTCGGCCGAGAAGGTCGCGGCGATCTGCGGGTACGAAGCACCCGGAGCCGCGTGAGGAGCCGCGCCCGTCGGTCCCGGCTGCGGGCGGCGGGCGCCTGGTGACGCCCCTCGCAGCAGCGGCGACTAGGTTGGTCTCCATGCCGACCTCCCCCTCGAGCGCGCTGCGCGGTCTCGGCAGTGTGAGCCGCAACACGCTGCGCGAGCAGATCCTCACGCGACTGCGCGACGCAGTGTCGTCGGGTGAGCTGGCCCCCGGCACGCACCTGGGCGAGATCGAGCTGGCTGACTCGCTCGGAGTGTCTCGCGGCACGCTGCGCGAGGCTCTGCGCCACCTGCAGCAGGAGGGCCTGCTCGCCGCCGATTCGCGCGGACGCCTGTCGGTGCGGGTGGTGTCGGCCGCCGACATCCGCGAGATCTTCGACGTGCGCTACGCGCTCGAGTCGCTCGCGTGCGAGGAGATCTGCGCCTTCGACGACCGTTCCGACGCGGCGGCCGTGCTGCGTGAGCGCCTCGACACGCTGAACGCCGCCGAGGAGTTCGCCGCGCGCGTGCGCGCCGACCTCGCCTTCCACGAGACGCTGTGCGAGCTGAGCGGCAATGCCACGCTGCTGCAGTCGTGGCAGCGGGTCGCCGGGCTCGCCCGCGCGGCGCTGACCAGCGGCGGACTCGACGTGGCGGTGGCGAACATGTCGATCGACCGGCACATGCCCCTCGTCGACATCCTCGTCGAGGGCGACCCCGACGCCGCGCGTCGGTTCCTGCGCGGACACATGGATGCCGCCGTCGAGCGCCTGCTCGACCGCGTCGAGGCCTGATTCCCTCGCGCTGACCCGACGACCGCCCGATCGTCGAAGCGATAACCCCTGCCCCTCGTCGGCCCGCCGTCCTGCGGAGTGCGGTGCGCGGCATCCGGCGGGGCGGGGCCCTCGGGCGTCTCTGCGGCACGCCGTCCAGCGGAGCGCGCGGGCGACACGCCGCGCACAGCCGCCCGGAACGGATGCGGCGGCACCCGACTCCGCACGACGGCACACGGCCACCCGCCCGCGGCGACCGCGGACAGTGGCATCCGGAAAAAATGTCCGTTGAGGTGTTGCGCCCAGGGTCCTACTGTTGCATTGTTAACAATCGAACCCAGAGCGTTCAGCCCGCCGGTCTCCATCGATGGAGCACGCGGAGGCTATCGAAGAAGATAGGAAGACCCATGGCACAGGCCACGACGTCGACCCCGGTGCTCGGCACTCCCCACCGCTGGCGCGTTGCCGCCGGCAGCACCGTCGGCACGACCATCGAGAACTACGACTTCATCGGTTACGGCACCGCCGCAGCCCTGTACTTCGGAACGGCGTTCTTCCCCGACGCCGATCCCCTTACGGGCACCCTGCTGTCGTTCGCGACGCTCGGCGTCGGCTTCGCCGCCCGCCCCATCGGCGGCATCATCGGCGGCTACCTCGGCGACAAGATCGGCCGCAAGCCGGTGCTGATCGCCTCGCTTCTCATCATGGGCCTCGCGACGTTCGCAATCGGCATCCTGCCCACCTACGCCACGGTCGGTGTCGCCGCTCCCATCCTGCTCGTGGTGACCCGCATCATCCAGGGCCTCGCGTTCGGCGCCGAGTGGGGCGGCGCGATCCTCATGACGTACGAGCACGCCCCCTGGCGCCGCAAGGGTGCGTTCGGCGCTCTGCCGCAGGCGGGCTTCCCGCTGGGGCTGCTGCTGGCCAACCTGGCGTTCTTCGCCAGCTCGGGACTGCCCGACGACTGGAAGTGGCGCACGCCCTTCCTGCTCTCCGCCCTGCTGGTGTTCGCCGGTCTCTACATCCGCTTGAAGGTGGAGGAGTCGCCCGAATTCGAGGAGATCAAGGAGGAGGGCAAGATCGAGAAGAACCCCCTCCTCAGCGTCCTGCGCTCCGACTGGCAGAACCTGCTGCGCGCCTTCTGCATGCGCATCGCCGAGACCGCCGGGTACGCGATCGCCATCACCTACATGTCGTCGTACCTCAAGAGCAACCAGCTCGCCGACCCGTCGCAGACCATCCTCGCGATCGTCGTCGCCGCACTCGTCGGCTTCCCCGCGACACTGTTCTGGGGATGGCTCACCGATCGCATCGGCCGCAAGCCCGTCTACGTCTTCGGCACGACGATGATCCTGCTGTCCGGCATCCCCCTGTTCCTCCTCGCCAATACCGGGGTGTTCCCGCTCATCGTCGCGGTGTTCGTCTTCAGCTTCGCGATCTGCCAGAACTCCCTCGCCGGAACGCAGGCGTCCTGGTTCCCCGAGCTGTTCAACACCGGCACGCGATCCTCGGGTGCCTCGCTGGCCTATCAGCTCTCCGCGGTCGTGTCGGGCTTCACGGCCTTCTGGGCCGTGAGCCTCTTCCAGGCCTTCGGGTGGGTGGGCCCGGCGGTGCTCTTCAGCTTCTACGGCCTGGTCGGCCTCATCGCCGCCGTCCTCACTCCCGAGACGAACGGCCGCCGCCGCCGAGAGGCCGACGACGTCGCCGAGGCGGAGGCCAAGCGCGAGCTCGTCGGAGCCTGACCCCTTCGAGACGCCGGATGCCACGGACCCCGCCGGGTTCGTGGCATCCGGCGTCTCGGGGTCACACGAACGCCGCCCGCACGGCCGGCCCGATCTGCGCGAGCACCTCGTCGCGCGCGGGCGTCGAGGGTAACACCAGGAAGAGGTGCGGCACGCCCTCGCGGCGCACGAACGTCGTCGGGACGTCGGAGGCCAAGAGTCGTTCCGCGTACTCCTCCGCCTCGTCCGACAGCGGGTCCACCGCCGCGGCGACGATCACGGCGGGTGCGGATCCGGCCACGTCGGGGGCACGCAACGGGGCCGCCCCGACGGGCACGGCGCCCACGGCATCCGGGACGTACAGCCCCCAGTACCACTGCATGCCGCGCGCGGTCAGCGGCAGGTCGTCGGTGTGGGCGCGATAGCTCGGACGGGTCGGATCGGGCGCGTCGAGCACCGGGCACAGCAGCACCTGACACCGGATGCCGGGAGCCCGGCCGTCCCGCGCACGCAATGCGAGCGCGGCCGCGAGGTTGCCGCCCGCGCTGTGCCCGGCGACGCCGAGGAGCGCGGGGTCGATGAGTCCGTCCGCCCCCGTCGCGGCGAAGCGCAGCGCGCGGTCGAGGTCGTCCAGGCCGGCCGGGAAGGGATGCTCGGGCGCGAGGCGGTAGTCGACGCTGAGCACCTGCGTGCCGGTGGCGACCGCGAGCGCGCGGCACAGGGCGTCGTTGTTGTCGAGGTTTCCGGCGACCCATCCGCCGCCGTGGGCGAACACCAGGGTTCCGCGGTGTTCGGCGCGCGGGCGGTACAGGCGCAGGGCCAGGCCCTCGGCCTCGAGGTCGATCGATTCGAGGCTGTCGTCGTCGGGCACGCGGACCCACGACGGGTTCGCCCGCAGCTCCGAGAGGCGCGCGGCGTCGTCGCCCTCGGCATCCGTCGCTCCGGAGGGGATCGTGCCCGCCCGGGCGGCGAGGCGCTCGAGATGAGCGCGCACGGCGAGGTCGGTGATCGCGGGGTGCACGGCGTCGGCCACGGGTGCCCTTCTGTCGAGTGTCCAGAACACGCCGCGCGGGCTCTTCCGTGGCGGCGTATTCTGGACACTCGACGGGAAGGCGGCGGGCGGCGGTGAGTCGAGCGTAGAGCGAGGGATGCCGCCGACCCGGCGCGGACGACCATCTTTCACGCCGCCGAAACACGGGCGTCGTCCAGCTCCCGCACGATGGCGTCATGCCTTCGCCGGAACAGCGAGCCGCCGGGATCCTCGCCGCGGAGCGCTTCGTCGTGATCGGAACGGCCGACGCCGAAGGGCCATGGACCGCCGCCGCGCAGTACCGGCTGCTGCCGGGCGGCCTCTACGTCGAATCCGATCGAGAGTCGCGGCACGCGCGCGCGATCGTCTCCGCGGGAGTGGCGTCGGGGGTCGTGTACGACTCCTCGGCGGATGTCTCCGACGCCGACGGGGTGCAGTTCGCCTTCCGCGCGCGCGAGGTGGGCGGGGCAGCGGTGCACGACGTCCTCTCGGCACGGCTGCCGCGCGATGCGGTCGATGCCTCCGGCCTTGCGGCGGAGGTCGCCGCGATCGCCGGCATCCCGCGCAAACGGCTCTATGTGCTCGAGGTCGAGCGCGCCTACGTCTTCGACCGCGACGCGTGGCGCTCGCGCGGGACCGATGCGCGGATCGAGGTCGACGCGGCCCTCGTCTGGGGTCTGCTCGCGGCGTCGACCGCGCCCTGAGCGGTGGCTCCCGACGACGTCGCTCACCGCCCGCCCCGTTACGTCGCCGAAACAGCGGCGTCGTCGTCTCGATCACCGACGGGCGTACCGTGCGGCCGAGGGCGACCCGACGCCCCCCGGAAGGAGCCTTATGTCTCAGCGCGTGATCGTCACGGGAGGATCCGGCGGTATCGGCGCCGCGATCGTGGAGAGGTTCGTGACGGACGGTGCGCGGGTCGCGGTTCTCGATCGTCGCGCTCCCGCCGCTGAGCCGGCATCCCTCTTCTTCTCCGTCGACCTGCGAGATCCCCTCGACACCCGCCGCGCGGTGGGTGAGGCGATCGCCGCGCTCGGGGGGATCGATGTGCTCGTCAACTGCGCCGGGGTGTTCCAGCACGTCTCGCTCCTCGACATCACCGTCGACGACTGGGACCTCGTGCTCGACATCAACGCCCGCGCGACGCTCGTGACGATGCAGGCCGTCGCGCCGGTCATGCTCGAGGCGCGCGCCGGCTCGATCGTCAACATCGCGAGCATGGCCGCCAAACAGGGCGGCGGCGGCGAGGGACATTACGCCGCATCGAAGGCCGCGGTCGTCGCGCTCACGCGCGCGGGGGCACAGGAGTGGGGATGCCACGGTGTGCGCGTCAACGCCGTGTGCCCCGGATACGTGCTCACCGACATGGGCGCCGACACCCGCTCCGACGACGACGTGCGCACATGGAGCGCGAAGTCGCCGCTCGGGCGACTGGGCGCGCCCGAGGACGTGGCGGGGGTGACGCACTTCCTCGCGTCGCCCGCGGGCGGCTATCTCACCGGTCAGGCGATCAACGTCACCGGCGGCATGATCATGCACTGACGCGGGCACGTGGCCCCGCCCGGGCCGGGCGAAACTCCTGAGAACCGTCAGCCGCGCCGGCTGGAGCCGCGGGGAATCGGCGCGCCCCGGCACCCGACCGGCGGAATTTCAGGAGTATGGCCCGCCGCGACCCACGGTCGGGCCGTCACCGAAGCCGCCGTGCCACCTCCGCGAGCGCCTCGGCGAACGACTCCTCGGCGCCGTCGCGCCCCCCGGAGAGGTTCACACCGACGACGCCGGGCAGCGCGAGCATCTCCTCGGCGAGCGCGACGGCCAGGGCGATCCCCTCCGCGCGCGGGTCGCGGGCGGACCGTACGCGATCGAGGAACCCCTCGGGCAGCACCAGCGTGGTGAACGACTCCAGCAGGTCGGCCGACGCGTGGTCGACCACGACGGGGACGCAGGGGATGAAGCGGACGCCCTCGCCCACCTCGTCGATGAACCGGCGCACGGGCGCCGCCCCGCCGGCGTGGTTCACGAAGCAGACGTCGGCGCCGGCGCGCAGCTTCTCGCGCAGGCGAGCGGCGCGGCGCTCGACGGGCGGCGCGGCGGGAGAGGCGGCGACCGACACGACGTGTCCGGCGGCCCGGGCGAGGGCGGCGGCCTCGGTGGAGTCGAGGTCGAAGACGGGGGCGGCATCGGGCCGGTGGCCGGTGCGGGTGTGGTCGCCGGTGACGCAGTGCACACCCGCCACCCCCTCGACCGCGAGGGCGGCGAGCTCCCCCTCGATCGCCACCCGGTTGCGGTCGCGCATGTTCAGGCCGGTCCACACGCGCAGGCCGCGCCGCTGCAGCAGATGCGCGCGATACGCCGGAGGGAACTGCACCCGCGCGCTTCCCGCGTCGCCGGCGAGAACGGCATCCACCGGTCCCGAGAGCACGTCCGCGCACGCGTCGATCGAGGCGACGCTGAGCGCGCGGGCAGGAAGGTCGGCCACCACCCAGGGGCGGGTGCCGAGGGCGGCGAGGGTGGCCTCGGCAGCGGCCGTGCGGGGCGCCGGGGCCGGACGCTCGGACCGATCGACGCCCGTCCACGCGACGGTCGGCCGGTCGAGGAAGGCGCAGCGATGGCTCGCGTCGATCTCGCACGAGCCGTCGAAGCCGACCCCGCCGCAGGGGCCGTACTCCATGCGCTTGGGGCACGCGTCGATCAGTGGCAGCAGGGTCATGACCGGAGTGTAGGAAACGCGTGTTTCGACGAATGTTCATGGCGGCAACATCGCCGAAACGCGGGCTGCCTACGCTCGGGCCTACCCGCTGCAGCCCACGGAGGTGGCCATGATCACGGCCGGCACCACGTTCGGTTCCGACGTCGACGACATCGACGCGCTCGTCGACGATCCGCTGGAGCTCGTCCAGCAGTGGCTCCCGCCCCACGAGGGGGAACTGCGCCCCCTCGCCGCTCTCTCGACCGTCGGGCTCGACGGCATCCCTTCGCTCCGGCACGTGTTGATCAGCGACCGGGACGCCACGGGCGTCTTCTTCCACACCGACTCTGCGAGCACGAAGGTCGCCGAGATCGCCGCCAACCCGGTCGCGGCGATGGCCGTGGCGTGGCCCGAGGTCGGCCGCCAGCTCGTCGTGCGCGGAATCGTCGAGCCGGTGAGCGCCGCCGAGGCGGCGGCCGTCTACCGGGAGCGATCCCGTTACCTGCAGCTGCTCGCGTGGCTGAACACGCACGAGAACGCCCACCTTCCGGTCGACGCGCGGCACCACCTGTGGGCGGAGTTCTCCGACGCCCACCCCGCGCTCGACCCGCCCGAGCGGTGGGTCGGGTTCCGGCTGCGCCCGGTGACGCTGACGTTCTGGCGCGGCGACCCGATCGGTCAGAGCACGCGCCAGCACTACACGCTCGCCGACGGCCGCTGGTCGGGCCGGATCCTGGCGGGTTGAGTGATGGACATCACCACCGTCAGCTCGTACCGCGCCGCACGCACGCGCGCCGATCTCGCTCTCGCGCCCGGCGAGGTCGTGCTCGCCGGCGGCACCTGGATCATGAGCGAGCCCCAGCCCGGCACCACCGGCTTCGTCGACCTGACGACCCTCGACTGGCCCGACCTCGAGATCACCGACGAGGGCCTGCGCATCGGTGCGACGTGCACCATCGCGCGGCTCCTCTCGTGGGTCGAGCACGAGGCCCCCACCGCCTGGACCTCCCTCGCTCTCGCGCGCCCCGCCGCAGACGCGCTGCTGGCCTCGTTCAAGATCTGGAACACCGCCACCGTCGGCGGCAACGTGTGTCAGGCATTCGCTGCCGGCGCCATGATCGCGCTCTTGTCGACCCTTGATGCCACGGCGGTGGTCTGGACGCCCGACGGCGGAGAACGCCGGATCGCCGTGGCGGACCTGGTGGTCGACAATGCCGCGACCTCCCTGAACCCCGGTGAGATCGTGCGCGCCCTCGACGTTCCGGCCCGCGCGCTGGAGGCGCGGGTCGGGCTGCAGAAGATCGCGCTCGCGGAGCTCGGCCGGTCAGGGGCCGTCGTCACGGCCCGCGTCGACCCCGACGGCACCGCCGTCTTCGTCGTGACGGCGGCGGTGCGCCGGCCCCGCGTGCTGCGCTTTCCGCAGGTGCCCGGGGCGGGAGAGCTGCGGGATGCCGTGGCCGCCGCGAGCGACTTCTACACGGATCCGCTGGGAAGCGCGGACTGGCGTCGGGGCGTCAGCGTCGTGCTCGCGGAACGACTGCGCGCGCGCTTCGCGCGCGAGCTGCAGGAAGGCGTCGCGTGAGGTTCGAGGTCAACGGCGCCCCGGTCGAGGTCGACCCCCGCCCCGGTCAGAGTGCCCGCACGCTGCTGCGCGAGGCCGGCCACGTCGAGGTCAAGAAGGGCTGCGACGCGGGCGACTGCGGCGCGTGCTCCGTGCTCCTCGACGGCACACCCACCCACTCGTGCATCATCCCCGCGATGCGGCTCGAGGGTCGCGCGATCACCACCGCCGCGGGCCTCGCCCCCGGCGACGAGTTGCATCCCGTGCAGGAGGCCTTGGCGACCGGCTTCGGCTTCCAGTGCGGGTTCTGCACGCCGGGCATGAGCGTCACGGCATCCACCCTCACCGCCGACGACCTGCCCGACCTCGACCGCCGCATGAAGGGCAACCTCTGCCGCTGCACCGGATACCGCCCGATCCGCGAGGCCATCCGCCAGTCGGTGCTCGGGCCGGTGCGCGAGACGGGGGCGCGAACCCCCGACCCCTCGTGCGGCGCGTCGTGCGAGTGGCACGGCGAGACCGCGGCATCCGGACCCTCCCCGGCCGGACGCGTCGGCACCTCGGTCGTTCCCGAGGCCGCGCGGCGCATCGTCCAGGGACGCGAGCCCTTCACCTTCGACGAGCCCGTGCCCGGCGGTCCGCCGCTCGTGCTGCGCGTCGTGACGTCGCCGCACGCGCATGCCCGCGTGGTCTCGATCGACACCGCGGCGGCGCGGGCGATCCCCGGGGTCGTCGCCGTCTTCACCCACGAAGACGTCCCCGCCGTGCGGTATTCGACCGGGCGGCACGAGCACCGCACCGACGACCCCGACGACACGCGCATGCTCGACGACGTCGTGCGGCACGTGGGTCAGCGGGTCGTCGCCGTCGTCGGCGAGACGGCGGAGGCCGCGGATGCCGGATGCCGAGCGATCGCCGTCGAGTACGAGGTGCTGCCCGCGGTCTTCGACCCCGAGCAGGCGCGTCAGCCCGGTGCTCCCCTGCTGCATCCCGAACGCACACCCGCCGAACGCGTGATGGAGGCCGGCCGCAACGTCGTGGCCGGGTTCCACGTGGGCCACGGCGGTGACATCGAGGCCGCCTTGGATGCCAGCCACACCACCGTGACCGGCGAGTGGAGGTCGTCGCGCGTCACGCACGCGGCCCTCGAGACGCACGGCGCCATCGGCTGGCTCGACGACGAGGGGCGCCTGGTGATCCGCTCGTCGACCCAGGTGCCGTTCCTCGCGCGCGACGAACTCGCGCACGTGTTCGGCCTGGAGCGCGATCGCGTCCGCGTGTACGCGACGCGCGTCGGCGGCGGCTTCGGCGGCAAGCAGGAGCTGTTCACCGAGGACCTCACCGCTCTCGCCGTGCTCAAGCTCGGTCGGCCCGTCGCCTACGAGTTCTCGCGCACCGATCAGTTCATGCGGGCCTCGCTCCGGCATCCGATGCGCGTGAAGACGACGCTGGGAGCGGATGCCGACGGCACCCTCACCGCGATGAAGATCGACGTGCTGAGCGACACCGGGGCCTACGGCAACCATGCCATCGGCGTGCTCTTCCACTCGTGCGCCGAATCGACGACGCTGTACCGGGTTCCGGTGAAGTGGATCGACGCCGAGGCGGTCTACACGAACAACCCGCCGTCGGGAGCGTTCCGCGGGTACGGGCTCGGGCAGGTGGTCTTCGCGGTCGAGTCCGCGATGGACGCCCTCGCGGAAGCGCTCGACATCGACCCCTTCGACCTGCGCCGCATCAACGCCGTCCGAGAGGGCGACTCCCTGCACCCCGACGACGGCGAGGAGCCCCACGAGGAAGATCTCATCTGGGGCAGCTACGGTCTCGACCAGTGCCTCGACCTCGCGCAGGAGGCGCTGCGGCGCGGCAACGGCGCCGAGGCCCCGGCGGGCTGGCTCGTCGGCGAGGGCATGGCCGCCGCGATGATCGCGACCATGGCGCCACGCGGGCACATCGCCCACACGAGCGCGACCCTGCGCCCCGACGGCACGTACCTGCTGCGCGTGGGTACGGCGGAGTTCGGCAACGGCACCTCGACCGTGCACCGGCAGATCGCCGCGACCGTGCTCGACGCGGCCCCGGAGCGGCTCGAGCTATGGGCCGCCGACACCGACGCGGTGCGCCACGACACCGGAGCGTTCGCCTCGGCGGGAACGGTGGTCGCCGGCAAGGCGCTCTACGGCGCCTGCCTCGCGCTGAAGCGGCGGATGCTCGCCCTCGCCGCCGACCTCACGCAGAGCGATGCCGCGGAGGCCGAGATCGTGGCATCCGGAATCCGATCCGGAGGTGAGGTCGTCTCGTGGGCGCGGATCGTCGAGGCCGGGGGCGCGGGAGAGCTCACCGCGGACGGCGCGGAGTTCGGCGATTTCCGTTCGCTCGCGTTCAACGTGCACGCCGTGCGCGTCGCGGTCGACCCCGAGACGGGGACGGTGAAGGTGCTGCAGTCCATTCAGTCGGCGGACGCCGGAGTCGTCATCAACCCTGCGCAGTGCCGTGGGCAGATCGAGGGCGGAGCGGCTCAGGCCCTGGGTGGGGCGCTCTACGAAGAGGTCTACCTCGAGGACGGCGTCGTGCAGAACCCGGTGTTCCGCACGTACCGCGTGCCGCAGTTCGCCGACGTGCCCGACACCGAGGTGTACTTCGCCGAGACCGACGACACCCTGGGTCCGTTCGGCGCGAAGTCGATGAGCGAGTCGCCGTACAACCCCGTGGGAGCCGCGATCGGCAACGCCGTGTCGCGCGCGCTCGGGCGACGCGGGTACGAGCTGCCGTTCTCGCGCGACCGCGTGTGGCGGCTGGCCGGCGGGGACGCCGCCTAGGCTGACCGCTGTGTACGGCATTCCCGCGGACGAGACGTTCGACTTCTTCGAGGGGCGACGGCTGGATGCCGTGACCTTCGGCCGCTACAAGGTGTCGCTGTTCTTCGACGAAGGCGTGGGCCTCGACGTCGAGGGGCCGCTCGCCGTGACCGTCCCGGGCGGCGACGAGAGATCCGCCGAAGACTCCCGCGCTCTCGCGGCGCCGCTGCTCGACCTGCTCGCGCTGACCGTGACGGCGGTGGGAGTCGACGCGCCCTCGAGCCTCGCGTTGACGTTCGAGAACGGCACGGTCGTGAGGGCGATCGACGACCTCGGCCCGTACGAATGCTTCGACGTGCACCACGGCGAGCGCATCTGGATCATGTGATCGCTGGTCGCGTCTGCGGGGTCGCCCCGCCGAGCCCTCCGGTTCCCGGCAAGGGTACGACCCGCCGGCGCGAGATCAGAGCGGCGTCGCCGACCCCCGCACGACGATGCCACCGGATGCCGGAACCTCGACGTCCAGCACGCTCGGTCGACCGATGTGTCGGCCCTGCCGGACGCTGAATCCGAACGGGGCCGGCAGACCGATGCGGTCGCGCAGATACGCGCCGAGCGACGCCGCCGCGGAGCCCGTCGCGGGGTCCTCGGTGATGTCGACCACCGGGAAGAGATTCCTCGCCTCGATCACCACGCCGTCGGCGATCGCAGCGTCGACATGGACGACGATGATCGTGCCCTTCCATCCGCGCTCGTCGAGCAGAGCGCGCACGGGTGCGGGCGCGAACGTGAAGGAATCGAACGTGTGCTGCTCCCGCACCGCGACGACCGGGTGCAGGTTGCCCGCGAACGATTGGGCCAGCGGCATCCGCTCGTCGAGGTCCGCGTGAGAGAGCCCGAGAAGGCCGAGCAGGCGGTCGGCGACGTCTGCTTCGAGGTCGACGACGTACGGCTCGACGCTCGTGAACCCGGCCGTCACACGCCCCTCTGCTCCGCGCTCGGTCGTCACTTCGACGACCCCGGCGGCGGTGTCGAAAACGAAGGACCCCGGCCCCTCGGCCTCGGCGAGCGCGACGGCGGTCGCGACGGTCGCGTGCCCGCAGAACGGCACCTCATCGTCAGGCGAGAAGTAACGCACGGCGACGCGGCGCCCCTCGCGGGCGCCCACGAACGCGGTCTCGGGGTGCCCCAGGTCGGCCGCGATCCGCTGCATGTCCGCGTCGCTCAGACCCACGGCATCCAGGACGACACCCGCGGGATTGCCGCCGCCGGGCTCGGCGGCGAAGGCGAGGAGTTCGAGGACGTCAGGGGTGGGGGTCATGACTCGATTCTTCCGCAGGGCGCCCGGTGACCGAGGGGGCCACCCGCGTTCTCGTGGCCTGCACCGGGCGCCCGCGCGGCATGCGCACGGGCGGGCTACGACAGCGGTCGCGACCGCCCGGGAATCACGCTCGACGCGGAACTCAGCGCGGCTCGGCCCCCAGGTGCAGCACGGCCTCGGGGCGCTGTGCACCTCGCGGGCCGTCCGGCGGAACGCGCGACGACCCATGATGGCGTCGAGCTTTATCGCTGACCACGGTCACGAGGCACAGCCGGACGTCTCGTCTGGCGATCGGCTATCGAGACCGCTGTAACGCTGACCGCGTCGTCCGATATCCGCCAGAAACGGGACCGCGGCTCGGATGAACTGAGCAGATGAACGACAGAACCACGCAGGCCGCCGCCTTCCACATGCTGCACCAGAACCCCGCACACCCGCTCCTTCTCGCCAACGCCTGGGACGTAGCAAGCGCCCGACTCGTCGAGAGCGCGGGTGCGCCAGCCATCGCTACCACCAGCGCAGGTGTCGCATGGTCACTCGGTCATGCGGACGGTAACGCGCTCGGGCGCGAGGAGGCCATCGCGGCACTCGCTCGGATCGCAAGCGCGGTCACCGTGCCCGTCACCGCTGACATCGAAGCCGGCTACGCCGACGACGCAGACGGCGTGGAGCAGACGGTCGACGCCGTTCTCGAGGCCGGTGCGGTCGGCATCAACATCGAGGACGGCGCACTGCCCCCAGCAGAGCTGATAGCTCGTATCGGCGCGGCTCGACGCACAGCGGATCGCGCCGGGGTGCCGATGTTCATCAACGCGCGGACGGACGTGTACCTCGCCGGCCTGGTCACGCCGGAGCAACGCCTCGTTGAGACCCTCCACCGAACGCACCGGTACCTCGAAGCAGGAGCAGATGGTGTCTTCGTACCCGGAGTCAGCGACGCCGACACGATCAGGGCGCTGGCTGAGGCGATCAACGGCCCGCTGAACGTGATGGTAGGTCCCGGCTCCCCGAACACCGCGCAGCTCTCGGAACTCGGAGTGGCCCGCGTGAGCGTCGGCTCGGGCATGGCACAGGCCGCGTACGAGATTGCTCGATCGGCCGCTACCGAGCTGCTGACTGCTGGCACGTATGGGCCCTTGGCCCCGGCCGTCGCTTACGGCGAGCTGAACTCGCTGTTCTCACGAGGCTAGCGACTCGCGCCTGGCGGGCCCGCCAATGTGCGGCGCCCCGTCGACGGTCCCGCGGAGGCGTGAAACCGATCGGTACTGCAGCACACCTGCCCCGTACAGATGACGTGAGGAAAGCAATGCGCATGCCGTACGCGACATTTTGATATAAAAGTTTTGGAGGTGTCATGACAGACGCCATGGATGAGGTTTTGAAGGCCTGGGGTGCTCGGTTCCCCGACGCGGACTTGTCGGCGTTGGAGTTGAACCGGCGACTGTTTCTCGCGCACCGCACCCTCGCCGCCTACTCGGCAGTGGTGTTGGCGGGGAGTGAGCTGGACCTTTGGGAGTGGGACGTTCTGTTCGTGCTGTGGAGGTATTCGCCGGTGGACATCGCGATGGGCGACCTTCAGGCACAGCTCTTCATCACGGCGGGGTCGGTAACCCACCGGGTGCGCCACCTCGAAAACCGCGGACTTGTCGAGCGGCGCCCTGACGAGGCGAACAGGCGCCGCGTGCTCGTCCGCCTCACCCCCGCCGGCCTCGAGGCGGCGGAGGCGGTCGCGCCCCGCATTGCCCAAGCGTCTACCGATGGTGCCGCTCAGCTCGCCGCGCGCGGCATCGACCTACCCGCACTGAACAACGCCCTCGCGCATGTCACACCACCCCTCGTTCTCCCGAGCGCTCACGTTCGGGAGGTCTCATGACTGACTACGCCGCACGGATCCGTCGACTGCACGAACTCGGCCCGCGCAACTCCGCCACTAGCGCGCACCGCGCGCTCATCGAAGACGTCGCTCAAGACCTCACCGACCTGGGCTACCAGGTGCACCGTGACCCGCACTCCTTCGAACGCTGGGAAGTGTCCCCGGAAAACGTCGCGCTCACCGTCGCCGGCCGCGCGGTGAAACTCTCCTCGGCGTGGCCCTACTCCGGCGAGACACCCCCGGAGGGCGTCACGGCGCCCCTCGTCCTCCTCCGCGGACGACGCAAGAAGTGGGCGAACGCTGCGGGGAAGATCGCCGTGGTGGAGATGCGCAACATCGACGTCCCCTCCTCCCTCTTGGTCGACACGTGGGACGGCACCTATCCGTTCGATTCGATCGCCAACCCCGTTGTTGGGTCAGAGCTTGGCGGCACCGATCTGGCGAAGGCGTGCGCAGCCGGGGTGCGAGCGGTGATCGCTGTCTGGCGTGACCTACCCGATGGGGCCGCGCACGCCCAGTACCTGCCGTTCACCCGTGACTACCAGGGCATCCCGGCCGTGTGGGCTCCCGAGTCCGAAGCCGACGCGCTCGTCGCCGCGGCCGAAGCCGGCGCCACCGCCACAGTCGTCCTCGCCGCCGAGCGAGTGCCCGGCGCCACGATGGACACCCTCTGGGCTGTCTCCCCCGGCTCCGGGAGCGACGCCCACGAAGCAATCCTGGTAGTCACCCACAGCGACGGCGGCAACGCCGTCGAAGAGAACGGCCACATCGGACTACTCACCCTCGCGCGTGACGCCGCAGCAGCGCCCCACAACCGCACCATCGTGTTCATCTACACCGCCGGACACCTCCGCATCCCCGCCGTCACCTCCCACGGCCAAGCCACCACCGCCTGGCTGGACGCGCACCCAGAGATGTGGTCAACCGGGAGTCCGCTACACGCCGTCGCTGGCCTGGCGATCGAACACCTCGGCGCGAAGCACTACGACGTCGACCCCGCCACCGGCACCTACGGCCCCACCGGGAAACTCGAACCCGAACTGCTCTACGCCACCACCAAGGAACTCGCGGATCTGGCCCGCGCGACGTGGAACGGCGTCGACCCGACCGGCCACCCCGTCAAGCCCGGCGCCCTCATCCACCTCGGCGAAGGCGAACCGCTCTACGACCACCGCATCCCCGCGATCGCCCTCGTCACCGGCCCCCTCTACCTCCTCGCGGAAACCAACGAAGACGTCGTGGACATCGACCTACTGACACGCCAGATCGACAGCTTCCGCCGCCTGCAAAACCACCTCGCCGGCCCGGTCGCCAGCGACAGCTTCGGCAAAGTCAAACTGCCGAACAAGCTCAACAAGCTCGTCGCCGCAGCCCGAGCACTGCGACACCTCATCAAGGCCTGACGCACGGTGGTGCGAAACCGTTCGGTTTCGCACCACAAACGCACCGCGAAGGTACAGCCAGGTGACCACGCCGGTCGATCTTGCTCACCGCACGGCACGGTCACGGCGGAGAGCGATACCGATGTCGACTGCCCGGGCATCTCGCTGATCGACGAGGAACTCAGCG
This sequence comes from Sphingomonas sp. G5, assembly GCF_052660795.1. Lineage (NCBI taxonomy): Bacteria > Pseudomonadati > Pseudomonadota > Alphaproteobacteria > Sphingomonadales > Sphingomonadaceae > Sphingomonas > Sphingomonas sp. G5. Next base: position 201,281 of record NZ_CP109660.1, on the reverse strand, counting down.
CCGCTCGGCCCCCAGGTGCAGCACCGCCTCGGCCAGCGCGCGGATCCCCGCCGCCACATCCGCTCCGGCCACGGCTTCGTCGGGGTGATGGCTGATGCCGTCGGGGTTGCGAAGGAACAGCATGCCGACCTCGGTGATCGCACCGATCGACATCGCGTCGTGCCCGGCGCGGCTGAAGAGCGTGGGGGCCTCGCCCCCGATGCCGGCGCGCACGACGTCCTGCAGCAGGGGCGCGCAGAACACGGCCGGGGCGCTGTGCACCTCGCGGGCCGTCCAGCGCAGCCCGCGACGGCCCATGATGGCGTCGAGTTCGCGTGCGATCTCGTCCCACGCGTGGTCGCGGGAGTCGTCGAACTCTCCGCGCAGGTCGAGAGAGAAGTGCGCCTCGCCCGGCACGACGTTCACGGCTCCGGGGAAGGCCTCGAGCTGGCCTACGGTACCCACGATGTGGTGCTCGCCCCGGCAGATGCGTTCGACCGCGAGGGCGGCCTCGCTCGCGCCGAGGAGGGCATCGCGGCGCATGTCGTAGGGCGTGCCGCCGGCGTGGCGGGCCTCCCCCTCGACCACGAGCTGGAACCGTCTGGCCGACGCGATCGATGACACCGCGGCGAGCGCCTGCCCGCTGCGGTGCAGTTCCGGTCCCTGCTCGATGTGCGCCTCGAGATACCCGACGAGCTGCTCGGAGCGACGGGCGGCCTCCCCCACGCGACCGGGATCGAGCCCGAACTCGCGGAAGGCTTCGCGCAGCGTCGAGCCGTCGGCATCCGTCAACTCCCACCAGGACTCGTCCCACTGCCCGGCCACGGCCGACGACCCCAGCAGGGCCTTGCCGAAGCGCGTGCCCTCTTCGTCGCTGAAGGCGACGACCTCGAGCGCGAAGGGGAAGGGGCTGGATGCCGTTCCCTCGGCGTCGACCCGGCGAATCACTCGCACGACCTCGAGCGCCATCAGCACCCCGACGATGCCGTCGAAGCGTCCGGCGTCCGGGACGGTGTCGAGGTGCGAGCCCATCAGCAGCGCCGGCGCATCGGGGGCTCCGGCGGGGGCGAGGCGTCCGATCTGGTTGCCCGCCGCGTCCTGGCGCGTGGTCATGCCGAGCTCGCGCATCCATTCGGCGGCGAGCCGGTTCACGCGGGCGTGCTCGGGCGAGAGGTAGACGCGCGTGATGCTCCCGGGCGTCGAGGTGACGCGGGCCAGCTCTTCGCAGCGACCCATGACGCGGCGGGCGGCCGACGCGATGAGCTCGGGGGCGACCTGCAGGCGGGTGGCGGTGCTCACGCGCGAACTCCCGGCCTCACGAGCGCGCCGCCGCGTAGACGCCCTGGGCCGCCTCGACGCCCCCACCCGCGGGCACCGCCGCACCGTGGCGCCGCAGCACGGCCTCGAGGGCGGCGAGGGTGGTCAGCACGGCGTCGGTGCGGGCGTTGTACCCCATCGTGCCGATCCGCCAGACGCGGCCGTGGAGCGGACCGAATGAGGTGCCGATCTCGATGCCGAAGTCGCTGAGCAGCTCGCTGCGCACGGCGTCGCCGACCACGGCATCCGGAATCTCCACCGCCACCACGTTGGTCATCTTGTGGGCCACGTCGCCGAAGACGGTGAGCCCGAGGCCTTCGACGCCGGCGAGCATCGCGTCGCCGTGCAGCCGGTGGCGCTCGATCACGGCATCCCGGCCCTCGAGAAGCAGCACGCGGGCGCACTCGCGCGCGCCGTAGAGCATCGTGGTGGCCTCGGTGTGGTGGTTCAGGCGCCGCGGTCCCCAATAGTCGAGGATCATCGCGAGGTCGAAGTAGTTCGAGCGGATGAAGTCGGATGCCACGGCATCGCCCTCCTCCCGGATTCCGGCCTCGACCCGGGCCCGCGAACGGACCACCTCGACGGCGCGGTCGGAGAGGCTCAGCGGCGCCGACCCCGAGGGACCGCCGAGGCATTTCTGCAGTCCCGCGGTCGCGGCGTCCAGGCCCCAGCCGTCCATCTCGAAGGGGTTGCCGCCGAGCGAAGCGGTGGCGTCGGTGTAGAACAGCGCGCCGTGCGCGCGACAGATCTCGCCGATCTCGTCGAGCGGTTGGAGCATCGTGGTCGAGGTGTCGCCCTGCACGCACGCGACGAGGTGGGGTTTCACCCGCTCGACGGCCTCGCGGATCGTCGACACCGGGAAGACCTGTCCCCACGGCACCTCGATCGTGTGGACCTCGGCGAGAGCGCGCTCGGCGATCTCGGCCAGCAGGTGGCCGAAGCGGCCGAACACGGGCACGAGCACGCGATCGCCGGGGCGGATGAGCGAGACCATCGCGGCCTCGATGCCCGCGCGACTCGTGCCGTCGATGAGCAACGTCGCGTCGTTCGTCGTGCCCCAGACCTGGCGGTACAGCTCTTGCGTCTCGGTCATCGTCGCCGTCATGAACGGGTCGTACTGGCCGACGAGCGGCGCCCCCATCGCGCGCAGCACGCTGGGGTACGCCGAGATCGGGCCGGGGCCCATCAGCAGGCGGGCGGGCGGATCGATCGGGCCGGGGAGGTGGGACATCAGGACTCCGTGGTGCGGGACAGGGACTTCGGGCGGGCGGGACGAGACGGTGGGAGCGGCGGAGCGGGCCGAACTCCTGAAGAACCGACGGCAGCCACCACCCCGGGGAGGGCCACCGCCGCCACGGGGGAGAAAGTCAGGAGTCTCGCACGGCCCGACGACGGGACGACGCGACTCACCGGGCAACCCCCGCGCCGGCGGCCTCGGCGAGGCGCCGGGCCAGGCGCACGAGGGCGATATCGGTACCGGCCCGAGAGACGAGACAGACCCCGACCGGGGCGCCGTCGACGGTGAGCAGCGGCACCGACACAGCGGGAAGACCCGCGATCGCAGCGGGCGCGGTCATCCGCAGGGTTGCGGCCCGCACGGCGTCGACGTCGGCGGTGCGCTGCGGCGCGGGGCCGGGCACGGTCGGGAAGATCATGACGGCCCCGTCGACCAGTTCGGCGAAATGCGCGGCGATCGGCTCGAGGTGTTCGCGCGCGGCGGCTTCGTCGGCCGCGGTGATGCGCGAGGCGATCTCGAAGCGCTCCGCCACGGCGGGGCCCACGGCCCCGGGGTGCGCCCGCAGCCACTCGCCGTCGTTGCGCCACGCCTCGGCGCCCTGCACCGTGCGGAACGCCGTGAACGCGGCATCCAGGTCTCCACTCGACACGGCGCGGAACGGCGGCGGCTCGTCGGATGCCGACAGCCCGGCGAGCAACCGCGAGAACGCCTCGCGGGTCGCGGGCTCCACGCACGCGAGGATCTCCTCGGGCACGAGGAAGCGCCAGGGGAGATCTTCCCCGGAGGCACCCTGGACGTTCTCGGTCGAGGACGAGCCGTCGTAGCTCAGGCACCAGTCGGCGACGCGCTGCAGCGTCTCGCCGTCGCGCGTGAGCCAGCCGATCGTGTCGAACGATTGCGCGAGGGGGAGCATGCCCTGCCGGGGCACGAGGTCGTGGGTCGTGCGCAAGCCCCAGAGCCCCTGGTACGACGCGGGCACGCGGATCGAGCCGGCCGTGTCGGTGGCGAGACCGATATCGGCATGGCCGAGGGCGACGGCGGATGCCGGTCCGCTCGACGATCCGCCGGGGAGGGCGCCGACCACCGCGCCGTTGGGCGGGGTGCCGTAGTGCACATTGTCTCCGGCGATCGAGTAGGCGAACTCGTCGGTGCGGGCGATCCCGCGCAGCGACGCCCCGGCGCGCAGGAGGTCGGCGACGGCGGGGGCAGTGGCCTTCTCGGGTCGCGCTTGCTCGAGGTACGTCGGGTTGCCCGCGCCGATGCGGAAGCCGGCGATCGCGAAGAGATCTTTCACGGCGACGGTCAGGCCCGCGAGCGGCCCCTCCCATGCGCCCTGCTGGAAGGGGTCGCCGACGCTGCGCCAGATGGTCCTGTCGAGCGGGGGCGTGCGCGGCGCGACGTGAGCGGCGGTGATGAGCCACCGACCGTCGAGGCGTTGCCACACCTGCGTCTGCAGGCCGCGGCCTCCGCCGTGGAAGCGCGAGACCGACATGAGCAGGGCGGCATCCGGCGAGAGCGGCCGGTAGTGCACCTCGGCGATGTCGCGCGGGGGCACGCCTCCGCGCAGCGAGCGGAACCCGCTGATCGCGTCGTGCCCGACGAGCAGTCCCGCCGGGTCGCCGCGCAGGGTGTCGGGCCCGGGCGCGAAGAAGGCGTCGAGCGCGTCGAGGTCGTTCGCGACGATCGCGCGCTCGTACGCGTCGAACGCGGCGCGGAGGTCGGCAGGGATCGGCGCCGTGTCGGAAGCTTCGGGCGCGGGGCCGGTCGGCACCGACCCGGCGGCGGCGGTCTCGGTCGGCGGGGTCATGGCATCCGTCACGAGCGTCACCCGCCTCTCAGCTGCGTTGAGTGTCCAAGAAACCCGGACACCCAGGAAAATCGTCCGGGTGTTTTGGACACTCGACCGGAAGGAGCCACCTCTGGGGCGCCCCGCCTGAACGGCGGGCCCGCGGCGTCGACGTCCCGCGGCGCGCGCGCGACATGGGCGTCGAAGGCCAAGTCGGCGTCAGCGGCCTCGGCGCGGGCCAGGGCGGCGGCGAGGACGGGGCTCATGCGGCGTCTCCTTCGGGAGCGGATGCCAATGCCTCGGGCTCCACGGCCGGAACACCCGCGAAGTCGGCTTCGCGGATGCGCGCGTGCACGCCCGAGACGATGTCGACGACCTGTGAGATGTCGAAGTCGGTCGCCGCCGACAGGTACGCGTAGGCGAGGTGCTCGTCCATGCCCCATCGGCCACCGAGCAGCGCGAGCGACGAACGCACGCAGGCGCGCATCGCGGCGTCGAGGTCGGGGTCCATCCCGGTCGGCACGAGGTAGTCGGGGGTCCGCACCAACGGGCCGGTGACCTCACCGAATGCGGCGCGGGCGGCGTCGGCGGGGATGACCTCGAACCGCAGGGTCGCTCGCAGCGATGCCTCGAGCGCGGTGAGCGCGACCTCGCCGTCGCCCTGGGCGAAGTGCGGGTCGCCGATGTAGGCGAGCGCCCCCTCGACCTGCACGGGGAGGAAGAGGGTCGCGCCCTCGATGAGAAGGTTGATGTCGATGTTGCCGCCGTGGGGGCCCGGCGGGACGGAGTGCGGACGCTCGTCGCCGGCGACGGCCACCCCCATCGTGCCGAGGAACGGCGCGAGCGGGAACGACACCACGGCATCCCCTCCCTCGACGAGGGGAAGCGTGCCGTGCAGGATGCCGTCGCGCTCGGCGACCGCGGCGAACACGCTGACGTTGTGCTCGCCTCGGGGCAGCTCGCCGACGAGGGCGCCCTTGCCGTGCCGGTTCGAGATCACGCCGTACGGAACGCGCGGGACGAGCGACTCGACCGTGATCTTGAGCAGGTCGCCGGGATGCGCGTCTTTCACGTGCACCGGGCCGACGACGACGTGCGGTCCGTCGGCGAAGGGATCTCGAGCCACGGATGCCGCGATCTCGATCGCGTCGACGAGCACGTCGTCGGCGGCGACACCGTGCGCGGCGAAGTACGCGGCGGGGTCTTTGCCCTGGTCGTCGAGGATGCCCTCGTGGCTCACGGTGTCGATCGTCACGCTCTCGCCCGAGGAGATCTCGAGCACGGGGGCGTCGGTCGCGCAGGGGAGGCGTCCCCACAGCACGGTGTCGGGCGTGGCTGGGAGGTAGTGGGCGGCGGGGATGGGGCCCTCACCGGGCTGCAGGATCGGCACGGCGGGGACACGGGTCCCCCCGGGAATCCCCGCCGTGGTCAGGGCGCCGGGCTCGGGCGCCGTGGCGGCGCTCACGCCTGTACCGCCGTCGCCGTGCGCAGGATCTCGCGCCCCTCACGCTCGGTCACCGCGGCCCCGCGACGGTAGACCGGCTCGCCGCGCAGCCACGTCTCGCGGACGACCCCCGTGAGGGTCTGACCGTGCCAGGGCGAGACGGGGTTGCGGTACTCGAGGGCCGCGGCATCCACCGTGAACTCCTCGTCAGGAGCGAACGCCATCAGGTGCGCGGGAGCGCCGGGGGCGATGACGCCCAGCCCCTCGAGGCCCGCGATGCGCGCGGGTCCGGTCGTCATCAGGGGCAGCAACGACTCGAACGCGAGTCCCCGCTCGCGGGCCGTGGTGTGCACGGCCGACAAGCCGGTCTGCAGTCCCGCGATCCCACCCCACGCGAGACCGAAGTCGGGGTTGCCCTTCAACTCGACGGTTGCGGGTGAGTGGTCGCTGACGATCGCGTCGATCGTGCCGTCGACGACACCCGCCCAGAGCAGGTCGCGGTTGGCGCCGCCGCGGATGGGCGGGCAGCATTTGAACGCTCCCGCGCCGTCCGGCACCGCCGACGCGTCGAGCGTGAGGTAGTGCGGGCACGTCTCGACGGTGAGGCGGACGCCCTCGGCCTTCGCCGCGCGGACGGCGTCGAGCGCTCCCCCGTCGGACACGTGCACGATGTGCGCCCGGGCGCCCGTGCGGCGGGCGGCGTCGATGACGCGGAGGATCGCGGCGCGCTCGCTCATCGGCGGGCGACTGGCCTCGAAGTCGCTGTAGCGCTGCCCCAGAGGGCCGTCGGCGTGCAGATGTGCGGGGTCTTCGGCATGGACGATCAGAAGCCCGTCGAACTCGGCGAGCTCGGCGAGGCACCGCTCGAGCTGCTCGGCATCGAGATGGCCGAACTCGTCGATCCCGCTGGGAGAGAGGAAGCACTTGAAGCCCATGACCCCGGCGTCGGCGAGAGCACGGAGCGACCCGAGGTTCTCGGGGACCGCGCCGCCCCAGTACGCGACATCGACGGCGAGCTTTCCTGCGGCGGCCCGGCGCTTGGCATCCAGTGCCTCGACGGTCGTGGTCACGGGGAGGCTGTTCAGCGGCATGTCGACGATCGTGGTGACGCCTCCCGCGGCCGCCGCGGCGGTGCCCGTGGCGAAGCCCTCCCACTCGGTGCGGCCGGGCTCGTCGAGATGCACATGCGAATCGACGAGCCCGGGCAGCAGCACCGCGTCGGCGGGGAGGACCGTGTCGGCGGAGGCGTCGAACGGCTCGAGGGCGTCGATCACCCCGTCGTCGATGACGACCGTGGCGGGCGCGAAAGCCCCGTCGACGAAGACGCGGCGGGCGGCGATCCGGGTGCTCATGCCGTTCACGCTAAGCGCCTCGCGTTTCGCCGATGTAACCGTCATCAACATTCATGCGAACACCTTCGAGGTGACGACGGCGGCGCGGGGCGGTGTCGCTGCCCCCGGCGCGTCAGAAGTCACCCCGGGGCCACCGGCCGACGGGTGCGGCGACACATCGCGCTCGCCCAGCACTCCGAGGCCACCGGCGAAGGCCCGCGGCGGCCGTGCGTACTCGTCGCGCTTGCTCGTACCGAGCCCCATCCGCACCATCCCGGATGCCATGCCCACCGCCGCCGCGACCCCGTCGACGACCGGAATACCCACGCGTGCCGTGAGCTCGATGCAGAGATCGGCCATGCCTGCGCACCCGAGCACGATGACGTCGGCGCCCCCGGCGGCCGCGTCGGCGCTATACCGCGCGATGGTCTCCACGGCGGGCGAGTCGGTGTCCTCGAGGTCGAGCACGGGAATCCCCGTCGCGGCGAGCGAGACGCACGCCCGCTCCATGCCGTACCGCGACACGAGGTCGTGCGCGCGCCCCAGCGTCCGGCTGAGCGTCGTGACCACCCCGAAGTGCCGGCCCGACACCGCTGCCAGGTGCATCGCCGCCTCGGCGATGCCCACCACCGGCACCTCGACCAGCTCGCGCGCCGCGTCGAGCCCCGGGTCGCCGAAGCAGGCGATCACGTACGCGTCTGCGGGGTCGGTTCCGTCGCGGTCCGCCGCGATCAGCTCGACCACGGCGGCGGCCGCCGCGATCTCGTCGGTGTGGCTCTCGATCGCCGCCGCCCCGACGCTCGGGCACACGGCATCGACGATCACATCGGGTCCCGCCACCCCCCGGGCGGCGTCCGCGATCTTCGCGGTCATCGCCCGGGAGGTGTTGGGGTTGATGAGCAGGATCCTCACGCGAGCGCCTCGCGGGAAGTCGTACCGGGGGCCGCGGCATCCGGAACCGTGCTCGTCACGACGGCGACCGGAGCCGAGACGGCCGACGGCTCGGATGCCGTGGTGGCGGCGGCTCCGTCGACGGTGCCGTCGGAGATGCCCTCGGTCTCGCCGTCGAACGTCGGGATGCGGGGGTCGAGACGCTCGAAGAACAGGAACAGCACGTAGCCGAGACCGCAGCCGATGAACCAGCTGTAGTCGCTGATGGCGGCGATGTCGAACAGGCCCAGGTCGGCGAAGAGCTTCGGGAAGATCGCGATCGCGACCGTCGGAACACCCGCGAAGACGACGGCCTTGACCGCGTTCGGGTTGAAGCCGTTGCGGTACCAGTAGGGCCCCTGGGTGTCCATCGTGAACATCGCGTCGACCTTCACCCGCTGGCGAGCGGCGATGTAGTAGCCGGCGATCAGGATGCCGAACAGCGGGCCGATCAGCGCGCCCAGCACACCGAGCGAGTAGTGGATGGCGTCGGCGTTGGAGTACCAGTTCCAGGGCATGAGGAAGGTCGACCCGACGGCGGCGATCATGCCGCCCGCGCGCCACGAGATCTTCTTCGGGGCGACGTTGGAGAAGTCGAAGGCGGGCGAGATGAAGTTGGCGACGATGTTGATGCCGACCGTGGCCGTGACGAAGGTCAGGCCGCCGAGCAGGATCGCGAAGGGCGTGTCGATCTGCTCGACAGTCTTGATCGGGTCGGTGATGAGCGCACCGAACACCGGCACGGTGGCCGACGCGGTGATGACGGTCAGCAGCGAGAAGAACATGAAGTTGATCGGCAGACCCCAGAAGTTGCCCTTCTTGACCGCCTCGAAGCTCTTGCCGTAGCGGGCGAAGTCGCCGAAGTTCAGCATCGGGCCGGAGAAGTACGACACGACGAGGGCGATGGCGGCGAACATGACCGGGATGGACGCCCAGAAGTCGAGCTGGGTCGTCGAGAGCGTGAAGGAGATGTTCTGGACGCCGGCCTGCGAGACGAGGTAGACGGCGAGGATGATCATCACGACGTAGACGGCGGGGCCGGCCCAGTCGATGAAGCGGCGGATGACCTCCATGCCGTTCCAGAAGAGCAGGAACTGCGCGACCCAGAGGATCGCGTACGAGATCCAGCCCAGCGCCGACAGGCCCGCGAACGAGACGTCGAGCAGGGCCGCGGAGCCCGGGATGAACTTCAGGAAGATGATGTTGAGCGACTCGGCCGCGAGGAACGTCTGCACCCCGTACCAGGCGATGGCGATGAGGCCGCGGATGATCGCGGGGATGTTGGCACCCCGGATGCCGAAGACCACGCGGTTGATGACGGGGTAGGGCACGCCCGTCTTCTGACTGGGCTTGGCGACCATGTTCGCGAAGACCTGCACGATGACGATGCCCGCGATGAGGGCGACGAACACCTGCCACGACTGAAGACCGAGCGCGAAGAGCGAACCGGCGGTGACGTAACCGCCGACCGAGTGCACGTCGCTCATCCAGAACGCGAAGATGTTGTAGCTCGACCACTTCTGCTTCCGCAGGGGCGCGAGGTCTTCGTTGGCGAGACGATCGTCGTAGTGGGGCTTCATGTTGCCACCCCCGTGGGGGTGGCCGGCGGCCTCCACGAGATCGTGGGGGCCGGTGAGCGGGGTCGAAGTCATGTCAATCCTCTCAGGACGATGGATGCCACGACGTGGAGTCCGCGGCCGGAGTGGAGCTCTGATGTGAAGTTATTGGTTCACATCACCGCGGCGGTTTCGCGTTTGTAACGAGCATGTGAAGTCGCTCCTTCACACCCTCGGCGATCCTTAGACTCGGGGCATGCCGCAGCCATCCCTCGCCGACGCCGTCGAGACTGCCGCTGCCGCCGCTTCCTCCCACGAATCCGAGGCCACGACCTCCGTCGGCACCCGCATCCGCGACCTGCGGCAGGCGCGCGGCATCTCGGCACGCGCCCTCGCGAAGACCCTCGGCATCTCCCCCAGCGCCGTCTCGCAGATCGAGCGCGGCGTGATGCAGCCGAGCGTCTCGCGCCTCATCGCCATCACCGACGCCCTCGGCGTTCCGCTCGTCGCGGCCTTCGACCCGGCATCCGGTCGTTCCGTCGAACCCGCCGGTCCCTCGGGATTCACCCTGCAGCGCGCGGGCCAGTCGCCCGACATCGTGCTCGACAGCGGGGTGTCGTTCCGCCGGCTCACCCCGGGGTCCTCTCCCGGCGTCGACTACTTCGAGTCGATCTACCCGCCCGGAGCGGCCGCGCACGGCGCCGACGGGCTGTTCCACCACGAGGGGTACGAGGTCGGCACGGTCGTCGCGGGCGAGCTCACCATCGACTTCGAGGCCGAGCGCGTGATCCTGCGCGCCGGCGATGCCATCAGCTACCCCTGCTCGGTCCCCCACCGCCTGCACAACACCGGTGACGTGGATGCCGTGGCGCACTGGCTGATCGTGCACGCCTGACGCAGGGCCCGGCTCACCACCCGCGGCGTCTCGCGTCACCAGAACAGGGGAAGACAACCACGACAGGCCGCAACCGGTCGCAACGGCCTGTTCTCATGACATCCCCTGTTCTCGTGACCGCGAACCCCGCCCGGGATGTTGCCCACAGCAACATCGCCGACACATCCCGCTACAGCCGCGTAACGCGCACCGCCTAGCGTGGCGCGTATGCACCTCTCCGACTTCAACGCCGCCGACGATGCCGAAGCGGTCGCCGTCGCCCGCGTCTGGGCCGACGTTCCGGGCTGGGTCGACGCCGTCGTCGCGGGCCGCCCCTACGCGAGCGTCGACGCCCTCGCCGCCTACGCCGGAGACCTCGCCGCCGCGTGGTCGCCTGCCGACCTCGAGGCAGCTCTCCACGCCCACCCCCGTATCGGCGCGAAAGTGTCGGGCGACGGGGCCGAGGCCGCGGCATCACGTCGCGAGCAGGGCTCGATGGCATCCGCCGCCGACGATGACGTGGCGGCCATCGCCGCGGGCAACGCCGCGTACGAGGAGCGCTTCGGTCGCGTCTTCCTCATCCGCGCCGCCGGGCGCACGCCGAGCGAGATGCGCGCCGAGCTCGAGCGCCGGCTCGGCAACGACCCCGACGCCGAGACGATCGAGGCCACCCGCCAGCTCGCCGAGATCGCGCTGCTGCGCCTGCGGACCACCTTCGCCGACGACGCTCCCACCGAACCCGAGGACGCCGAATGACCCACGTCACCACCCACATCCTGGATGCCACAGCTGGCACGCCCGCGCCCGGCGTTACAGTGACGCTGGCCCGTCTCGACGGCACCGCGGTCGCGGAGGGGTCCACCGACGCCGACGGGCGCCTGGCCCTTGGCCCCGACCGGCTCGACGACGGCGACTATTCGCTGACCTTCGCGACGGGCGCGTACTTCCGTGGGCGCGACGTGCCGTCGTTCCACCCCGTGGTCACCGTCGCCTTCACCGTCTCGGGCGAGCAGCACCTGCACGTGCCGTTGCTGTTGAGCCCCTTCGCCTACTCGACCTACCGCGGCAGCTGAGGAGCGTCATGAAGGTCATCGTCATCGGAGCCGGAGTCGGCGGAACCTCCGCCGCCCTCGCCCTGCAGAAACTCGGCCACGAGGTCGTCGTCTACGACCGCATGCGCGAGAACCGGCCGGTCGGAGCCGCACTGTCGCTGTGGTCGAACGGCGTGAAGGTGCTCAACTGGCTCGGCCTCGGCCCGCAGGTCGCCGCCCTCGGCGGGCGCATGGACGACATGGCCTACTACGACGGCCACACCGGCGACGAGATGTGCCGCTTCAGTCTCGCCCCGGTCACCGAACAGACCGGCCAGCGCCCGTACCCCGTCGCCCGCGCCGACCTGCAGCAGCTGATGATGGATGCCGTCGGCTCCGACAACATCCACCTCGGCAAACAGCTGACCGGGGTCTACGAGGCCGACGGCATCGTGACCGCCACGTTCGCCGACGGCTCCACCGACTTCGCCGAGCTGTTGATCGGAGCCGACGGCGCCCGGTCGCTCGTGCGGGATTACGTCACCGAGCCCACCGGCATCCGTCCCGAGCGCTCCTACTCGGGGTACGTGAACTACAACGGCCTGGTGGCGGCCGACGAGCGGATCGGGCCGCTCGACCAGTGGACGACGTACGTGGGCGACGGAAAGCGCTGCGCCGTGATGCCCGTCGCGGGCGACCGCTTCTACTTCTTCGTCGATGTGCCCGGGCCCTCGGGCGTGGTCGAAGACCGCATGGCGGCGCTGGAGCACGCCTTCGGGTCGTGGGGCGCACCGGGCGTGCGGGCACTGCTCGACGGCATCGACCCCGACGAGTCGCTCAACCGCGTGGAGATCTGGGACATCGACCCCTTCGACACGTGGGTGCGGGGCCGCGTGGCGATCCTCGGCGACGCGGCGCACAACACCGCCCCCGACATCGGGCAGGGCGCGTGCTCGGCGCTCGAAGACAGCTTCGCGCTCGGCATCGTGTTCGCCACGTCGACCCTCGGCGTCGAGGATTCGCTCAAGCGCTACGAACGCATCCGCACCGAACGCGCGGGCGACCTCGTGCTGCGCGCCCGCAAGCGCGCCCACGAGACCCACGCCTTCGACGTCGCCGCGACCCAGGCCTGGTACGACGGCCTGCGCCGCGAAGACGGCACGGGCGTGATCCGCGGGATCGTCGGCAACATCGAGGGCAGTCCGGTCGAGCTCGGCGCGAGTGTGATGCGCTGAGGACCGCCGGCTCCCCGCTGCCACAGGGAACGATCCCGGGCGAGTGCGGGGAACTCACGTTTCACCCGGGTGAATCCTCCTAGGAGAAGTCGAAGGAAAACAGCGCTCGCGCCATCAAAGCATTACCCTCGTCGGCGAGAGGGGGCTCTCGTGCCAAGATTCTCCGTCGATCCTGAGGCTCTGCGCTCGACCGCCGCGCACATCGAGGGTGTGCGCGACTCCGCGGGTTCATTCGTCGAGACGTGTCCGGCCGATATCGGCCACGCCGCCGCGGCGAAGGCTATCTCGCTTCTTGCGGTCGACACGGCTGAAGCGTGGAGAAGCGCGATCGAGGACCTCGGTCACCTCGTCGAGCGGCTCCGGCAGAGTGCCGACCTGTACGAGAGCACCGATCAAGACCTCGTGGTGCCCGGCGGGACGGTCGAGAGGTGAGCGAACTCGGGCAGACGTCCGACCCGGTCGACCTCATCCCCGGGTCGGTGAGCGGTCTGGACGAATTCGTATCGCGGTGGCGAGAGAATGCACGTACTGCGGGGGACATCGCCGCTCAGCTAACGAGCCTTCCCTCGCCGGAGGGCTGGGAAGGGGCAGCCGCGGACGGCTTCGCTGCCCGTCTCCCCGACGTGGGGACGCAATGGCAACAGCTGGGGGAGTCACTGACCACGGCAGCCGACGCGCTAGACGAATACGCAACCGTACTCGGGTGGGCACAGCAGAAGGCGGGCGATGCCATCGCCATGTGGCAGGTTGCGCAGGCGCAAACGGCCGCAGGGGTCGAGAGCTACCGGCAGGCGGAACGCCAGGCGGGCGCGACAGGCATCGTCCCCTTCTACACAGACGCCGGCGCAGCAACTCGAAGTGACGCGCAAAGTTTGCTCGCCTATGCCCGGTCCGAGGTCCGAGACGCGGGCGACACCGCCGCACATGCGGTGACCGCGATCACGCCGCCGGAAGCACTCACGTGGGAAGGGGCCGGCGCGCTCTTCTTGGGAGCGCTCGTCGTGCAAGGCCAGATTCACTGGGACACCCTGGCGAACCTGGTGAACGGTACCGCCTCGGTCGGTAATGCCATCTTGCGCAATCCAGACGCACTCCTCGCTCTCCTGGGTGGCGGGGCGATGATGATCGGCGGCGGCGCGACAGCTCTCGGTGGTGGAGGGCTGGCCGCGACCGGGGTGGGAAGCGTTCCGGGCGGGGCCGCGGTCGTCGGTGGCGTCGCCGTCGCGGGGACCGGCGGCGCGTTGGCGGCCGCGGGCGCCTCGAAGCTGGCCGGTGAGGCAACCGGCAGCGCGGGTGTCATGCTGATGGAGAAGCAGCATGGGGCCGATCGAGGAGATGGCCGTGACGACTACGGGCAGTTTGCGCATGGGCAAACGAACAAGCCGTGGGTAGATAAGGAAAAAATCGGTCTCGATGAAGTCGAAGCTGAACTGAAGGTCCCGGTGGAGCGCCAGAGGGCTCGGTCTTCGATCGAGGGCTCCACCCAGCAACGCTACTTCGACGGATATGTAAAAAACGACGACGGCACTTATACAGCCATCGAGGTGAAGAGTGGAACGGGTTACGAGAAATACATGAAGAACGCAGAGAACCAGAAATCGTTCGATGATTCCATCTCCCCCGACAACCCTGCAACCGTTACGATCAGGGGGCAGAAAATGACAATCACCGACGTGCTGATATCGGTTGTACCATGACGGTAAAGCGGCACTATTACACGGTCGATGGCTCTCGTTCGACTGAGCTCAAGCCGCGAATACGACCAGCCCGAGAGTTGCTGGAAAACTTGCTCACCCTGATGCAATCCGGCAAACGGTCCACCCTGATGCTCGCGCCAATTCCCGATGCCAAAAACTTTGTCGACTACCTCCATGAGGGCGGAAGCCCGGTCTTCTTGCAGTGCGCCGGCACCTCCGACGCGATGACGATTGAATGGCACAAGATCGACGACGACGGTCAAGACCGGCATTACATCGTCGGCCACGGCGGCGACCACTCCGGAGAGCCCTCCGTCGACATCCCCTTCTTCGACGGCACACGGAAGGCCACCGTGTATCCCGACGAGGTCTTCGCACTCGACGAAGCGACCGACATCTTCTTCCACTACTACGAGACCGGCGAGATCCCGTCCGCGTACGAGTTGCGCTGGTACGACCTCGCCTGGCCGAAACCGCAGCCGTGACCATCCGTTTCGACGGCGACCGCCATGCAGAGCTCATCGATGCGCTCCGCGACGCAACCGTGTCCATCGAGCGACATCTCGACGACCTCGATGCCGCCGTCGCCGCAGGCCGAGCCGAATGGACAGGAGACGCGAGAAACGCCTACGACGCGGCCCAGCGACAGTGGTCGGACGCTCTCGAGCGCATGAACACGAGTTTGGCTGACGCGGCGTCGGGGATGGATGCGGCGCGCTCGGCATTCGAGACCGCTGAGGCGCTGGTAACTCGCCTCTGGACCTGAGTCCACATCAACGTCAGCAATAGTGAGAGGGAGGATGCAGTGGCCCAGCGCTATTACTACACGATGGATGGCAGCTCCATGGAATTCGGCTCCGACTTTCGCGGCCCGCGTGATCAAGTCGCCCATCTTCTTGGCCTCCTCCGGCCGGGGGAGAGGTCCACATTCATACTCGGCGCCATTCCCGAAGGCATTCACTTCGCGCATCACATCCACGAAGGCGAGAAGTCTCGGTACCTGCAATGCGCCGGCACCTCCGACGCGATGACGATTGAATGGCACAAGATCGACGACGACGGTCAAGACCGGCATTACATCGTCGGCCACGGCGGTGACCACTCCGGAGAGCCCTCCGTCGACATCCCCTTCTTCGACGGCACGCGGAAGGCCACCGTGTATCCCGACGAGGTCTTCGCACTCGACGAAGCGACCGACATCTTCTTCCACTACTACGAGACCGGCGAGATCCCGTCCGCGTACGAGCTGCGCTGGTACGACCTCACCTGGCCGAAACCGCAGCCCTGATCTCACCGGTGTGTCACCGTATGACGCACGACCGCCGGTCGGGGCGGCCCCGCGTGGCACCGTGGATGCGACATATCCGCACCGCTCACGCCGCCGGGAGGCCCCATGTCCGAATACTTCGATCGCACCGCTGACAAGACGTACACCAAGGTCTACAAGGCCGAGACGCCCGACATCCTCGCCGCGTTCGCCGCGTTCGATCAGGCCGTGTTCGCGCCCGAGGGCCGCGCGATCCCGCTGAAGTACCGCGAGCTCATCGCCCTGGCCGTCGGCATCACGACCCAGTGCGTGTACTGCATCGACGGTCACTCGCAGAACGCCGTGAAGGCCGGCGCCACCGAGGCCGAGCTCGCCGAGGCCGCCTGGGTCGCGACCGCCATCCGCGCGGGCGGTGGCTACGCACACGGACGCCTGGCGTTCAAGCTCGCCGACGACGCCCGCCCGCACCAGCACTGACCCCGTGGCCGACGCGCCCTCGCCCCAGCCCGACGGGCACGAACCGCCAGACCCGGGCCCGCTCGAGACCGAGGCGCTCGAGCACATCCGCGCGCTCATCCGCATCGACAGCGTCAACACGGGCGACGCGGCCACGATCGGTGACGGCGAGACGCGCGCCGCGCTCTACGTGAAGAAGCGTCTCGACGAGGTCGGGTACGAGACGGTCCTGGTCGAACCCCGGCCGGGTCGGGCGAGCGTCATCGCACGGTTGCCCGGTTCGGATCCGGATGCCGGAGCCCTCGTCGCCCATGCCCACCTCGACGTCGTGCCGGTCGACGCCGAGGACTGGACGTACCCGCCGTTCGGGGCCGAGATCCACGACGGCATCCTGTACGGCCGCGGGGCGGTCGACATGAAGGACTTCGCGGGGATGCTGCTCGCGATCGCGCGCGCGTTCCGGCGCGACGGCGTCGTTCCGCGGCGCGACCTCATCTTCGCGTTCTTCGCCGACGAGGAGGCCGGAGGCGTGTGGGGCGCACGGTGGATCGTCGAGAACCGCCCGGAGCTCTTCGAGGGCGCGACCGAGGCGCTGAGCGAGGTGGGCGGCTTCTCGATCCCGCTGCCCGATGACCGCCGCGCCTATCTCGTCGCGACCGCCGAAAAAGGCGTGACGGTCGCCACCCTGACCGCGCGTGGGGCTGCGGCGCACGGCTCCCGACCCACCGCCGACAACGCCGTGGTGCGCGTCGCGCGCGCCGTCGCGGCGATCGGCGATCACCGCTTCCCGGTCGTGCGGACCGCGACGCTCGAGCGCTTCCTCGAGGTCTACGGACGCGCCAGCGGCGAGCCCCTCGACGGCGACGACCTGTCGCGCCTGGGGTTCTCGGCATCCGTCATCGACGCGGGAGCGCGCAACACGGTCTCGCCGACCGTGCTCGCGGCCGGGGGCAAGATCAACGTCATCCCCGCCTCGGCGAGCGCGGCACTCGACGTCCGCATCGTGCCGGGGCAGGCCGATGCAGTGCGGGAGCAGCTCGCGGCTGTCGTCGGCGACGACATCGAGGTCACGTGGACGCGCGACATCCCGGCGATCGAGGCTCCGGCAGAGGGGCGGCTGATCGACGTGCTGCAGGATGCCGTGACCGCCGAAGACCCCGACGGCACCGTCGTGCCGTACCTGCTTCCCGCCAGCACCGACAACAAGCACCTCAGTCGTCTCGGCATCCGGGGCTATGGCTTCGTGCCGCTGCGGGTTCCCGCCGACTTCGACGTGTTCGGGCAGTTCCACACGGCCGACGAGTGCGTGCCGGTCGAGGCACTGTTCTTCGGGACGCGGGTGACGGCGCGGATCCTGCGCGACGCGTAGCGGCGGGCGGGCGTGCCGAACTCCTGAGAATCCGGGCGGAAAGGCTCGTTCCGGAGCCGAAAGCCGCCGCAGCGCGCCACTTCTCCGGAGTTCAGCACGCCGCCGTGGCGGCTCCCCGGTGCTCGAGTCGCGCGCAGGTCGCGTGCGTAACTCCCGAGAATCCACGCGAGAACGCCGACATCCGCCCCGAAAGTCGCCGCAGCGCGCCACTTCTCCGGAATTGGGCACGGCAGCCCGCCGCCAAACCGGCGACGGTAACGCCCCGAGCCGTCGCGCGTCCAGCGTGTTACCCCGCATGCCCCCGGGTTTCGGCCCGTGGCGGGGCGTTTCGACGTGTGAAACGCCCGCTCGGCGGTGCGCGCGGGCCGTCATAGCGTTTCGGTCACCCACCGGCATCCCGCCGATCCGGAAGCCCAGGAGCACGCCATGACCACCACCGCGCCGGCCCCCGCCGACCGCCCGACCACCGGTCCCACCGCCGCGCGAGACACCGCGCCCACGACAGCCCGCGACAAGGTCGACCTCGGCACCATCGCCGTCGTCCCCACCCGCCACTGGTGGCGTTGGATCCTCAGCGGCCTGCTGCTGTTCGTCGTGGCGCAGTTCGCGTGGAGTCTCGTCACCAACGACCGCTACCTCTGGGGCACCTTCGCGCAGTACTTCTTCTCGGAGCCCGTGCTGATCGGCATCGGCTACACGCTGTCGCTCACGGCGATCTCGGCCATCGTCGGCTTCTCGCTGGGTACGCTGCTGGCCCTCGGCCGTCTGTCGGCGTCTCCGCTGCTGAGCGGGGTGGCGTGGGGCTACATCTGGTTCTTCCGGTCGGTGCCCCTCGTCGCGCAGATCATCGTCTGGTACAACCTGGGGTACCTGTACCCGACCCTGGGCCTGGGCACCCCGTTCACGACCGATTTCTGGATCGTGGAGTTCCCGACGGTCCAGCTGGTCAGCGCCTTCGCCGCCGCGATTCTCGGACTCGGCCTGCACCAGGCGGCGTATTCGGCCGAGATCATCCGCGGCGGCCTCGTCTCGGTCGACCCCGGTCAGCACGAGGCGGCTGCGGCGCTCGGCATCCCGGCATCCCGTCGTCTGTTCCGGATCATCCTGCCGCAGGCCATGCGCTCGATCGTGCCCAACGCGACGAACGAGATCATCGGCCTGGTCAAGGGCGCGTCGGTCGTGTTCGTCATCGCGATCCCCGAGCTGTTCTACGCGGTGCAGGTCATCTACAACCGCAACAGCCGCGTGATCCCGCTGCTGCTCGTCGCGGTCGTCTGGTACACGCTGATCACGACGATCCTGAGCATCGCGCAGTACTACATCGAGCGGTACTACGCCCGCGGGTCCGCTCGGGCGCTGCCGCCGACTCCCGTGCAGCGCGCCCGCACCTGGGTGCGCACGCAGTGGGCGCGCCTCGGTGACTCCCCCGCTCCACCGGGGGGAACGGATGCCGAGACACCCACCGCCGCGAAGGGAGCTCGGGCATGACCGCGGTCACGGCGACGAGCGGGCTCGTCGAGGTGCACAACGTGCACAAGAGCTTCCACGGGGTCGAGGTGCTGAAGGGCATCGACCTGACCGTGCAGCCCGGAGAGGTCGTGGCCCTGCTCGGCCCGAGCGGTTCGGGAAAGTCGACTCTGCTGCGCACCATCAACCACCTCGAGACGGTGGATGCCGGCTCGGTCACGGTCGACGGCGAGTTCATCGGTTACGAGCTGCGTCACGGCAGACTGCACGAGCTGCGCGAGCGCGAGATCCTCCAGCGTCGCACGCAGGTGGGCATCGTCTTCCAGAACTTCCACCTCTTCCCGCACCTCACCGCCCTCGAGAACATCACCGAGGCACCTCTCGCGCTCAAACGCCTGGGCAGAGGCGAGGCGCGTGAGCTGGCTCTCGGCCTGCTCGAGCGGGTGGGCCTGGCCGAGAAGGCCGACGCCTATCCGCGGCAGCTGTCCGGCGGCCAGCAGCAGCGCGTCGCGATCGCCCGCGCCCTCGCCCTGCAGCCCAAGGTGCTCCTGTTCGATGAGCCGACGAGCGCTCTCGACCCCGAGCTCGTGGGCGAGGTGCTCGATGTCATCCGCGACCTCGCGAAGCTCGGCACGACCCTCGTGATCGTCACGCACGAGATCGGCTTCGCCCGCGAGGTCGCCGACCGGGTGGTCTTCCTCGACCAGGGCCGTCTCGTCGAGCAGGGCACCCCCGATGAGGTGCTCTCGCGACCGCAGCATCCGCGCACGCGCGAGTTCCTCGCGAAGGTGCTCGGCTGACCCCACCCCTCTCGGGCCTCGCCACGCGGGGGCCCGCTCCCACCCGTACCCGAAACCGCGGCGCCGACACCGCCGCCGCGGCATCCAACCCGCACCACCACAGGAGACACAGCATGGCACTCAGTAAGAAGCAGGGCATCGCGATCGGCGTGATCGCCGCAGCGGTCGTCGCCGTCGTCGGCGTCGGCGTCACCATCGGCCTCACCCGCCCGGCCGACGCGGTCGCGGCGCCCGAGCCCTCGGCATCCGCCTCGAACGCCCCGGCGGAGTGGGTGCACACCGACGCCGTTCCCGAGGCCGTCGCCGCGCTCAAGGCGAGCGGGTTCACGCCCATCGAACCGGGCAAGCTGACGGTCGCCGTCGGCGCGTTCGTGCCGCCGCTGAGCTACGTGCCCGAGGGAGAGACGCTGCCCTCGGGCACCGAGCCCAACATCGGCTCGCTCATCGCCGAGGGTCTCGGCCTCGAGTACAACCCCGTCGTGGTGGCGTGGGCGGATTGGCCGCTCGGCATCCAGTCGGGAAAGTATGACCTCATCACCGCCAACGTCACGGTGACCGAGGAGCGGAAAGAGCTGTACGACTTCGCCAGCTACCGCCAAGACCTGCTGGGCTTCGCCGTCCGCGCCGACAGCTCGATCGCGAAGATCGAGACCGCCGACGACATCTCGGGCCTGAAGATCGTGGTCGGCTCGGGCACCAACCAAGAGAAGGTGCTGCTGAACTGGAACGAAGAGCTCGTCGCGGCCGGCAAGGCTCCCGCCGACCTGCAGTACTACGACGACACCGCCGCCGCGACCCTCGCCCTGCTGTCGGGTCGAGTCGACGCGACCTTCGGTCCGAACGCCACCGCCGCGTGGGCCGCGCGCGACACGGGTGAGACCAAGATCGTGGGCGTCGTCCCGGGCGGCTACCCGCTGCAGGCCGACATCGCGGCGGGCACCAAGAAGGGCAACGGCCTCATCGAGCCCGTGCAGATCGTGCTGAACGACCTGATCGCGAACGGCACGTACGCCAAGGTGCTGAAGGCGTGGAACCTCACATCCGAGGGCATCGAGACCTCACAGATCAACCCCCCGGGACTCCCGAAGTCCTGAATCCTCTGGGGCCCGGTCTTCCGAGACCGGGCCCCCAGCACGCCTGATGGAATGGATGCCATGACCACCTCGCCCGTCTCGTCACCGACCATCCGGCTCGTCGCCCCGCACGAGCACACCGAGGCCGGCCGCGTCACCGCCGAGGCGTACCGGCAGAGCTATGACGGGCTCACCGACAGCTACCTCTCGTCGCTCGCCGACGTCGACGGGCGCGTCGCGCTGGGCGAGGTCTGGGTTGCGCTCGACGGTGAGGAGATCGTCGGGACGGTGTGGACGCCGCGCCCCGGCGAGCGCCTCTCCGAGCTCGCCGAGGAGGGCGAGCTCGATTTCCGTCAGCTCGCGGTCGCCCCCTCGGCGCGCGGGCGCGGCGTCGGAGAGGCGCTCACCCGGCACGTGATCGGGCTCGCTCGAGAGAGAGGGGCGCACCGCGTGGTCATGAACAGCGGCCCCGAGATGCTCGGCGCGCACGCGCTCTACCTGAAGCTCGGCTTCCGCCGCCTCACCGAGCGCGAGCACCCGGTCGAGGTGGAACCGGGCCGGTTCCTCGATCTGCGGGCGTTCGGCTTCGACCTCTGACGGCGCGGGGCGCGCCGGTCGCTCGGGGGGATCCGATCGAAACGGGGGCGCGCAAGCCTCACCCGCCCTCGTCGCGGCGGGTATACGGTGGCATCCGTCACGGGGAAATCAGTTCGCGACCATGCGGTGCACGGGCTCGCGTTCCGGTCGTTCTCCAGCCGCCGCGAAGGACGCCCGGTCTTCGTGCTCATCCACGGCATCGGAATGTCGCACCGCTACCTGACCCGCCTTCACGACGAACTGGCGCGGGATGCCGAGGTGCACACCATCGATCTGCCCGGTTTCGGCGGGCTGCCCAAACCGCGACGGGCCGCCGACATCGCCGACGTCGCACGGGCGCTGGGACGCGTGCTCGACGGTCTCGGCGTCCGATCCGCGGTGCTCGTGGGCCACTCGATGGGCGCGCAGTGGGTCGTGGAGCTGGGGGTGCAGCGTCCCGACCTCGCGGACGCGGTCGTCGCGATCGGGCCCGTCACCGACGATCGGAGGCGCAACGCCCTGGTCCAGGCCCTGCGGCTGACCCGCGACTCCGTCCTCGAGC
Organism: Sphingomonas sp. G5; assembly: GCF_052660795.1. Classification (NCBI taxonomy): domain Bacteria; kingdom Pseudomonadati; phylum Pseudomonadota; class Alphaproteobacteria; order Sphingomonadales; family Sphingomonadaceae; genus Sphingomonas; species Sphingomonas sp. G5. Next base: position 179,294 of record NZ_CP109660.1, on the reverse strand, counting down.
CGCCCCGACCAAACGCCCTCGTCTGCACCGACTACCTGCGCTGCGGCCCCGTCTGGTACGCCCGCCAGGCGCGGCACATGCTGGGCTACCCGATCGAGGACCGGATTCCCCTCCTCACGGCACCCCTGCTCGTCGTGCGCGGCGCCGACGACCCGATCGCGCAACAGTCGTGGGCGCAGCGCTTGGGCACCCTCGCCGCCGACGGCACGGTCGACATCGTCCCCGGTCACCGCCACCTCGTGCAGTTCACCGCGGCGCCCGAGGTCGCCCGGCGCATCCTCGCGTTCCTGGCACGCCACCGAAGCACCCGCTGAGTCGGTCCCGTCAGAGGAGGGATGCCGCGGAGCGTGGCATCCCTCGGTCTGCTGTCGTAGACGACACGGGTCGGCCGTCACCGCGTGAATGCCGCGCGAGCAGGGCGGGAGCCGAGTCGGCGGGGCGGGCCGGCGAAGCCGCGCTGCCGCCGGTCAGCACGGTCAGCCGGCGAAAGGCGAGACGCTCACGAGGGGAGCGACTTCGCGAAGCAGCGCGACGCGGGGAAGCGGACGTACGGCGGGAAGGTCTCGATCGCGTGGTAGCCGATGCGCTCGTACAGCGCGATGGCCTCGGGCTGACGATCGCCGGTCTGCAGGATCAGTCGCGACACCCCGCGCGCGAGGGCGAGACGCTCGAGCTCCGACATGAGCGCTCGGCTGGCGCCCTGCCCGCGGGCACGCCGATCGACGAAGACGCGCTTGACCTCGAGATCGGTCCCGAGCGCGCGCAGGGCCGCGTGCCCCACCGGTTCCCCGGCGGCATCGTGGACGAGGATCACGTCGACGATCGTCGCCGGATCGACCGCGAAGTCCTCCGCCAGGACCGCCTGCGTCTCTTCGTCGAAGGCGGCGAAGACCGGGGCGTAGCGGGGGCCGATCTCTTCGTCCATCGCTGTGCGCAGAGCGACGGCGCGCTCGTCGTGCCAGTCGACGCGTTCGATTGTCCACGTGGGGTGCGCCGCCGTCATGACGCCAGTATCGCCGGGGTCACACGCGTGCCGAGAGCAGGCGGAAACGTCGGGTCATACGGGGCATGCGCCGCTCAGCGATCCATGCGGGCGAGCCACTCGCGGAAGAGCGCCCCGGTGACGTCGGGCTGTTCGAGGTGCACGTTGTGACCGGCCCCGTCGAGGACGACGAAGCTCCCGCGCGGGTAGTGCTCCCGCAGGGCGAGACCGTCCTCGTACCCGACGACGTCGTCCTGACGGCCGAACACGTGCAGGGTCGGCGCGGTGAACGGTTCGGGATACCGCTCCTCCGGCACGCCATCGATTGCGTAGTCGGCGGCGATGCGGTCCATGACCGTGGTGTCGGCCCCGCGCAGACCCGGCAGGACGTACCGCTGGAAGGCGGCGAACGACGCGGCATCCTGAATGACGCTGATCTCTTCGAAGGCCTCGCGAGCGTCGCCCGCAGCGTCGAGGACCGGCGACTCGACGTGGACCACGGTGCGTTCGGGGACGCTCCGCTCGTGATGCGCCGGGCGGAATACGCCCGCCAGGGTGGCCAGGCCCCGCACACGCGGACGACGTTCGTGCGCGACGTGGCGGGCGAGCATCGCCCCGTAGGAGTTGCCGATGACAGCGAAGGGCTCATCGCCCAGATGATCGTCGATCTCGGCGAGGACGCCGTGCGCCACCTCCCGGGTACTCGACACCGTCGCTCCCCGCGCTGCCGACTCCGCCCAGGGCAGGTCGAGCAGCACCAAGCGCCACGGCGCGTCTCCGATCCACTCGGCGAGCGGCAGCATGATCCGGTGGTCCACACCGAATCCGTGCAAAGCGACGAGGGGGCGACCCGAACCGATTTCACGCGCGATCACGAAGGGGATCGTACGCGAGCGTAGCTGCGCTCCCCACCAGATGAGCGCACCACAAGCGCCCGTTCAGGCTCGCGCGAGTCCCGCCAGCAGTTTGACGAGAGCGTCCGCGTCCTCCGCGCGCGTCCGCCACGACGACACCGAGATGCGGAACGCCGGTTCCCCCCGCCAGACGGTCGCGCCGAACCACGTGTGGCCGCTGGCTTGGGCGGCGGCCACGATGCGCGCCGTCTCCTCGGCGGACCCGGCTCGTGCCAGCACCTGGTTCAGCACGACGCGATTGAGCACCGTGTAGCCGGCCCCGCGGAGACCGTCGGCGATCCGCGTGGCCGTCGCGGTCGAGTTCTCGACGAGTTCGGCCACGCCGTCGCGACCCAGCGTGCGCAGTGCCGCCCAGATCGGGATACCGCGTGCCCGTCGCGAGAACTCCAGGGTCAGGTTCTTCTGCGCGTCATCGGTCGACGGGGCATATGTCGCATCGGAGTGCAGAGCCGCGTTCGCCGCGTCGCGGTTCCGCACGATGCTGACGGCGCTGTCGTAGGGCGTGTTCAACCATTTGTGCCCGTCGACGGTCCACGAATCGGCCCGGTCGATGCCGTCGGTGAGCGGTCGAAGACGCGAGGCACGCGCCCACAGACCGAACGCTCCGTCGACGTGGATCCACCCGGCGCTCGCCCGCACCTTCTGCATGATCGGTTCGAACGGGTCGAACTCGCCCGTGTTGACCTCACCGGCCTGCAGGATCACGATCGTGCTCGCGTCGACCGCGGGGAGGGCGTCGGGGTCGATGCGTCCGTACTCGTCGGTGCGAACCCACTCGACGAGGTCCGAGCCGAAACCGAGGACGCGCAGAGCCTTGCGCACGACGACGTGCGCGAGCTCGCTCGCGACGACCCGCACCGGGGGTGCACCGGTCAGCCCGCGACGCGCGACGTCCCACCCGAGCTGTGCCAGCACGTGCTGCCGAGCGGTGGCGAGGATCGCGACCGTCCCGGCTCCCGCGCTGGTAGAGAACCCGACGGCGCTGTCGCGCGGCAGATCGAGAACCTCGACGACCCAGCGAGCGGCAATCGCTTCGATCGCGCTGGTCGCGGGCGAGCCGAGCGGAGTGGATGCCGTGTTGTCCCACGCCAGGACCAGGCGATCGGCCGCCGCCGCGACGGGGAGCGTCGCGCCGACGACGAAACCGAAGTAGCGCGCCCCGTTCGACTCGACGGCGGCTGCCGAGCCGAGTTCATCGAGCAGGGCGATGGTCGAGCGCTCATCGTGACCGGCCGCGGACAACTCCTCATCGAATCCGCTGAGCGCCTCCCGCGCGTGAACCGACGGGTAGACCGGTCGTGAGCCGATGGCCGCGACGTAGTCCTGGGCGCGACGGTCGGCGTCTGCGAGGACGGCGAGTTCGGCCAGACGATCGTGAGGGTCTCGGGAGGGCAGCATGGGTCCGATTCTGACCGCCCACGGACGCGCGACGGAGCGGCCAATCGGGACTCCGTGGACTCGTCGGGGGCGCGCCCTCGCTCCTCCGCCGCCTCGCTTCGCTGACGCCGGTCGCGTGCCCGAAAGGCGCGGAGCCTGGCACATCAGCCACGAACACGCCTCGGGTTCGCAGGGACGGGCGCGCGAGCGAAGGGGTTCAGCCGCCGATTCGATGACGGATGCCACCTCGAGCGGCGGCATCCGATCCCCTCGTGTGCCCGCTCGGCCCGGCGATGACGGACCGTGACGATGCGGCCTCGATCGGTCGCCGGCGCCGTTAGCGTGGCGGGGTGACCCGCGCTCTCCGCTCCCTCGGCTTCCTCACCATCGGCCTCTTCGATCGCGAGAACCCGCGCGCCGGGCACGAGACCACGCTGTCGATCATCGAGCGCGGCGAGCGCCTCGGCTTCGACAGCGCGTGGCTGCGCGACCGGCACCTGCAGTACGGCATCTCCTCGCCCGTGGCGGTGCTCGCCGCGGCATCCCAGCGCACGAGCCGCATCCGCCTGGGTACCGCTGTCATCCCGCTCGGGTGGGAGAACCCGCTGCGCCTCGCCGAAGACCTCGCCACCGTCGACGTGCTGACCGGCGGGCGCCTCGAGCCCGGCTTCTCGGTGGGGCCGCCCCGCCGCCTCGACGAGATCGCGCCGGCGCTGTACCCCGACACCGCCGACGCCGAGGACTTCGGATACGAGCGCCTCTCGCGCCTGCGCCGCTTCCTCGCCGGCGAGCGGGTCAGCCCGTTCTCGGGCACCGAGGGGATCGAGGAGTACTCCGAGCGCGTCGAGCCCCACTCCCCCGGTCTCTCGGACCGGCTCTGGTACGGCGCCGGCAGCCCGACCTCGACGACCTGGGCGGCAGAGAACGGCTTCCACCTGCTCACCAGCAGCGTGATCCAGTCGGTGCACTCGACCGACTTCGATGTCGAGCAGGACGCGCAGATCCAGCTCTACCGGGAGACGCACCCCGACGGCGAGACCGCCCGGGTGTCACAGGGTCTCGTCGTCGTGCCGACCGACACCGCCACACCCGAACAACGCCGGCGGTACGAGGCGTACGCCGAGTCGCGGCGCGGGCGCGTCGGCATCCCCCAGGGTCCGAAAGGGCTGCTGTTCGCCGAGGATCTCGTGGGCACGTCCGAGCAGATCGCCGACCGGCTGCTGTCGTCGCGGTCGTTCCCGCGGGTCGACGAGGTGGCCTTCGCGCTGCCCTTCGCCTTCGAGCCCGACGACTACGTGCAGATCCTCGAGGACATCGCGGGGCGCCTCGGGCCGCTGCTGGGGTGGCAGCCGTCAGCCTGACGCCCCGGACGCACCGCCGTCCGCGCGGCACGTTGAGTGTCCAAGAAACCCGGACGAATTCTCGAGACGTCCGGGTGTCTTGGACGCTCAACGCCAGCACGAGGGCGACGCGGCGCGTCAGCGCTGCCGCGCTACGGCCCGCGCCAGCCGCGACGCCGCCTCCACCAACAGCTCCTCGGACGTGTCGCCGTAGGCCAGCCGCAGGTGCCGGTCGGCGTCCGTTCCCGGCCCCGAGGGGAAGAACGACCCGCGCTGGTACTCGACCCCCTCGGCGCTCGCGGCGGCGGCGAGCCGGTCGGCGTCCAGGGAGTCGTCGGTCAGGCGCGGCCAGAGGAACAGGCCGCCGTCCGGCACGGTGACGTCGAAGGAGCCCGATGCCGAGAGCGCCTCGGCCAGAGCGTGCGCCCGCGCCCGGTACAGGGCTCGAGCACCTCCGAGAACCCGGTCGAAGACGCCCACGTCGCCGGTCAGCAGCTCGGCCACGACGGCCTGCACGAAGGTCGACGAGTGCGAGTCCTGGCGGCTGCGGAGGGCCACGGCATCCGGGATCAGGCGCTCCGGAAGAACGATCCAGCCGAGCCGCAGGCCCGGGCCCAGCGTCTTCGTGAAGGTGTTGACGTGGATGACGTGGTCGGAGTCGTGGAACGGTGCGAGCGACTCGGGCTCGCCGTGGAAGCGCAGTTCGCGATACGGGTCGTCGGCGAAGACGACGAAGCCGTACTTCTCGGCCAGTTCCACGAGCTCGCGACGCCGGGCGGTCGGCAGCGACGACTGCGAGGGGTTGTGGAACTCGGGAACCGTATACACCGCGGCCGGGCGGGCGCCGGCGCGCAGCTCGGCGGCGAGGGCGTCGATGTCGAGCCCCTCGGCCCCGACGCGGATGGGCAGAACGCGGGCATCCGCGAGCTCGAGCCCGCGCAGGAACAGCGGGAACACCGGGTTGTCGACCGCCACGAGGTCGCCGCGCTCGAGCACCGTCTGCACGGCGATCGCGAGGCCGTGGAACCCGCCGTTGGTGATGAGCACGCGCTCGACGGCGACGCCCTCGCGCGCGGCGATCCACTCGCGCAGCGCCGGGATGCCCTCGGTACGCGAGTACTGCAGCGACGGCGCCCCCGGTCGGGCGAGTACGCGGGCCGTCGCCTCGGCGAGCTCCGCGGTCGGCAGGACGGAGGGATCGGGGATGCCGCCGAGCAACTCGATCGCATCGGGCCGGCGGTCCCGCAGGGTCTGATCGCCGAAGCCCTTCGGGGCGGTGAACGCCTCGATGAGCGCGGGACGCGAGCGGGGCGGGAAGAGCAGGGTCATGAGGGACTCCGGGGGTCGGGGGTGGGGATCGCGTCGACGAGGGCCCGTGTGTACTGCTCGCGCGGGTGCGAGAGCACGTCGGCCACCCGCCCGGCCTCCACGACCCGTCCGTCTTTGAGCACCGAGACGGTGTCGGCGATCTGCCGCACGAGCGCGAGGTCGTGCGAGACGAAGAGGTAGGTCAGCCCGCGTTCGCGCTGCAGTCGGCGGAGCACGTCGAACACCCCCGCCTGCACCGTCACGTCGAGCGCCGAGGTCGGCTCGTCGAGCACGATGACGTCGGGTTCGAGCACCAGGGCGCGGGCGATCGCGACGCGCTGCCGCTGACCGCCCGACAGCGCGTCGGGGCGACGGCGGGTGAGCTGCGGAGACAGACCCACGGCGTCCAGGGCCTCGGTGACTTTCGCCGCGCGCTCGGCGCGCGTGCCGACCCGGTATTGATCGAGCGGCTCGCGCACGATCCGCCCCACGGTCCAGGTGGGATCGAGCGAGGTGAAGGGGTTCTGGTACACGAGCTGCAGGTGGCGACGGATGCCGCGGAGCTCCGCCTCGGTGCGTCCGGTCGCGGGCTTGCCGTCGACGACGATGTCGCCCGTGTCGGGGGTCTCGAGTCCGAGTAGTAGCCGCACCGTCGTGGTCTTCCCCGAGCCCGACTCCCCCACGAGCGCGTGGGTGGTGCCCGGCGGCACGCGGAACGACACCGCCGACACCGCCGCGCGCTCAGACCCGTCGACCACGAAGCTCTTCGACACCTCGCGCACCTCGATGCGGGTCGCGGTGGTGTCGGTGGTCCACGCGTCGACACCGCGCTCGTCAGCGCGCCGGTAGCGGTCGGGGTTCAGCGCGGGTGCGTCGGCCTGCAGCTGCACCGTGTACGGCGAGGTCGGCGCCGCGAAGACCTCGCGTGTGGCGCCGGCCTCCTGCACCCGCCCGTCCTTCAGCACGACGATCTCGTCGGTGCGCTCGGCCGCGATGGCCAGGTCGTGCGTGATGAGCAGCAGGCCGATGCCGAGCTCCTCGCGCAGGTCGCCGAGCAGGTCGAGGATGCGCTTCTGGATCGTGACGTCGAGGGCGCTCGTCGGCTCGTCGGCGACGAGCAGCTCGGGTCGCGGCAGCACCGCGAGACCGATGAGCACGCGCTGCAGCATGCCGCCCGAGAGCTGATGCGGATACGAGCCGTAAACCCGGCGCGGATCGGGAAGGCCCACGCGGGCGAAGACGTCGAGGATCGCGTCGCGCTGCGCGCCGGCATCCGTGATTCCCGACAACGCGGCGGCCTCGTGCGCCTGCGAGCCGATGGTGCGCACCGGGTTGAGCGCGTTCGACGGGTCCTGGGGCACGAAGCCGAGGCGCCGGCCGCGGAGAGGGCGGAACCGCGCCTCACTCAGCCCGAGCACCTCGTCGCCGGCGAACTCGACGCGTCCGCTCGCCCGCCCGGTCGCGCGGGGCAGCAGCCGCAGCACGGATCGCGCGATCGTCGACTTTCCCGACCCCGACTCGCCGATGAGGGCAAGGCTGCCGCCGTGCGGGATCGAGAACGACACGTCGTGCACCACGGGGGTTCGTCCGTAGGCCACCGAGAGGTCCCGCACCCTCAGGAGGGGTGCGGCCTCGGCCCGTGTCTGTTCGCGCGAGGGGAGAGTGAGGGTCATGACGTCCTCCGAAGCCACCGGCTGATGCGGTTGATCGACAACACCGTCGCCACGGTGACCAGGGCCGGCCACACGACGAGCCACGGCGCACGCGGGTAGTCCTTGCCGGCTGAGATGAGCAGACCCCAATCGGATGCCGGGGGCGGATCGCCGTAGCCCAGGAAGGCGAGCCCCGCGATGACGAGGATCGACAGCCCGAACTGCAGGACCGCGAGGGGCACGAGCGAGCGCGACGCGTTGGGCAGCACGTGCCGGAACAGCACGTGCAGGCTCGACCCGCCCTGCAACCGCGCCGCCTCGACGAACACCGACGAGCGCACGCGCAGCACCTCGGAGCGCATCACCCGGGCGAACACGGCGACGGCCGAGACGCCGGTGGCGATCGCGGCGTTGATGGTCTGGAAACCGAGCGAGCTGACGATGACGACGGCGAGCAGGAACGCCGGGATGGCGAGCAGCACGTCGATGAGACGGGCGAGCACCGTGTCGGTCCACGACCCCAGGAACCCCGCGAGCAGGCCGATGAGCCCGCCCACGACCACGCCGATCGCCACGGCGACGAGGGCGCTTGTCACCGACGACTGCGCACCGAACACGATGCGCGCGAAGAGGTCGCGGCCCAGGTGATCGGTGCCGAGCAGGTGCGCGGCACTGGGCGGTTGCAGCTTGTTGGCCGGCACGCCCTGCGCCGGGTTCTGCGACGTGAACAGGGTCGGCGCGAGAGAGAACGCCAGCACCACGGCCACGACGAGGAGTGACACGATGACACCGACCGGAACGGCGAGACGGATGCCGCGGACCCGGGCAATCGCGGGGCGGGATGGTGAGACGACGGCGGTCATACGACGCTCACTTCCTCGCGGAGCAGCGGCGCCGGCTCTTCGCGCGGGGTCGCCGTGACCGCGCGCCCGCGCGAGCCGATGGACACGCGGGGGTCGAGCAGCGGATAGGCGAGGTCGGCGAGCAGGTTGACGACGACGAAGACGATGGCGGCGAGCGACACCACGGCCTGCAGCACGGGGAGGTCCTGACTGGCCACCGATGACTCGACCAGGGTGCCGATGCCGACGCGGCCGAAGATCGCTTCGGTGATGAGCGCGCCGCCGAGGAGCTCTCCGACGATGAGTGCGAGAACGGTGACCGTCGGCAGCGCCGAGGGCTTCACGAGGTGACGCAGGAACAGCGCTGCCTGGCGGAGTCCCCGCGAGCGCGCGACGGCGACGTACTCCTGCCGTGACTCGTGATCGAGCGACGCGATGAGCACCTCGGCGAGCTGAGCCGACACGGGGATGCCGAGGGCCACCGCCGCGAAGAAGGTGCCCCAGGGCGTCTCGGTGTCGATCATGCTGAACAGTCCGAGCCCGAAGGCGAAGACGTGGATCAGCAGCAGGCCGATCACGAAGTTCGGGACGGAGAGGAACAGCGACGGCAGCGACCGCAGCACGCCCTGCCCGAAGCGCGCGGGCAGGAACTGCGTTCCGTACGCGATGGCGACGGCGAGCACGATGGCGACCAGCAGCGCGACGGCCGCGAGGCTCAGCGTCGACCCCAGCGCGTCGAACACGAGAGTGCTGACGGGCAGGTTCGATCGCAGCGAGACACCGAGGTCGCCGACCACGAAGCGTCCGAGCGACGATCCGAGCTGCACCCACCAGGGCTGGTCGAGGCCGTAGTACGCCACGATGCGGGCGATGTCGTCCTCGGTGAAGCCGTTGTCGGGATTGCGCAAGGTGCTCGTGATCGGGTCCCCGGGCAGGATGCTGATCACGAAGAACGTGAACAGGTACGCCAGCAGCACGACGACGAGCGCCTGGCCCGTGCGGCGCAGCACGAATCGGCCGTATGTGCGGAACATGCTCTCCTCCTCTCGTCTCGGTGTAACGGATCGAGGAGACGGATACCGCGGCATCCGTCTCCCGTCCGGTGTCAGCTGTTGAGCCAGGCGTCCAGGTAGTACGCGTAGGCGAGGCCGTTGTAGGTCACGCCGCTGACGTCGGGGGCCTGCACGTAGACGCGCTGCACGATCTGCGTCAGCGGCACGAAGTAGCCCTGGTCGAGCACATAGCTCTGCAGCTCGTCGGCGACCTTCGCGCGGGCGTCACGGTCGGTGGCCGTGGCGATGCGCGTCGACAGGTCGTTGAGCGTGGCATCCGAGGTGCCGAGCGTGAACCAGTCTTCGTCGCCCTTCTTCTGCGAGGTGAGGACGCCGGCGACGGTTCCGACGTCGACGAAGCTGCGGGTGATCTCGGTCGCGGGGATCGTCGCGTTGCCGATCACCTTCTGACCGTACGTCGGCACGTCGTAGGTCTCGAGGTTCACCTCGAACCCGAGCGCCGTCAGCTGCTGGTCGACGAGCTCGTCGACCGACTGCGAAGCCTGCAGGTACGGGTTCGGGTAGAGCGTGAACGACAGCTTCTGGCCGTTCTTCGTACGGACGCCGTCGGCACCCTTCGCCCAGCCGGCCTCGTCGAGAAGCGCCGCGGCCTTGTCGGGGTCGTAGGCGAAGTCGGCGCTGTGGTCAGTCGCCTCGGGCACCGTGCTCTGGAACAGCGACTCGGCCGCGTGCCAGTCGGGGGTGTAGACGGTCGAGAGGATCTCGTCGCGGTCGATGCCGTGCTGCACGGCCTGGCGCACGGCGAGGTCGTCGAAGGGGGCCACCGACGTGTTCAGCGCGTAGCCGTTGACGAAGCCGAGGTAGCGGGGCGTCTCGACGGTCAGCCCCTCCTGCTTCAGGGCCTCGAGGTCCTGCGGACTGGCGTTGTACGCCACCTGCGCCTGGCCCGACTCCACCGAAGCGGTACGGAGCGTGGGCTCGGCGACCTGCTTGTACGTGATCGTGTCGAGGTAGGCCGCGCCCTCGTGGCCGAGGGCCTCGGGACCCCAGTCGTAGTCGTCGCGCTTCTTCAGCACGACGCTGTCGCCCTCGGCGACCTTCTCGACGACGAACGGACCGCTGCCGATGTCGTTCGTGAGGTCGGCCTGCTGCTCAGCGGGAAGAGCGAGAGTGGTCGGCGAGATGAGGATCGAGCCGTGGTACGCCAACGTCGGGATGAAGCTGAGGGTGGGAGCCGAGAACGACACCTTCACCGTCGTGGCATCCACCGCCTCGGCGCCGGCGTAGTTGGCCGAGGGGAACAGTCCGATGCGGTTGATGCCGTCATCGGGTCGTCCCTTCGCCCAGATGTCGATGTTCGCCACGACCGCGGCGGCATCCAGAGGCGTGCCGTCGGAGAAGGTGACGCCCTCCTTCAGGTGCAGGGTGAACTCGGTCTTGTCGGCGTTCTCGTCCCAGCTCTCGGCGATCCACGGGCTGAGGTTCCCCTCGGCGTCGACGTAGACGAGCTTGTCGGTGAGGTTGCCCCAGATCTGACCCTGGTAGCTCGAGATCGCGCTGTTGTTGGGAATCCAGGTCGCGCCGAGCGAATCGATGAGGAAGACGAGGTCACCACCCGGCTGGGGTTCGGCGTCGGCGGCCGGAGCGGCGGTCGACGCGGCGCCGCACCCGCTCAGCAGCACGGCGCCGACGGTGAGGGCGGAGGCGACGCCGAGAAGGCGCCGGAAAGGACGGAGGCGAGTGGTCATGGAAATCCTCGGGCTGTGGGGGCTGACTACAGGGCTTTGCCGGGGTTGAAGAGCCCGGCCGGATCGAGCGCGTTCTTCACGGCGAGCTGGGCTTCGCGAACACGGACGGTGAGTTCCTCGGCGGCGAGCGCGCGTTTCACTGTGCCGATGCCGTGTTCGCCGCTCACGGTCCCCCCGACGGCGAGAGCGGCGCGCACGACGGCGTCGGACGCATCGTGGACCGCGGGCGGGACGACGGCGGGGTCCGCGCCGGCGGGGATGGGGAGCGAGATGACCGGGTGGAGGTTTCCGTCGCCGGCGTGCGCGACGGCGCTCACCGAGACCCCGAACCGCGCGGCGATCGCGGGGAATCCCGCGAACAACTCCGCGATGCGCGATTTCGGCACGGCGACGTCGCCACCGGCGAACCACGAGCCCGCGTCGAAACGTCGGCCCGAGCGTCGCAGTTCCCAGAGGACCTCGGCATCCGCGTCGTTCTCGACCTCGACCCGCGCCCCTGCCGCGACGAGCGCGGTCGTCAGTTCAGCGGTCTGCTCGTCGATGCCGAAGCCGTCGAGTTCGATCAGCAGCAGGGCGGCGCCCCGGGCGCTCAGGCCCGAACCCTGCGCCGCGTCGATCCCGTCGAGGGTGATCTCGTCGAGGAACTCGATGACGCTCGGGCGCACGCGAGAGGCGGTGATGGCCCCGATGGCCGCGGCCCCCGCGTCGGTGGAATCGAAGAACGCCGTCAGGGTGCGCCGCGCAACCGGGAGCGGGCGGATGCGCACGGTGGCGCCCACCACGATGCCGAGCACGCCCTCCGACCCGACGAACAGCGAGACCAGGTCGAGACCCGTCACGCCCTTGATCGAGCGGTGGCCCACCGACACGAGGCTGCCGTCGGCGAGCACGACGTCGAGAGCGAGGACCGATTCGCGCGTGACGCCGTACTTGGCGCAGCGCAGGCCCCCGGCGTTGGTGGCGATGTTGCCGCCGATCGTCGAGATGCGCCAGCTGGCGGGGTCGGGGGCGTAGAAGAGCCCCAGGGGCGCCAAGCGCTCGTTGAGCGCGGCGTTGAGCACGCCGGGTTCGACGACGGCGACCTCGTCGGCGGGCGACACCTCGACGATGCGGTCGAGCCGGTCGGTCGAGATGACGAGCTGGTCGGGTTGCGCCGTGGCCCCGCCCGAGAGGCCGGTTCCCGCCCCACGCGGCACGACGCTGACGCCGTGACGGGCGGCGAGACGCACGAGCTGCTGCACGTCACCCACGGTCGCGGGGAAGGCCACCGTCGGCCCGTCGAGCGCCGGATCGCCGCTCCGCGGGGTCGTGCCCGCGTCGTAGGCGAACGCCACCGTTTCGGACGACGGTTGCCGTACGTCGATCTCGGGCGCTTCGCGACGCAGATCGTCGAAAAGCGCGGACACACCCGTGAACGGGGCGGTCGCGGGGGCTGCGCTCATGGGAAGGCCTCTCTCCTCGGGAACAGGAATGACGCCGACCGTAGGCGCGCGCGGCGGCGCGCTCATCTCGAGCGACACCGACCGTCGCGAGGCGTCACCGTCCGACACCCTGCGTTGCGGAGCGTCATAGTCGAGCGGTCGCCGAGCGCGCGCGCTAGATTCCGCCCCTTTCGTCGGTTCGTGACGCCGCAAGACGTTGCGTTACGTCACGCATTGAGACCCGCCTGGGTCCCGGGCGACAGTCGTCAGCACGTCGCCTGACCGAAGGAGCCTCGATGCCCGACCGCATCCACCTCGCCGTCGCCCTGGACGGAGCCGGCTGGCACCCGGCCGCCTGGCGCGAGCCCGGAGCCCGGCCCACCGAGCTGACCTCTGCCCGCTACTGGCGCGACCTCGCCCGCACGGCCGACGCCGCGGGTCTTGTCCTCGCGACGATCGAGGACGCGCTCAGCCTGGGCGGGCGGTCGTTCGAACCGGATGCCGAGACCCGCCGCGACCGCGTCCGCGGGCGCCTCGACGCGGTGCTGCTGGCGTCGTTCCTGACCCCGGCCACGCGGCGGATCGGTCTCGTGCCGACCGCCACGACGACCCATCCCGAGCCCTTCCACCTCGCCACGGGCCTGCAGACCCTCGACCACGTGAGCCGCGGCCGCGCGGGCGTCCGGCTCGTCGCGGGTTCGACGGCGCAGGAGCGGAAGAACTTCGGTCGCCGCGCCGACGGACCGACCGGGTTGCCGGCATCCGGTCGTGTCGAAGACGATCCCGCGCTGCTGGCCGCCTTCCGCGAGGCGGGCGAGGTCGCCGACGTCATCCGGCGTCTGGCCGACTCGTGGGAGGACGACGCGATCGTGCGCGACCTCGAGTCGGGCAGATTCCTCGACCGCGAACGCGTGCACAACGTCGCGTTCGAGGGCGAGTTCTTCTCGATCACCGGGGCGTCGATCGTGCCGCGGTCTCCCCAGGGTCAGCCGCTCATCACGGCGCTCGCGCACCAGACGATCCCCTATCGCTTCGCCGCGGAGCACGCCGACCTCGTCTTCGTCACTCCCTCCGACGCGAACGCCGTCGGAGGCATCCTGGGCGAACTCGACGGGGGCGACGACCTGCGCGTCTTCGCCGACCTGCTCGTGCTCGTCGACGAGACGCGCGCCGGGGCCGAGGCCGTGTGGAGCCGCCTGCAGGACCGCGCTCCGCTCACCACCGATGCCCGGATTGTGGTCGGCACCGCGGACGACGTGGTGGACGAGATCCGCGCGCTCGCCGATGCGGGGGTCGACGGCGTCCGCCTGCGCCCCGCCCGTCTGCCCGCCGACCTCGACGCCATCGCCGACCGGGTCGTGCCGCGGGCGGCGGCCGCCGGCATCCTGCTCCCCGACGACGGCTCCCCCACGCTGCGCGAGCGTCTCGGACTCCCCCGCCTCGCCAGCCGCTACGCCCGTCAGGAGGTCGGCGCATGACCCGCCGCCAGGTCCATCTCGCCGCGCACTTCCCGGGCGTCAACAACACCACCGTGTGGACCGACCCGAGCGCGGGCAGCCAGATCGACTTCTCGTCGTTCGAGCACTTCGCCCGCACGGCCGAGCGCGGCTTCTTCGACTACCTCTTCCTGGCCGAGGGCCTGCGTCTGCGCGAGCACCGCGGGCAGCTGCACGACCTCGACGTCGCGGGACGCCCGAACACCCTCGCCATCCTCACCGCGCTGGCCGCCGTCACCGAGCACATCGGACTGGTCGGCACGCTCAACACGACGTTCAACGAGCCGTTCGAACTCGCGCGACAGATCGGCACCCTCGATCAGCTCTCGGGCGGCCGGGCCGGATGGAACGCCGTGACGAGCTCCGACGCGTTCCACGGGGCGAACTTCCGCCGCGGCGGCTACCTCGACCACGCCGACCGGTACGTGCGGGCATCGGAGTTCGCGGCACTGTCGAAGGCGCTGTGGTCGTCGTGGCGCGACGACGCGGTCGTGGCCGATGCCGAGACGGGTGAGTTCCTGCGCGACGACGCCATCACGCGGGTGCGGCACGAATCCCGTCTATTCGACGTCGACGCGGTGTTCGACGTCCCCCGCTCCCCCCAGGGGCGGCCCGTCATCGTGCAGGCCGGGGACTCCCCCGACGGCCGCGACTTCGCCTCGACCCACGCCGATGTGATCTTCTCGCTGCACACGGAATTCGCCGACGCGCAGCAGTTCTACCGCGACGTGAAGGGCCGCCTCGCCTCGCACGGCCGCGACGAGGACTCGCTGAGGATCCTCCCCGCCGCCACCTTCGTCCTCGGCGACACCGCCGGCGAGGCCCGCGAACGCTCGCGCGAGATCGCGCTCGCGCAGGTGCGGCCCCAGACCGCGATCACCTATCTCGAGCAGATCTGGAATCGCGATCTCAGCGGGTACGACGCCGACGGACCACTGCCCGACCTCGAGCCCGACACGGGGGTCGAGACAGCGCAGGGGTTCGCCGGACGTCACGCCGCGATCCGCGCTCGCGTGGGGCAGCTGCGCGAGCAGGCCACCGCCGAGAACCTCAGCATCCGCGAGCTCGTCATCCGCCTCACCGCGAAGCACACCTTCGTCGGGACGCCGGAGCACGTGGCATCCGAGATCGACCGCTACGTCCAGGAGCGCGCGACCGACGGGTTCACCGTCGTCGGGCACGTCACCCCGCACGGCCTCGACGAGTTCACCGAGAAGGTCGTCCCGCTGCTGCAGGAACGCGGGTCGTACCGCCGCTCCTACGACGAGGGGGCCACGCTGCACGACCTGCTGGGCCTGCCCCCGGTCACCGTGAGCGCCGGGGTGCGATGACCGAGCTCGTGATCGTCGGGGCAGGGCCGCGGGCGGTCATGCTCGTCGAGCGTCTGCTCGCCCGGCGCTCCCCGCTTCCGCTGCGCATCACCCTCGTCGACCCGTTCCCGCCGGGGGCGGGGCGCATCTGGCGACGCGAGCAGTCGCCGCTGCTGAAGCTCAATTCGATGGCGCGCGACGTCACCGTCTTCACCGACGAGTCCTGCACGATCTCGGGGCCGATCCGTTCCGGGCCCTCGCTGATCGAGTGGGCCGAGCGGGTGCGCGCGGGCACGCTCCCCGACGTCGCGATCGACGATGTCGAGCTGGATGCCGAGCTGCGGGGCCTGGGCCCGGACTCCTTCCCGACGCGGCGCCTGCAGAGCGCGTACCTCGACTGGTTCTGGCGGCGCACGGTGGCGATCGCCCCGCCGGGCGTCGAGGTGCGGTGGCACGAGGGTACCGTGCAGTGGGTCGACGACACGGCCGACGGGTACGAGATCGCCCTCGCCGACGGCATCCGTCTGCCCGCCGATGTTCTCGTGTACGCGATGGGGCACAACGCCCGCGAGCTCGAGGGCGAGGCGGTCTCGTTGCGCGAGGCCGCCGCCCGCACCGGGCTGACCTACGTTCCCCCGGCCTTCACCGCCGACGCCGACCTGAGCGTCTTCGCACCCGGCGACGACGTGATCGTCCGCGGGATGGGGCTGGCGTCCGTCGACGCCGTGGTGCTGCTCACCGCGGGGCGGGGCGGTCGCTTCGTCACCGGTGCGGACGGGAGGCTGCGCTACGAGCCCTCGGGCCGCGAGCCGCGGCTGCACCTCGGATCTCGACGCGGCGTGCCCTACCGCTCGAAGGTGTCGTCTCAGCTTCAGGGAGACCCGCCCGTGCGCGAGGTGCTGACCCCCGCGGCGGTCGCCGCGCTGCTCGCGCGCCCCGGCACGATCGACTTCCTCGACGACGTCTGGCCGCTCATCGCGCGCGAGCTCGTGTGGGGCCACTACCGCGAACTCTTCACGGGTCACCCCGAGCGCGTCACGACGACGTGGCAGGCCTTCCGCGAAACCCTTCGCGAGGTGGATGCCGACACCTCGGCCCTCCGCCGGGCCGCCGCCGCGGTGGTGCCCGACCCTCTCGACCGGTTCGACGTGCGCACACTCGACGTACCGCTGGGAGACGAGACGTTCGCCGACGCCGCCGAGGTGCACGAGCGGGTGAGCCGGCACATCCTCGACGACCTGCACCTGCGCACGAACCAGGAGCGCAGCACGGCCCAGGCGCTGTTCCTCACGATCCTGTCGTCGTTCCTGGCACTGGCGGACATCCCGACCGAGCGGTGGAGCGCGCGCTCCCGGGCCGTCGACCTGCCCGTGACCTGGCACGCGTTCTTCAGCTACGTCGCCTCGGGTCCGCCCGCGCACCGTCTGCACGAGTTCCTCGCGCTGGCCGACGCGGGGATCGTCCGTTTTCTCGGGCCCGACGTCGCGGTGCACGTCGACGTCGACCGGGGTTTCGTCGCCTCGTCGCCGCGGACCGGCGGCGACGTGAGCGCTCGAGGACTCATCGACGCGTGGCTTCCCGCCGCGACCGCGTCGGCGAGCGAGAACCCCGCACTCCGCGAGCTGGCCAGTCGTCACGGACGCGAGGTGCACGTCTCGGATGAGACGTTCACCGGCTCGCTCGGGCGCATCGACGTCGACGCCGACGGTCGCGTGATCGCGCGCGACGGGCGGTCGCGCCCGGCGATGTTCGCGATCGGGCCCTTCACCTCGTCGATGGAGGCCGGCGCTTTCACCCGCCCGCGCTCCGATTCGCTGTCGCTGCGCCAGACCGACCGAGTCGCCGGGGCGGTCGCCGCCGCCCTCGCGGCCCGCACCACGGCCGGGGTGCGCTGAGCCCCGCGGAATGCGGGACTCTCGCCGCTGTTGTCTTAAGTGCGCCTCGCCGCACCTCGCCCAGAACGGATGCCATGACCACCACCACCACCCTCCCGCTTCCCGTTCCGCACGCCGACGCCACCGTGCTCGACAACGCCGCCTGGCATTCGCTCGCCGGTCCGCACGCGCGCTTCGCGATCGGCGGCGATCTGGTCAAGCGTTACCCCGAAGACGTCGCCCCGTTCGTGGCCGTGCGCACGTGGGACGACCCGAACGTGTGGGAGGCGCTGCGCGAGCTCGTCGGCCCCGGCGCCGACGTGGGCCTGTCGGGTTTCGAGGGCGAGATCCCCGCGGACTGGCAGTGGGTCGGCGGCGGCGAGGGAGTCCAGCTCGTCGAGACCGATGCCCTGCAGACCCGCCCCGACGACGAGGCCATCGAGCTGAGCGCCGATGACGCGGCCGAGATGATCGACATCGTCGCGCGCAACCAGCCCGGTCCCTTCCGACCCCGTACCTACGAGCTCGGCCGGTACATCGGCATCCGTCGTGAGGGGCGTCTCGTGGCGATGGCCGGCGAGCGTCTGCACCCCACCGGATGGACCGAGATCAGTGCCGTCGCCGTCGACGCCGACCACCGCCGCCAGGGACTCGCCTCACGACTCGTGCTCGATGTCGCCTTCCACATCCAGCAACGCGGCGACCGTGCGCTGCTGCACGCCGCGGCGACGAACCTCGGCGCGATCGCCGCGTACGAGCGCTTGGGCTTCGCGCTGCGTCGCCGCAACAGGTTCGCTGCGGTGCGCACGCCCGCGTGAGCCGACGCTAACGCGTGAGCGCGGTCGCCGTTCCTCGGCGCCGGGGTCCCGGGCTGATGGTCACGCGTCGATTCTGGTCGACGCGGGTGCGTCGCGAAGTCGGGTGTTCGCAGCCGACGCCGCCTGCGTCATACGCCCGAGAAAGGCGCGGATCACGCGCAGCTCGGCCTCCGGTGTCTCGCGGACGGCGGCGGCGACCTCGGCGCCGGCGAAGCCGAGGAAGCGCTCGGTCCCCTCGAGGGCGGTGGCGGTGGGGCGCACGACCACGCGACGGCGGTCGTCGCCTTCGCGGTGGCGCGTGACGTACCCCGCGCGCTCGAGCCGGTCGATGAGCACCGACACCGCGCCCGAGGTCATGCCCATCTGTCGTGCGAGCAGAGCGGGCGACACCGGGCTGCCGGATTGCGCGGCCCACACGATCTGGCCGAGCGCCTCGGCATCCGAGACGGGAAGACCCATCCAGGTCGACAGGTGCCGATTGAGTTCGTCGGATGCCATCGCCCAGTCGCGAAGACCGTGCATCACCCCGACCTCGTCGTCGGACCAGGACGTGGAGAGCGCGTTCACGGAGGTCATGCAATGACTTTACAGTCAAGCGACTTTGCCGTAAAGCTATATGCACCGACCCCCGAGGAGACCGCCATGACCGCACCGCACGCCCTCATCACCGGCGCCAGCATCGCCGGACTGTCCACCGCCTGGTGGCTGCGCACGATCGGGTGGGACGTCACCGTCGTCGAGAGGGCCCCGGCCTTTCGCGACGGCGGGCAGAACGTCGACGTGCGAGGGGTCGCGCGCGAGGTCCTCGAACGCATGGGCCTGACCGACGCGATCCGCGCGAAGAACACCACCGAGACCGGCACCGTGATCGTCGACGCCGATGACAAGGTCATCGCCGAGCTTCCTTCGGACGGGCCCGACGGTGCCACGGCCGAACTCGAAGTGTTGCGCGGAGACTTCGCGCGCGCCGTTCTCGAGTCCCTCCCGAAGGGCGTGCGTTTCGTCTACGGCGCGACCGTGACCGAGGTCGACGAGTCGCGGGCCGACCGGATCGTCGTCGTCACGACCGACGGCGAGCGCCTCGAGGCCGACCTCCTCATCGTGGCCGAGGGCGTGCGCTCAGCCACGCGCGACCTGCTCTTCGCGGAATCGGAGGTGGATGCCGATCCCCTCGGCATCACGATGGCCTTCGGAACGATCCCCCGGGCCGACGGCGACGACGACCGGTGGCGCTGGTACAACGCGGTCGGCGGACGCCAGGTGCACCTGCGCCCCGACCCCTACGGCACCATCCGCGCGATCCTGTCGTACGCGGGCGAGGACGACCTGGTCGGGCGCGACCGCGACGAAGCCCTGCGCGTGCTGCGCGAGCGTTATGCCGACGCCGGGTGGCAGGCGGAGCGCGTGCTCGACGGCTTCGACTCCTCCGACGACGTGTACATCGACGAACTCACGCAGATCCGGATGCCGGGATGGCACCGCGGACGCGTGTGCGTCATCGGCGACGCGGCGTGGTGCGTGACACCGATGGGCGGGGGCGGGGCGTCTTTGGCACTCATCGGCGGGTACGTGTTGGCGGCCTCCCTCTCGCAGGTCGAGGGGCGCCCCGACCGCGACCGGCTCGACGAGGCGCTCGCCTCGTTCGATGCGTGGATGCGGCCGCTGGTCGACGAGATCCAGGGTTTTCCGCGCGGGATGCTCAAGCTCGCGTACCCGCATTCGCGGCTCGGGCTCGCCGCACGGGGCGTGCTCATGAAGGTCATGACCGCACCGCCCCTCTCGCATTTCACGGCGAAACTGACGCAGGTCGCCGACACCGACCGGGAGCTGCCGGCGCTGCGAGCGTCGAGCGACCACACGTAGAACGTCGTCGCGGCGGGGCAGCGGCGTGCCGGACTCCGAAAGATCCCGGCATCCACTCTCCCGCCGCCTCGCGGCGCGCGGTTATCGCAGCCGGATCACCCGGAGCGCGGCATGGGGTGGTCGACGCGCGTCAGACGTGGAAGACCGAGTGCAGGTCGCCGCCGAGCGCCTCGCGGCCGCCCAGGCCGTCGATCTCGAGCAGCGTCGCGATGCCGATGACCTCGCTACCCACGGCCTCGAGCAGTTCGCGGCCCGCGCCGAGCGTGCCACCGGTGGCGAGAACGTCGTCGAGCAGCAGCACGCGAGCACCGGCTGCGGCGTCATCGTGCATCTCGATCCGCGCCGAGCCGTACTCGAGGTCGTACGAGACGCTCGCCGCGGGCCGGGGCAGCTTGCCGGCTTTGCGGATCGGCATGAGCCCCACGTCGGCGGCGATGGCCGCCGCCCCCGCGAGCAGGAAGCCGCGGGCCTCGACCCCGGCGACGGCGTCGAAGCGTCCGGCGAACGGCGCGATCAGCGCGTCGACCACGACCCGCAGCGCCGCGGCGTCGGCGAGCAGCGGCGTGATGTCGCGGAACACGATCCCGGGCTTGGGGTAGTCGGGGATGCTCGTGATGAGCGATTCAGCACGGGCGAGGGCGGAGGCGTCGGGCACCGACCCAGCCTAATCGCGGCGCCCGCGGGGCGGGGCTCGCGGGCGGCAGGCGCACGGCGGGCGCGGACGGGCGGGCTCACGGCGGGCGCGGACCGGCGGGCTCACGGCGGGCGCGGACGGGCGGGCTCACGGTGGGCGCTCGCCCGACGCATCGAGTGTCCAAGACACCCGGACACTTCGAAAATTTGTCCGGGTGTTTTGGACACTCAAGGAGCGTTCACACCCCGAGGCGCGGACCGCTCGCACCCCGGCCGACACCACCCACCCCACCTCGCTACGCCCGCCGCGATTCACCCGCCGCCCACTTGACCACGATGCAAGCGCTTGCACTAACGTGGACACCATGACTTTCACGCAGGAAGAGGCGCAGGCCGACCTCGTCTCCGCGCCCGGCTCCGAGTGGTGGCACACCGCCGTCATCTACCAGATCTACCCCCGCTCCTTCGCCGATGCATCGGGCGACGGCCTCGGCGATCTGCCCGGCGTCACCGCGCACCTCGACGACCTGAAAGAGCTGGGGGTGGATGCCATCTGGCTCAGCCCCTTCCAGACCTCACCGCAGAAGGACGCGGGCTACGACGTCGCCGACTACCGCGACGTCGACCCGATCTTCGGCACCCTCGCCGACTTCGACGAGATGCTCGCGGGTGCGCACGAGCGTGGCATCCGGGTCATCGTCGACCTCGTCCCGAACCACTCCAGCGACCAGCACGTCTGGTTCCAGGAGGCGCTGAAGGCCGCTCCCGGCAGCCCCGAGCGGGCGCGGTACATCTTCCGCGATGGCAAGGGCGAGAACGGCGAACTGCCCCCGAACAACTGGGAGAGCGTGTTCGGCGGCGGCATGTGGAAGCGCATCACCGAGGCCGACGGCACTCCGGGCCAGTGGTACCTGCACATCTTCGACGAGAGCCAGCCCGACTTCGACTGGACCAACGACGAGGTGCGTGCGGAGTTCCGCGACATCCTGCGCTTCTGGCTCGACCGCGGGGTCGACGGTTTCCGCGTCGACGTCGCCCACGGCCTCATCAAGGCCGAGGGCCTGCCCGACTTCACGCCCGACCCCGAGGGCGGCTCGATGGGCGGCGACGCCGAAGAGGTGCCGTACTGGGGTCAGCCCGGCGTGCACGACGTGTGGCGCGAGTGGCACGAGGTGCTCGCCGCGTACGACGGCGACCGCGCCCTGTGCGCCGAGGCGTGGCTGCCGACCATCGAGCAGACGGCTCTCTGGGTACGTCCCGACGAGATGCACCAGGCGTTCAACTTCCACTACCTCGAGACGAAGTGGGATGCCGCCGCCCTCCGCGATGTCATCTCGGAGTCGCTGAAAGAGTATGCCGCCGTCGGCGCCCCGAGCACCTGGGTCCTGTCGAACCACGACGTCGTGCGCCACGCCTCGCGCCTCGCGCTGACCGCCGAGAACCCCCAGGGCGCGGGAATCGGCCCGAAGTCCCCGGGTCAGCCCGATCCGGTGAAGGGCCTCCGCCGCGCCCGCGCGGCGACGTCGCTGATGCTGGCTCTCCCCGGTTCGTCGTACCTGTACCAGGGCGAGGAGCTGGGCCTGCCCGAGGTCATCGACCTCCCCGACGACGCGCGTCAGGATCCCACGTGGTTCCGCACGAACGGTGAGCGCTACGGCCGCGACGGCTGCCGCGTACCCATCCCGTGGACCGCGGACGCTCCCGCCTACGGCTTCAACACCACGGGCGCGTCGTGGCTGCCCCAGCCCGCCGAGTGGGCCGAGCTCGCGCACGATGTGCAGGTCGACGATCCGGCCTCGACGCTGACCCTCTACCGGTCGCTGCTCGCCGAGCGTCGCGAGCGGGGCCTCGGCGCGGGCCACCTGGAGTGGCTCGACGAGTACGGCGACGACGTGGTGGCCTTCCGCAACGGCTCGCTGCTGGTGGTGGCCAACCTCGGCGACGGACCTGTCGACCTGCCCGCGGGCGAGGTGCTCATCGCGAGCGGCCCCCTCGACGGCGATCGCCTGCCGACCGACACGACCGTCTGGATCGCGGCGGCCTGAGCCGCGGCATCCCGAACGCGTTCACCCGGAAGCACGAGACCGTGGTCGGTATCGATGACGTCGCCCGCGCGGCGGGGGTGTCGACGGCCACGGTCTCGCGCGCGTTGAGCGGGCGCGGGCCGGTCTCGACCGCCACCCGTGAGCGCGTGCTCGTAGCGGCGGAGGAGCTCGGGTACGTCGTCTCGGCGGCCGCGTCGAGCCTGGCGACCGGACGGGCGCGGGCGGTGGGCGTGGTCGTGCCGTTCCTCGACCGCTGGTTCTTCAGCACGGTGCTCGCGGGCATCTCCGATGCTCTCGTGCGCGAGGGCTACGACATCACGCTCTACAGCGTCAGCGGCGACCCGGTCGAGCGTCACCGCGTCTTCGACGACCACCTGCGCCGCCGCCGCATCGACGCGGTCATCACGATCGCCCTCGAACTGGATGCCGAGGAATCGGCGTCCCTGCGCGGGCTGGGCGTTCCGATCGTCGCGATCGCCGGGCCCAACCCGCTCCTGACGACCCTGACGGTCGACGATCTCGCCGTGGGACGCCTGGCGACGGATCACCTGCTCGCGCTCGGTCACCGGCATCTCGTGCACATCGGAGCGGATGCCGCGACCGCCGCGGGTTCGACCGTGCCGGGCCTGCGACGTCGAGGCTTCGTGGAGCAGCTGGCGGCAGCGGGTATCACCGACGCCGTGGTGGAGCCGGCAGACTTCACGATCGAGGGTGGCTCCGCCGCGGCGACCCGCGCCCTGACCGCCGCGAACCCGCCGACCGCGCTCTTCGCCGCCTCGGACGAGATGGCGATCGGGGCGATCCTCGCCGCGCGCGAACTCGGCCTGCGCGTCCCCGAGGACGTGTCGATCGTCGGTGTGGACGGACACGAGCTCGGCCGGTGGTTCTCCCTCACCACCGTCGATCAGTTCGCACGGGGTCAGGGAGGACGTGCGGCCGAGGCGGTGCTCGCCGCCCTCGACGGCGCCGAGCCCGGCCGGGGCCTCGGCACGTTGCCCTTCGAGCTGGTCGACCGCGGCTCGACGGCGGCGATGGCGCGCTGAGGCACCAGTCGGGACGACAAGACAGGGGCGGCCATGGTCCTTCTGTCCGCCCGCCATCAGCCACGACCATTCAGTCCACGTTGACGCGATGGGTGAACTCGAGGCTCAGCCTCATAGAACCAATGTCCCCCGAAGTACCTACATAAAGAATCACTCGTTCGTAACTATGTTCGCCTCAAGGAATTCATCCAAAGGGGGCACCATGTACAACTTCACCCGTTCGACCTCACGCGATGGGGGGCGCGCCAGCGGGCGCGCACGCGATCGAGGCAGCTGGAAGCGACGAGGAGCAGCGTTCGCTGCGGCCGTGGCCATCATCGTAGGAGGCGGAGCCGCCGCAACTCCCGCGCAGGCCCTTCCGCCTTCCAACCCGTGTGACGCATGGATGGTGATGATCGGTGTGCGAGGCACGGGGGCCCCCGCCGGTTCGAACCCTGGCCCCGGCGGCCGCGTCTGGCGCAGTGGCGGCATGGGCGACTTCGTCACATCCATCGCCAACGGTGTCGACACCAACGCCCCCGACGCCCTGCAGGGCATGTATCGCGTGTCCTTGAACTACCCGGCGACGGCGACGGTCAACCCGATCGACTCCAGCGGTGCCTACATCAACAGCCGAAACGCGGGCGTCGCGGCGTTGAAGGCGGAGCTCCAGTACTACGCGTCCTGCGCACGGCCGCCTTCCGTCACCCTGATCGGCTACTCCCAGGGTGCCGACGTCATCGGGACCGCACTCGGCCAAGTGAGCCAGAGCATCAGGAGCCGCGTCCAGGCCGCGGTTCTGTTGGGAGACCCCAGCTATCGCGCGAACCAGCCGATCAATGCTCCTGGTTTGAACCCGGGGGGAAGCGGCATGTTCTCGCAGACGCGAACGGACGCCATCCAGAATGCGTTGAACGGTATGACCTCGTACGGGTGGAACGCCGACACGCAGTCGATGGGAACCCGCCAACACGTGCGCGAGTACTGTCTGTACGGGGACGCCGCCTGTCAGAACCAGATCGCAACCGGGTGGAACATTCATGGGCAGTACGGAGCGTGGGTCAATGCAGCAACCAATTACATCAACAACGTCGTCCTCGACATCGGGTAAGTTCACGCGCTACGGCGTCTGGTTTCTTCTGCCGGTTGCTGCTGTCGCGTGGGTCGTCGTGCTCGCCACCGGAGTCTCCATCATGGGAATGATGCGGACGGTGGGAGACCTCATCGATGCGGCCAGCATCAGCGCAATCGCCGCGTTCTTCGCGGTACCCGTTCTCGGCGGCGCCGCCATCCTGCTGGATGCCAATCGTCACCACGGGGCCGCGAGGATCACTCGGATCGCTGCATTCGTCCTCGTCGGCCTCATGCTCGCCCTCGTAGCGGCGCTGCTCACCGCGGCACTGGGCCAGACGTCGTCGGGAGGCTGAGTCTTTCATCGCCCGGGACATCGACAGGCGGAGGGGGCCAGCGAGAAGCTGGCCCCCTCCGTCATCTATCGTGTCGTCGCCCTCCCGACCCGAACGGGCCCGGGGTGCATCGCACGAAGACCGAATCCCACCGATTCACATGAGACGGCTCGCGCTCCGACCCTCCGCCTGGCCTCAGCGCGCCGAACCTGCCAGTGACCCGGTCGTCTCCTGGACGGCGGGGTCGAAGAGCAGGCACGAGATCTCGCGGTCACCGTCGGCCCAGGTGCCCTCGGTGGGGGCGACGTACTGGTAGTTCAAAGCGGATTGGTCGTACGGAATGCCGACGAACGACGGGAACGCCGACTCGCAGCCCGTCTCGGCGGCCGAGGCGATGGCGTCGTCGCCGGGGAAGGAGCCCTCGGTCAGCAGGAAGCTGCTGAACACCTCGTAGGTGTGCGCGGTGCCGCACTCGACGATGTTGGACGAGCTGATGAATCCGCTCGGGACGTCGTCGAGGCAGACCCCGACGGGCAGGGTGAAGGTGTCCTCGTCGCCCGGAGCAGCCTCGCTGGGGCCGACGGTGACGCCACCGTCCTGCGGGAACGTGGGGACATCGAACGGGTCGGCGGAGGACGCCTTCGAACCGACGGTGAACGAGAAGATCAACAGGCCGATGACGGCGAGGATCGTCAGGACGCTGATGACCGCGCCCGCCACGATGCCGGTGATCGCGAGGCCGCGCCCCTTCTCGCCCGTGCGCTTGATCTGGGCGAGGGCGACCGCACCGGCGATGATGCCGCCGATGGGGAAGACGAAACCGAGGATGATCGCGAGGATCGAGATGCCGTTGGTGCGATCCGATGCGGCCGGCACGGTGCCATAGGGCGACGAGCCGTACGCGGGCGCGACCGTGTGAGCGCCGCCGACGGGAGCGCCGTCAGCCGGAGCGGCTCCGCCGTCGCCCGCAGAAGCCGCGCCGGGGTAGCCGGGAGGAGCGGGCGGCACCGGAGGCGCCCACGTGCTGTCGGTCGCGGCCGGCTGCTGCGCGTCGCCCGCGCCGGAAGGGGAAGCAGGCACACCCCCGACCAGCACGCCCTGCTCGGCCAGCCGAGCGCCCGCACGGTGAGCTGCATCGCGCACGACATCGCCGACCTTTGCGGCGCCGATCGCCCCGCCCTTGAAGAAGCCGCCCAGAGTGGAGTGCTCGAACGACGCGAGAGTCCCCTCGGGGATCTCCGAGAAGTGCACGTCGAAACGGACGTGCATGTCCTGTCCCGCGAACGCCCCGGCGACCAGGGTGGTGCCCATGCTCCCGCGCGACACGTCGAGGGATCCGGATGCCGTGGGCTGGGCCGTGAAGCCCTGTTCGGCGAGCGCGTAGCCGACCGCGTCTCGTGCGGAGTCGACGGGGACGGAGAGGCGAAGTTCGGCGGTGGCCATCGGATGCTCCTGGGGGATCACGGGCTGAAGACACTCAGCGCGCGTCCAGGTTAGTCCTGCGGCGCGGTCCGCACGACCGGATCGTCCGCAGCAGGGCGGGAGCGAACGAGGGGTCTCGCCTCCCGCCCGCCCGCCGGATCAGCGGATGCGACCGACGAGATCGTCGCGCGTCAGGGTGTCCGCCTCGGCGAGGACCGCGCGGGCGGCATCCCGAGCCTCCTCCACGTTCCACAGCAGGACGCCGACGACGCGGTCGTCGTCGAGGTAGTAGACGACCCCGCGGTCGGTGTCGATCCAGTCCTCGACCGTCTCGAGCGAGGAGTCGAGCGTGCCGATCGCCTCGTACCGGGTGCCGAAGACCGCCGAGTAGTAATAGGGGGTGTGCGTGTAGGGCTCGGCCGCGCCCGCGAGATTGCGACCGGCGGCCGCGCCCTGCTCGTTCGCGTTGTCGACGTGCTCGACGCGACGGCGCCCGAGCAGACGGTCGGGGTAGCTCGCGACGTCGCCCGCAGCGTAGACGTCGTCGGCCGATGTGCGCAGCTGCGCATCGACGTGCACGCCGTCGTCGACCTGAAGACCCGCCTTCTCGGCCAGGTCGACGGCCACTTCGATGCCGAGGCCGCTCACGACGGCGTCCGCGCTCACCTCATCGCCGTTCTCGAGTTCGAGGCGGGCGCCCGTGGCATCCACTTCTCCTCCTGCGACTTTGGAGCCCGAGACGATCTCGACCCCGGCGTCGCGGAAGAGCTTCTCGAAGCGCTCTGCCAGCGAGGCCGGGAACACCGCATCGCCGAGCACCGAACCCGTGTGGATGAGCACCGTCTCGACGCCGTTCTGCACGAGGGCGGCGGCGAGCTCGGAGCCGATATAACCGCCGCCGACGACGGCGATGCGGTCGAGGTCCTTCGCGAGGGCTCGGAGGTGTCGGTAATCCTCGGCGGTGCGGAAGGTCAGCGCCCGCTCGCCGTTCGAGTGGTCTTCGACGGGCAGGGGCACGGGCTTGCCGCCGGTGGCGATGAGGAGTTTGCCGTACGAGAACGTGTCGCCGTCGGCATCCACTTCGTGCGCGTCCGGGCGGATCGCCGTGGCGCGCGTCTGCAGCCGGATATCGGCGCCCGTGTCGTCGGAGGTGCCGAGGGGCACCTTGTCCCACGTGAACTCTTCGTCGGTCCACAGCTTCTTGCTCAGGGCGGGGCGCGTGTAGGGCTCGTCGAC
Organism: Sphingomonas sp. G5; assembly: GCF_052660795.1. Lineage (NCBI taxonomy): Bacteria > Pseudomonadati > Pseudomonadota > Alphaproteobacteria > Sphingomonadales > Sphingomonadaceae > Sphingomonas > Sphingomonas sp. G5. The sequence continues at coordinate 151,572 of NZ_CP109660.1, read as the reverse complement.
GTCGTCGCTCAGGATGCCGATCGAGCCGTCGGCGTCGATCTCGCGGATGCCACGGGCGGCGGTGTCGGCGACCATTCCGCCGCCGACGATGAGGTAGTCGAAGTGTGTGGTGGTCATGGCGAAAGCGTGACCGCTCGACCTGACCGGAGCGGATGGGTTGCGGGTGTCCCCGGCATCCGGTAGCGATGCGGCGGGCGTGCCGCCGCTCTCTCGTCGAGTGTCCACGACACTCCGTCAGCGCGCCGCTCGGTACGGCGTTTTCTGGACACTCGACGAGGAGGAGCCCGACCGCGCGCGGGCGGGGAGAACTAGGCTCGGACACATGAGCGTCGACCTCGAAAGCCTCTACACCGACCTGCACGCCCACCCGGAGCTGTCGTTCCAAGAGACGCGGACGGCGGGTGTCATCGCCCGGCATCTCGCGGACCTGGGGCTCGAGATCGAAGAGGGAGTGGGCCGCACCGGCCTCGTCACGAGCATCGTCAACGGCGACGGTCCCGTCGTGTGGCTGCGCGCCGACATGGACGGCCTGCCCGTCGAGGAGCAGACGGGCCTCGCCTACGCCAGCACCGCGCGCGGCACCGACCCCGCCGGCAACGCTGTTCCCGTCATGCACGCGTGCGGCCACGACATGCACGTCACCGCACTCATCGGCGCCCTCGAGCGCCTCGTCGCCACGCGCGAGGAGTGGTCGGGCACCGTCGTCGCGGTCTTCCAACCCGCCGAGGAGTACGGCGCGGGGTCGAAGGCGATGATCGCCGACGGCGTGCTGGAGCGGTTCCCGAAGCCCGACATCGTGCTCGGCCAGCACGTCACGCCCCTTCCCACCGGAATGATCGGCGTGCGTCCGGGCACCCAGATGGCGGCATCCGACGGTCTCACCGTCGTGCTCCACGGCCGCGGCGGGCACGGCTCGCGCCCGCACTCCACGATCGACCCGGTCGTGATGGCGGCCGCCACCGTCATGCGCCTGCAGACCGTCGTCTCGCGCGAGGTCGACCCGCGCGACGTCGCCGTCGTCACCGTCGGCTCGATCCACGCCGGCCTGAAAAACAACATCATCCCCGCCGAGGCGAAGCTCGAGCTCAGCCTGCGCTACCCCGACGACGCCGCGCGCGAACGGGTCATGACCAAGGTCGAGCGCATCATCCGCGCCGAGGCGGAGGCCTCGGGCGCGGAGCAGACGCCGACCATCACGACCGATCACACCCTGCCGCCGACCATCAACGACGCGGATGCCACGGCCCGGCTCACCGACGCGTTCCGGCGATCGTTCGGTGAGGGCTCGGTCGTCGACCCGGGCATGTTCACCGGCAGCGAGGACGTGTCGTGGTTCGCCCGCGAGTCCGGCGCTCCCCTGGTGTTCTGGTTCTGGGGCGGGGTCGACCCCGAAACGTTCCAGAAGGCGTTCGCAGGCGGCACGATCGAGCGGGACATCCCGACGAACCACTCCCCGTACTTCGCGCCGGTCATGCAGCCGACGATCGACCGCGGGGTCGAGAACCTGGTGGTCGCGGCGCGGGAGTTCCTGGGCTGAACGCGCTTCGACCTTCGGAGCGGGCCGGCTTCGCCGGCCCGCTCCGAAGGTAGGTGAGAGACGACGAGACGGCACCCCCCGGGGGGTGCCGTCTCGCGGTGGGCGTTTTTTCTGTCGCCGACCCTCAGGCGCGGCGCTCGCGCACGCGGCTGAGGACGGAGAACGCGATGCCCAGGGCGACAAGGAACGCAGCGGCGGCAAGCGCGGGCTCCGGGTCATCCGTTCCCGTGGCCGCGAGGCGCCCCGCGGCACTCGCCGGGCTGACAGCGGAGGGTGGCGTACCCGGTGTTGCCGACGACGTGCCCTGGGACGGGTTCACCGTTTGCGAGGGAGTCTGGGTCGCGTTGATGACGGTGATGGGCTGTTCCACCGAGCGGGCGTCATCTCCCGCGGGCGCGACCGTCAGGATGAGAGTGTGTGCTCCCGCGACCGTGTCCGAGGGGACGGTGCCGGTGAGCGTGAACGTGCCGCCGCTGCCGACCACCCCGGTGGCGAGGGTGACCGGAGTGGAGTGCAGCACGAGACTCAGGGCTGCGCCGGGCGGCAGGGCGCTCCCGGTCGCGGTCACGGAGTACCCCGCTTCGACCGTGCCGTCCGATGCGAGGGTCGCCCCGCCGGTCGTGTAAACCACGTCCAGCGCGAACGGGGTTGCGGTGAGGCTGCGGGAGAAGTCGCTCTTACCGACTCTGTTCGAGGCTCTGACGACGAACTGGGTAGGGGTTCCGTTCTTGAGCCCCGTTACCCTCGCGGTGGTAGTCGTCGTCGACGCGACACGCTCGAATTCGTCATCGCTGCGGTTGTAAGCGAGGACCGTGTACTCGGTCACGTCCGCGCCGCCGTCGTTCTCGGGGGCCTTCCAGCGCAGCGTGACCTCGCCATCACCCGTCGTCGCCGTGAGTCCGGTCGGCGCATCGGGGACGTCGGCAGGGGCGCCCTGGAAGGTCCGTTTCGTGCCTGAGACGTCGTAGAACGTGTCGCCGTCGAAAGCGGCGAAGCCGTAGTCGCTCACACCCGTCGTGAGGATCTTGAGGGCGGAGGGCTCAACCGAGCCCGAGGCGAGTTGCGCCGCAGAGACCTCGTAGATGACTCCTTCTCGGTCCAGCGCGCCCAACCCGCCGTCGGAGAGCAGCGAGAAGCCGTTGAACGGCGAGCCTGCCGATGAGGTGAGCAAGGGCGTCGAAACGCCGTCGCGGAGGACGTTGATCTGGTTGTCCTGAGATGTCGAGTAATAGATCGTGCCGTCGGGCGCCGCCGCAAGCGAGTTGAGAGAGGAGCTGGAAGTGGAGGTATAGACGACGTCGGCCAGCAGCAATTTCCACATGGGGCCCTTGCCCGCCTCGGGATTTCGGTTTAGCTCCGTCATGTTGACGCGGTAAATGTTGGGGTCGCTGTCGAGGGTGAGGAGAAGGTCGCCATTCGCCTCGGTGGCGACGGCCATGAAGTCGTCCGACGATTTGATGATCTGGTAAACATCGCCCGACGACGACGCCGCGGCCACACCAACCTCGCGCTGCGCGACGTACAGCGTCGAACCGTCCTGACTGAATGCCATCCCGTAGGCGTCGGGGATCGAGATCTGGTCAGGCCAATGCGACGAGTTGGGGGCAGCCGATGCGGCAGCGGCGGGTCCGCCGATCACCAGCAGCACGGCTGCTACTGCGCCAAGGAGACGGGGCCGTGATGGGTTGTAACGCATGGGGCCTTTCTGGTTCGTGGGAATGGCGCTCGCGCGGAATCGCTGTCGGCCAGAGGGGCAAGACCTGCGCCTGGCTCCGCGCCTCGCGCGCTCACGGATGACTCTTCGAACTGTATGATATGGAGCGAAACGGGTCAAAACGGACTTACACGGACTTACACGGACTTACACGGGCTTTCGGGCACGCGGCTCGACGATTCGCTCGCTGGAAGTCCAGCCCCTCCAAGCACGCCGACCCCGCGCGTAGCCTGACGGCCGTGACGTTCAACGACAATGCCCGCGTGGGCGGCAACTCGGCCAAGCGCCGGGGCGGAACCGTGGCGGCCGTGGGCGGCGGGGCCGTGGGCCTCGGCGCGGTGGTCGTGCTGCTCATCTCGATGTTCACCGGCACCGACCTGACGGGCCTGCTCGGCTCGGGCGGGGGCGCTGCGGCCCCCGGCAGCGGCGGCGAGCGGATCGCGAGCTGCGAGACGGGTCAGGATGCAAACGAAAACGACTCCTGTCGTCTCGCTGCGGCCTCGCTCGACATCGACCAGTTCTGGGCCGAGCGCCTCGACGGGTACCGCAAACCGCAGTTGGTCATCGTCGACGGACAGACGGGGAGCTCGTGCGGTACCGCCTCGAACGCGACCGGTCCGTTCTACTGCCCGCCGGACGAGACGGTGTTCGTCGATCCGACCTTCTTCTCGATCCTGCGAGAGCAGTACGACACCACAGCGGGGCCCCTCGCTCAGCTCTACGTGCTCGCCCACGAGTACGGCCACCACGTGCAGAGCCTCACCGGCGTGATGCAGCAGCACCCGAACAACGGCACGGGCGCCGACAGCAACGGCGTGCGCACTGAGCTGCAGGCCGATTGCTACGCGGGCGCCTGGGTTGCCGCGGCGAGCGAGCAGGTGGACGAGAACGGCACCCCGTACCTGCAGCCGCCCACCGACCAGCAGATCCTCGACGCCCTGTCCGCCGCTTCGGCCGTCGGCGATGACCACATCCAGACCGAAGCGGGCCAGATCTCCAACCCCGACAGCTTCACGCACGGCTCGAGCGAGCAGCGCACGCGCTGGTTCGACGAAGGCCGCCAGGGCGGCGTCAACGCCTGCGACACGTTCTCGGTGCCCGGCGGGAGCCTGTAAGCCCGTCGCGCGGCGCGAGCAGCGGTCGTCCCGCGGACTCGGCGGTCCACACCCCGCCTCCGGATGCCGAAACCCGGCGCGCCCGGCCCGGACTCCGCGAAACGGAGGGTGGGGCGGAGGCGCCGGGTCGTGGCATCCGGAATCACTCCTTGTCGGACGGCTCCTGGTCCTCGCGCGGGCGACGGCTGAGGATCACGACGACGATCACACCGACCAGCACGATCGCTCCGCCTCCGATCAGCAGGCCCACCGTCAGGCCGGACACGCCGCCCGAGGTCGAGGGCGCTGCCACCGGGGTCTCGGCGGGAGCCGCGCCCTGGGCGCTCGCGCACGGCGAGGAATCCGCTCCGGCCGAGGTGTTCTCGCCGGTGTACGTGAACGGGATCTCGCCCGAGACGGGGTGTCCGTCGGACGAGACCGCGCGCCACTCCACCGTGTACGCGCCGGGTGCCCCCAGGGCGACCGGGAGGGTCAGGGTGGGGCCGGCGAGAGCCACGCACTCGCTCTCGTAGTGCTTGCCGTCGGGGCCGACCACGATGACGATGTTGCCGCCGTCGTAACCGAGCAGGTTGGCGCTGAAACCGAGTGCGACCTCCGACAGCGACGAGACGCTCTCGCCCTCCGCGGGCGTCGACGAGACGAGACTGTCGTGGGCCGAGGCAGCCGTCGCCCCGCCGAGGGCGGCGGTCATCGCCGCAGCGACGACCACCGCCCCGACCAGGGCCCGGCGCAGAGCGTTCCGGGTGACCATACTCAGCTGCGCTTCGGGCGACGCGACACCGCGAAGGCGCCGAGCAGGGCGCCGACGACCGCGATCACGAGAGCCGCGATGCTGAGGCCCAGCGACAGACCCGAGGAGTCGCCGGTCTGGGACGAGGCCTCCATCGAGTGGTCGTCCATCGTCGGCGCGGCCGAAGCGCTGCCGTGGCCGCTGTGTCCGCCGTGCCCGCTCGCGGGCGGGGTGTCGTTGATGTAGAGCACCGGGGCGGGCTCGAGCGTGTCGTCAGCCGCGACCTGCTCGGGGGTGTTCGTCCAGTCGACGACCGAGCCGTCGGAGTAGGTCTGCACGGCGGGGAGCACGAGGTGCCCGGTGTCGGGGATGGGCCCGAGCACCGCCGAGAAGATCTGGAACTGGTCCTGTCCGATACCCACGCCGGGGTCGGCCTGCCAGACGATCTTGAGCGGGCCGTCCGAGACGGTGTTGCCGTCGACCTCGACGGGAGCGGGCAGCGCCCCCTTCTCGACGGTGGCGGTCCACCCCGGGACGGGCTCGACGAGCACCGAGGTCAGCGGGGTGTCGGTGGGCAGAGTGACCTCGAGCTTGACGGTGGAGGCCGTCTCGGACTCGGTGGGAACGCGGAAGTTGACCGTGGCGTAGCTGCCCGGGGTGGCCGTGTTGGGGTTCACGGTGACGTGGGCCGAAGCCGCGAGCGGAACGGCGATCGCCAGGGCCGCACCGGCGGCGAGGCCGGCGAGGGCACGGCGGAGAGTGGTCTTTCGAGACATGGTGCTGCTTTCTGAGAGGTGCGCACGCCGAATCGGCGTTTTTCACGCGCGAAGGATGAGGGGTGGGGATCAGGCCGCGAGCGGCGGACCCCGGTGCCTCATCGACGACAGCACCGTCATCGTCGTGGTCAGCAGCACCGGCGCGGGCGCCGAGACGACGGCATCCGGCCGCGGGGGAAGCCCCCGGAAGGGTCGTAGCGCCGACAGCACCGCGACGAAGAACCGCGCGATGACCTGTACCGCGCGCTCCCCCCGACCGAGGGCGACGACCGTCACGAGAGCGGCGACGGCGTGCGCAGCCCACATCCACGGTGACTCCGAGGCGTGTGCCGACGCGCTGTGCGCTCCGGTGGCGCTGAGGACGGATGCCGCGGCGTGGTGACCGGCCGGGACGAATCCGCCCTGGAGGTCGAGCACGAGCAACGCGTGGAAAAGCGCTTGGCTCAGCACGACCGCGAGCGACAGGCGCACCCAGGACATCGCACGCCCCGCGAGCAGGACGCACACGGGAGCGGCCAGGCACAAGGCCAGCACGATGTTTCCGAGAGGCGGTCGCTCGGCCGATACGGCCGAGTGCGAGAGGGTCGCCACGAACGTCGCGACCGCGGCTGCGGCCATGCCGCGCCCCGTCCGCTGCGCGCGCCCTGCTCTCGACGACATCGAATCCTCCGGGTCCAGCCTAGGTGGCGGGCCCGCGGAGGGTGACGAGGAGTGTTCCGCCGTCGAGACACCCGCGGGACCGCGCATACGATCGCGGGGGGCGCGAGCACAACCGCGGGGCGTTCATTCGACGCGCCGGATATCGGTCGACGGCCCCGCCCGTGGGCACAAGGCCGAGGCCTGGTGGTCCCGTGTCGGACCCCTTCGGTAACGTCGGGCCATGGCCGATGACGCGATCCACGACACCGACTCCGCCCTGGCGTACGGCTCCGACATCCTGCGCGGCGAGCGCGTGCGGTTACGCGCGCTGACCGACGCCGACCTCGACCCGCTCGTCGACTGGTGGCAGCGCAGCGACAGCGCCGTGCTGCAACAGAACAGCGTGAGCCTGCGCCCCACGGCATCCGTCCGCGAGATGTTCCAGGCGTGGAGCCGCAACGACTCCCCGGGCGGCGCGGGCTTCAGCATCGATGACGAGACCGGTCGGCTCATCGGTCACGCGACGCTGTGGGGAGCCGCCCTGCCCGCGCGCATCGCGACGTTCGCGATCATCCTCGGCCCCGACGCGGTCGGACGCGGATACGGCCCGGATGCCACTCGCACCCTGCTGCGGTACGGGTTCGACGAGCTCGGGGTGCACAAGGTCGAGCTGCGCGTCTGGGCCTTCAACGACCGTGCCATCCGGGCTTACGAGAAGGCCGGATTCGTCCGTGAGGGCGTGCGGCGCGCGGTGGCGTTCCACGGCGGGCGTTTCCATGACGAGGTGCTGATGGGCGTGCTGGCCGAGGAGTTCCGCGCGGGCTGACGGCGCCCTAGACGCGCGAGCCTCGATCCACCGTCGGACTGACCACTCCCGCGCGGTCGTCGACCAGGCGGCGGCGCCCGATCCACCCCGTGAGCCCACGACCATCGGGCCACACGAGCAGGAGCGCCGCGGTCGTCAGCGCCAGGAGAACGGCGAGGAGCGACCACGGTGCCGGCAGCCCGGCGAGGATCGCGTACGACCCGGCCCCGGTCGCGAAGCGCAGGGGTCGCGCGACCCACGCCGGCAGGACGCCGTTCGTGAACCGCACACGCGTGGCGAGGTCACCGATCGAGCGACCCGTCGCCAGGATCACGCCGAGCCACAGCCCCGCCGAAGCGATCGTCCCCGCCACCGACGCGACGCGGTCGGTCGAGAACGACGACGTCTCACCGAGAAGCAGCACGAGCGCGGCCTGCACCACCACGGCCACGGCGAAGCCCACCAGCCAGACGCCCACGACGTCGCACACAAGTCCCAGCAGACGGCGGCGACGCGTCACGGGGCGCGGGGTGTCGGCATCCGCAGCTCTCTCCACACCCCGGTGCTGCGCCGGGACGACGAACGCGAGGAACGACCCGATCAGAGCGCCGCTGGTGTTCGAGATGAGATCGTCGACATCGAAGACGCGGTAGGCGCAGGGGAACAGACCCCAGACGCCCGTCAGCTGCGTCGTCTCGATGATCCCCGAGGTCGCGAAGCCGACGAGACCCGCGATCAGGATGCCGCGACCCCCGAGCACCCGTAAGAAGAAGCCGAGCGGGGCGAACAGCAGCACGTTCAGCGCCACCTGCAGAACGACGGGGTCGGTCAGGTACCGGCCCGAGGCGGCGACGGCCGCGCGGACCTCGTCGACGAACGCGAAGGGGTGCAGGTTCACGCCCGCGCAGCGGTAGACCTCGGAGTCGGGCAGGGGGATGAGCGTGTACGTCCAGATCGCCCAGAAGTACACGGCCGCCCCCGCCCACAGGAGCGAGCGCCACACCGTGAGCCGACCGCGACGCCGATAGCTGACCGCGACGAACGGCACGAAGGCGAGGATCGCGACCACGGCACCCGCGACGACAGCGAGAACGCCCGAGCCCACGATGTTGTCCACCCCGAGAGCCTAGGCAGAATCGCTCGGGCCCGTAGCCTGGGCGCATGACCCGCGCCGCCGCCCTTCGAGACGCGCTCGTCGCTCGTATCGACGACACCGGCTTCGCCGCGCACGGCGTGCACGCGCGCGTGGGCGACGACGTCGCGATGCACCGGTGGACGCCGGATGTGCGGGAAGAGATCCACTCCGTCGCGAAGGCCGTCGCGGTGCTGGCCGCCGGAATCGCCGCCGACGAGGGGCTCGTGTCGCTCGACGACCCGGTTCGCTCGATGCTTCCCGCCGCAACGCCTGTCACTCTGCGAGAGCTGCTCTCGATGTCGAGCGGCATCGATCTGCCCTGGTCCGAGACGATGATGACCGACTGGCCCGATCTCGCCGCGGAGTTCTTGTCTCGCCCCTCGAGCGGCCGGGTGTTCCAATACTCGAACGCCAGCACCTATACGGCGATGGCCGCGTTGTCGCAGCGGACCGGCGACATCGAGGACTTCCTGCGCCCGCGCCTGTTCGCCCCGATGGGATGGACCGATGTGTCGTGGCGCCGCTGCCCGAACGGTCGCGTCCTCGGCGGCGAGGGCCTCGAGCTGCGCACCGCCGAGCTGGCGCGTCTCGGTCTGCTCATCCGCGACGGCGGCGTCATCGACGGCCATCGGGTGGTCTCGGAGGGGATCGTGGATGCCATGCACTCGGGGTGGGTCGACACCGGCAGCCCCGGCGCCGGGTACCGCCGCTACGCCCTCGCGGGATGGGACGGACCGGGCGACGCCTGGCGCCTGCACGGTGCCCACGGGCAGCTCGTCGTCTTCACCGGCGATGCCGTCGTCACGGTGACCGCGCACGATCATGAGGGCGCTGACGCGGTCGCGGAATTCATCGGGAATAGGGCCGCGAAGTGAGCGTTTCTCGCATTGCGAGAATGCGCCGCTAGGTCACGGTCTGGCGACCATGCATTGAACAGCGTGCGCGTCAGATTGCGCATGGCCTCCAGTGCGCGTAGTGTCGCGCGCCGTGACTGACGAAAGTCGCGTTGACGGCGAAGAGACGCCGATCGCGAAACGCATCCTGATCGGCGAGCCCCTCACCTCCGAGAAACTCGACGAGCAGCTCCTCCCGAAGAAGATGGCGCTGCCGATCTTCGCCTCCGACGCGCTGTCCTCCGTGGCCTATGCGCCACAGGAGCTGCTGATGATCCTGCTGATCGGCGGAACGGCCCTGCTGACCCTGAGTCCATGGGTCGCCGTCGCCGTGGTGACGCTGCTCGTCGTGGTCGTGTTGAGCTACCGGCAGCTCATCAAGGCCTACCCCTCGGGCGGCGGCGACTACGAGGTGGCGAGCAAGAACCTGGGCGAGGTGCCGGGCGTGATCGTGGCCGCGGCGCTCCTGGTCGACTACGTGCTCACGGTCGCCGTGTCGGTGGCATCCGGAGTCGACAACATCATCTCGGCCCTGCCGGAGTTGAATCCGTTCCGCGTCGAGATCGCCGTCGGTTTCGTCATCCTCATCGTGATCGTGAACCTGCGCGGCGTGCGCGAGGCGTCGAGCGTCTTCGCCATCCCGACCTACCTGTTCATCGGGTCGGTCGGCGTGATGATCGTCGTGGGCCTCGCGCGCACACTGCTCGGAGACGCGCCGCACGCCTCGAGCGCGGACTACGGCGTGCAGGCGGAATCGTTGACGCAAGCGGCGCTGATCCTGTTGGTGCTGCGCGCGTTCTCGAGCGGCTGCTCCGCCTTGACCGGCGTCGAGGCCGTGTCGAACGGCGTGCCCGCCTTCCGCATGCCGAAGATCCGCAACGCCCAGACGACGCTGACCCTGATGGGCGGCATCGCCATCGTGCTGTTCGCGGGCCTGACGATGCTGGCCCTCATCTCGGGCGTGCACTACGCCGAGAACCCCTGCCACCTCATCGGCTTCGACTGTGCGAACAACCCGCAACCGAGCCTCATGGCCCAGGTCGCCGCCGCGACCTTCGGCATGAACAGCATCCCGTTCTTCATCATCCAAGCCGCCACGGCGTGCGTGCTGCTGCTCGCCGCCAACACCGCCTTCAACGGCTTCCCGCTGCTCGGCGCCGTGCTCGCCCGCGACGGCTACGCCCCCAAGGCGCTGAACACCCGCGGCGACCGGCTGGTCTACTCGAACGGCATGATCATCCTGGGCATCGTCGCCATCGGCGTGCTGATCGTCTACCAGGCCAACCTCACGACGCTGATCCAGCTCTACATCATCGGCGTCTTCGTCTCGTTCTCGCTCGGGCAGATCGGCATGGTCAAGCACTGGCGCCGCGCGCTGCGCGGGTTGAAGGACCTGCCGCCCGAGGCGGCGAAGCAGCAGTCGGCCGCGATCGAGCGCCGCTCGGCGATCTCGGGCCTGTGGATCAACTCCGTCGGCGCGGCGATGACCGTGCTGGTGCTGCTCATCGTCACGATCACGAAGTTCACGCACGGCGCGTGGCTGGTGTTCATCGCGATCCCGATCCTCGCGGTGCTGATGATCGGCGTGAACCGCTACTACCGCGACGTCGAGCACGAGATCCGCATGGACGAGACCGTGCACTTCGGCTCGTCGGGAGACGTGGCGATCGTGCTGGTGAACCGCCTGCAGAAGCCCGTCATGAAGGCGATCGACTACGCACTGGCCGCCAACCACCAGAAGACGCTCGCGGTCCACGTCGCCATCACCGACGAAGATGCGGCGAAGCTGCAGAAGGAGTGGGCCGAGCACGACATGCCCATCCCCCTGGTGATCATCGACTCCCCGTATCGCACGTACACCTCGCCGGTGTCGACGTTCATAAAGAAGTACCGCGAGAACAACGGCTCGGCCGTGGTGACCGTGTACCTGCCGCAGTTCATCGTCGGCCACTGGTGGGAGTCGATCCTGCACAACCGCCGCTCGCGCCGCCTCGCGCACCAGCTCATGCTGGTGCACGGCGTCTCGATCACGCTCGTCCCGTGGCTGCTGGATTCGTCCGAGGTCATCTACGGTCGCCGCTCGCGCCCCCTGCCCGGACAGCAGCGCGGTGGACAGCCGGTGGCCGAGGTCACGGCCCACCGCCCGAAGAAGACCCCGCCCGGTTCGGCATCCTGAGTCTGGCCCGACGCCCCCACCTTCGTGGTGGGGGCGTCGGTGTTCTCGCTGCCCCGTCGACTGTCCAGAGCACGCCGCGGGGAGGGTGAGGCGCCACGGTGGAACTGCACCGCCATGTCGCGTCGCAAGCCGGGAGAGCTTCCGTGCAGGCCACTGATAGTGATCGCGGGCAGAGGCCTCGCGCCGAGCCATGATCTGGCCGACGGCGCGGATGGCGCCTCTCTACCTTCTTCCGCGGTATTTCGTGGGAAGCTCTTCGAATGAACAACGATATCTTCGTCGCTTATGGCAGCGAATCGGCTCTGCGAGCGGAGACCATGCGGGACGCCGTTGAGAGCCTGCGGAGTCGCAAGGTTCGCGCAGAATCGTGGGAAAACATGAGCATCGCGGGACAAATTCTCATAGAAGAGATTTGTCGGAAGATCGACGAATCATCGCACGTTTTCGCTGAGGTGAGCAGCATGAATAGCAACGTGCTGTTCGAAGCTGGCTATGCCCTCGGACGAGACAAGCACTTGTTCCTGCTAATGGATGAGACGGACGCAACGGCCACACGCCTTTGGAGCGAGATCTCACTCCTTGGATCGATTGGTCGAGTCGACTACGGGGGCTCCGTTCAGACATTGGTCTCCCAGTGGTTTTCCAATAACTCAACAAAAAGACCCGGACTACTTGACGGACTTCTAGCCGGAGGCAAACCCAAGGAAGCGGATGCTATCTTCGCCCCAGCGCTCCCCATTAAGTTTCAAGCGGCTACCAGCCTGGAACGCTTCCTAGAACGCCGCTCGGACCTCAAACTGCTCGGCAGTGAGGATGATTTAGGGCTCGCGCCGCTGGCATTCTACGCTAAGGAGATATATCGGTCTTCTGCGGCAGTATTTCACCTTCTCGCCCCGAACCGCGTGAAAGCGTTGGAGCATAACGCTCGGGCAAGCTTTTTAGCGGGCCTCGCCCACGGGCTGGAAATTCCGACACTGATCGTGGCAGAGAGCGGTTTCAAAGCCCCACTCGACTACCGGGACATGCTCTACGTGTACCCGACGTCTGCAAAGCTAACCGACCATGTCGGCGAATGGCTGAATACGCTGCCGACCTCGTCTGGCGGCAGGAAAAGATTGGGGCGCCTTGTCCTTGACGTCGAATTGCCCATCTCCAGTTTCGGACAGTACGTCGCGGAGTATGAAAGAGAAGAACTAAGCGACTACTTCATCAACACCAGCGAGTTCGCGAGCATCATGCGCGGCGACGCGAAGATATTCGTGGGAAGGAAAGGCACTGGCAAGACCGCCACAATGCTGCAGGCGGTGGATGATCTGAGGAAGGACCGGCGGAACCTCGTAGTATCGGTCAAGCCGTCTGGGTACGAACTTGCGGACTTGATCGCCGTAGCCAGAAACATTGGCGCGGATTCAGACTATGTACTTCACGCCCTCTGGTCCTTCCTCCTATATACGGAGATCGCCTGCCACGCAGTACGGTACAACGGCGGTCGCAATAAGGCAGCGGGCGCCGACGACGCGACGAACGCGCTTTCGGAGGAGCTAGACTCGCTTGGAATCTCCCCCACAGACGACATGTCGGCTCGACTAGAATCCGCAGTGGCACGACTACAGGAGAAAAACCGCCGCCCCGGGGAGCAAGACCGAGAATTCATCGCGCGCGAACTTCGATCGCATAGGCTGGGCGACCTGCGCCGTCTCACGTTAGGCGCAACGCAAATTTACAATCGCGTTGCGGTTCTCATCGACAATCTTGATAAAGCATGGGAAAACGGCGCCGATTACGCAGTAATGGCCCGATTTATTCTTGCTCTTCTCACTACGGTGGGGAGCCTGGAGCGCGAATTCCAACGACCCGCGAACGCCACGGACCAAGGTGTCCGCCTGTCTCTGACCGTCTTCCTGCGCGCCGACATATTCGACCGAGTCGCAAACGTGGCACGCGAGCCAGATAAAATACGCGTCCTTGCGGTTCATTGGCAAGATGAAGAACTCCTATCCAGGGTATTGGAAGAGCGCTACTCTGCCATGAAGAGCGCCAAAGCCCCTCACGCCGAAAAAGACCTGTGGGATGACTTGTTTGCAACTGAGGTCAGAGGCGCGCCGATGCGCGACTATGTGCTCTGGCGCACACTCCCTCGCCCTAGGGACATCATCTATTTAGCCAACTCGGCTCTGACTACCGCTATCAATCGTAGGCATCGAACGATTGAAGCGTCTGATGTTCTCTTTGCAGAGGGGCAGTACTCTAAGTTCGCTTTCGACGCATTGATTGTAGAAAGCGATGCAGAAGAGTTTGATCTGGAGGAAATTTTGTACGAGTTCGCCGGAGTTGGTGCCACGATGACCGAGGACGAGGTGAATGAGGTGCTTTCGCCAGCGACTGACGCAGGGGCCGTCATTAATTGGCTAATGCGAACATCATTCCTCGGGGTGGAGGTAGCGCCCGGCGAGTTTAGGCACGTCGAGGGACGAACTAATGCCAAGCGTCAACTACGTCTCGCGCGGCGCTTTGCGGAGCGTCAAGCCACACCTATCCGCTTCCGTGTTCACCCCGCGTTTCGGCATCACCTCGAGATAAGGGACGATGACCTCCACGACGGCACTTCTGCTTCTCATGGATCTGAAGTGCTCTCCCCCAACTGAGTCCGCGGCCGTTAGCATCTTTTGCACTTCGCTAGAGCGGGTTTATCCTCACCGACGGGGCCTGCCTCAGGGATCAGGCCCGATCGCGGCAGATCGGTGGACGCCGACGGACGTCTCCGACAGGGTGGATGCCATGCCAGTACTCGCCCTGCTGACCCTCGTGGTGATGGTGGTCGCCCTCGTCGATGTCATCACCCGGCGCGAAGACCAGGTGAAGCACCTGCCGAAATTCGCGTGGATCATCTTCATCGTGCTGCTGCCGCTGATCGGGTCGATCCTGTGGTTCGCCCTCGGCCGGGAGTATGAGACGCGAGCGACGCCGATGTCCTTCGGCGACCCGCGGCGCTGGCAGAAGGACACCGACCCCGCTCCCCCGCCGGCCGCTGCTCGCGAGACCCGCACCACCGAGCAACAGATCGCCGACCTCGAGCGCGAGATGCGCCTCGCCGACCTCGAGGAGCAGGTGCGCCGCCGCCGCGCCGAGGGCGGCGCTCAGCCATAACGCTCACGCCGCGCTGCCCCCTCCCCGCGGCCCGCTCCCCGCGGCCCACCCCTGTTGAGTGTCCAAAACACCCGGACGGTTTTCAAAAGCGTCCGGGCGTTTTGGACACTCAACGTCAGGCATGGGGGGAGGGGGCGGGAGGGCGGGAGGGAGGGCGGGATGGCGGGGCGGGGCGGGTCAGTCCGTCGGACGACGGCGCATCCTCTTCACGTCGGTGCGGCGCTGCTTGGCCTGCAGGCGGCGCTCCCTCGATCCGCGGGTGGGCTTCGTCGCGCGGCGCGGCGGGGCGGGAGGCGCCACGGCCTCGGCCACCAGAGCGGCGAGCCGTGCCCGCGCGGCATCGCGATTGCGCAGCTGCGCCCGATGCTCGGATGCCGCGATCGTCAGCACCCCGCCGACGAGCCGGTCGCCGAGCCGCTCGATGAGCCGCTCACGCTGCACCCGCGACAGAACGGTCGAGGCCGCGGCATCCCACATCAACTCGACCCTCGAGTCGGCGGTGTTCACTCCCTGACCGCCCGGGCCCGAGGAACGCGAGAACCGCCACGACAGCTCCGCCGCCGGGATCACCAGCCCCGCGCTGACGCGCACGTCGGATCCGTCGGAGGAAAGCATGCCTCCATCATGCGCGGTCGGCACCGACGCCGATGGTCTCGAGACTGCATCTGGCCGACACGTCGGCGTCAGCCTGCAAGCGGGATGTCAGCGAGTTGCCGTCTCGGCGGCGGCGGCGATCGAGCAGAGCGCCCCGTAAGCACTCCGTATGTGTCCGTCGGCGACCCGTAGGGAAAGCGTTAGGGCGCCGGGATGCCGTGACCTCGAGGAGTTGTATCGACACACGTGCCGCCCCGCGGCGCCCGCGGTCCGCCGCGGACACACCCGAATCTGGAGTCGTCGTGCTCGATGCCGTCTTCCTCGCCGCGATCGTCGCGCTCTTCGCGCTGATCGCCCTCGTCGCGAAGGGGGTCGAGAAGCTGGGCCCCGAGGCCCGCCCCTCGACGTCCCGCACCACCGGACGAGGGGGCGAGCGCCCGTGATCTTCTTCTCGATCCTCGCCGCGGTCCTCGCGGTCGCCGCCGTCGTGTACCTCGTGGTCGCCCTCGTCCGACCGGAGAAGTTCTGACCCATGGATAGCGGAACCATCTGGTCGATCGTCCTGACCAGCCTCACTCTTCTCGTCGCCCTGGGCCTGGCCTACCGCCCCCTCGGCGACTACATCGCCCGCATCTACACCGGTCAGCGCGACCTCGCCGTCGAGCGGGGCACCTACCGCCTGATCGGCGTCGACCCCCGCAGCGCCCAGACCTGGCAGGCCTACCTGCGCTCGGTGCTGCTGTTCTCGTTCGTCGGGGTCGTCTTCGTGTACGCGATCATGCGCCTGCAGGCCGTGCTGCCGCTCTCTCTCGGCTTCGACGCCCCGGGCGAGGCGTTGTCGTTCAACACGGCCGTCTCCTTCGTCACGAACACCAACTGGCAGTCCTACGGCGGAGAGACCACGCTCGGCTACACCGTGCAGTTCGCCGCCCTCACCGTGCAGAACTTCGTCAGCGCGGCCGTCGGCATCGCCATCGCGGTCGCTCTCGTGCGCGGGTTCGCCTACCGCCGCAGCGGTGTGATCGGCAACTTCTGGGTCGACCTGGTGCGCGGCACCTACCGCCTTCTGCTGCCGTTCTCGATCGTCGCGGCGGTCGTGCTGCTCGCCGGTGGCGTCATCCAGAACCTCTCGGGCTTCACGGATGCCACGACGGTGGCGGGCGCGGCCCAGTCGATCCCCGGCGGACCGGTCGCCTCGCAGGAGGCGATCAAGCTCCTCGGCACCAACGGCGGCGGGATCTTCAACACGAACTCCGCCCACCCGTTCGAGAACCCCACCCCCTGGACGAACCTCTTCGAGATCTTCCTCATGCTGGTGATCCCGTTCTCGCTCCCCCGTGCCTTCGGCCGGATCGTGAACGACGACCGCCAGGGCTACACGATCCTCGGCGTCATGGGCGCGATCTTCGTGGCATCCGCGGCTCTTCTCACCTGGGCCGAGATGGCCGGGAACGGGACGGCCCCGATGCTCGCCGGCGGCGCCATGGAGGGCAAAGAGGTGCGCTTCGGCATCTTCGGTTCGACGCTCTTCGGCACGACCAGCACGCTGACCTCGACCGGTGCGGTCAACTCGATGCACGACAGCTACACGGCGCTCGGCGGCATGATGCCGATGATCAACATGATGCTCGGTGAGATCGCCCCCGGCGGTGTCGGATCGGGCCTGTACGGCATGCTCATCCTCGCCGTGATCGCGGTGTTCGTCGGCGGCCTGCTGATCGGGCGCACCCCCGAGTACCTGGGCAAGAAGATCGGGCCGAAAGAGATCAAGCTCGCGAGCCTGTACATCCTCGTCACACCCACGCTCGTGCTCGCCGGAACCGCGCTGAGCTTCGGGATTCCCGGCATCCGGGACGACGTCGAGACCACCTCGATCCTCAATCCGGGCGTGCACGGCCTGAGCGAAGTGCTCTACGCCTTCACCTCGGCGGCGAACAACAACGGCTCCGCGTTCGCCGGTCTCACGGCCAACACCCCGTGGTTCAACACGGCACTGGGGGTGGCGATGCTCCTCGGCCGGTTCCTGCCGATCGTGTTCGTGCTGGCCCTGGCGGGTTCTCTCGCGGCCCAGGATGCCGTGCCCTCCACCGCCGGAACCCTGCCGACGCACCGCCCGCAGTTCGCGGGTCTGCTCGCCGGCGTCGTCGTGATCGTCACGGCCCTCACCTACTTCCCGGTCCTCACCCTCGGACCCCTCGCTGAAGGACTTACCCGCTGATGTCCACCCTCACCCACGCGCCGGTCCCCGCTGCCGACGAGGCGCCGGCCGCCCCGCGCCGCGCGTTCAGCGCCGCTCAGGTCGTCGCCGCCCTCCCGGGCGCGGCCAAGAAGCTCAACCCCGCCGCCCAGTGGCGCAACCCCGTGATGTTCCTCGTCTGGGTCGGTGCGGCCCTGACGACGCTCATCGCGATCGCCGAGCCGTTCCTCGGCGGCGACGACACCGGCCTCCCCTTCGGCTTCACCTGGGGAATCGCGGTCTGGCTGTGGCTCACGGTGTTCTTCGCGAACATCGCCGAGTCCGTGGCCGAGGGCCGCGGCAAGGCGCAGGCCGCGACCCTGCGCAAGACCCGCACGACGACCTCGGCCCGCCGCGTGGTCTCGTACTCCCCCACCGACCCCTCGGCATCCGGTGCCGCCACCGAAGACGTCCCCTCGGGCGACCTCCGCGTCGGCGACATCGTGCTGGTCGAGACCGGGGAACTCATCCCCGGCGACGGCGACATCGTCTCGGGCATCGCGACCGTCGACGAGTCGGCGATCACGGGAGAGTCGGCCCCGGTCGTCCGCGAGTCGGGCGGTGATCGCAGCGCCGTCACCGGCGGCACGCGCGTGCTCAGCGACCGCATCGTGGTGAAGATCACGTCGAAGCCCGGCGAGACCTTCGTCGACCGCATGATCGCGCTCGTCGAGGGCGCGTCGCGCCAGCGCACGCCCAACGAGATCGCGCTGAACATCCTGCTCGCGAGCCTGTCGATCGTGTTCGTCGTCGTGGTTCTGGTGCTGAACCCGATCGCCTCGTATGCGGCGTCGCCGGTGTCGATCCCGGTCCTGGTCGCGCTGCTGGTCTGCCTGATCCCCACGACCATCGGTGCTCTGCTGAGCGCGATCGGCATCGCGGGCATGGACCGTCTCGTGCAGCGCAACGTGCTCGCGATGTCGGGTCGCGCGGTCGAGGCCGCGGGAGACGTCACCACCCTGCTGCTGGATAAGACCGGCACCATCACCTACGGCAACCGTCGCGCGTCGGCCTTCGTGCCGATGAAGGGCGTCGGGAGCCCCGAGCTCGCCGAGTACGCCTCGCTGTCGTCGCAGGCCGACCCCACGCCCGAGGGCGTCTCGGTGGTCGAGCTGGCCGCAGCTCAAGGCATCGTCGCCGACATGCCCCGCGGTGCGGAGCCCGTACCCTTCACCGCCCAGACTCGCATGAGCGGCCTCGACCTGGTCGACGGCACACAGGTGCGCAAGGGCGCGAGCTCGGCCGTGCTCGCGTGGCTCGAGGCCTCGGGCAGCCCGGTCGCCCCGGCGTTGCGCGCGCAGCTGATGAGCGAGACGGATGCCATCGCCCAGTCCGGCGGCACGCCCCTGGTGGTCGCGACCCTGTCGAAGGGCGTGGGGCAGGTGCTCGGCGTCATCCACCTCAAGGACGTCGTCAAGGACGGTCTGCGCGAGCGCTTCCAGGAGCTGCGCGCGATGGGGATCCGCACCGTGATGATCACGGGCGACAACCCGCTCACCGCGAAGGCGATCGCCGCCGAGGCCGGGGTCGACGACTTCCTCGCCGAGGCGACGCCCGAGGACAAGCTCGCCCTCATCCAGCGCGAGCAGGAGGGCGGCAACCTCGTCGCGATGACCGGCGACGGCACGAACGACGCTCCCGCCCTGGCGCAGGCCGATGTGGGCGTCGCGATGAACACGGGCACCTCGGCGGCGAAAGAGGCCGGCAACATGGTCGACCTCGATTCCGACCCGACCAAGCTCATCGACATCGTCCGCATCGGCAAGCAGCTGCTCATCACGCGCGGCGCCCTGACCACGTTCTCGCTCGCCAACGACATCGCGAAGTACTTCGCGATCATCCCGGCGATGTTCATGGGCGTGTTCCCGGGCCTCGCGGCGCTGAACATCATGGGTCTGCACTCCCCGGCATCCGCCGTCACGAGCGCGATCATCTTCAACGCGATCGTGATCATCGTGCTCATCCCCCTCGCGCTGCGGGGCGTGAAATACCGCGCCGCGAGCGCGTCGAGCATCCTCAGCCGCAACCTGCTCGTCTACGGGCTCGGCGGCGTCATCGTCCCCTTCATCGGCATCAAGCTCATCGACCTCGTCGTGAGCCTGCTCCCCGGTTTCTGAAAGGCCCCGTCATGCGCACCACCCTGCGTACCACCGCCGTCGCCGTCCGCGCGATGGTCGTCTTCACCCTCCTCCTCGGGGTCGCCTACATGCTGCTGATCACCGCGGTCGGACAGGTCGCCCTACCGTTCCAGGCGAACGGATCGCTCATCAAGACCGCCGACGGGACCGTCGCCGGCTCGCAGCTGATCGGGCAGTCGTTCCAGGATGCCGACGGCAACGCGCTCCCGCAGTACTTCCAGTCGCGACCGTCTGCTGCGAGCTACGACTCCTCGGCCTCGACCGGCTCGAACCTGGGCCCCGAGAACAGCGACCTGATCTCGTCCATCCAGGACGGTCGGACCACGTTCGAGTCGCTGAACGGCCCGGGCTCGATCCCCGCCGACGCGGTGACCGCCTCGGGCTCGGGCCTCGACCCCGACGTCTCGGTCGAGAACGCTGAACGCCAGGTCGCGCGCATCGCGCAAGCCCGCGGCATCCCGTCATCCGAGGTCTCCGCGCTCGTCGCCGAGCACACGCTGCCCCGCGATCTCGGGTACCTCGGCGACCCGCGCGTGAACGTCGTGGAGCTCAACCGCGCGCTCGACGCCCGCTGAGCGACGAGAATCACTGTCATGACCCTGTCGCCCGTCGCCGCCGTCGCACCCTCCGTGCGGCGGCGGCGCCGTGTGCGGGAACGCCGGTCGAGTGTCCAGAACATGCCGCTGGCCGTTCGCGGGCGCGGCGAGTTCTGGACACTCGACGGAACGCGCACGGGGGACGCCTCGTGAAGCGCGGGCGCCTGCGCGTGCTGCTGGGCATGGCCCCCGGCGTCGGCAAGACGTACGAGATGCTCGAGGAGGGGCGCCGGCTGCGCTCGGAGGGCCACGACGTCGTCATCGCGATCGTCGAGACGCACGGCCGTGCCGCCACCGCCGCTCAAGCCGAAGGCCTCGAGGTGGTTCCGCGCCGGGCCGTGGCGCACCGCGGCGTCGCGCTCGACGAGATGGACCTGGATGCCGTGCTCGAACGGCTCCCGAGAATCGCGCTCGTCGACGAGCTGGCGCACACCAACGTCCCCGGCTCTCGCAACGGCAAGCGCTGGACCGACGTCGAGGAGCTGCTCGACGCGGGCATCGACGTGATCACGACCGTGAACGTGCAGCACATCGAATCGCTCAACGACGTCGTCGAGAAGATCACCGGCGTGGTGCAGCGCGAGACGGTCCCGGATGCCGTGGTCCGGGCGGCCGATCAGATCGAGGTCGTCGACCTGGCACCGCAGTCCCTGCGCGATCGCCTCGCGGCGGGCTCGGTGTACCCGGCCGAGCGGATCGACGCCGCCCTGTCGAACTACTTCCGTCTCGGCAACCTCACGGCGCTGCGCGAACTCGCCCTGCTGTGGCTCGCCGACGAGGTCGACTCCGCCCTGCAGCGGTACCGCACCGAGCACGGCATCGAGGGCTCGTGGCAAGCGCGCGAACGCGTCGTGGTGGCCCTCACCGGGGGTCCCGAGGGCGAGACGCTGCTGCGCCGCGGCGCCCGGATCGCGGCACGCTCCGCCGGCGGTGAGCTGCTCGCCGTGCACGTGTCGACGCAGGACGGCCTGCGCGCGAGCGCCCCCGGCGCCCTCGCCGAACAGCGCGCCCTCGTCGAGACCCTCGGCGGCACGTATCACCAGGTCGTCGGCGATGACGTGGCCACCGCCCTGGTCGATTTCGCGCGATCGGTCAACGCCTCTCAGCTGGTCATCGGGGTAAGCCGTCGCGGGCGTCTCGGCGCGGCCCTGACCGGACCGGGCATCGGGGCGACCGTGATCCGCGCCTCGGGCGACATCGACGTGCACATCGTCAACCACGCGCGTGCGGGGGGCCGGTTCACGCTCCCCCGGCTCGCGGGCCCGGCGCTGAGCGCGAAGCGGCGCATCCTCGGCTTCGTGACGGCTCTGGTCGGCGGGCCCCTTCTGTCGCTGCTGATGATCGCGACCGGTTCCGACGAGTCGATCACCGCCGACGTGCTGGCCTATCAGCTGCTGGTCGTGGTCGTCGCGCTCGTCGGCGGCATCTGGCCGGCGGTGTTCGCGGCCGTGCTGTCGGGCGTCACGCTCGACTTCCTGTTCATCGCCCCCATCTACACGATCACCATCAGCGACCCCGCGCACGCGCTGTCGCTGACGCTCTACGTCGTCATCGCCGTGCTCGTCAGCGTCGTCGTCGACCAGGCCGCCCGCCGCGCGCGGGCGGCCCGACGAGCCGCGGCGGAGTCCGAGATGCTCGCCACGATCGCCGGCAGCGTGCTGCGGGGAGAGAGCGCCGTGCCCGCGCTCATCAGCCGCGCACGCGAGGCGTTCGGCCTCGCCGGTGTCCGCCTGATCGCGACCGACGGCACGGTGCTCGCCACCGACGGGGAGCCGGTGCGCGACGATCGCGCGGTCATCGTGCCCGTGGGCGACGGCCGCGCGACCCTCGAGCTGCACGGCGGCGACCTCGATGCCTCGGAACGGCGCCTGCTCGACGTGGTCGTGGCGCAGCTCGCCGCCGCCCTCGAGCGCACCGATCTGGCCGAGACCGCGGCCGAGGCCGGGGCACTCGCCGAGACCGACCAGGTGCGCACCGCCCTGCTGTCGGCCGTCAGCCATGACCTCCGCCGTCCGCTCGCCGCCGCCGTCGCCTCGCTCGGCGGCCTGCGCGCCGCCGGCGACCAGCTCTCCGACGACGACCGCCGGGTGTTGCTCGAAACCGCCGACGAAAGCCTTGCGACCCTGTCCGTGCTGGTCACCGACCTGCTCGACGTGAGCCGCGTGCAGGCCGGCGTGCTCGCCGTGTCTCTGACGGCGACGGATGCCGCGGGCGTCGTGCTCTCCGCCCTCGACGAGCTCGACCTCGGCCCCGACGACGTCGAGCTCGCGCTCGATCCCGACCTGCCGATGCTGCGCGCCGACCCCGTGCTGCTGCAGCGCGTTCTGGTGAACGTGCTCGCCAACGCCCAGCGCTACTCGCCCGACGGCGAACGCGTCCGCATCGCGACGAGCCGCCTCGGCGGCACCGCCGAGATCCGCGTGATCGACCACGGCCCCGGCATCGCCGCCGACCGCCGCGAGGACATGTTCTCGCCCTTCCAGCGCCTGGGCGACACCGACAACACCGCGGGCCTGGGGCTGGGCCTCGCGCTCTCGCGCGGCTTCGCCGAGGGCATGGGCGGCACGCTCACCCCGGAGGACACCCCCGGCGGCGGCCTCACCATGGTCGTGGCGCTGCCCGTGGCCGATGCGGAGGCCATGGCATCCGGAATCTCGAGGAGGATGCCGTGAAGGTACTCATCGCCGACGACGACCCGCAGTTGGTGCGGGCCCTTCGCATCACGCTCGCCGCGCACGGCTACGACGTGGTGGCGGCGGCCGACGGTGCCGCGGCGGTCACCCTCGCCGCGCAATCGCACCCCGACATCGTCCTTCTCGACCTCGGGATGCCGCACCTCGACGGGGTGCAGGTGATCCACGCCCTGCGCGGGTGGACGACGGCCCCGATCATCGTCGTCTCGGGCCGCACGGGCTCGGCTGACAAGGTCGAGGCGCTCGACGCCGGGGCAGACGACTTCGTCACCAAGCCGTTCCAGATCGACGAGCTGCTGGCGCGCCTGCGTGTGCACGCGCGACGCTCGGTGCCGTCGGCGGGGGACGCCGTGGTGCGCTTCGGCGACGTCGAGGTCGACCTGTCGGCGAAAGCCGTGCTGCGCGGCGGCACCCGGGTGCATCTCACCCCGACCGAGTGGCGCATGCTCGAGTTCCTCGCCCGCAACCCCGGTTCTCTCGTGACGCGACAGACGCTGCTGAAGGAGATCTGGGCGAGCGAACAGGTCGCCGACTCGGGATATCTGCGGCTGTACATGTCGCAACTGCGAAAGAAGCTCGAGGTCGACCCGTCGGCGCCCGCGCACCTGCTCACCGAGCAGGGGATGGGGTACCGGCTCGTCGTCTGAGCGGGCCCGGGCCGGACGACCGCCGCGAGCGCGCGAATCTCTTGAGATTCGCGCCGCGGCGGCTTACCCCCCGGTCGGAAAGACGCGCCGGCACCGGGGCCCGAGCCGGCTGCCGCCGGAGCCGGTCCTGACACTCAGGAGTCACGCACGTCGGCCGCCTCGTCCTCGGCCTCCGCGGCAAGGAATTCCGCCTGTACCCGGGCGCAGCGGGAGGCGAAGACGATCGAGTGCAGCAGCATCAGCGGACCTCGCCGACGGTGTGGCATCCGGGGCAGGGAAAGGCGATGCGATCGCCCACGCAGACGTCCCCGGGCAGCACGACCGTGCCGCACGGTTCCTCGCCGTGCGCGTCGACGACGGCGAACGGCTCGTCGTACGCGCGGGACACGCGGCCGATGAGCCGCGCCTCGCGCCAGACGGCCTCGAGCCCGGCGACGCAGGCATCGAGGCGCAGCGTATCGGGCATGGCATCCGTCACGGTCGCGATCACCACGGTCGTCGAGAGGGTCGCGGATGCCACCCCGCCCGACGCCGGAATCACCGCGGGGCCCGTGCAGACGCAGGGCGTGCCGCAGATGTCGGCGAAACGACCGACCGACACGGCCCGCACGGTGACGTCGTCGAGCGTGGGGGTCGAGCCCGCCGGCCAGAGTGCGGCGTCGAAGGGCGCCGGGATGCTGGATCGAAGGGTGGGGAGCAGGGCCGTGAGGGTCATGGCATCCGGTCTACGCGCGCGGCGAGGGCGATCAGCCGGTGCTCACGGTTTCCGAACGGGCCGGTTCGACTTCCTCACTCTTCGCGCACGACACCGCGTCTCATCGACTCGTCCATGAGGAGGCGGTGAGACGCGGTGTCGAACGATCGAACGGCTCAGACCGACGTCCCCGCGATCTCGCGGAGCGTGTCGAGGTGGCTCCTCCACGCCGCTCGCCCCTCCTTCGTCAGGGTGAGCGAGGTGCGGGGCATCTTGCCCGCGAACGACTTCCCCACAGCGATGTAGCCGGCGCCCTCGAGCGTCGAGACCTGCTTGCTCAGCGCGGAGTCGGTGACCTCGACGGCATCCCGAACCTCCTTGAAGCTCAGCGTGGTCGCCCGGTCGAGAGCCGCGAGGATCGAGAACCGCACGGAGTTCTGCAGCAGCTCGTCGAGCCGGTGCCGGGGATGCGGGGTCGACGTGGTCACGACCGAGCCTCGCGCGCCGCGCAGACCAGCGAGACGACGAGCACGAGGCCCGAGGCCAGCGCCGCGAGCAGCACGTCGCCGTGCGCCCAGATGACGACTGCCAGGGCGAGCGCGTACGACGCGAACCAGCTCGCGATGTAGGCGGTCCAGCGGCGGCCGCGGGCGAAGGCGGCGCGGCCTTGGATGCTGACGACGAAGAAGATGATGAGGGTGAATACGACGGCCAGCAAGCTCACGTAGGCGAGGCCGAACGTATCTCCGGTCGTGACGGCCATCGCGAAGGTGCCCATCGAGGTCGCCACCCCGAGCGCGAGGATGAAGCTGATGTACGGCCACCGCGTTGCGTTGTGTGCGGCGTGGCTGAGGCGGTCGGCGCGATCGAGCAGCAGTTGGGCTTCCGACGCGGTCATCGCGGGCGTGTGGTCCATGGCGATCCTTTCGTTAGTTCGATCATCGCAACTACTTTCCACTTTGGCAAGTACTTTCTCCTTTTCTTCGCCTCGCGGCACCCCGCCCCACAACGCGACGTAGCCTGGAGGGGTGACCCTCCCCTTCGATGTCGACGCCGTACGCGCCGATTTCCCGATCCTCGAGACCGAGATCGACGGTCGCCCCCTCGTCTACCTCGACTCAGGCGCGACGAGCCAGAAGCCGCGCGCCGTTCTCGACGCCGAGCGCGCCTTCCTCGAGACGGCCAATTCCGCCGTGCACCGCGGAGCACACACCCTCGCAGCCGAGGCCACCGAGCTGTTCGAAGACTCGCGCGTCTCCGTCGCCGAGTTCGTGGGCGCCGAGCCCGAGCAACTCGTGTGGTCGAGCGGCGCCACCGCGGGCCTCAACCTCGTGGCCGGCTCGCTGGGGTACGCCGGGCGTCTGCGCGAGGGCGATGAGATCGTCGTCACCGAGGCCGAGCACCACGCCAACCTCATCCCGTGGCAAGAGCTGGCCGCCCGCACGGGGGCGCGTCTGCGCCACATCCCCGTGCTCGACGACGGCATGCTCGACCTGCACGCCGCTGCCGACCTCATCGGTGCGCGCACGAAGGTCGTCGCCTTCCCGCACGTGTCGAACGTGCTCGGCATCGTGAACCCCGTCGCGAAGCTCGTCACCCTGGCCCGCGGCGTCGGCGCACTGACGGTGCTCGACGCGTGCCAGTCGGCCCCTCACCTGCGCCTCGACCTGCCGGCATCCGGGGTCGATCTCGCCGTGTTCTCGGGGCACAAGATCTACGGGCCGTACGGCATCGGCGCGCTCTGGGGTCGCGACGAGGTGCTCGACAGCCTGCCGCCCTTCACCACCGGCGGATCGATGATCACGACCGTCACCCTCGACAAGGCCGAGTACCTGCCCGCGCCGCAGCGCTTCGAGGCGGGAACGCAGCCGGTGTCGCAGGCGGTCGCCCTCGCCACCGCGGTCCGATGGCTTGGCGAGCACGACCTCGACGCCGCCCATGCCTACGAAGCGAGACTCGAGACACGCCTGCGCGAGGGCCTCCGCTCGATCGACGGCATCCGTCTTCTCGGAGACACGGATGCCGCGGAGCGGGTCGCCCTGCAGGCCTTCGAGGTCGAGGGGGTGCACGCACACGACGTGGGTCAGTTCCTCGACTCGCGCGGGGTCGCCGTCCGCGTCGGCCATCACTGCGCGCAGCCGCTGCACCGTCGCTTCGGCATGACGGCGTCGGTCCGCGCGAGTGCCGCGATACACACCACGGAGGACGAGATCGACACCCTCCTCGACGCCGTCTCGGGCGTGCGCGGCTTCTTCGGGGTGGGCGCGTGAGCGGCCTCGAGTCCCTGTACCAGGAGCTGATCCTCGACCACGCGAAGAACCGGCGCGGCTTCGGCCTCGCCGATCCCGGGGCTCACAGCGCGACCGTGCACCAGCGCAACCCGATCTGCGGCGACGAGATCACTCTGCGCGTGTCGGTCGACGACGACCGCATCACCTCAGTCACGTGGGAGGGCGCCGGCTGCTCGATCTCGCAAGCCTCGGCCTCGATGCTCGTCGCCCTGCTGCAGGAAGACGGCGGAGACGAAGGGATGCCGCGCGCCGACGCCGAAGCGCTGATCGCGTCGTTCCGGGAGTCGCTGCGCTCCCGCGGCAAGATTCCCCTCGACGAGGAGACCTTCGCCGACGCCGCCGCCCTCTCGGGTGTTTCGAAGTTCACGGCGCGCGTGAAGTGCGCGATGCTCGCGTGGGTCGCGCTGGAAGAGGGGCTGCGGCAGGCCTGAGCGCGGCGCCGCGAGCGGCATCACCTCAGCGATCCACGCAAAGTCAGCCGGCATCCACTGATCCGAGCTGAGGTTGCGCGAATCCCGGAGGATACGCGGGCCTGACGCGCGCTACTCTTTCGGTCAGACCTCAACGAAGGCGGATGCCATGGCCACCGGATTCAGCGAAGAAGAACGCGCGGCGATGAAGCAGCGCGCCGAGGAGCTGAGGGCGATGAAGGGCCTGAAGGGCCTGGCGAAGCTGCAGAAGGAGAACGAAGCCTGCCTCGAGGCGATCGAGAAGCTGGAGGGCGTCGACCGCGCGGTCGCGGAGCGCCTGCACGTGATCGTGCTCGAAGAGGCGGGGCACCTGAACCCCAAGACCTTCTACGGCTTCCCCGCCTATGCCAAGAACGGGAAGGTCGTGGTGTTCTACCAGCCGGCCTCGAAGTTCAAGACGCGATATGGAACGGTCAGCTTCGACGACAGCGCTCAGCTCGACGACGGTCCGATGTGGCCGGTCTCGTTCGCCGTGGTCGAGGTGACGGACGAGGTCGAGGAGCGCATCCGCGAGGCCGTCCGGCGGGCGGCACCCTCGTCCTGACCGAACGACCATCGGCCGCATGATGCACCGGGCGGCTTCTCGCGCCATCCCTTGACGCGTCCGGCGTCCACGTCTTGGCTGAGGGCATCCTTCGCGTCTCTCACCGCCGAACCCGGTAGTGCCGCGTCGGACGGGGCCGCGGCCCCCGCACCGCGGGACACGATCAGGCCGGGACGACCCGGCCGGAGAGGACGAAGATGTCCGGCAACAAGGCAGTGGCGTACAAAGAGCCCGGTGTCGTGGAAGTCATCGACACTCCCTACCCCGAGTTCGAACTGAAGGACGGACCGGGCGTCAACCCGGCGAATGTGGGCCGCAAGGTCCCGCACGGTGCAATCCTGCGCACCGTCTCCACCAACATCTGCGGCTCCGACCAGCACATGGTGCGCGGGCGCACCACGGCTCCGGCCGGCCTCGTGCTCGGTCACGAGATCACCGGTGAGGTGATCGAGGTCGGACCCGACGTCGAGTTCGTCAAGGTCGGCGACATCGTCTCGGTCCCCTTCAACATCGCGTGCGGCCGCTGCCGCAACTGCAAGGAGGGCAAGACCGGCATCTGCCTGAACGTGAACCCCGACCGCCCCGGCAGCGCCTACGGCTACGTCGACATGGGCGGCTGGGTCGGCGGTCAGGCCGAGTACGTGCTCGTGCCCTACGCCGACTGGAACCTGCTGGTGTTCCCCGACCGCGAACAGGCGCTGGAGAAGATCCTCGACCTCACGATGCTGTCCGACATCTTCCCCACGGGCTTCCACGGCGCGTACACCGCGGGCGTCCGCCCCGGATCGACGGTGTACATCGCCGGTGCGGGACCGGTGGGCATCGCCGCCGCCGTCGGCGCGCAGCTGCTGGGCGCGGCCGCGGTGCTCGTCGGCGACCTCAACCCGGAGCGCCTGGCGCAGGTGCGCTCGCTCGGGTTCGAGAGCGTCGACGTGTCGAAGGGCGACCCCGGAGAACAGATCGAGCAGATCCTCGGTGTCCCCGAAGTGGATGCCGCGGTCGACGCGGTCGGCTTCGAGGCACGCGGTCACGGGTCCGACGCGGGCCACGAGGCCCCGGCGACGGTGCTCAACTCGCTGTTCACCGTGACCGCGGCGGGCGGCGGGGTCGGCATCCCGGGCCTGTACGTGACCGGCGACCCGGGCGGGGTCGACGAGGCCGCGAAGGTCGGTTCGCTGTCGCTGCGACTCGGCCTCGGCTGGGCGAAGTCGCTGTCGTTCACGACCGGTCAGTGCCCGGTGATGAAGTACAACCGGCAGCTGATGATGGCGATCCTGCACGACAAGGTACAGATCGCGAAAGCCGTCAACGCCACGCCCATCAGCCTCGACGACGCCCCACAGGGCTACGCCGACTTCGACAAGGGCGCCCCGCGCAAGTACGTGCTGAACCCGAACGGGTACATCACGAGCTGATCACCCGCACCGGAGCGCGCAGAGCCGGCCCTTCCTCGCAGCCTTCCTCCTGGATCCTGCGAGATCCGCGCGGTTCTGCGAGCTTCCGTGCGCGGGAGACTCACCCCCGCACCACTAGGGCCTCTCTCGGGGCCACCCGCCGATCTGCAGGAGTCGCGCGCCGATCACCCGAGGACGACCCGCTCCATCCGCTGAAAGCTCTGCTCCATCCCGTCCACCATGCCCGTGGCCAGCACGGCGTCGCGGGTCTCGGCATCCGGATACTCGATCAGCAGGGTCACCAGGGTCGCGCCGTCCTCTTCGTACAGCGACAAGTCATTGATCGTCGCGGGGTAATCGGTGCCGGTCATGTGCTCCGTCTGCACCATGCGGCGGGGCTCGTCGAGGAGCAGGATCTCGCCGTCGAAGCCGAAGGGCTCTCCCTCGGCGCCGGGCTCGGGCTCCCACGCGATCCGGTACGTGCCGCCCTCACGCCGGTCGACCTCGCGGTGCGTCATGCGCCAGCCGTCGGGGCCGAGCATCCACTGTCGCATCAGGTCGGGGTCGACGTGCGCGCGCCAGACGAGCTCACGCGGCCCGTCGATCAGACGCGTGATGCGCACGTGCCGGTCGTCGAGGATCTCGAGCTGTGTGCCCTTGCCCTGAGCGAATGCGCGCAGATCCTGCACCACGGCGTCGAGCTGGTTCATCGCGAGCGTCGAGCCCTCGACCGCGCCCATCGCAGTGAGCTGCTCGAGCGCCTCTTCGGAGTCGAAGTACGTGACGTTCGTCAGCCGCGACCCGGTCGCGGTCTCGTCGAACGAGAAGGTCATGCGCATGGCGGGCATGCCGTCGATGGGGTCGCCGTTCTCGTCGACGAAGGAGTCGATCACCTCGAAGCCCCGCGGCGCATCGATGGCGAGGAACTCCCAGCTCCCTCGCGCGACCTCGCCGGTGGCGCTGGCCATGGCGTAGCGCGCCCGGCCACCCACCGCGCAGTCGAACGATGCGAAGGTCGCGGGCCACCCGGGAGGACCCCAGAACCGCTCGAGCTGACGCGGATCGGTGAACACCGCCCAGAGCCTCTCGACGCCGACCGCGAAGTCGGCGATCAGGGTCATGGTGAGCGCTGCAGCGTCGCTCTCGACAGATGTGACGGGCATGACGACTCCTTCGTCGGTTCAGATCTCGGTGGGTTCGGAGGGCGGAACGGATGCCGGCACCCCGGCGTCTTCGAGCAGGATCGCTTCGAGTCGGTCGACGCGGCCGCGCCAGAGGTCTTCGTACGAGCGCAGCAGTTCCTGCACCCGGGCGAGCGCGGTGGGGTCGGCGGACACGAGTCGCACCCTCCCCTCCGCACGCTTGGTGATGAGTCGCGCCTCGGCGAGCACGGCGACGTGCTTCGACACGGCGGCGAACGACATCGCGTACGCTGCGGCGAGCTGCGTCACCGACTGTTCGGAGACGAGGGTGCGCCGCACGATGTCGCGGCGCGTCGCATCGGCCAGGGCGTGGAAGACGCGGTCGATGTCGGCGGCGCTCTTATGTTCAACCATTTGATTGCACGTTAGCGCCGCGGAGCCACTCGTACAGGAGGCGCTCAGCCCCGCAACGCCTGCAGCAACGCCCCCACGGGGTGATCGCTCTCGATCGGGTGGCGCAGCGGGAGGTCTTCGACGCACTCGTACCGATTGCGTCGACCCTCCTTCTCGCGCTTCAGATACCCGGCGTCGACGAGGTCGGCCAGGATGCCGTGCGCGGTGCGCTCCGTGATGCCGACGGCATCCGCGATCTCACGCACGCGGGCACCGGGGTCGCGGGCGACGTAGATGAACACATGGGCGTGGTTGGTCAGAAACGTCCATGTCGTCATCGCCACAGCATACTGACCCGCGGTACCGGAATCAAAGCACCGGTTAATCATTACCTGTTTTTTGACACCAGCAATTTTTTGCATGTAACGTGCTGCGCATGTCGCTTCTCGCCCCGCTCACGATCGCCGCGCTGCTCGCCGCGGTCGTCGCCGCCCTCCTCCCGGAAGTCGCGCGTCGGCACACCCCGGGCTCACTCGCCGCCTGGCCCGCAGCCGTCGCCGCGATCGTCGCCACCGTGAGCCTCGCGTCGGCCCTCGCCACGGACGACGACATCGCCGGTTCCGCCCTCGCGCTGCTGGTCGTCGCCCTCACCGTGATCGTGCAGGCCTACGCCAGCCGCAACCTGCGCGGCGACCCCCGTTCGCGCAGCTTCTTCGCCCTGTCGTCTCTCGCGGCCGTCGGGTCGACCACCGCCATCGCCGCGAACGACGTCGTGCTGCTCGCGGCCGGGTGGACCCTCGGCACGGTCAGCATGATCGCCCTCATCTCGACCGGCGGTGCCGGGCCGCAAACCCGGATCGCGGTATCGCGCAGCACGGTCGCCCTGCTGCTCGGAGACGCGGCCCTCTGGGCAGCGGTCATCGTGGCGGTGGCGTCCACCGGCTCAGTCTCGCTCGCCGCGCTCGGGAGCCTCGACGTCACCTCGGCGGCAGTGGTGAGTGTGCTCGTGGCGGTCGCCGCCGTGGCCCGCGCGGGCTCCTTCCCCCTGCACGGCTGGCTTCCCGCGACCGCGGCGACGACAACCCCGGTCTCGGCGCTCCTGCACGCGGGCTTCGTGAACGCGGGCGCGCTGCTCCTGCTGCGCTATGCCGCTGTGCCCTCCGCCGTGGGGCCCTGGGTGGTGGCCGTCGCCGGCGCGATCACGATGATCGTGGCGACCCTCGCCATGCTCACGCGCCCCGACGTGAAGGGCCGCCTCGTGCAGTCCACCGCCGCGCAGATGGGGTTCCTGCTCTTGGCCTGCGGGCTCGGGGCCTTCGGAGTGGCCCTGGTCCACGCGATCGGTCACGCGCTCTACAAGGCGAGCCTGTTCCTCGGCGCCGGCTCCGCGGTCGAGCACGCGCTGAAGGGCCGGGCGATCGCGGTCCCGGTGCCGTCCCGCGGCGGCGCCATCGTCGGCGGCGCAGTCGTGCTCCTGACCGGGGCGGCGGCGCTGGCGGCATCCGGTGCGATCACTCACAGCGCGGCAGTGCTCCTCCTCTTCGCCTGGGCCACCGCGGTGATCGCCGGGGCTCGGATCGGCGGGGGTTCATCGCCGGCCGCGACCCGCACGGCCCTCGTCGCCGGTCTGGCCGCCGCCACCGCCGCCTATCTCGCGGTGGTCTTCCCCGCCGCCGAAGCGCTCACTCCGATCGCCGCCGCCGCACCCGTGCCCGCGCCGTTCGCCATCGCGGTCTTCGTGATCGCCGCCGTCTCGGGCCTCGCCGCGCGAGGCTCGGGCCGGTTCGCCGACCACCTCTTCGCCTTCGCCTTCGCCTGGGGCCGACCACCCCTACCCCCGACCGCACCCCGCACGGACACGTCCTGGACCCCGGCACCCGCCGACGGCCCCCTCGAGTACCGGAGATTCTGATGACCACCCACACCTCCCCTCCCTCGCCCGCCGTCATCCGGGGCTGGATCGCCGCCGCCGGGCGCAGTATCTCTGCGCACTTCCCCCTCGAGACCTTCATCGCCCGCAACCCCGTCGCCGGCTACGAGAACCTCGATTGGGAAGAGGCGATCGGGCGGATCGCGCGAGACCACGGCATCCTGCTGTCTCTTTCGGAGCAACGGTTCCGTGACCTGCACGCGCGGGGGCGAATCTCGTCCTCCGACCTGCACGCGGCTCTGCGGTTCACCGTGCCCGAGGCGGGCTCCTCCCGCATCCTTCGCATCGGCGGCCTCGCCACCACGGTCGGCGAGGTGCTCGGGCATGACCTGCTCGTCGCTCCCCCGATGACAGCTGCCTCCCCGCAGCCGACACCGGCCGCACGGCTTTCGCCGCGGGTCCACGCGCGGGTCGACGACCTCACCGCGCGGTGGGCCGCCGCCTCGCTGGGCTCGGCACCCTGGTCGCGGGCGAACGGCGAGAACATGTGGACGGCGTGGCGGCGCCTGGCCGCACTCGACCCGACCCTGTCGCGGCGGGTGCGCAGCGGCATCCGGAACTCTCCCGACGACCCGGCCGCGGCTGTCGGCGAAGCGCTCGCCCGGTGGCAGCTCGACGAGACCGCCGCGAAGTCCTTCCTGTCTGCGCACGTGCTCGCACTGCCGGGGTGGGCGGCGCTCGTCCGGCACGTCGGCACGACGGGTGTCGACCTCACCTCGCTCGTCGCGATCCGCGCGACGCTCGAGCGGTTGCTCCTGCCCGCCGACACCACCCTTCCCGCGCGGGCTGCGAACGAAGAAGTTCCGACCGACGACACCGCCCGCATCGGCGCCGTCGCTCTCGCCCTCGGCGTCGACGCCACCGACGGCGAGGCGCGCGCCGCTCTACGGCCCGTCCTTTCGCTCATCCACCCCCCGGCGCGGCTCGCCGTCTGGCAGGAGGCCTTCGAGAGGGGCGTCGCGCGCGAGCTCGCCCCGGCGACCGCCCCGGTGCTCCGCCCGAGCGCACCGGTCCAGCGGCCGCTCGCGCAGGCGGTCTTCTGCATCGACACGCGGTCGGAGAGCTTCCGGCGGCACCTCGAGGCCGCGGGCGGGGTCGAGACCCTCGGCTTCGCGGGCTTCTTCGCCGCTCCCATCTCGTTCCGGCCCGCCGACGGGTCCGCCGAGGTCGCGTCGTGCCCGGTGCTGCTCACGCCTCGCGTCGCGATCACCGAGTCGTCCGTGCAGCGCGACGCGATCGCACGCTGGAAGCGGCAACGCGCCGCCGGCGTGGAACGGGATGCCGCGATCGACGCCCTGAAAGAATCCGCCGTCGCGCCTTATGCGTTCGCGGAGACCGCCGGGTGGGTCCTGGGCGCCGCGAGCGCGGCCCGGACGCTCGCTCCGGAGGGCTGGCGCGCACTGGTGTCGCGGATGCGCCCCGCGAAGCCCTCGACGCACGTCGACGCGAACGTCGTCTTCACACTCGAAGAACGCGTGCTCTACGCCGAGACGGCGCTGCGGATGATGGGACTCGTCGACGACTTCGCGCCCATCGTGCTACTGACCGGACACGGTGCCTCCGTGACCAACAACCCCTTCGCCTCGTCGCTGCAGTGCGGGGCGTGCGGCGGGCACGAGGGCGAACCGAACGCGCGGGCGGCGGCCATGATCTTCAACGACCCCGAGACGCGCGACGCCCTCGCCGCCCTCGGCATCTCGATCCCCGCCGACACGCTCTTCGTCGCGGCGCAGATGGACACCGTCACCGACGAAGTCACCCTGCTCGAGCCCTGGGCCATCCCGGCCACGCACGAGACCGCCGTGCTCGAGCTGACCCGGCGGCTCGAAACCGCACGCGCCGGGAACACGGCCGAACGCGGCCCGAGTCTGCCCGGAGCGGGCGGCCGCCACGGCGCGATCCGCGACACCGCGCGCCGGTCGGCGGACTGGGCGGAGGCGTACGCCGAGTGGGGCCTGGTCGGTAACGCCGCCTTCATCGTGGGTCCGCGCTCGATCACGGCAGGCACCGACCTCGCTCGCCGCGCCTTCCTGCACAGCTACGACGCCGCCGCCGACCCCGACGGCTCGGGTCTCGAAACCATCCTGACCGCGCCGATGATCGTGGCGCAGTGGATCAACGCCCAGTACGCGGCCTCGACCGTCGCCCCCGACCGCTTCGGCGCCGGGCCGAAGCCCCTGCACAACGTCGTCGGCACGGTTGGCGTGCTCGCGGGCTACGGCGGCGACCTGCGCCTCGGCCTGCCCTGGCAGTCGGTGGGCGTCGGCCGGGCGGCCCGGCACGAGCCGATCCGGCTCCAGGTGTTCGTCGAAGCCCCGCTCGCGCGGGTAAACGACATCATCGACGCTTCCGAGGCCGTCCGCACCCTGGTGACCAACCGCTGGATCACCCTCCGCGTCCGCGAGCACGACAGCGCCCGCTGGATGCGGTGGGGCCGCTACGGCTGGCAGGCCGACGACCTCGACATTCCCACCCCATCGGGCGTCCCCGCCGCCCCCGCAGAGACCACCACGAAGGAGATCCACTGATGAGCCTGTCCGAACTGACCCCGATGACCAAGATCGAGGTGGTCGTCGCGAGCGACGACGTCGCCGAGGTGTCCGCCCTCATGCAATCGTTGGGCGCCCGCGGCTACACCGCGATCACCGGCGTGGCCGGCGTGGGCCACCACGGCCCCCGCGGCGGCCGTCTGCTCTTCAACGACCACGACACCCTGACGCTGCTCGTCACCGTCGTGGCTCCCGAGAAGGCGGACGCGATCATCGCCGGCATCCGTCCCGTCCTGGATCACGCGTCGGGCGTGATGTTCGTCTCGCCGACCTCGGTCAGCCGCCCGGACTACTTCGCCTGATGCGCGCCGCGACGAGCCCCCCAGCGTCGGCGTACGCCGGCGAGACGATCGCCGTGGGCACCCGGCATGGCAAGGCGGACGCATTCGCCCCGGCCTTCTCCCGGTGGCTCGTCGCGGGCGTCATGCCTACGACACAGCTCGATACAGACTCCCTCGGCACGTTCACCCGAGACGTGCCGAGGGCGGGCACTCCCGAGCAAGCGGCCACGGCCAAGGCCCGCGGAGCGGCCCTCGAGCTCGGCACCTCGACGGGGCTGGCGACCGAGGCATCGTACGCCCCCGCGCTCGGGGGCTTCGGCCCCATGGTGCACGAGGAGCTCGCCGTCTTCGTCGACCTCGAACGCGGCATCCGCGTGCGCCACGGCATCCGCCAGTACACGCACGTCGCACCCGCGCGGACCGTCCGCACCGAGAGCGAAGCACGGCGCTACCTCGCCCGCGCGGGCTTCCCGCACCAGGCCGTCGTCGCGCGCACCGACACCGGGATGCAGAAGGGGATCCAGGATGCCGCGATCATCGACGCCCTGCTCCTCCGCGGCCCCGTCGAGCTCGAGCCCGACCTGCGCGCCCATATGAACCCGACCCGGCGGAGGGTGCTGCGCCGGCTCTCGTGGCTGCTCGCGGCCCGGATGAGGCAGCTGTGTCCGGGGTGCGGGTGCCTGGGCTTCGGCCCGGTGGGCGTCGTGCGCGGACTCCGCTGTGGCGCGTGCGGCAACGCCACCTCGCAGGTGCGCATCGACGTCGACGGCTGCCCCGCGTGCGACGAGCAGCGCGAGCGCCGGCGACCCCAGCGTGAGGCCGACCCGGCCACGTGCGATAGGTGCAATCCGTGAGGGGGGCTTTGGAGCCGGTGCGGGAGGTGCGGCGCGCGGTTGACTCACCATTTCACCCGACGGTGAGTTGTCGATTTTCGGTCTGCACGGGCCGGATGCACCGAAGGGCGCCTGGCCCGCGATCACCGCCGGCCATTACGCGGCGACGCGCACGAATGGGCAGAGCGTTTTGAGCCGCCATCCTCGCCGAACAATCAGGGGCTATCGAGCCGCCGCACCGTTCTCCGGGGCGAGCAAGACTCCGCGAGATCTGACCAGCCCACGACACCAAGCACTTGTTCGAGGTCGCCGGCCGCCGGCCGGACCCTCTCCCCCGAAACGCAGAAATGTTCGTTTTGCGAAAAGAACTCGTCGAACGCTACGTTCGCAGTGCCGGGGGGACCGGTGAGGCTCGAACGTTCCGGGGGGAACTTTGATCAGCAAACACTGGACCTGCCGTGCGGCAACTGCGACCATCACGATGATGCTTGCCTTGCTACCGACTGCCGCGAACGCCGATGACGGAGACCCGCCCCCGACATTGGACACGCTTCGGTCGGTCACAAGCACCGCGGCCGAAACCGGCATTGCCGCGCAAGAGAATTTGGCGGACCTTCATGGGATCTCGAGGGCTATAGGGCGAACAGACTGAACTGGCGTATCGACGGCGGCGCCTTCCCCTACAAGTGCAACTGGCCGTGAATCGAGTCAGGTCACAGCGCGCCGCGCTGATTGCTACGGGTGTGACTGCTGGCGTAGCGATCACCGCGATGCTGGCCGTTCTCCTCGTCATGATGGCAACCCGGGACACACGACAAGACATTGACCTCGGCGACTTCGCTCACTCCAGCTCGCAATTTCGCGCGCTGAACGGCTACGAGGAGGCGACCGAGGAGCTCTGCAGTGACGTTGCTGGGTGCGTTCAGGGCTACAGCGCGACGTATGCGTCGTACCGGAAGTTCAGCAGCATTGACGATGCGGTAGCGTTCGCCGCCACGTCGTCTAGCTCCTACCGGTCGAACTGGATCGTGATCGAGTACGTCGGGCATTCCCTCAGCGAAGGCGACAGAGCCGATGTGCAGGAATACTTCGACAGCACCGCTACGTCCGAGTAAGGCGCTTCCAACTTTCGTTGTGGGCAGCATGCCCGGAACTAGCCGACGGGCCGGGCGGAACGGCATCACGGCTCGCCTATACCGCTCCGCGACTCGCCGCACAATGTCCCCCATTCGGGGGACCTGGCCCCGGTTATGCTGGCCCCGTATCGAGCCGCGTTCAACGAAGGCGCCGCGTCGATGTGTGACACCTCCTCATCTGCGAGCGACCCGAAGGCGAGGCACCGTGCGAACCGATCTGAATCAGAGGCCGTTCGGGCAGCCGGTCTGGGCGAGTGCCGTGGCGGTGTTCCTTCTGTGGGCGTCCGTGTTCGTCCTCGGCGTGTCGGGTCTTGCGATGCTCACCGTTCACGGCGATACCGGCGCCCTGCTCCTCATCGCCGCGCTCATCGCGGCGGCTCCGGCTGCCGCTCTGAGCCAGCAGCGCAGTTCGATCTGAGCTACGCAACGGCCCCTGCGAGACGACCGCAAGAGGCCGGCCGCACCATCACGCGGCCGGTCGCCTCACAGGTGCCGCAGGTTCCCCTCTTCGTCCGCGGTGACGAGCACCAGGAAGTCGACGACGAGCTGGGCGACCGCGCCCGTCTCGTCGAGCCCCCAGTACACCGGGTACTGACCGTCGCCGTACCCGGACTCCGCGACGATGCCCACGTCGGATGGACCGAGGGCGATCTCCTGCACGCTCGGCGACGGCGCGTACATGTACTCGGTGAAGGCCGCGGCCTTGGCCCGCCGGCTCATGGTCGTGTACGCGGCGAGGTCGACGATGCACGCCGAACCCGCGTCGACGCCGAAGAAGTGCCCCGGCCCGGTCGGCAGATCGGCGGGATGCCAGGTCACCGGCATCCGATCGCTGAAACGCACCCGCAGGGCGGCGTTGCGGCCGAAACCGGTCACTCTTTCGACCGGGTACGCCCCCGGTGCCACGCTGCGGGCCAGGGGTCGCGCGTCGTCGTTGTCGTATCCGAAGTCGAGCACGGCAAGCACACCCGACGTCGTCACCAGGGTTCCCGCGGGCGAGACGCGTACCTCCGACTCCTCTCCGCTGCGCCGGTGCACGACCGAGCGCTCGGTGAAGTTGCGCACCTCGTCGAGGGTTCGCTGTTCGTCGGGCACCTCGTCGAGAGAGGCGTCCGGTGCCGCGTCGGCGGCGAGCGCCCGGGCCTGTGCCGCATCGGCGAAGGGGGTGCGGGGGTCGTCGAAGTGCTGTTCGATGGCGCTGATCTTCCACCCGCGCCCTTCGCGCTCGAGAACGTACTCGTGCTTCTGACGCGTCGGCGAGTCGATCATCTCGGTCAGGACGAACGCGCGATCGCCCTCGACCTCGGAACGCACGATCCGTTCCACCGCGACCCCGTAGCCCGGCGGCGTACCGAACGAGGAGTCCAAGCGGACGTGCTCCCCCACCACGTGATCACGTGTCAGCGGGACGACGAGTTCTCGCCACTGCGAGAACTCGTCCCGCCGCGTGGAACGATCCGCGAAGACGGGCGCTACACGCCGCCATTGCATGTCGTAATCCTCGAGGAAGCGCTGCACGCGCTTCTCCGCCGCTTTCGCCCCGCGATCGCCCCACATGGCGCCAGCCTATGTCGCCGCCAGCGTGTCGAGGGCCCCGTCCGGCAGCACGACCCACCCCTCGCGCCGAACGATGGGGAGCATTCCGGATGCCGGGCGCTCGAACGATCCGAGGGCTCCAGCGCGAGTGGCCAGAGCGGCGATGACGGCGTCGAAGGCGTCGGCCTTCGCGATCGCCAGGGGAGCGAACCCGCCGACGTCGAGCCACGGTGCCCGCTCGGTCAGGGCGTCGAACAGGAGCGCCCGGCGGGTGGCATCCACTCGATACCCGCTCGTGTCGAAGCCCCAGAGGCGCAGCGAACCGCCGGGATACACCTCGAACAGGCGCCCTTCGGCCGCGCGATCGACCGGGAATCCGGCCTCGGCCAACCGCCGCAGCAGTCCCGCGCCGCGCAGCGCCGTCACGCCCAGTCGGTCGGTCGAGACGCTCAGCGGCCAGCGCCCGATGCGTTCGCGCACGACGTGGTCGGTGTGGCGATAGACGAGCGAGCGGCGCCACTCCGCCCCTCCGTCGACCGGGCCGAGCGCGGGGTCCGCCTCGGCGTGGTGCGCTTGCACGAAGTCGACGAACGCGTCGGGCCAGCCGAGCGGGCAGTCCACCCCGAGCCACGCGTCGCCAGAAGCGACGGATGCCACGATGTCGGCATCCTGGATCCCGATCTCGAGCCGCGTGAGGCGGGCCGCGCCATCGGCCCAGCGCATCTCGGCGAGGGCCGTGCCGGGGGCTCCGGCGGCGAGGTCGACTCCGACGGTTCTCATCTCCTCGAGCCTAGGCGCGGTCGCCCGCGGCGAGGCCCGTCAAGACCTCGCCGAAAGGCCTCGCGACCTGGGAGGATCGAGACATGGCAGACGACGACCTCCCCGATTCGCTGGAACCGGCCGTCGACATCCCGCCGCGCGACGAGCCGCCCGCTCCTCCCACACCGAAAGGCGACCTGAGGATCGCGTCCGTCGTCGCGATCGTGACCGGCGTCATCGTCATCGCCTGGTACCTCTTCGTCGCGACGGCGAGCGCCATCGCCGACGTCGACAACCTCATGTGGATCCAGATCGGCATGTGGGTGCTCGCCGTGATCTCGTTCGTCTGCGGCATCGTGAGCCTGAACGCCCGCATGGCGCGCGAGCTCGCCGCGGCGGGGTTCATCGCGGGGGTGGCGGCGGGTCTGCTCTCCGTGACGATCGGACTGTTCAGCGGCCTCGAGCTCTTGGGCTGACGCGGCGCGGAATAGCG
This sequence comes from Sphingomonas sp. G5, assembly GCF_052660795.1. Taxonomy (NCBI): domain Bacteria; kingdom Pseudomonadati; phylum Pseudomonadota; class Alphaproteobacteria; order Sphingomonadales; family Sphingomonadaceae; genus Sphingomonas; species Sphingomonas sp. G5. The sequence continues at coordinate 111,556 of NZ_CP109660.1, read as the reverse complement.
CCGAGACGAGCGGGGTTTCCGCTCTCATGACGTCACGCGCCGCGCTCGAGAGCGCTCTGTCGAACATCGACGTCCACCCCGGACACGCCTGGCGACAGTCGTTATCGGCGGGCGAGAGGGTGACGCTGTCACGCGGGGAAGCGGCGATCGTGTACGTCCGCTCGGGCGAACTCACCGGTGTCAGCGCCGCGCGAGCGGGATGCTCGGTCAACGCACCGTCCGGCGCGGCGACGACGGTCGAGGGCGGGCGCACCCTGCTCACGGGAGACGCGTTCATCTCGCTCGGATGCCACCCCCTCGAGCTGGCGTCGCAGTCCGGCGCCGAGGTGACCGTCGTCCCCCTCGAGGTCGTCGCGACCGTGCACACCCGCGCCCTGCCGCCGGTGGTGTTCGTCAGCGGCTTCGCCCGCGCCGAGCCCGCTGCGGCCGGTCTCGCCGCCCATCTCGGCGTCCCCGCGCCGGGGGCCGCCCTCGACCGCCACGGCGACGAGACCATCTGCAAGCTCATGGTGACGACTGTTCTGCTGTCGGCGCTGCGCGCGTGGGCGGCGTCCGAGCAGGACGCGTCATGGCCGCCGCGCACCGCCGACCCGTTCCTCGCCCGCGTGGCGGCCGCCGTCGATGACGACCCCGGTCGCGAGTGGACGATCGATCAGCTCGCGGCGCTCGGCGCGATGTCGCGCTCGGTATTCGCCGCACGGTTCCGCGAGGTGTTCGGCACCTCACCCGCGTCGTACGTGACGGCGGTGCGGATGCGCCGCGCGGAAGACCTTCTCGATGCGGGGACCCCCGTCTCGGAGACCTCGCGGGCTCTGGGCTACGCCTCCGACGAGGGATTCCGCCGCGCGTTCCGGCGTCATGCCGGGGTCGCCCCGTCGGAGTGGCGCAGCGCTCGTCGGTCGCTCATCGCCTGAGACCCCGCCGCTCCATCGGTAGCGACGGGGTCGTGGTCGTCAGCCCGCGAGGGAACGCCGGCGCAGGGAGAGGCCGAACAGCACGGCGCCGATCACGAGCAGCAGGATGCCGATGGCGTCCACCGTCACGACTCCCGCGGCGTCCACGAGCAGGCCGCCGAGGCCGGCCGCGATGGTGATCGCGAGCTGGAAGCCGGTGACGATGAGGCTGCCGCCCGCCTCGAGGCGGTCGGGCATGCGGTGCCCGACCCAGGTGTTCACGATGATCAGCCACGACGAGAAGAAGAAGCCCCAGACCAGGACGGCGGCCGCAACCGCCCCCACCGCCGAGGGGAGCAGGACCACGGTGGCCACGGCGAGCGCGATGACCAGCGGACCGACGACGGCCAGACGCGCGAAGGCGCGGTCGACGATGATCCCGACGAGGATGTTCCCCACGAACCCGCCGACCCCGAACAGGGCCAGCAGCAGCACGATGGTGCCCGCTTCCACGTCGGGGATGCGCTCGAGCGACAGACGCACGTAGGTGTAGGCGAGGAAGTGGCCGAGGACGACGAGCACGTGACCGACCATGCCACCCGCCACACCCCGGCGACGGAGGGTGTCGACCAGGATGCCGAGGCTCGACGCGGCTGCCGCCGGGACGGGCGGCAGCACGACGCGCACCGCGATGCCGACCGTCGCGGTCGCCACAGCCACGAGCAGGAACGCGAGCCGCCAGTCGAGCGCCTCGCTCAGCGCGACACCGAGGGGGACGCCCGCCACGGTGGCCAGCGACAGCCCCGCGGAGCCGAACATGACGGCGCGGCCGATGCGTTCGGGGCTCGACAGGCGTGCCGCCACAGTGATCGACATCGACCAGAACGAGCTGATCGCTGCCCCCAGCAGGAACCGGGCGATGAGGATGGCGACCAGGCTCGGCACGATCGCGACCACGAGGCTCGAGAGCGCGGCCGCGGCCGCCGCCAGGACGAGCAGCGTGCGACGGTCGAGCCGGGGCAGCAGCAGGCCTACCGTCGGGGCGACGAGCAGACCGGCCAGGGCCGTGACCGTGACGGTCTGGCCGGCTTGGCCCGGGGTGATGCCGAGTGAGGCGGCCATCTCGGTGAGGACGCCGTTCGGGAGGAACTCCGCCGTGACGAGCAAGAAGCTGAGCAGCATCACGACGATGAGGCCGCCGTACCGCATCGAGGGCGGGGCGGAGAGCGAGGTCGGAACGGGAGCGGTCGTGGTCATGTTCCGATGCTCGTGCAGCGCCGCCGCCCTCGCCCGACCGATCGTCCGCGGCATCCGACCATTCGTCCGGGCCTCCGCGCGGGTGCTCGCGAGAGGCCCGCGATCCTGTCCGCCGCGTTCGCTCCCGATGGGCGAGACCGCCGAGAGGCGGCTCCGGCGCCCCTTGCTCGGTTCAGGTGACTCTCCGGGCCTCGATCACGAGATTCTCGGTCGAGGGGAGACCGTCGGATCGCTGGAGGCAGGTGACGACGACAAGCCTGCCCGCGGTGTTCGCCCACACGTCGGCCTCGCTCCCGATGGCGGTCTTGTCCACGACCTGCGTTCGATCGACGCGATAGTGCACGTCGGCGACCGAGATGTCGGCCCCGACCGCGATCCGCGCCCGGGCTGCGTCCACGTCGATGAGCGCGTTGCCCGGGCCGACGCCGCCCCCGCGCAGGGAGTGCATCACGACGAACACGGTGCCCGCGTCCGCCCAGTCGGGCGAGACCCCGAGGTTGCGCACCCAGTACGCCGAGGTGAAGCCGGGCGGCTGCAGGACGCCATCGACGACGTTCATGGCTCCGAGCGGGACGTCGAGTCCCACCGACGGTGCGGTGAATCTGCCGACGCCCTCCGGCGTCGCGGATGCGCTCGGCACCGGGTCGGGCCCGTCGAGCTGCACGGGATTGCCCGCGAGATCGTGCTGCGCCGCCGAGGGGCCATCGTCACCCGCCGAGGCCGGGGGAGGCGCGAAGAACGGGCCGAGCGCGATGCCCGCGGTCACGATCAGCCCCAGGGCGGCGGCCACCGCGGTGGCGGCGAGGATGTCTCCCCGCCGCCACCGCCGCAGAGACCGGAGAAACCGGTTCATTCAGCGTCCGAAGCGCGAGCGCGCGCGGCGCGTCACGCCGACGAGGGCCAGCAGCACCAGACCGAGGCCGCCCAGGGCGATCCACGGCCACGGCGCGGGCTGTGCGATCACCGTCCCCCCGGTTGCCACCGAGGGACCGGCGGAGCCGGTGCTCGCGGCGGTAGCGGTGGCCGCGGGCACCGTCACGGACAGGGGAGCGCTCACGGCGTTGCCGTTGGCATCCGCCAAGAACAGCGTGTGCGCCCCCGTCGCCAGCGATGCCGGCAGCATCACGTCAGCGGTGATCGAGCCGTCGCCGGCGGCAGTGAGGTGGCCGATGACCGTGGGCGTGGAGTGCACGACCACGTCGTAGCCTGCCCCGGCGACGAAGCCCGCGCCGGTCACGTGCACCGTCGAGCCTGCCGCGATGTTCGTTCCCTGCGCGAGCGCGATGGTGGGGAGAGCGACGGTGATCGTGTAGGTCTTCATCGTGGTGCCGTCTTCGGCCGTCACCGTGACGGTGGCCGTCTGGCCCGACACGGTGACCGCCGAGGTAGCCGCAGCGCTCGAGGTCGTCACCCGCACGTCGGATGCCGAGAGCGTCGCGATCGGGGCGGTCACGACCGCGCCACCGGTGTCGGCGGCGGTGTCCAGGGGAACGCCGACACCCCCGACGCTGATGCTCGAGGCGGTTGCGTCATTCGAGACGAGGAAGCGGGAGCGCAGAGCGGTGGCCTCGGTCGGTGTCACGCCGATGGTCTGAGAGATGTAGGCGTCGAGGCCGCCGTACTTCTTCGCGACGTCCGCCTCGAACGTGCCCTGCAGCAGCGCGGGAGTGGCCCAGGTGACGCCGAGCTGCGTGTTCGACAGCAGATAGTCGTGGAGGATGTCGGAGCTGCCGACCCCCAGGATGCGGTACAGCAGGTCCATCACGGTGCCGGTGCGGTCCATGCCGTGCGAGCAGTGGATGAGGACGGTCCCGGTGGTGTGGGCCGACATCAGCCGGAGGATCTGGGCGTAGGCGCCGATCATGACGCCGGGCGACGAGGGGCTGACATATCCCTTGTCGACGAGGTCGTGGTACATCGCCGTGTCATCGCTGTAGTCCCCGTCGTTGCCGAACATCGAGATGTTCACGTACTGGGCGCCGGGGACCGTGACGTCGGGCTTCGCCGACACCTGCGCGGGGGTGCGCAGGTCGATGACGAGGTCGACGTGGTACTTGCTCGCGAGGGTCTGGGCGCCGGCAGAGGTGACCTTGTCGAGCGACTCCGTGCGAAGCAGACGCGGAGCATCGACGATCTGCGCGCCGGCACCGACGAAGGACCCGAGCTCGCGGCCGTTGACGAGGCCGGGCACATCGGTGATGGCGTGATCCTGTGCGGTCAGGGCAGGCTGCAGCTGCGGGTTGGTCGCCGCCTGGGCGGCGGTCGCACCGAAGCCGAGGGAGCCGAGGGTCGCGGCGACGGCCAGGGCGGCGGAGAGCAAGCGCGCGGATGTCACGCGGCGGGAACGGGTAGTCACTGTCATCCTCAGGGGTCGGAGATGGGGGTGGGCGGCGGCACCCGTTCGAGTGGGCGGGTGAGCCGAAGGCGACCGTCCCAACCCCGGGTGACGAACCCGAGAACGCGAGCGAACCTGTACCGAACGGACTCTGAGGATGTTGTCCTGAGGAGGCGATGAATCGGCGGAGAAGCCCTTATCTGTGCACCCGCACCCGACTCGCCTCAGCCGACGAGTACCCGCCCCACATACCGCGCCGTCGGTCGGATGATCTTCGGGTCCCGCGCTTGCTCGAGCACGTGCGCGGTCCATCCGATCGTGCGGGCGAGGGCGAAGGTGGGGGTGAACATCGCGCGCGGGATACCGCACTGCTCCATCACCACCGCGGCGTAGAACTCGACGTTGGCGTGCAGCGGGCGCTCGGGCCGGCGCTGTGCGAGCTGACGCTCGGCCTCTTCTTGGAAGGCCAGCGCCTGGGTCACGCGGTCGCCGCCGAGGCCGCGCGCGACCTCGCGCAGCAGCTCGGAGCGCGGATCGGCCGTGCGGTACACCGCGTGCCCGAAGCCCATCAGTCTGCGTCCCGCATCGAGCTCTCCCGCGATCCAGGCGGCGGGGTCGTCGTCCGCGCGGTCGAGACTGTCGAGGGCGCGGGCCGGGGCTCCGCCGTGCAGCGGCCCCGAGAGCGCGCCGAGCGCGCCGGAGAGGCAGGATGCCATGTCGGCCCCCGTCGAGGCGATGACCCGGGCCGTGAAGGTCGAGGCGTTGAAGCCGTGGTCCATCGCCGCGACCAGGTAGGCCGACAGCGCGCGGACGTGGGCGTCGTCGGGAACCGTCCCGGTCACGCGCTCGAGGTAGTCGGCCACCACGCCGCGACCGCCCGCCGCCCCGGGCGCGAGAGCGAGCGGGGCCAGGGCGGCGAAGGCGATCGCCTCGTCGAGCCGCGCATCGGAATCGAGGTCGTACAGCGCCGCGGACGAGCGAGCGGATGCCGCGAGCGTCCACACCGCGCGGAGCGCCGCGAGCGGCTGATCGGTGCGTGCCGTGACCGCGGCGATCAGCCCGGGCAGGGCGGGGTCGGCCTGGACATTCGCGACGCGCGCGGCGAAGGCGGCTCGGGTCGTGGCATCCGGGAGTTCCCCCACCACCAGTAGCTGCCAGACGTCCTCGAAGGAACGCGTGCGCGCCAGCTCCACCGCGGAGGAGCCCCGGTAGTGGTAGACGCCGGCGTCGCCGTCGACATCGCTGATGGTCGTCTCGGCCGCGACGACGCCGTTCAGTCCGCGGGGCACATCGATCAGGTCGCTCATGCGCTCAGTGTGCGAACATGACGACGACAGCGTCAACGTTGATCGGATCAAGATGAGCGCTCCCCTCCCCCGCCTTTCCGCCGCACAGGTGGCCGCTCGGCTCGGTGTGAAGCCCGAGACCGTCTACGCCTACGTCTCGCGCGGACTCCTTCGCCGCGAGCGCGAGTCCCACGGCTCCACCTTCGATGCGCTCGAGGTCGAAGCCTTCGCCGCCGGTCGTCGCCGGACGGCCACTCGGATGCCGACCCATCCGACGACCGGCATGCCCCTCGGTGTCGTACAGACCGACGTCGCCGACATCGAGGACGACGAACTGCTGTACCGGGGCCGACGCGCCCGCGACCTGATGGATCGCCCGTTCGCCGAGGTCGTGGCCTGGCTGTGGGACGAGGAGCGCGTGGACGCTCCCGACCCGGCGATCGGCAGCGCGCGCGCGATGGTCGAGGCCCTCCCTCTGCACGCGGGGTCGATGGACCGCCTGCGCGCCGCCCTGACCGGCTTCGCCGCCGACGATCCGCTGCGCTACGACGCGTCGACCGCGTCGGCCCACCGCATCGGGTGGACGCTCCTCACCGGTCTTCCCGTCGCGCTCGGCGGCCGCCCCGACGCCGACATCGCGCGGTCGTTGGTCAGCGTCTGGAACGCGCCGACCGACCCGGCGACCATCGCCGCCGTCAACGCCGCGCTCGTCCTGCTGATCGACCACGATCTCGCGGTGTCGACCTTCGCCGCGCGGGTCGCGGCCTCGGCCCGCGCCGACGGATACGCCGCCGTCAGCGCCGCGCTCGGCGCGGCCGACTCGCCCCTGCACATCTCCGCGGCGACCCGCACCGCCCGCCTGCTCACGCGCGTGCGGCGCGGGCAAGAACCCGAGCGGGCGCTGGTCGATGCGCTGCACGAGGGCAACGGCATCCCCGGCTTCGGTCATCCGCTCTACGCCGGGGGCGACGATCGGGCCGCGGCCCTGTTTCCGCTCCTGGTCGCACTGCCCGACGGGGAAGGGACGATGGATGCCGTGCGGCGGCTGTCCGACGTCGTCGCCGACCGTGCGGGGTTGCGGCCCAACGTGGACCTGGCGCTGGCGGCACTGGCATCCGGGGCCCGCCTCCCCGAGGACGCGGCGGGCACGATCTTCGTGCTCGGGCGGGTTGTCGGGTGGATCGCGCACATCGCCGCGGAGTACGCCGAGCAGGCCATGCGGCTGCGTCCTCGCGGGGAGTATGTGGGGCCGTGACCGCTCGCCTCAGCCCGTTTCCCCCACCGAACGAAAGTCGATAGGTGATGCGTCGATATCTGGCGATCGCTCTTCTCGCGGCCGCGGTCGCGAGCACGACGGGCTGCGCGCCCACCTCGGGCCTCTTCGAGTGACACCGGCCGGCGACGCTCGCCGGGTCCCGAGCGATCCCCGTGAGCGCCGCTCGGTGCCGCGGCCGACGACGCCCGATCAGCGATACGGGCGCCCGATCAGCGGTTCTCCCACTCGCGCGCCATCTGCACCACCGCCGCCACGGCGGCCTCAGTGTCGGCGGGTGAGCCGCCCGCCCGACCGGCGACGAGACCGGCGACGAAGGCGCTGAGTGGGGCCGCGGGCCGGGCGACACCGTTGGCGACGTCGCGCGCGAGGTCGAGGATCAGAGAGATGGGGATGTCGCCCTCCGCCAGACCGAAGCGCTCCGCGAGAGCGGCGCTCCAGTCGTTCAGCGCTTCGGGGGGCAGCGTGCGGGACTCGGTCATGGTTCCTCCTCGGGCCGTGGGGAGATCGTCCCACGACTCGGCCCGAAGGAGGTGGCATCCGAGGACGAGCCACCGAGACCGCTACACACGCCGCTGTCGACCACGCGGGTTCGCCGTTTACCGAACGCGTCCTGACGACCGTCCGCCCGGACCATGCTCCACAGCACAGCCCGGGCCGGCCGGCATTACGCCGCGAGCGCCTTCGACAGGAAGGCGACGGCCTGAGCGACCGCCGCCTGCGCCGCGTACGTGTCGTGGAGCGCGTTCACCATCACGAAGTCGTGCACGATGCCCTGGTAGCGGACGGCGGTGGTGGGCACGCCCGCCTGACGGAGCTTCGCGGCGTAGGCCTCGCCCTCGTCGCGGAGCACGTCGGCCTCGGCCGTGATGACGAGCGCTTGCGGGAGTCCCGCGAGCTGATCGAGCGTGGCGCGCAGCGGCGACGCCGTGATCTGGGCGCGGTCGTCTTCGCTGGTCGTGTACTGGTCCCAGAACCACTTCATGCCGTCGCGCGACAGGAAGTAGCCCTCCGCGAAGCGGTGGTACGACTCGGTATCGAAGGCCGCGTCGGTCACCGGGTAGAACAGCACCTGCGCGGCGAGGTCGACACCGCCGCGCTCCTTGGCGAGCAGGGTGAGGGCGGCCGACATGTTGCCGCCCACCGAGTCGCCCGCAACCGCGACGCGTGAGGCGTCGAGGCCCTTCGACGCCCCTTCGGCGACGATCCACTGGGCGGTCGCCCACACCTGCTCGATCGCGTGGGGGTACCGCACCTCGGGTGAGCGGTCGTATTCGGGGAAGACGACCGCGGCTCCGGTTCCCACCGCGAGGTCGCGCACGAGACGGTCGTGCGTGTGCGCGTCGCCGAAGACCCACCCTGCGCCGTGGATGTAGATCACGACGGGCAGCACACCGCTCGCACCCCGCGGGCGGACGATGCGGACCTTCACCGAGCCGCTCGGACCACCCGCGACCTCGATCCATTCCTCGTCGATCTCGGGCTTGAAGATGGGATCGTCCTGAACGCCGTCGACGGCGGCGCGCCCCTCGGCCGGCAGCAGCTGGTAGAGGAAGGGCGGTTCGCTGGTGGCATCCACGAACTGCTGCGCGGCGGGTTCGAGGGCGATCTCGTGCGGGTTTCCGGACATGGTCGGGGCTCCTTCTTGACGACGGTTCTGCGAAGCGACGGGTGAGAACGATCGTTCTCACCTTCGCTCCTCACCATAGAGAACGATCGTTCTCGCGTCAACTAGACTGAGGACATGACCGAGACCCGCGACCGCATCGTCGATGCCGCCGACGCCCTCTATTACGGGCGGGGCATCGGTCAGGTGGGGATGGATGCCGTGCGAGACACCGCCGGCGTTTCGCTCCGAGCCCTCTACAAGGAGTTCCCCGCAAAAGACGACCTGATCGTCGCGGTCCTCGACAAGCGCCACGGCACGTGGACCGACGGGGTGACCGACGCCGTCGAGCGCATCGACGACCCTCGCGAACGGCTGCTGGCGGTCTACGACTACCTCGCGCACTGGTTCGACGAGGCGGACTTCCGAGGCTGCGGCTTCATCAACGCCTTCGGCGAATTGGGAGCCGCCAACCCCGGCGTCGCCCGCGCGGTGCGCGCACACAAGGCCGATTTCCAGCGATACGTCGCGAAGCTCGTCGAGGCGGCGGGGGCTCCGGCCTTCCTCGCTCCCCAGCTCGCCATCCTCGCCGAGGGCGCCCAGACCACCGCCGCGATCGCCGGGACGCCCGAGGCCGCGGGCACCGCGCGCGCGGCCGCATCGACACTCATCGACGCCGCCTTCGCACACGGAGCGAGCTGACGACCCCTCTCGTCAGGTCGCCGAAGGCCCTTCCGATGCCACCTCTCGCAGGTCTTCCCAGGTGTCGATATCGCGCGTCAACGCGGGGTCGGCCGGCACCGGCTCCACCCTCAGCCCGCCCAGGAGCGCCCGCATGGACGCGTCGCGCCCACCCTCGAAGACACCGGATGCCGCAGCCCGCAGCGCCGCGGCCCGGTAACGGCCGATGAGCCACTGGCGTCGACCGTCGTCGAGGCACACCCCGTCCGCAGCGTCGGGGACCGGATCGCCCAGAAGCGCCACCGCCGGACCAGCGGTCGGAAGATCGCAGGCGACGACGAAGACCTCCGTGGCATCCACGTGGCCGAGGGCGGCGATGATCGCGGCGACCGGGCCGCCGAAGGGCGGCTCTTCTCGCGTCCAGGTCACCTCGAGCGCATCGTCGAGAACGGGGGCGACGACGACGACGCGTCGAGCACCGGCGGCTCGGACCGCGTCCACCGCCGTACGCAGCAGCGTCTGCCCACCCACGCGCACGAGCGGCTTCGTCGCCCCGCCCAGTCGTGAGGCCCTCCCCCCGGCCAAGAGGATGGCATCGACGCTCACCATCGCGTGACCGTGACGAGCTCCCCGGCCGCGACGTCTCTCTCGCTCGGCGGGATGACGGCGAGACCGTCGGCGTCACCGAGTCCGCGCGTTCCGTGGGAGGTGGGAGTCGCAACCCATCGGGCGGGGTCGGAGCGGTCGAGGCGCACCGGCACGTACTGCACGCGGCCCGGCCGGGCCCGGCGCCCCTCGGAAAGCGCGACGCGCAACGTCTCGCGCCCCAGGTCGGCGTCGCCCTCGAGAGCACGGACGGCCGGACGCACGAATAACTCGAACGAGACCGCGGCGCTCACGGGATTGCCGGGCAGACCGAACAGCAGCGTGCCGGCGGGGGTGCGGCCGAAGCCCTGCGGCTTACCCGGCTGCATGCGCACCCGGTCGAAACGCATGAGGTCGCCGAGGGTGTTCTTCACGACCTCGTACGCACCCGCGCTCACCCCTCCCGAGAACACCACGATGTCGGCCCCCGCTGCTTCGGCGGCAGCGATGGCCCGACGTGGTCCGTGGCCCTCGTCGCCGACGCTCGCGCGCAGCACGATCTCGGCCCCGGACTCCTCGGCCAGACCGGCCAGCAGCACGCTGTTCGATTCGGGGATCTGACCGCGGCGGAGCGGATGGCCCGCGGGCTGCAGTTCCGAGCCCGTCGACACCACCGCCACCCGCGACGCGCGCGACACCGAGACCGTTCCCACCCCGGCGGCCGCGATCGCGCCGAGCCGGGCGGCGGTCAGACGCACGCCCTCGGGGACGACGAGTTCACCCTCCCGCACGTCCGAGCCGCGATGCCGGATGTGCGCCCCGGGCCCGCGGGGAGCGATGAGCACCGTGACCGCGTCGAGCCCGCCGGCGAGCCCGCCCTCGGTGTCTTCGAACGGGACGATCGCCGTCGCGTCGGTCGGCACGGGCGCCCCCGTCATGATGCGCGCGGCTTCGCCGGCATCCACCCCCGGATCGAGGTCGGTGCCCGCGGGCAGATCGGCGACCACGCGCAGAGTGGCGGGTGCGCCGAGGTCGCGCACGGCGAACCCGTCCATCGCCGAGCTGTCGAAGCCCGGGACGTCGACATTCGCGAACACGGGATGCCGCAGCACTCGACCGCGGGCAGCGGCCACCGCCCGGGCTTCGGGGGCGAGCGGAACGACCTGCTCGAGAACGGCGGCGAGGTGCTCGGCGACGTCGATCACACGGTCCATCCGCGGGGGGAGAAGGGCATGCCCTCAGCGTAGGCGCGGGTCAGAGGTCGAGGCGGTGCGGGATCGCTTCAACGCCGTCGCGATAGGGCGCGAACCCCATCGCGGCGTAGTACGCCAGGGCGGGCGCGTTGTCGGCGCCGATGGTCGCGTCGATGTGGCGCAGGCCCGCGGCCTCCGCCGCCGCGAGGGTCCTCGCGAAGAGGCTGCGGCCGATCCCGCTACGCCCTACCTCGGGGTCGATGTGCGTGCCGATGATGCCCCAGCCCTCGTCGACCCCGTAGGGGTTGCCGGGCCAGGCGCGCTTCAGGGACTGGAAGCCGACCACCACGCCGTCGCGGTCCGCCACGGTGCAGGCGATCGAGTGCTCGGGGTCGAAATACCGCTCCTCGACGAACGCCGCGTCGGACTGCGACGATCGCAGTCCCGCGCGATGGATCGCGTTCTGCACGTCGACCATCGCGTCGATGTCGGCCCGGCGCGCGTCTCGGAACTCGATCATGCAGCCATCTTCGCAGCCTCCTCCGACATTCCGTCGGCACAACCCCGGACCGCGCCACCTCTCACCCCTCTACCGTGGGCGCATGGACGAGCTGACATACGACGAGGTCGGCGCGACCGCCGGTCGGATGCCGCCCGGGTATCACCACGTGCGCGTTCGACGGGTGATCGGGCGCGGTCCGGAGGTCTTCGCGACGGCCGCCGATGCCCTTCTCGCCGGTGAGGCGCAACGGCGCGCGGGAGCCCGGGTCGAGGCGTCCGAGACGCCGATGCGCGAGGGCACACGCGTGACGATGCGATTGGGGGTCGGCATCCTGAGCGTCCGCATTCCCTGCCTCGTCGTGTGGGCCGACCGCACCAATACCGTCGCCGGTTTCGCCTACGGCACCCTCCCGGGGCACCCGGAGCGCGGGGAAGAACGATTCACCCTGACGCTCGCCCCGACGGGGGAGGTCGTCTTCGCCATCACCGCGTTCTCGGCGCCCGGACGCTGGTTCACGCGCATCGGCGCCCCGCTGGGTCGCGCGGTGCAGGCCTGGATGACGAGACGGTACCTCCGCGCGCTCGACCCGCGCTGAAGCGCTCTCCCTCGAGAGCACCGCCGCCTCTCGCGCCAGAAGGTCGAATACGCCGTGACGTCCGTTCCGCTCGAGATCGCTTTTGCCCTGCCCTCGCGCTGCCGCTGAGTCGAGTGGGCGGGGCGCCGGCATCTTCCGTGCGCTCTCCTATCGGCCGAAGACGACGCCAGCCGCGGCGACCGCGACGGGCTCGCTCGGCAGCTGGCCGCAGCGGGGCATGAGCCTGTTCGGGAGAGCCAGTTCTTCGGGCGGGCGCAAGATCGTCCAGATCACGAAGGGGTTCTGCGTACTGGCATCCGACGGCTCCGTCTGGTGTCGCGGATCGAACAACTACGGCCAGCTGGGGACCGGATCCACGGACTCCGCGTCGGCCGACTTCGTGCAGGTGACCTTCCGCACGGGTCTGTACGCCACGCAGCTGTCATCCAACGGGACGACCGTCGCGGCTCTGCTCAACAACAACTCGGTGTGGGGCTGGGGGAGGAATACCGACGGGCAGCTCGGCAACGGCTCGACCAGCGACACGGTGTCCACACCGGTGCCCTTCAAAGGGCTGGGCTCGCAGGAGTTCATCAAGGTGTCGGTCGGCGGATCGCATGTCAGCGCGATGGCCGCCGACGGCACCCTGTCCAGCGCCGGCCTGAACGCATCCGGGCAGCTCGGCAACGGAAGCACGACCTCAAGCAGCTCCGCCGTCATCGCGTCGGGAAGCGACATCCCGAACTTCGCAGACGTCGTCGACGGCGGCTCTCAGACGTACGGCGTGACGTCGAGCGGCGCTCTGTGGGGATGGGGAGCCAACCTCGTGAACGGTGTCTCCACCATCGGAAACGGCAACACATCGACCACGTCTTACACATCACCGGTCCGTACCGCGACGAACATCACGATCGACGACGGTGCGAACAAGCTCACGTGCGCCAGTGGCACGACAGCGAACAAGATCGCGCGCTGCGCTCCTTCGGGTACCCTCACCTACTCGGTGACGTACGCCGTGCAGTCGTGGGTATCGGGAGCCGTGAGCAAACAGGCGTCGACGACAGCGACACAGCTGGGTTCGGTCACGTTCGGCGGTCCGGGTTCGCTGGCCATGTGCTTGGGGCTCCGAGGCGGCTCCAGTGCCAACTACACCCCCGTTGAGCTCCAGACCTGCGACTCGTCGTCGAATCAGACATGGAGCTCTTGGTCCGACGGAACATTCCGCTCGAACGGGAAGTGCCTCGACGTGAAGGGCAGCAGTCCCGGCAGCGTGGTGCAACTCTGGTCCTGCAACGATCTGGGCTACCAGTGGTGGGTTCTGCGTGACGACAAAACGGTCTACAACCCGAGCTCGGGACTCTGCCTGACCGACCCGAACGGGTCGACGAGCTCCGGGACACAGCAGGTCATCGACACCTGCACGGGCGCGTGGAATCAGCAGTGGTCGTTCTGACGACCATCGACTGATGCAGCAGGAAGGGCGACTCGGCCGAAGCCGGGTCGCCCTTCCGCATCGGTGTCGTCAGCCGCGGGGGCGCTCCTCCTCAACAACCGACTGCACGTCGTCGACCGCCGGGGTCTTCTCGTCGGCGCGCACCTCGTCGGCGGCGATCGCGATGTCGATCGCCGCATCCTCGAGCGCCTCGGCGACGACGTCGCTCACGTCGGCACGATCGTCGCCCCGATCTTCGTCGGAGGCACGCGGACGCTCGGGCTCGAGGCCGTCGGTCAGGCGATCCGCGGCATCGATGTCCGACTCCGCGTCGGCCGTGGTCACACGCTCACGCGCTTGGCGGATGGTCTCGTCCACGGCGGCCGCGGCCCCGGCGGCGACGTCCTTCGTCTTGGCGACGGCGGCATCGACGGTCTCCGAGGCACTGGCCGCGAGATCCTTCGACCTCTCGCGCGCATCATCGACGGCGGTCGACGTGCGATCCGCGACGTCCTGCGCTTTGGCCTTCACCTCATCGGCCACGTCCGACGCGCGGGCGGCGACGGCATCCGCTTTCTCCTCGGCTTCGGCGACCACATCACGGTCGAAGGGACCGAAGACGCCGGTCACGACGACGTCGACCTCGATCGTGCCGCGGCCGAGCGGCTCGAGAGCCGAGACCACCGCGGTGCGCACGTCGCCCGCCACCGCGCGCAGCTTGTGGGGATAATCGACGACCAGCGAGATGGTCGCAGTGACCGAGCCGGCACGGTCGGTGTCGATCTTGACGCCGGGTGCGGTGCTCGCCAGGCCGACGCGTTCACGGACGGCGTCCGACGCCCGTCCGATCAAGCTGCCGAGAGCGTGGACGCCAGGAACGGAACCGGCGGCGGTCGCCGCGAGCGTCGCCGCCGCGTCGAGGTCGGGCGGGTCGATGGTCGCATCGGTGATGGACATCACGTCTCCTCGTGGGTGTCAGTGAACGCGGGTGTTGTCGCGCGCGAGTTTCGCGCGCAGACCCGAGTGGATCGAGATGTAGGCGCGCAGGTTCTGGCCCGTGAGCGCGGCAAGGTTCGTCACCAGCGTGTCGACGTGCTCGGCGACCTCACGGGGCGAGGTGTTCTGACGCGGGGTGACCGCCACGTGCAGCACGGACTGCTTTCCGACCTCACCGGCGGTGATGCGAGACGAGAGGATCTCGTCACGCTCGCCCAGCGCGTTCTTCAGTGCCTCGGAGGCGAAGCCGTCGGTGACGGTGATGCGTCCCTCGTCGTTCGCACTGCCGGTGGACTGCAGCGGGGCCTGACGACGACCGCGCACGGCGGCCGAGGCGATCAGGATGAGGATGACGGCCAGCACCACGATCGCAGCGACGGCGCCCCAGCCGGCGGACTCACGACCCAGCGACTCGAGCCAGCCCTGGAAGCCGCCCATGACGGAGCCCCATGTGCCGGTACCGCCCGGGAGGAGCCCCACGACGAGGGCGAGAGCGCCCAGGCCCAGCAGCACCAGGGCGACCAGGAAGAGCAGGAAGCGGTTCAGACCGCGTCGCGTCGCGTTCATCAGGACTCCTTGGTGTCGGGACGCTGCACGCGCAGGTGGGTGCGCACGGCGGGCGAGAGCTTGTACGAGGTGACTTCCTCGTCGACGATGCGGCGCAGCTGCGCCTCGTCGACCGGGATGCCGACCGGGGGCCGCACCGTCACGTCGACGGAGCGGTGGGCGACGCCGACGACGATGTCGTCCCGCGCGATGCCCGATTCGTTGCTGAGGTGCTGAGCGAGGGCGGATGCCACGACGCCGTTGTCCACGACGACGGCACGCTCCCCCCACGACATCTCGTGGCGCGAGAGGCGGCCGGGCTTGAGAGCCAGAACGAGCACGATGAGTCCGACGATGGCCAGGACGACCCCGCCGCCGATGAAGGCGGCCGGCATGAGAGCGGTGGGCGCCGCGACCACGGCGTTCAGCGCCTCACCCGGGGAAGCCAGCAGGGGCTGGGCCCCGGCAAGGTCGAGGATGATCTCGACCGCGGCGTACGCGAGGACGAGCAGCAGCAGCACGACCACGACGAGCATCGCCACGGTGCGGGGCGAGTGGGTCTCGCGACGCACGACGGTGCGGAGCACGGTGTCAGTCATCACAGCACTCGCTTTCGCTGAGGGGCGGTAGCGCCCGAGATGGTGAGGTCGACGCGCGAGATCTCGCGGCCGAACAAGTGGGTCAGACGCGAACGCAGCTCGGTCTGCGCGACGCGCGCGGCCTCCAGCACGGGAGTCGCGGCGCGCACGGCCTCGGTGTCGTCGAGGCGGGGGACGGGGAACGGGGTCGTCACGCGCACCGCCGCGGTGTCGCGGGCCGAGACGATCTCGACGCGGACGCTCTTGGCATCCACACCGACGATGTCGGCGGCGGCCCGCTCGGCCGTCTTCTGCAGTACGCGGTCGGAGATGGACACCCGACCGGCGGGGAGGCCGGGGCCGGCAACCGTGGTGCGGTTGCCGACCCCGGGGGAAGCGGTGACGGTGGTCACGATGTGCTCCGACCCTTGAAGGCGTTGACGATGTTGCCGAAGTCGAGTTCACCCGCCGTGATGCGAGCGACGACCACGCCGATCGCCATGAAGAGGGCGACGAGGATGAAGCCCCAGAAGCCGAAGATCAGAGCGCTGAGGGCCAGTACCAGGCCGGCGAGAGCGCCCTTGGTGGAGGCGCTCACTGGACGCGCTTTTCGTTGCTGTCGTCGTCGTTGTTGTCGTCGCCCGGGATGTGGACGTCGTTCACGTCGACGTTGACTTCGACGACCTCGAGGCCGACGAGGCGGGTGATGGCACCGGCGACGCGCGAGCGCACCTGGTCGGCGACCTCCTGGATCGGGGCGCCGTACTCGACGACGATCGTGATGTCGGCGGCGGCCTGCGTCTCGCCCACCTCGACCTTGACGCCCTGCGTCAGGTCGGTGGCGTTGATCGCGTCACGGATGGCGCCGAGCGCGCGGGCTCCGCCGCCACCCAGGGCGTACACACCGGCGACCTCACGGGTCGCGATGCCGGCGACCTTGGCGACGACGCCCTCGGCGATCGAGGTCTTGCCCTCGACGGGAGCGTCCTGGCCGCGGCCGTTGAGCGGACGGTTCACGCGCGACGCCGACTGGGGGACGTTCTGCGCAGCGGGGGTGGTGGGGGCGTTCTCAGCCATGTCCGTGCCTTTCGAATGTCTGGACCCGGGTGTCCGGGGTGGGCGCTTCGGCCTACATGACTCAGACGTACCGGGGGCAGGAATCGTCACGCCGGACGTGAAAAAGTCCGGCGAATCTGTCTCCGCGGGAATGCGGATGGCCATCTCCCACGAGATTCCGCGGCGGGACGCGTCCCGACGACGTGGTCGGCCCGGCATCCCCGTCCGGAGAATCCGGTCGACATCGCGCCTCGATCGCCCGCCCGCGACGTCGGAGGCCCGGCGTACGCTCGACCCATGACCCCCTTCTGCTCCTCGGCGCGGCCCTGACATGGGCCGCCTCACCGCCTCGCGTCGAGTGACGCGCATCACTCTCGACGGCGCGAACCGCCAGCGGCCGGATGCCGTCGCGGTCGAAGAACCGCTCGAGATCCGCGTCGCGGGCTCGCCGTTGGCCGTCACGATGCGCACGCCCGGTCACGACGTCGAGCTCGCGGCGGGTTTCCTCGTGTCCGAGGGCGTGATCAGCCGCGGTGAGGACTTCGCCCGTGCGATCCACTGCGGCGGGCCGGGTACCGGCGGCGCCGACGGCAACACCTACAACGTGCTCGACCTCACCCTGGCCCCGGGCGTGGCTCTTCCTTCCCCCGACATCGCGCGCTCGTTCTATACGACGAGCTCGTGCGGGGTGTGCGGCACGGCCTCGATCGAGGCGGTCGAGAAGGTGTCGACGTACGACGTCTCCACCGATCCCCTCTCGGTGTCGGCGCACGAGGTCGCGGCGTTCCCCGATCGCCTCCGCGAGCAGCAGAAGACGTTCGACAAGACCGGCGGCCTGCACGGCGCCGCCCTGTTCGACGCCGCGACCGGCGAGCTGCTCGTCGCCCGCGAAGACGTCGGGCGACACAACGCCGTCGACAAGGTCGTGGGCTGGGCCCTGTTGAACGACCGACTCCCCCTCCGCGACACGGTGCTGCAGGTCTCGGGCCGCGTCAGCTTCGAGCTCGTGCAGAAAGCCGTCATGGCCGGCATCCCGATGCTCTCCGCCGTCTCGGCGCCGTCGTCTCTCGCGATCGAACTCGCCGAGCGCGCCGGGCTGACCCTCGCCGCCTTCGTGCGCGGCAACAGTATGAACCTCTACACGCGCGCCGACCGCGTCCGTGTCCCCGAGGCCCCGGCATCCACAACCCCCTCCGCCGAAAAGATGACGAGCGTACGCTGACGATAGGCGGGCGGTGTGTGGATGCCATCGACTCGACGCCGGAATCCACGGAGGGTGAACATGGGTGAATCGTTCGGACTGATGACCGAGGAACCGCGCCAGGGAGGCCTCGGCCCACGGGTCGACGGCGAGTGGTCGAGTACCGGGCCCTACGAGCACCCGGCCGCCGGCTGGGGCGCCGCTCTGACCGTCGGTAAGGTGCTGCTCGAGCAGCGCCAACCGGTCGCCGGCACCAAGGCGATGTTCACGATGAACCACCCCAAGAGCGGCTTCGACTGCCCCGGGTGCGCGTGGCCCGACGACAAGGGCGTGACCCTCGACATCTGCGAGAACGGCATCAAGCACGTCACGTGGGAGATGACCCACAAGCGCGTCGGCAAGGAGTTCTTCGCCGAGCACTCCGTGAGCGAGCTGTCCCAGTGGAGCGACTTCGAGCTCGAGGACGCGGGTCGCCTCGTCGGCCCCATGGTCTACGACGCCGAGACCGATCACTACGTGCCGATCTCGTGGAACGACGCGTTCCGCCTGATCGCCCACGAGCTCACGGCGATGGACTCCCCCGACCAGGCCGCGTTCTACACCTCGGGTCGCCTGAGCAACGAGGCGTCCTTCCTCTACCAGCTGTTCGCGCGCGAACTCGGGACGAACAATCTCCCCGACTGCTCGAACATGTGTCACGAGGGCTCCGGCCGCGGGCTCACGGCATCCCTCGCCACGGGCAAGGGCACCGCCGACCTCGAGGACTGGGAGAACGCCGACGCGCTGTTCATCCTCGGGGTGAACGCCGCCTCGAACGCGCCGCGCATGTTGACGAGCCTCGCCGAGGCCATCGACCGCGGGGCGCAGATCGTGCACGTCAACCCTCTGCGCGAGGTCGCCGGCACCCGCACGATCGTTCCGCACGAGATCGTCGACATGGCGACCTTCCATTCGACTCCGACCAGCACGATGAACCTGCAGGTGCGCCCGGGCGGCGACCTCGCGCTGATCCGCGGTATGGCCAAGGTCGTCTTCGAGGCGTCCGAGACCGACCCGAGCGCCCTCGATCAGGCGTTCCTCGACCGGTACACGAGCGGGCTCGACGCTTACCGCGCGCTCGTCGAGGCCACGACCTGGGACGAACTGGTCGAGCAGGCGGGTCTCACCGAGGCCGAGATCCGCGCAGCCGCCGCCGTCTACCTCGCCTCGAAGGCGTGCGTCATCAGCTGGTGCCTGGGCGTGAGCCAGCACCAGCACGGCGTCGACACCGTGCGCGAGATCGTCAACCTGCTGCTGCTGCGCGGCAACGTCGGCCGCAAGGGCACGGGTCCCTCTCCCGTGCGCGGTCACAGCAACGTCCAGGGCAACCGCACGTGCGGCATCAACCACAAGCCCACCGAGGACTGGCTCGCGAAGCTCGACGAGGTCTGCGGCATCACCTCGCCCCGCGAGCCCGGTCTCGACACCGTGCACACGGTGGCGGCCCTGCACCGCGGCGATCTTAAGGTCTTCCTCGGCATGGGGGGTAACTTCGTGCGCGCCGCCCCCGACACCGCGCTCACCGCCGAGGGCATGAGCCGGTGCGAGCTGACCGCGCACGTGAGCACCAAACTCAACCGCAGTCACCTCACGCACGGCAAGAAGGCGCTCATCCTCCCCTGCCTCGGCCGCACCGAGCGCGACGAGCAGGAGTCCGGCCCGCAGTCGATCTCGACCGAGGACGCCATGAGCTCCGTCATGCTCTCACTCGGCTCCCGCAAGCCCGCGTCGCCCCACCTGCTCAGCGAGCCCGAGATCATCGCGCGCATCGCGCGGGCGACCATGCCCGACTCGGGCACGCCATGGGAGTGGTACGTCGGCGACTACGACCGCATCCGCGACACGATGGCCAAGGCGCTGCCCGGGTTCGAGCGCTTCAACGAGCTCGTGCGCCAGCAGTACGGCTTCCGTATCCCCCAACCCGCCCGTGAGCGCGACTTCCAGACGCCGTCCGGCAAGGCGGAGTTCTCGGATGCCGAGCTGCCCGACGTCATCCCCGCAGAGGCCGACGTGCTGGTACTGCAGACCATGCGCTCGCACGATCAGTGGAACACCACGATCTACTCGGCCGACGACCGCTACCGGGGCGTCCGCAACATCCGCGAGCTGGTGTTTATGAACCGGCGCGACATGAAGGAGCGCGGCATCGCCGAGGGCGACCTCGTCGACATCGTCGCCACCTCGCGCGACGGGTCGGTGCGCAGCGTCACCGCGTTCCGCGCGCTGGAGTACGACACCCCGCGTGGTAGCGCCGCCGGCTATTTCCCCGAGCTGAACGTGCTGCTCGGCCCCGACGACTACAGCCGCCAGAGCGATCAGCCGCTGATGAAGGACATCCGGGTGCGGATCGCGAAGACCGGAGGCTGACGCGGGGTTCGCACGACAGAGTCGGAGAATCGCGCCGAAATCGGACGAGTGATTCCGCGGCATCCGATCCTGCGTTCATCCGATCCCCGCGATCGCCCCTCGTCGGTTCACGGACCTCGGGAGAAGATCGGACTCCCGGCGTCGGACCCGAGCGACGGTGCAGGCGCTGCGCGTCCACCCGACGCCGACGCCGACGTCGTCTCATCGCGGCGGCTCAGAGGTCGAGCTGCCAGAGGGCTTGCGTCGTCGTGACGCGGAGCGCGTCGGCGGCGTCGCCGAGAGCGCGCTCGGCGCCGAGGACCTCGCTCATGGAGAAGACGCGCGAGCCGACGGCATCCGCGGTGACGACCCCCGCGATGACGACCGCGGGGACGCGGAGACGGGCGGCGAGGGCGAGGACGTGTCCCGGGCCCTTGCCCGCGGTACTCGTCGCGTCGAAGGCGCCCTCGCCGGTGAGGGCGAGGTCGGAGACCGCGAGCGCCTCGGTCAGCCCGAGCGCGTGCGCGACGTACGCCGCACCGTCCACGACCTCAGCACCGGCGGCGAGCAGAGCGCCCGAGAGACCGCCCGCCGCCCCCGACCGGGGAACATCGGCGACGTCGGCACCGAAGCGCGCCGCCCACTCCTCGGCATCCGTCCTCAGTCGCTCCGTCAGGCGGGCGACGAGCTCGGGGGCCGCGCCCTTCTGCGGAGCGAAGACCGTCGCCGCGTGAGCGAACGTCGTCGTCGTGTCCGTGAGCACCGTCACCCGCCCGGGAGCGAAGGGCACGTGAGCGTTCAACGCCTCGATCGCGCCGCGCCCGCCGTCGGTGGAGGCGACACCCCCGCTGCCCACGACCACCCGTGTCGATCCCGCCTCGAGAGCGCGCGCGATGAGCTCGCCGACGCCACGGGTGGTGGCGGCCCAGGGATCGTTCGCGTCCGCTCCCCCGGCCAGGAGGAGCCCGGATGCCGCCGCCGCCTCGATCACGGCGGCTCGACCGTCGAGCCGCCAGGCGGCGCGCACGGGTTCGCCGAGCGGTCCGGTCACCTCGTCGTAGACGTTCGCCCCGCCGAGGGCGTCGAGGGTACCGTCTCCGCCGTCGGCCATCGGCACGATCGCGATCTCGGCGCCGGACCACCTGTCGCGCACGGCGAGGGCCATGGCATCCGCCGCCTCACGCGCGGTCAGCGTGCCCTTGAACTTGTCGGGGGCGATGACCACGCGCATGCTGTGCCGTTCCGGGACGGGGAGGCAGAGCCCCGGCCCGTCCCCATCATCCCGTGCCCGCGGTCGAGCGGTGACCGCAGAGCCGCGAGCGTGTCCGGTACGAGGCGGAGGGGGGTGCGCGACGACGGCGCGCGCGCACCCCCCTCCCGCAGCCGTACAGGCTGATCGGTCGCGCGAGGCCGTGGGCTCGTCAGCGTCCGAAGTCTTCGTACATGCAGGTCACGCTAGCGCCGGCATGTCACGGGCACGTTTCCCGACGACCCACCGCCCTGCCGCGTCGGACCACCCAACTAGACTGACTGGCGTCCGGCCCCTGCGATTCTTGGAGCTCAGCCGCGTGACCACCCCGAACCCCTCCGCCGCCCGCACGGCTCTCGCCGATACCGTCGAGAACGCGATCGCCACGCCCGAGAAAGAACAGCCGTACGGCGCCCTCGGCCTCAAGAGCGACGAGTACGCCCAGATCCGCGAGATTCTGGGCCGCCGCCCCACCAGCGGTGAGTTGGCGATGTACTCGGTCATGTGGAGCGAGCACTGCTCGTACAAGTCGAGCAAGATCTACCTGCGCCAGTTCGGCCAGAAGGTCAGCGACGAGATGAAGACCCGCCTCATGGTCGGAATGGGCCAGAACGCCGGCGTCGTCGACGTGGGCGACGGCTGGGCGGTCACCTTCAAGGTCGAGTCGCACAACCACCCCAGCTACATCGAACCCTTCCAGGGCGCGGCCACGGGCGTCGGCGGCATCGTGCGCGACATCATCTCGATGGGCGCACGACCCGTGGCGGTCATGGACCAGCTGCGTTTCGGCGCGATCGACCACCCCGACACCCCGCGCGTCGTGCACGGCGTGACCAGCGGCATCTCGTTCTACGGCAACTGCCTGGGCCTGCCCAACATCGGCGGCGAGACGGTCTTCGACGCCGTCTACCAGGGCAACCCGCTCGTCAACGCCCTCGCGGTCGGCGTCATGCGTCACGAAGACATCAAGCTCGCCAATGCCACGGGCGTCGGCAACAAGGTCGTGCTGTTCGGTGCCCGCACGGGTGGCGACGGCATCGGCGGCGCCAGCATCCTGGCATCCGACACCTTCGCCGACGGCGGACCCACCAAGCGTCCCGCGGTGCAGGTGGGCGACCCGTTCGCCGAGAAGGTGCTCATCGAGTGCTGCCTCGAGCTGTACAAGGACGATCTGGTCGAGGCGATCCAAGACCTCGGTGCCGCGGGCATCTCGTGCGCCACGAGCGAGCTCGCCGCCAACGGCGACAGCGGCATGAGAGTCGAGCTCTCAAAGGTGCTGCTGCGCGACCCCTCGCTCACGCCCGAGGAGATCCTCATGAGCGAGAGCCAGGAGCGCATGATGGCGATCGTCGCGCCCGAGAAGCTCGACGCCTTCCTCGCCGTCGTCGGCAAGTGGGACGTCGAGACGAGCGTGCTGGGCGAGGTCACCGGCGACGGCCGGCTCGTCATCGACTGGTACGGCGAGCGCATCGTCGACGTCGACCCCTCGACCGTCGCGGTCGACGGCCCCGTCTACGAGCGCCCTGTCGCGTACCCCACGTGGATCGACGCCCTTCAGGCCGACTCCGCAACGAAACTGCCTCGCACGACCGACAACGATGTGTTGCGCGACCAGTTCACGACCCTCGTCGCGAGCCCGAACCTCGCCGACACCTCGTGGATCACGAACCAGTACGACTACTACGTGCTCGGCAACACCGCGCTGAGCTTCCCCGATGACGCCGGCATGATCCGCGTCGACGAAGAGACCGGCCTCGGCTTCGCGATCGCGACCGACTGCAACGGCCGCTACAACCAGCTCGACCCCTACAACGGCGCGAAGCTGGCGCTGGCCGAGGCGTACCGCAACGTCGCCGTCACGGGTGCGGTGCCCACCGCCGTCACCGACTGCCTCAACTTCGGCAGCCCCGAGAACCCCGAGGTCATGTGGCAGTTCAGCCAGGCCGTCGAGGGTCTGAGCGATGGATGCCTCGAGCTCGGCATCCCGGTCACGGGCGGAAACGTCTCGTTCTACAACCAGACCGGCGACCAGCCGATCCACCCGACCCCCGTCGTGGGCGTCCTGGGCATCATCGACGACGTCGCCGCGCGCATCCCGAGCGGATGGCAGGATGCCGGCGAGAACCTCTACCTGCTCGGCATCACCGCCGACGAGCTCGACGGTTCGCAGTGGGCCGGCACGATCCACGACCACCTCGGCGGTCGCCCGCCGAAGGTCGACCTCGCCCAGGAGCGCAAGCTCGCCGAGCTGCTGCAGGCCGCGGGCTCGCAGTCGCTCGTCTCGAGCGCGCACGACCTGTCATCGGGCGGTCTCGCTCAGGCCCTCGCCGAGGGCGTCCTGCGCTTCGGCGTCGGCGCTCGCGTCTGGCTGACCGAGCTCATGGAGCGCGACGGCGTGGATGCCACGGCCGCCCTGTTCAGCGAGTCGACCGGCCGCGTGCTGGTGAGCGTTCCGCGCGAAGAGGACGTGAAGTTCCGCGGATTGTGCGACGGCCGCGGCTACCCGGTGCTGCGCATCGGCGTGACCGACGTCGAGCCCGGCACCGAGGCCGCCCTCGAGATCCAGGACGTCTTCACCGTCGCCGTCTCGGAGCTGCGTCGCCTGTCGACCGAGACGCTCCCCGCGGTCTTCGGACCCACCGTCTCGGAGCCGGCGGCCTGAGGCCTCAGACCCGGGGCACCGGACCGCACCGCACCGCACCGCCGAGAGGAGACGCGCGATGACCGATGACGACGACGACATGACCGTGTTCAGCGACAAGCGTCAGAAGCGCGTCAAGATCACCGCGTGGGTCGTGATCGGCGCCCTCGTGCTCACCGGCGGCGGTGCCACGGTGATCTCGCTGATCCTCGGCTGAGTCCCTCGGTCCCCGGCAGTCGGGGTCGCCTTCTGTCGCCGGGGCGGCAACAGGCGCCCCCGGCGCCGGCGCACCCGGCCCACGGCTGCGGATTCCGGCCCGACGCCCAGCCTGCTGTCGGAGGCCCGGCATAGCATGGGGACCGTGGAACCGCTGATGGCCCTTCTGGTCGACTGGTGGTGGATCGGCCCGGCAGCGGCCGGTGCGGGCACCGTCGGTTGGCTCGGCGTGCGCCGTTCGCGCCAGCATGCGCTTCCCGCCGGTGCGACGACCACGACCGGTCGAGCCGTCCGCGCCTGGTCAACGCGTCCCCTCGGCAAAGCCGCCGCACGCCGCCTCGAACTCGACGCCGCCGTGCTCGACCTCCAGGTCGCGCGCACCGCCGTCACCCGCGGACGCGCCGACGTCAAGGTCGCCGACGCCGAGGTAGTCCGCGCCCAGGCCGAGCGGGCGGCATCCCGGGTGTCGTCCGACGCGGTATCCGCCGCGCGCGGCCGCCTGACCGATGCACAACGAGATCTGCGTGCCGCGATGGCCGAGGTACGTGCCCGCCGCGCGGGAGTCAAAGCCGCAAAGGCCATGCTCCCGGCGATCCGCTCGGGCAGCGCACCGCTTCCCGTCGCCCGTCTGCTGGCCGAGCACGATGCGATCCTCGCCCGGTGGATGGCCTACGAGACCGACCCCGGCCTCGCCATCGACTTCCCGCAGATGAGCGACTCCCGCTCGCCCCTGCTGGCGGATTTCCTGCGCGCGCACGAGAAGGCGCAGTGGCTGCGTCCGGCCTCGGTGCAGACGCGGCTCGAGCCGGCCGACTTCCTCGCCTATCGCGACGCCGTGCGCCGCACCGCCCACGCCTTCGACCGCGCCGAGCGGGCGGCCCGTCGCGGCGACCGCGAGCAGCCGAACACCCAGAGCGACGACGCGTGGACGCGTGTGGCATCCGACCTGGCCGAGACGGCTCAGCGCGCCCTCGCCCGCTCGATGGAGTCGATGGGCCGAGCGGCCGCTCGCAGCTGGAGCGAGCGAGGCGCCAGACGAGCCCAGAAGAAGACCCCGGATGCCGGTGATTCGCGGCCGCGGAACGGCTCGGTGTGGCCGCCTCCCGCACGCGATCGGCCGCCGACATCGCCTTTGTGAGAACCGCTGGGGAGAGCGGCGTAGCATGACGCCGTGGATCACTTCTGGACCTTCGCCGGCAGCTATTGGTGGCTCGTCTTCCCCCTCTTCGGAATGACGATGGGCGCCATCAACGCACGGGTGAAGCACCGCGAGGTCACCGCGCGGCGACGCCACCGCGAACAACTCGAGCTGATCCGCGCACAGGGCGGCGCGACCGCCGCCAGCGCCACCCCCCTTGCGGCCCCCACCGACGGACAGCAGCGCGTCGTCGCGGCACAGGACGCCGTCACCCACCGCTGGCTCGAGTACGAACTCGACGCGTCGAAGCTCATCACCTATCCCGCGATGAGCGACGGACGCCAGCCGCTCACCGCCGCTTTCCTGCGGGCGAAGAAGGCCGCCGACAACCTTCGCCCCGACGACGGCGAGACGCTCACTCCCGAACGGCTGCGAGAGTATCGCGACGCCGTCACCGACTACGAGGTCGCCTTCGACGTCGCCGAGCGCGACGCCCGACGTGTCAAGGACGCCGCCTTCACCCCCGACGAGCGCAAACGCCTCGACACCGCCAAGCAGCTGCTCACCGTCGCGACCGACCAGGCCGCCACACCGAGCGAACGCCAGCTCGCGTACAAACGCGTCCGTGAGGAGCTCGACGGGCTGATCCTGCTGTCCGACGAGGCCGTCGACGTGCTCGAGAAGAAGGTGGCTCTCGAACTCCCGCGGGCAGCGACCGCGCCCCCGGCATCCGCGCCCCCGGCCGAGACCGCGCCCGGCTCCGCCGCCTGACCGTGCCCGCCTCCGGGGCCGATGCGCCCCGAAGTCGGAACACCGCAGCAGAATCGGATGCCGCGCCCTCTGGCATCCGATTCCGGTGACAATATCCGATTTCACGACGGACGATGCGCCCGCGGCAACCTCACCACCTCACGAACGCGTCGCGATCTGAGAAACCCGCGCCCTCAGCGACACCCGCGCGCGACCACCCGCACCACCCGCAGAATCGGAACACCGAACCAGAATCGGATTCCGAGACCCCGTGGCATCCGATTCCGGTGCGAATCTCCGATTCTGCGATGGGTGGGGCGCCCCACCACCGGGTCCATCTCCCGACTCGGCCCCGCCTCGAGCTGCCGAACACGGGCGCCTCAGCGAGCACCCGCCCCGCCGCACCGCACCGCACCGCAGAACCGGAAAATTGCCGCAGAATCGGATGCCAAGGTCGCTGGCATCCGATTCCGGTACGAATCTCCGATTCTGCGGCGGCCACAGCAGCCGTCTCAGCGCACGCGACGAATCCGTACCGGCCCCCGGGCGGTGGTCACGTCGACCACCTCGCCCTTCTGCGTGACCTCGACCTCTCCCCGCTCGACCAGCGAATGCGCGGCGTCGCGTGCCGGCTGCATGAGCTCGCGCCAGTCCTCGCCGCCGACCGCGCGCGCGGCCTCGGACGGGCAGATCGTCTTGCCGGCGTCGCGCGCCGCGAGCAGTTCGCGGATGGATGCCACGAGCCGAGGGTCTGCACCAGATGACGGGACCATCTGTCCAGTGTCCCTCCGCGCCGAGGCGACGGGGCCACAATGGCCCGGTGATCACCGAGCGCCACGCCCCTGACCTGCCCGGACGCGCCGTCATCGCGCAGCGCTGGAGCCGTGCCGTCTTCGTGCACTGGCGCGTCGATCCGGGCGAGGTGGCGCGGCTCCTCCCACCGGGGACCCGCCCCGACGTGCACGACGGCTCCGCCTGGGTGGGCCTCGTGCCGTTCGTGCTGAGCGAGTTCCGGTTCCTGCCGCTGCCACCGGTACCGCTGTTGGGCACCTTCACCGAGATCAACGTGCGCACGTACGCCGTCGACGACGAGGGTCGCCGCGGGGTCGTCTTCCGCACGCTCGAGGCCGAGCACCTCGCTCCCGTCCTCGCCGCTCGCGCCCTGTTCGGCCTGCCGTATCGGTGGGCCCGGACGGGAGTGCGTACCGAGGGGGCTCGCATCGAGTTCCGGTCACGGCGTCACGGGGGTCGGCATCCGGGAACCCGGGTGCGGGCCGCACTCGGCACCGACACGGTCGACACGCCCCTGTCGCGCTTTCTCACCGCGCGCTGGGGCTTCCACGAGCGGCACCTCGGCCGCACGATCTGGGCCGCCAACGCGCACGAGCCCTGGCCGCTGGTCACCGCCGAGCTCGACGTCCTCGACGACGGCCTCGTCGCCGACTCCGGCTTCCCCCAGCTCGCCGGACGCACCCCCGACTCAGTGCTGGCGATGCCCGCCGACCACCCCGGCTTCATCACGCGTTTCACGAGAACTCACGCGATCGGGTGAGCCCGCGGCCAACGGGCCTCGCCGACGACTCCTCACGGGTTCGCGGCACCGCCTGCCCGTGCCCCACGACGACGCCCCCTCCACCGCGAGGGCGAAGGGGGCGTCGTCGTGTGAGAGGTCAGTCGCGCTGCGTCGAGAACGCCGAGGGGTTCTTCTCGAGCCAGGCGTCCACGGCCTCGGCCTCGCGGCCCTCGCCGTACTCGTTGACCACGAGGTCTTCGAGCGAGCCGTACTGCTCGTCGTCGAGCTGGATGCCCTTGATCAACTCAGCGGCATCCGGGTACTTCTCTTCGAAGCCCGAGGTGCCGAGGAAGTGGAGGGCCTCGGGGTCGCCCATGAGGCCCTGCGGGTCTTCGAGGTCTTTGACGTCGTAGGCGTCATTGGCCCAGAACGGACGCCACAGCGTCACGGCGATGTCCTTCTTCGCCGCGATCGCGTTGTCGAGCTCGGTGAGCATCGCCGCGGTCGAGGAGGTCACCAGCTCGAACTCGCCGTCGAGGCCGTAGCCGGGAAGCATGGTCTCCTGCGTCTGGGTGGTGAGGCCGGCACCCGGCTCGATGCCGTAGATGCGGCCGTCGAAGCGCGCGGCGTTGCCCTTGAGCTGGTCGATCGAGTCGATGTCGACGTAGCTGGGCACCGCGATGGTCAGCTTGGCGTTGTCGTAGTACGCGCCCAGGTCTTCGATCTTGTCGCCGTAGCGGTCCATGTACGACTTGTGCGTCAGCTCGGGCCAAGCCGAAGGGTAGATGTCGACGTCGCCCTGGGCGAGACCGGTGTAGAGCGGACCCGCCTCGGTGAGGGTCTGCATCTCGACCTTGTAGCCGAGCTTGCCGAGCTGGTCTTCGAGCAGGTACGCGGTGCTGAGCCCGTCGGTCCACGAGGGCAGGAAGCCGAGGGTGATCGTGCCCTTCTCGCCGCCGTCGCCCGAGCCGCCTTCGGCCATGTTGCCGCTCGCGCAGCCGCCGAGCAGCAGGGCGCCCGCGGCGCCGAGGGCGAGGGCGGAGGTGAGGTGTCGCTTGTTCATTACTGTGTTCTCTTCCGTTTCGTATGTGATTCCGTGGGTGCTTCCCCGGGTGAGGGGTCGTTCGCTGTCGCCGAGAGCTCGCCTGTGCGACGGAAATCGACCCCTCGCGCCGGAGAACGAGGGAGGGATGCCGGGACTCAGCGCCCCGACGACACCGGCGCGCGACGCGGCGAGGCCTTCTCACGCTCGGCCTCGCTCGCGACATCCGCCGAGGTGGTGTCGACGCGCGACGCCGCAGTGGCTCCGGCGGCGACGGCCGCGGCGGAACGCGCGGCCCGGCGCCGAGCCAGCACGCCCAGCAACGAACCGCGGTTGTCGGCCCGGTTGCCGAGGGCCGCGGTGAGCCGGTCGAGGTACACGGCGAGGACGACGACGCTCAGGCCCGCCTCGACGCCCTTGGGCAGGTTGACGGTCGAGATCGACTGCACGACCTCTTTACCCAGGCCGTCGGCTCCGACGATGCCGGCCACGACCGCCATCGACAGCGCGAGCATGATGACCTGGTTGACGCCCGCCATGATCGTGGGCATCGCGAGCGGGAGCTGGATGCCGCGGAGGATCTGCCCGGGGGTGGCCCCGAACGCGTGTCCCGCCTCGACGGTCTCGGAGTCGACCCCGCGGATGCCGAGCTCGGTCAGACGCACCCCCGGGGGCAGAGCGAAGATGACGGTGGAGACCACGCCGGGTACTACACCGATGCTGAAGAACGTGATCGCCGGGATCAGGTAGACGAAGGCGGGCATCGTCTGCATGAAGTCGAGGATCGGCTTGAGCACCGCGCGGACGGTGGCGTTGCGTGCCGACCAGATCCCCAACGGCACCGAGATCGCCACGGCCACGATGGTGGCCACGAGAACGAGCGCCAGCGTCTGCATCGCGGTGACCCACTGGCCCATCGCGAGGATGAGGGCGAAACCGATCACTGTTCCCAGGGCGAGCTTCCACGAGCGCAGCAGCCACGCGAGGGCGGCCGCGATGACGATGACCACGACGATGGGAGCGGCGAGCAGTACGTCGCTGAGCCCGCCGACGAGGAAGCGCACGACCAGGGCGACGACGTCGAACAGGCCCGAGAGGTTGTCGCGGACCCAGTCCACGCCGGCATCCACCCAGGAGCCGACCGGGATACGGAAACCGTTCATCAGCGCACCCCCTCGGTCTCGGATGCCGTGACCCCGGCGTCGGCGGGGGTCCCGTCGAGCGCCGCGTCGATCTCGGCGGAGGGAAGGGGCTGGGGCAGCACGGTGAGCTCCTCGGTGGCGGTGGGACCGGGGCCGAGAGCGGCGAGCAGGGTCACGCGCGGGATGACTCCGGCGAGGCGACCGTCGGCGTCGAGGACGGCGAGAGGAAGGGGTGATTCGACCGACGGCACGAACAGGTTCATCAGCACGTCGTCGACGCCGACGCTCTGCGGGAGCGGCTTGAGCTTGCCGAGCAGCGAGTTCTCGCCGGCGCGGACGAGCTTGATGGCGTCGCGGTCGGTGATGATGCCGAGCGGCTTGCGGTCGCGATCGGTGACGTAGACGGCCGACATGTAGGCGTCGCGCATCTGGCGCAGCGCCGTGCGGGGTCCGGCGGAGGCGTCGACGCGCGGACGCGGGCGCTCCATGACGTTGCCGGCGGTGAGCACGCGGGCACGGTCGACGTCCTGCACGAACTGCTCGACGTAATCGTTCGCCGGGTCGGTGAGGATGTCTTCGGGCGTACCGATCTGCACGATGCGGCCGTCGCGCATGACGGCGATGCGGTCGCCGAGGAACATCGCCTCGTTGAGGTCGTGCGTGATGAAGACGATGGTCTTCTTCAGCGTCCGCTGCAGCTCGAGCAGCTGCTCCTGCATCTCTCGACGGATGAGGGGGTCGAGGGCGCTGAACGCCTCGTCCATCAGCAGGATGTCGGTGTCGGCGGCGAGCGCACGGGCGATGCCCACGCGCTGCTGCATTCCGCCCGAGAGTGCGGAGGGGAGCTTGTCGCCCCAGCCCTCGAGTCCGACGAGCGCGAGGATCTCGTTCGCCTTGGCGAGGCGCTCGGTCTTGCCGACGCCGCGGAGCTCGAGGGGGTACGCGACATTCGCCGCGACCGTGCGGTGCGGCAGGAGCGCGAAGTGCTGGAAGACCATCGCGAGGCGATCGCGCCGGAGCGACCGCAGGCGCGAGGCGCCGACGCCGGTGAGGGCATCGCCCTTCACCTCGACGGTTCCGGCGGTGGCCTCGTGCAGGCCGTTGAGCATGCGGATGATCGTGGACTTGCCGGAACCGGAGAGGCCCATGATGACGAAGATCTCGCCCGGCTGTACCTCGAAGCTGGCGTCGATGACGGCGGCGGTCCCGTCGTCGGCCACGTCTTCGCGTCGGGCGCCGGAGCGGAGCTTGTCGACGGCGGCCTGAGGGGCGCGGCCGAAGACCTTGAAGAGATTCTTGGCGGCGAGAGCGGGCGCCGTGGAAGCGGGCGCCGCAGAGGCAGGCGGATGGGTCACTGTGTGCACCTCAGCGGCCTCGGGTGGCCGCAGCGGTCACGCCCGGGTGGCAGCCGTCGGCGCTCTCCGGGGGTGGAGCACGTCAGCGTCGGATATCGGATCCGGCGCTCAGGCCGCCGACCGTACGCTCACCGGGCCGACTCCCCCGAGTCGTCACCGGCGACCGCGGACTGGTCGGGTGGGCGGCCCGTGATCGGGCCTCTACAAACGTTTCACGCTGACGGATTCCCTGGCAAATCGCTCGCGGCCTTGCGATCCCGCAT
Organism: Sphingomonas sp. G5; assembly: GCF_052660795.1. Classification (NCBI taxonomy): domain Bacteria; kingdom Pseudomonadati; phylum Pseudomonadota; class Alphaproteobacteria; order Sphingomonadales; family Sphingomonadaceae; genus Sphingomonas; species Sphingomonas sp. G5. Next base: position 79,868 of record NZ_CP109660.1, on the reverse strand, counting down.
GCCGTGTGGCACGCGTGCGCGCGTGGACGAGGCACCGTTGCCCCTTTCCGCCGCCACGCGTGAGTTGTCAGCCCGGGCGTGTCGCAGCGACCGCGCCGGTGCGCGGTTCGAGGCCGCGCGTCAGTCGGCGGCGGGCTCTGCGGCCGCCGACCGGTGGTGACGGATGACCTCCGCCACGACGAAGTTGAACCACTTCTCGGCGAAGGCGGGGTCGAGGTCGGCCTGTTCGGCCAACTGCATGAGCCGGGCGATCTGCTGCTCTTCACGGGAGGGGTCGGATGCCGGCATCCCGTACTTCGCTTTCAGCACCCCGACTTGCTTCGTGCAGCGGAAGCGCTCCGCCAGCAGGAAGATCAGGGCGGCGTCGATGTTGTCGATACTGCCGCGCAGCCCCTGCAGAATCGTCGAAGGATCGGCCTCGGTCATGTGTCCTCCTCAATCGCTCCGACCCTACCGTTCGGCGCCAGCCTGCGAGGACGACTCTCAGCGAGTCCTACAGTGTGAGCATGAGCCGATCCACGCGCCCCGACCCCACCGCCGAAGGCGCAGATGCCGGGGCCACCACCTCGCGCGACAAGCCGGTCTGGTCGGCCGTCTCCCGCCCCTACGCGGCCGGGTTCTTCCTGACCCTCGGTGGGCTGACCGCGATCCTTCTCGGACTCGCGCTCTCGAGCCTCTCGACCGTGCTCGTCTACATCGCGATCGCCCTCTTCGTGGCTCTCGCCCTCGATCCCCTGGTGCGCTTCCTGGTGCGCCGTGGACTGGCACGGGCCTGGTCGATCGTGATCGTGTTCGGCGGGCTCGCCGTCATCCTGGCCGGGGCTCTGTGGTTGCTCATCCCGCCGGTCGTCCGGCAGGTCGAGCAGTTCGTCGGCGACATCCCGACCTTCGTGAACGACCTGATCGACAGCGACGCCGTGCGGTGGGTCGAGAGCAACTTCGGCGACAGCCTCGGTGACGTCCTCAAAGAGGTGCAGGGCTTCGCCACGAACCCCGCCAACATCGCCGCGATCGGCGGCGGACTCCTGCAGGTCGGCGTGAACATCGGCGCCTTCGTCTCGGGCGCGATCATCGTGCTGGTGCTGAGCCTGTACTTCCTGGCATCCCTGCCCAAGATGAAGAACTCGCTCGTACGCCTCACTCCCGCCCGGAGCCGGGAAACGGTCGCCGATATGACGGGTCAGATCACCGACTCCGTCGGTGGCTACCTCGCCGGAATGGTCGTGCTGGCGCTGTGCAACGCCGTCTTCGGCTTCATCGTGCTGACCATCCTCGGTCAGCCCTTCGCGGCGCTGCTCGCCGCTCTGGCGTTCGGCATCACGCTGATCCCGCTGGTCGGCTCGGTGCTGTTCTGGGCGACGGCCACCGTGTTCACCCTCATCGTCAGCCCGACCGCGGGCCTCATCTTCGCCATCGTCTACCTGGTGTACATGCAGATCGAGGCATATATTCTCACCCCCCGGGTGATGAACCGCACCATCTCGATCCCGGGCGCTCTGGTCGTCATCGGCGCACTCGTCGGCGGCACGCTGCTCGGCTTGCTCGGAGCGCTCGTGGCGATCCCCGTGACCGCCTCCGTGCTGCTGATCGTCAAGCAGATCGTCATCCCGCGGCAGGACGCCAAAAAGTAGAGCGGCGCAGCGCCGCACCCCCACGCATAAACGCCTTTTGCACCCATAAACGCGCTGTCCCCGCGTTTACGAGCGCGGATCGCGTTTATGCGTGCTCGACCCGCGTGATGGGCACCGCCGCCGGACCCTCCCCGGCGGTGACGGTCCACGCGGAGACGCCACGCTCGTGAACGCCGTATCCCACGCAGACCGCCGCGGGGCGCAATCGCGCGCGGGCCGCACGCACTCGCTCAGCGCATCGGCAGCAGGCGCGTCGGCGACGGCGACGGGGTGCGGTGGCGAACCCGGCCCGGAACACCGGTGCGGGTGTCGAGCGACAGCGACACGATCTCGTGCGCCAGCTGACCCGCCACGAGGAGGGTGTCGTCGACGACGAGGTGGTGGCGCGGCCAGTGCGTGCCCGTCTCGGCGAGGGCGAGCAACTGCACCTCTTCGCCGTGCCCGCGAACGGACAACACGCCCACGGTGTCGCTGCCGCGGACGCCCGCGTACAGCGTCGTCCCGTCGCGGCTCATCGAGAGCTCCGCCGCCGTGTCGGTGGGAAGGGTGCCGAGCAGCGGTTGGCCCGAGACCACGTGCCAGCGCCCCGCACGGTCGGGCGCCAAGACGAAGACCTCGCAGCTCAGCTCGGTGACGACGTAGAGGTGGCCCGATGGATGCCAGAGTCCGTGGCGGGGTCCGCTGCCCTTCGGAAGCGCGACCTCCTGCACCAGGATCAAGCCGCCCTCGTTCGCGCTCCAGAAGCGCACGAGGTCGAACCCCATGTCTGTCGTGGCCACGAGGCCGTTGGCCAGGAACACCGCCTGATGGGCGCGCGAGACGCGTGCACCGGCCGCAGCCTCTTCCGATTCCGCATCGGTGAGGGGGACGTCGTCATACGCCGGGATGAGGTGCGCGTACTCCTCGCCCGCGGCCTCGCGGAGCGCACGCGCCGCGGCGGCGAGGTCGGGGACGACCGCGCCCGAGACCCGGGCGCCGGTAGACACGCTGCCCTGCTCCGAGGATGCCCCGTAGGGATCGTCGGCCTCGGCGGAGACGACCGGACGCGACGGCCGCCCCTGCGCATCCAGCGCCATGCGGACGACTCGCCCGTCGCCCCAACAGCTCGCGATCAAGAACGAGGCGTCGGGCGAGACCGCGACGTGGCACACCGCTCCGCCGGCCTCGACGGGCGGGCCGAGGGGGGACAGCCGCGTCTCACTCGATCGGCGGAACGCTTGGACCGTGCCGTCGAACTCCACGGCGGCATACAGGATGTCGTCGTTCGAGGGATGGGCGGCCACCCACGACGGCGATCCGGGCACCTCGGCCGCGGTCGCGACCATGCCGAGGGGGCCACCGGCGCCGAGCGCGTCGCGCTCCCCCGCCTGCAGGATGCCGATGCCCTCCGCCGACCCGTTGTCCGGGGCGTAGGCACCGACCCAGAAACGCATCAGTCGATGAGGTCGTGTCGCACGATCACCTGGTCGCGAGCCGGGCCCACGCCGATGACCGAGATGCGCGTGCCGCTCATCTTCTCGAGCGCCAGCACGTAGTCCTGCGCGTTCTGCGGCAGGTCGTCGAACGTGCGGGCGGTGGAGATGTCTTCGCTCCAGCCGGGGTAGTACTCGAGGATCGGCTTCGCATGGTGGAAGTCGGTCTGGTTCACCGGCAGATCGTCGAACCGCTCGCCGTCGACGTCATAGGCGACGCACACGGGGATCTGTTCGAGACCGCCGAGGATGTCGAGCTTGGTCAGCACCAGATCGGTGATGCCGTTGATGCGCGTGGCGTACCGCGTGATGGGTGCGTCGTACCACCCGACTCGGCGGGGACGACCGGTGGTCGTACCGAACTCGAAGCCACGGGAGCGCAGCCAGTCGCCGCTCTCGTCGAACAACTCGGTCGGGAACGGACCCGAGCCGACGCGGGTCGTGTACGCCTTGACGATGCCGACGATCCGATCGAGCCGATTGGGGCCCACTCCCGAGCCGGTCGACGCGCCGCCGGCGGTCGCCGAGGAGGAGGTGACGAAGGGGTAGGTACCGTGGTCGACGTCGAGCATGGTGGCCTGGCCACCCTCGAAGACGACGACGTCGCCCGCTTCGAGCGCGTCGTTCAGCAGCAGCGACGTGTCGGCCACCATGGGGCGCACGCGCTCGGCGTACGACAGCAGGTCTTCGACGATCTCGTCGGCCGTGATCGAGCGGCGGTTGAAGATCTTCACCAGCAGGTGGTTCTTCTGGTCGAGGGCACCCTCGACCTTCTGCCGCAGGATGTTCTCATCGAAGAGGTCCTGCACGCGGATGCCGACGCGGTTGATCTTGTCGGCGTACGCCGGGCCGATTCCACGGCCGGTGGTGCCGATCATGCGCTTGCCGAGGAAGCGCTCGGTGACCTTGTCGAGGGTGCGGTGGTACTGCGTGATGATGTGCGCGTTGGCACTGATCTTGAGGCGGCTCGTGTCGAGACCGCGCGCGTTGAGAGCCTCGAGCTCGTTGAAGAGCACCTCGAGGTCGACGACGACACCGTTGCCGATGACGGGGGTGACACCCGGAGACAGGATGCCGCTGGGCAGCAGGTGCAGCGCGTACTTCTCGTTGCCGATGACGACGGTGTGCCCGGCGTTGTTGCCGCCGTTGAACTTCACCACCCAGTCGGTTCGTTCACCGAGCAGATCGGTGGCCTTGCCCTTGCCTTCGTCGCCCCACTGGACGCCGACGATCACGATTCCGGGCATGTGCGCTCCTCGCGTCTGATTCCGGCGGTACACCCCATCCTATCGAGCGGGTGAGACACGCCCGCGCGGAGCGGACGGGGCGCAGCGGGCGACGCGTCAGGGGTGCAGGTGGTGGTCGCCGTCGGGGAGACGGCGTCGACGCCACGAACCGAGGATGTGCTCCTCCATGGCGACGCGCGCGGCGGTGGGGTCTCCCTCCTCCATGGCGGCGAACACCCGCTCGTGCTCCGCCAGCGTGCGCTCGACGGCGTCTTCGGGGTTGTTCCCTTCCCAGCGCAGCGACTGCCGGGGTCGCACGAAGAACGAACGCGCGATGGTCGCCGCGATGCGGTTGCGGCTGGCCGACATGGTGGCGAGATGGAAGTCCTTGTCGGCCTCGAGGAAGGCCGGGTTGTCGTCCTGCAGGCGCCGCATGTCCTCGAGGTGTCCGCGGATGAGGATCAGGGATTCGGGGCTACCGGTGCTCGCCACTTCGCCGGCCATGACGCCTTCGAGGGCCGCTCGGACGACGCTCACCTCGTCGAGCACGCCCAGGGATTCGTCATGGCGCACCAACGCGTCGAACACATCGGGGTCGAGCACGTTCCAGTCGTTGAAGTGGCGCACCTGGGTGCCGCGCCCCTGGGCGACGACGACCAGGCCCTTTTCCTGGATCCGTTTGATGCACTCGCGAATGACGGTGCGGCTCACGCCGAACTCGTCGCACAGCGCCTGCTCGGGGGGCAGGAATTCGCCGACCGCCACTGCGCCCGTGACGATCATCTCGACGAGCTCTTCGAGCACCCGCACACCGATGCGGTCGATCTGGCCCCTTCTCGGATTCGCGAGCTGCGCGTCGATGGGGGCGGAAGGCATGGTGAGCACTTTACTCCGGCGATGGCTCCCGGGGCGGGAGCCGGACGCCCAGTTCCAGCCCTGCGCGGCTGCTGCGCACATGCGGCCCGCCGGCACCGCCCCACACGAAGTCCGTCGATCCGTCGAGCACCGCCGTGTCGAGAGCGACACCGCCACCCGGCTGATCGCCGAGCACGAGTCCGCCGTCGGCGATCTCGCAATCCAGGATGACGCCCTCGGGGGCACGAGGCGTCGTGACCTCGGTGAGGAGATGGTTCGGCAGCGACGTCGCGACGTTCGCCACGGCGTAGTTCGACGTCATGCCGATCGGGCTGACCGGGAGATCCCTCGCGTGCGAGGCGATCGCCACGCGAAGGGCGTGCGTGACGCCCCACACCGCCGAGGACTGCACGATGTCGACCGCCTGCGCGTCGAAGAGCTGACGGTACTGCTCCAGTCCCGTGAGGTTCTCGCCGGTCGCCACCGCCGGGGCGATGCTGTCGCGCAGCCGGCGGAGTCCCTGTGCGTCCCACCGACGCAGCGGCTCTTCGATCCAGGACAGTTCGACGGTCTCTTCGAGGTGGCGGATGTACCGCACCGCCTGGGGCAGGTTCCATGATTCGTTCGCGTCGAGCATGACCAGCGGTTCGTCGGTCGCGCGGCCGAGGAGATCGCGGGTGAGCGCGAGACGATCGGCGTCGAGCCGCACATCGCGTCCGCCCTTGAGCTTCGCGGCCGTGAATCCACGATCGCTCATGTCGGCGTAATAGGCGGTCAGACCGTCGGAGTCGAGGGCGATATCCAGGCCCGAGGCGTACCCGGGAACGAAGCGGTCGCGACCGCCCAGAAGTCGCCAGAGCGGCTGGCCGGCGGCCTTCGCCTTGATGTCCCAGAAGGCGCTGTCGAGCGCTCCGATGCCACCGAACACGGCGCCGCCGTGGCCGATCTTGAACATGCGCGCGATCATGCGGTCGTACAGAGCCGAGGTCGCACGGGGATCTTCGCCCTCGACGGCCTCGAACAGTTGCGGGATGCCGTCGTGCATGCCCATTCCGATGCCCTCGATGCCCTCGTCGGTCTCGACGACGACGATCGGGAGGGCCGTGACTCCGGAGTCGATGAAGCCGTTGACGTCGCCCACGGGACGACCCCAGTCGAGGGTTGTATTGATGAGCCGGTAGCCGGTGATCTTCATGCGTGTACTTCTTTCGTCCCGCGAAGCGGGCTTATTCCTTCGTCCCGCCGGCCGTCATGCCCTCGACCAAGAACCTCTGCGAGAAGAGGAAGACGATCAGGATCGGGGCGACCGAGACGAGGGTGGCCAACGCCATGACCGGCAGGTCGAGAGTGACCGACGCGGCGGAGGTCGGGTTGAACAGCGGCACGTTGGAGAGCAACTCCGCGAGACCGACCTGGATGGGGGCTTTTCGACCGGGCTCCATGACGAAGGGGAGGAAGTAGTTGTTCCAGTTGCCGACCAGGTTGAAGAACCCCACGAGCGCGATCACGGGGGTGGCCAGCGGCAGAGCTACCGCGGTGAAGACGCGGAGCTCGCTGGCCCCGTCGATCCGGGCCGCGTTCAGCAGATCCTTCGAAACGCTCGTCGTGAAGTAGATGTACGTCAGGTACACCCCGAACGGGAAGAACGAGAACGGCAGGATCACCGCCCAGGGGGTACCGACCAGCTTGAGCGCGCTCATCTCGAGGAAGACCGGGAGAACGAGAGCGGTGTTCGGGATCAGCATGACGACGAGGGTGATGATCAGCAGCACCCCGCGTCCGCGGAACTTCGTCATGGCGAGGGCATAGCCGGCGGGGATGGTCACCAGGAGCGTCAGCACGAGAGCCACGCCGGTGTACAGCGCGGCGTTTCCGGTCCACTGCCAGATGACACCGTTCTGGAACTCACTGAGTCGTGCCCAGTTGTCGGCGATCGTCGCGAAGGAGCCGAAGCTGAAGGGCGGCTGGCCCGTCAACTCCGTCGACGACTTCGTGGGCGCGAGCAGCAGCCACACGATCGGCAGGCCGAAGACCACCGCGAAGAAGAGGATGACGACGGTGACCAGGGAGCGGCCCAGGAAGCGGGCCGGGGTCACGGTGCGCTTAGTCGCGTTCAAAGAGTCCCCCTCGGAAGACGAAGAAGGCGGCGAGTCCGGCGGCGACGACGAGCAGGAGCAGCGAGATGGCGGCCGACCCGTTGAAATCGTTCTGCCGGAAGGCGTAGAGATAGGCCACCTGGTTCAGCGAGTAATCGAGACCGACGACGCCCTTGCTGGCCTGCGACAGCACGCGCGGCTCGACGAAGAGCTGCGTGCCGGCGGCGAGCGACATCACGGCCATGTACGAGATCCACTTGCGAAGGAGCGGGATCTGGATGTGCCAGGCCGTGGCAATGGGACCGGCGCCATCGATGCGCGCGGCCTCCATGACCTCGACGCTGATGTTGTTGAGGGCGCCGTACATGATGACGATCCAGCCGCCTGCTCCCGCCCAGAAGGCGATGACGGTGAAGACGATCGGGAGGTTCCCCTCATTTCCGACCACGTCGACGAACGTATTGAAGCCCAGAGCCCGGAGGAAGCCGCTGACCGGGCTGACCGTCGGGTCGAGCATGAAGAGCCAGAGCAGCACGCTCGAGGCTCCGGCGAGCGCGCCGGGGATGTAGAAGATGAACCGTGCGGCCGACGAGAGCCACCGGACGCGGATCGCGTGGACGATCACCGCGAGGATCACGACGATGATGATGAGGCTCGTGAGCCAGATCGCCACGAAGGCGGCGACGTGGCCGACCGCGGGAAGGAAGCGATAGTCCGCGACGACGCGCTGGAAGTTCTCGAACCACACGAACGCGCCGTCCCGGGTGAAGGCGAGGAAAGCGGCGTAGAGGGTCGGGAAGACCCCGAAGGCCAGGAGCAGGAGGACGTACCCACCGATCATCAGGTAGGCGAACGTCGATTGGGCTCGACGTAGGGAGAGCATGGTCACTTCCGTTTCGGGAGAGGGCTGGCCGCGGCGGTGTCGAGCCGCGGCCAGCCCGTGGAGAGATTCGGACCCTTACTTGGCGACCGTGTAGCCCTGCACCTGCGCCTGGTTGTCCATCTCGGTCTTCCACGCGTCGGTCACGCTCGCGACCGTCTTGCCCGCCGTGATAGCGGGAAGGACGACCTTCGAGAACGCGGCCTCGATGCTGAAGCTCGGGTAACCCCAGCCCTGCCAGACCGACGACGCGGCTCCGGAGATGTTCTTCTGGAAGTCGCCGACGTAGAAGTTGCTGGCCGCCTGCTCCTTGAGCCACGCGTCCGCCGCCGACTGGTAGGCCGGCAGGCCGGAGGCGAGCTTGACCGCGTCGTCGGAGCTGGTCACGTAGGTGAGGAACTTCTTGACGGCATCGAGGTTCTTCGAGTGGCTCGAGCCGTACCAGACGCCGCCGCCGACGTTGCCGGTGACCTTCTCACCGTCAGACCAGCTGAGCGCCTGGCCCACGCCGACCGTTCCGGCGGTGTAGTTCAGGCTCTTGTCGTTCTGGAACAACGCCCCGGAGTACCAGGCCGGACCGGGGATGCCGAGCAGCTTGTCCTTGTACTTGGTGACGAAGTCCGCGCCGAAGACGCTGTCGGTGACGAGCGTCTTGTTGGCGAGCATGTGGTCGATGAGGTCGGTGACCTTCTCGGAGTTCGGGTCGGAGAAGTTCGAGGTGAACGTGTCGCCCGACGCCTGGAAGATCGGCGCCTCACCACCCCAGTAGTACACGTAGGGCGCCTGGAAGGAGTCGCCCACCGAGCCGAGGATGTAGCCGGGGTGCTCGGCGGCGACCTTGTCGCTGAGCGTCTTGTAGTCCTCCCACGTGGTGGGGATCGTGTAGCCGAACTGGTCGAAGAGCGTCTTGTTGTACCAGAACACCACCGGTGCGAGGTCGTTACGCAGGCCGTAGACCGTGTCGTCGACGGTCATGGGTCCGAGTGCGCCCGTGGTGAAACCGTCGAGGAAGCTCTGGTCCATGAGGCCCTTGTTCAGCGGCGCCGCGAAGGCCTGAACGCCGTTGTTCTCTTTGGACGCCCAGGAGGTGTCGTTCTGCTGCGTCGAGAACACCACGTCGGGCCAGCCCTCCCCGGACTGGTCGAACAGCGCGATCTTCTGCTGGAACGACCCGGATCCGCCGGAGCCGCCATCGTAGGTCTCGATGTTGAGCTTGACGTCGGGGTTGGCCTTCTCGAAAGCCTGGGCGAGGGGTTCGCGCGAGGAGTCTACCCACACGGTGATGGCGCTCGAGGGGTCCTGCTCGGCGGCGGTGAAGCCGTACGGGCTGCTGGAATCGTTGCCGCTCGAGGCGGGGCTGCATGCGCTGAGCGCAAGAGCGGAGACGACGGCGAGACCGCCGGCGAGGGCGAGGCGGCGGCGAGCGCCGGGGAAGTGCTGCGGCATTGCGAAAGCTCCTGTCTTCTTCGACGAGGTCGGGTGACCGTACGCTAGCATAGAACATACGTCATATGTTTCGCCAACGCTCTCCGATCACGAATTGGCAACGCCTTCTGCGTCGCCGTCGGGGGCTTCCGGGAACGGACCGCCGGTGCGTGACCCCATGGCCGGGGGCCGCTGCAACCCCTCCCCCTGCGTCCGGGCCCTCCCTAGCCTGGAGCGATGCAGAAATCGCGCGGGTGGGCTATCGGATGGAACACGGCGCGCGTGGCGGTGGCCGTACTCGTCCTCGTCGCGGTGGGCGCACAGTTCGTGTCGTCGACGGCCGAGGCCGCCGCGCGGGGCCGGGACGTCACGACGGTGGTCGCCAACTTCTTCAGCTTCTTCACGATCCTCTCCAACGTCTCGTCGGCGGTCGTGCTCGCATGGCTCGGCGCCCGTTTCTTCGCGCGCGGTCGTCGTATCGACGTCGATCCGCCCGCCCTGGCGACCGCTCTCGCGTTCGTGTCGACCTACATGATCGTCACCGGCGTCGTCTACAACCTTCTGTTGCGCGGCATCCCCCTGCAGCCCGAGACGGTCGGCTGGTCGAACGAGATCCTGCACGTGTGGGGCCCGCTGTTCCTGCTCCTCGACGTCCTCCTCGGTCCCGCGCGACGGCGACTGCCCTGGTCGGCGGCGTTCGCGGCGGCGATCTTCCCCATCGCCTGGATCGTCTACACGCTGCTGCGCGCGCCACTCATCACCAACCCGACGACGGGCGCACCCTTCTGGTACCCCTACCCCTTCCTCGATCCGAACACCGGCGGGTGGGGCAGTGTCGCGGTCTACATCGTCGTCATCGCCGTGTCCATCATCGCCCTCGCCCTCGGTGTCGTCGCGATCGGTCGGGCACGCGGCATCCGGATGCCGATCGACCCGGCGCACCAGAAGCAGCCCCTGCACTGACGGGTCGAGGTCGACGCCCTACCCTGGAGGCGTGCGCACTCGACTGATCTCCGCGGCCCTCGCCGCCTCCGCCCTGCTTCTGCTCGCCGGCTGCGCCGGAGGCACCACGTCCGCTCCCGCCCCCGCGGCGAGTGCCTCGAGCTCGAGCGCCGCTTCGGGCGACTGCTCCTACCCGACATCGGGTCAGCCTTCCGCGGACGTCACCCCGCCGGCCGCGGGAACGGAGCGCCCCACCGGAAAGATCGAAGCGACCCTCGAGACCTCCGCCGGCGCCATTCCGATCACCCTGAACGGTGAGCGCACCCCGTGCACGGTCGAGAGCTTCGTCTCTCTCGCGCAGCAGCAGTACTTCACCAACACCGAGTGCCATCGCCTCACCACGCAGGGCATCTTCGTCCTGCAGTGCGGCGACCCGACCGGCACGGGCCGCGGCGGCCCCGGCTACCGCTTCGACGACGAGCTCGACGGCAGTGAGACCTACCCCGCGGGCACCGTCGCGATGGCCAACGCGGGCCCCGGCACGAACGGTTCGCAGTTCTTCCTCGTCTACGCCGACACGAAGCTGCAGCCGAACTACACGGTCTTCGGCACCATGTCGCCGGAGGGACTCGAGGTCGTCAAGAAGATCGCCGCGGCGGGCACGGCCGGCGGCGCGGCCGACGGCGCTCCGGCGACTCCGGTCACGATCACCGGCGTCACGATCGGCTGATCGCGGCGCGAGCATCCGACGCCGACCGGGCGAGAGCCCGCGACCACACCGCGGACATCTCGTCGGCGACGAGCCCGGATGCCACGAGCACACCGCCGCGGCGGGGGAAGAGCGATCGGCGACCGTCTTCGTCGCGCACCTCCGCCCCGGCCTCGTGGGCGATGAGCACCGCGGCGAGGTGATCGATCGGGCTGAACCGGTGCACCAGCGCGGCGCACCCGCGGCCCGCGGCCGGCCCGAGGAGCGTCAACGTTCCCGAGCCCATGACGCGCAGCGTGCAGAACGCCGCCGTGAGCGAGAGCGCGACGCCGTCCATCCCGGGCCAGGGCTCGTGGCCCGCCAGCTCGGTGCCGACCACTCCCCCGCGCAGCCCCGCGCGCTCCGGCAGGTGCAACGGGATGCCGTCGTGTCGAGCGCCCTGCCCGGCGACCGCATCGAACACCGCGTTCTGCCAGGGCTCCGCGACGACGCCGACGAGTGGCTGATCGTCGACGGCGAGCGCGAGCGAGAAGGCCGTCCAGGGAACGCCGTTGGCGAGATTGGTGGTTCCATCGACGGGATCCAGGTACCAGGTCGGAACACCGGTTCTCGCACTGCCCCCGTACTCCTCCCCGACGAACGCGTGGTCGGGAAAGCGATCGAGCACGACCTCGCGCACTCGCCTCTCGATGGCGCGATCGAGCTCGGTGACGAGGTCGGCCGGATGCGCCTTGGCGTGCACCGCCGTCACCCGGTACGCGCGCGTCTCGTCGATCGCCCATCGCGCGAGGTCCACCGCCAGTTCGCGGGCCGCGGATAGATCTGTCGGGGTCATCTGCTCTGCTCCTTCGTTGCGGATGCCGATCGCGTGGCGATCATCGCCTGCAATCGATCGAGGCGATTGGTGGTGATGGTGTCGATCCCGAGCTCGATCGCCCGGACGAGGTCGCTCTCGTCGTCGATCGTCCACGCGGTGACCGGCAGGCCCAGGTCGTGGACGGCGTTCACGAACCGATCGTCGACCACGGCAAACGGCGCGTTGATCAGCACCGGCGACAACTCCTCCAGGTCGAGTGACACCGGGGGCTGCTCGTGCGCCCACGGCAGCCAGATGCGCGCGTCCGCGTCCAGCTGACGGAGGACGCGCATGGCCTCGAGATGACCGCACCAGTCGACGACGACGCCCGAGGCCGCGACGACCGCGTGGGCCGCGGCGGCCGGGCGGGCGGCATCCATGTCGATCACCAGACGACTCTCGGTGTCGGCGAACAACGGCAGAACCTCGGCGAGGAGGGGCGGCCGGTGATCGGCGTCGCCGAAGGCGACGAGCTCGACGCTACGAACGTCCTCGATCTCGCGCGGGTCGCCCCAGAGCCGATCCAACGTGGCGTCGTGCAGGACGACCACGTCGCCGTCGGCGGTGAGACGCACATCGATCTCGACGACGGCCGCGCCTTTGGCGAGCGCCGAGCGCATCGCCGGCAGGGTGTTCTCGCACAGGCTGCCGGAGTCCCCCCTGTGGGCGCAGGCGCGCGAGACGCGTGCCGTCATCGTGACACCGCATCGACGAGACGGCCGTCGCGATACACCAGGGCCGAGGCGATCGAGGCGTATCCGCTGGTCCCCACCGTGGGCGGCTCCCCCGGAACGAAGGCGTCGAGGGTCGCGTCCTCGCGGCGCAGGCGCACCCGGTGGAAGTGCCCGTGCGGAACGACCCGCTCCACACGCGCCGGCACGGCACCGGGCCGGGAATCGAGCGTGAAGACGACGTCTTCGGGGCGGATGCCGACGACATCGGCGCCCGGAACGAGGCGCGTCCCGTCGAACCCGCCCTCGAGGCGGTTCATCGAGCCGATGAACGTCGCCACGAACTCTGTCTCGGGCCGCCGGTAGAGCTCGCCGGGAGCGCTGAACTGCTCGACGCGACCCGCGTTCATCACGGCTACGCGATCCGAGATCGACAGGGCCTCCTCCTGGTCGTGCGTCACGACGACCGTGGTGATGCCGAGCCTCTGCTGCAGGTCGCGGATCTCTTCGCGCACCCTGACCCGCAGCTTCGCGTCGAGGTTGCTGAGCGGCTCGTCGAGCAGCAGCACCTCGGGCTCCTGCACGAGCGCGCGGGCCAGAGCGACGCGCTGCTGCTCGCCGCCCGAGATGCGCGGCGGGCGCGAGTCGCGGTGGTGCAGCAGGTTCACCAGCTGCAGCACGGCGTCGACCCGCTCGGCGATCTCGGCGCGCGGGAGGCGGCGCAGACGCAGCGGGTAGGCCACGTTCTTGGCCACGGTCATGTGCGGCCAGAGGGCGTAGTTCTGGAACACCATCGCGCTCGGCCTCTTGTCGGGCCCGAGCCGGGTCACGTCGCGGCCCGCCATCTCAATGCCGCCCGCGTCGGGGACGAGGAAGCCGGCGATCATGCGCAGAGTCGTCGTCTTGCCGCATCCCGAGGGACCGAGCAGGGACACGAGCTCGCCCGGCTGCACGGTGAGGTCGAGGTCGTCGATGATGGTCCGCCCACCCAGGGTCTTGCGCAGAGAGCGCAGGCGGAGCCCCGCGGAGGGGTCGGACGAACCCGCCGGCGACGGTGAGAGCGAGGTCGGATCGGCCGCGATGGTCACAGCATGCTCCTTCATTTGAGCTGGAATCCTTCGGCGAGCTGACCGCCCATGACGTGCTTGCGCACGGCGAGCAGGAGCACCACCGAGGGAATGGCGAGCAGGATCGAGAACACCGCGGCGACCTGCTTGGGGAAGTTGAGGACGAGGGAGTACATCTCGGTGGGCATCGTCACGATGTCGGGGGCGCCGACCAGGTAGGTGCCCTGGGCTTCATCGAAGGCGGCGAGGAAGGCCATCACGCAGCCCACCAGGATGCCGGGGAGGGCCAGCCGCAGGGTGATGGTGAGGAAGACGCGCACGCGGGACGCGCCCGCGTCGCGCGCCGCCTCTTCGAGCGAGCGGGGCACCGAGGCGAAGGCGGCCGCGGGAATCCACGTCATGAAGACGATCGTTCCGAGCAGCTGCACGATCACCACGCCCGCCACCGTGTTCATCAGCCCGAGCGCGTAGTACAGCGAGGCGAGGGTGGCGAACAGCCCCATCTTGGGGAACGCGTTCGTGGCGAACAGACCGATCAGGAACACTCGCCGCCCGGGGAACTCGAACCGCGCGAACGCGTAGGCCGCCGGCAGGCAGACGACCGCCGCGACCACGACCACGATCGGGGTGATGGCGAGGGAGCTCTGGATCGACGACGCGAGCTGCGGGTCGGTCAGCACGGTCGACCACCAGCGCAGCGTCCACGAGTCCGGCAGCAGGTGCGGATAGGTCCACGTGTCGGCGAAGGCGTGGGCGCCGAGCCAGACGAGCGGCCCCAGCACGAAGACCAGCAGGACGACGGCGAACAGCACGGCGGCCGAGGTGCGCAGGGCCGTGGCGAGCGCCCGGGGCATCAGGCCCTCCCCTCGCGACGGGCGGTGCGGAAGTTGGCCCACACGTACAGGGCGCCGATCCCGGATGCCGCGGCGAAGACGACGAAGGCCATGACGATCGACTGCTGCGGCTCGTTGTACGACGTGAACGAGTTCGCCAGCGCCACCCCGAGCATCGTCGGCGCATTGGGGCCGGTGAAGTACGGCACGGTGTACGAGCCGATCACCCCGATCGCGGTGAACGTCACGGCGATGACGATGGGCACCGCGCTCATGGGCACGAGGATGGTCCGGACGATGCGGACCGTTCCCGCACCGGCGTCGCGGGCCGCCTCGATCATGGCATCCGGGATCGACTGCAGACCCGACGTGATCATGAGCACGGCGAAGGGCAGCGACGTCCACGCCGAGCCGATGACGACGGCGACCGGGGTGAACGCCCACACCGGCGCGTCGAGGCCGACCGCCGCGAACAGGCTGGTCAGGAAGCCGTCGGCCGAGTAAAAGGTCAGGATCGCCCACGACGCGATGACGACGGGGATGAACAGTGGCACGATCGCGACCGCCGAGAGCAGCCGCGCCAGGAACCCGCCGTGCAGGCGCAGGAAGAGGCCGATGCCGCCGGCGAGCACGAGCACGATCGCGGTGCTGGCCAGGGTGACGCCGAGCGTCAGGCCGAGGTTCTGCCAGAAGTCGTCGGCGCCGAACACGTCGCCGTAGGCGGCGAGCGTGGGCACGGCGCCGTCGGCGCGGTGGACGTTCTGCCCCACCGCGGCGATGACCGTGTTGAGGCCGCCGGTGAACCCGACGCTGAACGCGAGCGCCGTCACCACCGGCACGCCCACGAACAGGGCGATCACGAGCACCGGGGGGAGCGCGAGCAGGAAGCCGGCCGCCGCCGCCCGCCGAGCCGGGTGGGCTCGGCGGACGGCGGGCGCGCCACCCGCGGTGCGGTGGCGGCGGTCATCACTTGCCGGGGACCTTCTGGGCCCACGCCTTGTTCATGTCGGCCGCGTTGGCCGAGAAGTAGCCGGGGCGCAGGTTCGCGATGTCGGCGTCCTTGAACGTGGACTGCACCGATGCCGGCAGCTTGTCGAGCGAGATCACCGGGTAGCCCGAGATGCTGTCGGCGACGAGCGCCTGGGCCGTGGGCGAGAGCACCCACGAGAGCAGCTTCTCGGCATCGGCCTGACGCGGCGACGCCGCGGGGATGCCGAGGTAGCTGGCGCCGCCGGTGAACGAGGGGTCCGAGATCTGGGTGTAGGCGATGTTCGAGGGGATCTGGCCGTTCTTCACGCCGGTCACGAACTGATCGCTCCACACGGGCGCCATCGAGATCTGCCCGCTCGAGAGCAGGTCGAGCACCTGGCTGTTGCCGTTGGGGTAGACGCCCTTCTGGTACACCGAGGCGTTCAGGCCGGCGAGGGTGGCGAACCCGGTGCTCCAGTCGCTCTCGAGGTCGGGGGCGGCCTCGGTGGCGAGCTTCGTGCGGTCGGTCGCCGAGATGTTCTGGTCGAGCACGGTCGTCACGAACGAGGCGCCGCTGCCGCCCGTGCTGGGCGCGCAGTAGGTGAAGCGACCGGGGTTGGCCGTGATCCACGCGAGCAAGTCGGCGAGGGTCTTCGGCGGGGTGGCGACCGTCTTGGTGTCGTAGGCGAGCACGACGCTCGACCCCCGGTAGGGCACGCCGCCGTTGCCGCCGGCCTGCACGAGAGCTGCGGGTACGTCGGAGAGCGCGGGCACCTGGTCGGCGGTCACGGGGGTGAGCAGACCGGATGCCGCGACCTGGGTCACGAAGCCGGCGTCGACGAGGTCGTAGCCGGGGTCCTGGTGCTGCACCGTCGCGGCGGTGAGCTTGGCCACGGTCTGCTGGTCGTGTGCGCCGTGCAGGTCGAAGTCGACTTTGACCGTGTAGCCGGGGTTGTCCTTCTCGAACGCGGGGATGAGCGTCTTCTGCCAGAGGTCCTGGATGTTGGTGTCGGCGCTGAGGAAGACGGTGAGGGTCTTGTCGGACCCGTCGGACGACGAGCCGTTCGAGCCGCTCTGGCTGCAGCCGGCCAGGGCGAGCCCGACGGCCGCGACGGCGGCGAGGGAGGCGATCAGGCGAGGACTTTTCACGGGGTTCTCCTGTGAGAGGAAGGGGGTTCGGGTGCGTCGTCCCGTGCGGCGCGAGGACGACGGTGTCACGCTAACTCGCGCGCTCATTTGCGACGAAGCCCTGACTGGAGGTTTCAAATGAGCGCCTATAGCCGTTCAATGAGCGTTAATCTGAGCGAAAGTGAGCACCCCCAACCTGAGTTCGACCCCTGAAGGAGCGGCCGTGCTGACCCATCAACGCGAGGCGGCGATCGTCGAACGCCTCGAAGCCGTCGGAAGCGTCACCGTGGACGAACTGTCGCGTCTGCTCGGCGTGAGCGGCACGACGATCCGTCGAGATTTGGAGCGCCTCGAACAGCGCGCGCATCTGCGGCGGGTGCACGGCGGTGCGACCATCGCCCGGACGCCCGAATCGGGCCAGGACGGGGAGCTCGACGACGACACGCGCGAGAAGGAAGCCCTCGCCCGAGCCACCGCCGACCTCATCGTCGACGGTCAGGTCGTGCTGCTCGACATCGGGATCACCACCCGGCGTCTGGCTCGACACCTCCGCGGTCGGCCGGTGACCGTGATCACCAACAGCCTCGCCGTGCTCGACGCCCTGGGCGACGACGACGTGGCGAGCCTCGTGCTCCTCGGCGGCATGGTCGGCGGCAAGACACGAACGCTCATCGGCCCCTTCACCGAGCAGGCCCTGGGGCGCGTGCACGCCGACATCGCGGTCATCAGCAGCACCGGAGTGAAGAACGAGGGCGCCGTGGTGACCGATCTGACCCACGAGGCCACCATCAAGGGCCGCATGCGCGAAGCCGCCGACCGCTCCATCTTGGTCGCGAACACGTCGAAGTTCCCCGGCAGCGGTTCCTACCGCATCGCCTCCCTCGGGGACTTCGACACGATCGTGACCACCGATCGCGTCGAGTCGACGGCGCTGACCCGAGCGGCGCGCGGAGGCGTAGAGGTCATCCGCGCCTGAGGCGCGGACCGCACGGTTCGAGTGCTCCGCCGGTCGCGCGCCGATGCTCTCGCGCGGCGGCCTCGTCAGCCGTCGTGGCGCTGCAGCCAGTCGAGCGCGAGCTGCCGGCTCGCGTCGGCGGCAGCGGTCAGTGTGCCGTTGGTGTCGCCGGCGCCGTGCTCCATGCCCGGGTACTCGACGTAACGGTTCACGATGCCGCGTTCGGTCAGCAGGTCGACGAAGCCGCGGGTGCGATCGGCGAGCACGAGGTGGTCGCGGGTGCCCTGGTAGATCAGGGTGGGCGGGGAGTCCGCCGTGATGTGGTTCGCCGAGTCGGTGAAGCGGTAGCGGTCGGGGTACTGGGCGGGAGTGCCTCCGATGTACCACTGCTCGACCTGGCGGGCGATCGCGGTGGCATCCCCGATTCCCGTCAAATCGACCGCGGGGTACCCCGCGATCACGGCGCGCACGGTGGGCAGCGGGGTTCCCGACGGGGAGCAACTCGACGTGAGGGTGCGGTCCGCCGACATGTACGCCGCGTTGACGGCGAGGTTGCCGCCCGACGACAGTCCCAGCGTGGCGATGCGGTCGGGATCGAGGTTTTCTGCTCGTCCGTCGTCGGCGATCCAGGCGAGAGAGCATCCGATGTCGGTGACCTGCGTGTCCCACGCGTGAAAGGTCGACGAGGCGAGACGGTAGTCGACGTCGAGGACGGCGTAACCGTGCTCGGGAAGAAAGCCCGTGTACGCGTTCGGCCCGCGGGTGCCGGTCGAGAACCCGCCACCGTGGATCGAGACCACGACGGGCCACCCCGCCTGGGGGGCTGTGCCCGAGGGCAGGTACAGATCGGCCTGGAGCGTGGTCGTGTCCGCCGTGCCCAGCGTGACCGTGCGGCTCGGGCCACTGCCGAGACCGGTGAACGGCAGCGCGGGAAGCAGCGGGCTCACCCCGACCCCGAGCGAGCCGATCGAGGCGACCAGCAGCGCCGTGCTGGTGACGACACCGACCGTGCCCGCGGTCCCGCCGACGGTCAACCAGAACGGGAGGTGCCGGATGCCGCGCCGCGGCCTCCAGAGGAGGACCGCGCAGACGAGACCGACGACCGCGACGACGAGGTTCCAGATGCCGAGCGTGTCGCGGAACAGCCCGATCACGAGAACGACGAACTGCGTCACCTCCGTCTGGAGGAGCCACATGGTCCACGACACCGGGACGATCGCGAGCAGTTGAGCCAGAACCGTGTAGCCGATCGTGAGGACGGCGAGAGAGGTAAGGATGACACGGGCCGTGCGGGACCGCACTCCCGGGTCGCGGGGGGTCTTCACGGTCACACCGTACCGGCGGCGCGTGGTGAGACGCCATGACCTGACCGACGACCACGTCGCACGGACGGACGTCGGGGCACGGCATCCCTCCGCTCTAGAATCGAGGGCATGTCCAAGGTCTTGCAGTCCCTTCCCGTCGGCGAGCGCGTCGGCATCGCCTTCTCGGGTGGTCTCGACACCTCGGTGGCCGTCGCGTGGATGCGCGACAAGGGCGCCGTCCCCTGCACGTACACCGGCGATCTCGGCCAGTACGACGAAGACGACATCGCGTCGATCCCCGGCCGCGCCACGCAGTACGGTGCCGAGGTCTCGCGCCTCGTCGACTGCAAGACGGCACTGGTCGAAGAGGGCTTCGTCGCCCTTGCGTGCGGTGCCTTCCACATCCGCTCGGGCGGACGCACGTACTTCAA
Organism: Sphingomonas sp. G5; assembly: GCF_052660795.1. NCBI lineage: Bacteria > Pseudomonadati > Pseudomonadota > Alphaproteobacteria > Sphingomonadales > Sphingomonadaceae > Sphingomonas > Sphingomonas sp. G5. Next base: position 60,418 of record NZ_CP109660.1, on the reverse strand, counting down.
CACCACGCCGCTCGGTCGCGCCGTCACGGGCACGCTGCTCGTGCGCGCGATGAAAGAAGACGGTGTCGACATCTGGGGCGACGGCTCCACATACAAGGGCAACGACATCGAGCGGTTCTACCGCTACGGCCTGCTCGCCAACCCCGCCCTGCGCATCTACAAGCCGTGGCTCGACGCCGACTTCGTCACCGAGCTCGGCGGCCGCAAAGAGATGAGCGAGTGGCTCGTCGCTCACGACTTCCCCTACCGCGACAGCGTCGAGAAGGCCTATTCGACGGATGCCAACATCTGGGGCGCCACGCACGAGGCCAAGACCCTCGAGCACCTCGACGTCTCGCTCGAGATCGTCGAGCCCATCATGGGCGTGCGCTTCTGGGACCCCGCGGTCGAGATCGAGACCGAAGACGTCACCGTCGAGTTCGAGGCCGGTCGCCCCGTCGCCATCAACGGAACGCGCTTCGCCGACCCGGTCGAGCTCGTGCGCGAGGCGAACACCATCGGCGGCCGCCACGGCCTGGGCATGAGCGACCAGATCGAGAACCGCATCATCGAGGCCAAGTCGCGCGGCATCTACGAAGCCCCCGGCATGGCGCTGCTGTTCCTGACCTACGAGCGTCTGGTCAACAGCATCCTGAACGAAGACACCCTCGCCACCTACCACGAGCAGGGTCGTCGCCTCGGTCGCCTCATGTACGAGGGCCGCTGGCTCGAGCCGCAGTCGCTCATGCTGCGCGAGTCGATCCAGAAGTGGGTCGGTTCGACCATCACCGGTTCGGTCACCGTGCGCCTGCGCCGCGGCGAGGACTACACGATCCTCGACACCGTGGCATCCGGCATGTCGTACTCGCCCGAGAAGCTCTCGATGGAGCGCGTCGGCGATGCCGCCTTCGGTCCGGTCGACCGCATCGGGCAGCTCACGATGCGCAACCTCGACATCGCCGACTCGCGCGCGCGTCTCGAGCAGTACGCCGCGATGGGCCTGCTAGGAGGGCCCACCGGCGAGCTCGTCGGCGACGTCGCCGTCGGCGGGGCGCAGGAGATCATCGAGCCCGCCGCTCCCCTCTCGGCCGACGGCGAGCGCCTGGCCGAGGCGACGGATGCGGCGGGCGAGTCCGCCGCGTTCGACGCCGGCACCGACTGACCAAACCACCTCGACGAGAGCCCGCGGCGCCCCTTCGGCACCGCGGGCTCTCTGCGCGTCGGGACGCGCTCGCGGCTCTTCGCGTGAGGGGTCAAGAACTGTCGCTTGCGGATGCGCGAGGCGACAGAAAATGACCCCTCACGCGCGATGCATCGCGCACCCGGGTGGGATAAGTTGCACACACCTGTGCACTTTCAGAGTACACTCGACCTGTGAGCACCCCCACCCGCCGCGACGCCGTCGAGAACCGCGCCGGCATCCTCGACGCCGCCACGGCCGCCATCGGCCACGACCCGCGCGCCTCGATCGACACGATCGCCCGTCGCGCCGGCCTCTCGCGCCGCGCCCTGTACGGGCACTTCGACGACCGCAACGCCATCGTGCGCGAGGTCATCGCCGCCGGAGCGACCCGCTTCAACGCCATCGCCGATCGCGTCGACGACGCCGACTCCCGCGTCGCGCTCGCCCGACTGGCATCCGAGCTCTGGCGCGAAGCCGCCCACGTACAGGCCGCGGCCGCGCTCGCCCTCGACGACGCGCACCTCGCCGAGACCTCCGACGCTCTCGCCCCGCTCCGCCGCCGCATCGACCAGATCGTGCGCCGCGGGCAAGAATCGGGAGAGCTGCGGACGGACCTTCCCGCGCCGACCCTCGCCCGCCTGCTCGAAGAGACCGGCCGCATGGTCGTCGCGCGAGTGGATGCCGGCTCGTCGACGGCCCGCTCGATCGCGGTGTGCGCGGTCCTGGGCATCGCGGGTCTGTCGTGGACCGAGGCGCGCGCCCTGCTGGAACAGCACCCCGACCTGGAGGCGCAGTGAGAGTCGTCCTGAACGCCGTCGCGAAGGGCCGTGCGCACAGTGCCCTGCCGGAGACGTCGACCTCGTATGAGACCGGCCGCGCGACCCTGGTCGTCGCCGAGACCGAGCAACGCCCCACGGTGCTGGGCCTCGTGGCATCCGGTCGCATGAAGATCGACAGCGGCACCGTGACCCTCGACGGTCGCTCCGACTCCTCGGGCATCCGCCGCCGGGTCGCGCTCGTCGATGCCCCCGTGGTCTCGGAACCCGAGTCGAACGTCACCGTCACCGGGGTCGTCGCCGAGGAGCTGATGTTCGCCGGCCACGCCCCGAATCCGTTCTCCGCCGCGCGCTGGCTCGAGGGCATCGGGCTCGAGTCGCTCGCGAACGTGGCCATCGGCAACGTCGAGCCCGCAGCCCGGGTGCGCCTGCTGCTCGAACTCGCAGCCCTGCGCAAAGACGTCGAGGGGCTCGTCCTGGTCGCCCCAGACCGCCACGGCGGCGAACCGCTCGCCTGGTGGCGTATCGCCGAGGAGTTCGCCGAGCGCGGGTACGCCGTGCTCGTGGTCGCGGGCCACGCCTCGAGGACCATGATCGACGCCCTCGACGAGACGGTGGAGGCCGCCCGATGAAGATCCCGCAGATGATCACGGCGGAGCTGCGCCGCCTCACCTCGACGCGCATGTCGGTGATCGCGTTGATCGCGCTGCTCGCCGTGCCGATCCTGTACGGCGGTCTGTACCTCTGGGCCAACCAGGACCCGTACGGCAACCTTTCGAGCGTGCCGGTCGCTCTCGTGGTCGACGACCAGGGCGCGGACGTGAACGGTCAGCACCGCAACCTCGGCGATGAAGCCGCCGAGCAGCTGCTCGACAGCGACACCTTCGAGTGGCACCGGGTCTCGTCCGACCAGGCCGACGCCGGTCTGCAGGCGGGCGACTTCGACTTCATCGTCACCCTGCCGACCGACTTCTCCGAAGCCGTGGCGACGCTGTCGAGCAGCTCTCCTCGCCAGGCCGACATCGAGCTGCGCACCAACGACGCGAACAACTACCTCGCCTCGACGATCGGCACGCAGGCGGTGGCGAAGATCCAGGAGTCGGTGGCGAAGAAGGTCGTCGATGAGGCGGGTCGCTCGCTCCTCGATGCCCTGCACACCATCCGCGTGAAGCTCGTGGATGCCACGGACGGGGCGACCCAGCTCGTCGACGGTCTCGCGACCGCGAAGAACGGGTCGTCGCAGCTCTCGACCGGGTCGACCACCCTGGCTGATGGCGCGGCGAAACTGGCCGACGGCAACGCCCAGCTGTCCTCCGGCGCGAACCAACTGCGCGACGGAACCGCTCAACTCCGCGACGGCTCGGCCCGCGTGGCCGACGGCGCCCAGCAGGTCGCCGGTGGAGTCGACCGTCTCGACGCCGCGGCCCGTCAGGTGGGCTCGGTCGCGGGCGACGCGGCGTCACAGCTGCCGCAGGCCCGAACGGACATCGCGAAGGCCCTGGCCGACGCCGGACTCGACCAGACCCGCATCGACGAGATCCTCTCGCGCCTCGACCCCGTGGGCGAGCGCCTCACCACCGCCAACGCGCGCGTCCAGGACACGGTGAAGCAGATCGATCAGCTCGACGACGGCGCCCGCCAGGTCGCCTCGGGAAGCGCCGCCCTGGCCACCGGCGCCGCCACCGCGGCCGATGGCGCATCGGCCCTCGCCGAGGGCGCCGCCACCGCGGCATCCGGTGCCTCCCAGCTCCGCGACGGATCCGCGCAGCTGCGCGACGGAGCGACCCAGCTGGATGACGGCATCGGGCAGCTCTCGACCGGCGCCACCCAGCTCCGCGACGGTCTCAGCGCGGGGGTCCATCAGATCCCCGACTCCGACGACTCCACGCGCCAGGCGCAGGCGTCGGCCATCTCGGACCCCGTCGCCGTGGGCACGAGCTCGGTCACGAAGGCGCAGAACTACGGTGCGGGGCTGGCCCCGTTCTTCGCCGCGCTGGCCGGATGGATCGGCATCTACGCACTGTTCCTCATCGTCAAGCCGGTGTCCAAGCGCGCCGTGACGGCGCTGCGTTCGCCCTTCCGCGTCACGCTCGCCGGGTGGCTCACGCCCGCGGGCCTGGGGGCCCTGCAGATGGTGGGGCTCTTCACGATCCTGGCGTTCGCGCTGCAGTTCTCGTTCGCGAATCCGTGGGCCGCTCTCGGCATCCTGATCTTCGCGTCGGCGACGTACGCGGCCATCGTCCTCGCGCTGAACGTCTGGCTCGGGTCGGTGGGTCAGTTCCTCGGTCTCGTGCTGATGGTGCTCCAGCTCGTCACCGCCGGTGGCACCTTCCCGTGGCAGACCCTGCCCGGCCCCCTCGCGGCGCTGCACCACGTGCTGCCCATGGGATACGTGGTGGATGCCATGCGCCAGGTCATGTACGGCGGAGACGTCTCGAGGGTCGGTCAGGACCTGCTGGTGCTGGGTGCGTGGATGGTCGGCGGCGTGCTGGTCGCGGCGATCGGCGTGACCCGCATGACGCACCACCGCACCCTGCGCGACCTGCAGCCGAGCCTGATCGGCTGACGCGGGCACCCGGCGCGGCGCGCGCACCGATAAGCCGGCCTGTCGAGGAGGAACGGGGTGCTCCCGACAAGAGGACGGGTGGGGAACGGTTTGCCGTCCCCACCCGTCCTCAGTTGTGAGCGTGAGAAATCAGTTCTTGCCCGCACCCTCCCCACGGGATGACGTGGCGTCGGCCGTCCGGACCGCGTCGGGTGCATTGGTGGTCTTGGTCACCAGGGGTGACAACACGAGCCAATCGATGTTCGGAGCGTTGCCGGTCGTGTTGCCCAGGCGCAATGCGCCGCCCGCCGTGGTCAGGTCGATGGGAACAGTGTGCGTCCAGAACCCGTTCCACGAGTAGTTGTTGCGGAACGCACCGCGCGTGGTCGCGCCCCCGTCCTCGCTGATGTCGAGGAAGCGGGTGATGACGTCGGTGTTGTACGCATGTCCGGTGTTCTTGTCGGCGTTGGCATACCGCACCGTCAGGTCGTACTGCCCCGCGCCGAGTCCGCGGGGACGCGTGAGGGTTGCGTAGTTGTCGGCTCCGCCGCCGAGCCACCCCAGATGCTGGCCCGAGACGTTGGTCGGCGCTCCCGGAGTCTCGAGGCGGGCTGCACCGTGCAGGGTGATCTGCGAGGAGTCCTCCGCCTCGACCTGCACGCCCGCCGCGTCGCCGTCGGTGGCCCGGGTGACTGTGACGGACTGCACGGCCGCCCCCTGGGACGACGCCAGACGCAGCTCGCTGATGCCTTCGGCGAGGTGCACCCGTGCCGTCGACGTCCAGGTGCCCGCCGCGTCGGCGCCGAGCCCGGTGATCGTGCGGTCGTTCAGACGCAGGCCGAGATCGGCGGCTCCGGTCGTGGAGTAGCGCACCGCGACGTCGTAGTAACCCGTCTCCCGCGCGGAGGCGAAGAACGTGGCGCTCTTGTCGCCGCTCAACATCGCCGCGCCCTTGCCGTAGTCCAGCGGCGCGTCGGTGCGTGAGAGCACGGCTGGATAGGTCGTGGTCTCGGGTCCGTCGATGCGCGTCAGGTCGAAGCGGTCGAGCGAGATGTCGGAGCCGGGGAGCAACGTCGTGCCGTCGGCGCTCATGCGCACAGAGAGCTCATGACGGCCCTGGCTGAGGGAGACGAGGGTTTCGCCGCGACCGCGGTAGCCCCAGTCGAAGCCCGCCTCGTAGTCGATCGTGGCGGCCTGCTGACCGTCGACGAACAGAGCGTGCGAGCCCGGGCCGATCTTGCTGCCGTTGACACCGGCGATCGCACCGAAGCGGTACGTGCCGGTCGTGGGCACGTCGACGGTCCACGTCAGCGAGGAGGTGACCTGGTTCGTCGAGCCGACATCGAAACCGCCGGATGCGGAGAATGTCCAGTCCGCGGCTGGGTCCTTCTCGTATACCTCGACGTCGCGCAGTGTCGTGTTCTCGGCCTCGATCGTCGCGGACCAGGTGCTGTCGGAGACCGGGGCGACCGGCAAGGCGGGGGTGATGACAGCCTGGTAAGCGTCCAACCGGTTGTCGCTCGGCACATCGATCTCGATCGTGCCGCCGACCGCGACCCTCTTCGTGACGACCACGGGCGGCGCCTGAGCCTCGCCCTCCTGACCCGACCATTCGGCCTTGCGGACCTGGATGTCGACGGTCGTGCCGAAGACGGCAGGATCAAGTCCCGACACGTCGAGGCGGGTGGCGTCGTTCGTCCCGCCGAACAGCACCGTGGCCTGCTTCTTCGCGGTGTCCACGGCGCCGATGCCCTGCAGGGTGTCGGGAGCGTTCAACGCGGGAGGCGTGACCGAAACGGTCTGGCCCGAGAGGTCGCCGTACCATTTCAGCAGCCACCACGCGCCGTTCGCGCCGTTGGTCTTGGCCATGTTGTCGTTCAAGTTTCCGGCGTAGGTCCAGTAGGCCGTCTGTGCATCGACCTTCTCGTCCTCGAACATCGCGAGCCACTGGACGAGGTTCCCGGGAACCGACATGTCGCGGCGCATGGCGTACTCGGTGATATTGACGGGTCGCGGTGAGACACCGAGGTCGCTCTCGATCTGTCGGTACTCCGCCAGGTGCTGACGGAAATACTGCAGGCTTCCACGACCGAGCTCGTGCCACGTGAACAGGTCGGGCAGCACGTCGTTGGCCTTCGCGAAGGCGAGGAAGTCGCGCGTACGCGTGGGCTGCCAGCCGGTATCGCCGTTGCCGGCGATCTTCGCGTCGGGGTAGACCTCCTTGATGGCCTGGTAGACGGCCTTCCAATCCTGGAGGTACACGTCCTTCATCGAGTTCCAGTCGCTGTACCAGTTGCCCCCGTCGGGCTCGTTGAACGGCGTGAAGACGTACTTCTCGGGGTGGTCGGACTCGTCGACGACGCTCTTGACCACCGTGCGGACGATGTCGAGGTAGGTGGAGAAGTCGGACGGACGCTTGCCGCCGTTGTAGGCCCAGTCGGGGTAATAGTCCTGGATGTTGGTCATCAGGTACTGGCCCCCGTTCTCGAAGAACGCGTCCTCGACCTCGAGGGGATCACCATTGGGGTGTTGCGCGCCGTGCGGTGCCTTCTGCGTGAGGTTCTTGGGGCTGGCGCCGGCGATGATCGGGTCGGTGGGCACGCCGTCATCGGAGAGGCCGTAGAGCATCCCCGACGCGCCTCCCTTGACGGCGCCGGTCGGCTGGCTGAAGTCGACGCCGATGACATCGACGGTCGCGGCGTTGGCGGGTGCGGCTGCTCCGGCGGCGAGGCCGGAGATCACCAGGGCGGCGAGCGCCGCGGAAGCGGTCACTCGATCGAGATTCTGGCGGGGGCGGATCACGTGTACTCCTTCGTACGGTGGGGCGGGGGCGCTGCAAGGGGGATGGGGGATGCCAGGTCGGACGCGTCGCGCGGTCATGTGCCGCAGCGCGGCTCTCGGGGTGCCCGGCGACGAACGGGCACCCCGAGAGTCATGTCACTTGAAGAGGGCGTTGACCTGGTCGTTCGCGGTCTTCAGCGCGCTCACGTCGGACACGCCCTTGAGGTAGGACTCGATCGCGGCCTTCATCGTGTCGTTCACGTCCGACCAGTGGTCGGCGATGGGGAGCAGTTTGGTGGTGCCATCGGTCACCTGCTCGGTGAATCCCGTGACATCCCAGCCCTTGGCCGCGAAGGCGGCCTCGGCCTTGGCGGTCGAGGTCTTGACGGCGGGGAAGACGACGGCGGCCTTGCCGATGACATCCTGGCAGTCCGCCGAGCCGAGGTACTTCACCCACTGCCACGCGGCATCCTGGTTCTTGCTCCCGGCCCAGATGCCGTCGGAGAGACCGTTGAAGAGGCTGGCGCGCTGACCGCTCGGGCCGACCGGGGTGGGGGCGACCTTCGTGGCGATCTTGTTCTGACCGAGGTATGAGCCGTTCATCCAGCTGCCGTCGGTGACGAGCGCGTAGCGACCGGCGAGGTAGCCGTTCAGCGGGTCCTGCTCCGACAGAGCGATGTCGACGCTGGGCATGAAGCCCTTCTCGATCAGCCCCTTATACCAGGCGAGGGTGTCGCTGAACTTCGTGTCGCCATAGTTCCAGGAGCTCGTCCAGGGCGTCTTGTTGCCGTAGTACCAATCGTTGCTGAGGGCATAGGGAGACCAGGTCTGCTGACCGCTGGCGTTCAGCCCGTTACCGCTGAGCGCGAGTCCGTAGACGGCGACCTTCGACTTGTCGAAACCGGCCTCGTCTCCTCGAACGCCGTTCTGGTCGATCGTGAGGTGGGCGACGAGCTTCTCGAACGAGCCGCCGTCGGTGGTGTTCCACGCGAGTGTGGAGAGCTGGTCGGCCGTGTAACCGGCATCCGTCACCATCTTCTCGTTGTAGAACGTCGCGACGGTGTCGAAGTCCTTCGGAAGGCCGTAGCGACCGCCCTCCGGCGTGGTCCAGAGGTCGGCGAGGCCTTCCTGATAGATGCCGAGGTCGAGACCGTCCTTCTCGACGCGATCGGAGATGTCGAGCAACTGCCCCTGAGAGACGAATTCGGGGTAGTACGACAGGTGGTCGGCGAAGACGTCCGGGGCGGTGCCCGAGGCGAAGCCCGTCGTCAGACCCTGCCAGTAGTCCGACCAGCCGAATTGCTCGATCTTGACGGAGATGCCCGACGACTTCTCAAAGTCTTCCGCACACTGCTGGTAAGCGGGCTGCTGATTGCTGTCCCACAGCCAGTAGGTGATCGAGTCACCGCCGGTGGCCGCGGTACCGCCCGCGGAAGAGCACCCGGCGAGGATGACGGGAACAGCCGCGGCGACGGCGGCGACCGCGACGGTGCGGTGCGCGCGTGAGATGGTGCGCATGGGATTGCCTTTCAGGAAAGGGATGTGCGGGTGGGGCTCCCCGCCCGACGTTCGGGTCGCCGGGCGGGAGATGAGGGGCGGGGGGTCACTTGATGCCGGAGTAGCCGAGGTTGTCGACGAGCTTCCGGCCGAAGAGGATGAACAGGAGGAAGATCGGCAGGGCCGCGATCAGCGTCCCGGCCATGAGGCCGGCCCAGTCTGGGCCCGTCTGCGGAGTCTGCGAGCGGAAGATGCCGAGCGCGACGGTGAGTACGCGCGAGTCGTCCGCGCGCCCCACCAGGAGAGGCCAGAAGTACTCGCCCCATGCCGTGATGTAGGTCAGCAGGGCGAGGGTGAAAACCGGAGTGGATGACATCGGCAGCACGATCCGAAAGAAGATGCGCAGGTGTCCTGCACCGTCGATCTTGGCCGACTCCTCCACTTCGCGACTGATGCCGAGGAAGAACTGGCGCATGAAGAAGATCGCGAACGGCGTCATGAAGAAGAACGGCAGGATGATGCCGGCGAGGGTGTTGAGCAGGCCGAGATCGCGGATGAGGATGAAGTTCGGCAGTTGCACGAAGATCGGCGGGATCATCAGCGCCGTCAGGAAGAGAAAGAAGACGGCGTCGCGCCCCTTCCACTCCAGCCGCGCGAAAGCGTAGGCCGCCATCGACGAGAACAGCACCTGGCCGAACGTGATCACCGTGGCGACGATGACGGTGTTGCGCAGGTACAGCCAGAAGTCGATCGACCCCGTGGTCCCCCCCTCTGCCGCCGCCTGCTCCGGTGACGACAGACCCAGGACGCGTGCGAAGCCGCCCCAGCTGAACTCCACCGGCAGAAGGCTGCCGGCGTTCGTGTACAACGCGGTGTTGGTCGACAGCGCGGTGCGCAGCATCCAATAGAACGGGAACAGCGTCACCACCAGCAGCACCACGAGAGCGGCCCAGGCGAGGAGGCGCCCGAGTCCGATGCGGCGGCGACGGGGAACTTCACGGCGGGAGCCGACGGGCGCGGGCTCGGACCGGGTGACGCGGGGAGGTGTTGCGACGGAGGTCATGAGGGGCTCCTATGCCAGATCCGACGAGTTCGAGCGCATGATCTTGAGCTGGAAATAGGCGACGACGGCCAGCACGACCAGCAGGAAGACCGACATGGCCGACGCGTATCCGAGGTGGAATTTCTCGAAGGCCTGTTGGTAGATGTAGTAGTAAATGACCCGGGTCGAGTTGATCGGTCCGCCCTCGGTCGTGACCGCGACGGTGTCGAAGATCTGGAACGACCCGACGACGGTGATCACCAAGACCAGGGCGAGCACCGGTCGCAGCAACGGCAGCGTGATCGAGCGGAACATGCGCACCTCGGACGCACCGTCCAGAGCTGCGGCTTCATAGAGTTGTGTCGGGATGGTCTGCAGGCCGGCGAAGACCAAGAGCGCTGTGTAGCCGACGTAGCGCCACACATTGATGAGCGCGATGGTCGGGATGGCCAAGGCCTCGCTGCCGAAGAAGGCCATGCGGTCGCCGCCGAGAGCGTCGAGGAAGACGTTGATGATGCCCGTGGAGTAATCCATCATCCAGAACCAGACCAACGCGACCACGACGTTGGCCACAAGGTACGGCAGCAGGATGATGCCACGGATGACGGCCGAGCGGGTGAGACGGTGCATCAGCACGGCGATGCCCACCGCGAGCACCGTCTGCACGCCGATGTTGATTACGACGTATTCGACGGTGACGCCGAGGGAGTTCCAGAAGAGCGGATCCGCGACCATGCGGGTGTAGTTCTCGACACCCACGAACTTCCCGGCGCCGATGAGATTCTGGTCGGTGAAGCTGAACCAGATGCCTCGCAGCGAGGGGACGAGATAGAAGGCGAGGAAGCCGAGAGCGGCGGGGGCGATGAACAGAAGGGCGATCTTCGCGTCGCCGCGCCGACGACGCGCGGCACGGGGAGCGACGATCGCGCGAGTGTCCAGCGATCGGGTCGTCGGGGACTGGGTCGGGGCGCTCATCGGACGACCTCCACGTCGAGCAGGACACTGGTGTCGGGATCGAGGGCGGCGACGTGTACGCCGATCTCCTGGAGGACGGCACCGGACAGACTGATCCCGCTGCGGTACCACGACGGATGGATACGCGGGTCGTAGGCCGGCAGCGGCCCCGGTCCGCCCACGCGGACGCGGTATTCGCGGTCGGGATCCAAGCCCGGGAGACGCACTCGACCCACGGGCCACGTGACGTGCCGCTCCCGCAGGATGACCGCGTAGAGGGCGCGATCGCGGTGGGGACTGACCGAGCCGTGCAACCACAGGTCGCCGCCCTCGAGTTCGCGGCGCACCGTCGTACCGGAGTGGATGAGGCCGCGGACGCCCTTGTAGTAGGCGACCCACGCCGTCAGTCGTTGCAGGTCATCGGGCGAGACCGTGGTGAGATCCCACTCGATTCCGAAGTGCCCGAAGAGCGCGGTGGCCGCCCGGAAGTCCAGGTCGATGCGGCGGCGGGTGGTGTGCGCCCTGTCCGCGCCGACGTGGCTGCCGACCAGCTCCGGCGGAAGCAGCTGCGCGGTCCAGCGCTGGATCTGCTGCCGTTCGCGGGCGTCGATGCAGTCCGACGCCCACACGCGATCGGTGTGCTCCAGGATGCCGAGGTCGACGCGTGCTCCTCCGGAGGAGCACGACTCGATCTCCAGTCCCGGGCAGGCGCGGCGGATGGCGTCGAGCAGGCGATAGGTCGCGAGGGTCTGTTCGTGTACGCCCGCTCGCCCGGTCCGGGTGGACCCGGCCTCGATGAGGTCGCGGTTGTGGTCCCACTTGATGTAGTCGATTCCGTGCTCGCGCACGAGCGAGACGATCTGGTCGAAGACGTGGGCGAAGGCACCCGGGTGCGAGAGATCGAGAACCTGCTGGTGTCGGAAGTCGACGGGCAGACGACCGGGCACCTGCAGGAGCCAATCGGGGTGGGCGGTGGCGAGGTCGGAGGTCACATTGACCATCTCGGGCTCGAACCACAGTCCGAATTGCATGCCGCGTCGCTTGACCCCCTCGACGAGGGCGCGGAACCGTCCGCCGCCCCAGACGTCTTCTGCGATCACCCAATCGCCCAGACCCGACGTGTCGTCACGGCGCGAGCCGAACCATCCGTCGTCGAGCACGAAGCGTTCCACTCCCACGCGCTCGGCCGCGTCGGCGAGTTCGAGCAGCCGCGGCAGTTCGTGGTCGAAGTAGACCGCCTCCCACACGTTCATCACCACGGGGCGGGCGGAGCGCGGGTGCGAGGGCCGCGAGCGCAGGTGAGCGTGGAAACGCGCGGCGACGGCATCCAGTCCGGCACCGTATCCGGCGAAGAGGGCGGGGGTCTCGTACGTTTCACCCGGAGCGAGCTGGATTTCGCCAGGCAGCAGGAGTTCGCCGCCGAGAATCAGCCGCTCCCCCGAGAAGGCGCGTTCCGCGAGCACACGGTGGTTGCCACTGAACGCGACGTGAAGCCCCCACACCTCGCCCTGGCCGAAATCGAGATCGGCTGTCCCCGCGGCCAGGAACGTGGCCGCATCGGCGCCCGTGCGTCCGTGTCGACCCTCGCGAAGGTGCGTACCAACCGTGAACGGACGCGACTGGGCGACCCTCTCTTTGGCCCACCGCCCGGCCATGTCGAACACGACATCCGCGCGGGTCGGTACCGGCAGCGCCAGATCCAGCGCGTCGATCGTGTAGGAATCGACGCCGTCGTTCCGCAACGTCGCCGAGAGGCGCAGGAGTCCACTCGGCAGCAGCTCGAGCAGGAGCCCGAGGGAGAGCTGGGCGTCGACGTCGACCGCCCGCACGCTCACCGATCCACCCGACGGCGCATCGTCTGAGATGTCCACCGAGACGGGAACGAACCGCGTCGACCACGCCTGTCCCGAACGGTGGCCCTGAAGACCCGGGGTACCCGTCCATCCCGCGGCGTTCTCGGGCACGACTCCGACGATCACCGGCACGTCGACACCGTTGGTGGCCAGTGGCGGCTGTGCGTGCAGGGCGAGCTCGCGGAGGGAGTCGGCATCCTGCGCCCCGATGTCACCACCCCAGTGGATGACGAAAGGGAGAGCGTCTTGCGGCAGGCCGAGGACGACGGCGACGCCGGCCGCCCGGAGGGTCACGGCCGATGGCCAGAGGGCCTCGAGGTCGCCGTTGATCTCGTTCATCGTTTGGGTGGTCACTGCGTCATCGCCTTCCGGAGAACCCCTCGTCGGGTTCTGCAAACGTTGGTCAAGCTAGCATGCGTTCACTCGCTCTGCAAACGTTGGTCAGAGATTTTCTTCGAAAAAAGAAAACGTTGGTCACTAGACTTGGGTCATGCCACTCGATCGAGATGTCCCCGGGATCGTCGACGTGGCCGAGAGAGCCGGAGTCAGTCTCTCCACGGTGTCCCGCGTGATCTCAGGACGCACCCGCGTGAGCGATCGGCTCCGCGAAAAGGTCGAGGCAGCGGTGGCCGAGCTGGGCTATCGGCCGAACGCCGCCGCGCAATCCCTGGTCAGCGGACGTCGATCGACGGTCGCCGTGTTCGCGCGCAACACGATCCGCTACGGGTACGCCGCCACTCTGCAAGGTATCGAGGAGGCCGCTCGGGCCGCCGGCTACGTCATCATGATCGCCGTGGTCGAGTCCGACGACCCCGCGGCCATCTCGGCAGCCGTCGACGGCGCCCTCTCGCAGCCCCTTGCCGGGGTGATCGTGATCGAGTTCGACGAGCTGGGCGTCGCAACCCTGGCGGCCATGCCCAAGACGGTGCCCGTGGTCGCCGCCGCCGGTGCCCGGCGTCCACCGGGCGAGACTCCTCACGCGTTCCTCGACGACTACGTCGGAGGATACGAAGCCACGAAGTACCTGCTCGCCCAGGGGCATCACACCGTGCACCACGTCGCCATCCCCGCCACCCGCCCCGGGACGGGTCGCGCGTGGGGGTGGCGTGCGGCGCTGGACGAAGCCGGCGCGCGCGTCCCTCCCCTGTTGCAGGCGAGCTATTCGCCCACGTCGGGATACGACGTCGCCCAGACTCTCCTCGACGACGATGCCGTAACAGCGGTGCTCTGCGGTAACGATGAACTCGCCATCGGTGTCGCGCGCGCCTACCAGGAGATCGGTAGACGCATCCCCGAAGACGTCAGTGTCGTCGGCTTCGACGACCAACCGTTCGCGCGCATGTGGACTCCAGCCCTCACCACCGTCCGCCAGGACTTCGTCGACCTCGGCCGACGCACTTTCGCGCTGCTCGGCACCTGGATGGAGCAGGGGCGTCCTCCCGAAGACTCCGCCGTGACGCCCGAGCTCGTCGTGCGCGAGAGTGCGGGGGCGCCGCGCCTGCACGCGTGATCCACGCCGCGGCCGCTCACGATCGGGCGCAAGCACTGTTCAGGCCGGGACGAGTGGGGGCGGTCCTCGGTCGCACCGGCAGCCGCACGTCGAACACCGTCCGGGGGCGCGGCCTGCGCCGACGAAGAGACGCTGCCGCAGATTGCTCGAAGCCTGACCCGCCCCTTCCGAGAGGGGCCGTCACGCTCAGCGCGTCATCGCGCACGGCTCCGGACGTGACTCGACGTGCCCGCTGGCGCCGGTACCGCGAGACCGGGGTTCGCGTCCGACATCACGCGCGGCTGCTCCGACCGGCACGGGTCTGTGCCCCCTCATCGCGCGCCCTGGGTCGCGCCCATCCAGCGTGAGGCGGGTTCCTTCACTGTTCTGCGCCTCCCCACTTCTCAGGTTCCCGAGCCTGCCGACGAGCGGACCCGCCCGTGCGTTCGGTCAAGGGGTGCGCCGCCCTCGACGATCACGATCTACCGTAAGAAATGTCGAACGGAGGGATGCCATGGCCGCCCGCAACACCCGCCTCATGCGCTGCACGCCCGACGACCTGTTCGCGGTTCTCTCCGACGGTTGGCTCTATCCCATCTGGGTGGTGGGGGCGGCGCGCATGCGCGATGTCGACGAGCAATGGCCCCAGGAGGGGTCGCAGATCCATCATTCCCTGGGCATCTGGCCCGTCATGATCCACGACGAGACCAAGATCGTCGAGTGGGACCCTCCGCGCCGAATGCGGTTGCGGCCCGAGGCCGGCATCCTGGGCCGCGGCGTCATCCGTATCGACGCCCGGCCGCATGAACTCGGCACCGCCGTCACCATCGCCGAGGAGCCCGTGTCGGGAGCGGCGGCTCTGCTGCCGTCGCTGCTGTGGAAGCCTCTGCTCGTCGCGCGCAACCACGAGTGCCTCAACCGTCTGGCTTTCCTCGCCGAAGGGCGGCGAGAGAAACGCGAAGCGCGCGAACCGCAGCACCGGAAGACCGATCCGGATGACCTCGGCGAAGCCGGCAGCTGACCCGACCGCCCCTCCATAAACGCTCTTTCTAGCGAGACACGCTGCCTCACGGCGTGTCTCGCTAGGGAGAGCGTTTATCGCAGCGGTGAGCGGTCGCAACGGCCAGCGGTCGCGGCGGTGAGCAGTCGCGGCGGCCAGCAACGGCCAGCAGCGGTAGCGGCAGCAGCGGCAGCAGCGGTAGCGGCAGCAGCGGTAGCGGCAGCAGCAGCAGCAGCATTCAGCAGTCGCAGCGGCCAGCGGAGGCAGCAGTCGCGGCGGCCAGCGGACGCAGCGGCCAGCACTCCCAGCGGCCAGCAGTCGCGGTAGCCAGCAGTCACAGCGACCAGCACTCGCAACGGCCAGCGGACGCAGCAGCGGGCAGAGGCAGCGCCGAGCGGGGGCGGGGGCGGGGGCGCGAGCGGCGACGCGGCGCCGGCTCAGCTCTCCGGCCGCGTCTCCGCGCCGGTCGAGCCGGGCTGCTCCGTGCGGTGCCGCAGCTCGTCGATGTACAGGCCCTCTTCGTCGGTCGTGCGGTTGCGGTAGGCCGCTCGCCCGACCATGTGCGCGGCCAGCGGCGCCGTGGCGAACTGGATGAGCACGATCGGGATGCCGAAGGCGACCACCTCCCACGTGCGCAACGACAGCGCGACGGCGATGACGATGAGCAGCACGCCCAGAACCTGCGGCTTCGTCGCCGCGTGCAGGCGCGTGGGGACGTCGCGCCAGCGCAGCAGTCCCATCGTCGCCGTGAGGCAGAGCACGGCGCCGATCAGCACGAGCACGAGGGCGACGGTGTCGAGCACCGGTTCGAGGGTCATCGCGGGTTCTCCTTCCGCGCGACGAACCGGGCCACGGCGATCGAGCCGAACACTCCGACGGCCGCGATGATGAGCATCGCGGGCAGCGAGCGCGTGTGGTGATTGATGACCATGTCGGCGCCCAGGATGCAGAGCACCTCGGTCAGCAGAACATCCGCGGCGACCGCGCGGTCGAGGATCGACGGACCGATCACGAGGCGGATGAGCGCCAGCACCGCGGCGACGGCGAAGACGACGAGGATGACCACGACGAGGATGTTCATAGCAGGGTCCTCCCGTCGCGCGGCGTTTCGGCACCGTGGAGCGCGTCGGCGTCCGACTCGGCGATCTTGGCCCGAAGCTCCTGGAGCTCTTCCTTCGAACCGACGGCACGCGTGATGCGGGCCTCCCACCCGAGCACGACGCGGCGCTGATGTTCGGCATCCGCGTCGCTGCGCACCCCGATGGTGTGGAGGAACAGCGTGCGGTTGTCGCGGTCGACGTCGACGATGAGAGAGCCGGGAATGAGGGATGCCGTCACCGCAGTATGCGCCATGATCACGTCATCGTCCACGCGCAGAGGCACGGCGATGATCGCCGCGCCGGGCTGACGTCGGACGTCCAGGACCTGCCACGCGACGATCAGGGATCCCTTGATCACGGCGCCGAGGAAGGTCACGACGAAGACCAGGCCGTACCAGAGGTTGATGCGACCCGAGAGCTCGACCGGGGGCAGCCGGAAGACGCGGGTGACGAAGACCGCCATGACGAGACCCGTGAGGAAGGCGAGCCAGGTGAACTGGCCCCACAGCAGCATCCACAGCGCGACCAGCCAGACCAGGAACGGAAGCTGGTGCAGGAAGAGCGACACCTGCGAACGGCGGGACGGGTTCATCTTTGACCCGCCTGTTCCTGGACCTGGACGAGGCTGACCCCGTCGGTGATGTCGACGCCCGCCCGCAAGCACATGTCGAGCAGCGGTCCGGCGAACACGGTCAGCGACACGGTGACGGCCACCATGCCGACGGTGGCGAGCGTCATGATCTTCGGCGTCGTGCGCCGCTCGGTCGAGATGGCGGCGGCGGGCGCGTTGCCGAGGTAGGCGATGCGCTCGGTCGTCTCGGCCGAGTCGTCGTCTTCGCGCCAGAACGAGAGGTTCCACGCGCGCATGAGCGCGTACAGCGTGAGGATCGAGGTCACGATACCGCCGACGATCAGGACCATCATCACGGGTGTTCCCACCTGAGCCGCGGCGTCGAACAGCGCGTACTTGCCGATGAAGCCCGAGAACGGAGGCAGGCCACCCAGGTTGATTGCCGGGATGAAGTAGAGCACCGCCAGCAGGGGCGCCGCGCGCATCAGGCCCTTCACCTTCAGGATCGAGGTACTCCCCGCCCGGCGCTCGATGAGGCCCACCGCGAGGAACAGCGTCGTCTGCACGATGATGTGGTGGACGATGTAGTAGATCGTGGCCCCCACCGCGAGCGGCGTGTTGATCGCCAGACCGAAGATCATGTACCCGATGTGGCTCACCAGCGTGAACGACAGGATGCGCTTGAGCTCGGCCTGCGCGACCGCCCCCAGGATGCCGACGATCATCGTCGACAGCGCGACCATCATCAGCAGGAAGTTGAGGTCGTTGTCGACGAACAGCTGTGTCTCGGTGCGGATGATCGCGTAGACGCCGACCTTGGTCAGCAAGCCCGCGAACACCGCCGTCACCGGCGCGGGAGCCGTCGGGTACGAGTCGGGCAGCCAGAACGACAGCGGGAAGACCGCCGCCTTGATCGCGAAGGCGAGCAGCAGCATGAGGTGCAGGATCGTCTGCGTGTCCTGGGGCAGCAGCGACATCCGCTCGCTGATCTGGACCATGTTGACCGTGCCGAGCGCGCCGTAGACCATCGCGATCGCGGCGAGGAAGAGGATCGACGACACCAGCGACACGACGATGTAGACGACGCCGGTGCGGATGCGCGACTCGGTGCCGCCCAGGGTGATGAGCACGTACGAGGCGACGAGAAGGATCTCGAAACCGACGTACAGGTTGAACAGGTCTCCGGCGATGAAGGCGTTGAAGATGCCCGCGCCGAGGATGAGGTACGCCGGGTAGAAGATCGAGACCGGGGTGTCCTCGTCGTTGTCGGCCGCGCCCTGGCCGATCGAGAACAGCAGGACCGCGAGGAGGACGATGCTCGTGACGACCACCAGCAGGGCCGCGAGCACGTCGACGTAGAGCACGATGCCGAACGGGATGTCCCACGCGGCGATCGCCACCGCGATGGGCCCGCTCGTGTCGACGGTGACGAGCAGGACCGCACCCAGCACGAGGACGGCCGCGAGGGAGGCGACCGACACGACGATCTGCGTCTTCTTGCGTCGTCCGAAGATGAGGTTGATCGCGGCACCGATGAGCGGAATGCCGACGAGCAGGGGCACGAGGGCGCTCACGAGCGATCACCGTCCTCGGGGTCACGGGAGGCGTTGTCGTCGTCGCCGCGCGCATCTTCGCCCGAGGGCGCGGTGTCGCGGGAGACGGCGACGCGATCGACTGGGGCGTCGTCGACGAGTTGCGAGAGATCGCCCTGATGCAGCACGCGGATGGGCGAGGCGACGTCTCCGACGAAGTCGGTGGTGACGTCGTCGTCGTCGGAGCGGGCTTCCTCGTCCATCGCGTCTTCGGGCTCGTCGGCCGTACGAGAGCGCAGCGCCACGTCGTCGGCGTCGTCGATGACCGTGTCCGCCTGACCGAGCTGCCAGGACCGGTAGATCAGAGCCAGGAGGAACGCCGAGATACCGAAGGTGATGACGATCGCGGTGAGCGTCAGGGCCTGGGGCAGAGCGTCGGACATGTCCGCGGCATCCGTCTGCCCCCCGTCGTAGAACGGGGCCCGACCGGGCGCGCCCATGACGATGAGCAGCAGCAGATTCGCGGCGTTGCCCAGCAGGAGGAAGCCGATGAGCACGCGGGTAAGGCTGCGCTCGAGCATGGCGTACACGCCGCACGCGAAGAGCACGGCCATGACGATGACGAGAACGAGGGAGATGGTCATGAGGGTGCCATCTCCGCATCTTCCGGATGCTGCGACTGCCGGTCGACCTCGGCACCGAGGCTGCGGAGCACATCGAGCACGAGCCCGATGACGACCAGGTAGACGCCGACGTCGAAGATCGTGCTGGTGACGAACTCCCAATGCCCGATGATCGGCAGCTCTCCCTCGAACGTGAAGCTCTGCAGCGGTGCGAAACCGAACACCATCGGCACCAGGGCGCACAGCACGGCGATCGCCATGCCCGCGCCGAGCAGGCGGCCGGCGTCGGTGGGCGCTGCGGCACCCAGCTCCCAGCGACCGCCGGCGATGTAGCGCATCACCAGGCCCATGCCGGCGACCAGGCCGCCGGCGAAGCCGCCACCGGGCAGGTTGTGACCGGCGAAGAGCAGGTACAGCGACACGATCATGATCGAGTGGAAGAGCACCCGGATGATGATCTCGAGCAGGATCGAGCGGTTCTCGGGCTGTACCTTCGAGCCCGAGATCAGCCAGGCCCGCGGGGCGCCGGTCTCGCCGACTCGCTGCGCGCGCACACCGCTGTCGGTCTCGATGAGGGGCCGACGTCGCCCCAGACCCACGCGGCTGCGGGCGGTGCCCGAGCGGCGCGCGAGGTTGTCACTGCGGTTGGTGATGAACACGAGCGAGGCGACGCCGGTGGCGGCGAGCACGAGCACCGACAGCTCGCCCATCGTGTCCCACCCGCGAAGGTCGACCAACGCGACGTTCACGACGTTGCGGCCGTGGCCGATCTCGTAGGCCAGCGGCGGCCATTCGAGCGAGACCGGCAGATCCTGCCGCGCACCGGTGGCGACGATCGCGACGAGAGCCATCGTGAGGCCGACGCCGGCGCCCAGGACAGCGCGTGCGATCGGGGCGACCGACTCGTTCTGCTCGCCCATCCGCGCGGGCAGACGCCGCAGGACCAGAGCGAACACCACGAGCGTCACGGTTTCGATGAGCACCTGGGTGAGCGCGAGATCGGGGGCACCGCTGGTCGCGAAGAGCACCACCATGCCGAGCCCCGTCACCGAGACGAGCGCGACGCCCGTGTAACGCTTGCGCGCACGGACGGCCAGGATGCCCGCCGCGATCATGATCGGCGCCGAGATGAGCTGCGCGGGCGACTGCCAGGCATCGAGCTGAGCGCGCCACTCGTTCGATGCGAGGAGAGCAGTGCCCTCGGCGACGACGAGAACGACGAAGATCGTTCCGACGTAGAACGGCAGCGAACCGCGCTGGAAACGGCCGGTCACCCACTCCGACGTGTGGTCGATCGCGCGGAGGGTGCCGTTGTAGGCGTCGTTGGCCGTGAAGGGCAGTACGCGCGGACGCTTGTGGAGCTGGGTTTTGCGCACGACCCAGAACACTCCCGCGCCCAGAGCCAGGGTGCCGAGCGAGATGAACAGCGCCGGCTCGAGCCCGTGCCAGAGGGCGAGGTGATACGGATACTCGGGCGAATCGACCCCGGCCGTCGCCTCGGGGAGCCCGTCGGCGTAGGGAGCGAGCCAGTGGTCGACGATCGGCGCGAGGAACCCCAGGGCCAGCGTGGTCGCCGACAGAAGCACGGGAGCCGACAGGAAGCCGATGGGAGGGTCGGGCCACTCGGTCGTCTCGACGTCGCGCTTCGTCCAGTACGCACCCCAGAGGAAGCGGATGCCGTACGCCGCCGTGAGCGCCGAGCCCAGAACGATGCCGATCAGGGCGACGATCCCCCACACCGCGCCCCCCTCGGCTTCGTGCAGCAGAGCGGTCAGCGCCGTCTCTTTCGCCACGAACCCGAGCGTGGGGATCACTCCCGCCATCGAGAAGATCGCGATGAACGACGCCGTGGCCATGACGGGCGCCTGGCGACCGAGGCCGGAGAGCTGGCCGATGTCTCGCGTGTTCAGCTGCCGGTCGATCACGCCGACGACGAGGAAGAGGCACGACTTGAACAGGGCGTGGCTGAGCAGGAGCGCGACGCCGGCGAGAGCGGCATCTCTCGTTCCGTATCCCAGCATCACCGTGAGAAAGCCCAGCTGGCTGACCGTGCCGAAGGCGAGGATGCGCTTGAGGTCGCGTTCGCGCAGCGCCTGGAAGCCACCGAGCAACATGGTGAAGACCCCGAGCGCGATGAGGGTCGGTCGCCAGAACGGGGTGTCGGCGAAGCCGGGGGCGAGGCGGGCGATCAGGTAGATGCCGGCTTTCACCATGGCCGCAGCGTGGAGGTACGCGCTGACCGGGGTGGGCGCGGCCATGGCGCCGGGGAGCCAGAAGTGGAACGGGAAGATCGCGGACTTGCTCAGCGCTCCGACGAGCAGCAGCAGCACGGCGATGTCGACGACCGGGCCGGTGGGCGGGTCGGCGAGGATCGCCGACAGGCTGGAGGTTCCCGACTGCACCACCAGCAGCACCACGCCGATGAGCATGACGAGTCCGCCGAGGGTCGTGACCAGCAGAGCCTGCAGCGCCGCTCGACGACTCGCGGAGCGGCTGTGGTAGTAGCCGATGAGCAGGTACGACAGCACGCTCGTGGCTTCCCAGAGCATGACCAGCACGACCAGGTCGTCGGTGAGCACGAGGCCGTACATCGCGCCCGCGAAGCCGAGCAGGACCGCCGAGAACTGGCCGACCCCCTGCGTCTTGCCGCGGAAGTACCAGCGGCAGTAGAGCATGACGAGGGCGCCGACACCCGTGACGACGAGGGTCAGCAGCCACCCGAGGACGTCCATGCGCATCGACAGCGAAACGTTCAGGGCGGGGATCCACCTGTATTCCTCGAAGGGAATGTCGCCTGCGAAGACGGCGGGGGCCTGCACGATCGCGTGGGCGAAAGCCAGGGCCGGAAGCACGGCGGCGATGTAGAACGCCCGGGCGCCGATGCGTGAGACGAGCCACGGCAGAAGAAGGGGCACGGCCGCGAAGGCGCCGAGGAAGATCAGCACGGTCGGGCCTCCTCGGGGTCGACGGGCGGGTGCCCGGGCTCTCGGGGTGTCCTCACTATTCTATGCGGAGCATGAGAGTCCCAGCACCCCGCCGACTCATGTGGTACGCGGCGGAGCGGTGGTCGTTCCCTCGCGGAAGGTGCACCGCAGGTCGAGCCCCGAGGGTGTGGAGTCCTCGAGCATCGCCGCGACCGCCTCTCCGGCGGCACGCCCTTTCGCCGTGGCGGGTTGGACCAGGGTGGTCAACACGTGCGGGGCCAACCCGTCGACGACGACGCCGTCGAAACCCGTCACGCTCACATCGTTCGGAACGTGCAATCCCGCTTCTTCGGCGGCGCGGATGACGCCCGCAGCGAGCAGGTCGCTCTGCGCGATCACCGCCGTCGGGCGGCGATCGGGGTCGGCGAAGATGGCGCGCCCGGCGATGGTGCCCTCGTCGATCGAGCTGGTGGCCGCCGCCACAGCGGGAGCGGCGGGGAACACCTCGCGGGCTCCGGCGAGGCGATCGGCCGTGACATCGACCCGCACCACCGCGTCGCCGGCGATCCAGCCGCGGCGGCGGGCGGTGTCGGTGGGAAGCGTGACGATCACGACGTCGCGATGTCCGAGTGCGGCGAGGTGACGAGCGGCTGCGCGTTGCGCCTCGGCGTTGTCGAGCAGTACCTGGGGAACGCCCTCGCCCGCGTCGCCTTCGACCACGACGACCGGGATGCCGCGAGCCCGCACGATCTCGAGGGACTCGCGCATGCGGGGGCTGCAGCCGATCAGCACGGCGGCGTCGATGGGCGCGGTGTGCAGCGAAGGTTCGCTGACCGTCTCGCCGTCGTCGCGCAGGAGCAGCAGCGCCGCGCCGAGGCGGGAGACACCGTCGGCCAGGCCGTCCATCATGTGCGTGGTGACCGGGTCGAGGAAGGCGGTGCCGAGGTGCTGATCGAAGACCACGCCGACGATGCCGGAACGACCGCGACGCAGGGAAGCCGCGCGGGGATCGGGACCGGTGTAGCCCAGCCGCTCGGCGGCGGCCAGGACGCGCTCCCGGGTGGCCTGCGAGGTGGGCGTCTTGCCGCTGAAGACGACGGAGGCGGTCGACGCCGAGACGCCGGCCTCTCGGGCGACGTCGCTGATGGTGGCGCGACGGGTGCTCACGGGCCGATCGTACCCGGCGACGGGCGCTCCGCCGAATCGATTCGATACACGTCGAATCGATTCGGTACAGTGGCGGCATGCACTCGACGCTCACCCGGTCCCAGCTCATCCGCTGGCACATCGCGATCTGCGCCATCTTCCTCGCGAGCGGACTGAGCATCTCGACGTGGGCATCGCGGGTACCCGCGATCCGCGAGTCGCTCGGCATCGAGAACTCCGGCGTCGGACTCCTGCTGCTGGGTATGGGCGTGGCATCCATCATCGGTCTCTCGATCGCGCCCGCCGTCATGGCCCGCATCGGAGCGCGCACCGGCATGCTCGTCGCCCTCCTGCTCGTGGGCATCGGCCTCATGATCATCGGCTTCGGCGCCGACTCCCTGCAGTTCTTCGCGGTGGCCCTGGTCGGACTCGCGCTGTTCGGCTTCGGCAACGGCGCGGTCGACGTGATGATGAACGTCGAGGGGGCGGCGCTCGAGAAGGCCACCGGACGCACGATCATGCCGCTCCTGCACGCCTTCTTCAGCTTCGGCACCGTCATCGGCGCAGGTCTGGGCTTCGTCGCCGTCAGCCTCGGCATCCCCGTGGTCGCGCACAGCGTGGCGATGGGCGTGGTCATCATGGTGGTGGCCTTCGTCTCGGTGGCCAACGTGCCGCGGGCCGAGATCGCGATGGACGCCCCCGCCGCCGAGGAGCGCGCCCACTGGCGCGAGCGTCTCGCCGTCTCGTTGCAGGCCTGGCGCGAGCCGCGCACCTACACGCTCGGCGTGATCATGCTGGGCATGGCGTTCGCCGAGGGCAGCGCCAACGACTGGCTCCCCTCGGCCGTGGTCTACGGCCACAGTGCCCCCGAAGAGGCGGGGCCGGCCGTGCTCGCGGTGTTCTCGGTCGCCATGACCGTCGGCCGCATCGCCGGGGGGCCGGTCGTCGACCGCCTCGGCCGCGTGCTGGTGCTGCGCGTGCTCGCCGGCACCGCCGCCGCGGGTCTGTTGCTGTTCATCCTCGCGCCCTACGGGCCCCTCGTCTTCGTGGGTGCGGCCCTGTGGGGCCTCGGTGCCTCGCTCGGCTTCCCGATCGGCATGTCGGCCGCCGCCGACGACCCCGCCAAGGCCGCTTCCCGTGTCGCCGCCGCCGCGACCATCGGTTACGTGGCGTTCCTGTGCGGACCGCCGATCCTCGGGTGGATCGGCGACCACATCGGCCTGCTCAACACGCTGCTCATCGTCGTCGGGCTGATCGTGGCATCCGGTCTCTTCTCGGGTGCAGCCAAGCCCCTCGCCGTCGAGAACGAGCGGGCCGCCGAGCCCGCGCGACGCGATTAGGCGACGCGGCCCCAGCGGCCGCTGCTGCGTCGATGACTCCGGCCGCCTCGACGCGCATCTCGCCGTCGCGACAGAGGTGCGGAACACTCGGGGTGATGCGACCCGTCGGACGACCTACCCGTGGCGGCGGCGCACCGCAGCCACGGCACGGTCTCTCTCCACGGCGGTGTGACCATCGTCTCGAGTTGCGACAATGGAGTCGTGCGCCTCGTCATTGCTCGTTGCTCCGTCGACTACACCGGTCGTCTCAAGACACACCTCCCCCTCGCGACCCGACTGATCATGGTCAAGGCCGACGGTACGGTCGCGTTCCATCGGGACGTCCAACACGCGCCGCTGAACTGGATGAGCCCGCCGTGCTCGCTCACCCTCGAGCAGCCCGACGAGGCCGACATCGAAGACGGCGTCATCGAGCGCTGGCGCGTGACGCACGCGAAGAGCGGCGACGCACTGCTGGTGCGCATCCACGAGGTCATGCACGACACCGCCCACGACCTGGGCCTCGACCCCGGGCTCATCAAGGACGGCGTCGAGGCCGACCTGCAGCGCCTGCTCGCCGAGCAGGTGTCGGTGGTGGGTGAGAACCTCACGCTCGTGCGCCGTGAGTACCCCACCGCGATCGGTCCGGTCGATCTGCTGCTGCGCAACGACGACGGCCACGGCACCGTCGCGATCGAGGTCAAGCGTCGCGGCGACATCGACGGTGTCGAGCAGCTCACGCGCTACCTCGAGCTGTTGAACCGCGACCCCCTGCTCGCCCCGGTCACGGGCGTCTACGCCGCGCAAGAGATCAAGCCTCAGGCGCGCGTTCTCGCCACCGACCGCGGCATCCGGTGTCTCGTGCTCGACTACGACGAGATGAAGGGCGTGCAGTCCGGCGCCCCGCGGCTCTTCTGACACGGCGAGCGCCGCGCGCCGGCGGCGCCGGTAGCGTGGACGCATGTCTGCACGCTCTCCCTTTTCCTGCGTCTTGTGGGACGTCGACGGCACCCTCGTCGACGCATCGGAGGGCATCCTCCGCCGGTTGACGATCACGCTCGAGCACTTCGGGCGCACGCCCCCGGTGCGTGGCGAACTGTCGCGCTGGATCGGTCCGCCCATGTTCGAGTCGTTCCAGGTGAACGTGGGGATGACACCCGAACAGGCCACCGACGCCGTGACGTTCTACCGCGGACTGAACAAGAGCGAGGGCTACACGGTGAGTGCGCGCTTGTACCCGGGCGTCGAGCAGCTGGTGCACGACCTGCACGCGGCGGGCATCCCCCAGTCGACGGCGAGCTCCAAGCCCGAGGTGCAGGTGGTCGCCCTCATGGACCACTTCGGCCTCGCGCCGTCGCTCGAGGCCATGGTCGGCGCCACCCTCGACGAGCGCACCCTGAGCACCAAGGCCGACGTGGTGCGCGAGGCTCTGCGTCGCCTCGACGCCGCCGGAGCGGATACCTCTCGCCCCGTGCTCGTCGGTGATCGACACCACGACGTCGAGGGAGGGGCGGATGCCGCGGTGCCGGTGATCTTCGTCCGGTGGGGCTTCAGCTGGCCCCACGAGGCGGACGGCGCCCAGGCCGCCGTCGACGACGTCGATGAACTGCGTGCTCTCCTGCTGATCGACGACTCGTCGGGTCCGGACGTCTCCGTCGGTGTCTGACCTCGGCTGGGTCGTCCCCGCGGCGATCGCTCTCCTGGGCGTGGCGCTCCTCGTCGCCGCGATCGCCATCGCGGTGCGACTCTCGCGCCGTTCGCCGCGCGCCCGCGCCGCGGCCTCGCGATCCGTGAGCGACTCCGCCGACGCCCTTCTCCGCCTCGACGACGCCGTCAACGAGCTCGATCTTGCGTTCCGGGCGGCCGACGCGGTAGATGTCATCGACGAACCGACCGAGCTCCGTCGCGCACGCGCCGCTGCCCTCCGCGCGCGCGACCGCGCGTTCGCCGAGGTCTCCCGCCTCCAGGACGACACCGGTCTCGCGGCGCGGCGGCGCGACGAGGCGCGACGGCTGGGCACGCAGCTCGACGGCCAGTTGGAGCGCGTCGCTCGTACCCGCAGGCAGCTCGACGAGTGGGCGCGCACGCACCGCACCGGGCCCGAGCTCCTCGCCGCCGCACGCCGACGCCGCGACGAGGTGCTCGAGACGACCGGAGACCCCGAGCAGCTCCTCGCCGTCCTCCGCGACCGTTTCGCTCCCGAAGACCGCGACGATGCCGAGACGGCCGGGCGAGCGGCATCCGATGCCCTCCGCGACGCGGATCTCGCGCTCCAGCGCGCCGCCTCCGAGCCGGACGGCCGCGACCTCTTCGACGCCACCGCGGCACTCGCCCGCGCCGAACGCCAGGTGCGCGCCGTCGAAGACGCGCACCGCATCGCCCTGCAGGCCGCCGAGAACGCGGCGGCCGAGGTCGCGGCCGCACGAGCCGAGATCGAGGCGGCGACCGAGGTGGCGGCCCTCCGTCCGACGGAGGCCGCACCCGACGCCGCCGAGCACCTGCGCACCGCCGCTCGAGACCTCGAAGCCGCGGCGGCCGTTGCCGCCCAGCGACCCCGGCGTGCCATCGCGATCGTGGCCCGGGTGCGGGAGCGGCGAGATCAGACGCTGAGTGACGCGATGACCCCGCGGCAACGCCTCGAAGCCGCGCGCGCGGCCCTGCCCGGTACTCTCGCTTGCGCCCGAGCAGCCCTGGCCGTGGCGGACGCGCGCGACTCCGACGCTCCCATCGCCGACCGCCTCCAGCTCGAGCGAGCCCGCCGTCAGCTCGCCGCTGCACGCGCGGCCACCGATGCCGAACAGGCCCTGGCCCATGCCCGAGCCGCCTGGCACGCGGTCGCACGGCCGATCTGACGACCGACCGCGGTCTGCGTCTCGGGAACTCGCGTGCCCTATCGTGAGCGGCATGGGGGAGAACACGATGCTCCGACGGGCGACGCAGCTCGCTCGACGCCTTCCTGCCACGCTCATCCTGGTCGGCATCCTGATCGTCGTCGGCGTCGCGACGGGCGCCCTCTGGCAGCCGTTCACGGTCTCCGCTGCCTACGACTCGCTCGCGTACGGTCTCCCCGCCCTCGAGGCCGGTCGGTGGTGGACGCTCATCACCGGCACGTTCGTGATCAGCGCGCCGTGGCTCTACCTGCTCGGTATCCCGACCCTCGTCGGGATGGCGTATCTCGAGCTCCGCCGCGGCACCCGCGTCGCGACGGCGTATTTCGCCGTGGGCCAGCTCTTCTCGATCTTCGCCGCGTCGCTCTTCCTCTGGGTCGCTGCGCTGCTCCCCTGGCCGTGGGCCCAGCAGCAGGCGATGGCCCTCGATGTGGGCCCCTCGGGCGGCGTCTTCGCGTGCCTCGCGGCGGCGCTGGCCCTCCTGCCGTCTCCGTGGCGCCTGCGCGCGTGGACGGTCCTGATCGCGGGCCTCGCGGTCACGTTCCTCTACTACGGCTCGCTTCCCGACCTCGAGCGCGTTCTCGCCGTCGCCCTCGTGCTGGGCGTGGACCGGTCACTGCGCCCGCAGCGCGTGAGCGTGCGCGAGCAGCGCCTCATCGCGTTCGTGGTGCTGTGCGCCCTCGGCGCGTTCGAGATCCTGGGCTATCTCGCCCCGATGACCGGCCCCTTCGGTTCATCGGCGGCGGCCTCGGGCTCGTGGGTCGACGTCGCGGTCAATACGCTCGTCGTCCTCGTGGTCGCCACAGCCCTCCGCCGCGGTCGACGGTGGGCCTGGGTCGTGGTGATGCTCTACAGCGCGCTGAACCTCCTGTTGGTTCTTCTGCTCTTCGGCGTACTGCTCCTGGAGGGTCTCACCCAGATCGAAGCGGATCTGGATGCCGACTTCACCAGCGTCCTGGCCTCCTCGGCGCTGTGGCTCGTGGCATCCGTCTACTTCTTCCTCGTGCGGGCGGCCTTCCGCGCCCGTCCGCGCGCGGCGCTCGGCGACTCCCCCGCTCCGTCGGTCGCCGAGGTGAAGACAGAACTGCACTCGACCGGCGGCGGCACGCTGTCCTGGATGACGACGTGGGACGGCATGTCGTACGCGCGCTTCGGCCGGGGCATCGTCGCCTACCAGCGTCGCTCCGGCGTCGCTCTGGCTCTCGGAGATCCCCTCGGTCCCGTCGGCACGCGCGCTCAGACCGTCCGCTCCTTCGTCGACGCCGCCGAAGCCGCCGGACTCGCCCCGTGCTTCTTCAGTGCGGGCGAGGCCACGGCCGGCGCGGTGCCGAGCGGCTGGCGTCGCATCGTCGTCGCCGACGACACGGTGGTCGACCTTCCCGGACTCCAGTTCACCGGCAAGGCATGGGGTGCCGTGCGCACGTCGCTCAATCGCGGCGAGCGCGAGGGCATGACCTTCCGCCTCTCGACCCTCGCCGACGAGACGTGGGGCGTACGTCAGCAGCTGCGTGCGATCTCCGAGAGCTGGGTGGGCGACAAGGGACTGCCCGAGATGGGCTTCACCCTCGGCACCCTGCACGAGGCGGCCGACCCCGAGGTACGGATCGCTCTGGCGGTCTCTCCGCAGGGTGACGTCGACGGATTCCTGTCGTGGCTGCCGATCTACGGCGAGGGCGGGATCCGCGGCTGGACACTCGACCTGATGCGCCGCCGCGACGGCGGCTTCGGTCCCGTGATGGAGTACCTCATCGGTGCGTCCGCCCGCCAGTTCTCGGCCGAGGGAGCCCAGATCATGTCCCTGTCCGGCGCTCCCTTGGCGCACGAGTATCCGGCGGATGCCGGCGCGATCGCCAACCTGCAGGACCGCACGGCCGCGATGCTCGAGCCCGTCTACGGCTTCGCCTCGCTGCACCGGTTCAAGCAGAAGTTCCACCCGCGCTACGAGACGATGTACCTGCTCTACCGCGACGAGGCCGATCTCACGCGCATCGGTGCCGCCCTGACGCGGGCGTTCCTTCCGCACGCGACGCTGGGGCAGTTCGCCGCCGCGGGCGTCGACCTCGTGCGTCACGAACACTGAAGGCCCCGGCCGACACGCGGAACGCGCACGACCGGGGCCGGACCGACCGAGGCCGGATGGAGGATCAGAGGGGGCGGATGTTCTCCGCCTGCAGGCCCTTGGGGCCCTGGGCGACCTCGAACTCGACGCGCTGGTTCTCCTCGAGCGAGCGGTAGCCGCCCGACTGGATCGCGCTGTAGTGCGCGAAGACGTCCTGGCTGCCGTCATCGGGGGCGATGAAGCCGAAGCCCTTCTCGGAGTTGAACCACTTGACCGTGCCCTGCGTGCTCATTCGTTCTGCCGTTTTCCGCTTGAGCCGGCGCCGAGCGCGCCGGTCTGTGCCACCACGGTAACGGCCGAGGTCTTGTCGCGCACGGGTCCGTGACATAAACGTTGCGAGCGCGAAAGAAGGGGGTGTACGCCCTTGAGCCCATACGACGCCCGGGCTGAGCAAGGCTCAAAGCCCGGGCGTCGACGGATCCCCCCGGATATGTCACGCGAGGCGTGACGGCGATCACTTTACCGGCGCGGAGGCCTGCGCGCGACACGAAAACGAAGAATCAGCAAGTTCTGTCCATGTGCTGTGGTAATCGAAGGCCCTAAAATCCGGCTGATGGATAGTCGTCGGCGCGCTTCCGCCCTCGTCGACGAGGCCTACCGGGCCCTCGGCGAGGCAATCGTCGACGGTCGGCTCCAAGCCGGCGATCGGTTGCGCGACGTCGAATTGGCGACGCTCATGGGTATTTCCCGTACCCCCGTGCGCGAAGCGCTCCAGAGGTTGGAGCGCATCGGACTCGTCGAGGTTGCGGCCAACCGGTACACCCGGGTCGCGGCCCTCACCGACCGCGCCCGCAACGACATGCGCGAGTACGCCGCGCACACCATCGCGGCTGTCATGCACGTCGCTCTCCCGCGTTGTACCGACGAAGAACTCGCTGAAACCGCACGCATCGTCGAACAGATGCATTCCGCCAATTCTTCGAACGACTACGTTCTCGCGATCATGGCGTTGGCCTCGCACCTCGTGGCCGTTTCGCGCAATGTCGTCTTTCAGAAGACCTTCGTGCAGATCGACCTTGTTCTACGCCGCAACCTCGAGGGGTGGACGAGCGTGACCGACAGCACTCGCGCGACGCTCTTCCGCCATCTCCACGACCAGATCGGGCGTCGCGACACCAACGGCGCCACCTGGACCTTCCTGGCCCTGCACGGTTTCGCCTGAGCGCACAAGAGTCGGGACTCGTCCGGCGAGCTCCGGTTAGCGTGACGTCATGCCCCACATCGAGTTGCGCGAGCTTCGACACGACGATCAGGATGCCGCTTTCCAGGCGGTGTCGGCCAGTACCTCGGCGTGGCCGCGCGCCACGTTCGACGACCGCGACGCCTTCGACCGATGGACCGCCGACGAGAAGGTCGACGCGCGCGCGATCGTCGAGGACGACACCGTCGTCGGGGTGGCCGCGGCTCTCGAGGTCAACGGTGACCGCGAGATCCTGCTCGCCGTCTCACCCTCGGCGCACGAGGACGCCCCGACCGAAGCGCTGCGGCTGCTCACCTCGCAGGAGGCCGAGCGCCCCCTCTACGCGTGCGTCTCCGCCGACGATCAGCCCTCGCATGCGATCCTGGCCCGCATCGGTTTCGTCGAGCACGAGCGCGACGGCGACGACGTGGTCTACGTGCTGCCGCCGACGCTGGAGTGAGGCCGAGTCCCATGAGCGCCGGACTGATCCCACGGCGCGAGAAGACTCCGCCGCTGCGCGCGGGCGGGGTCGGAGATGGGGGGCGGCCCCGCGCGGCGGGCAGCGGACGTTGACCTCTCGCTCCGCCTGTGTTGGGCTGTGAGGATGGCGGGCGAATGGGCATGGAGCATCCCCGTCGTCGTCGGCGCGATCCTGTGGTTCTGGTCGATCCGGCTGACGCTGCGTGCTTACCCCGACGAGCGCCTGTCGCTGTGGGCGAATCCGCGCAAGGCCCCGGCGCGCGCCGTCGCTGCCCGCGCGTCCGGCACCGGCCTCGCGATGTTCGGGGTCGGCATGACGGCGGGCTCCATCGAGACGGAGCCCTGGATCGCTGCGGGACTCGCGGGATCGTTCTTCGCCCTGACCTTCCTCGCGCCGTACGCGATCTCGGTAGCCGTCCACAACTCCCGGATGGCCTGAGGCGTCAATTCCGGGTCAGCCCCCACCGATCCCCCGGCGAGAGCGAGGAGGAAGGGGAGGCGGCGGTGTTTCGGCATCCCGCCCAGTAAAGCGGGTGGACGAGGGAAGACGTGAAAAGGCCCGGGGCGCGGTCCAATCGCCCCGGGCCTTTCGTTGCGAGGTCAGCGCGCGGCGCGACGACCCACGATCAGGCCGTAGATGAGCAGAACGATGATCGAACCGCCGATGGCGAGCAGCCAGGTGCGCAGCTCGAAGAAACCGCCGAGGTCGACACCGAAGATCGCGGTTCCCAGGAAGCCGCCGAGCAGAGCGCCGACGACGCCGAGCACCAGCGTGATGAGCCAGCCGCCACCCTGCTTACCGGGGAGGATCAGCTTGGCGATGGCGCCGGCGATGAGGCCGAGGAGGAGAAATCCGAAGAATCCCATGATGTGTTCCTTTCGCGAGTGTGAACCGATGCCCGCTCGAGGCGGGACTCTCGTTACATACAGCTTCCTCTCAGGAACGAGTTCTGCGGGGTGGGTTGCATAAGGCGCGCATTTCTGGTGGGGTCGCGCGTCCGCGCGAATGGCGTTCCCCGGCCGGCTCGCCTAGCGTGGATCGAATGGCCGACACCTTTGCCGACCGCCGTTCGCCGCTGCGCCCCCTGGGAAACCTCGTGCGCGGCACGCTCATCGGGGTGGTGGAAGTCATCCCCGGGGTCAGCGGCGGCACTGTCGCCCTCATCGTGGGGGTGTACGCCACGCTCATCGACGCCGCCAGCCACGTCGTGCGCGGAATCGTGGCGAGCACCGACGTCGTCCGCGGCCGAGGATTCGCGCGCAGCGCCGCACACTTCCGGGCCGTGCGATGGAGCGTCGTCGCCCCCGTGCTGGTCGGAATGGTCATCGCCGTGATCGTCGGGGCCCAGGTTCTGGCGCCGTTGGTGAAGGCGTATCCGTCCGAGACGCGAGCCGTGTTCGGTGGCATGATCGCGGCATCCCTCCTCATTCCCGTGCGCATGCTCGGCCGGGGGTGGACGTGGCGCCTCGGACTGATCGCACTCGTCGCAGCGTTCGCCGCATTCGTCCTGACCGGTCTGCCGACGGCGACGATGGCCGAGCCGCCGCTGGTGATCGTCGCCCTCGCCGCGTCGGTCGCGGTCTGCGCGCTCGTGCTGCCCGGGCTGTCGGGTGCCTTCCTGCTGCTGGTGTTCGGGCTGTACGAGACCACGCTCGTCGCCCTCAACGAGCGCGATCTGCCGTACATCGCGGCTTTCGCGCTCGGCGCTGTCGTGGGGCTCAGTCTCTTCGTGAATCTGCTGCGCGTGATGCTGCGTCAATTCCACTCGCTCATGCTCGCGATGATGACCGGTCTCATGCTCGGCTCCCTCCGCGCGCTCTGGCCATGGCAGGACGAGTTCGGTCAGGCGTCCGCCCCCGGCGACGACGCGGGCACGCTCGCGCTCCTCGCGGCAGGCGGGGTGGCCGCCGTGCTCATGGTGGTGGCGACGCAGGCGCGGATGGCGCGCGGTCGCGGCGCGGCGTAACGTCCCCATCCCGCGCCCGTCCGCACGCGCGGTGGGAGACTGGTCGAAGGCCGGCGCGCCCGACCCGACCGGAGGACGTCCCCGTGAGCAGCACGATCCGACCGGATGGTTCCCCGCCTTCGGCACCTCCGGGTAGGACGCAACGCGACCGCGACCGGTCCGTGCGCCGACGAGAGCGTGCCGAGATCGCCCTGATCGCCGCTTGCTGGGTCTCGGTCGTCGCCGCCGTGATGCTGTTCCTGGGGTCCGGGCGACCGGCACAGCTCACCGATCTCGCCGGGGCGGTGACGGCCGCGGGGATCGTGACCGGCCTCGTCGGCACCGACCTGCTCCTGCTCATGCTCGTGCTCGCCGCCCGCGTCCCCTGGGTGGATCGGACGTTCGGTCAGGACGCCGCGATGAGGGTGCACCGCCGCCTCGGCAAGCCCGCGGTGTACCTCGTCCTGGGCCACGGCGCCCTGCTCACGGTGGGCTACTCCCTTCGCGACGGTCTGTCGCTCTGGCATCAGACGCTGTCGCTGTATTCCGGGGCCGACATGCTCCTGGCGCTGCTCGGAAGCTGCCTCCTGGTACTCATCGTCGTGACCTCTCTCGTCATCGTGCGTCGTCGCCTCGCCTACGAGGCCTGGCACGCGATCCACCTCATCAGCTACGCGGCCGTTCTGGTGGCGGTGCCGCATCAGCTCTCGGCCGGGCAGGTCCTCTCCGGCAGCACGCCGCAGACGTTCTACTGGATCTCCCTCTACGTCGTGGCGTTCGGCTCGATCGCCTGGTTCCGGTTCGCCGCGCCGCTACTCGCCACGCAGGAGCATGAGCTGCGCGTCGCCCGTGTCGACCCGCTCGGTCCAGACGTCTTCACGATCCATCTCCGCGGACGCGACCTGTCACGACTCGGGGTGCGCGGTGGGCAGTACGCGATCTGGCGCTTCTGGAGTCGCGGCACGTGGTGGCACGCGCATCCGATCTCGTTCTCCGCCGTGCCGACCGACACGGATGCCCGCCTGACCGTGCGCACGCTCGGCACCGGAACGGAGCGTCTGCGTCGACTGCGGCCCGGAACGAAGGTCTCCTTCGCGGGCCCCTACGGGATGTTCACGGATGCCGCGCGCACCGCCCCGCGCCTCGCGATCGTCTCGGCCGGCATCGGCATCACCCCGGTGCGGGCTCTGCTCGAGGACAGCGGACTGCGCCCGGGGGAGGCCACCGTCGTCCTGCGCGCGACAGAACGCTCGAAGACCTTCCTCTGGGACGAGGCAAAGACCCTGGTCCAGAACAGCGGCGGCGACGTCGTCGAGATGATCGGGAGGCGACCCGCCGAGGTGGTGTCGTGGATGTCGGCCGACGCGATTGCGCGCGGAGCGACGATCTCGTCCGTTCTGCCCGACCTGCTCGACTCGGACCTCTTCGTGTGCGGTCCTGCGGAGTGGACCGACCTGGTCGTCCGGGATGCGAGGGCCGAGGGCCTCCCCGACCGACGGATCCACGTCGAGAGGTTCGACGCCGTGGGGCCTCGCGTTCCTCGTCGATCGAGATCGCTCCGTCGACGACGAGCACCCACCCCGTGATGTCCGACACTTCTCGGCCCGGTCGATCGGCTCGTGATCATCCGCCGTTCACTCGCCGGAGGTGACCGTGAACACGCCGTGATGTCTCGAGACGGCGTGGCGCCTCGCTCGGGGGCCGCCACCCGATCCTGATTCGACGACGAAGGGCCCCGGGGGAAACCCGGGGCCCTTCAGTGTCGTGTGCGCGAGGGGGGACTTGAACCCCCACGCCCTTGCGGGCACTGGCACCTGAAGCCAGCGCGTCTACCTATTCCGCCACTCGCGCGTGCGCGGCATCGTGGATGCCACGCAATCAACTTCCCGAGAATATCACGGCCGCCACCAGGTCACGAAACGCGGTGCTCGAAGCCCGCGTCCATGACCTCCCCAGCCGTGCTGACTACGATGTGCCTACTGGTCTGCCTGCCTGAAGGAGTCTCGTGGGGCTACTCGACAGTTTCGAGAAGGGTCTCGAACGCGCCGTCAACGGTGCGTTCGCGAAGACCTTCCGCAGTGGCATCCAGCCGGTGGAGATCGCGTCCGCTCTGCGGAGCGAGCTCGACAAGAAGGCCGTGGTCGTCACGCGTGAGCGCATCCTCGCGCCGAACACCTTCGTGGTGCGCCTCTCACCCGCCGACGACGAGAAGATGAGCGCGCTCGGTTCGACCCTGGTCACCGAGCTCGACACCCTGGTGAAGAAGCACGCCCGCACACAGGGCTACTCGTTCGCCGGCCCCGTCGCCATCTCGATCGAGCGCGACGGCTCCCTGTCCACGGGCACGCTGCGCGTGGACTCGCAGACCACCGAGGGCCAGGTCGCCTGGCGCGGAGTCGTCGACATCGACGGCACCCGTCACCCGCTGACCTCCGCCCGCACGGTGATCGGCCGCGGCAGCGACGCCGACATCACGATCCCCGATGCCGGGACGAGCCGTAAGCACGTCGAGATCCTGTGGGACGGCGAGCGCGCCATGGTGCGCGACCTCGGTTCCACCAACGGCACGACACTCAACGGGCGTAAGGTCTCCGAGGCTGCTCTTCCGCCCGACTCGACGATCTCGATCGGCCGCACCACTATCGTGTTCCGTGTCGTCGCCCAGGCGCAGCCGCCGCGACGCTCTTCCGCGTCCGACGCCACGAGCATCTTCGATGTCCGGGAACGGGGCCCCCTCTCATGAGTCAGTTGACTCTCCTTCTTCTGCAGGGCGGCTTCCTCGTCCTGCTGTGGTTCTTCGTGTTCGGCGTCGTGTACTCGCTGCGCGCCGACCTCTTCGGCGTGAAGGTGCGCAAGCTCCCCGAGCCCTCGGCATCCGCTTCCCCGGCGGCGGCCGCGCCCACCTCCTCGCCCGACGCGGTGACCACGCAGGTCAAGCGCCCCGCGGCGCCCGTCCCGGCACCCGCCGGGGGTCTCGCGACCACGGACGCGGTCTCGCGCATCGTCATCACGAGCGGCCCCAAGGCCGGCCTTGAGCTGCCGCTGGGCACCGAGCCGCTGACGATCGGCCGTTCCAGTGAGTCGGGTCTCGTCATCCGCGACGACTACACCTCGAGCCACCACGCGCGTCTCGTGCTGTGGGGCGAGCAGTGGATGCTGCAGGACCTCGATTCCACGAACGGCACCTCGCACGACGGCGTCCGCGTGGCGGCACCGGTCCAGGTCAAGGTCGGTGCTCCCATCAAGGTCGGCGCCACGACGTTCGAGTTGAGGAAGTAACCCTCCCCCATGGTCTTCCAGGGCTCGAGCGCCGCCATCTCCCACACGGGCAAGGTGCGCTCCAACAACCAGGATTCCGGCTATGCCGGGTCCAACCTCTTCGTGGTCGCCGACGGCATGGGCGGTCACGCGGGCGGTGACGTCGCCTCGAGCCTGGCGATCGGCCGTCTGACCGAGCTCGACCAGCCGTTCGAGTCGCCCGCCCAGGCCGAGCACGCCATCCGCGATTCCCTCGCCGACACGGCCGCGGAGCTCATCGACACCGTGGCGCGGCGCCCCGAGCTGGCCGGTATGGGCACCACGGTGAGCGCTCTGGTCATGGTCGACGACTACGCCGTCATCGGCCATATCGGCGACTCGCGCATCTACCTGTATCGCGACGACACTCTCACGCAGATCACCGCCGATCACACCTTCGTGCAGCGCCTGGTCGACTCGGGTCGCATCACGCCCGAAGAGGCGCGGTACCACCCCCGTCGCTCGGTCCTGATGCGGGTGCTCGGTGACATGGATCCCGACCCCGAGATCGACAGCTTCATCATGCCGACGCAGGACGGCGACCGCTGGCTGCTCTGCTCCGACGGCCTCTCGGGTGTCGTCGACGACGCGCACACCGCGAAGACGCTCGCTCTCGGCATGCCCCCGGCCCGTACCGCCGACGCTCTGCTCAAGCAGGCACTCGACGGCGGCGCACCCGACAACGTCACCGTCGTCCTCGTCGACGTCGGTGGCCAGCACCCGGTCTTCATCGGAACCCCGACGATCGTCGGCTCCGCCTCGAACCCCAGCGGCGTGGTGGTCCCCGCCGCGCGTCCCGGTCGCTCCGGCTGGCTCCACCACGCCCGTCAGGTCGCGAACGAACCCACGCACTTCGAGCCGGCGGCCGAGTTCCTCGAGGAGTTGATCGAAGAAGACCGCCGTCGCGCCCGCCGTCGCCGCTTCGGCTGGCTCGCCGCGTTGATCGTGGTGCTCGCCGCGATCGGCCTCGGCCTGTTCGCCGGATACACCTGGACCCAGACGCTCTACTACGTCGGCGCCGACAGCGACTCCGTGGTGATCTACCGCGGCATCCAGCAGTCCATCGGCCCGATCTCGCTGTCGACGGTCTACCAAGATACGAACATCCCCCTGAACCAGCTGTCCGACTTCGATCGGCAGACCGTTCAGGCCACCATCTCCGCCCCGTCACTGAACGACGCGGAGAAGATCGTCGAACGCTTGCGTCCCGCAGCGGAGGGAAGCGGATGACCGACCAAAAGCTCACCCGTCCGGGCGACGCCGTGTCCACCGACACGGCCGTCATGCGCGCGCTCAAGAAGATCCGCGTCCCCGCCAAGCAGCGCAATCGCGAGCTCGGTCTGCTCCTGTTCGCGATCGTCGTCTACGGCGGAGCCGTCGTGCTCGTCCAGCTCGGGGTGAACAACACCGTCGAGACCGGCTACATCAGCATCGCGGCGATCCCGGCCGTTCTCGCGCTCGTCATGCACGTGGTGCTGCGCCTGCGCGCCCGAGACGCCGACCCCTTCGTGCTGCCCATCGCCACCGTCCTCACGGGTCTCGGTATCGCGATGATCTACCGCATCGACCTGGCCGAGAAAGCGAGCGGATGGGATGCCACGGGCAACCGCCAGATCGCCTGGGCGGCCCTCGCGATGCTCGCGGCCCTCGCCGTGCTGATCTTCCTGCGCAACTACCGCGTGCTCTTCCGGTACACCTACCTCTTCGGCCTCGTCGGCATCCTGCTCCTCCTGCTGCCGTTCGTGCCGGGCCTCGGTACCGACCAGAACGCCGACGTGTGGGTGTCCCTCGGGTTCGTGTCGTTCCAGCCGGGCGAGCTCGCCAAGATCTGCCTGGCCGTCTTCTTCGCCGGGTACCTCGTGCGCACACGGGAGAGCCTCACCTCGACCGGAACGCGCTTCCTCTTCATGACCTGGCCGCGCGCACGCGAACTCGGCCCGGTGCTGATCATCTGGCTCGTCTCGCTCGGCATCATCGTGCTCCAGCGCGACCTCGGTACAGGCCTGCTCATCTTCGGCATGTTCGTCGCGATGCTGTACGTCGCGACCGGCAAGACGAGCTGGGTGCTGATCGGTCTGATCCTGGTCGGAGTCGGTGCCTTCCTGGCATCCCGAGTCCTCCCCTACGTCAACGGCCGCTTCGCCAACTGGCTGAGCGCCTTCGACCCCGAGGTCATCAACCGCGACGGGGGCAGCTACCAGCTCGTGCAGGGCATCTTCGGCCTCGCGCACGGCGGACTGTTCGGCACCGGTCTCGGCCAGGGCCGGCCCTACATCACGCCCCTCTCCCAGAGCGACTACATCGTGCCGAGTCTCGGCGAGGAGCTGGGCCTGGTGGGCCTGTTCGCGATCCTCGCGCTCTACATGGTGTTCACCAGCCGCGGCATCCGCATCGGTCTGGCCGGTCAGGACGACTTCGGCAAGCTGCTCGCGACGGGTTTCTCGTTCACGATCGCCTTGCAGGTGTTCATCATGGTCGGCGGCGTCACCCGTGTGATCCCGCTGACCGGACTCACGACACCGTTCCTCGCGGCCGGCGGATCCTCGCTGATCGCGAACTGGATCATCGTGGCGTTCCTGCTGCGCATCTCCGACGCGGTTCGCAGCCGCCCCCGGGTGGTGATCGGCTGATGACCCGCCCGTCCGCTCCCGTCGACGCCCCGATCATGGAGGAGGCACCGTGACCAAAGAGCTCCGACGCCTCAGCATCGTCATGCTGGCGATGTTCCTGGCCCTGTTCGCTTCGACGAGCATCATCCAGGTCGCCCAGGCCAGTTCGTTGACCAACACCACGGGCAACACCCGCGCGCTGTACGACTCGTACCAGATCCAGCGGGGATCGATCATCGCCGGCGGCACCGCGATCGCCTCCTCGGTTCCCTCGGACGACGTGTACAGCTGGCAGCGTCAGTACACGGATGCCGCGATGTGGGCGCCCGTGACGGGCTACATGAACCCCGTGCTCGACAGCAAGACCCAGATCGAGTCGGCGGAGAACAGTGTGCTCAGCGGCTCCGATTCGAACCAGTTCTTCTCGCGCATCGACCGGGCCATCACCGGTCAGGCTCCGCGCGGATCGAACGTCGAGCTCTCGCTCGATCCGACCGTGCAGAAGGCCGCCTGGGACGCCATGGGCGACCTCCAGGGTGCCGTCGTCGCGATCGAGCCCTCGACCGGCCGCATCCTGGCGATGGTCTCGACGCCCAGCTACGACACCAACACGCTCGCCTCGCACGACACCGACGCCGTCAACGCGGCATACGACCAGCTCGTGGCCGACCCGTCGAAGCCGATGGACAACCGCGCCATCGCGGGCAACCTCAACCCCCCGGGCTCGACCTTCAAGCTCGTCGTGGCGTCGGCCGCCCTGGCATCCGGTCGTTACACACCCGATTCCGCGTTCCCCAACCTCGCCGCGTACACCCTGCCGCAGTCGACGAACGTCGTCAGCAACGCCGGCGGCGGCACCTGCGGCGGGGGCGACACCGTCACGATCGCGACCGCGCTGCGCCTGAGCTGCAACATCCCGATGGCCGAGCTCGCCGTCGAGCTCGGCGACGACGCCATCCGCGCCGAGGCGGAGAAGTACGGCTTCAACAAATCGTTCAGCATGCCGCTCGAGTCGACCCCCTCCACCTACCCGACCTCGCCGAACGCCCCGCAGACCGCGCTCAGCGGCTTCGGCCAGGGCGACGTGCGCGCCACCCCCCTGCAGATGGCGATGGTCTCGGCCGGCATCGCGAACGGCGGCGTCGTCATGAACCCGCGCATGGTCGACCGCGTGATCGAGCCGAACCTGTCGGTCAAAGACGAGGCGAGCAGCAGCGAATTCGGGCGGGCTCTCGAGCCATCGATCGCCTCGCAGATGGTCACCATGATGACGGCGAACGTC
Organism: Sphingomonas sp. G5; assembly: GCF_052660795.1. Taxonomy (NCBI): domain Bacteria; kingdom Pseudomonadati; phylum Pseudomonadota; class Alphaproteobacteria; order Sphingomonadales; family Sphingomonadaceae; genus Sphingomonas; species Sphingomonas sp. G5. Next base: position 20,303 of record NZ_CP109660.1, on the reverse strand, counting down.
CAGGACGGCGCAGCATCGAATGCAAGAATAGACGGGGTCGCAGTGGCGGGTAAGACCGGCACGGCGGAGAACGATTCCCGTCCCTACACTCTCTGGTTCACCGGCTTCGCACCGGCGGAAGACCCCAAGGTCGCCGTCGCCGTGGTCGTCGAAAACGGTGGTGGCCAGGGGCAGAACGGGAGCGGCAACGAGATCGCCGCCCCGATAGCGAAGAAGGTCATGGAGGCGGTGCTGGGTAAATGAGACCGACGCAAGGTGTGACCTTCGGAGGACGCTACGAGCTCGATTCGCGGATCGCGATCGGCGGTATGGGCGAGGTCTGGGAGGCGACGGATCACGTCATCGGACGTACCGTCGCGATCAAGATCCTCAAAGACGAGTACATGGGCGACCCGGGCTTCCTCGAGCGCTTCCGTGCCGAGGCCCGCCACGCTGCCCTCGTCAACCACGAAGGCATCGCCAGCGTGTTCGACTACGGCGAAGAAGACGGCAGCGCCTTCCTCGTGATGGAACTCGTCCCGGGCGAAGCCCTGTCGACGATCCTCGAGCGCGACGGCTCTCTCTCGACCGACAAGACTCTCGACATCGTCGCCCAGACGGCCGCCGCCCTCCAGGCCGCGCACGCGGCGGGCCTCGTCCACCGCGACATCAAGCCGGGCAACCTGCTGATCACGCCCGACGGTCGCGTGAAGATCACCGACTTCGGCATCGCGCGCATCGCCGATCAGGTGCCGCTCACCGCGACCGGCCAGGTCATGGGCACGGTGCAGTACCTCTCGCCCGAGCAGGCGTCCGGTCACCCGGCGTCGCCGGCCACCGACACGTACTCGCTCGGAATCGTCGCCTACGAGTGCCTCGCCGGAAAGCGCCCCTTCACGGGCGAGTCGCAGGTCGCGATCGCGATGGCGCAGATCAACGAGCAGCCCGCTCCGCTCCCGCCCACCGTCGCGCCGCCGGTGCAGAACCTCGTGATGGCGATGATCGCCAAGAAGCCCGATGACCGACCGGCCTCCTCCGCTGCCGTCTCGCGCGCTGCCATGGCCCTGCGTCGGGGCGACCTCGCCGCTGCGGCGGCCGCCGTACCGGCGATCGCGGGCGGTGCGGCCCTCGTCGACGACGCGACGCAGCTGCTCACGGCCGGCGGACAGACGTCCGCCACGACACGCCTCATGCCTGCCTCCGCAGCCGCGACGTCGCTTCTCAGCGAGGAGCACCGAGAAGAAGACCCCGCACCGCAGAAGAAGAAGCGCAGCCCCTGGACGTGGCCGTTGATCGCGCTCATCGCGCTGCTCGCGCTCGTTCTGATCGGCACACTCGTCACGCTGCTGTCGAACCAGGGTGAACCGGATGCCGTTCCGGCGAGCCCCTCGGCCTCGTCCTCGACCCCGGCACCTCGGCCGTCGTCGCCCTCGCCTGCCCCGTCGCCCTCGAACACTCTCGTCGACGTCGACGCGCTGAACCTCATCGGCAAGACCTGCGACGAGGCCCGCGAGCTCCTGCGTGACGCGAACCTCGGTGCCACCTGCGCCACCGGCAACGCCGCAGCGAGCGCCGATCAGGTGGGAAAGATCTACGTGGTCGACCCCACCGGGCGCAACCCGCAGGGCACCAACATCGAGGTCACGGTCTACGGCGACGAGACGCCCCTCTCCACCCCCGGCACCCCGACCCTCCCTGGAACCTCGGTGACGGCCGGGAGCGACATCCAGGTCTCGTGGCAGCAGTACTCCTGCCCCTCGGGCACCGGGTCGGTCACGTCGTACAACTTCACCGCGACCAACGGCACCTTCGACACCAACGGTCAGTCGACCGCGTCGTTCGCGCCGGACGCGCGGAACGCGAAGCTGACGGTCAGCAACGCCCCCGGTCAGACCCTGCGCGTGACGTACACCGTCAGCTGCTCGGGCGCCGGTGACCGGACGGCCGGTCCGTCGGGTGAGGCCTCGGCGACGATCTCGGGCGGCAGCTCGGCATCGCCGTCGGCCAGCCCCGCGGCCGTTCCGACCGTCAAGCCCTGATCCCCCCGTCCCCCCACGCCAGGAGCTCCACCCGTGACCACTGAGACGCGCGTCCTTTCCGGGCGCTACCGCGTCGACGACCTCATCGGTCGCGGCGGCATGGCCAGCGTCTATCGCGGGTACGACCAGACGCTCGGCCGCACGGTCGCGATCAAGGTCCTGAAGGCCGACCTGGCCGGTGATGCGGCGTTCCGCACGCGCTTCCGCCTCGAGGCGCAGGCGGCCTCGCGCATGGCGCACCCGACGATCGTGCGGGTATTCGACGCGGGCGAAGACGTCGAGACCGGCGCAGACGGCCACGAGCGTCCCGTGCCGTACATCGTCATGGAGCTCGTGCACGGGCGCCTGCTCAAAGACGTCATCGCCGCCGGCCCCGTCCCCACCGACGACGCGCTGCGGTACGTCGACGGCATCCTCGAGGCTCTCGAATACTCTCATCGCGCCGGCGTCGTCCACCGGGACATCAAGCCGGGCAACGTCATGATCACCGACTCCGGTCGCGTCAAGGTCATGGACTTCGGGATCGCCCGCGCGGTCTCCGACTCGTCGTCGACGGTCGCCGAGACCACCGCGATCGTCGGGACCGCCGCCTACTTCTCGCCCGAGCAGGCCAAGGGCGAATCCGTCGATGCGCGCGCCGACCTGTACTCGACAGGCGTCGTGCTCTACGAGCTCCTCACGGGACGCACCCCGTTCCGCGGCGAGACGCCGGTGGCCGTGGCCTACCAGCACGTCAGCGAGGCGCCGGTCCCGCCCAGTGAGATCGTCGAAACGGTCCCTCGGGCTCTGGATGCCATCGTGCTGCGCGCCCTGGCGAAAGATCCGTTCCAGCGCCCGCAGGACGCCGCGAGCTTCCGCGAAGCTCTCGACGAGACGATCGACGGGAAGGGCCCGACGAAACGCCAGATGTCGGCGCTGTCGAACGAGCTGTACGGGCCCAATCCACGTCAAGCGGCCGAGACCGCCCGCTCGTTGCGTCAGCTCAGCACCGACACGACGATGCGCCGCACCCAGCCCGGTCCTCCCGTGGCGTGGATCTGGGCGGGCGTCACCGTTCTCGCGGTGCTTCTGGTGGCGGTGCTCATCTGGGTCATGCAGATCCAACCGAGCAACGACGTCCCCACCAGTGCCTACACGGTGCCGAATGTGGTCGACATGTCGTACGACCGTGCCGTCGAAACGCTCGAGGCGCAACAGCTCACCACCAGCCGTGTGAACGAGTCCGACGAGAAGATCGCCGCCGGAAACGTCGTGAGCACGGTCCCCGAGGCGGGAACGAACGTCACCGCGGGACAGCGGATCACCGTCTACGTCTCCACCGGTCCCGACACGGCGACGGTACCGATGCTCGACGGGATCACCGAGAGTGAGGCGCGCACGTCGCTGCAGAAAGCCGGGCTGTCGGTCGGTTCGATCCGACGCCAGGACAACCCCGCACTGGCCGCGGGCACGATCATCTCGTCGAGCGTCGAATCCGGCTCCGAGGTCGCCAAGGGCACGACGGTCAACCTCGTGGTGGCCAGCGGTCAGGTCGTCATCGTGGACTACACCGGGTACACGGTCGACGCTGCGCAACGCGAGCTGGAGTCCGACTCGAAGCAACTGACGGTCACGAAGCAGCAGGATCCCGGATGCAAGGCGGCGACGCCCCAGACGGTCAAGACGCAGTCTCTGGCCCCGGGCGAGGTTCCCGTGCACAGCGAGATCACGCTGACGGTGTGCTCGGGCTCCTGACCCCGCGGGGATGAAGGACGGAGCCGCGCGCGGCGGCCCCGGTCAAGCCGGAGTTCTCGAGCCAGCGGCCGAGCAGCAGGTGACCCCCCTCGGTGAGCACGCTTTCGGGATGGAACTGCACACCTTCGAGCGGTGCTGTCCTGTGACGTATACCCATCACCACACCGCTGTCCGTCTGCGCCGTGATCTGGAGTTCGGCCGGGAGGGAATCCGGTTCGACCGCGAGGGAGTGGTATCTCGTGGCGACGAAGGGGCCGGGGAGATCGGCGAAGACTCCCTCCCCGTCGTGTCGGATCACGCTCGTGATCCCGTGCAGCAGTTCCGGCGCGTGCCCCACCCGCGCGCCGAAGGCGGTCGCGATGACCTGATGGCCGAGGCAGACCCCGAGCAGGGGGATGCCGGCATCGAGGGCCGCGTGAACGACAGCGACGGAGTGTCCGGCGTCGTCGGGATGTCCCGGTCCCGGTGAGACGAGGATCGCATCCGCCTCGCGGACGGCTCGCCGAGGCAGCCCGCGCTCCTCGGCGTCGAACAGAACGGTCTGGGCGCCGAGGTCGCGGAGGTAGCCCGCGAGGGTGTGGACGAAGCTGTCGCGATTGTCGACGACGACGACGCGCCAGGGCCTCACTCGACCGTGACCTCCTGGGGATAGACAAGGTCGCTCACCCACGGGAAGACGTAGAAGAAGAGGCCGTACAGGACGGCAGCGACAAGCACGAGGATGATCAACACGCGCACCCACCACGGACCGGGGAGGACGCGCCAGAGGGCTCCGTACATCAGGATGCTCCAGAGGTCAGGGATGTCGGCGGACCGGCGTCGGTGCGCGGGGTGAAGGACTCGAAGACGCCGTACCCGATAGCCCGCTCCGAGAAGCCGTAGCGCGGGCTGCAGGTGGTCATCGTGATCAGTCGGTCCGTCGCTTCGACCTGCGGCTGCTGCGGCGTGGGCAGCAGGACGTTCACCCCGTCGGGGCGCACGTACTCGATGTTGCGGAAGCGGTAGGTGAACCAGCCGACCTCGGTCTCGACGACGATGGCGTCACCGATGTGCAGCGAGGGGAGGTCGGCGAAAGGGGCTCCGTGACTGCCACGATGGCCGGCGATGGCGAAGTTGCCCACCTGCCCGGGCATCGCGGTGTCGGGATAATGCCCCAAGCCGATCGGGTCGAGCGTGCGCGACGAGCTGACCCCGCCCGCCACGGTGAAGTGGTAATCGGGTCCGAGACGCGGGATGTACACCACACCGAATCGTTGTGCGTCGCCGGGCTGCTCGAGGGCGGGCGGGTCCGCCGTCGGCGGGGCCGCGGGCTGGGACGGAGACGTCGTGGTGGCCGAGGGAACGGGGGGCGGCGGATCGGCGTCCCACTGCTCGCTGAGCTCTTTGCCCTGGTCTTTGAACTGGGCACCGATGATGGCGTCACCGATCCAGAGTTGCCACACGACGAAAAGGAGCACGAGAACGCCTGCGGTGACCAGCAGGTCGCCGATCACCCCGATCACGGTCACCCGTCGACGCGGCGCACGCCCGCGCCGTGATCCCCGACGGGTCTGCGACTGATCGACGGTCTGCACGGGGGCAGTCTAGTTCCGCGGGATCACGCGTACCTGACCGTTAGACTGTCCGGCATGGCACGAACTGGCAAAGGCGAAGACCCGATCGCTGAGCGCAACGAAGGCGGATCGGCTCCGAACCCCGTGTGGTTCTTGCCCATCATGATCGGCCTCATGCTCATCGGTCTCGTGTGGGTGCTGGTGTTCTACCTCAGCAACTCGCAGTTCCCGATCCCGGGCATCGGCCCGTGGAACCTCGTCATCGGCTTCGGAATCGCTTTCGTCGGATTCCTCATGACGACGAAGTGGCGCTGAGTTACACACGTGTAATTCATCCCCACCTGTGGATGGGGCTGTGGATAACTCTCAGACGTAGAACAGAGCCGGGATCGCCAGCAGGGCGATCAGCAGCACGCTGAGCCCGACGAGCAGGCCGATCTGCAGGCGCTTCTGCGTTGCGGCACGGGTGCGCGCGTACACCAGCCCCACAGCCGCTCCGGTGATGAGACCACCGAGGTGGGCCTGCCACGAGATACCCACCGCCGCGAGCGATCCGGCGAAGTCGCCCGATCCGATGGCACCGATCGCCGCGATCACGAACGGCCAGGCGAAGTTGATGGCGATCAGCACGGCGATGACGCGGATGTCCGCGCCGATGTGCCGCCCGATCACCAGGAGCGCACCGAACAGCGCGAAGATCGCCCCCGAGGCTCCGACCGTCCAGACGCCGGGGGCGAGCAGCGCGACGGCCACCGATCCGCCCAGCGCGCCGATCAGATAGAGCACGAGGAAACGCGCACGCCCGAGCAGAGGCTCGAGGCTGCGACCGATGTACCAGAGCGCGAGCATGTTCAGGCCGACGTGGAAGAAGCCGCTATGGACGAGAGCGACCGTGAGCAGCCGCCACGGCTCCAGTACGCCGAGTTGCGGCACCACGTACAGACTGTTGAACGCGAGCAGGTTCCGGACGAAGCCGCCCACACCGGGGATCAGACCGATGATGTAGACGAGTCCGGTGACGGCGATGATGCCGAGCGTCATCTGAGGTCTGCCCGACGAGACCACCGACAGGGGGCGCGACGCCCAGCGGCGCTGCGCCTTCTTCTGAGCAGGGGTCTGGGAGGCGCGCTGCTGCGCCATGCACTCGGGGCAGATGACACCGACGGCGGCGGGGGTGCGGCAGTCCGAACACACGGTGCGCATGCACCGCTGGCACAGCACGAAGCTCTGCCGGTCGGGATGCCGGTAGCAGAAGTTGTCGCTGTTGCGACGGAACTCGTCAGTCGTGGACACCCGCCGCCGCCTGGAAGATCAGACCGAGACGATGTCGACCGACTGGAGCACGACGGGCTCGATCGGACGGTCGCCCGCGGCGGTGGGAACAGAGGCGATCTTGTCGACGACGGCCTTCGAGTCATCGTCGGCCACCTCGCCGAAGATCGTGTGCTTGCCCTGGAGCCACGGGGTGGGGTCGGTCGTGATGAAGAACTGCGAGCCGTTGGTGCCCTCGGGCTGGCCGGTGATGGCGTTGCGGCGCAGACCGGCGTTGGCCATGGCGAGCTTGTAGGGCTGGGTGAAGTCCAGCTCGGGGCTGATCTCGTCGTTGAAGTTGTATCCCGGTCCACCGATGCCCTGACCGAGCGGGTCTCCGCCCTGGATCATGAAGTTGGGGATGATGCGGTGGAAGATGACGTCCTTGTAGAGGGGACCCTCGCCCTTGGCACCCGTTGCCGGGTTCGTCCACTCCTGGGTTCCGTCGGAGAGCCCGACGAAGTTGCGGACGGTGCGCGGAGCGTGGTCGCCGAACAGGTTGACGACGATGTCGCCATGGTTGGTGTGCAGGGTCGCGACGGCGGTGTGGTTGGCCATGGCTACATTCTCTCAGAGTTATCTGCAAGGGTCGGCGGTGCCGGCGACCCGTTCTGGCAAGATGAACGAACGTACATCCCATCGACAGGGAGGATGAGCCGTGGGCCTCAGCCGCAAGAGCAAGAAGGAACTGCGCAAGCTCCAGAAGCACGCCGCGAAGGTGTGGGAGTCGCAGCAGGTGCTGCTGGGCGAGAGCGGGAAGGTCGCTCGAGAAGCCGGCCACCAGCTCGGTCGCTTCAGCCGCGAAGACCTCGTCCCCGCCGTGCAGGACGGGTACAACAAGTACGCCGCTCCGTACGTCGACAAGAGCGTGAAGTACAGCAATCGCTTCCTCAGCCACAAGGTCGTTCCCGCGGCCGGTGCCGTGGTCGGCGGAGCGATGTCGGTATGGGATGCCGCGGGCGACACCCGCGACCGTCTCGCGAAGGGTCGTGGCTTCGAGCTCGACACGCACAAGTACGCCAAGCGTGCCGAGAAGTACGGCAAGCAGGCGTCGAAGCGTCTCGCCAAGAAGCTTCCCTCGCAGCACGACGGCATCGGCGCCGGTGGCGTCATCGCCATCATCCTCGGCGTGGTCGCCGCTGCCGGCGTCGCGTACGCCGCGTGGCAGACACTGCGTGCCGACGACGAGCTGTGGGTGGCGGACGACCCGCTGCGCGCACCCGACGCGTGAGCGATCCCATCATCAGAGTCAGAGAGGCCGCGCGAGAGCGCGGCCTCTCCGTCGATATCCGCGAGCGTCCCTCCGCATCGAGCCTCGACGAGGCGGCCGAGCTGCTCGGCATCCCCTCTGCATCCATTGTGAAGACGCTGGTGGTCAAGCGGTCCGACGACACGTACCTGTTCGCTCTCGTGCCCGGTGACCGTGCCATCTCCTGGCCCAAGCTGCGTGCGGTGGTCGGGGTCAACAAGCTGCGCCTCCCGGAGCCCGAGCTGGCCCTCTCCGCCACCGGCTACGAGCGAGGCACCATCGTCCCCATCGGGAGCAGCACCGACTGGCCCGTGTACGCCGACGAGCGCATCGTCGGAACGCGGATCGCCATGGGAGCCGGCGCGCACGGCTACAGTCTGTTCGTCGATGCTGACGATCTCATCGCCGCGTACGACGCAACGGTCGCCGACATCACGGCAGAGCGAGCCTGACGTTCAGGAGCCGAGGAGGCCGGCCATCCGCAGGGCGACGTCGACCAGCTGAACGCGACGAAGTTTACGGGTCGCCCCGAGGGTGAACCACTCCGCTCGGTCGGTGGATCCGTCGGTCTCGAATCGCAGATGCCCGCCCACGACCCGGGCGCGGTAGACGATCCGCAATGCGTGGAGGGCACCCGTGGCCCCGTCGGCGAGCCGTGCCTGCGCGGGGATCACTCGGGAATGGATGCCGAGCAGCTCGTCGACGACGACGCGGAAGCCCGTCTCCTCGCGCACCTCGCGGCGTACCGCCTGCGCGGGGTCTTCACCGTCCTCGAGGCCGCCGCCGGGCAGGGTCCACGCTCCCCGTCGTCCGTCGATCCAGTGAGCGAGCAGCACACGGTCGTCGGCGTCGGTCACGACGGCGTACGCGGCCACGCGCATGTCCATGACCAGACTCTAGCGAGCGTGTTCACCCGCGTGTCGGAGGTGACGCGAAGCGCCCGGCACCCGCCACGATGGTGGCATGCGCACAGAGCTTCTTCCGACGACCTCCGACGTCTCGCGCCGCGATCTCACACTGGATCTCGCCCGCGTCACGGCGGTGTGTTTCGTCGTCATCGTTCACCTGCTGCAGGTGGGGGTGGGGTGGGGCCCCGACGGCTCCCTCATCACGTCTCGGCCCGCGGAGATGCAGCCCTGGTTCGACGCCGCCACCTGGTTCGGCCAGATCATGCCGTTGTTCTTCGTCGTCGGCGGATTCGCTTCTGCGGCCGGATGGGCGACATGGCGGAGTCGTGGAGGTGACGCGCGCGGGTTCGTCCGCTCTCGCACGCTCCGGCTGGCGCAGCCGGCTCTGCCCCTGTTCGTCTTCGTCGCTGTCGTCCTGGTCGCCGCCGCCGCGATCGGGGTGGATCCGTCGCTGGTCGACGCCGCCGTGGTCGGCGTCGGGATGCCGCTGTGGTTCCTGGCGGCGTACCTCCTGTGCCAGGCGGTCGTGCCTCTCGCCGCTCGCTGGCACGAGAGGGCCCCTCGCGGCACTCTCGTGATGCTTCTGGCCGCAGTGGTTGCGGTCGACGCCGTGCGATTCCTGTCCGGGATCGAGGAACTGGGCTACCTCAACCTGCTCTTCGTCTGGCCGCTCATCCAGCAGCTGGGATTCTGGTACCGCGACGGGTGGTTCGATCGCCGCTCGGCTGTATCTCTCTTGGCCCTCGCGACCGCCTGTTACCTCGTGGTCGGCGCCGTGGTCGTGTGGGGGCCCTACTCCGACAACATGCTGGCGAATCTCAACCCGCCCACTCTTCCCCTCGTGCTGTTCGGTCTCGCTCAGGCGTGTCTGCTGCGTCTGGCGAAGCCCGCGCTCACCGTGCTCATGCGCACGCGCCTCGCGCAGGGGGTGGTGTTCGCGATCGGATCCCGCCTGATGACGGTGTACCTGTGGCACCTGCCCGTCATCCTCATCATCTCGGGGATCGCCCTGCTCATCCCCGGCGCAGCTCCCGCGCCCGCGAGCCCGCAGTGGTGGGCAACGCGCCCCCTGGTCTTCCTGGCGACGGCGATCGTGCTCGGATTGCTCTCGCTGATCCTGATCCGATTCGAGGCGCTGGGCGACCTTCCGCCGGCACCGGGATCGGTCATCCTGGCGATCGCGTGGTTCTGCGCATTCCTCCCGCCCTTCGCCGTGACGCTGCAGGGGATGAACACGGTGCTCGCGGTCGGCGGGGCGGTCCTGTACACGGCATCCGTCGTTCTGCTCCGAAGAGGGCGGCGGCGACGCGCCTCGTGAGAGCGACGGCGGAAAAGAAGAAGAGCCGGTCCCGATGGACCGGCTCTTCTTTCTCGATTGTGGAGCCTAGGAGATTCGAACTCCTGACATCCTGCTTGCAAAGCAGGCGCTCTACCAGCTGAGCTAAGGCCCCGCGAGGGAGGGGTGGGGCTACCAGGACTTGAACCTGGGACCTCTTCATTATCAGTGAAGCGCTCTAACCGCCTGAGCTATAGCCCCGTCTCGCTGACGTGATGTCAACCTCGAAGACTTTACCGGACTTGCAAGGTTTTGACGAATCGACGTCAGTTCGAGGTGAACCCGACGAGCAGGCCGCCGGTGACCTTGACCGCGAGGTTGTAGATACCCGCCATCACGGCGCCGAGCACCGTCACGATGACGAGGTTGAGGATCGCGATGATCGCCGCGAACGCCATGACCTGGGGCAGACCGACGTACTGCGAGAGGGTCGCGCCGCCATCGGTGAAGCTGGTGAAGAACTCATCGAGCTTGGTCAGCAAGGTCGCCGACACCACCAGGTAGATCAGGAAGTACGACACGACCGTCACGATGGCCAGGGCCACCGCGGCAAGGAACGACAGCTTCACCGCCGACCAGAAGTCGATGTACACCAGTCGCAGGCGGACCTGCTTGGCGGGGGTCTTGTGAGTCGACTTCTTGGCGAGCTTGTCGGCTACCGTGCTCATGCGTCAGTACTTTCCTCGGGGGTCTCGGAAGAGGAGGCGTCGGCCTCGTCCGCGGGGGAAGCGGCGGGCTCCGTGATTGTCTCCGTCGTCTCGGTCAGGTTCCGCTCTGCGTTTCGAGCGATGGCGATGATCCTGTCATCACCTCCGGCTCGTGCGAACACGACACCCATCGTGTCGCGTCCCTTGGCGGGTACCTCGGCCACGGCAGAGCGTACCACCTTGCCACTGGCAAGAACCACGAGGACCTCATCGCCTTCCGACACCATCATTCCGCCCGCGAGCACGCCGCGATCGTCGGTCAGGCGGGCCACCTTGATGCCCAGACCACCTCGGTTCTGCATCCGGTACTCGGTGACGGCGGTGCGCTTGGCGTAGCCGCCCTCGGTCACGACGAAGACGAACTCGTCGTCCTTGGCGACGGATGCCGAGAGCAGGCTGTCCCCCTCGCGGAAGTCCATGCCCTTCACGCCCGAGGTCGACCGCCCCATCGGGCGCAGCGCGCTGTCGGTGGCGGAGAAGCGCAGCGACTGTCCGAGCCGGCTGATGAGGAGGATGTCGTCACCCTCGTCGACCAGCATCGCGCTGACAAGCTCGTCGGCGCTGCCCTGCTCGGCCTCGTCGCCCTCCTCGGCGACCTGTCCGCGGAGCTTGATCGCGATCACCCCGCCCTGGCGGTTGGTGTCGTACTCGTCGAGACGGGTCTTCTTCACGAGACCGTTCCGGGTCGCGAGCACGAGGTAGGTCGCGACGCTGTAGTCGCGGATGTCGAGAATCTGCGCGATCTCTTCGTCGGGCTGGAGGGCGAGCAGGTTCGCGACGTGCTGACCCTTGGCATCGCGGCCCGCCTCGGGCACCTCATAGGCCTTCGAGCGGTAGACCCGACCCTTGTTCGTGAAGAACAGCAGCCAGTGGTGCGTCGTGGTGACGAAGAAGTGCTCGACCACGTCGTCGGCGCGCAGCTGGGCACCCTTCACGCCTTTGCCACCGCGGTGCTGCGAACGGTAGTTGTCGCTGCGCGTGCGCTTGATGTAGCCGTCGCGGGTGACCGTGACCACCATCTCTTCTTCGGCGATGAGGTCCTCGATCGACACGTCGCCGTCGAATCCGTGGAGGATCTCGGTGCGACGGTCGTCACCGAAGCGGTCGGTGATGGCCGTGAGCTCGTCGCGGATGATGGTGCGCTGGCGAGCGGGGGTGGCGAGGATGTCGTTGTAGTCCGCGATACGGGCCTCGAGCTCGGTGGCCTCGTCGACGATCTTCTGGCGCTCGAGGGCCGCGAGTCGACGCAGCTGCATATCGAGAATGGCCTGCGCCTGGATGTCGTCGATGTCGAGGAGCTTCTGCAGTCCCTCGTTGGCATCCTGGGCCGTGGGCGAGCGACGGATGAGCGCGATGACCTCATCGAGCGCGTCGAGCGCCTTCAGGTAGCCGCGCAGGATGTGCATGCGCTCTTCGGCCTTGCGGAGGCGGTACTGCGTGCGCCGCACGATGACCTCGACCTGGTGGTCGATCCACAGGCTGATGAAACCGTCGAGAGACAGCGTGCGGGGCACCCCGTCGACGATCGCGAGCATGTTCGCGCCGAAGTTCTCCTGCAGCTGCGTGTGCTTGTACAGGTTGTTCAGCACGACCTTGGCGACGGCGTCGCGCTTGAGCACGACGACCAGACGCTGACCGGTGCGGCCCGAGCTCTCGTCGCGGATGTCGGCGACGCCGGTGATCTTGCCCTCGCGGGCGAGGTCGCCGATCTTGACCGCGACGTTGTCGGGATTCACCTGGTACGGCAGCTCGGTGATCACGAGGCACGTGCGGCCCTGGATCTCCTCGATGTTGACGACCGCCCGCATCGTGATGGAGCCTCGGCCGGTGCGGTACGCGTCCTTGATGCCGCGGGTGCCGAGGATCTGCGCGCGCGTCGGGAAGTCGGGGCCGGGAATGCGCTCCATGAGCGCTTCGAGCAGCTCCTCGCGCGTGGCATCCGGGTTCTCGAGGGCCCAGAGGGCACCGGACGAGACTTCGCGCAGGTTGTGCGGGGGGATGTTCGTGGCCATGCCGACCGCGATGCCGACCGAGCCGTTGACGAGCAGGTTCGGGAAGCGCGCGGGCAGGACCGTCGGCTCCTGGGTCTGACCGTCGTAGTTGTCCTGGAAGTCGACGGTCTCTTCCTCGATGTCGCGCACCATCTCGAGCGCGAGGGGAGCCATCTTCGTCTCGGTGTATCGCGGGGCTGCGGCGCCCTGATTGCCGGGCGAACCGAAGTTCCCCTGTCCGAGAGCGAGGGGGTAGCGCAGCGACCACGGCTGCACGAGGCGCACGAGGGCGTCGTAGATGGGGGCGTCACCGTGCGGGTGGTAGTGACCCATCACCTCGCCGACGACACGGGCGCACTTCGAGAACGACTTGTCGGGGCGGAAGCCGCCGTCGTACATGCCGTAGATCACGCGGCGGTGCACGGGCTTGAGACCGTCGCGCACGTCGGGCAGAGCACGCCCGACGATGACGCTCATCGCGTAGTCGAGGTAGCTCCGCTGCATCTCGAGCTGGAGGTCGACCTGGTCGATCTTGCCGTGGTCGTGCGCCGGCTCGCCGCGGACGTCGTCGGATTCGGGCGTGATGTCGTCAGCCATGTCTTCTCAGTTCCGTGAATGCGTCGTGCGAGATCAGATGTCGAGGAAGCGGACGTCTTTGGCGTTGCGCTGGATGAAGCTGCGTCGCGACTCGACGTCTTCGCCCATGAGCACCGAGAAGATCTCGTCGGCCGCGGCGGCGTCGTCGATCGTGACCTGCTTCAGCGTGCGCGTCTGCGGGTCCATCGTGGTCTCCCACAGCTCGTGGTCGTTCATCTCGCCGAGACCCTTGTAGCGCTGGATGCCGTTGTCCTTGGGGATCCGGCGACCCGAGGCCTGACCATCGACGAGCATCGCGTCGCGCTCGCGGTCGCTGTACGCGTACTCGTGGGGGTGGTTCGACCACTTCAGGCGGTACAGGGGCGGCTGAGCGAGGTAGACGTACCCGGCCTCGATGAGACCGCGCATGTAGCGGAACAGCAGCGTCAGCAGCAGCGTCGTGATGTGCTGACCGTCGACGTCGGCATCGGCCATCAGCACGATCTTGTGGTACCGCGCCTTGGCCATGTCGAAGTCTTCGCCGATACCCGTGCCGAAGGCCTGGATCATCGCCTGGACTTCCTTGTTCCCCAGAGCGCGGTCGAGACGCGCGCGCTCGACGTTCAGGATCTTGCCGCGCAGCGCCAGGATCGCCTGCGTGTGCGGATCGCGACCCTGCACCGCGGAGCCACCGGCGGAATCACCCTCGACGAGGAAGATCTCGCTGATCGAGGGATCCTTCGAGGTGCAGTCCTTCAGCTTGTCGGGCATCGCGGCCGACTCGAACACGCTCTTGCGACGGGCGGTCTCGCGCGCCTTGCGCGCGGCGAGGCGCGCGGTCGCGGCGTCGATCGCCTTGCGGATGATGTTCTTGGCCTGACCCGGATTGCGGTCGAACCAATCGCCGAGCTTGTCGCCCACGACCTTCTGCACGTACGCGCGCGCCTCGGTGTTGCCGAGTTTGGTCTTGGTCTGCCCCTCGAACTGCGGCTCCGACAGCTTGACCGAGATGACCGCGGTGAGACCCTCGCGGATGTCGTCGCCGGTGAGGTTGTCGTCCTTCTCTTTGAGGAGGTTGTTCGCGCGGGCGTAACGGTTCACGAGCGTCGTCAGCGCGGCGCGGAAACCCTCTTCGTGCGTTCCGCCCTCGTGCGTGTTGATGGTGTTCGCATAGGTGAACACGTTCTCGGTGTAGGCCGTCGTCCACTGCATCGCGAGTTCGAGGGCGATCTTGCGATCGGTGTCCTCGGACTCGACCTCGATGATCTCGTCGTTGACCACGTCGGCCTTGCGCACACGGTTCAGGTGCTCGACATAGTCGACGAGACCGCGCTCGTAGAGGAACGTGTCGTGGCGGGCCTCGGTGACCTCTGCGCCCGGCTCACCCTCGGTGACCACGGACTGGGCGCGTTCGTCGCGGAGGCCGATGCGCAGACCCTTGTTGAGGAACGCCATCTGCTGGAAGCGCGTGCGTAGCGTGTCGTAGTCGAAGTCGATGGTGTCGAAGATCGTGGCATCCGGCCAGAACGTGATCGTCGTTCCCGTCGCGTCGCTCTCCTCGTCTTTCGAGAGAGGAGCGAGCGGCACGCCGCCGTCGCGGAACGATTGACGCCACACGTGCCCCTGGCGGCGCACCTCGACGTCGAGGCGCGTGGAGAGGGCATTCACGACGGATGAGCCCACGCCGTGCAGACCGCCCGAGACCGCGTATCCGCCGCCGCCGAACTTTCCGCCGGCGTGCAGCACGGTCAGCACGACCTCGACGGTCGACTTGCCCTCGGTGCGGTGCATGTCGACCGGGATGCCACGGCCGTTGTCGACCACACGCACGGCGCCGTCGCTGAGGATCGTGACCTGGATCGTGTCGCAGTACCCGGCCAGCGCCTCGTCGACGGAGTTGTCGACGATCTCTTGCACGAGGTGATGCAGCCCGCGCTCACCCGTGGAGCCGATGTACATACCGGGACGCTTGCGAACAGCCTCGAGGCCCTCGAGCACCTGGATGGCGTCCGCCCCGTACTCGTTGGGAACCTTTTTGGTCGCGGCGGGGACTTCGGGTTCCTCGGAAACGCTGTCGGGGTTTTCGGACGTCATGTGTACGCGCGCTCCAGATCGATTCGTCGGAACCTCCATCCTATCGCGGACGGGCTCTCGAAATGGCGTGTACGCCCCTACGCGGCGATAAATCGTGTCGAACCGGGATCGACCATGACTCAGCCGTAGGTATCGCGCGGACCGCGGCCTGGAACGGCTCTGGGCCCCCATTTCCACGAGGGAACGTCCGGGCCCACGAACCGGATCGCTTCGACACCGGCCTCGGGAAAGCGTCGGAGGATCTCCGAGAGGATCTGCGCGCGCATGAACTGCAGCTGCTTCGCCCACGCCGTCGAATCGGCCTGAACGGTGAGTGTGCCGTTCTCGAGGGCGACGGGACGCGTGTGCGCGGCGGTGTCCGCCCCGGCGACCTGATCCCACGTACGCACGAGATCTTCGCGGGAGAGCTGGGGCTCCCACCCCGCCGACTGCGTCAGCGCCGAGATCACATCGCCCAGACCGCGCGGGTCGCGGCCCGGGCTGAATGGAGCGTTCTCGCCGTCGTCCGCCCGACGACGACGCTTCTTCTTGCGGTACGGAGAGGGCTCGAGCCCACGAAGCCGCAAGTAGGTCGACATCGTTTCGGGGATCTCGGCGTCATCACTCACCGCGGGGCTCCTCGATGCGGCCCGCCTCGACGCGGACGACGTGTGCCCGCAGGACATCGGGGACATCTTCTTCGACGGCCGAGGTGACGATGACCTGCTCGTAGCCACCGGCCAGCTCGGCCAGTCGGGTGCGACGGCCGGCGTCGAGCTCGGCGAACACATCGTCGAGGATGAGAACCGGGTCGCCCAGACGAGACTCGGCGCGAAGGAGTTCGGCGGATGCCAGGCGCAGAGCGAGCGCCACCGACCAGGACTCCCCGTGCGAGGCGTAACCCTTGACCGGCAGACCCCGAACGCGCAGCACCAGATCATCGCGGTGCGGGCCCACGAGGGTCAGACCGCGCTCGAGCTCGGCCGAACGCTTCGCCGCGAGGGCTGCTCGGAACTGATCGGCCAGGGGCTCGCTCGATCGCGCGCCATCGACGGCATCCCCCTCTTCGGGGTCGCCGCCGCCCACCGAGAGCGCCCACGACAACCGCGGCTCGTGGTCGGCGCCGGCGATCGCCGCGTAGGCCGCGGCCACGGGATCGGAGAGGTCGGATGCCAACGCGCTCCGCGCCTCGATCACCTCGGTGCCCAGAGCGACGAGCTTCTCATCCCAGACGTCGAGCGTGCGAAGCGCTTCGCCGCGGAGTCCCCGGGCGCGCGCCGACTTCAACAGAGCGCTGCGCTGACGCAGAACACGGTCGTAGTCGCCGATCACCCCGGCCATGCGAGGGGTGCGCTGGACGATGAGCTGATCGGCGAACCGGCGGCGGGCGGAGGGGTCGCCCCGCACGATCTGCAGGTCTTCGGGCGCGAAGAGGACCACCTGCGCGTACCGCGGCAGTTCGGAGGTACGGACGTTGACGCCGTTCACGCGAGCCTTGTTCGCGCCCTGGCGGTTGAGCTGCAACTCGAGCAGCACGCTGCGCTCACCGTGCGTGAGCCGCGCGCGCACGATCGCGGCATCCGTCCCGTCTCTGACCAGGGGTGCATCGTTCGAGACACGATGCGAGCCGAGAGTCGCGAGGTAGGCGATGGCTTCGACGAGGTTCGTCTTGCCCTGCCCGTTGCGGCCGACGAAGACATTCGCCCCCGAGGAGAGCTCGACGTCGGCTTCCGCGTAATTGCGGAAGTCCTTCAGTCCGAGCTGCTCCACGATCACCGAGTCAGACTACCCGCCGCCTCCGACACGGCAGCATGCGGTGCCGGTCAGCGCAACAGCAGGTTGGGCTGCAAGAGGTACTTGAACGTGCCCTCGCCGCCCTTCTCGACCGAGGTCTGGGGCGTGACCAGCACGGGGCTGAGCTTGTTCGCGTTGTCGCTCGAGGTGAAGGTGATTCGCGTGAACTCGCTGCGCACGGCACCGAGCGACTCGATGAGGTACTGCGGGTTGAGACCCAGCGTGACCTCATCGCCCACGAGCGTCGCGTCGACCGACTCCGTCGCCCGAGCCTGCTCGGTGCCGGCGGCGTCCATCGACACACCGTCGGGGCCGAACGTGAAACGCAAGGGCGCGGAACGGTCGAGCACGAGCGCGACACGGCGGACCGCCTCGACGAGCTCGGCCGTGTTGACCACGCTGTGGTGCTCGGTCTGCGCGGGGAAGAGTCGGCGCACGGGCGGGAAGTTGCCCTTGATGAGCAACGACGTGACGGTCTTGTTGCCCGACGAGAACGCGATGATCTCGCGGTCGCCCGAGCCCGAGAAGGCGATGGAGATGTCGCCGCTGTGAGCGAAGGTCTTGCCGACTTCCTGCAGCGTACGCGCGGGCACGAGAGCGGACGTGGTCTCATCGGATGCCACGGCTCCGCCGTCCCACGGGATCTCGCGGAGCGCGACGCGGTAGCGGTCGGTAGCGACCAGGCTCAAGCGGGTGCCGGAGACCTCGAGCTGCACGCCGGTGAGGACGGGGGTCACGTCGTCGCGCGAGGCTGCGAACGCGACCTGTGCGATCGCCGTGGCGAACTCGTCGGCGGGGACGAGACCGGATTCGCCGGTGACCTCGGGGATCGCCGGGTACTCCTGAACGGGCATGGAGGCAAGCGTGAAGCGCGCGGAGCCGCAGGTCAGCAGGATGCCACCGTCGTCGTCGACCGTGATCTGGATCGGAGCGTTGGGCAGACGGCTCGCAATGTCGCTGAGGAGTCGGCCGTGCACCAGGATCGTGCCGGGCTCGTCGACGGTCGCCTCGATCGTCGTGCGCGCGGAAGCCTCGTAATCGAAGGCGGCCAGGGTCAATCCCTGTTCGTTGGCCTCGATGAGCACACCGGCCAGGATCGGCTGCGGGTTTCGCTGGGGCAGGAGCTTGACCACGAACGAGACGGCTTCGCTGAACACATCGCGATTGACGTGGAACTTCACGGGTGCTCCCTTGACGGCGGGTATGGCTTACCCATGCTAGTGCCCCCTTGCGGCGACGCCCGCCGAGCGACGTCCCCACGGCAAGGTCATCGAATCTCTCTTAACAAAGAACTTGGATCTTCATCTTGTTAACAGCTGTGGAGAGTGTGGATAACTTGCGACACGCTTGTTAACGGCAGGGAACCAGGGGTCTGTTAACTGTGGACGAGCTGCGGAGAGCCTGTCGAGTTAACGACGGGTGTCGCGAGCGCCTTCGGCTGTTCCTCCACAGTGTTAACGCCTGAGTGCACAGATCATCCCGAGGAAAATCGAGTTATCCACAGGTTTTCCACACTGTGTAGAACCCCCTCCAAAACCCCCTGTGTACGGCCTTATATGCCCGATCAGGTGCGGAAAAAGAGAAAGGGGCTCGAACCACGGTCGTGGTCGAGCCCCTCGGGGAACGGGTGCTCAGCGCATACGGCCGAGCTGACTGGTGATCTCCGACACCTGGTTGAAGATCGACCGACGCTCCTTCATGAGGTCGCTGATCTTCTTGTACGCGTACATCACCGTCGTGTGGTCTCGGTTGCCGAACAGCTGGCCGATCTTCGGGAGCGACAGACTCGTGCGCTCACGGCAGAGGTACATCGCGATCTGACGCGCGGTGGCCACCGCCTGCGAGCGGCTCGAACCGTAGAGGTCGTCGACCGACAGCTTGAAGTACTGCGCGGTCGCCGTGATGATGTCCGTCGGCGAGATCACGTTCGCGTCGTCCTGGTCGATGATGTCTCGCAGGACAGTCTGCGCGAGCGACATGTCGAGCGTCGATCGATTCAGACTGGCGAACGCGGAGACGCGGATGAGGGCGCCTTCGAGCTCGCGGATGTTCGACGAGACGACCGTGGCGATGTACTCGAGCACGTCGTCGGGAATGAGAAGTCGTTCGCTCTGCGCCTTCTTGCGAAGGATCGCGATGCGCGTTTCGAGGTCGGGCGCCTGGACGTCGGTGATCAGACCCCACTCGAAGCGGCTGCGCATACGGTCTTCGAACCCGGTCAGCTGCTTCGGCGGCAGATCGCTCGTGATGACCACCTGCTTGTCGTGGTCGTGCAGCGTGTTGAACGTGTGGAAGAAGGCTTCCTGCGTCTCGGCGCGACCCTGCAGGAACTGGATGTCGTCGATCAACAGGATGTCGACGTCGCGGTAGCGCGCCTGGAAGGCCGATCCCCGATTGTTGGCGATCGAGTTGATGAAGTCGTTCGTGAACTCTTCGCTCGAGACATAACGGACTCGGATGCCGGCGTACATGCTCGCGGCATAGTCGCCGATCGCGTGGAGGAGGTGCGTCTTGCCGAGGCCTGAGTCGCCGTAGATGAACAGCGGGTTGTACGCCTTGGCCGGCGCCTCAGCGACCGCGACCGCCGCGGCGTGCGCGAAACGGTTGGACTGACCGATGACGAAATTGTCGAAGGTGTACTTCGGGTTGAGGCGCGTGTCGTTCCGCGACGCCGGGACGATCGGCTCGGGCGCCTGCTCACTCGCTGGCGAATGCACGGGTGCCGCCTGCGGGCGCTCTTCGCGCGGGGCGGCGGAGGAGCTGCGCTGCGTCTCGATCACATCGGGGTTCACGACGACGCGGAACGTCCCGATCTGAGGGTCTTCTCCTTGCACCTGCGCCAGCGCCTCGAGGATCGGCGCCCGCATGCGCTTGTTGAACTGCGCGGCGGTGAGGTCGTTCGGGACGTCGAGGTAAAGGGTTCCGCCCATCACGCCCTGCGGGACAGCGAGGTTCAGAAAACCGTGTAGCTGCGGGGTGACGCGATCATCGGTGAGAAGCTGGTCCAGCACGGATGACCAGACGGGCACATCCGGTGCTTCGTGCAGAGACAT